>NZ_OLMR01000009.1 GCF_900291955.1 Pseudoruminococcus massiliensis | reverse complement strand
CCTTCTGCGATAGAATCAAGTCTGCTGGCTATCGTCCAATGCTCTATTGCAACCCGAATTGGCTATGCAATTATTTGCATAAAGACAAGCTGATAAATAAGTACGACATCTGGCTTGCAAACTGGGGTTATGTTGGCAAGTATGGTGGTTGGATATGCTTAGATTACACTGCTAAGGTCAGCACAACTTCGACTGTAAAATCTGATAAGGTTTATTATATAGTTAAGAGTGGTGACACACTCAGCTACATCGCATACAGATACAACACAACCGTGGACAAGCTTGTATCGCTAAATAACATCAAAAACAGAGATTTAATCTATGTTGGACAACGAATCAGAGTAAAATAGCATAAAATGACTAAGAGCTGTATCTACACAAGCGTGTGGGTACGGCTCTTTTTGTTTGTGCTGAAAACATTATTTTTTTTATTTTTGCATATAAATCGTGTAAAAATCGTGTACAGGTAAAATAATAACCGCTCAAACATAATGTTTAAGCGGTTATTTAATACTTTGGCGGAGAGCAAGGGATTCGAACCCTCGAAACGCTTTTGGCGTTTACACGATTTCCAATCGTGCTCCTTCGGCCAGCTCGGACAACTCTCCAAATTTTTAACACTTTGCTATTATACACTAATGTTTTGAGAAAATCAAGAGAAAAAATAATTTTTTAAAAATTTTTTGCAAAATAAAAAATCCACCCGACCGTATTGTGTCAATAATAACCTGCCTACTGGATTAGACAGGTGGGTGTCACCCTTGCGGGTTCACGCTCCCTTCTTCCGCAAAAGCGGGAGGTCTGCAATCCGCCGCAGGAGGTAAACTCCCGAGAAAAAAGTTGTAGGGTTATTTAGACACAGTCCACGAATCGGGCAGAAATTAAATTTTAAACAAACAGTCTTAAAACCGCCTGCTATAAATATTATGCTTGGAGAAGATGAAATTATTCGTCGTTACTTTCAATATCTTCGTCATAAGCTTCATCAAAACGGCTTTCAAAGATTTCAGCAAGCTCATCGATAAGAGCATCGTCCTCAATCTCAGCAAGCTGAGTCTCACCTTTTTCGTCCTCAACAGCTTCAAAAATCATATATGTATTTTCAGACTCTATATCTTGTTCTGGAAGGTCGAATAATGGCATAAGTGCATAAAAATGGGAATCCTTAAAGTCGATTTCATCGAGGATTTCAAATTCATATTCATTACCGTCTTCGTCCAAAAGGGAGATAAGGTCTGGTTCAAAACTTTCAAATTCTTCGTTGCTCATAGCCAAAGCCTCTTTTCATAATTTAATATCGTATTTTGTTTGCAATGTTATTTTACAACAAAATATCATATAAGTCAAGAGGTTATTTATAGTTTATAAAATCTACAAAAAATAAAAAAAGTTAAAAAAAACTATTGACATTTGCTAAGAATGTGATATAATGTAATTGAGCTTAAGGAAAGGAACTAAATCAAAGAAAGTTCCATTAAATTATTTTTAAAGCATAGAGCTTGAAATTAATTTTTTGAATGCTCACTCTATTGACTTTAACCTTAGTTATATTTATCAAGTTTGATGATAGGGTAGAAGTCAATATCGAGAGATGCTTTATATATTTAGTTTATTGAAATTCCTTGTTCAATTTCTGAAAGGAGGCAGTCCTATGGGCGATACAGAACCAGTTAGTTTAAATGACCTTGAGCCATTTAGGATTGAGGTCTCCGAAATAAGAAATTCCAAGTAAAAGCGAATTTTTCTTTAACCGAGCGATGCTCTATTCCATATTTATTATGGCTCTTTAGCATCAGGTTATTACATATAGCCGTTGTATGTGGCATAAATGCTTTGAAACGATTTCAATTTCGGATAGGAGCGTTTTAGTCCTGTCGTGATGATAGATACTTCATAACGCAGATTACAACTTAATATTTCCACGATATATGACTTTATTTAGTATTATATGCGTTGGATATGCCGATTGACATTCGGTGAATGCCTAAATCTTAATATTAGGAAGCTTATCAGAGCATATGTTATTTATATTTGATTTTTTATTCGCAACGAAAGTTCCGCTGGATAAATTGTTTATCGGGTGTCCATTTTCGCAGAATGGTTTGAATTAAGCGTTATGGCTTGTATAAAAGCAGGCAGTCGAATCAAATAGTGAGTGCTATATATATTTTGTTTCGGACGCATTTCGTTTTTGCGAATATCGGATTTCGACTCGTCCGTCGAAAACTGAATTTATTTAGATAAGGATTGAGTCCTATGGCATAGTGTATGCTGACTCTTAATTTTAATACGGATTATTCATAGAGGGTCATTTTCTAGAAGGCTGCGGACTGTTGACGGCGTTTGGATTATGATAGTGGGTGATTCAGAAATTCAGATAAGGATTGAGTCCAATGTAATTGGCTTTTGTAGAATACTATAAGAAATAATGGTCCTGAGCAGAAAAATCTGCTCAGGACTTTTTTTGTTATTTTTGTGAAAATATGCCAAAAAATATTGTAAATCTATTCTGCAATTGGAGGGTATTTAGCAAATTTTCGAATTTCAAAAAAATAGTAAAAATTGCATTGACAAATTTAGTTTTAGGTGATATTATTAACGCATACAAAACCTATTGAAATTATATGCTTTATATTTTGGAAATTTTCTTACCATAAAATTCACTATCGAAAGGGGAATATAAAATGAAAATTATAAATTGTATGTGCCATAAGATTATGCTTAGTAATATGTTCCCTATGAGGCAGTGTTAATTGTTTTATAACAATTAACCGAGGGAGCATAGTGCTTTCTCGGTTATTTTATGTGTTGACAGAGTGATTCCTCTGTTGATATAAACTTTAAATTTCAGGAGGTTATATAATGAAGAAAATATTTATAAGACCTATAAAGAATTTTGAACTAAGAGATAGTCGATGTTGTCAATCTATACTCAATATAACCACTTTAAATAATAAAATTTTAGAAAGAAGAGATTTAAAATGAAAAAAAGAGTTTTAAGTATAATATTGGCAGCAGCGTTGACAGTAACAGCTTTTGCAGGTTGCGGTGCAAGTTCTTCATCAGAAGCAGAAAATTCGGGAAAAGTAACTATTACAAATGTTTCATATGATCCAACAAGAGAGCTTTATCAAGTTTATAATGAAATTTTCGCAAAGCATTGGAAAGAAAAGAAGGGACAAGATGTTGAGGTTACTCAATCACATGGCGGTTCGGGTAAGCAGGCATTACAGGTTGCAAATGGACTTGATGCAGATGTTGTAACACTCGCTCTTGAATATGATGTCAAGGCTATTCAAAATGCAGGATTAATTAAAGATGGTTGGTTAGATAATTTTGATAACGATAGTTCACCCTATACTTCAACAATAGTTTTTCTCGTTAGAAAAGGCAACCCTAAGAATATTAAGGATTGGGACGACCTTGCAAAAGACGGCATTGGAGTTATTACACCAAATCCAAAGACATCAGGTGGTGCAAGATGGAATTACCTTGCTGCTTGGGCTTATGCAGATAAGGCTTATAATAGTGATGAAACAAAGATTAAGGAATTCATCAAAAAGCTATATAAAAATGTTCTTGTGCTTGATTCAGGTGCAAGAGGTGCTACAACAACATTTGTAGAGAATCGCCAAGGAGATGTTCTTATTGCTTGGGAAAATGAAGCGTTCCTCTCAAAAAGAGATTATCCAGATGATTATGAAATAATTACACCAAGCGTAAGTATTCTTGCACAGCCGTCAGTTGCAGTTGTTGATGATGTTGTAGATAAGCGAGGAACAAGAGAAGTTGCTACTGAATATCTCAGCTATCTCTATTCAGACGAGGCACAGAAGATTGCCGCTGATAACTATTACCGTCCATCAAATGAAAAAATTTTAAAGCAATATTCAGATGTTTTCGACCTCAATCTTAATCTTGTTACTATTAAAGATTTCGGCGGTTGGGATAAGGTTCAGGAGAAACACTTTGCAGACGGCGGAGTTTTCGACCAAATTTATGAAAAATAAGGTGTAATAATGAAAAAAGCGAAAAAAAGAGTAATTCCCTTATTTGGGTTGTCTATGGGCGTAACCCTTTCTATACTTAGTCTTGTGGTTCTGATACCACTTGCGTCACTTGTAATATATACAGCTCAAATGGATTTTGGCGATTTTATTCAGACTATAACTCGTGAGCGTGTTCTTGCAAGCTTTAAAGTAAGCTTTATAACAGCTTTTATAGCCTCTCTTATAAATGCTGTTATGGGAGTTATTATAGCGTGGGTACTTGTAAGGTATCAGTTTCTGGGAAAAAGAATTATAGACGGTATGATAGAACTTCCATTTGCACTTCCGACAGCGGTTGCCGGTATGGCTCTTACATCACTTACAACAGATAATGGCTTGATAGGAAGCTTTTTCGATAAGTTTGGAATTAAAATTGCTTATACACAGGTTGGTATAACGATTGCTCTTATTTTCATAGGTATACCTTTTGTAGTTCGTTCGGTTCAGCCGATACTCGAAAAGCTTGATTCATCATATGAAGAAGCCGCAGGGGTTCTTGGTGCAAGCAGAACAAGAATATTCTGGAAGATAATCTTTCCTGAAATAAGACCTGCAGTTTTTACAGGTTTTGGACTTGCTTTCGGCAGATGCCTTGGCGAATATGGCAGTGTAGTTTTTATCGCAGGAAATAAGCCTTACGAAACAGAAATTACACCACTTATAATAATGTCAGAGCTTCAGGAGTTCGACTATAAAAGTGCAACAGCAATAGCACTTGTAATGCTTGCAGTATCATTCTTGCTGTTATTTGTAATAAATCTTATTCAGGCAAGAAATACAAAGATTCTGAAAGGGGGTTAATATAATGCACGAAAATAAATTAGGCTCAAAAATAGTCAAGGGCTTGCTTATAGGAATAAGTATATTGTTTCTTTTTGTAATGCTTATATTGCCCCTTATAACAGTTTTTTCAGAGGCTTTTAAACAAGGCTGGGAGGTTTATATTAAAGCCATTACAGATGAATATACCATAAAAGCAACTATTCTTACTCTTGAAGCAACTCTTATCGCAGTAGCTGTAAATACAATATTCGGAGTATTTGCAGCTTGGGCTATAACAAAATTCAGATTTAAGGGCAAAAAAGTTCTTACCACTCTTATAGATTTGCCAGTTACAGTATCTCCTATTATTGCTGGTTTAATTTTTATACTTACATTCGGCAGACAGAGCATACTTTATCCACTTTTACAACAGGCTGATATAAGTATAGTTTATGCTGTTCCTGGTGTAGTTCTTGCAACAGTTTTTGTTACATTTCCGTTTATATCAAGAGAGCTTATACCTGTCCTTGAAGCTCAGGGAACAGACGAAGAAGAAGCGGCGGCACTTATGGGTGCAAATGGTTTTACAATTTTCCGCAAAATAACTTTTCCACATATAAAATGGGCTTTCCTTTATGGTGTTATTTTGTGTGCCGCAAGAGCTATGGGAGAATTTGGAGCGGTTTCTGTATTATCTGGTCATCTAAGAGGAAAAACAAATACACTTCCACTTCATGTGGAAATTCTCTTTAATGAATTTCAGTATGTCCCTGCTTTTGCAGTATCCTCAATCCTTGTTATTATGGCGATTGTTATATTGATAATAAGAAGTGTGGTTGAATATAAAGGAAAGAAGGATATATAGAATGTATGTTGAACTGAAAAATATAAATAAAACTTTCAGCGATTTTAAGGCGTCTGATAACGTTAATTTCGGAATTGAAAAGGGAAAGCTAATCGGTCTTTTAGGTCCGAGTGGCAGTGGTAAGACAACTATATTAAGAATGATTGCAGGTCTTGAAAATCCCGATAGTGGAGAGATAATTATTGATGGCAAGATTGTTAATAATATTCCTGCAAGTAAGCGTGGAATAGGCTTTGTCTTTCAGAATTATGCACTCTTTCGCTATATGACAGTTTATGATAATATTGCTTTCGGACTTAAAGTTCAAAAAGCTGATAAAAAATATATCAAGGAAAGAGTAAACGAGCTTATAAAGCTTATCGGTCTTGAGGGCTTGGGAAAGAGGTATCCGAGCCAGCTTTCTGGTGGTCAAAGACAGAGAGTAGCTTTTGCAAGAGCATTAGCACCGAATCCACAGCTTTTACTTCTTGATGAACCTTTTGCGGCTATTGATGCAAAGGTCAGACAGGAACTCAGAAGCTGGTTGAAGGAAATGATAGAAAAGCTTGGTGTTACAAGCATATTCGTAACTCACGACCAAGACGAGGCAATAGAAGTTGCTGATGAGATTATTATAACTAATCATGGCAAAATAGAGCAAAAGGGTTCTCCAATAGAGATATATCAAAAGCCACAGACAGCTTTTACAGCATCATTTTTTGGACAAGCTTCATTTGTTGATGATTACAGCAAATTCAGTACATTTAAGAAGATTGATGGTGCAGATAAGGCTATAATCAGACCTGAGTTTTTAGATGTTACTAAAAAGAATGAAAGTCAAAAGTATAAGAGTTCTGCGGCTGAGGGAGTAGTTGAGAGAGTATCTTTCAGAGGCGATAATACAGAGCTTACAATAGCTGTAAACGGCACAAAGCTTACTGCCAAAAGAACACTTAATGAAGCAGAAGTAGCAGTCGGCGAAAAAGTCGATGTGTTTGTATATAAGATATTCGTCACAAAGGGCAATTCGGTATATATACTAGATAATGAGGCTATTAACGAAGATTCATTTATTATATAAAGTATGATTAGCTTAAAAAGTTATGAAAAGTTTCGCTCGAGTTTTTCAAAGGCTCGCAGTTTCCAAAGGCGGAGCCTTTAGTGGGTTTTAAGGGCAACGCCCTTAACATCTTTTTCTTGCTAAGAGGCGGACAAAGTCCGCCTCTTAATGACTTAATGTAAGTATGTTAGCTAATCGGTAGAGCCGAATGGCAAAGCCAATTCGGCTACGGTAGTTACTTCATCCGTGGCAAGCATCTTCTTTAACTCACTACGAGCGAGACTTGTCGAGCGATTCCGCGTCTTCGCCGTGGGTCGGCACCCACCGTTGACATTGAGTCCCTGTGGTATTAAAATAATGCTTGTGCGTTGTTTTATGCCATAGGGATGTTTTTTGAGGTGTTGGTAGATGAAATTATGTATTGCATAAGTATTAACCATAAAAATTCAGATTTAAAAATAAGAAAACAATTTGCTTTTTCAGAAGATACTCAAAAAGCTTTACTTAACTGCCTTGTAACTTCTGGCTGTATAAATGAGTGTCTTATAGTCTGCACTTGTAACCGTATGGAATTATATTTTGTCGGAAATGAAAATGCAGTAAGCTTTGCTAAAAATACCTTGGCAGAATATTCAGGCTTTGAAGTTTCGAGATTGTCAAAGCAGATATTTCTTTTCTATGATGATAAGGCTATTTCTCATCTATATAATGTTGTAAGTGGTATTGATTCTATGGTTATAGGCGAGGACGAAATTCTTGGTCAGATTAAGAGAGCATATACTTTCGCTCAAAGATGTAAAACTACTGGCTATGAATTGAACACAGTTTTTCAAGCAGCTATTGCTTGTGCGAAACGCATTAAAACAGAAACAGTTCTTTCTAAAACATCTGTATCTATGGCAACACTTGCCGCAAATGAAGTCGCAAGACTTGGCGAAAATGTAAGCGTTATGGTAATAGGTGCGACAGGAAAGATTGGCACAAGCCTTGTTAAAAATCTTGTTTCACATAAAAATATAAGCATTATAACCACGCTGAGAAATCATAATAATGATTTGACATATAGAAATGATGTTTCTGCGGTAGAATATAACGATAGATATAAATATATTGATAAGGTCGATTGCCTTATAAGTGCGACTTCAAGTCCACATTATACAATAACATATTATGATTTGCAGAAATGCCTTAAAGAGAATAAGAACAGACTTTTTATAGATTTGGCTGTTCCGCCTGATATAGATAAAGAAATTGAAAAAATATCAGGTATCAGGCTTGTTGATGTAGACTATTTTAAAACTCTTGCTAAGGAAAATAATTCTCTCAAACTAAGCAGCATTGATGAGGCTAAGAAAATTATTGAGGAAGAAATTGAAGCCCTAAAAAAGGATATGCTGTTTCATAGCTTTTTGCCATATATAGATGCAGTAAAGATGAAACTTAAAGAAAAATCCTTTGAGGAGCTTTTATATAAGCTGAGAGAGGAATTATCCGCAGAAGAATTTGAAAAAATTCTGAATGTATATAAAACTTTTGGAGGTGTAGAATAATGGCTTATTTCCCGTTCTATATAGATATAAAAGACAAGAAAATTCTTGTTGTAGGCGGTGGAAAGGTTGCCTTGCGTAAGGTTGAAAAGCTTTTGCAATTTGAACCTAAAATAACTGTTGTTGCACCTTTTATATGTGACGAAATCAGAAAGCTTGGTGTTTCTATTATAGAAAGAAAATTTATAGACAGCGACATTGACAATATATTTTGTGCGATAAGTGCTACTGATGATGAAGTAGTAAACGGACATATTTTCAAGCTTTGCAGTGAAAAGAATATCCTTGTTAATACAGTTGATGATAAGGATAAATGCGGATTTATTTTTCCAGCATTGGTTAATAAAAATGGAATTACGGCAGGAATAACAAGTTCGGGAAAAAGTCCTATTTATGCGAAATATATTCGTGAAAGACTTGAAAATTTGCTTGATGGTAATGCTGATATTACAGAAACACTTTTTAAATATAGAAAGCGTATAAAATCTGAAATCAAAGACGAAGCTGACAGAAAAATAGTTTTTGAAAGATTGCTTGCATTATGTCTTTCAAGAGATGAAATAGACGATAACCTTGTGTCAAAATTGATAGAGGAAGCTAATAATGAAAATTAAAATTGGAACGAGAAAAAGTAAGCTTGCACTTGCACAGACAGAAATGTTTATAGCAAAGCTGAAATCTATCTGTAATGATATAGAAATAGAAACAATTCATATATCCACAAAGGGGGATAAAGTGCTTGATAAATCACTTGCGTCCTTTGGCGGAAAGGGTGTGTTTATTTCAGAGCTTGAATCTGCATTGCTTTCTGGTGAAATAGACCTTGCTGTTCATAGTGCAAAGGATTTGCCATTAGAACTTGCAGAGGGCTTGGAAATATCCGCTGTACTTGAAAGAGGAAATTATAGAGATGTTTTAGTTACAAAAAATAATTCACCGATAAAAAATAGTAGTGATTTTGTTGTTGGTACAGGAAGTATACGCAGAAGAAGTTTTTTGCATAGGCTATATCCTTTAGTTACAGTTAAGGATATACGAGGTAATGTTGATACCAGATTGCGTAAGCTTATGAATGGTGAATATGACGCTTTAATTCTTGCGGCGGCAGGTCTTGAAAGACTCGGAATTTATAATAGCAAAGAATATACAGTCACACCATTTGATTATAACGAGTTTTTGCCATCGCCTTGTCAGGGGATAATTGCTGTAGAAAGCCGTAAAAATGACGAAAGACTAAAAAGCTATATTAATCTTGTAAATCATCAGAAAACTTTTTATTCATTTCAGCTTGAAAGGGCTGTCCCGCAAATTTTAAATGCAGATTGCGGCATGCCTTTGGGTGCATATTCCGAGATAAACAGCAATAAAATTACACTCTATGTTTCTGGTGAAAATTGCAATATTTTATCTAAAAGCGCAGATATATCAGAAAGCTTTGAGCTTGCAAAGGAGTTGACAAAAAAGCTATGAATAAAGGCAGAGTATATCTTGTAGGTGCAGGCTGTGGAGATTATGATTTGATTACGCTTCGTGGCTTGGAACTTATAAAAAAATGTGATGTGCTTATATATGACAGTCTTATTGATAAGGAACTTCTTGAATATGCCGAAAACGCAGAAAAAATTTGCGTTGGAAAGCGTTCTGGAGCACATAGTGAAACTCAGGAAACTATAAACAGCCTTTTGATTGAAAAAGCTCGTGAAAATAAAACAGTTGTCAGGCTTAAAGGTGGCGACCCCTTTGTTTTTGGCAGAGGTGGAGAGGAAATAATCGCACTCAAAGAGGGTGATATTCCTTTTGATATAGTTCCTGGAATTTCATCAGCTATTGCTGTTCCGGAGCTTGCCGGAATACCCGTTACACACAGACTTACAAGCAGAAGCTTTCATGTTATTACTGGGCATACAGCAGAGGATATTCTACCTGAAAATATGAAAGCCTATGCCGAATGTGGAGGAACACTTATATTCCTTATGGGACTTAAAAATCTTCCTAAAATAGTGCATAGTCTTATCGAAAATGGTATGTCGGAAAATACTCCTATTGCGATTGTTTCTAACGGAGCATATGCGAAAAATCAGACTGTCAGGGCTACGCTTAAAAATATTTGTAATGTAGCGGAGAATAGCGAGATTAAACCACCTGTTATTATAGCTGTCGGAAAAACTGTGGAATATGATTTTTCACCAACAATTAAAAAGCCTTTAGAAGATATTTCTGTTACAGTGACAGGAACTCAAAGACTTTCTTCAAAGCTTTCAAAACAGCTTTCTGCCAATGGTGCAGATATTAACCATATGAATCATCTTAATATTATCGAATATAGAAATAATCCGAAATTTGATAAGGCTCTTAATGATATAGAAAAATATAGCTATATCGTTCTTACAAGTATGAATGGAGCAGAAATCTTCATTAACAAACTCAAAGCGTTAAAGATAGATATAAGAAAGCTTATAAATATTAAATTTGCGGTTATAGGTATGGGAACAGCTTCTGTGCTTGAAAAATATGGAATTTTTGCAGAGCTTATTCCAAATGATTTTACATCAGAGGCTCTTGGAAAGCTTCTCGCAAAAAAGGTTCATAGTGATGAAAAACTTCTTATTCTAAGAGCGGAAAAGGGTTCTTTACTTCTAACAGAAATTCTTGACAAAAATAATATTCAGTATGATGATATAAAGACCTATGGCGTTCAGCTTGATTATAAAACAGAAGCCAATAAGACGATAGATACTGATTTTATCGCCTTTGCGAGTTCATCGGGAGTTGATGCTTTCTATGAGGGCGGTTTTACAATTTCACCAAAGACCAAAATAGTTTGCATTGGCGAGATAACCGCAGAAACCTTAATTAAACACGGCGTGAGTGGATTTAATATTTCAAAGACAAAGACAGTTGAGGGTATAACAGATACAATTCTTAAAATAGTTGAGGAGAATAGCAATGAAAAGATTTAGGAGATTAAGAGCAAGCGAAAATCTACGCAGTATGGTAAGAGAAACAAGAATAAGTAAAAGTGATTTGATATATCCAATGTTTGTTGTTGAGGGAGAAAATATAAAAAATCCCGTAGAGTCTATGCCAAATGTTTATCAATATTCACTCGATAGAATGGACGAAATTCTTAATGAAGTTGAAAAAAGTGGTATTTCGGGAATTTTAATTTTCGGTGTTCCAAAGCATAAGGACGAATATGCAACAGAGGCATATAACGATAATGGTATTACACAACAGGCAGTAAGATATATAAAGAAAAATTATCCGTCACTTATTATAATTGCCGATGTATGCCTTTGCGAATATACTTCTCACGGACATTGCGGAGTTGTTTGCGGAGAAAAAATTCTCAATGATGAAACACTTCCTTTGCTTTCAAAGATGGCTGTAAGTCTTGCAAAAGCTGGTGCTGATATTATAGCTCCTTCAGATATGATGGACGGCAGAGTTTCAGCAATAAGAAATGCTCTTGATGAAAATGGCTTTATTGATACGCCGATACTTTCATATAGTGCTAAGTTTGCATCAGCTTATTACTCACCATTTAGAGATGCCGCAGAATCCGCTCCCGAATTTGGTGACAGAAAAACTTATCAAATGGATTATGCAAATGGCAGAGAAGCACTTCGTGAAATTGCAGACGATATATCTGAGGGTGCTGATATGGTTATGGTCAAGCCTGCACTTGCCTACTTAGATATAATTAAATCAGCAAGAGAAAAATTTGATTTGCCACTTGTTGCTTATAATGTCAGTGGTGAATATGCTATGGTTAAAGCCGCTGCCCAGAATGGCTGGATAGACGAAAAGAAAATTGTAAGCGAAAATATGATTGCTATTAAGAGAGCAGGAGCAGATATTATTATCACATATCACGCACTTGATGTTGCAAAGTGGATTGATGAATTTTACAGATAAGGAGTATAAATTATGAATACAACGAAATCTGAAAAGCTTTATGAACAAGCACTTGATTTTATGCCGGGTGGTGTAAATAGTCCTGTTCGTGCTTGGAAATCTGTCGGCAAAAGCCCTGTTTTCATAGACCACGCAGAGGGTGACAAAATCTATGATGTTGACAGAAATGAATATATCGACTATGTATGCTCATGGGGACCAAATATTCTTGGACATACTCATCCTGAAGTTATAAATGCTGTAATAGATACTTGCAAAAAGGGTTTAACTTTTGGTGCTTGTCATAGTGGAGAAATCGAGCTTGCAAGAGCTATAAAGAGAAATTTTCCGTCTATGGAAATGCTCAGATTTGTAAATTCTGGTACAGAAGCAGTTATGAGTGCTGTGAGAGCGGCAAGGGGTTATACTAAAAGAGATTTTATTGTAAAATTTGAGGGCTGTTATCATGGACATTCTGACGGCTTGTTGGTTCGTGCGGGTTCTGGTTTGCTGACAAATTCTATTCCTGATAGTTCGGGTGTTCCGAAAGGCTATACAGAAACTACGCTTCTTGCTAAGTATAACAGCGTTGAATCAGTAGAAAAGCTTTTTGATAAATACGGCAAGGATATAGCTTGTGTTATAGTTGAGCCTTGTGCTGCGAATATGGGTGTAGTTCCGCCTAAAAGCGGTTTCTTGCAATTTCTTAGAGATATTACTGAAAAATATGGTGCATTGTTGATTTTCGATGAGGTAATAACAGGTTTCCGTTTAAGTATTGGTGGTGCTCAAAAATATTACGGTGTCTGCCCTGATATAACAACCTTAGGTAAAATAGTTGGTGGAGGTATGCCCTTAGCTGCATATGGTGGCAAGCGTGAAATTATGGAATGTATTTCGCCACTTGGTTCAGTATATCAGGCTGGAACTCTTTCAGGAAATCCTGTTGCTGTAAGTGCAGGTCTTGCTACACTTAAAATTCTTGAGGAAAATCAAGATACTATTTATCCAGAGCTTGAGAAGAAATCCGCAAGAATAGAATCAGCTATGCGTAAAGCGGGTCTTAATGTAAATCGTGCAGGTTCAATAATGACTGCATTCTTTACAGATAAGTCTGTAACGGATTATGAAACTGCAAAATCGTCAGATACGAAAAAATATGCTGATTATTTTAATTACTTGCAAAGTAATGGTATATATACTGCACCATCACAATTTGAGGCAATGTTTGTTTCAGTAGCTCATACTGATGAAGATATAGAAAAAACCTGCAATATCATAGAAGAATATAAAAAATAAATTCAAAAAAACCTCTTGATGTAAATGAATTTTTTAGTTCAAAACATCAAGAGGTTTTTATTATATAAGTTCAGTAATAAGTTTAAAAGCTTGTAGTTTTCAAATATAGCGTCTTATTGGAACATATCTCTATCAGGTTTATTTTTTATTTTTTTATAGCTTGTAATTTTATCATTGCTATCACAAACCGCAAGAAATACATCAGAAATTCTGTTTATATTTTGCTCTTTGAGCTTTTTGTTTAGCCAAGTAATATCTTTTCCAGAAAATTTCAGGTTGCCTGTCAAAACTTTGCCGTCAATTACAAGTGTTATAAGAGGTTCGTCCTTATCAGGAAAAAGTGCTATATCTTTAGGAATAAGTGGACGAGATTCGGATTTTGGCAAGGCGGAAATTTTTCCGTTTTCTTCAAGAAAAACAGCTTCTAATTCACTTAGGTTAAAATATCCATTAATTCTTAGCTGTGAAAGAAATTCGTTCATATCTATACGGGCTTTTTTGAAATTTTTGTAGAAAAGCTTATTGTTTTTATATAATATGAGGGTTTTACCATTGAAAAACCTTCTGAGCTTTATATTTTTGTTTGCAAGAATTGAAATTAAAACAGTTACTACTCCGTAGATTATCATTGCAAGAAGTGGTTTGAGAAAATCGCCCTCAAGAGAAGTTGCCATTTCTGCGGCAATAGAACCAATAGTTATTCCATTAATATAATCGAACATATTTAGCTCTGACATCTGGCGATTTCCGATAAGCTTTGTAAGCAAGAATAGCACTATAATAGAACCTATTGAGGTTAGTGCAATATTAAGTAAATCCACAAATTTTCCTCTTTTCTTGTTGTACTGGGTTTATTTTAGCCAGATTATTCAGAAAAATTCATTTAATAGTGAGCTTGAATGCAGTTTATATGCCATTAAGTGCATTTTACCTGAATTTGATTTACTCAGCGATTTTTATGTGATATAGTTTATTTGTAAGGAGGTTATGAGATGAAGCTTGTGATAGAACAAGACAGAAATTTAAAAGAAACGGAAATAGTTATTCGCTGTTCTGAAATAAATTCTGAACTGCAAAAGATTATAGATGCGATTAAAATATGTTCCTTTACCATAACCGCCTATAAGGACGGATATTTACAAAAAATCAACCATGAAGCTGTTTGTTATATAGAAAGTGTAGATGAGAAAACATTTATATATTGTGAAAATGATGTTTATGAAAGTAAAATGAAACTTTTTGAATTTGAAGAGGCTCTCATAAATTCAAGCTTTGTGCGTATAAGTAAGTCGTGTATTTTAAATATAGATTTTATTGAGAAAGTAAAGCCTATGTTGAATGGAAAATATGAAGTGCTATTGATAAATGGTGAAAAGCTTATAATAAATCGTCACTATGTGCCAGACTTTAAGAAAAAATTTGGATTATAGGAGGAGTTAATTATGAATGGATTAAAACGCTTTGTTAATATATTTTTTTCATCATATACGATAGCTTCGTTGGTGGTTGCAATTTTTAACTATTCATATTATGCAAATGGAATAGGAATAGAATGGATATTTCAAATGGCACTTCTTTGTTTTGTAATTTCTTTTTTGATGTTTATTACTGGTATCATTTCAGAGAAAATTTCAAATCCTATTCCGCAATGGCTATATATACTTATTGGCATAATAGAAGTTTCAGCTTGTGTAATACTTATGGGCGGCTTATGGTATCAGTGGTTTCCTATGAGTATAAAATGGATTTTAGAAATTATTGTTATTGACTTAATTATCTATTTTGCTGTTTATGGAATAACATTCTTTCAAGAAAGACAATTTGCGAATAATATAAATAAGATTATAAAAAACAGGAGGAAAAACAATGGAAAAGATAATTGAAGTTAAAAATCTGAAAAAATCATATGGTAATGTTCAAGCGGTTAAATCACTTAGCTTTTATGTTGAGAGCGGAAAGCTATTTGCGTTCTTAGGTCCGAATGGTGCTGGCAAATCTACTACTATTGATATAATTACTACCTTCTTGAAACCAGACAGTGGAGAAGTTATTGTCTGTGGAAGAAAATTGGGACACGAGGACGATAAAATCCGTAGTCAGATAGGTGCAGTTTTTCAAGACGGAGTTCTTGACCAAATGCTCACTATCAAAGAAAATATTATGATTCGTGGCGGATTTTATGGACTTAGCGGAGATAAACTTCGTGAAAATGTTGAGAAGGCTATGGCTGTTACAGGTGTTACTGAAATTCAGAATAGAAGATATGGTAAGCTTTCGGGTGGTCAACGCCGAAGGGCAGATATTGCAAGAGCCTTAGTAAATACACCTAAGATACTTTTTCTTGATGAGCCGACAACAGGTCTTGACCCTCAGACGAGAAAATCTGTATGGGAAACCATTCGCAAGCTTCAAGAGGAAACAAAAATGACAGTTTTCCTTACAACACATTATATGGAGGAAGCTGCTGAGGCGGATTATGTTGTTGTTATTGACGGAGGGGAAATCTCTGCAAAAGGCACTCCGGTTGAACTTAAAGAAAAATATGCAGGGGATATTCTAATAATCTCGCCAAAGAAAAATAATACTGGAGCTAAAGAATATCTGCAAAATAATAAGCTTGCTTTTGCCGAGGTTGGAGCAGATATAAAAATTAATATTAAAAGTACTATGGACTCTTTGTCGATTCTTGATGCTTGCAGAGATTATATAGATGGCTTTGAAGTATTAAACGGAACTATGGACGATGCCTTTATTGCAATAACAGGAAAGGAGATAAGAGAATGATTCTATTTGCTAAGAGAAATTTAAAACTTTTTTTCAGAGATAAGAGTTCCGTATTCTTTTCTTTGCTTGCAGTTTTAATTGTTATAGGTTTATATGCGTTTTTTCTTGGTAACCAACTTGTAAACAGCTTTGATAATGTTTCTGGTATTAAAATTGAGGGTACAAAATTTCTTATGGATAGCTGGCTTATTGCAGGAATTCTTGCAGTAACATCAATTTCTACGACCTTAGGTGCATTTGGCGTTATTGTTGATGACAAGGCTAAGAAGATAGAAAAGGATTTTCGTTGTTCACCTATTTCAAGAAGCTCTATTGCTGGCGGATATATCATAAGTGCATTTGTTATTGGTGTGATTATGAGTGTTATTGCTTTTGCAGTTGGTGAGCTTTACATAGTTGCAAGCGGTGGAGAGATTTTACCTTTCGTTTCAATTTTGAAGGTTCTCGGAATGATTCTTCTTACTGTTCTTGCAGGTTCTTCAATGATGTTTTTTGTGGTATCATTCTTTAGCAGTACAAATGCGTTTGCAACTGCAAGTACAGTTATCGGAACACTGATTGGCTTTATTACTGGAATATATCTTCCTGTTGGTTCTATGCCTGAAAGTGTTGCTACAGTTGTTAAGATTTTTCCTATATCTCACGCAGCGTCTATTTTTAGAAAGATATTTATGGAGGTTCCATTTGAAAGGTCTTTTGACGGTGTACCAGCTATGGTTTCAGATGTTGCAATACCGTCAATAAGAGAAGAGCTTGGCGTTGATTTTACGATAGGCTCTTGGGAGGTTTCTACACTTGCAAGCATACTTATTTTAATTGCTACATCAATTTTGTTCTATGTTCTTGGAATAGCTGTTATTTCGAGAAAAAAGAGATAAGTTAGCATATTAGCTAATAAACTTCCATAAGACACTTAAAAGTTTTGCTCAAGCTTTTTCAAAAGCTTGCAGTTTCCAAAGGCAGAGCCTTTGGACGCTCTCCGCAGAGAGCAAAACACCTTTGGGCGAAGCCCAACATTCTTTACTTCTAAAGCGGTGGATTTTGTCCACCGCTTAATTTTCTATTGTTAGCAACATTAGTTCCATAAGGGCGGACTTTGTCCGCCCTTATAGAGCAAAGAATGTTAAGGGCTTTGCCCTTAAAACCTACGAGGGACTCCGTCCCTCGACCCTGCGAGCCTTTGAAAAGGCTCGAGCGAAACTTTTGAGTGTCTTTAGGGAGATAGTTAGTAAATCGTAGGGGCGAACTGTGTTCGCCTGCTTAGTAGTTTTAAATTTATGTTAAGATAACATAAAAGCACTCCTTAATTCTCAACGAAATTTAAGGAATGCTTTGTTTTTTAAATTAAGATTTATTACTTAAAATATCCATAAGCATACAGCAAGAGCAATCATAAGGATTGTCATAATAGCTGTATTAAGCTTTGCGTTTTTTCGGTCGATAATATTGAATTTTATTATATAGCATACTTCAAGTATAGCTATAACACTCGAAAACATTATCTTTCTTGCAAGCATACTTTGTTCTTTCATTGTAAACATAAGAATAATTGCTGTAATACTGATAACAACTGAAATTCCAAGCATTACAAACATAAAAGTCTTTGCTGTCGATTTCTTACCCTTCAAGACCCTTCAACTCCTCTTGTTCGTTCTTGTTAATCTTAATCTGACCATCTTTTATAAGCTTGACTTCATTAACCTTATACGACTTAGGCGGAGAATCTGGATTTTTTTGTAGCTGAATATTGAGAATACCTTTGATGAGATTTTGGTCAACAACAGTACCCTTGCCATCTGGAGTGGAAACATATGCACCGATTTTTGGTGTTTTCTTGAGAAGGTCGGAATATGCTTCTTGCTCATATTTCAGACAGCACATAAGTCTGCCACAAGTACCAGATATTTTTACAGGATTAAGTGACATTCCCTGTTCCTTTGCCATTTTAATAGAAACAGGCTGAAAATCAGAAAGAAAGCCTTTACAGCAAAATTCTCTGCCACATATGCCCAATCCACCGAGCATTTTAGATTCATCTCTTACACCAATTTGGCGAAGCTCTATTCTTGTTCGGAAAATTCCCGCAAGGTCTTTTACAAGTTCTCTGAAATCAACTCTGCCATCGGCTGTAAAGTAGAAAAGAATTTTATTATTATCAAAGGTATATTCTACTGTTACAAGCTTCATTTTAAGATTATGCTCAATAATTTTCTTTAAGCATATTCCGTATGCCTTTTCTTCTTTTTTGCGATTGTCTTCAAGATGAGCTATATCTTCGGCTGTTGCAGGACGAATTATTTTTTTGAGTGGACGATTTAAGCCATCATCATTTATTTCTCTGTTTCCAAAGGTGACAGTTCCACATTCTATTCCACGAGATGTTTCTACAACAACATAGTCACCTGCGTTTAAAATCGCTTCATCAGGGTCAAAGTAGTAAACTTTACCCGCTCCCTTGAATTTTACTCCTATAATTATTGCCATATTTCCTCCATAGCTTTATAATCTCATTTCAGAGCAGAACCACGCTCCGAAAAGATTCATATTTATGTTTCGTTCGATTCGATATCTTGCCTCAGAAACCTTATTCATAAGCTCAAAAAGTCTTTTGCGTGTCAGCCTATCTGCAAGAGGTTTTGCGGCTATACTGTTTGAATTTGCACCAGCAGTTATTTTTACAGCCTCTGCAAGAATTTCATATAGCTTAGATAAAACTCTGTCTGCAAAGGCTCTATCTGATGAAAGCTTAGCTGAACATTTGAGAAGTTCAAATTTTTTGGGCAAAAGAATAGATTGTGCAATTTGTTCAGCAATAAGCTGTTCCTCAGTGCCACTGCCGTTTGTTAAAAAATCAATAGATTTTCCGATATTGCCATCGCATTTTATTACTGCATTTATGACATCACTTTTATCCGCATCAGGCAAACGCTCCTGAACTACTTCGATAGCTTCATTTTCATCGGCAGGATAGAGTGACAATACTCTTGCACGAGAACGAATTGTTTCAAGTAGAGAGGTTGCTGATTTGCAGGTTAAAACAAAAATAACATTTTGTGGAGGCTCTTCAAAAACCTTTAAAAATGCATTTTGAGCCTGTATAAGCATTTTATCGCAGTTGAGTATAAGATAAGCTTTTCTTTCGGCTTCATTCGGAACTATATAAGCGTCAGAGCGAATTTCTCTTATAGATGCAACATTTATTAAACGAGAATCCTCTTTAGCGTCAACAATTTTAATATCAGGGTGTGCAAGAGATTTTGCTTTAATGCAGTTTTTACATATGCCGCAAGGTCTTGTTTTATCTGATGAACAGACACAATATTCTGCGATAATTTTGGCAAGAGTTTTTTTGCCAGTACCTTCATCTCCCTCGATTATGATAGCGTGGGGGAGAGAATTTGCGTCCATAGCTGTATTCAATTCATCTTTGACGAGTTTATTAGAGACGAAATTTTCAAATCTTTCCATAATACACCTTATTTCTGATTATACCGCAGTTCTTACGGTATTATCCATAGAAATTATACTACAAAAATATTGTTTAGGCAAGAGAGGAAAGATTTTTAATTGTTAACTATAATTTAAAATAAGGTTGACAATTAAAGAAAAATCAGATATAATATGCTTATTGAAAAAATTGGAGGAATAAAAGATGGATAACATTAAAGAAACAAAGAAAACTAAAGGGAAAGTTAATTCCCGAAAAAGCATACTTGATATAGTATATATTGCACTTTTTGCAGCTATTATATCGGTATGTTCGCTTATTTCAATTCCAATAGGAGAAGTTCCTGTAACCTTTCAGATACTTGGCATATGTCTTGCAGCAGGATTTTTGGGATTGGCGAAAGGTACAACTAGTGTAGTAATTTATATTCTTCTTGGCCTTATCGGAATACCTGTTTTTGCGGGTGGAACATCAGGCTTTGCAAAATTGGCTTCTCCGACAGGCGGATATATTGTAGGCTTTATTTTTACAGCTATTATTATTGGTCTTGCAGTAAAACTATTTGGAAGAAAACTTTGGGTTCTTATTGTTGCAATGATTATAGGCGTACTTGTATGTTACGCATTTGGAACAGCTTGGTTTATTATTCTTTGTAATAATTCTGGTAAGAGTATGGACCTTGCGAATGCACTTTCACTTTGTGTAGTTCCTTTTCTACCTTTTGATGCAGTTAAGATTGCTGTTTCAGCTGTGCTTGTCAACAGACTTCATAAATTTATTAAGGTATAATGCTTGTTTGATATTCAGGGGTGAACAATGTTCGCTCCTTTTTTGTTGTCAGCTCGCCTGCTTGCCACTGCAAAGTCTTTAAAAATTAAAATTTACTGATGATTATAGTAAAATTTAAGTTGAGCTTAATGATATGAAAAGTAAATTGGAAATTATTGCTTTAAACTGAATAATATAGCTTATTTGTGGGTAAAATAAGAGAGTTATGTAAAAATTTGCGGTAACTTATTAAAACTGGATTGACATAATTTAGGATTTGTTATAAAATAAAATCAATAAGTTTACCGCAATTAATCCTTTTGCGGGGACAATGAATTTGAAAGGGTGCAATATAATGAACTACTTAAACAAAAAGACAGTTGAAGATATTGATGTAAAGGGCAAGAAGGTTCTTGTTCGCTGCGACTTCAATGTACCATTTGATGCAGAGGGAAATATCTCTGACCCAAAGCGTATTAACGAAGCTCTTAAGACAATTAAGTACCTTGTTGACCATCAGGCTAAGGTTATCCTTTGTTCACACCTCGGTCGTCCAAAGGGCGAATTTAATATGAAATATTCTCTTGCTCCTGTTGCTGAGTACCTCTCAAAGGCTCTTGGTCAGGAAGTTAAGATGGCTAAAGATGTTATCGGTGAGAGTGCAAAGAGCATTGCTGCTTCTCTTAAGGACGGCGAAGTAGAGCTTATCGAGAATGTTCGTTTCCATAAGGAAGAGGAAAAGAATGACCCTGCATTCGCTAAGGAGCTTGCTTCTCTTGCAGAAATCTATGTAAATGATGCTTTTGGTACAGCTCACAGAGCACACGCTTCAACAGCTGGTGTTGCTGATTACCTCCCAGCAGTTTGCGGTTACCTCATTCAGAAGGAAATCACAATTATGGGCGGAGCTCTTGCTGACCCTAAGAGACCTTTTGTTGCTATTCTCGGCGGTGCTAAGGTTTCTGATAAGATTGGTGTTATCACAAACCTCCTCGATAAGGTTGATACACTCATCATCGGCGGCGGTATGGCTTACACATTTATGAACGCTCTTGGCTATTCTATCGGTACTTCTATTTGTGAGTCTGATAAGGTAGAGCTTGCTAAGGATATTATGGCTAAGGCTAAGGAAAAGGGCGTAAACTTCCTCATTCCTCAGGATAATGTTGTTGCAACAGAATATAAGGCTGACGCTGAGTTTAAGCCAGTTGATTCTGACAACATTCCTGACGGCTGGATGGGTCTTGATATCGGCGAAAAGACAGCTAAGCTCTTTGCTGACGCTATCAAAAATGCAGGTACAGTAGTATGGAACGGACCTATGGGCGTTTCTGAGTGGCCTAACTTTGCAAAGGGTACAATCGCTGTTGCTAAGGCTGTTGCTGAATCTGACGCTATTTCAATTATCGGTGGTGGTGACTCTGCTGCTGCTGTTGAAAACCTCGGTTTTGCTGATAAGATGACACACATCTCAACAGGTGGCGGTGCATCTCTTGAATTCCTCGAGGGTAAGGTTCTTCCAGGCATTGCTTGCCTCAACGATAAGGACTAATATATGCTTAAAAGGAAGGGTAGGGCATTGCTCTGCCCTTTCCCTATGAAAACAGAGATTTTCTGTTAAAAATATTTAAATTAAAGGGGATAATCATAATGAATAAAGAATTAAGACAAGCTATTATCGCAGGAAACTGGAAAATGAATAAGACTCGTTCAGAGGCTAAGACTCTTATTGAAGACCTCAAGCCAATTGCTGAGAAAGCAACTTGTGGCGTAGTTATCTGCGTACCTTACACAAACCTTGAAACAGCAGTAGAGCTTACAAAGGGCACAAACATTAAGGTTGGTGCTGAGAATGTTCACTTCAAGAAGAGTGGTGCTTTCACAGGCGAAATTTCTGCTGATATGCTTACAGAAATGGGTGTAGAATATGTTATCATCGGTCACAGCGAAAGAAGACAATATTTCGGCGAAACTGACCTCACAGTAAACAGAAGAGTTAAGGCAGCTCTTGCAGCAGGTCTTAAGGTTATCCTTTGCGTTGGTGAGATGCTTTCTGAGCGTGAAGACGGCATTACAGAAGATGTTGTTGAACTTCAGACAGTAGCAGCATTCACAGGCGTTTCTGAAGAAGACGCTAAGAATGTTATCATTGCTTACGAGCCAGTATGGGCTATCGGCACAGGCAAGACTGCAACAGCTGAGCAGGCAAACGAGGTTTGCTCTTTCATTCGTGGCGTTGTTGCAAAGAGATACAACAAGGCAGTTGCAGACGGTATGACAATTCAGTATGGTGGTTCTATGAATCCAAAGAATGCAGCAGAGCTTCTTGCACAGCCAGATGTTGACGGTGGTCTTATCGGTGGTGCATCACTCAAGGCAGCAGATTTCGGCGTTCTCCTCGAAGAAGCTTCAAAATAAGTGGGTGCCGACCCACGACGAAGACGCGGAATCGCTCGATAAGTCTCGCTCGTGGTGGGTGAGAGAAGTTGGTTGACGCGGATGAAGTAGCTACCGTAGCCGAACAGGCTTCGCTGTTCGGCTCTACCGATTAGCTAATGAATTGCCCTAAGACACTTAAAAGTTTTGCTCAAGCTTTTTCAAAAGCTTGCAGGGTCGAGGGACGGAGTCCCTCGTGGGTTTTAAGGGCAAAGCCCTTAACATCTCTTTTTTTAAAATTGCGAACGAAGTTCGCAATTCGGTAGTTCATTGGGAATTTCTTAATCTGTATAAAATATAAGTCGATTACGCATCTTGTTATATGTATCCACACACCATATATTTGATGTAATGGGTTCGCCTTTTGAGGCAAATGGAGTATTACCTTAGGCTTGTTTTTGTATTCAGCTATAATTACTGAAACAAGCGTAGCTGAATAATTCAGCTTATTGGCAATCACGAAAGGAAGTTAAATAATGAAAAAACCTGTAATTCTTATGATTCTTGACGGCTTTGGCGTAGGTCTTGAGGCTGAAAAGCGTGGAGACGCAATCAAAGCCGCTAAGAAACCAAATATTGATAAGCTTTTTGCAGAAAATCCTGTTACAAAAATCGGTGCTTCGGGACTTGATGTAGGTCTTCCTGACGGACAGATGGGTAATAGTGAGGTCGGTCATACAAATATTGGTGCAGGTCGTATAGTTTATCAGGAGCTTACAAGAATCACAAAGTCTATTGAAGACGGCAAATTTTTTGAGAATGAGGCTCTCCTCAAGGCTGTTGATAATGCGGCTCAAGAGGGTAAGGCTCTCCATATTATGGGACTTCTCTCAAATGGTGGTGTTCACAGCCACAATACTCATATGTATGCTATCGTAGAGCTTGCTAAGAAGAAGGGCGTTAAGAATGTTTATGTTCACGCATTCCTTGACGGTCGTGATGTTCCTCCTACAAGCGGTAAGGATTTCGTAGAAGAGTGTGCAAACAAGCTCAAGGAAATCGGTCTTGGCAAGATTGCAACTGTTATGGGTCGTTACTATGCAATGGATAGAGATAATCGTTGGGATAGAGTTGAAAAGGCTTATTCTGCAATGGTTTATGGCGAAGGCAACAAGGCTTGCTGCCCTGTTAAGGCTGTTGAAGAAAGCTATGCAAACGATGTAACAGACGAATTTGTTGTTCCAACAGTTTGTGAAGAAAATGCAACAGTTAAGCCTGGAGATTCCATCGTATTCTTCAACTTCAGACCTGACAGAGCAAGAGAAATTACTCGTACTTTCGTTGACCCTGAGTTCAAGGGCTTTGAGAGAAAGAATGGCTTCTTCCCATTAACATATGTTTGTATGACACAGTATGACGCTTCTATGCCTAATGTTGAAGTCGCATTCAAGCCACAGTCACTCAAAAATACAATTGGTGAATATATTTCCAATAAGGGTATGACACAGCTTAGAATTGCTGAAACAGAGAAGTATGCCCATGTAACATTCTTCTTCAATGGTGGTGTTGAGCAACCATATGAGGGCGAGGATAGAATCCTTGTTAAGTCACCTGCTGTTGCAACATATGACTTACAGCCTGAGATGAGTGCTTATGAGGTTACAGATAAGCTCGTAGCTGCTATTAAGACTGGTAAGTATGATATGATTATTCTTAACTATGCTAACTGCGATATGGTTGGTCATACAGGCGTATTTGAGGCTGCTGTTAAGGCAGTTGAGGCTGTTGACGAGTGCGTAGGTAAGGTTGTTACAGCTATCCGTGAGATGGACGGTGTTGCTCTTATTACTGCTGACCACGGCAATGCTGATAAGATGATTGATACTGATGGTTCTCCATTCACAGCTCATACAACAAACCTTGTTCCTTTCTGCGTAGTTGGCTATCCTTGCGAGCTCCGTGAGGGCGGCAGACTTGCAGACATTGCTCCTACAATGCTCAAGATTATGGGACTTCCACAGCCTGCTGAAATGACAGGTGAATCAATTATAAAATAAGCATTAAGCTTATTTCTTAGCTTTTTACCATATAAACAAAACCACCGTTTCGATTGATTTCGGAACGGTGGTTTTGCTGTATATAGGAATTTTAGTCGTTAGCAAATTTTTTGAATGCTGATACTTCACTTTCAGGATTATCACAATTCATAAAATGTGACATCACACAAGCACCTGCTGCACCTGTTTGTAAAACGGAGGAAAGTCTTTCAAGGCTTATTCCTCCTATGCCAAGAACAGGAATTTTAACGGCTTTTGAAATATCTGAAAGATATTCAAGGCCACGAGGTTTAAGACCTTTCTTGCAATCTGTTGCAAATATATGTCCTGCAATAAGATATGATGCACCAAACATTTCAGCGGTTTCTGCCTCTGAAATGCTATGGACAGATACTCCGATTGTGGAAAAATCTTTTATATTTTCGTTGTTCTCAACGAAAAGCTTATATGGCAAATGTATATCAGCATTAACTTTACGAGCAACTTCAATATTACTATTGACAGAAAATGCAACGGAATATTTGTCGCAAATTTCTTTGCATTTTATGGCAAGCTTAAGCAAATCATCTTGACTTAAATGTTTTTCACGAAGAATTATTCTGTCTGGATTTGCAGAGGCTATTCGCTTTATTCGTGTGAGAAAATCCTCTTTGCACGATTTACTGCTTGTAATTACAAAAAGCATACTCATATTAAATAAGTCTTATGTAATCGTTGAATGACGGTTGTAAGCCATATTGATGAAGTGCGTCAACAACCTCATCAACACTTCTTGGGTCGGAAATCTCGAACTGTTCATCGCCCTTTTCTTTTTCGGAGTGACCGCCGATACCAACGCTTACACCTGCGGAAATCTTTGTTGCGCAGATATTTACGGCATTATTTCGGAAATCTGATCTTTCACGAGTTGAGATTGTTATGCTTGCAAAAGGCATAAGTAATCTATAAGCACACATAATCTGCAAAAGTTCCTTTTCGTGAACATCACGAGGGTTTGTTTCTTCGCCATTGATGTATGGGCGAAGTCTTGGAACGGAAACGGCAATTTCTGCGTGAGGGTATTTTCTTTGAATAAGAGTTGCGTGTACACCAACGCAGAAAGCATCGTGTCTAAAATCATCGAGTCCGAGTAATGCACCGAAGCCTACGCCACGCATACCACCAAGAATGGCTCTTTCCTGAGCATTGATTCTATATGGAAATATACTTTTCTGACCTGCAAGGTGAACTTTTTTATAGGTTTCTGTATTATAGGTTTCTTGGAAAACGGTAACAAAATCTGCACCCTTTTCGTGGAGATATTTATATTCATCAACTTCAACTGGATATATTTCAAGACCGATAAGTGAAAAATATTTCTTTGCGAGCTCAACAGCTTCACCGATATATTCAATGCCAGACATAGAACGGGATTCGCCTGTAAGAATGAGAATTTCTTTCAAACCAGTTGCTGCAATAGCTTGATATTCTTTTTTTATTTCTTCCATATTCAGCTTTGCACGATGAATTTTATTCTTGCAGTTAAAGCCACAATAAACGCACTGATTTTCACAGTAATTTGCAATATAAATTGGTGTGAAAAGAGCTATTGTGTTACCAAACTGCTTCCTCGTACATAGCTGAGCTTTTTCAGCCATTTTCTCGAGAAATGGAAGTGCAGCAGGGGAGAGCAAGGCGGCGTAATCGTAAAAATCAATTCTATCTTTATTCAGAGCGTTCTGTACATCTTTTGCGGTGAATGAATTAAAATCATACTTATCGTGAAATGCAAGAACCTGCTCCATAATACTTGTTTCATTAGGCATAATAAAAATCCTTCTTTTGTTTTAATATTAGTCTGCAAGGAAACCTGTAAGTGGGCTTGATGCTTCACCTGTAAATGGTAAAACTCTGCCAGACTTTGAAAGATAAGCAAGTCTGCCAGCTTCAATAGCAAGCTTAAATGCTTTTGCCATTGTAGCGACATCACCAGCAGTAGCAACAGCAGTATTAGCC
This sequence comes from Pseudoruminococcus massiliensis, assembly GCF_900291955.1. Classification (GTDB taxonomy): domain Bacteria; phylum Bacillota; class Clostridia; order Oscillospirales; family Acutalibacteraceae; genus Pseudoruminococcus; species Pseudoruminococcus massiliensis. The sequence continues at coordinate 31,998 of NZ_OLMR01000009.1, read as the reverse complement.
ATAACAGCGTCTGCACCCATTTCCATAGCTTCACAAGCCTGTGATGGTCTGCCGATTCCTGCGTCAACAATAATCGGAACATCAATTTCATCAACTAAAATCTTTATGAAATCTTTTGTAGCAAGTCCCTTGTTACTTCCAATAGGAGCACCTAAAGGCATAACGCTTGCTGCACCTGCATTGACCAAATCACGAGCAGCATTGAGGTCAGGGAACATATATGGCATAACAATAAAGCCCTCTTTTGCAAGGATTTCTGTTGCCTTGATTGTTTCATAGTTATCAGGGAAGAGGTATTTTGAATCGTGGACGACTTCTACCTTGACAAAATCGCCACAGCCAAGCTCTCTTGAAAGTCTTGCTATACGAACAGCTTCTTCGGCAGTTCTTGCACCTGATGTATTAGGTAAAAGTGTGACACCCTTTGGAATGTAATCAAGAATATTTTCTTCTCCACCTTTATTTGCTCGTCTTAATGCAAGTGTAACTATTTCAGCACCGCCATGCTTGATGACTGCATTTACAAGTTCAAGTGAGAATTTACCTGAACCAAGAATAAAACGGGAATTAAACTCGTGACCTCCGATAATCAACTTATCTTCCATAGTATAATACCTCCGAAAAATATAATAAAATTCAGCAAAAGGCAAAATAAAAGAACTCCCCGAAAGGAAGTTCTGCAAAAATACGCATAGTGCGATAACTACAAAACTCCCTCACCGCAATAACGGCGGTCAGGTTCAACGGGTAAGAGGCACTACCTCACTCTCAGAACAATTTGATTGACTCCCCGGTTCGTAAACTTATTTAACTTTTATGATTTAATTATAGGCTTGTTTTCAGAACTTGTCAACATATTTTTAATGTTGTTGATTTTTAGCTTTTTCTGCACTATAATAAAAATTAGTTTTTGCTTATCTAAGACAATTAAAAGTTTCGCTCAAGGCGGCGAGCCGCCGCCGTCAAGACGCGTAATCGCTCGACAAGTCTCGCTCGTGGTGAGTGAGAGAAGTTGATTGACGCGGTCGATGAAACTATCGAGCGAATATAGTTCGCTCCTACGATTAGCTAACGCACCTATCTAAGACAATTAAAAGTTTCGCTCGAGGCGGCGAGCCGCCGCCGTCAAGACGCGTAATCGCTCGACAAGTCTCGCTCGTGGTGAGTGAGAGAAGTTGATTGACGCGGTCGATGAAACTATTGAGCGAATATAGTTCGCTCCTACAATTAGCTAACGCACCTATCTAAGACAATTAAAAGTTTCGCTCGAGCCTTTTTAAAGGCTCGCAGGTTCGAGGGACGGAGTCCCTCGTGGGTTTTAAGGGCAAAGCCCTTAACATCTTTTTCTCTCTAAGTGCGGACAAAGTCCGCACTTTATGGCTAATATTGCTGGTAGACTATCGAACGGGCGAACACAGTTCGCCCCTACATTTGAACCAGTAGTTTATTGATTACAAAAGAAAAGGCGGCGGACAAAGTCCGCCGCTAGGGAAAAATAAATGTTGGGCTTCGCCCAAAAGAGTTTCGCTCTCTGCGGAGAGCGACCAAAGGCTCGCAGCGAAACTTTTAAGTGTCTTATAATAGTTAGTTTGCTAATCGGTAGTTTTATCAGTCGCGGCAATCGGTTTCTCTTGTTAGTGTCGAGCGAGGCTTGCCGAGCGATTCCGCGTCTTGGCTGCGGCGGCTCGCCGCCTCGAGCGAAACTTTTAAAGTCTTGGGAAAGTTGATTAATTATAATTGTAGAATTAAGCTTTTTATGTTATGAAAGGGTGTTGATGATGAAAAAATTAGAATTTCCTAATGCTCCGTCACCTTGCTATATTGTTGATGAAGGTGCATTGATTAAAAATCTTGAAATACTTGAATCAGTCCGAAAGCGTACAGGTTGTAAGATTTTGCTTGCACAAAAGGCTTTTTCTATGTATAAATTATATCCACTTATTTCTAAATATCTTGATGGTACAACAGCAAGTGGCATCTATGAGGCAAGGCTTGGTTTTGAGGAAATGGGCAAGGAAGTTCATGTTTTTTCACCAGCTTTTTCGGATAGTGATTTTAACGAGCTTCTGAAATATTGCAATCATATTGTGCTGAATTCATTCTCTCAGTGGAAGCATTTTAAAACTATTGCAAAGAAACACCCTGAAATAGAATTTGGCTTGCGTGTTAATCCTGAATATTCTGAAATTGAAACGGAAATTTATAATCCTTGTGCAAAAAATTCTCGTATGGGCATAACTCTTGCAAATTTTGAGGAAAGCGAACTGGACGGTATTTCTGGCTTACATTTCCATACTATGTGCGAGCAAAATTCAGATGCTCTAAAGCATACTATTCCATATTTTGAGGAAAAATTCGGAAAGTATCTCAAACAAATGAAATGGGTTAATTTTGGTGGCGGACACCACATAACTCGTCATGATTATGATATAGAAACTCTTATCAAATGTATTGACTATATACAGAATAAATATGATGTTACTGTATATCTTGAGCCTGGTGAGGCAGTAGCACTTAATGCAGGATATTTACTTACAACGGTACTAGATATCGTTAATAACGGAATGGATATTGCGATTATAGACGCATCTGCTGCTTGCCATATGCCAGATGTCCTTGAGATGCCATACCGTCCTGAAATAATTGGGGCAGGAAAGGCTGGAGAGAAAAAGTATACTTATCGTCTTGCCGCACCTACCTGTCTTGCGGGAGATATTGTCAGTGATTATTCTTTTGATGAGCCGTTGAAGATTGGTGATAGACTTCTTTTCTGCGATATGGCTATCTATACTATGGTTAAGAATAACACCTTTAATGGTATGCCACTTCCCTCTATTGCAATTTCTCACAAAAACGGTGATTTTGAATTGTGGAAAAAATTCGGATATGAAGATTTTAAGCAAAGGCTTTAATCACTAAAAAGTTAGAGGATAATTTATAAAATCTAAAAAATTATAAAAAGAAAAATCAAAATCTTTGGTCTAAATGCTTCTTAGCCGTACCAAATCCCAGCTTTCAGGAATATTTAACAATTACAAGGATTGTGGAATATAATGCTTGACAGCATGACCGTTTATTTCCGTGACAAGGTAGTATTTGTTTTCAAAGACGGCTCAAAGGTTGAATAGAAGATAGAAAAACAAAAAGTCCGCAGGCTGTACACTTTTGTGCGAAAGTTTTTTTTATAATTCCGCTGTTACATTTTTGCCAACAGCGGAAAATTATCTTGCACAGCAATTTTCAAGCGGTACTTTTTGAGACTTTACGCAAGGCATAAAAGTCGAAAAAAACATTGATACAAATAAAATAAGAACCTCACGGAAGATACCTTTCTATCAACCGTGAGGTTCTTATATGGTGCCGGTAGTGGGACTCGAACCCACACACCCTTGCGGATAACAGATTTTGAGTCTGTCTCGTCTGCCAATTCCGACACACCGGCAAATAATGCTTAATTAGTATACAATAAAGTCATGAAATTGTCAAGTGATTTCTTTGAAAATAATTTTTTTGAAAAATAGAAAAAATTTTTAAATTTCCTATTGACATTTAAAGGATGATGTGATAATATACTATTTGTCACGAAACGCGGGTGTAGTTCAGTGGTAGAACCCCAGCCTTCCAAGCTGGTTGTGTGGGTTCGATTCCCATCACCCGCTCCATATGCGCCAATAGCTCAGCTGGATAGAGCAACTGCCTTCTAAGCAGTAGGTCAGGGGTTCGAGTCCCTTTTGGCGCGCCATATGGTGGGTATAGCTTAGCTGGTTAAAGCGCTGGTTTGTGGCACCAGAGAGCGTCGGTTCGAATCCGACTATCCACCCCAATATTTTTTGATTTTCGTTCAGCATATGACTGTTCGTATGCTGAAGAAAATTTTTTCTGGGGTGTAGCCAAGCGGTAAGGCAACGGACTTTGACTCCGTCATCTCGCTGGTTCGAATCCAGCCATCCCAACCAATATGACTCATTAGCTCAGTTGGCAGAGCACTTGACTTTTAATCAAGGTGTCCGGAGTTCGAATCTCCGATGGGTCACCAAACTTCAAAGGCAATAGGTGTATACCTATTGCCTTTGAACAATATTATCAAGTTCCATAATAATATATCTACGAAACTTGATTTTGGATATATTTGTCAATAAAAATTTATAATTAATTATCCATTTATTTTTACAAACAAAATTATAACTGGGACTTGAATTCTCAGTTATGCAAAAAAGCCGTAGCATTGCAAGTATTTATTTGTGCAATGCTACGGCTTTCTTTATAATTTATGTTTTAAATTTCCAACAATAAGCTAATTCTTTTCTTACTCTTTCTTTTTGTGTATTATTAGAAATTTCAGAAATATTAAGCATTGTTATACATTGGTGAGGAATTGGAAGCATATATGCAAATCTCAAAGTAGCATATTCTTTACAATACTTATCATTTTTTGGTTTTATTTGAATATCATCTTCTCTATTGTGTTGTTTAGATGATATAGGCACAAAGTAATCAATCCTTTGGATATTTAAAACAGTTCCATAGAAGAACTTATTGTTTCCACTTCGATATTGAACATTTGGAACTCTGGTAAAACCACGATGAGCAGATTCAAACTTTTTTAAATAATCAATATAATCTAAATCAACATTATAAAATGCAATTTTCATTTTGTATAACCTCAATTTTCTAAATTAAAAAAGCGGGTAATAATACCCGCTTTTGATTACTTTTGCACTCGCTCTTTTACAAGTGGCGAAATACTCAACGATAAGATGAGTAATCGAACATCATTAATATTATATTCCACTTATCTTCTTGCTCATATTTATTAACAAGCTTATAAAAAGTGGTTCTTTTCAGATTTAAGATTTCCATAGCTGTATTAGCTCGGATTTCTTTCTTTTTCCATCTGATGTAAACCTCAAACCAATTAGGGGGGAAGTCTATTTCTTGTCTTCCGAGATGTTGTCCACGCTTTCTTGCTGAGGCTATTCCTTCGGCTTGTCTTTTTCTCGTTTCTTGACGCTCTTGCTCTGCAACAGAAGATAGGACTTCAATAATGATATTATTAACCATTTCGATAATCCATTCTTGTCCCTCAAGGTTAATCATAGTTGTAGGCATATCTATGACTTTTACACGAATGCCGTATTGCTTGTAATACTCAAGCTCAGATTTTATGTCAAGCTTATTTCTGCTCAGGCGGTCGAGAGATTTTATAACAAGGGTGTCACCGCTTCGGAGTATGTTGTTTCTCAAAATCTGATAGTTGGTTCTTTCTAAGTTTTTTCCTGATTGCTTGTCTGCGAAGATATATTTTTCTTCCGCACCAAGCTGATGAAACGCTTCAAGCTGTCTATCTAAACTCTGCTTCTTTGTGCTGACACGAGCATAGTAATAAGTTCTTGTTTCGCTCATTTTAATATTTCCTCCAATATATCCGTAAAGGTATACCTTTGCGAATACCTAAATTTTATATAAAAAAGGCACTTTTTAGCTATGTAATCTGATTTTATCCATAAAAAATACCGCCCTCTGCAAAATGTTCAACATGAGAGAACGGTATCATAACCCCAGCAGCATCGCTAAGAAGATATGTCTTTATATTATTATTAAATTTTGAATTGAATTTACTTAATGCAAATGGTGTGATAGCATCAAGTCCTTTGCTTGTTGTCCGGTAAGAGTATCAAGTACTACTTGGTGTGCTTTAGCTTTATTCTGTACATAACGAGTAAGCTCATTTAATTCATCTTCCGTTTTTGCGGTAACAGCTATAAAAATTGATACTTCAAAAAGCTCACAGCCTGTTCCGCCAAGACGGTCTTGTAGGTCTTTAAGTTCCTTTTCTCTGTCACTTAATGAATATGGAATAAAATTAGTACCATTCTTATGATTTATCTCCATACGCTTTTGTATGCTGCCCTCAAGGCTATTTAAATTCTTTTTAACCATATCTGCAGCTTCACCCTTGTCTACCCTGCGTAAATGTTTAGATATTACTATTTTTTCATTATTATCGTGTAAGTCATGAATAAATTCATCATCGATATTACGGTCATAGCTTTTTACAAACAGCACACGAGTATAAGAATCACCTATTTCAATGCACTTCTGTCTGAATACGAATATTGACGGAGCAATATAATCCTTAATTCTGCCACCTGTCGATAAGACATTTTTAGGAAACATAAACGGAATATTGCTGAATTGGTGGTACAGCTTGTATAGAATTTCAAACACTTCCTCAGCCCCAAGTTGGTGCGTTTCTGAATGAAGATTTGTAAATAACTGCTGTAAATTTTGATAATACTTAAAAAGTATATTTGCGTTATCTATCTTGTTTTGAGGTGTATAGGTCATTGCAATAAGCATAATCTTTTTGGCCGCAGCAGCGGAAGTATTTTCAATATAGCTTCCTATGACTTTCTTATAGTCCTTTGCAATATCAGGATATTTTTCTTCCGAGTCTTTATTCGGCAAGAGTGTTCTATAAAGCACATCAGAATCAACCTCGGTATTCATCGTAAATTCCTGATATTCTATATCTGACGGCAGAGTATTGAGTAAACGCATATATTTTTCATAAATATCTTCTTTTTCGTCATCTCTGAAAAGAAAATAATCTATGTTATTATAAGCGAAAATCAATGTGTATGTATTTTCACCGGTAAGAAAAAGTCCATTCTCATAGGCTTCTATGAATGGTATAGTATCTTGAGCTGTTTTTGGTACTTTTGCTTTTATATTGCCAAAAATATTATTTTGCTTTTTAGAAAATATATTAGAAAATAGATTCATCATCGTTAAATACTCCTTTTCTATTAAATGGTCGTGTATCTTTTTGTTTGCCGAATAAAAGATTTAATACACCTACTCCGTTTATCTGTATTCCTAAAGAAACAAATAGTGCTATTTCTGCAAAGACTATCCACATAAGTGCATTGAACTCTATACTGTCTTTTAATGCAAAGAATGTTGCAATAGCAGCAGCTAAGCCAAGTACAGTGCATACAATCAATCGTGGAGTCATTGCACTTCCAAGAGGGCTTACGCTTTTGTTAATGACATTCTTTGTGATTTTTACTTTTATCATATGTACCTCCTTTGAACAATAAAAAAGCACAGCTTAGGCTGTGCAGTCGAATGATATGTTTGACATATTTTAATATGTAGTGTATAATATAAACATAGAGCATACCGATAAGCGGTTGTTCCCGATAGTTTTGTTATAAAGATAACCGTCCTATTGGAGAGCAGGGCGGTTATCTTCTTTTATTGTTGCGATATGAATTTATGACAAGCAGTATATTTGTAACTGCAATAATCATCTGGAAGAAATCATTCCATTCCATCATCGTATCCCTCCTTTCATTAAGAAAGCAGGGATAAAAGAAAATTTTATGTATCCCTGCACCTCAAAGAGGTTAAGGGAACAACCGCCTACCGTTATGTGGTATGCACTATGTACACACTTTCGTGTGCGAGTACATTATACCAAAATCTATATATTCCGTCAATCTTCTGACGGGCATTATAAAAGCACAGCCTGAGTTGTGCTTTTATTTTTGGCTTTATTCGTATGATTCTGAGGCTAAATCGTGAATTAAAAGTGTAGAGTAATTTGCACTAAAGAATTTTGCAGTTGAAGAAGTAAGTGATTTAGGTATTACTCGATTTCCTGATTTATCCGCAGGAGTTTTATCACTATGACAATATAAATATATATTAACATTACTGTTTGATAATATCTCTGGCGGATAACCAACACCTGAATTTAAAAATTTTACATCAAATTCACAATCGGGATTCAAAATTACCAACTTTTCAAGATTAGGGCAACCTGTAAAAGCATCTGTTGTAATCTTTTTTATCGTTTCTGGAACAATTATTTCTTTAACTGTATCACTCATTATATGTGGACACTCGGAAAATACTTCAGGTATAGTTATTGTACTTTCATTTCCTTTATAATAATATGTTTTGTTATATGGATAGTATTTATAATTGAGAATTCTCGTGCTTTGAAATTTAGTTTGTTCATCTTTATTATATGAGCGTTCTTCAACATCAGGGTCGATAGCAGAACTATTGCTACTTACACTACTTTCTGTTGCACTTGTTGTTTCAGATGATATTTCTGCAGACGATTTAGAAACACTGGATTCACCAATAGAACTTTCGATAGATGATTCTATGGAAGAATTGCTTGATACACTTGCCTCTGCACTTGTTGAACTGTTATTAGAACAACCGACTATACTTGCCATAGATACTATCAAAGCTAATGTTAAAGCAGTTATTTTCACTTTGTTTTTCATATAATCAATCCTTTCAAATACTATGATTATTATAATATCATAAAGTGATTTTTATTTTAATACTATGCTACTAAATTTTTGAGAACTCTTGGAGTTTTAATCATAAGTATAAATGCACCAATCGAAACAAATATAAAAGAGAAAAATCCCATTTGAGTGTTTAATATATCATCTGGTTTTGTTATACTTATATCTGTAATGAAACCATTTAAATATTGTGCGTAAATATAGAAAACAACAGCTGTATATTCCTTATTATTTTTATCCTGAACAATAAGGCGATAATTATATGTGCCAATATCTTTCGAGGTAGGGAGAAGCTCTATCTGGGTACTACCGCTATAAGTCTTGAAATCACTTATATTAACCTGAAATCTTACATTCGGATACCATTCGGCATTTTGCGTGTAGCTTGTTTCCATAGTAGATATTGAGCCTTTGACATTTCTTGTTTGAAGGCTTATTGTGCTTGTTTTTGTTGCAGTTTTTTTGTTTTTATCCCTGACCTCAACCCTTATCGTATAATCGCCGGCAGATAGGGAAGAGGTATTCCAAGTTGTTGAGGTTTTACCAGCTGTATAAGCTGTAATTATATGTTTTATACCTTTAGCATTATCATAGCTGTATTGATACTCATAAGGTGCTGTTCCGCTCGAAACAGAAGCCTTGAGAGTAACCGAATCACCAACATAACCACTTTTTGAAGCACTAAAAGATGATATATTGACATCAGGGTAAGTAATCTTTAAAGATTTCATCGTTAAACAGTCTTGAGAACACACTAGTTCTATCACTGTCTGTGCCTGAGATTGAGATTATACCAGCAAGCATAAAGTTTGAGGTTTTTATGTGGCTTAATGTCAATAGTTTGGGTAAAAAAGAGCCTACAGATAAAAAGTAAAAAAGTAGAGCATAGTTTACCAAAATCCGTTAAAATATAATTGCTTATAAGCCTGAAGCGGAGAACAAAATATGCTCTACAAATATTTTGTCAGCGATATGCGGAAACCGTTTGCAAATATCGGCTCGATATGGTTTGAGAACGCTGAACAAATTGTTGATAAATACCACTGAATATGCCAGCTTTTCTGGGCTTTTGAAGGTGTCAGAAAAGAAGAACAAAAGAAATTCAGCAAATCATATTATAGATACTTTAAAAATTCAAGAAAATTACTTCTTAAGAGATTTGACGAAAAAACAAGCGACAGTTTAATTTTCTGTCGCTTGTAATTATACTTTATTCTATTTTTCGTGTTACCATAACCATTGACATTAAGCCAAAAGTTTACATTTTTATGACAATTTTAATTTTATCACTCTTTGCTTTCTGTAGAAGCATATGCCTCTTCAGCAGTTTTATAACCAAACATAACATCAATCATAGCATCGCCAAACTGTTCAAACATAATAGCAGGAATCATCATACTATCTTCTATAACAGCCTGTGATGGAATGCAATCCTTGCAGTTTGTTGCAATCTTATAACGAACTTCGCCATCATTGAAATCCATCTCAAAGTTACCAAGCAAAAGACCATAGTTTACCATAGTAAGGAACTTAGAAAGCTCTACTCTATGCTCCTCATCACAGTTAAGACTGATAAGACCAAGTGAAAGATACTTTGTTTCATCAATGTCTACAATTATACGGCACTCTTTAAGGCGGTTTCTAAGGTTAATTCCGCATCTGATAACTTCTCTTTCTTCATCAAATGTATAGTTCCATTCGTCATTTTTAAGATACTGTTCTATTGCGGCTCTTATTTCTGTGGAATATGCCATTTTACTACCTCCGAATATAATATAATAAATATAAAATAGTATAACACTTAAACCTTGTTAAAGTCAATATAAAAAAGTAGATATTCATTGACAGTTATGTATAATTTAATAGTTATGACTCTAAATTGCGACTATCTACACGCTTATTTTCAAGGCTACGGCGATATTCTTTAGGTGTCATATTATATTTCTTTTTAAATATTCTGTTGAAATATGAGAGATTAGTTATACCTATGCTTGTTGCAATCTCTGTAATCTGAGAATTTGTTGTCAAAAGCATATTTGTAGCAATATTCAAGCGATAATCATTGATATACTCAATACAAGTTGTTCCCATATATTTCTTAAAGAACCTCATAAAGTAATGCTTGCTAAGATTTACACTTGCAGAAAGCTCCTCTATTGTAATAGAGTTCATATAATTTTCGCTGATATAATCAAGAATAGCCTTGATATTCTTAGTTGTATTATTTTTGAGAGTAGTATCATAATCAATCTTTTCAAAGCATTCTGCGAAAAATACATAGAAAAGTTCATAGAGCTTAGATTTGATAGTAAGCTCATAGAAATCCCTTTTCTTATCATAAGTATCAACTATTGAAAGATATATATCACGAATCTTGCTATAAGATGGGTGGTCACGCTTTATTATATAAGGCATAGAGAGCTGTCTTTCATAAAAAGGTGTAAAATATCTAATAGAGCAAGCGTCTGTTGAATTATTTGTAAGCATACTCATATTAAACATCATAGTAAGCATATGTGCTTCATTACCATTATATTGCTTAAAAGAATGAAGAACACAAGGAGGAATAATAGCAATATCATTTTCCTCTGCAACATATGTTTCAAGGTCAATGTTAAATTCAACATATCCGCCTTTAACATATACTATCTCTATCTCCTCGTGCCAGTGCATCGGAAAGGAGTTAAAGTATTCAGGCATTCTTGTCCTATAAATATCAAAAGGAAGGAGAAAATCTCCGTGTTGAACTGCCTCTTTTAAAGACAGTATTTCTTCGTTAGTGTATTTTTCGTTAGTTTTGCTCATTTTTACCGTCCTTTAGTCATACAAAAGCTTAGTATTAAGATTTCTACAAAATTTTTAAAATTCAACTCAGTCTGATTATAAAATCAATGAATATCTTAAATTCTTATGGTTAATATAATGTTATTTATTTTAAAATAACAAATTGAATGTAAAAATCCATATATATCACAATAGTATTATAATACAGAAAAAACAATTCATCAATAGCAATAAAATGCTCTTTTATCTTTAAAAGTAACACATATCAGTAAAAAGCATCAATTTAAAAATTCGCACAAAAGTACAAATTGTAAAATTGAGTTATATTTTAATATATATGCTTAATTCATAGTTCAAGCTATAAATTAAGCAGGTGACATTTTTACTCTGCTCACCTGCTTAATTCAGTTATCTAAAGATTATAATTATCTTGATGAATACCCGTTGTTACTATTTCCACGAGAACCTCTGCCAGAGCGTCTTGAGCTGCCTTCATTAAAACGCTTGAGGTCGGACATTTTTTCATCGCTTGTCTGTTTAAATTTAGACATCATATCTTCAAAGCTTGTTGCCTCAGGTCGCTTAGAACTCTGCCATTCAAAGTTTCCTGGTCTGCCAGGACTTTGAGTGCCACCTTGTCTTTTAGAACCGCCATTTGGCTTAGGAGCTGGTGGCAAAGCCTTTTTCATAGAAAGACCTATCTTACCCTCAGGAGTGATAGACATAACTTTAACCTTGACAACCTGTCCTATCTTAACAAAATCGCTAATTTCTTTTACATAAGTCTGAGCGACTTCAGAAATATGCACCATACCTGTTTTTCCTTCTGGTAAGTCAACAAAAGCTCCGAATTTAGTTATTCCGCTAACTTTACCCTCAAGAACATCTCCTACTGCAAGACCCATAGTGAAAATTTTTCCTCCCCTTAATTTCCGGCTATATTTTGAAAAACACGCACTCCGCTTTTAGCATAGCCGAGTCGCAATGCTTCCTGCCTTAGATACTCCTCACATTCTTTTTCCTCATCAGTTTTGTTTTCAGCAGTTGTTTGCTTCTTCTTTTCTGGTTGAGAAGAAGCTTGAACTAAATTCTCATTTTGGCTTGATTCTTCATTACTGCTTGATTCTTCAACTGGATTTGCAACCTCGCTCACTGTGAGTTTGCTTGCCTGTTCAGCAAGCTGTGATTTTTTTTCGAGGTCAAGAGTTTTCATTTGAGCCATTTCAAGCTTATTATTAACATTTTCAAGCTCAGTACGGCTCTGCTGAATTTTAATCTGCTGGTCTACTATTGTAACCAGAATAAAAATAAAAAACGCCACAACCGCAATTCTGAGAATGTAATTTTTCTTTGGTTTTATTCTGTTTTTTACTTTTCTTTTTTTCATAGAAAGCACCTTTTAAAATACTATCATAAGTCACTATAATATAAATTATTATACAATAAGTACCAAATAACTTTCAAGTAATTTTCAAAATTTTTTACGAAATATTTAAAATTTAAGTGCTTTTTTAGAATAAAGGCACTTTTATTTTGCTTTTTTTATTGAATATTGCAAGTTTACATAATGTAAGTTCTATGATAGCCACTAATTACCAATCAAATCCCAAATTCTCATATATTTTTTTCGCTTTAATTTAAGCTATTCATATGATATAATATACTTAAAATAGATTTTATGGAGGTATTTTTCATGTCCGATTTTAAAGAAATAAATATTACCGAGCTCACTGCAAGTCCTTATAATCTTTTTAATAAAGATTGGGCATTGCTTACAGCAGGAAATTCAGAAAAATTTAATACAATGACTGTAAGCTGGGGTGGCGTTGGTATCCTTTGGAATAAAAATGTTGCAACTGTCTATGTCAGAAAATCTCGCTATACACTCGAATTTATAGATAAATTCGACCATTTTTCACTAACCTTTGGCGGTGACTCTATGCGCAAAGCTTTAACTTTCTGCGGGAAAAATTCTGGCAGAGATTATGATAAGGTTAAGGAAACAGGTATCACACCTTTATTTGATGAAAAGGTTCCATATTTTAAAGAAGGCAAGCTTATCCTAATCTGTAAAAAGCTCTATCGTCAAGAAATGAATGCTGAATCCTTTATAGATAAAGACATTATAGATAAATGTTACAGCGACAATGATTATCACATTATTTTTATTGGAGAAATTGAAAAAGCTCTTATTAAGGAGTAAAATATGCGTTCTATTATCGTAACAGGTGGCTCAAGAGGTATTGGTTCAGAAATTTGTACTACACTTTCAAAGGCAGGCTATGCAGTTGCAATAAACTATAACCATTCTGCCGAAAAAGCTCTTGTACTTTGCAAAGAAATTCAAGAGCAAGGTGGCACAGCTATCGCCATTCATGGTGATATTTCAGATACAGCCGATGTAAAAAATCTCTTTGAGCAAACATATAGAAGCTTTGGTACACCTTATGCTCTTATAAATAATGCTGGAATTGCTCTACAAAATAGCCTTATCCAAGACATCAGCGATGAACAGCTTGAGGCCGTAATATCAACAAATCTTCTTGGTGCAATAAAATGCTCTCGTGAAGCAACACGATATATGGTTTCTGAGCATTGTGGAAGAATTATAAATATATCGTCTATTTGGGGAGAAGTCGGTGCCTCTTGTGAGGTAGTATATTCCGCATCTAAAGCTGGAATAATAGGTCTTACAAAGGCTCTTGCAAAAGAACTTGCACCAAGCGGAATTACCGTAAACTGCATAGCTCCTGGAGTTATAAGCACAGATATGATTTCGTGCTATACTCAGGAGGATATTGATATACTTCGTGACGAAACACCTCTTGGAAGAATAGGCACTTCTAAGGATATTTCTAATGCGGTGGAATTTCTCATATCTGATAAAGCTTCATTCATTACTGCTCAAGTTCTCGGTGTAAACGGTGGATTTGGTATATAAAATTTAATATTCTATTTAAAGATAAAAAGTGGTGGAGCTTAAGGTCCATCACTTTTATTTTCTATCAATGTTCATTTACAATACTACTGCTATTACATATATATTAGTGAATTTTTTGTTCATCATTAGAAGTTATAAATTGGTTTATGCTTGAATATTTTTTATTGCTACTTTCATAATAATTAGATATTGAACTTTCTAAATTTTCAACTACACTCGTATTACTTGTCATATTATTGCTTAAATCATTAACAACATTACCTTTATCATCGAACTTAGTTCTAAAAAGCTTAGAACTATTATAATCATAATATCTTGATATTGATTGTTATAAGAAGAAGCATCAAGCACAATATAGACAGGGTAGATACATCTAAACCAGAAGGCTTAGAAATTGGTACATGGTTATTTGAATAATCTACAGGCGCCGAAAAAGCTCTACTGAAATAATTAATTATATATATGAGAGTTGTGTTTGTATGAATTTACATTTTAAAGTAATTGTTCAATTTTTTAAATTTTTTATCAAATATGCTTGAACTGTGATTTCTACTCTGATATAATAAGACAACACAAGAAATATAGGAGTGCGGATTTAATGAAAACTTCAAGTACAGCATTAAGACTTAATGAATTTATGCAGAAAAATGGTTTAAAACAAATTGATATTATAAATCGTGCAAAACCATTTTGTAGTGAATATGGTGTAAAACTTAGTAAATCTGACCTCAGCCAATATGTTTCTGGAAAGGTAGAACCAGGACAAAATAAACTCTATATTCTTGCAAGAGCATTAAATGTATCTGAAGCGTGGCTTATGGGATACGAAGTTAAAAACGCAACCAATAAAAACGAATCTCAAAACATACAAACAAACTCAGAAGTAAAAGATGAAATACTTAGTATGCTGATTAGGAACTATGAAAAAATGACAGAATCAGCTAAATACGCACTTTTTGAATATTCAGAATTTATGATAAGTAAGTCTGAAAATCTATGTCCACAATAAAGCATAAACATTACAGAAAATAGTAAGCTTTTATATTAAAAATTTGACATTTTATTTTGAAGAATATACAAATATATCAGTTTTACTATGTGTCAATATTCTTTTGGCATAACGAAACCTCATATGACAATTTTTATTCTGCCGTAGGAGGTTTGTTTTTTTAATGTCCATTTTTTACGAACTTTTTCAATTTTCTGCCACTTGTAATTATACTTTATGCTATTTTTTCGGGTTACCACAATTATTGATATTGAGCCAAAAACTAAAAGCACTTGGACTTCGTAAAGAAGTCCAAGTGCTTTTTGATGTGCTTAATTATATTTTATCGTTCTTGTGAGCGAAGTATATAAATAGCAATTATAGCTTTTGGGACTGATGGTTCAGAGTTGCGTTCACAAATAGTTGCGATTTACTCTCTGCCAAGTAAGTAGTCTATCGAAACCTCAAGTATATCAGCAAGTGCAACAAGCTCAATATCTGTGACAGAACGAATCTGACCTTCAAGCTTAGAAAGACCAGAGGCATTCATATCAACACCATTGACCTGCAACTGTGCAAGTAATTCCTTTTGTTTAATGCCTTTGCTTTTACGAGCAGCTTCAACTCTTGCACCGATAAGGTTACGATTGCCCAGTGCCTGCTTACGCAATCTCATCAAATATCCTCCTAACCATTTATTATACTATGTATTATACTTTAACTTATGCTAAATAACAATAGCTAATTTGTAAGAAATGACAAAGAGGTTTTAGTTTATATTGCACAGCAAATAAATATTAAAATTTACAAGTAGAAATATGATAGAGGTAAAATTAAGACAAAATTCGCAAATAGAAAAAACAAGTTCTTATATTTAAAGCGAAAATTCGCAATGATATACGCAATAATGCGGCGACCGAGCCTATAAGCCGGGTTCTGTCGTGAACAGCCATCTATCTTGGCAGGGCGTTACCGCCACTGCTCGATGCCACCTAAGCGAAGCCATCGGGCCGATGTTGAATGCTTCTGTGCGGTGTTGCTCCGAATAGGGTTTACAGGGCCACACAGTCTCCCGTGTGCCGGTGAGCTCTTACCTCGCCTTTCCACCCTTACCTGAAAGACTCAGGCGGTATATCTCTGTTGCACTATCCCTGGGGTCGCCCCCGGCGGCCGTTAGCCGTTATTCTTGCCCTATGGAGCCCGGACTTTCCTCGGGTGAAGCCTTTCGGCTTTCATCCGCAGCTGTTCAGCCCGCTCGCAAAAGATATTTTACTATATTTTTACCCGAATGTCAAATGCTTATGCTAATCAAAGCTTTGCAACGCCTGATTTTCTTGCGGCCTCCATAACAGCCTCAGCAACAGCCTTGCCTACTCTTCTATCAAATGCTTTTGGCAGAATATATTCATCATTAAGCTCATCATCAGAAACGAGAGAAGCAATCGCATAGGAAGCAGCAGCTTTCATCTCTTCGTTGATTTCGCTTGCACGACAATCCAAAGCACCTCTGAAAATTCCTGGGAAAGCAAGAACATTATTGATTTGATTTGGAAAATCTGAACGACCTGTTCCTACTATTCTTGCACCTGCTTTCTTAGCAACATCAGGCATAATTTCAGGTGTAGGGTTAGCCATAGCAAAGATGATTGGCTCATCTGCCATAGATTTTACCATTTCTTCATTTACGATATTTGGTGCAGAAACACCGATGAAGAGGTCAGCACCCTTCATAGCGTCTGCAAGAGTACCAGTCTTTTTAGAACGGTTTGTGATTGTAGACATATACTGCTGTTCTGGGTTGAGTCCGTCCATACCCTCGCAAATAATGCCAGCTCTGTCTACCATTGTAAGATTTTTAAGACCGAGGTTGAGGAGGTGCTTTGCAATAGCTATACCTGCTGAACCGGAGCCATTGATAACGGCATTGATTTCGCCAAGGTCCTTCTTGACAACCTTCAATGCGTTGAGGACAGCAGCCGCAACTATAATTGCAGTTCCGTGCTGGTCATCGTGAAAAACAGGAATATCGCAGATTTCTTTGAGCTTTCTTTCAATCTCAAAGCATCTTGGAGCAGCAATATCCTCAAGGTTGATTCCGCCGAAACTTCCAGAAATAAGATATACTGTTCTTACAATTTCATCAACATCTTTGGAACGAACACAAATAGGGAAGGCGTCAACTCCTGCAAATTCCTTAAATAAAGCACATTTGCCCTCCATAACAGGCATACCAGCCTCAGGTCCTATATCGCCAAGTCCGAGAACGGCTGTACCATCGGTTATAACAGCAACTAAATTGCTTCTGCGTGTAAGTTGGAAAGACTTTTCATAGTCCTTTTGTATCTCAAGGCAAGGCTCTGCAACGCCAGGAGTATAAGCGAGGGACAAATCTTTTGTATCATTGACGGCAACACGAGAAACAACCTCGATTTTTCCTTGCCATTCGTAGTGTTTTTGCAATGATTCTTCTCTGATATTCATCATAGACTTCCTTTCAAATTAAATATCTTAATAAATTTTAGTACATCAAAGAGTTTTTGTAAAGTGCTTAATTGCAAAATCCGACATTTTTCCAATTAGCTAACAAACTTCCCAAAGACAATTAAAAGTTTCGCTCGAGCCTTTTCAAAGGCTCGTAGGTCAAGGGCAACGCCCTTGTCGCTCTCGCAGAGAGCGAAACACTTTTGGGCGAAGCCCAACATTTGTTTTTTCTTAGGCGAACGCAGTTCGCCTTTATCGACTAATATTGCTAACAAGATAAAATTAAGCGGTGGACAAAGTCCACCGCTTTAGAAGCAAAGAATGTTAAGGGCGTTGCCCTTAAAACCCACCAAAGGCTCTGCCTTTGAAAACCGCAAGCTTTTGAAAAAGCTTGTGCAAAACTTTTAAGTGTCTTAGAGAAATTTGCTAACTAACTTTAGGGGCGAACTTTGTTCGCCCGCTCGGTAACTAATTGGAATTTTCTTTATCTTCATTTTTTTGCGTATCGCTTTGCTTATCTGGATTATCTTTATATGCTGATTGAATTTTGCCTACAAAGCCTGGGAAGAATGTTGAACTATTCAGTCTGCCTCGATAATCGCTCATTTCATAATGATTGAGATAGCTCATTGCATAGCCAAGAATAAGCCAGAAGATAAGTACCTTAAAAGATACATCAAGCAGAAGTGTAATTTCAAACATTGAGTATACACAATATGCCGCCAAAAATGCAAGCAGACAAGGCAACATCTCACGCTCAGTATCATTTTTGTTGCGTTTTTTGAAAATGCAGATGAGCATACTTTTTGCAATCTTTACTGCAAAGATTATAAAGAAAGTAAAGCCTACAACTCCAAAGCTTACAAGTATAGTTACGAAACCATTGTGGAAATCGGAATATTTTAATCCACCGAGATACTTTTCGCCATATAGAACAATATTTCTTGGAGCAACTCCAAAGATAGGGTAGAGTAAAAAAAGTTTTATTGCTTGTTTAAGGAGTGGAATTCTTCCGCTGTCGATATTTTTATTTTCATGGGTAAAGGTTGTTGTCTTTTTATCTCTGAAAATGTTTTCTGTATGGGTATTGTCACTTGGAAGATATTTATTGTTATCAGCTTTTGAGGTTTCACTTGATTTTGAAGCACTTTCCGACTGGGAAGATTTGTTTTCTGGAATTTTGGAATTTTCGGATTTTGGAATTGTGCTTGTTACTTCTACACTTTGGCTTTCTGAAAATTTTCTTTCAGATTCAAGTAATGTGGCAAAGCCTTCTTGAGCAAAAGACCTTATGGTTAAAAATGAAAAGGCAAATATCACACAGGCAAGAATTAATGAAATTATTCTGAACATAAAATTAAATGTTCTTACGGTATCACTGTTTCTGAAAATTTTATAGAATGCTATAAAACAAACATAGATTATTATGAATACAAGTGAACCGTTTGAGTCAGAGAGAAAGAGTGAAACTAAGTTTATAAAAAGACATATTCCATAGTAAAGACTTACTCTAAAGGTAAATTTAGAAACAGCCTTGTGCCTTAAATAAAGTATATGGCAGAAGATAACACCGATAACAGCATAAAACGCCAAAAGGTTGGCGTTTGTGAATATGCCGACAAAGCGATTATCCTTTATGCTTATGTAATAATCCATAAACATAAAACCTTTTTTAGAGCATAGAAGTATTATGATACTTATGGTCATAAGTATGGTTGTTGATGAAAGAAAAAACTTAAAGAAGAAGGTCATTTCTCTTTTTGCAGCCTCATGAGTTTTTTCAGCATATAATCCATAAAACAGAAAGAAGCAGAGAATAACATAATAAATCATAAAAAGATTTTCATGTATGTTATATGCGAAGTTTACTGCAACAGAAATAAGTCCTGAGGCAATGAATAGAGTTATTATTGGTAAGTGCTTGATTTTTCTTAATTTCATTTCTTTTATAAGCTTTATGTATAAAACGATTCCTGCCCATACATATATTGGAGTGGCTAAAAAATAGCAGGCAGAATCTATCACACAAACAGAACCGAAAAACAGCAGACAAAGCAATGAAAATCTTATAGCAGAGGTATTCATGAGCAAGGCTGTTATTTCCTTTTTTGTGATATTCATTATAGGTATACACCACCAGTCGTATTACTTGAGTACGGCGATAACCGTCATAAACATAACTTTTAAATCGAAAAAAATATTGAATTTTTCTGTGTATTCAAGATTTATTTTCATCTTTAAGGGGAGAACATCTTCTACATAAACCTTGTCTGCATCATCAGCATCTTTCAAAAGCTTTTCTTCATCTTTAAATTTTATGCTCGTAAGTGAAGTTACTCCAGCAGGGAGTAGGAGGCTTGCCATCATTTCAGGCGTATAACACTTGACATATTTCATAACTTCAGGCCTTGTGCCAACAAAGCTCATACTTCCTGATAGAATGTTAAAGAGCTGCGGTAATTCATCAAGCCTTGTTTTTCGCAAGAAATGCCCTGCACGAGTAACACGAGAATCGTGGTCAACGGTAACCTGTGAACCAATAGCTTCAGCATTTTGAACCATTGTTCTAAATTTTATGATATGAAAAATCTTTCCATAACGGGTGACTCTTTCTTGCCGAAAAAAAACGCTGCCCTTTGAATCGCATTTAACCCAAATCGCAACAATCAAAAAAATAGGTGAAAGCACAATCAACATAATTAAAGCAAGAATAAAATCAAGTATACGCTTAAAAAGCAGACTTGCCGTCTTTTTGGAAAGTATATCATAATATTTTCTTACATCATCATTTTTCATATTTTTGGGAAGCCTGTCCCAGCTTCTGAGGAGCATATCTGTACACACCTTTTTATAAATTTATTTATATATTATACAATAAATTACTGCTCTTTGCAACAAATTCACAGTTATATTATATATGCCTGAATTTGAAAAAAGGGGATTTTTAGTAAAAAAGTGATAAGCTAAGTTTACTACTTAAAGGGTAAGTGAAATTAAGAACATTGCTATTAAAACCTATGATACTTAGTTAAATTATGTATGATTATAAAAAATGCCCCGAATATTGTTGGTGCTTATGCCAAACAATATCCGGGGATTGTAGTTTTATAGAAAGGGATAGGAGTAATTTAGTTTATTAGGTTTGCTGTTCTATTAATATACACCCTGTGCAATCATAGCGTCTGCAACCTTCTCGAAGCCTGCAATGTTAGCACCCATTACATAATCGCCCTTATGACCATACTTTTCAGCAGCAGCAGCGATATTTGTAAAGATATTAACCATAATGCCCTCGAGCTTAGCGTCAACTTCTTCAAATGTCCAAGAAAGTCTTTGACTATTTTGTGACATTTCGAGTGCAGAAGTAGCAACACCACCTGCATTAGCAGCCTTACCTGGAGCAAAGAGAATACCATTCTCTTGGAACATCTTTGTAGCTTCAAGTGTTGTAGGCATATTAGCACCTTCAGCAACAGCCTTTACGCCGTTTTTGATAAGGTTCTGTGCACCCTCAACATCAAGCTCGTTCTGTGTTGCACATGGAAGAGCAACATCGCAAGGAATTGTCCAAAGGAATTTGCCCTCGTGATATTCTGCATTTGGACGATACTTTGTATACTCAGAAAGTCTTGCACGCTTAACTTCCTTGATTTCCTTAACAGCAGCAACATCAATGCCGTCCTTGTCGTATACCCAGCCTGTTGAATCAGCAAGAGTAACAACATTAGCACCCATCTGCTGTGCCTTCTGTGTAGCATAGATAGCAACATTACCAGCACCAGAGATACAAACTGTCTTACCAGCAATATCCATGTTGTTTTGCTTGAGCATTTCTTTTGTGAGATAGAGAAGACCGTAGCCTGTTGCCTCTGTTCTTGCAAGAGAACCACCATAGTTAAGTCCCTTACCTGTGAGAACACCTTCATAAACATTGCGGATTCTCTTATACTGACCAAAGAGGTAGCCGATTTCACGAGCACCAACACCAATGTCACCAGCAGGAACATCAGTATCAGCACCAATGTGTCTATAAAGCTCAGTCATAAAGCTTTGGCAGAAAGCCATGATTTCACGGTCGCTCTTACCCTTAGGGTCAAAGTCAGAACCACCCTTGCCGCCGCCGATTGGAAGACCTGTGAGGGAGTTCTTGAAAATCTGCTCGAAACCGAGGAACTTAATGATACCAAGGTTTACTGATGGGTGAAGTCTAAGACCGCCCTTGTAAGGACCGATAGCGCTGTTGAACTGGATACGGAAGCCACGGTTTACCTGTGTCTTACCGTTATCGTCAACCCAAGCAACTCTGAACATGAGCTGTCTTTCAGGCTCTGTAATTCTTTCGATAATAGCGTTTTCCTGATACTTAGGATTCTGCTCGAAAACTGGTTCGAGAGAGTTAAGAACCTCAGTTACTGCCTGAATGAATTCAGGTTGAGCAGGGTTCTTTGCCTTAATTTTTTCAAGTTGTTCACTTACATATGACATTGAAGCCACTTCCTTATATTGAAGATTGATTTGCAAGTATTTTCAGAAGAAAAATCACTTAGATATTTGAAATAAAACAAATTTGTATGGATATCTTCCTTAATACCTTGCATATTTTATCATATAATTTTCCATAAATCAAACAAAAATTGTAAAAATATAATAAACTAATAAAATTTTGTCAACTTATACACAAATAGTACTGCATTTTTGGCAAAAATTATAGTAAATCATTCAAAAAGACACCGTAAAAGCATAGACTTTTGATAATATATGAGCAAATATGAAATTTTTTGAAAAAATTATGCAAAATCATAGAAAAAATAAATCGTCTTTCTGGCTCTTGCTTAAATCGTCGAAATGAAGTATAATATATGCGTATGATTTTTTTATTTTGTCAATTTAAGTTTGGAGGACTTTGAATATGGAAAAGAAAGAGCTTATTTACGAAGGCAAGGCAAAAAAGGTTTACGCAATGGACGACCCTGATTACTGTATGGTAGAATATAAGGACGACGCTACTGCTTTTAATGGTCTTAAAAAAGGCACAATCAGAGGTAAGGGCGTAGTTAATAATAAGATGTCTAACTTTATGTTCAAGCTTCTTGCAGAAAAAGGCATCGAGACACATTTCGTAAAGGAAATCAGCGATAGAGAAACTATCGTTAAGAAGGTTTCTATCGTTCCTCTCGAGGTTATTATCCGTAACAAGGCAGCAGGCAGCCTCGCAAAGAAGCTCGGCCTTGAGGAAGGTATGGAGCTTAAATGCCCAATCCTTGAGTTTTCATATAAGAATGACGAGCTTGGCGACCCTATGATTAACAATTCACAGGCTATCGCTTGCGGTATCGCAACTCAGGAAGAAATTGATGTTATCAGCGATATGGCTTATAAAGTAAACGACTATATGAAGGAATTCTTTGCAGGCGTAGGCGTTGAGCTTATCGACTTTAAGCTTGAGTTTGGCAAGTTCCACGATAAGATTATACTTGCTGACGAGATTTCTCCTGATACTTGCCGTTTCTGGGATATTAAGACACACGAGAAACTCGACAAGGACCGTTTCCGCAGAGATATGGGCGGCGTAGAAGAAGCTTATGCTGAGATGATGAAAAGAATTGGCCTTGCATAATCTTTTTATAAACAATTTTATAATGCTAACAGGACGGTGAAACCTTTTGGACAGCAGCAAATTTTCAGACTGTTTCTCCGAGGAGCTGCATGAAGAATGTGGTGTTTTCGGAGTATATAGTGATGGTGCTATAAACCCAGCTTATGCTTCATATAATGGACTTCTTGCTTTACAGCACAGAGGTCAGGAGAGTTGCGGAATTGCCGTTAACGACAGAGGCGTAATCAGCTATCATAAGGATATGGGACTTGTAAGCGAAGTATTTTCTAAGGAAACCTTAGCTTCACTTGAAGGTCAGATGTCCGTTGCTCATGTCAGATATTCAACCGCAGGCGGAAGCGTTCCTGAAAACGCTCAACCGCTTGTAATGAGATATGTTAAGGGTGTTCTTGCTATCGCTCATAACGGCAACCTTACTAATGCTGTTGAGATTCGTAAAGAGCTTGAGCATCGAGGGGCAATTTTTCAGACAACAATCGACTCTGAAGTAATCGCTTATTTGATTGCAAGAGAGCGTGTTCATTCACATTCTGTTGAGGCTGCCGTAAGTGCGGCTATGAAACAGCTTGATGGCTCATATTCACTATTGGTTATGAGTCCAAGAAAGCTAATTGCGGCTCGTGACCCTCATGGCTTCAGACCGCTATGTATGGGTAAGCTTGAAGGCTCTTATGTTTTCGCTTCTGAATCTTGTGCATTAGATGCTGCGGGTGCAGAATTTGTAAGAGATATTGAGCCTGGCGAAATTGTTGTTGTTGATGATAGAGGCATTACCTCAATCAAAGATAACTGCCCTAAGGAAAGCAAGAAATCTCTTTGCGTTTTTGAGTATATTTATTTCGCAAGAACAGACTCTATAATTGATGGAATTGGCGTTTACGAATCTCGTAAAGAGGCTGGAAGAATCCTTGCAAGAGAGTTCCCAGTTGACGCTGATTTGGTTATTGGTGTTCCTGAATCGGGAATAGATGCTGCTATTGGTTATAGTGAAGAATCGGGAATCCCTTATGAAAAGGGAATCGTTAAGAATAACTATATCGGCAGAACATTTATTAAGCCGACACAGCAGGAGCGTGCAAAGAGCGTTCGTCTTAAACTTAATCCACTTCTTACAAGTGTTAAGGGTAAGAGAGTTGTTATGATAGATGATTCTATCGTTCGTGGCACAACCTGCGATAGAATAGTAACTATGCTTAGAAAAGCAGGTGCTAAGGAGGTTCACCTCCGCATAAGTTCACCGCCATTTACTTGGCCTTGCTATTACGGAACAGATATTCCGTCTAAGGGCGAGCTTATTGCCTGCAAACATACTGTTGATGAGATTTGCAAAATCAGTGGAGCGGATTCTCTTGGATATTTGCCAGCGGATAAGCTTTCACAGATGCTTTTGAATAAAGCAAATGGTATTTGTACTGCTTGCTTTACTGGAAAATACCCAACAGAAATACCTCAAAAATTACTTGAAGGTAAGGAAAGAGGCGGAGTTGACTTTGACAAGAAGCTTGTCAAGGATAAGCAATAATTTGCCGATTTCAGTATTTTTAAGATGAAAGGAATTTAAGATTATGGCTAAAGATACCTATGAATCTCCTCTTTCGTCAAGATATGCCGATAAGGAAATGAAATATCTTTTTTCTCCTGATAAGAAATTCAGAACATGGAGAAAGCTTTGGATTGCTCTTGCAGAATCTGAAATGGAGCTTGGACTTCCTATTACACAGGAGCAGATTGACGAGCTTAAAGCACACGCTGATGACATAAACTATGATGTTGCAGAAGAAAGAGAAAAGTTAGTTCGTCACGATGTTATGTCACATGTTTATGCATATGGTGTACAATGCCCGAATGCAAAGGGAATTATTCATCTCGGAGCAACCTCTTGCTATGTTGGTGACAACACAGATGTTATCATTATGACAGAGGCTTTGCGTATAGTTGAGAAAAAGCTTGTCGGAGTTATCCGCACACTTTCTGACTTTGCAAGAAAATATAAGGACCTTCCTACACTTGCATTCACACATTTTCAGCCGGCACAGCCTACAACAGTAGGTAAGCGTGCTACACTTTGGATTCAGGACCTTCTTATGGACCTCGAAGATGTAAGGTACCAGCTTTCTAAGGCAAAGCTTCTTGGCTGCAAGGGTACAACAGGTACACAGGCAAGCTTCCTTGAGCTTTTTGAGGGCGACCACGAAAAGTGTCGTGAGCTTGACAGAAGAATTGCTGCAAAGCTTGGCTATGATTCTTGCTTTGCTGTTTCAGGACAGACATATTCTAGAAAGCTTGATAGCCAAATCTTGAATGTTCTTGCAGGAATTGCACAGAGTGCTACAAAATTCTCTAATGATATAAGACTTCTTCAGCATCTTAAAGAGATTGAAGAGCCATTCGAGAAAAATCAGATAGGTTCTTCTGCTATGGCATATAAACGCAATCCTATGCGTTCAGAGCGTATAGCGTCACTTTCAAGATATGTTATGGTTGATGTACTTAATCCATATATTACAGCAGCTACACAGTGGTTTGAGAGAACTCTTGATGACTCAGCTAATAAGAGATTGAGCATACCTGAGGGCTTCCTTGCTATTGATGCAGTTCTTAACTTGTATCTTAATGTGAGTGACGGACTTGTAGTTTATGATAAGGTTATAGAAAAGCGTCTGCGTTCTGAGTTACCATTTATGGCAACTGAGAATATTATGATGGACGCAGTAAAGCGTGGCGGTGACCGTCAGGAACTTCATGAGCGTATTCGTGAGCTTTCTGTTGAAACTGGCTACGAAATTAAGGCAGAGGGTAAGGAAAATCATCTCTTTGAGAAGATTGCGAAAGACCCTATCTTTGGTGTAACCTTAGAGGAGCTTGAGGAGCATCTCAAGCCAGAAAACTATGTTGGCAGAGCACCTCAGCAAACAGAAGATTTTCTCAATGATGTTGTAGCACCTGTTTTAGCAGAATATGAGAATATTGCTGTTGAAGAGGTTGAAATTAACGTATAAAAAAATACTTACAGTGCAAGAGATATGTACTATTTTGTGCATATCTCTAAAACTGTTTTTATAAGCATATGGGTGTCGGCATATGGCTAAGATGCGAATGATGAAATATTAAACGGGCGAGTACAGTTCGCCCCTACAATTTGCTAATAGGTTTTGCAAAGCAAAATCAATTACACAAATTGACAGCGGAGGCACTCCGCTCCTTAACGACAAAAAATGAAAGGTTGGATTTTAATTATGGTAAAAGCTATTGTTGGTGCAAACTGGGGAGATGAAGGCAAGGGCAAGATAACTGATGTGCTTGCAGCAAACTCGGATATGGTTATCCGTTTTCAGGGAGGAAGCAACGCAGGACACACTATCATAAATAACTATGGCCGTTTCGCTCTTCATCAGCTTCCAAGTGGTGTTTTCTATGATAATATCACAAATATTATCGGAAACGGTGTTGCACTTAATGTTGATAATTTTATCAACGAACTTAAGAGCCTTGAGGAACAAGGTGTAAAGAATGTGCATATACTGGTATCTGACAGAGCTCAAATCGTAATGCCTTATCATATTCTTTTCGATTGCTATGAGGAGGAAAGACTTTCAAAAGAAAGCTTTGGCTCTACTAAGTCTGGTATTGCTCCTTTCTATTCTGATAAATTTGCTAAAATTGGTTTTCAGGTAAATGAGCTTTATGATGATACTGACTCATTAAGAAAGAAGCTTGAAAGAATTCTTGAGGTTAAGAATTTAACTATTAAGAACCTCTATCACAAAGAAGAGCTTAGTGTTGACGAGATTTTCAATAAGCTTATGGAATATAAAGAAATGCTTGAGCCTTATGTTGCTTCAACATTTGACATCGTTAATGACGCTGTTAAGGCTGGAAAGAACATTCTTCTTGAGGGACAGCTTGGCACACTTAAGGATACTGATTTTGGTATCTATCCAATGGTTACTTCCTCAAATACAATCGCTGGCTATGGTGCTGTTGGTGCAGGCGGTATTCCTCCATATGAGATTAAAGAAATTGTTACGGTTGTTAAGGCATACTCAAGCTCTGTTGGTGCAGGTGAATTTGTAAGCGAAATTCATGATGAAGAAGAAGCAGAGGAACTTCGTAAGCGTGGCGGAGATAAGGGAGAATATGGTGCAACAACAGGCCGTCCAAGAAGAGTTGGCTGGCTTGACCTCGTTGCAACTCGTTATGGTTGTAAGGTTCAGGGTGCAACACAGGTTGCTTTCACAGTTATTGACGCTCTTGGTTATCTTGATGAGATTCCTGTTGTTGTTGCTTATGAGCTTGACGGCGAAAGAATTGATTACTTCCCATCAACAACAAAGCTTAAGAGATGCAAGCCTATTATTGAGGTTCTTCCTGGCTGGAAGTGCGATATTCGTGGAATTAAGGAATATGATAAGCTTCCTGAAAATTGCAGAAAGTATATCGAATTTGCTGAGAAGGCAGTCGGTGTTCCTTTCAAGATGATTTCTAATGGACCTAAGCGTGAGGACATCATTCTAAGATAAGACCGGAGGGATTATTTTGTGTGGTATAGTTGGATACATAGGCTATGAACAAGCGGCTCCTAACCTTTTAAGTGGACTTGAAAAGCTTGAATATCGTGGTTACGATTCAGCAGGTGTCTGTGTTTATGACGGAGAAAAACTCAATGTTTTTAAGGCAAAGGGCAAGCTGAAAATTCTTAGTGATATGATTGATGGTGGCAAAGCTGTTAAAGGTACAGTTGGTATAGGCCATACAAGATGGGCTACTCACGGCGAACCATCAGATGCAAATTCACACCCTCATCTGAGCGATTCAGGTAAATTTGCTGTTGTTCACAACGGAATAATAGAAAATTATATTAAGCTTAAAGACCATCTTATTCGCAGAGGAGTAAAATTTTACTCTGAAACGGATACAGAGGTTATAGCACAGCTTTTGGATTATTATTATACTGGAGATATTATTGATACTGTTATCAAGGTTCTTTCTAAGGTTAATGGTTCATATGCCCTTGGCATAATTTGTCTGGATAATCCCGATCAGATTATTGCAGTAAGAAAAGAAAGTCCACTCATTATCGGACTTGGCAAGAATGAAAACTACATTGCAAGTGATATTCCTGCAATTCTTGAAAAGACAAGAGATATTTATCGTCTTGATGCAGATGAAATTGCTATTATTACAAGTTCAGATGTCAAGATTATCAACACTGATAAAGACGAAGTTAAAAAAGAAGTTCAGCATATAAACTGGGACATTTCTGCTGCTGAAAAGGGCGGTTATGAAACATTTATGTTTAAAGAAATTATGGAACAGCCGAAGGCTTTCCGTGATACTATAAATCCAAGAATCAAAGATAATAGAATTGTCTTTGATGAAATAAACCTTACACCTGAACAGTTTAAAAGCTTTAAAAAGATTTGTATAGTTGCTTGTGGTTCTGCTTATCATGTAGGCGTTGTCGCAAAATATGTATTTGAACAGACATTGAGAATTCCTGTTGAGGTTGATGTTGCTTCGGAATTCCGTTATAGAAATCCGATTGTCGATGATAAAACCCTTGTGATAGTAATAAGTCAGTCTGGTGAAACAGCTGACACTCTCGCAGCACTCAGAGAGGCAAAGAGTTATGGTGCTTATATTCTTTCTATTGTAAATGTTGTTGGAAGCGCTATTGCAAACGAATCTGATGATGTTGTTTATACATGGGCAGGTCCTGAAATTGCTGTTGCTACAACAAAGGCTTATAGCACACAGCTTGCAGTTGTCTATCTCCTTACAATCTATTTTGGAGATATTCTTGGAACAATTTCCGAAACAGAATATAAAAAATATCTTTCTGAGCTTAGACTTATTCCAGATAAAATAGAGCAGATTCTTAAAAATAAAGAAGATATTCAGTATTTTGCATCACAGCAATTTGATAACAGAGATATATTCTTTATTGGCAGAAATCTTGATTATGCTCTTTCTCTCGAGGGCTCGCTCAAGCTAAAGGAAATCTCTTATATTCATTCGGAGGCATATGCAGCTGGTGAACTGAAGCATGGAACTATTTCTCTTATAGAAGATGGTACACTTGTAGTTGCTCTCGCAACACACGAAAATCTTTTTGAGAAAACTATGAGTAATGTCGTTGAGGTTAAATCCAGAGGTGCGGTTGTTCTTGGACTTACCTGTGAAAACCACCCCGAAATTGAAAAAAGCGTTGATTTTGCTTTTTATATACCAAAGACCTGTGATATTATGTTGCCATCCTTGGCAGTAATTCCGTTGCAGCTTTTCGCTTATTATGTCGCTTCTTTAAAGGGCTGTGATATTGATAAGCCGAGAAATCTCGCAAAGTCTGTAACAGTTGAATAAGTTTTTGAGGTGAAAATGATGGAAATTAAAAATGAAGCGGTTCTGATTCTCGACTTCGGAGGTCAGTATAGCCAGCTTATCGCAAGAAGAGTTCGTGAGCTTAATGTTTATTGTGAGATTAAGCCATATAGAATTTCTGCTGAGGAGATTAAGCAGGGCAACTATAAGGGAATTATTTTCTCTGGTGGTCCTAACAGTGTTTATGCTGAAAAAGCTCCTAAGTGTGACCCTGAGCTCTTTGAGCTTGGTATACCTGTTCTTGGTATTTGCTATGGTGCTCAGCTTATGGCTAATATGCTTGGCGGAGAAGTTAGCACTTCACTCGTAAAAGAATATGGCAACACAAATGTTTTATTTGATAATACAAGTACACTTTTCCAAAATGCAAGCGATGAAAACATCTGCTGGATGAGCCATACAGACTATATTTCTAAAACTCCTGAGGGCTTTAAGATTGTTGCTCGTACAGACGATTGCCCTGTTGCTGCTATGGAAGACAGAACAAATAAATTTTATGCTATGCAGTTCCACCCAGAGGTTCAACATACA
Source organism: Pseudoruminococcus massiliensis (assembly GCF_900291955.1). Lineage (GTDB taxonomy): Bacteria > Bacillota > Clostridia > Oscillospirales > Acutalibacteraceae > Pseudoruminococcus > Pseudoruminococcus massiliensis. The sequence continues at coordinate 1,942 of NZ_OLMR01000009.1, read as the reverse complement.
AAAGAGGGTATGACTTATCTTAAGAACTTCCTCTATAATGCTTGTGCTTGCAAGGGCGATTGGAAGATGAGTTCATTTGTTAATGATACTATTCAGCATCTTAAAGAAACTATTGGTGATAAAAAAGTGCTCTGTGCATTATCAGGCGGAGTTGATTCTTCTGTTGCTGCTGTTCTTGTACACAAGGCTATTGGAAAGAATCTTACTTGTATCTTTGTTGACCACGGACTTCTTCGCAAGGACGAGGGCGACCAAGTTGAAAAGGTATTTAGAGAGCAGTTTGATATGAATCTTATCCGAGTAAACTGCAAGGATAGATTCCTCAAAAAGCTTGAAGGTGTTTCTGACCCTGAACGCAAGAGGAAAATTATTGGTGAAGAGTTTATTCGTGTATTTGAAGAAAAAGCAAACGAGCTTGGAAAGATGGATTATCTTTGCCAAGGAACAATTTATCCTGATGTTGTTGAGAGCGGTGTAGGTGAGGCTGCTGTAATTAAGAGTCACCACAATGTTGGCGGACTTCCTGAAGATGTTAATTTTGAGGGAATTATTGAGCCTTTGCGTTATCTCTTTAAAGATGAGGTTCGTAAAGCTGGTCTTGAGCTCCTTATTCCATCTTTCCTTGTATGGCGTCAGCCATTCCCAGGTCCAGGTCTTGCTATTCGAGTTCTCGGAGAAATTACAGATGAAAAGCTTGATATTCTCAAAGATGCAGATGCAATTATGCGTGAAGAAATAGCAAACGCAGGACTTGATAAGGATATTAATCAATATTTTGCAGTTCTTACGAATATTAAGAGCGTTGGTGTTATGGGCGACGGAAGAACCTATGATAGTACAATCGCACTTCGTGCTGTAACAACAAGCGATTTTATGACTGCTGACTGGGCACACATTCCTTATGATGTTCTTGGAAAAATTTCCAGTAGAATTATCAATGAGGTTAAGCATGTAAACAGAGTTGTTTACGATATTACTAGTAAGCCTCCAGCAACTATTGAGTGGGAATAATATCAGGAGTTGCGTAAACCCGCATAAACACTGGGTTTTCAGCTCTCAAATTCCCGATTTGATAGCAAAATGATAGCAAACCATAAAACGACTTTATTCTAAGTGTTCTATTGGTTTGCAGGTACAATTATTTTAATACTATAAAAGGCATTACTGACTTTTGCAGTCGGTAATGCCTTTTTTGCGTTTATTTGCTTATTTGTTTTGACTTAAAAAGTTTTCTAGTGCTTTGATTTTTTCGTTAATACCCTTCATACGGTCACTTATGCCGTTTTGACAGATGATTTGTTTTGTTTTTAGTATTTCTTTTATCAATTCTTTTTCACATTGTTTTCGCTTTTGTTGCTCATCTATTTGACGGTATAATTCGAATTTTAATGTTATTTTTGGATTAACAATGGATTTCTCGTTAAAACCGAAATAAGCGGGATTTTTCTTAAATTCAAATAAATGAGTTGCACAACGGACTAACACAAAAACAGATTCGCCAATGTATAAAGGTGCGATATCACCATTTGCATTGATAACACTTACTTTATACACACCTGCTCCAATTGCTTCTATGAAATTGCTTGAAAAGAAATCAATTTTAGTTTGTATTTTCATAAGTAACACCTTTATTCAATATTGATTGCAGGATAGTTATAACGCCAACGGTCGTATTCCTCTTTTGTGATTTCTCCGTTCTTAAGTTTTTCGGCTTGCTCCTGCCAAGCGGAAAACATATCGAACAATTTAAGATAGTTTGTTCCCATACACTTATCAAGGCGTATGCAAAGCTCGTCATCAAGTTTATCAATACGGAAACCGTATAAATCCTCAAGAGTAAACAGAGTGTGCATTAATCCGTTGTAGCTGTCAATGTCGGGCACAGTTAAGGCACTTGTCGATATGCCAAACACATTTGCAAGATTGTTTGTTAAATCAGCCT
>NZ_OLMR01000008.1 GCF_900291955.1 Pseudoruminococcus massiliensis | reverse complement strand
ATTTTTCCTCCAAATTAATTTAAACCATCAAGGAAAGATAATTCTTAGTTATCTATTATCTAAAACAGAAAATACAAATAAACTTATTATAAAAGAAAGTGAGAATTAAATTATGAAGGTATATATATTAGAGCCAATTGCTACAATATGTGATAAGGAAAATACAAGCGAAGTTATGTTTTTTGCTGATATTATCAAATACCAGTTTGATCGTTTTGGAATTGAGTATTTTTGTGTTCATAAAACAAATTATAAAAAATTCAGTTTACAGTTGGACGCCGATTCAATTGTGATAATTTTTAATGACTGTATAGGTACAAATAATGAATTTCTCAAAAAAGCAAAGTTAAAAAAATCAAAAATATTTCCTGTAGCTTTTTGTAAAGATGACAGGATTCCACCTGCTATTGTTTCTGGTAAGCAAAGTTTTGATGTTTATGATCAATTAAGAAGGAGAAATTTGTCGAATAGTTACATAGAGGTCACAGCTAAAGTTTTTGCACGTAAGATTATTTCTGAATGTATGCCTACAATTTGTAATGACAATATAAATATTTTTCTGAGTCATAGACGAATGGATGGAGAAGAAATTACAGCTTCTATTTGTGATATTTTAAAAGTCATAGCACCAGAGAAGGAATATTTTCGAGATATAGTAAATGTTAATATTGGAGAGAATGCACAAGAAGTTATTGATACCGCATTGGCTTATAGTGATGTACTTGTGTTTTTTCATACCGAGCTTTCTACAACTTCAGACTGGATACTTAAAGAGATATTGTATGCACTAATAAACAATATTCCGATTCTTTGGGTTAAAATTGGTAATCCGGACATAAAAGGTTTAAGGTATATGCCTTCTGAAAAACCACATCTTGAGTATTTAGAAGACGATTTTTGTAATCAAGATAAGCTTAATGAAATAGCAGATCAGATTTTGGATAAATCATATGAAATACTTTTAGATAAAAGTAATGATGTTTATGATGAAATGAACTGTATTACTGATTTGTTGAATGATAAGTTGGAATTAGTTAATGACACAAAAATGCTTTATACTTTATCATTACCAAGGAAAGGTTATAGCTATCCCCAAAGGACAATTAATCAGTTTGTACAATTTTTTGGAAGAATACCGAAACAATCTGATGCGGATGACTTAAAAAGCACCTTAGCACGTTACTCATCATCAGAGTTTGACTCAGCAGTAATGCTTTCAAAAAGAGTAATTACCCGTACTAAATATGACGATATCCTATCCGATAATTTCGATGATTTTTATTATACCTATTTTAAATATCTAAAAGGTAATTCAGCAGATTTACCTTATGATATTGTTATTTCGGGAGCTTTCCCTGACGGCGATGAAATTTTTAAGCAAAATTTAACTTACTCTTTAATTTGTTTTGCGAAAGAGATACTTAAAGAAGGCTTTAATTTGTGTTTTGGAGCACATCCGACGTTTCAGGAATTAATTTTTGATACTGCAAAAATTGTTACAGAAAATCATGTAGAAAAAGTCAAGATGTATATTTCTAATTATTTTGTATCGCATAATAATATTTCAAATTTTAAGAATAGATGTACTCCTATAGAGGTAGACGAAGTTGATAATAATCAGACTTTAAGCCTTACAGAGTTAAGAAAAAAACTAATTGAAAGAGAAAATGTAAAAGCATTAATTTGTTTAGGTGGGAAAATAAAAGAAAATAAGAGTGAAGAAGGTATTAGAGAGGAGATCACCATAGCAAAAAGTAAGGGAATACCAGTATTTTTGATTGGTTCTGTTGGCGGCTGTTCATCGATAATTGCAGAAGATTATGCTAAAAATGATAATTGGAACGAATTAAATGATGCATCCAAGGAGCTAAATACCAGTCTTATGCAAGGTATCGATTATAAAAAATCTGCCAGATTAGTCATTGATTATATAAAACAAAATGTCAGCGAGGAATAAGTATGGGGAATAAAATTTTCGTTTCATATAAATATGGAGATAATAATGTAGAAAATATTATTGGTACGAAAGGCAAGGGAGGATTATGTACTGTTAGAGATTATGTTGATGAACTTGAAAAAACATTGAAAAATAAAACAGAACATATTTATAAAGGTGAATCTGATGGTGAGGATTTATCTCAGTTATCAGATGATACAATTTGGGAGAAGTTAAAAAATCGTATATACGACAGTACGCTTACAATTGTTATGTTATCGAAAGGAATGAGAGAAAAGTATAAAGCTGAAAAACATCAGTGGATTCCTCAGGAAATATCTTATTCACTTAAAGAAATTTCAAGGATTGATTCCAGTGGAAATTCAGTGACAAGTAAAACGAATGCATTAATTGCCGTAATTATTCCTGATATATATGGTAATTATGATTATTTTACATATCAAAAAGATTGTTGCACCAAAAAGTGTACTCATTATAATAACGACTCAGATAGGATTTTTACAATTATGAGTAAAAATATGTTTAATCAGAAAAGTCCTGATAAAGAGCAATGCGACAACAACAATTACATATATCATGGAGAATGCAATTATATGCTTTGTGTTAAATGGAATGATTTTGTTGATAATGTAGATAAATATATTGATAGGGCCTATTCAATTCAAGATAATCAGGAAGAGTACGATATAGCCAAAACAATATGATAAAAGTTATAATAATTAAAAAGATGATAATAGTTGAGGTGTTGGTAAAATAAAGATTTTTCAGCAAGGTGAGTTTAGTGATTATTCAAATATTAGTTTAGGATTGTCTATTTTGATGAGATTTGTGATGGTGTTTATGATTATAAACTTGATGATGGATATTATAACTTAGGTTCATGGGTAGAAAAAGCTGCAAAATTACATAACCAATAATGGTGAAATTATGGATAATAATTAAAGCATTTAGAATTAATTCAGGGTGTTATTAATCAAATGGCGAGTAATTCTTTTAAACTCAAAGGTTGGGCAGTAACATTAGCATCAGGTATTTTTGCTTTGGCAAGTAAAGAATCAGATAAAATGTATTTTCTTATTACTTATGTACCGGTTATTGTTTTTTGGTTTTTAGATGCATATTATTTATGGCAAGAACGGCTATATAGAACTTTATATAATGATGTTCGTATGAAAGATGAAAACGATATAGACTTTTCATTAAATGTATCAAATTATGCAAATAATCCAGTGAAAAATACATTTTGTTCTAGTTTATTATCAAAAACAGAAATATGGTTTTACATACCGCTTGCGTTGATTTGCACTTGTGTTATTATAATCACTCATATTTAATGCCTTGGGAGAATGAAGTAAGAAAATGTCTGGCGTAACAAAACATATTTATGAACATGAAATTAGAGATATCTTGCAAATGTGGCAAAAACAGATAAAATCTTTATTACCTTTATTGCCGCAATATTACAAAGAAAGTGATATAATAGCATTACTAAAACATTATTATCCCCACGAATGGAATTCTGTTAAATATAAATATTCTTACTATCAGCAAAAGGATAAGTATTTAAAGAAACGCTTTGGGAAAATTCGCTATGGTATGAAGAAACCTGAGAGGTTGCTTCAAAGTGTTAGTTTGTATAAAAAAGTTACCTCTTTTGAATACAAGAAACACTATTCTGATTCTTTTTCGGAAGAAGATTTTTTAAAAGCAAAAGAAGCATTATGGAGTAAACGAAGACCAAAAATAGAACGAATAGATCAGAAAATAGAAAAAGCTTTAGCAAAAACTCAACAAATTACTCCTGCATATTTAGATCAACTGATAGGATTTTATGAACGAAAAAATACAAGTCAAAAGGACAGGTTATATATCCTTTTAGAACTAAAAAAATACTATAGTCCGAAAATTATTCGGTTTTTCTTTAAAATAAATGATACAGAACTCAATAAACAGTTACGCTGGGAGGCGTTCTATCATTTACAGAGTTTTAGTTACCAGCCACGAGCAAGAAAACAAAAATATATGCAAGTACACACAAGAAATAAAAAAAGAAAAATATTCTTAAGAGATGTTTATCCAAATCAAACATATCATATACCTAAAAATCCTTATGAACTTGAATACCGTATAGAGAATTCAAAAGAACAAAAAATAAAAGAATATGATTTTTTTATTTCTCACAGTAGTAAAGATAGTTTTTCTGTACAAAAATTGATAGTGTATGAAAATCAACAGGGAAATAACGTATTTTGTGATTGGATAAGTGATGCAGATTATTTGAAACGTAATCTAATGTGTGATGCTACACTTAGAGTGATAGAAAAAAGATTACTTCAATCAAAAGCACTTATTTTTGTTGAATCAGAGAATTCAAAAAATTCTGTATGGTGTAAATATGAGTTGAATTATTTTTTGCAACTAGATAGACCGATGTTTGTTATTGATAAGAGATGTATTGAAAATTCTGAGTTTATTGTAGCGCCTTTAAAAACTGATTGGTTTGTTGCGCCTGACTATAAAAATATCTCGCTCAAGTTACATGCGTAATTTACTGACAAAATTGTGCCAAAAAGGAAAAAGATAAAAATGTTTTTTGATATTTGCGGAATTAATAAAATGTTTAATGTAATAATGGAAAATTATATTTCATTACTTGTCGGTCAGATTACAATATTTGGTATTGTTTTAGCTTCTTTTCAATTTCTTTGTGATCATCAAAAAAATGATCAACGAAGTAATTTTTATCTTGGGTATAATATCTTTGAATTAGAATTAAAGGATAATGTAACCATTCTTAGCTTAGTAAAGAGTAAGCTGTTTTTAGTTCTAATATTATTCGAAATAATTTCATTGCCTGCAATTCGTGTGATATATGTTACGCCAAAGATAGTAGTAAATACTATGATTATTATTGATATAATTGCAATTATGTTGTATTTTGGTGTCATGTTTTTATTGCTATTTCAAATAGCTAAATATGTTTTAGGTATGAATAAGACAAGAAATATGATTTCCATAAGAGTGGTTACAAAAGCTTATGAAAAGTTCCTCAAAGACAATAACTTTTTTTATTCACAAGAAATTAATTCAAAAAATTTCCTTAATATTTCAAATAAATTGGCAAAAGTTATAGTTTCGGATGATAATAAAAATGAAGCAAAGCAAGAACAAATATATTATGATATGTTTGCTCTTGAAATATTGGAAAGGTATTATGATAGAAAGTTAGATTTAAACAAAGACAAATCGGCTATTATTAGTGATAAAGCTAAAAAGGTATTTAATAAGTGTTTTGAGGTTGACGCCTTACTGGTTATTGTAAAAAACTACTGTGAAAAAATTGACGAAAACAATATACATTCATTCACCAAATTAATTATAAATATTCTTCTTTTTGATTATTATTTATCAGATGATTTTTACTCGAATAGCTTAAAAAAGAGATATTGTGAAATTATTGATTGCCTATATCAAGATAATAATACAATGAGTAAAAAAGCAACGATTGAATACTTATTTGCATATATGAATAATTATGAAAATAAAACGGTTTCAATCTTCTGTCAAGATGAAATAAAAAGGTCGATTAGAAAAGAACTATGTAGCTGTTTTGTTGGTACAGCAACTTTTGAAAATTTTGTTTCTATTTATAGTATTGTAAACAGCGATTGTAATTTGATGGGTTATTTATGCCTGAAAATTACTGAAAATATGATTTCTAATAATTCAGTTGATATTAAAAACTTGACAGAAATTTTTAATGTAAGTGATAGATTTTACATTTTTACTTATTTGATCATATACTACTCTGTTTACAGATTTAGAAGCGATTGGGAATACATAAACATAGATAACTTAAAATCACTTTTTTCTATTTATAGTTTAGATAAAGTAGATGTTGGATATGTTTCTGAAAGATTAATGCATTCGAATATATCGCACAGGATTGATGACAATGTTATTAGTCAACTTGTTTATTATCTTGAAAGTGGCTTAACAAGTAACTTGATATTGCAGATTAAAGATGATAAATATTTTGATTTATTTTACATAGTAGTTATTAAATGCTGCGTATTGGAACAAAGTGATTACTTGGGTGCATTTGAGTCTTCATTTACAATTGAAGAATTGTTATCGCTTCTTAATGAATTTTCAATTCATAGGGAAGTTGTATGCAATAAAAATTTAAGTATGTTTTTATATCAATTGAGAAAATTAATTATACCACAATTGTCAAAATATGAAATTCAATACCAAGTATTTAGGGCATTAAGAAAAATGATAATACTAGATTTCAATTTAAAAAAAGAGTACTTTAACTCGAAATCAATTTTTATAAACCCTGATGATTTTGCTAAGTATGTTTTGTTAAAGTTAGATGATGATACTGCTAAGTGGCCCGAGGTTGAGAATTGCATAAAACCTTCCTTTGTTAAGAGTAATATGACAAGTGAGGATTATGTTGAACACTTGTCTATGATTTCATCTGAATTAGGTATTCCAAAGACTTTACATCAAAAGGAAAAAATGAAAAATTATTTAAAAATACATTTTAATTAGTATTTTATATTTATTCTGCTATTTCCCTACACTCGCCAGAGCGCATGACTGTTAATCATGATGTCACTGGTTCGAGCCCAGTTGGGGGAGCCATAAAGCAGTAAGTTTTTTGCTTACTGCTTTTTATTTTATTCTTTGAAATTGATATATTTGATTTTAAATCAAGGAGTTTCTATATGAAAACAAAGCAAATTACATTTGCAGGTTTAGCGATTGCTTTAGCTATAGTTGTTTCAACAATTATAAAATTGCCAAGTTTGCCGAATGGTGGTTCAATTACGCTTTTTAGTATGCTTATTATAAGTATGATTGGCTATTGCTATGGGCCAACAACAGGTTTTATTGCATCTATCACATATGGTGTTTTGCAATTTATTTTAGAACCTTATTTTGTACACCCATTACAAGTACTTTTAGATTATCCGCTTGCTTTTGGAGCGTTGGGCATTTCTGGATTCTTTTCAAAAAATAAAAATGGCTTAATATATGGATACCTTTTTGGTATATTAGGCAGACTTTTCTTCCATGAGGTTTCAGGATTAATTTTTTATACAACATATGTGGGTGATTTTCATGATAATATGATAGCAATTAGTGCAGTTTTAATTTACAATGCAAGCTATGTATTGACAGAAGGACTTATTACTCTTATTCTTTTAGTGCTTCCGCCAGTCAGAAAGATGCTTGAAAGTATAAAGCGTCTTTCTGTAATTTATTGATTTTATATAATGAGGTAAAAATTATGAGTGATATGACAAAATTTGATATTATGCCACTTACAGAAAGCGACAGAGGAGTTGCCTCATACTTAATGATATATTCTGCTTATGAATATTTAAATAAGCTTATTCCCAAAATAGAGCTTGGTGGACTTGCAATAAAAAATAGTCTTATCATAAGAAAGTTTTATAAAGCTGTTTTAGATGGTAAAATAGTAGGTCTTATATATTTGAGTGATTGTAGAAGTGGATATATAGAACTCGACTATTCTGATATAAGAAAGCAATTTGGAATAATAAAAGCTAAAAAAGTTTATAAAGCACTTGAAAGCATATTTAGCATTAAGAATATTCCTAAGGAATGTGGTTATATAGGCTATCCTATTTCCGCTGAAAGCATGGATACTTCTGTGGCTGAGGCACTTTTAAAATATATATTATCTCAAAGGAAATATAGTAAATATTATATGAAAGTTTCAAATAATGAATTTACAAAGCGTGAACTTTTAGAAAAGCTTGGCTTTAAAGCTGTTAAAGAGTATGAAATTGAAGAAAGTTTAAATCAAAAAACAACATATTTACTTATGGAATATTCAGATAATTAAATGATGTTTTAGTTTGTAAATCAAAAACTAAGCATTAATATTTTATTTATTAAAAATTGGAGAAAAAACAAACAAATTTTATAAAATCTCTTGACAAAATCAAGCTTTATATAGTATAATACAACTTGTATCGTATGACACAATACCCCTGCCGTATGGCGGATGGGAGGGAAGATAAATGGCTGAAATCAGAATTAAGGATAACGAGTCTCTTGAGAGTGCACTTAGAAGATTTAAGAAGCAGTGTGCAAGAGCTGGTGTTATTGCTGAAGTTCGCAAGAGAGAGGCTTATGAGAAGCCTTCTGTAAAGCGTAAAAAGAAGTCTGAAGCTGCTCGTAAGCGTAAGTTTAAGTAATAACGAGAATTTCAGAATTATCGCAATTAAATAACAAAATTGAGGGTCTGTCTTGAATAGTCAGCCGTATTAATCCACGGCAGGCATTTCAGGGCAGATTTTTTTGCAAATATCAAAAACTTTTGTGGTGTTAAGAAATGATTGAAAAATTAAAGGTTGTGATTCGGTGATTAAGCCGACAATGGCTTTTGTGTCTTTTAAAGATATTACAGTTGAATTCCTGAAAAAAAATAATATAGATGCAATTTTACTTGATGTTGATAATACAGTATCTCCGCCATCATCTAAGAAAATTTATGATGGGGTAGAGGAGTGGCTCGATGAAATTAAGAAAAGTGGCATTGAGGTTATAATATGCTCAAATAATTTTAGAAAACGAGTTTATCCATTTGCGAAGAGTGTAGGACTTGATTGCGTAGCAATGAGTCTTAAGCCCTTACCATTTGGTTTTATTCGTGCCGAAAAAAAGCTTTCTGTAAAGCCCAAAAATGCTTTAGTTATTGGCGACCAGATTTTTACAGATATACTTGGTGCAAAGCTTGCTGGAATGAAATCCGCACTTCTTGTGCCACAATCTCCAGATAAGGGCAAAACTATAAAGCTTCGCAGAAAGTTGGAGCTTCCTATGAGAAAAAAACTTTATGGAGAAGATTATTTATCTAAATATAATCTTTTAGAAAGAGATGATAAGAAATGAAAAAGCTTCTTGTTTTACTTGGCCCAAACCTCAATATGGTTGGCATAAGAGAAAAGGCGATTTATGGCAAAGAAAATGCGCAAAGTATAAATGAAGATATTCTTGCTAAGGCAAAATCACTCAATATTGAGTGTGAAATATATCAATCAAATCATGAGGGTGACCTTATAGATAGAATTCACGCCGCTTATAGTGAAGATGTCAGCGGAATTGTTATAAATGCAGGTGCGTTGACACATTATAGTTATGCTTTGCGTGACGCTATTGCATCGGTTGAGGATTCTATTCCAACTATTGAGGTGCATATGTCAAATGTTCATACTCGTGAGGAGTTCAGGCATAAATCTGTAATTTCACCTGTATGCAAGGGTGTTATTGCAGGCTTTGGCAAAAATGGATATTTCTATGCTCTTGAGGAGCTTGCTTGAATTTACCACTCATAATATTTGTCTGATAAGTGTAAATGATACATTTATGGCTCTATTTAAGTAGAGCTTAAAGGGAGTTTAAAAAATGACTAAAACAAGAGAATTAGCTCATATGATTCCGTCTTATGCAGATGCAGCTCTGATATATTCGCAGAATAACCGCAAATATTTCACAGGCTTTGTTTCATCACTCGGTTATTTACTGGTTACAAAGCGTGACACATATCTTTTTGTTGATTTTCGTTATGCTGAGGCCGCAAGGGCTGTTGCAAAGAACTGCAAGGTTGTTCAGTTCAGAAAGTTTAATGATAGCCTGAAAGAAATTATAGAAAAAGAAAATCTTCGTGTAATTATGCTCGAAAGTTCAGCATTTACCTTTGAAATGTATAATTCAATGGAAGATACTTTCAAGCTTTGCAAAGTAAGTACAATTAAAAATGATGAGCTTGATAGAATCATTGCCAAAATGCGTGGTATAAAAACTGAACAAGAAATTGAACTTATGCAGAAAGCAACAAATCTTACAGAGGAGGCTCTCACTGAAACTCTTAAAAAAGTTGAGGTTGGAGTTTGCGAAAGAGAATTAGCTTTGTTTATGGAAATGTATATGCGTCAGCATGGTGCAGTAGGTGTTGCTTTTGACTTGATTATAATTTCTGGCAAAAAGACATCTATGCCACACGGTGTTCCTGATGACAAAAAGCTTGAATATGGCGACCTTATTACACTCGATATTGGTGCAGATGTAGAGGGATATAAAAGCGATATGACAAGAACAGTTGCTCTTGGAGCGGTTAGCGATTATCAGGCTAAAGTATATGACATAGTAAAGACTGCCCAGCAAGCCGCACTTGATAAAATTAAGAGTGGTGTAAGCTGTGGTGAGGTTGATAGGACAGCTCGTGATATAATTTATAAAGCGGGCTTTGAGGGCTGCTTTGGACACGCAACAGGACACGGCGTAGGTCTTGATATACACGAAAAACCAAGCCTTTCTCCTAATAATTGCTTTAAGCTTGAGAGCGGAATGGTAGTAACAAGTGAACCGGGAATCTACCTTGATAACGAATTTGGTGTAAGAATTGAAGACATGGTTCTTGTTACAGATGATGGTTACAAGAACTTTAATTCATTTACCAAGGACTTAATTATTCTCGGAAATTGACCAATATATTGTTAAATTTTTGTATATTTTGGAATGTGTTTAGATTAAATGGTTGCAATTTTTGCTTGTTTATTGTATACTTTAATATATGAGAGCAATATGTGCAGTATTGCCTTGAATATGAAACGAGATATTCTTAAAATAACAGGAGGATTATTTAATGATTTCAGCAGGTGATTTCAGAAATGGCGTAACATTTGAAATGGACGGCAATGTAGTTTCTATCGTCGAGTTCCAGCATGTTAAGCCTGGTAAGGGTGCGGCTTTCGTTCGTACAAAGATTAAGAATGTTATTACAGGTGCAGTTGTTGAAAAGACTTTCAACCCAAATGATAAGTATCCAACAGCCTTCATCGACAGAAGAGATATGGAATACCTCTATACAGATGGTGACCTCTATTACTTCATGGATAACGAAACTTACGAACAGCTTCCTATCAATGCTTCAACACTCTCTGATAACTTTAAGTTTGTTAAGGAAAATATGGTATGTAAGGTTCTTTCCTACAAGGGAAATGTTTTCGGTGTTGAGCCACCTAACTTTGTTAAGCTTGAGGTTACTCAGACAGACCCAGGCTTCAAGGGTGATACAGCTACTAATGTAACAAAGCCAGCAGTTCTTGAGACAGGTGCAGAGATTAAGGTTCCTCTCTTTATTAATGAGGGTGACCTTATCGAAATCGACACAAGAACAGGCGAGTATATGGCTCGTGCATAATTTATTTTAATTATATTATCAGAATTTTGAAAATCGGAAGGAGCGTTTAAAAATGGGTATAAATGAAAAGGCAGCATACATTAAGGGCATGATTGATGGTATGGACCTTGATAAGAATGATAAGACAGTCAGGGTTTTGAATGCAGTTGTAGACCTTCTCAGTGAGGTTACTGAAAAGGTTTCTGACTTGAACGATGCTTATGATGAGCTTTGCGAACAGGTCGATGAGATTGATGAGGACCTCGCATCTATCGAAGAAGACTACTATGAAGACTTTGAAGATGATGACGATGATTATGTTGACGAAGACGACAACTTCTATGAGGTTACTTGCCCAAGCTGTGGCGAAACAACCTATATGGACGAAAATACGCTTCTTGAGGGCAGTATCTCTTGCCCAAAGTGCGGTGAAGAACTTGAGTTCGATTATTCCGACCTCGATGATTCAGATGATGATAGCTCCGATAGTGACGATGATGAGGACAAGGAGTAATTCCTTGACTTTGTTGCGAACTAAATGAGTTTGCAAGCGGGATTCTGCTCAAAAAATGCAGGATTCCGCTTACTTTGTATTAGAGAAAGGGAGATTTTATTTGCTACTTAGTGTATTAAGTAATGCTTTTAGTGGACAAGGCTTAGACCTTATGAGTGTTATTGCAAGTATATTGGCATCATTGCTTGTAATTTTTGTAATGCTACCATTTCACGAATTTGCCCACGCAACAGTTGCTGGTTGGTTCGGAGATAAGACAGCTAAAATGCTTGGCAGACAAACACTTAATCCATTAAAGCATATAGATTATGTTGGTGCATTTTTACTTTTGCTTGTCGGTTTTGGTTGGGCAAAGCCTGTTCCAGTAAATCTTGACCATAGAAAAAATCCAAAGGGTGCAATGGCGGTTGTTGCTTTGGCAGGTCCACTTGCTAATCTGCTTGCGGGTATTGTAGGTGGTTTGCTTATAAATCTTGTTTTAGAGGTAGACCCTACGGCAGTGTTATTTTTATTAGGTGGAAAATCAGTTGGTATTTTATCATATATTGTTCTTTTCCTATATTACTTTATGGCTATAAATATTTCACTTGCCGTTTTTAATCTTATTCCTATACCACCTCTTGATGGCTCTAAGATACTTATGGCATTCCTGCCAAATAAAATTTGCTATCAAATTCAACGCAATGAAGCAATGATTTCTATGATTCTTATGATTGCTATTGCTTTTGGTGCATTTAGTGGACCGCTTTCAGTTGCTCAAAGGTGGCTTACAAGTGGAATACTAAATTTAACAGCACTTCCGTTTTCTGGAAGCCCTTTTAATCCCAATTTTGGTCTATAATGAATAAAGGCGGTTAAAAATGGAAAAAATATCATATAAGCTTCCTACATTTGAAGGACCGCTTGATTTACTTTTACATCTTATCAGCAAAAATAAGCTTAATATCTATGATATAAGTATTTCAGAGTTGCTTAACCAATATATGGAGCATCTCGACCTTATGAAAGAAAACAATATGGATGTTGCCAGCGAATTTCTCGATATGGCATCAAGGCTTGTTGAAATTAAATCCTATGAGCTTTTGCCGAAATATGAGGAGGGTGAAAAGCTCAAGGAAGAACTTCAAGGACAGCTTCTTGAATATCAGGAATGCCGAAAGGCTGCCAAAAAGCTTGGCGAGATTGTCAGCTTTGATAATTATTGTCGTAATCAGATTAAGATGAAATGTGATACAAAGTATAAACGAAGTCACGACCCGTCTGTACTTGTTGCGGCATATATGGCAGCGGTTGGTCGAGGAAAGAAAAATCTTCCGCCGTCTGATGAAGCTTTTTCGGTTATTGTCAGACGAAAGATTGTTTCGGTTTCATCGAGAATTATAGGTGTAATGAGAATTTTATGGGGCGGAAAGCCAGTCAGATATTCAACACTCTTTGATGACAGCGAAAGCAAAAGCCAAATGGTTGCGACTTTTCTCGCTGTGCTTGAATTGATTAAGGGTAAGAGAGTTCGTGTTGAGGGTGACGGCGAAGAAGCTCAAATCCAAATGCTGCAAAGGCGGTGATAAGCTGTGGAAGCTGAAAAATTAAAACCTGCGATAGAAGCGATTCTATTTGCTTGTGGTACTCCAGCAGAGCTTACAAAAATAGCTCAGGCATTGGAGATAAAAGAAGAAAAAGCTGAAGAATTGCTGAAATCACTTATGGAGGATTATTCCAGTAGAAAATCAGGTATTAAAATAGTAAGGCTTGGGAAAAGCTATCAAATGTGTACAGAAAAGGAATATGCTGAGATTATTCGCACAGTTCTTGATTTAAGGAGAAATTCACCACTTTCACAAGCGGCTTTGGAGGTTCTTGCAATCATAGCCTATAATCAACCAGTTACAAAGGCTTTTGTTGAGCAGATAAGAGGCGTTGATTGTTCTGGTGTGGTTTCAAGTCTTGTTGCAAGAGAACTTATAGAAGAAAAGGGCAGACTTGAACTTCCAGGCAGACCTTTGATTTATGGAACAACAGAAAATTTCTTGCGTTGCTTTAATGTAAGTGATGTAAGCGAATTGCCACCACTTCCGCAAAAGAATAGTGATGAAGAAAATTCTGAAGAATCATCAGAAAATGGCGAAAACGAAAACACGGAGAAAGAACTTGAGAAAGAAGAGAAAATATGACCGCACTTTATATAATAGTCGGAATATTGCTTTTTATCTTTCTTTTGCTTATGATACCTGTTTCGTTTCGTTTCAGATATGATGGCGAGCCTGAACTTATATTGCAATATCTTTTTGTAAAGATAAAGCTTGTTCCACCAAAGGAAAAGTCAGAAAAGCAAAAAAATGAATCTGAAAAATCAGAAAAGCCTAAAGAGAAAAAGCCAGAAAAAAAAGAAAATAATCTAAAAAAGCTATATAAAAAGCGAGGTTTGGACGGATTATTTGAGATTTTGTCTGATGTTATATCCATTATAAAAGATACTTCATCAAAGCTTATTAAGCATATTGTTATCAAAAAGCTTAAAATAGATTTGCTTATTGTTGGAGAAGATGCAGGAGATACTGCTATGAAATATGGATATATATGTTCAGCATTATATCCTGCGGTATCTTTTATTGATTCAAATATGAAGCTTAAAAAAAAGCAAATTGATATAGAGCCAGGCTTTACAGAAAAAGAAACTAAGATTTTTGCTGAAACAAAAGTAAGTATAAGACCTTGGTTTGCCTTAGGTACAATAATCTCGGCAGCTTTGAGGGGAATTAAACTTATACTTGGTATAAAGAAGGATATGGAAGTGTAATTTTAGTTAATTATACCTTCTATGTAAGATAATTAAAAGCTTATAGTTTCCAAAGGTAGTTACCTACGGTAGAGCCTTTGGTAGTTTTTAAGGGCAAAGTCCTTAACTAAATAAAGATTTGAAAGGAATGGTTTAAATGAGTGAACAACAACATCATCCAATTGAGGGTCTTATGGATACAACACTTGATAAAATCAAGCAAATGGTAGATGTTAATACTGTTATCGGAACACCTATTACAACAGCAGATGGTACTACTATAATTCCAGTATCTAAGGTGACTTATGGTTTTGCATCAGGTGGTTCCGAATTTGCATCAAAGAAAATGGAAAATAGCAAACTTTTTGGTGGCGGTTCGGGTGCAGGTGTTACAATTAACCCTATTGCATTTATTGCAGTATCAAACGGCGAGGCAAAGCTTCTTAACATTGAAAGTTTCCAAGATAGCCAAGACAGAGCTGTTGCAATGGTTCCGGATTTGATTGATAAGATTGTTGGTCTTTTCAAAAAAGATAAAAAAGAAAATTCAAAAGAAAGCACCGATGACGAAGATTCTGAAATGTCAGACCCAACAGTATAATAGTTGTCATTCTTAAATAAAAGAGCGTTATATTTAACAACCCGCTGAGCATATAATTAGATAATCTTAATTTTCGGCGGAGGTTACATATGAAAAGGACAACTGCTTTGTTGCTGTGCTTTGCAGTGATATTTTATTCGTTCATATCTTTAGGGGCAAGTGCTGATTCTAAGGCTGACGGTGATAAGCCGTCAGTTTCTGCGTTGAGTGCAATATTATATGCACCCGATAGCGGAACAATCATTTATGAAAAGGATAGCCACACAAGGCGACCGATTGCAAGCATTACAAAAATTATGACAGCTCTGCTTGCATTTGAATTTGCACAATCCCAAGATATTGATATTAAATTCACAGCGGATATGCAGGCAGAGGGTTCAAGTATGTACCTGAAAAATGGTGAGATTATAAAGCTTTCTGAGCTTGCAAAAGGTATGATGATGGTTTCTGGAAATGATGCCGCAAATGCGATTGCAATTACATTGGGAAAAAGTACAGATGGTTTTGCAGAGATGATGAATCAAAAGGCGGCATCGCTCAATATGAAAGATACCCATTTTGTTACACCGTCAGGGCTTGATGATGAAGAACATTACTCAAGTGCATATGATATTGCTATGCTTACAGCTTATTCTATGGAAAACGAGCAGTTTAAAGAAACTGTAAGTCAAAAAAGTATAACTGTTAAATATACCTCTCCCGAAAACAAAACTCAGATATGTAATAATCATAATAGGCTTTTATCGCTTTATGATGGTTGTATTGGGGTTAAAACAGGTTTTACAAAAACAGCAGGTCGAACTCTTTCAAGCTGTGCTGAGAGAAATGGTGTTCGTTTGATATGTGTTACGCTTAATGATGGTGATGATTGGAATGACCATCAGAAATTATATGATTATGGCTTTTCTAAAATGAAAACTGAAACACTTTGTCAAGCGAAAGACGCTATTCAAGCTAATGTTGTTGGTGGAGAAGCTGATGAGATTCAGCTTTATCCATCAAGGGATATAAATGTTTCAGTAGTTGATGGAGAGCAATGTAAAATAGAATCAGAAATTATACTGCCGAGATTTATTTATGCGCCTATAAGAAAAGGCAAAGCTGAAGGTAAAATTATTTTTAGGGTAAATGGTAAAATAATAGGCTGTGCCGACCTTATCGCAAAGGAAGAATGTAAGGCAGTTATTCACGAAAAAGGATTTTTAGAAAAACTTTTCAGACGATAAAAATATAAAGAAAAGAGGGATAAGTTTGGCTTCTAACGAACTTATAAGAATACAGAAAATTATAGCCGATGCAGGTATAGCTTCACGCAGAAAGGCAGAGGAGCTTATACAAAAAGGCTTGGTAAAGGTAAACGGAAAAACAGTAACTCTTGGTGATAAAGCTAATCCTAAAAAAGATGAAATCATTGTTCAAGGCAGAAAGCTAAATTCATCTGCAAAATCTAAAAAATATTATGTTATGCTTCATAAACCAAGAGGATATATTACAACAATGAGTGATGAGCGTGACCGTAAATGTGTTGCAGAGCTTATAAAGGATTTTCCAACAAGACTTTATCCTGTCGGAAGGCTTGATAGGGAAAGCGAAGGTTTGCTTCTTATGACTAATGACGGAGCATTTGCAAATGAAATTATTCACCCATCACATCATGTCGCAAAGACCTATCGTGTAACTGTTCACCCAAGAATATCTGAAGAACAGCTTACAGCTTTGACAAAAGGTGTTTTGGTTGATGGCAGACTTTCCTCACCAGCTGGAATTAAGGTTCTTGCTCAAGAAAGAGAACGCACAGTTCTTGAGATTATTCTTGAAGAAGGCAGAAACCGTCAAATCAGAAAAATGTGTGAAGCAGTCGGACTTGAGGTTGCAAGACTGAAAAGAACTGCCATAGGTCCAATTAAATTAGGTATGCTTCAGCCGGGAAAATACAGAGAGCTTACTCCACAAGAGATGAAAGCTTTAGCTAATGCAAGAAAGAAAGCAGAATCACGCAAAGAAGAAACAAGATAAATTCTTAATTTGTAAAGTTGAAATCAGGTGGAAACTATGCAAGAAAAGAAACTTATGCCACCGCTTTGGATAGCTTATCCTTATATGGAAAGATATTCTATAGGTTGGCGAATGGGTTCTGGAGAGGAGTATAGGTATAATATCTATGATTGGTTTAAAACTCTTTCGCCAAGTGAACAGAACGAATATGTGGAACTATTTCCTGAGCCGAAAAGCTGGTGTGAATTTTGGAACGAATTTTTAGAAAGAGATTATGATGAATTCCAGATTGAAAAAATGCATTATATTCATAATGATTTTTCAACTCATTTTTGGCAAGAAAATGGAAAACCGCTATATAATATTGATTGGCTGAGAAAGAGATATAAAAGTGGTGAAAAAACCGATTTTGTTTTCTTTTGGGGACATAGACCGTCTAAAAATGGTATTACAAAATCTTGTTTTAGCCAGTGGTGGAAATCTGAATTTCATGAAGAGCATTATAAATATTGTTGTATGGAACAATATATGATATCGAAAAAAGCTTTGCTTTTTGATGATAAGGAAGTTTTTGAGCAAATTATGGTTTCTGATGAACCAAATAAAATAAAATCACTTGGCAGAAAAATTCGTAATTTCGATGAAAAGATATGGAATGATGTAAAATACAGCATTGTTTTGAATGGCAATTATCTAAAGTTTACGCAAAATAGAAATCTTATGAATTTTCTGCTGAGTACAGGTGATAAAATTCTTGTTGAAGCAAGTCCTATGGATAGAGTTTGGGGCATTGGCATGAGTGAAAATGATGAGCGAATAAATAATCCTTATGAATGGCAAGGTGAAAATCTTCTTGGCTTTGCTTTGACAGAAGTAAGAGAAGAAATTAAGTCTGTTTATGCAAATGAAGGCTTAGTTGATTATTCGCTTGTGAAATAGCTAAAATATATTATCAAATTCCTTGCAAGTTTTTATTTTTTATGATATAATTTACTATAAACGCAATGACGAAAAAAGTAGTCCATTTATATGCAGTCTAAAGAGAAAAATTGTCGAGGGCTGAGAGCAATTTTGTCTGTGGAATGAGATGAAGTTCATTTCCGAGCGGTACTGCTGAAATGCTTATGCAGATTAGGCGGTAACGGAGAAAAGCACCGTTAAAGGCATAATGAGAGTTTGCTTATTGCAAAAACAAGGGTGGTACCACGGAAGATTATATATGCTTTCGTCCCTGACACTAAAAAGTCAGGAACGAAAGCATTTTTTGTGGGTGCCGACCCACGGCGAAGACGCGGAATCGCTCGGCAAGCCTCGCTCGTGGTGGATTATGGGAAGTTGGTTGACGCGGATGAAGAATCTACCGTAGCCGAACAGGCTATGCCGTTCGGCTCTGCCGATGCGTGGGAAGTTTATTGATGTGGTCGAAGAAATTACTAATCTTCCCATAAGAAAGTTAAAAGTTTCGCTCAAGGCGGCGAGCCGCCGCAGCCAAAACATGGAATCGCTCGGCAAGCCTCGCTCGTGGTGGATTATGGGAAGTTGGTTGACGCGGATGAAGAATCTACCGTAGCCGAACAGGCTATGCCGTTCGGCTCTGCCGATGTGTGGGAAGTTTATTGATGTGGTCGAAGAAATTACTAATCTTCCCATAAGAAAGTTAAAAGTTTCGCTCAAGCCTTTTCAAAGGCTTGCAGAGTCGAGGGACAGCGTCCCTCGTGGGTTTTAAGGGCAAAGCCCTTAACATAAATTTTTTTGAGGTGAAAAGTATGAAAGAACAGCTTGAAAATATCAGGCAACAGGCACAGGAAGAGCTTGCTAAAGCAAGTTCAAAGCAAGAGCTTGAGGCTCTTCGAGTAAAGTATCTCGGAAAGAAAGGTGAACTCACAGCTATTCTAAAGCAAATGGGTAAGCTTTCTCCTGAGGAGCGTCCGGTAATAGGACAGCTTGCAAATGAAGTAAGAGAAAATATAACACAGCTTCTTGAATCTGCACAGGCTGACATAAAAACTAAAGAGAGAAATGCAAAGCTTGCGGCAGAAAAGCTTGATGTTACACTTCCAGGAAAGAAACATGAGCTTGGCAATAAGCACCCACTTTCTATTGTTCTTGATGAGATTAAAGAAATCTTTGTCGGAATGGGCTTTGATATTGTCGATGGTCCAGAGGTTGAGTATGATTATTATAACTTTGAGGCATTGAATATTCCAAAGGATCACCCAGCTCGTGATACTCAGGATACATTCTATATCAATGATAATATCGTTCTCAGAACACAGACATCACCTGTTCAGATTCGTGTTATGGAAAAGCAAAAGCCTCCTATTCGCATAATTTCTCCAGGTAGAGTTTATCGTTCAGATGCAGTTGATGCAACACATTCACCACTTTTCCATCAGATTGAGGGACTTGTTGTTGATAAAGGCATTACCTTTGCTGACCTCAAGGGTACACTTGAAACATTCGTAAAGCGTCTTTATGGTGAAGATTCAGTTGTTCGTTTCCGTCCGCATCACTTCCCATTTACAGAGCCATCTGCTGAAGTTGATGTTCAGTGCTTTAACTGTAAGGGTGCCGGCTGTCGTCTTTGCAAGAACGAAGGCTGGATTGAAATTCTCGGTTGTGGAATGGTTCACCCTAAGGTTCTCGAAAACTGCAACATTGACCCTGAGGAATATACAGGCTTTGCACTTGGTCTTGGTCTTGAGAGAGTTGCAATGCGTCGTTATAATATTGATGATATGCGTCTTTTCTATGAAAATGATGTAAGATTCCTGTCGCAGTTCTAAGGAGGTATAAAAAATGAATTTATCTATGAGATGGCTTCGTGAGTTCGTTGACATTGATGAAAATATCAATATGAGAGAATTCTCTGAAGCAATTACAATGAGTGGTTCTAAGGTTGAGAGCTTTGAAAAAGAAGGCTCTGAGCTTAAAAATATAGTTGTCGGTAGAGTTCTTTCAACAGAAAAGCATCCTGATGCAGACAGACTTACAGTTTGCAAGGTTGATGTTGGCGAGGCTGAACCTATTCAGATAGTTACAGCCGCAACAAATGTTGTTCCTGATGTACTTGTACCTGTCGCAAAGGATAATTCTGTTGTCCATAGCGGTCAGAAGATTAAGAAGGGCAAGCTTCGTGGAGTATTGAGCCAAGGTATGTTCTGTTCTGTTGCAGAGCTTGGAGTAACTGTTCATGATTTCCCTTATGCTATTGAGGACGGCATTTTCCTTATTCAAGAGGACTGCAAGGTCGGCGATGATATAAGAGATGCAATAGGTCTTAATGATACAAAGGTTGAGTTTGAAATCACTTCAAACCGTCCTGATTGTTTCTCTGTTATTGGTCTTGCAAGAGAGGCTGCCGCTACTTATAATAAGCCACTTAAGCTTCATACGCCTGTTGTAAAGGGTATCGGCGAAAGCTGTGAGGGTATGCTCGATGTTAAGATTGAAAACAAAGAGCTTTGCAAGATGTATAGTGCAAAAATCGTTAAGAATGTAAGAGTAAAGCCATCACCACGCTGGCTTCGTGAAAGACTTCGTGCTATGGGAGTTCGCCCTATTAATAATATCGTTGATATTACTAACTATGTTATGCTTGAATATGGTCAACCTATGCACGCTTTTGACTTGCGTTTTGTTGACGGTGCTAAAATCCGCATAAGAAATGCAAAAGCAGGGGAAACTATTACAACTCTTGACGGAATTGAGCGTAAGCTTTCAGAAAAGAACCTTATTATAGCAGATGAAAATAAGCCTATCGCTATTGCTGGTGTTATGGGTGGAGAGTTCAGCGGAATTGTTGATGATACAAACACTATCGTTTTTGAATCTGCTAACTTTGATGGTGCATCTGTCCGTCTTACAGCTAAAGAGCATGGTATGAGAACAGACGCTTCCTCACGCTACGAAAAGGGACTTGACCCGAATAATTGCTTGCCTGCACTTCAGAGAGCTTGTGAGCTTGTAGAGCTTCTTGACGCAGGAGATGTATATGATGGCGAGATTATCGACTTTGCTGGTGAATCTATCGACAAGATAAATGTAAGAAAGAGAATTGCTCTTGAGCCTGATTGGATTAACTCATTCCTTGATACAAAGCTTTCTGTTGACGAAATGAGGGCTATTCTTACAAAGCTTGAATGTGAATTTGACGGAGAAGATGTTCTTCCGCCAACATTCAGACCTGACCTCCAGCATAAGGCTGATATTGCAGAAGAAATTGCTCGTTTCGTAGGCTACAACACAATTCCATCAACTTCTATAAGCGGTGGTGCTCAAGGTAAGTATACAGCTCGTCAGAAGTTTGATAATAAGATTGCGTCAACAATGCTTGCTCTTGGTTTGAGCGAGATTATGACATATTCTTTTGTAAGCCCTAAGTATTATGATAAGATTCTTATGCCAAAGGATAGCAAACTTCGCCGTTCAGTTGTTATAACAAATCCGCTCGGTGAGGATACAAGCGTAATGCGTACAACTGCACTTCCTTCAATTCTTGAAATCCTTGCAAAGAACTATAACAACAGAAACGAAAAGGCTTATCTCTATGAGCTTGCTCGTGAGTATATTCCTACAACAGATGATAAGCTTCCTGTCGAAAAGAATAAGCTTATAGGTGGTTTCTATGGCTTGTCTGATTTCTTTGAGTTAAAGGGCATTGTAGAAGAAACTCTCGACAGACTTTCAATCTATGATTATGATGTAGAGGCTTCCGCTGATGAATTTGCATATCACCCAGGTCGTTGTGCTGTTCTTACTATTGACGGCGAAAGAATTGGCGTATTCGGCGAACTTCACCCACAGGTAGCTGAAAACTATGGTATCGTTGAGAGAGTTTATGCTTTTGAGCTTGAGGCTGATTTGCTCTTTAAGTATACAAAATCTGAAAAGCAGTATACTCCACTTCCTAAGTTCCCTGCTGTAACAAGAGATATTGCAGTTATCTGTGATGAGAATATCCCTGTTCTTACACTCGAAAAGGCTATGAAAAAATCTGCTGGTTCTACTCTCGAATCTGTTAAGCTCTTTGATGTATATCAAGGTGAACAGATTGAAAAGGGTAAGAAGAATGTTGCATTCAGAATCACAATGCGTTCTCATAATGAAACCCTCACAGATGAACACGCTAACAGCACTATGAAGAAAATTATGAAGGCCCTTGAAAATGAGGGTGCAGTTCTTAGAGCATAATGCACAATAAATTGGTCATTTTAGTGTCAAATTTACAATTTGTACTTGAAATCCTATAATGTATATGCTAAAATAAGCAGTATGGAGGTGGTACTCGTGCAGGACAAAACTATGGTCTTTTCTATTAACGGCAATAAAGATGAGAGCATAAGAGTTATTCTTACTACGGTTTATAAGGCTCTTGAGGAAAAAGGCTATAATCCTCTGAATCAGATTGTCGGATATATTTTGTCTGAGGATCCCACTTATATAACTACTCACAATAACGCGAGAAATCTTATAAGAAAAATTGATCGTGATGATTTGCTTGAAGTTTTGTTAAAGAATTATTTAAATCTTTAAGACATCATTGCTAAAAGGAGTGCCTGATGGTTTTAAATAAAATCTGAAGCATATCTTACCAAAATAAAAAGTATTATGGTAAGACCTTAAATTTGTGAATCTACTGCGTTTTTGTGCCTTGTGCAAATTTCCTTGCACAAGGCACAGTAGTTTCTTTAACCGTTTATAAATCATACTTACTGCGATTGGAGGATTATATGTCTAACACTAAAACTACATTTCCACTTTATTACAGAGGAAAACCGCTTGTAAGAAATAATGACACGATTTTTTTCGGAGATATGAAAGACCCCTATGTTATTAAGCTGCAAATCAAGTCTAAGGAAAATTCAAATAATCTTGATTGTGCCAATAAGGTTACAATTCAGCTTTTAAGCACAGATACAGAAATCAGTGCAAGAAAGCAGATTATCAAGACAGGCGAGAAAGAAAATCTTGCAGTTGCACTTGATTTAGCTGTCGCATGGCTTGAAAGAGAGCTTGCAAAATCTTCTGAAAAGTAAAATTCAGTCTAAGAATAGTATATTAGACTTAACAAAAGGGGAAAATCTATTCTGTGGATTTTCCCCTTTATGCTAATTATTTTTAAAAATACGATATAGATATAAAATTTATTGGAGGACAATATGGATACGGAGATTATTACATTACCTGTTATTCCAACACGAGGTTTAGTTGTATATCCGCTTTCAACTACTCAATATGATGTAAGCTCTAAGAAAGCAGTAATAGCTTTAACTGAGTCTATAAAAAAAGACCAAAGAGTATTTATGCCAGCCACTATAAATGTACTTGAGGACGAGGAGCTTGAAAGCAATCTTACAAAGATTGGTACTGTTGCAGAAATAAAGCAGGCAATAAGAATTTCAGATTCTGAAATCAGAATAATTGTTGAAGGTTTGTTCAGGGCAAATACAATCAGATATACTGAAACTGAGTCCTTTATGGAAGCTGAGGTTCAGGAGGCTGAACTTACAAATACAGATGATAATATAACAATATCAGCCTTGAAACAGGCAGTAAAAATAGCATTTGTAAAAAATGTTCAGATTTTACCGCAGTATCTCAGACTTTCTAATGATACGGTTACAATGATTCGTTCTTGTGAGGACGCAGGAACTTTATGCGATCTTGTAGCTGAACACGCTATTGTAAATCTTAATTATAAAATGGATATTCTTAATGAGCTTGATATAGAAAAGCGTCTTAATATGTTGCTTGAATATCTTAATGAAGAATTTATAATACTTAACACTGAACACGATATAGGCGAAAAAGTAAAAGCGTCTATGGACGAAAATCAGCGTGAATATTATCTTAAAGAGCGTTTGAAAGCTATAAATGATGAGCTTGGCGAAAATATGCTTGGAGATTCTGATTTAGCAGAGGAGCTTGATAAGTATACTGAGAAAGTTGATGAGCTTCAACTTTCCGAAGAAAACGAGCAAAAGCTTAAAAAGGAAATTGAAAAGCTTTCTAAGCTTCCGTCGATTTCTCAGGAGGCAGGAATTATTCGCTCATATCTTGATGCTTGCCTTGCTTTGCCTTGGAATACATCTACGATTGATGAAACAGACATTGCAAAAATCAGAAACAAACTTGATAGCGACCACTACGGAATGAAGGAGGTTAAGGAAAGAATCATTGAGGCAATAGCTGTAAAACAACTTTGTAAGGAAAAAAATAATCAGATGATTCTTTGTCTTGCAGGCCCTCCTGGAGTTGGCAAAACCTCAATCGCAAAATCTATTGCTGAGGCATTGGGCAAAAGCTATGCAAGAGTTGCACTTGGCGGTGTACACGATGAAAGCGAAATTCGTGGACACAGAAGAACATATCTTGGTGCTATGCAAGGTAGAATTATGTACGCTATGACTCAAGCTAAAACTAACAATCCACTTATTCTCCTTGATGAGATAGACAAGCTTGGAAATGATTTCAGAGGTGACCCGACTTCTGCCTTGCTTGAAGTTCTTGATAGTGAGCAGAATTTCTCGTTCTATGACCATTATATAGATATGCCGTTTGATTTGAGTCAGGTACTTTTTGTAACTACTGCAAATAATCTTTCATCAATTCCTGCACCGCTTCGTGACAGAATGGATATAATCGAGCTTTCAAGCTATACAAGCGAAGAAAAGCTGAATATTGCTAAAAAGCATCTCATTAAGAAACAGCTTAAAAAGAATGGTTTAACTTCAAAAAACTTTAAGATTACTGATAGTGCTTTGGTTGATTTAATTGAGAATTACACAAGAGAAGCTGGTGTCAGAACTCTTGAGAGATATATAGCAAAGCTTATGAGAAAGGCTGCTGTAAAAATCGTTTCTGGTGAGGAAAAGAGTGTAAGAATTTCTGTTAAAAATATTGAAGATTTTCTCGGTGCAAGAAAGTTCAATAGAGACGAAATGAATGATAAGGACGAAGTTGGTTTGGCTACGGGTCTTGCTTGGACAGCTGTTGGCGGAGTGACATTACCTGTTGAGGTTGCTGTAACAAGCGGAAGCGGAAAGCTTATTCTTACAGGCTCTCTCGGTGATGTTATGAAAGAATCTGCTCAGGCAGCATTTACTTGTGTAAGAACTCGTGCAGAGACTCTTGGTATTGAAAAAGATTTCTATAAGATTTATGATTTTCACATTCATGTTCCAGAGGGAGCAACACCAAAGGACGGCCCTTCAGCGGGTATAACTATTGCTACTGCAATTACATCTGCGTTGACAGGCAGAGCAGTTCGCAGAGATATTGCAATGACGGGAGAAATTACGCTTAGAGGCAGAGTTTTGCCAATAGGTGGATTGAAAGAAAAATCTCTTGCAGCATATAGACTGGGAATAAGAACAGTTATTATTCCAAAGGATAATGTACCAAATCTTGAGGAGATTGACGATACTGTCAAGAACGAAGTTAAATTTGTGCCTGTAAGCACTATTGATGAGGTTTTGGATACAGCCCTCTGCTCTAAAAAGCAGACAGGAAAAAAACACGCAAAAAAAGAGCCTAAAACAGAAGTTCTTGAAACTCGTATATAAAGGAGCATAACTATGAATTTTCAGATAGCAAGTTTTGAGGCGGCATATGGAAAATCTTCACAGATTCCGCCGTCGGACCTACCGGAAATAGTATTTTCAGGGCGTTCAAATGTCGGAAAATCCTCGCTTATAAATAAAATTCTCAACAGAAAAGCCCTTGCAAGAGTTAGTGCAACTCCTGGTAAAACCGCAACAATAAATTTTTTTAACCTCAAAACTGTAAGACTTGCAGATTTGCCCGGTTATGGCTATGCAAAGGTATCGGATAGCGAAAAAAGACGATGGGCAGAGCTTGTAGAAGGCTATTTTGCAATGAATAGAGATATTCGTATGGTTATACAGATTTGCGATTTGCGTCACCCTGCTACAAAAGACGATATGAATATGATAGACTTCCTTTCGCATAATGGCTTTAATTTTATTGTTGCTATGACTAAGCTCGACAAGCTGAAAAAATCCCAGCGTACCACAAGAATTGAGGAAATGCGTCAGCAGATGTCTGTATTTGGTGATGTAAGATTATTCCCTTGTTCATCAGAGAACGGCGAGGGTGTAGAAGAAATTCGCAAGGCGATTGAAGCTGCCGCAGAGGGCGAACAGATAAATTAAGGTGTATTTATGGAAATTTGGGATTTGTATGATATAAACAGGATTCCAACAGGCGAAACTATGCTTCGTGGCGAAAAAATAAAAGAAAATCGCTATCATTTGGCAGTTCATATCTGTATTTTTAATAAGCAAGGTGAAATGCTGATTCAGCATAGACAGCCTTTTAAGTCTGGTTGGTCGGATTTGTGGGATATTACCGTTGGAGGTTCTGCTGTTAGTGGAGATACAAGTCAGACTGCCGCCGAGCGAGAGGTTTTAGAAGAAATAGGATATAAGCTTGATTTGAGTAATATTCGTCCGTCATTTACGATAAATTTTAAAAATGGCTTTAATGATATTTACTTAGTTGAAAGAGAAATTGAAATAGACACTTTGAAGCTTCAATACGAAGAAGTTAAAGAAGTTAAATGGGCAACGGCTGATGAAATAAAGTCTATGATTGAGAGCGGAGAATTTATTCCGTATAATAAAAGCTTTATAGATATGCTGTTCTTTTTGAGAAATCATAACGGATTGCATACAAGAGAGGATAAAGTGTAATATGATACAAACTGTACTGCTTTTTAATGTTCCTAAGCAGAAAGCTGCTAAAATAACTCGTGCAGCACTTCCACTGAAACTGCGTGTAAGGACTGTTTCTAAATCTGATTTTGCCAAAACTCTTGGTGAGCTTGCAGGAATTTCAGAAGAAACAGAGCTTGCATATGATGGTGACGGAATTTCTGAGGAGATGATGGTATTATGCGGATTTTCAGACAATCTTATAGACAAGCTATTCTTTGCAATGAGAAAAACAGGTGCAGGGCTTGTTAAGCTTACTGCAATTCTTACTGAAACTAACAAAGA
This sequence comes from Pseudoruminococcus massiliensis, assembly GCF_900291955.1. GTDB lineage: Bacteria > Bacillota > Clostridia > Oscillospirales > Acutalibacteraceae > Pseudoruminococcus > Pseudoruminococcus massiliensis. The sequence goes on along the minus strand of NZ_OLMR01000008.1, from coordinate 56,997 downwards.
TTGGAATGTAAATACTCTTTTTGAAGAGCTTAAAAAAGAGCGTGAGCAGATGGCAGAATTAAAAGCTAAGAAAGAATAATTTTGCTTTATTAGGTGGCGATTTTATGATGAGTATACCGAAATATGTTTCTGATGTTTTAAACCGACTTGAGGAAAATGGCTTTTCTGCATATGTCGTTGGAGGCTGTGTCAGAGATTATCTGCTTGGACGACCAATAAATGATTTTGATGTTGCGACCTCAGCTTTGCCAGAAGAAATGCTTGAAATTTTCAAGGACTATAAAACAGTAGATAATGGCATAAAGCATGGAACAGTTGCAGTTGTATCTGAGAACAAGCTTGTCGAGGTTACAACATTCAGAAGTGATGGTACTTATACTGATTCACGCAGACCTGATTCGGTTTCTTTTGAGCGAAATATAGAAGAAGATTTGGCAAGGCGTGATTTTACAATTAATGCTATGGCTTATCGTAAATCCGAGGGAATAATAGACCTTTATGGCGGACAGGAAGATTTAAAAAATAGATTAATCCGCTGTGTCGGAAATCCACATAAGAGATTTTCTGAGGATGCTCTTAGAATTATGCGTGGAATGAGGTTTGCTTCAACCTTAGGATTTAGAATAGAGGAAGAAACGCTTTCAGCTATGCTTGAAACAAAAAATTTACTTCAAAAAATTGCAAAGGAAAGAATTACAAGCGAATTTAGAGGTGTGCTTTTAGGTGAAAGCATTTATGATGTGCTTATGTCATGCAGAGAGATTATATATGAACTAATTCCTGAATTGCGTATTGAGGATAGTTATATTATGAAAAAATATCCTGATATTACGCTTTGGGAGCATACTGTAAAATCGGTTTCAATGTCAAAAAATCTATGTGAGAGATTATGTATGCTTTTGCACGATGTTGCAAAACCGTCTTGTATGGTTATGGTTGATGATAAAGAAAAATATCCTAATCATGCTGAAAAGGGTGCAGAGATAGCGAAAGAAATTCTTTCACGATTCAGATTTGAAAAAATAGTTAATACAGAGGTCTTGAAGCTTATAATAAATCATAGTATAAGATTTCCAAAAGCTCTTGCAGATATGAGAAGGTTTGTGCGTGATTTTGGCTATGATTTTACAAAGGATTGGCTTGATATAAAGTATTCTGATGTCTTTTCAAAACCTCATAAAGAAAGTACAGCACAGCTTTATTATAATGCTATCAGATTCTTTGATGAAATAGATGAAAAAAAACTTTGCTGTATTATATCTGAACTGAATATTTCGGGTGATGATTTAAAGAAATTTGGCATAGTAGGAAAAAATATTGGCATTGTACTTAATAAGCTACTTGAAGATGTAATTTCTGAAAATTGCAAAAATAAAAGAGAAGTGCTTTTAAAGCAAGCACTTCTATATAAATGATGACAGCAAAAAGGACACTCAAATCAGAGTGTCCTTTTGAATTATGATACTATTTTACTTTTTTATTACTTCCAATTTTTTTATCTGAGAGTGGTATTTCAGGAACCTCTGCGTTTACTACTTCATTGACATAGCTATCTTGGATTCTTTCCGTAACAGAATTTATAGTATTTTCTGCAGGTATAGTTTCATCAATATTCTTTGTCTTTTTGTTTGAATAAACAATTTTTAACAAAATCGGAGTTATTATAGTAGTTGCGATAACCATAATAACTATCGGGCCAAGCATTACAGAGCCAAGCAAACCCATAGAAGCACCCTTATTTGCAACGATAAGAGCAACTTCACCACGAGAAATCATACCTATACCAATTCTCTTGCACTGATAATTCTTATATCCACAAATTTTTGCACCTAAGCCACAGCCAATAATCTTTGTTATAATTGCAACTATTGTTATTACAACTGCGAAAACTATAATTTGTACACTCATTGATGGAAGTACAACATTTAAGCCGATACTTGCGAAGAAGATAGGTGAAAGTAAGAGGTATGAAAGAACATCAAATTTCTTTGCAAGATATTCTGAGCTTTGTGTAAGAGAAATGATAAGTCCAGCAAAAAATGCACCAGTAATATCTGCAACTCCGAAAAGAGCTTCTGCGGCATAAGACATACCAAGGCAGAAAACGAAGCAAATAATTGCGTGTCTGTGTCTAAGATGTTTAGAGCGATTAGCCCACCAGACATATAGCTTATAGAATGCAAAGCCTGCAACAATAACCATTGCAAAGAAACCAAGAATTTTTAAAAGAACTATCCAAACATTAACACTTGAGTCTGCTAAGCTTGTGATAACGGTTAAAGCGATGATACCAAGAATATCATCTATAATAGCAGCACCAAGTATAGCATTACCTGATTCGGACTTTAGCCTTCCAAGCTCTTTAAGTGTTTCAACGGTAATACTTACAGATGTAGCTGTGAGTATTACGCCAATAAAGACATTTTGTAAGAATACATTGCAGGTTGCACCTGAATCTATTATTCCAGGCTGATTGAAGAAATAGGCAACGCCAAATCCACCAAGAAGTGGAACTATAACGCCAAGCAAAGCAATAACAAATGAAGCTTTGCCACATTTTTTAAGCTCCTTAACATCAGTTTCAAGGCCTGCACAGAACATCAAAATAATAACACCGATTTCTGATGTTGTGGTGATGAAGTTGGATTTTTGTACAATGTTAAGTACTGCCGGACCTAAAATAAGACCCGCAAGCAAAGCTCCAACGACTTGTGGCATTTTAAATTTTTGAGAGATTAAGCCGAATAGCTTTGTTGTAAATAGAATCAAAGCTAAATCCAAAAGATAATGATACTCCTCCATAAAAAAACTCCTCTTATAATTTAAAATGAACAGCAAATGACTGTCCGCTTAAAACGAACAACATCGTTCGCTAACCATACGGACAGTCAATCGAAGACCATTTTTAAATATTATAACACATTATTCGGCAAATTTCAACATAAACATTAATTAACCACCGAAAAGCTGTGACCAATATACCCAACCATCACTTGCCATATAACAGCCTACACCAGTATTTGTAAATTCAGAATTTAAGATATTTGAGCGGTGACCAGTTGAATTCATCCAAGCATTGACAACTTCTTGAGGTGTGTTCTGACCTGCGGCAATATTTTCACCAACAATAGAATAATCAAGGTCAAGAACAAAGGTGTAGCCAGGCTCTCCATTAGGACGCTTATGCCCAAAGTTAGTTTCAAGTTCAGTAGAGCGTGTATAGGCATTATTCATAAGAGTGTAATCAATCTTGAGTGGACTTACACCATTCTTTTTGCGTTCTTCATTAATAAGTCTTACGACCTCTTCTGAAAATTTAGAGTTTGGTGAGTTATTAGCCTTTATTTTTTCAATATATCTATAATCTTTTGCAGAGCATCTTTGACAGATTCGTTGCTGAAGTCCTTTGCTTGTTATAGTGGCTTCAGATATTGTTTCCCAATCTCCCCATTTATGTCCAAGAGCATTTTTATAGTTATCTGCATAAGATTTTCCACAGTCACAGCTGTGCAGGGTATAACCCTTTGAAGTACAGTTAGGAGATATAACCCTTTCCATATAATTATGCTCATGAATAGGAATTTGTTCTTCAACCTGTCGAGTAGTTTCTTCATTTTTGGTTTTAGAAATTTCAGTTTCTTTTTTTGATGAAGCTTTGTAGCTTGTAGAACTTGAAACAGATTCATTTTTGCATGATTGAGTGCTGCTTGAAGAATTTGTACTTGTTGTAGACTGATTCAAAAGGCTTGTGGCTGAGTTGTTAATAGAACTTTCAATAATAGAATTATTATTGCTTGAATTAATGGAATTATTAGACATATTTTGCTTAGAACTTACAGTATAGCTATCTTCCGAAGTATGAGTATATGTTATATTATCGGCAGTAGTATAAGTTTCATAGCTCATCATAGAAGGGTGTTCATCTTCTACTAAATTAAAAGAATTTATTATTGAGTTTGTAATAATAATGGTAGCAAGCAAAAATGCAACTGCGATAAGTATTATTGCAAGGATTTCTTTTGGCTTACGAATTTTCATAAGCTTTGCCCCTAATTATTCAGCAAGCGCTGCTTTAATAGCTATTGCACATTCAAGACGCTTTTTTTCCAATTCACAAGATGTTTCGTGAGATTTACGAATATCCCCTTCATATTTGAAGTTATTAGCGTTACAACCACCGCTGCAATAGAACTTAGCCCAGCAGTTCTTACATTTATCCTTAGAATATACATTAGCAAGTGCAAATCTTGCTTTCATATCTTCATCGAAAGTACCGTCATTAAGATTACCCATCTTGTAATCGTCTTCGCCAACAAACTGATGACATGGATAAATATCACCCTCAGGAGTTACAGCAACATATTCGTTTCCGCAACCGCAGCCACGCAAACGCTTAACTGCACAAGGGCCTTGGTCTAAGTCAATCATAAAGTGGAAGAAATTATAGAATTCGCCTTTCTTTCGGCTCTCAACAATAGTTTTGGCGAGCCTTTCGTATTCATCAAATACAGCAGGTAAGTCTTCTGTTTTGATAGAGTAGGAGAGAAGTGGGTCGGATACAACAGGCTCGATAGATAGCTGTTCAAAGCCGAGGTCTTTCATATGGAGAACATCGTTTGTAAAATCGAGGTTATATCTTGTGAATGTACCACGAATGTAGTAATCTTTATCGCCACGATTTTGAACGAGGTTTTGATACTTAGGAACAATAATATCATAACAGCCTTTGCCGTTAGGAGTTATACGGAGTCTGTCGTTTACTTCTTTTCTTCCGTCAAGAGAAAGAACAACATTATTCATCTCTTTATTAATATATTCAATCTTATCATCTGTGAGAAGAAGTCCGTTTGTAGTGATAGTGAAGCGGAAATTCTTATTGTGCTGTTTTTCGATGCTTCTTGCATACTCTATAACGCCCTTGACAACATCGAAATTCATAAGTGGTTCACCGCCAAAGAAATCAAGCTCGAGGTTTCTTCTTGAACCAGATTTTTCGATAAGGAAGTCGATAGCTTTTTTACCAATCTCAAGAGGCATAAGACAGCGACCTTTGCCAAAGTCGCCCTTTGCAGCAAAGCAATATTCACAGCGGAGATTACAATCGTGTGCAACATTAAGACACATAGATTTAACAGGAGCACCTTTCATAAGGTTAGCAAACTTCTCATAGTCATCATCAGAGAAAAGTTGTCCCATCTTATAGAGCTCGTAGAGGTCATTATAAGTTTCGGTGAGGTCTTCCTCAGAGTATTCTCCACTCATAGCTTCAATTACTGAATCAGGAATATTCTCGGTCATATTTTCATCAAGATAATCGAGCATTTTATAGGAAATATCATCAAGAATATGTACAGCACCACTATGAACATCAAGACAAATGTTATTCCCCAAAAGATTATATTTATGTATCATATTTTAGTCACGCTTCCTTTTTATATTTAAATTGCATAAATAAAGAGCGAACTAAGTCCGCTCTTTTAAGAATGGTTTTGCATATTAAAATCGGCATTAATTAGCGATTAGCGGACTCGCACTTCTGGTTAGCGACTGTGCAAGAAGTTTTGCAAGCACTCTGGCAAGAAGCTTGACATTCGCCACAGCCACCCTTAACTGCTGATTCTTTAAGATTTGCACTATTAAGTGTCTTTATGTGCTTAGTTTCTTTCATAAGAAATTACCTCCGTATAATTTAATATAATAATTTTAACATATTATTTCAGAAATTTCAACTATTATTTTGACAATATATAGACTTGCAGAGATAACAAACAAAAAATCGGAAAGCCTTTCGACTTTCCGATTTAAGTAAATTATTTTTTATTTTTGCTTTCTTTAGCCTTTTTATTAGCTTTAGTTTTCTTTTCAGAAGCTTTTCTCTTTTTGTAGTTTGTCCACATAACCCAAAGAGGAGCAGAGATAAAGATTGAAGAATAGCAACCGAAGATAACGCCTATCATCATAGGAAGTGCAAAGCTTACAACTGTCTGAATATCATAGATAAGTGCAACAACAAGTACAGAACCGATTGCAAGGATAGTTGTTATAGCTGTGCATATTGTTCTTGAAAGAGTCTGATTAAGACTTGTGTTTACAAGCTCTGCTGTTGAAGCCTTAGGACCAATATACTTACGATTTTCTCTGATTCTATCGAAGATAACAATAGTATCATTAAGAGAATAACCTATGATAGTAAGGATAACGGCTATGAAGTTATCATCAAGTGGCATTCTGAAAATAACGAAAGTGAAGTATGCCATAATTATATCGTGTATAAGTGCGATAACGGCTGTGCAGCCAGCGGAAAGACCACCGATTTTTCTGAATCTGAAGCCAACATAGAGAATCATAAGGAGAGCGGCCATGCCAACAGCAGCCATACACTTCCAGAAGAATGTTGCACCCTTTGAAGGGTCAACTGATGTGATTTCAGTTCTTGTGAAGTTATTATCAGGGAAAGCCTTTTTAAGGGCGTCTGTAACACCTTTTTCAGTTTCAGGGTCAATGGTTTTTGCCTCTGTAAGCTCGATAGAAAGTGTGTTTGCATTTTCTTCAGTAGCTGCAGCAGACATATTCTTACTATACTGGAATGAAACATCTTCCTTAGTAGCAGCCTGAACTACTTTAGAAATTTCGTTTTCTGAGAGGTTATCACCAGAGTAGCTATATTTCATAATAGCACCACCAGTGAACTGAATATCAAGCTCTGTGTGGAAAACGAAAATATTAAGAATAAGGCAGATAAGCATAAGGCTGAGTGTTAAGATAAAGAACTTCTTAGAATTTCCAACGAAGTCAAAATGAAATTTTTGTCTCATAGTCACTTACCTCCATAAAGTTTCTTGTTTCGCAGGAACTTGAAGCGTGAGAGTGACATAAGCATCAATCTTGAAGCAAAAACGCCCATTACGAAGTTTGCGATAACACCGACAAGCAGTGTGTAACCGAATGCGTAGATAGCACCTGTTGTAGAAGCACCGAAAATACCTGAAAGGATATTTGCAGGACCAAACACAAGCATAAGGATAAGAGCAACTATAATATTTGTGATGTTACCATCAAAGATAGCTGAGAAGCTGTTCTTTGTACCATATCTGATACAGCCATCAAGTGTTTTTCCTTGATAAAGCTCGTCCTTAATTCTTTCTGAGGTAATAACATTTGCGTCAATACCCATACCAACTGAAAGAATGATACCACTTATACCAGCAAGCGTCATAGTGAAGCTTGAAGCGAATGGGAAGTAACCCGATACAGCTGCAAGTGACAATGCAACTTGACCAATAAGTGCGATAGAAGCAACGAAACCAGGAAGTCTGTAATATACTATCATAAAGATAATAATAAGTGCGAGAGCGATAATTCCTGCGAGAGCCATTGCAAAGAGTGCATAGTCACCAAGAGTTGGGTTGATTGAGCCATAGCTGTCAACCTCAAGCTCGAATGGCAAAGCACCTGCGTTAATTTTATTTGCAAGAGCTGTTGCTTCAGAAGCGGTGAAGCCAGCAGAGCTGTCAGATTTGTTTCCGCCTGTAATCATACAACTGTTGCTGTCGATAACGCTCTCAACAGTAGGAGCAGAAATCATAGTATCGTCCATCCAGATGGACATAACATTTTCGCCTGAAGACTTAGCAGAAAGCTCGGTTGTAGCCTCTTTGAAAAGCTTTCTTCCTTCATCGGTTAGCTCGAGAGAAACTATGTATTGAGCCTTGCCACCGTTCTCAAGCTGTACATAATCGGCACTTGCACTTTTAATAGAACTACCATCGAGGTATATGTGAGAAGCTGTTGTTCCTGACGGTGTCTTATATACTAATTCACCGTTAGAATCATATTCTTGTTTGGTATAGCTATTGCCTTCTCTGAAAGTAAGCTTTGCAGTTGCGGCAAGCTCTTCAATAGCCGTGCTTGGGTCGAAGTTTTCTTCGTCCTCTTTCCATGGATAACGGACGATGATAAGGCCGTTATCGTTGTCCTGATAAAGCTCATAGTCAGTAATATTATTAGTGACAAGTCTAAGCTCTATAACAGACTTTGCTGCAGACATCTGTTCTGCTGTTGCTTTGACATTTCCGGAAGGCTTGAAAGTAGCTTCAACGCCACCCTTAATGTCGATTCCCCATCTTATGTCGCTGACACCCTTGATGTAGGTAATCTTAAAATCGCCGTTTTCGCCATATATGCCGAAGATGGACGTATACGCCAATGCGAAGATAAGAATAGCGACGATGAAAAATACTGGTTTTCCAACTTTTTTCATACGGTATCCTCCAATAAATTCATTTGTCTGTTTTAGTAGCTTTAAGGAATTTTGCAAAATAAAAAACCTTGTCACTCACGAAAACAGAGGTAACAAGGTTAATTATATATTTTATGGTCGAAAAAGTCAATGTGATTAAGACAAATTAATATCAAATAAAGCTAAAAGCTTTCGTAATAGGGCAGAATTTATATATTATTTATCCAAAAGCTTTTCTATGGCTGCAATCTTTGTGCATAGACAGAAAATATCAAGAGCCTTAGCAAGTTCATCAAGAGGAGGGAAGCTTGGGGCAATTCTGATATTAGAATCGTTAGGGTCAATACCATAAGGATATGTAGCACCTGCACCAGTGAGGTTAATTCCAGCCTCTTTACAAAGGGCAACAACTTTTTTAGCACAGCCATTGAGAACATTTACGCTGACAAAGTAACCACCATTAGGATTATGCCAGCTTGCAATATTCTTGTCGCCAAGTTCTTTTGTAAGCTTACTTATGACAAGCTCAAACTTTGGAGCAAGGATAGCCTTATGCTTTTGCATATGTGCAACAACGCCTTCATAATTATTAAAGAACCTGATATGGCGGAGCATATTAAGCTTATCATAACCGATAGTTTGAAACTTATATCTGCTTTTGAGAACATCAAGGTTATTCTTTGATGCTGCGAGAGCGGAAACACCAGAGCCTGGGAAAGTAATCTTAGAAGTAGAGCAGAACATAATTGGCAAATCTTCATTGCCGTTTTTAAGACATTCATCATAAAGATTAAGGAGAGTATCAGGGGTGTCAGTAAGGTCATGTATGCAGTATGCGTTATCCCACATAATTCTGAAATCCTTAGCAGCAGGCTTTAATGCTGCGAAACGCTTAACAGTTTCGTCAGAATATGTTATGCCGTCTGGGTTTGAATACTTAGGTACGCACCAGATTCCTTTGACAGTAGAGTCGTTCTCAACATACTTTTCTACCATATCCATATCAGGACCATTTTCAGTCATAGGAATAGTAATCATTTCAATATTTTTGAAGAAGCCTGTAACGCCGAAATGTCTGTCATATCCTGGAGCAGGGCAGAGGAACTTAATCTTTCCCTGAAGAAGCCAAGGCTGTTCTCCAGCAACACCATTTTCAGAGAAGCAAGCGATTGTATCAAACATCATATTAAGACTTGAGTTGCCACCGATGAATACATTTTCAGGCTTAACACCGAGCATTTGTGCAAAAAGTTCCTTGGCCTCATCAATACCATCGAGAATACCATAGTTACGGCAATCTGCACCTGATACAGAAAGACAATCACTACCACTTTTAAGTATATCAAGCATAGGAAGTGAAAGCTCAAGCTGAGCTGTACTTGGAACACCTCTTGCCATATTGAGCTTTAGACCTTGAGCCTTATAATCCTCATATTCTGCTTTAAGATTTTTAAGCTCTGATTCAAGAGCATTTTTGTCCATAGACTGATAGTCTGACATTATGAATCCCCCTAAAATAGCATAAATTATTTTATGAACTGCAAAATACAGTCGATTTCCGCTTAATATTTTAATATAATATATGTAAAAATGCAAGTCTTATTTTATATTCTTGCAAAATTTATTATTTTATTCAAAAATAATCGAATATAATGAGCTTTGCTTGCCTTTTTGACGGATAAAAAATCCATTTTAATAAAAACGGAGGTTTATTATGAAACGAAGAGCTTTCATACTTGCAAGTATTCTTATCATTAGCTTGTGTGGCTGCACAGTATCACCACCAGATTCCGCTGCAGAAGAAATTGTATTATATTCGTGGAAATTAAAAAGTGATGATAATAGCAAAGAAAGTAGGGGTACACTTAGCTTTGAAAATAGAAATATTATTTTAAATGTAAAAAAGACAGATAAAAGCGAATTGAAATTAAATGAATATTATGAAATAGATAATGAGAAGATTATAATAGTTTCTGAAGATTATGGAAATATAGTATTCAAATATAAGCTTTATGGAAATGAACTTGAGCTTTCTTATGATGGTTCTGCTTTAAGGTTTATAAAAGTAAGTTAAAGTCAAATATGTTTCCATAAGAAAAAGTTTGAGCGAAACTTTTATTTTTCTAATATCAATATTAATATATTGAAAAAGAAAGAATTATTTATATATATTTCCATATAAATTAAAATTTTCCTTAAGAACCAAATATTAACATAAAAGTTTGTGCAAATTAGACAGATCGCCTGTTAATAATTTGTATGAAAAAAATTTATAAATTCTTTTAAAATTTTTATAAATATGATATAATCAGGTTAATCTGAAATCATTTTTTAGTAAGATTTCGGATAATAAAAAAAGGAGAATTTGAAAAATGGCAACAAGAACAATGAAAAAATTCTTAGCACTACTTCTGTCACTTATGATGATTGCAGCAGTATTTGTTGTACCTTCAGTTGCAGCGACAGATGACCTCGAAGTTACTGTTCACTACCAAAGAAGCGATTCTAATTATGATAATTGGAATATCTGGGTTTGGGCAGATGGCAAAGACGGAGGTCAACAGGATTTCACATCAAGCGATAGCTTTGGTGCAGTATCCAAGTTCAACATGGATGTAGCTGGTATTGACAAAATAGGCTTTATTATCCGTAAGGGTAAGTGGGAATCTAAGGATACAGACGGTGACCGCTTCATCGAAACAGCTAAGGCTCAAGACGGAAAAGTAGATATTTATGTTCTTCAAGGACAGGCTGAGTTTGGCTATACAGAGGCTGAACTTACATCTCCAAGAATCAAGAAGGCAAAGATGGTTTCTACAAGCCAGATTGACTTCACACTTTCTCAGGAAGCAAATCTCAAGGCAAGCGATGTAACTGTTAAGGATTCCGAAGGAAATACTTATGCAGTAGCTTCTGTTACAACAGATGGCAAGAATGGTAGCTTGATGACTTCTGATGAGCTTCCTTATGGCAAGAGCTATAAGCTCTACATTGATGGCTTTATTGAGCTTGATGTTTCTACTGCTGCTGTTTATGATACAAATGAGTTCGAGCAGAAGTATACTTATGACGGCAACGACCTCGGTGCTAACTACACAGCAGAAAAAACAACATTTAAGACATGGTCACCTCTCGCAGAGAAAGTTACACTTAACCTCTACTCAACAGGCAATGGCGACACACTTATCAAATCTGTTGATATGACACTTGGCGATAAGGGCGTCTGGACAGCAGAAGAAGCAGGCGACCTCAATGGCGTATACTACACTTATACATTCAAGATTAATGGCAGCGAAAACGAGGCTGTTGACCTTTATGCAAGAGCAGGTGGCGTAAACGGCGACAGAGGTATGATTATCGACCTCAAGTCTACAAACCCAGATGGTTGGGATAGCGATGTTCGTCCAGAGTTTGGTGGTAATGCAACAGACGCTATTGTTTATGAGCAACATATAAGAGATTTCTCTATTGATGCAAGTTCAGGCGTTTCTGACGCTCATAAGGGTAAGTATCTTGCATTTACAGAAACAGGTACAAAGAATTCAAATGGTAATTCTACTTGCCTTGATTATCTTAAGAATCTCGGAATCACACACGTTCAGATTATGCCTGCATTTGACTTTTCAAGCGTTGATGAAACAAAGCTTGATAAGGCTCAATACAACTGGGGCTATGACCCTAAGAACTACAACTTCCCAGAAGGCTCTTATTCAACAAACCCTTACAACGGTGAAGTAAGAATCAACGAGTTCAAGCAGATGGTTCAGTCACTTCATAAGAGTGGTATAAGAGTTATTATGGATGTTGTTTATAACCACACAGCAGCTACATATGATTCTAACTTCAATAAGTCATTCCCTGACTACTATTATAGAGAAAATGAAGACGGTAGCTTCTCAAATGGTTCAGGCTGTGGTAACGAAACAGCTACTGAGCGTTCAATGGTTAGAAAGTATATCGTAGAATCTGTTGTTTACTGGGCAACAGAGTATCATATTGATGGTTTCCGTTTTGACCTTATGGGACTTCATGACCAAGAAACAATCAATGAAATCAGAGCAGCTCTTAATGAGATTGACCCAACAATCATCACATATGGTGAAGGTTGGACAGGCGGTTCATCAACACTTCCATCATCACAAGCAGCTTTGAAGGCTCAAATTTCTAAGATGCCTGGTTTTGGTGCATTCAGCGATGACATCAGAGATGGCCTCAAGGGTAATGTATTTGATGAAGAAGATACAGGTTTCGTAAGTGGTAAGAGTGGTCTTGAGAGCACAGTTAAGTCTGGCGTTCTCGGTGCAACTGATTCATGGGCAGGTGCTCCTACACAGACAATTAACTATGTTTCCTGCCACGATAACAACACACTCTGGGATAGATTTACAAATTCTTGCCCAGACGCAACAGATGAAGAAAAGGCAGCTATGACTAAGCTCGCAAGCTCAGTTGTATTTACATCACAGGGTGTACCATTCTTCCTCGGTGGCGAAGAAATGTGCAGAACAAAGCCTCTTGCTAATGGCAAGCTAGATAGCAACAGCTATAAGTCACCTGATTCTACAAACAGCGTTAAGTGGGATACACTCTCAAGCAATCTTGTTTCAGACGTAAGCAGCTACTATAAGGGCCTTATTGAATTCAGAAAGGCTCACCCATCACTCAGACTTACAACAACAGAAGATGTCAACAACAGCATCAAATTCTCCGAAGATGTTGGCGATAATGTTGTTGCTTATGAAGTAAGCGGCAAGCCAAATGGCGAAAAGGCTGATTCTATCTTTGTAGCATACAATGCTAATAAGGAAGATGTTCAGGTTAAGCTTCCAAAGAGCGACAAGTGGCAGGTTTGTGTCAATGGCGAGAAGGCTGGTACAGATGTTATCGAAACAATCAACGGTGACACAGTAACAGTCAAGGCTCAGTCAACAATGGTACTTGTTCTTGGCGATACAAATGGTACTCCTGATAATTCTAATCCAGAGGATACAAGCAAGGTTACACCTAACGATAATTCAAATGGCGTAAATACAGGCGATACAAGCACACCAATCGTTTGGTTTGCGTTCGCAGGTGTAGCACTTCTTGCAATCGCAGGCATAGTATTTGTTACAGCAAAGAAGAAGGCTAATAGATAATTGATTTTGACAATTCAATAAATCTATAAAGTAAAAAGCTATGAAACAGATTTGAACAAGTCTGTAAAAAAGGACAATAGAAAAAATCCCTCTTGATGTAGAATATACATCAGGAGGGATTTTTAATGCCAAGAAGTTATCAACATATAAGCGTTTATGAAAACGAAATAACAGAATTAAGGAGGCAAGGAAAAAGTAGAATACTTTATGTTTTATAGCCCATAGAAAGATAGAATGAACTAATATATGTTGTTTAGTTAATTGTTTTTTCATCAGCTTTGTTTCGGCTATCGGTTATCATATAGCATAGAACCATAAGGCTATCATTGAGATGAACATTTTGTACAATAATATCATCAAAATCGAGTGTTAGGTCATAATGGCTGAAATTCCAATAGTTTTTTACACCATATGAATGAAGTTTAGTTGCAAGTGCTGGTGTTGCAGCTTTCGGAACACAAAATATTGCAACATCAGGATGATTTTCTGAACAGAACTTTTCAAGAAATTCCGTATCCATAATGCTTATGTCACGAATTTTCTGTCCGATTTTATTTTTATCGCTATCAAAAATACCTGTAAGTTTAAAACCTCGTTTTTCAAAAGACATATGTGTTGCAACAGCCTTTCCGAGATTTCCAGCACCAATCATTATAGCACTATATTGATTATCAATGCCAAGGATATGGCCTATTTCATCATGCAGAGCTTGAACAGAATAGCCGTATCCCTGTTGACCAAAACCACCAAAACAGTTTAAATCCTGTCGAATTTGTGATGCGGTTAAGTGCATTCTGTCTGAAAGCTCTCTTGAAGAAATTCTTGTTATATTTTTATCAAGCAATTCACCAAGAAAACGGTAATATCTTGGCAAACGATTTATTACTTGAACTGATATATTTTCGTGTTTAGACAAGTTTTATTCACCGACTTCCAAAAAATAAGGTGTGGGACAAATTCCCACACCTTATTATAGCACATTTTTTACTGATTAAAAGAGATTTTTTATATTAAGCCATTTTTTTATCTAATCTTTTTGCAATTTCTGTAAGGAACGCTTCTGTATCAACCTTAGTGATGTTATCAAGGCTTGAGAGAGCAGCAAGGTCACCAGTCATAACACCATCTTCAATTGTTTCAATAGAAGCCTTTTCAAGCTTATCAGCAAAGTCGATAAGTTCAGGAAGATTATCAAGTTCTCCACGCTTTCTCAAAGCACCAGTCCAAGCAAAGAGAGTTGCCATAGAGTTTGTAGAAGTCTTTTCACCCTTGAGATGTTTATAGTAATGACGCTGAACAGTTCCGTGTGCAGCTTCATACTCATAAACGCCATCAGGAGAAACAAGAACAGAGGTCATCATTGCGAGTGAACCGAAAGCAGTAGCAACCATATCGGACATAACATCACCATCATAGTTTTTGCAAGCCCAGATATATCCACCCTCTGAACGAACAACTCTTGCAACAGCGTCATCAATCAAAGTATAGAAATATTCGATACCAGCCTCTTTGAATTTATCCTTATATTCAGCCTCAAATATTTCGTTGAAAATATCCTTAAAACGGTGGTCATATTTCTTAGAAATAGTATCCTTAGTAGCAAACCAAATATCTTTCTTTTGGTCGAGAGCAAAGTTGAAACAAGCTCTTGCAAAGCTGCTGATACTTTTATCGAGATTGTGAAGACCTTGAATAATACCAGGAGTTTTGAAATCGTGGATAAGTGAACGAGTTTCAACACCGTTTGCGTCTGTTACAACAAGCTCAGCCTTGCAGTCAGCAGGAACAACCATTTCAGTATTCTTATAAACATCGCCATAAGCGTGACGAGCAATAGTAATAGGCTTTTTCCAGCTTGGAATAAATGGTGTGATACCCTTAACGAGAATAGGAGTTCTGAAAACTGTACCATCAAGAATTGCACGAATAGTACCATTAGGTGATTTCCACATTTCAGTGAGGTTGTATTCTTTAACTCTTTCTGCGTTAGGAGTAATAGTAGCACACTTTACAGCAACGCCATATTTTTTAGTAGCTTCTGCGGAATCAAAAGTAACTTGGTCCTTAGTAGCCTCTCTATGCTCAAGTCCGAGGTCATAATATTCAGTCTTGAGGTCGATATAAGGGAGGAGAAGAATATCCTTAATCATCTTCCAGATGATTCGGGTCATTTCATCGCCGTCCATCTCGACTAAAGGTGTTTTCATCTGAATCTTTGTCATCATTATCATTCCTTTCTTATATTAAGCGGGTATTATGTGTGGAACATTAAGAATTTTCCTTAGTATAGTTAAGAAGTCCGCCAGCAAGAATAATATCTCTTGTACGGTCTGAAAGCTCGCAAAGTACAGGGATTTCCTTACCTGTTGTCTTATTGATAACAGTAAGTTCACTGCCGTTCATAATAAGCTTCTTAACATCAGGAATAGCAAGCTCGTCGCCCTCGCTGATAGAATCATAATCAGCTTCATTTACGAATGTAAGTGGGAGAATACCTGCATTGATGAGGTTAGAGCGGTGAATTCTTGCGAAGGACTTAACCAAAACAGCCTTAACTCCAAGATAAAGAGGAGCAAGAGCGGCGTGTTCTCTTGAAGAACCTTGTCCATAGTTTACTCCACCAACAATGATGCTTCCGCCGAGCTCTAAAGCTCTCTTAGGGAATTCTTTATCGCATACTGTGAAGCAGTATTGTGAAATAGCAGGAATATTTGAACGGAGAGGAAGAATCTTAGCACCAGCAGGCATAATGTGGTCTGTTGTGATGTTATCGCCAACCTTGAGTGAGCAAGGAACATCAATAGAATCTTCAAGTGGAGAAGTCTGTGGGAAAGGCTTGATGTTAGGACCACGAAGAATTTCAACAGTGTCCATAGTTTCTTCTGGCTCTGGAGCAACAACCATATTATCGTTGATTTCAAACTTTTCAGGAAGCTTGATGTCGATAGCGTCACCAAGAGTTCTTGGGTCTGTGAATACACCTGCAATAGCAGAAACAGCAGCAGTTTCTGGGCTGACAAGATAAATCTGGCCATCAGCAGTACCAGAACGGCCTTCAAAGTTTCTGTTGAATGTACGGAGAGAAATACCCTTAGAATTAGGGGATTGTCCCATACCTATGCAAGGACCGCAAGCACACTCAAGAATTCTTGCACCAGCCTCGATAAGGTCAGCCAAAGCACCATTTCTTGCGAGCATATTATAAACCTGCTTAGAGCCAGGAGCGATACCAAAGCTTACATCAGGGTGAACAGTCTTGCCCTTCATTATATGAGCAACTCTCATAAGGTCGAGATAAGATGAGTTTGTGCATGAGCCAATAAGAACTTGGTCAATCTTTTGTGGGCCGATTTCCTCAATAGACTTAACATTGTCAGGGCTATGTGGACATGCAGCCATAGGAACGAGTGCTGAAAGGTCGATATTGATAACCTCATCATAAAAAGCGTCAGCATCAGGCTGAAGCTCAATCCAATCCTCTTCACGATCTTGGGCCTTCATAAATTCTCTTGTAATTTCGTCAGAAGGGAAGATAGAAGTAGTAGCACCAAGCTCAGCACCCATATTTGTGATAGTAGCTCTTTCAGGAACTGTAAGAGTTTTAACGCCCTCACCGCCGTATTCGATAATCTTACCTACACCACCCTTAACAGACATAATCTTTAGAACTTCAAGAATAATATCCTTAGCAGCAACCCATGGCTGAAGCTTGCCAGTGAGATTGATTCTAACCATCTTAGGCATAGAGATGTAGTAAGCACCGCCACCCATAGCAACGGCAACATCAAGACCACCCGCACCCATAGCAAGCATACCTATACCGCCGCCTGTTGGAGTATGGCTATCAGAGCCTATAAGAGTCTTGCCAGGCTTGCCGAAACGCTCGAGATGAACCTGATGGCAGATACCGTTACCAGGACGAGAATAGTAGATACCGTGCTTCTTTGCAACAGACTGAATGAAACGGTGGTCATCAGCATTTTCAAAGCCAGTCTGAAGAGTATTATGGTCGATATAAGCAACGCTCTTTTCTGTCTTAACTCTTGGAATACCAATAGCCTCAAATTCAAGATAAGCCATTGTACCTGTTGCGTCTTGAGTAAGAGTTTGGTCGATTTTAAGACCAATTTCAGAGCCGACAGTCATTTCGCCACTAAGAATGTGTTCTTTAATAATTTTTTGTGCGAGTGTATAACCCATGGTTAATCCCCCTTGTAAAGATTTAGTGTAAAAACTCAAAATGAATTTTCTACACATATAAAATTCACTTAATATTATCCGTCAAAATGTTTAATTTGTCAATGCTTTACGCAAATTTATACCATATATGTAAGAAACTTTTAAAATAGTAGAAGAATAATGTTCAAAATCAAAACTAAAAATGAAAGATTAAATGAAATAAAATTCAAAAATACAATATATAATTTAATAAACTTAGCTATTTTGCAAAATAGTTGAGGCTAAAATTCAAAGCTTTAATCAAGATATATTTTCAAGGGCTTTCCAAAAAATAAATACTAAGTGAAACCTTTAATTTATCAAACTTGCATTTAATAAATTAAAAAGTCGCTACTCAACAATTATGAGCAGCGACTAAGCTTTTTAATTATATATAATCTTATATATTGTATAGTTCAGCAGGTGTATGCCCGCAGTGCATATTCATTCTTGTATGATTACATAAATCATTACATAATTTTGAAAATTCAGAACGAATACTTGCATTGTCAAAGTCTAAGCCAAATTGAGCTGCTCTTTGGATAGCAAGTGTAAGACTTCCTTTTTCAATTGAAATGATTAGCTGAATATCATCTGCAAGAATATCAGCTTCTTCTTTTTCGAGATTAGGCAGATTTCTAAGAAATGCTCTAAGGCTGATAAATTCAAGAGTTTTTTCAAAATATCCATCATTAGCATATTTCAAGAGTTGTTTTTTATCGGGAATATAATATGGTTTTCCTTTTTGTAACTCAATCATATCAAAATATTCATCGCAGTTACCAAGACAAAGATTTTCGGCAACTAAATTTTTATCAATAGTTTTTATCTTAGGAGGATTAGGGAATAATTCATCTGTTGCGAAGATTGAATAGCATTTAATATCAAGATAAATGCTTTCAACGAATTTTACGAAATCGTCCTCAGAGATAGGCTCATTTTGACTATTGTATATTCTAAGCAGGGTGCGAAGTGGAATTACACCATATAGATTTGCTGCGGCATCAAAATATTGATACAAAAGCTGAGTGGCTTCTTTTGAAAGTGTTTCGCTCATAAAAAATTCTCCTTTTATTCTTGTAATGAACGCATACGCTCAAATTCTTCCTCATCAATTACTGCTACGCCAAGTGATTGAGCTTTTGTCAGCTTACTTCCAGCTTCTTCACCAGCAAGTACAAAGTCGGTTTTTTTAGAAACGCTTGAAGAAGTTTTTCCGCCAAGCTGCTCAATAATAGAGGCTGCCTCTGTACGCTTGTAATTTTTGAGAGTGCCAGTAATAACGAAGGTTTTGCCTTCGAATAATGCGTTAGTTTCGCTTTTTGACTTCTTTTCGGCCTGTGTATTAAGACCAAGAGTCTTAATTTCTTCAATCAGAACCTTAGTTTCAGGTAGTCTGAAATAATCATATACACATTCTGCCATAATACCGCCAAAGCCTTCGATAGCAGAAATCTGTTCAATACTTGCCTCTGCAATAGCATCAAGAGTACCAAATTCATCAGCGAGTAATTTGGCGGCTTTTTGTCCGATATGCCTTATTCCAAGTGCGAAAACAAGCCTATATAAATCATTCGACTTAGATTTTTCTATTGCATTTATAAGGTTATTTGCAGATTTTTCACCCATTCTTTCAAGAGATTGAATCTGTGCGGAATTTATTCTGTATAAATCAAGCGGAGAGGAAATCATTTCATTGTCAACAAGCTGTTCAATAACAGCTGAGCCAAGTCCATCAATATCCATAGCGTCACGAGAAACAAAGTGTATTAAGTGCCTTATGAGCTGTGCCGGACAATCGGTATTTGTGCAACGGAAAGCGGCTTCATCAATTTCACGAGTAACAGGTGAACCGCAGGACGGACATATTTTAGGAAATTCAAAAGGTTCAGAATTTTCTGTGTGAGCGGTAACTTTTACAACCTCAGGAATAATTTCACCAGCTTTTCTAAGAACAACGGTATCCCCAATACGCAAATCTTTTTCTTTTATAAAGTCAATGTTATGCAAGGTTGCTCGGCTTACAGTTGTGCCAGCAAGAGAAACAGGTGAGAATATTCCAGTAGGAGTGAGAACACCAGTTCTGCCGACATTTATTTCAATATCGAGGAGAGTGGTTTCCTTTTCCTCAGGTGGATATTTATAGGCTTCTGCCCATTTCGGAAATTTTGCTGTACTTCCCAGTTCTGTACGCTGTGCAAAGCTGTCAATTTTAATAACTGCACCATCTGTCTGGAAAGGGAGTGACTGACGAACTTCACCTATACGCTCTATTTCATCAATAACCTTTTCTATATCATTGAAATCATTATAGAAAGGCAAAACAGTAAAGCCTAATTCCTTTAAGAAGTTAAGGCTTTCTTTGTGGCTATTGAGAGTTACACCGTCTATTTGCTGAATGTTGAAAACAAAAATATCAAGAGAACGAGCCTTTGTGATTTTAGCGTCTTTTTGGCGGAGAGAACCAGCAGCGGCATTTCTTGGATTTTTGAAAGGCTTTTCGCCATTTTCATCTTGAGCCGTGATTATTTTCATAAAGGTATCGTTTGACATATAAACCTCACCGCGAACCTCAAGGTAGGGAATAGGTTTGTTGAGCTTCATAGGCAGTGATTTTATAGTCATAAGATTTTCTGTAATATCTTCACCAACAGAACCGTCACCACGAGTTGAACCACGCACAAATATTCCGTTTTTGTATTCAGCGGATACGGAAAGTCCATCAATTTTAGGTTCAACAACATAGGTTGGATTTGATATGGTTTCACGAACTCGCTTATCAAAATCTCTTATTTCGCTATGTGAAAAAGAATCGTGCAAACTTTCCATCGGAACATTATGCACAACTGGAGCAAATTTTTCACCTGAAGCATTTCCTCCGACTTTTTGTGTCGGAGAATTTGTTGTAATCAATTCGGGATATTCGGCTTCAATATTTTCAAGTTCACGAAGAAGCTTATCATATTCAAAGTCATCAATTTCAGGAGAATCTTCATTGTAGTATTTTTGATTGTGATAATCTATAAGCCTGCGGAGCTCGTCCGCTCTTAATTCAGCATCATTTTTATTCAAAATATCATACCTTTCTGTTGTTAGAACGGATATAATTCGTTCCTATGATTTGCTGACTAACTTTTAAAAGACGTTTAAAAGTTTAGGTCAAGCCTTTAACATTTCATTTTTCTCAAGAAACGGATTTTATCAGTCTCTTAATACTTTCGATAGTTTTCTATATATGATTATATCCGAAATCCTATTGCAAGGCAAGAAATAATTGTATTTAACAAAGAATACAAACTTTGAATTTTATATAAATTTAGTTTATAATGAATTCAAAAAATGGAATGAGATTCCAAGATGAGGGAGTAGTAGGTGTACATTTTAATAAGTTCTTTTTTTCTTTAACTTCTTTTATAAAATCACAAAAAGCCCGTTACCGAAGTAACGGACTTTTTAGCTTGGCGCGCCAGGAGGGACTCGAACCCCCGACCTTTTGGTTCGTAGCCAAACACTCTATCCAGCTGAGCTACTGGCGCATTTGCGGTTCTTTCCAAACCGCTCATTTATAATAGCACAACTAAAATAAAATGTCAAGCATAAATTTTTAAATTTGCAAAAATTGTAGATAGTCATAATTAAAGTATATCCATATACTTTGCAACAAGTCTTTGAAAGAAATTCAAGCTATTCATAACCGTATCATGAATTTCCTGCGAATATTTCAGGAAAAGCGAAAGTTCTTCAGATGATATAGGTTTGCCACTGAATTTTGCTTTTTCTGCTATTGGATAAATTTCTTTAAAGAAAAGCTCATACCACTTTTTCTTTTCTTGTGGAGTATCTCCCTTTTCTATAAGTTGCTTGATATTATCATATATTGAATTATTTTCATCAATTTGAACTTTATATAGTAAAAGCTGAACTATATATGAATAAATAGCGAGTAAAGCCTTATTTTTATTCTTATCACTAAATATTTTCTTTCGCTTTTTTACCCTTATAAATCTATTTATCCAAAGTGTAGCAAATACTATTGTAGCACACATTGGAATAAACAATATATATACTATCACTGGGGTAGAGCTTGTATTAGATTGAGTGCTTGCAGAAGTTTGTTCAGAAGATGTATCAGATGGTGATGCTTCAGAGTGTTTTTTATTACTGCTTTCTACCATACTTTTCGAGCTTTCAGTACTGCTATCAGAACTATCTTCTATACTGCTTTCACTGCGAAGCGAATCTGAGGGGGTAAAGTCTAATGCTTTCCAGCCTGTTCCTGAGTAATAAACTTCTACCCATGCGTGGGCATCTGAATCGAGCATTTCGATAGAACCGATATTTGTGAGCTTTGCAGTGTTAAATTTAAAGCCCTCTGCGTATCTTGCAGGTATTCCTGCCGCACGAAGTAATAGAACTGCTGATGAGGCAAAATGCCTACAATAACCTTTTTTATTTTTGCTTAAGAAATATTCAACAAAATCTTCTCCATCAGGAGTTTTTCCTGGTGAAAGAGTGTACTTATATTCATTTGAACCTACTAAAAGACTCATAACATCAATTATTGTATTATCCATAGAGCTTGTATTGATATTTTTATCTTTTATAAATTTCTGGAGAAAGCTTTTTGTATTTTCAGGAAGCTGTGTGTAATTTTCATTGACAAACTTATCATAATCTATCAACATATTAAGATAATTAAAATCATTTATATCTATGTTGCCAGAATTATATAATTCAGAAACAAGAGTTCGTGTATCTGCATCTGAGTCTATATATTTATTTCTTGAATAGTATTCGTCAAGATTGATTTTTTCGTTTGTTGTATATACATTTCCGTTTTCATCTATGAAGGTGATTTCACCAGTTTCTCTATCTACTTTTAGTGTTCCATCTTCAACAGCTACTCCATCAAAATAATCATCTAATACATAATAGCTATTAAGCTTATACATTGTTTGCACTAAATCATCAAGAGAAAAATTTAAAAAGCTTGTTGATGAATATGCACTATAAGAATATTTATCAAGACCTCTTTGTTCATTTTTTGCTGTTATATAACCGTCATCAATATATGAAATTTCGTCTTTTGGTTCTATATCAATTAGATTATATGGCGTATAAATAAGTCTTGGATTTCCTCCGTTGCACCATTCTGCTACAACAGAAAATGTAGTTGAATTTTCTGAAATTCCAAATATTTTATTTACATTATCAAAAATTTGCTGTGTACTGTTATTGCCAATAATATTTTTAACTTCTGCTGATTTGTTGTTTGAAAGCAGTCCCCAGCCACTTTTGCTATAAACACTTCCAATATAACTCTTTATATATTCATCATGAGGTATATTTTCTTTTCTCAATTCCGCACCATTGGTAAGAGTAAGCCTTAAAACAGGCTTATTTTTAAAGCTTATATCTCCGACATCATTAAAGTTGATAGAGCTTGTGTCTCCTCCAAATTTTGAATTTAAATATCGTGAGATTTCTGTACTATCAAAGCCGTTTACAAGGCTTAATCTGACAGAATCGAGAAATTCTGAGCGGTGAAATGCTGATTGAGGGAAAATTAATGATATAACAAGCATTATTGATAATAATATCGGTAATGCTACAAATGCAATGGGTTGTGCGGCGGAAGGTGATGAGATGTGATAACCTTTTAGACCTCTTTTGAAGACTTTGTTTCCGCCAATAGTAGGAGAAAGAAACATTGACATTCCATAAAATGCAAATAAAAGTGCTACTGCAAAATATGATGGTGTGAGAGGTACTAATATAGGTGCAATTATAAATGGTAATGTTACAAATGTAGCAAGAAAGAAGTTTCTCCTTTTAATGATTGCCCATGCTTCAAGAAAAATAAATATATACATTAAAAATAACAAAAAGATAGTAGAATCTAATTCATAATTTGCACCCTTAATTAAATCATTCCAACCTCTTGGAAACGATACGCCTGAACCCTTTGAACGAAATGCTTCTAAAATATATTTCACTTCTATAAGAAAGCCACGATATATCGAATCCTGAAATATAAGATAAAATAAAGCTCCAAGTATTGCACTTCCTATAATAAACCATAAGTTTTTCCGTTTCATAAGATAAATTCCTGTAAAAATACAAGAAAAAATAATAAAAAACAAAACAATTACAGGCAGTGCTATTGGAATTGCAAATGATGAATAAAGGCAACCAAGTGATGAGCCTACACCTAACATCAAAAAGAGCAAATAAAATATTGCTGTTTGAAGTAAATTAGGTTCTGAAGCAGAAAGTTTTAATTCTTCCAAAACGATTGGATTTTGTCCTTTTTTTAAAATTGTATTTTTCATAATTTATAAAAACTCACCTTTTATGCTATGCGTTTAAGACATATAATTGCAGGGGAAGATTTTGAAGCTCTTTAAGATGCTGATTTTGCATATCACATATCTCATAAACAGTTGTTGAAACAGAATTTGAAAGCTCATATAGAGCGGTTATCGAATTTTTATCAAGCTTAGAACCAATATATATAACAGAGGAATATTTGCCAAAATCCTCTGAAATATTGTAATTATATATAAGCCCAAAATTACAGCTTGAACTTTCCAGCATAACTGCAAAAAAGCTTTGAATATCGAAATCATTTTCGGAATATTCATTTATATGTTTATTATTTGCGTCAAACCATTTGATAGCAGGCTTTATCTCATTATCTTTAAAATTTTGAAGTATCTCATATAAAAGTTCAAGTGTTGCTTCAGAAAGCCTTATACTATCTGAAAAATCCACAAGAATTAAGATTTTGCTGGCTATTGGTTCTCCAAAGTCTTTTATAATAATAGAATCGTGCTTTTCAGAAAGCCATCTATGAATTCTTCTTATTCTATCACCCTCACGATATTCTCTTATATCAAAAATTTCTGATGGGTCATCACCAGAAACACGCTTTGAGTATTCAAGGCTTTCGTCTTCTATTCCGCTCTTAATTTTGTGTTCTATTGCATTTTTTCTAAATTCTGGCATTATAGCCACTTTACAGGACATAGACTTAATATCTGTTTTTTTCTTTATAGAAAATAACATTAAAAAATCATATATTTTAACCTCATCTATTTTACATAAAAGAGAACCACAGCTTTTTGAGCTGAAAAACATATCTATACTTTGTGGAAAATATGTAGGCGAGATATAAATATAATCTTTACTTTCTTCGCCTGTAAATGTATTTGTTGTTTTAAGCCTTATAGCGATTTTCCCCGAAAGAAATCGATGCTTTGTATAACTTCTGAGGCGAATTATAGCTTTTTCGTTTTTAAAATAAGCTTCTTTAGCAGGCAAAATACTCAAAACAATTTGTTTTCTTAAAAAGAACATAATTATAAAGGATATAATAGGCATACATAAAACTAATAACAAAAAAAATACTGCAAGATAACCATCAAAAAAGATTAAAAATATTATTGCAGCAAAAAGCAGTAAAAAATACATAATTCGATTAAAGAGCATAATTTGCCACCTTTATGAAAGTCTTGGGGCTGAAACCCTTTTTAATACATCTTCAAGAGCTGTATGTGCTGATGCACCACTCACACCTGCACGAGAGTTTATCAAAATTCTATGTTCAAAAACATCAAAGAATACATTCTGAACATCTTCTGGCACAACATATTCTCTTCTTGAAACCCATGCTGCTGCTCTGCTCATTCTTGCAAGGGCTATTGATGCTCTTGGGCTTGCTCCCATTTTTATCATAGGACTATTTCGTGTAGCGGCTGCAAGTCTTGCAATATATTCATAAACTTCGTCAGAAATATAAATATTTTCAACAGACTTTTGCATTTCGATAATATCATTTTTATCTGCAACTTTTCCTACATTATCAAGTGGATTTTGTCCCTGCTTTTGTTTAAGAATACGAACCTCGTCATTTATACTTGGATAACCAATAGAAATCTTTATAATAAACCTATCCATCTGAGATTCAGGCAAGAGCTGTGTTCCAGTGGAACCAATGGGATTTTGAGTTGCTATAACTGTATAAGGTCTTGGTATAATATGTGTTGTTCCATCAACAGTAATACTGCCCTCCTCCATAGCTTCAAGCAAAGCACTTTGCGTTTTAGAACTTGTACGATTGATTTCATCTGCAAGAAAAAGATTGCACAATGCCGCACCAGGTCGGTATTCTGTTTTTCCTGTTTCTCTATTTATAACGGTATAACCAACAACATCACCTGGAAGAATTTCAGGTGTAAATTGTAGACGCTTGTATGATAAATCGAGTGCCTTTGAAAAAGCTAAAACCATGGTAGTTTTACCAACGCCTGGGCAATCTTCAAGTAGAATATGACCTTGTGCCAGAATAGCCATAAGAATTTTTGCGATTATTTCGTCTTTTCCTACAACAGCTTTGCGAACTTCATTTATAATGGCAACTGCTTTGTTATACATCTAAATCATTCCTATCTTATTAATTTTAAATTTATTATATTTTTTAAATTATAGATTTTATGGACTGATTATAACATTTTATAATATGATTCTTCAAGCATATTATAAACTTTTCTATGGTAAATTTACATAAAGTATAAATATAAAGAAAAAGCAAAAAGCGAGATCTTTCGATCTCGCTAAATGCAAAAAGGGAGGGATAATGAAAAACAAAAATATGGAATCTTTCAATTTTATTAAGTTCTATTATTTTTGAACTGATTATAATATAACACATATTTTTATTTTTTTCAATACTTTTTCTTAATTTTTTTAAAAACTTTTATAAAATATGCAATATTAGCTATGCTTTATATTCTATTCTTCCATTTGTTTTCCTAAAAAAGCAGCTGCAGCTTGTGTGAGTTTAATTTCTGTTTCATTTGGCGCTTGAATTTCTTCTCCTTGCAGCATAACAACTGAACCAGTCACATCTCCAGAAGATATAATCGGATATATAACTAAAGCTGTTCTTTCTATACCCTCTATTGGCATAAGCTCACCGATACTATCAGATTTAGCAAAGTAATTTTTTCTCATTTCCATAAGTTCTTCTATAATAGGAGAAATTCTTCTTTCAAGATATTCCTTTTTAGAAACTCCTGCGACCGCAATAATATGGTCTCTATCACTTATTATCATAGGTTTTCCTGAAATTTTAGAAATAACCTCTGCATATTGAGATGCAAAATCAGAAAGTTCTCCGATTGGTGAATATTTTTTGAAAATAACTTCTCCGTTAGTATCTGTATAAATTTCGAGTGGGTCGCCCTCTCTTATTCTCAATGTTCTTCTTATTTCCTTAGGTATTACCACACGCCCAAGGTCATCTATTCTTCTCACAATTCCTGTTGCTTTCATATAATTAACCTCCGAGTACTTTTATATTTTAGTAAGTTTTGTGAACTTATTAGTTATTATTCACCATAGTTTTTTGACTATTCACATTTATTAGCAAAAAAGCCTTGTTTTTGGAGGTTTATGATTTAAGTATCATTAAAAAATACTTGCAAAACATTTTTTGCTATGATATAATAATCGTCGTGATATTTCCGGGTGTGGCGCAGTTTGGTAGCGCGCTTGAATGGGGTTCAAGAGGCCGCTGGTTCGACTCCAGTCACTCGGACCATAATGTGGAGACAAAAAAGATGTCTCCTGCGAAAAGCTCGATTATATCGGGCTTTTTTGCTACCCAAACGGCGATTTTTCTCTGTACCAAAACACAGATGTAAAATCGCCGTTTTCCCTTTGTGGATAGACTTGAACTCCCGAAAAGTAAATATCAGATACACAGGCAGATAGAAAGCAAAAATCTATCTGCCTTTTTTATTACCCTAAAAAGGAGAAATCAAATATGCTACAGAAAGAATTAGCCAAACGGCTCAAGGCTCGGTATGACACCAAGATGGACGGAAGCGGATGGTTAGAAGTATCCTCGGACGGCATCCCCCTCTGCCGGATAAAATACAACGGTCAATTTCTAAGCAACGCCGACCAAAACCTCTTGGATGAATACCGCAGTAAAATTGCATATATTCAGGATGAGATTTCTACAGTGCGGGAATATGTCGGCCTGTACGAACACGCACCGCAGATGAAAGCTGCCGATGTCTCCGATTACAGACAGCTTGCCGTGGGAGTATCATAAGGACAGCCAGCCTTACTCATACTTTGTGTTATATTATTCTCTTTGCAAAAATTTACAAATTCCCATGAAGTAAACTGTACCCCCTGGTCTGAATGCAAAATCACTTTAGGGTAGTTTTCCTTTTCAAGGGCTGTTTTCAGAGTGCTTATTGCCAAATCAGTGTTGATATAATCACTGTTTAACGAAGCGACAGCGGACCTGTCATACAAATTAATAATTGAACAGTTGTATCTGAATTTTCCATTTGGCTGGCGCATATATGTGAAGTCTGTGCACCATACTTTGTTCTTGCAGTCGACAGTAAAATTCTGATTTAAGAGATTGTCAAAGATTTTATTCTTTTTGCCAGTCTTGTAACCTAGCTTAGAATGCATAATTACTGCACAAAGATTCAATTCCTTGTTCATATATTTATGCATTGTGGTATTGCTTAACTCATAGCCATATCGTTTGATAAAAATGCGTATAGCCCTATAGCCTATAACACGATTGTTGTTGTAATAAACATACTTTATAAGCTCAAAGATATGTGCTAAGCGTTCACGATATTTTCGCTTTGCATCCTTTTTGTAGTTGTAATAACAATTAGGACTAATGCCAAACTTCTGGCATAGCCATCTTAAACCAAATATATTTTTATTGTCATCGATGAATCGATATACCACTAATCGATTTCCTTCGCGAAGAATGCCGCCGCTTTTTTAAGAAAGCAATCTCTTTATCTTTTTCATTAAGAAGCTGATTTAATCTTCTGATTTCCTTTGCTTCATTAGATTCTGCGGTTGTGCTGGTGGTATAGAGGCATTCTTCCTTGTATTCGTTAACCCATTTGCTAACGGAGCTTTTGGCAACATTAAATTCAACAGCAATTTGCGGTATTTATTTGTCGCCTGCCATATAGGCTTTAACTACTTCTTTTTTGAAGTCTTCGGTGTAATGTACTGACATAGTAACGTCCTCCTTGTTTGAGTAATATTATAATATATTACTCGAACAAGGTGTTACAAATTTATTATATCACAACACAGAGTATAAGATGGAATCGGTTCGACTTGTGCAGGTCAAAGACCGACCTTTTTTCTCTGTTGTGGGGTAAAAAGTGTGGCTTTTGTGCAAAGCCTCGTAAGAAGCAGTTGAGAAATAGACGGATTTATGCTATAATCTAATCTGAAAAGTTATACCCAAGGGTAAGCAAAAACGAATGAAGGCGAAATGGGGCCTGTTTATGACCAAGCAGAAAAAGAATACTATCATAACAAGCGGCATCGCTGTACTTGCCGTGATACTGGCATATTGCTTCCGAATTGTGGGCAGGGGCAGTTTCTACCCGATGCTGTTCTCCTATCTGCGCAGCTTTATCTATATCGGTCTGTTCGCCGCCTGGGGGCTTTCTGTCCGCCAGCGGATCGTGCAAAAGCAGGTGTGCAGGTTTATGACGGTCACCGCAGTACTGCTCATCATATGGATGGTAGTCCGTTCGGCAAAGTATTTTATATTTTGGCAGCCGGACGCCGTCCGTTACCTGTGGTATCTGTTCTATCTGCCCATGCTGTTTGTGCCTATGCTGGCACTGCTGATTGCTATGTCATTGGGAAAGCCGGACGAATACAAATTCCCCAAGGGAATGTCGGTTCTGTGGATCATCTCCGGCGCATTGCTTCTGCTCGTGCTCACAAATGACCTGCACCAATTCGTATTTACCTTTCCGAAGGACGCCGCCGTGTGGACGGACAAAAACAACGGCTACTCGGTAGGTTACTTCATTATTGTGGGCTGGCAGGTGCTGTGTGCCTTTGCCGCACTCGTAATTATGTTTTTCAAATGCCGCGTGCAAAAAGGAAGGCTCCACTTTCTTCCCATTGTTCCTATGCTGCTGGCGATTGTTTACAGTGTACTTTACTATGCGGGTGCGGATTGGCTGCTCCACTTGTTCGGCGATATTGCCGCATTCCAAAGTGTGATGTATATTCTGACCTTTGAGTTTTGCATCGCCTGTGGATATATACATTCAAACAGCCGTTATGTGGACTTGTTTGCCTCCTCTGTCGGCACATCGGCAGAGATCACCGACAAGGACTTTACCGTTCGGTATGCAGCTGTAAACACTGCGCCTATCGCAAAGGAAACGATGAAAAAAGCCGAGCAAAGCCCGGTCACGATGGGCGGCTTGACCGTTCACACCATGCCCATTGACGGCGGCTATGCCGTATGGACAGAGGATGTGTCGGCTCTGCGTGACATTAAGGAGGACTCCGAGCTTCTTGCAGACGAGCTGGCCGACAGGAACGAAATACTCCATTATGAATACAAGCGTGAAGCCAAGCGCCGCAAGGTGGAGGAACAAAACCGCCTGTATGATCTCCTGCGTTCCGCTACGCAGACGCAGATCGACCGCATTGCGGAGCTCACTAAGGAATACCGCCGAATCTCAAGCACCGATCCCGACAGTGCCAAAACGCTCCTTGCCGAGATTGCCGTGCTGTGCAGCTATATTAAACGCCGCAAGCATCTGACGCTCCTTACCGACCGAGATATTAAAATAGCGGCAACGGAACTCCACCGTGCTTTCAATGAGTCCCTCCAAACGCTGAAGCTGTTGGGCGTCCGCAGCTCACTCTATGTGGACGAGTCTCTTTCCATGCTCTCCGGCAAAATGGCGACCGCTGTATTTGATTTTTATGAATCGGTTATTGAAGCCGACATTTTGAATTTAACAGGCATACAAGTAAGCCTCATAAAGGCAGACGGCTTGCGTTTGTCCCTGAATGTGTGCTGCAAAGCCGACCTTTCCGCTTTGGTAAGCGGAGACGGTATCCGCTGTGAAAAAGAGGATGACGAGGAATACCAGCGCCTTGTATTTGAAGCGAAAGAAGGTGACAGGAAATGAGTGCATTTTCTTCCCTTTCTGAATTTTGGCAGACTATGCTGCCGTTTATCATGCTTGTGGAGATCGTCCTTGAAATCGGGCTGTTTATGTATCAGCTTCTTCGCAGCAATAAGCCGGTGCGCAGCCTGCTGAGTCTGGCGGTTATGGCGGTGATGATCCCGCTGCTGTTCTCCGTTTCCCAGGCAGATCCCGATAATATCGGGGACGCATTTCTGCTGGGCGCACCGTGGCTGATATTTGCCACTGCCATTTTCCTTGCGGCAGTTCACTTTGCCATTGCTCTGCCGCGGGAATACCGCCGCAAAAAGAACGAGCTCTCGCCGTTCTCCATTAAGGAAGCAACCGATAAACTGCCTATGGGCATCTGCTTTGCCGACCCGAACGGCAGGATCATCCTGCGCAACAACCGTATGCGCAGGCTCTCCTTTGCCCTTTGCGGCCACGAGCTGCAAATCAAAAGCGATATGGAAAATGCCCTGAGCGTGCCGGACAGATCCGTAACCGTCAAGGATGATTGCTACATCCTGCCCGACAAGACCGTCTGGCAGTTTCGCACACAAAATATCACCGTGGACAGCGATGACCGCTGGCAGCAGATAACGGCGCACAATGTAACCGAGCTGTATAACGGCTACCAAAAGCAAGAGAAAATAAATGAAGAACTGGCAGAAGTCAATCGAAAGCTCAGGAAGATGTACGCTCGCATGGAGGACGATGTCAAAGAAAAGGAAAGCCTTGACCTAAAGGTCTATATTCATGACACCATCGGGCGAAGCCTCCTGACCATCCGTGACATCATAGACAGCGGAGAGGATACCGAGCGAAAGCTTGAGGCGCTGCAAAATGCCATCGGTATGCTGGCAAGCAACCGTGTCACCTCTGTCAGCACAATGGACGAGGTAAAAAGAACCGCACAGCAGCTTGGCGTGGCTGTAAAAATCGATGGCTACCTGCCTCGTGATACCGCAGCCGAGGAGCTGACCGTTGCTGCCGCCAAGGAGTGCGTGACCAACTGCATCAAGCACGCAGACGGGAATGAGGTATATATCCGCATTGCCCAGCGCGGCGAACGCTATGATGTTACCATAACCAACAACGGCAAAATACCCACAGAGCCGATAAAGGAAGGCAGCGGCCTGTCAACGCTTCGCCGCAGTATTGAAAGCTCCGGCGGTGAAATGCATATTTCGCACAATCCACGCTTTGCTCTTCTGATTACGATTCCCGCAAAGGAGATCAGCCTATGATAAACACCATACTTGTAGAGGATGATTTATACATCCAAAAGCACTTTGTCGATCGTCTTGCGGCAGACGGCGAGTTTCATCTTGTCGGCGTTTTCCGTGACGCCTTTGAAGCGGAAAAGCACTGCGACGCCACCGTAAAGCTCGTCCTTATGGATGTGCAGACGCAGCATAAGCACTCCGGTCTTGCCGCCGCAGAGCGCATCAAAAAGGCTTTTCCGCAAATCAAAATCGTTGTGGCTACCTCGCTTGTCGATCCCGAAGTTTTGCAAAGAGCCAAAATAGGTGCTGCCGACAGCCTGTGGTATAAGGACCACGGCACAGAGGAGCTGATGAGTGTGGTAAAGCGCACCCTGGCAGGGGAAAAGGTCTTCCCCGATATCGCTCCGGCCGTTGAAATGGAGGGAACGATGTCCGATGCCTTCTCGCACCGGCAGTTATACATCTTACGCCTTTATATAAAGGGCTTTACCTATCAGGAAA
Source organism: Pseudoruminococcus massiliensis (assembly GCF_900291955.1). Lineage (GTDB taxonomy): Bacteria > Bacillota > Clostridia > Oscillospirales > Acutalibacteraceae > Pseudoruminococcus > Pseudoruminococcus massiliensis. The sequence goes on along the minus strand of NZ_OLMR01000008.1, from coordinate 24,665 downwards.
TTGCCGATAAGCTGGGCATTTCCAAAAACGGCGTTCGCTGGAACCTGGACGATATGGTGGAAAAGGGCGGCTTTGAAAGCAGAGAAGCACTGGTTGCAACCGCCATTGAAAACAAACTCATGGTAACCACCTTAAAAGACGAATAAGCAAAACTGAACCCCTTGGCTGTACGGTCAAGGGGTTTTTCGCGCCCAAAAGGCAAAAATTTTTTGGAAAAATCGAGATTTTTCTTCTGTTACTGGCACAAGTGCCAGTGACAAACGCCAAAAAAATCCGTACAATAGATACTGTAAGATTAGGATTGTGCTTTTAGAAGGTGGTGATGAATGATGAAAAAAATCGTTCTGGACATTCAGAGCGATATCCATGCGCACACCATGGAGCGAATGCTGATGCAAAAATTGGACGATTGCCAAGTTGTGATTTCTGAGTCGCCGGACGCAACCGCCGAGTGGTGCAAAACGCATCGACCAGATGTGCTTTTAATGGAGGTCAAGGCGTATTCGCCCTGGATGTTCAAAGAACGAATGGCAATCCGTGACAAGGTAAAACGGAACACGGAAAACTGCCGGGTCATTCTCTTTGTGGATGACGATACAGACGGAGAGTTGACCGAAAAGGTACGGCAGGCAAAGCGCGAGGGTCTGATAGACGCTTTTCTCTTCGGTTCGGTATCCGAAAACTATTTTGCTTCGGTCATCGACAGTGTTTAAATCAGGCAACACAAAACGCATAAAAATCTTCAAAATAATTTTTAAGGAGGAGATGATAGTATGACAAAAACAAATACACGAAGGCGCATCGTCAGCGTCCTGTTGACACTTGTGATGTTGGTCTCACTGATGCCGAGTCTGGCGGTTCCCGCCCATGCCTTTTGGGAAGACTACGACAACGGCAAAGATTGTGAATACTGCGACCACTACCACTGGGCTGAGAATATGTGCGACGGTTGCGGGTTCTGCACTGTTGACTGCAACTCCGACTGCTTCGCTGAATTCCACTGCAACGATTGTGGTGAGTGTCTGTTCAATACAGCCTATTGGTGCGATGAGTGCTACAAGTGTGCGGAGTGCATGGAGGAAACGCACTGCTCCACCTGCGGCAAGTGCTACATCGGCGAGGATGACCAGCTGTGCGGCGAATGCTATAAGGGCCCCTGCTGCTCCATAACCATCTGCGACTCCTGCGGCTTCTGCGATGACTGCGCAAACGATGACAGCGACCCGATGCACTGCTCGCTGTGTAACGCCTGCTTCGGTGCGGTGGACGAGTGCGTTGACGACGATGATACCGGCGTCATACACTGCGTCGATTGCCACACGTCCTGCGAGCAGTGCGAGGAATGCCTGCTGGCCAAGGAGAGCTGCGAGGACTGCGGTCTGTGCATCGACTGCTGCCGTGATAACTCCGAGGGCGGCGGCTGCCCGGACGGCGAGACCTGCGTGGAAAGCGCCGAGTGGGACGAGCACATCTGCCAGGGCTGCGGCGGCTGGGTCGCGGATAAGGAGGACGAGGACGAGTTCTGCGAAACCTGCGAGCTGTGCAAAGAGTGCTGCGAAGGCAACTCCGACTGCTCCGAGGGGATGTGCGTAATGGATACGGACTATGCGGATCACTTCTGCGAGGACTGCGGTCTGTGCTTCCACGACAGCGATCCCTGCGAGGACGGCTGCGATCAGCGCTGCAAGGACTGCTGCCTCGATGCCGTGAGAGCTATGGGCTGCGATCATGACGACTGGTGCTTCAGCGACTCTGATTTTGAGAATCATCTGAAGACGGAGCATTCCGGCGCCGGGCATACCCACATAGCCTCCGCCACCTGGGAGGCTGACGGAACGCAGCACTGGCACCCCTGCCGCTATTGCGACGGCAAAAAGCTGAATCCTGCCAACCATGAATATGACGCCAAGGGCGTGTGCAAGATCTGCGGCTACATCAGCGGCAGCTCCATCGTTATCACCCGCCAGCCGAGGGACATCAAGAGCAAGACCTCCATCTACGATGATTATAACGAAGAGCCGGAAAACGGCCTGCTGTACTATGAAAATCACCCTATCACCTTCTCTGTCTCGGCAAGAAGCCTGAAGGGCGACGAGCTGACCTATCAGTGGTATCGGAAGAATAATGAGATTCCCACGGCGGCGCCCTACAAGCTGCCGGAGGATAGGTTTTACACGGGTGTGACGACCTCCACACTGAAGATGCCGGTTTCCACCCAGGCCTGCCAGGAGGACTACTCCTACTTCTGCGTCATCGGCAGAAAGGGTGACCCTTCGGACACCATGAAAACGGCGGAGGCAAAGCTGACTGCCACCCATGCCTACAGCCACAAGCAGGCGGGTGTGCCTGTGCCCACCGACGACAGTGAGAGAACGCCGAAATACAATGTCACTTGGGTCGATAAGCATGGGGTTACCCATAACGGTGTCGTGGGCGGCGTTCGCAAAAGCGAGGGCCACAAGCTTGCGTGCCTGTTCGAAGCAGGCGAATACGAAGCGCATTATATGACCACCGGCACCAAGGAGCGCATCTTCCCGCATAAATTTGCGTTTGACAGAAGCCTTGATGCGGTAGGCGGCGGCAAGGTCGATGTGCTCTACTGCACCGTCTGCGACTATCCCCTTTATGTGAAGAGCCATGTCCATGATTACGGCTGGAACTGGGATTGCACCGGCTTCGGCAGTATCTATGAGTATACCTTCAACATCGGCGGCTCGACCAAGACGGTGGAGCAGCTCATCCTTGAGTCCGACTATGCACACCCCGAAAAGTGCAAAATACCTGGCTGCGAGGAGTTCATCATGGTTCCCCATAGCTGGGGCCGCTGGAATGTGGTCGAAAACCCCGATACCACAGGCGGCGAAGGCGGCATGGAAGCTGAATGCAGCGTCTGCGAATACAAAAAGACGGAAATTGACGGCGATTGGACAAAGGATACCGCCATTGTGACGGTGAAAAACGGCCGGGCAACCCGTATGATTGTCAAGCCCGGCGACAAGATCAAGCTTTATCCCGAGGAGAGAACCGGTCAGAAGGCCATCGGCTGGAAGGTGGAGTATCTCCGCGAATACAACGTGTCTGACAGCATGGCATCGGTTCATAAAAATTGGAATACCAGCGAGGCGAAGACCCTGTTCAAGCTGGTGACCAACGGCTCCGCGCTCGAGTGGGGCTGCACGATTCCGGCGTTCAGCGCCATGGGTGCACCCGGCGGCGGCCAATTCTTCTTCGAGCCGGTCTATGCAGGCTGTGACCACAGCGGCGGCACCACGGTGCTCAATGCGAAGGCACAGGTCTGCGACCGCAAGGGCTACACCGGCGACACCGCCTGCGCAGACTGCGGCTATGTCATCAGTGCCGGTTCGGATATCTATCCCCCTGCAAACGCCGGTCATACCGGTCCACTGCAGCCGCTGTACTACTACGGCACGTCCAACTCGGCCACCACAGACGCGAGCCATGGCGGCAAACGCTATAACGTCAATTCGGGCGACTGCCGACACCGCGCCTATGAGGGCGACTACCGCTGCACGGCTTGCGGCGGCACCGTAAAGGGCGAGACCGGCGACTTCAGGCATAGCGGTCCATTTGAACTGCGGGATGTAAGAGCGGCGACCTGTACCGAGAAGGGCTATTCCGGCAACCAGTACTGCACAGCGTGCGACAGGATCGCGCAGAAGGGCGTTTCTACCCCGTCCCTCCACGAAATTGCCGGCAACTCCAAGCTGATCAATGTGGTTAAGCCCGGATGCACCACCACAGGTTATAGCGGCGACCAGCAGTGCACAGCCGGCTGCGGACAGATTTTCCGCTACGGTCATGTCATTAATAAGCTCGGCCACGACTGGGACGGCGGCAAACCCGCAAAACAGGGCAAGAGCGAAGGGATTCTCTACACCTGCCAGCGCGCCGACTGCGGCGAGACAAGGTTCGTCAGAAGCCCAGCCGCGACCGAGTACACGGTCACGGTCATCAAGGGCACGGCCTCCGTTGCCGCAGGAACACCAATCACGGACAAGATCGCGCAGAACACCGTTGTGACCGTTACGGCGGACGCACCGGAGGCAGGCAAGGTCTTTGACAAGTGGGTCGTGCTGGAGGGCAATGTCACTCTGGCAGACGCCACCAAGGCGACTACCACCTTCACCATGCCCGGCAATGATGTGAAGCTCGAGGCCACCTATAAGGATGCGCCTCCTAGCCATATCCACAGCTACGGCACCGAGTGGAAGTATGACGGCACCAACCACTGGCATGAGTGCGAGTGCGGCGATAAGGCCAATATTGCGGCTCACAGCGCCAGCGAGTGGATCGTTGACACGGCAGCTACCGAAACCGCCGACGGCGCTAAGCATAAGGAATGCACCGTCTGCAAGAAGGTTCTTGAAACCGCACCGATCCCCGCAACAGGCAGCGCTCATACCCACAGCTACGGCACCGAGTGGAAGTATGACGACACCAATCACTGGAATGAGTGCGAGTGCGGCGATAAGGCCAATATTGCGGCTCACATCGCCAGCGAGTGGATCATTGACACGGCAGCTACCGAAACCGCCGACGGCGCTAAGCATAAGGAATGCACCGTCTGCAAGAAGGTTCTTGAAACCGCACCGATCCCCGCAACAGGCAGTGCTCATACCCACAGCTACGGCACCGATTGGAAGTATGACGGCACCAATCACTGGCATGAGTGCGAGTGCGGCGATAAGGCCGACACGGCAGCACACAGCTTCCAGTGGGTGATCGACAAGGCCGCTACCAAGGAGGCCACCGGCATCAAGCACGAGGAATGCACCGTTTGCGGCGCTAAGCGCAGCGAGAATACGGTCATCGACAAGCTCCCCGACGGCGGCAACACCGGCAATACAAGCAGCGGTGATAATAATACCGATAAGCCAGGAAAGGACGACTCCACCAAGTCTACTCAGACCGGTGACAGCAGCAACCTCATCGGTTGGCTGGCTGCTCTGTTCGTCGGCGGCGGCGTTCTGACCTTGCTGGGCGTAAGCAGCAAAAAGAGAAAGGAATCCGAGGCCGAATAAGCCGACGCTTCCGAAATCGAAATAACCTAAACACAATAGGCGGTGACGGATCTTTCCGCCACCGCCTATTTTCCTGAAAGAGGGCTTGGCAGCAAGCCCCTTTCCGAAAGGCGGCAACCACGGCGTTGCCGCTTTTCGGAAGGACTACAGGACACTACGATAAGATAAAGGAGATAAGCTGCCATGACTGTTTCAGAGAGAATTCCCTTCAGCGGCCTGCTGCTGCTCCTACAAGAAGGGTATACCTACAGCTGTGACCGCCGCACCACCGACGGTATGGCGCTGCTGTTCATTTTCCGTGAGGACGGGCGTTCACGATATTACTTCGAGTCGGATATGCAGGAGTTTGACCGTAAGGCGGCAAGCGACACCCACATTCTGACCGTGTATCCCCAGCCGAACGGGGACGGAAAGGTGTCCCTGCTCCATTTGAAGCGCGCCGCAACGGACAGATTTTCCTTTTCCGTATGACCAAGCCCGGCGTCACGCTGACCGGCGAGATGTGTCTGTGAGAGGACGAAACGCCCGTCGGCACCGGTCTGTCGATGCTTTTTGACTTCCTGGATGAGGTCAGAATATCGAAGTAAAGTAAGGTGAAGCAATGCAGGATAACAGAATACCGAGACCAATGACCGAGGCGGAAATACTCCGCAGGCGTGAGCTACACCGCGCGGCGATCAAAAGGCAAAAGCGGAGAAGGACGCTCTTTCTTACCGCCTGCGGCCTTGCGGCGGTGCTGCTCATAGCGGGCATCGTGCTGCTGTGCCGAGGCTGCGGCCGCACCGAGGGTAGCCCTCATAACGAGAGCATCTACGGCAGCTTTGCAATGTCCGACAAGAGCTGCGTCTATACCTTCCGTGAGGACGGCAGCGGAGAGCTGCGGCTCTCTGGCGCACCGTATAGATTCCGTTTTACGCTGTCCGGCAAGACACTCTCTATCGACTTCGAAGCCGAGGCACTGGCCGACTGCGAGTACGAGATAGCATATACCGATACGGGGCTTGAGCTGACCGCAGGCAAGGGTACGGTGACACAGGGTGAGAAATTCACGCTGAACAGAACAGAAAAATAAGACCCATGCGGTCATGAAAGGACGGTGACGGCGATATGCCGCCTGAAAAGAGAATAGCCGACCGGACGGCAATCTCCGGCACAGTTTCAAGAGCGCTCAGCAAGTAAAAAACTTGCTGGGCGCTCTTTCTTTATGCCTTTGTTGTGGTCAAGCTTTTTTGTAACACTTTGTTCGATAAATATCTACCTGTAACGAGCTTCCATTGTTGTTAAATAATTATTGTATGAATGAGGGCGAACATAGTTATACCAATTTATGTATTTCATAGTTAGTTCATCCATCATCTCTACATTTGAAAATGAAGTTATGTCATAAAAGTTGCTTTTGAAAGTGTTATAAAATCTTTCCATGGGAGCATTATCATAAGGACAGCCAGCCTTACTCATACTTTGTGTTATATTATTCTCTTTGCAAAAATTTATAAATTCCCATGAAGTAAACTGTACCCCCTGGTCTGAATGCAAAATCACTTTAGGGTAGTTTTCCTTTTCAAGGGCTGTTTTCAGAGTGCTTATTGCCAAATCAGTGTTGATATAATCACTGTTTAACGAAGCGACAGCGGACCTGTCATACAAATTAATAATTGAACAGTTGTATCTGAATTTTCCATTTGGCTGGCGCATATATGTGAAGTCTGTGCACCATACTTTGTTCTTGCAGTCGACAGTAAAATTCTGATTTAAGAGATTGTCAAAGATTTTATTCTTTTTGCCAGTCTTGTAACCTAGCTTAGAATGCATAATTACTGCACAAAGATTCAATTCCTTGTTCATATATTTATGCATTGTGGTATTGCTTAACTCATAGCCATATCGTTTGATAAAAATGCGTATAGCCCTATAGCCTATAACACGATTGTTGTTGTAATAAACATACTTTATAAGCTCAAAGATATGTGCTAAGCGTTCACGATATTTTCGCTTTGCATCCTTTTTGTAGTTGTAATAACAATTAGGACTAATGCCAAACTTCTGGCATAGCCATCTTAAACCAAATATATTTTTATTGTCATCGATGAATCGATATACCACTAATCGATTTCCTTCGCGAAGAATGCCGCCGCTTTTTTAAGAAAGCAATCTCTTTATCTTTTTCATTAAGAAGCTGATTTAATCTTCTGATTTCCTTTGCTTCATTAGATTCTGCGGTTGTGCTGGTGGTATAGAGGCATTCTTCCTTGTATTCGTTAACCCATTTGCTAACGGAGCTTTTGGCAACATTAAATTCAACAGCAATTTGCGGTATTTATTTGTCGCCTGCCATATAGGCTTTAACTACTTCTTTTTTGAAGTCTTCGGTGTAATGTACTGACATAGTAACGTCCTCCTTGTTTGAGTAATATTATAATATATTACTCGAACAAGGTGTTACAAATTTATTATATCACAACAATCCCGACTCGATGAGATTTTCACCATACTTGACGGACTGCAAAATCACCCGATGGAATATGACGATACGCTCGTCAGTCAGATCATAGAATGCGTAGTGGTGGAATCAAAAGAGAAAATCAAGGTGGTCTTTATCGGCGGCACGGAAATTGAAATGGTGCTGTAAGCAGCCTTGAAAACAGAAACGGAGTGATGTAGAATGATTGTGACGAGTGTTCAAATCAAGACAGTAAAAACGCAAAAACATCTCTATTGTCCTGTCTTCACATAATTAATAAAAGCCATAATCTTGCAGAAAGAATAAGTTTCTTCAAGATTATGGTTTTTTATTATTTTTTGAATGACTTTATATTACGCCATTTAACCAATAGTAACAAGCTTGTAATTGAAAAATTTATACAAAATATGTATAATAGAATTAAGTTATTATAAATATCAGAAAGGGTGGTGAATTTATGACAATAACTAAGAAAAAAGTAGTAATATCCGTTTCTTTGATTTTATCAATATTAGTTATTGCTGTCATTGTTATTGCTGCTCTGATACATATGGGCTTTGGAAAGCCTCCATCAAATAGGGAACAAACAGATGTGAGTATATCTACTGATACCATTGTAGATAGAATAATCAGTGAGCTTGGTTATAGCGGTATTTCTCGTGTAAGCTCTGATAATATAGCAAAATATTATGATATTGATAAGAAGCTTATTTCTGAAGCTACAGTATATATTTCTGATAGTGCAGATTCATGCTTTGAGGTGTCTTGTTTTAAGCTGAATGATGAATCTGATTATTCTAAGGTAGAATATAAAATAAAAAATCATATTAACTCGCAAAGTGCTAATCTCCAAAGGCTTAATCCTAAAGAAAGTAAGATGCTTGATGATACTAAAATAGAATATTGTAGTCCGTATGTTTTAGTAGTTGTTTCTGATAATAACGGAAGTGCAATTAATTCTTTCAGAAATCTTATTACTGGAAAAGTTAGCTCATAAAAAATAAAAAGCACCGTATAATATTCAAATATTATACGGTGTATTTATGTTAAAGGAATGTTTATAAATAAAATGGAAAATAAAAGAAGTGAAACAATTTTTATAGTACCTCAGTCATTTGATAGAATGAATGCAGAAATATTCTTAAGAAAACATTGTGCTGTTTCTGCAAGACTTTTAACAAGATTAAAACGCACAGAAAATGGTATAACAAGAAATGGTGAACTTCTCAGAAGTATTGACACAGTCAATGCAGGAGATGTAATAACAATAAAATTTCCTGATGAAGAAATTTCAGTAGAGCCAATAGAGGGAAAGCTTGATGTACTTTTTGAAAATAAAAATATTCTTGCAGTAAATAAACCACCGTTTATGCCTGTTCACCCAGTGCATGACCATATTTTTGATACGCTTGCAAATATAGTAGCATATTATCAAATTCAGAATGATGAGAGCTATACATTTCGTGCTGTAAATCGCCTTGATAGAAATACTTCTGGAATTGTTATAATTGCCAAGGATAGACTTACTGCATCAATTTTACCGAATACAGTTAAGAAAAAATATACCGCAATTTGTGAGGGAGAACTTTTTGGTAGTGGAACGATAGACGCACCACTTGCACTAAAAGAAGGTCATACAATTTGCAGAGAGGTTCATGCTGATGGTGTTCGTGCAGTTACTCATTGGAAATCTCTTGCAGTAAAAGGAAATCATACAATGCTTGAATTAGTTCTTGAAACGGGCAGAACACATCAAATCAGAGCCCATATGGCACATATAGGACACCCTTTAGCTGGTGATGACATGTATGGGGGACACCTTGATATATTTGATAGACAATGCTTACACTGTTCTCAAGCGGAGTTTGAAGACCTATATTCAGGAGAAAAAATAGTTATAGATTGTCCCGCAAAGGAATTTTGGGATAAATTTAATAAGCTTGTTTAAATAAGATAAAAGTTTTATATCAAAAAGCTATTTAAGAAGAGTTTTTTCTAAAAGAGCTTTTCTATAAAGTTAGAATTTGTTACCTTGTTAATTAAAACATTCCAATTCAATTATTTTTAATGAACTTATTTCTAATCAACACAGCAATCGGTGTGATTATCAAATAAAGAACAGTTAAAATTATAAAGAATCCTATGTCAGCATCCAAAAACACATAAATAATATTAAAGCCAAAGTGTAAAGATACTGAGTAGAGCAGATTATTATGTCGCTCCAAAAAAATATTCATCAACACGGTAATGGATGTAATGACAACAATATTGGAAATTATATAAGGAATTGCTCTCCAGTCAGTAAACTCTGAATCTACTATCCATAATAGTGTATGCCAGAAACACCATACCAAGCCTTGGTAGACAGAGGATTTAAGAAAACCATACTTTCTGTTGAATTCTTCTCGCATAAAACCACGCCATCCCAATTCTTCTCCTGTCGGTCCTGAAGTTAGTGAGAGAAAGATACTGAGTGGCAATGATATCGTTCCTAGATTGATGTAAGATAGCATTGATTTACCAGTCATAATGGAAAATATAAACAAAGCCAATACGCTGATTCCAAAAGTTAAAGTAAAGGAAAATAGTAGTAGGAATGGCTTGACTTTTCCAAAAAAGCACCGTTTTATAAAAGCTGTCCTTGTTTCATTGGGTCTGAAATATTTCCAGCCAATTAGAATCAGATAGGTCGGAGACCATGCGATAAGATTGCGGATAACCCACATAATGACTGATGGTGCATGAAAAACAAGGCTTGCTGAGCCTGCCACAAAAATAATGAGCATCCATACGAGAATATATGAACTGATGATATATCTCTTTAAATAATTTGTTTTCATATCATCAGTTACTTTCACTGTCTGTGCATATAATAAGTTCACTCTTAATTCCGTTTAGTTCAATGGCATTATTTGCATCAGGTGTATCAAATCGTTCTACTTGCCTTCCATCTTTCTCATAGGAAATGTTTGTTCCTATTCCTTTTGTAATGGCAGTAAATACAGCATCCTTTGGAATATGGATTTTTGAAGTTGCTGATATTTGGTTGATTGCTATTTCACCATTTAAAGAATGGCAGACAACATCCATATCAAGGTTACAGTCTACCTCTACTGTTCCAAAAATATCCTCTAAAACAATGTTCGGGGTCTTTACATTAAGCTCTATGCTGTCACATTCCAAAGAACGAATTTCTACAGTTTCTGCATTGACTGCACATTCTATTTTGTCGATATATGGCGATGGGATTTGGACAATGATACTAACTTCCTCTTTTGCTGTTGCTTCGGATACACCATTTCTGCGATTTACATCTACATCAATCCGTTTCCGAATATCATCAATCTTTACCTTGAAATCGCTTAAGAGCGTGGAGAGAGTATTGGATACCAGACGGACACGGATTTTCTCGCCCTCATAGCCCGACAATAGAAATTGCTTTGCTCCTCCAAACTTCATATCATAGCGTTTCGGTTCGTCAATATCGTACTCTGTAACACTCTCAAAAAGATATTTTGTCGGTTTTTTCGTTCCCTTTTCATTAGAGAGTAGTTCGTCAATGGAAAGGTCAAACAGTGCAGAGATTGCCATAATATTTTCAATATCAGGGATGCCTGCATCTGTTTCCCATTTCGTAACTGCCTGCCTTGATACACCGAGCTTTTCTGCCAACTTTTCTTGCGACATTCCTGCCTGCTTACGAATTGATTTTAATTTTTCTGCAAATGTCATGTTCATGACCTCCTTGTTTTTGATATGCTCATTATAGGAAAGTATAGTTCGCATTACAAGCAATTATGAATTACATTTCAGTTTTTTCTGCTACTTTGCGTAGCATTTCCTTATTTTAAGCACTTTTTACTATACTTCTAACAACTGTGAAAGAATCTGTACTGTTCTATCTGAATAAACCATAGATTTTACAAACTTTCCACCTTTATTCATTTGAGATATATCAAACATCTTCTTAAATCCAATTCGTATTTTTTATTTAAATATTTTATTTCAAAAATTAATGCTGAACAATTATATAAATTGTTCAGCATTAATTTTTTAATCAGCAGGTTCAGGAATTACCTCTTTATTTTCGGCTTCTTCTAAAATATGCTTTTTATCTGCTGAAATCTTAACAAATGCACAAGAATTTGCAGGAATCTCTAAATCTCTGCCATTAAGAATTGTACCAAGAAGAGCCTCACCATCTTCAAATTCTTTTGGTACAATAAAGTCGATAGGGAAGGTAGCAGCATTGAAAACACAGAGAAGTTCATCTGTATCATCATAGCGGATATAACCCATAGTTCTCTCATAAGAACCAAATTCCTTAAAATCACCATCTTTAAGGCAAGAACAATATGAACGGAGCTTTGCGAGTTGCTTATACCATTCAGTTAAGCCTTTATCTTCCTTGCCCCATGGGAAAGGTGCTCTGTTAAATGGGTCTTTATAGCCCTCAACACCCGCTTCATCGCCATAATAAATGCAAGGCACACCAGGAAGTGTAAATTGAATACCGCTTGCAAGACGCATTCTCTTTAAGCCATATTCACGCTGAGAAGGTGTGAGTGAAGTATTAGCTTGCCATTCACGACCTCTGCCGTTTTGTCTTTCACCAGCAAGAAGTGTTATAACTCTTTCAGTATCGTGTGTTCCAAGAAGGTTCATAAGGCAACGAATGACAGGACGAGGATAATTTTCAAGGATACAGGTAATCATTTCTACCATATCTCTGCCATCACCGCAATCAAGGAAACCAAGAATAGCATCTCTGAAAGGATAATTCATAACGCTGTCAAGCTGTTTTCCATAGAGGAAGCGTCTGCGACTGCTGTAGCTTTCCTTTATAGAGGCATCTTCCCAAACCTCACCCAAAAGAAGTGCGTCTGGATTTTCAGCCTTTATAGCCTCACGAATATGCTGAATAAATGGGTCAGGAAGTTCATCTGCAACATCAAGTCGCCAACCTGAGTTTCCGCATTTCATCCATTTTCTTATAATACCATTCTCACCGTTGATATATCTATCAAAGGAATATGACAGCTCTTCAACTTCTGGTAAAGTGTCAAAGCCCCACCAAGAATGATAAATATTCGGCCAATCCATAAATTTATACCAAGTATAATATGGTGAATTTTTTGAATTATAAGCACCATTCTGAGGATAACGACCCTGACGGTTAAAATACTTACTGTCACTGCCAGTATGGCTAAAAACGCCGTCATTTATAATATACATACCACGCTTTTTAGCCTCACTGCAAAGCTCCTTGAAATCTTCTTCTGTGCCAAGAACGGGGTCAATTTTTTCATAGTCGCCTGTATCATAGCGGTGATTTGAATAAGCCTCAAAAATAGGATTAAGATATATGCAGTTTACACCAAGCTCTTGAAGGTAATCAAGCTTTTCTGTAATTCCCTTGAGGTCGCCTTGAAAGAAATCTGAGTTTGTAACGATTCCGTTCTCATCAGGACGCCAATCAGGAATTTTATACCATTCATCATGGAGCTTTTTATCAGGATAAATACCCTCCTTTTTTTCTCCTGAAAAATAAAATCTATCAGGGAAAATCTGATACATAATTCCACCAGGTAGCCATGATGGGGTTTGGAAATCTTTATCATAGCATAAAAGCTGGTATCTTGGGTCGTTATTTGTATGAGAAAAGTAGCCCTCGCCACCCCAGCCACGCATAATATATTTTCTGCCTTGTTTTGTATCAAGGCTAAAATGATACCAATAAAGCCCTGTGCTTATATTTGAAAGGTCAAGCTCCCACTGCTCATTGTTTTCATCAGGCATTCCGCACCAAAACATACTATAAGAAACAGTATCACCCGAAAGGTCATCTTTTAAAGCAAGAATAGCACTTGAACAACCTAAATATCTTGGAATAGTAATCTTAAAATGAATATTTTCTCCCTCACGAACAGAACCGAACGGAGATTTACATTCATTATCTCTTGAATTAAAAATTCTCATAAAATAACACCCTTACACCTTGCATATGAAATTTGCTGAATATTGTCAGAATATACCACATAATATTATAAGCCTATCAGGATATTATGTCAACACTAACACACAATTTTCGTAATGATAATTGCACAATAATGACTTATATCAAAGATAAGATTTATATTTCAGATACTCCTTGTGAGGTTTTCCTGACAAGCGGTCAATATACTAATAATTATCAAATTTCATATGGTTCATATATATGCCATTTGGGCTTCTCTATATTAGCAGTTACAAGTATTCCATCAGCAGTATATTCTTCACTGATTAAAGCACCCATATAACGAAGAGGTGCTATAAGATTAGCTTTCTGAAATGGCAATAACATATTAAAACGCTTAATTTGAACAGGAAGATTTTCTTCAATAGCCTCTAAAAGCTTATCAATACCATTGCCTGTTTTAGCACTTATAAGAACACTTCCTGAATTATGAGGAATATCATCAGGCGAAAGTAAATCGCATTTGTTAAAAGCTGTAATAATAGGACTGTTTTCGCAGCCAAGGTCATGTAGAAGTGAGGTTGTAACATCAAGGTGAAGTTGATATTCCTCACTTGTAGCATCACAAACATTCACAATTATATCTGCAAGAGCGGCTTCCTCAAGCGTAGATTTAAAGGCTTCGACAAGATGGTGTGGCAAGCGTCTTACAAGACCAACAGTATCAATCATCATAACAGAAACGCCGTTCGGTAATTTCAGAGAACGGGAAGTAGGGTCAAGTGTTGCGAAAAGCTTATCCTCAGAAAGCACACCAGCCTGAGTAAGCGTATTCATAAGTGTAGATTTTCCAGCATTTGTATATCCAACTATTGCAACTGTAATTATACCGTCTTTACTGCGTCTTGAACGAAGTTGATTTCGTCTGTCAGTGATATGAGAAAGTTCCTCTTTTAAGGTTTCAATTCTTCTGCGAATATGACGGCGGTCTGTTTCAAGCTTAGATTCACCAGGACCACGAGTTCCTATACCACCACCAAGCCTTGACATCTCACGACCTTTGCCAGTAAGTCTTGGCATAAGATATTTAAGCTGTGCAAGTTCAACCTGTAGCTTACCTTCATTAGTTTTTGCGTGAAGTGCAAAAATATCAAGAATAAGCATAGTTCTATCTATTGTGCGAATGTCAGTTTCAGCCTCGAGGTTTCTTATTTGTGTAGGAGTAAGCTCGCAGTCAAAAACAAGTAGGTCTATATCATTAGCCTGTGCAAATTCCTTGACTTCGAGAAGCCTGCCAGAACCTAAGCAGGTTGCACTATCTGGTTTATCCCTTTTTTGAGAAACAGTAGCAATAGTTTCACCTCCAGCACTCCTCATAAGTTCCTTGAGTTCTTCAAGAGATGCCTCCGCATCATAATCTCCAGTATCTATACTAATCAGTATTGCACGCTGTGGTCTTTCTATGTTATCATACATTTGCATAAGTCACCTCAAAGTTGTTTTTTAATTTTTCAAAGTAAAGCTTTAACAATATTATAGCATAAAAATTTCAAAAACAACACCAGTTGTAATTTTAACAAAAAATTTGCAATCCCCAAAAATTACAGCTTTGTATGAATATTGCTGTCTAAAATCAATAAATTAAAGTCTGTTGAAAAAGGTAAATCTATCAATTATATTTAAAAAAATTGGTCTTTTAATTTTTTAACAAAAGAAAAACTAAAATTGCCAATAAATTCATAAGAAAATTCCTAAATAATAAAAAAAGTGTTACTTTACAAGTTTGAGAAAAAGAGTTATTATTATTCTATAAAGATAGGGAGGTATGTGCTATGGGCGATATAGATAAGGAATTAGAAAAAGAAACTAAAGCTCAAAGCTCAGACGAAAACAAAGGCGAAGTCGTTTTCGCTACCACTCCTCATAAAGAGAATAGTGGTTCTTCAACTGTTTTTGCGAGTGCATCAAGCTCGAGAAAGGCTTCCAATCAGAGAGGAAGCTACAAGCGTGCGAGTTATAGAACCTCAGCACCAGAAAATCCTAAAAGCTCGAAGAAGACTAAGGCTATTATAATTAGTGTTATTTCAGTTGTAGCAGTAGCAGGAATTTGTGTAGGCATTGCTTCTTTGATAAAAAATAATAATTCTGGCGATAGTGTTCCAGCAGTAGTTTCAACAGTATCTTCAGAGAGTTTAACAGATATTGATGTAAAGAAAATAAATACAGATTCTATTGTTTTTGGTAAGAATGTTACTGTTCAGGGCGTTAATGTTTCTGGAATGACATTAAGCAACGCATATAAAGCTCTTGCTGATGCAGAAAAATCAGTAAGGGATAATATAAATATTACAGTTAAGAATGGCAAAAAAAGCTTTAATCTTACTCAGGATGATTTCACATATGAGTATAATACCGCTGATGTTTTGATTGATGCATATCATTTCAGCAGAGGTGAGCTTGATAATCCATCAGCTGCTCATAACAAAAATGAAGCTGGTGTAACGGATTTTCCACTTACAGCTAAATTGAGTGATAATGCTATCGACCTTGTTGCTGATAAAATTGCTAAAAAGGTTAATATAAAAGCAATCGATGCTCATGTTAAAAAATTTGACCCAACTGCAAATAAAAAATTCACTTATGAAGATGGTACAGTTGGAAAAGAGCTTGACAAAGATGGTGCTATAAAGCAGTTAAATACTATAATGGCTACAAGCAATAAGACAGGCACAATCAATGTTTCACTTTCTGATGTTCCTTTTAAAGTAGATTTAAAGACAATAAAGACAAAGACAGAGCTTATTACATCATTTGAAACAACATCTACAAATGTATGGGCTTCAAACCATAATATGCAGCTTGCTATGGAAGCGATTAATGGCTCAGTTATCAAACCTGGTGCAACATGGTCATTCAATAAAAGCACAGGCGATACAACAACAGGTGAACTTGGATATGTTAAATCCTCGGCAATCGTAAATGGCAGCTATGAGCCTCAGTATGGTGGTGGTATTTGTCAGGCTGCTACTACAATCTATAATGCAGGGCTTCGTGCAAATATGGAGATAGTTGAGCGTTTGCCACACCAATACGCTTCAACATATGTTCCAGTAGGTCTTGATGCTACTATTGACTATGGAAATATTGACCTCAAAATGAAGAATACATCTGCATATGCAATGTATATGGCAACATATATGTATGATAATAATGGCGATGGTTATCCTGAGCTTATGGTAGAAATTTATGGAGAAAAGCCAACGGCATATGATGAGATAGTTCCAATTGCATGGTGTGTTGAGAATACAGGTTCAAAGTATAGCACATATAGTGCAAGAGTTTACTTTAAAAATGGTAAGGAAATCAAAAGAGAAAGAGTTTGGCGTTCAACATATGATTACCATGGTGAATCTGCATATCAGCTTGCAATTCCTGATGATATAGAGAATGGTCCTAAAGATGTTCAGCCGACAAACAAAGCACCTGTACACTACGGTTGATAAACTACAACAAAAAGAAAGCTTACATAATGCATCAATTAGTGCAGTCATACTTTTTTGTTATAATTAAATCGCCTCTATATATCTAAATATAATATATTATGGAGAATTACAGGACTTGACTTTATTGACCATTTTGTAATGTAAGTATATAAATTGATGAAAAAATTAACAGCTCACGAGCTTATAATAGCTTGTGAGCTGTATTTGTTTTAGAGCGATTGAGCTACAGCTTACGAACATAACACTCTCTTTCTAAAATATTATATAAGAAATTTCATTAAATTTCAATGGGAGTATATAAAATAGTGATAGAATATGGTATAATAATTAAAAAGAGGAGGACTAAATATGTTAAAAAAAGAAACTTTAAGCTTATTGAATACAGATGGTTTAAATTATAAGAATATATTTTCTATTTGTATTGGAAAGTCATATCTATTTCAAAGTAGATTTATAGATTATATCGGAAAATATAATCATTGGGATACTAACGTTAAAGAAGGAATTTTAAAACTAGATGAAAAATCATTCAATGTTCAATATATTGGAACTACAAGCACTTCTGATAATTATTGGTATTCTTCAGAATTAGAAAGTGTAATTCCTGATGAATATGTAAATTTAATGATTAATACAAGAAAAACTATGCAATCACTAAATTTACAAGAATTAACTGAGGGAAAAATACCTTTAAATGGTGATATAAATGGATATAATTTATCTATGATATATATAGCTTTTGCCCCTGAAAATGTCGCTTATTTTTGTGGGTCAGGTAATACTTCTATTTATATGTTTGTAAAACAACTACCTGAAAGTATATTTAAGAAAATGAATTCTGTTGAGTTTTCATCACGAGTTATGGAAATAATATCAACATTTAATGTCAATCATAAATTGATGGTAAAAGCATTACTATGTGAAAATGAAATTGAATATAGTGATGATAACAATAGTATCATTGCTAAATTTAATGAAAATTCTATTTTAACAGTAGAATTTGATAACAATGGGCAACTAAAAAATATTTCTGGAAATTTAAGTTTATAAATAAAAAAAGGGTATGGGAATTCCCATAGTAGAATTTATGCGGGAGTATAAATTCAGTGCTGGCTAGACACTACTTTTACTCCCACAGTCTAAAAAATATAAAAAGAGGATTAAATTATTTTGATAATTTTTTCCTCTTTTTTAAAGATTATTTACACAAAAACATATTCATTTAAGACAATTTCTTCAGCCATATTCTTGTAATTATTCATTAACTTTGTCCATTCTAATGGATTTAATTCTTTATTTTTTTCAGACAATCTTTCATCATTTTTAATATAATCATCCAGTGCTATCGATGAAAATGATAAGTTTGAATTTGAGAACGATATTCTTAAGAAAGTTATCAAAGCTTATCTCGAACAAAATGAAGAGATAATTTTCAAATTTCCGAGTTTTTTCTTTATAGCAAGAAAATAGCGAACTAAATAAATCTTTTTCAATTCTAATTTCTTGACATATAATCAACGCTTTTATATAATAATAAGTATTAGTGAATTTTGAAAGGACTGATTTCACACTATGCAGAAACAGGTTATTTTGACAGATGAAGGACTTAGAAATTATGAGGAAGAGCTTGAATTTCTCAAAACCGTTAAGCGTAAAGAAATAGCAGAAAAACTTAAAGAGGCTCGTGCACAGGGTGACCTTTCTGAAAATGCCGAGTATGATGCAGCTAAAGATGAGCAAGGTATTAACGAATCCAGAATTCAAGAGCTTGAGGCTATGCTCAAGAATGTAAAGGTTATCGACTCAAGTGAGCTTACAAATGAAATGGTTCATGTTGGTTCTAAAATAAAGGTACATGACTATGATTTTGATGAAGATGTTGACTATCAGATAGTTGGTGCAAGCGAAGCTGACCCATTCAATGGTAAGCTTTCTGATGAATCTCCTGTTGGTATGGCACTTCTCGGACACGCTATCGGTGATGTTGTAGAGGTTGAAACTCCAAACGGAGAAGTTAAGTTTGAAATTCTTGAGATAAGAAAATAATTTTATAATTAAGAATTTTTACTGACTGATTCTGATTTTACAGTTCTGTCAGATTTATTGATGTTTAAGAAAAGAGGAATGATTGAAATGGAACAAAAGCCACAGCAGAGCAACTCAAGCGATGTTATCAAGGTTAGATATGAAAAGCTTGACGCTCTCAAGGAAGCAGGCAGAGATCCGTTTGTAATTACAACAAGTGACCGTGATATTCTTACAGAAACAATAAAAAATAATTTTGAAGAATACGAAAACAAAGATGTTTGTGTTGCAGGTCGTTTGCTTTCAAAAAGAGGCAAGGGTAAGGTTTCGTTTATGGACCTTTGGGACCGCTCAGGCAAAATTCAGATTTTTGCAAAGTTTGATGACCTCGGCGAAGAAGAATACGGCTTCCTCAAAAAGTGGGATATTGGTGATATAGTTGAGATTAAGGGCTTTGTTTTCAAAACCCAGATGGGTGAAATTTCAGTTCATGCAAAAGAGGTTAAGCTTCTTTCAAAGTCACTTAAGCCACTTCCAGAAAAGTATCACGGTCTTACAAATACTGACCTTCGTTATCGTCAGCGTTATGTTGACCTTATTATGAACCCAGAGGTAAAGGATACCTTTATCAAGCGTTCTAAGATTATCAGCACAATTCGTAAGTATCTTGATTCACAGGGCTTTATGGAGGTTGAAACTCCTATGCTCGTTTCAAATGCTGGTGGTGCATCTGCAAGACCATTTGAAACACACTTCAATGCTCTTGATGAGGACTTAAAGCTTAGAATTTCTCTTGAGCTTTACCTTAAGAGATTGATAGTTGGTGGACTTGAAAAGGTTTATGAAATTGGTCGAGTATTCCGTAACGAAGGACTTGATACAAGACATAACCCTGAATTTACTCTTATGGAGCTTTATCAAGCATATACAGATTATCACGGTATGATGGATTTGACAGAGAATCTCTATCGCCATGTTGCACAAGAGGTTCTTGGTACAACAACTATCGTATATAATGGCATAGAAATGGATTTAGGAAAGCCGTTTGAGAGAATTACAATGGTTGATGCTGTTAAGAAGTATGCAGGCGTTGATTTTAACGAAATACATACTCTTGAAGAGGCAAGAGCTGTTGCTAAGGAAAAAGGCGTTGAATACGAAGAAAGACATAAGAAGGGCGATATTCTCAACCTATTCTTTGAAGCTTTCGTAGAAGAACATCTTATTCAGCCTACATTCCTTATGGATCATCCTATTGAGATTTCTCCTCTTACAAAGAAGAAGCCAGAAAATCCTGAATATGTTGAGCGTTTCGAGTTCTTTATGAATGGTTGGGAAATGGCTAATGCATATTCTGAGCTTAATGACCCGATTGACCAGAGAGCAAGATTCAAAGCACAGGAAGAACTTCTCGCACAAGGCGATGAAGAGGCTAATCACACAGATGAGGATTTCCTTAATGCCCTTGAAATCGGTATGCCACCAACAGGCGGTATCGGTTTCGGTATTGACCGTATGTGTATGCTTCTTACAAATGCTCCTGCAATCAGAGATGTACTTCTTTTCCCGACAATGAAGAGCTTGGATAAATAAACCTAGTGTTTATGCGGGATTGAGGCATTTGAGTACGTCAAAGGACGCATTAAAAGACGTATTTTGGCATAGTCATTTACATCAGTATGAAAGAGTACACAATCTGAAAAGAATAAGACTCAATCGAATATGAACTACTAAGAGGACATTTTCTAAAGAAATTTAGAAGATGTCCTCTTTTTTGCGTTATGGAGAAAATACGTCATTTGTTATGAAGTCAAAGTGAAAGGAGCACAGCAATGGATGAATCAAAGAAAAAAGATAGATATGAGGATGCAAAAAAGTTTGTAAGATATTCAGATGGTGCAAAGATGTACAGTATGGGAATGACAAAATTTCAAGAAGTGGCTAAGGATGCCAAGGCTTGTTATAAGATTGGTCAGCTTGTACTTGTTAATACAGAAATATTGGATAAGTATCTTGAAACTTTTCATATTACAGATTCTGAGTTTTATAAGTAGGTGATGTTATGGTAAATACATTGAGTGGTTCAGTTAGTGCCTATAGAAAAGAAATTGTAAAACCAAGATTTATTCGTATTGATGAAGTAATGGCTTTATTAGATGTAACACGAGATGAGGCAATGGATATAGCATTAGCTGCTGGAGCAAGATATCAGCTTGCAAAGATTATATTAGTACATAAGGAAAGGTTGATGAAATTTATGAAACATTTTGCAAGAGTGCCTAGTTCAAACAAAATCGTAGAAAAGAAGTTTGTAAGAATTGGGGAAGCTTCAATGACATATAGCATAGGGCATCATAGATTTATTGAAATGGCTAGAGCAGCGGGTGCTGTATATAAGATTGGAACAGCTAAGGGAAATACTATATTAATAAATTTGGAAATTTTTGATGATTATATGGAGCAATTCAGAGAACCGCCAACAGAAATGAAACATCCATTGCCAAATGTGAAAGGAGACTGATGAATGAGTTACTCATATAAGTGCTATTCAGATACAAAGGATTTTATGAAAAAATTTGTAAATGCAGAGGAAGGAGCGATTATTTATGGGATAAGTAAATCTAGAATCATAGTAATTGCGAGAGAGGCAGGAGCAGTCTATAAAGTCGGTAATTCAGCATTAATCAATACGGAATTATTTGAAAAATATCTTGAACGATTCAGAGAGCCGGCAAGAGAACTGCCTAAGCATACATGGAACAAATTAAAGGAAATGACAAATACACCAAAAACTGGTGAAAATTCGTAAAAATACACCAGTGGTGTCACTTCCGTAAAATTAAAGTGCATTGTAGAATATCAATTGTCCAAGAGAGATTGGACATAACAATTGAATAATCAGTTACAGATTTGCAAAGTAGTTTGCACTGCAGAGTATCTGTAGGTAGTAAAATTACGGGGCATGTACCTGGAGGATGAAAGTCACAGCTATCATATTAGTAGTCTGATGGATTGAAAGATGAAGGGCGAGAAGCTGGATGGAAATCTGGTAAAAGGAATAGGCATGTTGCGTAAGGATAATTAACCACAGAGGGCGAGAAGTTCGTCCTTATCCTCAAAAGGCTAAAAGAGGAGATAGTGCTTCTGATAATTCAGAAGGGCGTCGTGAAACACATTTTGTGGCTCGTCTGTAACTCCCGGAGGTGAGAACACCTCTTTGTACACGGGGCGATATAGGAGTCTAGAAGACTGGCGTGTACCTACATGCTTAGCGTTAAGCATAGCCATGTAGACTATATCACTTCCAAATTCAAATTCTGTCTATATGGCAACTAATTTGAAGGAGGATAAAGTGGTGATGGGATTTAGCATAGCATTAATAATTATTGTTCTTATCGTATTGTATTCGTTAGCTAGGACGGCAGGAGAGTCGGACAGGACAATGGAACAGATAAGAGAGCAATCACTCCTTGGAAGGGAGGAGAGCTCTGGTGGGAACAGTTGAAAAAAGAGATAAGCATAAGAAACGCAGGTTTGTATCTCCAGAAGAAAAGCTTGAAAGAGAATTAAAAGATTGTATGCATTGTAGATTCTTCTGGGGACATAACAACAGATGTGCCAATGGAACATGTTGTAAACCATCTAAGAAAAAGGAACAGAAACTTCCGACGGAATGTGTCGGATGTCCATATTATCGAGGGAATGGTTATTGTTTTCCTTGTATGCGAAAGCTGATAGGAAAGTAGGTGGTTAAGATGTTCAAGTGGCTGTTTAAGAAGAAAGGATGTGCAAAACACATGAATAACAAGTTAGAAGTAATCGGCATTGATCATGGATGGTCAATGATGAAAACAATCTCTCAGGTATTTGTCACAGGTGTTAAGGAGATTACAACAACTCCGGCACTTTTCGGCGATGTACTTGAGTATGAAGGAAAGTTCTATAAGGTTGGAGCTGTGAGGCAGGAAGTAAAGGATACAAAGGTCGAAGATGACAGCTTTTATCTTCTCACTCTTGCAGCAGTTGCCAAGGAACTTAAAAGAAGAGGTCTTGCAGAGGCAAAGGTATTTCTTGCTGTAGGACTTCCACTTACAAGATTTGGAGCAGAGAAGAATGATTTTATCAAGTACCTGACAAAGAATAAGCGTGTAAGCTTCAAATATGAGAATGAGTCATATCATATTGAAATTGATGATGTGGCAGTATTTCCTCAGTGCTATGCAGCAGTAGTGGACAAGATTCCTGCTATGGCAAAGAAAACACTGATAGTAGATATTGGAAGCTGGACAATCGACATTATGCCGGTAATCAACAAGTCACCGGATGAATCAAAGTGTGTGACGATTCCAAAAGGTCTTATTACCTGTATGCGTTCTATCAATGAGCAGTGTGTAAGACAGCTTAACGGAGAGGTAGACGAGTCAGAGATACAGAACATCATGCGATATGGCAGGTCAGATATTGATGATGAATACTTTGCCATTATCAAGGCAGAGATAGAGGATTTTGTTGATAAGGTATATAACTCAATCCGTGAGTTTGGGTATAACTTAAAGACTACACCGATTGTATTTGTCGGTGGCGGGGCAGTTGTGATGAAGAATTTTGGCAGTCACGATGCAAAGAACATTTCCTATAACCTTGATGTAAAGGCAAATGCAAGAGGATATGAACAGCTTGCCACGATGGGACTTAAAAGCACTAAGCGATTATCATAAGGAGGCAGATGATGGGAAGAAGACTTGAATATGAAGTAAAAACTTCTGTCCGCCTCAACATGAGCAATCCTCAGCATGTGAAAATCAATGATGTGATTCAGAACCTTGATCCAAAGATTTTCAAATCTAAGAATCAGTTCATCATAGATGCGATTCAGTTTTACATTGATAATTATGGAAAAGAAACCTTTGTTATCAAGAAGAAGGAAAAAGAGAGGGCTGAATATATCCGGTCAGAAGATATTGATGACATTAAGGAAGAAGTCATTGAAGCAGCAACCAATGAGGCTAGAAAAGAGGTAATAAAGCTGTTAGGCGGAGTGATATCCGGGATGAATGTTGGTCAGCCGGTAATTATGCAGGCAGCCAATAGTGAAGCACAAGAACTTACAGAAGATGTTATGGACGATGCAGATGTTGCAGGTCTTGCAATGGGATGGATGTCGAAAGGAGACTGATTATTATGAGAAGAGTTATGGGAGCCGTAGGAACAGTGATTTTAGAGATACTCAAGTGGATATTAAGGATAATTCTTGGAGCTTTGAAGCTGGTCTTAGGACTTGCCAGAATAATTCTTCTTCTATTCGCAATGGTGGCAAGGGTATTTCTTTCATTCGTAAGAATGGGCACATTCTGAGAGGAGGTGAGCGAATGCAGGTAAAGGGTTTATTCTTAAATTATAAGAAAAACAGAAGACTTATGCAGTATTTCTTTAAAATAAGAGAGCTGGTATAATGAAAGGAGTTTAAGATGCACAGAATACGGGACAGTCCTATGTGTGGACCATAGTCAATAAAGTAGACAAGTAAAAGAGCAAATTTTACAAAAAATTCATTTCTGCCTGATCAGGAGAGAGGCCGTTATTGTGAGAATGAGGTCTGAAAGAATTGTAGAAACCGTTGATATACTGAAAAATGCTCAGTTTCAGTTCATCAAAGGAAGAGTAAGTTCTGCGGTTGG
>NZ_OLMR01000006.1 GCF_900291955.1 Pseudoruminococcus massiliensis | reverse complement strand
TGGTACAGATTGACTATTGTTTGCTTATATTCCTGGGTGTATTTCGGATTTTTTGAAGACATTTTTTATTCCTCCTTTTTCTGTCTTCTATTTTATCATACTTGTCCACTTTTTTATTATATATCCAAAAGCCGAGTAATAAGGACAGCAACTGCGAGTTGCTTGCTTTAGATAATGCGTGAGACTATAATAAAGGTGTAAGAGAGGTACTGCATAATGGATACAAAACAGGTTATACTTGAACTTCGTACTCAAAAGGGAATGTCGCAGGCTGAGCTTGCAGAAAAAGTTTTTGTAAGTCGTCAGGCAGTTTCACGTTGGGAAAACGGAGAAACAGTTCCGAATACGGAAACATTGAAATTGCTGTCAAAAGTATTCGATGTTTCCATAAATACACTTTTAGGCTCGCCGAGAAAGCTTATTTGTCAATGCTGCGGAATGCCGCTTGAAGATGATGATATTATCGGACACAATCACGATGGTTCTTTCAACGAGGAGTATTGTAAGTGGTGTTATGCCGATGGAACATATACTTACAATGATATGGACGATTTGATTGAAGTTTGTGTTAAGAATATGGTAAGCGAGAATTTCACGGAGGAACAAGCCCGTTCTTATATGAAAGAGCTGCTTCCTACTTTGGATTACTGGAAGAAATATGATGAGCTTAGTGATAACGGTCAGTTTGAAGAATTCAAGAAAAAGTTAATCAATGAGATTAACGAATTGAATGTTGACGGAATGCCAAAGGTGGAGAAACTGAATGCACTTGTCGGAAAGTATGTAAATCTTGAGTACCAGCTTCCGAATGGGCAAGCGGTTAAGTTTTTGAATGACGCAAAGACATATCTGGGCAATCAGCTTGAATGTGAATACGGCGGCGATAGATGTTTCGGCATTGTTGCAGATATGGATTTTATTCTTATTTGCACTTATGAAGAAGACGGTAAAAATCCGGAACTTGTATTGTATAAGAAAAGATGAGAATAGAAAAAAATAGTAAGCCATTGGAGTTAATGATTTCAGTGCAAGAAAAGAAATTTTGAGGTGTTAGCAATTTGCGACACCTCATTTCTTTTTCTATAAACACTATTGCAAGTTATCTTGATTAAAATTATAATTATGTTGAAGCGATAAGCGTATAAATACATTATCTTGTTTGAAAATAGAAGTGAAAAACAAGATATAGTGAAAACAAACTTAACAAACTTATAATTTTGAGTATAATAAGAAAAAGAGGAAACGAAAGGACGGTTGATAATATGTCAGTTTTTAGTGAAAGACTTATCGCATTAATGAAGCAAAATAGAATTAACCAAAAAGAATTGGCACAGAAGGCTGGAGTTACTGAATCCGCAATGTCTTACTATGTAAAAGGAGACAGGACGCCTCGCAGTGATGTATTAACCAGAATAGCGAAAGCTTTAGAAACTACCACAGATTATCTGCTTGGTACGTCTGAATCTGTCTCAGAAGTACCACGTGGAGAACTACAATATTTACAACGCAATCTTGGCAAG
Organism: Pseudoruminococcus massiliensis; assembly: GCF_900291955.1. Taxonomy (GTDB): domain Bacteria; phylum Bacillota; class Clostridia; order Oscillospirales; family Acutalibacteraceae; genus Pseudoruminococcus; species Pseudoruminococcus massiliensis. The sequence goes on along the minus strand of NZ_OLMR01000006.1, from coordinate 137,745 downwards.
TTGGATTCAGACCAACTAAAAAAAGCCGAGAATATATTAAAAGCAGCATTTGATGATATTTTTGATGATGACGAGGAGTGATGAGATTGCCGAATAGTAAAAAACCAGATTTTTCAAGAGCATATTCAAAAGCTAATGAAATATTAGTAAAATCATCGGCAATTCAAACATTTCCGTTTTCGCCGAAAGATTTAGTAAAGGAACAAACACCGATTGTATGTCGTTCTTTTAAGAAAGCAAGAAAATACGGTGTGGACATCACAGCATTTGGAAGTGAATCGGCTATTATAATGAGTTTTCAGGGAAAGAAAATCATATTTTATGATGAAACAAAGCCGGATACACATAACCGTTTTTCAATACTGCACGAATTAGGACATGAGATTAACGGTCATGATTTTTCTAAAAAAGATGAGGACACATACCATCGGTATGAAGTTGAAACTAATTATTTTGCAGCACAGTTGCTTATGCCTGAACAGATACTTAGAGAGTGCCAGAACAGAGGGGCAAGAATAAACCGATTTTTCTTGCAAACCAACTTTGGTGTTTCAGCTCAGGCGGCAGATAAAAGGATAGAAACATTGGCAAGAACAAATGTGGAATGGCGTTCAAGAGCGGAAAAAGAATTTGATGACATAATCCTCATAAAATATGCCGATTTTCTAAATAGAATTTGTCCTGTTCGCAATACATACGATTTTGAAAATGAATATATTCGTCAGCAAGAGCGTAATAGTTGCTTTTGAAAGAATTTGGACTACTCCGAATAAGTATTTGCCAATTATAAAGAAATTTAGGGGCGTAATCACGCCAGATTTTAGCGTATATCGGGATATGCCACTTGTAATGCAGCAGTGGAATATTTATCGTAGCCGTGCAATCGGTCATTGGCTGCAGGAAAACGGTGTAACGGTTATCCCGAATATCCGATTTGGAGATGAACGTACATATGAGTTATCTTGTGCAGGTATTCAAAAGCATGGGACAATAGCAGTCGGTTCGCACGGTTGCATAAAACTGTTGTCTGACCGCAACTACTTTGTTAGTGGATTAAAGTATGTGGTTGACAGATTAGAGCCAAGTACCCTTGTTGTTTATGGGGTGGCACCGGATAAGATATTTACTCCATACAAAGAAAAAGGCATTGAAGTACTGCAATTTGACAGCGACTTTATGAGAAGCCGAAAGGCGGTGAGTGCCTGATGGGAGCAGGATTTCATGGTGAATTCGGAGGCACTCATGGTAGTAAAGAAAAACACAAGGATTACATTGAAAATACATTACCTAAGAGTTCGCCAATTAAGATTCCGTCATCTGCTATTATTATAGAGGAACAGAAAAACGGATACGAACAAGTAAAATATACTTGGAAAAAAGGCGATTACTCTTATACAAGTCGTTGGCATACTCGAACACCGAACGCTCCGAAAGAGCAAGGCGATAGTTGGGTTGTTCAGCGTGATAAAGCGGGTATTGGATATGGAAAAAACGCTCGTCCTGCTAAACACGAGATACTTGTTGGAAAAAACAAATGGGTGTCAAAGAAAGAATGGCAGGCAGCTATACGAGCAAGAAAAAATGGCACTGCAACAAAAGAGCAAAAGGAGATGTTAGATAATGGACATTGGAAACCTAAAAAATAATTTTACTTTTTATGAGGGATATGAGGACGAAAGCGAGATTGTTCTGTGTATTGAAAAAGATGAAGCTATTCACATTTGGGAAGGTTACTTTGACGACATTTTTGATAGCCCGTCTCTTGATGGTAAAGGCTGGAAAGGCTTTACACGAGACTATCATCAGCTTGAAGGTGTTTTCTCAGAAAACGGTGGCGTCTATGAAATCAATCCTACGGAGTATCTTGAAGATTTGATGCTTTATAAAGAAAAGACTTTTGAATTTGATGAAACGAAAGAAGTATTTAATCTTATCAAATCTTTACTTGAAAAAGCAATAAAGAAAGGTGTGAATGTAAAAGCGAAAAGGATATAGTTTGTTATACGGTGGATTAAAAAGATGTAGAATACTAAAAAATTGAGGTGTTAGCGAATTGCGACACCTCTTTTCTTTTGCGAAAAACCTACTTACATGAGGCAATTATTCCAAGGAAATTATATGCTAAGGTTCAGGAAGAACTATTAAGACGAGCCAATCTTCATAGTGGAAAAGACAGAAAGAAAATAGTCTACAGTTCTAAATATGCACTATCAAGCATTTGCTATTGCTCAAAATGTGGAGAAATCTACAGAAGGACGGCTTAGAGAACAAAAACAGAATTTAATGACAAAGAGTGCTGAGCGAGAAGGCTTGAAACAGAGGGTGGCAGAAATGAAGGAGTTCCTAAACGAACAGATTGGAAAAATTGAAGAATACGATGAAGGAAATATTAACTGTTTCATTTATGGGAGTATGTGTATGAAATACCTATCAATAAGGCGGACGGCAGAAAAATGGGAAATATCCATTAGAAGAATTCAGGTGCTTTGCAATGAAGGAAGAATTTCTGGAGCAGTTAAGATAGGCTCATATTGGGCTATACCATCAGATGCTGAAAAACCAACGGACTTAAGAATAAAAAGTGGTAAGTATATTAAAAAGGATATAGAATTAAAGTAAACGATAAATCGGAAGTTAAAGGAGAGAATGTAGATGAACAAAACCGCCAAAATAGATATAAGCGTAAAATAATGAGGCTCAATGTCAATAGTTTGGGTAACCCGAAAAATGAAATAATTGATAATTACAAACGGCAAGGACTTAAACGTACTTTTTGTAGGTTTAATTCTAAAAAGCGTTGATTTTTATTATTTTATGTTTTAATATTAACTTGTAAATTATACTAAATTTCGCATTTGTCGTAATTTAGAATTAAAAGGCGGAATATTATGGTTTCTACAGTCAGAAAAGGACTAAAGAGTGGCGTAAGCTTTGTGCTTGTATTTATTATGCTGATTTCATCGTTTTGCATAATACCATCGTCTTCCGCAAATGTTTCTGTTAATGCAGCAGGCGGCTTTATCACTACTAAGCTTACAACGGTTGCAACCACCGTGCTTTCCAGACAGGCGATGAAGCTTCTCGGAAAAGCTGCCGATTCAACGGATTCTAAAATTTTGGATCTTGTTTACAAGTATAAAGCAGGACCAACATCAATGAGACTTAAACAAATTGCGGAAACATCGCAACAAATTCTCGAAACAGTTACGCTTATAGAACAGGACTTAAAGGATCTTTCGAAAACCGTAAGTGAGGGCTTCGGAGAGGTAAAAAGTCTTATCTATAACCAAAACGTTACAAACGAATACACTCGTATTACGGATATAAGCTCAAAGTATCAGTCGCTGTGGGAGGATTACTGTAAATATGCGGAAGCAGCTTCAAAGCTTGGCGATAATCCGACCGACGAGCAGTTGCACGAGCTTGACATTTTGCTTGCTCAAATGCAGAAGGAATACAAGCGTCTTGATATGGTGTCTTTGGTAGACGCACTTTCTGAGGTTTTGTCGGATCAGCCGTCGCTTACAGGCGATACGGATCAGAAGATAGAGCATAACGCAGACGATGCTACATATGTAAAGGCGGTTAAAGATAGATGTAAAGGAACTGTTCCCTTTGAGCATCAAACGCTTGTCGCTACTAAAGAGGCTGCAAACAAATCGATTGAGCCACTTATAAACCTTTTGGTTTTGTACCGTGAGTTTACATATTACAACTATGATGTTGTTATGGATAACGAAGACAGCACTAAGGCTCAAAAAACCGCAGCAGAGGCTGATCTTAAAACCTTTGAGCAGAGATACACAAAGGCTATGAACGCCATAAACAACAACTGCGACCAAACGGGTACGGATTCGCTTATGGAGTATGAGGATCTTAACACAACTATGATAGGCGTATCTACAAGTGGCGGAGTTGACCCTTATCATAATGAGATTCCCGCTTATCGTGTTGTTAATAACGACAACGGATATATGTCCTTTATCCAGAACGGCAGCGAAAAAATCAAAAATTATATTTATGCTGGAAAAGTCGATAATTACGTATTTATTGACCCACACGACTATTATTATAGTGAAGCATTTAATTCTTTGTTAAAAAGTCGTGACGGAAAATACAAAATATGCCGTCGTCAATGTCCGACGCAAATAAGTTCTTCGCAAAAATTTATAAAGAGCAGGGCAAAGAAAATCCTTTCTATTATATAGCCGAATTGGGCGGAATCGGAAATGTTGCCGATGAAAACGGTAATGTTACGAATGAATTTGTGAAGGGAGATTATTTCCCATTTGATAATATAAAGTCGGATGAGGACATCTTATCAAAGGACATAACAAGAAAGTCAAAGGCAATAGACACGTCAAAATACAGTGCTACAACGAATGATGATAAGCAGCTCAAGGAAATCAACACCAAGGATATTTACAAGGATAATTCCGCTGAAACATTTACGGTGCTTTGGGTTGCAAATTCAAACGAAAATTCAAAAACAATTTTAAAGCCTACTTTGATTGGTAACTTAAGTGGACCAAACGTAAAGGCCACTCTTACAGATAGCAGCGGAAAAACGCTTGGCTCTTCGGTAAGCCCGAAAACTCTTGTGAACATTAAGATAAACCCTAAGAACGGCTACCGCCTTACACAGCTTTATTATGTTCGTGAAAACGGCGTTAAAACAGTTCTTGCCGATGAGAGCGATTTACCGAAAAATTATCAGGATAGTTACGAATATTCTTTCTATATGCCCTATGAATCGACAAGGATATACGCAAAATATAGCAATGCCTATTCTATTACTTCATCTGTTGACGGGAAAGGAAGCGTAAAGTGCGATGACAGTGCCGAAGTCGGTTCGGTTGTATCGGTTGACGCAGACATTCCTTATGGCTATAGTAAGGATTCCTTGTGTGCATACGGAACGGTTACGCAAAATGAAATAGAGATTAAAGACAACAGCTTTGTAATGCCGGACGAGCCTGTGTATATTTATTTGAAAACATCTACGGGAATTAAAGACGGCGAGGGAACGCAGGACGAGCCTTACGTTATTTCAAAAAGAAGCGAGCTTGAATATGTTTCTTTACAGACCTCGGACAAATATATGAGTGCAAGCTATATTCTTGCAAACGATATAGATATGTCAGGCTCGGATTATTTGCCGATTGGTTCAAACGAAGCACCTTTTACGGGAACGTTTGACGGTAAAGGATACTTTATCAGAAATTTAAGCTGCAACAAGGCTTCGGCAGGACTTTTCGGTACAAATAAGGGTACAATTAAAAACCTTATGCTTGAAAACTTTAGCTTTAAATTGGCATACCAATACTGCGGTTCCGTTGCAGCCGTAAACGACGGCGTTATCGGAAACTGCGGCGTTATCGAACCGATTGCTGCGAATATTGAAAACGAAGGAGCAATTGCAGGCGCAGGAAACGGAACGATAGAGGGCTGTTACGCTTATTGTGTTAAAGCCGAACCGAGCTTTAAAGAGATATGCGGCGGAACTCAAATGAAAGTTACCGATTGCTATTCAAACGGAGAGAACGAAACAAAAGCAAGCCGCATCACTGCGGAAAAAATGGTATGCTCTGCATTTGCCGCAACGATGAACCAAACTCTTACCGCAAAGAAATACGATTATCACTGGAAAAGCACCAAGAGCGTTGTAAACGGTCTGCCTGTGCTTGATAACAACAGTGAGCTTATGAATATGTACGGCTTCTGGGGCTACGAGGGCGAATTCGGAACAATAAGCTGTAACCCCGAAATGGCTGCACAGGGTACTTCGGTTGAATTTACGCTTACACCTGCAACCGTTCAAAACGGCTCAGAGTATGACGCAGAAATTGAAAGTATAAAAGCGTTTGACGATAACGGAAACGAAGTTACAATTAAAAACAATTCACTTACAATGCCTGATTCAAACGTAACGTTTAAGGTTGAATATCACTTTAACGAAACCTTCTCCGGAGACGGAACAAAGGAAAAGCCGTACATTATTTCAACGATTAAGCAGTTTGAGGACTTGGCTACAAATCTGTATAACTTTAACGACAAATATAAGGATGCTTACTATGAGCTTGGCAGTGACCTTGACTTCAACGGTGCAGAGATTACTCCTCTCGGAGATGAAACGCACAAATTCAACGGTAAATTCAACGGTAAGGGACACGTAATTTCAAACTTTACGATTACCGATAAGGCATATGCAGGCGTTTTCGGAGTTGCCGATGTTGACGCCGAAATATATGATTTAGGCGTTGAAAACGCAGCTATTAAGAGCGAAAGTGACGCTGTAATGGGCGGTATTGTCGGTTGGAACAGCGGTATGATATACAAGTGCTACTTTACGGGTGAAGTAACTCAAACCGGCACAACGCAAGTATATGAAAGCAAGGTAGGAGGTATTGCCGGCTTAAATTTAGGTTTAATTTTCAGCTGCTATAATCGAGGAAGCATTTCTGGACCTGTCGGAAATATGCTTTATTGCGTAGGCGGTATTGCGGGAAGCAACTCACTGTTTGAAAAGAATATGATTTTCGACTGCTACAACGAGGGAGTTGTTAAAGAAACCGAAAACCTCGACAGATTTATAACGGCAGGAGCAATCTGCGGAGCGTCCGCACCTGTTTTAAACTGCTGGTATGATAAAGATCTCTGCGAATACGCATACACAAATTCTAACGGACAAAGATGCGTAGGCGACGCTTGTACTGCTTCCGAAATGAAAACAGATGTAGCAGATAAGCTCGGAAATGATTTCAGAACCTCTCCGAGTGATGAGGTAAACGACGGTTTCCCAGTTCTTAAATCCGTAGGTGTGGGAAGAACGCTTAAGGTAATGTTTACCGTTGAGGGCAACAAAACCGCAGTAAAGAGCTTTGTAAGCGATGTTCTTTACCAAGAGAGCATTAAGAAATCCTCAAGTCTTTCTAACAGCCTGAACATTGTTTCAAAGCTTTCGCACGCTGTTAGAATTGATGACAACACATTTGAGGAAGGATTTCAAATTTACAGTAAATCCCGATAAGTATAATAATATATCTAAGCTTACGGTAAACGGTAAGCAGCTTGCCGCCGACAAGAAAACAGGCGAGTATACTCTTGAAAATGTCAAAGAGGATCAGATGATTACTGTTTCGCTTACGGGCGGTGAATACAAAGATAAAAACAAAGATGAAAAATCCGACTCAAAGTCTACTGAGGTTCCCGGAACCGGCGAAAACAGAATACTTTTTGTAACTGTTCTTTCGGCAATACTTATAGGAGCGTTTGTATTCATCACAGGTATTGTATTCATCACAGTTATGAGACGTAAAAAGACAAATTGATTATTTTGATTAGTATTTAAATCATAAATAATAAAACGCAGGCAAAAGCTATTTTTGCCTGCGTTTTGATATTATGAATGTTGCAATAAAAGGATACTGTAAAAAACAGCCAAACAAGACACCGAAATTCACAAAAAGTGAGTTCCGGCAATCTTTTTTGCTTTTTATTTGCATTTTTAATGTTGAAAAAAATGTATCTAAGATCTAACATTGGGACGTTTGATGTATTTCTCGATACTTTACCACTCAATAATATAAAAATTCTATATATTGATACAATCTGAATAAAACTGGAGTAAAACCTCTTTTCTTGACATCAATACAACCGTCTCCACATGGCTCGGTTCTCCAACGAGTAATCTATAATATACATCACTCTAAACGCTACATTTATCAAGTGATTTTGGGCATAATCTCGGCTAACATCGGAGAGAATGTGTTGCGGTTTATTTGAGTTAATTTGTTGAATTCCACTAAGGAAATAAGTCCAGCGGAGAGTAGCATACTTGCAGCTTCCTGCGCCATAAAATAGTCGTAATCCTGTTGGAACTCTATAGTGTAAAATGTTTATATGACTTCATAGTAACCTCTGTGTTATGTTAGTATGCTTACACCTTAGTTACTTTGAAGTCTATTTTTTATTGCACTTCATATTATAATCTGCCGAACCAATGGCAATGCGGCTGATATAAAGTCAATCAGAGGGAAAAAAATAGCTATAATGTTATAACTTCTTGACAAATAAACGACCGTTCACTATAATTACTATGTAAACGGTCGTTTATTACATGGTAATTTTGGAGGAATGGAGTATGTCAAAGACAACAAAGGAAGATATCTTGATTGTTGCATTACATTTGTTTGCCAGATATGGATATGAAGCTGTGTCTGTCAGCCAGATTGCAGGGGAGCTTGGCATGACAAAAGGAGCATTATACAGACATTTCGAGAGCAAAAGGGATATTTTTGACCATATCGTAAAGCGTATGGAGCAGGGTGATGGCGAACAGGCAGAATCAAATGATATGCCTGCCGATGAGAAAGAGAGTATGCCGGATCAATATGATAAGGTTTCGTTGGAGAATTTTATAAAGTACAGCAAAGATATGTTTGCGTATTGGACGGAGAATGATTTTGCCGCATCTTTCCGCAAGATGCTTACATTGGAACAGTTCAGAAATGAAGAAATGCAGGCATTGTATCAGCAGTACCTTGTAGCAGGACCGGCAGGATATGTGAAAGATTTATTTGTAGGCATGGGAATGAAAGATGCTGATAATAAGGCAGATATGTTCTATTCGGTTATGTTTTTCTATTATAGCCTGTATGATGGTGCAGAGGAGAAAGGACAGATAAAAGACAGGTTTGAAAATGTCATCGATGATATTGCTTTGAAACTGAACAATTAAAGAGCCAGACGCAAAAGACGCAGAGCTGCTAATTCTAAAAGATTTGAATTTAGGATAGTGGATTTTATTTTACACTACCAAAAAGAAATGGAGAGAAAAGAAAATGAGAGAAAATATTATGATTCGATTGGAAAAAGAAAATGAGCATCGAGAGGTAGAAAATCTGGTAAGGGAAGGCTTCTGGAATGTGTATCGTCCAGGATGCTTGGAGCATTATGTACTCCACAAACTTCGAAATGATCCGGCATTTGTTCCGGAACTGGATTTTGTCATGTTAAAAGACGGAAAGCTGATTGGACAGAATATGTTCATGAAAGCTGTAATCGCAGCGGATGATGACAGAAGTATTCCGATTATGACCATGGGACCGATCTGTATTACACCAAAGCTAAAGAGAAAAGGATATGGAAAACTTCTATTAGACTACTCGTTGGAAAAAGCGAAAGAACTTGGTTGTGGTGCATTATGCTTTGAGGGAAATATTGATTTCTATGGAAAAAGTGGATTCAGACAGGCTAGTGAGTTTGGCATCCACTATCATGGATTGCTGGAAGGCGAGGATGCATCTTTCTTTCTGTGCAAAGAACTGATACCAGGATATCTTAATGGAATTACAGGAGAGTATGCACCTCCAGTGGGGTATCTGGTGGATGAAAAGGAAGTGGAGGTATTTGACAGGCAGTTTCCATATAAGGAAAAGAAAAGGCTGCCTGGGCAGATATTTTAGAATGAAAATGTAAATCTTTTCAACGATTTTAGTTGTACTGCTATCCATCGTTTCGCTTGTAATGCTTATAGTCGCCAGTGCAAAGAGTAAAGAATATCGAAGCTTCGGTGTGTTTGCAGGAATTGCTCTGGGAATGATGCTGGTTGGTACACTTGGAATGAATATCGTACCGAAGGAATATGTGATTGATTGTTTGGAGCTGTCGATTTAACCGGAATTTTGCTTGCACTATTGCCACTATACTCCAAACAGATGGATGGCTTTGTAATAGCAGTAAATCTCTGGGATTTTAAGCCGGCAAATGGTTGGATTTGCATCATCTGCTGGATTCTGATAGCGGCATTCGTTCTACTTGGAATCGCAAAATTAGTATTGAATCATATGTGCATAGACAATGGGAAAAATCATATTACCATCAGTTCTTTATTGATCAGCATAATAGCAGTCTTATATTTTGCAATGATAAGAGAGACCTATTGCGTTGTGATAGTCTTTCTTCAGTTGATGATAAAGGGTGGGTTACTTTTTATGCTATTGTAACTGGAAATTATGAACCAGTCAGATTTGGTTGACAATGAAAAAGTATTGCTGAGAACTGGTTATGTTCATATTGCATTTAGTGTAGGAAGTAGGGCTTCTGTGGATACATTGACGGAAAGGTTAAAAGGTGATGGATATCAGGTTGTCAGCGGTCCGAGAACTACCAGAGACGGATACTATGAAAGCTGCATTAGAGGAATTGAAGGAAATCTGATAGAAATCACTGAGTAGAAATGAGGTAAATATCTATGAAATTATATTTTGGAAGTACTGTTACGACAATTACAACAATCATGTTGCTTATATTGGTGGTTTATCGGAGAATCCATAGTTAATCGTTCAAACATTAACTATTGGGGAAGGAGAAGCCTGTTTCTTCTGGTATATGGACTTACGATATGCTGTTTTGCAGCGGCAAGGGACGGATTAGACAAGACGATTCAGAACACGATTAACGGAAGCTGCGCACCGGGAGTATTCCCGCTTATCAGCATCCCGAATCTGATTGGCTGTATTGGAGCTGCAATTATAATCATTGCAGCTATTGCAACACCGATAGCAAAGTCGCAGCATATGAGACAGATTTGGTTTTATGTGATGTCCGGCGGAATTACAATGAAGATACTGGTAATGGAAATAGCAAGGATTGCTAATATCCTTTGACTTAAATTCGAATAGTAACATTTTTTCCGCACATTTTCTATCACACACCGTTATTATACTGTTTGGGGTAAGGGAGAGTATACCCTTTTTAAACAATTGCCTTATTTTTGCAAAAATTGAAAGGGGCTGCGAAGAATGAAGTCTTAAACTTCGTTTCTTCACAGCCCCATTTTCTTAACAAGGAGAATTAGCAGCCACAACCGCAACCGCTGTTGTTAGAAGTGTCATTGCCACAACCGCAACCGTTTCCACAGCAGCTAACCAAAAGGATAAGGATGATAATCCAGCAGCAGCTGTTGTTGTTACCTAAGAAGTTACCACACATTGTTCGTTTCTCTCCTTTCATTTGTTATACTACATTATACGCTAAGAAAGAAAAGTTGCTACTGATAAATCAAAATTAAATAAATAAAGTGTTTCGCTGTTAAAATAAAGGCTTGAGTGAAATTTTTAATTTTTATAGAATCAAATTTAAATTGGTGTTTTTCTATTAAAGAAGAATATATTCTTACTACTATTGCACAAGCATTGAAAAATTTGTATAATAAAGTCATATTTTAACGAAAAAGGGAGGAAATTGTAAGTTGTTAGGAAAAACACATTTTGCGGTGGGTGTTGCCTCAAGCCTGATATTTACTCAGCCAAAGACAGTTCAAGATGTAATACTTGCAGTTGGTATCGGAGGTATGGGAGCTTTAATATCTGATATTGATGTAGATACATCTGGTTCACATAAATATGCAAATAGAATCATCGCAGTGGTGGTATTAATTGTTGTTGCAGTATTTGCGGCTGAACAAATTTGGAATGCAGAAATTGTTAAACAGATTATAAGCGACAGTAGCTATGCAAGAATTGCAATAGGTGCAATTTTATTTATAGCAATTTGTGCCTTTGGAAAGCAACAACCACACCGCTCATTTATGCACTCTATCTTGGCGTTGGTCTTGCTTACAGCATCTATAGGAATGGTTTGGCAGGATTTGATTCCATATTTTGCAATAAGTTTTGCATCACATATTATAATAGATATGTTTAACTTTGAAAAGGTAAGACTATTATATCCGTTTAAATGTGGAGTTGCATTGAAGCTTTTTCATGCGCAAGGATTGGCAAACAATTTGTTCTTTGTTATAGGAAGTGCATTGGCAGTTATTCAAATTACGATATGTTTAGTTAGAATTTTCTTTCACATATGAAAAATGGCTATACCCCAATAGAGAGGTATAGCCATTTCTAATATTATAGAAATTATTAAATGGTAATACTATCGTTTGAAGTAAACGCTTTTAAGAGAAAAAATAATTTATTTCCAAATGTACTAACGCAATAGAGCATTATTATAGATAGTCTTGAATATATATGTTGCAGTAGCAAGGAGATACTTTTACTGGTGATAAATTTAATGATGAAAATAAATTATAACTCAAACAATAGTCTGTCTGAAAAGGCAGGATATTTTCGTTTTAGTGAAATTTTATTGTGGTATAATTTTGAGATGGATTTTATGTATAAACTTGCATAGCTGTATAATACTTAAAAAGCCCGTAAAAGCTCACTTTACGGCTTTTTTTACGGGAAATTATCGCTGTGTGCTATGAATATTTCTGCAAAAAGAGATAAATTTCTGACTAATATTAGTTTGGATTGCTTATTGAAAAAAATTGTTCTTAATTTATGACAATATATGAATTTAAAGCCTTCTTATGGGCTTTTTAACTAAGAAACCGGCTTAGTTATAAACCTTACAGAGATTTTTATATGTGGCATTTATGTATAAAATATTGCTTTTAAAATAAAATGAAGAAAAATTTTTAAAATTCCCGAATAAATATGCAATAAAAAGCTTGCTTTTTTGCATAAAGAGTGTATAATATACTTATCAAAGTTCTAAAGCCACAAGGCTTTCGCACTAAATAGTGCAAATATAATTTTGGAGGTTACATAAAATGGGTGATATAAAAAAGGTAGTTTTGGCATATTCAGGCGGTCTTGATACTTCTATCATCATTCCTTGGCTCAAGGAGAATTATGATAACTGCGAAGTTATCGCTGTTTCTGGTGATGTAGGACAAGCAACAGAGCTTGAAGGTCTTGAAGAAAAGGCTAAAAAAACAGGTGCTTCTAAGCTTTATATCGAGGACCTTAATAAGGAATTTATCGAGGACTATGTTTTCCCAACAGTTAAGGCTGGTGCAGTTTATGAGAATAAGTACCTCCTCGGTACATCATTTGCTCGTCCTATCATTGCAAAGAGAATTGTAGAAATCGCTCTTGCAGAGGGTGCAGACGCTATTTGCCATGGCTGTACAGGTAAGGGTAATGACCAGGTTCGTTTTGAACTCGCTATTAAGGCTTTCGCTCCTGATATGAAGATTATCGCTCCTTGGAGAGAGTGGGACCTTAAATCTCGTGATGAGGAAATCGACTATGCTGAGGCACACAACATTCCTCTTAAGATTACAAGAGAAACAAACTATTCTAAGGATAGAAACATTTGGCATATTTCTCACGAAGGTCTTGACCTCGAGAATCCTGCAAATGAGCCAATGTATAATAAGGAAGGCTTCCTTGAGCTTGGAGTTTCTCCGGAGCAGGCTCCTGATAAGCCAACCTATGTAACAATCCATTTTGAAAAGGGTATTCCTACAGCTATCGACGGCGTAGAGATGGGTGCTGTTGAACTTGTTAAGAAGCTTAACGAACTCGGCGGTGCAAATGGTATCGGTATCGTTGACCTTGTTGAAAACAGACTTGTTGGTATGAAGTCTCGTGGTGTTTATGAAACTCCAGGCGGAACAATTCTTTACCACGCACACAACAAGCTTGAGGAGCTTACTCTTGATAGAGATACATATCACTACAAGCAGAATGTTGCACTTCGTTTTGCAGAACTTGTTTATTTCGGTCAGTGGTATACACCACTTAGAAAGGCTCTTTCAGCTTTTGTTGATTCAACACAAGAGCAGGTAACAGGTGATGTTAAGCTTAAGCTTTATAAGGGCAATATCATTGACGCAGGTGTTACATCTCCATATTCACTCTATGATGAGGATATTGCAACATTTGATGAAGATGAAGTTTATGACCAGAAGGATAGTGCAGGTTTCATCAACCTCTTCGGACTTCCAATCAAGGTTCAGGGCAAGAAGGGCTTCCGTTACGATAAATAATGCGGTTGGCTGATTTATTACGAATATTTTAAGAAATAATTTATTCGCTAAGAGCATAAATTTTATGCGGAAATCCGTCGCAAAATAAATTTTCTGTTTGGGCGTGTACCGTATTTTTGGATAAAATGCGGTATTCGCCCGAATGTTATTTTATATAAGTCAAGGAGAATATGATATGAAGCTGTGGGCAGGACGCTTTTCTAAAGAAATAGATAAAAAAACGAATGACTTTAATTCATCAATCTCATTCGATAGCAGAATGTATAAAGAGGATATAGAGGGTAGTATTGCCCATGCTGAGATGATTGGTGAGGTCGGAATAATTGATAAAAAGGAATCTGAACTCATTATTGAGGGCTTAAAGGGAATCCTTGCTGACATAGAAAGTGGCAAGCTTGAGATTGACCCTAACGCGGAAGATATTCATACCTTTATTGAGGGTGAACTTACTGAAAGATTGGGCAGTACAGGTAAAAGACTTCATACAGCAAGAAGCAGAAATGACCAGGTTGCAGTTGATATAAGACTTTATCTCAAAAAGGAAACTAAAAATTTGGTTTCTATGGTAAAAGAGCTTGTAAAGGTTATTTGCGATAAGGCAGAAGAAAATGCGTCTGTTGTTATGCCTGGATATACTCATCTTCAGAGAGCACAGCCGATTACTTTCGGACATCATCTTATGGCTTATGCAGAAATGCTTCTCCGAGATATTAGCAGACTTGAGTCGGCTTATGGTCGTATGGACGAAATGCCACTCGGAAGTGGTGCTTTAGCTACTACTACATATCCGATAGACAGAACTATAACAGCTCGCTTGCTTGAATTTGACAGAATTTCTCAGAACAGCCTTGATGGCGTATCTGATAGGGATTTCTGTATGGAGCTTGCATCTGCACTTTCTATTATAATGGTTCATCTCTCTCGTTTTTCTGAGGAGATTATTATGTGGTGCAGTTGGGAATTTAAGTTTGTTGAACTTGATGACGCATTTTCAACAGGTTCAAGTATTATGCCGCAGAAGAAAAACCCTGATATAGCAGAGTTGGTTCGTGGAAAATCAGGAAGAGTTTTTGGTGACCTTATGACCTTGCTTACAGTTATGAAGGGTATTGCACTTGCTTATAACAAGGATATGCAGGAAGATAAGGAGGCTATATTTGATGCTGTTGATACAGTTAAGATGTGCCTTACAGCCTTTACTCCAATGATAGAAACAATGAAAACTATTCCTGAAAATATGCGTAAGGCTGCTGCACACGGTTTTATAAATGCAACAGATTGTGCAGACTATCTTGTTAAAAAGGGACTTCCTTTCCGCGATGCTTATAAGGCAACTGGTACACTTGTTGCTCTTTGCATAGAAAAGGGCTTAACACTTGAAACACTTCCTATCGAGGAATACAAGAAAATCTGTGATACCTTTGATGAGGGTGTTTATGATGCAATTTCTCTCGAAAACTGCGTAAACGGCAGAAAGGTGCTTGGCGGTCCTGCTCCTGAAAATGTAAAGGTTCAGGTTAAGCGTGTAAGAGAAATAATTGCTTGATTGCTTTTGCGGAGGAAATTTTATGATAAAAGATAAAAGCTGTTTATTTAAGGATATTATTGAAGATATGAAAAATATATACCTTGAATTTGGCGATGAAAAGCTTATTGAAGATGATGATTGGTGTATATACACTGTCGAAGAAAAGCTTGAGCCAGATACTGAATGCTATGTCTTTGATTATCCTGATTATGACGATGAAACAGGAGAAGAAATTCTTCCTGAATATGCTGTTAAGCATCAGATGAAGTGTGTCACAACCTGCGAGGCACTTCAAGATGTAATCGCAAATTCACTTAGCCAAAGAAGTGATTTAACAGTTGAACAGCTTATAGATGCAGTTAATTACTATTTTGATAATATTGCATTTATGGAATTTTAAGTTTAATAGGGGATATTGATAATGAAAATAAAGGCAGGAATTATCGGTGCGACAGGCTATGCTGGTGCAGAGCTTGTACGCCTTTTGACAACACACCCAAATGTAGAAATTTCCGCAATAAGCTCTGTTAGCTTTGAGGGAAAAAAGCTTTCTGAGGTTTATCCGTCATACAGGTGCTTATGCGATATGGAATGCAAAAATGCAGATGAGGTTGTAGAAAAATCTGATGTTATTTTTGCAGCACTTCCACATGGACTTTCACAAGAGCTTGCAGCAACTTGTGATAAGGCTGGAAAGGCTTTTATCGACCTTGGAGCAGATTTCCGTCTTGAGAGCGAGGACGAATACAAGGAATGGTATAACGGTGAATTTCTTGATAAGGAGCTTCATAAAAAAGCCGTTTATTGTATACCTGAGCTTTTCAGAGATAATGTTAAGGACAGCAAGATTATTGCTAACCCTGGCTGCTATACAACAGGTGCTCCGCTTGCACTTGCTCCTGCGATTTTAAATAAGCTTGTTTCAACAGCAGGAATCATAATCGACTCAAAATCTGGTGTAACTGGTGCGGGAAGAGGTCTTTCACAGGCTAACCACTATCCTGAACTCAATGAAGGTTTCCACGCATATAAGGCTGGTGCTCACAGACACACTCCTGAGATTGAGCAAACTTTATCTAAGCTTTCAGGTGAAAAGGTTACAATTACTTTTGTACCTCATCTTCTTCCAGTAAACAGAGGAATACTTTCTACTTGTTATGCTCGTCTTAATGAGGGTGTAACAAAGGAACAAATCCGCAAGGCATATGAAGATTTCTACAAGGACGAATACTTTGTAAGGGTTCTTCCTGACGGTGCTTATGCTGATATTCATAACATAAAGTATTCTAATTTCTGCGATATTTCAATTCATATCGACTCTCGCACAAATACTCTCATAGTTACTTCAGCCATAGACAATATGGTTAAGGGTGCGGCTGGTCAGGCAATTCAGAATATGAACATAATTTTCGGCTTGGACGAAAAAACAGGACTTGTAATAGTTCCTCCTGCATTCTAAGCTATAAATATATTGATTTTTTAAGGGATGATGAAAAATGTCAATTAAGTTTGTCGACGGTTCTGTAACAGCTCCTAAGGGCTTTGTAGCTTCTGGTGTACATTGTGGTATAAGAAAGAATAAGAATAAGCGTGACCTCGCTCTTATATATTGTGAAAAGCCTTGCACAGCTGCCGCAATCTATACAACTAATCTTGTGAAGAGCGCCCCTATCCTTGTAACAAGAGCTAACCTTGAAAACGGTACTGCTCAAGCAGTTATATGCAACAGCGGAAACGCAAATACTTGTAATTCTGACGGTGTAGCGGTTGCTGAAAAAACCTGTGCTTTGGTTGCAAAGGCTCTTAATATTGATGAAAAAGATGTTATCGTAGGCTCAACAGGTGTTATCGGACAAAAGCTTCCGATTGAGCCTATTGCTAATTCTATTCCTGAGCTTGTTTCTGCACTTTCTAAGGAGGGTGCAACAAATGCTGCCGAGGCTATTATGACAACTGACCTCGTTAAGAAGGAATACGCTGTCGAGGCTGAAATTGGCGGAAAGACGGTTTATATCGGCGGTATAGCAAAGGGCAGCGGTATGATTCACCCCAATATGGCAACGATGCTTTGCTTTATAACCACAGATGCTGCAATTTCTGCTGATATGCTTAAAATTGCTGTAAAAACTGTTGCTGATAAGTCCTTTAATATGGTAAGTGTTGATGGTGATACATCAACAAATGATACGCTTGCTGTTATGGCTTCGGGTCTTGCAGGAAATGCTGAAATTACAGAGCAGAATGAGGATTACAACATTTTTGTTGAGGCTCTCACAATTCTTTGCAGAAAGCTTTCTAAAGAAATGGCTAAGGACGGCGAGGGTGCTTCTAAGCTTCTTGTCTGTAAGGTAAGTGGTGCAAAGACCGAAAAAGATGCAAAGGGCGTTGCAAAGAGCGTTGTTTGTTCGAGCCTTCTAAAAGCGGCTATGTTTGGTTCAGATGCAAACTGGGGCAGAGTTCTTTGCGCTATTGGCTATTCTGGCTGTGATGTTGATATTAACAAGGTTGATGTCAGCTTTGCATCAAAGGCTGGTAAGGTTGATGTTTGCAAGAATGGTGCGGGCATAGACTTTTCTGAGGAAATTGCAAAGACAGTTCTTACAGAGGACGAGATTGACATTGTTGTTGAGCTTAATGACGGCAACGGTGTTGCTGAAGCATACGGCTGTGATTTGACATATGAATATGTTAAGATTAACGGTGATTACAGAAGCTAAAGAGGTTGCGGAAATATGTATAAAATTTCAAATGCGGACAGAGCCCAGGTTTTAATACAGGCTTTGCCATATATTCAGAAATATTCAGGTCAGACTATTGTTGTAAAATACGGCGGAAACGCTATGGTAACACCTGAACTCAAAGATGCTGTTATGAGCGATATAGTTCTTATGCAGCTTGTCGGAGTTAATGTTGTTTTGGTTCATGGTGGTGGTCCTGAAATCAGCGAAATGCTCAAGAAAACTGGCAAGGAAAGCAGATTTGCAAATGGTTTGCGTGTAACAGATAAGGAAACCATAGATATTGTGCAAATGGTTCTTGCAGGCAAGGTTAATAAGAGCCTTGTACAGCTTCTTGAACAGCATGGCGGTAAGGCAATGGGACTTTGTGGTCTTGACGGCAGAATGTTGATGGCTGAAAAGCTTATAGCTTCTGAAGATTTAGGCTATGTCGGCGAAATCACAGAGGTTAATACAGAGGTTATCGAGGATACCATACATAATGGCTATATACCTATTCTTGCAACAGTTGCAGGCGGTTATAACGGAGATGTATTTAATATTAATGCTGACCTTGCAGCCGCCCAGATTGCAGCAAAGCTCGGTGCAGCAAAACTCATTCTTATGACAGATATTCGTGGACTTTTGCGTGATAAGGACGACGAAGAAACTCTTATCCCTGTTGTAAATGTCAGCGATGTTCCGTCATTAAAGCGTGAGGGAATTATTTCGGGTGGTATGATTCCAAAGATAGATTGCTGTGTAGAAGCTGTAAGACGAGGAGTTAAACGAGCTCATATTATTGACGGTCGAATTGCTCACTCAATTCTTATAGAGCTTTTCTCTGATGAGGGTATCGGAACAATGTTTTATTGATTTCATCTTTGTTGATGAAAGAGGAGGTAATGTAAATGACCTTTGAAGAAATTAAAAAAGAAGAAGCAGAATATCTTATGCCGACCTACGGAAGATTTCCAGTAGCATTGGTAGAGGGTAAGGGCGCTGTTGCAAAAGATGTTGACGGCAAGGAATATATAGATTTCACAAGCGGAATAGGTGTAAACTGCCTTGGATATAGTGATGACGGACTTGTTAAGGCTATTTCTGAACAGGCTGGCAAGATTCAGCATATGTCTAATCTTTACTACAATCCGCTTCAAGTTGAAGTAGCTAAAAAGCTTGTTGAGCTTACAGGCTTATCTAAAGTATTTTTCTGTAATTCAGGTGCAGAAGCAAACGAATGTGCAATTAAGGTTGCAAGAAAGTATGCCTTTGAAAAATACAGCGGTAAACGAAACAAGATTATTACTCTTGTAAATTCATTCCACGGCAGAACTGTTACAACTCTTGCCGCAACTGGACAAGATGTTTTTCATAACTACTTTTTCCCATTTACTGAAGGTTTTGAATACGCTGAAGCAAATAATATAGAAAGCTTGCGTAATCTTATTGACGATACTGTTTGTGCTGTTTTTATAGAGCTTATTCAGGGCGAGGGCGGAGTTAATCCATTGCAAAAGCCTTTTGTCTGGGAAACAGCAAAAATTTGTCAGGATAATGATATTTTGCTTATGATTGATGAAGTTCAGACAGGTGTTGCAAGAACAGGAACATTCTATTGTTATGAACAATATGGTGTAACTCCTGACATAATAACAACTGCTAAGGGTCTTGGCGGAGGACTTCCATTCGGTGCTTGCATATGCAGTGAAAAGCTTTCTGGTGTTCTCAGTGCTGGTACTCATGGCACAACCTTTGGCGGAAATCCTGTTGCATGTGCAGCTTCTCTTGAGGTTCTCAGCAGAGTGGCTACAAAAGAATTTTTGAAGGAAGTATCCGAAAAGGGTGCTTATATCAAAGAAAAGCTTAGTTCAATGCCAAATGTCAAAGAGGTTCGTGGACTTGGTATGATGATAGGCATAGTTCTCGAAAAGGGTGAAGCAAAGGTTCTTGCAAACCGCTGTGTTGAAAAGGGCTTGCTCATTCTTACCGCAAAGACTCTTTTAAGACTTCTTCCACCGCTTAATATCAGCTATGAAGAAATTGATAAGGGCTTAGCAATTCTAAATGAGGTTCTTTCAGAAGTGTAATTAAAATAATTTAAAATGTTATAATAAGGAGGCAAATCCAATGAAACATCTTTTAAAAATGCTCGACCTCTCTCACGAGGAAATCTGCGAAATTCTTAATCTTGCAGACCAGCTTAAATATGAGCAAAAGCACAATATCGAACATAAGTATCTTAAGGGCAAGACTCTCGGTCTTATCTTTGAAAAGGCTTCCACAAGAACAAGAGTATCCTTTGAGGTTGGTATGTATCAGCTCGGCGGACTTCCAATCTTCCTTTCTGCAAATGATATGCAGATTGGCAGAGGTGAGCCTGTTCAGGATACAGCAAGAGTGCTTTCACGCTATCTTGACGGTATTATGATTCGTACATTCAAGCAGTCTGAGGTTGAGGATTTGGCAAAATATGGCTCTATTCCTATAATCAATGGCTTGACAGACTTCTGCCACCCTTGTCAGATTCTTGCTGACCTTATGACTATTCGTGAGTATAAGGGCAAACTCGCAGGACAGAAAATGGCGTTTATCGGTGACGGCAATAATATGATGAATTCACTTATTGTTGGTGCTTTGAAGATGGAAATGTCTATTTCAGTAGCTTGTCCTGAGGGCTATGAGCCTGACCCACTTGTGCTTGAGTTTGCAAAGGGCTTTGGTGATAAGTTCGAAATGGTAAGAGAGCCTAAGAAGGCTGTTGTCGGTGCAGATGTTGTTATCACAGATGTATGGGCATCTATGGGGCAAGAGGGCGAAGCTGAGAAACGCAAGAAGGCATTTGCAGGCTACTGCATTGATGAAGAACTTATGAGCTATGCAAAGCCCGATGCTATTGTACAACATTGCTTACCTGCACACAGAGGCGAAGAAATTTCTGCTGATGTATTTGAAGCTCATGCAGCTGAAATCTTTGATGAGGCAGAGAACAGACTTCACGCACAGAAGGCAGTTATCGTAAAGTGCCTTACAGATAAATAAAAATTCATTAAAAAATATTTTAATAGACAGTACCTTTTTGGCACTGTCTATTTTTATATAACAATATAATGATAAAAATTAAAAAATTCGCTCAAGGCTTTTCAAAATTATTATAAAAAAAACCACTGTTATTACAACAGCGGTTATATAAGTATTAAGCTTTAAATTTTTGCTTAAGCTTCCTGAGGAGCTCCTACAGGACATACACTTGCACAAGAGCCACAGCCAGCACAAGCATCAGCATCTATTACATATTTGCCGTCACCCTCAGAGATAGCCTCACAAGGACATTCAGCTGCACAAGCACCACAAGCGATGCAATCGTCAGAAATTACATATGCCATAGAAAATAACCTCCTTAATAATGATACCTATATTTTATCATAAAATTTTTAAAAATCAAGTATTTTTCAGAAATTTACATAAAATTCATATAATTAGTGATAGCTAACTTGGTATATATCACAACATATGCACAAATATTCAGGCTTCCTCAGATGTGGTATTCTTTTTGAATTTTTGCACTAATTTTGTTACACCTGAAAAAAGTCCTTGTCTTGCCATATCTATTACTGAACAGATTATGAATATTTTAAAAATTGTTGCTATTACGAACATTATTCCTAAGAAATTATTATAGAGATTTGGGTCGCCAAGTTCATTGTGTGACCAGATAAAGCTTCTTATAAGTGGGTGTTCATGAATAGCATATATTCCAATAGTTGTTCCAGCAATGTAGTTGATTATTCTTGATTTAAACTGAAAGCCTCTGAAAAATAGGAATATAGAAACAGATTCGAGTATGACAAATGGATTTGAGAATTGTCCGAAAACTGAAGCATTATAAAATCCTACTTTATTGAATGTAACATTGCCAAGGAAATAATAGAGCGAAAAATCTATTATGCAAAGACCTACAAAATAGCCAAGATATTTAAAGTGAAGCTTTTCATCATCTTTGACAAAGCGTTTTAGATAAGCTCCAATAATAAACATAAATAAGAAAGAAATCATAGATTTTCCATATTCAATAGGTAGAACTTTATTAGTAGAGAATATCTCTTTTAAGCCGCCCATAGTTGAAATTGTTGGATAGATTGATAGAAATACGAAAAGAAGTCCAAGAAGAATTTTAAATTGCTTTTTATCAATTTCAACAAGAACTTTATTTATGAAAGGTGAGAGAAGCAAAATTATAACATAGTTTGTTAAAAAATACCATTGCTTTGAAAGTAAAGGAAAGAACATTTTAATAATGGAATAAACTGCAAAGCGTCCGGAAAGTTTATTTATAGTAGCTATTTCAAGCTTATCAGCAGAAGTAAGGTTATTTGCTGTTTCGCTCGGAGAAAAACCATTATTACTATAAATTATAAATGATAAGACTGTAAGCAAAATAGAATAAAACAGCATCGTAACATATACCTTTGGTATGCGTCGATAGCTTTTTTTAAAATCAAGAACATCTTTACTCATAAAGTAACCAGTGATAATCATAAAAACATTAACAGGTGTTCTGAAAAAGGACCACATAAAATCGCTCATTACTTCAAATCTTCCACCTTGGGCGTTAGAAAGCTGATTAAGCCCTCCGTATGTATAGACGTGAAGTACGATAATCATAAGCATACAGATAATTCTTAAAAGCTCTATGCCTGATTTTCTCTGTACTTTTTGCATAAAATTCCTCCAGTCATATTTTAAATTGAGATTTAGATTTATCTTTTGTTTTTTTGCTCTGTTTGCTTTTCATATTCCATGAGAAGTTCACTTGCTTCTCGTGCAATTCTTGAGATTGGCATACCAACAACATTGTAGTAATCGCCGTTAATTCCTTTTACAAATAAAGCACCATGACTTTGTATTCCATAACCACCAGCTTTATCATAGGGTTCAGTTGTATTGACATAGCTTTCTATTTCGTTTTCAGTTAACTCAAAAAACTCAACCTCGGTCGAAACACTAAAGCAACGCTCTAAGCCTCTGTAATTTATGCAACAACCAGTTATAACCTTATGTGTATTGCCTGAAAGCAATCTGAGCATACGCCTTGCATGCTCAGTATTTACAGGCTTATTAAGAATTTTGCCATCAATTATAACTGAAGTGTCACAGCCTATTACCATAGCGTCACGATGACCTTTAGATATATATTTTGCTTTTTGAGTTGCGATATACTGAGGCTTAAGCTCAAGCTCAATATCTGATGGTGCGATTTCATTTATATCAGGTGGAATACAAATAAAATCATCTGTAAGAATACTCATAATCTCACGCCTTCTCGGAGAAGACGATGCTAAAATAACATTCATAAAATTTCCTCCTAAAAAGTTTACCCCCTGAACCATAATTATACTATCTCTTTATAAATATCAGCTTTTTTTATACCTGAAAGTTCAGAAGCTTTTTTAGCTGCTTCTGATGGCTTAGAACCGCTCTCCATAAGCTCATTTGCAAAGCTTACTGCGTCCTCAAGAGTCATTTCTTTTTCTTCTATGATAGGAGCACCCTCTATTACAAGAACGATTTCACCCTTTAATGAACCGTCACCATATTTTTCATAGGCTTCTGGTAAGGTTGTACGAATGACCTCCTCGTGAACCTTAGTAAGCTCACGAACAATAGAAACTCTACGATTACCAAAAGTTTGAGCCATATCCTTTAAAGTTGCACTAAGCTTGTGTGGAGCTTCATAGAATACCATAGTTCTATGCTCATTACGCAATGAAAGCAAATGCTCGTGACGACTTTTTTTATTCATACTGAGGAAGCCTTCAAAAGTAAATCTACCTGTTGGAAGCCCTGAAATTGCAAGAGCAGATGCCATTGCCGTAGGTCCTGGAACAACGCTTACTTCAATTCCTCTTTCTGCACACTGCATAACAAGTTTTTCGCCTGGGTCCGAAACTGCAGGCATTCCTGCGTCTGTTACTATGGCACAATTTTCTCCGTTTTCAATTCTCTCGCAGACAAACTCGCCACGCTCACGCATATTATGCTCATGATAGCTTATCATAGGGGTTTTAATTTCAAACTTATTTAGTAGCTTGAGAGTAACTCTCGTATCTTCTGCCGCAATGAAATCTACATTTCTGAGGGTTTCTATTGCACGGGGAGAAAAATCTGAAAGATTGCCTATTGGCGTACCGACTACATATAATTTTCCGTTCATAATTCACCTTATATTAAAATTATTTTTGATGGCCATGTGCAAATGAGCCATAGATTTCGAGCATTTCTTGACTGCAATTTCCAAAATCATCTTCAAGCAGGAGCGTAGGTTCAAGCTTTAATCCGCCTTTATTTCCTCCTCGTCTGCCTTCAATCAAAAGCAACTTAGGAGTTTTTTTCGTATTAAGCTGAACGAAACGCAGTCGTTTAGGTTCAATGTTATATTTACGCATAGCCTCTGTTATATCCGGAAGGCGCTCAGGTCGCTGACATATGCAGAATCTTCCGCCAAACTGCAAAAGCTTTGACGCACAGGCGGTTATATCGTCGATGGTACATTCGCTTTCGTGCCTTGCAGCTTTAAGGGAACTATCGGGATTTACTATCCCCGTACCCTCAGCTTTATATGGAGGATTGCACACAACAAGATTATAT
Organism: Pseudoruminococcus massiliensis; assembly: GCF_900291955.1. Lineage (GTDB taxonomy): Bacteria > Bacillota > Clostridia > Oscillospirales > Acutalibacteraceae > Pseudoruminococcus > Pseudoruminococcus massiliensis. The sequence goes on along the minus strand of NZ_OLMR01000006.1, from coordinate 113,009 downwards.
ATGCCAAAGGGTGTGATTCCATTTAGATTTCGTAAATCAGCATTAATTATATTAATTTTATCTTTAAGCTTATTATGCTCAACACTGCGGCAAGCCATATCATAGGCTTCTTGCTGAATCTCTACGCCGAGAATATTTTCAGGCGTGGTTGCAGACTCTCTGCACCAAATCAGTGGTATAGTTCCACAGCCACAGCCGAGGTCACAGGCAAGGTCTGATTTTTTAGGCTTTGCGAAGTTTGCAAGCAGAATGGTATCTGTCCAAAAAATATGTCTTTTTGAAACAATAACTTCAATACCACTTCCGAGAGGTTCAAATTTTTCACCGTCTAAAAGCATTTAATCACCACTTTTCGTGCAAAATTCAATATTCAACATAATAAGCTAAATATTGACATATATTTTAATTTTATCACATTTACATCAATATGTAAATTGTTATATTGCTTAAAGTTCAGCTTGAGAGCTGATAATTTGACATTGTTTTAGCTTTTGCTTATAATTGTTAGAGAAATAGAGTTCTTAAAACCCACCGAAGGCCCCACCTTTGGAATCCGCAAGCTTTTGAAAAAGCTTGAGCAAAACTTTTAAGTGTCTTGGGAAAGTTTGGTTAGCAAAATTCGGTGGTTTCAACAAATGCGACAATATAAGACAAGTAAGAATGTCGAGTGATGCTTGCCGAACGATTCCGCATATTGTCCTGTGCGGTCAAGCACTGCGTTTTGGGAGTGGCGGCTCGCCGTCTTAAAAAGATTTTTTAAAAAATAATTTTTGTGGAGAGAAGGATTATAATGCTAAAAGGAAAAACCGTACTTCTCGGTGTGAGCGGTGGAATTGCCGCCTATAAAATGCCGAATCTCGCTCGTATGCTGATAAAAGCTGGGGCAGAGGTTCATGTTATTATGACTAAAAATGCCTGTGAGTTTATAACTCCATTTACCTTTGAAACACTCACGAAGCATAAGTGCATAGTTGATACCTTTGATAAAAATTTTGAATATAGCGTTGAGCATGTTTCTCTTGCAAAAAAGGCCGATTTGCTTATAATCGCTCCTGCAACAGCAAATGTAATTGCAAAGCTTGCTTGCGGAATCGCAGACGATATGCTCACTACAACGGCTCTCGCTTGTAACTGTCCTAAGATTATAGCACCTGCTATGAATACTAATATGTATAGTAATCCGATTACATTTGATAACATACAAAAGCTAAAGCACTATGGTTATGAGGAAATTCCGCCTGAATCAGGTATGCTTGCAAATGGTGATATTGGCAATGGCAGACTTCCTAATGAATCACTTTTATTTGATTATATACTTAAAACAATAGCACTTCCACACGATATGGACGGAATGAGAGTTCTTGTTACGGCAGGAGCAACCTGTGAAAGCCTAGACCCTGTGAGATATATTACAAATCATTCAACGGGAAAAATGGGAGCGGCTCTTGCAAAAAGAGCTATGCTGAGAGGTGCAAAGGTTACACTCATTGCAGGAAAGACCGAGTGTGAACTTCCGAATTTTGTTGATGTAATCAAGGTGAAAAGTGCAGAGGATATGTATAATGCAGTAAGAGCTTGTGCGTATAAGCAGGATATTATAATAAAGGCGGCGGCTGTTGCAGACTATACGCCAAAGATTGTTGCCGAACAGAAAATAAAGAAAAATGATGGAGATATGACAATAGAGCTTGTACGCACTAAGGATATTCTTAAAAGCTTGGGTGAGTCTAAGCGTGAAGGTCAGCTTATATGTGGTTTCTCTATGGAAACCGAAAATCTTATTGAAAATTCACGCAAAAAGCTTAAAAAGAAAAATGCTGATATGATAGTCGCTAATTCAATAAGTGATAAGGGTGCGGGCTTTGGTGTAGATACTAATATAGTAACTATTATTACTGAGAATGACGAAACTTCTCTTGGCTTGCTTTCAAAAGATGCTGTTGCAGATGAGATATTGACAAAACTTATAGCTATGAAAGGCTGAATTTTTTAAATATAGTATGTTTATGGAACGAAAAAAGCAAAGAGGACAATATAGAAAATTAAAATCTATGTTTAAGGCAATAGACAGATTTACTCCATTTGAAAGAATTGTCGGAGAATTTGAGGAATTTAGTGTTCCAAGCGATATGTTTATTGAGCATAGATGTACAAGCGGAAATGTAAAAACAGAATTTTGTAGAAAATGGCTCGAAACCACAGAACATTTTATTGCAAATAAACCTTCAAATATTAAATTTTGCAAGGTTACTTCTGTATTATCAGTTCCTAATCTATGGAATTCTAAAATTATTATTTTCTATGACGAAAAATACTGGAGTGAATTTTGGAATCGAACAGAACCATATCAATATTGGACTCCAATTTCTGATAATATTTCATTTATCAGAAAACGAAATATAAAAACCTCACTTAGTGAATATGGATACTACGAAAAAATTGTAGATGAGGATTTCATATTTAAAGATGAATTATGGTTTTATGGAGAATTACCTTCTATATAGTTTCGGAAAATGTCGAAATGCCTGTTTACTTTTATTTTGTGTTGGAATATAATAATGCTACTAAATATTAAAAGAAAGGGCGATTACTTATGAAAAAATTGATAGGAATTATAATTGGTTTGGTGCTAATTGGTGTGGTCACTTATTTTGGTTTTAGTTTTTATATTTCACAGATGACAAAGGAGCTTGTTGAGTCTTCATGGAAGCATGAAAATGTTCTACCAGAAAAATATGAAGGAGTGCTTAATCTTTATACATATAAGCAATTAGATTGGCTTAATAAAGCAAGCTCAACTAATGTTAAGGCTATAAAGCAAGATTTTTCATATCCTTCAACGGAATGGAGAATAAATTCTGCAACTACTACATATTCCTATACAATTACAAATTCAGATACAGGTGCAGCTATTGTTGGCTGTGATAATGTAAAATGTACTATTGAGTGGGAATATCAGGATGGTAAATGGATAGTAAAAAGCTTTAAAGAAGGATAAATATGTCATTTAATAATATTATAAATTTTCACGCACATATATACCCTGAAAATATCGCCGAAAGAGCAACTCAAAGTGTTTCTGACGGTTATGGAATAAAAATGGATTATAATGGAACTCTTGAACAGCTTATTGAAGATGGTAAAAAATCGGGTGTGACTCAATTTGCAGTTCAGTCTGTTGCTGTTACTCCTAAAACAGTACAAAGTATAAATAATTTTATTGCTAAGAAGTGTTCAGAAAATCCAGATATACTTTTTGGCTTAGGTACGCTTCACCCCGATATGGAAAATCCCGAAGAAGAAATCGAACGCTGTATATCTCTCGGTTTAAAAGGAATAAAGCTTCACCCGGATTCACAGCGTTTTCTTATGGATAGCGATAAGGCTATGAGGCTTTATGAAATGCTTGAGGGCAGATTGCCTATACTTATGCATTGCGGAGATTATCGTTTTCAGTATTCACGACCAGAAAGACTTGCAAAGGTTCTTGATGCTTTTCCAAAGCTAACAGTTATTGCTGCACATTTCGGTGGTTGGTCACTTTGGGATTTAGCCTTGCAATATCTTGAGAATAAGAACTGCTATCTTGATACTTCAAGCTCTATGATGTATTTAGGTCAGCGTAGAAGTAAGGAATTAATTAAGGCATATGGTGCTGAAAGAATGTTATTTGGCACAGACTATCCTATGTGGAATTCTTTCGATGATATAGAAATGCTCGAAAAAATGGAGCTTTCTCAAAATGAATATGAATTGATATTCAGAAAAAATGCTCTTAAAGTTTTAAATACAGAGGAGGAAAGCAAGTGAAAGAGGATATTTGCAGTATACCAATAAATGATGTGTTCGCTCCTAAAGACGGTTGTCCGTTTTGTAGAATGAGAGATATGCTCGAGCTTAGAATGGCAGAGTATGTTACAGGTGCGGCTATGATGGAGCCTGATGTTCGTGTCACTACTAATGAACAAGGATTTTGCAATAGGCACTTCAAAATGATGCTCAAAGTAGGTAGCAGACTTTCTAATGCACTTATTCTTGAAAGTCATTTGCTTAAAATTTCAGAAGAACTTATGCCAAAAACTGTTAAGGGTAAGCCTGATAAAAAGGTTCTTGCTAATCTTGATAAGCTCACACACGATTGTTTTGTTTGCAATCGTGTGAATATGAATATGGATAATATGTATAGAATTGTTTATGCGATGTGGGAGCAGAATCCAGAATTCAAGCAGTTATATTCTGAACAGAAATTTATATGTCTTGAGCATTATACGGCACTTATGAGTGGGGCGACAAAGGCAATGGGCAGAGGTGTTGTACCTTTTTATGAGGAAACAGCGAGGCTTGCCGGAGGTTATCTTGAGGAACTTCAAGGTGATGTATCGCATTTTTGCAAAATGTATGATTATAGAAATGCAGAGGGTGATTGGGGCAATTCTCGTGATAGTATAGAACGCTCGATTGAGTTCTTGACTGCTGAAAGATTTGAGCCAACACACGATGAAGAAGCGTGAACTAATTAGCAATTAGCTAATGCACTTTCCTAAAGAAAATTAAAAGTTTTGCTCAAGCTTTTTCAAAAGCTTGCGGTTTCCAAAGGCAGAGCCTTTGGTGGGTTTTAAGGGCGAAGCTCTTAACATTCTTTGCTCTTTGAGCGGCGGATTTTATCCGCCGCTTTTTTCTTTTGTCAGCAATATTAGTCAAAAATGGGCGAACTTTGTTCGCCCATTAGAGGGCAAGAGATGTTAAGGGCGTTGCCCTTAAAACCCATGAGGGACTCCGTCCCTCAACCCTGCGAGCCTTTAAAAAGGCTCGAGCGAAACTTTTAATTTTTTTAGGAAAATTGGTTAGCTAAGAAGTTCTATTTTTGTTTTCGAAGTCATATATTTTCTTAAAAGGACAAGCAATTGAAAGGAATGAGAATTATGAGTGAACGCTTTAATGAAGCTTCTCGTGCTTTGAGTGATAGGCTATATAAAGCGGTTTACAAGCTTCCAAACGAGCTTAAAGCTAAAGTTCAGGAAATTCGTGTTCGAGCGGAAAAACCACTTGCATTATCTGTTGGCAATGATACTTTATTTGTAGATAATAAATTTACTTTATCTGAAAACTACAAAAATTCTCTTGTGGCAAGTATGGAGGATATTGTTACTACATTTCAGAATATTTGTTGCTATTCTGTTTATAGCCATCAAAATGAGATTAAAAACGGCTTTGTAACAATGGGCAGTGGTCATCGTGTAGGAATCTGTGGAACAGCAGTTTCTATTCATGGAGAGATAAATTCCGTTCGGGATATTTCCTCATTGAATATAAGAATTGCAAGAGAAATTCCCAATGCTTCTGAAGAACTTTTGCGAAGGGTTGGAAAGCTTGACGGGGGGTTATTGATAGTAGGTATGCCGTGTTCAGGAAAGACAACTATTTTGCGTGACCTTGCAAGAAGAATTTCACTCGGGATAGATTGTCGGATTATGCGTACAAGCGTTGTTGATGAAAGAAGTGAACTTTCTGGTACATATGCAGGAATTTCAAAAAATGATTTGGGACTTGCAGATATTCTTAATGGTTATTCAAAAGCTGATGGAATTATGCAAGCTTTGAGAACTCTTTCACCAGAAGCAATTATATGTGATGAGATTGGAGCATCAAGTGATATGCAAGCAATTGAGCAGGGTATAAATGCTGGTGTGAGTATAATTGCTACTATACACGCAGAAAATTATCACGAATTGCTTTCAAGAAATCAAGGCAAGGCTCTTATCGGAACAGGTGCTTTTAAAACGATTGTTATACTTGATTCAAGAGAAAATGTTGGTAAGATTAAGGAACTTATCAGATTGCGAGGTGCAAAATGATTTTAAAGCTGATAGGACTTTTTCTTATATCTGTTACTGGAGGTCTTGCTGGCATAAATGCGTCATTAAGGCTTAAATCACGAACAGAATTTCTTGAAAAATATATCTCTCTTTTGAGTGAAACAAAAACAAGAATAAGACTTTCAGCCTGTGATATTCGTGAACTTTTTAAGAATGATTCAGGCTATGAACCGCTTGATTTTATGACAGCAGAATTTACCCGCAATATTAAGAATAAATCTAATGCGAAAATTTCTTGGGAGCGGGCAGTTAATTCTGCGTTTAGAAAGTATAGACTTTCTAAAGCAGATAAGGAGCTTATATCCGATTTTGGAACAGATTTTGGAAAGAGAGATATTGATGGTGAGATTAGCCACATAGATTTGAACATTGCTTTGATTGAAGATAGACTCGAAAAAGCTCGCACAGAGCTTACACAAAAAGGAAAGCTATATAGAACGCTTGGAATTTTCGGTGGAATAACAGTTTCTCTTATCATTCTTTAAAAATAAAAAGGAGGATAAAAATGAATGTTGATTTTATCTTTAAAATAGCTGCAATAGGAATAATCGTAGCTGTGTTGAGCCTCGTTCTGAGCCGCTCAGGAAGGGAAGAGCAAGCTATGATGACAACGCTTGCAGGCTTGATAGTGGTTTTGCTAATGCTTGTTAAAGAGATTGCAACACTCTTTACTGAAATAGAAACGCTTTTCGGGTTTTAGTTATGGATATAGTAAGTATTTGCTTTATAGGAATTTTTGCTTCAATTTCTGCACTTTCCATAAAGAAACATACTCCCGAAATTTCGACTATTCTTGCGATTGGTGCAGGAGTTCTTATATTTACAGCTATTATTTCAAAGGTTCTGCCTGTTATAGAGGAATTGCAAATTCTTATAAATTCTGCGGGGGCTGTTTCTGAATATGGAAGTATATTGCTTAAAACTGTTGGAATATGCTTTCTATGTCAGTTCGCTGGGGATTGTTGCAGAGATTCTGGACAAAGTTCGCTTGCTTCAAGAGTTGAGCTGGCAGGCAGAGCCGCAATTTTAATAATAGCAATGCCGATGTTTGAAAAGCTTATAAGTGTAGCAGTGGGTTTGATAAATCAGGGGTAATGAAAAATCAATTAAAAAATTTGCTGTGGTAGATGAAGTATTTATCAAGTGGGTAAGCAAAGATGTAGGGGCGAACTGTGTTCGCCCGAATAATAGTCTTAAATTGTATGAATATAAATCGATTCTGTGAATTGGTTATAGTTTATTATTTTAAGGAAAGTTTTAATATGATGTTTAAAAGAATTTTTTTCTTTATTTTCTTATTATTAATAGTGTTTTCTTTTAGTGTAAATGCTACTGAGGAGGAGCTTTATTCCGAACAATATAACTCAAGCGGTGCAGCAGAATTATTTGGTCAGCTTCCTGAAGAAACACAGAAGGCTCTCGAAAATGCAGGAATTACATCTTCTGAAACAAGCATATTATCCTCGGTGAGTATTTCAGATGTTTTTGGTGAAATAACAAATATTGCTCTAAATGAAGCAACTTCACCTTTTGGTGCTATACCAGTATGTATTGGAATAATCATTCTTTGTTCACTTGTTGAAAGCTTTAAGGTTTCGCTTGTAAGCAGTATGGGTGGTGTCGGTTCTACTGTTGGAACACTTTGTGTTGTTGCTTGTATTGTAGTTCCACTTTGTGGAGTGATACAGGAAACCTGTGAAATAATAAAGGGTGCTTGTGGTTTTATGACGCTCTATATTCCCATTATGGGAGGACTGATGCTTTCAGCAGGTGAAGCTATTTCAGGTACATCTTATTGTACTGCTATGATGACAGCGGCACAGACGATTTCAGCACTTTCGGCAAATTTATTTCTCCCTTTACTTAACATATTTCTGGGTGTTTCGGTTATGTCGTCAATTTCTCCAAGAATGAGATTATCTTCACTTTGTGATATGCTTTATAAGATTTGCAAATGGACAATGACCTTTTGTATGTCGGTTTTCGTTAGCGTTCTTACCTTTCAGAGTGTAATAACTACAAGGGCAGATGGAGCGGGCGGAAGAGCATTAAAATTTGCAGTAAGCTCATTTGTGCCGGTTGTCGGAGGAGCTTTGGGTGAATCACTTGCATCTGTTCGTGGAGGTTTAAAACTGCTTAAATCTGGTTCTGGTGTATTTATGATTTTCGGGATAGCCTTTATGTTTCTGCCTGTACTTATCAGATGTTTACTTTGGATATTCTCGCTTAATATATCCGCATCAATAGGGGATATTCTCGGCACCGACAGCGTTTGCAAACTACTGCGTTCAGTGTCAAAGGTTGTTTCAACAATTACGGCGGTTTTGCTTTGCGTTATGACAGTATTTATTCTTTCGACAGTACTTATTCTGATTATAGGGGGTGCAGGTTCGTGACAGCTATTTCATCTTGGGCAGTAGTGATTTGTATAGCAGCAGTTATATGTGGAGTTCTGGAGCTTCTGGCACCGTCCTCAAGAATGAACGGAATACTTAGATTTGTTTTTGGTGGATTTATGCTTTGTGCAGTAATAGTTCCGCTTTCTGAAATTGACCTCGACTTTAGTGCAGTTCCACCGATAGAGGATATTAGTTCATCTAATATTGAGGTTGCCAACGAACAATCTGTTGAATATGTTAAAAAAAGTATGGCGGAGCTTGTTAAGAATAAGCTGTCTGAGATTTCTGTTGAAGCAGAAGAAATTCTTATTGATATGGATATTGATGAGGACAACTGCATAAATATGATAAAGGTAAGACTTAAAATCTCAGCAAAAGACTTAGAACTTTCTGAAAAAATAAGAAGTAAAATTGCTGATGAATTAGGCCTTGAATGTCTTATCAATGAGTAACATAATTCGGCACTAAATTTCATAAGCAAAATGTTATTATGTTAAAAAGCAAAAAAGGAATGAGATTTATGGAAAACGAAGATATAAAAGAGGAAACAAAAGAAGAAAAAAAATTGACCGCAAAATCAATTTTTTCGGGTAATAATCTTAAAAATCTGATAATCTTCGCTGGCATACTTGGAATAGCTCTGATATTTCTTTCAAGCTTTATGGGTAAAAAAACAGAAGAAACAGATACTCCTGTTTCTGAAACGAAGATTACGGCTGATGATTATGCAAAAAAGCTTGAGGAAGATTTGTCAAAGATTATCTCAAATATCAATGGTGCAGGAAAGACAAATATTCTTATTACAATAGATAGAGAAATTGAAAGTGTTTATCAGACTGATATAGACACAAATAATAAATCTGATGGCGAAAATTCTCAATATAGCAATAAATCTTCAACTGTAGTAATCAGGGGGAAGAACAGCACCGAAGAACCGATTAAGGTTACAGAGATTATGCCAAAGATTAAAGGTGTTCTTGTGGTTTGTGAGGGAGCGGATTCTGCTATTGTGAAACAAAATATTATAGATAGTGTGCGAACGGTCTTAGGTGTGGCGTCATCAAGAGTTTCAGTTCAGAAATCGGCGAGCCGATAAATTACCCAACTTTTCTAAAACACTTACAAGATGCGTAATCGTTTGGCAAGCCTCACTCGATATTCTAAATTAACTTATATTGCCACGGTCGAGGAAACTACCGAATAGTTTACCAACTTTCCAAAGACACTTAAAAGTTTCGCTCGAGCCTTTTTAAAGGCTCGCAGGGTTGAGGGACGGAGTCCCTCATGGGTTTTAAGGGCAAAGCCCTTAACATCTCTTACTCTTGAGGGCGGACTTTGTCCGCCCCCTTGTTGATTAATATCTTTCTTAGCAATCTTGTATCCTGACAGTGGAGGCAATCCGCCACCGCTGCTTAAATATATTTACATAATGGAGGTTATAAAATGAAATTAGGTAAAAGACAGTTTATTATTGCGGCATTGGTTGTGGCACTTGGTGCAGCGGTTTATCTTAACTGGCAGTTCTCGGCAAATGATTCACTTTTAGCTAACGCTGATGAAAGCTCTAAAACATCATCATCTAAGGAAATCGGCGAGGCTAAGTATGTGAATACTTCGGCTTCTAAGAAATCTGAAAGCAGTAAATCAGAAACTACAAGTAATGAATCGGTCAAAGAAACTAATGCTAAGGCAGATGAAAAGAGTGAATATTTTGCACAAGCTGAGCTTAAACGCAAGCAGGCACAAGATGAAGAACTCGAACTTCTGAATAATATTATTGAAGATAATGATAAGAATGAAGCCGCAAAAACCGAGGCAGTAAAGCAAGTTGCTGAAATCACCAAAAGGATAGAACAGCAAAGCAATATAGAAAGTCTTATTAAAGCTAAGGGTTTTGATGAGTGTATAGCATTTATTTCTAATGGTGAGTGTAATATTGTTGTTTCTGCTGGAAGTGTTACAAATGCAGGAGCAATTACAATTAAGGATATTGTTCATAAACAAAGCGGTATAGAATATGACAAGATTACCATAACCGAACAGATTTCAGATAATCAACAAACTTCAAGTGAAAAATCAGAATAAAGTACAAATAAAATTTCATAGGCTATATTATTAAAAGTGGACTGCTATATTCAGCAGCCCACTTTTATGTTTTATACCCAAAAGAAAATGGCATTTATTGACATACAGAGTAATATGCCTAATATTGTAGGTAGGATAAATGAAAGAAGTGTCCATTTAAGGCTTTTGGTTTCTTTATAGATTGTAAGGCAAGTAGTTGAGCATGGAAAGTGCATTAGTGAGAAAATCATAGTGCATAATGCTGTTACCCAAGTCCAACCATTTTCTACGAACAGATTATAAAGCGAGGAAAGACTATCATATTCAACAAGCGTTCCAGAGGCAGTGTAAATCATAATGATTATAGGTACAACGATTTCATTCGCTGGAAATCCTAAAATAAACGCAAGCAAAATTACGCCGTCAAGTCCCATAAGTGAACCAAGAGGTTGAAGAAAATTTGAGATTATAACACATAGAGATTCGCCATTTATCATAATGTTCGACATTAACCATATTACGATTCCTGCGGGAGCGGCTACACACATTGCTCTTAAAAGTACAAAAATGGTTCTGTCGAGCAAAGAACGCACTATTGTTTTACAAATTTGAGGTCTGCGGTATGGCGGAAGTTCAAGCGTGAATGATGAAGGCAAGCCTTTTAGAAGTGTTGCCGAGAGAAGCTTTGAGACTAAGAGTGTGACTACCACTCCAAAAACTATTACCGTCAATAATAAGCCCGCCGAAACAAGCGAACGAAATGGTAATGAAATTCCTGTGGCGAAAAACATAGTTATTATTGCAATTAAAGTTGGAAATCTTCCGTTACAGGGAACAAAATTATTTGTTACGGTAGCTATAATTCGTTCCCTTGGAGATTCGATAATTCGACAACCAGTGACACCACAAGCATTACACCCAAATCCCATTAACATTGTGAGAGACTGTTTTCCGCTTGTGCCTGATTTAGCGAAAAATCTATCCATATTAAATGCCACTCTCGGTAAATATCCGAAATCCTCTAAAAGCGTAAATAGTGGAAAAAAGATTGCCATAGGAGGAAGCATAACTGCAACTACCCACGAAAGAGTTTTAAACATTCCGTCTATCAATAAGCCCTTTAGAAATGGTGGGGAATGTAATAAATCAAAAAGCCCATAAAGCCATTCCTGAACCTTAGAAAATGCCATTGAGAGAAGCTCGGAGGGATAGTTTGCACCAGAAATTGTTATATAGAAAATAACTCCAAATAGCAAAAGCATTATTGGAATACCAGTTAGCTTTGATGTCAGAATCTTATCAAGCTTTCTGTCACGCCGACTGTAACATTTATCACAAAGGCAGGTACAATGTGCATAAATTTCTCTTGCTTTTGCAACTATTCCCTCGACTATAATATCTCTTATATCATCTTGTTTCATACCGATGTTTTCAAGTTCGTTGTGTATTTCTGTGAAAGCTTTATTTATAGTTTTGTGTTCTATAAGACTAAAATTAAAGTATTCTTTTATGGAATTATCAAGCTTTTTATCGCAATCAATTAGCCTTAAAGCAAGAAACCTCTTTGAAAGATAGCTGAAGGTTTTATCATCAAAAAGCTTTGAATCTTCAATAATATTTTCAAGTTTAGTTATTGCTTTTTCGAGATTACTGTTATACTTTATTTTTGTGCCAAAGACTTTTCTTTTTCCGGTAGCTACATCGAAAACAGCATCTTTTAATTCATCAAGACCTTCTCCGGAACGAGCCGCAGTTCCTACAACGGGAACGCCAAGATATAGAGAAAGCTCATCAAGGTCAATTTGAATCCCCTTTTTTGTTGCTTCATCGAGTAGATTTACACATATGACAGCTTTTTTATTTACTTCTAAAATTTGTAGAGCAAGATTTAAATTTCGCTCAAGGCAGGTTGCGTCAAGAACTACAATTATACAATCAGGCTGACCAAAGCAGATAAATTCCCTTGCGGCTTCCTCGTCTGGAGATGACGCCATAAGCGAATATGTTCCTGGAATATCTACAAGCGTGAAATCAATGTTTTTATGAGTGAAGGTTCCGCTTGCATTAGCGACAGTTTTTCCTGCCCAGTTTCCTGTATGTTGTCGCATACCAGTAAGTGCATTAAAAACGGTGCTTTTTCCTACATTTGGATTTCCTGCAAGAGCGATTGTCAGATTAGAGTTTTTAAGTTTTTCAGTATCACTTTTCATCTATGTACCTCCTGAGTGAAGATAGTAGGATATTTGCAATAAGGATTTAGAAAGGTGAGCATTATAGAGTAATTCTGGCGGTATGTGAAATCTAAATGATACACATACCGCTTTAATTACTGCTGCTTATTTATTAAAATATATCTCGCATCTTCGGGGCGAATGGCTATTACAGCACCACTTATGAAATAGGCGGTAAGTCCTCCAACAGGACTTTTCATAAGACTTTCTACATATGTTCCTTTGACAAGTCCAAGGTCTAACATTCTTCTGCGAAGTTCGCCTTTGGAAAGTAGCTTTGAAACAAAACCAGAATCGCCAACCGAAAGAGAATCAAGCGAGATTGTTTTGATATTCATCATAACCAAACCTTTCTGCCGTAAAATCTTTCAGCTTTTCACTATCTATCTTATGCTGTTATATTTCATAAGGGTACTTAGATAGTATTTTATGACAAAAAACAAAGGCTTCATTCAAATACATTTTAAGAATTTGAATGAAACCTTATGCTTTAAATTATTATTTTATACCTATGTAAATATGAATTTCGGCATTATTCATATCGCTATTTTGATATTCTTCAAAATCGCATACGAAAGTTCTTGGAAGATTCATTTGCCATAATTCTTTCCAAAAATCTGAAACTGCTGTTATACCGTTACCTTTCACTATAAATTTTGCATATTTTCCAGCAGGAATTTTTATAATGCTTAAATCATTGTTATTTCCATCAGAAAAATTCACCTCACAGGCTACTGCAGTAGAATAATCTCCTTTTTCGTTATTTTCGTAATCGTAATACATTCCAAGTGCTTTTTCATTAGCTTTATTTTTTATGCCAAAGAAAATACCTTCCTCGAAAAAGCGTTTCCAAAGATTGCCGATGACCTTGCACATATCGGGTGAGAAATTATTAGTTCTTGCAGAGATTCCGACTGCTGTTTTTTCGGGCAAATTGACGATTTCATATTCCATAGTAATTATCTCCTTTAAATTTTTTAGATATATCTTTTGTCGACAAGATAAGAATATCATAGTAACCACGACAACAGTGTGTCATATTTTATAGCATATCAAAAAAATTAAGTTGTTCATTTTCGCTTTGTTTAAATTCTGATAAATATGAGAAAATTTCATCAATATTATACATAATTCCAAGTTTTCGACAGAAGGATATAAGAATTTGCATAAGTTCCTTATTTTTAGAACTTGTTACTTCATACCTGTTTCCATATTTTTGTATGTATTTTTCTTTAAGATTTGGAAAATGTTCATCAAGCTTTTTGTAAAAATATTCACGATTGCCAGTTCTGAGAGTAAGTCCCATTCCAAAACACATAATTCCACGAACTTTTGCTTTTTCACAATAGCTTAATATTCCACGAATATTTTCTTCTGTATCGTTTATAAATGGGAGTATAGGGTCAAGCCAAACAATGGTTGGGATACAGTTATCACGCATAATTTCAAGCACCTTAAACCGCTCATAACTTGTACTGACATTTGGTTCAAGAATTTTACAAAGTTTTTCATTATATGTAGTTAAAGTTATTTGGACAACAACTTTTGTTTTTTGATTTATCCTTTTTAGTAAATCCAAATCTCTTAAAATAAGGTTTGATTTTGTATGGATAGATACTCCGAAACCATATTTATCAATAATTTCAAGACATTTTCTCATATTACAAAGATTTTTTTCGAGTGGAATATATGGGTCACTCATAGCGCCTGTTCCAATCATACATGGTTTGCGTTTTCGTTTTAAAGCGTTTTCTAAAAGTTGAGCAGCATTAGCTTTTACCTCTATATCTTCAAAGCTATGCGACATCTGATAACATTTGCTTCTCGAATCGCAGTATATACAGCCATGTGAACAGCCACGATATATATTTATTCCATTTTGTGCGGATAAAATTCCTTTTGCGTTTACTATGTGCATATTTTTCAACCCTTTTAAGTGTAAATATTGCTTATATTTTTTAGATATTCTGCAAATTCCGAACGCAGAAATTCAGGCTTTAAAAGCTCAACGAATTCTCCGAATGTCAATAGCCAAGAAAATAAGTTGTATTTATCGGTAGATTCGTGAACGAAATATAATTTTCCGTTTTCAAGCTGTGTGAAGCTGTCAATTCCATATTCATCAATTATACGCCATTTTACAGACGAATCAAAAATAGCTTCTATTGTAAATTCTGTCGGAAATATATTTTCTGATGAAAAGTCGGGTGGAGATTTTATATGTTTTTTAGTGATAATTTTGCCTGTTTTAAGTTCGGTAATTCGATTTAATTTAAAAAGGCGAAAATCATTTCGTTTCAGACAATATCCCCATACATACCAAGATGACCATTTAAATATCAGTGAGAGCGGTTCGATTTCTCGAAGGCTTTCCTCATTTGGTGAGAAGTATCGAAACGAGATTGTTTCTGAATTGCTTATTGAGGCTTGAATAAGCTCTATTTTTGGAGCAAGGGAGGATTTTTGCCAAGAGGATAGGTCTATTATAATATGCTCATTAGAGGGAAGAATATCTGGATTTTTATTATTTCCTGCAGAAAGCTTTTCGATTAAAAGTTTATATTTATTTGTGTTGCTTACGCTGTCAAGACCTTTGAGAGCGGAAAGTATAGAGTCCATATCATCATTTGTAAGAAGTGTTTTATCAATCTGATAGCCCTCCATTATTGATATTCCGCCATTTTTTCCTTGAATTGTTACTATTGGGATTCCAGCCTTGCACATATCTTCTATATCACGATTTATTGTTCTGCGTGAAACTTCAAATTTTTCTGCAAGATAAGGTGCAGTTACTTTTTCTTTTTGCATAAGAATGGTAAGTATTCCGATTAGCCGGTCAATTTTCATATAAAATCACATCCTTATAAAATATATTATACTTATTCAAACACGACAATAGCTTGTCCTGTTTATGATGATTTAAGAAATAATTTTTAGTAGGATTTTTAGAGCAAGTTTCATAATTTTTGCTTTAATAGTAGCATAATAACACAAGGTAAGCAATGTCTAAATATCTGAATAAAAGATGATTTATATAGTATAATCAGTAAAAATTTAGCCTAAAATATTGACATTATATCAAATTTGGGGTTTAATAGTATCTGTATAAGTGTTGCTACGCTTTTTAAAAGTAAATGTGTGGTGACATAAATTGTAGTCAGGAAATTGGCAAATGTTTTGTTCTTGACTAAAGAAAGGATATGAACTTAAAATGGTATATGTATTTTTAGCGGATGGCTTTGAAGAAATTGAAGCACTTACACCTGTCGATATTTTAAGAAGAGGCGGTGTAGATGTTGTTACTGTAGGCGTTACAGGAAGAGAGGCTACGAGTTCACATAATATCGTTGTTACAGCTGATATTATGGAAGAAGAAATTGACGATTTTGATGGTGTCGAAGCAATCGTGCTTCCAGGTGGTATGCCAGGCACTACTAATCTTGAGGCTTCTGAGGTTGTTAAGGAAGCCATAGAATATTGCAGTAAGAATGATATTCTTATCGGTGCTATTTGTGCCGCACCGTCAATTCTTGGACATATGGGACTTCTTAAAGGCAAGCACGCAACAGCTTTTCCGTCTTTTCAAAAAGAACTTGATGGTGCTATATGCAATAATGGTTTTGTTGAGAAAGATGGCAAGATTATTACTGCAAGAGGTATGGGAGTTTCTGTTGAATTCGGACTTGAACTTCTTAAAGAGCTTAAAGGCAACGATGTGGCTAACAGTGTAAGGAATGCAATACAATGCCGATAGATGATATTCGAGAGTATAAATCTGAGTTGCGAAAGAAAATACGCAGACAAAGAGAAGAAATGCCACCTAAGCAAAAGGCTTTGCTTGATAAGCTGGTTCTCAAAAATATATTAAAGCTCAGACAATATAAAGCTAATGATACAATCTTAACATATGTTTCTACAAAGATAGAAGTAGATACATTTGGTCTTATTCGTCAGGCTTTGAAAGATGGTAAGAGAGTTGCTGTTCCAAGATGTATAGATAATAGCCGAGAAATGGATTTCTATTATATTACTTCACTCAACCAGCTTGAGCCAAGAACCTTTGGAGTGCTTGAACCGATTAAGGAACAGTGCGAAATTCTGAAGGATTACTCAAAGGGCTTGTGTATTATTCCAGGCTTGGTGTTCGATTTTGACGGCTATCGTTTAGGTTATGGAAAAGGCTATTATGATAGATTTTTGAGCCGTTTTGGTGGAGATACAGCAGGGGTTTGTTACAGCTCTTGTGTTCAGTGGAAGCTTGTGCATGGCTTTTATGATAGGAGAGCAGACTTGCTTGTTACCGAAAAATACATAAGACAGACTAACCAAAGAACTACGGAGGTATAGATATGAGCGACGATATGAATGAAAAGCGTCAGGAAAAAATAGAGGGCTTTAAGCTTCATATCAATGAAGAAAGCTTTCCTACTGATGATACTCAGGCTCAGACAGATGAAAATAATATAACCTATGAGAGTTTTGGTGAAGCTGTTTCAAGGCGTAATAAGATAGAAAACTTTAAGGTCCATATTGATGATATAGACAGCTTTGCAGAAGAAGTACCTCAAGAAGATGAAAGAACAGATTATGGTATATCGCAAAGACCTATTTATAGCAATTTTGATGAGGATATAAATTCATCAAGTATTTTGCAAAATATAGACCAAAGTATGATTATTGCTGATGATGACCTTGATAATGCAAGTGACAGCATACAGAGTTATAGTGCAAATGTTATTACTAAAAAAATGACTCCGGCTGAAAAAAAGGAGCTTAAAAAAGCTAAAGATGCGGATAAAAAGCGTTTGAAAGCAAAATCACGCAAAAATAAGCGTTTCTTTAGAGTTGTATGGGTTATAATGGCGGCACTTATTTCTATTCTTGTTGGCGGATATATGGTTGTTGGTGTAAATGATATGCTTGCTGTCGGAAGGTCTGATGAAGAGGTTACAATAGATATTCCAAGTAACGCTTCATTTGACTACATTTCAGATATTCTCTATAAGAATAATATTATCAATAATAAGAGTTTCTTTAATCTTTATGCGACTATGACGAAATCTAAATCAGGCTTTATTAAAGGAACTTATGATATAAAGAAAAATCTTGATTATCAGGCAATTATTTCATATCTTCAAACAGATACTAACAGAACAGATATAGTTTCTGTACAGTTTACAGAAGGTATGAATGTAAGAGAATTTTCTGAAGTACTTGAAAAGAATGGAGTATGCTCATCAGCGGAGTTCCTTAATGCTTGCAATAGTGATAATTACGATGAAGAATTTACATTCTTAAAAGAAATTACTAATAAATCTGAAAGATATTATAAGCTTGAAGGCTATCTTTTCCCTGATACTTATTATTTCTATAAAGATGAAAAAGTTGAGAATGTAATGAGAAAGCTTCTCAATAACTATGAACTCAAAGTTTATCATACAAAATCTCGTGTAGATGGTTTTGATAAGCGTGTTACAATAGAACAGCGAGCTAAGGCTGCCGGAATGACTGTTGATGAAATTATAACACTTGCGTCTATTATTCAGGCGGAAGCTGCCGATGTTGATGATATGTATCTCGTTTCAAGTGTTTTACATAATCGTCTTAACACTGCCGAATCAGATGGTGTAAGCCCATTTGGCGATGTTGGTATGACAAGGCTTCAGGTTGACTCTACAGTTTATTATCCATATAAGAGTAAAACTCAGATTCCTATTGCCGAGAAAAACAGCTTTAAGAGCCGTTATGATACATACGATATAGAAGGTCTGCCGGCTGGTGCTATATGTAACCCTGGTAAAGATGCTATTGATGCGGCACTTTCTCCTGATGATACAAATTACTACTTCTTCTGCCATAAGGCTGCTACAACTGATTCACCTGCTCAGTCCTATTATGCTTCAACAGGCATCGAACACGAATCAAATCTTGTTAAGGCGGGCTTAACTACAACACATAACCAATAAAATAAAAACGCCGACTGACTAAGCAGTTTGTCGGCGTTTTTAAAATAAGAAAAAATTCGGAGCTGATAAAATGAAAAATACAGAGCTACTTTCACCTGCTGGTGATTTTGAATGTTTTCAGAGTGCGTTGAAATTCGGTGCAGACGCAATTTATCTTGCGGGTGAGGAATACGGTATGCGAACCTCATCAGCAAATTTTGACCACGATACTCTAAAAAAAGCAGTATCACTTGCACACGAAAAGGGTGTTGCTGTATATGTTACTTGCAATACAACTCCACGAAGCAAGGAAATGGAAACACTTCCAAGCTTTCTTGAAAGTGCCGCTGATTGTGGAGTTGATGCTTTTATAGTTGCAGATTTGGGAGTATTTTCTTTGGCAAAAAAATATGCACCGAATGTTGAAATTCATATGTCTACACAGACAGGAATAGTCAACTACTACACAGCAAATGTTTTACACGATATGGGTGCAAAGAGAGTTGTTCTTGCGAGAGAATTATCACTTGATGAAATTGCTGATATAAGGGCAAAAACTCCAAAGGAGCTTGAGCTTGAAGCCTTTGTGCATGGCTCGATGTGCGTTTCTTTTTCGGGAAGATGTCTTATTTCAAGCTATATGACAGGTCGTGACGCAAATAGGGGAGATTGTGCTCAGCCTTGCCGTTGGAAATATCACCTCTATGAGCAGAATCGTGAGGGACAATATTTCCCTATTGAGGAAAATGAGAACGGAACATATCTCTATAATTCTCGTGACCTTTGTATGATTGAGCATATTCCTGAGCTTGTTAAGGCGGGAGTTTATAGCTTGAAGATTGAGGGCAGAGCGAAATCAGCTTATTATGTTTCGGTTACGACTAATGCTTATCGTCACGCAATAGATGATTATTATGCAGAGGGTGAAAATTATACTCTCAAGCCTTGGATTCGTGATGAGCTTGATAAGGTAAGCCACAGAGAATATAATACGGGCTTTTTCTTTGGCGGAGAGCCTGGACAAGTTACATCTAATGGCGGATATATCAGAAATTATGAGGTTATCGCCGTATGTGAGGATTATGCAGACGGCAAGGCAAGCCTTACACAAAGAAATAAATTCTATGCAGGCGATGAACTTGATGTACTTCCGCCATCAGGAGTGCCTTTCTATGCAAAAGCTGAAAAGCTCTTTGATGAGTGGGGAAATGAAATTGAATCAGCACCACACGCAATGCAAAAGCTAACAATGATAACAAATGTTGAAATTCCAAAAGGCTCTGTACTTAGAAAGAAACGAGCATAAATTTCTTCTTGACACTTAGCGAAAAGAGAATATAATATATAATGGAATTTTAAGATGAAAAATCATCTATAATCTCATAGTTGAAAAATAATTTTGATATAAGGTGAGAAAAATGGAATGGACAGGACTTAATGAATTAAGAGAAAAATATTTGTCTTTCTTTGAATCAAAGGGACATCTTCGCTTGCCGAGCTTCCCATTGGTTCCTAAGGACGATAAGAGCCTTTTGCTGATTAACTCAGGTATGGCCCCTATGAAAAAGTACTTTACGGGCGAGGTTACTCCTCCAAGAAAGCGTGTAACTACTTGCCAAAAATGTATTCGTACGCCTGATATTGAGCGTGTCGGCATTACTGCAAGACACGGCACATATTTTGAAATGCTTGGTAACTTCTCATTCGGAGATTATTTCAAGCACGAGGCAACAGCTTGGAGCTGGGAATTCTGCACAAAGGTTCTTGAATTGCCAGAAGATAAAATCTGGGTTTCTATCTATGAAAAAGATGACGAGGCTTTCGATATTTGGACAAAAGAAGTTGGCGTATCTCCTAAGAGAATAGTTCGTCTTGGCAAAGAGGATAACTTCTGGGAGCATGGTTCAGGTCCTTGTGGTCCTTGCTCAGAACTTTATTTCGATAGAGGCGAAAAGTACGGTTGTGGAAAGCCTACCTGTGGAGTTGGCTGTGACTGTGACAGATATGTTGAATTTTGGAACAATGTTTTCACACAGTTCAACAATGACGGCAATGGCAACTATACACCACTTGAGCATCCAAACATTGATACAGGTATGGGACTTGAAAGACTTGCTTGCATTATGCAAGGTGTTGATAATTTGTTCCTTGTTGATACAGTTCAGAATATTATGAAACACGCTTCCGAAATATCGGGAGTAAAATATGGCGAAAGTGAAAAGACAGATGTTTCACTTCGTGTTGTAACTGACCATATCAGAAGTGTTACATTTATGATTGGTGACGGTGTTATGCCTTCAAATGAGGGCAGAGGCTATGTTCTCAGAAGACTTCTCAGAAGAGCAGCAAGACACGGAAGAATACTTGGTATAACAGAGCCTTTCCTCTATAAGATTGTTGATACTGTTATTAAGGAAAATCCTGCATATCCTGAGCTTGAGGAAAAGCGTGAGATTATCACTAAGGTTGTTAAGATTGAGGAAGAAAACTTCTCTAAGACTCTTTCTCTTGGCTTTGAGCTTCTCAATAAGGTTATTGATGATTCAGATTTCCAGACAATTTCAGGTGATGACGCATTTAAGCTTAACGATACCTTTGGCTTGCCACTCGATTTGATTAAGGAAATTGCAAAAGAGCGTAATTTTAAGGTTGATGAGGAAGGCTTCCGTCAGCTTCTTGCAGAGCAGAAAAAGCGTGCAAAGGAAGCAAGAAGTAAGGCTGATTCAGAAGCTTGGCTTAGTGATAACGCAGACCTGAGCGATATTGCAAAGACAGAGTTCCTCGGTTATACTCAGCTTTCTAATGACGCTAAGGTTCTTGCAATCATCAAGAATGGCGAAAGAGTAAAATTTGCTGGTGCTGACGATAAGGTTGTAATCGTTCTTGATAAGACCTCTTTCTATGCAGAGAGTGGCGGTCAGACAGGCGATATAGGCATTATTAAAACTGCTAATGGCGAAATCGAAGTTGAAGATACAGTTAAAAACAACAACGGAATATTTATGCACTATTGTGTAGTTAAAAGCGGGGTTATTTCTGAAGGCGACACAGTTACTGCTGAGGTTGATAAGGAAACAAGAAAATCCACTATGAGAAATCATACTGCTGCTCATATTCTCCAAGCAAGCCTTAGAAAGCTTCTCGGCAACCATGTTGAGCAAGCTGGTCAGCTTGTTTCTGCTGATAGAATGCGTTTCGACTTTACTCACTTCTCAGCTCTTACTGATGAGGAGCTTTATCAGATTGAAAATATGGTAAATGATGTAATTTTTGACGCTATTGATGTTGATTGCAGAGAGATGCCTATTGAAGAGGCTAAAAAGCTCGGTGCTATGGCATTGTTCGGTGAGAAATATGGCGATGTAGTTCGTGTTGTTTCTATTGGAGATTATTCAAGAGAATTTTGCGGTGGTACTCATGTTGATAACACTTCAAAAATTGGTATGTTCAAGATTATAAGCGAAAGCTCTGTTGCGGCTGGTGTAAGAAGAATAGAAGCTGTTACAGGTCGTGGCGTTCTTAATGCACTTAATCATGTTTCAGATATGGTTAAGCAGGGTGCAGCTATCCTCAAGGTTAATAACATAAATGACTTTGTTGATGTTTGTGAGCATATCGCAAATGATATTAAGGAGAAAGAACATTCTATTAATAAGCTCAATAACTCTATTGCAGCATTTAAGCTTGATTCACTCTTTGCAAATTCTGAACTCAAGAAAGATGTAAGAATTATTTCAGCAGCATTTACATCTACAAATTCAGAAATGCTCAAGAATATGTGCGACAGAGTTCTTAGTTCAGCAGATAAGTGCGTTGCAGTTCTTTTCGGTATTGACGGCGAAAAGGCAACTATCGCTGTTGCTTGCGGTAAGGAAGCTGTTAAGAAGGGTGCTCACGCTGGAAAGATAGTCAAAGAAGTAGCTGCTATTGTAGGCGGAAAAGGCGGTGGCAAGCCAGAAAGAGCTATGGCTGGTGTAAAGGATTTGACTAAGATTGATGAAGCACTTATGCAGGTTGAAAATATAATTTTGCCAATGATAAAGGAATAAAATCTACAATTAGTTTATAAAATTTCACAAAGACACTCAAAAGTTTTGCTCAAGCTTTTTCAAAAGCTTGCAGGGTCGAGGGACAGCGTCCCTCGTGGGTTTTAAGGGCGAAGCCCTTAACATTCTTTGCTCTTTGAGCGGCGGATTTTATCCGCCGCTTTTTCTTTTGTTAGCAACATTAGTCAAAAAGGGCGGACAAAGTCCGCCCTTATATGGCAAGAAAAGTTAAGGGCGTTGCCCTTAAAACCTATGAGGGACTCCGTCCCTCAACCCTGCGAGCCTTTAAAAAGGCTCGAGCGAAACTTTTAATTTTCTTAGGAAAGTTTATTAACTAAGCGGTAGCTCATTGGTAATTTCCTTATTCGCGGCAATATAAGTTAATTTAGAATGTCGAGTGAGGCTTGCCGAACGATTCCGCGTCTTGGGAGCGGCGGCTCGCCGCCTCGAGCGAAACTTTTAATTTTCTTAGGAAAGTTTATTAACTAAGCGGTAGCTCATTGGTAATTTCCTTAAAAGTTTGTAGCTTAGCATTTTCCTTAGTTATTTTATGCGTAGTCGGAAAAGCTATTCTTAAAGGGAGGTGAAGCGATTGAAAAATTTTTTTAAAATGCTTTCTTATATCTGCTCAATTATTTCAATGATAATTTTTTATGTTGTAGGTTATGAATCTGTTTCAGCACAATCTTCGTTTACTGTTTCAGGAGATAAAAGCCAGATAAGCTTACCTTATCCGCTTTGTGTTTCAACTGATGTGGATAGCTTTATTTCGGCAAGCACAAAAAATGATTGCACAAAAGTTGGAAGTGGAGAACTTAAACTATTTAACAGTATCCCCATAAAAAAGGTTGATATTAAAATAAGTGACGAAAAAACTGTTATTCCTTGCGGAACACCTTTTGGAGTAAAATTATATACTCGTGGAGTTGTAGTCATAAATATGGAGGATATTGTCGTAAATGGCAAGTATCTTAATCCAGCAAAGGACGCTGGGCTGCAAGTGGGGGATATTATTTTATCCGCAGATGGAACAGAAACTGACACTAATGAACAGCTTTCTGAAATAGTTTCAAAATCAAAGGGTAAACCTATAAAGCTGAAAGTTCGCAGGGATAATGTTATTTTTACAACTAAACTTTTGCCTGCTTTATGTGGGACGGCTCAATATAAAATAGGGGTATGGGTGCGTGACAGCTCTGCTGGTATAGGAACAATGACTTTTTATGATAATGATATAGGCTGTTTTGCAGGGCTTGGACATGGAATATGCGATAGCGAGGCAGGAACTATTTTGCCTTTATTAAGCGGTGATATTGTTACAGCGGAGATTAACGGCCTTACAAAAAGTACCACTGGTTCGGCTGGTTCTTTAAGAGGATATTTCGCTGATGATAATGCTATCGGAACAATTCTTACAAATTCAGAGAGAGGAGTTTTTGGTAAGGCAGAAAAAGCACCAATAGATAATTTAGAAATCCCTATTGCTTGGAAACAAAATGTTCATACAGGCGAGGCAAAGGTGCTTTCTACAATAGATGGCAGTGAACCGAAATATTATAATATCTGGATTGAGAATGTCAGCAGAAATGATAATCAAGAAACGAAAAATATGGTAATTCATGTTACAGATGGGGAACTTCTTGATACCGCAGGGGGAATTGTTCAGGGTATGAGTGGCAGTCCGATTATTCAAGATGGTAAACTTATAGGTGCTGTTACTCATGTTTTTGTCAATGACCCAACGAGAGGCTATGCGATTTTTGCGGAAAATATGTATGAAAGTGTCAATGAAATTGCACAAAACAGTATAGAAAATATTGCCTGATTTTATGCAAGCAACCATATTTCCATTTTCTTCCAATTTTTTTGGCGATAGACTATTGCTATTTTTTCCAATTTATGGTAATATTCAATCATCAAATAAATCAAACGGGGGAACGGTCATGGAAAATACAATTAAAATGCTTATTGCGGAGGATTCCGCAGAATTTGCTGATGTAGGAACAACAGTTTATGCAGAATTTGGTGTATCACCAAGCTTTTGCGAGAAAGACGGAACAGCTCTTCTTGAGGAAATTCGTAAACAATCTCCTGATGTTGTCGTTATGGATATGTTTATGAAAAATATTGACGCTGTCGGAGTTATTAAGAATGCAAGAAGAAACTCAAATGGTAAGGAAATTATCTATATTACACTTTCAAATTTCGACAGTTCTATGCTTGAAAGAGAAGCACTCGGAGCGGGAGCAGCTTATTATGTAATCAAGCCTTTCAAAACAGCAGATTTACTTGAGAGAATAAGTGACTTTATTCGAGGAAATTCTTCAAGGACAAGCGGTGCTATAAAAAGCTCTGATAGCGAATTGCAGATTCAAGTTACAGAGATTTTGCACCAAATAGGAGTTCCTGCACATATTAAGGGCTATCAGTATCTCAGAGATTCGATTATTATGTCAATAGAACACCCTGAGATAATCAACGCAGTAACAAAGCAGCTCTATCCAAGTGTTGCAAAGAAGTATGAAACAACTTCGTCAAGAGTAGAAAGAGCAATACGCCATGCAATAGAGGTTGCGTGGGATAGGGGCGATGTAGATGTCTTAAATTCTTATTTCGGATATACAATCCACAATGGCAGAGGAAAGCCAACAAACAGCGAATTTGTGGCAATGATTTCTGACAGACTTAGACTGCATATGAAGCAAGTACCAAATCGTGGTGATGTCGCCTGAATTTCTGATGCTTGTATGAAATAAGTTATTGATAAGACTAGCCAACAATGACAGGATTTTAATATATAATAAAGCTCATTGATGTTTTAAACTCTTTAAAAATTCACACAATATAATTTGTTTACAAGATTTTTGATATATACAGTTCAACATTATAATTCCTCTCAAAATAAGCACAGTTCGTTTTTGAGCTGTGCTTATTTGTCGCTTTCTGCATTATTTGACAAAATGAATAATTGGTATTATTATATAAATAACAGGCAGCACCATAGTTCTATATGGTATTGCCTGTTTAAATCTACATAAAAAATCCGGCAATTACGCCATAGGAGGTTTTTATAATGCAAAAAGAAGGACAAATTAAAGTAAGCTCGGAAAATATTTTTCCGATAATTAAAAAATGGCTTTATTCTGATAAGGATATTTTCCTTAGAGAAATTGTTGCAAACGCTTGTGATGCTATTAAGAAATATCAAAGTCTTTGCAGTATTGGTGAGGCTGAAAATGACGGTATTAAGCCAAGAATTGAGATTATTGCCGATAAGAACGCAAAAACTCTTACTGTTACAGATAACGGTATCGGTATGACTGCTGATGAAGTTGAGAAGTATATTACTCAGATTGCTTTCTCTGGTGCAGAAGAATTTATCGAGAAATATAAGGATAAATCTGAGGATAATGCAGGTATTATTGGTCACTTCGGACTCGGTTTCTACTCGTCTTATATGGTTTCTGAAAGCGTTGAGATTGAAACACTTTCATATCAGCCAAATTCACAGCCTGTACATTGGGTAAGTGATGGAAGCACAACCTATGAAATTACAGATGGTACTCGCACACAGCATGGTACATCTATCATTATGCACATTACTGAAGATGAAGAAGAATTTCTTGACAAGGATAAGCTTCGTGATTTACTCCTCAAATACTGCCACTTTATGCCTTATGAGATTTATCTCAATCCTGCTGAAGAAGAGGCTGTTGTAACAAAAGATGCAGACGGAAACGAGATTAAGCACGACGCAAAGCCTGTTAATAATACAACTCCACTTTGGCTTAAAGCTCCAAGAGATTGCACAGATGAAGAATATAAGGAATTTTATGTAGAGGCTTTTCACGACTTTAATGAGCCACTTTTCTGGATTCACCTCAATGTTGACTATCCTTTCAATTTAAAGGGTATTCTTTATTTTCCTAAGCAGACAGACAAGCTTCAGGTTATGCCTGGTGAAATTAAGCTTTATTCAAATCAGGTTTATATTGCAGATAACATCAAAGAGGTTGTTCCTGAGTTCCTTATGCTCTTAAAGGGTGTAATTGATTGCCCTGATATTCCGCTTAATGTTTCAAGAAGTTTCTTACAGAATGACGGCGAGGTTGCTAAGATTTCAAAGCATATTACAAAGAAGGTTGCAGATAAGCTTTCTTCAATGTTTAAGAATGACAGAGAAACCTATGAGAAATATTGGGACGATATTGCTCCATTTATTAAATTTGGTTGCATTAAGGACGAGAAGTTCTATGACAGAGTCAAGGATATAATCCTCTTTAAGACTATCTCAGGCGAATATAAAACTTTTGCGGATTGTCCAAAGCAGGGCGACAAGATTTTCTATGTCACAGATGAAAGTGTTCAGGCACAGTATATTGATATGTTTAAGGCTAACGGACTTGACGCTGTTCTTCTTACACATACTATTGATACGCATTTCATAAGCTTCCTTGAATATAAAGAGAGTGGCACAAAGCTTGCAAGAATAGATTCAGAGCTTGGCGATGCACTTAAATCTGATGAGGTTACTGATGACGCAAGCAACGAAAAGCTAAAGGAAATCTTCAAGACTGCACTTGGTGATGATAAGCTTGAAATTCAGACAGAAGGTCTTAAGGCTAAGGAAACTCCTGCTATTCTTCTTCAAAATGAGTATATGAGAAGAATGAATGATATGAATACACTTTATGGTGGAATTTTCGGAGGCTCACCTGAGGCTAAGGAAACACTTGTTATCAATACAACAAATGATATTATCAAGACACTTCCAACACTCAGCGAAGAAAATCGCACACTTGTTTGTAAGCATATTCTTGACCTTGCAACTATCAGCCAAAGAAAGCTTACTGCTGACGAACTCAAAGACTTTGTAGCAAGAAGTGTTGAAATTCTTGGCATAATAAAATAATTATCTTGTTTTGTCAAGGTTGAATTAACTACAATGAGCTAATGAACCTCCCTAAGAAAATTAAAGTTTTGCTCAAGCTTTTTCAAAAGCTTGCAGGGTTGAGGGACGGAGTCCCTCATGGGTTTTAAGGGCAACGCCCTTAACGTGCTTTGCTCTTTGAGCGGCGGATTTTATCCGCCGCTTTTTCTTTTATAGTGTCGGACAAGGTTTGATACTTTATTAGTCAAGAGGTGCTAAAAGCTTCCCACCAATGGTTCTACCATAGATGACTGCCTTTAAAAAGACTTGACCTAAACTTTAAGTGTCTAAAATAAGTACATCAATTAATTGTAAGAAAATGAATATATTTAAGATTTTAAGTTCATAATAATCTTGGTGATTATTATGAAAGAACTTATAAAAGATGCAAAGATTTTTGCGATTGGTGGTTTATCTTATGGTGCAATAGAAATTATGTGGCGACATTATACACATTGGACAATGGTTATTACAGGCGGAGTATGCTTTTATACTTTATATAAATTGAGTAAAGGCAAAGAAAAAATGCCTATTTGGAAAAAGTGTTTACTTGGAAGTGCTGTTATAACAACTGCAGAATTTCTTACAGGAATAATAGTAAATATGATATTTGATATGAAAGTGTGGGATTATTCAGGTTTACCACTTAATCTATTTGGTCAGGTTTGTTTGTTTTATAGCTTTTTATGGGCTTTGCTTGCTATACCGATTGATGCTGTATGCAAAGCATTAAGAGAGCGTTTAGAAGCATAAGTTGAATAAATTACTATGAAAATTATATTAAAATCGCAATTAAAAGTCTGAAAACCCTTTTTAAGTTGGTTTTACAGACTTTTTCTTTTTTCTTAATAAATAAAAAGTCAACGCAAAAAATATATTGAAAGAATCTGCCAATAATGATATAATATATTATATTTGTTTAATATGACCTAATTTTGTGATTGAACTGTTGGGATTTTTCTCGGCAGTATTTATGAGTACGAAAGGAATTTTTATCTATGTTAAGAGAGAACTGTTACAGAACTTTATACTGTGGTGACCTGAGAGAAAGTCATATCGGACAAACTGTCCGTGTTGCTGGTTGGCTCGAAAATATTCGTGACCACGGTGGTGTTATGTTTCTTGATATCCGTGACCAGTATGGCGTTGTTCAGGTTGTTATTCACGATGAGAGTATGCTTAAGGGGCTTAATAAGGAATGCTCACTTACAGTAAGCGGTTCAGTTGTTAAGCGTGATGAGGAAACTTATAATCCAAAAATCGCAACAGGTACTGTTGAAATTGTTGCCGATACATTGACTGTTCTCGGCAAAGCTCCTGTTGCACTTCCTTTTGAAATTGCTACATCTAAGGAAACAAAGGAAGAAGTTCGTTTGAAGTATCGTTTCCTTGACCTCAGAAATAAGAAGGTTCACGATAATATCGTACTTCGTTCACAGGTTATTTCATTCCTTAGAAATAAAATGACAGAGCTTGGTTTCCTTGAGTTGCAGACACCTATTCTTTCTGCATCTTCACCAGAGGGTGCAAGAGATTATCTTATTCCAAGCCGTAAGCACAAGGGAATGTTTTATGCACTTCCACAAGCTCCTCAGATTTTCAAGCAGCTTTTGATGGTTTCTGGCTTCGATAAGTATTTTCAGGTTGCACCTTGCTTCAGAGATGAAGACGCAAGAGCAGACCGTTCACCAGGTGAATTCTATCAGCTCGATTTTGAAATGGCTTTTGCAGAGCAGGACGATGTTTTTGCAGTAGCAGAAGAAGTCCTTTATGAAACATTCTCTAAGTTTTCAGATAAAGAGGTTTCAAAGCCACCTTTCCGTAGAATTCCATATGCAGAGGCTATGATAACTTACGGTACAGATAAGCCTGACCTCAGAAACCCACTTCTCATTAAAGATATAAGTGATATGTTTGTTGAAACAGATTTTGCACCATTCAGAGGCAAAACTGTTCGCAGCATCAATGTTCCTAACGCAGCTTCACAGTCAAAGAGCTGGTTCAAGAAGATGGAAGAATTTGCACTTTCTATCGGTATGAAAGGACTTGGCTATGTTAAGGTTCGTGAAGATTTAACATTCGATGGTCCTATTGATAAGTTCCTCAAAGAGGGCGACAGAGAAAAGCTTATCGAAATCAACGACTCTAAGGCTGGAGATGTAATTTACTTTATCGCTGACAGCAAGGAGCTTGCACCAAAGCTTGCAGGACAAATCAGAACAGAGGTTGCAGAGCGTCTTTCACTTATCGACAAGAGCCGTTTTGACCTTTGCTTCATAACAGACTTCCCAATGTATGAGCATGACGAGGATACAGGAGCGGTTATCTTTACACATAACCCATTCTCAATGCCACAGGGCGGTATGGAGGCACTTCTTACAAAAGACCCTTGCGATGTTCTTGCATATCAGTATGATATAGTTTGCAACGGTATAGAGCTTTCATCTGGTGCTGTAAGAAACCACGACCTCGACATTATGGTTAAGGCATTTGAAATTGCAGGATATACAGAAGAAGACTTACAACAGAAATTCTCCTCACTTTACAGAGCATTCAAGTATGGTGCACCACCACACGCTGGTATGGCACCTGGAATCGACAGAATGCTTATGCTCCTTACTGACGAAGAAAACATTAGAGAGGTTATTGCGTTCCCTATGAACAGCAATGCACAAGATGTACTTCTTGGAGCACCAAACGAGGTTACAGAACAGCAACTCAGAGAAATTCATATTAAAATCAGATAATATTGGATATTTTCAGCTCAAAAGAAGGGAGAATGAAAATGGTTGACCGCGAGGAAATTTTGAAGATTGCTACACTAAGTAAGCTTTTTGTTTCTGAGGAAGAATTACCAAAACTTACAACCGATATGGAGCAGATGATAGCATTTGCAGATACTATCAATAATGCAGAGGACGCAAGTACGGATTTTGATAATATCAACAATCTTTGCAATGTGCTCAGAGAAGATGAGGTTGTTCCATCTCTCGATAGAGATAAAATTCTCGGAAACGCTAAGGATATTGATGATGGTCATTTCCTTGTTAAAAAGCGTGCATAAATTTTTAGGTGGTGAAGTAATTGAGTTCAAGAGGAAACATAAAAAAATTAGCTGATATGTTAGAAAGCAAGAAGATTTCTTGCACAGAGCTTACACAATCATATATTGACGAAATAGAAAATAGTAATGGCGAGCTTAATGCCTATGTTAAGAAAACTCCTGAGATTGCTTTGGACACTGCGAAAAAGGTTGACGAGAAAATCTCTAAGGGCGAAAAGCTTTCCCCACTTGAGGGTATTCCTATGACTCTCAAGGATAATATTTCAACAGACGGAATTGAAACAACCTGTTGTTCAAAAATCCTCAAGGGCTATGTTCCGATTTACGATGCAACAGTCTGGGATATTCTTAAAAAGCAAAACGCAGTTCTTCTTGGCAAAACCAATATGGACGAATTTGCAATGGGTTCATCTTGCGAAACATCTTGCTTTGGCGGAGCTAAGAACCCTCACAACATAAATCATGTTGCTGGAGGAAGTTCAGGCGGTGCAGCTTCTGCTGTCGGCGGAAATATTGCTGTATATGGCTTGGGTTCTGATACAGGCGGTTCTATCCGTCAGCCTGCAAGCTTTTGTGGCGTTGTAGGTTTAAAGCCAACCTATGGTGCGGTTTCAAGATATGGCTTGATTGCTTATGCTTCAAGCCTTGACCAGATTGGACCTATAACAACTTCTGTTGAGGATGCAGCTATTGTTTTTGATGCAATTTCTGCATATGACAAAATGGACTCAACTTCTCGTGGCAGACAGGGTGCAGCTGCTGTTGATACTCTTAACAATTCTATCAAAGGTATGAAAATTGGTATCGCAAAGGAATATATTGAAGGCGTTCGTGACGATGTTCGTGAGGCTGTTATGAATGCAGCAAAGGTTTATGAGTCACTTGGTGCAGAGATTGTTTACTTTGATTTACCAGTTTTGAAGTATGCACTTCCTGTTTATTATATCCTTGCTTGTGCAGAGGCATCTTCTAACCTTGGCAGATATGATGGCATTCGTTATGGCTTTAAGGCAGAGCATTATGATGATGTAAACGATATGGTTAAGAAAACAAGAAGTGAAGGCTTCGGTGATGAAGTTAAACGCAGAATCCTTCTCGGCACATATGTTTTGAGCTCAGGCTACTATGACGCTTACTATAAAAAGGCTCAGAATCTTAGAGGTACTATTGTAAATGCTTTCAAAGAGGCATTTACAAAGTGTAGCGTAATTCTTGCACCAACTGTTCCTATGACAGCTTTTGAAAACGGTAACGCTATAAGCGACCCTGTCGAAACCTATCTTACTGATATTTGCACAGTTCCTGTAAATATTTGCGGACTTCCTGCTGTTTCTGTTCCATGCGGATTTAACGCAAAGGGTATGCCTATCGGTATGCAGCTTATCGGTGACAGCTTCTCCGAGGCTACTATACTTAATGTGGCACATCAGTATGAAACAGCTGTTCCAGAGGCATTTAGGGCTTCTGATTTTGGCGTAAAGCTATAAGGAGGTTTGCAAATAATGAAATATGAGATGGTTGCGGGTTTTGAAACCCATGTTGAGCTTTCAACAAAGACAAAAATTTTCTGTGGCTGTACAACTCAATTCGGCGGTGACCCTAATACTCATTGCTGTCCGATTTGTATAGGTTTACCAGGTACACTTCCTAAGCTTAATCGTCAGGTTGTCCGTTATGCAGTTATGGCAGGTCTTGCAACAAACTGCACTATTCCTGAAATTGCAAAGATGGACAGAAAGAACTACTGCTATCCTGACCTCCCAAAGGCTTATCAGATTTCACAGTTTGATATGCCATTGTGCGTAGGCGGATATATTCCGCTCTCAAACGGCAGAAAGATTCGTCTTACAAGAATCCATATTGAAGAGGACGCAGGTAAGCTTATTCACCGTCACGGAGATACTCTTGTTGACTATAACAGAGGTGGCGTTCCGCTTATTGAGATTGTTTCCGAGCCTGATATAAGGTCTATTGAGGAAGCAAGAGAATATGTTGAAAAGCTTCAGCTTATTATGAGATATATCGGAGTTTCTGACTGCAAGATGCAGGAAGGCTCTATGAGATGCGATGTTAATATTTCTGTTCGTGAGGTTGGCAGTGATAAGCTTGGCACAAGAACAGAAATCAAGAATATGAACTCAATCAACTTTATTGCAAAGGCTATGGAATATGAGTTCGAGCGTCAGGTTGATATTCTTGAGAACGGCGGTAAGGTTATTCAGGAAACACTTCGCTATGATGATGTTACAAATACTACTTCAAGTATGCGTGGTAAGGAAGATGCAAACGATTACCGTTACTTCCGTGACCCTGACCTTGTTACTATAAGTGTTTCAAGAGAAGAGGTTGAGGAGCTTAAAAATCTTCTTCCTGAGCTTCCTGTACAGAAAGCGGAAAGATATGTAACCGAGCTTGGACTTTCCGAAACAGATGCAGCACTTCTTACAAAGTATCGCAAAATTGCTGAATTTTATGAGGAAGCAAGCGAGGGTACAAAGAATCCAAAAACTGCCGCAAACTTCATTATCGGTCAGATTTTCCGCAGACTTGATACAGAAAGCGATAAGGAAGCTTTTGATATTAAAGTTAGTGCAGAGGATTTGCGTGAACTTATTAAGCTTATTGATGATGGCAAGATTAAGATGAACCTCGCTAAGAGCACACTCGAAAAAATGCTTGATACAGGCAAAAAGGCAACTGAATTTATTTCAGAAAGCGATATGGGCGGTCTTGATGAAACAACTATGATTTCGCTTTGCGAACAGGCTGTCGAATCTAATCCTAATGCTGTCAGCGATTATAAGAACGGCAAGGAAAAGGCAATTAAATCACTTGTTGGTTTTGTTATGAAAAATTCAAGAGGCAAGGCAGACGCTGTTGCCGCTGAGGCTAAAATAAAAGAGCTTATTGCTAAGGCTTAAAGCCTTAAAAATACCGTCACAGAAAGATAAGCCTGTGACGGTATTTCTGTTGTTATTTGTTTTTGTAGAAGGTCTGCATAAAGCCATCTTTTTTTGTTTCGCTAATGTCACCGCCGATAACCTTCTTATCAAGCACAAGGAGATTTGCAACGATTTTGCTATTACTATCGTAATTAAGAATTTTATATGTATATTTAGTACATTCCTCGCCACTATATTTCGTAAGGTCTAAACCTTGCTGTTTTTGAAGTTCATTATAGCTTGTGTAAACTTCATTAAATTCTGATGGGATTGTAATTTTTTCGGTCTTAGTTGCTTTGCCCGAGGTTTTCCAGCCAAATTGTTCTAAAAATTCAATTCTTCCAGCGTTTCCATCAGCCTCAAGACTGTAAGAACCTTTTTCTCCATTAGCACTTGCTGGAGCGGTTGACAATACAGTTATTCCAATTATTAGCAAAATTACTGCTGCAACAATGGCACTTACTATTATTACAGTCTTTTTCTTAGGCTTTACTGAAACTATGAACATAAAAAAACACGCTCCTTTATTTATAAAATAATATGAAATTCCAAACGAAAATATTTCTGAAAATAGCACTAATGGTTACATTTTTTATAATTTTCTGTGTAGCTATTGTATTTAGTACGATTTTAATGTAAAATATAATCTATATAAATATAATAGAGCTAAATATACTCACGAATAGTCGGAGGTAAGTTATGAGTCTAAACGATAATACAGAAAATCAACTTGAAAATGGAGAAACTCAAGAAGTTAATGAGAATATAGTATCATCAGAGATTGAAAACAATACAGAGGATAACCAGAATGATTCTGAAATGATTCCAGCTGATGAAACAAATGCTGAACTCGATGATACCGAAGAAAGCAATGCAGATATTGATGAAGAAAATTCAAAAGCTAAAAAGCACAAAAACAGAACGCTTGTAGTTGCAGCATCTATTTTTGCGGTGACAGCATTATCCTTTGGTGCTTGGTATGCTTTCTTTAATAATGATGTTTCTGGTGTTTGGGCAACTGATGTAGAATTTACAGATAATTCAGGAAATACCAAAACTGCTGTTATGAAATTTGAATTTGGTAATAAAGAAAAAATGAGTTTCTTTGATAATGAGAAATCTTATTTTTCAGATAAAGAGTCTAATTCTCCGAGTGCAAATATGATAAATGGTGGAAGAAGTTGGTCTGGTTGGTATAACAAGACAACCTCTGATGCTAACGAGAATATCTTACAGCTTTATTTCTCAGCATATCAAAGTGCTTATTCCTATAATTACGAAGTTTCTGGTAATATATTTAGTGGCAGAACACTAAAGCTTATTAATGGCGACGAGGTTATGAAATTTACTCAAGCTGATAATAGCTATGCCTTAGACCCTGACGATGACTTTAAGCTTAATAATGGCGTTGTTGGCGAGTGGAACGCTGATGGAAATATAGTATATACATTTACTAAGGACGGAAGATTTTCTGAAGATACTGGGAATTCAAAGACAGAGGGTACTTATAATTTCGGAGAAAGTGATGACGGTTACGACGCTATAATAGTTAAATATATGTATAACGGAGAAGTTAATACAATTACGATTCCGTATCTTTTAAAGGGCGATACAATGACTTTAACTTTCAATGGATATGATGTTGACCTTACTAAGGTCGTTAAATAATGATTTTTCGGAGGAAAAAGTAATGCTTAATCGTGAATGGAAGCAATTTAAAAGTGGTACAGACATAAGAGGAGTTGCAGTTGAATATAAAGAAAATAAGGTTAATCTGACAGATGATGCTGTTCGTGCCATGGCAGGCGGTTTTGTACTTTGGCTTAGCAATAAGGTCGGCAAAAAGCCTATTGAGCTTAAAATCTCTGTTGGACGAGATTCAAGAATTTCCGGTGAACATATACTTGGCCTTTGTGCTGATGTTATGAAAGAAAGTGGTGCAGAAGTCATAGATTGCGGACTTTCAAGTACACCAGCTATGTTTATGACAACTGTTGATTTAGCTTGTGATGGTGCTTTGCAGATTACTGCAAGCCACCACCCATTCTACCGTAACGGACTTAAATTCTTCACAAGAGATGGTGGTCTTGAGGCTGAGGATATAGAAGCAATTCTTCAATTCGCACAAGATGGCAAAACGCCTCAAAAAGTTTCATGCGGAACTATTACTAAATATAATTATATGAAGGATTATTCCGCTGGACTTCGTGAAATAATCAAAAAGGCTGTTAATGCAGAGAATTATGATAAGCCGCTTACAGGCTTTAAGATTGTTGTTGATGCTGGAAACGGTGCAGGAGGATTTTATGCTTCTGATGTTTTAGAGCCACTTGGTGCAGATACAGAGGGCAGTGTTTATCTCGAGCCAGACGGTATGTTCCCTAATCATATACCTAACCCTGAAAATGAAGAAGCGATGGCTTCAATCTGTTCAGCAGTTAAGAAGGCTAATGCTGATTTAGGTGTTATATTCGATACTGATGTTGATAGAGGCGGTGCTGTTGATTCAAGCGGAAATGAAATCAACAGAAACAGACTTGTTGCAATCGCAGCAGCTATTGCTCTTGAGGGCAATGAGGGTGGTCTTATTGTAACTGATTCCATTACCTCAAGCGGACTTAAAGATTTTATTGAGAATGAACTTGGTGGAAAGCATCTCCGTTTTAAGCGTGGATATAAAAATGTAATCAACGAGGCTATCAGACAAAATGAAATAGGTGTAAACTGTCCGTTGGCTATCGAAACATCAGGCCATGCAGCTATGAGAGAAAACTATTTTCTTGATGATGGTGCTTATCTTTGCACAAAAATTATCATTAAACTTGCACAGCTTAGAAAAGAAGGCAAAACTCTTGAATCACTTCTCGAAAATCTTGCTGAACCAATAGAAAGCAAGGAAATCAGAATGAATATTCTTACAGAGGATTTCAGGGCATATGGAGAAAAGGTTATCGAAAGCTTGACAAAATATGCTGAGGCACAGCCAGAATTTATTATAGCTCCTGATAATCACGAGGGCATCAGAGTATCTTTTGATAAGAATAATGGCAACGGTTGGTTCTTGCTAAGATTGAGCGTACATGACCCAATTATGCCTATGAACATTGAGAGTAACAGCGTTGGTGGCGTTGAAACAATTCTTAAAAAGTTAGAAGGTTTCTTTAAGGAATTTACTGAGCTTGATTCCTCAGGTATTTCTAAAGCTTTGAAAAGGGGTTGATTAATTGAGCAACAGTAATAAAAATTATAACCGTAGGGCGGGTACTCCATCACTTATTGTAGGATTGTCGCTCGCAGTTATTGCTGCGGTTATTGCATTGATAGTTTCTTCACAAACAAATAGAAATCAAGAACAAAAGCCTGTTGCACAGATTTCATCTCAGAATTCATCAGTTGTCAGTACGGCTTCAAGAGCAGAATCAAGCGAAGATTCTAAGAAAGAGGAAGAAACCATTAAGAGAAGTGGTCTTGAGATAAGGTATATTGATGTTGGTCAAGGTAATTCGACTTTAGTTTTACTTCCAGATGGCAAGAATCTTCTTATTGATGCAGGTCCTAAGGAAAGTAGTGATAAGCTTGTAAGCTATCTCAAAAATGAGAAAATTAAAAAAATAGATTATCTTATCGCAACTAATGCTGATGTCAATGATATAGGCGGTATGTCAAGTGTTATAGAAAACTTTGATATAGGCAGAGTTTATGCACCGAATGTAGAAGATATTATCAACTCATACGAAACAGAAAAAAATGTAGCTGAAGTATATAAAAGCTTCACAAATGCACTTTCAGCAAAAAAGCTTATTAAGCTTGATGCAAGTAGTGGAACACATATTTATTTCTCACTTTCACTTACAGTAGATATAATTTCACCAAATGATAGTGCATATAGCGACTTGAATAACTATTCGACAGCTGTACTTTTAAAATATGGTCAGCAGAAATTTATATTTATGAGTGATGCAGAAAATTATTCTGAGCAGGAAATCATTGATAATGGTATAGATGTAACCTCAGATGTTATAATGATTGGCAATCATGGAGGTTCAGCAGCTTCTGGAAAGTCATTTATAAAGGCTGTTGCACCTAAATATGCAATTATTTCTTGTGGTGCAAATAACAGTGAGGGTTATCCTCATCAAGAGACACTTAAAACTCTTGAGCAAAATGAAACTAAGGTGTTCCGTACAGATTTAAATGGTACAATCACTCTTAAATCTGATGGTATGAACGAGCTTAGGCTTACGCCTGAAAAGCAGGCTGCAAAAGAAAATTCTACACCTATAAACGAAAGCTCAAGCTCTGAATCCTCAACAGATTCAAGTGCGGAATCTCAAACATCAGGTGATGAATCAGAAAACAGCACAGAAAGTGAAGCTTCTCAAGAAGCAACCGAAGATTCAGCTACAAGTGCGATATAAATAAAAAGAATCGAGGTTAGCAAAAATGCTAACCTCGATTTTATTTATGCTTAGAAATGTATGGTTGAAAGGAGTATACTGAAGATACTTACAACCATAAGTCCTGCAAGAACAAGTGCAACAATTCTTATGATAAGCTTTCGTTTTTTATTATTCATAGTAATTATCCTTTCATTTGTTAGTTATAGTATAACATAAGTTCTGAAATTTTCAAGTCTTTATTGACAAAGAGCATTATTTGATTAAAAAAGTATATTTGGCTTATGCTTAAAAAAGCTTAAGCAAAGCTTTAATTTTTATAGAAATCATATTAATTAAGTATTATGTATTTATTTGCAAGAAAATGCAAAAGTATTTGCAAAGTTACTTTAAATTTGAATTTATTTATGATATAATTTTATGGAATGACTTTTAATGGTATATTTTTATTTTTTTGAGATATTTTTCGTATAGAAGGGTGAATATAGTTTGAAAAACGATAATTTTGAAAAAGGCGAAGATATTATAGCGGGAAGAAATCCTGTTTCAGAAGCACTTAAATCTGGGCGTTCTATCGAAAGAATACTTGTTGCTCACGGAGAAATGAGCGGTTCGGTTAAGGTTATTGTTGCTAAGGCTAAGGAAAAGGGTATTCCAATTAAAGAAGTTGATAGCAGAAAGCTCGATTTTATGTGTGGTAATGCTAACCATCAAGGAATAATTGCTATTGCGGCAGTGAAAGAGTATGTTAGTGTTGATGAAATTCTTAAAATAGCAGAAGAAAAAGGCGAGAAACCTTTTATAATTATACTTGATAACATAGAAGACCCTCATAATCTTGGTGCGATTATCCGTACTGCTGAATGTGCGGGTGCCCATGGTGTTATAATACCAAAACGCAGAGCCGCAGGCTTAACATTCTCTGTTGGCAAAGCTTCTGCTGGTGCATATGAATATATGCCTGTTGCAAGAGTTACAAATATTCCTGCAACTATTGATGAGCTTAAAGAAAAAGGACTTTGGATATACGGTGCTGATATGGACGGAGAAACCTATTGCACGAGTGACCTCAAAGGTGCGTGTGCTTTAGTAATAGGTTCTGAAGGCAAGGGCTTACAAAGACTTGTTAAAGAAAAATGCGATGTTATATTGTCCTTGCCTATGCTCGGAAAAATTAATTCTCTTAACGCGTCTGTTGCTGCTGGTGTTTTGATGTATGAGTTTACTCGTCAGCGACTTGAAATAAAAGCTAAATAAGGGGGAATTTCAATGGCAGAGAAAAAAAGAACTTCAGATAGCTCAGAAGATAAAGTTCTTGATGATATGACCAATGATTTCGACGATGTTTTTAGCGAAATTAAAGATAAAAATGATGTTGAATCAAAGAAAAATCAATTAGAGGAAGAGTCTGCAATCCGTGGAATTTTCGGACGCATAAAAAAGAAAAATAGTAATCAAAAAAATTCTCTGTCCGAAACTGAAAAGAAGACATCTTCTATGAATCTTAGCGACAGTCAAGAAATTCTTGACCTTAGCAAGGAGGTTACAGGTAGTGCAAAAGAGGAAGCGGTAGTTGTTGTTAAGGCTGAAGAGGAATCAAAGGGCGTTACAACTATTACTATGAAAATTCCTAAGCTTACTGATGAAAAGCTTGCTGAAATTATTGCGGAACAAAAGCAAGCTGATATGACAAAGAAAAAAGTTGAAGATAAACCAAAAGAAGATGTTCAAACTGAGAAAAAAAGTTCGGAAACCAAGAATCAAGATTTAAATAGTGAAGTAGATGATATTGCTAATACTCAAAAACAAGCTGAACATAAAATTGAATTAAAAGAAAAGGAAAACGAATTTTCAGAAGATTTGTCTCAAGGAGCAGATGAAAAGCCAAGCTTTAAATCAAAGTTTTCTAAATTTCTTTCTACTGCAAAGGAAAAAGCATTATATTATCTCGGTTTTGAAGATGATGAAGAATACGATGACGATGTTATATTCAGTACAAGTAGTGGTGTAGAGCGTTTGAAAAATGCTAATCCACTTGATTTTGATGAGGAATATAAGGAAAATATTGTTTATCAAGCGCCTGATGATGAGAAAAAAGATAATAAACCAGATTTGCTAAAAATTGCTGCACAGAACACAACTATAAATACCGATTTTAATTTAACTGAAGATAAATCAAAAGAAACTAAAATAGAATCTGAAGAAAAGCCTGTTGAAACAGAAACTAAGTCGGAGGTTGAAGAAAAGCCTGTTGAAACAGAAACTAAGTCGGAGGTTAAAGAAAAGCCTGTTGAAACAGAAACTAAGTCGGAGGTTGAAGAAAAGCCTGTTGAAACAGAAACTAAGTCAGAAGTTGAAGAAAAGCCTGTTGAAACAGAAACTAAGTCGGATGTTGAAGAAAAGCCTGTTGAAACAGAAACTAAATCGGAAGTTGAAGAAAAGCCTGTTGAAACAGAAACTAAGTCGGAAGTTGAAGAAAAGCCTGTTGAAACAGAAATTAAGTCGAAAATTGATAAAAAACCTATAACAGCTGAAATTAAGTCGGATACAAAAGTATATAAGAAGAAAACTGATGATGAATTAACTTTTGACGAAATTCTTGCAGAAGAAAAGCGAAATAGAATTTCAATAGATATTGCACTTGATGACGATGAATCGAATGAAGATATTTCAAATTCACCGCTTTCAGACCAGCTTGATTTTTCTATTCTTTCAGAGCAAATTGCAGGTGACGCTCTAAGAGAACCACGCAGGTCTAAAAAGCCAAAGACTGAGAAGCCAATTAAATCGGAAGAAACTGCCAAATCAGTTGAAGTAGAAACTAAAGAAGAAACTAAAAAAGAAACTAAAGAAGAAACTACAAAGCCAGCTGAAATAGAAATTAAATCTGCTGAAGATGATATTAACTTTGAATCAGTTGCAAAACAAATAATGGCTGATACTAAGGTTGAAAAAACAGTATCAAAACCTATTCAAAGTGAAGTTAAAAACGATGATTTCGATTTCGATAGTCCTTTCATCCAAATAATTGATATGCCAGTTAAAAAGCATATTGAGGAAAAGGCTGAATCAGTCAAGCAAGCAGTTGCCGAGGAAAAGACTGAACCAGTCAAGCAAGCGGTTGTTGAGGAAAAGACTGAACCAGTAAAGCAAGCGGTTGTCGAGGAAAAGACTGAACCAGTTAAGCAAGCAGTTGTCGAGGAGAAGGCTGAACCAGTAAAGCCAGCAGTTGCCGAGGAAAAGGCTGAACCAGTAAAGCAAGCAGTTGCCGAGGAAAAGGCTGAACCAGTAAAGCAAGCAGTTGTCGAGGAGAAGGCTGAACCAGTTAAGCAAGCGGTTGCCGAGGAAAAGGCTGAACCAGTCAAGCAAGCAGTTGCCGAGGAAAAGACTGAACCAGTAAAGCAAGCAGTTGTCGAGAAAAAGGCTGAACCAGTCGAACAAGCAGTTGCCGAGGAAAAGGCTGAACCAGTAAAGCAAGCGGTTGTCGAGGAAAAGGCTGAACCAGTAAAGCAAGCGGTTGTCGAGGAAAAGGCTGAACCAGTCGAACAAGCAGTTGTCGAGGAAAAGGCAGAATCAGTCAAGCAAGCAGTTGTCGAGGAAAAGGCTGAACCAGTAAAGCAAGCGGTTGCCGAGGAAAAGACGGAAGATAGCGAGAATCCTTTCGTCAGAATTGTTGATAGAGTAAAGCCTAAACAGAAATCAAGCGAACCAGTAGTTCAGCAAAAGCAGTTTAATCCTATTATTATAGAAGATGAAAAGCTTATTCAGGAATTTAAGCTTGATTTTGCAAAGGATAATATACCTAAAACTCTGCTTACATATAGTCGTCCATCAGAAAAAAATAATTTTGTAGTTATGGCGGGTAAGTTTACTAAAACGGTAAGAAGTGAATATCGTGCATATAAATACAAACCAAAGTCGCCTGAACCACCTACACCACCTGATGATAAGCAAAATCCACCAAGGTCTGAACAGTCAAAACAGTTAGAACAGAAGAAAAAAAATGATGAGAGCGGAAAAACTTCTGTTTTTGGTGAATTTTCATTTAAAAAGCTTAAAAAAAATCCTGAGCCAGAACAAAAAGCTACTGCAAAGGTTGAATCAGAACAAAAAGCTCAACCACAACAAGAACAAAAACATACATCAGTAGTTAAACCTATTCATAAGCAAGAGGTGCAACAAACAAAGGCAGAAGAAACACACAAGGTGAAAATTCCAAAGCCTAAAATGCCGACAGTACCACCTGCGGTTAAGATGGCTGTTCCGAGTTTTATTCGTAAAAAACAGCGTCCTGAAATAATGCCTGATATAAAGGAAAAAAAAGAAGCTGTTCAGCCTGAACCAGAAAAAACTGCAAAGCCAAAAACCGAAAAGAAAAAAAATAATAAGGCATCTGAGGCTAAAAAAGCTATAAAAAAGAAAACTCAAATGTTAAAGCTTTTTAGTGATGATGAAGATTTTGACATTGATGATATTGATTCCAATGGAGAAAATCGAGAAATTGAAGAATATTCAAGTAAGAATGATGAGAGAGAAATTCGTTCAGAGATAAATAACAATTATCGTAAGCTTACATTCCGTTCAATAATTGTTGCGATAGGACTTGTCTTTTCAATAACATTAGATATACTTGTTGGAGTTATAAGCGAAACCTTTATGAATATGCCTTTTGGCTGGCTTTTAGTTGCGTTTTTAAATGCCATAATCTTGTGTGTATGTGTAGTGGCTTGTTATGTTCCAATAATAAATGGACTAATACCACTAAGGCATTTCAAGGCTAATTCTGATACAAGCCTTGCAGTTGCATCTTTCGCAGGAATACTTCAAGCCTTTGTATCGTTTTTCTCTCCACAAAGCTTTATAAATGGTTATCTGCATTACTATACAACACTTGTGATTCTTGGACTTTTGCTTAATTGTATAGGTAGAATGCTGATAATTACTCGTGTACATGATAACTTTAAGTTTATTATGAAAAATCCTGAGCTTTATGCGGGCAAGATTTATACAGATGAAAGAAATGCAAAGAGAATGTTTATGGGAGCACCTCTTAATAAACCCCTTATTGCATATAGAAAGAAGACAAAGTTCCTGAGTAATTTCTTACAGCTTTCATATGCACCTGACCCAAGCGAAAATATTGCTTCCAAGATTGCACCGATTACCTCTGTTGTAGCTATTGTTGCAGCCTTATTTTATGCGTTTATTGGAGGGGGAGTTGCAGAGGGTGCAAGTGCATTCGCACTTTTTGCAATAATACTTACACCTGTTTGTCAGCTCGTAGCTGTCAACCTTCCAATTAAAAAGCTCTGCTCAGCAGTTGTTAAAAAAGGGTCTATGGTTACAAGCTATGAATCAGTAAAGCAATTCTGTGATACAAACGCTATTATTGTAGATGCAAATGATTTATATCCATCAGGAACTGTTACAATGAGCGGAATAAAAACCTTTAGCGGAAGTAAGGTAGATGACGCTATTCGTGGTGCGGCAGCGGTTATGTTTGCAGTTAAAGCACCTATGTCGAGTATGTTCGATAATATTATCAAGAGTAAGAGAGATACATTACCTCATGTTGAAAGCGTTATTTATGAGGACGGTCTTGGACTTGTTGGTTGGGTAGCTGGTCAAAGAATACTTCTCGGAAACCGCAGGCTTCTTGAAGCTCACGGAATTAAAGTGCCATCTGTTGAATATGAAAAGAAGTATACAGATAAGAGCAAGCAAGCGGTTTATTTATCACTTGGCGGAGAGCTTGTTGCAATGTTTATAGTTACTTATAAGGGCAGCTCATATATCGCTGAGGAGCTTAGAAATCTCGAACAGAATGGTGTTACTATTCTTGTGAGAACGATTGATTCTAATATAACTCAAGATAGAATTGCAGAAGATTTTGGTGTTTTCTATCGTTCAGTTAAGATATTGCCAACAGGTTTGGGAAATATAACTAAGGAAATGACAGATACACCTGATGAAGAAACTCGTGCATATATTGCAACAAAGGGTGGAATACAGTCATTCGCAAGAGCAATTTCGGGCTGTATAAGAATTAAATCAAATGTTACACTTTCAATTTTCTTGCAAATGGCAGGAATTATTTTAGGTTTTGTTCTTGTTGGTGTAATTACATTTATATCAGGAATTGCAAGACTTAATATCCTTGAATTGCTGATTATGTATGTTTTCTGCATAATAGTAGGTATA
The DNA here is from genome assembly GCF_900291955.1 of Pseudoruminococcus massiliensis. GTDB lineage: Bacteria > Bacillota > Clostridia > Oscillospirales > Acutalibacteraceae > Pseudoruminococcus > Pseudoruminococcus massiliensis. The sequence continues at coordinate 68,914 of NZ_OLMR01000006.1, read as the reverse complement.
GTTGCACCGACTATACGAAAACCATAAAAACTCTGAAAAGGAATGATTGATAATGAAGATTGCACCATCAATGCTTTCTTGTGATTTCGCTAAAATGGGAGATGAATTAATCAGAATAGATAAGGGTGGAGCAGATTGGATTCATCTTGATGTTATGGACGGACATTTTGTTCCTAATATTACAATAGGCCCTGCGATAGTATCTGCACTTCGCCAATATTCCAAGCTTCCTTTTGATGTTCACCTTATGATTGATTATCCTCTTGATTATATAGAGCAGTTTGCTAAAGCGGGAGCGGATATAATTACCTTCCATATTGAAGCAAAATCTGATATTCAAGCAACTATTGATAAGATTAAGTCCCTTGGGGTAAAACCTGGACTTGTAATAAAGCCAAAGACATCTGCTGAGGAAGTATTCCCTTACTTAGAACAGGTTGATTTGATACTTGTTATGACAGTAGAGCCTGGTTTTGGCGGACAAAGCTTTATGGCAGATATGCTTCCGAAGGTTACTGCTATAAAAGAAAAAGCCAAAGAATTGGGCAAAAATATGCTTGTAGAAATTGATGGTGGAGTTAATGATAAAACAATTTCTCAGGCTGCTAAGTTTGGTGTTGATGTTTGCGTATCAGGAACAGGCGTTTTCAAAGCATCTGACGCAAAGGAAGCTATTGATAATTTAAAGCGTTTATCTGAAGTTTAATAGCAAAAAGCCGTCCTACCTATAAAGGACGGCTTTATTTTATAGTGTTCGTTTGCTGTATTCTGTTTCAATAATCTCGAAGATTTCCTCTGGTGTTTCTTTGCAGCCATTATTAAGCCACATCTTTATAATATCTGTAATTACACTTTATAGGCTTAAATAAGAAAAATATTAATTAACTGAATTAGAAATATACATTAATTATGTGCATATAATGAATAATGGAGGTTCACAGCTTTTTGCATAGGAGGGGCAATATGACTTGCAGAATAACCGACCTTAGATGTAAAGAAGTTATAAATGGCAAGGACGGTTGTAGACTTGGTTGTGTTGATGATGTTGAAATAGATACTAAAAATGCTAAGCTTGTAGCAATCATAATCTTTGGCAGACCGAAATGCTTCGGACTTTTCGGCAGGGAAGAGGATATAGTTATATTATGGAATAACATAGAGCTTATAGGCGAGGATACTATAATTGTCACGAATGTTCAGCGTCCATATAAGAAAAAAAGAATGAAGCTGCCATTTTTTAAGTAACTATGCTGTCTGAAAACACATAAATTTTCAAAAAAGACTTGCATTATCTGAAAATATGTGTTAAAATATTCGAGCAAAACACACGCAGACTCTTTTATATGGTTTCGGTGCATTTCATTCCGAGGTGTTTGTCATATATGATTCTGCGGAGGTTTAAAACCAAAAGGAGGACAAAACAATGTCAGTAGTATCTATGAAACAGCTTCTTGAAGCAGGTGTACATTTTGGTCACCAGACAAGAAGATGGAACCCGAAGATGGCTAAGTATATCTTCACAGAGAGAAACGGTATCTATATTATCGATCTCCAGAAAACAGTTAAGAAGCTTGAGGAAGCTTATAACTTCGTTCGTGACCTTTCCGTAGAAGGCAAGTCAGTTCTCTTCGTAGGCACAAAGAAGCAGGCTCAGGATTCCGTTAAGGAAGAGGCAGAGCGTGCAGGTGCTTACTATGTTAACGCAAGATGGCTCGGCGGTATGCTTACAAACTTCACAACAATTCGTACAAGAATTGAAAGACTTAAGCAGCTCCGTGCAATGGAAGAAGACGGTACATTCGAACTCCTTCCAAAGAAGGAAGTTGTTAAGCTCAACCTTGAGATTGAAAAGCTCGAGAAGTTCCTCGGCGGTATCAAGGACATGAAGGAAATTCCTGGTGCTCTCTTCATCATCGACCCACGCAAGGAAAGAATCGCTGTTGCAGAAGCTAAGAAGCTTGGTATTCCGATAGTTGCTATCGTTGATACAAACTGCGACCCTGATGAAGTTGATTATGTTATCCCTGGTAATGACGATGCTATTCGTGCAGTTAAGCTCATTTCTTCTGCTATTGCTAACGCTATTATCGAAGGCAACGAGGGCAGAATGGGTGCAGCAGCTGCTGAAGCAGACGAAGCTGAAGAAGCAGCAGAGTAATTCAATAATATAAAATTAAAATACCCACGCTATGCTCGTGGGTATTTTTCAAGATAATGAAAATTTATAAAATGGAGGAAAATTATTATGGCATTTACAGCACAAGATGTAAAAACTCTTAGAGAAAAAACAGGCTGTGGTATGATGGACTGCAAGAAGGCTCTCACACAGGCTGACGGCAATATGGACGCTGCTATTGATATTCTTAGAGAGCAGGGTCTTGCAAAGCAGGCTAAGAAAGCTTCAAGAATCGCAGCTGAGGGTGTAGCTTATGCAGCTACAAACGCAGACGCTACTGTTGGTGTTGTTGTTGAAATCAACTCCGAAACAGACTTCGTTGCTAAGAACGATGACTTCATGAGCTTTGTTAAGACAGTTGCCGATACAATCATCGAGAAGAACCCTGCTGATGTTGACGCTCTTCTCGCAGAAAAGGCTGCTGATTCTGATATGACAGTTGCTGAACTTCTCCAAGAGAAGGTTCTTACAATCGGCGAGAACATCAAGATTCGTCGTTTTGCTCGTTATGAGGGTGCTGTTGCAACTTATATCCACGCAGGCGGTAAGATTGGTGTTATGGTTAACTTTGAAACAGATGTTGCAGGCAAGGAAGGCTTTGCTGAATATGGCAAGGACATTGCTATGCAGATTGCTGCGGTTAACCCATCATACCTCCAGAAGTCCGATGTACCTGATGAGGTTATTGAGCATGAAAAGGCTATTATGACAGAGCAGGTTATCAATGAGGGTAAGCCAGAGGCTATCGCTCAGAAGATTGTTCTTGGCAAGATTGGCAAGTATTATGAGGAGAACTGCCTCGTAAATCAGGCTTTTGTTAAGGATAACAAGATGACTGTTGAGCAGTACACAGCCAAGGTTGCTAAGGACCTTGGTGGCAGCATTAAGATTCTTGGTTTCGTTCGCTTTGAGAAGGGCGAAGGACTTGAGAAGAGAAGCGATAACCTTGCTGATGAGGTTGCTAAGCAGCTCGCAGAATCTTCTAAATAATTAAATTTTAGCCGAAAGGCTCTATATAAAGAGGAGAATTCATACTATGGGTTCTCCTCTTTTTGTACTTTTTTACCATATTTTGTGATGAAGATAAAGTAAATAATTAAAATGCTTGTTAGGATTGACGAAATATGCTATAATTAATTTACTGAAAAATTTTCTTTAAGAGAGGGAAAATAATAATGTTAACAGATATTGAAATCGCACAGCAGACTAAACTCAGACTTATAAAAGATGTTGCTAAAGATATAGGAATTGCCGAAGATGAACTTGAATTTTATGGTAAGTATAAGGCAAAACTTTCTGAGGAGCTTTTCAAAAAGCTTGAGTCTAAGCCAGATGGTAAGCTTATTCTTGTTACAGCAATTAACCCAACTCCGGCAGGTGAGGGTAAGACAACTGTTACAACAGGTCTTGGACAAGCTATGAATAAGCTTGGAAAAAAGACAGTTATTGCTTTGCGCGAACCATCACTCGGCCCTGTTTTCGGAATTAAGGGCGGTGCAGCAGGCGGTGGATATTCACAGGTTCTTCCAATGGAGGATATCAACCTTCATTTTACAGGTGATATGCACGCAATTACAGCTGCCAATAATCTTCTCTGTGCGATGCTCGATAATCACATTCAGCAAGGAAATGAACTGGGCATTGATGTTAAAAGAATTCTAATTAAGCGTTGCCTCGATATGAACGACAGAGAGCTTAGAAACATTGTTGCTGGTCTTGGTGGAAAGATAAACGGTGTACCTCGTGAGGACGGCTTTATTATCACTGTTGCAAGTGAAGTTATGGCTATTCTTTGTCTTGCAGACTCTATAAGCGACCTCAAAGAGCGTCTTGGAAATATCCTTGTTGCATATTCATATGACGGAAAGCCAGTTTTCGCAAAGGATATTCATGCAAATGGTGCCATGACAGCACTTCTCAAGGATGCTATTAAGCCAAACCTTGTGCAGACTGTTGATGGTACACCTGCAATTATGCATGGTGGTCCATTCGCTAATATTGCTCATGGCTGTAACTCTGTTCGTGCAACAAGACTTGCACTGAAGCTTGGCGATTATTGTATTACTGAGGCTGGTTTTGGTTCTGACCTTGGTGCTGAAAAATTCTTTGATATTAAGTGCCGTCTTGCTGGCTTGAAACCAAATGCAGTTGTTCTTGTAGCTACTGTTCGTGCTTTAAAATATAACGGAGGCGTTCCAAATACAGAGCTTAAAACAGAAAATCTTGACGCTCTTAAAAATGGCATTGTAAATCTCGGAAAGCATATTGAGAATATGAAGAAATTCGGTGTACCTGTTGTTGTAGCAATTAATCGTTTTGAATCCGACACAGATGCAGAATTGAATTTTGTTGAAAATTACTGCAAGGATAATGGTGCAGATTTCTCACTCGCAGAAGTATTTGCAAAGGGTGCAGAGGGCGGACTTGAGCTTGCAAAGAAAGTTTGTGAAGCAACAGAAAAACCATCTGACTTTAAGCCTATCTATGAGAACGGTCTTACAATCACAGAAAAGCTTGAAGCAATCGCAAAAAATATCTATGGTGCATCAGGTGTAGTATTTACTCCTAAGGCTAAAAAGGCTCTTGCAGAGGTTGAAAAGCTCTATAAGGACGATATGCCAATATGCGTTGCAAAGACACAGTATTCACTTTCTGATAATCCAGCATTTCTCGGCAGACCAGAGGGTTTTGTAATTACTGTTTCTGATGTAAGAATTTCTAATGGCGCTGGCTTTGTTGTTATTTATACAGGCGATATTATGACTATGCCTGGACTTCCAAAGGTTCCTGCCGCAAACAGAATTGATGTTGACGACAACGGTAAAATTTCGGGTTTGTTCTGATTAGGAGTTGTTTGGATTTGGTTAAGTTTATATCATCTTCGGCAAGTGAAACTGAAAACATAGGAAAAAAGCTTGCAAAAAAATTGAAAGGCACTGAGGTTATAGCACTTTTTGGCGGACTTGGTGCAGGAAAAACAGCTTTTACAAGAGGTTTATCTGAGGGACTTGGTTTTGAAGACGGAGTTTCAAGCCCGACTTTTGCCTTGGTTCACGAATATGAGGGAAAGTTTCCGATTTTCCACTTCGATATGTATCGTGTTACAACATATGATGATTTATATTCAACGGGCTTTTTTGATTATATTGGTAACGGTATTTTGGTTATTGAATGGAGCGAAAATATCGAGGGCGTACTTCCAAATGATGCAATCAGAATTACTATTAAGCCACTTTCAGAAAATGAAAGAGAAATTACAATAAGCGGGGTAGACATAGAATGATTATTTTAGCATTTGATTCTTCAGCGTCACCTGCATCTGTGGCACTATATGAGGACGGCTTTTTAAAAGGCGAATTTTATATGAATACAAGCCTTACACATAGTCAGACGCTTATGCTTCTTGCAGAAAAGCTTCTCGAATTTACTAAGACTGATATTAAAGATGTTGATGTCTTTGCGGTTGATGCAGGTCCTGGCTCATTTACTGGAGTAAGAATCGGAGTTTCGTGCGTAAAGGGAATGGCTATGGCTTTAGGAAAGCCTTGTGTATCGGTTTCAACGCTTGAGGCTATGGCACAGAATTTAGAAATTTTCAACGGCTTGATTTGTGCAGTTATGGACGCAAGATGTTCACAGGTTTATAATGCACTTTTTATGGCAAGCAACGGAAAGATAAGCCGTATCTGTGGAGATAGGGCGTTATCAATAGCAGAGCTTGAATCTGAGCTTATGGATTTCAGCAATGTTGAAATAATGCTTATTGGTGATGGTGCAAATATTTGCTTTGAAAATATGAAGCGAATTGAAAATATAAAAATTGCACCACAAAATCTCAGGTATCAAAGAGCCTATGGAACAGCAGTTGTCGCTTATGAAAAGGCTCAAAACGGAGAAACAATTTCCTCAGATGAGCTTGTGCCACTTTATTTGAGATTACCACAGGCAGAAAGAGAATTAAAAGCAAGATTGAAAAATAGTTCAAAATAAAATCTTATATTAAATAACGGAGGTTAATAAAATGATAGCACTTGGAGCAGACCACGGCGGTTACGAAATTAAAGAAGCAGTAAAGAAGTATCTTGAAGAAAAGGGCATAGAGTATAAGGATTTCGGCACATACAGCACAGATTCTGTTGATTATCCAAGATACGCTTATCCAGTTGCTAAAGCGGTTTCTTCTAAGGAATGTGAGCTTGGTATACTTTGTTGCGGAACAGGAATCGGAATTTCTATTGCAGCAAATAAGGTTAAGGGAATAAGAGCTGCTGTCTGCACAAACGAATTTTGTGCAGAGATGACAAGAAGACATAACGATGCAAATATCCTTTGTATGGGTGGTCGTGTTATTGACAGTGAAATGGCTGTTAAGCTTGCTGATATATTCCTTCATACTGAATTTGAGGGCGACAGACACATCAATAGACTTGCTCTTATTGAAAAAATTGAGAATGGCGAAGAAATTTAAAACTATTTTATATTAAAAATTTTATATATTTTTTAGACATTCTTGATTAGTTCTTGCATTTTTTGACTAAGTTTGTTATAATAGTACAGATTTATATTATTGTGCAGTTTATTTATCATCTAAAGATAAAGGAGTAAAAATATGAGCAAAAAATATGATGTTGGTATAATTGGTCTTTGGTATGGCAGAAATTATGGCAGTATGGTTACATACTATGCTCTTCATAGTGTTATCACAGATATGGGTTATTCTGTTCTTATGATAAACAATCCTTTGGGAAATGCTAATTTTGAAATTACCAAAACACATCCATTCCGTATTGCTAATATGTACTATAATGTTAGTGAGAGATTAAGACTTGATTCTCTCTCTAAGCTTAACGATGTTTGTGATACATTTGTTGTCGGTTCTGACCAACTTTGGAATTACGGTCTTAGCCGTCCATATAAGCAAATGTATTTTCTTGGCTTTGCTGATGACAGCAAGAAGAAAATTGCCTATGGTACATCTTTTGGTCGTGCATATAATGCTCCTGAAGATGAAAAAGTACGCAGTGGCGGAAATCTTGCTCGTTTCGATGGTATTTCTGTAAGAGATGACCTTTCTCTCAGTACCTGTAAGAATACATTTGCACTTAATGATACAGTAGAAGTTTGCGACCCAACTTTCCTTTGTAAGATAGAGGCTTATAATGAACTTGCTTCTAAAGCAGGAACACTTGAAACAGAACCATATATTCTTGCTTATGTTCTCGACCCAAATCCTGAAATAGGCAGACAGCTTGAAAAGCTTTCTATCGAAAAGAATATGAAGGTTGTTGTACTTCTTGATGAACCACCTGTAAGATGGGACGCTAATTTTGCTAATCTTCAGCTTTCTGGTAATGGCAGAGTTGAAGTTAAGAAAGATGTTGACCTCTTTGAGTGGCTCTGGTATTATCAGAATTCTTCATGTGTATTTACTGATAGCTTCCATGGAACAATTTTCTCAATTATCTTTAAGAAGCCATTTGTTTCTCTAATTAATAGAAAGCGTGGGGCAGAGAGATTTGTTTCATTGCTCAAACCTATTGACCTTGAATATAGACTTATTGATAGTGCTGATAAGATTACATCAGACCTCAGCAAGTATGATTCTTGCGACTATGAAGGTCCTTATCAGAAGCTTAACGCTATTAAGGAGTATTCATATAATTGGCTCAAAGACCAGCTTACTAAAGAAAAAAAAATGATACCTGCAAATGCGGAGGTTAAATCTATTACCCCTGCTCCTGCTATACAGCCTAAGCCTGTCGTAGAAGAAAAGCCAAAGACTTCTGTTGACTTTGAACGCTGCAAGATGATTGTAACACTTGTTAAGAGATATGGCATTAAGCATATTGTTATGTCATCAGGTTCAAGAAACTTGAATCTTGCTCGTCTTTTTGAGGCAGAGCCATATTTTAAGATTTATAGAGTTACTGACGAAAGAAGTGCAGGCTTCTATGCACTCGGTATTGCTGCAAGACTTGGTGAGCCCGTTGTTATGTGCTGTACTTCTGGTACTGCTACATCAAACTATCTTACTTCGATTACAGAGGCTTACTATCAGCATATTCCACTTGTTGTTATTACAGGCGACCGTTATCCTCGCTACCTTGGTCAGGATGAGGAACAGACAATTCCACAGGCAGGTATGTATGGCAAGGTTGTAAAGAAATGCGTTTCTTTGCCACAAGACCCAACTGCTCTTGGCGATTGGGAAGCAAGAAGAATGGTTTGCGAAGCATTGCTTGAAGTTAAGCATCATGGTACAGGTCCTGTACACATTAATGTTCCTATTGCTAATATTGAGTTTCCGAAGCCTCCTGCATCAGTTCTCAAGCTCGATAAGAAATATCTCTGCATAGATAGATTTGAGCTTTGTGACCCTGATTCAAAGTGGCAGGATAAGGTAGACAGACTCTCTAAGGTTAAGAGAATACTTGTTGTTTATTGCCAGAACCAGCCTCTTTCTATTGAAGAACAGAAGTCTGTTGAAGCATTTGTAGATAAGTTTAACTGCGTTGTTATCAGTGATAACCTTGCAAACTTCCATTGCTCAAAATCTATTCTTTCTTATAATATCACTCATGACTATACACAAAAGCAATTCAGAGATGAGCTTGCTCCTGATATTGTTATCACAGTAGGCGGTAGGCGTATGCTCAATAACCCAATTCTTGGCAAGCTTAGAAACCTTGGTACACAATGGTATCATTGGCGTGTTGCTGAAGATGGTGAAGTTGCTGACACATATAGAAGACTTAAAAATGTTTTTGAATGCTCACAGAAGTATTTCTTCGATTACTTTGTAGAACATTCAGGCGATATTCATAACGATGGTGAATACTACAAGGCTTGGAAGAAGGCTGAAAGCAACATTAAAGTTATGCACGCAGAAAAATATAATCAGCTTTATGCTATTGAAAGAACAGTTACAACTCTTCCAGCACATTCATTGCTTCATATCGGTATCGGTCATACAATCATTATGACTAACAGATATAAGCTCGACCCAACTGTTCGTGTATTCTGTAATATGGGTACAAATGGCATAGATGGTTCAGCTTCAACCTTTATGGGACATTGTGCAGTAAGTAAAGAGCTTTGCTTCCTTATGATAGGTGACCTTAGCTTCTTCTATGATATGAACTCAATCTGGAATAAACCACTAACTGGTAATATCAGAATTATGATGTTCAATAACTCAGGTGCAGGTTTACTTCGTCATTATAGAAGCCCATCTATTACACAAAAGCACGAAACCTCAGCTAAGGCTTGGGTTAAGTCTGTCGGCTTTAATTATCTTTCTTCTGAAAATCAAGAGGAATTTGAGGAAAACCTTAAAATATTTACATCAGATTGTGACCAGCCGATTTTCTTTGAAGTTTTCTGTTGATATAATCGGAGGTTAAAAAATGAAAGGTTATAGAGTAACATTTATAAAGCCGAAAGTAGCTGAGCTTAGGTCTTTTGAGCTTAGAAAGCCAAAAGATAATGAGGTTATGGTTAAGGTTAAGTATACCTTGATTTCTGCTGGTACAGAAAAGGCCTATCTTTCAGGTGCAAACAATACTGCACAAAAATTTCCAACAGTTCCAGGGTATTCGAGCGTTGGTACAGTCGTAGAGGTAGGAAGTGCTGTAACAAAGTTCAGACCAGGCGACCGTGTATTTGTTGAATATGCAGGTCACGCATCATATAATTGGAAAAAAGAATCAGGCGTTGTAAAAATTCCTGATGATGTATCCTTTATAGATGCAGTATTTACAAGAGTAGCAAGTTTTCCACTTCTTGCAATACGCAGAAGCCGTCTTGAGATTGGTGAATCTTGCGTTGTTGTTGGTCTTGGTATGCTTGGACTTTTCGGTGTTCAGATTGCAAGGGCTTGTGGTGCAACTCCTCTTATAGCTATTGGTAATCGTGAAATCAGACAGGAAAAAGCAGCTTTATTTGGTGCAGAATATGTGTTCTCTCCAAGTGAACCTAATCTTGTTGAGAAGATTTATGAAATCACCGAGAAAACAAACAGCGTTAAGGGTGCTAATGTTGTCCTTGAAACCTCTGGCTCTATGGCAGGCTTGCAGCTTGCATTGAGATATTCCTCTAAACATGCAAGAATCCTTATCAATGGTTGTAACCGAGTTAGTGATGAGCCAATTGACCTTTATAAGTATGTTCATATTAAGGGTCTTAATATAATTGGCTGTCACGATAAAACCCGTTTAGCATATAATTCTGTTCTTGGTAACTTTACTGCTAAGCGTGATTATATAACGCTTTTAAATCTTATGAGAGATGGCAGAATTGATCCTGGAGATATTCTTTCAGAAATTATTTCTCCTACACAGACATCAGAAATATATAATCAACTTCTTACGGATAGACAATTCCCACTCGGCGTTGTATTTGATTGGGACCAAGTTTAAAATATAAAATAAGCTTTAAAAAAACAAACTGATTTCGTTTTGAACGGAGTCAGTTTGTTTTGTATGGAAAATTAGTATATTAACTTCTTATATTTGATGAGTCCGATTTTAAAGCTTTAGATTTAAAAAAATAGTTAAAAGTATTAAGCGACTGTGGAAATGTTTCACATAATGATGAAATCTTAAAAATATATGTTATAATAAAAAAAATAAAAGGAGGTAATAAAAATGTATAATATTATATCTTATTGGTTGAAATATTATAGAAGCGAATGCAAACTTACTCAACAAGATGTTGCAGATTTGCTTGGATTAGAGCGTTCAAGCTACACCTATTATGAAACAGGAAAAACAACACCAGATATAGAAACTCTTATAAGACTTTCTAAGATATTCCATGTTGATTTCTTTGATTTACTTTCAGGCTGTAATACAGAAACAGGAAAGTATGTTAATGATTCAAATTTTAAGGAGCTTAATGATAAGCTTGACCGTGATGATGAAGCAAGGTTCTCAGAAGCTAATTTTGAGGCTGAAATTCTTCTCAGAATCCGTTCACTTGATGAAGGTAAGCGTGAGGAAGCAATGGCCTTTCTTGATGACCTCACAGATAATATTTATAAATTCAGACGCAAATCAAAGACTCGTGAAGTCACTGCAAAGCCAGTAGAGATTCCTAAGAAAGAAATTGAACTTCTTGAGAAAGCAGATATTAAGTATCTTCCACCAAGAAAACCAAGAAAAAAGCGTGGCAGAAAGAAGAAAAATATCTTTTTAGAAGATTAAAATTATAAATAAAATGTGCATAGTATAAACAAAATTGGTTTATACTATGCACATTTCGCATTTAAAGATTACTTTTGCAATGCACTTTTAATTGCTTCAGTAAGTTGGTCAGGACATGATGTAGCTTTCATGCCACAGCGAATACCTTGACATTTGCTTATAATGTCTTCGGCTTTCATACCTTCAGCAAGAGAAGCAATACCCTTTGTATTTCCGTTGCAACCACCCTCAAAGCTGATGTTTGTAATGATATGGTTTTCGTCCATATCGAAGGTTATGCTTCTTGAGCAAACGCCACGAGTTCTATATTTATAGGTCATAGTTTTATTCCTCCTTAGATACAAAAAGCCGACACCGCAGAACGGTATCGGCAAAAGCTTTTTATCAATCGCTTGTATAAGGTAAAAGTGAAAGATAACGAGCGCGCTTAATAGCAACTGTAAGCTCACGCTGATGATGTGCACAAGTGCCTGTTACTCTGCGAGGAAGAATCTTCGCTCTTTCAGAAATAAAACGGCGAAGTCTTGCGATATCCTTATAGTCGATTACATCAACTTTATCTACGCAGAATGCACAAACCTTTTTACGGCCCTTGCGACCGCCTCTGCGGTTATCTCTTTCGGTTCTTTCAGCCATTGTAATTCCTCCTTTATATAGGATAAGATGTGTTTAGGATTAAATCAGAAGGGGAGATCGTCATCTGTCGGAATCTCTTCAAAGGCATCTGTATTGCCTGTTGAATAAGATGTAGCTGGAGCATTATCCTGTCTTGAGTATCCGCTGTCGTTATATCCGCCCTGATAGTTATTATTATCATTAGAACGAGCTGATTTAGGTTCTGCGAAGTGGCAGTTATTAGCCCAAATCTCAAAGGTTCTTCTCTTGATACCCTGTTTATCGGTATAAGAGCCTGTTCTAATAGAGCCATCAACGGCAACGAGTTGACCCTTGTGAAAATATCTGCTGACAAATTCCGCAGTCTTACCCCAAGCGGTAACATCTATAAAATCAGTCTGTTCTTCTGAACCAGTTCTTGTGGGTCTGTTGCAAGCAAGAGTGATTCTAACTACTGCTGTGTTGCCTTGAGTATAACGAAGCTCTGGGTCTGCTGTAAGTCTGCCCATGATACAAGCTACATTTAACATACTAGCTCTTCCTCCTTAAGCTTCCTTCTTGATGATCATAGAACGGAGAACACCGTCTGTAATCATAAGGACACGGTCAAACTCTGCAGGGAACTCAGCTTCGCTCTTGAAATCAAAGAGTACATAATAAGCCTCAGTTTCCTTGTTGATTTCGTAAGCAAGTCTTCTCTTACCCCACTCATCAACATTCTCAAGAGTACCGTTCTTAGAAACCATATCCTTGAACTTTGCGATTGTTTCAGCAATACCCTCTTCGCCAAGCTTGAGAGAAATTACAATAACAGCCTCATAAGAATTAATTACTGCCATATTTACTGCACCTCCTTTTGGTCTTGTGGCCCGCAAACATATTGCGAGCAAGGGGAGTTGGTGTCAATACACCAACATTAAAATTATATCAGCGAACAGTTGTTTTGTCAAGGTTTTGCAAGATAAAATTTTTAAATAAGTGGTTGTATCTTTTGCAGTAATATTTTATTTTTCAGATGATTTATTAATATTTTCTTCGGTTATCGAACCATCTATTTTTATTTCTTGCTGTATAGCAATATCTTCAGTGCAGGTATATGTTCCTGTAAGAATCAGCTTTCCATTAGAGATTTTTTGAGTATATTTCTTGGTGTATGATTTTGCATTATTTAAGCTAAATGTTTCAAGAAGAGAAAGCTGTTTTTCAGCAAGAGTTCGGGCTTGCTTTTCTGTGCGTTTAACTTTTATATTCTCATATATATTATAATTTTCTGTTGTTATTTTTATAGGTAATTGAGTGCCAAAAAGTTCGATATTTTCGTTTTTTACTTGAGTAGAAATATAACCATCTGGTGTTCCGTAAATGCTTATCGGAAAGCTAACCCAAAGCAAAGAAAGACTTTTTTTATATGTATTAAAATCGTTTTTCTTAAGAACAGTTTCTTCAAGTGGAACGCTTACAGAAAGAGTTTTCTTTGTTTGTGCATAGATTTTTGCATCAGAATGTTTGAGTTTAAATCCGCCGACATCGTATTCCAAGATTCCACTTACGAGCATTTGCCCTTTGACAACAGCTTCTCCGATTTTAACTGAGGGTTTGCCTTCACCAGCCCCAATACCAGTTATAACGCCATCTGAGCTTGCTATAATGTTTGATGGTGTTTTATCAGTTGGAGCTTTCTTATCAATTCTCGGACTAAGCTCTATATTTACAAGAGTTCCAGTTATATTTATCGAAATCCAGGCGATATTATCCATATCTATAGTTGCTTGCTGTTCTATATCCTGAATATTTATGTCTGAAATCTTAGCACCTTCATAAAGTCCAAGTGAACGCAATTCTTCTCTTAGTTCATATTCATTAATACTGCCACTTGTATTGATATTTATGTTCCAAATATAGCCAGAAAGTATAATCGAAATTGCAATATAAAGTATTGCACCTACGAGCAAGCCACTCCTAATTTTATATTGTGATATTATAAATGGCAGACCGCCTTTTTTTGTGCATTTCAAGGTAAGCTCACAGCGTTTTGCAAAGGGACGCAGAAATTTATATTCTCTTGCAGCAACATAAGCTGTAAGAGAACTACTATCGGAACGCATACCCCAAAGCTGTATGCCATTTTTCATAGTCATATTTAGTAGGCGTTCCGGAAATTTTCCCTTAGCAGTAAATTTTGCATAGCCGGAAAACCATCTTAAAAGTCTAAGTATCAAGAAAATTTCCCCTTTTATCTAACATACTCAACAGAGCTTATATAGCCTTCAATGACCATAGATGAATCCGACATACAACGAATAAAAAGACCACGCCCTTTAAAGGCAACAATCATCTTGCCTGTACTAATTTTAATGCAACATTCATTATATTCGAGTATGCCACTGCTTCCATCAATAATTGCCTCACGATTACTGTTTATTTCTATGTGTACAGAACTTTTGACAATTCCATATGGAAGTCCAAACCCACCAAATAAGCGAGGCTTAGATTTATCATTTTTCTTTTTTTTCATAATAAGCCACCCCGCAGTTTGTTCTTATATATGTTTATGCTTTTGGCTGTCTGAAAATCACTACAAAGAGGGAAGATTATTTGCATTACCAAACCTTCCAAAGACAAATAAAAGTTTCGCTCGAGGCGGCGAGCCACCGCCGCCAAGACGCGGAATCGCTCGGCTTTGCCTCGCTCGTGGCGAGCGTGGGAAGAAAGTTGCCGCGGTCGAGGAAATTTCCAATGAACTGCCGTTTAGCTAACCGACTTTCCCTAAGACAGAAAAAAGTTTCGCTCGAGCCTTTTCAAAGGCTCGCAGGGTTGAGGGACGGAGTCCCTCATGGGTTTTAAGGGCAACGCCCTTAACTTTTCTTGCCCCTAAAAATTCTACATTTACAAGTAGGAAATAACTGCCGTTGTATTCTTTTCAATATAAAAATATTGAAAAATATCTAAAAAAATGCTACAATTATGTATTATAAAAAATTAAGAAGGATTTTATATTTAAAGAGTTTTGTGGCGGTGTAGTGATGAAAGATTGGATTATTACAGAAAATGATAAGCTCAAGGCTAAAGAGCTTGCAAAACAAAGCGGTATTCCACCGTTTTTGGCAATGCTGCTTTCCTCAAGAGGAATTGATACAGTAGAAAAAACAGGAGTTTTTCTTTCTGATGATGCAGAACTTTCCGACCCTATGCTTATTAAGGATATGGATATTGCGTGTGAAAGAATAAGAAAAGCTGTTGTTTCTTATGAAAAGATATGTGTATATGGCGATTACGATTGTGATGGTGTTACAGCGACAGCCATTCTTTTTTCATATCTTGAATCTGTTTTCGCTAATGTAATGTATTATATTCCTACTCGTGAGGGAGATGGCTATGGCCTTAATAAAAATGCAATAACAAAGCTCAAAAATCAAGGGGTAAGCTTAATAATCACTGTTGATAATGGTATAGCCGCCGTTGATGAAGTAGATTATGCAAATTCTCTTGAAATAGATACCGTCATAACAGACCACCACAGACCACTTGATGTTCTTCCTAAAGCTATTGCCGTAGTAGACCCACATAGAGCGGATTGCGGTTCGCCTTACAAGATGTATTGCGGAGCAGGGATAGCGCTTAAACTCGTTGCCGCTCTTGAGGGTGGAGATTTCTTCACAGCACTTGAAAATTATTCAGATTTAGCCGCCTTAGGAACAATTGCAGACTTAGTTCCTGTTGATGGTGAAAATAGAATTATAATAAAATACGGATTAAATTCTCTTGCAGTTTCTGAAAGAATTGGTTTATCGGCATTGTTTGAAAAAGCTGGTATAAATGTAGATAAGCTTTCCGCAGGAACAGTTGCGTTTTCAGTTGCACCAAGAATAAATGCAGCAGGCAGAATGAGTACAGCAGAATCTGCATTAAAGCTTTTACTTACCGAAGACCCAGACGAAGCAGAACGGCTTGCAGAAAAGCTTTGCGAGGAAAATAATCAACGCAAGGATATAGAAACAAATATTTCTGATGATATAGATAAGATTATTGCTGAACACCCTGAATATCTTCTTGACAGAGTTGTTGTAGTTGATGGAGAAAATTGGCATCATGGAGTTATAGGAATTGCCTCGGCGAGAATGACAGAACGCATAGGAAAGCCAGTTATAATAATTTCTACCGAAAATGGAGAATCTCGTGGTTCGGGTAGAAGTATCAAAGGATTTTCTTTATGTGACGCTATTTTTGAATGTGGAGATTTGCTGACTAAATATGGTGGTCACCCAATGGCAGTTGGCTTTAGCATAGAAAAAGAAAATATCTCTGAATTCAGACGCAGAATAAACGAATATGCTAAGACCTGTGAAGAAGCAATTCCATCAGTTAATATCGAATGTAAGCTAAAGCCTGAGGCTGTTTCAATTTCGGCGGCAAAGCAGATTGCCTTACTTGAACCTTTTGGCTTTGGAAACGCAAAACCTGTATTTGCACTTTGTGATATGAGGCTTGATAAAGTCACAGAGATGGGTGGCGGAAAGCATTTAAGACTTTCATTAAGTCGAGGTCGAGCAAGAATAAGTGTATTGAAGTTTTCTACAACTCTTAATGAGTTTTACTATAAAGAGGGCGATATAATAGATGTTGCTGTTACTCTTGATGAAAATGTTTATATGGGTAGGGAAAATGTTTCAATTATTGCTCGTGAAATAAAGCTTTCTGAAAATGACAATAAGGCTTTACTTCTTGAGCAGAGAAGCTATGAAGCTTTTCTTAGAGGTGAAACTCTTGATAAACAATTTCTTGCAGAAAATATCCCTACAAGAGAAGAATTTGCTGTTGTTTATAGATATATAAGAGCATCTAAGGATAATGCCTATTTACCAGAAATTTTGATGCACAGACTTAATATGAAAATAAGCCTTTTTAAACTGCTGTTAATTCTTGATATTATGAAAGAATTATATCTCACAACAATGAACTCTGATGGCGGAGTTTATTATATAAAAATAAATGATGTCAGCGGTAAGGTAGACATAAATGCCTCTAAGCTGCTTAGAAAATTGAAGGAGTGTGCTGGTTATGGAAGATAAGGAAAGGACATTAACAGAAGCTGAGGCTGATGAACCCGAGTGTAAATCTGAACAAAAACCTGAACCAAGGACTGAGGAAAATTCTGAACAAAATGCAGATCCTGAGTCTAAGGAAAATTCCGAAGATGAATCTGAGCTTGCTATAATTGCAGAGGAGGCCCCTGCTGATATTACAAAGGATAATTGCGGAATTGTAAGTAAGGATTTAGAGTTTTATAAGGATTTCAATGACCTTATAGAGCTTATCAATCAAAGTGACCATATTTATGATATGGATTTAATCAATAAGGCATATCGTGTTGCATTAAAAGAGCATGGTCATCAAAGACGCTCTTCTGGTATACCTTATATTTTTCACCCTGTTTCTGTTGCGTATATTCTCGTACAGCTTGGTATGGATAATGAATCTGTTGCCGCTGCACTTTTGCATGATGTTGTAGAGGATACACCTGTTACTCTTGATGAAATCCGTAAGGAGTTTGGCAATGAAATAGCTGAACTTATTGATGGCGTTACAAAGCTTGGTAAAATTCCATATTCTTCAAGAGAAGTACAGCAGGCAGAAAATATTCGTAAAATGCTTATGGCTATGGCAAAGGATATTCGTGTTATTATCATCAAACTTGCTGATAGACTTCATAATATGCGTACAATCGAATGTATGAAAGAACAGCATAGGCGTGATAAGGCTCTTGAAAATATGGAGGTTTATGCTCCTATCGCACATAGACTTGGTATTCGTGCTATCAAGGAGGAAATGGAGGATTTATCCATACGCTACCTTGACCCTGTTGGCTATCGTGAAATTGAGGACGCTATTGCTCTCAAGAAAGAGGATAGAAAGCAGTTTATTCAAGATACGATTAAGATGCTTCACGAGCGTCTTGACCCTGATATTCCAAATGTTTATATTGAGGGTAGAGTTAAGAGCATTCATGGAATATACCGTAAAACCTTTATGAAGGGCAAAAATATGGACCAAATTTATGATATTTTTGCTGTTAGAGTTATAGTTGATACTGTTATCGACTGCTATAATGTTCTCGGTGTAGTTCACGATTTATTTACTCCGCTCCCTAATAGATTTAAGGACTATATTTCTACCCCTAAGCCAAATATGTATCAGTCATTGCATACCACAGTTATTGGCAAGGACGGTATTCCGTTTGAGATTCAGATTAGAACATGGGAGATGCACTATACTGCTGAATATGGTATAGCTGCACACTGGAAGTATAAGCTTGGCATTTCTGGCAAGAATGATTCTCTTGATGACAGACTTGCCTGGATTCGCAAAATGCTTGAAAATCAGAGTGATGATGACGCTACCGATATTGTCCGTACAATTAAGATGGACTTAGTTCCTGAAGAAGTTTTTGTATTTACTCCAAAGGGTGATATTATCAGCCTGCCAACAGGTGCAACAGTAATAGATGTTGCTTATGCTATTCATACCGAGGTTGGCAACAGAATGATTGGTGCAAAGGTAGATAAGCGAATTGTACCAATTGATTATAAGGTTCAAAATGGCGAAATAGTAGAAATTATAACTACTAAGGAGAATGGCTGTCCAAAGAGAGATTGGCTTAATATTGTCCGCACAAGTGAGGCAAAGAGCAAGATTCGTTCTTGGTTTAAAAAGGAAAAACGAGAAGAAAATATTATTGAAGGTAAAGCACAGCTTGATGCGGAATTTAGAAGACTTAACATTGATATTCCGTCTGAAGAGCTTGAACACTTCCTCTTTGAAATTATAAAGCGTCAGAATTGCAAGAACCTTGATGATTTCTATGCTTCCATTGGTTATGGCGGTATCCAGCTCTGGAGAATTATGCCAAGAATCAAGGAAGAATATGTAAAGCATTATGAAAAGCATGATAAACCCGATATGCCTCAGATTACAGAGGTCGCCAAGAAGAAGGTAAGTAATGGTGTTATTGTCAGCGGAATTGATGATTGTCTTGTGAAGTTCTCAAAGTGCTGTAATCCACTTCCGGGTGATGATATTATCGGCTTTATCACAAGAGGCTATGGTGTTTCTATACATAAGAAGTCTTGTACAAATGTTCCAAAGGATATAAAAAACGCACCTGAACCACAGCGTTGGGTTAAAGTAAGATGGGCAGGAGATGTTAAAGAAAGCTTCCAGACTACTTTGCAAATTATTGCTGTTGATAGAACAGGACTTCTTGCTGATGTTGCAAGTTATCTCTCAAGCTTACATATATTTATTCATAGTCTTTCTTCAAGAGAAGCTAAGGACGGAATGGCAATTATAGACGTAACTATAACTATTAATAGCATAGACCATTTAAAGAGCATAATATCAAGACTTAATACCATAAAAGGTGTTTCATCTATTGGCAGAGTTTAAAGAAAATATATTGGAGTGAAATAATTGAAAGCTGTAATTCAGAGAGTAGCCAATGCTTCTGTCACTGTTGATGGCGAAGTTAAGGGCAGTATTGAGAGCGGATTTCTTATACTTCTTGGAGTAGAAAATGGTGACAATGAATCAGAGGCAAAAACTCTTGCTGCAAAAATTGCAGGACTTAGAATATTCACAGATGAAAATGATAAAATGAATCTTTCACTTTTGGATATTGATGGTTCAGCACTTGTTATATCTAATTTTACGCTTTGTGCAGACGCAAGAAAGGGCAGACGGCCAAACTTTACAAATGCAGCTATGCCTGATATTGCAAATCCGCTTTATGAATATTTTTGCGAATGTTTGCGTGAAAATGGTGTCAAAAGGGTAGATCAAGGAGTTTTTGGTGCTGATATGAAAGTACAGCTTTTGAACGATGGCCCTGTAACACTTGTCATCGATTCAAAAGAGCTTGCAAAGCATTAAGGAGGATTTTTTGATGAATGTTGAAACTTTTGCGGTCGGCATTATGCCTACAAATTGTTATGTTTTAACTGATGATAGTGGCTTAGGACTTATAGTTGACCCAGCCGCACCCTCACAGAAGCTCAGTGAAAGAATAGATGATTTTGCCGAGGGACAGATTAAGTATATTTTGCTGACTCACGGACATTTTGACCATATAGGTTATGCAGATGAGCTTCGTAAGAAAACAGGTGCAAAAATTGTTATCTATAAGGGTGAAGAAAAGTTTCTGCATAATTCCGGATTAAATCTTTCTTCGTTTATGGGTGGCTTGAAGATTGAACCTTTTAATGCAGATATTATCGTAAGCGATGGGGAAGAAATTCCATTTGGTGAAAATAAAATCAAGGTTCTTTACACTCCGGGGCATACATCTGGAAGTTGTTGCTATATGATTGATGATATACTTTTTACTGGTGATACTCTTATGACTGGCTCTATGGGAAGGACTGATTTTCCTACTGGCAACTATAATGATATTTTGCAATCATTGAAAAGACTCAAAAATCTTGATGGTAATTATAGAGTTTATTGCGGTCATGGTCCTGCAACCATGCTTGAACATGAGAGAAAAACAAATCCTTGTATGTGAAGATTAAAAATTAAATAGCAAAAAACAAAATGTATCGAACTGAACTTCCGCACTCCAGTCCGATACATTTTTTAATGAAACTGATGTTTAATACAATAGATAATAAGCCTCAAAAGCCCATAAACTATTTCTTAAATTATATCATAAAAAATCCGAATATTTATAAAGTGGTAAGAAAAGGCTGTTTTCTGGTAAACTTTGTTTTTAAAAACGTTTTTCGAGATGAATAAATATAAAAATATTAATTTTATGTGATTTAAAACCATTTTTAAAATAAATTTTTTAAGCAATATTGACTTATATAAAAAACCGTATCTATAATAAAGCTATAACTCCATATGTGATTATGGCTTTTCGCTTAAAAGATGATATAATATATGGATAATCGAATATAAAAATTTCTTAATAAGCTTAACCAAGTGTTGATAAAATACAGAGGAGAATATTCTGAATGTATAATATCAGCTATAACGAAATGCTTGTGCTTTATACCTTGCGTGAATTTGATTTTTGTACGCAGAAGCAGATTTATGATAGTTATATGCTTCTAAGGCAAGCTATGAGTTATACAAATTCATTTATGCGTGCTAATGAAATTTTTGAGCTTAGCTTAAATTATAATATTAGAGGAACGGACAGTTAAGGCTATGAGCAAAGATAAAATATCTACTATGGCCAAATTAGTCTTGGAGTTTAATAATATACTAAATTTATTTTTAAATGAGAAAGTGTAACTTATAAAAGAGTTTTCAAACAGTAATTTTTTGTATTGAAAAAAGTGTGAAAATTTTATATTTCTATCTGAATATTATTAGTTCTTAGCCAAAAATCCGTTTGAATAATATAGCTTAAAATCTGTGGAGCTTTCATAAGCTGACCATACCAAGGAGAGGTAATGCTTTCAGGATTTTCAATAATATTTTCTACGGTATTTTTATCTATAATATCGTAAAGTGGAGAACTTTTATCGTTAAGAACCTTTCTTACAGTGGAAACAGCAAGCTTGAAATAAAGTGGATTGTGCGTTTTTGGATATGGGCTTTTCTTTCTCCAGACTATTTCGTCGGGCAGTAAACCCTCAAAAGCTTTTCGTACAATACCTTTCTCTCTGTTATTAAGGCTTTTTAGTTTCCAAGGCATATTATAAGCATATTCAACTATTCGATAATCGCAGAATGGCACTCTTACTTCCAGTCCTGAATACATCGACATTCGGTCTTTGCGGTCGAGAAGTGTCTGCATAAACCAATCAAGATTTAGTTTGAACATCTCACGCATACGACTATCAAGCTTGCTTTCGCCGTCAAGCTTTTCAGCACTTTGACAGGTGGCAAGGTATCTTTCACGAACATATTCGTCACCATTTTTAAGCAAGCCATTTTTGAGAATTGAATGTCTTATATCGAGTGAGCGTGACCAAGGAAAGGTATCTTCAAATAATATATTTTTGTTATGATACCAAGGATAGCCACCGAAAATCTCGTCTGCACATTCGCCAGAAAGTGCGACCTTGAAATCCTTTTTAACTGCTTTACAGAAAAGTAGAAGTGAGGAATCAACATCGGTCATACCTGGCAAATCCCTTGCAAGAGTTGAGGCATAAAGTGCATTAAAAAGCTCAGAATTATCAATGAGAACATTTCTGTGTTCAGAACCTATTGCAGTAGAGATTAGATCTATAAAGTCGCTGTCAGGTGTCGGCTGAAATATACTTTTCTGAAAATATTTTTCATTATCTTTGTAGTCAACAGAATATGTTGTGAGAGTGTCAAGCTTATTTTTTCTATAATAATTTGATGCAACATAGGAAATTATGCTTGAATCAAGTCCACCAGAAAGAAATGTGCAGAGAGGAACATCTGATACTAACTGTCGCTCAATAGAATCTGTAATAAGTTCACGAATATGCTCAATGGTTTGCTTTTCATTATCCCTATGTTCATAGGCTCTTAGCGTGAAATATTTTTTCTTGCGAATTTCCTTTCCATTATAGGTTGCACATTCACCTGGCAATAGTTCTTTTATGTTTTTTATAACACCAAAGCCTGATGTTCTTGCAGGACCAAGCAGAAAAACTTCATATAAGCCCTGTTCGTCAATTTTTGGCTCAACAATAGGATTTTTGAGCAAGGTTTTTATTTCAGATGCAAAGAGCAAGCCGTTTTTATATTCATAATAAAAAAGTGGTTTTACACCGATTCTGTCACGAGCAAGAAAAAGCCTTTGCTCATCATCGTCCCAAATAGCAAAAGCAAAGATGCCATTAAGCTTTTCTACGCATTTAGTTCCCCAACAGAGATATGCAGTGAGTACAACTTCAGTATCACTATGACCGAAAAAGCTGAAACCTTTTGAGCGAAGTTCGCTCATAATTTCGGGCGAATTGTAGATTTCGCCATTATATACGATAGTACAGATTTTTCCCTTATAGGCTTTTGTCATAGGCTGTTTGCCACTTTCTATATCTATGATGCTAAGTCGTCTATGAATAAGACAAAGATTTTTTCGCATAAAGATTCCGTCTTCATCAGGGCCACGATTAGCAAGGCTTAAACTCATATTGTCGATAATATGTTGATGCTTATTTAAATTATTAGTTTTATCGAACCAACCTGCAATACCACACATAAAATCACTCCTTTAAATACAGTATATGCATATTTCAAAAAATATTGCTTATTGGCGGCGAACCGCTGTACCCAAGACAGATAAAAGTTTCGCTCGAGCCTTTTTAAAGGCTCGCAGGGTCGAGGGACGGAGTCCCTTGTAGGTTTTAAGGGCAACGCCCTTAAGCGGCGAGCCGCCGCACCCAAGACGCGAAATCGCTCGACAAGTCTCGCTCGTAGTGGGTAAGGGAAGTTTTTTATCGCGGATAATGAATTTTCCAATGAACTACCGATTAGTTGATGAACTTATCTAAAACAATTAAAAGTTTTGCTCGAACCTTTTTAAGGGTCGGTAATTTCTTTAACCGAGTTAATAAACTTTAAATTATTAAAAATTAGGAGAATTTAAAAATGAAAAAATTAAAAACAATATCAGCCTTATTGGCTGTAATGATTTTATTGAGTGCATTTTCTGCTTGCTCTGGGAATGACACTAAAAATGTTGAGCCTTCAAAAGAAAGTTCTTTAGATAATACTTCTATTGAAAGTTCTCAAAGCTCAAAAGCTGAAGAAGGCCTTAT
The DNA here is from genome assembly GCF_900291955.1 of Pseudoruminococcus massiliensis. GTDB lineage: Bacteria > Bacillota > Clostridia > Oscillospirales > Acutalibacteraceae > Pseudoruminococcus > Pseudoruminococcus massiliensis. Next base: position 45,176 of record NZ_OLMR01000006.1, on the reverse strand, counting down.
TTCTAAACAAGAAAGCTCTTTAGTTGAAAGCTCGAATGAAGAAACTGATGAAATTTCCGAGGAAATTTCTAAAATGACTCTTGATGAAAAAATAGGACAAATGTTAATGGTTGGTATAGATGGAACAGAAGTTGATGATGATTTCAAAGAATTTGCAGAGGAATATAAGTTTGGAACAGTTATTCTTTTTGGCAAGAATATCACAAATGCAGAACAGCTTGTTAATCTTACTAATTCTATAAAATCAACCGCAGGAGATATACCGTATATAATAGGTATGGACGAGGAAGGCGGTCTTGTTACAAGATTACCAGATGATGTTTTGAGTATGCCGTCAGCATTGACTATTGCAGGCTCGGAGGATACTGAATATTGCTATAATGCAGGTTATCAGATAGGAACACAGATTACATCGTTTGGTCTTCATACAGGTTTTTCGCCAGTACTTGATATATGGAGCAATCCAGATAATACAGTTATCGGAAACAGAGCATACGGAAAAACTTCTGATGATGTATGCAAATATGGTATTGCAGATATGCTCGGTTTAAAAGCAACAGGAGCGATTCCAGTTGCAAAGCATTTTCCTGGACATGGTGATACTGAAACAGATTCACACTATGGACTTCCGCTTGTTACGAAGTCAAAAGAAGAGCTTTGGCAAAGTGAGCTTTTGCCATTTAAGAGTGCTATAGAGAATGGTGTTCCTATGATAATGGCAGCACACATATTATGTACAGAATTAGATGAAAATTATCCTGCAAGTATGTCAAAGAATATTATTACAGATTTACTTCGTGACGAAATGGGTTTTGAAGGAGTTGTAATAACTGATGACCTTACTATGGGAGCAATAAGTGAAAGCTATTCTTTTGGCGATGCGGCGGTTTTGTCGATAAATGCTGGCTGTGATATTCTTTCAATATGTTTTGGGGAAGATAATGTAAAACAGGCAGTTAAAGCCATAAAAGAAGCTGTTGAAAATGGTGCTATTACAGAGGAAAGAATAGATGAATCAGTAAGACGAATATTAAAGCTTAAAGAGGATTATAATGTAACATCTGAAGGTGTTGAAATGCCTGATATAGATGAGCTTAATTCTAAAACAGCAAAATTTCAGTAAATAATTGGTGAAAATTCTCAGCGTGAAATTCTCGGAAATTTGCTGAGAATTTTTTTTATTTTGGTAAAATAAATATATAAAATTATCTTATAGATGACCTTAATATTAAAATTTTTTATACACATAGAAAAAATTGTACAAAAATAACAGCTTTAGGAATATATTGACAATATACTATATTGTGCTGATAGTATTAGAAAATATCATTTAAGAAAGGATTGATAAAATGTTTAAAAATGGCTTTAAAAAGATTCTCGCAACATTATTAAGCACTGCTATTTGTGCAACAATACTTGTACAAACTGTATCGCCAGCGTTTGCGGCAAACGAACTTAACCCAAAGTATACTTATACTAATGGTGATTACACTTTTGAGAAGATTTCTCATCCAAACTCTCCTATTGAGAGTGCCGACGGCATCGTTGATTACATTGGCAGCGGAAGTGTAAGAGTATGTTGATGGACAATCCTCGGGCGAAGGTGACAGAGGTCAATCTTATAGCTATGCTTCTGCTACATCGAGTAGGGTCTTTTTATACTGTCTGCACAATTTGGGGCAGTTCAAAATGCAGTTGGAGCTTTTATTTTTCATCTATAATAACAAAAAAACCCCTCGAACGCAGTGTTCAAGGGGAAATTTAGAGCTTGTGGCAGGACTCGAACCCGTGACCTTGCTCATTACGAATTTATAAAAATAGTATAAAATATAGCTTTTGGTTACTTTTTATAAAATGTCGAAAAACCGCATATATAAGCTATTTTTAGATTGTAAGCTTTATGCCATTTTATAAAAATATAAGCCTACAATAGCAAATTATGACTCAAAAGAATGGTCGGAGATTATCCATAACAAATATTATAAAGACGAACTTGACAATAAATTTAAAGACAACAGAAGTTCGCTTAAATTTGCCATAGCTTGTTTAACTATTTATATAATAAGTTTTTAAAATTCTATTAATAAAATTCAGGCTTTCTACTTCTCAAAAATAGTTCATCTAAACATTCCTTAGGAGTATATTCACCAAGAATAGCTTTATTAACAGCCTTGCATATAGGTAAGTCTACATTATATTTTTCACCGAGAAATACAAGTGCCTTTGTTGTATCTACACCTTCAGCAAGTTGTGCGAATTTTTCGCCCTTTACAAGCATTTCACCATAACGGCGATTATGACTATATGGTGAAAAAAGTGTAGCTTCATAATCTCCAAGATGACATAAACCATAGGCAGAAAGCTCATTTCCTCCCATTGCCTTGATAAGTCTTGCGATTTCTCTTGTACCTCTTGACATTAAAGCTCCCTTTAGAGATGACAAGTGCATACCATCAAGCATACCTGCCGCTATACCAATAGTATTTTTAGACGCTGCGCCTATCTCGCTTCCGATTAGGTCTTTACCAACATAAAAACGAATAAGCTCACTTGAAAATTCATCAATAAGAAAATTCTTAACCTCATCATCATTTGAGTCAATAACCATACAGTTAGGAATACCATTGCTAAAATCCTGAGGGTGTCCGGGACCAACCCAAATGGCAAGCTTTGTTTCATTTGTTATAAATTCTGAAACAATCTCAGTAAGACGCTTTCCAGTAGCAACTTCTATTCCTTTCATACAAAGAACTATAGTTTTACCTTTTAAATCTAATTTAGAAAGTCTTTCCATAAATGAACGCAAAGCTTGAGAGCTTATTGAAATAATCATAACCTCCGCAGAAGCAATAGCTTCTTCAAGGTTATCTGTAAATTCAATAGATTCACGAAAGCTAAGCATATTATTTTTTCTTGTTGTTTTTAATTCTATAAATTGTGGAGCATCTGCAAGACCCCATATCTTAACTTTATGACCAATTTTATCGAGATACCAACCGATGAAAGAACCCCATCTTCCACAGCCAAGCAAGGTTATATTCATTATAAAATCCTCCGTTGAATCAATTATATAAAAATTATAACACATCAGATTCTGAAAATCTATATTTCACACTAAAACATAAACATTTTCTTTTAAATATTATGAATAGTTTTCTAAAAACAGTGAAATATAAATTTATACAGAAAAAAGGAGCAAAAGCATATGGATATACTTTGGGAATTTATTAGGGTTTTTATGGTCGGAGGACTAATATGCGTTATAGCACAAATATTGATAGATAAAACCAAGCTTACACCTGCAAGAATACTTGTAACTTTTGTTGTAGCAGGTGTTTTTCTTACAGCAATCGGAATCTATGAGCCAATAGTCGATTTTGCAAGTTCGGGAGCTACTGTTCCGCTTTCTGGTTTTGGATATACACTTGCAAAAGGGGTAGAAACTGCCGTAGAGGAAGATGGCTGGCTTGGTACATTAACAGGTGGTATAAGTTCATGTGCCGCTGGAATTGCCGCAGCAATTTTCTTTGGATATTTAGCTGCATTGATTTCAAAACCGAGGGCTAAAAAATAAAAATTAAGTATCATAAAATATTGTGTTTTCAATTTTAAAATAAATAAGACCTTGTGGGCAAGATTAACTCACAAGGTCTATTTTATTCTGTATGCACAGTTTTATTTTAGAATGAAATCTTTTCGTTTATATAATCAACAAGCTTGTCAATAGAAATTCTTTCTTGTGTCATAGTATCTCTGTCACGAACAGTTACGCAACCATCATCAACAGATTCAAAGTCATATGTGATGCAGAAAGGTGTGCCAATTTCGTCCTGACGGCGATAACGCTTACCGATAGAACCTGCGTCATCATATTCAACCATAAAGTGCTTTTGAAGTGTTTCAAATACTGCCTCAGCCTTGTCATTAAGCTTTTTAGAAAGTGGAAGAACAGCAGCCTTGAATGGTGCAAGTGTTGGGTGAAGTCTTAATACAACACGAGTATCCTTTTCGTCAATAACTTCCTCATCATAAGCCTCTGTCATAAGTGCGAGGAAAAGTCTTTCAACACCGAGTGAAGGCTCAATAACATAAGGAATATAACGAGAGTTGTCTGTTGGGTCGAAATATTCAAGGCTCTTGCCTGAAGTATTTTGATGCTGAGTAAGGTCGTAATCTGTTCTATCAGCAACGCCCCAAAGTTCGCCCCAGCCGAATGGGAAGAGGTATTCAAAGTCCGTTGTAGCCTTAGAATAGAAGCAAAGCTCTTCTTTGGAGTGGTCACGAAGTCTGAGATTTTCCTCTTTGATATTGAGGGAATAGAGCCAATCACGGCAGAAGCCTCTCCAGTAATCGAACCATTCAAGGTCAGTACCAGGCTTGCAGAAGAATTCAAGCTCCATTTGCTCAAACTCTCTTACTCGGAAAATGAAGTTACCTGGAGTAATTTCGTTTCTGAAAGATTTACCAATCTGAGCAACACCGAAAGGAACTTTTTTACGGCTTGTACGCTGAATATTAGCAAAGTTTACGAAGATACCCTGTGCCGTTTCAGGACGAAGATAGATTTCGTTCTTGCTATCCTCAGTAACGCCCTGAAAAGTCTTGAACATAAGATTGAATTGGCGAATATCTGTGAAGTTATGCTTGCCACAAAGTGGGCATGGAATTTGCTTTTCTTTGATGTAGTTCATCATTTCTTCGTTGGACCAGCCTGCAACATTAGTGCCGTCAAAGTCTTCGATGAGATTATCTGCTCTGTGACGAGTTTTGCACTCACGACAATCCATAAGAGGGTCTGAGAAACCGCCGAGATGACCCGATGCAACCCATGTTTGTGGGTTCATAAGGATAGCAGAATCAAGTGCTACATTATATTTGTTTTCCTGAACAAATTTCTTATGCCAAGCAGATTTAATGTTATCCTTAAGTTCTCTGCCGAGAGGGCCATAATCCCAAGTATTAGCAAGACCGCCATAGATTTCAGAACCTGGGTAAACAAAACCTCTGTTTTTACAGAGAGCTACAATTTTGTCCATAGTCTTTTCAGTATTTTTCATTTCAACGCTTCCTTTCATTGTGCGTGATATTGACATATGAATTTATTTTACCATTTTATCAGTAAATCTTCAATAGCTGAAAAGGAAAATTTGTAAAAAGGATAGTTTATATAGCAGAAATTTTAATTATTACTTGCAGAAATCAAAATCCTTTAAATTTTATCAGAATTTCAAAAAGATGTTTCCTCAAACGGAAAAATATGCTATAATCAATTTATATCATACCGAAAGGATTGAATTTGATGAAATACGATGCCCGTCCATGTCCGCTGGTTAAGAAAACTCAGTTGACTGACACAATTTTTGATTTTAGAATTTCAAATAAAGAGCTTGCAGAAATTGCTAAGCCTGGACAATTTGTCCATATCCGTGTGCCAGGAAAAACTCTCCGCCGTCCGATTTCAATTTGTGATATAAACGGTTCAGAGTTTCGCCTTGTATTTGAAGTTCGTGGAGAGGGTACTGATATACTTTCACAGACAGAGGTTGGCGGAGAAGTCGATGTGATTGCTCCTTTAGGAAATGGTTTTAAGATAGAGCCAGACAAAAGGACAGTGTTTATTGGAGGAGGTATTGGTGTGCCTCCTATGCTTTATGCCGCAAAGCAGAGCAAAAATGCAGTAACTATCACAGGTTTCAGAGATAAGAGTGCTGTTATACTTGAGAAAGATTTTAAGTCAATCGGTGAGCATATTCTTATGACAGATAATGGCTCGGCAGGTAGACAGGGGTTTGTTACAGAGGCTCTGAAAGATGTTATCGGCAATGCTGATATGGTTTGTGCTTGTGGACCAATGGTTATGCTCAGAGGTGTTGCAGAAATTGCTCGTCAGGCTGGTGTGCCTTGTCAGATTTCTTTAGAGGAAAGAATGGCTTGTGGCGTTGGTGCTTGCTTGGGTTGTGCTGTACTTGTTAATAGAGAAGACGGCACACAGGGCTATAAGCATGTTTGCAAAAATGGTCCAGTATTTAATGCAGAGGAGGTTGTATTCTGATGGCAGATTTAAGCGTAAATATTGCAGGTGTAGAATTTAAAAATCCGATTATAGCAGCTTCAGGAACTATCGGTTTCGGTCATGAATACAGCGAGTTCTATCCACTTGAGGAGTTGGGTGGAATCTCTTGCAAGGGAATTACTCTCAAGGAGCGTTTAGGAAATCCTCCGCCAAGAATAGCAGAAACTCCATCAGGTATGCTTAATGCAGTTGGACTTCAAAATCCTGGTGTAGAGCATTTTATAGAAAATGACTTGCCTTGGCTTCGTGAGCAGAACACAGTTATAATTGCAAATGTTGCAGGAAGCACTCAAGAAGATTACTGCAAAATGGCTGAACGACTTTCTGATACTGATATTGATATGGTTGAGCTGAATATTTCTTGCCCAAATGTTAAAGAGGGTGGAGTTCAGTTCGGTACTTCTTGCGAATCTGTTGGAGCTATTACAAAGGCTGTCCGCAAATACTGCCAAAAGCCACTTATAGTTAAGCTTTCACCGAATGTTTCTGATATAGCTTCTATCGCAAAAGCAGCAGAGGCAGAGGGTGCAGATGCACTTTCACTTATAAATACTCTAACAGGTATGAGAATTGATATAAACACACGCAGACCAATTATAAGAAATATTACAGGCGGTATGTCAGGTCCAGCAGTATTTCCTGTTGCAGTAAGAATGGTATGGCAGGTTGCCAATGCTGTTGATATTCCTATCATAGGAATGGGCGGTATTACTACTTGGAAAGATGCCGTTGAAATGCTTATGGCAGGTGCAGACGCACTTCAAATCGGTACAGCACTTTTCACAGACCCATATTCTCCAGTAAAAATCAGACAAGGCTTGAATGATTATCTCGATAGAAATGGTATGAGGTCTGTAACAGAGCTTACGGGTACTGTTATAACAGGCTGAGTTGATGACTTATATAGTCATTGGCATAGGGGAGAATAGTAATGACAAAGATAATTTTAGTCCGCCATTGTCAGGCGGAGGGAAATGAAAAGAGATTTTTTCAGGGAAGAATAAATACAGAGATTACCGAAAAGGGTAAAAGACAGATTGAGGCTACTGTAAATAAGCTCAAAGATGAGCCAATAGATGTTGTTTACTCAAGTCCATTGAAGCGTGCGTTTGTCACAGCTAAGAGCATTGCGGAGAGCCATAATATTCCTGAGGATAAAATCATTCTTGATGATGACCTTATGGAAATAAACGCAGGCATCTGGGACGGAATGTATATAAAGGATATTGTAAGACTTTTCCCTGAACAGAGCGATAACTGGGATAATCACCCAGAACGCTTTAATCCCGAAAAAAGCGAGGGAATGGAAAGCGTTTATCAGCGTGCTGGCAGAATGTTGAGAAAGCTTATTGATAACAATGAGGGCAAATGCGTATGCGTTGTATCACACGGCTGTGCTATAAGAAATATGCTTTGCAATGCCTATGGAAAGCCTATTGATGAGCTTAAAACAGTGCCTTGGGGAACAAATTGTGCGATAAGCACTATTGTTGCTGATGATGGCTGGGTTGAGGTTGTATCTGAAAATGATACAGAGCATCTCAAAGATATACAATAATTAACCGAGCTTGCAGAACAGTTATAGCTCGTTTTAGAAAATATATTCAAAGGAAATATTGTTATGATTATAATGTCTGTTGATTTAGGAAAAGTCAGAACGGGCTTAGCTGTGTGCGATAAGAGCGGATTTCTTGCATCACCTGTTGGCGTGATTACGGAAAGAAATCCTGAAGTGCTTGCAGATAAGATAGCAGAAAAAGCAAAGGATCTTAAAGCAGAAAGAATTGTCCTCGGACTCCCTAAGAATATGGACGGTTCTGAGGGTGATAGTGCTAAGAATGCAAGAAGCTTTGGTGAGCTTTTAAAGCAAAAAACAGGCTTAGAGCTTATTATGCAGGATGAGCGTGGCACGACTATGACTGCTCACAGATACTTAAACGAAACAAATACAAGAGGAAAAAAGCGTAAGGCTGTTGTTGACAGCGTTGCGGCAGTTATTATTTTACAGGATTATCTTGATAGTGAAAGGAGCAGGCTATGAATTTTTTAAAAGGGAAGAAATTGCCAATAGGGCATTTTTTCCTTGCATTAGCCGCAGGGCTTATGCTCTTTTTGCTTCCAACAGAAGCTAAGGTTCAATGCGAACAGCAATTTTGGTTATTATATGTTCTTTCTGTTTCTGTTACAATTACTGTTGTTTTACTTTTGATTGTAAAAAAATATGAGGTTATGGGAGTTGCACTTATAACGGCAACAAGTCTTTTAGCGATACGATTTGTATTTGAAAGCATAGCCTCAGCTATGAACGGAAATTCAAAGCCACTTGGCGAAGAACTTACACTTTATGACATGATTTCGTGGGTGTTGATATGGTTTGTGCCTTTTGCAATAACTACAAGCATAAAGCTTTTTGCAGTTGCCTCGTGGAATACAAGAGAAAAGCGATATGGTTTTTCAAAGTTTTTGTTTCTGAGTAGTATGGCTTTGCTTATTATCTATGTTATGATAGTTTTTTGCAAGGATATACTTCCATTTAATGGTGATTTCAGCGGTGACAGACAAGTTGTAGCCGTGCCGTTTATGCGGATAGTCAAATGCTTAACAGGAGAACATACTACGGGTATTTTCTATATTTTATGGCATTGCATTTTATTTATTCCGATAGGATTTTTCTTACCGATATTCATATCTAAAATCAGGCTTGTTCCGATAATTCTTATAGGTATAGCTGGTGGAGCACTTTTAGAGCTTTGTCAGCTTGTTCTGAATACTGGTTCGGTATGCTTAGATGATATTATGATGTATACGATTGGTGCTATGCTTGGATATGGTTTAAAGCTTCTGATTGAAAAGACAAGGAGTGTACTTACTCTTGGGCATGACGCAAATATGCTGAAACTTTATTACATTGATAAAAAAGACGAAGAATAAAAATTCCCGACCAATGGAGCGAATCACATTGGTCGGGAATTTTATTCAGGGGAATCTTTTACCCTAATGCAGGTAAGTCTTATTCTGATTTAGGTGTAAAGGTGAACTTATTATCTACAAATTCGCAGATATACTTGCCACCCTTAGCAATAGAGCCATCAAGAATTTTTTCGGAAATATCATCTTCAAGCTTGGACTGAATTGCACGACGGAGAGGTCTTGCACCATAAACAGGGTCAAAGCCTTCCTTAGAGATTTCATCAATAGTGCTATCGGCAAAGGTAATGTCGATTTCCATATTTTCAAGTCTTTTTGTAAGAGTCTTAAGCATACGCTTAGCAATATTCTTGATGTCAGCGTCGTTCAATCTGTTGAAAACGATTATATCATCAATTCTGTTAAGAAATTCAGGCTTAAAGGTGTTTTTAAGCTCGCCCATAACAGCTTCCTTGATTTCTTCTGCAGTTTCTTTTTCGGACTTTGGCTTATCTGAACCATCACTGAGGAAACCAAGACTCTTTTGCTCGTTAGTGATAAGCTTTGCACCAACATTAGAAGTCATAATGATTACAGTGTTACGGAAGTCAACCTTTCTGCCTTGAGAATCTGTCAGACGACCGTCATCGAGAATCTGGAGGAGCATATTGAATACATCAGGGTGAGCCTTTTCTATCTCGTCAAAGAGAATTACTGAATATGGCTTTCTTCTTACTCTTTCAGTAAGCTGACCACCCTCATCGTAACCAACATATCCTGGAGGTGAACCGATGAGCTTAGAAACTGTATGCTTTTCCATAAACTCTGACATATCGAAACGAATCATAGCATTTTCATCGCCGAACATTGCTTCTGCGAGAGTTTTGCAAAGCTCTGTTTTACCTACACCAGTCGGACCTAAGAAGATGAATGAGCCTATCGGACGATTAGGGTCTTTCAAGCCGACACGACCTCTACGAATAGCCTTTGCGACAGCCTTAACAGCCTCGTCCTGACCGATAATTCTTTCGTGGAGGATTGATTCAAGCTTGAGCAAACGCTCACTTTCTTCCTCGGTAAGCTGTACAACAGGGATACCTGTCCAGCCAGAAACGATTTCTGCTATATCTTCAGGTGTAACTTCGTCATTGGTATGGTCATTTTTCTCACGCCAATTACGCTTTGCATCTTCAATCTTATCCTTGAGTGCCTTTTCTTTATCACGAATTTGTGCAGCACGCTCAAAGTTCTGTTCATTAATAGCAGATTCCTTTTCCTTTTGGAGTTGTGAAAGCTCGTCCTCAAGTCCCTTGACATCATCAGGTGGAGTAAAGTTCTTTAGACGAACCTTAGACGCAGCCTCATCTATAAGGTCGATAGCCTTATCAGGAAGAAATCTGTCTGCGATATATCTTGATGAAAGCTTTACAGCGGCTTCTATTGCGTCATCTGTAATTTTTACCTTGTGGTGAGCTTCATATCTGTCACGAAGTCCTTTAAGGATTTCGATAGCTTCTTCTTCGGAAGGTTCACCGACCATAACAGGCTGGAAACGACGCTCCAAAGCACTATCCTTTTCAATGTACTTTCTATATTCATTTATGGTTGTTGCACCAATAACTTGGAAATCACCTCTTGCAAGAGATGGCTTTAAGATATTTGCAGTATCTGCTGAACCCTCTGCTGAACCCGCACCAATAATGGTATGAAGTTCATCAATAAAGAGGATTACATTACCAGCCTTTTTAAGCTCACTGATGACATTGTTAATTCTGTCCTCAAAATCGCCTCTATACTTTGTACCAGCAATCATACCAGTAAGGTCAAGAGCGATAACACGCTTATTTTTAAGTGTTTCAGGAACATCACCAGAAACAATCTTCAAAGCAAGACCTTCCGCAACAGCTGTTTTACCGACACCAGGTTCACCGATTAAGCAAGGGTTATTCTTGGTTCTACGAGAAAGAATCTGAATAACACGCTGAATCTCGTCCTTTCTGCCGATGACAGGGTCAATACCACCTTGTGCGGCAATAGCTGTCAAATCTCTGCCATACTTATCAAGTGTCTTGGTATTACCAGAACCCTTTGATTGCTTTTTGTCAGGTGATGCAATATTTCCTTGCTCATCGGAGCTGCCAAGAAGGTTTTGAAGATTTTCTATTAAATCATTAGCCCTAACACCCATTTCGCCAAGGAATCTTACAGCATAGCTGTCCGTATCGGCAAGTATTGCAAGTAAGATATGCTCAGTGCCAACATAGTTATTGCCGAGCCTTGATGCCTGCATAATAGATGTCTGAATAATACGCTTTGTGCGTGGTGTGAAATCATCAGGTGAAAGTGTAATGTATTCGCCTAAACCGATTTCAGATTTGATAAGTTCTTCAAGCTTATCGGCAGATGCACCTGCTTCTGTAAGAGCATTATAAGCAACACCATCGTTTACTTTGAGAAGTCCGAGCAAAATATGCTCACTTCCGATGTATGTGAAGCCTAAGTCCTGTGCAGATTCGATTGCAAGATTGATTGCACTGTTTGCCTTTTCTGTAAATCCATTAAACTTATACATAAAGCAATACCTCCCATTTATAATATACAATAAACTTAATCAATAATTTCTCGGAATTTGTTAGTTCTCGAGTCTTCTGTTATTTGGAATGTTCGTCTTGAGCATTGTGGAACGGACAACATCGGCTCTGATTCTATCTCGCTCTGATGGTGAAAGCTTTTTGCCGACATTCTTCATAAGTGTTGCAGGCTGTGTTTCAATCATAAGCCTGTTGATAATATCAAAATCGAGCTTGTCGATGATTCCTGCCGCAATGCCGAAACGAATGTTAGAAAGTAGTTTCATACATTCTTCGTTAGACATAAGCCTTGCATATCTTGAAAGACCATAGGAACGGCTGATAGCATCTATAACCTCAATGTTTTTAGTTAGATTATTTCTTGCCTCACGCTCCTGTGCAACAAGCTGAAGTGCTACATCTCTAAGATTGCTCATAGCTTGTTCTTCAGAGATGCCGAGCGTAACCTGATTAGAAAGCTGATACAAGGCTCCCTTTGGTTCACTGCCTTCGCCGTACATACCACGAAGGACAAGTCCAAGCTTTGAAAGAGTTGAAGCTATTCTGTTCATAGCCTTACTCTGTTGAAGTCCTGGAAGATGGAGCATAAGAGATGCTCTCATACCTGTACCAAGGTTTGTCGGACACTGGGTAAGATAACCAAGCTTATCGTTGAAAGCAAAGTTAAGACGCTCATCAAGAAGAGTATCAATCTTATCAGCAATATCATATGCAGCTGTAAGGTCAAGACCTTGATGCATAACCTGAATACGGATATGGTCTTCTTCGTTAATCATAACGCTGACGCTTTCATCATCAAGGAGAAGAAGCCCTCTGCCTTGTCTGTCTGAAATGAATTCAGGGCTTACAAGGTGACGCTCTACAAGAGAAACAGCCTCTTCCTGAGTAAGCTCAGGCATTTGAATGTATTCAAATCTGCTTGCGAGAGCGGAATTGCCATTAAGAATAGCGTCCTTTACCAGTGCGGTGACTTTGCATTTTGTTTCATCATTAAGTCGGCAGGGGAAAGGATATTCTTTAAGATTTCGTGCGAAACGAATTCTTGTGCTTATGACTACATCGCCCTCATTGCCACTTTTGTTATACCACTTATCCATAATTAAATCCCCCTCTCTTAGCCTTTAGCTTCAAGCTCTTTGATTTGGTCACGGAGCTTTGCAGCTTTCTCAAATTCTTGTTCTTTAATTGCAGTTGTAAGCTCTTCCTTGAGCTTTGCGAGGGTACTCTTCATTTTAACCTCGCTGCCCGCAGATTTTGCAAGCTTGCCAATATGAACTGTCTTACCGTGTATTCTTTGGATTGATGGAAGAAGCTCATCATAGAATATGTCATAGCAGTTTGCACAACCAACCTTACCACTTTTTGCAATATCCTCAAAGGTACTGCCACAGCAGTTGCAGCGTTTTCTGCTTTTTAAGGTTCTGCTCTCACTGCCACCCATAAGACTTCCTAAGAATTTATCGAAATCCATTCCGAAATTTCCGAAGAAAGAATTATATCCGAGTTTCTGAGCACATTCACGGCAAAGATTTACTTCTGCAAGTTCACCGTTAATTATTGTTTTGATGTGAGTAGTTGCTTGGTTTTGACCACAGGATTGACATAACATAGAGATTCCTCCTATTCATTTATTATCATATGTGTTATAAGCAAATTTTTGAAGATTGAGGCTCTGAGCGAATCACGTTTTTGTGGTGGTGTATCGCCATAAGCCTTATCGGAAAGTGCCGCACTCATCAATGCTGAATCATATGCGGAAATTATACCGCTATCCTTCATATTCCTAAGCATAATCGCTGCGGAAGATGAACTTAGCTTATCGCCAATGGAATTAACTATGTGCATAATAGCGGAGCGTCTGTCGGTGGTAACTCTTGTGATTCTGATGTAGCCACCGCCACCACGCTTGCTCTCTACGATATATCCCTGTTCAGGAGTAAATCGGGAGGTTATAACATAGTTTATCTGACTTGGTACACAACCAAGCTCACCAGCAAGAACATTACGCTGAATTTCTGCATTGCCATCGCTTTCATCAAGCGCACGCATTATATAGTTGGCAACGAGGTCACTCATTCTCATTTATTCTCACCTCTTACTTTATCTCTTGTCTTTGACTTTCCTTGACCTTGTGATTGTATTGTACGGCAATAGTCAAAAAAAATCAAAGTCAAATAAAGTCAAAAATACACTGAAATGTATGTAAAAACTCTCGAATACTCTTTTTTTCTATTAAATACTAACTATTTTAAATTTTTTGAAAAAATTTTTAGCCAGTGTTTTTACGAAAATATTTGACTAATCTGGGTTAATACTATTATTGGGAGTGGTGTTTTATGCAGAAGCTTATTGAAATAAAAAATATTTTTAAGATTTATAATACTGGATATGCAAAGGTTTATGCTCTTTCAGATGTAAGCCTTAATATAAATAGGGGAGATTTCACAGCTATTATAGGCAAATCAGGTTCGGGAAAATCAACACTAATGAATATTCTTGGCTGTCTTGATGTTCCAACAAGTGGAAAATATTTTCTCGATGGGGAGGAAGTTTCTAAGTTAAGCGAGAGAAAACTTTCATATATAAGAAATAAGGTTATCGGGTTTATTTTTCAAAGCTTTAATCTTGTACCAACGATGACGGCACTTGAAAATGTAGAGCTTCCTCTTATATATAGAAAAACTGAAAAGAAAAAACGCCATACTTTGGCAGTCTCTGCACTTGAAATGGTTGGACTTTCTGAAAGAATGAATCATCGCCCCTTTGAGCTTTCAGGAGGACAGCAACAGAGAGTAGCAATCGCAAGAGCCATTGCCACTGAACCACCGCTTATTCTTGCGGACGAGCCAACTGGAAATCTCGACGCAGGTTCAAGTGATGAGATTATGAGAATTTTATCTGAGCTTCATAATTCAGGCAAAACAGTTGTAATAATTACACATGATAATTCAATAGCAGCTATGGCAGATAAAAGAATAGAAATCAGCGACGGCAGAATTATATAATTTATAGCTTTGACAGGTTTATTATATTTATTTTTAAAATATATTGAAAAATATAAATTAAAGTGCTATTATATATTCATTGACAAATTTTATACAAAATAGTAAAATTAAATTGATATTATGTGATTGTTGCTTTGTGACAACATTATTATTTTGGGAGGATATAAAATGTCAAAAAAACAGATAATCAAACTTCTTTGTTTGAATCTGGGAATAGCCTTACTTAATGTGATACTCTTTTCAGCAGGTTTTGTAGGGTTGAATTTTAGTGGTGATGCACTCACTACCGCTCTCGGTGTGACTGTTATAGTGATGAGTATAGTAACATTTTTCTATGGAAATTATACAATACTATTTAAACAACCATCTATACAGCTATTTAAAAATGCTGAGCTTGTTGACGACAAAGATTACATAGGTGCTTTAGAGGAAAGACGAGAGAAAAAAGTTTTTGATGAGGAAATTTCAAATGCAATAGACCAAGTTTATCGTTTGCAGGATAAGGACAAGGCTCTGGATAGTATTCTTGCACAGTATTTCTCCCCACAAGAAATGACCTATACGAAATTTCAAACGGTTATAGATTCTGTACAGGCTCTTTTCTATAATAACCTTAAAAAGATGATTAACAGAATGATAATTTTCGATTATAAGGACTATACCAAGCTTATAAATAAGCTTAAAAACGCCCCTGCTTCTGATGGCATAACAGTTGCCTCTAAATCAACTGGTGCACAGCTTAAAATCTATAATGAACATATAGATTATGTTAAGGGACTTGTGGAAATGAATGAAAGCATTTTAGTAAAGCTTGATAGCCTCTTACTCGAAATCTCTAAGCTTGATGATATTGATGAGGCTGGTCTTGAAGAGCTTACAGCAATTCAGGAAATCAATGATTTGATTTCTCAGACAAAATATTATAAGAACTAATTTCAGGAGGTAAAAAATGACTAATCTGTCTAATGGTAAAAAAATTGCGATTTTTGCAGGTATTGCTGTTGTTGTTTTCGGTCTTGTTTTCGGTGGGATTATGCTGACTAAAGATGTAGGAAAAAGCCAAGAAACAATAACAAGCGAGCAAGCTGAAAATCAGATGAACAAACTGCTTGGCGGAATCAATGTTACAAATGTAAACCCTATAAAAGCATCTATAAGTGATGAGGATATATTGAGTGAGGAAGAGGAACTGCCTGATATATCTAAAACACCTTTAACAGTAACAGGTAATGGCGAAATCAATATCGAGATTTTTGCTTCACCAGAAAAAGCTGGCGAGGATACTGACGGTTGGATAAACGAAGTCGCAAAGAATTTTAATAATGAAAATTATAAAATTAATGGCAAGACTATTTCTGTTTCAATCCGTTCTGTTACATCAGGTCTTGGCGTAGATTACATAACATCAGGAAAATATGTTCCAGATGCTATTACGCCATCAAATGAATTTTGGGGCAAGATGATAGAGGCAAAGAATGTCAATGTTAAGCTTAAAGAGAAAAAGCTTGTTGGCAATGTTGCAGGTGTTCTTATCTCTAAGAGTAAATATAATGAAATGATTAAAAAATATGGCTCTGTAAATATGAAGGTTATTACAGAGGCTACTGCAGCTAACGAGATTGCAATGGGATATACAAACCCACTTGTTAGCTCAACAGGCTTTAATTTCCTTGTAAGTACACTTTATTCATATGATACTGATAACCTTTTAAGTGAAACAGCTACTGAGGGCTTTAAGAAGTTCCAGCAAAATGTTCCGCTTGTTTCTTACAACACTTTACAGATGAGAAAATCTGCTGAATCAGGCTCTCTTGATGCCTTTGTTTTGGAATATCAGCTCTATGTTAATGACCCTACTTTAAAAAATGACTATGTTTTCACACCATTTGGTGCAAGACACGATAACCCAATGTATGCAATCGGAACACTTTCAGCTGATAAAGAATCTGTTTTGGATAAGTTCTGTGAATATTGCCTTAATGACGCATCTCAAAGTCTTGCAAAGCAATATGGTTTTAATCAGAATGATTCTTATAAATCAGAGCTTCCTAATGATATTGACGGCAGTAAGCTTTTAAGTGCTCAAAAGCTTTATAAGAAAAATAAGAATAGTGGTAATCCGATTATAGCAGTATTTATTGCAGATACTTCTGGCAGTATGGCAGGCGAATCTATCAATGCACTTCAAACCTCACTTATAAATTCTATGCAGTATATAAATAAAGAAAATTATGTAGGACTTATTTCATATA
The DNA here is from genome assembly GCF_900291955.1 of Pseudoruminococcus massiliensis. Classification (GTDB taxonomy): domain Bacteria; phylum Bacillota; class Clostridia; order Oscillospirales; family Acutalibacteraceae; genus Pseudoruminococcus; species Pseudoruminococcus massiliensis. The sequence goes on along the minus strand of NZ_OLMR01000006.1, from coordinate 28,348 downwards.
ATAGCAAGGTTTATGTAAATCTTCCAGTAGCAAAATTCGACCTTAATCAGCAAGCTCTATTTAAAGGTGCTGTGCAGAGTCTTGAGGCTAACGGTCAAACCGCTACATACGACGCAGTTGTAGTTGCACTTGATATGCTTAATAAAGCAAAGAAAGACCACCCAGAGGCTAAGCCAATGCTTTTCCTCTTGAGTGATGGTGAACAGAATACAGGTTGTTCTCTAAATGACATTTCATCAGTACTTAGTAATTATGAAGTTCCTGTATATTCAATCGGATATAATGCAAATATTGCTGCACTTAATCAGATTTCTGAAATAAACGAGGCAGCTACAATCAACGCAGATAGTGATGATATTATCTATCAGCTCAAGAATCTTTTCAATTCAGAAATGTAATATAACAAGGAGGAATATAAAATGGGATTTTCAATGGATTTACCTGATGTAGAGGCAGTCAAAGAGGAAGTCAAGGTAGAACTTGCACCAAAGCCAGAAACAGAGGATAAGCTCGAAAAAATTGCTGACAACAACACACAATCGCTTTTTACAGTTGATTTAGGTTCTCTTGAGGGTAGGAGAGAAATAGTTTCTTCGGTTGATAGCTTTGGCAATGATGTTGTTGAAAAGTCAACAAGAAAGAATGAACTTCTAAGTGTTCGTCTTTCAGATTTAAGCAAGATGGGCGGAGAGAATGGCGAGGTTGTGAATGGTCTTGCACAGCTCCAGACTCAAATGAAGGACCTCGACCCATCAGGCATAGATTTTGTTAAAAAGGGTGTTTTAGGAAAGCTTTTCAATCCTATTCGTAATTATTTTGCAAAGTTTGAAAAGGCTGATACTATTATCGCAGAAACAATCGAATCACTTGGCAAGGGTAAAGCAACTCTCAAAAACGATAATACAACACTTGAGATTGAGCAGCTTGCTTTGAGAGATTTAACACAAAGGCTTACACAGCAAATCGACCTTGGAATGAAGATGGACGAATCTATTAGTTCTGCAATCGAACAAGCTAAGGTGCAAAATGTTGATGAGGAGAGAATAAAATTCATTGAAGAAGAGGTTCTCTTTCCGTTAAGACAAAAGGTTATGGATTTACAGCAGATGCAGGCTGTTAATATGCAAGGCATCATAGCTATGGAAATTGTTCGCCGCAACAATAAAGAATTGATTCGTGCGGTTGAAAGAGCAGAGAGCGTAACAGTTTCAGCCCTTAGAATAGCAGTTACAGTTGCAAGTGCTTTGTATAATCAAAAGGTTGTTCTTGAGAAGGTTAATGCTGTAAATGAGGCAACAAACAAGATTATCGGTGCAACAGCAAAAATGCTTAAAGACCAGGGAGCAAGTATCCAGCAACAGGCTATGGAGGCAAATATTTCTGTTGACACACTTAAAAGTGCTTTTGAAGATACATTTGATGCCCTTGATGCTGTTACTGAATATAAATCTAAGGCTTTGCCACAGATGAAAACAACTATTGAGCAATTCAGAAATTTGGCTGATGAAGGTCAGAAGCGTATCGAAAGTATGGAACATAGAGAAAGTGAGCTTGATAAGCTTAAATAATCTATAAATAAAAATCTAAAAAGACGCTGTATAAATAGTAATTCTGTTTATACAGCGTCTGATGTTTTTTAAGCATTATAAATCAAAGGTAGTTTATGTATGAATAAGTCTGTGAAAAACGGACCTATTTTATCTGTGATATTTGCGAATTTGATTGATGTTCTTGAAAAAATCAGTAGTTATTGGCTGTTTCAGAATTTATTTTAATAGTTTTACTTATCACACTATTTATGCTTATAAAATGCAAATATAATTTTAAATCCACAAATTTGGTTTCTAAAGATTTTTCTTGACATTCTTATTTCTTAAAGATATAATATTATAGTGTTTTGAATAATTTGGAGAGGCATCGAAGTGGTCATAACGGAGCTGACTCGAAATTTTTTGAAGAGTTGGATGTTTGCTCCGCTTAAAAAGCCCATAAATTCAGGGTTTTCTCCGGTTCGAAAATTGAATATTTCGTTGTTCTTTCCGTCAGTTCTTGTGAAAAGTTTTTTGAATTGAACGGAATCACATAAACGGAGAGTTGTCCGAGTGGTCGAAGGTGCAGCACTCGAAATGCTGTAAGCCGAAAGGCTTCTAGGGTTCGAATCCCTAACTCTCCGCCAAAAAAGTCCAGTAAACTCAAGGGTTTGCTGGACTTTTCTTTTTTGCACAGCTCCTTAAATTTGTCGATTTTTCCTGTTAGAACGGCCCGTTTTTCGTGTTAGAACGGCATGTTTTTTAGTCGAAAATCGGGTTCAAATCCGGTTCTGCTATCTTGCCTTGCTCGGTTACATCTTCCCAGCGGCACCCGAAATCATCTGACCTCGGAAGAAGCATTCCGCTGACCATTGCCTTTGCCGAGGACAGTTTTGAAGTGTAGTCAAGGTGGGCGTAGATGTTAGCGGTGGTGGAAAAATCACTGTGTCCCAGCCACTCCTGAATTTGTTTCCGCGGCACGCCGTTAGCCAGCAGCAAGCTGGCGCAGCTATGGCGAAGATCATGAAACCGCATCTTCGGCACCCCGTGTTTTGCTATGTACTTAGGAAAGTACTCCGTCAAATAGTCGGGGCGCATGCGCTCTTCCAGTTCATTCACAAAGACATAACCGTCGTACTCGTAGTTATAGCAATTGCCGCAAACTTTCTTGTTGAGTTCCTGCGCTTCCTTGACCTTTTGAAAGTAGTCGCGGAAGCTCCCCACCAGGGGAAGCGTACGCATACTGGATTTTGTTTTTGCAGAGTCCTATGCGTACATTTTTGTTTTTCCGTCCACTTGCAGCGATGTGACCGAGTGCCTTATAGTGATTGTGCCACGATCAAAGTCAATGGCGTCCCATTTCAGTCCGCATACCTCGCCACGACGCAAGCCGTAGAAAGCGGCGACTAAAACCGGAAGTTCCAGCTTTGTCCCTTTAACTACTTCAAATAAATGCTGCAGTTCTTCTGCATCAAGGAATACAGGCTGATAATCATTCTTTTTCGGGCGATCCACTTTCATTGCCACATTCTGCGTAACAAGGTCGGTTTTCATCGCATACTTCAAGGCCTGATAAATCACCGCATGATAGTGGATAACCGAATTCGGCGTGACGGTTTTCAGCTTCTCTGTATAAAACTGTTGGATGTGCCGAGCCTCCAGTTCTTTCAAGGTTAGCTCCTTTTTGCGGAAATACGGGCCAATCGTGCTTTTGACCATTCCTTGATACGAGCCGAATGTTGCGGGCTTGATTCTCGCTCTGACAATCTCAAGCCATTGATCCAAATAGTCTGCAAAGAGCATATTCGAGCTTAGTTCTCCAGCAGCCGGAGAAATCTCAAATTCGCTGCGAATACGAATAAGTTCCTGTTCTGCCCGGCACTTATTACCTTTTTGGGGCAATCCTGTCGATACCCATTTTTGATGGCGTTTTCCTGCTGCGTCCCGATAGCTGAGAACGGCATAATAGTAGCCGTTCTTCAGCGCAAGAGTTCCTGATACCATTTTTATTACCTCCGAAATCATTGAATTGTATACAGGCATCTCCCACCGACATCTATATTTTATTCGGTCGGTGGGAGATACTCAAATATGCGATCATCAAATCAGAGTTCAAATCGCACTTTTTCCCTGATCCATGACATACTCAATGACATTGACCTTGGTTATCCGGAAAGCATTTCCGATTTTCAGGCCTCTGATATACCCGTCATTGATCAAGTCATAGGCAAGATGGCGGCTGATGCCAAGCATCGATTGGAGCTGAGTGATGTTCACGATGTCCGGATACTCCGGAAACATCATCAAGTACAGTTCTCTCAGCTCAGACTTTTTCATTGCCATTCGTCTGCCACCTCATCTTTCTTTTCCGCTTTGGAGTAGATGATGAAATCGTACCCGTTGCGATAATTACAGAAATCACAGCGCTCTTTTGCTTGTCCGTGATTCTCCCGCACGATCTTATAGATTCCTGTGTCGAGGAACTGACCAAGGCAAACCGGGCAAAGGCACAAATACATCGGTCTATTCAAAACGGAGTTCTTCTCACTCAAATGGTTCATATTCTGCTGCTCCTTTGTTTTCGAAATAATCCTTTCACTTGGTAGGCAACGAAAACGGGCAAAAATTAACCCCCATACAGAAGTTTTTTGAGTTTTGCGATCTTTTTGCAGATCGCGGCGGGGACAATGCCGCGAATTTCTGCAACCTCCCGCTATGAATATCTTTCAAATGCGATCAGCGTCAGCAGGTCCATATCTCTTTTGGGCAGAGAAATAATCTTCCGATATAATTCGTCATTCTCCATTTCATCAACCCACGCAAAGCGGGGGTCACTTTGGAAAGAATACTTGTCGCACACAGAAAGCGCACTGGAGAACTTTTTTAATAGGGAAGACATAGATTCGCCCTGTTCGATTCCGTTGTCACAGGAGCTTTCTGAGAGGGGCTGTGTGCACTGGAACTCCGTCCTGTTTTTCCTGAACACATTCAGGTCGAACGCATAGATATCCTGAATATCCTCTTCGCTCATACCGGCAGCTTTATATTCGTGGTAGCGCTTCTTCCACTCCTCGGTGAACTTTCTCTTTTCGAGTCCATAATTAAATCCCATTTTTTGTAATCTACTTTGAATTTTTGAATTTGGGTGAAAGTCAAAAATTCAGAGATCACGGGTATTCAGCGATATAGCAGAGCCACTGATTGCACATAAAAAGTCCTTTCCGTCTGCTGCGGTCCAAAGGACACAACTATGCTGGCGAAAAGGACTCCCGATGCTGCCTGCCTGAAAAAGGGCGCAGAAATCTAAGGGTACCCATACTGCTTTTTCAAAAGAGTTTGAAATCAGCGTATTTGTATCCTTGGCCCTTGTACTTCAGGCTGCGAATATGTATTTGTGATGTCGGTGAAAAACAAAAAAGCCACCGACAAGGCAGACCTATAGATAGAACTATAGTGTCTTACCTTGCCGGTGGCCTCTCACATATGTCTGGAATAACTACCGGTTCATGTTCGGGCTGCTGCCCACGATCAAGTGACCTGGAAGCGGATTTAGTGCGGCCCTGTTTCAGCCCGACCGTTCCGTCGTGATGTCGTAGATTCAGTTGCTATAGGAACTCGCTTCGATGTTCTTCAAGCAGATCAATGGGGGAATTGTCATCCCGCCAGATTAGGGCTCATGCCATGCTCGTACAGCCATGCCTTTGCCTTGCTTACAATGGCTTCTGGTGCGTCCTTGATACCGCAAATGGCCTTGTACACAGATGCCCAGAAAACAACATCGGGTGTCTGCGCAATTTCCGTTTCTCCATATTTGATTATGTAGGCCTCGATCTTCTTTCGGTCAAGGCTGAACAGCGCCTCGTTGCGTTCTTTTACAAAAGCCTCTAACATCGTCATATCAATGCTCCCTCAATTCCAGTTCGCTATGTTCCATTCCTGACGGTGCGAACATATCAATCACATCATGCCGCCTGCTTACAACCGTGCGAACCATTTCAACGCCGCACTTTGTGCAAATAACTCTGATTTGATTCTTCTTGTTTTTTAGCCCCGCTACCTGCGTCTTACAGTTTGGGCAATACCAAGAGTAAATCGTCCAATCCTCCAGCATCGCCATACTCCTTTTATCTTTTTTTGCTCAACGGGACGAGGAGATTGCAATCCGCCATCTGATATACCGGAACACGCCTGCTTTTAGCGTACTCCAATATTTGAACGGCGTTATGGCAGTGTTCACATTCCATCCATCCGTCGGTCTCATCTAAATCGAGACTTCTGTTGACTGTGCCGCAAATCGGGCATTTAACATCTTTCGCATTCAAAACAACACATCTCCCATCGACATTAGATTATTATTTAGAGTGATTTTATTACGTGCCGAGCAACGCCTTGTACCTGAAAGCTCCGCACCTTTATTGTTTTGCCCGGGTATCGAGCCTCGTTTTCATATTTGAGGATGTAATACCCACTGTCCTTGTCGTAGCCGGCGTATCGCTTCAGCGTATTCTGGTTGTCCTCGTCCAGCGCAACGACTATATCCCCCTCGAGAGCAGGGCAATTGCACTCGATAACAAGCAGATCGTCCTCGTCAATTCCGGCATCTGCCATAGAATCGCCTTTGGCGCGGAGAATGTAGAAATCCCCCTTGCCAAACATAGAGACCGGGAGGCTGACATACTCCTCAATCGACTCTTCCTCATCCTCCGGATTGCCGCAGCGAATAGAACCTACTAACGGGGCGGATACATAGGCCGTTTTCATTTTGGCACTCTGGGGAGCAGACAAGATACCTCTGCCGTAATCAATCAGGTTGCGGTCACTCAGCTCCTGAAGGTAGCGATGCGTAGTGGATCTGGCAACGCCAACGCCTTCAGCAACATCGTTGATCGTAGGAGAGCTGTGGTGCTCCTGATAATACTTGTTGACGAACTTCAATATCCTGTCTAGAGTTTCTTGATTCTTTGTTCTCATATCAGCACCTCTGTTTCTATATAGGATTTCAAATCCCATAATGCTATTATACTCGGCGAATTGTAAATTGCAAGAGGGCAGCCGGAAATCGAAAAGTAGGTGCAGCCAATTTGCTGCACCTACTTGCTTGAAAAGAGAATAGGTTCTTATTCGATTAGAGCTTGTGCCGCTTGTTTAACCATGATTGCATAGGATTTTTTGACATCCTCAGGGGACTTAATAGTGACCTTTCCCGCAAATCCAAATACCCAGCTATAGAAAACACGGCCAACGGCAGTGTTCACTATTGCCCTGAAAGATTGCATATCATTTGCCAGAACGGTGACTTCCTTTCCAAACTTATCGATGATGGCATCCATGACATCGTTGCTGCACACCAGTTCGATCTGCTTTCTTTGGCCGTTGTACATCCGGAACATTGAGTTCAGATAGACATTCATGTCGAAGTTCTTCGGAGGCTGCACAGCGTCATCATCAAGGATTTTGGGGCATCTGACAATGCGATCTACGCGGAAGCTGCCGATCCCTTTGTGCTTTTCAGAGAAGCCAACCACATAATAGTAATCGCCATTCCAAATCAGCTTATACGGACTAAACACATAGGTGTAGCCATCGTATTTCAGCTTCTGCTCTTTTCGGACATTGTAGGTGAAATACTGAAACGACACCTTCTTGCTGGTATTGATCGCGTCGTTCAACGCCTCCATAATGTAGTAGATCTTCTCATTGTCGGCTTTGAGGCGATTCTCTACATCTACATTGCGAACCAGCTTCTCCGTATTATGCTGGCTTGTGAGAGAACCAAGCTTTTCAACCAAGGCGGTGCTCTTCTTCTTGGGTATGAATTTTGCAGACTCTACAGCGTCAATCAATGTCTTGAGCTCCGGCAGATCAAATCGCCGGCCAATGAGCGAGAAGCGCTTTTGCGTCGAAGGGATAACCTCAATTTCAGCTCCAAGTTCCTGGAGAGCTTTTATATCATCACCCACAGTTCCGCGCGAGGTTGAGATACCGTATTCTTTTTCGAGCTGCTCCATTATCTGAGCTATCGTCAGATAATGATCCTCGTCTGTCTGCTCATAGAGCATTTTAGCCACATAGAAAGGGCGAAGTTTTGCTTTTAGGTCCATATCAATTACCACTCACCACATGAGATTCTTCAAAAAACAAGGCACATCTTATGTACATTGGCAGGAGCTTCATTCACTTATTTTTGCTCCATCAATACGGAAACAAGTGTTTCTCCTATTATTTTTGCTTCTTCAATCGTATTGTCTTTTCCCAATGATATTCTGATTGTTCCTTTTGCATATGAGTCGGGCACATTTATTGCTTTGATTACATGAGAAACCTGAACTGAGTTACTGTCACAAGCAGAACCAGTAGAAACTAAAATTCCTCTAAGATCTAGTCGATGAAGAATAGCTTCGCCATCCTTGCCACGGAATGATAGATTAAGTGTTCCTTTTAATCCGTTGCTATAGCCATTTCGGATGTAATCCACTTCAGCGTCATTTAAAATTGAACAAATAAGCTCAACCATCTTTGCAGAATGGTTTTGAGATTTTTGTATCTGAGAACAATTCATACTTAATGCAGTTGCCATTCCAACAATCGAAGCAACATTCTCTGTTCCCGCTCTAAGAGAGTTTTCTTGTGCTCCACCGTTCAGCAGCGGCAAGATCGGAGTTCCATCTCTGACATAAAGAAACCCTATGCCTTTAGGGCCGTTAAACTTATGCGCTGAAGCAGACAGGAGATCAACATTTAATTCATTCACATCAATGGGAATATGTCCAATCGCTTGAACTGCATCTGTATGAAAGAAAGCGCCATTTCTATGGGCAATTTCAGCAAGCTTTTTGATTGGTTGGATAGTACCTATTTCGTTATTGGCGGTTGCAACAGAGACAAGATTGGTAGTCCCTGCAATAACCTGTTCCAGCATCTCAACGGTAATTAGCCCGTTTGAGTTAGGGGTGATATAGGCCACAGGATAGCCAAGTCTTTCAATAAACTGACATGACCGCAAAACGGCATGATGCTCAATAGTCGAAGTAATTGTCGTGCGTTTACTTTCATCTGCGAATGCACAGCCCTTTATTGCCCAGTTGTCGCTTTCTGTTCCGCCGGAGGTGAAGAAAATTTCATTTGGTTTAGCATTAATACATTTTGCTATTTCTTCCCTAGCGTTTTTAATTGCAGCTTTTGCTTTACGAGAAAAGGAGTATGGTTGAGACGCATTTGCATACTCTTCTTTCGTAAATGGCGCCATTGCCTCCAACACAGTTGGATCAATTCTTGTTGTAGCTGCATTATCAGCGTAGATAATCCGTTTCATATTGACCTCACTTAAACAGAACACAGCCCTGCTCTTTGAATTCCTCTATTTTTATCTCAAGGTCTTCAACATCACACCCAAAGGTATCTGCCAAACACGAAATACACAAAAACTCTTTTGCGTCAATGTCCAAGAGTTTCCTGTGAAGTGCAATCCAGTCTTTCTTTAGTTCTGTCCCGCATAACTTACACTTCTCATTTTTCACGGTATTGCTCCTTAATTGTGATTTCAGGGATTGTCATTCCACCAAATTCTCCCTCGTCAATAATACCAAGCTGAGTTTTGATGACTCTTCTCATCTCCATAGCTGGGGCAAGACAGTAGGTCTCAAATAAAGAAACATCCACTTTACTAACATCTGTTGCATTTGGGAACAAAAGCTTCAAATACCCGGTGCAGATACGCTTAATTGCTTCGGTATCTCTTGTCGCTGAATTCTTCGGGAGTTGCAATAGTTGGTCAACGACAGCGCGATATGCGAGTTCATCACGCAAATAATGCATAATTTCGCCAAAGTATTCTGTATTAAGAGCCCACCCATTAGCTTTAAGACTTTCCTTCATTTTAGGTATGTTCCAGCCTTTAATAAAACCGTGAAATCTGTCAAGTAGAGCAGATTCATGGAATATATCAGGAAGATCCTTAAACATATTCTGATTAACATCCATAAGTTCTGAATCGATATTTCCCAAAAGAATAAGTCCGGCGTCACCGACACCTCTCGAATCGCCTACGCGGTATTCACCGCTTTCAAGATAGCCTTTCAAGGCTCCTTGCATTTCCATTGCGTCTGTAAATTTAATGCTCTGGATTTCATCAAACGCAACATAGTCGTAACGGGATACAAGCCCCTGGGTCCTCTTACTAATGTCATAGAACATCTTTGCCCTTGAAATACTTCCACCGCTAACAAGCCATCCGTACTTACTTATCTGTGCAAATACATATGACTTACCAGTTTCTTTGGGCGCAAGCTCAATCAAGTTAATTCTCTTTTCGACAAATGGGAGCAGTCTGCTGAGCATGGCCATTTTCTGAGTTTTGCTTACATATCCCTTGGGGTTATAATCAATCGCACTTAGAAGGACATTTATCCATTCGTCGATAGTAAAATACTGCCTGGCCTCAATATAATAGTCCAAGTCTATCGTGTAAGGGCAGAACGGCTGGAAGTCAACAAGCTTAAAAACATTCCCTTTATTGCTTTCTTCAATATCTATCTCGACAATTCCCCAAACTTCTGTCGGAGAAAGAAGGTAGTCTCTGTTGGCTTCGATTACATCCCAATCAACGATGGCTTCACCCTTTTTCTTGGGAACTTCAAAATCCGGCAATGAAAACAACGCTGTTTTTGTTTTAGCATCAAAGTCAATTTTAACTTTTGCCAAAAAACGAGCAGTCTGATCGTTATGAAGCAGATCCACAAGATATTCGTTCCATTGCTCTTTTTTGGGAATCACCCGTTTTACATAGTCTGAAACTTCCTGTTTATTTATAACCCCTTCGCTGTTGGAAAATCGCATTACCAGCCAATCTCGCATAAAAGAAGGCAGGCTCAATGCTGAGAAGAATTTTGAATTGGCTGAAGATTTGTATACAAGCATATCACCATAATATTGCTTGAGTTTCTTCTCGTATTCTGCTCCTTCAAGCATACCAGAAGAATCTGTGGTCTTGTTAGTATCCATTTTCCATCGCTCCTTATATGTCGAAGTTGGTATTCTTCTTGATGCCTTGTTCTATTTCAATATCGAACTGACCAAGAATACCTCCGTCAGCAATCTTTACAGTAAGTTTTCCATCCGCCTTGGACGGAACAAACGTAAAGGAATACAATCCATCAGCCCATTCACATTTATACGAGTTGCCTTTAATTCTCGCGGAGACGTTTTGCCTCTTTTTACCACTGATAGAAAAGACCACTTTGACTTGCTTTGTTCCGAGAGCGGGTTTGAATTTCGTGGTTTTCGGTTTTACTTCAACAGTCTCTGGTTTTTCTCCTATGTTACGTTCAACCGTGACAATCGGTACAATCCATTCTTCTAATGAGGCTCCACCATGTATCTCGTCTATGGGAGCTCCACTTTGAATAAATCGACTATAGTCAGCAAAAATCAAACGCTCATTATAATTTATCGCAGTTGGATATTTGGGTTCATCTTCTGTTCCTTCACAAAAACGTCCGTATTTATAAATACCTACATTATCCGGTTTTGGATACGCATTATCGTATTCTGTGTTGCGAACCTTGACTGCCATTCTGCTTGTTCCATGATCTGCTGCAATGATGATACGGTGAGTGTTTCCAACCAGCAACCCAAGAACTCGATTCTTCAGATTATCGAGAATATGAATTTGCTTTATGAGACTTTCCGGGTGAGCATTATTAGCATGCTTAAGCTCATCAAGCTCTCTTACGGGTGGTTCAACAGTATTACGCCCATTCATGAAATCTTTGTTGATTTCTGTGACTGACGGTAATGTGCAAAAACCAGCATCAAAGAATACTGAATACTGCTGCTCATCAAGGTCGGAGAAGAGATGCGCCAAGTAATCAACATATTCAATACCCATTCCATCCACAAATAGAATAGATGTATGCTCATCATAGTGTTCTGAAACAAAATGATTCCTTGATTGCATCTGGAAGACCGATGCCCCTTTTTCCAGAGAAATACGTTTGACCTTTGAAACAAATTCCTCCGTCAAAGTATCTGTCGCTTTCAGCCACTTGTACTCGCTAAAATATTGCTCATGTTCTGTAGACAGCCCCGCGCAATTCGGCTGTTCATCATTTTGCAAATAGTAGTACAGAGATGGATAAACACGCTTTAGTATAGAGAGAACGCTTTTTCTTTGCTGATAGCTAAACTCCGCGACTATTTCAAAGATAGTTTTCTGTTCTACGTCTGTTAAACAAGTAAGGCACGAAAGAGCATCAATCCTGTTAAGAGAACTCAGTTCATTCCAATAATGCTCTGTAGGAACCGCCTGCATTACTGATAGAATCCGTTTTCTGTCCTTGTAGAACTGCTCAAACTTATCGTCTCTGAGATAATCAATAATACAGCAATAGATATTGTCTAAATACTCAGCAGAAGATTTGCACGCTTTTGCTGCTACAATCTCATAGCTTTTTCCAGATTGCTGTCTGGACCACAGCCAAAGAAGCCATTTTTGAAAAGAATTGTACCTATTCCATCTCTCAAACAGACTTGATGAATATCTATTTATGGAAAGCGTGGATCGGCAGGCGTCTTCAAAAGAGCCCTCTTTGATGATTACTCGAACAAGATTGTTCCAATCATTGTCCGTTCCAAGTTCTTCGAATACACTTGCTGGCAATCCATATTGATACCTAATCAGATCGTAGGATGTCACAATTACGTGAACATCATCAAAGAAGTGGTTCTTTTCAAAGTGGATAGCATTGCCGGTGTGCAAAATCAATGGTTTGTCGGGGTTAGCTTCCCAATACTCAAGATAGCTTCTAAATCCGTCGATCTCATTACCTGCCAACTTAACATCTAAATCTTTTTGAATAATGGTGAGTTTATAATCACTCTCTTCATCCGTCTCGAACAAAACAATGCAGTCTTTGGCTCTTGGATCGTCAGAAGGTACAGTACGAAGAAGGCTCTTCATTCTATACATCAAGAAATAAATGCGGAGTTTTCCGTTATCGTTGTTTTGATAGTCTGCCTTGATAAACTTCTGAATTACAGGTTCAGCTTGTTCAGGGATTATGCGCAAATATTCTGACAACGGAGATACAAACTGCGACTTTTTGACTTTTTTCAGAGCAGCACTAACACGTTTGATATTTGGAGTTGTATCTTTCCCTTCACAGAACTTGGAAAGGGGCAGCGTCTCATCGGCCAAAGCAAGCAGAAACTTTTTAACCTCGATCCACATAGCCATAGAATCGACATTTATAAAGCGCACAGGATTTAGCGAGACGCGTTTCGCGTCTTGCTTCAAGAATAGTTGTAGGCTTTCCAAATCCTTAAAGGTGGTCATAGTGTCCTCCTTTGATTATCCCTTGAGGATATTGATTCCGAGCAGAGGATCTTTATCAATAAGCTCATCAAGGTATTTTTGTGCTTGTTCCGCAGTGAGCTTTCTGACTTGCTCTTTCGCCTGGGAACGATATTTTAACTGATAGCGCTCTGTGGCGAACTGGCAAATCTTCGATTTACAGCTATTCGCTTTAGCATACCAGTCATAAACATTTGTCCCAGTTGCTGCGCGAATCTGATCTCTCAACTCATCGGCGGAGGTAATGACATATGCATACTCACCAGCAAAGAAGTCTATAAATCTCTTAACACAGATGTCAGTGTTTTTCAGTATGCCAAGCTTTCCACTCTGCAGGAAATCAATGGCATCATCAATATCCTTTTCTGTCGGCAAATACGATGTTCTATTCAAGGCATCGAAAATCTTCTGCGCGGTAAGAATATCCTCAGTGAACAGGCAGAGTACCGGAATACCGTTTTTCTGAGACCAATCTGCCGGACTGGTGCTGTTCGTAGCCTTCTCCCATGCATCGTACATCTTACGTGTCTTCTTTGACTTACGGAAGTTGGTTAGTTCATGCTGCATGGTAGTAGTGAACTTATCTGTCGCTTCGTAAAGAGTCCCAGATGGCACTTTGTTAAACAGATACTCATACTCATCGGCAGAGATAGTTGTGTGCAATGCGCGATCAAGAGCTTTACACAATACTTCGTACTGATTATTAAAGAACTCAACAAAATCATCTGCCAAATTAGCGATTGTTGACGCAGTTTCGGCTTTGTTAAACTGAGCGTTGTCCTTAATTAAGCTAAACTGATCAACAATTGTTATAAGCTCAGGTCTCAGTTCCTTAAGCAATGCATAAGGAACCTTAACAATGTTAAGTTTTTCGATGAGTGCCTTTCTTGCTTCGACATATGTTTTTTGTTTAGTAGTGAGAACTCGGTTGATGTCATAAATAAGCTTCAGATCAATGTACAGATTATCAATCTGGCGGTTAGTATCTCCAAGTTCCCAAAGGTAGGAAGAATCATTCGAGAGCTTAGAATTTAACAATTCCAGATATTCCTTGGCATCAACCTTCAGATTGCTGGCAATTTGAATCAATTCAGGCTTGTACTGAGCAATGTAATAATTCATGCCAGCTCTCATATTCTCGGCGCTAAGAATATCTCTAAACAGCTCATCAATGGCGTTATACTGCTGATACAGCTTATAAATATCTTCAACAACCTTTGAGCGTTCGCGGTCAATCTTTGATTCAGGCTTAATGAATTCGCAGAGGAGTGATGTGAGCTGTACCATAGCGTCACAATACTCATGGTCATACAGTTCTTCTTCAATGAAGTAACGTACGGCCCACATCGGGTACTTGTTATTTGTCAGGTAGATGTTGATATTCTTGGCAATATCATCGACAGAATTGCGTTTCTCCTTCGCAATCTTAAAAATCTCACCCGTGATCTGACAGAATTTCATCTGCTCGGAGGTTTGCCTAACAATAAACTGTCCCTGAGCTTTGGGAAGATTCTTTATGACACCGAAGATAAGTTCACTAAGGTCAATGTAGTTAAGGGACACCGTATTATTGTTCGTGTCTCGTTTGTAATAGGTGCTATCAGCGTACTCTCCAAGAAGGAAGCCAAGAAGAAACACAGAACCGGTATTCGGAAGGAGGCCAAAAGGAGGTTTTCTGAGTTCTTTCCAAATATCCGTGACACTTACCATTGTGCTCTTTTCAAAGCTCTGCTCAATGATTTCATTAATTGCAATTTTCATCTTTGAAACAGGATGCGACGGTTTGACTTCCCAATACTTCGGAGTACTCCAAATTCCATCCATTTGCAGTTTTGCTGAGATGTTTCTGACATATGAATAGTTGTTTGGAACATCTATCTTGCCCATTGCCATTTGAGCAACAGTCTCTTTGAAGCCGGTTTCAGCAAAGAGCTTATCATTTTGCGTGATTTCTTCAAGTCCATCGCCAAAGAACTCGCCGTTAATCTCTTTGAATTCCTTTCTTAAATTGGCGCCACCAGTTTTCTGAACAGACTTATTAGGTGCAGAGTAAATGTACAAAGATGTTGTAATCAATTTTCTTGTCCATTCATTAAGGACTTCCTGAGAAGTTTTCTTTGCAAGCTCAAGCTGGGATTTCTGATTGGGGATTGTAGAAAAATACTTTTCTTTTGCTTTGCTCTCAATGAATTTTGAAAACAACGCGTCAGTAAACGGCAAAGAGCTAAAGTCAACTACGATACAGCGCTCTCCAACTTTATCAAAAGTCGCTGTAACGGTGTCTTTAATCTTACCTTGGTCGGCTTCATTCTTTGCAAACAAGAAAAATGTCGGAATATGATTTTCGGACTTATCAACCTTCTCTGCCTCTTGCTTTGCATTTGCAGGTGACACATTGATAATCCGCATTCTCCACTTTAGGTAATCAGTTGGCATGAATTGCTTAGCAACATCATATGTGGAGTCGGCAACAAGTTTTTCAAAAGTGATTGCTTTACGCGTTTCATCAATAATCTGATTCATACGCTCGGTATCAATAGCAGCAGAAGTTATGACGAAGAGAACTTCTTTTGCGCTTTCAATCTTACCAACGATACCCTTTGAAGCAAAATAATTCAGATCCTGCTCAACAGTAGATTCCTGCGGAGTCCCGGCAAAGCAGGCTTTGATGTTCACTAAGGTTGGACGCATCAATGATGTTGCACCAGTTCTTGCCTCTGCGCCGTTCTTTGCTTGCAAGGCAGCAAGTAGCAAAGTCACCTTCAACACTCTACGTCTGCGATCACCAAGTTGCTTATTGGTAGGATCGTCGCAAAGCGGTGCAAAGTTGTTGTAGTGACTAATCGTTTGAATAAAAGCTGCATCAAGATCGACGTTGCTGGTTTTGAAGAAGTAATCCCACAGGTAATCTGCCGTCAAATAGTTCCATTTACCATACTCAAACGCAAAGTGTTCAATAAACCACTTGAAGTTGGTTTTGTCCTCATCTCCGGAGTAGTCTCCACTGAGGAACTGGAAAATGGTTCGCTGATTGGAGCTAATGTCCTTTGCAATAAACTTCAACAGATATGCTGCATAAGGATGCATCGGCAGGAGGGCTCTAAAGTCATCGTCTTGAATATTATAATCCTTATTCTTGATGACATCCACGCTGCCACGCTTAACGCCGTCCCATAACTGTTCGCTGGTATACTTCCACTCATCAGCAAGGTCGACTTCGTGTCTTAACGCTTGTCCAAGAAGTTTGAAGGCAGTACTCTCTTCCAATTCTATGGTATCGAGCTTAAAACGCGCCTCAATAATAGACTTGGAGCCCTTGTCCTGGATAAGTTGTCCAGCAGAACTGTGAGTAATCAAGAATAGATAACAACTGATGCGCGAAGATGCCTGCGCAATCTCCTGAAGGCCAGTAATGTTGTTCTGATTATTCTTAAAATACTCTGTGAATTCATCCCAAATAAAGACGATTGAAGAAAGATTGTTGCCTTTGCGCACGTCCTCCAACCAGTCAACAATATCCTCAGAAGACATAGACCAATTGAAACCTTCAAGCGCTGCGACCTCAATGATCGTATCGAGAAGGCTCAGTTTATCTTCAAGATCCAGTTCCTCTAAGTCTTTGATAATGCTATCTACCGAGCTATACTCAGTGAACTTGCCACGGTATTTGTTAAATGCTCCCTGGAAATTAAAGGCCGATGTCTCTGGATGCTTCAGAATCGACAGCACCTTATCAGAAAGGCTTTCTGCTCCAGTGTATGTAAGTCCAACATCTGACACTGCTCTTCGCACAGATTCTACAATCGCATTAAAGAGCTTATCCTGTGTGTTAATTCCAGCCGACGCACTACGCTGAACAACCAGAATTCTCCCCTTTGCTCTAACCCCCTTAACTCGTGCCAGTAAAGTCTCCATACCATTCTGAATGAAATACGGGGTGATAGAGTCGATGCTATCTTCAAGGATATGTTTTATGACGAATGAAGCATAGGTTTTACCTGTACCATAGGCACCACTCATCCAAATGCTTCGATCTTTTGTTTCATTGCTCTTTTCCAGTGTCTCAACAACATCTTTGAGAATGTTCTTGAAGCTGGTATGAGGATAAAACGACTGCCATTTGTCGGGATAGGTCCTATCACTATTCCGGCTAAACACCGGGATGAAATTGGGGTCAACCTTTATGTATTCGTTATACAATCTTACCGCCATTGTCTTATCCTCCTTAAATCAGCGAGAGCACATCAACCGCCTTTTTACCGTTTTTACCGGCAGGCAAATCAATGTTTTCCATGATGCCTTTATTGAAGTCTACTTGAATAAAGCTGCTGTAGTTATTTGCAAGGCCCTGAAGAATCGGCTTTAGTGTTTCGCGTTCAATACCGAAAATAGCACGAGGGCTCAATCCTGCTCTCTCTTCGTTATCTTCGAGCAGATCAGAAAGAGTAAAGCTGTACATACCTTCCATTCTTTCTGCAAATTTATAAAGGGAATAAAGAATCACAATTGGTTCCGCATCATACCAACTACCCTTCGTGATTGTTGCTACCGTTTTACCCTTAACTTCGCATTCTCCTTGCAATAAAAGCCAACCTATAGGGGATAGTCTAAGTGTCTCTTTCAAAGAGCTAAGAGCATTCTTTTTTACAGTTGCCGAGTATTCTTCACCGAGTAAGATGGGGAGATCATCCGCAAAATACGTCCTTCCCACTTCAATTTTCTTTGCATACCAATTGATAATTGGAGATTCATAGCAGAGATTTGTGTAAATCACGCCCCAGGTGATTGGCGAGTCACTTCCTAACAATTGTAATTTTTCACCAAGTGGAGTAAGCGCATTATTCTTAGTAATTTCAGCTTCTTTGAGCCATGTTTTGAAGCCAACAATCATATACTTTCCCATTCTCTCATTGGCCCAAAAATCATCCAACAGCTCAAAATATAATTCAAGCCATTCCTGTCTGAACCCAAAGTTCTGATATCTACTGATATTCTTTATGCTCATGTTATTTCCGCCTCCTGTAATGCCAAGTGATCTCGCTGCAATACATCCTTTATTGGAATCTAAACAATGCTCACAATGCCTACAACCATCAATAACTATATCATCATGGGTGATGTTTAGCGCCCCAAACGCACATTCTGCCATACATTCTCCACAGTTTACACAATAGGCAGCTTTATTAAGGGCATTTTTGAATAGATACATAAATCTGACGGATAACGGCGATCTAATCAGTGCAGGAAGAGTAAGAATAGTGGCTCTTTTATCGGTTGAAACAGTGAAGTCCATGTTTATATCTTTGTATCTTATGGAATACTTATTATCCCCTATTTGAATGACAGGGCCAACCGTTGCCATCCATTTATCCCATTTATAGTTACCCTCAGTAATAATAAGTTTAACCGAGTCTTTTGCCTTAATCTCAGTAATCTTGTTGCCGCCAAACGAGAGTTCTTTCCCGCCAATTCTGGACTTCCAGCCACCTGACTGAAGATACTTTTTCTTCTCTTCATCCGATGAGAATGATTTTGTGATGCTTGTCGATACAATGTCCAGAAGCGGTTTAACCTCTTCAGGAAAAATATGATTTAGTACACATTCATACCATTCGGAAGCCATCGGACAGAGTTTGCAACCAACTCTGTATGCACCATAGCGATAGAGCTTATTAAACAAAAGTCCATATTTGAAAATGTAAAGGAACAATTCACAAGAGCTCCATTCTAATATGGGGCTACAATTAAACTGAACTGCGTGTTTGTTTCCATCAGAAATCATTGTATAAGTGGAACGCGCATCACTTTCCTCTGCACGAACTCCATCAAATACCATGACCTTAAATGGACGCTGTGCCTCTGGATATTTTGTCTTGTATATTTCTTTAAGTTTTGCAATAGACGGCGCTGTCTTATGCACGCTACAACACCAGCGAAGCTTTCTTGCCGGGAATCCTATTCTTCTCCATGATTCTTCTGCTTCGAACTCCGCTCTCGCTTCATACCACTCAAGGGAAGGCCAATGAGCCTTGGCCTCAGAAAGCGCCTGATAGGTGGTTTTCAATTCCATAGTCGTATCGCCAAAAACCACTACAAAACCGTCATGAGGAAGCGCTCTTTGCACTATGTCTAACATGACAATCGAATCTTTGCCTCCGCTGTATGCCACATAGAACATACTAACTCTACTCTTATAATCCAAATAGGCTTTGTAAGTTGTTTTTAGTGTTTTTTGAACAAATCCATCCATGACACTCTCATTTTTAGAAAGCATCATTTCTATATCTACTGGTGTAATACGCAAATCTTTGATAACTTTTTTTAACTTAGGCATTTCATATAAGCCACCGCCAGATGCCTCACAAACAAGTTCCCCCTTGTAGAAATATCTACGTGCTTCTGCCCACATCAGAGGTCCTTCACAATCAGGAAAGTCCCAACCATAGTCTCGATCAAGCCCAAGAAATCGCAACTCTTCAGAAAAGACAGGTCTGACTTCTTTGGTGACCCCAGTAATTTTAGAAGGCAAAAGAATATATCCACCAGTTTCTATATCCCATTCGTAGTTATACATAATTGTTTCCTCACCTTTAGCGGGCGCTATGAGTTGTCAGCACCACGCCGTTTGTTATGGTTACTCTCCAGTGCAATGAACACCAGTTTCGTTGACATAGAAGTATTTTGCACTTTCGAGGAAATTGGGGAGTTTGGCCTCAATCATTCCTTCTTCGCGCAGCCAATCTCTCATCTCAACCTTCGATGTGAAAGATCCTTTATGGACTTCTTCTGTCAGTATCTTTATCAGGAATGAGTCAAATGTATCCTTGCCGAATTCCTCTGCGACATAAATAGCGTTCGGATGCTGCAATGGGTCACCAAACATATATACCACATTGATTTTATTGCTCTGTACAATAAGGTTCTCAAGGAGGAATTCGGTCCAATCAATATCTATCTGCGGATACCACAAAAAATCGTTAACTTTCGAACCAACAATATATCCATTTACTTTGAGAAGATCACGTATAATGCTATTCGCCTGCTCTATCACTTCATCTGTAATTCCGGTAAGCTCACGACGCATCAGAGTGGTTCGATTAACTCGAATGAAATCTGGTGCAATCATCTGACATAAATATGCCGGAGCAATATAGTGGATACCGTTCTCATCGCAAATGTCAATCAGTTCCTCTATCTCAATGCTGTCATAGTCCTCGATATGCTGCAGGATAACGCTTCGATTCGAAATATCGCTGACTCCGAGTTTCGCAATATAAGGGCGAGAAAAACTAAACTCTTCTCTGAACATATAGTTCAAAGCAGCAAAGAGTTTATTGCGATCCTCAAAGTCATTGCGATACATGAATTCTGGGAATTGTTCAGCAACAGCATCATAAACAGATCTGATATTAACCGGAATTTCTTTACACGCCTCGCTTAAATAGCCGCGAAGCATTTCATAATCTTCCGGCTGAATATCAAACTGCTCTGCGTGGATATAATAGCCATTGTCAATATTGAATACATTTGCGCTCCTGGACACGACTTGGCCAAGCCCCGCCTCTCCAAGCGATGTAAATTCCGCGAAAATCTCTGACTTATGTACGATGCCACGGTCTGAAACAAATGATTCGAGTTCATCCACAAAAGTTACCGATTTGGTTTTGCGAACAAAATCTCTGCCCGTACTAAATCTACACCCATACTTCTTCAATGCTCCTTGAAGGAGAAATCTGTTTGTAATCTGTGTGCCATCAAACTTTTCTTTTAGCGCATCAAAGAGTTCGCCATACGGAATGAGCGAACGCGGGGACGCCTCAATATAATCGTTTATGGTATCGATAACGCTTGGGTCCACAACCAAATAATCTGGGTGGATATACTTTCCACGGTCGCAAAGTACACCAAGTCTACCGACATCAGCATCTATAGCTCTCGTAGTAATAGATTTTGCACATGTCCCGAAGAGTTCAACCATGTACTGCCTAAACCGATCTGCTTCAAAGTCATCTGCAATTTTAAAGCCTGCCTGAAAGCGGTTTTTCAGAACATACTCACACATAAACACAACCGTAAGACGACCTCTATGCAGGAAATTTTCTGATTGCTGATAAATGCTATCAAAGACGCTATTCAACGCCTCTTTTGGAATTGAATTTTTTTCTGCCAGTTCTGCAATAGTGTTTTCCTTCTCTGAAGCCAGCATCACATCAGGTAGTGTTGTAAGAAGGGCATCTATCGTCGAAAGTAGAGCGGCCTCGCTCATATTTTCAGAATCATCCGTCTTAACTACGATAGCATCCAAAGTCTTAGAGTAGTAATAATGCTCATGCTCTTGATTATGCTTTATGCAAGCCCAAAGAACAGCTGCGAACTCGTCCCCCACCGTGTTCTTCAATTCATCAAAGTGCAGAACATTATCTCCATTCCGCAATGCATAGACGAGCATAATGAGATCATATTTCTGCTTCTCATATACATCCCAGAAGGTCCTATGGACTTTGCTCTCTATTTGTCGAATGCGTTCGCGTGTTACGCCATACAGGGAACCTACTGCTTCAAGTGTTTCGCCTTTAGACCGAAGCGCAAATATCTCTATTGCTCTCTCGTTTCTTCCGGCGAGAATACTACGAATGTTCGCTGAGATAGAAGAAATAAGCGTGAAAACATCAAAATTGAGCCATCCGAGAAGCTTATTCATATCAGATGTTAGCACAGCCATATTCTCTTCTTTTCTCAATTCCTCATAGAGAAGCGGAATGTGCTCGACAGTCGTATCATCTGAACATTCAGACAAAAGATATGACAGTTTTTCACCAGCCGTTGCAGAGTAAGCCCTGATAAACGGCACTGCCTTTAGCTGACGCATGGAGTCTGGCAAATTCTCGATTTTTTGGACTGCGTCGTTCATAGCATTTCTATACTGAATATATGGTGTAGCAAACTCCATAAGGGCATTGCATATAGTGAGTACATATTCTGGGTTTAGATATGCCTCAAAACAAATATCTTCTCCCACAGTCTCTGAAGCCTCTTTCAGTTTTTCAAAATACCCCATTTGATTGTCACTGAACCAATCTGTTGAGTACTCATCACCCATTAGCATAGCTTCAAGAGCGCTCTTGAATGCAGGGTCAAATTCTACCCGCTCATGTTTTGGGGTGTGATTGGAAACATCTGAGATAGTTGCCACATCTAAACTTGCAGGATCAGACACATAATCCTTAACTTTTTGTACTATCTCATTGACCGACTTCACGCCCATGCTTTTAATGGCTTTTAACTCGTCGGTGGTTCTGGCCAACACTTCAGCAATCGTCTTAATCTTTGCACTGTTTAAGCAGCGTGTCGGGCGAACACCTAAATTGAGTGCAATAATACCTATATCTTCAAACGACGAAGGATTTACATCAAACAGGTATGCGAGTGTATATTCATTGTCATCAGAAGGCCCTGTTGAACTCGAAGCAGTAGTTTCGGTTCCTGTTGATGTAACTACAATTTCTTCTGTCGTTCTATCAGCCGTTTCATTCTCGGTAGCATTTTTCCTGTCAGAACAACTGGTCTCATCAAGAGCAACTTCTAAATTTTTTACAGGCTGTTCATTCGGCTGTATCCATGAAGTGGATTCTGTTTTAGACGGCGTTGACTGATCTTTAAGAGCGAGGTATTTACCCGCATCAAAAGGTTCTCCGTCTCCCTGCAACTCGTTTTTTTCGCTCTCCGAACCTTTCTGGACGGCGTCAACTTCAATAGTCGCAACAACTGGATTGTCTAGCATTGCTCTTATCGATTTTATGTAGTCGCGTGATTGCCCGGAACTCGTTCTAAAAGCAACAAAATCAACATTCGTTAATTCTGAAATAAATATCTTCCCCGACGCGGAACAAAAGGAGAGAAAGTCCGAGTATTCAGTTGTAATCACATCGGCTATTCTAACCCGATCCATGTACATAATAATGCCTCCAATTAGTCTTCTTCGATTACTTCCATCAAATCTCCTATGTCACAGTGAAAGACTTTACAGAGGTTGATCATTACTTCCATGCTGACAGGGCGATCATTATTTAGCTTTGTCATCGCGTAGGAGCTTATTTCCGCAGCCTTTGATAAATCGCTTTTCTTCATTTTGTTGTCCTTCATTAGCCTCCACAGCTTATCATAGCGAACCTTCATGTGATACCTCCATACAGCGTGGATTATCCTCACTATTTCGTCGGCATAAAAATATATTGTATATTATACCATTCTTCTACACAATTTTCAATAGGTTTGATTGAATTACAGCCCAAGTAGAGAAAAGGTGCTGTAAAATGGTCGCACCTTTTTTCGCTAATAGTTTAGTTGCATGTAAGAAAGGCATATGATCTTTTATTCGATAGCTACTTAGCAATGTTGATTATCGTTAGCCCATGCTCCAAGGCATAATTAACGGTATATGCCGTGCCGCCGGTGGGTTTCGTCAGATAGCAAATACAAACGCTGCTGTTATCCGCAAGATGCCGATTGCGTTTCTGCATACAGCCCCGAAAATAGTGCTCCGAGGTGTAAGTTACCTTATCTGCACAGCGCTTGATCTCTTCGTAAGTGTCGATATCCTCCTGCGGCCAGCCTCGAGTTTGGTTAAGGCACGGCAGCACAAGGATCAGCCGAATCTGCGGATAACGCTCCCGCAAGCGGAGGACAACCTGCGCTGCCAGAGTATCAAATCCCAAGGCACCACCTGCGCCGAAATAGCGATAGCCTTGCTCAATCAGCTTGACCAAGGTGTCCTCCAAGTGCTTGGAGATTTCGGGCAGATCATCTGCCGGCAATTCCCGATGTCCGGTGAAGCAAACTGTTTTTGTGCGCATAAACTCCGCACCCCTCTCGAATACTATAAGTGCCGAAATCTAAGAAATAATATCTATAGTATATATCCCGGCCTTTTGAATATCAATAGTCTATGGATTGGCCAAAGCGATATTTATAGACTATATATGGAGGCGAGGGGAATGAGTGATATCGCAAAGATCATTGGGCAACGCATCAGAAACTACCGGACGCAAAAAGGACTCAGCCAGGAAAAACTAGCCGAGCTTGCCGGCTGCCATCCCACATATATCGGGCAATTGGAACGTGGTGAGAAAAACGCCACTCTGGAAAGCGTTGAGAAGATTGCATCAGCTATGGATATTTCACTGTCCGAGCTATTCGATAAGTTGGGAAAGAGTGGCGGCAACAACATTGCGACCAAATGCTATGACTTGGTTGCCTCTAAGAACGAGGCAGAGCAGAAGCAACTCTATAAAATGCTTCAGGAAATGGACAAATACAAAAACCAATAAAAAAACACGGTGCCACCCGACGAAGGGTGACACCGTGTTCTGCTTAGTAGGCGACTACGCCATATCCGAGAATTTTATAATAGCCAACCGGGTACTGATTGACGCGGCAGCTGTCGCCGGAGTTGCCCTCGATGGTGTAGACAACGCCGTTTTCGACCTTCTGGACGATACCAACATGATCGGCCTGACCGTCCTGCGGGCCGGAGTTGCCCTTATTATCCCAATCGAAGAAGATAATCATGCCGGGCGAGGGCTCCATGGCGTTATCCGCCCACCGTCCACGCTCCCGGAACCACTGGACACCGTTGACACAACCTGCGAACTTCGGAATGACACCAATGTCGATATAGCCGCATTCGTTTGCGCACCAGCTGACGAAGCAGGCGCACCACTCCACGCGGCTGCCGAAGCCGTACCATGACCAATAGGGCTCTCCGCCCACATTGCCCACCTGCGACAGCGCCACGGCAACGATTTGGTCATCCACTCCATAGATTCCGTAAAGCACCGCCGCCCACATACTGCTGTCCTGCGCAAGCAACTCCGCAAGCTGCTGCTTTTGATCCTCGTTGAAGCCGTACTGCCCAGCCATCTCATCTGAGGTTTTGTGGCCGACGGTGATATAGAGCGTTGTAATCGCCTCCTGAACCTCTTCCTCAAGAATATTACCATTGCCGTCATCCGTCTCCACAATGACCGTCTCGGTCTTTGTTTCCGTCCGGTGGGTGATTTCGTTCATCTCCCAGAACAGGTCCTTCAGAAGCTGTTCCTTTTCCGGAGTGATCGTTGCCACCTCCTGAGGATTATCCGGATCGGAGGTCGTTTTGACGGCATAGACCGACAACACCTCCGGCCACACGGCACGGGAACCGGACATTTCAAGCGCATCGTATTCAACGGAATCCTTAATGGCATCCAGCTCGTTCTGGTAATCGATGTTGATTTCCTGAATGACCTGCCGCATCGTCTTTTCTGAGCCGGTATCCTCGCTTGAAAAGAAAATACCAAAGCAGGAGCAGGCGATCAAGGCAACAAGACAGATAACCACGACGACCACGACCGCAACCCAGCCACCGGCAGCGATAGCCGCAACCAGTGTTTTCATCGCCGCTGCGATGGCCTTGATTGCTGCCGCAACAGCCGCTTTGTAGGCGGCAATGGCAGTCTGGCGGGCAATCTCCGCCGCTTTCTGAGCGGCCTTTGCAGCCGCAGCCGCTGCCTTTTGCGTTGCCTTCGCTGTTGCCTCTGCGGTTTTGATGGCAGCCTTGGAGGTTTTCTCCGCAGTCTTTACGGCCCTCTCTGTTGACTTTACCGTTCCCTTTGCACCGACTTTTACGGTCTGTTTCCCGGCAGAGCGAGCAGACTGCTTGATGGTGCGTTCAGTACGCTCCGCAGATTTGATGGTCTGGTTTCGTCTGCTCCGGATGCTTGTCCGTGTGGCCTCCGTAATTTGCCGCGCTGCCTGCCGTGCAGCCTCCTCTCGCGGCGTTCTGCTTGGCGCGCCCCTACGCAGCTCCTCCTCATAGCGGCGAACCCGTTCTTCATTTTTGTGGATGCGCTTTTCATTGCGGTGCTCCCGGTGCGCCTCCTTGCCTTTTTCAATGGCTTTTTTCGTTTGGCCGGAAACCTCGTGCCAAACCTGATCGGTCACATCCTCAGCGGCATAGCGGATTTTGTCCTCCGCGTACTCGGAGGGGGAAATCTGCCCATCGTCCATCAGGTTTTCCGCCTGATCCTTGGAGCGGACGAGCGCCGTCTTCATGCGCTCGGAGACAACCGCCGCTTTATCAAGAATCTTGATATCCTTAACGCTCTCTCTTGTTTTTATCCTGCCCAAAGCCATCGCCTCCCTTCAGAGCAGACAAGTCACACCTTCTTCGCTACGACAACGAAGCGACCGTTGGGATAGGTATATTCGCAGGTGGAAAGGGTCAAAAGCTGATCTCCGTATTCGGCAGTAACGCCCGTGTCATAGAGCTGTCTTGCGCGGACATTCTCCATGAACTCGGCAAACTGCGCCTCATCCATCAGCGTGTATTCGTTGTATTTGAAGGTCTCGCGGTTCGTATTGAATTTGAAAGCGGCAACGACCTCATATTTGCCGAGGTTGGAGAGCGTGTCAAAGGCAATCTCCGGATGCTCTTTGCAGAAATCGGCGTCGGTGTATTTACAGAGGTCGGCAAACATCGAGCCGTCATTCATGTGATGGCCGTAAATCACAAGGTTGTTACTAATCCCGGTCATACAGGCCTCATCAATATAGGGAACGCCGTAGTCGCTGTATGTTTTATCAAAGCTGCGCTTCAGATAGAAGTCCGGCTTGTTCGGAGTCTGCATGACGGGGTAATTGACATTCGTACCATCAATCTTGATCCATCCGATAAAGTCGTTGTTCTGCGCAAACAGCGCCGCATACTTTTCACAGGCCAGCGCCGCCTCTGCTGCCGCCAGTTCTTCTGCACTCAGATCTGCTTCCTCCGCTTCGGTATCCTTCTGCGGCTCGTCGATTTCCGTAATCAGATTTGTCAGATCGTCAAATGCCGCCTTGCTGTTCTTGGCATCCAGATACTGATGCGTAAACATGGCGCTGCAAAAGATCGCTGCCGCGCCGAGTACGGAAACGATGATGATTCCAAGGGTTTTCTTTTTCATTTTGTATTCCTCCCAAAAGAACGGAGGACGGGGTTAATCCCGTCCTCTTGCAAATTTCCCCTCGCCGGGGCGTGTGGTCATAAGCTGATAGAGCTTGGTATTCTGCGGGAACCGATTGATGAAGGGCACCAGCGCAGAGCCGTATTTAATCAGTCCGCAGCCGGCGTCGGCATTGGTGATATAGCTCATCTGCTCATTGGAGATGTTCAGCAGCTTGGCAAGCTGCCCTCTGTCGGATGCAGCCTGATTCAGCATAACTACAAATTCCGAGTTGGAAAGCATGGTGCTGGCCTGAACAGAATCCAGCAGATACTCCACATTCTGCGTGATTGCCGTGGGGTATGCGTTGCGCTTACGAAACTGCCGCCATGCGGAGTTGAAGAACTGCGCCGAGAACTCGTTCTCGAACACCACATGGAACTCGTCAATAAAGGCATGGGTGCGCTTGCCCTTCTTCCAGTTCAGCGTCACGCGGTTGAGCATGGTATCGGTGATCACCAGCAGGCCGGTGGGCTTGAGCTGGGAACCGAGACCGTGAATGTCGAATACTACGACACGCTTGTCGAGGTCCACATTGGACTGCTTGCCGAAGATATCCAGAGAACCGGTGGTATAGAGCTCAAGGGACAGCGCGATCTGCTTTGCTTCGGGTTCAGGCTGTTCCAGCAGCATATCGCGGAGCGTGCAGAGAGTGGGAATCGTCCCGGTGTCCGCCGCATTGCGGTACACATTGGTGATGCAGCGGTCGATAATAGACTTGTGCTGCGGGCCGACGCCCTTCTTGTCGATCTGCTCGATCAGAGACATGATGAACTCCGACTTTACAACAATGGGGTTGTTTTCACCGTACCCGTCCACCATATACATGGCGTTCAATCTGTCTCTGCCGCCGGCAGACACACGGATCACCGAGCCGAGATCGCCCATAGCTTCGATAAGCGGCGCGTATTCTCCCTCGGGGTCGCAGATCATAATATCATCGTTGGTGTTCAGAATGAGGAAGGTGATCAGCTCCTTTGCCGAGAACGACTTACCGGAACCGGGAACGCCCAGCAGAAAAGCGGACTGGTTCAGAAGATTTGCCTTGTTGCACATGATGAGATTGTGGGAAATGGCATTTTCACCGAAGTAAATGCCGCCCTTGTCCATGATCTCCTGCACCTTGAAAGGCATTAGCACCGCAAGGCTTTCTGTCGTGAGCGTTAGGAACGCGTTGATTTTCCTCGTCCCGATGGGGAGCACCGTGTTCAGGCCATCCGTCTGCTGATACTTCAGCGTCGCCATCTGGCACATGTGCTTTCTCGCCGTAGACAGCACCGTTTCCGTATCCTGATCCAGCTGCTCCTTGGTGTATGCGGTAATCTGGATATATAATAAAAAAGTGGACAAGTATGATAAAATAGAAGACAGAAAAAGGAGGAATAAAAAATGTCTTCAAAAAATCCGAAATACACCCAGGAATATAAGCAAACAATAGTCAATCTGTACCA
>NZ_OLMR01000004.1 GCF_900291955.1 Pseudoruminococcus massiliensis | reverse complement strand
ATTTTCGACTCTTGTCTTTCTCGAAAATCCCCATTTTATCGGGTTTTTTCGCCGCTCTCTCGCGACAGCTTGTTTATAATATCATAACCCAACCCAAATGTCAACACATTTTTTCGGATTTTTTAAAATTTATTTTCGCACACTATATATAGACTTTACAGAGTAAATTTTGCCCACCTATATATGTAAACTTTCCATATCAACAAATCTCATTATAAACCATCAGCTTACCTTACAAACCGCATGAAACAAAAAAATTCTTTCTTGATAACTTAGTACGGTATGTGATAGAATATTTATTGATATAACTTATATAAACGGAGGTATTACAAAATGAAAGCCCTATTAGTTATTGATATGCAAAATGTATACATAGGCAAAGACCACTCAAAATTTTTCAATTACAACAGACAGCAAATAATTTCAGCTGTAAATAAAGTAATCGACGATAATGGCGAAAATATAGTCATCTACATACAAAATTTTATGAAGAAGAATTTTATAAACAAATTTGCACCATTTAAAGCATACAAAGAAACAAAAGGGGCTGAGTTAATTTCCGAATTACATATTGTATCTAATCTTATATTTGATAAATATGTAGGTGATGCTTTTTCAAATAATAAGCTAAACGAATTTCTAAAAAGTAAAAATATAGACACTATTGAAGTGATAGGTATTGACGGCGGAGGCTGCGTTGCATTAACCGCATTGGGTGCAATAAAGAACGGTTATAATGTTATCGTTAATACAAATGCTATCGGCACAATACTTAATAAAAATAAAGAAAAATATTTTAAAAAGCTTAAGCAACAAGGTGCAGAGTTTATATAGTAGACTTAATATTATAAGGAGAAAAGTGATTAATATGAATTTTACAGAAACCAACGCTATCGAACCTGAAATTATTATAGAAGACACTCATGAAAAATACCTTCCTATGAAAGATATATTAGTAACACAGCTTATTGAGTTTTAATAAGAAAGCTCTGTCATCTTGAAGAGGAAATGTATTTTAAAGTTACAAACTAAAGCTGTTATACCTGAAAATATAGTTCTCCAACAAAACGAAGAACTCTGGAAAGAATATTGTCAGAAATACGGCGAAATTGCAGAAACATTTTGTACGCAAAAATTACTTGATAAAGGCTATGCAAGAAGTATTGGCCAGCCTGCACAGTATTCTTATATAAATGAAGGCTGTAAACTTTCATTCATTATGAAATATATATCCTCCGCAAAAATACATTATGAAAACTCAAAAAGTATAAAAGTATATTACAGTTAGTTACATAAAACCATTTTTACTTTAACATTTTTTCAAGAACATAACAATCTCTATACCTCAATTTTCAACAAAATGCTTGCTTATTTTCTATAAAATGTTATAATAAAACCGTATGCAACATACAATTATCATCTGAAAGGAGTAACGCATATGAATTATTCACATGAAGTTGAAAACATGTGTATCGTAACAAAAGGACCTCACCACGGTCCTGCCCCAATCCCTGAAGAAGGCAAGTGGGTTAAGTCCACACAAATTACCGACATCTCCGGTCTTTCACACGGTATCGGCTGGTGTGCACCTCAGCAGGGTGCATGTAAGCTTACCCTCAATGTAAAAGAGGGTATCGTAGAGGAAGCTCTTGTAGAAACAATCGGTTGCTCTGGTATGACTCATTCTGCTGCTATGGCTGCTGAAATTCTCCCAGGCAAGACTCTTCTCGAATGTCTTAACACAGACCTCGTTTGTGATGCTATCAACACTGCTATGAAGAACATCTTCGAGCAGCTCGTATACGGCAGAAGCCAGACAGCTTTCTCCGAAAACGGTCTTCCAATAGGTGCAGGTCTTGAGGACCTTGGTAAGGGTCTCCGCTCACAGGTTGGTACTATGTATAGCACAAAGGCTAAGGGCGTTCGTTATATGGAAATGGCAGAAGGCTATGTTCTTAAGACAGCTCTTGATGAGAATAACGAGGTTATCGGCTATCAGTTCGTTAAGCTCGGCAAAATGCTCGAAGACATCAGACACGGCGTATCCCCTGATGAAGCATACAAGAACAACATCGGTCAATACGGTCGTTTTGATGGCGCTGCTAAGTATATCGACCCACGTGAAGAATAATCAAGACTAAGGAGGACAGGCTTTTATGGCAAACGATGTAAAATTTGAAGGCAAGGAAAGAAGAATTGCCAAAATAGAAAAATGTCTCGCTGAGTATGGCATTGCTAGTCTTGAAGAGGCTCGTGAGCTATGTCTTAGCAAGGGTGTTGACGCCTACTCTATCGTTAAGGGCGTTCAGCCAATCGCTTTTGAAAACGCAGGCTGGGCTTATACTCTCGGCTGTGCTGTTGCTATTAAGAAAGGCGTTAAGTCCGCTTCTGAGGCTGCTGCAGCTATCGGTATCGGTCTTGAAGCTTTCTGTATTCCTGGCTCTGTTGCAGAACAGAGAAAGGTTGGCTTAGGCCACGGTAATCTTGGTGCTATGCTCCTCGAAGATAAGACAAAATGCTTCGCATTCCTTGCAGGTCACGAATCTTTCGCAGCTGCTGAGGGTGCTATCGGTATCGCAAGAACAGCTAACAAGGCTCGTAAAGAACCTCTTAAGGTTATCCTTAACGGTCTTGGCAAGGACGCTGCTTATATCATTTCCAGAATCAATGGTTTTACATATGTAAAGACTCAGTATGACTACTTCACAGGTGAGCTTAATATCGTTGAGGAGAGAGCTTTCTCTGAAGGCGAAAGAGCTGCTGTTCGTTGCTATGGTGCAGACGATGTTCGTGAAGGCGTTGCAATTATGGCTCACGAGGGCGTTGATGTTTCTATCACAGGTAACTCAACTAACCCAACTCGTTTCCAGCACCTTGTTGCAGGTACATATAAGAAGTGGGCTCTTGAAAACGGCAAGAAGTATTTCTCTGTTGCATCAGGTGGCGGCACAGGTCGTACACTTCACCCAGATAATATGGGTGCAGGTCCTGCTTCCTATGGTCTTACAGACTCTATGGGCCGTATGCACGGTGATGCTCAGTTTGCTGGTTCTTCATCAGTTCCTGCTCATGTTGAGATGATGGGACTTATCGGTATGGGTAACAACCCAATGGTTGGTGCTACTGTTGCTTGTGCTGTTGCTGTTTACGAAGGCTTGAACAAGTAAGTAGACAAGCCAAATATAGGCAATTTAAGTCAAAATTATATAAGATTTAAAAAATGCAATTTAAACACATCATATCGGAGTAAATCCTTTATGATGTGTTTATTCTTTTTTACGCAACATAATCCAATAAAGCCAGGTAAATTGATAGTTTTTTATGTTTAAAGCACATTGCTAAAGTATGATGATGTGTCTAATGTTTGGAGGGTTAGTTTATGCAAAGATTGAAGATGAAAATATATAATCTTACATTTGGAGAGTGTTGCGAGCTGTATATACAGGATTGTAAAGCACGTAATTTGAGAGCGGCAACAATTAGCCATTACAGGAGCAGTTATAAGCAGATATATAAATACTTTTCGCCTGATATGCCGATTGACGAGTTGACAGTCAATAAATATAACAGTTATGTGATATATCTTAAAGAACATTTGTCAAATGATGTTAGCATCAATGCTTATTTGAGAGATTTAATAACAACATTGCATTACCTAATGGACAACGAGTATATGCCAACATTTAAAATGCAGAGTATAAAAGTTGACAAAGTGGTAAAGGAAACATACACAGATGCAGAATTAAAACTACTCTTAAAAAAGCCGAATATAAACAAATGCACTTTTATAGAGTTTGAAGCATGGGTTATAACTTGCTTGCTTTTTAGTACGGGCATACGACAACATAGCTTGATAGAGCTAAAAGTTAAAGATATAGATTTTGATAATTTAATTTTAAATGTGAGAGTAACAAAGACGCGCAAGCCGCTATTGATACCTCTTAATGTGTCAATGATTAATATATTAAAAAGTTTTTTAGTACATCGTCAATTTATAGATATAGATGATTGGCTGTTTTGCAATGTTTACGGCAAAAAACTTACAAAGTCAACGTCATATCATATGCTATATGAGCATAACCATAGACAAGGAGTTACAACAACGGGATTACATCGTTATAGGCATACTTTTGCAAAACAGTGGATATTAAACGGTGGCAGTGTTGTAACACTATCAAAGCTATTAGGACATAGTAATTTAAATACCACGCAAAACTATATTAATCTTTTGGTTAGTGATATTTCAAAGCAAGTCGAACAGATTGATTTATTAAATCAATTTGCAGATAAAAAATATATTAAAATGAGAGGTAAAACACAATGATTAAGTTTAACAAGAATGAGAACAACAAACAATTTATTAGCATCAGCATTGAGGACGGAACGGATGTTATAAAAGTATTTAACTATATATCTGCTCTCTATCCTGTTATTAAGAATAATCTGTACAAAATGGACAATGATGAGATTTTATTGAATCTTGAAAACGATGTGCATTATGGTTTTTCTCTCAATGCTTTGCGTTCAACGGTTGCCAAAATAGCTAAGGCAAACATATATGTATTTTGCGTTTATATGCTTGAATCTACACAGCGGTATATTGGATAATTTATATCGAGCAAAGTACATAGCTTGACAAATTGCTTACACCATGGTATAATAATTACAATAAATAAGTTGCTAAAAATTGGAGGTGTAACAATGCCAGTTTTAATTTTACTCGGATTTCTTGTAGTTTGGATTATAGTAAGTTCGCATAAGGCTTGCAGTAAAAATACACATCCATATTCTCACGATGAGTTGGAACAAATGCTTGGGCAGATGGTCGGAAAATCTGAAAAGGATTGTAAGAAAATTTTAAAGCATTATAAAAAATAATTGTAAAACAGCACTTTTATTTACTTTTTAGCACTCAATAAAAAAATGCTAATTTTTTTGAAAAACCTATTGACAAATAGCAAAAGTTGTGATATAATATAAATGTTATTGTTCAAAATACTGTGAGCAAACCAAATAAACTAAAATTAACAATCTTTACCGCTTTAAGTAGTACGGGTTAGTGCAAGAACTGTATGCCATAAAGCACAAGCGGAGCAATTTCCTAAGAACGGTTTAGGCTATGCTGATTGAATATAGGATTAGTCGATGTAGTTCGGCTAATAAAAAAATTATTTTTTTAAGTCCGAGTTTTGATAAAAAACGGACTTAGAAATTTAGTTGACCTATATTCGATTTTGCATAGCCTTTTTTGTTTTTTAATTTTACAATCCCACACAATGCGTGTTTACATAGATTAAGGCTTGGCTACTGAGTGTACATTAAGTAGACCGAACCACCTTGACAAAGCAATACATCAATATCAAAAAATTATAATCTGAAATGGAGTCAAAACGAATGAAAAACGATAGCAAAAACGAAAAAGAATGGATAACACTTAAAGAGGCTGCAAAATGTAGCATTTATTCAAAAAGACAAGTCCAAAAATTAGCCGAAAAAGGCAACCAACGCATAAGAACAAAAAAGACAGATGATGGCAAGCATATACTATTTAATAAGATTGATATACTTCAATACGCCGCTTCACATCCGAGAGATACTATACTAAATACAGTATGGGACGAGATAAACCCTATAGAGGGCGAAATAGAAGTGTTCTATCCGCTGTATGGTTACGATTGTAAGTATTTTGTAACAAATAAACTGAGGGTGATTGACTGCTCAAATGGACAAGTATTAACACCACAGCCACAGAAAGACACAAAAGGAAACTTAACGGGATATATGCAAGTAACTTTATGGCAAAACGGCAAAGAAAAATGCGAAGGTTTACATCGTTTAATTGGTTATACTCAATGTAAAAATGTACTTTGTAAAAATATTTATCATCATATCAACAATGATAAATCAAATAATAAAGCAAGCAATATATTACCTGTGTGGCAGTGGCAACATGATGAATTACATAAAATTTTGAAAGGAAGAAAATCAAAAGAATTGATTGGAAATGATAGAGATACATATAACAAGATGATTCAAGCAATCAAAGAGGAAAATAAACAGAAACTCTATAAAATTCCTCATTTAGATTTTGAATCAGATGATAAATTTAATTACTTTATGTATGTCACAAAAGAAGGCTTTAACCATTACAAAACACACAATAATGTGCCATTAACCTACATTATAATGGAGTGTGCAGAGTTAAAAAAAGTGAACCCTTGAACCAAAAAACTAAAAATAATTCCTTTCTAAAAAATAAAGGAAAAGGAGAACAATACACAAATTGAGCAATAATATTATAACAACAATTAATGAAAAACAATATCAAATAAATAAAACCACTGGCGAAGCCACTGAATTAATGACGGTAACACTTCCAATCGGTTCAAAATGGCAGACACCTAAACAACAAGCTGCTGTTAAACAGTGGAAAGAATATCAAGAAGCAAAAAAACTAAAACAACAATATATTAGCACTGTTAAAAGCAGATTAGGCAATTTTTATTTTATATTGACAGATAATGTATTTTTAGATGTTTCACCACAAACAGCAACAAGATTAATTATGTTATGTACCTATTTGAATTATTCTAATCAGTTTATGCGAACGAATAAAACTCCGATGGCAAAATCTGATATACAAACGATATTGAAATTATCCAAAACAGCAGTAAATAAATTTTGGAACGAAGTTAGAGACAAGTATATAATTGACCGCAACAACGGGCTATATATTAATAACAATGCTAATATTTTTAGAAATAAAATTCCTAAAAATAATCAATATTTGCAATATCAAAAGATATACATTAATACAGTACGAGCATTATATAAAGTCACGCATCCACGAAAACATAAACAACTCGGTTACATATTTAAATTGTTGCCTTATATCAACCTTGAATATAATATATTTTGTACAGATGCATTTGAACAATAACTAAATCAAATAAAGCCATTGTCGATGGCTGATTTTTGCAAACTGATAAATTGTGATATTGGGCAGGCATCAAGATTACAAAAAGATTTAAAATCATTAACATTTGATTATCAGGGCAATCAAGAGCGTTTACTATCCTATGTTGATGATGGCAACAATACACCACATAGCAAAAAAATTTTTGTCAACCCACACATAATATATAATGGCTCGGATTATAAGCGGGTTGAAATATTAGGCATATTTTATAATACTGATAATAAATCAACTCGACATTTTGCGAACTCATGAAAATATTGAAAATTCAAGCGTAAACGCCCCTATTTTGAATAGTTACGGGAGATTTTAAGCAAAACCTCACTCGACATTTTGTGAACTAAAGAAAATGCTCAAAACCACGATAAATAGGGCATTTAAGGCACTTTTAATGAAAAGATTTCCTCTATTCTTATATATACGCATTTTGTCAAGACATATAAAGTCTAATCTTCTTTTAAACCATAGATAAATGTAAACATTATCAACAAAACAAAAAATGTGCTTTGCACGACAAGAACAATATCACGAAGCATAAGCGTAGTGTTATTGTTCGCTGTCAAGTAAATGTGATTATAATTTTTTTGGATTATAATAATACAAAATCGGATTTTAGATATACTTGATGTTAGGTGTATCTGCATATAAACAATCTAAACCATATGCTGAATTATAATTTTGTGTTGGTTTAACTCTTAATCCGCTCTCATTTGCTTGTAATTGCCCTTATTTCGTATTTATTCTTTTTTGATGAAGTTTATCTAAACATAATCAAAGTGTCTTATAGGGCATTGTAGAGCATTTTAGAAGCTATGCTGACGCAGCAAATTGACATTTGCTTTGTCCTTGTTTATGATAAACCTGAATATTATTTCTATTGGTTTTCTTATATAAAAGGTTCATCATATCCAAGATAAATTATTTTACTTTATGGTTTATAAATATGCAAATAGAATTTAGCTACAGAAAGGACAAAAAATGAAAAAAATATATATGCTTAACTTGGCTTTTGAATTAACAAGATGTTGTAACTTGGCTTGCCGTTGGTGTGCAAGAGGTAATCCGCAGAATGTGGATATAACCAAGGAGATAATCAACAAGACATTAGACGAGATAGAGCCTTTTTATTTTTGCAATATAGAACTTACTGGCGGTGAGCCACAAATGAACCCAGATATGGTTTTATATTTTGCCAAACAAATTGCAAATAGGCATATTAAGACGGAAAAGGTAACTATACAAACAAACGGTACAATAAAAAATGATAAAGTAAAACAGGCGTTGATAATATTGTCAGATTATTTTGCAAATGTAAAAAATCAATCGTGGATGGAGGAAATAAAAAAATTTAATTCCGAAGCAGAGGTTGTCGATGCCTATTCTAAGGCAACAAATAAAAATATTTTGGTAGCAGTTAGTACAGACGAGCATGACAACAAGGATACAATAGATGGCGTTTGCAAATTTTACGATATTGGACGAGATAACTGTATTGTGCAAAAGCAAACGGAGCATAAAGGTCATATAAATGGCAAAATAGGCACAATATTAATGGAGGGTTGCGCAGTAAAAAATTATATGTTGTTCACTAAAGACGAATTGCAGAACATAAGAATTATATATAACAAATATTGTGTCATTAAAGATGATTTCATTGAAAGCGACAATATCGCAATAAGTAAAACATTGACAGTGTCGGCAAACGGCAATGTATATGTAGGTAATATGACATCTTATGATAACGTGGATAGAGACTCAATGTTTAATATTATGGATTGCCATAACGATTTTTATGATAGAGTAGATAAATGGTGTTGGCAAAATCCAATTAGTTCAGTAGCAAATGCGGATATAGAAAAACATTTGTCTCTACAATGGCAAAAGGCACACGGAATTTATGTTGACCCGCAGGAGGAACACGCTTTTAATGCGTGTGCTGAACGAATCAAAATACTTGCGGATAAAATCAAAGAGTGTCGCCCTAAGTTTCCGTATCTAAAGCATTGGGAGCTAAGTTTATTAGTTACCTGTTTAATTTGCCTTGTTTTAGACGATACCAATGAACAAGCTATGTATTTGATGATTTGCGGCTTATTTGACGAAGACACAATCAAGACTATTGACCGTGCCAAAATTGAAAATATGTATAAAATATTAATGACAAAAAACGAGAAAAGAAAACTTAAATACTAAAATTATTTTCGGTGGTTTTCGGTGAGTATTGCAAACCCTCTATTATTGGGAGTTTACTAAATTACAAATGTTATTCGGCAGAATACTATTTTAATGTCAAACCCTCTATTATTGAGGGTTTATTCTTTTAAAATATGCAATAAAGATATTTTCGGTCGGTGTTTTGAAAGTATTGCCGAGAGTGAATAAATAATACAAAATGTCTCTATTTTATAAGATTTTGAAAGGAATGATTTTACGAAAGATTACAAAAATACCATTTAAGACACAGCCTGAAGACGATATTGATGAAGCAATTTATCTTCAAAAGCTACACAACAAAAAAGTTAAGTGTTGTTTATTATAGTTATGGTAGTTATGAAGATTAATTTTGGGTGAGAGTGAAATATAATACATTGTATGTGTTGCGGTATGGCGAGCGAGAGCGGAAATGTAAAATATCCCTCTTCACTGAAAAACCTGTTACCACCCATTCTGGGCAAACCATAAAAGAGAGCAGTAAAGTAAACCGCTCCCCTTGCTTTTATTATAGTATTATTGAATTTTATCAGCATATGCATTAGCTAATTTATAAAATGAATTTCTTTTCAATCCTAAAATCTGCATTGCTCTTGTGGCTGTTATTTGTTTGGCTTGCCATTGGTTATAAATCTCAATCCAATTTGACGGATATGTTATATTAGGTCTGCCTATTGGCTTTTTTGTTTTGGTTGAATAACGCTTTCCATCTATGCCTATTGGCATTGACTGTATTCCTTCAGCTTGTCTTTGTTTTATTGTGGTTCTCTCGTTCTCTGCGATAGATGATAATACTTCAATCAAGATGTTATTAACCATATCAATAACCCATTCTTTACCGTTTTGAATATCAACCATTGTAGTGGGTATATCGAGAACTTTAACACGAACGCCAATACTTTGAAAATACTTTAGTTCTTCTTTAGCTTGTTCTTTATTACGACTCAATCTATCAATAGACTTAATATATAGCGTATCGCCTTTTACTAACTTACCAATACCGACTTTTAACGATTGATAACCGATTCTATCTAAGTTTGCACCTGTCGCTTTATCTGTGACAATCATATCTTCAGAGACAAATTGTTTTAATGCTATAATTTGTGTATTTAAGTTTTGCTCTCTTGTGCTTACTCTTGCGTAGCCGACAGATTTACCCATAATAATACACCTCTTAAATTAAAATTTATTATCTTTGGTTTTATTTTAGCACCAGTGTTTATAAAACACAAGTGCTTTTATAAATATATTTGTAAAATATTTTAGGTGATTTACAAACAAAATCTATAGGTGTTTTTTAACGTTTGTAAATGTACACAATTAAAAACACTTTAATAAATAGTAATTTTTTAAAGCACTAAAATAGTGCATAGTTTAATTAACACAATGGGGATATATTACATTTCCGTTGTCATTTGTCATTCTATAAAATGCTCAATGTGTTGTTTGTCACTCTAAAACTTGACATATAATTTTACTTTTGATATAATAAATATAATAATTGATGTGTTGAAGTTGCATTAGATTAATGCTTATTTTTGCTTGGTTTGTTGAGATGATGGGACTTATCGGTATGGGTAACAACCCAATGGTTGGTGCTACTGTTGCTTGTGCTGTTGCTGTTTACGAAGGACTTAATAAGTAATAATCAAGCCTTTTGTTACAATTTATAATGGTTACTAATAATTTATAGTAGTTCCAATAATTGCATAAAATGTGCTTTTTGTCCATATGCTTTTTAGGTGTGGATGATAATACTTCAATCAAGATGTTATTAACCATGTTACTAAGAAGTAATGTATAGTCTTTAATATAAAAAATCCCGAGGTGGTAAAATTCCTCGGGATTTTTTATATTTTATCTACAAAGTGCTGGTATTTCAGGTTGTAACATAGGTAGTTTAACATAAGGATTTTGCGAACCACTTACACCAGTAATATCAAAAGTTTCAAATTGAGTTCTTGTTAAAATATCACTATCAAATCTATTTCGATATAAATAAACAGCAACATTATATTTATCATGTTTGAGACTACCATTATAGTCTATAGAAGTATGTTTTGGTAATGTATTATTACCATTTACATAAACATTTTTTACTATTGCTGTTACAGAGTAAGCTAAGTTTGATGAATTTGCTATTTGAGTCCATGTGCCTATTCGTTCATTATAGTAATATATAAAAACAGTATTTTCTGCACAAGTGTAAACATAATCTGCATTAATCCTTGTTATATTAGAAGATGGTTTAAGAGTAGTAATGCAATCCTTTAATGCATTGTAAACACTTATTATTGTTCCAAAGTCTGTGAATCCTAATGCAAATTCACCTAAGATTCTTATAAAATCTATAGCTTGTGCAGTATG
Source organism: Pseudoruminococcus massiliensis (assembly GCF_900291955.1). Taxonomy (GTDB): domain Bacteria; phylum Bacillota; class Clostridia; order Oscillospirales; family Acutalibacteraceae; genus Pseudoruminococcus; species Pseudoruminococcus massiliensis. Next base: position 143,601 of record NZ_OLMR01000004.1, on the reverse strand, counting down.
ATTTGTAGTAATATTTTTACTTGCAACCCCTTCATGGTACATATATGCACCAGGTTGAGGGCGTGCATATATTCTCATAAATTTAACAGATTCACCATCAACAGACATAGAAGCTTGTACTTTGTTAAAAATAATATTATCTTGATTCATTACTATGCTTTTTTGATTGGGAATATCATTTCCAGTTAGTTCTAACATATCTTTATAAGAAATTTCATCAACAGACATATCAGATAATTCTTGTTCTAGTTCTTTTATACGAATTTCATCTTTAGATATTGTTGCTTGATTAAGTTCATCCATTACAGAATCTACATCATTTATCGTATATAAACTTCTTTTTCCATTTTCAGATAAGATGTATTCAATGCCATTAGTATTTGTAATTGCATCTGTTTCTGATGCTTTAACAACTGTATTTAATAGTGGCAATATCACTATTAAAGTTGAAAGAAATATAGTAATTATCTTTTTCATAAGTCCTCTTTCTCTTTTTTTACAAGCTTTAAATTTTCAAATTTCGCTCCGCAATAATAACAGCTTTTTACAGTATTACGCATAATTGGACGCTTTAGTGGTGCACCGCATCGGGGACAACGCCAAAATAATATGTCACCTATTAAAAATAAAATCATTAAAATTAATGCGACTACTGTTAAAAATATTATAGTTCCATCAGAGTAACTGCCACTTTCATAGCAAGCAAAAGCTATAATTAATACAGCTACAGCTGCTATAAAAATAGCAATAGAATATTTGACCCAAATATGTGGCGGTATTCTAAATCGTTTCAAACTTTGTTTCACCCCCTTTGTATAATATCTTAATATATAAATGTATTATAAGTCTATCTAATAATTGTAAAATAATAGTAAAATCTAAACAAAATACTTGATATTATAAAATAAGCTCTTGCTTGACAATATATATTCATTGCGGTAAAATAAAGGTTACTTTAATAATATTTTATGGACAGAGGTTGGCTCGATGAAATCATTTTTGAGAAGAACTTGGGCAAAGATAGATTTAGACGCTATTGAACATAATTATAATGAAATAAGAAACCATGTTTCTCCTGAAAGCGAGATTATGTGCGTCATTAAGGCAGATGGCTATGGCCATGGTGCAATTTTTCTTGCGAGAGAATATGAAAGACTTGGTGTAAAAAGATTTGCTGTTTCTAATATTGAGGAAGCTATGCAGCTTCGTGAGCATGGAATAAAATCTCCGATTTTAATTCTTGGCTTTACTCCTGCGGATTTAGCAAAGGTTCTTGCAGATAATAATATTTCTCAGGCGGTACTTTCTGAGGAATATGCCGAGGAACTTTCTAAATATGCTCAAAGAGATAATGTAACGGTAAAGGCTCATATCGCACTTGATACTGGTATGAGCAGAATAGGCTTTATGTATCAGAATATAGACAGAGATTTTGCGTCTATTGATACGATAGAGCGTGTTTGTAAGCTGCCTTCCCTTAATTTTGAAGGAATTTTCACACATTTCTTTGTATCAGATGAGGCTGAAGAAGGCAAAGAAGATACACTTTGTCAATACAAGTGCTTTGATGATGCTATTGCAAAGCTTTCTGCAAGGGGAATTGAATTTCCTCTAAGACATTGTGCAAACAGCGGTGCTATTATTGATTATCCAGATACGCATATAAATATGGTTCGTGCAGGAATTATACTTTATGGCTTAGCTCCGTCAGGAAAGCTTGAGGGTAAGCTTAATCTTATCCCTGCAATGCAGCTTAAATCAGTTATTGCACAGATTAAAACTGTTGAGCCTGATGCAAAGGTAAGCTATGGCGGTACATTTACAACAAGCCGTCCGACAAAGATTGCTACTGTTCCTATTGGCTATGCTGACGGTTATACAAGAGCATTAGGAAATAATGCAAGAATGATAGTAAACGGAAAATACGCACCAATTATCGGCAGAGTTTGTATGGACCAGCTTATGCTCGATATTACAGATATTGAAAATGTTTCTACTGGTGATGAAGTAACTGTAATTGGTACAGATGGGGATTGCTGTGTTTCAGCAGAAGAAATTGCAAATTTGACTAATACCATAAATTACGAGATTATCTGTATTATTGGAAAGCGTGTTCCGAGAGTTTATTTTAAGAATGGCAAAAATGTTGGTACGCTTGATTATATTTATCCAAGCAATCTAAAGAACTAATAAAAACCATCACATTCTTTTGAAAAGAATTTAACAAAGCTTTTGGGTTTATGCTATTATAAATAAAATCTGTCAATGTATGTCGATAAAAAATAAAACTCTTTGTTGACAGTGATTGTGCAGTATGTTAAAATAAAAACACAAAGAATTGTAAGATTAACCACCTTTTTGCAAGAGGTGGTTATTTTTTCATATAGAAATGTGGGGTATGAATAATGAAAATGCTTGTAATAGATGGAAACAGCATTTTGAATCGTGCTTTTTATGGAATAAGACCTCTTACCACAAAGGACGGACAATATACAAACGCTATTTTTGGATTTATGACTACCTTTGAAAAGGTTTTGTCAGAAACTAATCCTGATGCGGTTGCTGTTGCGTTTGATATGAAAGCACCGACATTCAGACATAAGGCTTATGACGGCTATAAGGCAAAGCGTAAGGGTATGCCCAATGAGCTTGCCTCGCAGATGAGACCACTTAAAGAGCTATTAACACTTCTTGGATATAAGATTGTTGAATGTGAGGGCTATGAGGCTGATGACATTCTCGGAACTCTTGCTGATACTTGTACCAAAAACGGCGATGAGTGTGTTGTTGCAACGGGTGACAGGGATAGCTTGCAGTTAGTTTCACCGACAGTAAGTGTAAGAATTGCCGCAACAAAAATGGGTAAGCCAGAGGTTACACTCTATGACGAAGCTGCAATTATGGAAAAATACGGGGTAACGCCTAAGCAGCTTATCGAAGTCAAGGCTATTCAGGGTGATACTTCGGATAATATTCCAGGTGTTGCCGGAATAGGAGAAAAGGGTGCAGGCGACCTTATTAAACGCTTCGGAAATATAGATAATATTTATAAAAATATAGATACTATTGACATTAAAGACAATATCAGAAAAAAGCTTATTGCTGGTAAGGAAAGTGCTTATCTCAGTCATATGCTTGGGACTATATGCGTAGAAGCTCCGATTGATACGGATATAAATAGCTATATCCCAGCAAAAAGAGATTCAGCGGGAGCGGCTCGGCTTATGGCAAGCCTTGAGCTTTTTAAGCTTATAGACAAGCTTGGGCTTAGTGGCGAAGAAATTCCCATTGCTGAAAATAAAATCGAAAAAACTAAAAAGCTGAATGTTATAGAAGATTTTAATTATAACAAAGCTATTGAAGGTTTTAATGGAAAAACCGTTTCAATAGCTTTCAGACTTGAAGATAGTCAAATTTCAGAAATGGCTGTTTTATGTGAAAATGATATTTATTTGTTTTCTTTTGAAAGCTTTGATTTTCTTGCTGCCATCAAAAATATTTTTGAATATGAGGATATTAAAAAACAACTTCATGATATAAAGCCTATTGTAGCTATTCTGTTGAAAAATAATGTTGAGCCTGTTGGAATAGTTTGTGATACAATTCTTGCATCATATTTGCTTAATCCAAATTCGCCTGATTATTCAATCGAAAGACTTATGCAGGAATACAATCCACCTAAGTTTGAACTTGCTGAAAATGCACCGGAGCTTGCAAAAGAAAGTGCAGAGGTTTCTGCATTATCAGAAGCTCTTATAAAATTAATTGAGGAAAAGGAGCAGACAAAGCTTCTTAATGAAATTGAAATTCCACTTGCTATTGTTCTTGCTGATATGGAAAACTGTGGTTTTATGGCAGACAGAGATGGCATTATGGAATACAATAAGGAAATCAGTGCAAGGCTTGATGAGATTACTAAGGAAATTTATGATACAGTGGGCTATGAATTTAATATAAATTCTCCAAAACAGCTCGGTTCGGCACTCTTTGAGAAATTAGCACTTCCACATGGAAAAAAGACAAAGAGCGGATATTCAACAAGTGCAGAGGTTCTCGAAAGTCTGAAATATGAACACCCAGCAGTTGCCTTGATTTTGCAGTATAGAACCTATTCTAAGTTAAAATCGACCTATTGTGACGGACTTTTAAAGGTTATTGGTGAGGACGGAAGAATACATTCCAGCTTTAATCAGACCGAAACAAGAACGGGCAGAATCAGTTCAACAGAGCCTAATTTGCAGAATATTCCAGTAAGAACAGAGCTTGGCAGAGAGTTACGCAGATTCTTTATAGCGAAGGACGGTTGTGTACTTGTTGACGCAGACTATTCACAGATTGAATTAAGAGTTCTTGCACACATAGCGAATGATAAAGCTATGATAGAGGCTTTCAAAAATAATGAAGATATACATTCTATAACTGCATCACAGGTATTTAATTTACCGCCAGAAATGGTTACTAAGACAATGAGAAGCCGTGCAAAAGCCGTAAATTTTGGAATTGTTTATGGCATAGGAGCGTTTTCACTCTCTAAGGATATTGGTGTAACAAGAAAAGAAGCAGATAATTATATTAAGAATTATCTTGCACATTATTCGGGTGTTGACGAATATATGAAACGAACTGTTGAGAACGCTAAGCGTGACGGCTATGTAACTACAATGTTTGGCAGAAGAAGATACTTGCCAGAACTTACTTCATCTAACTTCAATCTTCGTGCATTCGGAGAAAGAGTTGCAAGAAATATGCCTATTCAAGGAACATCGGCTGATATTATAAAGATTGCGATGATAAGAGTAAGAAACCGACTTAAAGCTGAAAATATGCAGGCAAAGCTTATTTTACAGGTACACGATGAGCTTATAGTAGAAGCTCCTGAAAATGAAGCCGACAGAACAGCCAGGATTCTTGAAGAGGAAATGGAAAATGCAGTTAAGCTGAATGTTCCTCTTATTGCAGAAGCAGGCAAGGGCAAAACATGGTATGAAGCTAAGGCATAGTCTTGAAAGATTCTTTATTGGAAAGGAGTGCTGAATTTTATGAAAATACTTTTTGTTTGTACAGGCAACACTTGCAGAAGTCCTATGGCTGAGGGTATTTTTAAAAAGCTGACCCAGGGAGATGAAAGCATAAGCTGTTCAAGTGCTGGAATGAGCTTTTGCGACGGTGACGCTGTCAGCGAGAATGCAGTTACCGTCTGCAAGGAAATCGGAGTTGATATAAGCGGGCATAGGTCTAAAGCTATACGCCGTGATGATATTAACGAATATGATGTCTTTGCGGTTATGACCGAAAATCATGCTATGGCGCTTGTTTCGGCAGGAGTTCCTAAGCAAAAGATTTATATTATGGGAATCAGCGACCCGTTTGGAGGAAGTGTTGAGGTTTATCGAAAATGCAGAGATGAGATTCAGCAGTCCTGCGAAAAGCTATATAAAAAGATTAAGGATATGTAAAGTATGAAAACAGAGATTTTCCCTATGGGTGAGGAACATTTGGATTCGCTTGCAGAGCTTGAAAAAATTTGCTTTTCACAGCCATGGTCAAGACAGGCTCTTGCAGATGAGCTTGAAAATGACAGTGCGTTTTTTTTCGTTGCTGAAACGAACGGAGAGGTTTCGGGCTATGTCGGGTTGATAATAACTGCTGGGCAATCATATATAACAAATATAGCTGTTTTCCCGAAATTCAGACGAATGGGTATAGCTAAAATGCTGTTTGAGAGATTATTTTCTATTGCGGAAAAATGCGATTTGGAATTTATTTCTCTTGAGGTTCGTCCCTCAAATTACAATGCAATTTCTCTTTATAAATCATTAGGCTTTGAAGAAATAGGCTTACGGAAACGATTTTACAGAAATCCAACAGAGGATGCACTGATTATGACTAAGACATTTTTGGGAAATGGAATTTATGAATAAATTAAAGGTTTCGCTCAAGCCTTTGAAAGGGCTTATGGGTCAAGGTCAACGCCCTTGTCGCCGTCCGCAGACGGCGAAATACTCTATGCTTTACAAAGCGTAGAGAACTCTCACAGATAGTTCTCTGAAAAATAAATACTGAATATAACTTTGAACTTGATTTTTTTAGATTAACTTTAAATTATTTTGCTAAATAAAAAAACTCTGCTCACGAAATATTGAGCAGAGTTTTTGGTTTTTAAGATATTTGTCTTTCAATTACTTTTTCTCTTTCAAGATATTCTTTTGAGCGCATGGGAATAGTAGAAATCATTTCAGGTTTTGCTTTAAGATAACCAGTTATGCCACCTGTTTCTATAATTTGCATAAGCTTATCTATAGAATTTCTTATAATCTTAGATAATTCTTCTTCGGTATAATCTTGTAGCTTGATAATTTCAAGCTCTCCATTATCTGTAATAAATTTTTCATGACCAGTTATATCAGCTGTAAGAAAGCTATCGAGGGAAATTTTTGTATTCATAGCTTTAATCAAAAAATAGCAATTAAAGCGATATTCATTACTTTCTAAAATATTTTGTAAGCTTATTTTAAATAAAAATTTGTCATATTCTTTTATATACATATATCTATGTTTTTTAAAGCCATACTCAAATGCAATTTCCTCGAAAATTAACTTTAAATTCCTTTTTGTCATAGCAATCTCCACCGCAGTTTAGTAACAACATCACAATTTTTTCCAATATACTGTAATTATATATTAAATTTTACAACATTTCAACCGATTCCAGATAATATTTCGAGGATTAATGTATTAGATATGAGGAAACCATCTCGTGTAAATTTAATTCCGTTGTCATCATATATAAGAAGATTTGTCTTGGCAAATTTCTTTGCGTTTTTAATATAATTTTCAGGAATTTCTATACCAAAGCGTCGCTTAAAATCTTTTTGAGTAAGCCCCTTTGCAAGTCTAAGTCTTAGCATAATATATTCTTCGATAGAACCGCCTTCGCCATCTTGATAGGTTATTCCCTTATAAAATTCATCAAAAGAGCGTTCTGTATAAAAGCGTTTTCCATTTATAAAAGAATGTGCCGCACAGCCTACACCAAGATATTCGTCACAATCCCAGTATTTAAGATTATGCTTGCTCTCCATACCATTTTTTGAAAAATTGGATATTTCATACTGGTGATAGCCAAGCTGTTCAAGTTTTTCACAAGCAAAAAGATACAATTCTGCTTGTGTATCTTCATCAAGAGTAAGTGCATCTTTTTCTTTATAGAAAGGTGTACCCTCTTCAATTTTTAGTATATAAGCTGAAATATGTTCAACACCAAGTTCGGCACAATATTCAATAGAATGTGCCAGACTTTCTTTTGTTTGCTCCGGAATACAGAGCATAAGGTCGAGTGAAATATTTTTAAAGCCAGCTTTTCTTGCACTTAAAACTGTTGTTTTGACATCTTCTGCGGTGTGAAGTCTGCCCAGCCTTTTAAGCTCATTGTTATTGGCGGATTGCATACCTATTGAAAGCCTATTGAAACCAGCTTGTCTAAGCTTTGAAAAATCAAAGCTTTCATCAGCCGAGGCAGGATTAAGCTCAGCAGTAATTTCTGCATTATCATCAATCATAAATGCAAACTTAGCCGTTTTTGCGATTGATGAGAGCCTGTCTGCACCAATAATTCCCGGAGTACCTCCGCCAATATAAAGAGTATCCGCTGTACGATTAAGTTCTTTGCCATACTTGGCAAGTCTTTCGTTTACAGCGGATACATAGCGATTTATTTCATCATCATTGCCACTCTTAGAAAAAAAATCGCAATATTTACATTTAGAGGCACAAAAGGGAATATGAACATAAATTCCTATATTGTTCATATTTTAAATTCCTTTCATAGACTTATTTGTCTGTTCGGTTAAATTTTCTATTTCTTGGTTTTTAGCTTTTCCTCGTTCAGAATAAACTGAAATAAGAATTGCTCTAAGTTCCACATACATAGAAATTATAGTTACAGCAAATAATCCTATATCTATCCACGCAAAAATTCTGAATGAACTTTCAAGCTTGACAGTATCTTGGATTCTTGTAGAGGTCACAAAAGAAACCATACTTTTCTCAAAATCACTCATAAGTTCCGAGCCATAGATAGAAGTATCTATCATACTTGTTACTATTACAAATAAGATAAGCATTACGAGTAATGCTCCTGTGAATATAGGTTTTTTCGGCTTTACAACTATTCTCAGAACGAGAAAGCTTAGTATATATGCTGATAGGATAATTACTACAATAGGATTAATCAATTTAATCTACCTCTTATTATAACTCTGGGTGTCCTTTTAATCTATCAATCATCATAGCCGTTTTTAAAACTGCGGTTTGTGTTTTAGCATCAGGAAGTTCATTATTGAGAACCATTTCGAGAGCTCTTTTGAGTGGAATCTTCATAACATTAAGAAATTCGCCTTCATCAAGCTTTTGAGTCTCAAAATGGTCTATTCTACAAAAATACATATGAATAATTTCTCCGCAATAGCCTGGGCTTGGGTATAGCTTTCCTAAGCTTATATATCCACTTCCGATAGCACCAGTTTCCTCTAAAAGCTCACGCTTTCCGTTTTCAAGCGGATTCTGACCTTTTTCGAGTTTGCCAGCAGGAAGTTCGATTGTAACCTCTTTATATGGGTATCTGAATTGTTTTACAAAAAGTAGCTCATCGTTTTCAGTGAGAGCAGCAACACAAACTCCTCCTGGGTGTCCGACAATCTCACGAAAAGAAGTTTTTCCATCTTGAAGCTCAACCTTATCTAATGTGACATGAATAACCTTACCATCAAATATTTCTTTGCTTTCGAGTGTCTTTTCAAATAAATCCATTATACTTTCCTCCCAGCTTATGCTACTTTATTAAGTATACAACAATTACTTGGATTTTTCAAGAAGATGGAGAAACTGATTATAAAAGACCATAGCCACCATTGATTGCATCATAAAATAATGCTCCGTGAGGTGCGTGTGGCGTAAAGAATATAAACATAGCCATAAATAAGACTAATGCCACAAGTGAGGGTATAAAAAAGCTACTTATAATTTTTGCCTTGGTAATTATCTTATATGAAATATAATGCGATACTAAAATGATTATAAATAATCCTACAAAAAGTAATACTCTCCATAAGCCTTCAAAAAACGAATTATATACAGCCATATAGAAAAGCCCTGCCGCCCAATATATGTAAAATGCAGCAACCTTAGACGGTACAAACCGTACAACAGGAAGCCGCAATATTGAAAGCTCTATTACACTCCATATAAAAAATGGAAAGGTGAAAGGCTTTAGCTGTTCCCAAGCACTGTTATTAACACTGGATATGAAAAAGCTCCATACATCACCCTCTGATAGTATAAAAGCATATTTTACTAACATTCCAAATGAAAAAACGAATGCTGAGCCGATAAATTCCATAAATGCAAGTTTCTTGTTATACATAAGCCCTCTGATTCACTAAAAATTATATTATATGAAATAAAGCGGAAATATTATTTTTAATCTGTTTTTTAACAAATCATGGCTATTATACTATCCTATTTTAATTATATTGTATTATACATAAAATATGATTAAATTAACATAAGTGTTAATTTAATAAAAAACAAAATTCATATTTGGAGTAGTGGTTTACTATCAGGGAACCCTCGCAGGGGGTTCCCTACGAAAAACATTCCACTGGAATATTTTTCTACCCTCCTGCGCTTAGAGAAGTATAAAGTGTTTCGCTCTCTGCGGAGAGCGACCAAAGGCGCCGCCTTTGGAAACTGCAAGCTTTTGAAAAAGCTTGAGCAAAACTTTTAATTTTTATCAAACTAATATTAAATTAAAAAACACAAGGCAGTAAAAATTGCACCTATGGCGGCAGCTATACAAAAAGTGACAATATTTTTAAAGCGTTTTTTACTGCGTTTAAGCGATGACGGCTCGCCCATATTTTCGAGAAGCTTTTTAGCCTCCTGTTCAAGCAATTCCCTTTGAGCTGAGGCATATTCTGGTTTTATCACGAGCAAGGCTCTTTCATAATAAACACTGCCAGTATCAAGTACCTCAATTATACTTCTATTTATACCCTTAATCATAAAAAACAGCCTCCCGAATTTTTGTTATTTTAGCTACTATATAATTGTCTATTTTTAAGAAAATTATTCAACTTTTTAATTCTTTTAAATAATTATACTATTTGTAATCAGAGTTTTCCCCCATAAATGTTGAAAACTCTGTTGAAAGTGTGGATAACTTTCTTGAAAAGCCTTGAAATAATGCGAATTTCTATGCTTGAAAACTTTTCCACCACGCATTTTTACTGGATTTTATTAAACTTTCTGTAATTTTAACATTGTCAACATTTTTTAAAAATTTTTTGTTGAAATCTATAATTTTTTCGATTATTTACTCAAATATCAAGCTTGACAAAAGGATTTTTTTGCAGTATATTTTCTTTGAATTTTAAGGATGGGATAGTGATATTATTGACAAAGCAGGAATATATGCAAAGACTGTATAAAGCATTAAAACCTCTTTCTAAAGAAAACAGAAATAAGATTATGAATGATTATGAACTTCAATTTTCGCAAGAGATGAAAAACGGTAAAACTGAACAGGATATTATATATGATTTAGGAAGTCCTGAAGATGCCGCAGAATATTTTATAAATATATATCAATCAGATAGGGGTTATCACGACCATTATAATATTGAACAGGCCAGCAATAAAAATAGCAGCACTGCCCATTCATGGGAGGCTGCTATCTGGGGAACTCTTTCAATTATTATTATACCTACTATGATTGCGATTATGCTTGCTTTTTTCGCTTTGGGAATAGCTTTTTGCATAGCTGGTATGGTTATGGTATTTTCAAGCTTTATCCTTAATTCATTGAGCATAGGATTTTTCTTTATTGCTGTGGCAGGAGTTTTTCTGGCAGTTTTCGGAATATTTATAGCAATTCTTTCTATATATGACGGAATAACGCTTATCGGAAAATATTTTAGATTTATCAGAAATAGAATCAAATATGGAGGTAAAGCAAAATGAAAACAATAAGAATACTTGCTGTAATTTTCTTTTTGGTATTTTTAATTCTTACAGCTATTGGTGTATATCTCATAATAAAGGATTCCATTTCGCTTTATAGCATTGCTGATAGTCTGCCATATGGCTTTATTCGTGATAGTGCAATTTACTTATTTAACTTATTCTGATTTTCAGCTTGAGCTTTTGAAAATCTGCACCCGCAATAATTCTGGCGATAAAGATTATATCGCTTTGAAAGCTCTATTGAGCGTTTATAGCCCTCTCTCTTTTTGAAGTCTGAGAAAAGATACGGAACTCCATATTTATCCGCAAGAGCCGAGCCAATAGAATTAAGAGCTTCAGCGTTTTTCATAGGACTTATTGAAAGCGTAGTTGTGAAATAATCAAAGTTTTGTTCTTTTGCTATTTTTGCAGAGCTTTCAAGACGCAAATGGTAGCATTTCATACACCTTGCACCTCGTTCAGGTTCGTTTTCAAGTCCCTTTGCAATTTCTTCAAAGGCTTCAGGTTCGTAATCGCCGTCAATTATTTTAACGCTTATGCCCATTTCAGAAACAAGCCTATGTAATTCGCTTATTCTGAAATCATATTCGCTTTTGGGCGATATATTTGGATTATAATAATACAATGTAATATCAAAATATTGATTAAGGTATTCAAGAACATAGCTGCTGCATGGAGCACAACACGAATGCAACAACAGCTTTGGTCGAATACCTTTTTTTATTATATTGTCGATTACAGAATCAAGCTCTTTTTGATAGTTTCGTTTCTGCAAGGCTATACCTCCAAATATTTCAATGGGTTATTATGAATATAATTCCAAACTTCCTGATATTCCTTCTCGTTTCGTATAATGCGGTCATAAAAGGATTTTTGCCATATTGAAAATTCAATTTGTTTTGTTATAGAGCCTTTAAACTGTTTAATAATTCTTGAAATAGTAGGGGCGAACTGTGTTCGCCCGTTAGAATCTTCATATATAAATATAATAAGATGAATATGGTTAGGCATAATTTGATACTTGTCAACTTTTATATTTTCATATACAGTATTTAGTTTATATATTTCATTTTCTATTACTATCCCAATTTTTGATAATGGTAGTTGGTCAAGCGGGCGAACACAGTTCGCCCCTACATTTTTCCACAGCAAATTTTCTTTATTTTTAGTACAAATAGTAATAAAATACGCCCCGTTATACGAATAGTTATAATTATGCAATCTTATATTTTTTCTTTTAGGTAAGTCCATAAATAAAAGCCCTTTAAATAGATTTTATTTCTTAACCTGTAACACCTTGATTGTGGCATAGTGCTTAATTGTAAAGGACTCGTCTGCAATTTTCTCAAGGAGCTTTTTATGCTCATTCTCCCATTTTACAAGTTCTTCCTCGGAGAGCGACGCACCTGTTCCACGACACGCTTTCATTCTCCCGTTCCAGCTCTCTCTCGTAAACGGAACATCAAGGTCAAATTCTTCACTATGTATTGTATCAAAATATTTATCCACAAATTCAGGCAGAATTATTGGGTGTCTGGTTTCGCCTGCACCATTCCATTTTGGATTGTATTTCAAAACAAGGTCTTCACTTGCTTTTGCGATTTTATCCTCAAACGGAAGCCACTCCATATATAAAACTGCCAGCTTGCCACCCTTTTTCAACATTCTTGCAAAATTCGGTATGACAGTTTCATAATGAAAATAGAAAAAGCACTGACACGCTGTAATAACATCAAAGCTATCCTGTGGAAAATCAATATCTTCTGCAGGCGAAACAATAAACTGGATGTTTTGTTTGTTTTCTTTTGCGAGAACTTTTGCGGCTTCTATCTGATTTTCTGAAATATCCGCACCAACAAAATCTGCACCATATTCATATAAATGTCTTGGCAGAACTCCTGTTCCAGTACCTACATCAAGAACCTTTTGTCCCTTTGTGCATAAGCCTAAGCTTATAATTTTATCATAAAATTCCTTAGGGTAAATATCCCTATATTTCACATATTCAGCGGAAACTCTACCCCAGTCAAAGGCTTTGCCATCATCAATTTTTTCGTTTGTTATATCCATATTGTTGATAAATCTCCTTTCATGAAGTTTTTGGGTTTGAAAGATTTTTCTACAAAGAAAAACGGATTTATTTTCTGATATAATACGATAGATATTATATGTTATGGATCCTGAATATATTTTCTTTTAAAATCTGAAAGTCTCAAAATATCTCTTCCGAAAACAAATATTCTACATAACCTTCGATGTTCCATATCACAATTATGAACATCATTTCTTTCAAAAGCAATATGCATTCTACTTAATTCTCTTTCAGCTTCAGCAGCATCATATTCTGACCACATTCGTGCAACTAAATGTGCTCTATTCCACTTGTAACTTGCTAAGTCTTTTAGTGCATAATTAACAAGTTCTTCTTCTGATTCAGAAGCCTTAATCGTACGAAGAAAACCTCTCTCGGAATAGCCATATATATATTCTTGTCCATCTTGCTTTATAACAAACCCTTCAGGTGCCATATGTTTTCCAATAGTTATTGCATAAAAGGAGTAACATTCTTCTTCTAAATATTTTTCTAATTCGGCTATGGTTTTCATAATATTTTTTACCTCTTTGTTTACTTAAACATCTCTAAAATTAAAATCTGTATATTTATTGTTTTGGAAACCAAATCGATGTTGCTCCATTATTATCGCAAAATGTAATGCACTTATATTTTGTTCCAAAATCTTTTAATTCATCATATTGCTCACTTGCTTTATGGCTAAACCGAATAATTATGTAAGTTTCATCCGGCAAAGCTCCTGCGTTTCCAATAGCCAATATCGTATTCTTATTTTCTAACTCTTTTTCAATAATGCCAATAGTTTTTTTGAATTTAGGAATTTCGTTCGCTTTGCTTTTTATATATTCTAACGATGGATTATCTCTATTTATCATTTTTGCCTCCACAGATACCGATTTACTTATCTTGAACAGGCTAATTTTGTAATCTACAGTCTTTTAAGAATATCCTCAGCAGTCTTTGCGATAAACTCTGCACCCTCTGCAATAAGTTCACTTTCTGGGCGGAAGCCCCAATTTACACCGCAGAAATCTATTTCGGCATTTTTCGCAGTCTGGACATCAACATTGCTATCGCCTATATATAAGCAATCGCTCTTATCAAAACCAAGCTCTGCAAGCATTGCAAGCAATGCGTCAGGACAAGGCTTTCGCTCAAAATCAGGTCGCTGTCCCCAAGCCGCCGCAAATTTATTATCAGGGAAAAGCTTTGCGGCAATAGATTTTGTGAATTTATCAGGCTTGTTTGACATAATCGCATATTTGATTGAAAGCTCGTCTAACTTTGTGAGCAACTCTGTTATACTGTCATATGGTACAGTTTTATCAAGACTGTGTTCTGTATAGTATTCGTTAAAATCAGCAAGAACCTGTTTTTTCTGCTCATCAGTTGCCATTCCCTTCGGAATAACCATTGCTCTGTCTGCCAAGCTTGAAATACCGTTGCCAACCATAAAACGATATTTTTCTCTTTCATGTGGTTCAAAGCCATTTTTTACAAGAGCATAGTTCATAGCGTCAGCGAGGTCATAGAGTGAGTTTACGAGAGTTCCGTCCAAATCAAATACACAAATTTTTTTCATCTTTAATCATTCCTTAATCAAGTGCTAATTTGTAAATCTTATAAATATCGCTTGCATCAAGCTTCTTGAAGTTTCCGCACGAATTAGCTTTTTTAGCCATTTCTTCAAGGTGTGAACTATCTATTCCGACTGCTGAAAGTCTTGTCGGAAGTCCAAGAGATGTATAGAAGCACTCAAGTCGGGAAATGCCCTCCATTATAGTTTCATAAACCATTGAATTAGGCAATTCAACATTCATAACTCTCTGTGCAAATTGAACAAAGCGTTCTTCATTTTCTCTATATACATGCTTCATCCACGCTGGAAATATTATTGAAAGTCCGGCACCGTGTGCAATATCATAAATTGCAGAAAGTTCATGCTCTATTGCGTGAGAACCCCAGTCTTCCTCTCTGCCCATACCAATTAAGCCACTGTGTGCGAGAGTTCCCGCCCACATTATTTCGGCTCTTGCGTCATAATTCTCTGGGTCTTGTTTTACAAGCTTTGCATTAGATATTATTGCTCGCATAAGACCTTCACAAAGTCTGTCGCTTACATCAACATGCTCTGTCTTTGTAAAATAGCGTTCCATTATATGTGCAAGCATATCTGATATTCCACAAGCTGTTTGATAGAATGGTAGAGAATAAGTTGTTTCAGGATTCATAATTGCAAACTGCGGACGAAGCTTTTCACTGCCATAGCCACGCTTCAGAAGTCCATCTTCTTTAGTTATAACAAGATTTTCACTTGATTCACTTCCTGCAGCAGGTATAGTAAGCACCACACCAACAGGGAGGCAAGCTTCAGGCTCATTTCTGTTTTCAAAGAAATCCCAGACATCACCTTCATATGAAAATCCAAGAGCAACAGCTTTTGCAGTATCAATTACACTGCCGCCACCAACAGCAAGTATAAATTCAATATTTTGCTGTCGGCAAATATCTATTCCTTCATAGACCTTTCTAAGTCTTGGATTTGGTACTATTCCAGAAAGCTCGAAATATTCAATCTGGTTTTCATTGAGCATAGCTGTGACTTTATCATAAAGTCCGATTTCCTTTATGCTTTCTCCACCATAAACAAGCAGAATTTTAGAGCCATATTTCTTTATAAGTTGCGGAAGTTGATTTTCCGAATTTTTCCCAAACACTATTTTAGTTTTATTCTGATAAGTAAAATCGTTCAAAGCGTTCATTCCCTTCTGAAATTTTAGGTATAGAGCTGTTGCTCTTATTTTACCATAATACGCATATATTTCAAGTGAAAAAGTGAGAAATTTGTAATAAATCACAAAAGAAAGCTATTATATTTCTATTTTATAGTTTATAAACCAAATTATAATATGCAATTCTTTACATCATAGGCATTTGCGTGTTATAATAAAAATGTATAGCTTACTAAGCATAAAATCCTTAAGAAAGGAATGTTATATAAATGGCTTTCGACAGAAGCAAAATTCGTAATTTTAGTATAATAGCACATATAGACCACGGAAAAAGTACACTTGCTGATAGAATACTTGAGCAGACTCAGTCTGTTGCAATTCGTGATATGGAAGACCAGCTCCTCGATAATATGGAGCTTGAGCGTGAGAGAGGAATTACTATCAAGGCTCGTGCTGTAACACTTCTTTATAAAGCTGATGATGGTGAAGAATATATTTTCAATTTGATTGATACTCCAGGCCATGTTGACTTCAACTATGAGGTTTCACGCTCATTGGCAGCTTGTGAGGGAGCGGTTCTTGTTGTTGACGCATCACAAGGCATAGAAGCTCAAACTCTTGCAAATACTTATCTTGCAGTTGATGCAGGGCTTGAAATTGTACCAGTTATAAATAAAATAGACCTGCCAAGTGCAGACCCAGACAGAGTATGTAAAGAAATTGAAGATGTTATTGGTATTCCAGCAGAAGATGCTCCAAGGGTTTCAGCAAAGGCTGGTATAAATATTCATGAAGTTATGGAGAGAATAGTTTCAGATATTCCTGCTCCATCAGGTGATAATGATGCTCCACTTAAAGCCTTGATTTTTGATTCATACTATGACAGCTATAAGGGCGTTATTATATATGTCAGGCTTATGGAAGGTCAAGTTAAGGTTGGAGATACAATAAAAATGATGAGTACAGGCTCAGAATTTACTGTTGTTGAATGTGGATTTATGAGAGCCACAAGCCTTGAACCTGCTGGAACACTTTATGCGGGCGAGGTTGGATATATTGCAGCATCAATTAAAACTGTAAGTGAGGCTCGTGTTGGCGATACTGTTACAACTAAAGAAAATCCTGCAAAGGAAGCACTTCCAGGATATAGAGCAGTTCAGCCAATGGTTTTCTGCGGTATTTATCCAGCCGATGGCGCAAAATATGGCGACCTTCGTGATGCTCTTGAAAAGCTTGAGCTTAATGATGCGGCACTCTCATTTGAGCCTGAAACATCTGTTGCTTTGGGCTTTGGCTTTCGTTGTGGTTTCCTTGGACTTCTTCATATGGAAATCATTCAAGAGCGTTTAGAGCGTGAATATAATCTCGACCTTGTTACAACAGCACCAAGCGTTATTTATAGAATAACAATGAATGATGGCACTGTTCATATGATAGACAACCCTACAAACTACCCAGACCCATCACTTATAGCAAAAGCAGAAGAACCTATTGCAAATGCGCATATTTATGCTCCGTCAGAGTATGTCGGAAATATTATGGAGCTTTGTCAGGATAGGCGTGGTGTATTTAAGGATATGAACTATCTTGATGATGATAGAGTTGACATACACTATGAATTGCCACTCGCAGAAATTATCTATGACTTTTTCGATACACTTAAATCTCGTACAAGAGGCTATGCTTCGTTTGACTATGAATTGAAAGGCTATTCTGAATCACAGCTCGTTAAGCTTGATATTATGCTTAATGGCGATGTTGTTGACGCACTTTCATTTATAATACACGCTGATAAGGCATATGGTCGAGCAAGAAAAATGGCTGAAAAGCTAAAAGAGAAAATACCACGCCAGCTTTTTGAAGTACCAATTCAAGCTTGTATTGGTGGAAAGATTATTGCAAGAGAAACTGTTAAGGCAATGCGTAAAGATGTTCTTGCAAAATGCTATGGTGGTGATATTACCCGAAAGAAAAAGCTTCTTGAAAAGCAAAAAGAAGGTAAAAAGCGTATGCGTCAGCTTGGAAGTGTAGAAGTTCCTCAAGACGCATTTATGGCAGTTTTAAAGCTTGATAGCGAATAATTTTAGTTTAGATAATTAGTTTAGATAAAATTATTCTTAGATAAAGCAAACCTCCGAACCTGTTTTAACTTAGGTTCGGAGGCTTTTTTATTTATAAAATTTGAAACGCAAAAAGCTCTCTGCCGAAGCAGAGAGCTTTAATAAGACTAATATAAATTCAACAAAGTTGATAAATAAAATCCTGAAATATAATATTCCAAGCTTCTGATTATCTCTTTGAGAACTGTGGAGCTCTACGAGCAGCCTTGAGACCGTATTTCTTACGCTCTTTCATTCTTGGGTCACGAGTGAGGAAGCCAGCCTTCTTAAGCTTTGGACGAAGTGCTTCACTATCGTATTGAAGAAGAGCTCTTGCTACGCCGTGACGGATAGCACCAGCCTGACCAGAAACGCCACCGCCTGCAACTCTGCAAACGATATCGAACTTGCCGTCAGTTTCTGTAAGAACGAGAGGCTGACGAACGATGAGCTTCAATGTTTCAAGACCGAAATATTCATCAATATCTCTGTCGTTAATTGTGATTTTGCCTGTACCCTGATAAAGTCTTACTCTTGCAACAGAGCTTTTTCTTCTACCAGTACCGTAAAAATAAGGTGTCTTATCGTACATTTAAATATTGCCTCCTTTCTTATTTATCCCAAATCTCAGGCTTTTGAGCCTCGTGCTTATGGTCTGCACCCTTATAAAGGCGAAGTCTTGTCATAGCAGCACGGCCAATAGTGTTATTAGGAATCATACCGTAGATAGCAAGCTCAACAGCCTTTTCTGGCTTAGTAGCCATGAGTGTATCATAGCGAGTAGCCTTCATGTGGCCGACATAGCCTGTGTGGCGATAATAATACTTCTGCTGAAGCTTGTTGCCTGTGAGAACAACCTTATCGCAGTTGATAACGATAACATGGTCACCACAGTCTACATGTGGTGTATAAGTTGTCTTAAGCTTACCGCGAAGAAGGTCAGCAGCCTGAACAGCAACGCGTCCGAGTGGCTTACCAGCAGCATCAATGATGTACCACTTGCGTTCAATCTCAGCGGGCTTAGCCATATAAGTTGACATTAGCGTTTCCTCCTGTTTTCATAAACATTTTGCATATTCTCGAGGACACTGAATAGTATCCTTCTCAAGTCACAAGATAGATAATATCACAGACAAAAAGCGAAGTCAAGGCTTTTTTTGATTTTTTTAATTCTGAATATATATAACTCCCATTTTCTCATATTTTCTTTATTATACTAATTTATACTAATTTATGATTTTTAATTTTTAAGGTGTAGATTTTTTGGCATTGTACCCGATGCAATGCACCATTAAAGCGTCCAATTATGCGTAATACTGTGAAAAGCTATTATTATTACGAAGCGAAATTTGAAAATTTAAAGCTTGTTCAAACACCTGAAAATAAAACTTAACATAAACATAAAAACCGAGGCTATAAAAGTCTCGGTTTTTTATTAAAGACTATATATTACTTCTTAGTAACATGATTGATAAGTCCGCCGTCCTTGATGATATTCTGAATAAACTCAGGGAATGGCTCTGCTTGATATGTCTTACCTGTTGTAACATTTGTGATAACGCCTGTATCGAAATCAATATCAATTTCATCGCCGTTTTTAATCTCGTGAGCTGCCTCATCACATTCGAGAATTGGAAGTCCGATATTGATAGAATTACGATAGAAAATTCTTGCAAAAGTTGAAGCAATAACGCAAGAAATGCCAGAAGCCTTAATAGCTATTGGAGCGTGTTCTCTTGATGAGCCACAACCAAAGTTCTTCTCGGCAACAATAATATCGCCTTCCTTTACATTCTTGACGAAATCTGCGTCAATATCCTCCATACAGTGAGCCGCAAGCTCTTTATGAGAGGCTGTATTCAAATATCTTGCAGGAATGATAACATCTGTATCTACATTATCTCCATACTTGTGTACTATTCCGTGTGCTTTCATTTATATTCAATCCTTTCCTCAGAGCTTTTCAGGTGATGTAATATAGCCTGTAACTGCACTTGCAGCTGCAACAGCAGGGCTTGCAAGATAAATTTCGGATTCAATGTGTCCCATTCTTCCAACAAAGTTTCTGTTTGTTGTTGAAACAGCCTTTTCACCCTTAGCAAGTATACCCATATGTCCGCCAAGACAAGGACCACAGGTTGGTGTAGAAACTACTGCTCCAGCCTGAATGAATATATCAAATAAGCCCTCATGCATAGCCTGAAGCCAGATATTCTGTGTTCCTGGGATAACTATGCAACGAACTCCCTTTGCAATATGCTTGCCCTTGAGTACCTCAGCGGCAGCACGAAGGTCAGAGATTCGTCCATTTGTGCAAGAACCGATAACAGCTTGGTCAATCTTAACCTCTGTATCGCCGATTTCATCAACAGTTCTTGTATTCTCAGGAAGGTGTGGAAACGCAACTGTTGGACGAAGCTTTGAAAGGTCGATTGTATATTCTTCATCATAAACAGCGTCATCATCTGCTGAAAACTCAACAGGCTCACCCTGAAATCTATCCTTGATATATTCACGGGTAATATCATCAACTGGGAAAATTCCGTTCTTTGCACCAGCTTCAATAGCCATATTAGCTATACAAAGTCTGTCGTCCATAGAAAGGCTCTTAACACCCTCACCAGTAAATTCCATAGACTTATACAAAGCACCATCAACACCGATTTCGCCGATAATGTGTAAAATAACATCTTTACCGCTTACCCACTTTGGCAGCTCACCGACAAGATTAAACTTAATAGCAGCAGGAACTTTGAACCAAGTCTTACCACTAATCATACCAGCCGCCATATCTGTTGAACCTACACCTGTTGAGAAAGCACCTAAAGCACCATATGTACAAGTGTGCGAGTCTGCACCAATTACAAGGCTACCAGGGCCTACAAGACCTTTTTCAGGGAGAAGTGCGTGTTCAATTCCCATTTCGCCGACATCGAAGTAATTCTTGATGTCATATTTATCAGCAAACTGGCGAACCTGTTGACATTGTGCAGCAGCCTTAATATCCTTATTTGGTGTGAAATGGTCCATTACCATAGCTACCTTTGTGTTATCAAAAACACTATTAGCCTGACAGCCCTCAAATACATTGATTGCAACAGGAGAAGTTATATCGTTTCCAAGAACGAGGTCGAGCTTTGCCTCGATAAGCTGTCCCGCCTTAACTTCTTTAAGTCCTGCGTGAGCGGCAAGGACTTTTTGTGACATTGTCATTCCCATTTTTATGACCTCCTTAGTTATATTAGGTAGTATAATTATCGCATATAAATTTGAAAAAGAATGTAAAGTATGTTACAATTCAAGCACACAATTTTCTCCTAATCTAATTAGTAGAAAACATAATCCACCACCAAATTAAAAGAAAGGTTTGATTTTTCAAATGGAAAAAATGAATCATTATATAGAAACCTATTCATACGGACTTCCAAAAAGCCTTACAGAGCTTTTTGAAAGCATAAACTTTGTCAAAAAGCTTGAAAAGGGAGAAGAAATATATTCTCAAGGTGAAAAGGCAGAATCATTTTTTTATCTGAAGCGTGGTAAAGTAAGAGTTTATATGACCTCCGAAAACGGTATGGAAAAAACACTCTCAATAATATCTCGTGGAGCAATCTTAGGCGAGGCGGCATTCTTTGACGGTATGCCAAGGGTATCGAGTGCAAGTGCTATGCAGAAAACAGAAATTGTTGTAATAACAAGACAGATACTCGAAAACGCTTTCCGAACACACCCAGAAATCGCCTTAGAGCTTTTAAAGCTTCAAGCAATGACTATAAGAATGTTATCCTTACAAGTAGATAGCATCACCTTTCGTGACGCCGAAAGCCGCATAGCAAATTTCTTGCTTGAATCTGCCGAGGAGCGTGGTGATAACCGCTATGTCTTTGCTACACAAGAAGAAATCGGGACTGCTGTTGCAGTATCAAGAGTAACAGCAAGCCGAATCATAAACGAATTTTCAAGGCAGGGCCTGCTTTCAACAGGCTACGGAAAAATCACCATAAATAACAAAAAAGCTCTTGAAGCAATAGCTTCAAAAGCTTAATATGATTTAGACTTTTGTCAATATTTGTCATTCAAGATTGCCTGTTTCAAACATTATAGCCGCAAGAGAAACTATTGGTGCAGTTTCTGCACGAAGAATCCTTTTTCCAAGAGTTGCGACTACCGCACCATTTTCTGCAAGAAGCTCAACCTCACGCTCTTCAAATCCACCCTCAGGGCCAGTAAAAATCGCAATTTTCTTTGCGGGTGATGAGAGTATCTCTTTAAGGCTTTTTCCCCCACCCTCAAAAAAGAATATCGCCACATCAAAATCAGAAAGCATTTTTGAGGCTTTTTCGAGAGTAATTATTTCGCTAACATCTGGAATAATCGCTCTGCGTGACTGCATTGCCGCTTGAAGTGCTATCTTCTGATAACGAGCCTGTTTTTTGGCTGCCGATTTTGCATCAGGTCTTGAAACGCATCTGCTTGTAAGAACCGGTACAATATGACTTATACCAAGCTCAACAGATTTCTGAATAACGGTTTCAAGCTTATCACCTTTAGTAAGTGCCGCAAATAGTGTCACTTCAACAGAAGGCTCATTCTGACATTCAGTTTTAGAAATTTCGTGTACAAAAACGCCCTCATCATTTATTCTGTCAATAAGACAATTATGTTCAACGCCCGAACTATCGCAAAGTGTTACAGCCTCTCCAACTGATTTACGAAGTGATTTTGTAATATGAATAGCGTCCTCGCCTGTTATGAGATGTTCGCCATCTACGCTTTCCGCAAAAAACCAATCCATAATTATCCTTTCTATCCCGAAACAGCCTCTCCATCAGAATCCTGTATAGAAACCTGTTCCTTTGTCTTAGACTTTTTACGAGCCTCAAGCTTTTTAGCTCGTTCTGCCTTTTTGATAAGTGTATTTTTTAATTTTACAAGTCTGAAACGATTATAGCGTTGAATTATAGCAAAGGGTAAGTTCCCAAGAAACAGAAGTATTGTCAATATAAAAGCTGTCCAAAAAGGATTTATAATAAAAAGAACAACTGCAAAGTAACAGTTTGCAATGTGATTCCATTCTCCACGACAGGTTTCTAAAATAAATTCATCAAGATATTCTATCGAAACATCATCAAGATGGTCTTTAGAGAAACCGTCTTTGCCAATATGCTGTGGTAAGAAATCCTTCCACTTGTTAATTTTGAGGTGGTCTGCATACCACTTACCATTTTTCTCCCATTTTCGTGGTTGATACCTTGCTCGTTTCGAGTCGAAATGCTCAATCTTAATACTTATGCAAAGGAAGAATGTGGCGTAGTGCCAGATAGTTCCAAGAAGCAGATTGATGAGCAATGCGTTGAGCAATGGTTCATTCCTAAGCATACTACGCCTGCCTTTCTATGTCGATTATTTTATATTATACCATATATTAGGAAATAAATTGTGAATAAATTATGAACGAGGTTGTTTAATAAAACAAATAGTGATAAAATTATTTGTGGGTACTAACCCATAGCGAAATTGCTTAATGAGCCTTGTTCGTGGTAGGTTATAAAAAGTTTGTTAATGTGGTTAAAATAACTACCAATTAGTTAACATATTTTCTAAGAAAATTAAAAGTTTCGCTCAAGGCGGAGTGCCTCCGCTGTCAAGACGCGTTCTACTTTTTTGTTAAATTGTGGCTTGTTATTCGCGTCTGAATTTTTAAAATTAGAAGTTTCGTTCAATGCGGAGTGCCTCCGCTGTCAAGACGCGTTTTACTTTTTTGTTAAATTGTAGCTTGTTATTCGCGTCTGAATTTTTAAAATTAGAAGTTTCGCTCAAGCCTTTTCAAAGGCTTGTAGGGTCAAGGGACGGAGTCCCTTGTGGGTTTTAAGGGCAAAGCCCTTAACATAGGAGGAATATTTTATGAAAGCTGAAATTTTATGCGTTGGAACTGAGCTTTTGCTCGGTGATATAGTAAATACCAATGCAGTATATCTCGCAAAAGAGCTTGCAAAGCTTGGAATAAATGTTTATCATCAAGCTGTTGTTGGAGATAATCCGGAAAGACTAAAAGCAAACCTAAAAGAAGCACTTTCCCGTTGCGACCTCGTCATCACAACAGGAGGTCTTGGACCTACTTGTGACGATTTAACAAAAGAAACAGCCGCAGAGGTTCTCGGACTCCCTATGGAAGAGAATGCCGAAGAACTCCATCACATAAAAGAATACTTCCAAAAAATCAACCGCACAATGACTGATAATAACCGAAAACAAGCCCTTATTCCAAAGGGTGCTGTTATACTTAAAAACGGCTTTGGCACTGCCCCTGGTATACTTGCAGAGAATAACGGCAAGTTTCTTGCACTTCTTCCTGGCCCGCCAAGAGAAATGCGTCCTATGTTTGATAATGAGCTTGCACCAATTCTCAAAAAATATACAGGCAAAACATTAGTTTCAAGGACAATACATATATTTAATGTAGGCGAATCCGCAGTTGAAAGCAAGCTTAAAGACCTTATGAATAGTCTTGAAAATCCTACTCTTGCACCATATGCAAAAGACGGCGAAGTACTTCTTAGAGTAACTGCCGCCGCAGAAAGCACCGAAAAGGGCTATGAAATGATAGAGCCTGTAATAGAAAAAGTTCGTGAAACTATCGGCAATGAATATATCTATGGAATAGATGTTGGCAATCTTCAAACTGCTCTTGTAAAAGCCTTACACTCAAAAAATCTCAAAATTGCAACTGCCGAAAGTATTACAGGCGGTCTTGTATCAAAGCGTATAACCGAAGTTTCGGGTTCGTCCGAGGTTTTCGAGTGTGGTGTCTGCTCATATTCAAATAATATAAAGCACAGCGTTTTAGGAGTATCTCAGGAAACTCTTGATACTTTCACAGAATATAGTGCTGAAACTGCTTTAGAAATGGCTAAAGGCGTCCGCAGAATTTCTGGTGCGGATATTGGTATATCCACCACTGGAATAGCAGGTCCAAACGGTGGAACAGATGAAAAGCCTGTTGGTTTAGTATATGTAGCAGTATATAGCGATAATTACAGCGATGTCAAAAAGTTGCTTTTAAGCAGAGGCTTTTCAGAGGAACGAGAGCTTATCCGCTATCTTGCCTCATCTCATGCACTATATCTGGGACTTACCGCCACAAAAAAGTTATAAATCTATAAAAGAAATTTAATCAGTATAGCTCATAAATAAACTATTCTCTTGACATTATAAGCAAGACACTGTTATAATAAATTAGCATAAAATTATTCTTGATTGCGTAAAATTATGTTATATTTACCGAAAGGAGCTGTACTTATGGTTATTACAATATCAAGACAATTCGCCAGTGGCGGACACGAAATCGGACAAAAACTCGCAGAAAAACTTGGTTTTAAGTTTTATGATAAAGAGCTTATCTATAAAGCCGCTGAAATGAGTGGCATAAGCCCAGATATTCTCAAGGAAGTTGACGAAAAGGCAGCAAGCAGCTTGCTTTATTCACTTTCCCTTGGTGCCTCAAGCATTGTACACGGATTCTCAGGCACTGCCCAGTTACCTATAAATGACAGAGTTTTCATCGCACAACAGAAGCTCATCAAAGAATATGCCAACAGTGATTGTATCATCGTTGGAAGATGTGCCGACTATGTTCTCAAAGATAATAAGAACTGCATCAAAATCTTTATTTATGCAGATTTTGATTTCCGCAGAGAGCGTGCTATAAATGTTGAAGGAATTGATAAAAATTCCGTAAATGCCTTTATTGCTAAAAAAGACAAAACAAGAGCTAATTACTACAATTATTATGCCAATATTAAATGGGGCGATTATAATAACTATGACCTTTGCATAAACAGTGCATTTCTTGGTATAGACGGCACAACAAAGCTTATCGAAGAAATTATAAATATAAAGAAAAAATAAAGAGGTGATGATATGCCTGAAATCGACGAGATTATCGCAAAATTTAAAGAAATAACAAAAACTAAGTGCATTGGAATAAATACAACAGAGAGTGAAACAAGTCCTTTTGAGAGCAGCTTCGGAGGAACACCTTATTTTCCAAAGGATTTTGAATATCCTTATGCAGAAAATTTTAATCAAAGGGGTACTCAAATCCCTATGATGCTTTTAGCACAGATAAATTTTGAGGAAGTTCCTCATTTTGAAAACTTTCCAGAAAAGGGAATTTTGCAGATTTTCATAAATCCTACCGATGATTTATATGGTGCTGATTTTGATAACCCAACAGTTCAAAAAAATTATAAAATCTTCTATCACGCTGATATTGACAAAAACCTCGAAAATCAGCAGAAAGCACCTATTATCAAGGATTATATTGATGAAAGTAAGGGTGATGAGATTTATTCTCCAATAGATACTCCATTAAAGCTTAGCTTTGAGATTCAAGAGCAATATATGACTTGTAGTGATTATAAGTTTGATGAAATTTTCACAAAGCTTTATAATGAAGAAACAGGCTCAGATTATGAAGAGTTTTTTGATATGCCAGACGAAATCACTGATAAAGTGTTCGATGAAATTGAAGAAAATGGTCATAGAATGGGCGGATATCCGTTCTTTACTCAGAGCGACCCAAGAGAATATGACGAGGAATCTCGTGAATACAGCACCTTACTGTTGCAGATTGATTCTGAAATCCATAACGGAGAGTTTGTAACTCTTTGGGGCGATTGCGGTGTTGCTAACTTCTTTATCAAACCTGAAGATTTAAAGAATTGTAAATTCGATGATGTAGTATATAATTGGGATTGTGGCTAATTGAGGTGAATTTTAATTGAAACAGCACGAATTTCTTGGCAGAGCGTCTAAAGGACGCTTTTGCATAAATGGCGTTGATGTTTTCAAGTATCCGTGGCACAGCTTTGGTGAATGTGCTGTTGTGCTTGAACCTGATACAAAAAAGCCCTATGCTTTTTCATCTTATAGCGTTACAAGCGGAGATAAAGAGATACGCTTTTTCGCTGGAAAGTTTGATGATAACGAATGGGCTTTTTACGATTTTGAATAATAATTTTTTAGAAGGTGTATTCTATGTATAGTTATCTTGAAGCAAGCTCGCTTCTTGATTTTGACCAAACCATTGCTAAACCACTTTTTGATGGTGTAAAGTATCCGTGGGAGGTTTTGCCAAAAATCAGCGACTTTATTATTGCTCTCGGCGAAACACTCGACCCAAACGAATATGAAAAGCGTGGCGAAAATATCTGGATTGCCAAGTCCGCAAAGGTTTATGACAGCGCTTATCTGACAGGTCCTTTAATAGTTTGTGCAAATGCTGAAATAAGACATTGTGCATTTATCAGAGGTTCTGTTATTGTCGGAGAAGGTGCAGTTATAGGCAATTCAACAGAATTGAAAAATTCAATTATTTTCAACTATGCTCAAGTTCCGCACTATAACTATGTTGGTGATTCTATTCTTGGATATAGGTCACATATGGGTGCAGGCTCAATTACATCTAATCTCAAATCCGACAAAACTCTTGTAACAATCATCACAGATGATGGCAGAGTCGAAACTGGACTAAAGAAATTTGGTGCAATGGTCGGCGATTATGTTGAGGTTGGCTGTGGCTCGGTTTTGAATCCTGGTTCAGTTATAGGCAGAAAAACAAGTATATATCCGCTCTCTATGGTTCGTGGATATGTGCACGAAGGAAGCATTTACAAGAAAAAGGGCGAAATCGTAGAACGCACACACGGTTTCTGCGAATAATATAGTCGCTCGACTTTATCTATAAAAATTAGATATTCTCACAAAGTAAAACACGCACAACTCTGTTTACGAGTTATGCGTGTTATTTTTGTTAAGGGCGATATTTGTTCACCTATTCGGTAGTTATCTATCAAATCTATACTAATCTTGACTTTTGCTTGTTTCCTTTGTAGTAGAAACTGGATTATCCTTAAAATATTGAGTAAGGAGTTTTTTGGCAACATTCATAGCAACAGAACTTTTTGCACCATGCTCAACCATAACACCTATTGCTACCTGTGGATTATCGGCAGGTGCATAACATATAAAGTTTGCGTGGTCACTTCCATTATTTTCAGCTGTACCAGTTTTACCAACAACCTGAATCTTAAAATCTCCAAAAACTGAACTATAAGTTTCGTTTACCGCCTTAATCATACCCTCTTTGACTATCGCAAGATTTTCTTCACTTACGCCCATACTGTCAACAACGGTTGGATTATTCGGGGCATTCTCGGATATAACAGTTTTTCGGTCATAACTGACAACCTTTCGGACGATATGCGTTTGAAGTCTTGTTCCGTTATTAGCAAGGGTTGCCGCATAAGTTGCAAGTTGAATAGGTGAAATAAGCGTATCCGATTGACCTATTGCCGCCTGAACTGTATTTCCTGGATACCATTCACTGCCCCAGCTTTTGCTATTTTCAGGACCAGCTATTGCACCACTTGTTTCTTCGCCCTCTCCAAGCTCTACACCTGTCGGACTTCCAAAGCCAACACGCTTAGCATAGCTTTCTATGCTTTCAATTCCGAGCCTTCTGCCTAAATCATTAAAGAAGTAGTTGCACGAAACTGCAATAGCCTTTGTAACATTGATTGAGCCATGAACACCCATACAATTAATTCTTAAACCATCGTAATAGTCATATGTGCCTGTGCAGGTAATATCTGTACCTTTATTTATAGCTTTTTCTTCAAGAGCCGCAGAGGCAACAAGTGGCTTAAATGTAGAACCCGGTGTAAATGCACTCTGAAAAGCACGATTTATAAGCGGGTCGCCTTTTGTTGTGGCAATTTTAGAATAATCCTCCCAATATTTTGAAAGGTCATATGTTGGATATGTTGCCGCACATATAACGGAAAAATCCTTCACATCAAGCATAACAACTGAGCCAGAAATACAGTCCTCGCCAGAATGTTTTGTTCCTGCCTGTTTTGCAAGGTCCTGCGCCTCTTTGGTAGCTTCTTTAAGAGCTTTTTGTGCAAGTAATTGATACTTAGTATCTATTGTAAGATAAACAGTATTACCTGGCTCAGCATTTTTAGTTTCAACAACATCAAGAACATTGCCATTTGAGGAGGCACGAATCATTTTACTTCCCGATTTGCCACGAAGCTGGTTTTCATACGATTTTTCTATTCCGAATTTTCCGATTTTATCATTGAGAGAATAGCCATCATCTGATTTTTCCTTATATTCCTCGCTTGAAATAGCACCATAAGCACCAACTATCTGTGCGGCGGCTGTACCATTCGGATTTGTTCTGATAGTTGAGCTTCTGACATCAACACCTGCTATATCCTGAAAATTTTCCGAAACAATCGCCATAGTATCAGCACTTATTTTTTCTGCAAAAGTATAAGGAGTAGATTTGCTGTAACCCATTTTTTTCATATTATAGCGAACGCTTATAATATTTCTCTGTTCCTTTTTGGAATACCCATCACACTTATAGCTTTCATTAAGCTTACTCATACATTCCTCAGCAGTGGAATAGGTATTCATATTAAGGTTATCCTTGCTTTTGAGTTCAGCAATTTCGTCCTCCATATCATCTGCAAACTTGTAACTATCACCCTCCATAATAATCGGCAAAGCATCAACCCATTTCTCACCGCATTTTTCCATAAGAAGAATCAATGCAAGAATTGTGTCATTAAGCTTGTCATCTTCCATATAGAGCTTATCTATAACCACCTGATAGCCTGTACTATTGATAGCTAAGCCCACTCCATTAACATCAAGAATTTCTCCTCTAAGAGCCTCGGTTTCAACCGTATAGCTTGTAGATGTTTTTGAAATCTCGTCATACCTGTCACCATTTATAAGCTGCCAATCTGCAAGCCTTGCAGTAAACATTCCAAAGATAATAAGTAAAACAATTAAAAGAAACGCAGTACGCCCATGCTGGTGCTTTTTTTCTGTTTTTTGTTCTTCCATAATAACTGCATTCCCCCTTTTAAACTATCTGTCGATTAACTGTGTTTAGTTATGAAAATTTATTGTTATTTAGTTAGCAAATATTGAACGGACGAACGCAGTTTGCCCATTCAATTAACATATAAATTTACAAGCTCACTCTCAAAGCAAGAACCCTATTGACATAATAAGCTATTGGAGTAAGAGCTACTGTATAGAGTATTCTTGAAAGATAATGACTTACGAAAAAATATCCATTGTTGCCATATCCACACATAACATAGAAAAATAGGAAATGCAGTGATAATGCCATTGCTACCACTATAAACGAAATTGCCATTGCAACGGATAGTCTTGTGCGAATAAGCTCACTTGTAAGATAGCTTATAAAATAACAGCACAATGTCATAATTATCGCAAAAAAGCCGATAACTCCACCATTGCTTATGTCGGTAAGAAGTCCACCAGCAAGTCCAAACCAAAGAGCAGTCAATTTTGGTTCAAACATAGATATAGTCAAAACTACAGGAATTATAAGGCTTGGTTTTCCACCGAAAAGCTCAGGAATAAAATTTGGTATTCCCTGAATAACAAAAAGCACCAAAAGCTCTGTTGAATATATGATATATCTAAATATTCTGAATCTTCTTTCCACGAAAATTCCCCCGATTATTGTTTTGATGCTGTACTTTCTTGTTTACTGCTTTCTTTTGAGCTTTCAGACTTAGAAATAGTACCTTTTCCGAGATAATTGGTTATAATCGCAACTAAACTTACTTCTTGTATATTCTCATATGGCTTGATTATTGCCATAGGTTGACTATCATATTCGTCAAGCTTGATTTCCTTAATTTCTCCGATACGAATTTTTTCTGGAAAAATTCCACCAAGCCCCGAGGTGACAATAATATCCCCCTCCTGCATTGTATGTTGTGCAGGAATTTTAGTCATAAGAGAGAGGTTATCGTCTGAATATTTCGATGAGCCTGTAACAATTCCACTATCACTTGTGCGTGAATTAAGCACTCCCACCTGAATATCTGGTGAAAGTATGGTTCTTACCTTACAGGTAGTCGCATCAACCTCACAAACCATTCCAACAAGACCGTTTTCGGTTACAACAGGGTCGTGAAGCTCCACACCATCAATAGTCCCCTTATCTATATAAAAGCCATAAAAATTCTCATTAGGGTCACGCCTTATAACTGTTGCAGGAAGTATATCGTAATCGGGATTTTCTTCCTTTAAATTATAATATTTTTTAAGCTGTTCATTTTGTCCTTTAATGTCATAATAATCAACAAGCATATCACGAAGCTTACGATTTTCAGCTTCAAGAGAATTGACCTCCTCTTGAAGCTCATCAGCGGATTTTTGTGTATCTTTGGCAGAATCCACCGCATTTACCGTAGCTTTCTGCATAGGCATTGTAAAAAGATTTACAATATATGTTCCGAAAGAACTATTTCCTGCTGTAACTATGACAAGTATAAGTAAAACAGAAATAGCCCCAAGCAAAATCTTGAAGCTTTTCCCTGAAAATAAATTTTTCATAAAATGGTCACCCAATTAAGCTTAGTAAGCCATTTATTTCTTTTTCATAAAGAAGTTGCCGTCAATATTCATCTCAAGTCTTTTGCCTGTACCCTCGGCAACACAATCAAGCGGTCTTTCTGCAACATGAACGGGCATATTTGTTTCCTGAGCGACAAGAAAATCCAAACCACGAAGTAAAGCTCCACCACCAGTAAGCATAATTCCATGGTCGATAATATCTGCTGAAAGCTCTGGCGGAGTTTTCTCTAATGTACTTCTTATAGCCTCTACTATAACAGAAAGTGGGTCTGCAAGGGCATCTCTTACTTCTGCTGCACTGATTACAACATTTTTCGGCAAGCCGTCAACAAGGTTTCTGCCCTTAATCTGCATATCTCCCTCGCCCTCATAAGGATAAGCCGAACCAATTTTTATTTTTATCTCCTCAGCAGTTCTTTCGCCGATAAGAAGATTATATTTCTTTTTAACATACTGAATTATTGATTCATCAAATTTATCTCCAGCAACTCTTACAGAGCAGGCTGTAACAATATCTCCAAGTGAAATCATAGCGACTTCAGATGTACCGCCACCAATATCAACCACAAGACTTCCTGTTGGTTCAAATACTGGTAAGCCTGCACCAATAGCAGCCGCCATAGGTTCTTCTATAAGCTTTACATCTCCGGCACCAGCCTGTCTTGCAGTATCCTCAACAGCTCTGCGTTCTACATCAGTAACACCTGACGGAATACAAACAATAACCTTTGGCTTGCTAAAAATAGAGGGCTTTACAGTTTGTCTGATAAAATGCTTAAGCATAGTCGCTGTAATATCAAAATCCGCAATAACGCCATCTTTAAGCGGACGAACAGCAACGATAGAGCCTGGTGTACGACCAATCATTTCTTTTGCAGCAGCTCCGACAGCTAAGACTGTATCGGTCCTTACATCAACCGCAACAACGCTCGGTTCACGCATAACAATTCCCTTGCCCTTCATAAAAACAAGAGTATTAGCAGTACCGAGGTCAATTCCAATATCCTTAGAAAATAATCCCATATATATTCTCCTTCTCCCTTTGTCCAATTACTGTCTATATGCCAACAAAATATAAATATTTAAAGTAAATTTCAATGAGCGAATATAGTTAGCTCACTTTGTCGTTTTTACATAGGGTTTGACAGTGGAGGCATTCCGTCAGGGAACCCCCTGCGAGGGTTCCCTACGAAAAACATTCCACTGGAATGTTTTTCTACCCTCCTGCGCTTTGTAAAGTATAAAGTATTTCGCTCTCTGCGGAGAGCGACCAAAGGCTCTGCCTTTGGAAACTGCGAGCCTTTGAAAAGGCTCGAGCGAAACTTTTAACTTTTCTCAATGCTTTCCTGTTGAGCCGAAACCGCCTTCACCTCTTGATGTATCGGAAAGTTCATCAGCTACAACAAATTCAGCTGGCTTTACAGGCATAATTACCATCTGTGCTATGCGTTCGCCTGCGGAAATAGTGTAGCTTTCGTTTGAAACATTGCAAAGTCCAACGCAAACCTCTCCACGATAATCGCTATCAACCACACCGACACCGTTTGAGAGTGTTATTCCATGCTTTACACCAAGACCACTTCTCGCAAAAAGAAACGCTGCACAATCTGAGCTTTCAAGCTCTATTGCAAGTCCGGTAGGAATCATTGCAAGACTGCCTGGCTCAATGGTCACAGGCTCATCAATGCAAGCATAAAGGTCGGCTCCTGCTGAACCGATTGTTGCACGCTTAGGCACAACAGCATTTTCTTTTAACTTTTTCACTTTAACAGTATAGCTCATTTTTATTTCTCCAAATCATTTAATTTCATTTCAAAAAAGTTTTCAACTTAAACCCCTATAATATAAACCTCTGGTAAATTCTGCTTTAGGGGCATTTTTTTCAACATAATCCTTAAACTTTCCACTGCTTTCAACAGAGTTTTCAACATTAAAATGCAGAATCTCAAAGTCAACATTCTTTATTTCGCTTT
This sequence comes from Pseudoruminococcus massiliensis, assembly GCF_900291955.1. Lineage (GTDB taxonomy): Bacteria > Bacillota > Clostridia > Oscillospirales > Acutalibacteraceae > Pseudoruminococcus > Pseudoruminococcus massiliensis. The sequence goes on along the minus strand of NZ_OLMR01000004.1, from coordinate 110,222 downwards.
GTCTGTCTGAAAGTATAAGCGGAACGCAATTCAGAATTTCACAGCTTTTCTTATCGCAGATTATCGGAAATTCCTTTCCCTTACGGTCACGGATTATTGGTGGAGTTTTGCAATTTTTACAACCTTTTCCGTCATTCTTCGCAGGGCAATTTCTTGTAAGCATAAGCGGAAGTCTGCCATATGAAATTATTCCTCTTGGAATATTTCCGCCAAGCTTTGCTATTTGTGCAAGAGTTAATTCAAATGAAGCCTCCACATCAAGCATACCAAAGGATTCTGCCCATTCAAGTGCGGCAGTATTCGCAAGATTCAAGCCAAAACCACCGTGAATATCCATTCCCAATTTTTTAGCAAGAGCAACTGCCCCGAGATTTGATGCCAAAACCTCATAAACACCAAGTTTCTGCAAATCTTTCAAGCGATTTTCTATTTCATCTTCTCTGCCAAACATTGCTCTCGGAATCTCAGCCGCAATAGCAAATCCTCTATCCATAAGAGAAATTATTTCGCTATCCGCAAGAAACATTGGAACATAAATAAGTTCACAATCGAGAAATTCATCGGGAATATTTCCATTGCGGAATTTTGCACGAAAAACCATACCCTTTGTATTATGTGTAGCTGACTTTGGAAGATTCGGCATTTCAAATGCAATCGGATTAACTTTCTCACGAATTGCAAGCAAAGCTTGTAGCGTATCTCTACGCATAGCGTTAATAGATTTTGCTGACAAAGTCAAGTCACTATCTATTATACATTCTATCTTATCAATATAGAACGGTGTACCGCCCGTTTTATTCAAATAGCCCTCACAGCGTTCAGCTGAAAGCGGAGTATTTATTGCTGTTTCTGGAATATCACCCACTGTCTCAGCAGAGTTTCCGTCATTATCGCATACAATAAGCTTTGCTGCTTTGCTGTTTTTAACTTCAAGCTTAAACGAAACAGGCACAAGTGGCATTTCATTTTTGTAGCTTGTACGAATTTGTGTAAGCAATTTATTTGTAGCAGAAGTCACATCATCTTTAGAGCGTGTTCCAAACATATCCGGGCCAAGCTTTTCGGTATAATAACCGTCAGTAAAGCCTGAACGAGAAAATACAGCACGAAGTTTTTCAAGAATTTCTTCATCAACAAAGCCTTTGTCTAAGCTTTGTCTGCAAGCCGATACCGCCGCCGCAACATATTCAGGACGCTTCATTCTACCCTCAATCTTAAATGAAGTAACACCAATTTCGTGAAGTTCTCTAAGATTGCTTATCAAAGAAAGGTCTTTCAGGCTTAAATCGTGACCGTTGCCACCTGCATTAAAAGGAAGTCGGCATGGTTGCGCACACAAACCACGATTTCCACTTCTGCCACCCAACATCGCACTCATATAGCATTGCCCTGAAACGCTCATACATAACGCACCATGAACAAAAACTTCTAACTCTATCGGGCAATTCATACTTTTCAGTTTATCAGCAATTTCTTTAATCTCAGTCTTAGATAATTCTCTTGCAAGAACAACACGCTCAAAGCCCATATCATAGAGCATTTTTGCCGCCTCTGCGGTATGTACAGACATCTGTGTTGAGGCGTGGAGAGTCATATTCGGTGCAGCTTTTCTTATAAGTGAAACCAATCCCATATCCTGAATAATTATAGCGTCAATGCCTATTTCGCAGGCGTATTTTATAAGATTAAGAGCTGATTCTATTTCATCATCGTGAATAAGTGTATTGCAAGCAAGATGAACTGCAACATTTCTTGCGTGACAATACTTTACTGCCTCAAGCAGCTGTTCACGGTTGAAGTTTCCAGCATTACCTCTTGCACTAAAAATATCCGCTCCAAGATAAACCGCATTTGCTCCCATTCTTACAGCAGGATATATAACCTCAAGACTTCCAGCGGGAGCAAGAAGCTCTGTTTTAAGCATTGTCATCTGAGGAATTTTCTGCTGTATCGTCAGCAGAATTGCCAAAGAAGCTCATAATATCCTCTGCGGCTTCCTCTCGGCTTTCTGTTGTTATAAGTCTTTTTCCTCGGCGAGATGAACGCCTTACAGGAGCGGAAAGTGGTTCTGATGTTTCGTGCGATTTTTTAGAATCCTTATCAGCCAAACGCTGTCTTAAAGTTTCAATTTCCGAGCGAAGCTTTTCTGTTTCTTTTCGGGCATCATCAGCCTCTTCACGAGCCTTTTGTGCCTCCTCAAGATATTCATTGAGTTGATTTTTCATATTTTCTGTTTGGTCAGCAAGCTTTTTAGAGAGGTCGCAAAACTCCAATGCTGTTAAAATAGCAATATTAGAAATTGACACTCTCGGATTTGTTTCCAATGTTTGTTTCATTTTTCTATCTACAACAGAAGCAATCTTCTGAGTATATTCCTCATTATCTTCACTTAAAATATTAAACTCTGTACCACAAACTTTTACTTTAATTTTATTTTTTGACATTTCAAATTCCTCCATTTCAATTTATTATTTTGGGGAAAGTCTTACTAAATTATATAATTCTTATGGCGAAATTTTTCAACCGCCTAATCAAATCTATTATAATACATTTTTGTCGAATTATAAAGCTTATAATTAAGAAAATGTCAGAAATTTTTCTTCAATTTTAAAAATCTTTAATTTATAAATTTTCCCGATATAATTAGTATTTTTTATATTTAAATTATCTCATAATATAGCCAATATTTTCATTAAAATTCAAATTCATATATTCACAAATTCATCTCATAAGTATAGCAATTATTAACTAAAAATAATTTTTAAGTAAATTTGACAAATTTTATTGAAATTATACCGAAAATAGTATATAATTATACCTAAGTTATTTTCCACATCATACGCATTATTTTTTGGAGGGATATTATTATGATGAAAAAAACTCTTACACCAAGTGAAGCTCGTGATATGATTGTTTCTAAGCTTTCACACAACTTCGGAGTAATTCCTACCGAAGCTACTGACGAGCATTACTACAAAGCAATTGCTCTCATTCTTAGAGATATGATGAGCCACGAATATGCAACATTTACAAATGCCGCTGAAGCTCAAAATAAAAAGACTGTTTACTATCTCTGTATGGAGTTCCTTATGGGTCGTTCTCTCAAAAATACTCTCTATAACCTTGGTCTTACTGATGTTATGACAAAGGCTTTGCAGGGACTCAATATCAAGATTGAGAATATATATGAGCAAGAGCCTGATGCAGGTCTTGGCAATGGTGGTCTCGGTCGTCTTGCAGCTTGCTTTCTTGATGGTCTTGCAACACAGGATTATCCTGCTATGGGATATTCACTTCGCTATGAATTTGGTATTTTCCGTCAAAAACTCGTTGATGGCTGGCAGACAGAGCTTCCTGACCGTTGGCTTCCAGGCGGACAAGTATGGCTTCAATCTCATCCTGAAAAGAGCGTAAAGGTTCTCTTTGATGGCAGAATCGAAGAAAACTGGGCAGATGGCTACCACAGTGTTAATCATGTTGACGCAACAGCTATTGAGGCTGTTCCTTATGATATGATGGTTGCAGGCTATGGCGGAAAGGGTGTTTCCCGACTAAGACTTTGGGCTGCTAAGTCCAACGATTTCGATATGAAGCTTTTCAATGGTGGCGAATATATTCGTGCTATGGAACAAAACGCTATGGCAGAAGTTATCACAAAGGTTCTTTATCCTGAAGATAACCACGCAGAAGGCAAGAGTCTCAGACTTAATCAGCAGTATTTTCTTGTTTCTGCTACAATTCAGGATATTGTCAGAAGACATCTAAGAATATATGGCACTCTTGATAACTTTCCAGAGCTTGTTGCTATTCACCTTAATGATACACACCCTGTTCTTGCTATTCCTGAACTTATGCGTATACTCCTTGATGAGTGTGGATATTCATGGGATAGTGCATGGGATATTGTTACACGCTCTATTGCATATACAAACCATACAGTTATGGCAGAGGCTCTTGAGTGCTGGCAGGTCGATATGTTTGCAAGAAAGCTCCCAAGAATATATCAGATTATTGAAGAAATCAACAAACGCTTCTGTGCTGAAATGCATGAAAAAGGCATTGATGGCTCACAAATTGCAAGAATGGCTGTTATCAATGACGGCATAGTTAAGATGGCTAACCTTGCTGTTATCGCAGGTCATTCTGTAAATGGTGTTTCTAAGCTCCACAGTGAAATCCTCAAAGAGTCTGTATTCTCAGATTTCTATAAGGTTACACCAGAGAAATTCAAAAATGTTACTAACGGTATTGCTCATAGACGCTGGCTCAATCAGTCTAACCCTGGGCTTTCTAACCTTATCCTTGACCTTATCGGAGATAAGTTTATCACAGACGCTTCCGCTCTTCAGGGACTTATGAAGTATAAGGACGATGAAAGCGTTCTAAAACAACTTGCAAAAATCAAGAAAGCAAATAAGGTAAAAATGGCTGAGTATATACAGACTAATAACGGAATTATTGTTGACCCTGATTCTATCTTTGATGTACAGGTTAAGCGTTTGCACGAGTATAAGCGTCAGCATCTTAATGCTATTCATATTCTTAGCACATACCTTTGGCTCAAAGCAAATCCAAATGCAGAATTTACACCTAAGACTTATATTTTCGGTGCTAAGGCTGCTCCTGGTTACTACTTTGCAAAGCAGATTATTCAGTTTATTGTAGAGCTTGGCAACCGAATCAACAATGACCCTGATGTCAATAAAAAGCTCAAGGTTGTTTATCTTGAAGATTATCGTGTATCTGTTGCAGAAAAGCTCATTCCATCAGCAGAAATCAGTGAACAGATTTCCCTTGCAGGCACAGAGGCCTCTGGCACAAGTAATATGAAGTTTATGATTAACGGTGCTGTTACACTTGGCACACTTGATGGTGCTAATGTAGAAATTCACGAATCTGTCGGCGATGATAACATTATTCTCTTTGGTATGACAACATCTGAAGTTAATGCTCTCAAGCATCGTGGTTATAATCCTCAGGAGTATTATAATAATAGCCGTGAGATTATGGATATTATCAATTACATTGAAAGAGAGTTCAGTGGAAAGTTCCACGATATTGCAGAATCTCTCAGAAATAAGGACCCATATATGGTTCTTGCAGATTTCTCAGATTATTCTATTGCACAGCAAAACGCATCTGCTCTCTATGCTGACCCAATGCACTGGAACCATATGTCGCTTGTCAATATAGCTCAGGCAGGACGCTTTGCAGCTGACCGTTCAATCAGAGATTACGCTAATACAATTTGGAAAGCTACACCAGTTGAGCTTTAATTGATTAAAAAACAAATCATTTTCATTCCTTAAAATAAAACGAGAGGACACTCCGAAAACGAGGTGTCCTCTTTGCTTTTTTAAAATTTATAATTGACGAAAATTATCTAAAATTGTACAATGTAAAAACAGAGTATATCAACACAGATGACGGTCAATCCTGCTCCCAGAAATGGGGGTGTTGCTATGGAAAACTATGTGACATAGTCTGAGCTAATTCAGCTTATCATAGCATTTGCAAATGTTGGAACATTTATTGTTGCAATCATAGCACTTTTTAGCAATAAAAGGAAATAACCGTCCTGCTCCACCAGAACGGTTATTGATTATTATATAAAGCTGTCTAGGAGCGACCGTGTGTTGGTATACTCTCATTGCTTATATTATACATTTATTCATTAAATATGTCAACTAAATCAAAAATTTTATAATTGACTAATTGACGAAAACTACATAAAAAGATATAATAAGCACTAAATTAATACTATAAGATTTTCAATAACGGAGGTTGATTTATTATGACAGAAAAAGAAAAGGCTCAAGCTGGTCTGCTCTATAAAAGTACTGAAGAAGAATTGAAATCTGAACTTATGCGTTGCAAAAACTTATGTGCTGAATATAACAGACTTATGCCATCACAATCAGAAGAAAGAAAAGCTCTCCTTAAAAAAATTCTTGGCAAGACAGGCGAAAATTTCTGGATAGAGCAATCGTTTTGGTGCGATTATGGCTATAATATCGAGATTGGTGAAAATTTCTATTCGAACCATAATCTCGTCATTCTTGACCCAGGCAAGGTCACATTTGGCGATAACTGCTTTGTTGCACCAAACTGTGGCTTTTATACAGCCGGACACGCTCTTGATGCAGAACAAAGAAATGAAGGCTTTGAAATTGCTCTGCCAATTACTGTAGGCAATAATGTATGGATTGGTGGAAGCGTCTGCGTTATGCCTGGTGTTACTATAGGAGATAATACCATTATTGGCGGAGGAAGTGTTGTAACTAAGGATATTCCTTCGGGTGTTATTGCTGCTGGAAATCCTTGTCGTGTAATAAGAAAAATTACCGAAGCTGATAGGAATAAATATAAAAGAAGTTTGTGAAAATTTCGCCTTGACATTCTCAAAAAAATTCTGATATAATTATAGTCGCCGAGTAGCAAGAGCGTAAATCCAGGAATTGGATTTACGCTCTTTTTTTGCAAAAAATTACAAGTTCTGAGAAAGGAAGATTTTAACCTATGGAAAAAACAAAAATGAACAAAATGGAAATTGTTCCAGTCAATAAACTACTCATAACTATGGGTGTACCTATGATTTTATCTATGGTTCTTCAAGCAGTTTATAACATTGTTGATAGTGCTTTCGTATCTAATATGTCACACGATGGTGAGGCGACCCTGAATGCCTTAACCCTTGCATTCCCTGTACAAATGCTTATGGTGGCAATAAGTATTGGTACAGGTGTAGGCACTAATGCACTCTTATCAAAGGCACTTGGTCAGCGTGATAGTGAAAAAGTCAACCGTGTTGCAGGAAATTCATTTTTCCTTGCTATAATAATTTGTGTCGCCTATATAATCTTTGGCTTAACAGGTGTTCGTGCATACATCTGCTCACAAACATCTAATAAACTAATTCAAAATATGGCGATTGACTATCTGAACATTTGTTGTATAATCTCATTTGGCATCGTATTTTTCTCAATTTTCGAGAAACTTCTTCAAGCAACAGGTCGCTCAATGTTTTCAACCATTGCACAGATTTCAGGTGCTATTGTAAATATTGTTCTCGACCCAATAATGATATATGGTTTACTTAGTTTTCCAGAAATGGGTGTAAAGGGTGCTGCATACGCAACTGTTATAGGTCAGTGCGTTTCGTGCATAGTTGCCTTGATTTTCCACATCAAAGTAAATAAGGAAATCTCAAATAAAGCTAAGTATATCAAACCATCGTGGCAGATTATCAAAGAAATTTATGCTATCGGTTTGCCAGCAATAATAGCACAGGCACTTATGTCTGTTATGACCTATGGACTTAATATTATACTTGGCATACTCAGTGAAGCTGCCGTAACTGCATATGGACTTTTCTACAAAATTCAACAATTTATGCTCTTTGCCGCATTCGGATTAAGAGATGCAATCACACCAATTATATCCTTTAATCATGGTATGAAAAGTAAAGAAAGAATACAAGACGGCATCAAATTCGGTATGATTTATACAATTTCAATTATGCTTATCGGAACACTTTTACTTGAGCTTTTCGCAGAACCATTTGCGGAAATATTTGGTCTTTCAGGCGACACAAAATCTCTTTGTTTAAGTGCTATGAGAATAATTTCTGTAAGCTTTGTTTTTGCCGGTGCAAATATTGCCTTTCAAGGAATCTTTCAAGCTCTCGAAAGCGGTACAGAATCCTTAGTTGTATCAATTTTCCGTCAGCTTATATTAGTCTTGCCTGTTGCATGGATATTCGTAGAAATTATCAAAAATTCAAATACAAGCACAGACCTTGTCTGGTATACATTTTTAATCGCTGAGGCAGTCTCAACTGGAATAGCTTGTATATTTATGAAACGAACCTATAATAAAAAGATAAAAGTCTTAACTCCATGTCCTGTACATATTTAAGCTAAAACAAAAATCACAGCTAAGAGCCATAGATAAAGCTAATATCCAAAAGCAATTTTTAAACCTCCTTGTGTTAATTATTACTCATTATAAATCAAAGCATCTTTATTTATATAATTAAACTATTTTTTCCGTCAAATATACCAACTATATTAGCATATTTGACAATTTTTCTTTAAAGTAGTAGAATATTTTATATATAATAAAGTGAAGCGAGTTTGTTAATTATGAAAAAATTTAGCCTTTTATATCCAAATAGCAGTAACTATGAAGCCAAGGTTCTTGACGAAGCCGCTTGCAATGACCTATCATTTGACTTTCTCTTAGATGCTTTAACAAAAGAAAAATCCGAAAAGCAAATCATCAAAAGAATTTTATCACAAATGGTATCTGACGAAAAGGTTATAAAATATCGCATAGATATTTTTGATGACTTGCTACACCACCCCAAAATGTGTGAAACATTAGAAAATCTTTTAACACAGCTAAGCGACCTATGGGAACTAAAGCGTATGCAAAAAGATACGGAGGTTTCAGCAATATGGGGACTTATTAACCGACTTCGTGAAGTAAACGACTATATTCAGTGTATAACTCAAATGAAGCTTGCTATGGACGAAGCCGACCTCAAATCAGATGGTTTAAAAGAGCTTTATGCTATGGTAACAGAAATATATAATGGCAGTGGTTTTCCACAGCTGAAAAAGGATATTGATGAAACCTTTGCAAAGGCACAAAAGCTAAAGAGTGTGACTGTTGGTGTAAATCTTGATAATCTTCTTCGCCCAAAGGAGGCTGGTGTTGTATCATTAAATGATGCCGAATTTACCCATACAGGATTGCTCAAAAATTTTATGAATTTTGCTGCAAAGAAAACCTCTGAAATTCACGAAGGTGTAGAAGTTGAAAGTATGAATTTTCACCCTGCCGCAACAAATAAAAAGACTTCACTAACAGGTATGAGCATAAATAATGTGGCTGAACTTTCTACACTTCAAATTGAATCATCGCTCACAGGCGGCGACCCATTTTCAGCGGCTATGGAAAAATCGGTATCAAATATTCTCAAGAAAATAGTCAAGGATATTCGAGATGTTCTCCGCAAGTATGTCGATATAAGCGGTTATTCTCTGACATCAATTTCGCCTGAGCTTATTTTCTATATTCGCTGGGCATCACTGATACGCAAAATACAAAATCTCAATCTTCCAATCTGCAAGCCACAGGTTCTGCCAACCTCACAGCGTGTTCTGCAAACCGATGGTTTATACAATCTCAAACTTGCCATAAAAGCTGTCAATGGTGAAGATATCGACATAGTAACAAACTCTCTCGATTTTAATGAGGAACACCGTATCTACATTATGACTGGTCCTAATCGTGGCGGAAAAACTACTTTCACACAGGCTATCGGTCTTATGTATCTTCTGGCACAGCACGGAATATTTGTTCCAGCATCAGAATTTTGGTTCAGTCCTTGCGATACGATTTATACACATTTTCCAGCCGATGAAAATAAGACCGTAGACCTTGGCAGACTTGGTGAAGAATCTGTCCGACTTTCTGAGATTATGCAAAATTCAACTGAAAATACACTTGTGCTTATGAACGAAACCCTTGCCACAACCAATGTTGAGGAAGGTGTATATCTTGCGAGAGATATAGTTCGCTTTATGTGTTATATCGGAGTTCGTGCAATCTACAATACACATATGCACGACCTTGCAAGAAATTTAGAGGCTTTTAATTCCGACCCCGAAATACATAGTCGTGTCGAAAGCATTGTTACAGGCATAGAAAACGGACGCAGGTCATTTCATGTACAGGTGCTTCCACCGCAAAATGCCAGCTATGCAAGAGATATTGCAATAAAATATGGCATAACCTTTGAACAGCTAAAGCAGAGCCGAGAATTAAAATAATTTATTAAAACTTATAAAACGGAGATTTCAATATGACCTATGATTTCATTGAACTTGACCGAAACGGAACTATTCCGCTCTATCAACAGCTATATGACAAAATATCCTCCGCAGTTGAAAACGGTAGCCTTACTATCGGTGCAAAGCTCCCTTCAATTCGTAAATTATCAGAAGATTTACATCTCAGCCGTACAACAATAGAATCAGCCTATCAACAGCTATGTATTGAGGGCTATATAAAGAGCCTTCCACAGAGAGGATACTATGTCCAATCTGCCCCTCAGAAAAACACGATAAAAAATACAAGCTCCGTTTTACCAATAAATCGTGAGAGTAAAGACAACATTCTTTATGACCTCGGAAGTGACCTTGCTGACCGAAACGAAACTGATATAAAGCTTTGGCGTTCACATATAAAAGATGTTCTGAAAAAGGAGAATGTCATAGCCTCCTATGGTGACCCACAGGGAGAGCTTGCACTAAGAAATGCCCTTGCACTTTATAGTCATGGAATCAGGGGTGCTGTTACAGACGGAAGTCGTATTCTAATTGGTTCAGGCACGCAATCACTTTTATACATAATTTGCGGACTTATCTCCGAAATAAAGCCACGCACAGCAGCTATGGAGGAGGACGGTTTTCCACTCGCCGAAAGAGTTTTTGCCGATTGTGGATTTTCCATTCATAAGCTTAAAAGCGATAATGACGGAATCATTCCCGAAGAACTTTATAAAAACGGCTCAAGCATATTATTTATAAATCCATCTTGCAATAAAAACGGACAGCCTGTTCGTATGAGCCGTAGAAAAGAACTCCTCAAATGGGCGGAAGAAACCGATTCAATCATCATAGAAGATGACTACAACGGCGAACTAAGATATAGCTCCCGACCATTTCCTGCACTGCAAAGTGCCAATAGTGAGAGAGTAATTTATATAGGTTCATTCTCGAAAATGCTCTTGCCGTCCGTAAGAATAGGCTATGCGGTTTTAACTCCTGAATTGCTCAAAATTTATGAATCAAGAAACGGCTTTTATAATCAGACCTCATCAAAAATTGAACAGCTTGCACTTGCCGAATATATCAAAACAGGCGAACTTGAACGCAGACTTCGCCGTTTGCGTAAGCTATATCGTGAAAAAAGCTCTTTGATTATGCAAGCTCTCGAAACTACTTTTGCAGATTCTGACCTTAAGTTAAAAGCCACACTTCAAGAAACTGCTCTATGTTTTATACTTTCGCTCAATACAAACCGCTCTATGGCGGAAATGCTTTCACTTGCAAAAAATCAAGGTGTCCGACTTTCCGCTCTAAAATCTGACAAAAAAAATACCACCGAGCTTAAATTAGGCTTCGGTGGTATTCCCACAACGGATATTATCAATGCAATAAATGCTTTAAAAAAGGCTTGGTGCTAAAGTAGTGTATTAGAGAAGTTTATTGACGCGGTCGAAGAAACTACCGAGCGGGCGAACACAGTTCGCCCCTACGATTAGCTAACACACCCCCAAAAGACACTTAAAAGTTTTGCTCAAGCTTTTTCAAAAGCTTGCAGATTCCAAAGGCAGAGCCTTTGGTGGGTTTTAAGGGCAACTCCCTTAACATCTCTTTCTCCTCAAGCGGTGGACGAAGTCCGCCACTTATTTCTTCTATCGTTAGCAATTAGCTAACGCTTTGAGAACTCACCCTAAATTGCCACCCCATTAAAAGTCACATACATAATGAGATGTAATGGTGCAAACCTAAGCAATTCAGCCTTCAGAAATTCTTTTTTATCATCAGCAACCTCTGTTAGTATATCAACATAAATCTTACTATCAGCAATATTCTCAGTAATATTACACTCTAAGCCCAAGGATGCAACTTGTTTTTTAAGTGCGTCCTTTCCTATTATGCTCGGATTTATCTGAAGCCTGTTAATAAGCTTATTTCGTCTGATTTCAAGCGTGTCACCATTCATATAGGTTCTTGCCATAGATTCAAGCTGTTCAAGTCCGTAACTCTCTGCTGTCTGCACGAAACATTCACGCAAAAGCACATCAACCTTATCATAAGCAACTTGCAAAGCAACAGCATAAGCCCTTATCTCTGCATCAATAAGACCGCCTTGTTTAATATCATAAATTTCTGTTGCAGAAAGCTTATTCTTTATGGATTCATATGCAGTCACCACAAAACCCCCTATACAACAGTAATGCTGACCGCTCCAAGCGTATAAAGCTTAGTGCAATCGCCATCATATTCTTTAGTCACGCTTGTATCAAAAATATAATTTTTAACACCATCAATATGATAAATAAGCTCTCCAAGCTCGCAGTATTTAACCCCATCGCCAACACAAAGCTTTCTGAAATATTCAGCTATTTCATTCTGAACCTGACTTTTAACATCATCAGCATAATATCCGTCCTTAACAGAAATCGACAGCTTTATTACCACGCCTGTCAAAGTGGCATTTTCAACTGAAACACTAATATTTATACCCTTTTTATCATTCATTTCTTGCTGTAAAGCAGAAACCACCTCATCACTACACTTTGACGCACGACCTGCAATATAAACTCCAACAGTTCCCGTACCTTGAGCAAGTGGCTTTATACCAACAGAATATACACCGTCTACACCTAAGGCAATTCGTCTGTAATATTCCTCGTTATCACCATTTGACGGATTATAATAGCTTTCAGTAATTCTTTCACGCAAAGACTCATCACTTTCTGCTGATGCACCACCGCTGAATATACTTGAGTTATTTACACTGATAGCCTCTGAAAAGTAAGTTACAATAGAAGTAACACGATTCACAGGAATATTATATTCCGAACCGCCATTTTCTGCGTGTGCCTTAACCATAACAAAGCTTTCATTCACAGGCAGAACGGTATCCTCATCAGTAACATATCTCAAACCTCCGTCACTCACCGCACAAACCGTTCCTTTCGGAACAGTAAAAGAATACGAAAGCGGTCTTTCTACATAGAACATTAGCTTTCCGCTTGCCTTTATAGCAGGCTTTCTTTTAAGACCTCGCATTTCTGCGTGTTTGTCGAGATATTCGCCCGTCGCGGTTGTAGGAAACATCTGTCTTTTAAGAAAATCAATACTACTTTCAAGCGAAAAGATTTCCCCTGCAAGAGTTTTCATTCTTATACCTATATCTGATGCATCATCAGGCACATAGCCAGCATTTTTTTCAAATTCAGTTTGCATTCTCTCAAGAATTTCACTATAAGTTTCGCTCATTTTATCCCTCCTCATCTTCAAATGGAATTTCTATCATAAAAGCCCCAAACTCAGAATTAAATTTAGCTTTTAAAGCTCCTTCTTCGATATAAGCTGAAATCAAATCCACATCAAAAAGCTGTGGCAAAGCTTTTCGGATAAGCCTGATAAGCTCGCTATTTTCCGTCTTAGCTGTTATTTCACTTCCAAGCTTTCGGTCATATATAAAACCTCCAAGCTTTGCTTTTAATCTTATATAAATTTGCTGTTTAAGCTCATCAAAACCGCTTATAGGTATCGGCTTTCCAGCGGAATCCTTTTTCAAATCTCCATTTTCAAGCAATAAATCCAAGCATTCCACCTCCACTAAACAGACTTGCCATTTATGGTAACATCTCCACAAATTTCAATCTTTCCATCAGCCATAAGCTTTATAGTAGCCGTACCATTTTTATTTGAGAGAAAAAGCTCACCGGGCAAAGGGCAATCGTTCGGATTAACTCTATCCATAATAGTACCCACGCATACATCACCGCTCTCGGTTTTAAGAACAACCGCATTTTCATCAATCTTCGGCGAAAAGCTTATTCCACTCGGAGCCGCAATAGTCAGATGAGAAACACCGTCCCTGCCAACAGCCGTAATTTCCGAATTATTCGCCGAGGAAATAGCCGCATTTATGCAGTTACTTTTAGCTTGATTTCTCTTTGTAATGTTCTTAGCTATCCACATTCAATATCAAACCTCCATTCAATTACACAATAAATTCAAGATTGTAAGCTCATTGTCGCCGTCAGCCTCATATCTCAGCTTATTTACTCTAAGATTTCCGAGCTTGTAATCGGGCAGGACAATCCAATCCCCGATATTAACAAGCACCCTGCCAGAAATAGTAAGATTCAGCGTATCATAAAGTTCATTAGATTCCTCGATATTCTCGTAACAAGATGCAATTCCAACACCGCCATTATCAACAGCATTGAGATAACGCACCGAATCAACACCAAGTCTTTCGGCATTTTCATTGTTTATAATCATCTCATAACCGTTGCCACGCAAGGTTCTGACACGATATTCCGAAATAAGCTCACAACGCTTTCTAACTCGGCTCAACGAAATAATTTTATGCTCACCCTCATTAGTAAGCACCGTAGTTTCGCCCTCGTTTTCGGAAATATCAATCACACCGTCCTCATTAACTCTCGGATATGTACCAAGAAACTTTCTGCAATATTTTTCAAGAACACTCCATTCGCTCTCACCTTTGGCAATGCTCATACTTCCGCTTTTAGGCTTGTCGTTGCCGATATACTCCTTAAATCCTAAGCGTGAGAAATTTCTCTCCATAAAAAGCTGCATATCAGGCAAGCAACAGCTTTGGGGCATAGCCTCATTATCAAGCAGCAGAGCCGCAAGACTTCTTGCATTGATTTCAAGTATAATTCCACTCTCTGAAATAGTTTCAACCTGCTCATCAACAATTCCACGAAACACGCATTTAGAGCCGTCAAAAACAGCAATTTCAGCATATTCTATTCCATTTATACCAGAAAGAAAAAGCACATCAAGACTATCAGCCGGAACATTCTTTTCACGAATGAGTGTAACACTTTTCGGATTAAAAAAGATATATTCATTCTTCAAAGCGTCTTTCAAAATATATTTCATCAAAGCCTTATCACCTCTCCCGCATCAAAAGCCAAATCAGGACGCATAACATTCGGATTTTTTTCAAGAAGTTCCTCAACCACAATATTGTTATCGTATGAAATATCCCAAAGAGTTTCGCCACCCTTTGCTATATAGCTTTTAGGTGTCTGCACCTCAAAGTGTTTCGCTGAAGTATCCTCGCAAAAAGAAAAGCTGTATTTAATCAAACTATCCGAGGGTTCTTCCAAAAGTTCAAAATTTTGAAAAAACGCATAAAAAGGTTCAATCCCCGGAAGTAAAAGCAAACCCGAACCTCCGCTCAGAAAAAGCTTGCGAATCTCCGCAAACTGCTTTTCGCAATCATAGCCGACAAGCTCACCCTCTCCACTGATTTCACACGCTTTTCTTCCAAAGCTCACAGTATTTTCTGCCTGAAAAGGCACAGAATTTTTAGTAACCCTTGCCCTATGCCTAATCTTAATAACACTTGGATTTGTTGCAAAGCTATATCCCTTATATGACATCTTTTCCAGCTTATTCATCTTGACCTCCATCTAATTGCCTTGGATAGCGTCTTGCTTCTCTCTCAACATTATCCGAAACAGCCTGTGAAAGTACAACTGCTTCTCTCAGCCTGTTCATTTCACTTTCAAGCATTTCATTTATATCACCTTTCATTACGCCATAGCACTCTCCGTTCTTTTCTTAGCAAGAATTTCAACTTTCTCAATAACATTGTTTTTGTCGAGTTTTTCGCTGTGAATATTAAAGTAACAGCCATCAAAAGCAAATGCCTTATTTCCGATAAATATTTCTATTGAAACGCCATCAGAATTAAACAGATTAACATCGAAAGCTTCAAAAACAACACTTTCAAGAATAAGCCTATACTGCTCTCTGCCCTTGATAATTGCAGTTGGTTCAGTCATAAAACACTCGTAAACCTCGTGTAGCTTTCTTTCGGTGATAATCTCACAGCTTTTTGCTGTACAAAGCAATTTTCCACCAAAATTGATTACAGCATTACTACCCTTAAACGCTGAATAAACTGCCATTTAGATTTCCTCCTTAAAGACTTCGGCTAAAGCGTCTTTTCCACCATAACAGCCGCAAATATCAATTTCAGCCTCCGCACAATAAGCATAAGGCTTAGTTGTATATTCACAAGCAAGAAATCTCATATCTCCTATTTCATCAGGAAAAATACTTTTCAGCTTTTTGCATATCCTGCTAAGAACTTCGATAACCTCTCCACTATCACCATTTTCGCAACTATATGCCTTGATATGTATTTTTCGCTTTATGCCTCGACAAAGCTTTTCAGAAAGCAAGCCGTCCTCGTCATCACATTCCGAGAAACCAATCACCGCATAATTATCCCTTACAGGATTTTGTATTTTATTCTGCGAAAAAGCCCCCAAAATTTTGATATTCCAAAGCTCAGTATCTTCTTTCAAAGCATTTTCATACTTTTTGCAATCAACAAAAATACCTCTCACCCCCCGATAAATCTATCTAACAAATTTTTTCAGATAGCATTGTGCATAAAGTCCTATCTTACCAATAGATACCATATGCTTGCTCAAAATCACATAGCTTTCATTACGACACTCTACTTTATCTCCACGCTTTGCGTCAATGACAAGTTCCGTTCCGCATAACATAACAAAACATTCCTCATCAATGCAACCGACTTCCTGACGAATTTTATCCGAGAAATCGCTTTTATCAATAAGTGGATAAATCACCGCAAAATCAACCTTATCATTGATTTTGGTTTCAGCACCTATTCGGCGAAAAATTCTTTCTATCCTGCTTTTTTTCATACAATCCTCCCGAAGATAAAGCCATCATCACGCAGAAAGTCCTTAACTTCAAGCAACACATCTTCCCATACCGCATCAGCATATTTCATACTGTTTTCATTCGTGGAATTAACGCTAATTTCACCGACTTTAAAACCACTACCTTCACCATTTGCAATATTTCGCTGTATATATCTTATAAAGGCAAGAGCAGCGGCAGCCCTGTTAAGGCTGTCACCGCATTCCTCCTCATTTATATCAGATTTAAGTCTTGCCCTTAAAGAACGCACCGCATCTTCGCAAAGGTTTTGATAGTTTCCTCTTTCAGACTCAGAAAGCTCTGCCAGCTTCAAAAATATCGCAATAACCTCATCAATACTCATACAGCACGCACCTCAAAGATAAAATTAAGAAAGCTTCATTGCCTTAGAAGCACTTGCACAAATCTTTCCAAAGCCTGTTGTAATACTTATTGCGGCTCTCTCAAGCTGTCTGTCGATAAGCTTGTCATAGTCAGTAATAACACCACCAGATTCAACAAGTTCAAGTGAGCAGTTCTTGTCAAGACCGATAATAGTATTAGCGTCCATAGACGGAACATGAATAAGCTTTGCACCAAGTGGAGTAATCATACTGCCAGTACCGTGGAAAGTAAGTCCTGCGGAGGCATCTCTCATTTCAGGAAGTGCGAGAAGCTTTTGCATTAAAGCGGTAGGAGCAAGAATAGTATTAAGTTCATACGGAGCAAGTCCTGCCCAAAGGCTTACAAGGTCTGTATAGTTGATGTCACCCGTTGCACTAATAACTGTTGCCGGATTTTTATTTCCGTCACCATTAAGAATAACGCTCACAGCATCCTTGAGCTGTTCTCTTGCAATCTGCATACCAATCTGACTAAGCATAACAGTAAACAAATCAAGACGCTGAAATCTCAAAGCCTCATAAGATGCAGAAAGAATTCTGCCACGCTTATTAAGCGAAATAAGACTGCCCTGTGTCTTAATAACAGTTTCAGGAATAGTCGCAGTTTCCTTAACAATATCAAAAGTAGTCTTGTCATCAGAAGGGTCAGAAGTAATAGAGCGATAGTCCATACCATCAATTCTTGTAGTTGCTGCTACAATATCCGGAATTACATCAGAGCGTTCCATACCGACAGCAACCGCTCTTGAAACATATTCAGGGAATAAAGCCGCAGAATCGGAATTTTCAAAAAACTTTTCAACTCTGTCAGATGACTTGCCGCTGACCTTAATATCAAAACGCTTCAACTGTCGCTGAAAAGCGTCCAAGCCCTCAAGAGCAGTTCCCTTATAATTTTCAGACGGGTCAAGCTCCTCAAGAATATCAGTAAGGCTCTTGCCCTTGTTAGCATACATACCCTTTTCGATTTTAATAGTTTCAAACTTTGCCATAAAAAATTTCCTCCTAAAATTAAAATAAATTTTTTGTTTTATAAGCTTTTAAATCAAATCACTACTTGTAAGGTTTAGTATATTCAACTTAAATTGCGTGTCTGTCCTTAAATGCCTTTATAGGCATTATTCTTTTTGCTTGTAACCTCGTCTTTAACCTTGCCAAGCTGTGGAACACCCTTGCCAAGTCTTGCCGATTTCTTTTCATATACCTGCTTAAATGCTTTAAGTTCAGCAAGCGTCATTTTTTCAGTAACGCTCTTAACAGCCTCCATAGGCAATTCCGGCTCAACAATTGCATAAAGCCTTGTCACATCTGCTTGAAGTTCATTTCGATAAGCCTCACCGTCACGAGCCTTTGCCTTGAGTATATCAAGTTCTTTTACAAGCTCCGCAACCTCGCTTTTACTTAAAACAACATCACCACTTGAACCAAGCTTTTTAAAAATGTCCTCCACTTCGTTTTCCCCTCTCATAAATTCATTAAATGCTTTTATAACACCAGCTGACCTCTGAGCGGGAACAGCCACAAACGACCATTCATAAGCGTCCTTAGGCTTGCTCAAAACCGCATAGCACAGCTTTCCGCCGTAGCTCTTACCCTTAATATGTGAACAGTTCTTAAAGTCCGAACCACATATTGAACAAACACTCTTGCCCATAGAGCAACCAACACTTACTTCCTTTTTGATACCGCTGTCAAGCTCAAGGATAATGTCCTTATTCTTTTCACTAATCGGCATATAAGCTTTGGCAATAAGCCTTTTATACTGCTCTCCATAACTTGTCAACTTTCCGTCAACAGTTTCAACCTTGCAGTCATAAATTCTTGCGGTCTGATTTTCAGCCGTAGGATTGTGGTCAAGAATACCGCTCTTGCCGATATACATTTCTGCTAATTTTTCAAGAGATGTGCTGTCAAAGCACTCAAAATCTCTGTCAATTTCGTTATCGCAAAGCACAACAGAAAATGTATAAACTTCATCAGCCGAAAACCTTCTTTTTGTATATTGATTGATTAAATCAAGTTCCTTGCTATCCATTGATTTCCACCTCGTTTCTCAATTTTATATTTTGAATTTCAACAGCCTCCGCATTAGCGTTGTTAAGTCGAGCCTGTGCAAGCTCGGTTTCGTCTTGAAGATTGATGTTATCCCATTCAATTGTAAAATTGCAGTCGAAACCAATCGTTCTAAGATAAACCCCACAGATTTTTCTGATAGTCGGCTCAAGCAAACGCCTGTAATATTCAAGCTCACTTGTAAGAATATCCGCCTGCTGAGATGCCATTCTTTCCGTTGAACTCCATTGAAGTCCGAGTAAAAACGGCGGAATTGAAAGCTTTGAAACTATCTGCTCCAAAAGCTGTCTTACAGGAATTTCGCTATCGAGAATCTGATTATCCGCACCGATAACCTTTATGCTGACATCGCCTACCGAAACGAAATCCGAGGCTCTGCTGTCACGCATAGTTTCGCTCCAAGCCTTGGCAATCTGTTCGGTTCTTTCCTTTGCAAAGGCTCTGTCATTACTGTCAGTTGGTTTATACGAAACCGCAAATCTCACATTTCCGACTCTCTCCCAGTTTGTACCGACTGTATTAAAAATCGTCAGCAAAATTCCACTTATAAACGGCAAGCCTTTTAAAAGAGAAGTTCCATAAACATTTCCCGGCTTTGGCGAAAGTGTGCAAATAGAAATAAGCTCATCCATATCAATTGGAACATTCCCCTCGATTTCCTTTCTATAAATTCTCACATCAAGAGGATTGTTTCCTCTTTTCAACACAATGTCATCAAGGCTCGCATTATATAAAGCACTTACCTCACAATTTTCAGAAAGCACAACCTCGCCGACAGCCGTACCATAGGTCAAAAGCTGTTCCAAAAAGCACGAAACAAAAATATCAATTCCGACACCCGTACCATTGACATTAACTCTTCTGAGAAACTCCGCAAGCTTAATCTGAGCGTTTTCGTCCTCGCATATAGCCTTAAACCCACCAACAAGACGAACCGTCTTTTTTATTGCAGCGTCAATTACAGGAATAGCCTCTTTCAGCGAATCATAAAGCTTAAATTCACAGCTTGTAAACGGCGAATAACCGCTTAAATCGCTGAATGGGTGTACATTTCTTATTCCGCTTGCCGTCTGAACGGGTGAAAAATTTTCTTTTCGTTTAAAAAGCTTCATACCTCATCACCTACCTTTCTGCGGAAACGGCAAAGAAACCGCCTCCGCTCTTATTCAAGAGCGTTGTCACAAAATACCTCATATCGTCCATAGCGTGGTCATTTTCTTTTATAGGAGCATCACGACCATTGCTATCCCAGCGGTAAAGTCCAAATTCTCGGATTATATCAGTACACGCTCTGCAAATCTTAATTTCGCCCTGTTTTAAAGCTGTCGAAACTCTTCTTATACCGTCAAGGACATTGTTTTCCGCAGGATATACTGCGAATTTTCCCTTTCTTCTGATAAGCTCTATAAAGCTTGCCGCTGATGGGTCAACCGTAATTCTTTCAACATTCCTATCGCCCACTAATTTCAGTAAGCCCTCGTAATGTTCTTCGTCTGTTTTTTGATTACCCTCTCTGCGTGAATCGAAGTAATATTCATCAATTCTGTACCATACAGCACCCTGTCTGCCCCAAAGTCCGAATGAAGCAGGATTCACCGTACCGTAATCACACGAAACGACATATTCATCAAATCCACCCTTAGGTTCATCATAAAAGGCTGTAATATCGCTCATAAAAGGATAAACAAGACCTTCTGCGGCAACCCATTTTCCAAGCACAAAGCGTTCATAAAAAGTTCCCGAATAAAGGCTCTCATAACGCTTAATCATCTCTTTAGAAAGTGACGGATTATCCTGCATAGTAAAATGCAGATATAGGGCATTTTTCTCCTTGCGTTTCTGAATCCATTCTGTATAGAACCAGTGCTTAGGAAATTCAGGATTGCAGTTGAACCAGAATTTCGAGCCTTCAACGGAACATCTCGCAAGAGCCTGTTCAACAAAGGAACGAACCAACAATGCCGCCTCATCAAACATAACCCCCGAAAGTGTCATACCTTGAATCAACGAAGCCGAACCCTCATCACGGCCTCCGAAAAGATAGAAACGATTTTTCTTATCGTGATAGCTTATGTCAACATAATTTGCCGAAACTTTTTCCTCACAGATAAACCCTTGATTTTTAAGCAATGACATCAACGGAACTAAAACATTTCTGCGGACAGAGCGAATAGTTTTTCCGCAGATTGCAAAATCACCGCCGTTAAACCTCGCAAAAGCCCACAATACAAATGAAAGACTCATACAAACTGTTTTTCCACTTCTGACCGCACCATCGCAAATAATAGCGTCATAACCGCTATCCTTGCTCTCTGGATACCACCATGTCAGAAGTTTAAGCTGTTTTTTAGAAAAGCTTTCAATCTTCGCCATAGTCATCAGCCTTTTCTAAAGCCTTCGCACCATTCTTGATTGCATCGAAAAGTGAGCCTTGCTTTTTACTGCTTTCCTTATCGAAATCACCCATTTTTTCAAGTGCTTTAAGCCTGTCAAAAAACTTAA
This sequence comes from Pseudoruminococcus massiliensis, assembly GCF_900291955.1. Lineage (GTDB taxonomy): Bacteria > Bacillota > Clostridia > Oscillospirales > Acutalibacteraceae > Pseudoruminococcus > Pseudoruminococcus massiliensis. The sequence goes on along the minus strand of NZ_OLMR01000004.1, from coordinate 88,708 downwards.
TTTCCATTGCACCGTCCTTAGGCTTTTTAATCTCTGCAATATTTGTGAGGTCGAGCTTTTCAATCTCATCATCAGATAGATTTTCGCAATAGAGAAGCTTTATTGCGTCAGTCACCTTCCCTAAAGCAAGCCTTTCATAACCAAGACACGCCCTTGCCTGACTACTTTTAATCATAGTTTCGCAGATAGCGTTAATTTTTTTGCGAATATCCGCTCTGCAAAGAAGATGCGGACCATCTTTCTTTGGATTTTCATATCCCGCAGAATCTGCGGCTCTGACTGCATCACCCCACAGGGCAAAATATTCGCAAAATGTCTTTTCCTTTTCAGACATTCTGTTTCTTATACCCGTTTTTACATCATTCCTTTCATTGAATGTAGAGATATTTTTTATCTGTCAGCACTCCGTCAAATTTACTGTCTTAAAAAAGTACCTCTCACTATACCCGACGAAATCAAAAAAATTTGACCTCAAAAGGTCAAATTTCATAATTTATTTACCATTTATTAACAAAATATTTAATATTAAATAATCGCAATTGATTTATAGTAATGTAATTTTAATATTTTCAAATACCTGCTAAAAACAATTTTTCATTCGCTTTTTTATTACTCTTGCATTTTCTCAACCACTGTGCTATACTTTATCCACAATATAATTCTTCGGGGCGAGGCGAAATTCCTCACCGGCAGTTATAGTCTGCGAAAAGTGCTTGCACTTCCGATTCGGTGAAATTCCGAAACCGACGGTATAGTCCGGATACGAGAAGATTTATCTTTGACAGCATATAGGCTGTCTTAATATCATTGCATAAAAATTGCCCCGTATGATTTTATTTCATACGGGGCTTTTCTGTTTGGTGGGATTTATTATGAATGATGAATTTTATATGCAGCGAGCCATAGAGCTTGCTAAGAGAGGCGAAGGCTTTGTTTCGCCAAATCCTCTTGTCGGAGCAGTTATTGTCAAGGACGGCAAAATCATCGGTGAAGGCTGGCACGAAAGATGCGGTGAACTTCACGCCGAAAGAAACGCCCTTAAAAACTGCAAAGAACCAACTCAAGGCTCTACAATTTATGTCACTCTTGAGCCTTGCTGTCATTATGGCAGAACGCCTCCTTGCACAAAAGCAATTATTGAGGCAAAAATCAGCCGAGTAGTTATCGGTTCTCGTGACCCAAATCCGCTTGTTTCTGGCAAGGGTGCAGAAATTCTGCGTAAGGCTGGAATTGAAGTTATTGAAGACTTTATGCGTGATGAATGTGATAAACTCAATCCGATTTTCTTTAGATATATAACAACCAAATTGCCCTATGTTTCGCTCAAATACGCAATGACAGCCGACGGCAAAATCGCAACATATTCCGGAAAATCGAAATGGATTACAAATGAATTTTCGAGAAATGATGTTCACCGCCTGCGTAAAAAGCATAGAGCCATTATGGTTGGCATAGGTACAGTTCTTGCAGATAATCCTATACTTAATTGCCGAATTGAAAACGGCAGAAACCCAATAAGAATAGTTTGCGATAGCAAGCTAAGAATACCGCTTGATTGCAATATCTGCAAAACCGCAAACGAAATAAGCACACTTGTAGTTTCTGCGATAGAAGATTCAGAAAAGCAAGCCGAGCTTGAAAAAATGGGTGTAAAAACTCTCATACTTCCTGATAAAAATGGAAAAGTCGATTTAAAAAAGCTTATGCAATATCTCGGCGAAAAATCCATTGACAGTGTACTTATCGAAGGTGGCGGAACACTTGCATATAGTGCCTTACAATCGAAAATAGTCAACCACATTTATTCCTATATTGCACCGAAAATTTTCGGTGGAGAAAATGCAAAAACACCAGTTGAAAGCGTTGGTGTAGAAGCTCCTGATGATTGCTTCAAGCTAAAAAGAACCAATGTTCGTGAAATGGGCAGTGATATTCTTATCGAATATGATGTTCTGGAGGTACAGTAATGTTTACAGGAATTATCGAAGAAATTGGCACTATAAGAGAGGTTCGTTCTGGCAAGCTTAAAATTTCCGCATCAACTGTCCTTGAAGGAACAAAGGTCGGCGACAGCATAGCTGTAAACGGTGTCTGCCTAACTGCGACAAGCATTGACGGCAATTCATTCACTGCTGATGTTATGCCCGAAACACTCAGACGCTCAAATCTCGGCGAACTCCACCCAGGCTCTAAGGTCAATCTTGAAAGAGCCGCCGCAGTAGGTTCAAGACTTGGCGGACATATCGTTTCTGGACACATTGACGGCACAGGCAAAATCATCTCTATAAAGCGTGAACAAAATGCCGTATGGGTAACAATCTCTGCAAAAAGCGAAATTCTTGAACTTATTGTCGAAAAAGGTTCTATTGCCATTGACGGCATAAGTCTGACTGTTGCAGAAGTCACAGACGAAAATTTTTCCGTTTCATTGATTCCGCATACAAGTGAGGTTACAACCTTGCTTTCAAAAAGAGTTGGTGAGGTCGTAAACTTAGAAAATGATGTCATAGGAAAATATGTCAAAAAACTTATGGGCAAGAGTGAAAAAAAAGGCATAACACTTGAGTTTCTCGCCGAAAACGGCTTTTAGCGGCGAGCCGCCGCTCCCAAGACGCGTTCAACTTTTTCGTTAAATTATTGTTTGCTATTCGCGTCTAAGCTTTTTTAATTAAAAGTTTTGCTCAAGATGGCGAGCCGCCGCTCCCAAGACGCGTTCAACTTTTTCGTTAAATTATGAATTGCTATTCGCGTCTAAGCTTTTTTAATTAAAAGTTTTGCTCAAGATGGCGAGCCGCCGCTCCCAAGACGCGTTCAACTTTTTCGTTAAATTATTGTTTGCTATTCGCGTCTAAGCTTTTTTAATTAAAAGTTTTGCTCAAGATGGCGAGCCGCCGCTCCCAAGACGCGTTCTACTTTTTCGTTAAATTATGATTTGCTATTCGCATCTAAGCTTTTTAATTAAAAGTTTCGTTTAAGGCGACGAACCGTTGCCCACAAGTCATTACTCGCCAAAAATCGCATAAATAAATATATTTAGTCAAGGAGGTTAATATATGTATAAATTTAATACTATTGAAGAAGCTCTTGAAGACCTTAGAGCAGGCAAAATTATTCTTGTCACAGATGACCCCGATAGAGAAAACGAGGGTGACTTAATCTGTGCCGCAGAATTTGCCACACAAGCAAATGTAAATACTATGGCTACATATGCCAAAGGTTTAATTTGTATGCCTATGAGCAAAGAATATGGCAAAAAGCTCAATCTTCCGCAGATGGTCAGTGAAAACACCGATAACCATTGTACTGCTTTCACCGTTTCTATCGACCACATAGACACAACAACTGGTATTTCTGCCGCAGAGCGTTCATATACAGCTATGAAGTGCGTTGAAGACGGTTCAAAGCCTGAAGATTTCCGCCGTCCAGGACATATGTTTCCGCTTATAGCAAGAGATGGCGGTGTACTCGTCAGAAACGGACACACCGAAGCCACCGTTGACCTTATGCGTCTTGCTGGCTTAAAACAAGTTGGTCTTTGCTGTGAGGTTATGGAAGATGACGGCACAATGATGAGGACAACTAATCTCAAAAAGCTTGCCGAAAAACTCGATATAAAATTCATCACTATCCACGACTTGCAAGATTACTGCCGCCGTCACGAAAAGCATATCATTCGTGAGGCTGTCGCAAAATTACCGACAGAATACGGCGAATTTAAAATTTATGGCTATGTAAATGACATTACAGGCGAACACCATGTAGCACTTGTTAAGGGAGAAATCGGCGATGGCAAAAATCTTCTTTGCCGAGTACATTCCGAGTGTTTAACAGGAGATGTTTTCGGTTCACGCAGATGTGATTGTGGAAAACAGCTCGCAAAAGCTATGGAAGTAATCAACAATGAAGGCAGAGGCATTATACTCTATATGCGACAAGAAGGTCGTGGCATAGGCTTGATTAACAAGCTCAAAGCCTATGAGCTTCAAGAAAATGGCTTTGATACTGTTGAAGCAAATATCAAGCTTGGCTTTGCACCAGACCTCAGAGAATATTGGATAGGTGCTCAGATTCTTGCTGATTTAGGTGCTAAGGAGCTTAGACTTCTCACCAATAATCCGGAAAAGGTTTACGGTCTTGACGGTTTTGGCGTAGAGATAGTCGAAAGAGTTCCAATAGAAATTGCTCCACAAAAGGACGATATTTTCTATCTCAGAACTAAAAAAGAAAAAATGGGACATATTTTCAATGAAAATTTAGAGGAGGAATAAATAATGAAAATTATTGAAGGAAATGTAGTAGCAGAGGGCATTAAGATTGGTATAGTAGCATCAAGATTTAACGAGTTCATCGTTTCTAAGCTTCTCGGCGGAGCAAGAGATGCTCTTGTTCGTCACGGTGTCAACGATGATGATATTACAGCAGCATGGGTTCCAGGTGCATTTGAGATTCCGCTTGCCGCACAAAAAATGGCTGATTCAGGCAAATATGATGCAGTTATTTGCGTAGGTGCAGTTATAAGAGGTTCAACATCTCACTATGATTATGTTTGCAACGAAGTTTCTAAGGGTATTGCTACTGTTGGACTTAACAGCAAAATTCCTGTTCTTTTTGGTATTCTCACAACAGATACAATCGAGCAGGCTATTGAAAGAGCTGGCACAAAGGCTGGCAATAAGGGTTACGATGCCGCAACATCTGCAATCGAAATGGTCAACCTTATGAAACAATTATAATCCTAAAAAGCCAAAACAGGTACTTGCATTAAAGCGAGTACCTGTTTTTTTAATTATCTCTTTTATGAAAATGCTTATAAACCGCCTCAGCGGCAGGTCTTGTCATCGTTGGAACATTCATCAGTTCGTCTATATCAGCATCACTAATACGCTGAATAGTCTTAAAAAATTTCAAAAGAGCCTTAGCACGAGTTTCTCCAATACCATCTATTGAAGTAAGCGAGGAAGTAAAGGATTTTTTCTTACTTGTAGTCCTCATATAGCCAATCGCAAAACGATGCACCTCATCTTGAATAGTGGAAACAAGTGTAAACGCACTTCTTTTTGAGCTTATCGAAATTTCTCCGCCGTCGCCTGTAATGGCTCTTGTACGGTGCTTATCGTCCTTAACCATACCAAAAAGTGGAATGTTACCATAACCAAGCCTTTCAAGAATTGGACGAACTGCACTGACCTGACCTTTACCGCCATCAAGCAATATCAAATCCGGAAGTGTACCAAAGCCTTCCTCACCCTTATGAAGCTCATATTCCTTAAATCTTCTTTCGAGAACCTCCGCCATAGATGCGTAATCATCTTGACCAACAAAGCTTTTTATCTGAAAGCGTCTGTAAGAACTTTTATATGGTTTGCCATTTCTGAAAACAATCATTCCAGCAACATTAAAACTGCCCGAAAGATTAGATATATCGTAAGATTCAATAAATTCAGGAACTTTTTTCAAGCCCAAGAGTTCAGCAAGTTCTCCGAGGGCTGAAGTATCACTGCCCTTGTGACCTCGACTTTGAGCAAGCTTTTCAGCAGCGTTTTTCTTTGCAAGCTCAATAAGTCGCATCTGTTCTCCCTTTTGCGGGATATGAATATGCACCTTGCGACCTGCCAAATCACTTAACCACATTTCTACAAGCTCAACAGATTCAACTTCACCATCAATCATTATCATAGGCGGTATCTTATCACGCATAGAATAATATCTGTTTATAAATTCCGAACGAGCCGTTTCTGGAGAACCAATATCGCTAAGCAAGAAATCTTCCTTGTCAAAAAGCCTGTTTTCGTCAAATCTCAACACAGAAAAACAGGCGTCATTTCCCTCCTGCATAAGTGCGATTATATCCTGTTCAGCAAGCCTTGTAGCCATAACATTCTGTTTATCTGCCATACGCTTGATAGCAGCAATTCTATCCCTAAGCTTTGCTGCAAGTTCAAATTCAAGATTTTCAGAAGCAATTTCCATACGCTTTTCAAGTTCGGAAATAGAGCCAACATTACCATTTTTCAAAAAATTTATTGCACTATCAACCCGTTCACGATAATCGCTTAGAGAAATATTCCCTCTGCAAGGTGCACAACACTGCTTAATATAATAATTCAGACAAGGTCTGCTTTTTCTAAAATCCCTCGGAAAGCATTTATTACAGCTCGGAAGCTTAAAAATCTTTCTCGCCTCATCAACAGCATTTTTAACAAACCACGAACTCGTATAAGGACCTATATAAGTTGCACCATCATCATTTTTCTGCATAACATGAGATATTTTACACCAATCCTCATTGCTTATTCTGATATAACTATAGCCCTTATCGTCCTTTAAAAGAATATTATATTTCGGTTGATGTTGTTTTATAAGGCTACATTCAAGCACAAGAGCCTCAAATTCGCTCGAAGTCAGAATATAATCAAAATCATCAACATTAGAAACCATTCTGCGAACCTTTTCCTGATGATTTCTGTCCGAGCCGAAATACTGACTAACACGATTTTTAAGAGCCTTAGCCTTACCGATATATATTATTTCTCCCGATTTATTTTTCATTATATATACGCCTGGTGAAAGTGGCAGATTCATAGCCTTTTCACGAAGCTGTCTTAATTTTGGATTCATACTATCTCACCAACTTTCAAGGCGGAGTGCCTCCGCCGTCAAGACGCGTTCTACTTTTCTGATAAATTAACTTTTGTTATTCGCGTCTAAGCTTTTTAATTAAAAGCTTTCTTTAAACAAATTAAAAAATTTTTTCAACTAATAGTTTTTATCAAATCCACTTATTTAAATCATACCACAAACCACTGAAAAATAAAATAGTCCAAATTTCACCTCAAAACAAAAAGCACCGCCTAAAAGCGATGCTTTAAAAATCAATAATTTATTTAGAATTATTCAGAGAAACCTGACTGTACGAGTTTCACAAGACTTTCAACAGCAGCTTCTTCATCAGCACCATCAGCCATAACTCTGATAGTTGTTCCACCAACGATACCAAGTGAAAGAACACCAAGAAGGCTCTTAGCATTTACGCGTCTTTCTTCTTTTTCTACCCAAATTGATGACTTAAATTCATTAGCTCTTTGAATGAAGAAAGTGGCAGGTCTTGCGTGAAGTCCAACTTGGTTTTGTACCATAACATCTTTTACGTACATTATAATCTCTCCTTTAACGGTTTTGAGTATGTCCCCTCGTTGTAATTATATTTTTTCTACAACTACAATTATCCATATCCGTATTATAGCACAATTTGGAATATCGTCAACCATTTTTGAGAAATTTGTACTAACATACGATAACGATTAAAAACAAACTGTATTTTATTGTGCAAATTGCAATAAATCGTGGAAAAATTTGCTATATTTTAACATTAAGAATTAACATTTTATGGATTTTTTGCAAATAAATACAATTTTTTGATAACTATATACTATATTTTTTATTTAAAAATCCCCTTGCATATAACTGAATGTAAAATTTCGTATATTTCTTACATATGTCAGTCAACACACATATTGAAATTCATATATTTTGTCAATAGTAATTTTTTAAAAAACTAATCAAAAAATATAAAAATGCAATTATATTCATTTTTAAGAATTTTTCATTAATTATCTTTCTTTTAAGGAATTAAATTTTGCTCTATTTTAGTATTTTACCTTGCTAAAAGAACAAGCATCTATTTGATTTTTGACACAAAAGTGTAACTCATAAACTTGACAGATTTTCATTATCTGTCATAATCTCATTTTTGCTTTTTAGATATTCCTCAAGAAATTTTTTCTCTTTATCTGTCAAATCTGCTTTTTCAATCATATCAGGTCGCTTATCTGCTGTACGAATTATCATTTGTTCTCTACGCCATTTTTCAACATTAGCGTGATGACCACTTAATAGCACATCTGGAACGGCTCTATCTCTCCAAACAGCAGGCTTTGTATATTGTGGATACTCCAAGAGTCCATTATAATGGCTTTCCTCCTCAAAGCATTCATCATCAGAAAGCACACCAGGAGCTAATCTTGAGAGCGAATCCGCAAGAACCAATGCAGGAAGCTCACCGCCAGTAAGAACATAATCTCCAATAGAAATCTGTTCATCAACATATTCATCGAGAACTCTCTCGTCAACACCTTCGTAATGTCCGCAAAGTATACATATATTCTCATACTGCGAAAGCTCAACCAGCTTTTTTTGTGTTAGTGTTTCGCCCTGAGGTGACATATAAATCAAATGCGGACGACTTTCAGTCTTTTTACAAATATCCTCAAAGCAAAGTGCTATTGGTTCTGCCATAAGCAGCATACCCATACCGCCACCATAGGTCGTATCGTCTACACGCTTATGCTTATCAAAGGCATAATCTCTAAGCTGATGACACTCAACATCAATAGCACCTTTTTTTCTTGCTCTGCCGATAATACTTTCCCCCATAACAGTTTCGCACATTTCCGGAAAAAGTGTTATAATATCAATCCTCATCATCAAAAATTCCCTTCATCGGACGAATTGTAAGTATGCCGTCCTCGATATTTCTTTCAACAATAACATCAGGAATAGCTGGAATCAGATACTCTTTTCCGTCCTTAGTAATCTGATATACATCGTTAGCCCCCGTTTTCATTACATCGGTAACCTCGCCATATTCCTCGCCCGTATCGCAATCAATAGTTCTCATACCTATTATATCCTGAACAAAATAAACACCCTTAGGAAGTTTAACATCATCACGATTTATATAAAGAACTCTGCCACGCAATCCATCAGCCTCATTAACATCATTGACACCCTCAAGATGAATAATTGTTATATTCTTATGCGGTCTTGATGAAATAACCTTCAACTCTGTACCATCTTTATAATAAAGCCTCTTAAATTTTGCCAAAAACTCTGCACTATCGCACCAAGGGTCAACTCTTACTTCACCCTTAAGTCCGTGTGTACCAACAATTTTTCCCGCCTCTAAAAACTGATTTTTCATAATCTCTCACACTCCCTGATATTTAAATTTATCTTCCTATTAACTTTTTACACTTTTTATATATCTTTTTCAATTCGCTTTGATTTTTTTGCTTACTTAGATTTATATATGAATCTGCTAAAGCTGAAAAATATTTTCCTGCATAATCCATATTACATTTATCAAATAGTTTTTGAATATGACTTTGTTCTTTTTCAATAGGTAATTTTTTCTGAATACAATCAAAGACTGACAAAGCATAATCATAATATCCCATAGTATAATGCAACGGTGATAATCCCAGCCTATGCCCTGCGTCTGCTACAACATTTTCTGGCATAGGAATTATATGACACCCTTGGAGCATATTTTTCATAAGCTTATAGCATCTTGACATTCTATTATTCTCAATAATATGATAATCAACATCATCAAAGCCAGAAATGCTCCCGCCCTTATCAGCTTTAATCAATGAATTTTTTGCTTCTATTAAAACAATATTTTCCACAGGATACATTGAAAGGATTTTATCAATAAAAAATCTCATTCTTTTTTCTAAGTCCTCATCAGAAATATCCTCAATACTTATCTCACCAACTATCTCAGGAATAATTTTCTGCTTACTAAGATACTTCAAAAAATCTTCTTTTTCAGCAAAACAAGTTTGTTTTTTATCTCCAAGCAGACAAAGATTTCTACGAAACAAGCCCGTATCCAATATTAACCAATCTGTCTTTTTTTGTGCGATATAATCTATACTCTGTTTAGTCAAATCGTGCATAACACATCTTTTTCTGAAACTTGTCGCATACTCAGAAAAATCCAAACTATTATATCTCTCTAAATCTATAGATACGGGACCTTCACACAATGAAATTGGCGAAAAGAAATTAACATACTGAAAAATTCTGTAACCACCATCATTATCATGCGTAAAAAAAATATCTCTTGTAACACAACTCCCCAAAATATTGATTGATGCCTTATAAATATCACTGGTGTTTCTGCTCATAAAACTAAAATCCTTTCATAGAAAGTTCAGAAAGCATAATACGATTATATCTGTAATCCGTATAAAAATCAATATAAAAAAAACTATATTAATGCGAGTTCGATAGAAAAAAGAAAATATACCCAAGATTTAGTATAATGAAAATAAATACCAAATAGTTAAATTAAAAAATCCCGACAGAGCATTTTCAACCTGTCGGGAATAATTTCTTTATCTAATTATAGGCTCTTGATAAGCTCTTTAACTCTTGCCATAGCCTCTATTGTCTTATCTCTGTCGCCGAATGATGTAAGACGGAAATAGCCTTCACCATTTTTGCCAAAGCCTGCACCTGGTGTGCCGACAACATTAGCCTTCTCGAGGAGCAAATCGAAGAAATCCCAAGACTTCATACCATTCGGGCAACGGAGCCAGATATATGGGGAGTTCTTACCACCCGAATACCAAATGCCAAGTTCATCGAGAGTTTCTGCAATGATACGGGCATTTTCTTTGTAGTATTCGAGGTTGATTTTGCACTGCTTCTGACCTTCCTCGGAGAATACAGCAGCAGCACCGCACTGAACAGGGTATGAAACACCGTTGAACTTACTGCCCTCTCGTCTGCCCCAAACCTGTGAAATCTTAACTACTTCGCCATTAGAAGCCTTGAACTCAAGCTCATTCGGGATAACTGTATATCCGCAGCGCATACCTGTGAAGCCTGCTGTCTTAGAGAGTGAGCATATCTCAATAGCACACTTTCTTGCACCCTCTACAGCAAAGATACTTCTCGGAACATCGTCCTCTGTGATGAATGCCTCGTAAGCTGCGTCATAGATGATAACAGCGTCATTTGCGATAGCATAATCAATCCAAGCCTTAAGCTCGCTAGTCTTGAAAGCCGCACCTGTTGGGTTATTCGGAGAGCAGAGGTAGATAATATCAGCGTGAACTGATGGGTCAGGAACTGCGGAGAAACCGTTTTCCTCAGTAGAATCAGCATAGATAACCTTTCTGCCGTTCATAAGGTTAGAATCGACATAAACAGGATATGCTGGATCTGTGATAAGTACAATATTATCATCGCCGAAAATATCGACAATATTTCCGCAATCAGACTTTGCACCGTCGCTTATTCTGATTTCGTCAGTGGCAATATCAACGCCGAAACTTTTATAATAACCAGCAACAGCCTCTTTCAAGAAGTCATAGCCTGTACCGCTGTCTTCATAGCCCTTAAAGGTTTCCTTAACGCCCATTTCGTCAGCACCCTTTTTAACTGCTTCAACAACACAAGGTGCGATAGGCAGGGTAACATCACCGATACCCATACGGATGATTCTATCCTTTTTATCGGGGTTGTTTTTTATGTACTCGTTAATCTTCTTAGCAATATTGATAAAAAGATAATTCTTTTCGAGTTTAAGATAATTTTCATTTAACTTTGGCATTTTACTAACCACCTTTATAATAATTTGTTGTTAAGGGCTTTGCCCTTAAAACCCACCAAAGGCTCCGCCTTTGGAAACCGCAAGCCTTTAAAAAGGCTTGACCTAAACTTTTAATTGTCTTAGAAAAAACTATCAGCTAATCGTAGGGGCGAACTATGTTCGCCCGTTTGGCAGTTTCTTCGACCGCGTCAATTATCTTTTCACGCTCACCACGAGCAAGGTAAATCCAAGCAAGACTTTTAAATGTTGAGGAATTCAACAGCTAATTATTTGATTTCTTTTCTCATTACTGCCGTTCCGTCAACAGAAACAACTATCATATTTGCATCAAGAGTCATTATATTAAATTTGACACCTATAATTGAGTTTGCCCCTGCCTTAACTGCCCTTTTGCACAATGTACTCATAGCCTCCATTTTTGCAGTAGCTATTTTATTTTCCATTTTTTTAGAGTGTGTTCCCCAAGAATCACTTACAGAAGCACTCAATTCTGAAATAAAGCCTGTACCAAGAACATATTCAGATGATACAATCCCGATATAACGATATATGGTACATCCATCAAAATTATAACCTGTTGTAGATAAAAAAGGGAGTTTACTTAAATCAGATATTTCTTGCTCTAATTTATTTTGGTTTTCTTTTCTTTCAACTATAATTTCTTCTATCCTCTGTTTTTCTTCTTCTCTCTTCTTTTTTTCTTCATCTGCACGCTGTTTTTTTTCTTCTTTTGTAACAACACGACCGAGTTCAAAATCGTATTTACATTTAAAACAAGTATTAACATCGTTGCCGAGAAGTTCGTTACAATTCGGGCAAGTTTTCATTTTGCTTCCCTATTCTCTAAAGAAGCCTTGATGAACTCTCTGAATATCGGGTGAGCCTTGTTTGGACGGCTTTTGAACTCTGGGTGATACTGAACACCGATATAGAATTTATTTTCAGGAATCTCAACAGCCTCTACAAGCAAGCCATTAGGAGATGTGCCTGTGAAGACCATACCATTTTCTTCAAATATATCACGATATTTATTGTTGAATTCATAGCGATGTCTGTGTCGCTCTGCAACCTCTGGCTTGCCGTAGGCTCTCTCCATAATGGAATTAGGGTGAACCTTGCAAGGATATGCTCCAAGACGCATTGTTCCGCCGAGTGGGATATTTCCCTGCTGGTCTGGCATAAGGTCGATTACTGGATACTCTGTATCCTTATCAAACTCGCTTGAGTTTGCGTGCTTAAAGCCAAGCTTATGGCGGGCAAACTCTATAACAGCGGTCTGCATACCAAGACAAATGCCGAAATACGGAACATTGTTTTCACGAGCATATTTTGCGGCATTGATTTTGCCCTGAACGCCTCTGTCACCAAAGCCACCGGGAACAAGTATGCCGTCACAATCGCCGAGAAGCTCCTCGACTGTATATTCTGTGACAAGCTCTGCGTCAACCCATTTAATATCTACAACAGCACTATTCTCATAGCCTGCGTGTCTTAATGCCTCAGCAACAGACAAATAAGCGTCGTGAAGCTGAACATACTTACCAACAAGAGCGATTCTGACAGTCTTTGTGCTATTCTTGATTCTTTCGAGCATACTTTCCCACTCGGACATATCGCCGGCTGGAAGACTTATTCCAAGCTCACGGCAGACAATATCGGAGAAATTATTCTTTTCGAGCATCATAGGTGCTTCATAAAGAACAGGGAGAGTTATATTTTCGATAACGCAATCTGGCTTAACATTGCAGAACATTGCTATCTTCTTGAAAATGCTCTCCTCGAGTGGTTCATCGCAACGGAGAACGAGAATATCAGGATTTATTCCAAGTGAACGAAGCTCCTTTGCGGAATGCTGTGCCGGCTTGGACTTATGCTCCTCGCTGCCCTTGATATAAGGTACAAGGCAAACATGAATGAACAAGCTATTCTCAAGACCAACCTCGAGAGAAACCTGTCTAATAGCCTCAAGAAAAGGCTGGCTCTCTATATCGCCGACTGTACCACCGATTTCGGTGATAACAACATCAGCGTCAGAGTGCTTACCGACAGCATAGATAAATTCCTTAATTTCGTTTGTAATATGAGGAATAACCTGAACAGTTTCGCCGAGATATTCGCCGTTACGCTCTTTCTCGAGAACATTTGAATAGACCTTACCTGTGGTAAGATTTGAGAATCTATTTAGGTTTTCATCTATAAAACGCTCATAGTGACCGAGGTCGAGGTCGGTTTCTGCACCGTCCTCTGTAACATAAACCTCGCCGTGCTGATATGGACTCATTGTGCCTGGGTCAACATTTATATACGGGTCGAGCTTCTGTGCGGCAATTTTAAGTCCCCTTGCCTTGAGAAGTCGTCCGAGAGAAGCTGCTGTTATACCCTTGCCAAGTCCCGAAACAACTCCGCCTGTAACGAAAATATACTTTGTCGTCATAGCTCTACTTCTCCTTCAAATACTGTTTCTGCATTACCTGTGAGGAAAACTGTGTCATCTGTATACTTAATAACGAGGTCGCCACCCTTTAGCTTAACTGTGATGTCCTCATTCTTCTTGCAATAGCCATTCTCAACCGCTGCAACTGCAACAGCACAAGCACCTGTACCGCAAGCCCAAGTTTCGCCACTGCCACGCTCCCATACTCTCATACGGATTGTGTTGCTGTCAACTACCTTGACAAACTCTGCGTTTACTCTCTCTGGGAAGAGTGGGCTGTTCTCGAATGCAGGGCCTACCTTTTCTATATCAAGGCTGTCGATATTATCGCAGAATACTACGCAGTGTGGATTACCCATAGAAACGCAGGTGATTTTATATTCAACGCCATCTATAAAGGCTGGCTCATTGATAATCTTTGTTTTAGCCATAGCAACAGGGATATTCTTAGGGTTAAGTTCTGCCTTACCCATATCAACTCTTACTCTGCTCACAAGACCATCTTGCTTATATACTTTAAGCTTCTTGATACCGCTGAGAGTTTCAACTGTTGCAGTATCGCCCTGAACCATACCGTTATCAAAGAGGAACTTTGCAACGCAGCGGATACCGTTTCCGCACATTTTGCCCTCACTGCCATCGAGGTTGAACATACTCATTTTAGCGTCTGCAACATCAGATGGTCCTATAAGAATAACACCGTCACCGCCAATTCCGAAATGTCTGTCGGAAAGTCTTATGCTAAGTCCTTCTGGATTGTTAATCTTCTGGCTGAATGTATCGAAATAGATATAGTCATTACCTATGCCCTGCATCTTTGTGAAATGGAGCTTAACCTTTTCACTTCTCATATCGTTGAGGTTGACAAGCTCTGTGCTTTCTTCAGAATACTTACTCTTGAGGCATTCTGCGAGTGCATTTGCTGTGTCGATAGAAGTAAGGCAAGGAATATTTCTTTCAACTGTCTTACGGCGAATCTTAACGCTATCTCTTGTAGGTATTCTGCCCTTAGAAGATGTAGAGATAACATAGTTAATGATACCACTCTCAATAAGTGTGAGGGTATTTTCCTTAGCGTTCTCGTGAATCTTCGGAACAACAATAGCATCTATGCCGTAATCCTTGATAACTCTTGCAGTACCAACTGTTGAGTAGATTGTAAAGCCGAGGTCTGCATACTTTCTTGCAAGCTGACCGACTTCGTTCTTATCAGCATCTCTTACCGTGATAAATATACCGCCGTGCTTCTTCATCTTGTAGCCTGCTGCGATAAGACCCTTATAAAGAGCCTCCTCAAGCGTATTAGCAACACCGAGAACCTCACCTGTAGATTTCATCTCAGGACCTAAGTGGTTATCAACATTTATAAGCTTCTCGAATGAGAATACAGGCACCTTAACTGCAAAGTAAGGAGCTTTCTTATAAAGACCTGTTCCCCAGCCCATATCTGCAAGCTTTTCGCCGAGCATAGCACGAGTTGCGAGGTCTACCATAGGCACACCTGTAACCTTGCTGATATATGGGATAGTTCTTGAAGAACGAGGGTTGACCTCAATAACATAAAGTCTATCGTGATAGATAAGATACTGAATATTGACAAGTCCCTTTGTTCTGAGAGAAACTGCAAGATTCTTAGAAGTTTCAATGATTGTCTGAGTCATCTCATCGCCAATATTCCAAGCTGGATATACAGCAATAGAGTCACCTGAGTGGATACCTGTTCTCTCAACGTGTTCCATAATACCGGGAATAAGAATATCCTCACCATCGCAGATAGCGTCAATCTCAAGTTCGATACCCATAAGGTATTTATCTATGAGGATAGGGTTCTCGATATTCTGTGCGAGAATAATAGCCATATATTCCTTAATATCGTCATCATTAAAGGCAATAATCATATTCTGACCGCCAAGAACATATGACGGACGCATAAGTACAGGATAGCCGATTTTATTTGCAACCTCAAGAGCCTCGTCTGTTGTCATAACAGTATAGCCCTGAGGACGAGCGACATGGTGCATTTCGAGAAGCTCATCAAAGCGTTCTCTGTCCTCTGCCATATCAATGCTGTCAGCAGATGTTCCGAGGATATTTACGCCGTGGTCGCTGAGATATTTTGTAAGCTTAATAGCTGTCTGACCACCGAAGGCAACAACAACGCCATATGGCTTTTCTGTGTTGATAATGCCCATAACATCTTCATTTGTGAGTGGCTCAAAATAAAGTCTGTCGGCTGTATCGAAGTCAGTAGAAACTGTTTCAGGGTTGTTATTTACGATAACAACATCAAAGCCAGCCTCTTTCAATGCCCATACGCAGTGAACGGAGGCATAGTCAAATTCGATGCCCTGACCGATTCTGATAGGGCCTGAACCAAAAACGATAACTGTTCTTCTGTCGCTGTTCTGCTCCTCGATAAATGCTTCTGCCTCGTTATCCTTATCGAAGGTAGAGTAGAAGTAAGGAGTTTCAGCCTTAAATTCAGCAGCACAGGTATCAACCATCTTATAGACAGGAACGAGTGGGTTTTCAACCTTTTTGCCTGTAATTTTCTCAATAGTTCTGTCGAGGAAGCCGAGATTCTTAGCCTTTACATAAAGCTCTCTGCTCATATTGCCCTTTTCAAGCTCCATTTCACGCTCGCAGTTGATGATATTGAGGAGCTTAGACAAGAACCATTCGTCAATGAGGGTTATCTCGTGGATTTCATCAACAGTAATTCCACGCTTCAATGCCTCATATACGCAGAAAGAACGCTCATCATCGCAAACATGAAGTCTTTCTCTGAGTTCTTCTGTTGTGAGAGCGGCAAACTTAGGGCTATCCATTGTATCGTGACCGATTTCAGCGCCACGAACAGCCTTCATAATAGCCTGCTCAAATGTAGGAGCAATAGCCATAACCTCGCCTGTTGCTTTCATCTGTGTGCCGAGTGTACGCTTTGCATAAACGAATTTATCGAAAGGCCACTTAGGGAACTTAACAACAACATAGTCGAGTGCAGGCTCAAAGCAAGCGTATGTTGTGCCTGTAACGGCATTCTTGATTTCATCAAGAGTATAGCCGATAGCAAGCTTTGCAGCAACCTTAGCAATAGGATAACCTGTTGCCTTAGACGCAAGAGCAGATGAACGGGAAACTCTTGGGTTAACCTCGATAACAGCATATTCAAAGGTTTCAGGGTTAAGAGCGAACTGGCAGTTACAGCCACCCTCTACGCCAAGAGCAGAAATTATATTAAGAGCTGCTGAACGGAGCATCTGATATTCCTTATCAGCAAGAGTTACTGTTGGAGCGATAACGATACTATCGCCTGTATGAACGCCGACAGGGTCGAAGTTTTCCATAGAGCAGACGGTAATTACATTGCCCTTCTTATCACGCATTACCTCATACTCGATTTCCTTCCAGCCTGCGATACACTTTTCAACAAGAACCTGAGTGATAGGAGAAAGCTCAAGTCCATTTGCAGTGATTTCACGAAGTTCGTCCTCGTTATTAACGATACCGCCGCCTGTACCGCCGAGTGTAAATGCAGGACGAATGATAACAGGGTAGCCGATTTCGTTTGCGAAATCGACAGCAGATTCAACATCGTTTACAACTATTGATGGGATAACTGGCTGACCGATTTCCTCCATAGTATCCTTGAACATCTGTCTGTCTTCTGCTTTATCAATAGTTACAGGGTTAGCACCGAGGAGCTTAACACCGTTTTTCTCAAGGAAGCCCTCTTTTGCAAGCTGCATAGAGAGTGTAAGACCTGTCTGTCCGCCGAGAGTGGAAAGAAGGCTGTCTGGCTTTTCTTTCTTGATAATTCTCTTTACTGTCTTGAGGGTAAGAGGCTCGATATAGATTTTATCAGCCATAGCCTTATCCGTCATAATAGTAGCTGGGTTTGAGTTAATGAGGATAACCTCAAGACCTTCCTCTTTAAGAGCACGGCAAGCCTGTGTACCCGCATAGTCAAACTCGGCAGCCTGTCCGATAACGATAGGGCCTGAACCGATAACCATAACTCTCTTTATACTTTTATCCTTTGGCATCTCATTTACCCTCCTTCATCATGTTTATAAATCTATCAAAAAGGAATGATGTATCCTGTGGACCACCGCAAGCCTCTGGGTGGAACTGTACTGAAAATGCTGGCATATCTGTATAGGTTACGCCCTCGCAAGTACCGTCATTTGCGTTAATAAAGCTTTCCTTTGCGTTTGCTGGCAAAGATGAAGCGATAACTGCATAGCCATGGTTCTGGCTTGTGATATAAACTCTGCCTGTGCCGACTTCTACAGCTGGCTGATTTGCACCACGATGACCATACTTTAGCTTTTCAGTCTTAGCACCCTGTGAAAGTGCGAGAACCTGATGTCCGAGGCAGATTCCGAAAGTAGGAATCTTAGCGTCACAAAGCTTTTTAAGCTCGGCAATCATCTCAACATTTTCCTCTGGGTCGCCAGGACCATTAGAGAGCATAATGCCATCAGGATTGAGTGCCTTAATCTGCTCTGCTGTTGTGCTTGCAGGCACGACTGTAACTGTGCAGCCACGCTTTACAAGCTCTCTTCTGATATTATACTTAGCACCGATATCCCAAAGAACGACCTTGAATTTCTCGTCCTCTGCCTGATATGTTTCAAAATCAGAGCAGGTTACAGACTTTACGGCATCAACTATCTTATAAGGCTTGATTTCGTTCTCGATAACATCTTCTGAAACCTTCTCGAAGGATATACGAGCATTCATAACACCATATTCACGAACGATTTTCGTAAGATGTCTGGTATCAATTCCATAAATAGCAGGAATGCCTGCCTCCTTTAAAAAAGTGTCAAGCTGTCCCTCACACCTAAAGTTTGAGGGTTGCTGACACCATTCTCTTACGATATAAGCCTTCAAAGCTGGCTTTTTGCTTTCAAAGTCAGGTTTAATAACCCCATAGTTACCAATAAGTGGGAAAGTCTGGCAGACAATTTGTCCATAGTAGCTTGGGTCGGTAAGTGTTTCAAGATAGCCAGTCATAGCAGTAGTAAAGACAAGCTCTCCTGTGGTTTCGGTTTGGGCTCCGAAAGAATAACCCTCAAAAACATCACCGTTCTCTAAGGTAAGGTATGCCTTTTGTTCCATTCTTTGACCATTCCTTTCGTGTATATATTTAAGCAAAGCAGTTACCCAATTTGCATTAAAAGCATATTTTCTACAATTTTCGAGCCTTTTGGCTCATCTATAAGCTCTCAATCAGTTCTCATAGGTGCTAAGGATTCTCTTTGCGACCTCGACCTTTGTTATTCGCTGGTCCATAGCCTGTCGTTCAAGATACCTGTGCGATTGCGGTTCGCTCATAGAGAGATACTCCATAAGCACATATTTTGCCCTATTGATGGTTCTTATATCCTCAATCTTCTTCTGAAGCTTGATATTTTCTTTGCGAACTCCCTCAAGACGGCGTTTCGTCGCCTCAAGAAGCTTAATTGATTTAAACATCAGATGTTTGCTCAGTGGCTTTGACAAAACGAAAACGCCATAATCCTCTGTTTTAGCCTCTGCCTGTTCCTCAATCTCCGCCTTGACAAGCAAAACAACACTTGCGTGAGTATTTTCGGAAACATATATCGACAGACCGTCGCCGAACTCGTCAGTCAGCGGTGTATTGATAAAGACGAAATCATATTCCTTTTCGAGTAATATTCGCCGAGCCTCCGAACCGCTCCTTACAATGTCGATAGTGGGACTTGAGATTTCACGAAGCAGTCCCGACAAAGAATCGGTACTTTTCTCTGATTTGGACACAAGAAGAACATTGTCCAAGTGCCGACACCCTTTCTATCTATTGTACATAATCCTGATAATTCTATCAAGTATTAAATGAAATATTTCTTATAGAATTTCAAAATACTTGTGGTCTGTTGCAAGCTTTATCTCATCACTTCTCTTAGAAAGCTCAAGCTCTTGTCGCTTATGGCATATATAGCTCTCAAAAAGCTTTTCTGGAATAATTGATTTAATAAATTCGCTTTTCTCTGCAAGATTTATTGCTGATTCGAGCGATGACGGCAAAGCAAGCTTGCTCATTCCGACAGAAGGGGCAGGAAGCTCCTCACGAGCCTCTACACCATCAAGACCTGCGTTAATTATCAACGCAAAGGCAAGATATGGGTTGCAGGCAGGGTCTGGCGAAATAACCTGTAGCTTGGCATTATCACGCTCAGAGGAAATAACTCTTATTATATCCATATTACTTCCGTAAGCCCAGCCAACACTGCCACCTTTGAGGTCGGTATTGAAACGCTTATATGAGTTTTCGATAGGATTAAGGAAAGCAGTAATCTCAGAAATTCTTTTAAGCACACCTGCGATAAAGTAACCAGCTGTTGTATTTAGCTCGCCGTCCTTCTTTTTGAATATGTTATAGCCATATCTTTCAATCATAACATTGATGTGCATACTATTTCCGTTTTTATCATCAAGCGGTTTTGGCATAAATGATGCAAAAAGTCCGTTTGAATTTGCGATGGTCTTAACCATAGCCTTAAACATAGAGAAGTTATCAGCTGCAGTTAGCGAATCAGAATACATAAAATCGATTTCGTTCTGTCCAGGGCCTCTCTCATGATGAGATGAAAGCGGAGTCATCTCCATTTGCTCAAGCGTGAAGCAAATCTGACGGCGGATATTCTCACCCTTATCAAGCGGTGCAATATCGAGATAGCCTGCGTTATCATATGGCAATTTTGTAGGGTTGCCGTCATCATCAGTCTTGAATAAATAGAATTCACATTCAAGGTCGATATTACAGGTCAGACCGACAGATGCTGCTCTTTTCATAGCATTTTTCAGTACCATACGGACATCTGCATCAAAAGGCACACCATTCTGATAAGTTATCGTGCAGAAAAGTCTTACAACCCTGCCGTGCTGTGGTCGCCATGGCAAGACAGCGAGTGTTGCAGGGTCTGGCACAAGTACAAGGTCTGCATCAAAGTTTTCGAAGCCCCCAATAGCAGAAGCATTAAAGGTAACGCCCTTTTTAAAAGCAACGGGAAGCTCATCTGCCATTATCGAAATATTTTTAGTTGTACCAAAAATATCGAAAAACATAAGCCTTACAAACTTAACATCATTTTCCTCGATAAATTGCAGAACTTCTTTTTCAGTATATTTCAAACAAGCCCCTCCTTTTCTCAGAGATTCCGCCATATAAGATAAAGTCCTTATCTCAGCAGAAACCCGAATGAAATCAATGTGTGCATATCCTATTTATTGTATACGCTATCGGTTTATTTGTCAAGATGCGTGTTGCTAACACACTTATCTAATAAACTGCCAATGACCTACCGATTAGTTAGTAATCTTTCCCAAGACACTTAAAGTTTAGGTCAAGCCTTTTTAAAGGATTGCGGTTTCCAAAGGTAGTCACCTACGGCGGAGCCTTTGGTAACTCATTGGTAATTACTTTATTCGCAGCAATAAACTTCCCTTGCAGATGTCGAGTGAGGCTTGCCGAACGATTATGCGTCTTGGGGGCGACGGCTCGCCGCTTAAGGGCGTTGCCCTTAAAACCCATGAGGGACTCCGTCCCTCAACCCTGCAAGCTTTTGAAAAAGCTTGAGCAAAACTTTTATCTGTCTTAGGGAAGTTTATTAGCTAAACGTAGGAGCGGACTTTGTCCTCCCGTCCTTAACCTCAACAACACGCCAGTCGTCACCCATATTATAACATATTTGAGCCTGAATAGCTATTATTTTATTTTCTAAAAACAAAAAAGCCAAACCATCTAAGGTTCGGCTTTGAATAAATTATTTTTCGTCACAGCCACCGACCTCGGCAAACTGCTCATAAATACGATATAACTTTTGAGTATTATTTTCTAATATATAATAGTGACGAATATATGGAATCTCTAAGCACAAAAGCAATAAGGTCAGTGCAAGCGATTGAATAGTCGCATAGAAAAAGCTTACTATTATCATCGACATAAGTAAAAGCGAAAATAATATCGTTATAAGAAGATGTATAAGCCTTTCGTGTTGCCAAAAGCCAATCTCTAACAAAATATCGTGCTTTAATTTTTCTATATCCTCTATCTTAGACCTATCCGCAAGAAGTGCTTCTAAATAAAGCACATAGTTTTTTAACTTCTTGCCCATATAATCACCTTATTTTTATTTTATTTTCTTTTCCATTTCAGCATATTCTGTCTGAAAACCGTTTCCGAGAGTCATAACGCCCTCTTTAAGCTTAACAAAGCCTAAGTGTTTATATGCTATACAAGCAGCCTCATTCTTAACAAGAATATCTACAATAATCTTATTCGCATTAACCGACCGACAAAGCTTTTCAATATGTGCAACAACATATCTTGCTATGCCCTTTTTTCTATATTCCTTGCTAACATAGATTTTATCAAGAATAATTCGTCTGCCTTCATACATTATATCGAAATATCCGCAAAATTCCCCATCACAGAAAATTTCGTAATAATTATGCTTGCGAGTTCTAATTTGCTCAATAACAGAATTAGCTGTTTGATATTCTGCGAGCATATATTTAATATTTTCTTCTCCGATAAGACCTGCATAATAATCATAATAAATTTTCTCTGCAACCTTTGCAAGCTCCGATGCTTGTTTTTGTGTTACAATAGGTGTGAATTGAATCTCCATCTTAACTTTCCTCTCTTTGATTTGAAGCATTAAATTAAGTGATAATTACATTTTTATAGCTACCAACAGAGAAAGCTTAAATAATTATCCCAATGTACTATTTTAAATCATAATCATACCATAATACACTATACTTCCCTAATTATATTATAAATTGGGCAATTTGTCTATATACAATTTTAAAAATAAGACTAATTTCTCTCGAATTTATATATTTAAACCTAAAAACAAAATATCTTCGATGTGATTGTTGATTCTATCCCCTTAATATGATATAATATAAAATTATACAATTAACAAGGTGCGAATGATTATGACAGATTTTTTGATTCGGACTTTTATCAAAGACAGCGAAAATATAAACAATCGTGTAGTTCGGCGTTCATATGGAGCTATGGCAGGAATTGTCGGAATAATATGTAATATAATTCTCTGCATTTCAAAGCTTATTACAGGTATCTTAACAGGTGCTATATCTATAACCGCTGATGCTATAAATAACCTCACAGATGCAGCCTCATCAGTTATAACCCTTGTTGGCTTTAAAATGGCTGGAAAATCCGCCGACCAGGAGCACCCCTATGGTCACGGCAGAATCGAATATATCACAGGTCTGCTTATCTCGCTTGTTATTATGCTTGTCGGAGTTGAACTTTTCCGCTCATCTATTGACACTGCAATAAATCCATCAGAAATCGACTTTAACATTATATCAATCATTGTCTTGATATTCTCTATTTTGGTTAAGCTGTGGATGTCTCTATTCAACAGAAAGCTCAGCAAAAAGCTCAATTCTTCTGCCTTGCACGCAACATCAATAGATTCCCTCAGCGATTGCATAGCAACCTCCTCCGTCATAATCGGAGTTGTTATTGGTATGCTTACAGGTATAAACCTTGATGCCTACATTGGAATAATTGTTGCTTGCTTTGTCATTGTGACTGGCTTTAAGAGTGCTGCAGAATCCCTCAATCCACTTATCGGTGAAGCTCCTGATAGCGAATTTGTTGCTGAAATTGAAAAGACTGTCCTCAATGATGAAAGAGTTCTTGGTTTGCACGATGTTCTCGTGCATAGCTATGGTGCAACACATATAGTTGCTTCACTCCACGCTGAACTTCCTGCTAACATAGACCTTATGACTGCACACAATATTGTTGATGAGCTTGAAGATAAAATTCATACAAAATTCGGCTGTGAAATTACAATTCATGCAGACCCGATTGAAGTTGACCGAAAGATAACCACACCGATATATACAGATGTACTGAAATCCGTAAAAGCTATTGACCAGCTAATTTCCGTCAAGCATTTCCGCGTAACAAAGGGTTATGCGAAAACTTATATTCTTTTTGACTTGAGCTTTCATAATGAAATAGACCCAATATCTCATGCAAAAGCTAAGGAAACTGTTATAAAAACGCTTAAAGAAATGCACCCCGAAATAGAATTTATAGTTGGCGAAAAAGCGTAATCAACGAAAGTTCACTCAAGACAGCGAGCCACAGTTGAAGAAACTACCGCTTAGCTAACCAGCTTCTCTTAGACAATTAAAAGTTTTGCTCAAGGCGGCGAGCCGCCGCTCCCAAGACGCGGTGGCGTGCCGCCACTGTCAAGACGCGGAATCGCTCGACAAGTCTCGCTCGGTGTGAATAAGGGAAGATAGTTGCCGCGATTGAAGAAACTACCGATGAACTACCGCTTAGCTAACCAGCTTCTCTTAGACAATTAAAAGTTTTGCTCAAGCTTTTTCAAAAGCTTGCAGTTTCCAAAGGCGGTGCCTTTGGTGGGTTTTAAGGGCGAAGCCCTTAACCTTTCTTACCCCCTTAGGGGCGAACTAAGTTCGCCCCTAAATTTCTTTTGTCAGCAATATTAGTCAATATCTGCGAACTTTATTCGCCCATTCAGCAGTTTATTACTGATAAAAACAAAACACACAGCTCAGAAAAATAGAGCTGTGTGTTTTTATGTTTAAACTATTAAAATTTCTTTTGATAGCAACATCGGTCAATAAGGGCGGACTTTGTCCGCCCTTTAGGGGCAAAGAATGTTAAGGGCGTTGCCCTTAAAACCCACCAAAGGCTCCGCCTTTGGAAACCGCAAGCTTTTGAAAAAGCTTGAGCAAAACTTTTAATTATCTTAGAAAAGCCTTGTTAGCTAATCGGTAACTCATTGGTAATTACTTCGACCGCGTCAACTATCTTCCCTTATCCACACCGAGCAAGGCAAAGCCGAGCGATTCCGCGTCTTGTCCTGTGCGGTCACGCACCGCGTCAACTATCTTCCCTTATCCACACCGAGCGAGACTTGTCGAGCGATTCCGCGTCTTGGGAGTGGCGGCTCGCCACCGCACACTTAGTCCTCAAAAAGTTCTTTTAGCTTTTCAAAGAAGCCTTTGCGTTTTTGATAATTCTTTTCATCTGCCGCCGCATCAAATTCCTTGATAAGGTCTTTCTGCTTTTGGTTTAGATTCTTAGGAACTTCAATAGTAACCCTTACATATTGGTCACCTCTGCCCCTTGTGTTAAGATGTGGTATACCCTTACCCTTTAGCTTGAAAATATCGCCTGGCTGTGTTCCTTCGTGAACTGAATAAGTAACTTTGCCATCAAGAGTAGGAACTGTAACCTCGTGTCCAAGGGCAGCCTGTGCAAATGTAAGCGGAATTTCGCACCAGACATCGTCACCCTTGCGTTCGTAAATCGGGTGAGGACGAACATTGATATAAACATGAAGGTCACCTGATGGACCACCATTTATACCGCTATTGCCGTGACCACCAACATTAAGAACCTGGTCGTTATTGATACCAGCCGGAATATTAACCGAAACTGTACGCTTTGTACGAACTCTGCCTGTACCAGAACAAGTTCTGCAAGGAGTTTCGATAATCTTTCCTCGTCCCTTACATCTATCACAGCTTCTTGAGGTCTGAATTACGCCAAACGGAGTACGCTGGCTAATCTTAACCTGACCAGAGCCACCACAAGCTGGGCAAGATTTAGGAGAAGTACCCTTTTGAGCACCTGTACCCGAACAATCCTTACAAACCTCTATATTCTGATAAGAAACCTCTTTCTTACAGCCCTTAGCTGCCTCCTCAAAGGAGATAGTAACAGAAACCTCTGTATCTGCTCCTCGCCTTGGAGCATTAGCGGAGCTTTGCGACCTTCCACCGCCAAAACCGCCAAAGAAGCTATTGAATATATCGCCGAGGTCTATATCCTGACCAAACGGACTTCCACCACCTGATGCTGCACCTGCTCCATAGCTTGAGTCAACACCTGCAAAGCCAAAGCGGTCATAGCGAGCACGCTTTTCCTTATCGGAAAGAACCTCATAGGCCTCATTTACTTCCTTAAACTTCATCTCGGCTTCCTTATTATCAGGATTAAGGTCGGGATGATATTTTTTTGCAAGCTTTCTATAAGCTTTTTTTATTTCATCATCAGAAGCACCCTTTTGAATTTCGAGAACTTCGTAATAATCTCTCTTATCTGCCAACGATTATCACCTCAGTAAAAATTAAAGCACAAAACACTGCATATCATTATATAATAATTAAAACTATTTTTCAATCAGTTTCATGGAATATAGTGAACTTTTTGCAGTGGGCGGAGTGCTTCTGTCATAGGATTTATCCGCAGTAATGAACTTTTAACTGGAATATATTAAATCAAATAATCCGATTCAGATATAATTCTTTTACTGCAAATACGGATAAGTATTTCCCCTCATTCAGCACAAGGCGAGCAGAGCATAAAACCGCCCTGCCCGCTCTGCACTAAAATATATTTAAGAGAGGATTTCGTGTAATTGAATTACTTATTGTTATTGTCGTCAACATCTTGATAATCAGCATTGTAAACATTGCCGTTACCGCCGTTGTTGCCAGCAGCGTTGTTGTCGCCTTGTGGAGGAACTGCACCGCTTGCCTCAGCAGCCTTATAAATCTTCTCAGAAACAGCATACATAGCTGTCTTGAGTTCTTCTGATGTAGACTTAATCATATCACCGTTATTCTGTGAGAGAGCTTCCTTAGTTGCAGCAAGCTTCTGATTAAGAGTATCCTTATCAGCCTGCTCGAGCTTATCGCCATTCTCATTGAGGAGCTTTTCTACTGAATATACGAGGTTTTCTGCATCGTTCTTAACATCAATTTCTTCACGACGCTTCTTATCCTCAGCGGCATACTTCTCAGCATCCTTAACAGCTCTGTCGATGTCTTCCTTGCTCATATTTGTGTTAGATGTGATAGTGATATGCTGTTCTCTGCCTGTACCAAGGTCCTTAGCAGAAACATTAACAATACCGTTAGCATCAATATCAAAGCTAACTTCGATTTGTGGAACACCTCTCATAGCAGGTGCGATACCATCGAGCTTGAAAAGACCAAGCTGCTTGTTATCTCTTGCGAACTCACGCTCACCTTGGAGAACATTTACCTCAACCTGTGTCTGGTTATCAGCAGCAGTTGAGAAAATCTGGCTCTTCTTTATAGGAATAGTTGTATTTCTGTCGATAATCTTTGTCATAATTCCGCCTTGTGTTTCAACACCAAGTGAAAGAGGTGTAACATCGAGGAGGAGAAGACCTTCAACATCACCGCCGAGAACACCAGCCTGAAGTGCAGCACCGATAGCAACGCACTCATCAGGGTTAATGCCCTTAAATGGCTCTTTGCCGATAAGTCCCTTAACAGCGTCCTGAACAGCAGGGATTCTTGAAGAACCACCAACCATAAGAACCTTGTCGATTTCGCCAATAGAAAGACCTGAATCAGAGAGTGCTTGACGAACAGGACCCATTGTGCTTTCTACGAGGTCAGCAGTAAGCTCGTTGAACTTTGCTCTTGTAAGAGTGAGGTCAAGGTGCTTAGGTCCTGTTGCATCAGCTGTGATATATGGAAGGTTGATAGCTGTTGAAGTAACGCCAGAAAGCTCAATCTTAGCCTTTTCAGCTGCTTCCTTCAATCTCTGCATAGCCATTTTATCGCTTGAAAGGTCAACGCCTGATTCGCTCTTGAAGCTTGAGATAAGCCAATCAATGACTCTCTTATCGAAGTCATCACCGCCAAGACGGTTGTTACCAGCTGTTGCGAGAACCTCTTGAACGCCGTCGCCCATCTCGATGATAGATACATCGAATGTACCACCGCCGAGGTCATAAACCATAACCTTTTGGTCTGTTTCCTTATCAATGCCATATGAAAGAGCAGCAGCAGTAGGCTCATTGATGATACGCTTAACTTCAAGGCCAGCAATCTTACCTGCGTCCTTAGTTGCCTGACGCTGTGCATCTGTAAAGTAAGCAGGAACTGTAATAACAGCCTGTGTTACTGTATCGCCAAGATATGCTTCTGCATCAGCCTTAAGCTTTTGAAGAATCATAGCTGAAATTTCTTGTGGAGTAAAGCTCTTGCCGTCAATGTTTACTTTA
Organism: Pseudoruminococcus massiliensis; assembly: GCF_900291955.1. Taxonomy (GTDB): domain Bacteria; phylum Bacillota; class Clostridia; order Oscillospirales; family Acutalibacteraceae; genus Pseudoruminococcus; species Pseudoruminococcus massiliensis. The sequence goes on along the minus strand of NZ_OLMR01000004.1, from coordinate 60,768 downwards.
TAAGCAGTACCCATTTCTCTCTTGATAGATGAGATTGTTCTGTCTGGGTTTGTGATAGCCTGACGCTTAGCAACCTGACCTACCATTCTTTCACCGTTCTTAGCGAAAGCTACGACAGATGGAGTAGTTCTTGCACCCTCAGCATTAGCGATAACGACTGGTTCGCCGCCTTCGATAACAGCTACACAAGAGTTTGTAGTACCTAAGTCTATACCGATTGTCTTTGCCATAATAAAAAACCCCTTTATGATTTATTTTTTAAATTTTAGTTTGGCGAACTTTGTTCGCCCTTGAAGAAACAAGTGTTGGGCTTCGCCCAAAGGTATTTCGCTCTCTGCGGAGAGCGACCAAAGGCTTTGCCTTTGGAAACTACAAGCTTTTGAAAAAGCTTGAGCAAAACTTTTAACTGTCAATTTGCTACTGACTAACAAACAACTTGAACCATTGCGTGGCGAATGATTTTATCGCCAATTTTATAGCCCTTTTGGAATACTACTGCAATCTGATTTTCTTCAAGCTCTGAATCCTCAACCTGTGCAACAGCATTATGAATTTCAGGATTGAATTCGTCACCTCTTGCACCATATTCCTCAACATTCAGCTTCTTGAGTGAATCCTGCATCTGAGCCATAATCATTGTCATACCCTTAGTATGCTCATCATCAGCACCATTTAATGCTTCAATAGCTCTTTCAAGGCTATCAAGAACAGGAAGTATAGTCTTTATTGCGGCTGCTGTCGCATCATTATAGATGTTTGATTTCTCACGCTCAGTACGCTTTCTGTAATTATCATACTCAGCGGCAGTTCTCATAAAGATTTCCTTCTGCTTATCAAGCTCTTCCTTTAAGCCGTTGATTTCCTCCTCATATTTAGTCTTCTGAGATTTTGAGCCTTTGGAGGATTTCTTCTTTGTTTTTTCATCTTTCTTTTCTGTTTCGGAGGCTTCAGCCTCGTTTACAGTTTCGGAAGTTGTATCTTCCGCAGTCGTATCTTTCTTTGGCAAGATAATTCTCCTCTCTATCCATTAAGAATTCCGCTCAACATTGTTCCCACAGTGTCAGCAAGATATTCTGTATTCGCTATAGTTTTTGAATAATTCATTCTTGTAGGACCTATTACCGCTATCGCACCCGAGCATACATCTGAAACATTATATTTCGATATAATCACGCTCGCCTCCGAAAGCTCAGGTATCTTAGTTTCTTCGCCGATAAGAACCCTTGTAGGCTCATCGCCTTCATTCAACAGCTTTGTAATATCGTTTGTTCGGTTAAGAAAATCGACCGTCTGTCTTGCACTTTCAAAGCTGAACTCTGGCAGGAAAAGCAATTTGCTTTGTCCCTCAAGAGCTATATTCGTAGTTGCGGCATCTTTCGCCGCATCATGAATAGCAATCAGTGCATTCGGAACAATCATAGAAAGCTCACCAAGCGAAATTGCAGCCGACTGTATAAATGCAGGTGTAACATCTACAAGCATTGTACCCTGAAGCTTATCATTCAAGGCATTATCGAAAAGGCTTAGAACCTCGTCATTAACAACAAAATCACATCTGAAAAGCCTTGTTCTTACCATACCTGTTGAGGTTATCAACACAGCCATAGCTGTGTGATTGCCTGTCTGAACGAATTTAATCCGTTTGACATACGCTCTGTCAGCAGGTGGAGATGTTACAACGGCGGCATATCTTGTAATATCCGAAAGAATCTGTGCCGCCTCGCTGAGGAGGTGTTCAGGAGCATCCGAGTGGAGTAAAAGTGAAGCTTTGATAGCTCCTTGTTCTTTCGGGCTTACAGGCTTAACGCTCATAAGCTTATCTACATAAATTCTATAACCAAGATTTGTTGGCACTCTGCCCGAAGATGTATGAGGCTGTGTGAGCAAGCCAAGCTCAGAAAGCTCTGACATATCATTTCGGATTGTTGCGGACGAAACATTGAAATCAAGTCCGTCACAAAGTGTTTTTGAACCAACTGGCTCGCCAGTGCCGATATACGAATCTACAATAGCCTCAAGAATTTTCAGCTTTCTGATTGCAGGCTGCATATCAATCACCTCTTGCACAATTAAGAATTATTTACTTCATTAGCACTCTTGTGCCTTGAGTGCTAATCTATATATAAATTTACCACCATTCCCCTCAAATGTCAACACCTAAATTGTAAACGATTTATAAACGAGGGAATTTTTTGAAAAAAGTTGACAAATCTCTCCAAGACACTTAAAGCTTAGTTCATTCGTTCCTTTAATTAATTTCTACATTCATTACTATTCAGAATAAATAGGTCATAGCATTACACTTATATCTATTTTTGCAAGTGATTTTTCAGTTTTATGCTTTCAATTTATTATGTTTACTGTTATAATAACGAGGTAAATATAGAAAGAATCAAAAATAGGGGGATAATTAAAAATGATAACAGTAAGTAATGTAGCACTCAATTTCAGTGGTACAAATCTTTTTTCTGATGTAAATCTTAAATTTACACCTGGCAACTGCTATGGAATAATCGGTGCTAATGGTGCAGGAAAATCAACCTTTCTAAAAATTCTTTCGGGAGAACTTGAACCGTCTAAAGGCGAAGTAATTATTCCCGAAAATACCCGTATGTCAGTTTTAAAGCAGGACCACTTTGCATTTGATGAGTATACAGTCCTTGACACTGTAATATATGGCAACAAAAAACTATATGATATAATGAAAGAAAAAGATGCTATCTATGCAAAGGCTGATTTCACAGACGAGGACGGTATTCGTGCATCTGAGCTTGAAGCAGAATTTGCCGAGCTTAACGGTTGGGAGGCAGAAAGTGACGCTTCAAAGCTCATTCAGGGCTTAGGACTTTCCGAAGACATTCTTTATGCACAGATGAGCACACTCACAGGTAATGAAAAGGTTAAGACACTTCTTGCACAGGCACTTTTCGGCAATCCTGATATTATACTTCTCGATGAGCCTACAAATAACCTTGATGTTCTTGCGATAAGCTGGCTTGAGGATTTTCTCCTTGATTACGAGGGAACTGTTATAGTTGTATCTCATGACAGACATTTCTTGAATACAGTTTGTACTCATATTGTCGATATAGATTACACAAAGATTAAAATGTATGTTGGCAACTATGAATTTTGGTACGATTCAAGCCAACTCATTCAGCAGATGATTAAACAGCAAAATAAAAAAGCCGAGGAGAAAATCAAGGAATTACAAAGCTTTATCGCACGATTCTCAGCAAATAAATCCAAATCCAAGCAAGCAACCTCTCGTAAGAAGTTGCTCGATAAGCTTACAGTTGAAGAACTTCCTGCATCAAGCCGCCGTTATCCTTATGTAGGCTTTACTCCTGACAGAGAGGTCGGCAAGGAAATCCTCACAGTAGAGGGACTTTCAAAAACACTTGACGGCGAGGTTATGTTTGAAGACATCAGCTTCAGAGTTGAACGCACAGATAAAATCGCATTTATTTCAGAAAATGAGCTTGCTGTAACCGCTCTCTTTGAAATTCTTATGGGCAATTCTGAGCCTGACAGCGGAGCCTTCAAGTGGGGCATCAGCACAAGTCAATCATATTTTCCAAAGGATAACAGCTCATATTTTGACGGCTGTGAACTTTCTATTCTCGATTGGATTCGTCAATATGCAAAGGATAACGAACGCACCGAAACTTATTTAAGAGGTTTTCTTGGCAGAATGTTATTCTCAGGCGAAGATGTATTCAAGCCTGTTAATGTTCTTTCTGGTGGCGAAAAGGTTCGTTGTATGCTTTCAAGAATGATGATGTTTGGCTCTAATGTTCTTGTCCTTGACCAGCCGACAAACCATCTTGACCTTGAGTCTATTACCGCCGTAAACAAAGGCTTAACCAATTTTAATGGAGTAGTTCTGTTCACATCACACGACCACGAATTTATATCAACTGTTGCGAATAGAATTATTGTTATCGAAAAAGACGGTATTAAAGACATAACATCAAGCTATGATGAATACCTCGAAAAGAATAAACTAACCCGTACAGATAAATAAATTATTATTAAAACCCTTAACATCTCTTACTCCCTAAAGGGGCGGACAATGTCCGCCCCCTTTTTTGACTAATGTTGCTAACAAAAGAAAAAGCGGCGGATAAAATCCGCCGCTCAAAAGGCAAAGAATGTTAAGGGCTTCGCCCTTAAAACCCACCAAAGGCTCTGCCTTTGGAAACCGCAAGCCTTTAAAAAGGCTTGACCTAAATTTTAATTGTCTAAGGGTAGTTTGTTAGTCAAACGGTAGTTTATTCGACCGCGTCAACAAACTTCTTTTGAAAGTGTCGAGCGAGGCTTGCCGAGCGATTCCGCGTCTTGGGAGCGGCGGCTCGCCGCCTTGAGCAAAACTTTTGAGTATCTTGGGGAAGTTTTTTGCTATTATCTGGTTGCTCTTGCTGCGATAATATGTGCCATTTCGCCGACATTCTTCATTGAAGAAATTTCGCCCATCTTGAACTTCATACCAAATTCCTTCTCAACTGCTGAGATAAGTGTGATATGCTCAAGGCTATCCCAATCTTCAATATCGTCTGCTGTTGTTGCAGGCTTTACAACAATACTGTCATCATCAAATACATCTCTGAAAACCTCATTAAGTCTTGCGAAAATTTCATTTCCTGTCATAGCTATTATCTCCTTTGTTAGTTCAAATATATTTACTTGTTATCGGAAACCTCAATATAACGGTTCTGATTTTCATAGCCCTCTATTGGAAGTTCCCAAACGGTATTACCATTTTCATCTTCGCTTATCTTTGCAAAGCCAAATGTTCCGTAAAGCTCACGAACCATTCCGTTTTTCTTTGTTGGATAATAATATCCTCTGATTTTAGAAATGCCATTCTGACGGCATTTTTCTACGAGAGTATCGAGCATAGCCTGTTCCATATCTCTCTTTAATACTCGACAGCTCATCAGCCAAAGGTCGATATGAAGTGTATCTTCACGCTTTTCGCCAATAACTACCGAAACAACGCCATTATCACCGAATTTATCAATAAGCTTTCCGTAAAGTCTGATATAATTCGGGCTGTGCCAGACTTCTTCCATTTCAGTCTGTGTATAACGCTTTGTAGTAAGATTGAACTGGTTGCTCTTATTAGTAAGCTGTGTAATTCTTGCGATATATACAGGAATAAAATCGCCGATAGTTGCCTTCATATCAAGGCTCTTGAGATATTCGCCGTAATCAGCGAAAGAGGCTTGCTGTGCATTTCGCATAGCATTTTCCTTGTACATTTCATTACGCTTGAGGTCGTCCTCGTTGAATGTAGTAACCTCGAAAAATCCGCTTCTGTCTATTGTAGTGATGTAGTTTTCGACAGAATCCATCACAGGAGCTTGTACACCCTTTAACTGTGATTTGACAATTTCTCTTTCGGCTGGGTTATCATCAACAAAAACAATAGCTTCAGGCAGAATATTAAGCTCTGCGGCGGTTTCTGCAATGTTTCTGTCTTTGTTTTCCCAGTTTGCCTTGATGATTATAAAGTCATCTGGCTTGAGTACGCCCTCAGGGTGATTAAGTCCTGCGATAGCGTTTTCGTGGTCATTCTTTGAGCATACAGTGAGGATTATTCCGAGAGATTTAAGCTGTTTGATGTAGCTTTGGAATTCATAATAAGATTGTGAAACGCCATTTTCTTGACCGATTTCTATTCCGTCTACGCCGTCATCACCGACAACTCCGCCCCAAAGGGTGTTATCGAGGTCGAGGGCAAGAGCCTTTTTATTCTTGCCAAAAATAGACTTAATGATATTAGACACAGAGAAAGCCAAGTATGGAATAGCCTCAAAGCACATAGCGTACTTATACATATTCCAGAAGCTTGGATTCGACCATTCTTTCAAACCATAATCGGCAGAAAGATAGTTAATATCATTGATATAAAAGCCCTCGGTCTTTTCTGCGAAATCGTAGAAAGCTTGATTAAGACGGCTTATGAAGTTTGTTCTGCCACGATAATCTGAGCAATCCTTGTTGCCCATAAGGCGATAGAATGGCATTTCAAAGTTATTTTGAATGATAGGACAATGAAACTTATCTCTTATGCTGTTCCAGATATTCTCGAAACGGGCAAATTCAGCCTTTAGCTTTTCATCAACAATTTCTTTGCTGTCTGTAACCTCAGGAAGATTGCGGATATTACGGTTTGTTGTATGAACAAAGACAATATCGGGCTTAAAGCAGATAAGCTCTTCACTTGGAAAAACAGCGTCCTGTTCATATTGTGCATATTCCGACTCATAAAATTCAGCTTCTATGCCAGCATTTAGCAGAAAAAGCTCAAGAGTATTTATAATTTCGTTTGTTGTAGAACCACCAAAAACGGCGATTTTCTTTTTGATTCTTGCCGAGCCATCTGCAAGTAATTCACGCTTAATAGACTTGCGTTTCTTAATGATATATGACGGGTCGAATGGATAATTCAATTCCTGCATTTTATTTACCTCCTTATATTGCGATGAACACCTATCTAAATAAATAGTTTTTGATAGTCTTATGCACCCACAGCTAAGTACTTGAGCTATGGGTGCATAAACTTTGTAATTAGTCGGTGCCTTCCTCTTTTTTAGCGACCTGTTCATCAACTATTGTGCTTGATGAATCCTGAGTTATAAGATTTGCAATATTGTCTGCATTATCACCGACAACTGAATATGCCGACATTGTGAAGAGAACATCTGTTGCTCCAACTGTCTTAATAAAGTTTACAAGATTTCTCTCGAAGTATCTTACATCAACTACATAAATTTCCTCAAAGGAGCTTGTGTAGAATGGAATTTCAGCGTTGCCGTAGCTATCCTTAACGACAACCAGCTTTCTGCCATTGTTTACAGCAGTTTTAACCTTGACAACATAGCTGTCACCGCCCATATATCTGAGGTAAGAGTTTGCAACATCAACCTCATTGAGCAATGCCCAACTGCCTTGGTAATTAAAGCTTTGGTCGTAATAGTAGGTTGTATACTTAGCTGATGGCTCATAGTAGGTGAAGGTTTCAGGGTCGTTGAGAAGTCTTGAATCGCCTGAGAACGCATAAAGAGTACCAACATAGCCCTCAGTATCGACCTTTTTATACTTGCTTATATCAGCGAAATCTACACCAGCAGCCTTTGCAAAAGCCTCTGAAGCATAGTATGCACCAAGTGCCTGCCAGTGATGGTCTGTACGGCAGTAAATCGGCTCTTCTGTATGCTTTCTGAGAACACTTGAAATATTAACCGAAGTTATGCCTTCATCAAGCTTAGAGGCGATATTATTAAAGCAATCCTCTTGGCTTGCAGAATAGTCTGCAAAGTTAGCAGGAGTATAGAATTCACTTGCAAGAGGTGCTGGCATAGAATAAACCTTAACCTTGCCACCAAGCTGTTTATTAAGCTCATTAAGGCTTGAGGCATAATTGTTTCCAGAACCATTGCCGAAAAGCTCAAGTCCACGCCAATGACCGTCTTGGTTTATAATGAGCATACCGTTTTCGTAACCGCCCTCAGCCTCTTCTTGGCGGAAGTCCTTTTGGTCTTTTTCAGAAGTTTCCTCACTCTGGCTTGCTGTAGAGGTATCACTCTTGCTTGCTGTGTCTGATTTTGAGGCTTCAGGCTCGCTTGAGCTGCTGTTATTCTTAACAGGCTTAACGGGTTTACCTATAATAATAGCAGTATCATTGGTTGTAACGCCAAAAAGTCCCTTGATATTGTTGCCCATATTTTTGAAGTCATCACGATATGGAACAGTGTCATCATACCATTTTGTTACGCCAGCAGTAAACTCCCCACTAAAGTAGCTGGCAAAGGAGAAATTCGGGAAAGTTGTCAATTCACGCTTTTCAATAACAGATTGCTTAGAGCGTGGAAAGAATATTAAAAAACCTACACCAATAGCCATAAGAAGCATCAGAATAAGTACGGATATGGTCGAAAAGCCATTTTCTAAGGCTCGTCTGCTCATACCGTTCTGTCTTCGTGCAGGCTGTGGTCTTTGTCTGTCATCTTGCATATTAACAGTCCTTTCAGTATGTCACAAATCGAGGTTTAAATCAGAATCTCCAGTAGAGGAATGGGTTATTTGTAGAATCAACAAGCAAAATACTTGATATTACAAGGAGTACGCCACAGCATACAGTTGAACCCATTCTGCCAAGAGCATAGATTGTGTTGTTTCTGTTCTCGAAGAAGAATTTCTTGATAGCAGGGAGAACAGGCATACAAGCAACCATTGCAAAGATAATAAGGAAGCAGTTATTTACAAAGGAGTTCCAAGTGAGCTGGTCTGCAAATGGACTTCCGTTTGAAATCATGCTTATACCAGTGATATTGAGGAAGAACTGTCCAAGCTGTCCCATATCCTCAAAGTAGAATATGCCGAAGCCGATTATAATAACAAGCTTGCTATAAATGTGCTTCCACCATAGTGGCCACTTCTTTATTCGTTTTTTGCCGAGCTTTTGCTCAAAGAAAATGAAGAAGCCGAAGTAAAGTCCCCATAGAATGAAGTTCCATGCAGCACCATGCCACATACCTGTGCAGAACCATACAAGGAAAAGGCTGAAATATTTTCTATTCTTGCCGAAAATAGGAACATAGAGGAGATAATCCCTAAAGAATGAACCAAGGGAAATATGCCATCTCTGCCAGAATTCTGCGATAGTCTTGCAGGCAAATGGATACTTGAAGTTTTCGTCAAAATGGAAGCCGAACATTCTGCCAAGACCGATAGCCATATCTGAATATCCACTAAAATCAAAATATACATACATTGAATATACTATAACAGTATACCATGTTCCAAGAGTGGAAAGTGTAGAAATATCTTGACCAAAGAATTGTGTTACGATAGCATAGAGGTTATTTGCAATAATAACTTTCTTTGCTAAACCAACAATAATTCTCAATGCACCTTCGCTGAGGTCGGTTGCAGTAACTCTACGCTTAGAAACCTCTTGCTCAACAACACTATATCGAACAATAGGACCAGCGATAAGCTGTGGGAAAAGTGACAGATAAAGTAGGAATTTACTGAATTGTCTTTGAGGCTTAACATTCTCCCAATAACAATCGAGAACATATGAGATTGCCTGGAAGGTATAGAAGCTTATACCTATCGGTAAGGCAATCTGTGGAACAGGAATTGATGCGTGGAAAATACCGTTAAAGGTTTCTGCGAAGAAGCCAGTATACTTGAATATCAAAAGAAGAAGTATATCGACAGATATAGCTGTAGCTATAAATATCTTACCTCTTGGTTTATTTCGGTTAGCACCTATGTGCATACCCATTATCCAGTTGAACGCCGCGCTAAATAAGAGAAGAATTATCCAGATAGGCTCTCCCCATGCATAGAAGATGAGAGAAAATACTATTAGCACCTTGTTTCTTGTTTCGAGCTTTTTAGCCGCGAAATAACAAATAAGGCACAAGGGCAGAAAAAAGTAGATAAAGAACAAATCTGCAAATACCATTTGTGCAACTCCTTAAAAATTTTTTATTCCTGAACATTATATATCCATCACTAAGTATTGTAGATTAATTATAATCATACGATTTTAGTATAACATACCCAATGCGATTTTGGAATATATTTTTCAAAAAATTAACTTTGCTTTTCTGATGAATTTTTCTTTTTATTTTCAATATTTTTTGTAGTAGATTTTTGCATAAAAGCTATGTTAAAAATCGGCAAAATCACTAACGCTCTTTGCTTGACAAATATTATTGAGAAAATTATAATTAGAATCGTAGTATTATATAAAAAATACTATGATTATATATTTAGGAGTTGATTTTTTGATGTTTTGCGAAAATTGTGGAGCAAAAATAGCAGATAACGATATGTTTTGCCAAAACTGTGGCAAAAGAGTTGAGTTCCCTGCTACACAGCCTATACCTGAACAAAATGTAAGCCAAGCAGAGCCAGAAGCTTCTGCACAAAATTCAGAGCAAGCTGCTCAGGCAGAAACGGTTGCTGCACAACAAACAGCAGCTGCAGTTGCTGAGCCTCAGCAGCCACAGGCAAATCCATACACTCAGCAAGCCCAACAGCCTCAAGTGAACCCATACTCACAACAGCCTCAGCAGAATCCATATGCACAGCAGATTCAACAGCCTCAGCAGAATCCATATGCACAGCAGTCACAGACAAATCAATATTTACAGCAAAATCCTTATGCTATGCCAAATGGACAGCAGATGGCACAACAGCCTAAGAAATCCAATTTTAAAATTAACAAAAAGATGATTATAATTGGCTCTGTCGTTTTAGCAGTAATTATTGCGGCTGTAATAGTTATAGGGATATTGGTTTCTAATGCAAATAACCCAGTTAATAAGATGATTAATGCTATTAATAATGGTGAATATAAGACGGCAAATGAACTTTATTACGATAACTATAAAGCACTTTCTGATAATAAAGCTGTCATAGATGCTATTCAGGCTCAGGTTGACGCTGTTAAAAAAGCTTATGATGATGGTTCTATGGACTATGATACTGCAATGGATAAGCTTGATGATATTTCTGATTTACCGATGTCTTATGAAACATCACTTAGCGAAGTAAGGTCAGAAATAAGAGAACTCGAGTCATCAGCAGATTACCTCAAACAAGGTGACGAGTATCTTAAAAAGAAGGAATATAGTAATGCAATCTATTACTATGACGAAGTATTAGAAAAGGATACAGCTAACTATAAAAAGGCTCAGGAGCAAAGGGCAAAGGCTATTGATGGTATTCGTCAGGAATATCTTGATGAGGCAAAAGAAGAATTTGATAATGGCGAGTATAAATATGCAATTTCAGACCTTCAAAATGCTTTAGATGATAATTATCTCACAAATGACGAGAAAATCAATGCACAAATAGCTACATATGTAGATGAGATTATCAAGAAATCAGATGAGTATTTCAATAATAAAGATTATGAAAATGCAGTTAATCTAATTGATAATATCAAGAGTATGTTTGATGAGGGCAGTGATAACTACACTAAACTCAATGCTCAGCTTGAAAAGCTGAATAAAGAAATTCCTGTTAAGCTTCAGGATATTAGTTTCAGTAGCTCAAATTCAGATTATTTCTATAGATACCAGAGTGGTTCTAAGGATATTTCAGGCAATGAGTATAATAGCGATAATGTCTGCACAATGTCTGTTTCTAAATATCACGAAAATGCGTATGCAGAGATGTATGTTAATAAGGGCTATAAGAAGATTAAAGGCATAATAGCAGTTAAGGATAATAATTATAGCAGTATTTCGAGCGACACAAGAGCATATTTTGAAGTTGTAGGCGATAAGAAGACACTTTATAAGAGTGAAGTTCTTACAAATAAATCTGAGCCTATTAACTTTGCGGTTAATATAAAAGATGTAGACACACTTACAATTAAGCTTGTTTATTCTAAGGGTAGCGGAAGTTCAGGTATGGATGTCATTCTTTCAGATGTAGAGATTTATTCAGTAGATTCAAGCGAGCCTGACGCACCTGCAAATGAAACAAGCGAAGTTTCAAAGGTAGAATCAAGTAAGGAAGAAAGCTCAAAGGCAGAGTCAAGTAAGCCAGAGAGTTCAAAAGCTGAATCAAGCAAAGCGGCCTAAGAGAAATTAGAACAATTAAATATTCATAAAGAAATCCCACAGCTCCATATGATTGAAGCTGTGGGATTTTTGTAGCTGAAAATATTTGATTTATATATTAGGTACGCTTTTTCTTGAATGTAATTGTTGCGATAGCAGTAACTGCACCAGCAAGCATTGCTGCCATAGCAAATAAGTTATTGCTGTCACCAGTTTCTACACCATTTTTGCCTGTTTCGCTTGGGATTTTACTACTATCTGTATTATTTGTATCACTATTTGATTTGCTTGAATCACTTATAGTATTGCTTTGTTCATTACTTGGCTCATTACTTGGCTCATTGCTTGGCTCATTACTTGGCTCATTACTTGGCTCATTGCTTGGCTCACTTGTATCAGCAATCAAAGCATAGATAGAAAGATGGTCAGTAGTAAATTCATAGTTACCATTATTATAGGTTGCATTCATATCAACTTTTGTGCCGTCTTCCTTTATCAAATATACCTTGCAGTTTGCTTTATCGCTTGGAATTGAAACTGTTATTGTTCCGTTTGGCTGAATAGTGTTGCCGTTCTCATCTTTTAGAGTTATGTTATAAGCTTTTACAGCATTTTCAACGGTGGCTTTTTCTACATTAAGTATTACGCCGTCATCAAAAGTACCCTTAACGGATATGTTATCAACCTTGCTTGTTAATGTTGTAATTTTTTTGTTAATATCTACAAATGGTATAACATTTATATTAGCATAGCTCTCAGCGTAGCTTCCGATATTGCCATATATGGTAAGATTTCCACATCCCAACAATGCATAAACGCCTATACCTATTACACTGCTTGGAATCTCTATAGCTGTAAGATTTGGACAACTAAAAAAAGCCCATGCTCCGATGATTGTTACACTGTCTGGAATTTTTATGTTTGTAAGATTGGTACAATAACTAAATGCATTATCAGCAATTCCAGAAGTATCATTTTTTAAAGTGATTTTTGTATTTTCAGGCATTTCACCTTTGTATAAATATAAAACTTTTCCAGCATATAACAATCCATCAGGTTGATTGTTATACCACAGTGTGTCATTAAACGCTCCAAGCTCAATGGTTGTTACACTATCTGGTATTTTTATATTTTTCAAATTTTTGCAATGAGCAAATGCATCCATTCCTATACTTATAAGACTATTTGAGATATCTATATTTGAAAGGCTTTGACAGTTATAAAATGTTTCACTTTCTATACTTGTTACGCCGTCGGGTATTGTTATATTTGTTAAGCTACTACAATTATAAAAGGCTTCACATTCTATGCTTGTTACGCTGTCAGGTATTGTTATATTTGTTAAGCTACTACAATCGTAAAATGTTCCATATTCTATGCTTGTTACACCGTCAGGTATTGTTATATTTGTTAAACTACTACAATTATAAAAGGCTTCACATCCTATGCTTGTTACACTGTCAGGTATTGTTATATCTGTTAAGCTTCTGCAATCAGAAAAGGCGCTATCTCCTATGCTTGTTACGCCGTCAGGTATTGTTATACTTTTAAGATAGTCATTGATTGAAAAAGCAAATCTTTGTATACCTGTAACCTTTCTACCATCAATCTCACTTGGAATAATAATTACCTCATCACAACCATAATAATATATAATTTCAATTGTGCCATCATCAAGGATTTGATAGTCATACTCACTCCAGCTTTCGGTGTCTGAAGAAGAATATGCAACCGCAGTGCCTTCCTCCGCCGAAACCGTAACAGCCATTGCTGCTGAACTGCTTACCGCAAGCATAGTTGCTAAAATAAGTGCTGCCATTTTTTTACTTTTTTCCATAAATAATACCTCCTAAAAAATTTTTTGTTTTGGACTGAAAACAGCCTATATTATTACCGTATGATTAACGGATAATATCCTTTGGCCTGCTTTATGAGATTGTATCATAAAAAATTAACTATTTCAATTATTAGTTGATAAAATGTACCAAATGAATACTATATAAAAATATAATTTCAGTGAAAGGCGGTGTCAGATTGGTGAATTTTGGAAACAGATTGAAAACACTCAGAATAAAGAAAAAGCTTACTCAACAACAGCTCGCAGACCTTTTAGGGCTTACAAAATCTGTAATAAGTGCCTATGAAAACGGACTGCGTTATCCTGCATATGATGTTTTAATAAAAATCGCAAGAATATTTAAAGTTTCAACAGACTTTCTCTTAGGTGTTGAGATAAAAAGAGAAATAGATACATCAGGACTGACAGATGAACAGGTTGAAGCGTTAATCGTATTAATTGATACTATAAGAAACAATAATTAAAATTTGCCGAAATTTAATGATTTTACTTGATAATTATTAAACTGTACCCCTTAAAAATATAAAATCTGTGCATTGTAATAGTGACAGTTTCAGTTATAATGAGCTTATGTAAACGTTTCGTAGGTCGTGTGCACAGGCTTGAGATGTTATTTTATAAAATATAAGGGAGTTTTAATATTATGTCAGAAAACAGATACGGTCTTAATAAAAATCTTGCTCAAATGCTCAAGGGTGGCGTTATTATGGACGTTACTACCCCTGAACAGGCTAAAATCGCAGAGGCAGCAGGTGCTTGTGCAGTTATGGCTCTCGAAAGAATCCCAGCTGACATCAGAGCAGCAGGTGGCGTTTCAAGAATGAGCGACCCTAAGATGATTAAGGGTATTCAAAAAGCAGTTTCTATTCCTGTTATGGCTAAGGCAAGAATTGGTCACTTCGTTGAGGCTCAGATTCTCGAGGCTCTCGAAATCGACTATATAGATGAAAGTGAAGTTCTTTCTCCAGCTGATGACACATATCATATTGACAAAACAAAGTTCAAGGTTCCTTTCGTTTGCGGTGCAAGAAATCTTGGCGAGGCTCTCAGAAGAATTGCTGAGGGTGCATCTATGATTCGTACAAAGGGTGAAGCTGGTACAGGTGATGTTATTCAAGCTGTTCGTCATATGAGAACTATCCAGAGCGAGATGAGAAAGATTCAGTCTATGCGTGAGGACGAGCTTTTCAATACAGCTAAAGAGCTTGCTGTTCCTTATGACCTCGTTAAGTTTGTACACGAAAATGGCAAGCTTCCAGTTGTTAATTTCTCTGCTGGTGGTGTTGCAACTCCTGCTGACGCTGCACTTATGATGCAGCTTGGTGCAGAGGGCGTATTCGTTGGTTCAGGTATCTTTAAGTCAGGCAACCCTGAGAAGCGTGCAGCAGCTATCGTAAAAGCTGTTACAAACTACAACAATCCTGCTGTTCTTGCAGAGCTTTCTGAGGACCTCGGCGAAGCTATGGTTGGTATCAATCCTGATGAAATCAAGGTAATAATGGAGAGCAGATAATGGTTATTGCAGTTCTTGCAGTTCAAGGCTCTTTCTTTGAGCATGAGCAGATACTGGAAAAGCTTGGTGTCGAATATTTTGAGATTCGCCGAAAAGCTGATTTAGATAAGCATTTTGATGGTCTTATTCTTCCGGGTGGAGAAAGCACAACTATGGGCAAGCTTTTGAAAGAGCTTGATATATTTGATACTCTCCAAAAGAAAATTGCTGACGGGCTTCCTGTCTATGGAACCTGCGCAGGTATGATTCTTCTTGCGAATAATCTTTCTAACGATAAGAATGTATACTTTGGCACTATGGATATTACTGTTAAGCGAAATGCCTATGGCAGACAGCTTGGAAGCTTTGAAACAGTTTCTGATGTTAAGGGTATCGGTGAAGTACCTATGGTATTCATTCGTGCTCCATATATCGAAAGCGTTGGAGAAGGTGTTGATGTTCTCGCAACAGTAAACGGAAATATAGTTGCGGCTCGTCAAGACAATCAGCTTGCTACATCTTTCCACCCAGAGCTTACTGATGACACAAGCGTTCACCAGTATTTCTTAGATATGATTAAATAAAGTAAAACCTCGGTCAATCAATCTGACCGAGGTGTTTTGTTATATTGCTTCTGTTATTTTAGTGACTTTCCATTCGTTGTTTTCTTTCTTTATTTCCCATCTTGATACTACATCATAACTTCCCTTAAATCCTTCACCATAACCATCAAGATATTCCGCAGTATATTTAACCCAAATATATCCACTGTCACCGTCTTGCTTTGTGTTCAAATACTCGATAGAAACATTAGTTGTACTTGCATTATCTAGCACTGTTTTATCCGGACAATATGCTGAACACGCTCCTAAGTCACGATCAGAAGCCTCTTGAAGACTTATTTTGAAAGCCTTTTCAGAGTCTTTGATTATCTTTTTTGCAATTTCAATCTGTTCCTTGTCTTCACATTTTGTTTGAAGCTCCTTATGGTTCGGGTCATTTATATATTGATATGCTGTAGTTTCATAAATATACTTCTCTGTATTTTCATTTTTAGAGCAAGCTGATAAAATACAAGCTGATAGTATTAAAAGAGCGGGAATTATAACTTTTTTCATATTATTTACCCCATTATTATCCAAGCATCCACTTCTCAAATTCTTTGGCTGTATTTTCATCTGTTATCCAATATGCTCTTCTTGAAACATATCTATGAAGAACATCGGCCTCGTCCTTAGGAAGAGTGTTGCTTTCGATAAGAGTTACCATTTCTCTCATATATGTCAAGTCAAGCTCATAATCTGTGATGAACGTTGTTCTTGCATATTTCGAGCCTTTGTATTTGCTCAAAATTTCATAAGCCTTGAGGTCGTTTTTATTGCTTTCTTCTTCCTCGGCTTCATACTTAGCATCTATTTCATCTAAGCTAAGATCTATATCGGATATATTTGCAACATTTAAGGATTTTAGATCTCCCTTTTTGTATTTTTGGACAACTTCCTCTTTAAGTTTATCTTCCTCGGGATTTGGTTCAAAATTTTCGAAAGCCGATATATCATTTACTTGATACGTCTTTTCACCGTCTTTTGTTGGCACAGTATAAAAAGCTTGATTTTCATTTCCGTTTGGAGAAGTTATTGCAGAGGTAACAATACCAGTACTGAGCAAAGTTAATGCAGTAAAAGATAAAGTTAAAATAAATTTTGTTTTTTTCATAACAAGCACCCCTAAGAATTTTTATTCATTATATCATGTGTACTTATATATGTCTATGATTATAGAAAGTAATTGACAACTTTCTTACAAAACTTTTGCATTTTTTGCTTACACAGGTTTTACTAATGTTTTATATTTCTCCGATAGTATGAATATATTTATTTTGGTAATATAAGTAATAAAAGGAGGTGAGATTTACGAAAAAGATAACACCTAAAAAATGGCATAAATTTCTTATGCCTTGGATAGCTATTGGTATGGGAATAGCCTTTGTTCTTGCTTTGCTATGCCAACAATACAGTGTATTGGGCATAATCTCCATAATAGTAACATCTGTAACTATGGCGGTTGCTATTATAGGGACAGCTATATTTTATCGTTGCCCGAGATGTGGAGCTCCGCTTGAAGTTGTTATATTTTTTAATGACTTAAAAGCTTGCTCATTTTGTGGGGCAAAAATGAAAGACGGAGAATTTATTGATGAGCATAAACATAAAAAATAGATATAAAAATCTCGTTCTAAGCTAAAGAAATTAGAACGAGATTTTTTGTTATGACCTAAGTATATCCCAAGGGGTTATCATTCCGAGAAGTCTTCCGCCTTGACTGCCGTTATCCGTTATGAAAAGGGCAACAAGTCTGCGTGAACGCTGTTGTGGTTGCTCAAAGGCGGTTTTTGCTTCGATTACGGTTGTAGATTCGGAAATAAATCTGAAACGCTCAGTAGTATGAGCCTCGAACGGAAGATATTTTCTAAAATCACCAATTTCCATTTTTTCTATATTTTCGATTGCGTTGCCACCTAAGATATACATAAATATCGTACCTACACTAAATACCCCGATAAATTTTCCACCGTTGAGGACTGGAACATGGGAGAATCCTCTGCGCTCCATTTTTTTCATAATAGTAAGAGCATTGTTGTTTAAAGATGCTTTTAAGAGATTCTCAAAAGGTGTTGCATAGCTTATTGCGAGTGGCGGACGCTTTACATAGTTTATAACCTCGTTGAGAATATCCAGCATAGCTTGTGAGGGTTCAATTATTTTTTCGCCATTCACCTCTGGGTGATGGGAAAGAAGATTGCGGATTTCTCGACAAAGATTAAGCTTATCCTTGAATTGTCTGCCTTCGACATCATTCATAAATTGTACAACAACACTGCCATAGTTGCGTGTTCTGTCACTGTATTTCTCACTAAGGACTTCTTCGAGAGTTCTGTATAAGTTCAAAAATTCATCTGATTTCATAATTTCACCCCATAGACTTGCTTATGGATTCCAAAGGCAGAGCCTTTGGCGGGCTTTAAGTACGGACTTTGTCCGCACTTATTGACTAATGTTGCCGATAAACTATCGAGTTTAAACAAAATTCGCCAAACCGTGAACCCTCTTGCACTTAGCTTGTAATTGGGCTATGGCGATTTCTATTAGAATAATTCATACATTAAAATCTAAGCTTATTTCTTTTATGCTTGTTTCTATTCTGCGAATAGTAACACCAGCTGATGCCAACATTCTCTTTGATGCAAGAGTTGCCGGAGATTCAGCATATTTATCAGAGAGGTAGACAACCTCCTTTATCCCCGATTGAATGATAGCCTTTGCACACTCATTGCAAGGGAATAATGCTACATATATTGTCGCACCCTTTAGCGATTTACCTTGAGAATTGAGAATCGCATTAAGCTCAGCGTGTACAACGAAAGGATACTTTGTATTATTCTGAAAATCGCCCTCTCTTTCCCAAGGATATTCATCATCGGAGCAACCATAAGGAAAGCCATTATATCCTGTTGAGAGTATTACATTATTATGTACTATACACGCTCCAACCTGTGTATTTGGGTCTTTACTACGCTTTGCTGCAAGTAAAGCTACTCCCATAAAATATTCATCCCAACTAATATAACCTTTTCTTTTCATAATATTCCTCCTGAATTTTATTAATAGTAAATTAAGCCTTGCCCTTCTTACATAAATAATCTTCGCTTTTTAGCCTTCATATGTATAGGCAAAATCTCTGTAAATACTGCATAATTCCTGCCCGAAATTCTTCTATCAAAATGCACACTGCCAAAATACCAACATTTATACTTAACATTCTTGGCAATTTCATCGAAAAACGAACCAATTGCACTGATTTCCGACCTTGAATCTATCAGACCTCTTGCATTTCCTGATGGCTCATGAGTTATAAGATAATCAACATTATAATCATATCTATTCAGATTTTCGACCGCATAGGTCATCTCATCAACTGTCGGCATTTCTTGCTTATACCATGTTCCCGCCGCAATACGAATTTCACGGTCAGGACTATCTCCACCACCAAAGGCGAAATAGGTTTCGCCGTCTATTGTGAATATCTCTCCCCTAATCATATGATAGAGATTTCCCGAAATATGATGAGCTCTTCCACCAAAAAGCTCCTCAATCGGATATTTCTCTAAAAGCTCGAAATTCTCGTGCGTTCCGTCTACAAACATCGTCTTATATGGCTTTTCTCCTATTTCCTCAAGAAATTTCTTTTCTTGCTCTGAACCATTCCATATAAAGCCAAAATCTCCGCATATCATTAGCACATCTTCCTCCGAAAGTCGTTTCAGCTTTCGGTCGGAAAAGCGTTTAAGCTCTCCATGCATATCTCCCGTAATATATACCATAAAATCCCCCGACAAAGTCTGAAAAATTATAAATAATTTGGTTTGTAATAAGCCAAAAAATAATGTAAAATAATTGTTGAATACATAGCTATTTTCATTAAAATAATTATAACACAGGAGATTGATTTTTTCTATGAAATTAAAAAGCTTTTTTATTTTCTCGTTGGTTTTTTGTATATTATTTTCATCAATTCCTATGAATAAGGCAAGTGCTATTTCTTATAGCATTGATTTTGATATAAACTCAAAATCAGTCTATCTTGTAAATCTTGATACTGGCATTTCTGTCTATGAAAAAGATAAGGATAAAAAGTGCTATCCGGCATCTACTACTAAAATTATGACCTATATCATTGTTACTGAGAATATCAAGGATTTGGACAACACTAAAGTTACCGTAAAGCAGAGCATACTCAATAGGCTTAATGGTACAGGAAGCTCTACCGCCGGACTTATTGGTGGAGAAACTCTTACTGTCACCCAGCTCTTGAACTGCCTTATGATTCCATCTGGCAATGATGCGGCTTTGGTTCTTGCGGACTATGTCGGCGGAGGAAGCATAACTAATTTCGTCAAGATGATGAATAAAAAAGCAAAGGAGCTTGGCTGCGAAAATACGCATTTTATGAACCCTCACGGACTTCACGACCCAGACCACTATACCACAGCATCTGACCTTGCAAAAATCACAGAGTATGCAATGACCTTGCCGAAATTTACTGAAATCACAAGCACAACAGTTTCTGATTGTCTTGGTGAGGATAGACCGCTTATTACAACAAACTCCCTCATTGACGAGGTTCGTGGAGGAGATTACTTTTATAAGTATGCAACAGGCACAAAAACAGGCTGTACAGGTGATGATTCAGGCTATTGCCTTGTTTCAACAGCAGTTTATGAGGGCTATTCATATTTATGCGTTACGCTCGGTGCAGACTATTCAAAAAATGGTGAACAGCTCGAAAACGGTGCTATGAAAGATGCAAAAAATCTTTTCCGCTGGGCGTTTACAAGCTTACAGCTTACAACTGTAATTGACGAAAAAACGATAGTTGATGAAGTAAACATCAATTTTGCTTGGGGCAAGGATAGATTAAAGCTTTCTCCTGCAACAAGCTACTCAACAATTCTTCCGTCAGATATTAAGGCATCAAGCATAGATAAAGTTTATCACCTACCTGAAAGTGTAAATGCACCAGTCAAGGCTGGTGATAAAATCGGCACAGTCACGCTAAAATACGCAAATAATGAGCTTGCGACCGTAGATTTAGTAGCCGCAGAAACAATCGACCAAAGTGATTTGCTTGTTGCTATGGACGGTATCGGCAAAGTAGTATCTAACCCTTGGTTTATTGTATGTGCGTCATTGCTTGTATTATTAGTAATTATTTACATAATCATTTTAACAATTTACAGCAAACGCTGTCGCAACAGACGCAAGGTCAAAACCTACCGCCGTATGTAGTGTGGGTGCCGACCCACGGCGAAGACGCGGAATCGCTCGGCTTTGCCTCGCTCGTGGTGAATAACGGAAGTTTGTTGCCGCGATTGAAGTAACTACCGTAGCTGAACTGGCTACGCCGTTCAGCTCTACCGATTAGCTAATAAACCTTCCCAAGACACTCAAAAGTTTTGCTCA
Source organism: Pseudoruminococcus massiliensis (assembly GCF_900291955.1). Taxonomy (GTDB): domain Bacteria; phylum Bacillota; class Clostridia; order Oscillospirales; family Acutalibacteraceae; genus Pseudoruminococcus; species Pseudoruminococcus massiliensis. The sequence continues at coordinate 39,801 of NZ_OLMR01000004.1, read as the reverse complement.
AGCTTTTTCAAAAGCTTGCGGTTTCCAAAGGCAGAGCCTTTGGTGGGTTTTAAGGGCGAAGCCCTTAACATCTCGTACTCCCTAAGGGGGCGGACTTTGTCCGCCCCCTTTTTAACTAATGTTGCTAACAAAAGAAAAAGCGGCGGATAAAATCCGCCGCTCAAAAGGCAAAGAATGTTGGGCTTTGCCCAAAGGTATTTCGCTCTCTGCGGAGAGCGACCAAAGGCTCTGCCTTTGTAAACTGCAAGCCTTTAAAAAGGCTTGACCTAAACTTTAATTGTCTTGGGAAAGAAATGTATGGGCAAAATAATTAAACTCTCAAAACTCATACTAAGCAAAAAGCTGACAGTTTTTCGCTGTCAGCTTTTTCTATGGCATTTATTAGATTTTAGTTTGCTGTATAGGTCTTGCCTGATTCAAGAGGTAAGCCTGCTTCGTTTTGGGCTGGATACTGATTTTTTCCGTCTGTGAATATAATCAGCGGATTCTTCCAATTCTTAGTAAAGGTATAGCTATACTTTGAATTGCCCTCGTCCTTGCAAGCTGTTCCAGGCCATGAGGCTACTTGGTCGCCACCGTCATAGACATAAGCATAGACTGTATTGCCCCAGCTTGATGGCTTTGTGAAATAAACTGTTACGCCCTCTGCATTTGTATCTGTATCAGCAGTTCCTGCTGTTCCTGTATCTGTTTTAGTTGATGCGGAATCTATTGTATAGGTCTTTTCAGGCTCTACCAACATACCAGGCTCATTTGCCGCTGGAACTTGGTTTGTACCGTCTGAGAATATAATAAGTGCATTATCCCAAGCCTCAGTAAATGTATAGCTGTATTTAGAATTGCCCTCGTCCTTTAATTCAACGCCAGGCCATGCAGCAGCTTCCTTAACCTTACTTCCGCTCTCGTCATAGATGTAGGCATAAACCTTGTTGCCCCAGTTTGATGGCTTTGTGAAGTAAACCTTTGTGCCATTCTTAACGCTTCTATCCTCTTGAACTGTAAAGTAGTAGGACATAACTGTTGCACCGTTGCCAGCTGATGTATTAGCTTTAAGTGTAACCTTAACGGCTGTACCTGCCTTAGCGTCCTTGCCGATTTCGAGCTTATCACCGTTATTGTAGCTTGTTTCTGTTCCGCCATCAATAGAATATGTTGCTGATGCGGCATTTTCTGATTTAAGTGTTACAGTTTCAGTCGAACCTGCTGTGAAAACGAAATTATCTGCATCGAGTGATACCGATGCAATGCTTGGAACTTCAATATAGCCATCATTATAGAGAACGATTACTGCACCGGCCTTGAGTGTACCTGTAAGAACTCCGCCAGAAACTGTATATTGTGTTGTTCCGTCTGCTCTGTCTATATATGTACCATCTGCAAGAGAGGTTTTGACATTAAGCTTATAATCCTCATCACTGCCGTTTATAACAACTGCACCCTTTGTGCCTCTTTCAATAAGGAGAACCTTCTTTGTATCGTCAGGATTGAGAAGCTTTTCGTCCTGACCGACCATAGCATTTCTAAATCTGTTTACAGCAACAACGGCTGCATCTTTATAGAAAGGATTTCCAGCTGCACCGATTCTATTCATTGTACCCCACATATTGTCTGCTGTCGCACCGTAAGGTCTGTCATAGAAAAGTGGTGTACCGCTCTTTCTTGCACAAATAATTGCCCACGCCCTGATAACTTCGTTATCATCTACTGTCTTATAAGAGCTGTCGCTGCAGTAGTTATCGTGAGATTCTACCCATGTTACAGCAGTAGGATTATCTACATCAATTTGCAAATCTTCCATTTTTGAAGCAAGAAGATTACCAGAATTTATAGATGAACGAATTGTCGCACCATATGCACTTGCTGTTGTAGCACCAATTACCTTTTGGTATTCGTCTATTCTTTCGTTATCTCCTTGAAGAACTTCGCCATAGTTAAAGATTTTATCTGCGTTAGTAATCTCTGAGATAACACGGGGCCAGAAATTATTTTCTGTTGCCTTGCTGTCCTTAGGGTCATCAGGAAGTCCGATATGCTTTGCTGTATCATATCTGAAACCGTCTGCACCACAAGCAATGCAATCATTAAGATACTTTATAAAGTAATCCTGAAAATTCTTGTTTTCAGTATTTACATCAGGAAGTCCACCCATCTGACCTGTTGTACACTCAAAGCGGTCGCCCCACTTTGTAATTTCCTTAAAGCCATTTGCGTGATAAAGATTTTCCTTGCCACCAACAGCATCAAGAAGATTTTTATTTACTTGGTCGACTTGAGTTGTTGTGTGGTTAGGCACTACATCGACGATAACCTTAATGCCATACTTATGAGCCTCATCACACATAGCCTTAAATTCATCTTTTGTGCCAAGCTGATAGTTACCGATTGTCCAGTCTGTTGGCTGATAATGATAATACCATTTGCCATCACCGCTTATCTGCATACCACCATCTGCACCTACAAAACACTCATTAATTGGTGAGGTTTGAATTGTAGAATAGCCTGCATAAGCTATATCCTGCATACTTTCTTTTACAGTATTAAAAGACCAGCACCAAGCGTGGAGAATAGCACCATCTTTTATGCTATCTGTCAAGCCATAATTAACGCTTACTTTTTCTGTACTACTTTCTGTTACTGATTGTGTTGTGCCTGTGTTAGACTCATTATTATCAGTATTACCTTTACAGCCAACCGCTGAGCCTACAAGCATTGCCACAAGAATTAACGCAATACTCGATTTTAAAAAGCTTTTCTTTTTCATATTAACCTCCTATAAACTTTGGAAATAGTTTTATAGTAATTATGGCATATTTTTAAGTGAAATTCAATACCATACAACTTTGCAGTTTAAAAAATATAGCAGAATTAACAGTAAAAATATATAAATAAGGAGTAGTCATATTTCTGACTACTCCTATTAAGCTTATTTTTCTACAAAATCAGAGATAGTTGCTTCACTATTTTCAATATCCTTCTCAATCAAACCAAGAATATACTGCTTAATAGTAATATCTTCCATTACAGTTTTAATCTTAATCTTTTTATACAGCTCACTATCAATTTTAAAATTTATAGCTTTCTCCATAATCAACCATCCTTTAATAAGTATATTTAAAATAATATATAACCAATAATCTAATAAGTTACATATGTAATTTTCTACAATTCAATGTAACTACATTTCTCAAAATGAGTTTTAAACATAGTTAAAAAGTGTTTGTTTTACTACAAATTGTAATACATTTTTACGATTTTGTCAACTGTATTTTTTACATTTTTAATGCTTTAAGTATACTAAGCTTTTTGTAACATATATTATTTAATCTAAAAATCTTACAATTTGTATTGGAGGTGATAGTAATGGCAGAAAGCAAGCTGACAATTAAAAAACGCAATCCATTAAATGGTGAGGACGGAAGCAAGGTTATTTCAGTTCGCATAAAAGATGAAACCATACATCGTCTTGACGAGCTTGCAAAAGAAACAAATCGCTCCAGAAATGAAATCATTGGAATTTTGCTTGAGTTTGGGCTTGATAATGTCGAGGTTGAATAATATAACCATATATTATAAAAAAGGAACGGTTCTAATCCGTTCCTTTTTGTTTGAAGTTTATGTGTCTATAAATCAATATAGCTAAAGAACATATAATCAAAATTATGCTTATCCATTGAGATGTAGATATTCCAAAGAGAAAACCTCTTATTTCATCGCCTCGGAAAAATTCCGTCGTCATTCTTAATGCTCCATACATAAGAAGATATAGCAGAAAAAGAGTTCCCTTTCTAAGGTTTTTATATGAAAGAAATAGCAATATCGCAAATATTATTAAATCTCCTGCACTTTCAACAAGCTGTATAGGCAATCTTGTTACACCGTTAGCCTCTGGGATATTCGGATTATTATAAACAACGCCCCAGCTGCTCTCTATTCCATAGCAACAGCCACCCAAAAAGCAGCCCACTCTGCCAAATGCGTGAAATAGTGGTATCGCAGGGGCATATATATCTGCATAAAACATTGTATCGAGCTTTTGCTTTTTGCAATAAATAGTGCCAAGAATAATTCCGCCTATAAGTCCGCCATAAAATACCATTCCGCCCCAAATATCGGTAGTATAAAACCAAAAATTTTCCCATGAGCTGAAAACTTTGTCAAGGTGCATTATACACCACCACAGCTTGTCTAAATGCGTTATTCCATAGAGAATATGAGCTCCTATAAACGCACCTATAAAAGCTACTGCTGGTATATTTATAAGCTGTGTGCGGTCTATATCTTTTCTCCGCCTTACACTCAGCCATATATATATAACAGCTAATGCTATTCCAAAAATAGCTGATATGCCATAGCTTGGAATATTCATTCCAAAAATGTTTATTGTAGGAAGCATAACTTAAAAACCTCTTAAAAAAGAAGCGAAGCGTTCATGAATAAGAACGCTTCACTTTGATTTTAATTTAGATTAATATAAATCCTTGTGTCATTTACAAACGAATATCCGCTTATCCTTACCATTTATAGTTATAAGAAACATAAGGAGCAGAATTTACTGCACTAAAAGCTGATATTGTGCATATAAGGCAACCAGCACCGCAAACAACTGCGATAATAGAGCATACAAGACCTGTTATTGCAAGGCCATTTTGCTTTAGGCCTACTTGTTTACTCTTATTGCCTGACATAATGGCAAGAACTATACCTACAATACCAAGAACCGCACCAACGCCCCAGCACCAGCCTGTGCAAAGTCCAATAATACCAAGAACCATAGAAGCTATACCCATACCCCTACCTGGGTCTTCTGGAGCTGGATATTGTGGCTGTGGCTGATACTGTGGCTGTTGATATGGTGGCTGCTGATAAGACTGCTGTGGATACTGTTGGTACTGTGGTTGCTGATATTGCTGAGGGTTTTGCTGATTTTGTGGGTCTTGTGGATAATTATTCATAATAATAACTCCTCAATATTATATTTATATATATAACAATAGCACAATTTATCTATTTTTGTCAACTCTATTTTTAAATTTATTATTTTTTATATGATACATAAAAAGAACGGCTTCAAGCCGTCCCTTTGATTGATTATTTATCTTTTTCAAGCTCTAATAGCAAACGATTTATTCTATCCATATCAACACCATCTGTTGTTGGTGTATATGAAGACTTACTTGGCTCTGGAATGGTTTCACTTGTTATATCAGGATTGCTGTCTGTTAATGTAATATCATCTGCTATATGATTTCCTGTAACAATAGGCTCAGGCTCTGGTTGTATCTCCTCAACTTCTTGCTGCGGTTCTACCTCTGCCGGAGTTTGTTTTTCTTCCTGTTCAAAATTACTTTGAAGTATGCTGTGAAGTGCATCTGCATGAGATGCAACCTCTGGTTCTTCTTGCTTAGGCTCTATACTTGCAGCAGGCTCAGAAAGAATTGTTTCTCTGCGAATATGTGGTGCAGACTTTCCGAAAGAAGCTATATCCTCAAAGGAGCTATAAGCTGGCTCTTCCTGGGCATCAGATTTTTCATCAAGTTCTGCCTTTTCTGCTTCTTCAAGCTCCTCGGCTTGCTTATGAAGGTACTGCTTACCAGCCTTGCTTGTAATCTCTGCAAGAAGTGAAATTGTATAAAAGCAAAGCAGTATGTCTGAAATCTCCATAATCAGCTTATCATTTATCTTAAACTCACCCGAAAGAACAGCAGAAACTATAATGTCAGCTCCATATGCAAGGCAAGCACAAATCATTGGTACACCAAAGAAAAACAGAGATTTTATACAGCTTTTCTTCAAGCCTGCAAACATAACTGCGTGATAATATATAAATAATGCTGCAAGAGCAACTGCAACTATATCAAACATCTCTGAGCTTTGAACAGAAACCTTTGTATAATCAAAGAAAAGATTTATAAGTCTTAGTGCGAACATTACTGGAACTATAACTGTAAGTAACGGTTTGGTCTTTAAGAAATTTTTGCCAACAAGTGATGAAACTGATTCCATAAGGAACACTCCACCAGCCAAAATCTCAAAAAGATTTGTTATGATATAGAAAAGTGCATTAGTATCTTCTGGAATATTTGAGATTGACATAAATCCAAGTATGCCATTAGTAATAAAGCAAATTGAAATCAGCAAGCCAAAAAAACCCGCAAAGAAATTCTTGCCAATATCATAATTTTGCGGAGTTTCTCTATCGAGAAGGGTAAGAATTGCTCCTATGATAAAGCCTGAAGCTATCAAGCCAAAAATAACTATCGAATACATAGACTTATCAAGAAAAAACTCTCCACCAGTATTAATAACAACAGAACGCCATACACCTAAACCAAGAGATGCGACCGCCGTTATTATAAGGACAATCCAATTATATTTAATTTTCATTCAATTAGCACTCCTTTTTAAATTTGTACGGTAAATGCACCAGTGATATTCTTATATTTTATACCAAACCGCCGATAATTGCAATGTTACACACAACAAAAAAAGGATTTTTTACTAATTGTTTAAATTTAATATCATAATATTAGTCTGCTGTACGCTCATCAAGAGGAACATAGCCTGTAGGTTTAACCATAGAACGATATGCCGGACGAATAATTCTTCCACCATATGTAATCTCCTCAATTCTATGAGCGCACCAGCCCGCAATCCTCGAAACAGCAAAGAGTGGAGTAAAGAGGTCGCTTTCAATCCCCAGCATATCATATACAAAGCCGGAATAGAAATCGACATTTGCACAGATAACCTTCTTACTGCCCTTTACATTTTCAAAAACACTTGGAACGAGCTTTTCTACTCTCTTATAGAACTCATAAATATCAGTCATACCCTTTTCTGCAGAAAGCTTTTTAGCATTTTTCTTGAGGATTTTTGCTCTTGGGTCAGAAAGTGTATAAATTGCGTGACCAAAACCATAGATAAGGCCCGAACCGTCACCAGCGTCCTTAGTAATAATCTTTCCGAGATAATCTGCAATTTCTTCCTCGTCTGTCAAATCCTTGATGTTAGCAAGAAGTTCGTCCATCATATGCTTAACCTTGATGTTAGCTCCACCATGACGAGGACCTTTAAGCGAACCGATAGCCGCTGAAATAGCAGAATAGGTATCTGTGCCTGAAGATGAAAGAACTCTTGTTGTAAAGGTAGAGTTATTGCCACCGCCATGCTCTGCGTGAAGTATCATACATAGGTCAAGGAGCTTTGCCTCAGAGTCTGTAAAATGACAATCAGGGCGCAAGGCGTGAAGAATAGACTCGCTTGTAGAAAGGCTCTTATCAATCGGGTGGAAATACATACTCTTATTCTCAAAATGTCTGCGTTTAACCTGATAAGCATAGGTCATAATTGTAGGCAGACAAGCTATGAGAGAAATAGATTGACGAACTATATTTTCAAGGGAGTTATCATCTGGGTTATCATCAAATGAATACATAGCAAGCACAGAGCGGGCAAGCTTATTCATAATATCCCTTGATGGTGCTTTAAGAATCATATCCTCAGCAAAATTTTCTGGCAAATCTCTTGCCTCCGCAAGGAAGTATTTGAGCATTTCAAGCTGTTCCCTTGTTGGCAATTTACCAAACATTAAAAGCCAAGCTGTTTCCTCATAGCCAAATCTGTTTTCTGATATGCAGGCATCTATAATATCATTAACATCTATCCCACGATATGTGAGCTTTCCCTCATCAGGAATCTTAACACCATCATCGACAAGAAAGCCATGAACATTACAAATTCTCGTAAGACCTGCCATAACGCCTGTGCCATCGGGATTTCTAAGACCTCTCTTAACATTATAGGTAGTATAATCTTCATGAGTAAACCCGTTATTCTGACGATATTCTTCGCATAATTGTGATAATCTATTAGTGAAGTCAGTGCTTGCAAGTGTCATAAGACAACGCCTCCGATTTATATTCTTAAAAAGTACTGTCGATACTTTGTCGGCAATATGCCATAAATTATATTTTATTCTAATTACTTTATGCTGTCAAGAAAGTAAGAGCATACGAAAAAATATTCATTACTTTACATAATTAGCCATAGCGGAATTTATAATTTATTGTCAGTTTTTTGCAAGAAATCGTTAATTAAAATTCAAAATAAAATCTTTATAAACGATTTATTCGGAATATACCCTGTTGTTATTGAAACTATTATAGTAAATTCTTTCATTTATATGTCAAAAGGGAGGAAATTATGAAAATTAAGCGTGAATTTTTAATCTGCACAGCTATTTTTGTTTTAATGGCAAGCTTGCCACTTTTTGCGATTGGTGCTTCATACGGATTAGAAGAACCTGTAAACACTGATACATCTGGTGTTTTATCAAAGGTTGAAAGCTCCAAGTCTGAAAGTAAAACAGAAAAAGCCCCTTCTAAAACCGAAAGCAAGGCTGCATCATCAGAAACCAAGGCTTCCGAAAGCTCGCAAGAAAGCCTTATTGAAGTAAGCAATAGCGATAAAATATCCGCCGACGGAAGGTTTAAAATTCTCGACACCTCTACAAATGAAGTTCTCACCCTTACAGACGAGGAATTTTTAATCGGGGCAGTCGCCGCAGAAATGCCTCCAAGCTATGAACCTGAGGCTTTAAAAGCTCAATGCATTGCTACATACACTTGTTATGCTAAAAAAAGAGCTGATGAGAGAGCCAATCCTCACCAAGAATTGAACGGTGCGGATTTTTCGGCGGATTTATCAAAAAAACAAATTTATCTCACGCCAGACCGAATGAAAGAGGATTGCGGAGAAAGCTATGATGAAATTTATTCAAAATATAAAAGCATTGTTGAAGCTGTAAAGGATGAGGTTTTAACCTATAAAGGCGAGCTTATCACCTGCACATATTTTGCGATTTCCAGCGGAAAAACTGACAGCTTTAAGGATATTTTCGGCAAGAATTTACCTTATCTCACGGCGGTTTCAAGCCCCTATGATGCCTTTGCTCCAAATTATAAATCCGAAAAAGCTATTTCTGCGGAGGATTTCAAAAAAGCTTTTGAGGAAAATTCAGATACTGTCAATTTTTCAGAAAGTGCTGATAAATGGATTAGCGATATTAAATTAACCGCTTCAGGAAGTGTTAAGTGCATTAAAATCGGAGGTGTTGAATTTAGCGGTAGCAAAGTGAGGGAAATTTTGGGATTAAGGAGTGCTTGCTTTAGTGTTAAGTACAACAAGAAATTTCAGTTTGAAGTCAAAGGCTATGGGCATAATGTGGGAATGAGCCAATATGGAGCAAATGAGATGGCTAAAGAGGGCATCGGATATAAAGGCATATTAGAGCATTATTATAATGTAAAAATATAATCTTAAAGCTCTTTCTTTCGCTTTACAATATTTAATTACTATCCTACAAAAAATTTCAATTTTCCTCTTGTATTTTTTGCATAAATAATTTATAATATGTTATAAATTATTATGCAACAATCTTTGTGAAATCTCTTAGATTTTTGCCCACTTACGAAAGGAGAATTAAACTCGTATGAAACAATATAATGCAAAAAATATCCTTAACATCGCTATTGCTGGTCATAGCGGTTCTGGTAAAACCTCTCTCGCTGAAGCTATTATCTATACCTGTGGTGGTTCGGAACGCCTCGGCAAGGTATCTGAGGGTAATACCATACTTGACTGCGACCCTGAAGAAATTAAGAGAAAAAGCTCTGTTGTAGCGGCTACTGCTCCAGTAGAGTGGAAAAATCATAAAATAAATCTTATAGATACCCCAGGATTATTCGACTTTGAGGGAGGTCTTTATGAGGGCGTTCGTGCCGCTGATTCAGTTCTTATTACTGTTTCTGGCAAAAGCGGTGTTTGTGTCGGCACTGAAAAGGCTGTTGCCGCCGCTGATAAGCGTGGTTTGACAAAGATTTTCTTTGTAAACGGTCTTTGCGATGAGAGTGCAAGATTCTATCGTGTATTTGAAAATCTTAAAGCCTCATTCGGTCCGTCCGTCTGCCCTGTTGTCGTTCCTTATATAGTTGACGGTCAGGCAGATTGCTATGTCAATCTTCTTGAGTATAAAGCATATAAATATGAGAATGGAAAAATCACAACTGTTCCACTTCCTGATATGGGAAATCGTCTTGAAGGTCTTAGAACCGCTATTTGTGAGGCTGTCGCTGAAACAAGTGACGAAATGTTCGAGAAATATTTTTCAGGCGAGGACTTCACCCCTGAAGAAATCATTGTCGGCGTAAGTAAGGGCGTTAAAGAGGGAAAAATCAGTCCTGTATTCTGCGGTGACGCACTTCTTACATACGGTATTGAACAGCTCTTGAACGGTCTTATCTGGCTTGCTCCATCTGCTGAGGATAAATCAGAAGAGCTTGCACTTGATACCGAGGGCAATCCTGTTGAGCTTTCTGTAAATGAAAATGCTCTGCCCGCTGCAATCGTTTTCAAAACTGTTGCAGACCCATTTGTCGGCAAGCTGTCTTACTTTAAGGTTATTTCAGGCAAAATCTCCCCTGAAACTCCGATTATGAATATGCGTACAGGTACGATTGAGCGTTTAACCAAGGTTATGACTATCTGTGGCAAAAAGCTCATAGATACTCCATATATTACCGCTGGCGATATAGGTGCGGCGGCAAAATTACAATCTACCAATACAGGCGATACTCTTTGCGCTCCTGCGAGAAAGGTTATCCTTGAGGGCATTGAATATCCTCAACCTTCCTATTCTAAGGCAGTTTATCCCAAGAATAAGGGTGATGAGGAAAAGGTCGCTCAAGGCTTATTAAGACTTTCTGAGGAAGACCCAACAATTCGCTTTAAAACAAATAACGAAACTCACGAAATGATTCTTACTGCTCTCGGCGAACAGCATATTGATGTTATCGTATCCAAGCTAAAGAGTAAATTTGGTGTTGAGGTAACACTCAGCACACCTAAGGTAGCTTATCGTGAAACTATCCGCAAAAAGGTTAAGGCACAAGGCAAGCACAAGAAACAAACTGGCGGTCACGGACAATTTGGAGATGTCTGGATAGAATTTGAGCCATTTGACGGCGATTTTGAGTTTGATGAACGAGTTGTCGGCGGTGCTGTACCTAAGGGCTTCTTCCCTGCTGTTGAAAAAGGCTTGCGTGAGTGTATGCAGAAAGGTCCTATTGCTGGCTATCCTGTTGTTGGTGTTAAGGCTACTCTTTACGACGGCTCTTATCACCCTGTTGATTCCTCCGAAATGTCCTTTAAAATGGCTGCGGCTATTGCATTCAAGACGGCTATGGAAAGTGCAGACCCAATTCTCCTTGAACCAATCGGCACATTAAAGGCTACTGTGCCTGATTCCGCAATGGGCGATGTTATGGGCGAAATAAATAAACGCCGAGGTCGTGTTTACGGTATGAATCCTGCTGGAAACGGCTATCAGACAATCGAAGCAGAAATTCCTATGGCAGAAACAAGCGACTTCTCAACCTTTATCCGACAGGCAACTCAAGGCAGAGGTCATCATACAATAGAATTTCTCCGCTATGACCCAGCAGTCAATCAAAAATAATTTATAGAGTGTAAGAATATATTTATATTCCTCCCATACAAAAACCGCACGAGGTATTTAGCTTTCGTGCGGTTTTGTTTTTGAAAAATCAAGTTTTTATAGATTGACATATATTTTTTTATGTTATATAATATAAATAAGGATAGAGCGTATCACAAAACGGTCGCTCCCAAAGATGTTTAGTTATGAAATAACCGCCTTATTGGGAAGTGGGGCGGTTATTTCCTTTTGTTTTTATGAAAAAGTTGGATAATACCAATTATCAATATACCAAGCTGAATTAAATCAGACCAAGTAACATAACTTTCCATATGTAACACCCCCATTTCTGGGAGCAGGATTGACCGCCTATCGTTGTGATACGCTCTATTTATAATTATATTAATATGAGTTTGACAAAAATTAAAAGTTTCGCTCAAGCCTTTTCAAAGGCTTGCGGTTTCCAAAGGTAGTCACCTACGGCAGAGCCTTTGGTGGGTTTTAAGGGCAAAGCCCTTAACATTCTTTGCCCAACGGGCGAACGCAGTTCGCCCCTACTTTTATAACTTATTATTAACTAAGAATATTCATCGAACTCACATTATATTATGATATGTATTATCTTGTCAATAAAAATACCGCCTTGCTCAAAGCATAGGCGGTATTTTTATATCATAAAATATTACTTTTTCTTAAAGCTATCCTTTAAAGATACTGAGCGGTTAAATACTGGCTTTTCTGGTGTACTGTCTTTATCAACGCAGAAATAGCCAAGTCGCATAAACTGATATGATTTCGGTGCTTCTGCACTTGCCATAGCTGGCTCAACCTTACAGTTTGTGAGAATTTCAAGAGAATTTGGATTGAGATAATCAAGGAAATTCTTATCGCCGACATCTGGGTCAGGAACAGTAAAGAGATTATCATAAAGACGAACTTCTGCCGTAGCGGCAGTCTTTGCGTCAACCCAATGAATAGTACCCTTGATTTTTCTGCCGTCAGGAGCGTTTCCTCCTCTTGTTTCAGGGTCGTATTCTGCATAAACCTCTATAACATTGCCGTTTTCGTCTTTCTTACAGCCTGTACATTTTACAATATAGGTTGTTTTAAGGCGAACTTCATTTCCTGGGAACATTCTGAAATAGCCCTTTACAGGTTCTTCCATAAAATCATCTTGCTCTATAAAGAGTTCACGAGAAAATGTTACTGTTCTTGTGCCGTCTTCTGGACGATTTGGGTTATTTTCAACCTCAAAGATTTCTGTCTTATCCTCTGGATAGTTTGTAATAATAAGCTTTACAGGGCGAAGAACTGCCATTGTACGCTGTGCAGTTTCGTTCAAGTCCTCACGCAGGCAATGCTCAAGAAAGCTATATTCAACTGTGCTTGTAGCCTTTGCAACACCGATTCTTTCGCAGAAATTACGGATAGATGCAGGTGTATAGCCTCTTCTTCTCAAACCGCAGAGAGTAGGCATTCTTGGGTCGTCCCAACCATTTACATAATTTTCCTCAACAAGCTTACGGAGCTTTCTCTTACTCATAACAGTATTGTTGATACCAAGTCTTGCAAACTCAATCTGTCTTGGCTTTGCAGGTACAGAAATATTATTTATAACCCAGTCATAGAGTGGGCGGTGGTCCTCAAATTCAAGTGAGCAAAGAGAATGAGTAATACCCTCAAGTGCGTCCTCAATAGGGTGTGCAAAATCATACATAGGATAAATGCACCATTTATCGCCTGTGCGGTGGTGCTTAATTCTATTTATACGATAAAGAACAGGGTCACGCATATTGAAGTTACCTGATGTGAGGTCGATTTTTGCACGAAGAGTCATTTTTCCGTCAGGAAATTCTCCGTTTTTCATACGCTCAAAGAGGTCAAGGCTTTCTTCAATAGGTCTGTCACGATAAGGGCTTTTTGCAGGGTGGGATAAATCGCCACGATTTTCACGCATTTCCTCTGGTGAAAGCTCGCAGACATAAGCCAAGCCCTTTTTAATAAGCTCAATAGCAAATTCATACATCTTATCGAAATACTGTGATGCAAAGTAGAATCTATCGCCCCAGCTAAAGCCAAGCCATGCAATATCCTCTTTTATTGCATCAACATATTCAACATCTTCTTTGGTTGGGTTTGTATCGTCCATTCTAAGGTTACATTTTCCGCCAAAGCGTTCTGCTGTTCCGAAGTCTATGCAAATAGCCTTTGCGTGGCCTATATGCAAATATCCGTTAGGTTCAGGCGGAAATCTTGTGTGAACTTCCTTACCTTCAAATCTGCCGCCCTCAGCTATATCTTCCTTAATAAAATCGTGGATAAAGTTACCAGCGACTTCATTTTCTAAAATTTCATCTGCCATAATTCTGTACTCCTTTTTATACTCCAAACTCAAATTTATTTTTCTCTAAAGTCAAGACTTTTAATTATTCTATACGAATTAATTGTTCACATTGATAGTTGATATATTCGGGCGAACACAGTTCGCCCCTACTTCTCGAATTATATTAATTTATTTTACAAACGGTAGTTCATTGGGAAATTCTCCGACCGCGTCAACAAACTTCTTTTACAAGTGTCGAGCGAGACTTGTCGAGCGATTACGCGTCTTGGGAGCGGCGGCTCGCCGCTTTATTATAACTTTGCAAGACCTGCATTAAGTCTTTTTAGAGATTCCTCTCTGCCAAGAATATCAAGAATTTCAACTGCTCCACCTGGTGTAACAGTCATTCCGGAAGCGGCAATTCTTACAGGCCACATTGCTGTACCGTTCTTAATACCCTGCTTTTCAGCAAAAGCTATAAGGCAATCGTGAATTGAATCAAAATTCCATTCGCTAAGAGCCTCAAGCTCCTCAATAGCTGCTTTTAAGATTACAGGTGAATTTTCGAGATTAGTCTTGCTCTTTTTGTTGACAAAAAGCTCCTTGTCATATTTAGGCTGTTCCTCAAAGAAGGCTACTTTTTCTGGAATATCTGTAAGCTTTGTTGTACGCTTTTGAAGTATAGAAGCGATTTTTACGAAATCAAGCGGTTTTTTGATAACCTGCTCGAAATATGGCTTTGCTACTTCTGCGAACTGCTCTACTGTCATAGCCTTGATATATTCGCCGTTGAACCATTCCAACTTATCATAATCAAATACAGCAGGAGATTTGCTTATACCGCTTATCTTGAAAACCTTTGTAAGCTCATCAAGAGTGAATACTTCTGTATTATCTTCAGGACACCAGCCGAGAAGTGCAATATAGTTAATGATTGCCTCTGGCAAATATCCTTCATTTGTCAAATCCTCAAAGCTTGTTGCACCGTGACGCTTAGAAAGCTTTGATACAGAGCCGTCCTCGTTTTTGCCCATAATGAGTGGAAGATGAATATAAGTAGGAATTTCCCAGCCAAAATCCTCATAGAGAAGATTATATTTTGGTGTAGAAGACAGATACTCACAACCTCTTACAACATGAGTAATATTCATAGTATGGTCATCAATAACATTAGCGAAGTTGTATGTCGGGAAACCATCTGCTTTTATAAGAATCTGGTCTTGAAGCTCAGAATTTTCAACTGTAATAGTTCCGAAAACAGCGTCCTCAAAGGTAGTGCTGCCCTCAAGTGGCATTTTCTGACGAATAACATACTCTGCACCACTTGCAAGAAGTCTTTCAACCTCTTCCTTTGGCAAATCACGGCAATGTCTGTCATAACCAGTGCCGAATTTATCGTTATCCTTGAGTGATTGAAGTCTTTCCTTAGAGCAGAAGCAATAATAAGCCTTCCCCTCTTTTACAAGCTGTTCAGCATAAGGAAGATACATTCCAAGTCTTTCACTCTGAACATATGGTCCGAAATCTCCGCCTACATCAGGGCCTTCATCGTGTTTAAGTCCGGCTCTTTCGAGTGTTCTGTAAATCAGGTCAACTGCTCCCTCAACCTTGCGTTCTTGGTCTGTATCCTCAATTCTAAGAATAAACTTACCACCCTGAGATTTTGAAACAAGGTATTCATAAAGGGCCGTTCTAAGGTTTCCTACGTGCATAAAGCCTGTTGGGCTTGGTGCATATCGTGTTCTTACTGTATCAGACATAATTTTCCGTCCTCCGCTATATAAAATTTAATCTATTTTTTATTATACCAAATTATTCAATATAATCAAGTATTGGTGGGTGCCGACCCACGGCGAAGACGCGTAATCGCTCGACAAGTCTCGCTCGCAGTTAATTAGGGAAATCTGTTGTCGCGGTCGAAGAAACTACCGATGAACTACCGCTTAGCTAACGCACTTATCTTAGACAATTAAAAGTTTTGCTCAAGCTTTTTCAAAAGCTTGCAGGGTTGAGGGACGGAGTCCCTCATAGGTTTTAAGGGCAACGCCCTTAACATCTCTTTACCCCCAAAGGGCGGAGAAGATTCGCCCTTGTTGACTAATGTTGCTAACAAAAGAATTTTTAAGGTGCAAGACAGGTTAAAGACTTCGCCCCTTAAAACCCGCCAAAGGCTCGATTAAAGCCTTTATTTGTCTTATTAAGGGTTGGTTTCCTCTATCTCTAATATTACTCCCGAATTTTCGAGGTAAGTTACTGTGAAAGGTTCTCCTCTTGCAGCAATATCGTGCATTTCGCCAAATACAGACAAATTTGCCGCTCTGCCATAAAGCTCCTTGCCGTTAGGAAGTTTAAATTTATAATACACGCTCATCTGAAAGCAATTTCCCCATATTTCAAAGCTTGGAACGATTTCAATTGTCTTATACGCTCTGAGGTCTATATCCTTTTTTGCGGCATCTCGCATATCAAGCGGAAGCCCTTTTAATTGCTTTAATGCGTATTCTTTCGTCATATATTGTCACCTCTAAAAATCAAAAGGTTTTCTTCTTGCTTTTGTGTTCTCTTAATTCTTTAAAAAATCTGCTCAAAAGCTCCGCACATTCATTTTCCATAACTCCAGAAATAAGCTCTGGCTTGTGATTATAAGGCAATTCAAAGAGATTTACAACTGATGCACAAGAACCAGCTTTTTTGTCGAATGCTCCGAATACAACACGCTTAATCCTCGAATTTATAATTGCACCCGTACACATAGGGCAAGGCTCAAGCGTGACATATAAATCACACTGCCAAAGCCTCCAACCGCCTAATTTCGTACAAGCCTCATCTATCGCAATAAGTTCTGCGTGACGCAAGGCATTTTTATCGGTTTCACGAAGATTATGACCTCGCCCAACAATCTCGCCATCTTTGACGACAACTGCACCAACAGGTACTTCCCCTATTTCATAGGATTTCTGTGCCTCTGTTAAGGCCTCAAGCATAAATTCTTCATCAATGCTCACCTGCCGTCATCTCCTTGCTTAAAAATACATCATAATTATATTTATAATTTCTATTGCGAATAAAATTATTATCATCGGGTTTGTAAGAGCCGTTTTAAATGATAATATATCCGATTTTTGCTGTTCTTGCGGAAACATTGGCTTTCGTTTCAGCTTTATGGCTGCAAAAATTATCACCGAAAACAAAATACAAATCACGATTGCTATATTATATAAGCCTTGAAAAAATCCACAAGTTATGGTAAGAGCATTGCACAAAAAATGCACTATCATACACGCAACAAGTGAATCAGTTCTAAGATATAAACAGCCTAAAATTATTCCGCAAAGGAACGAATATATAACCGCCGTCAAACTTGTATGTGACATCGCAAAAATCATAGCCGAAATAATCACCGCAAATTTTGCCCCATATTCGCAAAATCCGCCTAAAATAAACCCACGAAAAGCCGTTTCCTCGATTATTGCGGGGATAAGTGCCATTGCAATATAATCCAGTAGATTGAATACATAGCTTGAACCTATGTCAATTCCAGTCGCATATGAAATTAAATTCGGCACGATATTGCACGAAAAGCACAGTGTAAAAGCAAATACTGTAAATAAAACCAAAGCCGACAAAGATGTTTTTTGCTTAGTATGCTTTTTAAGCTTCAACGGCTGTTTGAAAAAATACGCAAGCACAATAAACGGCAATAAATTTTTTGCAAAGGACAATAACGCAAGCCTTGCAATATACATTTCCTTCGAAATAAGCGACACTAAACCTGAAACTGAAATAACAGTTCCGATGATAAGTGACAGACTGACAAAATTCAGCCTGTTTTTCAGGGCTTTCACTGTTTAAGAACGCCTTTTTCAAGCATTTTCTGTGCGGCAAGAAGTACGCCAAGCTTACCGCTGTGATAATTCAACGCACCTTGCATCCAAGCGGCATATGGCTCTCTAAGTGGAGCGTCAGCCGAAAGCTCTATTGACGCACCAAGTGTAAATGCACCAGCCGCCATAATAACCTGACTGTCATAGCCAGGCATATCCCAAGGCTCTGGAACCACAAACGAATCAACAGGTGCTCCTTGCTGTATGCCTTGACAAAATGCGACAAGCTCTTTTTCTCCGCCAAGCATAATTGACTCGATAATATCCGCACGAGGCTCATCATATCTTGGAGTAACACCATAGCCGAAAAGCTCGAAAAAAGCTGATGCAAATATCGCTGTTTTGAGTGCCTCACCTGTTACATGAGGAGCGTTAAATGCTCCCATAAATAATTCTCGATTATGTCCGAGAGTACAGCCGATTTCCTTGCCAGTACCAGGAGTTGTAAGACGATATGAGCAAAGCTCTATTAAATCGTGTCTGCCTGCTATATAACCGCCTGTCGGAGCAATTCCTCCGCCTGGATTCTTTATAAGTGAACCAGCCATAAGGTCAACATTTCCAATAGTTGGCTCGTATTCCTGTACAAATTCGCCATAGCAGTTATCGAGCATAACTATGCAGTTCGGTGCAAGCTCGTGTGCAAGCTTTGCGATTTTCTCGATTTCCTCACATCTGAGTGACGGGCGGAGTGAATATCCCCTTGAACGCTGAATATATACCATTTTAATATCAGGTGTGATTCTCTGTTTCATACCCTCATAGTCAACTGTTCCGTCGGGTAAAAGGTCGAGCTGTTCGTAATTTATGCCGAAGTCAATAAGTGTACCTGTATTGCCCGAAATAGTTTTGCCATCACTTGCAATTCCGATTACGCCTTGAAGTGTATCGTATGGTATTCCAGTAACCGAAAGCATAGTATCATTCGGACGAAGAACGCCGAAAAGTGCGGTAGTAATTGTATGTGTACCGCTCACGAAATTATATCTGACAAGAGCGTCCTCCGCATTAAGTGCGAATGCGAATACCTCATCAAGAGCCTCTCGACCTCTGTCGCCGTAGCCATAGCCTGTACTTGCTGTGAAATGGCTTTCGCTGACTCTTGCATTCTGAAAAGCCTTCAGCATTTTTCGCTGATTAAGCTCTGTTATGTAGTTAGTTTTCTGAAATGCCTCATTAGCCATTTCTTCCGCCTTTTCAGATGCGGAAATTATCTTTTTATCAAAATCAAAATAATTCATATAATACCTCAAAAATTTAAAATTGCTTTCAGAGATTTAGAGGCGAACTGCGTTCTACCTCTTGGTAGGAAATGTTCAAATCCTAAGTTCAAATTCATTCAGACATAAAGCCCAAACTATTATAAAAGCCAACTAATTCCTCTCTGCAAAAAACAAAAATATCTCTATCACCCAAAGTTTCTGAAATTTTCGCAACAAGCTTGCTTGCGTATCCCTTGCCCCTACATTCGGGCAAGCACGCAACTCCACTTATAATTGCACAATTATCCGTTTCAGCCGAGGTCATACAGCAGGCAATAGCCTGTCCCTCAAGCCTATACGCAAGAACTCTTGACAAGTTATGCCTTACCCTATGCGACATATCGGGATAAAAGCTATCAAAATTGGGAATTTCAAAGCCCTCTCCCCGACATCTTTCAAGAACGGAATAAATTTCCCTTATAGTAGGGTTAAAATCTATATTATCAGAAATTTCAGTTTCAGGCTTTCTGACAAACTTCATCAAGACTTCTCCGCTCCAGTATTGAGGAAAAAGCTCCTTATCCGCAAAAACTGTGTTATATCCCACTGCTTCGATAAACTCTAAAAGCTCATCATTTACATTTTCGCAGAAAATTGTAATGTTTCCGTCCATTCGGGAGATTACCGCTCTCGGCTTATTATCCTCAAGCTGAACCCAATGTTCTAAAAAGCGTTCACCTGTTCCATAGGCTAAAAGCTGTGAAAGTATTCGGCAAGCAAAGGGATTCGGCTTAGCAAGATATTTTTCAGCTATGGAACGATTGCTTTCATCAACAAGTAAAATCATTTCCAGCCGCCAATTCTGCCGCAAGTCTTAGAGTATCACAAACGGCTTGTAAGTCATCTCGACTTATAAGAGAGGTTGAGCTGTGCAAATATCTGCAAGGAACTGAAATTGCCGCTGTACGCACTCCGCCTCTTGATTGATGGATTGCACCAGCATCGTTTCCGCCTGCAATTTTCGTTTTAGTCTGAACAGGGATTTCAGCTTGCTTTGCATTATCCATTATAAGCTTGTAAAGTGTTCGGTCATACATAGTTGCACCGTCCATAAACGAAACAACCGCACCCGAACCGACCGAGCATACCTTATCAGCACCCGAAACATCAGGAATATCCGATGCTGTTGTAGCCTCAACTACAATCGCAGTATCAGGATTAAGCGTAAATGCCGCACCCTTTGCCCCACGCAGACCTATTTCCTCTTGTACTACAAAGCTAAAGTATGTGTCATACTCAAGTTCGCTTTGTAGCAATTCTATAAGAGCCATACAGCCTGCTCTGTCATCAATCGCCTTTCCGATTATGCGTTCATCAGCCTCAAAAACCGAATCAAAATAAACGCAGTCACCAAGAGAAACACACTTCTCGGCTTGTTCCTTGGTATCTGCACCAATATCTATATAAAGTGAGTCTATTGACGGATTTTTTGCTCTTTCATCAGCTTTAAGCACATGAACAGGAACTGCACCAATGACACCAGGCAATTTATTTTTGCCGATAAGAACCGCCTTTCCGCAAGCGGCTTTTTTATCAATTCCGCCCACCTCGGCAAATTTCAGTGTACCGTTGCTTTCAATATTAGTAACAATAAAGCCTACCTCATCCATATGTGCCGAGATAAGAAGTTTAGATTTTGCTCTCTGCTTGCCCTTTTTGAAAGCAAGAATATTTCCGAGAGAATCAACCTTTAGTTCGTCTGCATATGGCTTAATTTCTTCAAGGATAATATCTCTTATATCGTCCTCATCTCCAGAAACTCCGCAAGCTGTGCATAATCTTTCTAAAAGCTCAATGTTCATTAAAATGCACCTCCGTCCTCAATATACTTTGCAAGAATCTTTGCAACACTTTCTATATCCTCAAGTGAAACAACCTCAACCTGTGTGTGCATATATCTTTCAGGAATAGAAAGAACTCCACAAGGAACTCCTCCTCTGCTTCCTGCGATTACATCTGCATTTGTGCCTGTCGTTCTGCCGTCAACCTCATATTCACACTCTAAACCAAAGCTCTTTGAAATCTCAATCAGCTTATTTGTAACCTTTCTTGAAAGTACAGGTGCTATACTAATAATTCCACCACAACCGAATTTTCCGCTTGATTCTTCAGGAACTCCAGACTGCTTTGCAAAGCCAACATCAACTACAATCGCTTCTGTCGGGTCAAGTGCAAATGCGGCTGTTCTCGCACCAAGCTCGCTTGTTTCTTCCTGTGAGCTTAGAACGATTGAAAGCTTGCAAGGCAGTTTTTTATCCTTAAGAAGTCTTGCTGTTTCAACAAGAGCCGTACAGCCTGCACGATTATCCAAAGCCGCCGAGGCAATTCTGTTATTAAGCAATTCCTTAGGCTCACTTCTGACAATAATTCTATCACCAAGCTCAACAAGATTCTTTACCTTTTCAGCAGGAAGTCCAGTATCAATCCAGATTTTATCCTTAGTAATGGCATCTCCGCTGTCATTCTTGATTAAATGCGGAGGGAATGTACATACTACACCTGTAATATTCTCCTTGCCAAGAACAGTTACTGCACTTGATGGAAGCGTTCTCATATCCATACCACCGCAAGGTGTTGCTTTAATAAAGCCTCTGTCGTCAATATATGTGACGATAAGACCTATTCTGTCTATATGTGCATCAAGCATAATATGCTTATCGCTTGATTTATCGCCCATTGTGAGAATAACACTTCCGTTTTCTCTATATGTCACCTCACCAAATTCTCTTAAAATTGTTGCGGCGATAGAACAAGCGAAATCTTCATCGCCAGAAACGCCGTCAGCAAGCAAAAGCTTAGTGAGTACTTCTTTTATGTTTTCCATATAATCCTCCTATCAATGCCATATAAAAATGCCCGATAAAATTTATTTTAAAAAAGCTCAAAAATATTATCAATAATAATATTCATTCCCTCTGCACTTGGAATATGACTACTGTTATTTACAGGTATATAATGTAAATTATTATTTTCAGATTTCTTAATAAATTCAGAAATTATTTTAGTAGGAGTAACAAGGTCTGTATATCCCTGTAAAATATAGTACGGAATAGTTATTTTTTGCAGTGTTTCCGAAAGGTCAATCTTAATCAGTTCTTTCATCAATGATATATTTTTTATATAACCGTTTATTACCATCGCTTTAAAATCCTTAAACGAATAATCAGGACTAGTCAGCAAGCCGCCTATTATTTTTCCCATCGGAGTTTTTCCACCGCTTTTTGATTGATAACCATCTGTATACTTATTGACCCATTTCATAATTGTCTTGCCATCTTCCGATGTATGTTCTGAGGCTTGATTCATAGCTGAAAGTTTGTCTTTGTTTTTCTTAGGCATATTAGAATTAAATAATGCTTTGAAAATTTCATCATTAAATATCAGTTGCTTTAACACCTGTCCATATACAATTACATTATGTATCATTTCAGGTATTTCCTTAGCAGTTCTTGCCGCAAGAATGCTTCCCCATGAAACTCCAAATAAATTTATTTCATTTTGTTTAAACTCGTCTTTTATCTGTTTGACAAGGTCTATCGTCATGTTTACGAATGAATCTATAGAAAAAGTATCATCTATTATACGGTTGTTTATTCCGCAGCCGAGCTGATCCCAATATACCATTATAAACCGCTCTGTAAGTTCGGGAAACATTCCGCGGCAGCCTTCACAAAATGGAATAGGACTTCCCGGCCCGCCATGAAGAAAAATTACTATTGGATTTGTTTTTTTTCTGCCCTCTATCAAGACCTTTTGTTCAAAACCATTCAAAGTATATGTTCTCAGTTCAGATATTTCATTCAAGCCAATAATATTTTTTCTTTTCCTATTCATATTCTTTTACCTTTCTTAAAGCTCCATTACTAATCTTTTATAATGTAAGCCCTTTTCGGCGAAGTTCTTATACATATCAAAGCTTGCACTTGCGGGTGACATAGAAACTATATCTCCGCTCTCGGCTCTCTCTCTTGCAATTTTAACAGCTTCTTCCATGCTGTTAACTCTGATTATCTCAGGATTTCCCTCACTATATGTTGATGCTTTTCTTGTAGCCTCCTCAATCTTATCTGCCGTAGCTCCCATAAGAATTAAAAGCTTAACTGTCTTAGGCACAACCTCGCCCATCTCGTCATATGGGATTTTCTTGTCATATCCGCCGGCAATAAGGATAATCTTGCGGTCATAAAGTGAAAGTGTACCCTTGACGGT
Organism: Pseudoruminococcus massiliensis; assembly: GCF_900291955.1. GTDB lineage: Bacteria > Bacillota > Clostridia > Oscillospirales > Acutalibacteraceae > Pseudoruminococcus > Pseudoruminococcus massiliensis. The sequence continues at coordinate 16,629 of NZ_OLMR01000004.1, read as the reverse complement.
TCTTGTAGGACTTGTACCGATAGCGTCATTATACCAACGAACGCCGTCTAATTCTCTGACTAATTCCGCACGATGCTCAACTCCCGCAAATTCCATAGCAACCTTGCGGATAGTTTCAACATCAACCAAGCCCCATACTGCACTTATTGCGGCAAGGTAGTTTTCTATATTATGCAAGCCAGGAATTTTAATCTCCTCAGATTTCATTATGTGCGTTTCTTCTCCATTTATGCTCATAACTATTTCGCCGTTAGACTTCATATAAGCACCACTTCTTACAGAATTTCTGCGTGAGAATTTATAGAGCGTGCCACGAACATATTCGCTAAAGCTATTTGAAATTTCGTTATCAAGATTTAAAACAGTGCGTGAAAAAGCGTTCTGGTGGAGAACAATATTTTTCTTAGCGTCAATATATTCCTGCATATCCTTGTGAATATCAAGGTGATTAGGTGCGAGATTTGTTACAACTGCTATATCAGGGCTTTTTCTCATAGAAATAAGTTGAAAGCTTGAAAGCTCTACAACAGCATAATCCTCAGGAGAAATTGATTCTATATCAGGCAAGAGCGGGTGTCCGATGTTTCCACCGAGGTGAACAGTCTTTCCACTTGCCTTTAAAAGCTCGGAAATAATTGTAGTTGTAGTTGTTTTACCGTCACTTCCTGTAACTGCAATTATTTTGCAAGGGCATATATCAAAGAATACTTCCATTTCGCTTGTAACAGCAACACCATTGTTTCTTGCCTCTACAAGTTCGTCCATATAATATTTCATACCTGGGGTTCTGAATATAATATCCGCTCCAAGATTTTTTAAATAATTTTCACCAAGATGAAGTTCTGCACCATATTCTTCGGCTTTATCGGCATTTTCACCGAGAGCAGTTCTTTCTCTCTTATCACAAGCGAGAACCTTTGCACCGTATTTTGCAAACATCTTTATAAGAGGCAAATTACTTCCACCGATACCACAGAGAGCAACTGTTTTGCCATTAAGAGATTCAAAAAAATCAGAAGCCTTTCTTTCCATAAATAATCTATCCTTTCAGCAATAATTCGTTAATTCTATTGCTATTATAAAACAATATTACCTTTAAGGCAAGAAATTCCTTAATATTCGTAAGTTTAATACGGCGAGACGGCGTTATCAAAACACAAAAAAAGAAACTACCGCTTAGCTAACGCACTAATCTTAGACAATTAAAAGTTTCGCTCGAGGCGGCGAGCCGCCGCTCCCAAGACGCGGTGCGTGACCGCACAGGACAAGACGCGGAATCGCTCGGCTTTGCCTCGCTCGTAGTGAAGTTAAAGAAGATAGTTAACACGGTCGAAGAAACTACCGATTAACTAATTCACTTTTCTAAAACACTTAAAAGTTTTGCTCAAGCTTTTTCAAAAGCTTGCGGTTTCCAAAGGCAGAGCCTTTGGTGGGTTTTAAGGGCAACGCCCTTAACATTTCTTGCCTTTAAAGGGCGGACTTTGTCCGCCCTTAGGAACTAATGTTGCTAACAAGAGAATTTTATGTTAGGCTTCGCCCAAAGGTATTTCGCCCTCTGCGGAGAGCGACAAGGGCGTTGCCCTTGTCCTACGAGCCTTTTTACTGTCTTAAGGAAGTTATTTTGCTTAATTTTCGGCTTATTCATTGTAAAAAGCAAAAATATGTGATATAGTTTTTTTATATATTGAAGGAGGAAGTTATTATGTTAAAAAGTAGAAACAAAAATCAGACGGCTTGGCGGTTTATCTGCATTTTACTTGCCGTCACAGCACTTTTGAGCTGTTTTATGCTCAGCACAGCAAATGCGGCAGATACCACAAGTCAAAACGATAACACTATTACAAGTGCTAAGGACATTCCAGGAAAAAAAGTTGGTGTTCAGCTTGGTACAACTGGTGATGACTATGTCACCGAATATGAGGGTGACGAAAAAGGCACTACGATTGAACGCTATAATAAAGCCGCTGATGCTATTCAATCACTTAAACAGCAAAAAATCGATTGTGTTGTAATTGATGAACAGACAGCAAAATCCTTTACAGAGAAAAATTCTGATATTAAGATTCTCGATGAGGAATTTGCAAAGGAACAATATGCTCTTTGCATAAAAAAAGGCAACAAGGAGCTTCTCGATAAGCTCAATAACGCCATAGATGAATTACAGGCAGACGGAACTTTATCAGATATAGTTACAAATTATATTGGCTCTGCAAAAGAAATCGGTACTAAGCCTTATAATGAAAAAAATGTTGACCGCAAAAACGGTACTTTAGTTGTTGCAACAAATGCTCAGTTCAAGCCATATGAATACTATGAGGACGGAAAAATCGTCGGTATTGATATGGATATGATGAGAGCTATATGCGATAAGCTTGGAATGGAACTAAAAATTGAGGATATAGAATTTGATTCCATTATAACCTCCGTGCAATCTGGTAAGGCAGATGTTGGTGCCGCTGGTATGTCTGTTACTGAGGATAGAAAAAAGAATGTCGATTTCTCAAATTTCTATGCTGAAACAAGACAGGTTATTGTTGTAAGAAATACAGAATCAGGTGCAGCCGGCATATCATTCTTCGAGAAACTTCAACAGAATTTTGTCGATAGCAGCCGTTGGAGCTATATCGTCACAGGTCTTGGCAACACACTTCTTATTACACTCTTTGCAATTATAATCGGTATTGTGCTTGGTGCACTTATCGCAATCGTAAGAACCATACATGACCAAAACCACAAGCTTAAAATTTTGAATTTCATCTGTAAGCTATACCTCACCATTATAAGAGGTACTCCTGCAATGATTCAGCTCCTTATAATCTATTATGTAATCTTTGCGTCGGTCAATATTGATAAGATTCTCGTTGCTGTTGTCGCTTTCGGTCTTAATTCAGCCGCTTATGTTGCCGAGGTTATCCGTTCAGGCATAAACTCAGTAGATAAGGGACAATTTGAGGCAGGTCGCAGTCTTGGTCTTACATATAAGCAGACTATGCTTTCAATTATTCTTCCACAGGCTTTCAAAAATATTCTTCCTGCACTCTGCAATGAGTGTATCAGCCTTCTCAAGGAAACAGCTATCAGTGGTTATATCGGACTTACAGACCTCACAAAGGCTGGCGATATTATCAGAAGTCAGACCTTCGAGGCATTCATACCACTTATCGCTGTTGCACTTATCTACCTCGTAATAGTAATGATCTTAACCGTAGGTGTAAATAAACTCGAAAGGAAGCTTAAAAATGACAATGCAAGATAAAAGCACAAATCAAGTTCTTATAGAAGTAAAGGACCTTTGCAAAAGCTTCGGTGAACACGATGTTCTCAAAGGCATAAACACCACTATCTCAAGGGGCGATGTTATCGCTATTATAGGACCCTCCGGCTGTGGAAAATCTACTTTTCTCCGCTCTCTTAATCTACTTGAAACACCTACAAGCGGTGTCATAAAATTTGAGGGCACAGATATAACCGATAAGTCCGTAGATATAAATAAAATGCGTGAAAAAATTGGTATGGTATTCCAGCAGTTCAACCTTTTCCCTAATATGACAATCAAGCAAAATATTATGCTTGCACCTGTCAAGCTTGGCAAGATGACAAAGGACGAGGCTTCAGCAAAAGCTGATGAGCTTCTCGCAAGAATCGGTCTTTCTGAAAAGGCAGATTTATATTCACCACAGCTTTCTGGCGGTCAGAAACAGAGAATCGCTATTATAAGAGCTTTAGCAATGAATCCTGATGTAATGCTCTTTGATGAGCCTACATCAGCACTCGACCCTGAAATGGTCGGAGAAGTTCTTGCTCTTATGAAAGACCTTGCAGAATCAGGTATGACAATGGTTATAGTTACTCACGAAATGGGTTTTGCAAGAGAGGTTGCAAATAGAGTTATGTTCATCAATGATGGAATAATTCAAGAAGAAAACAATCCTAAGGAACTATTCGGAAATCCGCAGAACCAAAGACTTAAAGATTTCTTATCTAAGGTTCTATAAATCTAAATATTCAACCTATCATAAACGGTGATTGCAATAGCAGTCGCCGTTTTTTTGTTGACAAGCTCACCTAAGGCGGCGAGCCGCCGCTCTCAAGACGCAGAATCGCTCGACAAGTCTCGCTCGGTGTTGATAAATGAAGATTATTGCTGCGGTCGAAGAAATTTCCAATGAACTACCGAACGGGCGAACACAGTTCGCCCCTACGCTCAGCTAATGTACTTATTTTAGATAGTTAAAAGTTTCGCTTGAGCCTTTTCAAAGGCTCACAGTTTCCAAAGGCAGAGCCTTTGGTGGGTTTTAAGGGCGAAGCCCTTAACATCTCTTACCTTAAAAGGGCGGACAAAGTCCGCCCTTAGGTACTAATGTTGCTAACAAAAGAAAATTAAGCGGTGGACAAAGTCCACCGCTTTTAGAAGTAAAGAATGTTGGGCTTCGCCCAAAGGTATTTCGCTCTCTGCGGAGAGCGACAAGGGCGTTGCCCTTGACCTACGAGCCTTTAAAAAGGCTCGACCTAAACTTTGAGCATCTTAGAGAAGCTTTATCGTAGGGGCGAATAAAGTCCGCCCATTGGCAATTTCTTCGACCGTGGCAATATATTTCTCTAATCAACTGCGAGCGAGGCTTGCCGAGCGATTCCGCGTCTTGGCAGTGGCGGCTCGCCACCGAATAAATTTTATAACAATAATAATTTTTTTCTTACAACGCTTGAAAATTGAAAAAAGTTATGTTATAATTTAAAAGTTAAATCTTACATATATTTTTGCGGGTATGGCGAAATTGGCAGACGCAAGGGACTTAAAATCCCTCGGACTAATACTCCGTACCGGTTCAAGTCCGGTTACCCGCACCAAAAAACGAGCAACTCAATTAATGTGGGTTGCTCGTTTTTGTTATTAATGCCAAACATCTCAAAATATGAAGTGCGTTCTGCTAATGCACAAATTCCTTTCGATAATAAAGATTAATAAATAAAGGAGTGGTTTCAGCCACTCCCTTTTTTATAAACAAAAAGAAGCACCTCGCCATAGTGACGAAGTGCTTCCTATAAATCAGTTTAGTTTAAACAGTTTTAAGATTAAGCAAGCTCTGCGAAATACTTAATTGTTCTTACCATCTGGCTTGTGTAGCTGTTCTCGTTATCATACCAAGAAACAACCTGTACCTCATAGAGGTCATCAGCAATCTTAGATACCATTGTTTGTGTAGCATCGAAGAGTGAACCATATCTCATACCGATAACATCAGAAGATACGATTGGGTCTGTGTTGTAGCCGAAAGACTCAGAAGTAGCAGCCTTCATAGCAGCATTGATGCCATCAACTGTAACATCAGCGCCCTTAACAACAGCTGTAAGGATAGTTGTAGAACCTGTTGGTACAGGAACACGCTGTGCAGAACCGATGAGCTTGCCGTTGAGCTCAGGGATAACAAGACCGATAGCCTTAGCAGCACCTGTTGAGTTAGGAACGATATTAGCAGCACCTGCTCTTGCTCTTCTGAGGTCGCCCTTTCTATGTGGACCGTCAAGAATCATCTGGTCGCCTGTATAAGCGTGGATTGTTGACATAATACCGCTCTGAATTGGAGCATAGTCATTAAGAGCCTTAGCCATAGGAGCGAGGCAGTTTGTTGTGCAAGAAGCAGCAGAAATGATTGTATCATCAGCTGTAAGAGTATTCTCGTTTACGCTATAAACGATTGTCTTAAGGTCACTGCCTGCAGGAGCAGAGATAACAACCTTCTTAGCACCAGCATCGATATGAGCCTGTGACTTTGCCTTAGAGCAATAGAAGCCTGTGCACTCGAGAACAACATCTACACCGATTTCGCCCCATGGGAGCTCAGCAGCGTTAGCCTTAGCATAGATTGTAAGAGTCTTGCCGTCAACTGTGATTGTGTTAGCCTCGTCATCAGCCTCTACTGTGTGGAGATTTTGACCAATCTTACCGCAGTAGCCACCTTGTGCTGTATCATACTTGAGAAGATCTGCAAGCATAGAAGGCTTTGTGAGGTCGTTGATAGCAACAACTTCATAACCCTCTGCACCAAACATCTGGCGGAAAGCAAGACGACCGATACGGCCGAAACCATTAATAGCAACTTTAACTGACATTGTAATTATACCTCCTAAGTTTTTACTGCTTTTATTTTATAGCATTTTGAGAAAAAATACAAGTGTTTGTTTAAAATTTAACAAAATTTTCTTAAATTTATTTTCTACTTTTCGAGAATTTTATATTTTGCAGTAATTTTTTTATATATTATTCTAAAAAAGCGTCTTTGCCCTTATATTCTGTTCAACTTTTTAAAAATTATTCAGAATAGTTCTAGTTTTTACGCATATACTGTTATTAAGTACGCTAAAGCAAGATTTAATATTTTCTAAAAAATCTTTTAAAAACTATTGACATTTCATTGTTAATGAGTTATAATAATAAAGCTCTCAAAAATAGTATATCGCGGGATGGAGCAGTTTGGTAGCTCGTCGGGCTCATAACCCGAAGGTCGTTGGTTCAAATCCGGCTCCCGCAACCAACAAAAGCCATTAATCATCACGATTAATGGTCTTTTCATTTTCTGAGAATAATTGAAATACTGAATTTTTTCTACTATTGCTTAAAAAATTGTCCGTAACACCTCAAAAGTGCTACGGACTTTATCTCTATACATACCGCTATATGTTTTTAGGTGAAAATGTTTTTTCGGCATTTAAAAGTTTAATATTTTACTTAGCTTGATATTAAGAGCGAGGTATATGTTCTTAATTGTTTTTTAATTATTGATATATTATTTTTCCTTTAAACTTCCATTAAATCCATTCAAAATAGGCTCTAAAAAATATGAAATAATACTTCTCTGCCCAGTTTTAATTTCTAAATTACCAGATAATCCAGAAATAATTTTTATATTCTTATTATCATTTTCTATGTCAGTTATAACACGATATACATTACCTATGTTATCTACAACATCTGAATTTGGACTTATATATATAATCTTTCCAGATACAGTTCCATAATCAGAATATGAATATGCATCAAGTTTTATTTGAACTGTATCACCAATATTTATATCTGCTATATCTTTATTTTGTATATAACATTCCATTTGTAATGGTACATCATTTGGAACAATCGACATCAATTCTTGATATGAATTAACTATATCCCCTATAGAATTTACAGCTAAATTACTTATATAACCATCGGCTGGTGCGGTAATATGGGTATATTTTTCTGATTTCTGATATTGTTTAAGCTTTGTATTTAAATTTGATAATTCACTCTTTTTTTCAGAATAAATATTATTTATTTCTTGTTTATGCTCTATATCCAGATTCTGGATTTTTAATTCAGCATTTTCTAATTGAAGTTTTTTCTGTTGTACTATCTGTTCTTGGGCTTTAAGAAGTTCTGAACTATTTTTATAACTTTCCTTTGTTGCCACTGCGTTATCATATTCCAATTTAGCGGATTCTTTTGACAATTCAAGTGATTTTTTAGATAAAGAATAACTATTTTCTTTTTCTATAATAATTTCGAGATTACTTTTACAATTTTCATTATAATTTTTTAAAGAAATATTGGATATATCTATTTTATCAATTAGTTTTGAATAAACATCTATTTCAGCTTCAATGACACTTATTTGCTCTTTTATAAAAGTAATATCTGTTTCAGATTCAGTATCAAGCTCAATCAAAATATCTCCCTTTTTCACACTTTGACCATTTTTTACATATATCTTTTTAATATTTCCAGAAAGATAAGATTTAACTATTACTATGTTTCCTTCTGGAATCACCTGACCTTTTGCAGTAACAACAACATCTGTTTTCGCTATGCAAGACCAAATAATTGTAACAATAAGCAATGAAAAGATTGAGTATATAATAATCTTACCGGCTTTATGTGCGGGTCGTTCAATTATTTCAAGAATATTAGGCATAAAATCATATTTTAACTCACTGTTTTTATGTTGGCTATATTTTAAAATATAATCCGAGATTTTATCTTTCATTTACTATTCTCCCATCTGTTGTTTATGATATAAATATGAATATAAACCATCTTTTGCAAGTAAATTTTCATGTGTATCATACTCAACCAATTCGCCTTTATCTATAACCATAATTTTTTGAGCAATTTTCAAGGTTGAAAGCCTATGTGCAATAATTAAAACTGTTCTTCCTTTACAAATATCTTTTAAATTTTTTTGGATAATACTTTCGGATTCATAATCAAGTGCAGAAGTTGCCTCGTCAAAAATCAAAATACGAGGATTAGCTATAATAGCTCTGGCAATAGCAATCCTTTGTTTTTGACCACCTGATAATCCTATGCCTTTTTCTCCAATTACAGTATCATATCCATTAGGAAGTTCTGTAATAAATTCATGTGCACCCGCTGTTATAGCTGCTTGTATAATTTGTTCCGCTGAAGCTGACGGCATATGTATAGCAATATTTTCACTTACAGTTCCAGAAAACATATAATTTTCCTGCAATACTACACCTATCTGTGTTCTCAACCACAATGGATTTACCAATGAAATATCAATATTATCTATACTGATTTTTCCACTTTCTGGAATATATAATCTTTGTATTAACTTAGAAATTGTACTTTTTCCTGACCCACTTCGACCAACTATACCTATTATACTTCCCTCAACTATATTAAATGTAACTCCCTTTATAACTTCTGGATTATCCATTTTATATCTGAATCTTACTTTATCAAATGATATTTTTCCTTTAATTGATGGAAGATTAGAAAGATTATTATTAGAAATCGGTTCTGTAGGAGAATTAAATATATCACCTATACGCTTTACAGACATTGAGGCTTGCTGATATTCCTGCCAAAGCTGAACCAATCTTAGAACAGGTCCGGTTACTCTTCCCGAAAGCATTCTAAATGCTACCAATGCACCAACAGTTAATGCTCCATTCATCACAGCTACAGCCCCGAAAACAAGAATAAGTAACTCAAACATTTTTTGTATAAATTGGGCTATACTATTAGAATTAGCAGAAACCATGGATGTTTTATATCCTGCCTTAACATATTCTGATTGTATATCTCCCCACTTTTTTTCAAAATTTTCTTCTAATGCAAAAGATTTAACGGTTTGAACACCATTAATAGATTCAACTAAGAATGATTGAGATTCAGCACCTGCATTAAATTTTTCATCTAATCTTTTTTTAAATATTGGTGTAATAATTGCAGAAAGAATTGCAAAAACAGGAATCGAAGCTACTACAATAAGTGCAAGAGATACATTATATATAAAAAGGATAACTATATATACAATAATAAAAAGAAAATCTATTATTGAAGATAATGGTGTACCTGTTAAAAAATTTCTAATATTATCTAATTCTCTAACTCTTGCCACTGTTTCACCCACACGCCTGGATTCAAAGTATTTTAAAGGAAGTGCAAACAAATGTTTAAATAACTTATAATTTAGAATTACATCAATTCTATTTGTTGTATGAGTAAAAACATAATTTTTTGCTATTCCAAGTACCAATTCATAAATATAAACTATTATAATTCCAATAGCAATAGACCACAATGTAGACATACTATTATTGACTAAGACTTTATCAATAACAACTTGTGTCATTATCGGAGTAAGAATTCCTAAAATTTGTATTGTAAAAACTGCAATAAACACTTGAATAAATTGCTTTTTAAACTTAAGGATTGTTGGAATAAACCATTTAAAGCCAAATTTTGTTTCAGAATCTATAAATTCTCTTTTTTTCAGTAATATGGTTGTTCCACTCCAAAATTCTTTGAATATATTCAAATCCATCATTTCAGGATTTTGTTTATCAGGATATAAAATCATAACTTTATCATTTAAAATTTTTGCAACAATAAAATAATTATCATTTTTATCCTTAACCATTACAGGTACTTTTAATTTTGCTAAATCTTCTATGCTCATTTTGCGAAGTTTTGCTTTTAATTTAAATGACTTCGCTATGCTTATAATATCAAGGTCACTTAATTGAGATTTTTGATTAAGCATTATGTGCTCTATCTCTTGTTGAGATATCTTTAAATTCAAAAATCTCATCAATATTATTAAACAACCTAATCCACTATCTAATTTATCATTCATTATATAATAATTTTCCTCTCTACTATAAAATAAAGACCAAATATAAAGAGCTAAAATACACCTTATATTTGGTCTAATCTCAAATATTATTAATTTGCTTTAACCCATATCTGTTCTAATACATTTCTTGTTCCTATAGAATCTTTCTCTATAGATTCACTCCAAGAAATATTATTTTCTGATGTATAAACTGACATATTTTCAATAAGGAGTTGAACTTGGTTATTTCTAAGTGCATATCCATCATTACTAATGATATTTTCTATTTGATTATTTTCGCCCTTAAACCAATCATTTATTGTAAATACATCATTAGTTTCATTCATAATTATATCAAGATTATCCTCATTTCTTGAAAATACAAGATTCAAGATATCAGTATTTATCTGCAAGGTATCATTTCCAGCAGAATCAGAAATATTAACAATACCATCTCCAGAAGAAAATGTATAGTTATTATCTATTTCCAAACTATCAAACGAAAAATTAGATTTATTAATTTTTGCAACTGTTCCATCAGCAAAAATATATTTGAAATTAGAATAATCATCTCTATAGAAGTAATCCTGAATAATCAATTTATCTTCTGTTCCATTTATACTTATTTCAAGGTTATAGCTATTCTTTTTCAAAGATAGGTCTTTGGGATTTACATTATCTGTGAACTTGATTACATTCAATCCACTGTTATCATAGATTGTATCTATACCATAACCCTTGCCAAAGATATATGTATCATCTCCACTTCCACCACGGAGATAATCGTTTCCTGCTCCACCATCTAATATATCATTGCCACTTGAACCATCGATAGTGTCATTACCACCATATCCATATAACTCTGAACTTTCATATACTGTTCCAAGATTATCGTTTGCATCAGTGCCACGAACTACTTTTAATATAGCTGTAATATCATCTTTTATCCATTTTGTTCCNGAACCATCGATAGTGTCATTACCACCATATCCATATAACTCTGAACTTTCATATACTGTTCCAAGATTATCGTTTGCATCAGTGCCACGAACTACTTTTAATATAGCTGTAATATCATCTTTTATCCATTTTGTTCCATCAGCAAAGACATATTTGAAATTAGAATAATCATCTCTATAGAAGTAATTCTTAATAATCAATTTATCTTCTGTTCCATTTATGCTTATCTCAAGGTTATAGCTATTCTTTTTCAAAGATAGGTCTTTGGGATTTACATTATCTGTGAACTTGATTACATTCAATCCACTGTTATCATAGATTGTATCTATACCATAACCCTTGCCAAAGATATATGTATCATCTCCACTTTCACCACGGAGATAATCGTTTCCTGCTCCACCATCTAATATATCGTTGCCACTTGAACCATTGATAGTGTCATTACCACCATATCCATATAACTCTGAACTTTCATATACTGTTCCAAGATTATCGTTTGCATCAGTGCCACGAACTACTTTTAGCATAGCTGTGATATCATCTTTAACCCAGTTTGTTCCATCAGCAAAGACATATTTGAAATTAGAATAATCATCTCTATAGAAGTAATTCTGAATAATCAGCTTATCTTCTGTTCCATTTATGCTTATTTCAAGGTTATAGCTATTCTTTTTCAAAGATAGGTCTTTAGGATTTACATTATCTGAGAACTTGATTACATTCAATCCACTGTTATCATAGATTGTATCTATACCATAACCCTTGCCAAAGATATATGTATCATCTCCACTTTCACCACGGAGAGAATCGTTTCCTGCTCCACCATCTAATATATCTTTGCCACTTGAACCATTGATAGTGTCATTACCACCATATCCATATAACTCTGAACTTTCATATACTGTTCCAAGATTATCGTTTGCATCAGTGCCACGAACTACTTTTAATATAGCTGTGATATCATCTTTAACCCAGTTTGTTCCATCAGCAAAGACATATTTGAAATTAGAATAATCATCTCTATAGAAGTAATTCTGAATAATCAGCTTATCTTCTGTTCCATTTATACTTATTTCAAGGTTATAGCTATTCTTTTTCAAAGATAGATCTTTGGGATTTACATTATCTATGAACTTGATTACATTCAATCCACTGTTATCATAGATTGTATCTATACCATAACCCTTGCCGAAGATATATGTATCATCTCCACTTCCACCACCGAGATAATCATTTCCCTCTCCACCATCTAATATATCGTTGCCGCCATTTCCAGATAAGCTATCATCTCCTAAGCCACCAAGAAGCATATCATCTTCAGAAGAACCATTTAATGTATCTTTTCCTGCGCCACCAACCAAAACTCCTTCAGTAGAAAGAGAGAGACTATCATTTGAATTTGTACCAACTATACCACCACAATATTTTTCTATAGTTTGAGCATATTGCATATTTAAAGAATATATATATGATTTAAAGTCTATAAACATATTTTTATCTTCAATAAGAAGAACTCGTCCTAAATCAGCAAGAGTTACAACAGAGGCAGAACCACTTTTAAGTTTGAAATATACATATGAATTAAACAAACTCAAATCATAATGCTTTTTACCATCAGGAAGATTTTCTATAGATATAAATTCTAAATAATTTTTAATCTCGCCATAAATCATTTCAGAATAATATGATGATGCAAGATTTTTATATGTTTTTTGAAGTATAGGACCTGCAAGTTGGTTTGGATTTGCACCAAATTGACCTGAAAAGTTTCTATCTATCATCTTTTCAATAACATTAAGCTGTCTTGCATCAATATATTGACCTCTACTTGTAGGGTCAAGCTCTGATACTCCACAAAGATTATAAAGTATATCATCTATAAGTGAAACTCGTTCGTCTAAATTTTTAGATTTTAAAAATTTCTTAACAAGGGTTGTAAGCTTACCTGTTGAATCCATAGCCATAGCATAATGCAGAGAATGAACACTTCCGACTGAACGCACATTTGGCAGAGCAAGAATATCATCGCTTATCTTAAATTCAATGTTATCCTTAGTATCAATACGGTCTGAAGAAAATTTAAATTCCCCCACAGTTGTTTCAGTTCCATCTTCAAAAGTAACACTCGAAATATTTGCAAGAACCGAATCATTAAATTTATCAGAAATTTTTTCTGTATAGTTTAGGTTTATTGAAGTAATTCCCGCCTCTTTTAATGTCATAAGTTCATCAGGGGTTGAAATACCATCTTTATTTTTATCCTGCCAAATAAGAAGTCTATTATATATCTCATCATGAGCATCAATCAGTCCATCAAGATTATAATCATATTGTGCCAGTGCCTCAAAACCAGATTTTGCATATGTACCATCTGAAAGAAGGGTTCTATCACCAAAAAGTTCTCCGCTATTGTTAATCTTACCATCTCCATTTAAGTCCAATGCAAGAAAAGCGTCATCACCTGTTATCCAGCCTGTCTTTTCAGCAAAGCCGTTTAAATCCATATCGAAATGTACGCCGTCTTCTATACCGGTAAGCTCAAAGCCTGATTTACCAAGGTCTATTACCAGTGGGTCATATACAATATTCTCAGCAGTTGTTATGCTTTTATCAGCATTATTAGCAGAACCTTTTATATCACCTGAAACTAATTTTTCCTGTTTAAGGTATAATATATAAGCAAGTTTATCTTTAAATAAATCAACTCTATCTTTTTGTGAAGTAGAATAAAGTATATTTAATGTATTTAAATAAGTTTCCTTTCTAAATAAATCAATTTTAAGTAGATTCTCTGCTCTCTTATTAAATGAAATAAGTTTATCATTTTGTGACATAACTTCCGAAATAAGTTTATTTAATGATTCCAGACATGTTCTTTCTCCAAAGGATAAACTGTTCACAAAATCTATATCATCAATCAAACTCCTATACTGCGAAAGAAATTCATAATAAAAATCAGCTAATTTTGATATTTCACCATTATTTTTATATAATTGTGCATTTCGTACCTTTTGCATAAATTCCTTATCAATTCCAGGAATCATTAAAGAATTTGCTCGTTCATCTTTGAGAAAACCTTCTAAATCAACATCTTCATCAAATATTTTTGTAATAAATAATGCCTTATTAAAAAATTCTTCTTTCGTTTTATTTAATAAATTATTGTCATTAATATTAGCATTATGTTCAATAATGTTATATATAGTGTTAAATTTAGGAGAAACTACTATATCAGCTAAAAATATAATAAGAAATTGGGAATTTGTTGCTGAAACAGCTAACTCAATTCCTTGGGTTGTCATACCAAACTCTTGAACACAAAATTGATCTAATGCTCCTCGCAAGCTTGGTATAAGGTAAGCAATAGCTAATATTACTTCTTGATTAAAATCAGGTTTTGTATTGGCAAAAGTCGGAACAACCACACACTCTGAAATAATCTCTAAAATAGCGTTTAAAGTAGAATCAGATATTGTTGCTGATGAATATTTTGTTAAATAAGAAATTAATCTTGAAAGAAAAGCTGGCTGTTCGACTTCTTCATTAAGCTCTCCATTTGAATTAAAGACTTTATTAGGGCAATGGTTTAAACCAAACTCCTTATCAAAATCAGCTTTTATATACTTTATGTCTCCAGCTATAGGAAATAGCAAAGAATTAACAAAATCATGTTCTGCCGAAATAGATGTTATTATTGATTTCCTCTCTTCTATTCTTGCGGAATAAAATTCAAGAAATTCTTTTGAAAAACCCTGTCCATCGAAGGATACACATCTTCCTATTCTAGCTGTAACAATAGTAACATATTGTGCCTTATTGCCACCTTTAGAATGTCCTGTTACTGTAATATTATTGCCATATTTTTTGGGAAGATTTTTTATGTAAATTGCTGCATCATCCATTATTTCTGATGAAACAGCATTTGCCATCATTAAATCATCTTTCCACTCATTACCGCCTGAAGTTCCACGAAATACTGCAACAACATCTTCGATTTCTTCATTATTTTCCTTTACAAAACAACAAGCACGCAAACCATTTTCATTAGAATCATTAGTTTCGTAATTCTGGGCTATATAATCATCTAAAAAATTCTTATTTACCTCATTATTTAAAAAAGATTCCAATAATTCTTTCCATTGCAATTTAGTCATATTGCAAGGATTGTTTGCAGTACAATTATCCAAATCGTCCAAGGCCTTTTTTATGATTTCATAAATAGACAAATTATTCATATCTATATTGTTTAAATAAATTAAATTGTCTAAAAATAATAATTGTGTTTCTGAAATTTTTTGATTTTCCATAATTATACTCCTTTTATAATTTTTAAGATATTGTTCCATCGCCACTTAAAATATATGATTTTTCTTTTTTATAAATCTCTGAAGCATTTTTATTTATCTCATATAAATAATTTGATTTTATGTAATTATTTTTTTTATTTATAATTCTTCCAAAACAAAAATAAATTTTAAAATTATCTTTTATTGAACTTATGAATTTATCAATATTTTGCAAGTTTATTTCATCATAAAAATAATAAACATCTACAAAACTAATCTTTGAAGATAAATATTCAGAAAATTTCATATTATGGGTTACTTTTTTCGTAGTTCCTATTCCATTTGGAAAGCCTACTTTTACTATAATTTCATCGCCTAGTAATTTTTTAGCAATATCATAAAAATACTTTTCTGCATCATCCTTCATATAATATTTATAATAATCATCGGAATAAGTATATATTGTGAAGCCATCTTCATCTTTTTTATCACTTGAGCTACCATAAACCATAACTTGTTGGTTATTATACTTTTCAGTTTTAAAACCAACTTTGTAGTAATTATCAGCCCAGTTAGGCGATGCTGCCGAAATAAAAGTAAAATTATCATCAGGGTAATTTTTCTTTAAGTACTCCGTTGCTTGGTTTATAACTCTTTCCTTAACATCTTCAGGAGTTATTCTTTTACTGCTTGTTGTGTCTGATGAACTTTGATTTTGTTGTGCAAATTTACTGCAACCAGCCGTACTAACAGAAAGTATTAATACCAGTAGTATGGCTAATAACCTCTTTCCTCTTTTCATTCTTCTACCTCTCTTATAATGAATTTTTATACACTAACCTCATATTTTCAGTTAGATGTTAATTATAACATAATTTATTTTAAATTTGTTATATCTGGTATAAAAAGGGCTTTTTCTGGTAAACTTTGTACTTGATATACAATTTATGTAAGTAATCAGCCTTAAGTATTAAAATTAATGTGATTTCAATAATATAAAATAATAAAAATGCACCACAAATAGTATTTCACATTCGTGGTGCATTTTACGCAGATAATTTAATGTTTTATTTTTTATGTATTATTCATACAAAAAAACAGCCTACCCTATTGGGTAAGCTGTATATAAAAGGGATTTGCACCCTCAAAACTGAATAAAGAAGCAGATTTGCTTGAACCAAAGTTCATGGTCAAGCCCTCGACCTATTAGTACTGCCAAGCTGAATACCTCACGGTACTTACACACGCAGCCTATCAACCTTGTA
>NZ_OLMR01000015.1 GCF_900291955.1 Pseudoruminococcus massiliensis | reverse complement strand
GCTTATAAGAGCCGTGGCGATTAATAGGGCAACTTCTCAATATAATATACAGACAGTAATCAATAATGTGGATAAATCAAGTGCAGGCTTGCTTTTTTTAGGTGCTACGAAATTCGTAACAGATATAACGACGAGAACATTTAACTTTATGTTAATTTCAAACGATAATGCAATAGCAATTTTATTCGGTGGTTATAATCGTACTTTGCCGAATACTTATGACTACAATTTAATATCATATCACGAGCAAGACTTTAATGTTACAGCTTATAGCACTAATACAATAGCAAGCAAATCGGAGTATATTCGTACAGATGAAAATCATCAGGGCGAAACTTATAAAACAACTAATCGCTTGCTTTATAGTCGAGATGAAAATGTAGAAATTATAGAAAGTAAACCGTTTTTACAAAATAGCAGTGCTGTATACGATATGAAAAATGTGTATGATTGCTCAAATGTCACAGCAGGAAGCATATTGATTATTGATAGCAACAAATACTTTGCTATTGATAGCAATACATTGATTAAAACTTAATTGAGAAGAGGTGATGAAAATTGAATGTTGAAATTATACTAAGTTTATTATCTGCACTTTGCTCGCTTATAGGTTCTCTTGGCGGTATTTTAGTTACCTCAAAGCTTAATCTCTACCGCCTTGAGCAGCTCGAAAAAAAGGTTGACAAGCATAACCACCTTGTTGAAAGAATGTACGAAATCGAGAAAACCGTCACAACGGCAACCAGTCTTTATGATGAAGAAATCAAGGTTATCAATCACCGTATCAGCGACTTAGAACAAGATTCAAAATGAAGGAGAGGTTAAATATGATGAGTACAAAAGCTAAAAAATGGATNCAAAAAATTCATTTCTGCCTGATCAGGAGAGAGGCCGTTATTGTGAGAATGAGGTCTGAAAGAATTGTAGAAACCGTTGATATACTGAAAAATGCTCAGTTTCAGTTCATCAAAGGAAGAGTAAGTTCTGCGGTTGGTTTCTTCTTTTTTCAAGTACTTGAAAAAGCACTCCATTACAGCATTATCATAAGGATGCGCTTTTGCGGAAAATGACTGAACAATATTTAGCTCGTCCAAATGTTTCCTGAAAGCTTCTGCTGTAAACTGACAACCTCTGTCACTGTGAAAGAGTAGGCTGCCTGAAATATTACGGTTGGCGACAGCTGAATCAAGTGTTTCAATTGCAAGCTTTGTGTTGAGATGTGGAGATAATTTATATGCGATAGCCTTTCTTGAAAACAGATCAAGTATTACACAAAGGTAATAAAATCTTCCCGCGGCACGAAGATATGTAAAATCACATACCCATACTTTATTAGGTTGGGATGGATTAAAACGCTGTTTCAATATGTTTGGGCAATGCTCATTTGAAGCTGTTTTGTGTTTTGGATAGGACGGCTTGATAGTACTCATTTTTGGCAGATTCATACCTTTCATAAGGCGATAAACCCTTTGCGTACTTATATTTATGCGATATTCACCGGCAAGGCAATTTTTTATCTTGTAAGCTCCGAAGCGTTTTTTTGATCTTGCATAAAGCTCGGCAATACAACTTCGAATCCTACGGTTTTCAAGCTCTCTTTCAGAGGGCTTGTGATGAAGAAATTTGTAATATGTGCTTCTGTTGACACTAAGAACACGGCAAAGCGTTGTAACAGCGTGTTCTGATGACAGCAGCTTTACGGCATTCAGTCTTTGCCTGAGTTTGGCGTGAATATCGCAATGGCTTTTTTTAGTATTAGATTTTCCTCCTCAAGTTGGGCATTGCGTTTTTGAAGCTCCTTTATTTGTTTGGCTGTAAAAACTGTTTCATCATCAATTTTTACTTCTGAGTACTGCTTTATCCAATTGGATAAAGCACTGTGAGAAATTCCATATTCCTTGTGTATTTCAGAATATGTTTTTCCCGAATGGTACAGATTGACTATTGTTTGCTTATATTCCTGGGTGTATTTCGGATTTTTTGAAGACATTTTTTATTCCTCCTTTTTCTGTCTTCTATTTTATCATACTTGTCCACTTTTTTATTATATATCCATAAGCACCCTCGAGCTGGTAAGCTATGGTTCGAACGAATGAAAGCTGACCGCAAGGAACAAATTTTGAAAGGAGCACAAAATCTTTTATGAATATAATTGAATTTGTAAAAAGCATTATGCAGGAATTTCCGAAAATTGCAGAGGTGTGCAATGAAATTCATGTTGATTTTACAGAAGATACTCCTACGAACTACGGTTTGTCTTCAAGCGGAGATACGCTTATTAAGCGTTATGTGAACGGTGATGAGGTTCGTCAGCATACATTTTCGCTTTATGCGGTGTATCAGTCTATAAACGATTATGACCGTATTACAAACAGTGGCGTCCTGCTTGAACTGCAAATGTGGCTTGAAAACTATGCTAAGGGTCAACAGTTCGAGTTTGAAGTTGGAAACAAAATTTTTAGTTGCGAACTTCGCAAACTAACTTGTGCAAACGGTATGCTTTATGCAATACCTAATGAAAATATGAATGATGCGGTGCAGTATCAATTGCAAATATCCGCAAAATATAATTTATATAAAGGGGATTTAAACAATGAGTATTAAACAAAGAAGAACTATTGCAAACTACATTGATGTAGCAGAGGCAAGTGCAGAAGCACCAAGCTTTGCTTTTATGGGCGCAGGTTTTAAAAGCCTTGAAGAAAACCCTGCTGCACAGACAAAATCACGAAGATATGTTTGTGATAAGTCAGCAATAAAGACTATAAACGGCTATGACTGGTCAACACCATTTGAGCTTGACCAGATTCGTGAGCAAGAGGCTGTTGAATTTATCTGCAAGGTTGGTGAAAAACAGCTCACGGGTGCAGATGCAGAACGAGATTATGTTATGGTAGATATGAGTAGCCCTGTTGCAAGCACTGAAAATACATATAATGCAAGGAAAATCAAGGTCGCAGTTGAGCTTGCAAGCTTTTCTAACGATGACGGCGACCTCGGTGCAAGTGGTAATTTGCTTGGTGCTGGTGAAATTATCGAGGGTACATTTAACACAAGCACAAGAACATTTACAGCAAAGGAGTGATAAATAATGCTTATTATGGGACACGAGGTTCAGGACCTCGATTTTCTTGACGCAGATGTTCTCGAAAAGGTCGAAAAAGCAAGTAAAAAAGTTTTTGATGAATGCAAAAACGCAACAAAGAAAGCAAAGGCTGAATCGGAAGCTGTTAGAAATCAGTGTAAAGCTATCGCAGGATTTATAGATGAACTTTTTGGAGAAGGAACAGCGGAAAAGTTGATTAAAAACGGTTCGAGCCTTTTCGATTGCATAAATGTTTTTGGTGAAGTTATCAAAGCAATAGAGCAAATTAAGGCAGAGCAAAACGAAAAATTCGAAACTTTGTTCAATAAGTATTCTATTGCGAGAATTAAAAGAGAATGAGTCTGCTTATAGATAATGCTCCAAAGAGCGTTAATATTGACGGTGCGGAGGTTGAGATAAATTCAGACTTCCGCACGGCAATATTATTTGAACAGATGATGTTTGACGAGGATTTTCCTGAACATCTTAAAATAGCTAATGCTTTACAATTATTTTACCCTGTATTACCTAACAATCTCAATGAAGCAGTTGACAAGCTTATTTGGTTTTATTCTTGTGGAAAGGATAGGAAAGAAAGCGGTTCTAAGCAGTCCGAAGGCGGTCGTTGCTATGATTTTGAATATGATGACGGATATATTTATGCGGCATTTATGCAGCAATACGGCATAGATTTAGAAAGCATAAAATATTTGCACTGGTGGAAGTTTAACGCTCTATTTAAATCACTTACAAATGATTGTGAGATTGTAAAAATTATGGGCTATCGTACTATGAAAATCAGCAGTAAGATGTCTACAAGCGAGCGTCAATTTTACAGTAAGATGAAAAGACTACACGCCTTGCCTAAAAGCCAAAGTGAAAATAAGAAAATTAACGAAATTGAAAAAATGTTGATAAAGAAATAATTCCCACCCGAAAATAATCGAGTGGGAATTGCTTATTTGTTATTTGATATACGGCATAGCTCATCAAGTGTTACATCGAGAGCGTCAGCGAGTTTAATAGCAGTTGATACTCTACAATCTCCATTTTTTTCGATGTCTTGAATAGTTCTGCGAGGTACTCCCGAAAGTTCAACAAGCTTAGGAACGGAAATACCTTTTGATAATCGAATTTCTTTAAGATTCATAATCTAAAACCTCCAATGATTAGAATAATAAGATAGATAAGAAAAGATACAAGTGCAACAAGCATAATGATATGAAAAACTAATTTTACTTTTTTCTTCATTGACTTATTGAAAGGCTTATATTATAATATAGGTGGTTTTAAGGGAAGTTACTGCTTCCCTCTCCACCTTTCGGATTATCCGAAAATAATCTTTATCAAGATTAAAACACAACCGACTAAGGATATAATCTTGATGACGAGCTTTTCGAGTTTTTCAATCAACTTGATTAGCTCGTCGATTTTTTTGCCTTTCATTTTTTCACCTCCTCTCTATGTTTATATTATAGCACGATATATCGTGCCTGTCAACGCTTTTTCTAATTTTTAAAAATAAGTCAGCACTCTCACCCGAGTGTGCTTTTTTCTTGAAAAAATCTCTTGCTTTTTACTTATATGTACGCTATAATGTACATACAATATAAACGGAGGTGCAGAAAATGATTAACACAAATGCAACAAATTTCAGAAAACAGCTTTTTGAGCTTATAGAACAAACCATTAAGTATAACGAACCTGTGAATATCAATACTAAGAATGGCAATGCGGTTCTTATAAGTGAAAGCGAGTATAACAGCCTTATGGAAACTCTTTATCTTACCTCTATTCCAGGAATGAAAGAAAAACTTGAAAATGGGGTAAATACTCCGCTTGAGGAGTGTGAAGAATTTGAATGGTAATTATAAAATTATGATTACTAAATCAGCTCAAAAAGATAAGGAAAAGATTAAGCAATATCCGGCTTTAAAAAAGAATGTCAGCAATCTTCTTGAACTTATAGCAGAAAATCCGTATAAAAATCCCCCACCATATGAAAGGCTTGTCGGAAATCTCAAGCAGTGTTATTCACGCAGGATTAATTCACAGCACAGGCTTGTATATATGGTTTATGAGGAAGAAAAGACAGTAAAAATAATATCTATGTGGTCACACTATGAATTTTAATTATTAAAATTTAACACTCGAGCGTACATCAGAAATGGTGTG
This sequence comes from Pseudoruminococcus massiliensis, assembly GCF_900291955.1. Lineage (GTDB taxonomy): Bacteria > Bacillota > Clostridia > Oscillospirales > Acutalibacteraceae > Pseudoruminococcus > Pseudoruminococcus massiliensis. The sequence continues at coordinate 3,501 of NZ_OLMR01000015.1, read as the reverse complement.
CGCTTTTATTTTGCAAGAAAGTAGGTGAGAATATGAGCTATGACGGAAGTTTGAAATTTGATACTAAGATTGACAGCAACGGTTTTTCTACTGGCTTATCTAAGTTAAAAAAACTTGCCAAAACTGGTGTAGGAACAGTAGGTACAGTGACTTCTAAAGCTACTGATATGATTGGAAAATTTACATCAGTAGTAACAACATCAGTAGCGACAGTTTCAGCAGGAATCGGAACTATAGGTACAGCCGCTACAAGGGTAGGTATGGACTTTGAAGCAGCTATGTCGAAAGTATCATCTATCTCTGGTGCAACTGGAAATGACCTTCAATCTCTTACAGATAAAGCGAAAGAGATGGGAGCAACTACAAAGTTTTCTGCCACTGAATCTGCGGAAGCTTTTCAGTATATGGCTATGGCTGGCTGGGACACTAAATCTATGCTTGATGGTATTGACGGTATAATGAATCTGTCTGCCGCCGACGGCTTAGACCTTGCAACCACATCAGATATTGTAACGGACGCTCTTACAGCATTTGGACTTTCTGCAAAAGATAGCACGCACTTTGCAGATGTCCTTGCTACAGCTTCAAGCTCCGCTAATACAAATGTTTCAATGCTTGGCGAAAGCTTTAAGTATGTAGCACCTCTCGCTGGCTCTATGAATTATTCCGTTGAAGATGTTTCACTTGCACTTGGTCTAATGGCTAATGCAAGGCTTCAATTTATTATGTCATATGGCTCTAATTCAGTTTCTTATTCTATGGATAAGGTTAATTCAGGAGATGTTGTTGTGTTTGATGGCATAAACTGCAAGGTTACAAAAAACGGGCTTAATGCTTTCGGAGATTCTAATGTTGTAGAATTTCCAAAGTTACACCCAGGCAAAAACATATACATAGCTCAACACTCATCACCAGTAAAAGTTGAGTTTGTAACAGAATATTATCCTACATTTATATGAGGTGAATTATGAAAGCAATGAAATTATACAGCGGAGGGAAAGTTTATCCTCTATCGTGCATATCGAATTGGTGCATAACATCATCGCTTGGTGGCAGTAAAACAATGCAGTTCGATATATCACCGCAAAGCCCAGAATATCGCCTGATAGCCGAAGAAGAACGCATTGAATATGATGGTACTTATTACAATATCAAGAGCATAAATGAACGCAGAACAATAGCTACTGTTAATGCTGAAATCGACCTTGACGAACTAAAAAGTAAGATATTTAGCACCTTTAAGTATGATACTATAAGCTTCGTTCAAGCTATGTCGACAGCACTTGACGGCACGGGCTGGAGCGTGGTTGGCGCAGGTCTTGTTACTGCAAAACGCAGTTTTGATTTAACAGATGTTACACCACTCGATATTGTTAATAATTGTACAAATAAAACAATGTACAATGTATCTTTTGATGTGGATAATATACGCAAAATACTTAATGTTTCTGTGCCAGCAACACTTGCAAATAATGTATTTTTCAGTGATGAATTAAATCTGAAAGAACTGACCTTTAAAGGCTCATCAAGTAATTTTGCTACCCGTCTTTACGCTTATGGTAAGGACGGGTTATCTTTTGCCAAAATCAACAACGGGAAAGAATATATTGATAATAACTCTTATAGCGATAAGGTTATCGCTACTGTTTGGAGAGATGAAAGATATACGAAAGCTGAAAGTTTACTTGTAGATGCTCAGGAAAAGCTAAAAGAATTAGCTCTGCCGGAACGGTCTTATGTGTGTGAAATTATCGACCTTGCAAGACTTAATAAGATAGAATATTCTGAATTTTACATAAGGCTTAATAGCGTAATTACACTCATAGACCGCAGAAGAAATAAACGGCTCGAACATACAGTTGTTGAAATTAAAGAATACCCAAACGAACCAATCAATAATACAGTTACTCTTTCAACCTCGCCTGAGAAAATTTCAAAAAAGCTCATTGATAATGCCACGAGAATCAATCAGATAAGCACAACTGTAGATAAACAGCCAACCGCTTGGCAAAAAGCGATAGAAACCGCAACAGCGTTAATTACAGGTGCAAGCGGCGGATATGTTGTGCTTAATCCGTCCGAAAAACCGTCTGAACTGCTTATTATGAACGCTCCAGATATAAACACAGCAACTAAGATATGGCGATTTAATATGAATGGTTTTGGATATAGTAGTAATGGCTATAATGGACCTTTTCCGCTTGCAATGACTATGGACGGTGCTATTGTTGCAGATTTCATTACTACTGGAACGCTTAATGCTGACATTATTAAAGCTGGCACACTACAAGGTATCAAAATTATAGCTACAACAGGCTCTATTGCAGGCTGGAAAATGGAAAACGGCGTGCTTGTGTCTGATGATGGAACAATGAAATTAGACAGCATAAACAATACTATTACAGTTAATAATAGCGACGGTAACAAGCTTATGACCGTAAGTAAGGACGGTATTAAATTCTGGCGTGGTGATACTGAGATAGGTCAGACAGGTATTCGTGGTGGCGATACAGGGCAGTATGGTCTTACATTTGACTTGATAGACGGTGATGCAATGACCTGGAGTGTGTATGACAAAAGTCAAAAAGTATATGTAAATAAGCTTAGATACACCGAATCAGAGGGTTTAAATGTAAGCAATAACTTTACTTGCAATCAACTCTTTGGTCATAATGTAACGGATATAGACCTCGGCAATGGGCTACACGCTTGGGGATATAGTGAATAGGGGTGATTAGATGATTAGTATAATCAGAGGCACAACGAACGCTTTCAGCCTGACGATTGAGGACGAAAACGGCGAGCAGTACACGCTTCAAGACGGCGAAAAAATCATATTCGGTGTTAAAGAAAATGCAGAAAACAGCGATTATAACATAGTAAAAACGCTTACTTCCGCAAATATTGTTGACGGTATTTGTACTATTAAACTTACACCAACGGACACAGCCAAGCTGTCGTTTGGGCGATATTACTTTGACATTGGTTTACAGACTGCAGACGGCGATTATTATATGATTGTGCCTTGTGATGAGTTTTGTGTGTGCAAGGCTGTTACAGCAAAGGAGGCTACGCAATGATAGCTTTAAAAGGACAGATAAAACAGGTGCAACATCTATCAGGCAAGCTTGGCAAGTCCAACGGTGGCAAGTCAGACCATTATATAGCTAAGCCGCTACATTTTGCAGTAAAGACACACACATTTAGTATGCCAATAAAGTATTATAATCTACCAGATACCGTTAATGGAGAAACGACAGAAACAATAAACGGAACTAAGTCATTTGATAATCCGTCAGCATTAACAGGCAAAGTTATAAACGGCATAATGCTCTATAGTCTGCCCGATGGAACTTGTGATGTTATTGAAATCGCAGATGGTGTAGTATCAGTTGAGAAAAAATGCGGATACGCTGTAATTGACGGAGATACTCCGATTACGGCAATTATAAAGAGCGGAGATTCAAGGGTTGCAAGCGGATTTTTTGCGATAGGCTATAC
>NZ_OLMR01000010.1 GCF_900291955.1 Pseudoruminococcus massiliensis | reverse complement strand
TGGTACAGATTGACTATTGTTTGCTTATATTCCTGGGTGTATTTCGGATTTTTTGAAGACATTTTTTATTCCTCCTTTTTCTGTCTTCTATTTTATCATACTTGTCCACTTTTTTATTATATATCCATGTGTCCCGTGCATTACAGATAAATAGTTCACTGCAAGGGTGGATGGCACGGAACACAAAGCCCGTCCCTCTTGCGGAGAAGGGATGGGTGATTACTATGAAGAAGATAAGTATTATCTTATTATCCGCAGTACTGGTCTTTTCAATGGCTGCCTGTAATGGTGGTAAGGAAAAGGCTGATAATCAGACAGAGAAACAGACGGAAAGCGTAAAGCCAACTGAAGAAGTAGCAATGGCAACGGAAGCTGTCACAGAGGTCACAACCGAAGCTGGAAGTGATGAGACAGAGAAAGATATTGCCGAGGCTAAAGATTCAGAAGAGAAGACTGATAAAGAAGATAACCGATCCGCAGATAATAAAACTGCTTCAAAGCAGGAAGAAAAGCCAAAGCAGAATGACGAGCCGGAACAGAAAGCTCCTGTAAATGATAATGAGGAAGCTGGCGGAAATCAGAGTAATGCAGGTAATGGTGGTCAGACTACAGACAGTCCGAAAGACAATGTGAGCAACCCACAGCCTGCATCCGTGGCATACAGTCCACAGAATGTTGTGTCACTTGCAACAGCAAAGTGTCAGGCAGGAGGAATGATTACCACACAGCAGAATTTACAGAACCATTTGAATGATGGCAGTATCACGCAGGAAGAGTACAATGAGTATTATCCTTACGATGGTATGGAAGGCTCTTATTATAGTGTGTTTGTAGAGACAGACCTTAACAAAGCAAGTACCATTGATGGACAGCGGTTATCATCTGAGGATGCAATCGCAGAATATATTGCAAGTATGTTACTTTTGGAAACAGATCCGGTATTCTACATCAGTTATGATGGAGTTTACACGACAGGCGGCACAGACTATTACGAGTTTCGATGTCACAGATAAATAAAAACGAATAGAAGCAGAAGGAAGAAAGATGTAAGCCATAAACTTATGTCTTTCTTTTTTTATGCGTAAATTAAGGAGGAAAGAGCACATGAAACAGAAACTAAAGCGTTTTATGGCAGGATTTATGGCTATGCTCACACTGGTTGGAACACTCTTTACGAATGGTACAACAGCATTTGCAGCCAGTCCGCAGGCAAATATTGCGTTCTGGAATGCATCAGTCAAAAATTCCGGAGAAGTAAGTGAGCTAAAGCCCGGATTTAATCATGGCAAGATTCTGTATTCAATTCTTGACGGAAATTCGGCATATTGTATGAATTTCGGATTAAGAGCAGATGGCGGTCAGCTTATGAACAGCTACGATGATGCAAGCACATCAATGTCAGCACAGCAGAGAAAGCTTTTAAGTTACTGCCTTTATTATGGGTTTAACAGTACACAAAAGGCGGCACCAAGCAACAGCCAGTGTGATGAGTATATCGCAACTCAGGCAATGGTATGGGTAATTGTAGCAGATATTTTTGGAACTGGAAGTGGTGATTCGGCAGCGAGAAAGCTCTGCAACACAGCACCAAGTCCTGATTCTTCATACAGTTATTATGAGAGACTCAGGGACAATATCAGCAGCTCCTACAATGCAACACTTCCAAGTTTTGCATCACGCAGAACCAGTGAGGCACCAACTTATGAGCTGAAGTGGAATGAGGGAAGTCAGAGATTTGAAACAACATTATATGACAGCAATGGTGTTTTATCGGATTTTGATTTTGGCATCAGCGGATATTCTGTTGATAAGAATGGCAACAGTATTACCATATCTTCAACGAGTGTGAATACTACAGCTACAACAGGAACATTCACATCCAATGCAGGCAAGGTTGAGACAACATCAAGCTGTGTATTCTGGCTTACAGGAAAAAGCGGATATCAGGAGTTTATTTCTGAAAGACCGACAGCAGATCCTGTCAAAGCCTATATCAAGGTCAAGACAGAGAACATCGGATATGGTGAGCTTACAAAGACAGATGAGTCAAGCGGAGTGAAGCTTTCCGGTGCAGTTTATGGAATCTATTCTGACAGCGGATGCACAAACAGAGTACAGACCATGACAACAGATGGAAACGGATATGCAAAGTCAGCTGCACTTGTTGCAGGCACTTATTATGTAAAAGAAATTACCGCACCAAAGGGATATGTCCTTTCCGGTAAGGTTCATACACTTACTGTAAAAGCAGGACAGACAACGGGAATCTCTGCAACAGATAAAGAGCAGCTTGGAGCAATCACAATCTACAAAGAGGGTGAGGTGCTTAGCTCATGGAATGGAAGCAATTTCACCTATGAGAAAAAGAAGCTTTCCGGAGCAGCATTCAAGGTAACTGCCGGGGCAGATATCTACAAGGCAGATGGTACAAAGGTGTATAGTGCTGGCGATGTTGTAGCAGAAAGCCTAACAACAGGAACTGACGGACAGGTGGTATTATCTGACCTTCATCTTGGAACTTATGTGATTACTGAGATTAAGAGCATTGACGGATATACAATCAATACCACACCTCAGACAGTAGCAGTTGAGTATAAGCACCAGACTGTGACAGTCCAGTATGAATCAACTACGATTGAGAATACAAGACAGAAAGCGGATGTATCTGTCGTAAAGAAGGACTCTGACACAGAGAACCCTCTTGAAGGCGGCAAGTACACACTTTATGCCGGAAATGACATCAAAAACTATGCCGGACAGGTTATTGTGACAAAGGGTACAGCTCTTGAGACAGTAACTACAGGTGAGGACGGAAAGGCAAGCTACAGCGCGGATCTGCCAATCTCTAACGGATATTATGTATCAGAGACACAGGCACCATATGCGTATATCAGAAACAGTAAAGATGTTTACAGCTTCAATTTCAATGTATTACCTGAAACACAGGCAAAGGCATCATTCAGTCATACATTTGTGAATGACAGAACGACAGCAAAGATTCATATCTACAAGGTAGACAAGGAATCAGGCAAGGCAGTTGCCCAGGGAGATGCAAGCCTTGAAGGTGCAGTTTATGGTCTTTATGCAAGAAACGATATCGTGCATCCGGACGGAGCAACAGGAGTCGTATTCAAAGCAGGTGACCTTGTAGCAACACTTACAACAGATAAGAATGGAGAGGCAGAGGTCAATAACCTTTACCTTGGAAATTATTATGTAAAGGAAATCACTCCATCAGAGGGGTATCTCTTAGACGAAGAGGAACATGATGTGGTATGTGATTATGAGGGAGACCTTGTAGCAGAGGTATCAAGAAGTACAACTTCAGCAGAGCAGGTAATCAAGCAGCCATTCCAGCTTATCAAGGTATCTGACAATGGCGATGATACTGAAGCAGGACTGCTTGCAGGTGCAGAGTTTACAGCTTATTTGAAATCATCTTTACCTGTAAAGGCAGATGGAAGTTATGACTTTGACAAGGCATCTCCGGTTGTAATCGGGGAAAACGGAGCAACAACAATCACATCCGATGACAAGGGGCATGCAGTTTCCATTGCAATTCCTTATGGAACTTATGTGGTAGTTGAGTCAAAGACTCCGCATAACATGAAGACGATCAAGCCATTTGAGGTAAAAATCAGCGAGAACCATCCTGACAAACCTCAGACATGGAGAGTATTCCTTGACAGGGAGTTTACTGCAAAGCTTCGTGTAATCAAGAAGGATTCCGATACAAAGCAGACAGTACTTGTGCCAAATGCAGAGTTTAAAATCTTCAATATTGATAAGAACGAATATGTAAAGCAGTACACAACTTATCCGTCAAAGGTAGAGCATACTTCATTCTTTACTGATGAGGACGGAGATTTAATCTTACCGGAGGCACTTAAAATCGGTAACTACCGCATTGAGGAAGTGTCTGCACCATTTGGATATGTTGTAAATGATAAGTATGTCAACATCTCGGTTGATACTGATACAGCATTTGAGACAGATGGTGATACAAATGATGCAATCATCACCGTGGAATATTCCGATGCCCCTGCAGTCGGAGAGCTGACTGTAGAAAAGAAGGGAGAGGTACTTGACGGATTCAAGGGTGGACTTCTTGCAAGCTCATATGAGAAAGAGTTTGTTTATAAGGAAGGCTCACTTGCCGGAGCAAAATTCAAAGTTTATGCTGCGGAAGATATTTACACAGCAGACAACCAGAAGGATGCAGACGGAAACCGCATTAAGTATTACAGCAAGGGAGACCTTGTGACAACTCTTACAACTGGCAAGGATGGAAAGGCAACAGCAAAGAATCTTCCTCTTGGACAGTACAGAGTTGTGGAAGTGGAAGCTCCATACGGATATGTATTAAATCCGAATGAGCAGAAAGTGACATTCACATATGTGGATGATAAGACACCTGTTATCAAGGAAAGCCTTACTTTCTCAGATGACAGACAGAAGCTTGATATGTCAGTGACTAAGCTTGATGCAGAAGATAACACACCGATTGCAGGTGCAGTATTTGGTCTTTATGCAGATGAGGATATCAAGAATGCTGATGGCAGAGTTATTATCGAGAAAGGCACACTTCTTGAGAAGGCAACATCTGATGAGAATGGAAAGATTGCTTTTGTTAAGAATTATCCATTTGCAAAATATGTTGCAAGGGAGCTTGTAAAGCCTGCCGGATATGTGACAAATGAGGAAGCAGTAAACTTTGATACAAAATATCAGGGACAGGATGTTAAGACTGCTGTATATAACAGCGAGTATAAGAACACTCCTACAACCTTTGAGTTTACAAAGACAGATATCACAAGCGGTGCAGAGCTTACAGGTGCAACACTTACTGTACTTGATAAGGATGGAAATGTGGTAGACACATGGACATCTGATGCTAAGGAAGCACATGTAATCAAGAGACTTGTAGTTGGAGAGATTTACACTCTTCGTGAGGAATTTGCTCCTTACGGATATCTCAAGGCAGCAGATATCCAGTTTACAGTTGAGGACACAGGCAAAGTGCAGCATGTAGAGATGAAGGATGAAGTTCCTACAGGTTCCATCGTTATCAATAAGGACGGCGAATTTGTAACAGATACCACTCTTATGAAGGGGTACTGGTACGACTTTATCTTCAATTTCTTCAAGGACAGCCTTGCAGGAGTAACTTTTGATGTATATGCAAAAGAGGATATCGTAAGTGCTGACGGACTTGACACTGTATATCATAAGGCAGGAGACAAGGTGGCAACCATCGTGACAAATGATAAGGGTATCGCAAGAATTGATGACCTTCCACTTGGCAGATATTATCTTGTTGAGACAAAGACCATTGATGGATTTGTATTAGATGATACACCGATTGAAGCAGACCTTTCCTATATCGACCAGAATACAAAGGTTGTGTTTGCAGGAATGGATGTGACAAATGAGCGTCAGAAAGTGCAGATTACTGTAACCAAGACTGATTCAGAGACTAAGGAAGCACTTGAGGGAGCAGTATTCGGTTTATTTGCGAAAGAAGACATTGTGAACAAAGATGGCAAGGTAATCGTAAAAGCTGATACACAGATTGAGAGAACAGTAACAGGCAAGGATGGAAAGGCTGCATTTACCTCTGACCTTCCGCTTGGACAGTATTATGTCAAAGAGATTGAGGCCCCAAAGGGCTATGTGAAGTCTGATAAGATTTTTGATGTGGATGCTTCATATCAGGGAGATAAGGTAAAGGTTATCGAGTTTGAGGCAGCATTTGAAAATGCACCTATTAAGGTAGAAATTTCAAAGACTGATATCACAGGAGAGAAAGAGTTGCCTGGAGCAAAGCTTTCAGTAATTGATGCTGATGGAAAGCTTGTAGAAAGCTGGACATCTGAGGCTGGAAAGACTTATATGATCGAAAGACTTCCTGTTGGAAAGTACACACTTCGTGAAGAATCAGCTCCTTATGGATACAAGGTGGCGAAGGATGTGACCTTTGAGGTAAAGGAGACTGCCGAGATTCAGAAGGTATCCATGAAGGATGAGCAGGCAGTAGGTAAGATTGTCATTGAGAAAACTGACAAAGTAACCGGAAAGCCGATTGAGGGTGTTGTATTTGAAGTAAGGGATAAGGACGGAAAGGTGCTTGATACACTCACTACTGACAAGAATGGTCATGCAGAGAGCAAGGAGCTTCCTATCTGTACTTACAACGAGGATGGATCATTCAAAGAAGATATCCATTATACAGTTGTTGAGACTAAAGCAGCTGACGGATATATCCTTGATGAAACAGCTCATGATGTAACTCTTCGATATGATGACAATGCACCGGATGTTGTTGTAACAACTCTTAAGCTTGTCAATGTACCGACAGAGCCTAAGCTTCCACAGACAGGCGACAATGCAAATCCGCTTCTTTATCTTGGAATTGGTGCACTTGCACTTATTACAGGTGTTGGAGTCGGACTTCGTGGAAGAAAGAAAAAGAATAAACAGTAACAATTAACCTTGCGGGGAATGTAAGCCAGTGACTTATGTTCTCCGCTTTTTTGATTTGGAGGACAAACAGTGGTAGGAGAAAGAATCAGATATTACAGAAAACGACAAAAAATGACACTCAGGGAACTGGGCGAGAAAAGTGGTTTTGAAAATAGAGGTGATGTAAGAATTGCCCAATACGAAAATGGTTCAAGAGTTCCAAGGACGGGAACGTTGAACAGGATTGCAAAGGCACTTGGCATTCCGCCGGAAGAATTATTCTGTGAGGACTGTAGAAAGTGCATGTTTCTCAAGAATTATTACAGAAAGAAAAGAAAATCTCATACCACTTTTGATATGGGAATCGAAGAAGACAACAGTTACAGAGAACACAAAAATCCCGAGGATGAAGGGATTTTGTATGACAATTTAGATTAAGGAGGAACCGTAATATGATGAATTATGAGATTTTTAAGGAAGTAGTAAAAGAAAAGTTTATGGATTATATGCCTGAGAAGTTCAAAGGAATGGAGCTTGTGGCAGAGCCAGTGGAAAAGGTGAATGTGACTCTTGATGGCATCATCTTAAGAGAAGAAGGCAGGAACATTTCGCCTACGATTTATATCAATGACATGTATAAGAAGTATCAGGACTGTGGTGATCTTGAGGAAACACTTATGGCTGCATGTGACTTTATGGAAAGGGCATATGAGCAGGCTCCGGTTGTTGATGTGGACAGCATTATGAGAGATGCTAACGAGAAGATTGTATTCCAGCTCATCAATACAGAGCAGAATAAGACCTTTTTGGAACAGGTACCTCACAGGGAGTTCCAGGATCTTTCTATTGTGTACAAGATAATTATCAGTGCCGATAAGGATGCGGTGCAGAGTTCAAAAATTACAAATGAATTTGCAAAAAGACTTGGGATGAGCGAGGAACAGCTCTTTAAGTGTGCTGCTGAAAACACAAGAAGGCTCTTTCCACCTGTAGTACGAAGCATGAATGACATTATGAAAGAAATGTTCGCAAGGGATGGGATGCCACAGGAGATTGCAGATATGATGATAGCCGAGATTCCACCGGAACAGACAATGTGGGTGATTTCCAATGAAAAGGGTATCAATGGCGCAGCATCCATGCTTTATGAGAATGAGCTTCATGAGCTGGCAGAGAGTTTAGAGAGTGACCTTTATATTCTCCCTTCGAGCGTGCATGAGGTTATTGCTGTATCTTCAGATATGGGAAGCCCTGAGATGCTTGCACAGATGGTAGTTGAGGTAAATATGCAGGAGGTGTCTTTGGACGAGAGACTTTCCAATCAGGTATATCACTATGATAAGGATTTAAGAAAACTTACCCTTGCAACTGATACACCGAACAAGAGACTTGATGGTATCGTTGCAGAACCTCCCCTTGTATATGATGCGAAGGAAAAGTCCAGATAGGAGGCAGTTATGGAGCAGGAACTTACAATGGAAGAACTCATTGCTCTCATAAACAGCCAGAAAGGTGACTTTGTTATCCGTGTCGAGTTTGGAGAGGAGGCGGTGTCTGATGCCAAAGAAGAATGACTTCAAGCTTGATGTGGTTTCGGTAAGACTTGTAAAGGATGCTCCGATTTATTCGGAGCACACCTTTAACAATCCGGCGGATATAGCTGCTGTCATGGGAGACTGTATGTGCCAGTTTGACAGGGAAGTAGTGTGTGTGGTCAATCTAAGGTCAGATTTAAAACCTATCAATGTGCATTTTGCAAGTGTTGGCTCTTTAAATGAGGCAATGGCACATCCGAGAGAACTGTTTAAATCAAGTATCTTAAGCAATGCTGCAAGCATGATGTTAATCCATTGTCATCCATCCGGGAACGTATTCCCAAGCAAGGCAGACACGATGATGACGGATCGCATGAACAAGCTGTGTGAGCTGATGGGAATACCTCTCATTGACCATATCATAGTCGGTGGAGACAATCGTGAATTTTTCAGTTTCAGGGAAAAAGGCATGATTGATAATCCTAAGATTACCCTGAGCACAGATTACCGGACACTTGATATCAAGTCACCGCTTGTAGCAGAGCAGGGAAAGGCAAGGTGAAAGCATGGATGGAAGATTTACGGATGAAGAGCTTGCCATAGCAAAGAGTGTTGACCTGTGTGCAGTTGCTGAAAGCCTTGGGTATACAGTAAAGAGGATTGGCAAATACCACACTTTAAAGGAGATGGATTCCATCCGTATCTATAACAGAAGCCATTGGTACAGATGGTCAAGGCAGTTTGACAAAGGCAACAATGGCGGCTCACAGATAGATTTCTTACGGGTATTTTGTGGAATGAGTGTAAAAGAGGCTGTGTTCTGGCTTTTAGATTTCGCAGGATACAAAAGAATTGAGAAGCCTGTAAAGCAGCCTCTTGTTCATCAGGTATCGCAGAAGCAGGCAGAGGAGAGAAAGCCATTTGTCCTACCGGAACCGGCAGGAGATAATTCCTATATTATTTCCTATCTGAATCAGGAGAGAGGAATCAGCAGAGCAGTCATAGATCTGTTTTTAAAAGAAGGACTGATTTATGAGAGCAGGCATTACCACAATGTTGTTTTCAAAGGAAATGATAAAAATGGAGTGACAAGATTTGCAAGTATGCGGGGAGTGTTTGATAAGCAGGGCAAGCCATTCAAGTGTGATGTCACAGGAAATGATAAGAACTATGGATTTAATGTGGTAAATGTTAACAGTACAGAGCTTGTAGTATTTGAGGCTGCAATCGACCTTATGAGTTATGTCGATATCTTCGCGGATTATGAATCAAATAAGCTGGCACTTGGGATGCTTGCAGATGCACCACTTGAGACTTTTCTTCGGGAACATCCGCAGATTACTTCCATCCGGTTCTGCCTTGATGGAGATGAGCCGGGGAGAAAAGCAGCAGCTGAACTTATGAGAAAGTATTATGAGCTTGGATATGAGGTAGAAGACTGTCCGCCACCTGCCGGATATAAGGATTACAACGAGTGGCTTGTAGTGGCAAAGCTTAATCTGAACAGGATGAATAAGCGAGCAGATGAACCAGTCAGGGCATGAGAAAACGGATTTTGATGTGTGGGGGCAGAAAGCGCCCCCAAAACAGCAAAGTGGGGGCAGAAAGCGCCCCCAAAATGTCAAAGTGGGGGCAGAAAGTGCCCCCACAATTTGGACACGAGAAAATCCGGACTGAAGTAAAAATAAAAGTGGGGGCGGAAAGCGCCCCCAAAATAACAAAGTGGGGGCAGAAAGCGCCCCCAAAATAGCAAAGTGGGGGCAAAAAGCGCCCCCACTTTCATAAACAGAGGGTTTTAGGGAGATTTTCTCCCTAACTAGATGGCATTAGGACAGAGATGTCTCTAATGCGTATCTAGCCGTAAACCTAAGAGATTCAGACAGGCGTGTGGGTGGAAGAGATATACAAAACACGGATAAGGGAGGTGCAGGAAAGCAATGGATAAAGAACTTACAATAATCACAGAACCAGAGGAACTTATTGCCTGGGCAGACACATTTGATATCTTACTAAACCCTTCGATAGAAGATGCTGCAATTCTGCTTAACTATATGGAAGGACATGATTATGCCATTGGCATAGATTCAGATGGGAAGATGTACAGGCAGGATATTGCTGAAGAGAATGGCGAGATAGAACCATATTTGATTGATGATGTTATAGATATTGTCTGTGAATGGAACTATGAACTGATACTTGATGCGGAAGCACACAGGAGTGATCCAAAGGATTTTAACGACTATAACGAGTATCAGAGCAAGTATGAAAGTCTGAAAGCAGATGAAAAGAGACTGGACAGATTGTTTGATAAAACCAGTTATGGTAAGGAACTTATAGAAGTTGCTACAGAGCTTGCAGACAGGGTTATTGCCCAGCTGGGTAATAAAGAACTGGAAAAAGCTGCTGTAACAGTAGCAGAAGGAGTAAGAGAATACAGTACGGGTAAGAGAGGAAGGTGATTCTATGGCTGATAAAGTTCATTGTATAAGGAAAACACTAAGACTTATGCCACAGGAAGCGAAGGTACTTTCTGATAAGGCAAAGGCAAATGGAATGAATGAAGCCGAATATATCAGGCTTCTAATCAGTCAGAAACCAAATGACTATCCGGAAGTAAGGAAACTTCTTAAAGAGCTTATCAATGAGATAAACCGAATCGGCATTAACATCAATCAGATTGTATTTAACAGCAATGCACAGCTGTATTCCAAGAAAGATAAGGAACAGCTTGTGGCATATATGAAAAAGCTGAATCAGTCTGTCAGCGAGGCGGTGGTAAAGATTGGCAATCAGTAAGATACTTCATATGAAGGACAGCGGGAATTCTTTTCATGCAAGGCATTTGAAACGGGCACTGGATTATGTGATGAATCCTGAGAAAACGCAGGGAGGAAGACTTGTGGGAGCTATAAACTGCCAGGCAGATATGGCTTTTGAACAGATGATGGATACAAAGAAGCAGTTTGGAAAAACAGACAAGCGACAGGGGTATCACATCATTCTTTCTTTCAAAGAGGATGAGGTGGAACCGGATAGGGCTTTTGAGATAACACAGAAGTTTGTAGCAGAATATCTTGGTGATGCCTATGAAGCGGTATTTGTGGTTCATGATAATACAGACCATGTTCATTCACACATTGTATTTAACAGTGTAAGCTTTGTGGATGGGAAAAAGTATCGCTACGAGAAAGGTGACTGGGCAAAGTATATCCAGCCAATTACCAATAAGCTGTGTCAGGAGTATGGTCTTTCCATTATAGATGTGGAGGATGGCAGCAAAGAGAAACAGCACGAGAATTATAAGGATTGGAGCGAATATCGTGAAGGCAGCTTTGTGTGGGCAGATATGATAAAAAGAGATTTTGATGCCTGCATTTTACAGGCAAATGATTTTAGTGGATTTCTGGAGCTGCTGTCGGAAAAAGGATATGAGGTCAAGCAGGGAAAGTATCTGGCAGTCAGACCACAGGGGATGACAAGATTCAGAAGATGTAAGACTCTTGGCGAGAATTATTCACAGGAAGCTATTGTGGAGCGTATTGCGAAGGAAGATTTATCCTTTTACCAGTCACAGAATGAGGAAAGGCAGGCAGCGATAGTAAAGTGCTATGTCAAAAGATACCGCAGGGCGAAGATGTCAGGCTTGCAGAAAAGATATTATGCAAAGCTTTACCGGATTGGAAAGCTGAAAAAGAAGCCATATAGTCAGGTATGGAAGTATAAGGATGATATCCGAAAGATGCATAAGCTGCAGGAGCAGTATCTATTTCTGGTAAGGCATAAGATTGAGAGTGCGGAAGAACTTGTATCGGTACTTGATAATCTGACGGATAAGAAAAAAGAAGCATCAAAGGAAAAGAGTAAGACCTATAAGGCTAAGGAGAGATTCAAAGATATTTTTGACAAGGCTGAACAGATCCGGGGGCTTGATGATGCGGAATCGTGTTATCAGAGTGGGGATACCTTTTTTGAAGATGAGCACAATGCATGGGAAAGGCTTAACACTGAGCTTCTGGCACAGGGATACAGTGTGGAAGAGGTCGAGAGTCTTAGAAAAAAATATGAGAGCAAGTATGCACAGGACTGTAAGGCAGAACGGGCGGTATCAAAGGAACTTAATCTTGGAAGATCAATATGGAAGGAACTTACGGTATCAGCTTCGGCAGAAGAGAAGCAGTATGACAAAGAAACAATAAGAGACAGAAAAGAACAGCCGGTACGTTAGGCTGTTTTTTTTAGTGGTTAGGAGGCATATATGGAAGAAAAAAGAGAGCCATTAAGTGAAATGGCGATTGAGAGAAAGATACAGATTCTTCGTAATAAGCATATGGACAGTGAGGTTATTGCTCTTGTCAAAAGCGATTATGAATATGGACTGACTGATGATGAAATCGGTCTGTATCTTAACAAAAGTTATGACATTGAGCAGATGAAGGTGTTATCAAAATGTCTGCATAAGGGTGTATCAGAAGAGTTGTTAACGCTGCTGAAAGATAGCAGGATGGCAGCACCTAAGATGCAGACAGCATTGGATTACTATGAAAAAGGTGTGCCGATTGATGCAATCAGAGAGGTAGTCCAAAAAGATGATACAGCAGTAAACATGCGCAGGATGTTTGATGTGGTATTAGAAAAGCTTAATAAAGCCAAAGAGCAGATGCCACAGGATTTAGAGTATGTGAAAAGTCTTGTAGCTCAGATGGATGAAGTGGTTGCAAAGATTAATCATCAGAATGAAAGGTATGATGCCCTGAATAAGAAGCTTTCTGAAATAGAAACTTCCAAAGATGACGAGGAAGTCAGGGAGCGTCTGGTCAAGGAGAACCAGGATAAGGACGCTCTTATCAACAGTCAGCAGAATGAACTGAATAAGGCAAGCAGTACGATTGCAAGACTTAGGGATGATATTGAGAAAAAGGATAAGGAGATGAAGCGTATGGGAGACAGAATAGAGTCATTGGAAGATAAGATCATAAGTGTTGCCACAGAGAATAAGAAAGAGGCAGAAAGTAAGGCAGAGCCGCAGGAAAGCCAGTCCGTATCACAGGCAGATAAAAAGATGGTTGATACAGTTGCAGTTCCTCAGAATATGCAGGCTGTGGCAAATGGAATTCCGGTCTATTATCAGATTCCGGTAGTTGATGGTACTGGAAATGTGGTGCAGAGACTTCCGATTGAGCGAAGTGTGAGAAAGAGCAGCAACAGCGGAGTGGCAAGTCTTTTTGCAAGACTGTCATTTAAGAAAAAGTCAAGAGCAGACATTGTAAAGCTGGTTGCATCGGGAGACCTTGTTCCGGCGCAGCTTGTGCAGATTAAGAGTGCAATAGAAAAGGGACTTACTGAGTCACAGCTTGTAGAGCTTATAAACAACAACATTTCAGCGGAAAAGATGAAGGAGATCATTGAGATTGCTGTGCTTGAAAACAGCATGGCAGATTAGGAGGAACTTATGAATTTAGCAGTAGTAAATGAAGCAGTAACAGAGATGAATGGTGTGGAGCATCAATTTACAGAGGAAGAGAAAAACTTTGTTGTCCAGTTCGCATTCAGAAGCGGCAGCAAGGAAGACACGATTTCTCTTATTGAAGCTTTGGCACATTCAGCGGATAAGGCTGAGTCGGACGAGATTATGGTCACATACAGGTCTAAATATGATATGAAGCCTGCATGGGTGGAACAGGTGGAAAACCTGCTTGTGGCACTTGAAATGTATCGTATCGAGGAGGAGAAAGCAATCAATCATCTGGCAGATATTTTGACTACTTATGGTATTGATGTATCAGCCGAGGAAATCCGTACTACAGAGACAGAAACGCTTAAAACAACAGTTAGAGAGAAAGTGGAGGTGCGATAATGGCAGAAGAGATTCAGGAAGCGGTGCAGATCATCCGTGTAGCTTATGATGGCATTGAGATTGCCATGAAGGTAGGAAGCGGCGGCATTGCTGCCATGCAGAAGGCAATAGATTTCTTAAAAGGGATGCTTGATTATGAAAAGTCACTTGGCAAGACATCCATGAGAAAGCTGATCTTAAAAGGTGGCGATTTACAGGTGTTACAGTTTAATACCGAAGATATGAAAAAGGTTGAAAAGATGGCAAAGAAGTATGGAATCCTGTATTCGGTACTTCCAGACTGTAACAGGAAAGATGGACTGAGTGAGGTAATCTTTCATACAGAGGCAGTTCCCCGTGTGAATATGATGATACAGAAGCTCAAGTTTGGTAAGATTGCCACATTTGACGATTATCTGAAGAATGGAGATGAAAAATCCCTTGGCAAGCTGATGGATTTTTTGAAGAAACAGCAGGGAAACGAGAAAAGCCACACGATAGAAGGGGATAGGGTTAATACCGCTATTGACGGACTGATCGAAAAGGTCGGAATGTTTGCAATGGAAAAGAAAGCTATCAGTGTGGATCAGGTCAAGGAGAATTTCAGTATCAATGGTGAGCAGGCTGAAAGTGTTATCAAACAGCTAGAGACAATCGGTGTGCTTGGAAAGAAAAATGAGGATGGCACCCATACAGTCATGATGGACAAGGATGCATTTATCAATCGTGTTAGAGGCTATCAGGACCTTGCTGAGAGAATGAGGGCAGTTGCAGCATCAAAGAATGCGAACTTATCAGATGTGACTATCAGCAAGAAGCTGATTATCGAAGAGAATGACCATGCTGTTAAGACCAGAGTTCCCGGCACATGGGGAGAAGAGGCAAGATATGTATGGCTCCGTAAGGAAAACATCATGGAGATTCATGGTGGAAAGACAATGCTTACTTTCCTTGATTCCACCAAGGATTATAAGCTTTACGATGAGCAGAATCGTGTGGTGACAACCCAGAAAGGAACCGAGCTTTATACTCACTACGACAAGGTGGAGTCATCTGTCAGGGAGCGTTACGAGAAAGTACAGAAGCAGCAGAAAAAGACCACACAGAAGAAAACTGTTACCACGAAGAAAGCGAGGTAGCAGCCTATGCAGACAACAAAGAAAAAGCCGTCACTGATATTCATCCTTGTGGGTGCAGTGTTAGCCGGGTATCTTGGTTATCTGATAAATGGTGCGTGGGCAGAAGGGATTGCCTTTAATGAATTTATGGACAGATTCAATGAAGTATGTGCTGTTCCCTTTGCCAACTATTACAATTCCAATACAGTAAAAGCAGTAGCCATTGCATTAGGTATCTATGCGATGGCTATTGTCATGTATTACACCAGTCAGAGAAACTATATGCCCGGTAAGGAATTTGGTACGGCAAGATTTGAAAATCCGAAGCAGGTCAACAAGATACTTGCAGATAAGGATGAGAATTTCAACCGGATACTCAGCCAAAATGTGAAGATGTCGCTGGATTTTAGGAGACTCAAGCTCAATGGAAATATACTTATCTGTGGTGGTTCCGGAGCAGGAAAAACATTTTATGAAGTAAAGCCGAATCTGATGCAGATGCCACATAACTGTTCTTTTATCTGTACTGATCCAAAAGGTGAGATTCTTAGAAGTTGCGGGCAGATGTTAAAGAATAACGGATACAATGTGAAGGTCATCAATCTGCTTGAGATGGATAAGTCGGACTGCTATAATCCGTTTTCCTATATCAGAGAGGAAACAGATGTTGTAAAGCTGATTACCAATCTTATCAGTAATACCACACCAAAGGGTTCCACTCCAAGTGATCCATTCTGGGAGAAAGCAGAAGGATTATTTTTACAGTCAATCTTTTATTATGTGTGGCTTGAAGTACAGCCGGCAAAGAGAAACTTTGAGACAGTACTGAAGCTTCTTGGAGAAGCAGAAGTGACAGAGCAGGGAAAGGCGTCGAAACTGGATGTGCGAATGAAGTTCTTAGAGGAGAGTTCCCCACTCGGAGCTAATCATCCGGCAGTAAAGCAGTACAACAAATGTATGCGAGGTGCAGGAGATACCGTCCGTTCCATTATCATCAGTGCCAACTCAAGACTTGCATTTCTTGAAAATAAGCAGGTTTTACGATTACTCTCCAAAGATGAGCTTAATCTGTCCGATATCGGTATTGGTGTAAACGGAGATGGGGAGACAAAGACAGCACTCTTTTGTGTAATCCCGGATAGTGACAAATCCTATAACTTTATTATCGGTATGTTATACACGCAGATATTTCAGGAATTGTACTATCAGGCAGACTTTAATTGTGGTGGAAGGCTGCCAATCCATGTGACATTTATGTTAGATGAATTTGCGAATGTCGCATTGCCAGATGACTTCTGTTCACTGTTATCGACAATGCGAAGCCGTGAGATTTCAAGTATTATCATTATTCAGAACTTTGCCCAGTTAAAAGCACTTTTTAAAGATACCTGGGAGACAATTCCCGGCAACTGCGATACGTTCATCTATCTCGGTGGAAACGAGCAGAGTACGCATAAGTATGTGTCAGAGCTGCTTGGAAAAGGTACGATTGATAAGAAGTCAAGTGGAGAAACAAAGGGCAGACAGGGAAGCTCTTCAAGAAACTATGATGTATTAGGCAGAGAATTGTTTACACCCGATGAAGTCAGAAAGCTGGATAATAAGAAATGTATTATCTTTATCCGTGGTTTTGATCCTATCATGGACAATAAGTTCATACCGTTCAATCATTCGATGTTTAACCAGACAGCAGATGGCAAGGGAGAGCCTTATGTTCATCAGATAAGAGGAGCAGATAATCTTATCGGTCCGCCATTTGAGATTCTTTCAGACAAGGCAGTTAAGTATTATGAAAAGCTGAGGGATAAGGGCGAGAATGTGTATATAGATTCTCTTACCTATGAGCAGTTTATGATGCTTGGTGATGCGGAGTTAAGCAGAAGATTCTCCATGCAGGATGAGGCAGAGCAGAAAGCAAAGATTGACAGGGAGCAGGCAAATGAGCTTGAGTATGTCGATGAGTCACAGAAGTCTGATACTACAGAATGTGCTAACTCTTCTAATGGAAGTGCTGGTACTAAGCCTGTAAGGAATCCTGAGAGGGAAAAGCCTAAGTGGGAGGATACAATCACAAACCGAATGCTGCACTGGTCATATACACCGGAGCAGAAAGAGGAAGTGAAGAAGGCACTTGCGGCAGGAGTTCCGAAGGCAACGATTCTTACTTACTTTTATCCGGAGGTTACTGTGGAGAAGATGAGTTCATATCGAAAGAAGCAGTAATGTTTTTAGATATATTACAGAGTATATGATATAATTTGCTCACATAGTATGCTTCAGCTTATTGGACTACTAACATGTGAGCAGTTACAAAAGACAGAAATTATTTTATATTGGAGGTACAGGATGAATACGGAAAAGACTTTTGCAGATAGATTAAAAGAGTTGCGTAATATACGAAACTATACACAGGAAGAGCTGGGTAAGATAACAAATATATCTGTTCAGAGTATACGACGTTATGAACAAGGTAGACTCAATGAAGAGCCAAGTGCGTATAATCTTTTACAACTAGCAAAGGCACTAGATGTAACACCTGAATACTTATTGATAGGAGATAATAGTATGACAAGTTACACGGAGGCAATTAAGAGAGAATTGAAGCAACTTAATGACTATGGACAAATATCTGAAATTAAAGAAACCGAGTTGAATTCCACGATTTTATCACATCTTGAGATGAGTAATGATTTAGTAGATGCTGTAAAGACGGATTGGAATGCAAAAGGCATATTTAAGAGGATAGAGAAAGAGGAAGATAAACAGATTGTGGTAGACAGTTATTGTACAAGACCTTATGTACAGGATGTCATATTACGATATTGCCAGAATAGATCTATATTTAAGACAAAGTTTGCAATAATTGATGGAATGCTTTTAGAATAAAGCAAATTTGAGAGTAAATTAGCACTTTAGCCATATGGTTAAGGTGCTTTTTTTCATACCTTGAAAGGAGATGGTCACAGCAAAAACGCATCGGGGAAAGCCCGATTAACCAGTACAACAGGCATTGCCTGATTATCATAGAGTAACTATCAACAGGACAGAAAGGAATGCATATATTCCGTTCGGAAAGCTAGCCGGATTGGAATATGTGTATTCCTTTCTGGCTTTTTCCGCTTCTGTCACTTCAAAAAAGGAGATTAAACAACATGAGAAAAGAACAGGTTATTTCAACAACAAACAACAATCAGATGGAGGAGAAAGGCATGAAGAGTAGATTCATTCACTTAAAAAAGAGATTCGTTCCGGCATTATCCGGAGCACTTATGGGAGTGATGCTTATGAGCACTACCTGTTTTGCAGCAGGTACAGGTACTTCCGCAGTAACACAGCCGCTTGAGAATTTAAAGACACTTATCATTGCAGTCATTGGTGCGGTTGGTGTCATCATTCTTGCAAAGAATGTTATGGAGTTCGCACAAGCCTACCAGCAGCAGGATTCATCTACCATGAACTCTGCACTGAAAGGAATTGTAGCAGGTGTCATGATGGCTGGTATTTCAACAGTACTGACATTCTTAGGCTTCTAAGATTGGGGAAATGCATTTCCCCTTTTAGTAAAAGGAAAGAGGTGAATAACAAGTATGGATATTTTTAAGCTTGGAGACAAGATCCTTGCACTTCTTGAGGCAGTGTTTGGGTTTTGGAACAATCAGATATCCCTGGTCTTTGCAATGCTTGGACAGTCACCGGTCAGTTTCAAGGGCGGAGGTCCCTGGGCAGTCATTGAGGGGATAGAGCCGGTCTTTGTAGCGGTCGGCTCTTCCCTCGTTGTGCTGTTCTTTGTTATCGGTTTCTGCTCGGAAAGCATAGATGTAAAAGATGAGATGAGGTTTGAATCAATCCTGCGTATGCTTATCCGACTGGGACTTGCAGAATGGTTTGTTGCAAATAATGTCACGATCATGAAAGCATTTTTTACTTCCATAGGAAATCTGGTAGGACTTATATCTGCCGGGACAACGACGCAGCTTGCCATTGACAGTACACAGGCAGATATCATTAAAGGACTCGGATTTGGTGAAAGTCTGGTAATGCTGATACTTACAGCTTTGCTTGCAATCATCATTATTATCTGTGGATTCTTTATCATCTACACAGTGTATTTCAGGTTCTTAAAGATACTGATTATTGTGCCGCTTGGTGCGATTGCATGCTCCACAATGGCAGGAAACAGAATGGTCAGTCATACAATGGCTACCTACTGCAAATATTTTCTTTCGTGTGTATTCGAGGCAGTAACGATGGCACTTGCAATTGTGGTATGTAATGCAT
This sequence comes from Pseudoruminococcus massiliensis, assembly GCF_900291955.1. Taxonomy (GTDB): domain Bacteria; phylum Bacillota; class Clostridia; order Oscillospirales; family Acutalibacteraceae; genus Pseudoruminococcus; species Pseudoruminococcus massiliensis. Next base: position 39,244 of record NZ_OLMR01000010.1, on the reverse strand, counting down.
TTATCAATGCAGGACTTCCAGCATTTACAGGAAGTTACGCTGACTGGGCACAGACGCTTATTTATTTGTGTGAAATGACATTTACGATAGCAATGACTGTTGGAAGTGTGAAGGGTGCACAGACACTTACAAGCAAGGCATTTGGATTATAGAAGGAGGCAGAAATGGATAATGAAAAGAAACAGGTTACTTATAATTCAAGCATAACCGGAGAAACGCAGGTGACATTTGATATCCAGCAGTATATGAATAACAGGGCAATGTTTATCGGTCTTATGTGTAATGAAGATGGATATGAGGAGCCTTTTGGGGATGTGACTGTGAATTTGCCGGTTGCAGCACCAAATTACTGCGGATATCTGAATGTGAATGACATGCCGGATATTGAAAAGTTTATTACAGATAACGACCTTGGAGAGTTTACAGGATTCACGCAAAGGAGTGGTTTCTGCGAATATCCGCTTTATCTGTTCAATGTAGATAAGCTTAGAGAACTGTGTCCGGATGGAATGGATAAGTATGAGGCGAATATTGGAATGACAAGAAAGCCGGAGACAAAGGATTTATCAAGATAGGAGGCAGGGACAATGGTAATCGAAGTAAACAAGGATATTGACCGCTATCAGGAATCGGTTGCGATGGGACTTACTGCAAGGCAGCTTATATTTTCTATTGCAAGCGTAGTAGTCGGTGGCGGTATCGTCCTTCTTCTTTACAAGTATATCGGTCTTACGGGTTCTGCTTATGTGGCAATTCCCTGTGTGGCACCGATTGCACTTGGCGGATTCTATTCCTTTAACGGGATGAATTTCTACGAGTATATGGGAAAGAAACTGCATTTTATGTTTGGAAACAAGGCACTTACCTATGTATCAACAGAAGGAGAGCCTGCAATAAAGCAGTTAGAAGTAGAGCAGAATGAACAGGTAAAGAAGAAAGGCAGAAAGGCTGAACCGGAGACTGTAACAGCTGATTCGGCTGTAAAGAAGCAGGAGGAGTTTGAAGCAATGAAGAAAAAGACGAGAAACATGCTGTTTGGACTTGTTGCAGTCATTGTGGCGGCAGTAGCAGGCATTGCAGCATATAAGGCAATGCATTAGAAACGAATAGTATCTGACCGAAAGGTCGGGAACACAGCCCGCAGGGTGAAGTTCCCGGCGGGCTTTCATTATAAGAAAGCGAGGTTAGAGACATGGGTTTATTTACAGACGGATTTAAGTTATTAAAGAAGGCGAGTGAGCCTTTGTATAAGACACCTAAATCCATTCAGGAAACCATAGAGATTATGGCGGTGGCTGAAAACGGCATTTTTGAAGTAAGCAAAAATAAGTATTCCAAATGCTACCGCTTTCAGGACATCAATTACACGACAGCAACCGAGGATGAGCAGATCGGTATTTTCGAGAGATACTGCAAGTTCTTAAATTCGCTGGACTGTAATTATAAGATTACGATCAACAATAAGAACAAAAACATGGATGAACTCCGTGACAAGGTTCTGATTGCTGAGAAAAATGATGGTTTCAATAATTACAGAAGAATTTACAATGACATCATTGAAGAGAAGATTATTGAGGGCAGACAGGGGATTGAGCAGGAGAGATACCTGACAATCACGATTGAGAGAAAGAACTTTGAGGAGGCGAAGGCACAGTTTGCAACCCTTGAGGCAACGATACACAAGGCTTTCATTGAGCTTGGTGCGGAGATTGTGCCTCTTAATGGAAATGAGAGGCTGAAAGTGCTTTATGACTATTATCATCTTGGAGATGAGGGCAGCTTTGATTTTGATATCAAAAAGGCAAAGAAGGTCGGGGCAGATTTTAGAAATGACCTGTGCAATGGGATGGTGAAATATTTCCCGGACCATTTTGAGGATGAGAGTAAATTCTGCAAGGCACTTTTTATCAAAAAGTATCCGAGCAGTTTGTCAGACAGATTCATCAATGAGATTACTTCCCTTCCGGTTCATTCTATCACGAGTATTGATGTGGTGCCTGTTCCAAAGGATCTGACAACAAAGGTGCTTCAGAAAAAATACCTTGGTATTGAGTCGGATATTATCAAACAGCAGAGAGTTCGTAATAAGAATAACGATTTTTCTACGGAAATTTCATACGCCAAGAGAACGGAGAAAAAAGAAATTGAGGAAATCATGGATGACGTCCGTGAGAATGACCAGTGCCTTTTCTTCGTGGGAGTAACCATTATTCTTATGGCAGAAAGCAAGAAGGAGCTTGAGAGTGTATGTGAGACTGTGGAGACCATCGGAAAGCGTAACAGCTGCACGATTGATATACACTACTTAAAGCAGAGGGAAGCTCTCAACACAGCACTTCCGATTGGTGTAAGACAGGTGGAGACAATGCGTACCCTTCTTACTCAGTCACTTGCGGTACTTATGCCATTCAATGTGCAGGAGCTTAATGACAGCACAGGCAACTATTATGGTATCAACCAGATCAGCAAGAATGTGAATATCGGTAACAGAAAGAAGCTTATCAACGGAAATGGCTTTGTATTTGGTGTGCCGGGTTCCGGTAAATCCTTCTTCTGCAAGATGGAGATGGGCAGCGTATTCTTGTCGGGAGATGATGAGATAATCGTCATAGATCCAATGAACGAGTACTTTGATATAGCTGATACTTATGGTGGAACAGTGGTAAATATGTCTACCTACACGGATAACTATGTGAATCCGCTGGAGATGGATGTATGGAGCCTTGATCCGAATGATTCCAAGGGAATGGTTAGAGAGAAGGGCGAGTTTATGCTTGGACTTTGTGAGCAGTGTATCGGGGACAGTTTAAATTCAAGACAGAAGTCAATCATCGACCGCTGTGTGAGAAAACTGTATATCGACATTGCAAGGAGCAAAGAGAAGTATATCCCTGTAATGAGTGACTTTTACGATATCCTTATGGCACAGCCGGAGGACGAGGCAAAGGACATTGCATTGTCACTAGAGCTTTTCGTAAATGGTTCACTTAACATCTTCAATCACCAGACAAATGTGGATGTGGATAACAGATTCACAGTATATGGCATCAGGGACTTAGGTACAGAGCTTAGTCCTATCACAATGCTTGTCATGATGGAGTCTATTCAGAACAGGATTGTTGAGAATGGCAAGAGAGGCAAGGCAACATGGCTCTATATTGATGAGTTCCACGTCTTACTTAATTCTGAGTATTCTGCAAAATATCTGCAGCAGCTCTGGAAGAAAGTAAGAAAGCAGGGAGGTCTTTGTACAGGTATCACGCAGAATGTCGTCGATCTGTTGCAGAATTACACAGCAACCACAATGCTTGCAAACTCTGAGTTTGTGGCACTTTTGAAGCAGGCAAATACGGACAGTTCCAAGATGGCGGAAGTTATCGGGGTATCAGAGGCACAGCTAAGATTCGTAACCAATACTGCATCGGGAATGGGACTTATCAAGTGTGGTTCTGTGGTGATTCCATTTGATAATCAGATTAGTAAGGATACAGATTTGTACAGGCTGTATAATACCAACATTCATGAGAAGATTGCGGAACAGAAGAAACGTGAAATGCAGAAAAATGTCGAATAATGTTGATAGAGGTCGCAATTTGCGACCTCAAAGCATAGCCATCCGGGAAGCTGGGTGGCTGTTTTGCATTTTGAGTGAAAGAAGGTGAGAACATTGAAGATAAAAAAGGTGGATGACAAGCCGATGATCATTCACACAAAGGAGAAAGCTAAGATTCATGCCCACGAGCCAAAGGGTGCCAAGATTAAAGGCAGCAACATCTATACAGTAGAGAGAGGTCCTAAGACTATCGGTGCAAAGGTATCTGATGATAAAAAGAAGTCCTATCGCAAGAGTACCATTCATCAGTCAGAGCCGAAGAATAGGGGACTATCAAGATTTAAGCGAAACTATAGAGAATCAAACACTTCCATCAAGACCAAGAACACCAATCTTCACATAGCAGGAAGAACAGGTGCACTTGCAGCCGGGGCAGTAACGGAGCAGGTGGAAGGCGGGCAGGAGGTATCGCAGGCAGCATATCTTGCATATGAAGCGAGCCGACCTGTTACCGGAACTGCTTCTAAGGGTGCAGCACTTTTCAGGAAAAAGGCGGCAGCCGAGGCAAGGAAGCGTATCAAGAAGGTAGATGCAGGAAAGAAGCTGGCAAAAAAGACAGCAAAGAAAGCTGCCAAAGATACTGCAAAGACTGTAGCTAAAGAGACAGCAAAAGAAACAGCCAAGACTACTGCCAAGGTTGCAACAAAAACTGCTACAAAGGCAGCTGCTACAGCGGCAGGAACAGCAGTTGCACCGGGAGTAGGCACGGCAATCGGCATGGCAGCCGGATATGCTGCAGGTGTGTCCATAGAGGTCAAGGATGAAAAGATGACCAACCGGAGCAGGAAGATAAAATTCTTTCTGGATAAGATGAAAGCACAGGAGAATCAGACAGATAGCGTGGCAAAGCTGGTAAAGGATCTGATTGTGCGAAAAGTGATTACCTGGGTAAAGGCAGCTGCACCGATTATTGGATTGGTGCTGTTGTTACTTGTACTTGTAGTTGCCATGATTGCGGTTCCGGTTATAGCGGTGATAGCAATCCTTTACAATTCTCCATTTGCTTTATTTCTGCCACCACTTGAATCAGGAGATACCGTGCAGATAGTAACGAGTGCTTATGTGCAGGAGTTTAACCGGGATGTGAATACGAAAGTGAATGAGCATACCGGATATGACCTTGGAGAGCTTGTCTATGTGGATTATGAAGGTATGGAAGAAACCCCAAGCAATTACTATGACATCATGGCAGTCTATATGGTCAAGCATGGTGTCGGAGATACTGCAACAGTCATGAATGAGACTTCAAAAGGCTGGCTGCAGGCAGTTGTAAATGATATGTGTTCATACACCACAAGCACAGGAACAAAGGATGTGGAAGAAACGGATGCAGACGGTAATGTAACTACTGTTACGAAGTCGGTTCTGTATGTGAATGTCACACTGAAATCGTACAGAGATATGATTTCGGTCTATGGATTTAATTCTGATCAGGTGGAAATGCTTGAGCAGATCATGAGTCCGGAGTTTATGGGACAGCTTGGATATGCCGGAAGCGGAAGTGGTGGCGGAGGCGGAAGTCCGGGAGTAAGCTCCATGACTGAGGATGAAATCAATGCCATCCTTAGTGGAATTACAGACAGCAGGCAGAAAACAGTCTGCTCCTATGCACTACACAGAGTTGGCTTCCCTTATAGTCAGGATTTAAGAGACAGCGGTAACTATTATGACTGCAGTTCCTTAGCCTATTATTCATGGAAGGATGCAGGTGTGGATATTAGTTACGGTGGTGCAACCACAGCGGCAGCGGAGGCACAGGGACTGGATGAAGCCGGAAAGACTGTTTCCTTTGATGAGTTACAGCCGGGAGACCTTATCTTTTACAGTTTTACAAGTAATGGAAGATATAAGAACATCAGCCATGTGGCAGTATACGTCGGAAATGGCAAGGTGGTAGAGGCACTTAATGAAAGTCTTGGCGTTGTTTACAGGGATGTGGCAAGCACAGGGAAGATAGTTGTGATAGGAAGACCATAACAGGAAATTTGCAGAGAGGGCATAGTCCCTCTCTGAGACTGGAGGTAAGAATGGATTTAAAAGATATGATACTGGTAACAGAAAACGACAGGGGAACAGAGACAAATATGCTGATGACTCTGGATGATTATAAGAGTTTTATAGCAGTTGATGACATGTCAGAGCTTGCAGACAATTTGTTGCAGCTTGGAAGGACGCTTGGTAAACCAGATAACTTCACAGAGTATTACAGGGCAGCAAATGTAACGGTATCTGCGAGATTCTGTCTGGATGATATTCAGCTGGGACACTTTCTTCAGGGATTTTATAACGATTCCAAAGAATTTCGGTTTGATAAAGAAGCCAGTTCTTATGAATGTGTTGCAAAGCTTAAGGAGATTGGAATGACCGATAAGGGCTGGGTGGATGATTTTAACCTGCATTATGAAATGGAGAACCGCTCATTTGAAAGGGGACAGACATTTCATAACTTCAATGACCATGATTACATGGTGCTTGAAGCATTATCACCAAGAAATCTTGTGGTGATGGATATGAAGTCAGGTTCTCTTACAATCGCCCTTGGTGCGACAGAGTATAAGCGTTATCCGAAGGATGAGAAGCCTACAAAGGACAATACCACAATCGGGGTATCGTGGGAGCATGGCATTTATCTAGGTTCCACACTTTCAACTACAAATTTCAAGGCATGCAAGAGGGAGTATGGCACACCGGAAAAGATAGAGGATATCTATGATTACAGGGCAAAGCTAAAGCAGAAGTTCTATTTTTATCAGGATATGTCAAAGGATGATGATGTACCGAAGAAGCTGCAGAATGACTTCCTTCACCAGATGTATGAGGATTTTGGAACGATTGAAGAGGACTGTTTTTACGACAGGCTGGAAGATGGAAAGTACGATGAAGGCTTTAAGGAAAGACAGGTAAAGGAAGAAAAGAGCCGGTGATGAGATTTTTACAGGAGGCGATATCATATGGAACAGGAATTTGATGTTGAGATAAAAGAAGTGCTTTCACGAGTACAGAAAGTAAAGGCAGAGTCGCTTGACGATGCCATCAATAAGGCAATGGATATGTATTATGCAGAGCAGATAGTCCTTGGAGCAGAGGACATGAAGGGAGTTGATTTTGCGCCTATCAGCGAAGGTCAGCTCCCTTATTCATTAAAAGAAAACGGAGGAAAAGCAAGATGAAAAGTGATTCAACAACAGTAATTAAGAACATGGAGTTTTTAGTAAAGGAACTTCATAAGGAGTGGGACAGATCGGGTGCTTCTAAGGCATCCGTTATTATTTCCCTTGAGGAAGTAGATGGTATCAATGATAAGTTAAAAGAGATTATCTATCAGACACAGAAGTCAGTCGATGAGGATGAGCTGACCTTTAAACAGAGCATTGCAAAGTCCAAGGAGTGCTATGTGATTCTTCGTGTGGTGCGTAAGATTGCAAAGAAAAAGGATAAATGCGAAAAACAGGCAATCGACAATGAATTTGCAATCGAGCTGGATAAGGATGAGTTAAAGCTATTTAAGGGATTGTTTGCAGAGATGTTTAAGTAGAGGAGGACAAAGGTATGGGCGTTGATATGAAGGTCAAAGCGATATACGATTCTGAAATTGGTAACATCACAAGATCAGAAAAGAACTGGAAGGATGTGTTAAAGGTTGCAGGTCAGTTATACCGCTATGAATTTGACAATATCGTTATGGTAACAGCTCAGAGACCTCCGGAAAAAAGCACACTCATGGCAGATTATGATACCTGGAAAAAGGTGGGAAGATATGTAAAGCGTGGTGCGAAAGGCTGTGCTATCTTCCCATCAAGGGCACTGAATCCACGCATGAGATATATCTTTGATATCAGTGATACCGGAGGGAAGAATGTCAAACTGACATGGGACCTTGAGGGAGAAAATCTTAAGGATTATGTGGATTTTCTTGTGTCAGAAGGTCAGATTGAGCAGTACGATAACAGCGACAGGGAGTCTCTAAAAAATATATTAAAACAGTTTACAGGAACAGATGTTTGGCTTATAATAAAAGAAGAGTTCGGAGACCGAATGACCGAGCTTATGCAGCTATCAGGTAGTGTGATAAAGGAAGAAAGTAAGAAACGCAATGGCTTACAGCAGGAAATGGACATGGAGCAGCTTGTATATACAAGTGTCATGTATGCTGTAGGGACGAGATGCGGATTTGACTTATCTGTGCAAGAACAGGATTTTAGTCAGATCGTAAATATCAAAGACGAAGAGATCATTTACCGTCTTGGTTCCATTGTATGCGATGTCTCCTGTAGTGTTCTTAGAGAATTTAGTCGTAACTTAAAGGCAATCGAGAGCGAAAGGAGAATTGGATATGTTAGAAGAAATGGCTTACAAGGAAGTGGACGGACTGCTTTACCCGCAGATAGAGATGCCGGACGAGACGGAGGATCTCACGAAGCTGGGCAAATACGGAAGGATGGCGATGAGTTATCTTCAGGAGAACGAGCCGGCAAGATACAAGACGCTGATGAGATTCGGGAAGATGTACGAGAAGATGTCAGCGGTAGAGGAGGAAGCGAACCAGCTGTACGACCAGTTAGAGATGCAGTATCTGGCGAAGCACAAGCCACAGAATCCGTCATCGACAATGGAGATGTGGAAGATAAGGGAGCAGGCGAAGATGCAGGCAGAGGAAGTGGTACTCCATCAGATAGTGATGCGATTCCACTAGAATCTGAGGATACAGAACTGAATAGGGAACTTGATGAAATCAATTCATTGGGTGTTAGTAAGGAAGCCGAATATACACAGGCTTCCTTTTTTTTCGACCAGAACGGGCAGGCAAGCATTGGCACCATTCATACTGAGGACGAAAACAATAATCAGTTTATGCGTCAGTTCGAGCAGGACAGAAAAGCTGCATTAGCAGGTAAATATAATTACCTGAATCCAAAAAAGTCTGCAATAGTACCAGGTGAGTATATCAAACAGGTGCTTATGAGAGGTACAGGTTTTATCGGTGGCAAGGGCAGGGTATGCAAGATTTTTGAAACAGAGATTGATGCAGGAACCAGGGCAAAGCGTATCAAAGCAGAGTATGGTCAGGGAGGTGCAGGCTGGCCGGTTGACGGACTAGGACTGCACGGATATGACACATTTCATGGGAATGGACTGCGTTTTCAATGGCGAGATGAGGATGGAGAGGTTGAAGGATATGTTTCGTGGAAAGATATCGAAAAAGAGCTTGGTGTACTTATTCTTACAGGGGAATACCAGCCTGAGACACCTCGTATTGATGAGCTTGCGATGGACGGACTCCGTGAGGATGATGAGGTCATTGATGCCGAATACCGGGAAGTGGAACCGGAGGAGGCAGAAGCAGAGATTGATGATTATGCAATACCGGATGAGCCGGAGAGCTATGCTTCTAACAGAGATTATGTAAGTGCAAAAGGCATGACACCACATGACACTGCCGATGAAGACCGCATGGTAACACAGGCAGAATATGGTGCAGAGATAGAAGCTGAAACAACTGAAAAAGATCCATCAGAGCTTCAGTATATTACACCGATTGATTATGCCAAGCGTATTGCAGAGCTTGATGAAGACCTGCGTGATGTGGCGGAGATTCTTGTAACAGATTGCAACTGCTACACTCCGTTTAGGGCATTCCTTATGGATGTGGTGCAGTCTGATTTTGCATTTATGCCCAATAAACTTGACCTTATCAGGGATATTGCATTAGGGACAGATAATGCAGAAAGAAAGGCATATTCCAACAATAAGTATGGTCTTGTGGAGTACTCAATCAGAAGCGGTTATGTGAAGATCAGCTATAAGAACAGGAATGGTGTGCGTAAGGAAGGTGCACTCGACTGGCGTGAGTTATACGAGATTTTATCCTATATGGTAAAACAGCCATTTTACTGTGGAGAAGACCAGAAGAAGTATTATCAGGAGACAAAACAGAAGGCTGACAGGGATAAGATGAATCCGGTCTATAAGAGATTCTTTGATATCGAGGATAGTGTAAAAGCCAACCGTCTTGAAACCAGGGAAAGAGCAATAGCGAATGGCTGGGAAACCAAGATTGATGAGAATGGACATGTGGTTTCAGATGATGCAGTACAGAAAAAACACAACTTCCACTACAATCTCTGGGAAATGGAAAAAGGCGGTGCCAAGACCAGATATCAGTGGAATATGGATGCAATCCGCACTTTAAAGCAGATAGAATCAGAAAACAGGCTTGCCACACCGGAGGAGCAGAAAGTTCTGTCGAAGTTTGTCGGATGGGGCGGACTGTCACAGGCATTTGACGAGGAAAACGCAGGCTGGAGCAAAGAATATGCAGAGCTGAAAGAACTTTTATCCGATGAGGAATACAGTGCTGCAAGGGCAACAGTAAACAATGCCTTTTATACTTCACCGGAGATTGCCATGTGCATGAACTCGGCACTTGTCCAGTTTGGTTTCAGAGGCGGCAATGTATTAGAGCCATCTATGGGTATCGGTAACTTTTTTGGAAGTATGCCGGCACCTATGCAGAGAAGTAAGCTGTATGGGGTGGAGCTTGACAGCATTTCAGGAAGAATTGCAAAGCAGCTTTATCAGAATGCCAATATCAGTATCACAGGATTTGAGAATACCACATATCCGGATAACTTCTTTGATGTGGTTGTCGGAAATGTGCCATTTGGTGATTACAAGGTATTTGATCCAAAGTACAACAAGTATAACTTCCGTATCCACGATTATTTTCTGGCAAAAGCACTTGACCAGGTAAGACCGGGAGGCATGGTTGCGGTGATTACCACAAAGGGAACACTTGATAAGGCAAATCCTACTATCCGAAAGTATCTGGCTGAAAGAGCAGAACTTGTGGGAGCGATAAGACTTCCGAATACTGCATTTAAAGATAATGCAGGAACCGAAGTGACAGCAGATATCCTGTTTCTGCAGAAGAGGGAGAGAAAGATTGATATTGAGCCGGACTGGGTACACCTTGGTGTGACTGAGAATGGCATTGCAGTCAACTCTTATTTTGCAGAGCATCCGGAAATGATGCTTGGATCTATGAAATATGATACAAGGATTTACGGACAGGACAGCAGATATACAGTCTGTGTGAATGATGATGAGAACTTCAATATGTATGAAGTATTAAACAAAGCTATCGGTAATATCAAAGCCCAGATGACAGATTTTGAGAGAGTGGCAGATGAGGCGGAGCAGACGGAGGAAGTTATCCCGGCTGATCCGGATGTGAGAAATTACACTTACACATTTTTTGAAGGAAAGCTCTATTACAGGGAAAATTCCGAGATGGTAAGAAAAGAAGTATCACAGACTGCCGAGGAGAGAATCAGAAGTCTTGACGAAATCAGACAGATAACAAGAGAGCTGATTGATATCCAGATGGATGGCTGCAGTGAGGAGGAGCTTTCTGATAAGCAGAGACTTCTTAATGTGAAATATGATGCCTTTATAAAGCAGTATGGAGCCATTACCTCAAAAGCAAACAGAATAGCTTTCAGAGATGACAGCGATTACCCACTTCTTTGCAGTCTTGAGGAAGTAAATGAAGACGGGGAGGTGAAAAAAGCGGATATGTTTTATAAGCAGACGATTAAGGCAAAGACGGTCATAGACAGAGTGGAGACCGCTGTGGAAGCATTAAATGTATCCGTCAATGAATTTGGATATGTAAACCTTGCCTATATGCTCTCTATCTATGAGCCGGATATTACAAATGCAAAGGAAGAGCTTGCAGAAAAGTCCGGACAGACAGCTGATGAGATAACGCTAAGTGATGATGCATTAGCAGAGCTTAGAAGGGCAGTCCTTGTGGAAGAGCTGGACGGACTGGTTTTCCTAAATCCAGACCGCTACAACGAGAACAATCCCGACATCGGCTGGGAGACAGCAGACGAGTATCTTTCGGGAAATGTGAGAGACAAACTTCGTGTAGCAAAGGCTATGGCGGCTGATACAGACAATCCGCAGGCAGAAAGATTTGCAGGAAATGTGGCAGCACTTGAAAAGGTGCAGCCGGAATGGATTGAAGCCTCGGATATTGATGTAAAGATTGGTACGACATGGATTGAGCCGCTTGATTATGAGCAGTTTATCTATGAGCTTCTCAATACACCAAGACGGGCAAGGGCAGTCAGAAGCCAGTTTTACAATACAGGCATTCAGGTACACTTAAATAAGATGAGCATGGAATGGTTCATCGAGAATAAGAGCATGGATAAGCATTCAGTGGCAGCTACTAAGACCTATGGTACAAGCCGCATGGATGCTTATTCTATTTTTGAGGATACGCTGAACCTTAAAACTGTAACAGTCAGGGACAGGATTGATGACGGTGATGGCAAATATCATTACGAAGTCAATAAGAATGAGACAATGCTTGCAAGGGAAAAGCAGAACATGATCAAGGAAAAGTTCAAGGAGTGGCTGTTTGCCGAGCCGGAGCGAAGACAGAAGTATGTGGAATATTACAATGAGACATTCAATAACATCCGTCTGCGTGAGTATGATGGAAGCCACTTACAGTTTCCGGGAATGAATCCGGCGATTGAGTTAAAGCCACATCAGAAGAATGCGGTGGCAAGAATCCTTCTTGGAGGAAACACCCTGTTGGCACACTGCGTTGGTGCCGGAAAGTCCTTTGAGATGATGGCTGCCTGCATGGAGCAGAAGAGACTCGGACTTGCCAATAAGACAATCATGGTTGTTCCAAAGCCGCTTATCGGGCAGACAGCATCAGAGTTTTTAAGGCTTTATCCGTCAGCAAATATCTTAGTTGCTACAGAGCGTGATTTTGAAAAAAGCCGCAGAAAGCAGTTCGTATCAAGGATTGCAACAGGTGACTATGACTGTATCATCATGTCGCACTCGCAGTTTGAGAAAATTCCAATCTCAGCAGAGAGAAAGGAAAGAATGCTCAATGAGCAGATTGATGAGATCAGCTATGCGATTGATGAGATGAAGGAGCGTAACGGAGAGAGATGGACTGTAAAACAGATGGAAAGCCAGAAGAAAAAGCTGGAGGAACAGCTGAAATCTCTATCTGATGAGAGCAGAAAGGATGACCTTATAACCTTTGAGGAGCTGGGTGTGGACTCTATCATGGTGGACGAGGCACACAATTTTAAGAACCTTGCGATTTTTTCCAAGATGAATAATGTGTCAGGTATCAGCAGCAGTGGAGCGAAGAAGTCAACGGATATGCAGCTTAAATGCCAGTATTTGTCTGAGATAAATGATGGCAGGGGCATTGTATTTGCGACAGGTACACCGATATCCAATACCATGTGTGAGATGTATGTCATGCAGCTTTACTTACAGAAAGCGGCACTTGAAGAGATGGGGATTTATCACTTTGATTCATGGGCAGCAAACTTTGGTGAAGTGACAACAGCACTTGAGCTTACTGTAGAGGGAAGCGGATTCCGTTTTAAGAGCAGATTTAATAAGTTTACGAATCTGCCGGAGCTTATGAATATCTTCCGTGAAGTAGCAGATGTGCAGACAGCAGATATGCTTGACCTTGATGTGCCAGCACTTCGTGGAGGCAAGCCTATTATTGTGGAGTCGGAGCCTGACTGGTATGTAAAACAGGTCATGGAAGACTTTGTTGTGAGGGCAGAGCGTATCAGAGGCGGTGGAGTAGATCCAAGTGAGGATAACTTCTTAAAGATTACCCATGAGGCAAGACTTCTTGGAACAGATGCAAGACTGATTGATAAGGATGCACCAAATAATCCGGATGGAAAGCTCAATAAGGTAGCGGAGAATGTCTGGAAAGAATATGAGAAAGGAAATGCCAACGGTCATATAGGCTGTCAGCTTATTTTTTCAGATATCGGCACACCGGGACCGGATAAGGACTTTACCATCTACGATTATCTGAAGGAAACACTTATCCAGTATGGTATTCCGGCAGATGAGATAGCATTTATCCATGATGCCAAAACGGATGCACAGAGGGATGCACTTTTTAAGGAAATGAGGACAGGTAAAAAGAAAGTTCTTATCGGTTCAACAGATAAGTGTGGAACAGGTGTCAATGTGCAGACACACCTTGTTGCAATGCACCATGTCGATTGTCCGTGGAAGCCTTCTTCTATTGAACAGAGGGAAGGACGAGGCATACGACAAGGCAACGAAAATGAAGAGGTGGCAATCTACAGATATGTCACCAAAGGAACCTTTGATGCATACAACTGGTCACTCGTCGAGAATAAGCAGCGTTTTATCAGTCAGGTTATGACAAGCAAGGCTGTAAGCCGAAGCTGCGAGGATATCGACGAGGCTACACTTTCATATGCAGAGATCAAGGCGGTTGCTACAGGTAATCCTTTGATCAAGGAAAAGATGGAGATTGACAATGATGTCCAGAGATTAAAGCTCTTAAAGGCATCCTATGACAATCAGAGATATGGCTTGCAGGATAACTTTATGATTAAGTACCCGAAGCTCATTAAGACAGCAACCGAAAAGCTTGCCAATGTAAGAGAGGATGTAAAGGCAAGGGATAAAGAGCTGATTGATAATCCGGAATTTGCCATTACTATAGGCAAAGCAACCTACACAGAGCGAGTGGATGGCGGAACCATGATGCTTGAAGCAATCAGCAAGTGCAAGACCGGAGAGACAACTGCAATAGGTAAATTCCACGGATTTGAGCTGCTTGTGGAAAAGAACTTCCTTGGCATCAATTATATGGTGCTTCAAGGAAAGACAGAGTACAAAGCAGAGCTTTCCACAAGTCCTGTCGGCAGCATGGTGAAGTTGGAAAACCTGTTCAATGGACTTCATGAGAACATTGATTTTTTAGAAAAGAAGATTGAGCAGTACCAGAATGACCTTGAAGCATCAAAGACTGAGTATGACAAGCCATTTGCGTACAGCAAGGAACTGGAAGAAAAGCTGGCAAGACAGTGTGAACTGAATGCCCAGCTTGACCTTGAGAACGCAAAGGCTGTGGATGCAGACCTGAGCGGACCGGAGGAAGAAAGAGAAGCTGATGACAGAATGGAATCTGCAGCAATTGTAGCAGAGGATAAAGGTGCTTATCAAGCGGACAGAGAGGGCAGAACACGATAGGAGAGTGAATAATATGAGCATAAGAAAAGTGGTCGCAGGACTACTGATTACAGCAGGGATTGCCATTATGGAAGTCCCTTTTTTCTGGCGGGCAACCGGAGAAAAACAGACAGAACAGCTCATAAGTGAATTTGAGCAGACATTGGAGGATGATTACGATGAAGAAACAGATGTGGAGGAAGAGCAAACCTCCATTAGTAAAGAGGATGAAGCCATTCTTAAAGAAGGCGGTGTTATCGGCATCATTGAGATACCGGGCTTAGATATCAGGTATCCGGTAATGGAAGGAACCACAAGTAAAGTGCTTAATGCCGGGATTGGTCATATAGAAGAAACAGCAGGGATTGGGGAGAGTGGCAACTGTGTATTGTGCGGTCACAATGGCAGCAGATATGGCACATTTTTTACACCACTAAGTCAGATATCCATAGGTGATGAAGTAATGATAACCGACAAAAATGGGCTGAAGCATATCTATGAGGTAACAGAGACAGAGGTAGTAAATCCGTATGATAACAGCATCAAGACACAGGGCGATGAAAAAGAACTAACTCTTTTTACCTGTTCCCAGAAAGGAACCATGCGTTTTGTAGTCAGGTGCATTTATAAGGAGGCGGTGATGGATGAATAAGAGATACCGGTTAGGTGAGATAGAAGAGGCAGTATCGGAAATGGAAGAGCTAATTGACATCGAGGATGATATTGCAGAGATTGATGATGAATTTCAGATAGTCGTAAGCGGCTGGTCTGTGTATGTCGAAAGCCTGAATCTGACACTCAGACAGGGAATAGCCTGTGTATGGGATGCAGAGGAAGGATTATTTATGCCTGATTTTGATGTGACCATCGTGTATGAGGGGAACATTGAAACACAGGAGTGGCTCTACTATGAGCAGGACGGAATGGTCGTTACACTTGGCAACTGGTTAAATGGCAGATTGTCTTGTGAACAGATAGAACAGCTTTGGTGTGAGTTTATCATACCGGAGCAAAACAAAGAACAAAAAGAAAGCGAGGAATAGCATATGAAGTATTCAATTAAGGTAAACGAAGTAAGGGCAAAAGAGGGCAGCAATATCAAAGGATTTGCAACAGTGGTATTCGGTGATTCATTTAAGATCACCAATATTGCAATCCTTGAGAATAAGGACAAGGGAGAGCTTTTTGTATCAATGCCTAGATACCGCTCCAATGAGCGTGATGAAAGCAATGGTGTGATTTATAAGGATGTGTGCAATCCTATCACAGCAGAGTTTCGTGAGGAACTCTATACCAATATCCTTGATGCCTATGCAAGAATCAGGGAACCGGAGAAAGAGGAGACACAGAAGCGGGACAGAATACAGGAAATGCCTGAGTTTTCCGTAACTGTGACACCTTATGAGAGGGAAGGCAGTAACATCAAGGGACTTGCACGCATTTACTTTGAAAACAGTTTCATCGTAAATAACATCAATATCGTGCAGGGTAAAGAGAAAATCTTTGTATCAATGCCTTCTTATAAGACAAAGCAGGTGGATGAGCAGGGCAAGCCAATCTATCAGGATGTCTGCTATCCGGTCACAAAGGATTTCAGGGAAAAACTCTATAATGAGATTATCTCGGAATATGAGAAAGCAAAGGATAAGAGCAACGAAAAGGCGAGGGAGAGTGCCGAGAAACATCATGGCAATCCCGATAAAGAGAAGGACAAAGAGGCAACACCCTTTCGATAATCAATAATCATGTTACTGGGGCGGCCAAGGCTGCCCCACTTATAGAATGGAGGAAACAGAATGGATATGGAAGCAGGAAAAACACTTACCAATGAAGAGGTCATAAGGGAACTTCTCGAATTATTAAAGAAAAATGCCATGAAAGAGCAGGCAAACGATGTATTTGAGATATGCAGCTATGTGGATGGACTGGAGAAAAAGATTGATTCCATGACGGAAGAACTAACCAACATGCAGAACCAGATCAAAGAAATGCAGGAGAATACACTTGTCAATAATGCTAAAAAGGCATTGGCGGAAGCACGGGAGCGACTTAATACCAGATGTGAGCAGATAAAGTCGCAGGTATCAGAAGTGAAAGCACAGGTCAAATCTACAGCAAAGAGCATAGTTGATGAAGCAAAGGCAAAGGGAAGAGCTGCATTATACAGGGTATCTGAGTTCTTAGGAATTAAGAAAAGACTTCTTGATATCCGAGAAAATGTAAGAGGTGCAATCAAGACAACGGATAATGATATAGCAAAGACAGCGCTTCTTGCAAAAGGATTTCGTGAAGCTGGTCAGACAGTAGCCAATGCATTTCGTACTTTTGCTGACAAACCGGAGGCGGATTATTCACAGAAAGAGCAGAAACATTTCATTACAAAGGCAGTACTTGCACCTATGAAAGTAGTGAAAAAGATGTTTGTGTTAATGGAGCTGCATCTGGACGCTTCGATTGATAAGCTGGATAATCTGGCGATGAATGTGCAGATAGATAAGGAAAAGCGTATAGAGAATACGAAGAATCTGAAACAGACAGAGCCGGAGAGGGCAGAAGCTGAGCGAGTAGAAGCAGAGATTGTAAATTCGCCGATGGTCGCTGAACCACAGGAGTATCAGTATAATGCAGATGCATTTGAGGCTAGAGGTGCGGATGAGGTGAAGCAGGAAGCGTCACATAAGGAAGTATCAAAGGTAAGAGAAGATAAAGCCAGATAGATATGAGGACGTGGGAGAGATTCTGCGTCCCAACGTCCGTGTGGGCTTGCTTTTATTCGGATATTCGTATATAATGTATCGTGTTGAGTATTATCCATGCGGAGGTGCGGTATGAACGGGATCAAGGGCTATATCTCCATTCGGGAGGCGTCTTACCGTTGGGGCGTGTCAGAGCGGCGGGTCAACCAATACTGCGCCGAAGGGCGGATCCCCGGCGCGTCCCGGTTCGGGCGTTCATGGGCGATCCCGGAAAATGCGGAGAAACCGTCCGACCCGCGCTTTCAAGGACAGCACCGCGATTCCGGCAGGACAAGCACCTGACGGATACCCCTCTGCATGGGAAGCATCCGCAAAAAGGAGGTGAACGCTATGGCCTGCGACGAGAGCTTGTACCGCCAATATCTGAACGGCGACGACGAAGGGCTCAATGCCCTGATGAAAAAATACGGCGACCCCCTGACCCTGTATATCGACGGCTATCTGCACGACGTTCACGAGGCGGAGGAGCTGATGCTGGACGTTTTCGCCTATCTGTTCACCAAAAAGCCGAAGATACGGGACGGCGGCTTCAAGGCGTATCTCTATAAGGCGGCGCGGCACATGGCGCTGCGCCATAAGAGCAAACGGAAGCCCCTGTTCAGCCTCGATACGCTGACCGGCGAGCCGGACGGACGGCTGCTGGCGGAGGAGGTCATTCGGACGGAGGAGCGAAACCGCGTTCTGCACTTCTGCATGGACGAAATGAACCCGGACTATCGGGAGGTGCTGTATCTCACCTATTTTGAGGATATGAGTTACGCACAGGCAGCGGAGGTCACGGGAAAAACGGTAAAGCAGATCACCAACATGGTGTATCGCGGAAAAAAGAGCCTGCGAAGGCTATTAGAACTGGAGGGAATCACTAATGCGGAGCTATGAAGAGCGTGTTGCGGAGACAAAGCGGCGCATCGCCAAAATTGAGCGGGAGAAACGGCTGCGTCGTAATACAATTACCATGGTTTCTGCCGTGGCGGCGTGCCTTGTGCTGCTCATCGGTGCGTCCCTCGCCATGCCCGGCATTGCTGCAAGCATCCGGACTGGGGATTATGTGTGCTTTGAAACGGCGGCAAGCATCTTTCACGACGGTGCGGCTTTGGGATACATCGTCATCGGGCTTCTGGCGTTTTTACTCGGCGTGTGCGTGACCGTTCTCTGCTTCCTGCTGCGGCAGATGAACCGAGAGGACAGACAGGATGAGGAAAGCGAGGATGTGCATGGAGCTGATTGAAAACCTGCTGCAACTGCTGGTCACATTCGTCGGTGCGCTGCTTTCGGGTATCTTCTACTGGAAAAGCCGCAGGCAGGCGGATTTTCTTCTGCTGTGTTTCTACGGTTGCTTTGCCCTCGGCGCATTCTACTGGACGCTGTATCTGCTGCTGTTCAATACCACGCCGCACGTTTTTTATGTATCGGAGTTCGGCTGGGTGGCGAGCCTCATCTTCCTGCACATTTTGCAAGAAACTCTCGCCACTCAGGACGAGCGCAGCTTCCGTAGCCGCTCTGCATGGCTTGCGCCTGCGTTTGGCGTGCCGCTGCTGGTGTTTTACTGCACCTTCGGGGACATTCTCTCCAACCTAATCTGGTGCGGTATGATGATATGGCTCTCTTACTGCGCCATTCGAGGGCTTGCCTATGCGAAAACGCAGATGGGCACGGTGCAGAATATGCGGTATTTCCATAGCGGCGTGCTGTGCTTTGTATTTGCGGAGTATCTGCTTTGGACTGTGGGCTGCTTCTGGCCGGATACTTCACCGGCAAGCCCTACCTTTTGGTGCGATATGATGCTGACGCTTGCGATTCTGGGGCTGCTGCCCGCCACGAGAAAGGCGGTGGAAGCGTGACCTACATCGAAAACATCTTTCTCTGCATAGTCTCTCCCCTGCTGGTAGCCGCTCTGTGCATGGGCAGGCGGCAGCTTCGCTTTTTCCTGTTTTGCATTGTCGGGATGGGGGTGTGCCTGCTTTC
The DNA here is from genome assembly GCF_900291955.1 of Pseudoruminococcus massiliensis. GTDB lineage: Bacteria > Bacillota > Clostridia > Oscillospirales > Acutalibacteraceae > Pseudoruminococcus > Pseudoruminococcus massiliensis. The sequence goes on along the minus strand of NZ_OLMR01000010.1, from coordinate 19,849 downwards.
GGCCTATATTAACACCTTTCTTGCGGCGGTATGCCGGGCGGACGCCCTTGCCGCCACGGCGGAGATTGCGCCGGTGGTGGAGGAAATGATGAAGCTGCTGCCGCTGGTGTTCTATCTTTTGGTGTTCGAGCCTGAGGGGAATAAAATCAAGGCTGCCGCCATCATGGTTGCCCTAGCCTTTGCCACCTTTGAAAACGTCTGCTATCTCATCCAAAACGGAGCGGACCGCTTTTCCTTTATTTTCTTCCGGGGCTTCGGCACGGGAGCCATGCATGTCCTCTGCGGACTGATCGTAGGCGGCGGTCTTGCATACACATGGCAGCGGACGTGGCTGAAGGTGGCCGGCACTTGCGGTCTGCTGTGTGCGGCGATAACATTCCACGCCACCTACAATCTGCTGATTGCCTACGGCGGTACGGTGCAGTACATCGCCTACGCCATGCCGGTGCTGCTGGTGGCGGCGGTAAGATTGTCTGCTTTCCGATTATCGCAGAGAAAATAACTGAACATCCTCTATTTGAGAGCTGCTTTTTGGCGGCTCTCAAATTTTTTTAAAAAATTTTTCGTTTTTGGTGAGAGTTTTTTCGATTTTTTGTACCTATATAAGTGAAAGGGTTTTTATTACAGTTTCAGACAAACCGGGAAGGGGGTCAAAGGATATGTACGATACCGCAAAACGGGTCGCACTCGTCAAACAGCGGGTGTGGGAAAACACCCGCCGGAGGCAGCGGCGGGGCATATATAGATTGAGCACCGCGTGTATGCTGCTGTGTACAGTGCTGATGCAGGCGGCGGGCATGATCATCGGGAAGGGACAGACTGCCACAAGGGGAGTGTTCGGCACGATGCTTCTTCGGGAGGACGCGGGCGGCTATGTGCTGGTGGCCATCGTTTCCTTTGCGGCAGCGGTGGTAATTACAGTCCTGTGTTTCCGGCTCAGAATCAGAGAAAACCAGAAAAAAGACGGGGCGGACAAGCCGAACCGATACGAACAGGAGGAGACAAGCCAATGAAGAAACGAATACTCAGCATCCTGGTGATATGCTGCATGGTATTGGGTCTTTTGCCCACAACCGCCTTTGCCGATAATGACAGTGTAAAAAAAGCCATACAGATTGGCACAAGTGGGATCAGCGGTTATGACAGTACAAACAGCAGCTATGACTATATTCATTTTGGCACATGGAATAACAGCACCGTCAAATGGCGTGTGCTGGATACAAAAACAAATATAGCCAATGCCCAGAGGGGGGACGGATTTTTCCTCCTCTCCGAGGTGCTGCTTGGGACAGGGGAATATGGCGGCGTAGAATTTGATTATACGACCCCATATTTCAACGACTGGAAGGGCAGCCGTGGGCAGGACTGGTGTAATGACTTTTACAGCAGAAGTCTCAGCATTACGGAGCAAAAAGCTGTTTTGGCAACCAGCAAAAGTGATGCTCTATATGGTATGTACTATGACGCTTCTGACAACATCCTGGATGGGGACAAGGTGTTTTTTCTCTCGGCAGAGGAAGCGGAAAATGCAGCCTACGGATTTACCGATGACAATGCGCGTATCGCCAATTATGGCGATAGTGCATACGTATGGTGGCTCCGTTCTCCTAGGAGAATGAACCCTGATTCTGCGGGGACGGTCAATGAAAAGGGCGCTGTGATCGGTGAATGGGTAGGCCAAACCAACGCCGCCCGCCCTGCCTTCAACCTGAAGCCGGACTCTGTCCTCCTCGTTTCTGCAGCCGTTGGCGGCAAAGGTACTGCTGACGGAATGTTCAAAATCCCGGAATACAGCGGGGACGAATGGAAATTGACACTTTTGGACGATACCCGTACTTTTAGGGTAACGGAAACTACCGCAGCAGGAAAACCCGGCGGCACGGTTACGCTGAACTTTTCCGGGCCGAGAACGGGGCAGAATGAATATATTTCTGCGATTATCGAGGGTAAAAACGGTGCGACCTATTATGGAAGGATCATGAAGCCCACTGCCGCAGACAGACAGCTCAGCTTTACACTGCCGCATGACCTTGCCAGCGGAAATTATAAACTCCATGTGTTCTCCGAGCAGTATAACGGTGATTACCAGACTGACTACGCCAGCCAATTTCAGACGGTAGCGTTGACGGTGGAGGAGGCAGCCACCGAGCAGTTTGCCCTCACTCCTGGCGGCACCTATTACTTTGACCTCTCCGGTGAGAACATTCCAGGCACAATAAACGATGATTTACCGGACAAAACAATGCATTATGTTCCCTTTACCTATGCCGGGACAGTGGATGCCTATAAGCTCACATCGGAGATGGCAACCACCGAGGAGTATGCACAGCAGAACGAATATACCCACAGCCTGTTCGTGGCAGACTATGCCGTAACGCATACGGCAAGTTGGAATACCTTGAACAATGCGAGTCTGATTTTCGGCAAAGGTTACGCCGCCGGCGGTGTGGACTATACCCTGCGCGCGCCGTCTGAGGGAAGCACTGGTACAGGTTCGGGCAATTCCCAACGTGGCACGCCCCAAAGCAACGAATGGGACAGGATACTGGACAAGAACAACGGATATATCAAAAACTGGAGCGGGATGTCTTCGTGGGGACAGGATACTTCGAGAGATATTGCGTCGCGCCGTGCGGTTCGCGGGTACTATTCGGCCCGCCGCTGGCTCCACAACCGTGCTTCGAACTCCTACCCGAGCCTCGGTTTCCGCCCTGTCCTTGAAGTCCTGGACCCGGACACACTGAGCTCTGACGGGCTGAAAGCCGTTACCCTCGACCTTGGCGGCGGTAAATTGGGGAATAGCTCCGAGGATATTCAAATCATTGTGAAAACCGGCAGCGAGTTTACCGCGCCTGCGTCCGGCGGTTTGACCCGCCCGGACGGAAATACAGGCAGCTACTTTATGTGGCTCGGAAGCAACGGTAAGCTCTACGCCCCCGGCGACAACGTTCCGGCGGACGTTACCAAGCTCACGGCGCAGTTTGCTTTATCAGAACAGTTTTCCCTCAAGCCCGGCGGCGTCTATTACTTTGACCTCTCCGGTGCGGGCATTCCCGGCACGGTGAATGACGCACTGCCGGACAGTACAATGCACTATGTTCCCTTTACCTACGCCGGGACAGTGGACGCCTACAAGCTCACATCAGAGATGGCAACCACCGAGGAGTATGCACAGAAGAACGAATATGTCCATAGCCTGTTCGTGGCAGACTATGCCGTAACGCATAAGGCAAGTTGGAATACCTTGAACAATGCGAGTCTGATTTTCGGCAAAGGCTACGCTGCCGGTGGCGTGGACTATACGCTGCGTACGCCGTCCGTGGGAAGCGATGGTACAGGCTCGGGTAATTCCCAACGCTGCACGCCCCAAAGCAACGAATGGGACAGGATACTGGACAAGAACAGCGGATATATCAAAAACTGGAGCGCAATATATTCGTGGGGGCAGGATACTGCGAGTAATACGAAGGAGGGCAGAGCACTTCGCGGGTACGGTTCGGCCCGCTACTGGAACAGCTACAATGCTATGACCTCCCACTCGGGCCTCGGTTTTCGCCCTGTCCTTGAAGTCCTGAACCCTGATACGATGGGTTCTGACAGGCTGAAAGTCGTTACCCTTGACCTTGGCGGCGGTAAACTGGGCGGCAGCTCGGAGGATATCCAGATCATTGTGAAAAACGGCGGGAGCTTTACCGCACCTGCCTCCAATGGTCTGACCCGCCCCGATGGAAATACAGGCAGCTACTTTATGTGGCTTGGCAGCGACGGCAAGCTCTACGAACCGGGGGATAATGTTTCGGCGGATGTAACCAGGCTGACGGCGCAGTTTGATGAGCAGTTTACTCTTACGATCGGCGACACCTATTGGTTTGACCTCTCCGGCGTAGGCATCCCCGGCACGGCGAACGGCAGTCTGCCGGATGCGTCGCTGCACTATGTTCCCTTTACCTATGCCGGGACAGTGGATGCTTACAAGCTCGCATCAGCGATGGCAACCACAGAGGAGTATGCACAGCAGAACAAATATGCACACAGCCTGTTTGTGGCGGATTATGTCGTGACACATACAGTAGGATGGGATAACCTGGATGACGCAAGTCTGATTTTTGGCAAAAATTACGCCACCGGCGGCATAAGCTATACGCTGCGTGCGCCGTCCACGGGAAGTGATGGTACAGGCTCGGGCAATTCCCGACGCGGCACGCCCCAAAGCAACGAATGGGACAGGATACTGGACAAGGACGATGGATATATCAAAAACTGTGGTGAGGTACATTCGTGGGGGCAGGATACTGATAGTTCTTTGTTGGTGAACCGTGCGCGTCGCGGGTACAATTCCGCCCGCAACTGGAGCGACTGGAATGCTACGTGGTCCCGCTCTGGCATCGGTTTCCGTCCTGTCCTTGAGGTCCTGAACCCGAAAACCCTGGGCGCTGACGGGCTGAAAGCCATTACCCTCGACCTTGGCGGCGGCAAGCTGGGTAACAGCTCTGAGGATATTCAAATCATCGTAAAAAACGGTGAGAGCTTTACCGCGCCTGCCTCTGACGGTCTGACCCGCCCGGACGGAAATACAGGCAGCTACTTTAAGTGGCGTGGCAGCGATGGCAAGCTCTACGCACCGGGCGATAATGTTCCGGCGGATGTGGATAAGCTGACGGTACTGTTTGATGATTCGGGCAGTCATACCGTGACCATCACCACGGATGCCCTGCCGGACGGCAAGGTGGGTGAGGCGTACAGCCAGAACCTGGCAGCCGACGGCACTGCGCCCATCACATGGAGCATCAGCGGCGGCGCTCTGCCCGACGGTCTGAAGCTGGATGAGAATACCGGCGGGATCAGCGGCACGCCTACCGCAGCGGGAACCTCCACCTTCACCGTCAAGGCTACCAACAGCGCGGGCAGCGATACGAAGGAGCTGTCTATTACGATAACCAAAGCCGCGCCTGCCGAGTATATCGTCAGATTCAATGCCAACGGTGGCGGCGGCACAATGGCAGATGTCACCGGCGTTTCCGGCAGCTACACCCTGCCCTCCTGCGGTTTTACTGAACCGGAAGGCAAGCAATTCAAGGGCTGGTCAACCAGTGCCGACGGTTCGGTTATTTCCGGCACGACCTATGAAGTAAGCTCGGATACTACCTTCTATGCAATCTGGGAGAGTAAAGAGTATTCCATCATCGTAACGGACGGCAAAGCGACAATCGGTGCAGGAAGCGAAATCAGTAAAGCGGCGCAAGGCACAACCATTACTCTGACCGCAAATGCGGCTCCTGACGGTAAGGTGTTTGATAAGTGGGTAGTAGAAAGCGGCAACACTACTCTTGAAGATGCGAACAGTGAAACCACTACTTTCATAATGCCTGACAGTGAAGTCAGCGTGAAAGCGACCTACACAATTCCCCATACCCATACCTACGATCAGGAAATTCAGAAGCCGGAAACCCTCAAGTCGGCTGCCGACTGCACCAACGATGCAGTATATTTCAAGAGCTGCTCCTGCGGAGAGATCAGCACAACAGAAACCTTTACAGCAGCAGGTACACAGCTCGGGCACGCATGGGCAAGCGATTGGAGCAAGGACACAGACAATCATTGGAAAGAATGCTCTCGTTGCCACGAAAAGAAGGACGAGGCGGCTCACGATTACGGTAGCGATAACATCTGCGACACCTGCGGATATGACAAGACAGTACCGCATACGCACAATCTGACCCTCGTTCCCGCAAAGGCTCCTACTTGCACGGAGAAAGGCAACACGGCATATTACACCTGCGACGGCTGTGACAAGTGGTTTGAGGATGCAACCGGTGCATCCGAAATTACCGACAAGACAAGCGTAATCCTTGCGGCAACAGGTCATAGCGCTTCCGACTGGAAGTCCGATAATACCGATCACTGGAAAGAGTGCACCGTTGTCGGCTGCGGCGTGATCATCGAGGGCAGCAAGGCGGCGCATACCGCCGGTGAATGGATTATCGACACTCCGGCAACAGCTACCACAAGCGGCTCAAAGCATAAGGAATGCACCGTCTGCGGTTATACGATGGCAACCGAAACCATCCCGGCAACCGGCGGCGGTGAGCATACTCACAGCTACGGCAGCGAGTGGAAGAACGATGCCGACAACCACTGGCATGAGTGCTCCTGCGGCGATAAGAAAGATACAGCAGCGCATACCGCCGGCGAATGGATCATCGACACCCCGGCAACTGCTACAACCGACGGCTCAATGCTCATGTGCCATAAAGTAACACGCAAGAATTTATAGACAGCAGCCCACAATTCCAATTATTAACCATAGGTTAATTTTGTAAACTCAATTTTTAATATTTGCTCCATTGTTCCGTGAAATTATCTCTGCTATTATGATTTACAGAAGAACGGAGGTGCAATATGAAAATCAATGAAATCATCCGAGAAAAAAGGAAAGCCTTATCTCTCACACAAGAGCAAATTGCGGAGTATTTAGGCGTATCGACACCGGCAGTTAATAAATGGGAGAAAGGCAGTACATATCCCGATATAACGCTTCTTCCCGCATTGGCGCGATTACTAAAGATAGACCTCAATACACTTATGTCTTTTCAAGACGATTTGAGTGATGTAGAGATAGTCAATTTTGTAGATGAAGTCGATAAGACTGTTCGCGAAAAAGATTATGATACTGCTTTCAAAATGGGAATTGACAAGATACATGAATACCCAACTTGTGAAAGTCTAACATATTCCGTAATCATGTATTTACATGGCGCGTTGTTTCTTTACGGAGTTGCAGAGCCGGAACGCTATGAAGAAACCTTCATAAAATTTTATGAACGATTGTCTACCAGTGAAAATATTGAAATCAAGGAAACTGTAATCAGTATGTTGATTTCTTATAATCGAAAGATAAAAAATTACTCTAAGGCAGAAGAACTCATTAACACCTACCCATCTACTTCTGTTGATAAGGAAGAACAACTTGCCATTCTCTATACAGCGCAAGATAAATTTTTGGACGCTTTAAAAATATGGGAACACAGGGTCTTAAATAGCGCAACCGAAATTCAAACTGCCTTAATGAATATGTTGGAGATAGCAGTAAAAGAGAACCGAATGCAGGACGCAAACTTTTACGCAGAAATTTATGAGCAAGTATCAAAATTGTGCCATGTCCCACCATATATTCCCTACATTGCAAAACTCCAGCTTTCTGTTATCGAACAGGATAAAACGAAATGCTTAACTGCGCTTAAATCTATGTTACCAGCTATCCAAGAAGAATGGAAACCACAAGATTGTCCTCTTTATCGTCATTTGCATGGCAGTGAAACAAATAGCTTTTCAGAACGACTATTTGATATGATGAAAAATGAAATGGAAAGCGGTAACGACTTTTCGTTTTTATCTGATAATCCAGAGTATCAACAAATTCTCGAAGAACTAAAAGGTAGGGTCTGAACTCATAGCAAAGCCAGCCGAGCCAGTCAACGGTCAAGATGAACGGCGCATACGCGCCGCCGTTGACAGCCCCGCCCGCCTTTGCTGGTAGGCAATCAAGGGGCGACAGCATTTTTTGCTGTCGCCCCTTATAATACTGAAAATGCACAGATGTTAATTTGCATTGCTTGCCGCAACGAGACTTCTTTAGCTATAATGAAGTCGCCAAAGGCAAAGGAGGTATAGTGTATGTTTAGTGAGAATCTTAAATTCCTGCGAAAGAAAAAAGGACTATCGCAAGAGGAACTGGCTGTTCGGCTCAATATCGTTCGACAGACTGTATCAAAATGGGAAAAGGGGGTTTCACTTAGATAAAGATACCACATCAATCCCACGCTGACTTTTGCTCAACCGATACAGCCGGAGGGCTGGATAACAAGAAAAGGCGGTATGCGCCCCGTGGAGGGGTAGCGTACCGCCTTTTCTTGTGGGGGTTTCCAAAGGGGGCAACGCCCCCATTTGGCACACGACTTTGCGAAGCAAAGTGTAGTGTGTTATACGCTCTGTCGGCGTTGCCGTGAAAATGCCGTTGCCGCCGGGGAGGGCAAGGGCATTTGAAGCGGCAGGAAAACAGGGCTGTGCTTGCGTGGCGTAGAGCCGTAAGCACAGGTCTGGTTTCAACAGCAGACTGGGCGTATATGAAAGCCCCCGTCCCTCGTCCTACGCTCCGACTTGTGGACAAAGTGTCCCGAAGTTGTGGCCACACTCCCGGAAAAGTAGCAGGACAGCGGGCAACCGTCAAGGCTGAAATGAACGGGGTTACACCCGGCCTTGACCGCCGCCCGCCGCCCCGCTGGATGGGTGGACAAGGCGGCCAATCCCTCAAAGTGCTTGGCCGCTCTCTTTCTGATTTTGAGGTATTCAGTTTTTCAAAATTGAATAATCAAAATAAATTTTTTCGATTGAAAAAATTTTATTTGTTATCATCTTCAATGCCATATTTTTTCTTTTGCCGAATCACATAATTACTGATTTTTTCATCATATAGTGGATACTGGTAATCCAACTGGCATGCCACTTCTGACGAAACCTCCCGGAACAATGCCATACATTGTTCAAAGGATTCCCACATATGGGGATAGGAATCCATATTATAAGTGGACATAAGTCGTTCCCACAATTCCTCTGGGACATATTGCTTCATAAATTTATAGTTTTTTCCCAAACTGAAATGAAATCCCTGTTTGATACCAATCAGCCAGGAAATCATGCGAAGCAATTCTTTCCGTACTATATCATTCATATGGTCAATAGCAAAAAGAATTTCTTTGCGGCATAAGCCCTTTACTACATATGTTGTAGTATTCCAAAATTCATTACAGCAATCGTCAAACATTCTTTGAGTAGGCTTCTGCAAGTGGTAGTCTATATCCGTTGGTATTGGCGGCTTTACGATACGGTTGTCTTTATCCAACAGTAACTTTACCAGTTTATCCCATGTAAAATACTCGTCTATCAGTTCCAGCGGCAGCAAAGTTAAATCTATCTTAACATCATCAGTAAACAGCATTAAATATGAAAATCCCTTTTCTACAGCTGGAAATAATTCCATATCTTCCGGCTTTTGCAGAATCAACCTTTCACCAAATATATCTAGCCATTTATCATCACTTGTGAAGCTGTCCATATCCGTAACAAAAAAAGTAATATCAAAATCCTGAAAATCATCAGGCGGAATATTTGTATTTGTTCTAGATCCTTCCAAAGTAACCATGCGAATGCGTTTGTCTGTTTTTGCAAAATTCAAAACAATATCATAAACTTCCTTTTCTGATCTCATTTTTATCTCCTCCAATTATTGAAATAGGTGTGAAGCCATTTTAGGGCTTTCCCGCCTTGATTACCCTTTAGCAAAGACGGGCGGGACTGTCAACGGCGGCGCATTTATGCGCCGTTCATCTTGACCGTTGACTGGCTCGGCTGGCTTTGCTATCTCTCGATAAATTGTACCGAAATATTGAATTATTCTGGTACATACAAATAGCAACCTTTCACATGGTCATTTACAATTCCGATTGCCTGCATATACGCATATATAATCGTGCTGCCTACAAACTTAAAGCCTCGTTTTTTTAAGTCTTTACTGATTCTATCTGAAAGTGGCGTTGTTGCAGGAATGTCCGCTTCCGATTTGAAATGATTATGAATCGGTCTATTCTTAACATAAGACCAAATAAACTTATCAAAACTTCCGTATTCTTCTTGGATTTTGATAAATTGCTGTGCGTTTGTGATTGTCGACTTAATTTTTAATCTATTGCGAACAATATTGGGATTTTGCATTAACTCATCAATTTTAGTTTCGTCATAGAGAGCAATTTTTTGATAATCAAACTCGTTGAAGGCTTCCTTAAATGCAGCTCTTTTATTTAATATCGTCAGCCATGATAATCCGGCTTGCATACCTTCAAGAACCAACATTTCAAATAGTTTTCTATCATCATGAACGGGCTTTCCCCATTCCTCATCATGGTATTCTTTATAGAGTTCTGTGGTTGCCCACGAACATCTTTCTCTATCGTCTTTCTTCATGGTATCCTCCGTTTTGTAAAATTTGTTTTTGTCGCCCACTTATTTTCTCCCCCGCTGTGGGTTTGGATTTTTCAGCAAGTCAGACTTTTGTGCAATTCTTTTTAGCCATTTCTTTTCTTCCTCGGACAGCTTCTTATAATTCAGTTTGAGCCGCTTGCAGATAAACATCATAGCCGCCTGCTCCGGGTCGCTGTCCTCTCTGGCGGTTTCCTCGGCGGTCTGCAAGAAATCTTCCAGTGGATTGTCCTCCGGAACGCTGAAAAAATCGTTCTTATGCGCTTCCCGCAGGTCGAGGGCTATCTTGTTTATGTCCTGCTGTATCACATAGCGGCAAAAGCTGTCATCGTCAATGTGGGCGGCGATAAGCTGTCTTAACTGCGGGTCAGTCAGACCGGGATTGTGCTGCTCCATAATGGTTGCGCTCACAGCGTCCACAATGGCGTTTGCCCCCTGTACCTGCTTTGCCGCTATGCCGTTCACATAGATTTCAAGGTCAGCCATGAGCCGGGGAAAATCCGGGTGCGTCGCCAGTTCACACAGGAGGCCATTATCCACCAGCCCGCTTTTCAAAAATTCAATCATATCATCACTCAAACGCAGGTCTGCAAGATCGGCGTTTGGGTGATTTTTTGTTTGGGAGCGGCCCAGCAGATAATCAACGGACACTTCGTAAAATTTCGCCAGCTGGATAAGGGCATAGTGGCTGATGTCCTTGAACTTGTCCCCCTCATAGCTGCCTAACGCAGACTTGGAGAGATGGGTTTCCTCCGCAAGCTGCTCCAGCGTCAGGCCACGCTCCACACGCAAGTCTTTTAGGCGTTCCTGTATAGATAGTTCCATGCTCTCCCTCCTTGTCTGCTCGATAAATGGGAATTTATATTTTTTTCTGTAAATAAATCATATCTGTTAGTTGAACCCCACCTTCAAAAATAGGGTGGTCATAGTTATCAATAAAAAAATTTTTAATGCTGTGTGAGCGGGCAAAACCACATTTTTCATAAAAAGGAACGGTCAACGGGCTATCCCCTGTACCAACTTGTAGTATCGAATACTTCCCTTTATATTTCGCAGCAACAAAATCAATTAGTGCCTTGCCGTAACCTTTGCCCTGATATTCTGGCGCAGTTGCAATATTTTTAATTTCAAGAATGCCTTTGCCTTCGTCGGTTACTACACACTCGCATTTAACCCCATTATCGCCTAATACATACATCGTTCCTCTATCAATATATCGGTCTATCATGCTCTCTTGTTCGTCGGCTAACAGTAATAAGGGGAGAAATTGTTTTTTATTCTCTTTGATTTCTATAATTTCCATATCGGTATGTACTCCAAAATTATCGTTTATTGTTCTGCTTTTTCATTATACCACAATTCCGAGAGCGTGGAAACAGGCTGTTTTTTAGGCCGATTTCCCACCTTTCGGATATACGGGACGGGCGGTCATTTAGGTGTAGACTTAGATTAGTTCATCGATGGACAGCACCTTGAAAACCAAATGACCGTCCGAAAAGGAATACCCCGGCTGGGGAAGCACCGCAAGGAGCCGTACTTCTGGACACTTTGTCCAGAGGTCACTTCGGGACAAGTTGTCCCGAAGTTGCGGGGAGCGTGCCAACGCCGGAACACGCCGCTATTGTCGGGGCCCCCGCAAAGCCGCATGGCTTTGTGGGGAGAGGAGGAGCAGCGGAGCGAGTGAGTTTTGCCGCTTGCGGTGAAACGAACGATACGCAGCTTGCGACGACGAGGCAGGAAGCCTTTTCGGGGAGAACGGCAGCGGAAAGCAAAATGGAGGGAACGCATGAAAAATAACCCCTACAAAGATTTGCCGCCGCTGGAACGCAGGCCAGACGGTTCCCTTTACCGCATGACACCAGCGCAGCGGAAACGGGCAAGCGCCTTGATACGCCGGGAGTGCTGTTGCTGTGAGGACGGCAACTGCATTGCCCTTGACGATGGGGACGCCTGCATCTGCCCGCAGACGGTTTCTTTCTCAGTCTGCTGCAAGTGGTTCCGCTGGGCGGTCTTGCCGCTGGACGGGGCGTTGGAAGCAGAGATTTTCCGGGATAAGGACTTGAAACGCTGTGCAGTCTGCGGCGGTGTATTCGTCCCCAAATCCAACCGGGCAAAATACTGCCCCGGCTGCGCCGCCAAAGTTCACAGGCGGCAAAAAACCGAAAGTGAACGGAAAAGGAGGTCTTGTGTGGACAGTTAGGAGCGAAAAAAGCCTTGATTTATCAGGCTTCGCAAGCCCCAAACCGGGGCGGGTGATATAAACTATCGCCCACCCCGGAAAACGGGCTTCTAACCGTCCACAAAACACATTATGACAAACACGATTTACATTCATCAGCCGGAACAAGCGTTCAGCTTCACCCGGCTCCCTAATTTTCTCTTTGAAGCACCTACATTCAAGCCCCTGTCTAACGAGGCAAAGCTGCTGTATGCCTTTATCCTGCGCCGGACAGAGTTATCCCGGAAAAATGGGTGGGCGGACGAGTACGGGCGGATTTACCTGTATTATCCCATCTGCGAAGTGGTTGACCTGCTCCGCTGTGGGCGACAAAAAGCGGTGAATACCCTGCGGGAACTGCAATACGCCGGACTGATAGAGATCCAGAAGCAAGGCTGTGGAAAACCCAACCGTATTTACTCAAAATCCTATGAAGCGGTTCCAAACACCGACTTCAAGAAATTCGGTTCTGGTACGCCGGAGGGTTGAAAACCGTACCCGGCAAGTACGATAACCAATCCTCTTGAAGTACGGAAACCGGACGGTATATAGAAATACAAAGATTAAAATGATTGATTTATATCTATTCCATTCCTATCCTATCCGAGCTATTTCCGGCGGGATTTTTCCTGTGGAAAACCCCGGATGGGAAAGGAATGGGGAAAGGAGTTTCATGGCACAACACGCAATCTTGCGTTTTGAGAAGCACAAGGGCAACCCGGCAAGGCCGCTGGAAGCACATCACGAACGGCAGAAAGAACAGTACGCCAGCAACCCCGACATTGACACAGCCAAAAGCAAGTATAACTTCCATATCGTCAAGCCGGAGGGGCGCTATTACCACTTCATTCAGAGCCGTATCGAGCAGGCCGGATGCCGCACCCGCAAGGACAGCACCCGGTTTGTCGATACCCTGATTACTGCCAGCCCGGAGTTTTTTAAGGGGAAATCCCCAAAGGAGATACAGGCGTTTTTCCAGCGGGCGGCAGATTTCCTCATTGACCGGGTAGGCCGTGAAAATATCGTGTCGGCGGTGGTACACATGGACGAGAAAACGCCCCACCTGCATTTGACCTTTGTGCCGCTGACAAAGGACAACCGCCTGTGCGCCAAAGAGATCATCGGCAACCGGGCGAACCTGACGAAGTGGCAGGATGACTTTCACGCCTACATGGTGGAGAAATATCCTGACTTGGAGCGTGGGGAGAGCGCCAGCAAGACAGGCCGGAAGCATATCCCCACCCGGCTTTTCAAGCAGGCGGTTTCCCTCTCCAAACAGGCCAGAGCCATCGAAGCCACGCTTGACGGCATGAACCCGCTGAACGCCGGAAAGAAAAAGGAAGAAGCCCTCTCCATGCTGAAAAAGTGGTTTCCGCAGATGGAGAACTTCTCCGGGCAGCTGAAAAAATACAAGGTCACGATCAAAGACCTTTTGGAAGAAAATCAAAAGCTGGAAGCAAGGGCAAAGGCCAGCGAAAACGGCAAGATGAAAGACCGCATGGAACGGGCAAAACTGGAAAGCGAACTGGAAAATATGCAAAGACTGGTTGACCGCATCCCGCCGGAAGTGCTGGCGGAACTGAAACAGCAGCAGCGAACAAGAGAGAGGTAAACGCTATGAACAGAAATTCAAGCTACATGATGAAAAATAATCATACGGAGGACACTGGATGGTAAAAAGCGAAAGCGACATTATTGATACAATACACACCGGGCAGGTCATTACTGACGAGAACGGCACACAGTATTTTGTATGTGGGAAAAACCGTATCAAAATCTCCGAACATTTCGCCGCTGGCGGTCGTCCGATTGGCGATCTGATTGTGGATGTCGTCCGGCACACGGCGGCAAAGGCCGCTTCTTCGTGACCCATCGTTGATACACGCCCACGCTTATGATATAATTGCCATAGAGCAAAAGTATTGTAAGCGTGGGTTGTTTCTTTAGAAGGAGGATTTTTACGGTGAAACAACCTTACAATACTACGATTTACAACACGGCTCTTTATATGCGGTTAAGCCGTGACGATGAAAGCTATGGCGACAGCGTAAGCATTGAAACACAGCGGACAATCCTGCAACAGTACGCAAAAGAGCAGGGGCTTCATGTGGTCGGGGAATATGTGGACGATGGATGGAGTGGGACAAACTTCGAGCGTCCGAGTTTCCAGCGCATGATGGACGATGTGGACGCCGGAAAAGTAAACTGCATTGTCACCAAAGACCTGTCCCGTTTCGGGCGGGAGCATGTGATGATGGACTACTATCTGGAATTTCTGTTCCCGGAAAAACGGGTGCGGTACATCGCCGTTGCGGAGAACGAGGACACAGAAAAGGGGCTGTCCGATTTTGTGCCGTTCAAAAACCTGTTCAACGAATGGTTCGCAAAGGACACCAGCCGCAAGGTAAAGACCGCTTTCAAAGCAAAGTTTGCCGCCGGACAGCGTATTAGCGCCTATGCTCCCCTCGGGTACAAGAAGCACCCGGAAATTAAGAACAAGCTGGTAATCGACGAGGAAACCCGCTGGATCGTGGAGAAGATTTTTGACCTTGCCATTCACGGCAAAGGGGCGGCCAGCATTACAAGGATATTGATTGCGGAAAAAGTACCGACGCCGGGATTTATCAACTTCCAGCGTGACGGGACTTTCGCCAATATCTACGCTGGCGCACCAGAGGAAAAAGGCTACGCATGGACGATAGCGCAGGTCAAAAGCATTATGAAAGATGAAACCTACATCGGCCATACCATCCACTACCGGGAGACCAATATTTCCTTTAAGAACAAGCGGAGGATACGCAAGCCCCAAAGTGAATGGGTGCGGGTGGAGAACACGCAGGAGCCGATTATCAGTGAACAGGTTTTCTGGCAGGTACAGGAGCAAATCGCAAGCCGCCGACGGGAACGCAAGAACGGCACGACACAGATTTTTGCGGGACTGATAAAGTGTGCAGACTGCGGCTGGTCGCTGGCCTACGGGGAGAACAGGCAGAACAGCAAGCCCTATGGCTACTACCATTGCAGCAAGAACGGGCAAGGCACACGCCAATGCTCTATGCACTACATCCGCTATGATGTGCTTTACGCCTATGTTCTCTCCCGTCTGCAATACTGGTCGGGGCTGGTACAGCATGATGAAGAACAGCTTTTGAAACGGCTGCTGAATGCCAATGACAAAGGACAGGCCGCCGCAAGAAAAAAGCAGGCCGCTGAACTGAAAAAAGCGGAGAAGCGGAAAGCCGAGGTCGATACCCTGTTTACCCGGATGTATGAGGACTGGGCGGCAGGGCGTATCACGGAATACAACTTCAATATGCTGTCCGGGAAGTACCAAAGCGAACAGGCAGAACTGGCAGAAAAGATTGAACAGCTTCAATCTGCTATTGCCGCTGAAAGCCAGAGCGCCGCAGACGCAGAAAAATGGATTGCCTTGATGAAAGAGTGCGTCAATCCAACAGAACTGACCGCCGAACTTTTGAATACGCTGATTGAAAAAATCGTTGTCCATGAAGCGGTCAAAGGTGAGGACGGAAGCCGGGAACAGGAGGTAGAAATCTTCTACCGCTTTATCGGCAAAATCGAATGACACATCTTGAGATACCCAACAATATCTTTAACTAAGGGAAACTGGCTTATCAGTACCAGATGCTGATTTACTGGTAAAACTGGCGGATATCCTTGAAGTAAGTGTCGCCGAGCTGCTGGGTGGAAATATCCCTGATTGCGAAGATACAAACGAGCTTGCGGAGCAGCTTTCCCGTATCAATGAGCAGTTAGCAATCAAAAATCGTCGTTCCCGTCGTATTTGGAAAGTCGTACTTGGAATAATTGTAGCATTTGTTGTTATCAATATATTCTTTGTTATTGTAGGCGTTATATCAAACAACTCCTACAGGGAATACACGAATGTTGAACAATTACCAATTTCTGAAGAAAATCAGACTTACGAAAATAATCCTTGATGATATCACTTTACATGGGGCGACAGCAAGGAGTGCTGCCGCCCCGCACTATTATTCAGAGAGGGGGGATTTCCATGACCGAAGATGAAGCCTACAAAGTGCATATCCAGTACACCTTTAACGCCTTTTGTAAGATCGTCATTCGTCACGCAGCCATAGATAAAATCTTGAATCTGCGCCGGAGGTGGGAACGGGAAGTTTCCCTTGACTATTTGATGAATGAGAAGTTTGTCCAGCTTGCCGGGCCGGAGCAGCTTGAAGAATATCTTTTTACCGCCTGCGGCCAGACTGCCGTTCTGTACCATGCGGAACTTGCCGCTGCCCTTGCCCTTTTGCCGGAGCAGGCACAGGAAGAAATTTTCCGCTATTACTTCCTGCGCCAGCCGCAGCGAGTGATCGGCGTACATATCGGCCGGACACGCAGCACAGCAGGGCGGCATATCCAGCTTGCCTTGCAACGGCTTCGGAAGGAAATGGAGGTGAGCCTGTATGAATAAACTTCTCCCCTATGAAACAATCGTCAAGGCGCATGAGGGCGACCCGGACGCAATCGACACCGTTCTTTCCCACTACGCCGGATATATCCTCTACTGTTCCAAAGTACACGGGAAAGTCAACGCCGAGGTTGAGGAATATGTGAAGCAGAAGCTAATTGCCGCGCTGTTCAAGTTTCGCTTTGACCGATAGATTGAAAAAATGAATACCGACCGTCATTGGCGGTGCTACTCAGCAAGTTTACAATTCATCTATTTTCAAGAGAAATCAGTCGTAGTATAATAAGACCAATAAAATCGAGTTTTACGGAGGTATGCGTAATGTATAGAACTATATTGATTGAAGGAATTACGACTGAAAATGTGGAGCAAAAAATCAATGAAAAAGTAACAGAAATGGAAAAGGAGAGTTATCAGATTAAGACTATGTCATTTTTAGGAACGGACAAAGCCGTGTTAGTTTTCAAGAAAGGATTAAAAGGTAGCCTGCTTTAATTGCTATGTCATCATTGGGCTAACCTTACTCGAATTTTCAAAATTGAATACCAGCCGCCCACCGGCGCGGCCAGTGAAAGCAGTAAGTCTGAAAAAGATTTGCTGCTTTTTTTGTTGTCTATTTGGCAAAATCGAAAATCACCCGTAGTAGGTAGATGAAGCCGAAAAAAGCTGCCTGCCCTGTTTGGCAAATTTCAAAACGCGGTGGTGTGGGGAGTGAAAGGGAAAATTCTCTGCCCCGCCGGTTGCCAAAACCGCCGTTCCCGGATTACTAAGGCAAAAGAAATTTTGAAAAATCCTCGTCCAGCGGGTAGCTAACAGCCTTTCAAAAGTATCTTTGGCGAAAGGAAAAAAGACCGTCCACAGCGGGCCGGAAGCCCCGCCCTGTCCGTTCTATGTACGCAAAAACCAGACAGGGGCAGTCTGCGGCAGTTACAGAGCAAGTTTCTACCACGGTGCCAAAATCCGCAATTCTGCGGTTTTGGCCCTCGCGGGAAACTTGTTGGGGAGTGCCTTCCCCAAACCCTGCTATGGCGGCTTGCGCCGCAAAAAGATTTCCGTCGGGGCGGCACGCATAAAACAGCATAAGAATGTTTTCAGGAAACGGCGTAGCTTCGGCTATGCCGTTTCTCCGTTTTGCAGGTCAATCAGTAAAGACGCGGGGAGTATTCCTACAAGGTCATAGGAAATGTCAATCTGTTGTTCCCGATAACCCTTCGACTTGTCCGGCGCGTGAACATATACCGCCTTTACCATGTCGTTTAGGATAGTGGGTGTCAGCTCGTTCAAGTCGAGATACTTCCGCACCTTGCAGATAAACCTGTCGATATTCTCTGCCTGTTCCTCTTGTTCTGTAATTTCTTCATTCAACCGCAACAGCTTTTCCCGCAGTTCTTTCTGCTCCTGCTCGTAGTCGTCAGAGAGCATTTGAAATCTGCTGTCAGATAGTTTTCCGCCTACGTTGTCCTCATAAATACGCTTGAATAGTCGGTCAAGTTCTTCTATCCGTCGTTCTGCCTGCGTCAGTTGCCGACGCTTCGCCGCGAGTTCTCTTTTTGCTTCGGCTTTCTGCTTCGCACCCATAGCCTTGCGGAATTGTTCTTCATGGTTCGCAACACAGGCAATCGTCATTCTCATGTGGGCGAGTACGCCCCGTTCCAAGACAACGGCGCGGATAAAATGCGTCGCGCAAACCTCTTTCCCTTTGAGCCTTGAAGTAGAGCAGACAAAGTGGTCTTGCCTTGCTTCAAAGTTCCTGCTTGTGCAGTAATACAGCTTTTCACCGCAATCGGCGCAGCGCACAATGCCGGAAAACATATTTGTCTTTCCTGTCCTCGTCGGGCGGCGTTTGTTCTTCCGCAATTCCTGCACCCGCGCCCATGTGTCAGCGTCAATGATTGCTTCGTGGGTATTTTCAAACACAAGCCATTTTTCTTCGGGATTATTGCAGGTCTTTTTGCTCTTGTAGGACTGCTTGTAGGTTTTGAAGTTTACTGTATGCCCTTGATATTCCGGACGCTCCAAAATGTCGGCTATTGTATCGCCCGTCCAGTTAAAGGGATTATCCGGCGGCGCGTTCCTTGTCGCCCTGCCTGTCTGCTGAAAATGGATTGTCGGCGTTATGACTTTATCATCTTTCAGAATACGGGCAATCTGCGACGGCCCGTAACCGTCCAGACAAAGGGCGAATATCCGCTTGACAACTTCGGCAGCTTCGGGGTCGATAATCCACCGCTTTTTGTTTTCCGGGTCTTTCCTGTAGCCGTATGGCGGGTTGGTGCAGAGGTGTTCCCCCGCTTCGCCTTTTGACTTCATCACCGCGCGTATCTTCTTGCTGGTGTCTTTCGCATACCACTCGTTGATGATATTGAGAAAGGGGGTAAAGTCGCTGTCCTGCTGGTTTGCGCTGTCTATGCCGTTGTTAATAGCTATAAAACGCACGCCCTTTTCCACGAACAGGACTTCGGTATAAAATCCCACTTTCAGATAATCACGCCCAAGCCGCGACATATCCTTGACGATCAAGGTGGACACTTCGCCGTTTTCGATTTTTTCCAAAAGTTCGCTCCAACTTGGACGGTTGAAGTTTGTCCCGGAATATCCATCGTCCACGAAAAACAATGGATTTGAAAAATGATTTTCCTTTGCGTACTTACTTAAAATCGCCTTTTGATTTACAATGCTGTTGCTGTCGCCCGTTAGTTCATCGTCGCGGGATAGGCGGCAATAGAGGGCGGTAATCTTGCCAGACTGCCTTAACATCGTTTCTGCTCCTTTCATCGGCGGGCAGTCTGCCATTACAGGATTGCTTATACTCATTTTAACGCTCCTCGTCTTTTTCATCAATAGGGGAGTGCCCCATAAGCCGTAAAACTTTATGGGGTAGGCTTCGGCTTCCGTCGTAGCTTCCCGTAAAACGATAGAACGTCCTGCCGGATTGAATTGTAACTTCGTGTGTGGGCAACTCTGGACCATAGTCAATAAAGTAGACAAGTAAAAGAGCAAATTTCACAAAAAATTTATTTCTGCCTGATCAGGAGAGAGGCCGTTATTGTGAGAATGAGGTCTGAAAGAATTGTAGAAACCGTTGATATACTGAAAAATGCTCAGTTTCAGTTCATCAAAGGAAGAGTAAGTTCTGCGGTTGG
>NZ_OLMR01000003.1 GCF_900291955.1 Pseudoruminococcus massiliensis | reverse complement strand
CCAACCGCAGAACTTACTCTTCCTTTGATGAACTGAAACTGAGCATTTTTCAGTATATCAACGGTTTCTACAATTCTTTCAGACCTCATTCTCACAATAACGGCCTCTCTCCTGATCAGGCAGAAATGAATTTTTTGTAAAATTTGCTCTTTTACTTGTCTACTTTATTGACTATGGTCCAAAAGATTAACCTCCGAATTTCAATCCACGCTCTCCGTGAGGAGAGCGACTGAGCCAATTTTGCCCCCATTCTATCGCCAATTTGATTTCAATCCACGCTCTCCGTGAGGAGAGCGACTGTATCAGCTGGAGCTTCCAATGCTTCAACAATAAATTTCAATCCACGCTCTCCGTGAGGAGAGCGACAAGGCGGCAAAAAATCAGGCGAAAGCCGTCGTCATTTCAATCCACGCTCTCCGTGAGGAGAGCGACCGAGTGGCCTTACATTTTGCGCCGTGGAGACTATCAATTTCAATCCACGCTCTCCGTGAGGAGAGCGACTTATCAACAAGTACTCTAAAGCTGAATTAAAAGCAATTTCAATCCACGCTCTCCGTGAGGAGAGCGACCCTCCGCCGAGTAAGCGTATAACTCCGTTAATATTTATTTCAATCCACGCTCTCCGTGAGGAGAGCGACAGTATCCTTGAGAGCTGGCTGGAGCTTATCAATCATTTCAATCCACGCTCTCCGTGAGGAGAGCGACCTGGATAACAATGAGGATTGATTCGTCTCCTCGGAGGATTTCAATCCACGCTCTCCGTGAGGAGAGCGACGTACCAAAATGACGAATACTTCCACATATCCTGCTCGATTTCAATCCACGCTCTCCGTGAGGAGAGCGACCCCTCAAGCCAACTAAAAACGCTGTATGAGGTCTTATTTCAATCCACGCTCTCCGTGAGGAGAGCGACGTATATATGCACAATTTTTAAATACGCAATTTGTATTTCAATCCACGCTCTCCGTGAGGAGAGCGACTATATCAAATGGTATACAAAACGGAAATTTAGACATTTCAATCCACGCTCTCCGTGAGGAGAGCGACCGCAATTAGGCAATCTGTTTTCGGCTGGTATGAAATTTCAATCCACGCTCTCCGTGAGGAGAGCGACTAATCTCATACCGCAACGATAACCGAACAGTAGCGATTTCAATCCACGCTCTCCGTGAGGAGAGCGACTTTTTGCCCCTCAACGATTCGCAAACTGGCGGCAATTTCAATCCACGCTCTCCGTGAGGAGAGCGACTTTGGCTACTTAATACTCCCTCAATCGCTCCTGCGATTTCAATCCACGCTCTCCGTGAGGAGAGCGACTTGTACTTACATCCGCAACAGTGATATAGTCC
Organism: Pseudoruminococcus massiliensis; assembly: GCF_900291955.1. Classification (GTDB taxonomy): domain Bacteria; phylum Bacillota; class Clostridia; order Oscillospirales; family Acutalibacteraceae; genus Pseudoruminococcus; species Pseudoruminococcus massiliensis. The sequence goes on along the minus strand of NZ_OLMR01000003.1, from coordinate 328,459 downwards.
TCAAGCATTTCAATCCACGCTCTCCGTGAGGAGAGCGACTATTTGTATATCCACGATTTCTAAGCCGTTTTCTATTTCAATCCACGCTCTCCGTGAGGAGAGCGACCAGTGACACTCTCTCGCTTAGTAGAGCTGGGAGCTATTTCAATCCACGCTCTCCGTGAGGAGAGCGACCTGTCGTATTCGTATTTAAATGTCGTTTCTCCTGATTTCAATCCACGCTCTCCGTGAGGAGAGCGACCTAAAGTCAAACAAGCCTCGACTGGACACATGGTTATATTTCAATCCACGCTCTCCGTGAGGAGAGCGACCATAGATTTTAAATATATATATTGCGATTAAATCGCAATTTCAATCCACGCTCTCCGTGAGGAGAGCGACACAAAGCGTAACAAATTAATTGATTACGCAAATATTTCAATCCACGCTCTCCGTGAGGAGAGCGACAGTAGACTTACCGTTACGAGTGGTCTTACCATGAAATTTCAATCCACGCTCTCCGTGAGGAGAGCGACCCATTTGGCTGGGGTAAAGTCTTGGATTATATAGATTTCAATCCACGCTCTCCGTGAGGAGAGCGACATACGATAATATGCAAAAACAAAAAATGCAAAAGAATTTCAATCCACGCTCTCCGTGAGGAGAGCGACAATTGAGGGAAGAATTTCACTTGTCACCCATTTACGATTTCAATCCACGCTCTCCGTGAGGAGAGCGACACCCATTTTCATTAAGTATATTTCTAAATTTCTTAATTTCAATCCACGCTCTCCGTGAGGAGAGCGACTATGTCAGTAGTTGCAGTTAATGCGTTCGCAGCTATTTCAATCCACGCTCTCCGTGAGGAGAGCGACCGGGTGATGGGCGGAGGCTTTAAGATTAACCTCCGAATTTCAATCCACGCTCTCCGTGAGGAGAGCGACCATTTGCACATTGGAAAACGCTCTTTCAAATGCTTACATTTCAATCCACGCTCTCCGTGAGGAGAGCGACATATGGCTACGGCTGCTATCCAAGCAGCTAAAACAATTTCAATCCACGCTCTCCGTGAGGAGAGCGACTAAAGAAGTGTCGTTGGATAACTCTTACATATGCTATTTCAATCCACGCTCTCCGTGAGGAGAGCGACTTCTTCAAGTCTTTGTGCTACTTTTGTTGCGTTATTTCAATCCACGCTCTCCGTGAGGAGAGCGACTATATGGCAAGTAAATTGCCTGGAGGTATTGGAATTTCAATCCACGCTCTCCGTGAGGAGAGCGACTTCGGGTGTGACTGCATACAATTCTCCATTTACAAATTTCAATCCACGCTCTCCGTGAGGAGAGCGACTCGGCATATCATTACAAGTCGCCAAACTAAATATCATTTCAATCCACGCTCTCCGTGAGGAGAGCGACATTTTTAACTACTTTTACTACTGCAATAACAATAAATTTCAATCCACGCTCTCCGTGAGGAGAGCGACTAGATATACAGGAGCATTGCTCGGTCATTATCGGAATTTCAATCCACGCTCTCCGTGAGGAGAGCGACTCCCCGGCAGCTTTGGCTTGCATACGCCGCTCGAATTTCAATCCACGCTCTCCGTGAGGAGAGCGACCCATAGAGAGTGACCCCACTTAGAGCCGATACGCCATTTCAATCCACGCTCTCCGTGAGGAGAGCGACATGTTGTCCTCCTTATTCTTCGTACTCTGTCGGATTTCAATCCACGCTCTCCGTGAGGAGAGCGACGTCCTCCATTGTGTAATCGTTCATAGCCGTCTTAGCATTTCAATCCACGCTCTCCGTGAGGAGAGCGACTGATATAATTCAAACAGAGGTGAGTTTGGATTATATATTTCAATCCACGCTCTCCGTGAGGAGAGCGACCATGCCAACAATTCCGCCGAATGTTGTTGATGTGCATTTCAATCCACGCTCTCCGTGAGGAGAGCGACAGTAGTAGTAGTAGCACCATCAACAGCAAAAGCGATTTCAATCCACGCTCTCCGTGAGGAGAGCGACCACCTCAATTTTTATTTTATTTTATTTTATTAAGTTAAGCTATTTCAATCCACGCTCTCCGTGAGGAGAGCGACCCATTGTATCATAACAACTTGCTTTTCGTTTATTATTTCAATCCACGCTCTCCGTGAGGAGAGCGACTTCTGTCTGTAAATGCTAAGGGTGCAGGTACAAACATTTCAATCCACGCTCTCCGTGAGGAGAGCGACTGCCTGTGACCCACCTCTCGACCGAAACGAGTTGCATTTCAATCCACGCTCTCCGTGAGGAGAGCGACTTCTGCAATCAGAGCTTCAATGTCAGTCTCCGGTATTTCAATCCACGCTCTCCGTGAGGAGAGCGACTCATGGTCGGACTTTGAGACAGCCGCTTCACTTGTGATTTCAATCCACGCTCTCCGTGAGGAGAGCGACAAACATTTCGCTTCACCTTCTTTTTATTACGATTCTATTTCAATCCACGCTCTCCGTGAGGAGAGCGACAGATGTTGTCGAGGTGGTCTATCTCACCACCAGGATTTCAATCCACGCTCTCCGTGAGGAGAGCGACCGCAACGGTCGTGTCATTATGGACGAGGACTTATCCTGATTTCAATCCACGCTCTCCGTGAGGAGAGCGACGCACTCTTTCGAGGTTTACCCGGTGGACGCTTTCGATTTCAATCCACGCTCTCCGTGAGGAGAGCGACGCTGTTTTGGATAATTTCAATATCGTTTGTATATCAGATTATTTCAATCCACGCTCTCCGTGAGGAGAGCGACATATTAAGAAGTGTATATAAATCTTCCATATCTATCATTTCAATCCACGCTCTCCGTGAGGAGAGCGACGAGGACTTAGAGAAGATAAAGATATAACGCAAGCTATTTCAATCCACGCTCTCCGTGAGGAGAGCGACTATAAAAAATCGTAATATAGGTACAACATCATCAAATTTCAATCCACGCTCTCCGTGAGGAGAGCGACAAAATGGAATATAATGTAGTGTATAAATACAATATTTCAATCCACGCTCTCCGTGAGGAGAGCGACCGGTATCATAATGATTTCATTGTTGACCTTGAGTGCATTTCAATCCACGCTCTCCGTGAGGAGAGCGACTTCCTCTCGCATTGATACAACGGCAATCAAAAAGATTTCAATCCACGCTCTCCGTGAGGAGAGCGACTTATCCAGATATAATGACAGGTGGATATATGACGGATTTCAATCCACGCTCTCCGTGAGGAGAGCGACATAATCGCTTCGAGGTGATTGAGCCTATCTGACAATTTCAATCCACGCTCTCCGTGAGGAGAGCGACAGCTTTGATGTCAGAGTGGGCTTAATAGTCGAGCAATTTCAATCCACGCTCTCCGTGAGGAGAGCGACGCTGTAATACTCCGCATAACCCTCAAGGACGGAATTTCAATCCACGCTCTCCGTGAGGAGAGCGACAGTTACCTCTTTGACCGGAGCTGTATGTCTGCCAATATTTCAATCCACGCTCTCCGTGAGGAGAGCGACTCTACATTATTGAAATTGAAGTAGATACCATTCAATTTCAATCCACGCTCTCCGTGAGGAGAGCGACCAAACCGCACATATACAAGGCAGAGGACACAAAGATTTCAATCCACGCTCTCCGTGAGGAGAGCGACCAAACATGTATAGGGACTCTTACCGCCAACATAGATTTCAATCCACGCTCTCCGTGAGGAGAGCGACGTGTTCACCACGGTAAGAGTAGCCACCGTGTCGGTATTTCAATCCACGCTCTCCGTGAGGAGAGCGACTCTTGTCTGCACGACATTCACCTCCGTTCTTTATTATTTCAATCCACGCTCTCCGTGAGGAGAGCGACAGTGGTGAGGTTGAAGGAGATAATGTCTCCTAACTCATTTCAATCCACGCTCTCCGTGAGGAGAGCGACCACCGCCTAAATTTGATATACCGTTTAAGTATATATTTCAATCCACGCTCTCCGTGAGGAGAGCGACACTAATGATGTTGATAATCATTATTTTAAATCCATTTCAATCCACGCTCTCCGTGAGGAGAGCGACAGTGGCAATGGTAAATCCAAGACTGCGAAGGATAGATTTCAATCCACGCTCTCCGTGAGGAGAGCGACGATACATTTCAGCAAAACTATATTACTAAATCGAATTTCAATCCACGCTCTCCGTGAGGAGAGCGACTTATATAGTCATTAAGATTATAATTACCACCTCTCATTTCAATCCACGCTCTCCGTGAGGAGAGCGACTCAGTTATTTTTTTCGCCGCCTTTTGTGCTGAATTTCAATCCACGCTCTCCGTGAGGAGAGCGACGGTGGTTCTATCTACAAAGGAGATTTTTAAACAATGATTTCAATCCACGCTCTCCGTGAGGAGAGCGACAAACGAGCTGTTGCCGCAACTGCATATATAAACGATTTCAATCCACGCTCTCCGTGAGGAGAGCGACCGTATGGAGCTTGAGATTAAAATATACAACCTCAAATTTCAATCCACGCTCTCCGTGAGGAGAGCGACAGCCAACAATCAGATAAGGAGGTGATGTTATGGCGATTTCAATCCACGCTCTCCGTGAGGAGAGCGACTGAAACAGGCAATACACTTATTCGTGCTTATACTGATATTTCAATCCACGCTCTCCGTGAGGAGAGCGACTGCAGTATAATCATCAACGCTTGTTACAGACTTTGATTTCAATCCACGCTCTCCGTGAGGAGAGCGACTGTGTCATAGCAACGAGCCTTAGAGCGATTAAAGCATTTCAATCCACGCTCTCCGTGAGGAGAGCGACAATTTAACACCGATACCGACAGCAAGAATCATACCATTTCAATCCACGCTCTCCGTGAGGAGAGCGACAGTATTACCGTAAATTATTTCTATTTTCTTATCTGGATTTCAATCCACGCTCTCCGTGAGGAGAGCGACAGCTTGATAATACAAACTATAAAATTGGCTAAAGATTTCAATCCACGCTCTCCGTGAGGAGAGCGACGCTTGTCATCTGACGCTTCTTCATGTCCTCATAATTTCAATCCACGCTCTCCGTGAGGAGAGCGACGGGTATGGCAAACCTGTTCGGTCTGCTCTACTCTCACATTTCAATCCACGCTCTCCGTGAGGAGAGCGACTCTTGAAAGTGTTATTGTATAGTCATAGCAAGACAAATTTCAATCCACGCTCTCCGTGAGGAGAGCGACTTTCCGTTCGTGGTCTTCGCTGACCTGTTGAAAATATTTCAATCCACGCTCTCCGTGAGGAGAGCGACTACCAGTGTCAATGATATGCTGTGCCGCAGACACGATTTCAATCCACGCTCTCCGTGAGGAGAGCGACCGAACCAGCAGAACGACAACGATTATTCCGCTGATATTTCAATCCACGCTCTCCGTGAGGAGAGCGACATGACCATACTTAACATCTTGACCTTCTGCATTTTATTTCAATCCACGCTCTCCGTGAGGAGAGCGACTTCTTAAATTACATCGTTTAGGGCTTACAGATACTCATTTCAATCCACGCTCTCCGTGAGGAGAGCGACACTGTATAAATAATAATGACCAAATTGTGCTTTGATTTCAATCCACGCTCTCCGTGAGGAGAGCGACTAGCGGTTATCATTATGAAACAATTTACAGCCCGATTTCAATCCACGCTCTCCGTGAGGAGAGCGACTATTATTAGTAATCGTTCTATTGCCGCCGCAAAACAGATTTCAATCCACGCTCTCCGTGAGGAGAGCGACCCGATTCATTCTCCATATCAATGTTTGGCATATTATTTCAATCCACGCTCTCCGTGAGGAGAGCGACTATATTGAGTTTTTCTAAGGTTAAAGTATGCAAATTTCAATCCACGCTCTCCGTGAGGAGAGCGACTCATTTTTAGCACCGTCCTTTTTTGTTTTTACCCATTTCAATCCACGCTCTCCGTGAGGAGAGCGACCGAGGTGCAAAAGGGCATTAACTTGATTATATAAATTTCAATCCACGCTCTCCGTGAGGAGAGCGACATCCAAAGCGGATTTTATATATACAAGTCAGAAAGATTTCAATCCACGCTCTCCGTGAGGAGAGCGACACAGTTCCTGAACAACATCAAGACGGTGCTTGGCACATTTCAATCCACGCTCTCCGTGAGGAGAGCGACGTTTAAGCAGAGTGATAATATTCCTCAGAAGCTCAAATTTCAATCCACGCTCTCCGTGAGGAGAGCGACATTATCCTGTAAGGATTGAAATTTGCATTATATAGATTTCAATCCACGCTCTCCGTGAGGAGAGCGACTGTATATCCAATTGCAATTATAACGGCTAATAACGAATTTCAATCCACGCTCTCCGTGAGGAGAGCGACACTATGTTTACCAGCATACCAATCTTGCAAAGTGCATTTCAATCCACGCTCTCCGTGAGGAGAGCGACGGTATCTGTGGCGAGCATGGTGGCGACCCATCATATTTCAATCCACGCTCTCCGTGAGGAGAGCGACACTACTTTGTTTACCTGCTTCCGCTTCGTGAGCGATTTCAATCCACGCTCTCCGTGAGGAGAGCGACGCTTTAAATGACTTCTCGTGTATCAGTGACGATACGCATTTCAATCCACGCTCTCCGTGAGGAGAGCGACTCTGCTTTTAACGCTTTATTTCTGATAATCTCATCAATTTCAATCCACGCTCTCCGTGAGGAGAGCGACGTGTGCAAATGTCAGGTAAAGGCTGTCGTGCATTTATTTCAATCCACGCTCTCCGTGAGGAGAGCGACGTGTCTGTTGGCATTAAATTTGTTCGTAAGTTTATATTTCAATCCACGCTCTCCGTGAGGAGAGCGACTAAAGATAAATGAAGTACCATAACGAATTATAGATTTCAATCCACGCTCTCCGTGAGGAGAGCGACTACATTGTCTTATTGGATACCAATATGATACACAATTTCAATCCACGCTCTCCGTGAGGAGAGCGACCTTAATCATAATTTAACCTCCTTTCGGAATTAATAGATTTCAATCCACGCTCTCCGTGAGGAGAGCGACAGCCGAGGGTGCCGTCTTTACCAACAGTAACAGCAATTTCAATCCACGCTCTCCGTGAGGAGAGCGACGAAGCAAGCATTATGTTTAATGCTCGTGATTTTGATTTCAATCCACGCTCTCCGTGAGGAGAGCGACTGACTATTTTTCGTTTGTGTCTAAGTGTGATGATATTTCAATCCACGCTCTCCGTGAGGAGAGCGACGTTATGGTTTTAAAATGATGTTTGATGCGGAGACTTGATTTCAATCCACGCTCTCCGTGAGGAGAGCGACGTTGCAAGAAATATTTATTTTGATTCGGCAACTTATATTTCAATCCACGCTCTCCGTGAGGAGAGCGACCCAAGCAACTAAAGTAGATAAAATAAAATCCACAGATTTCAATCCACGCTCTCCGTGAGGAGAGCGACCTGGGGCTTATAGCTTCGCTTATGATGTTCGTCAATTTCAATCCACGCTCTCCGTGAGGAGAGCGACACAACAGCTATTGCCTCCGCTTTTTGTGTTACTGATTTCAATCCACGCTCTCCGTGAGGAGAGCGACATTGTGACGGTGGTACCGTACAAATCACGCTTGGCATTTCAATCCACGCTCTCCGTGAGGAGAGCGACAGCAAAATCCAACATAATATTTACTCTTAAATCAACTATATATCTGCACTTTTTCACAAAATTATAGTTAGGTATATAAAAGCAGATTTAATATTAGATTTGCAAAATTATATTTTTATGGTGCGAATATCCTTGTAAATTTATGTAAGCTTACTATTCGCACTAAAATAGCAACACTCCCTCCACATCGAATGTATTATCTATACCATAATGTTCCACTTTAGTTTTATAGTTATTTCCAAGGTAATAGAATCTTATGCTATCAAATTTCTCATCTATTATATTTATTAGTTTTTCTTTGACTAGCCTGCTTGTTGCTGCATCCATAACACACTCGAAAACCGAGTTTTGAACTCTTTTTCCATAGTTAACACATTCTTTAGCAACCTTACGCAAGCGTTTTTTGCCGTCAGTAGTTTCAGTATTTACATCATAGGTAATAAGCACAAGCATATAAATTACACCTACTTCCACATAAAGGGCGGATAACCATCAAGATCACCTCTAAGACATCTTGCAAGAAGTAATGACTGAACATAAGGAACCATACCCCATTCAACTTTCTCTTCTAAAAATGGGTGTTTTATTTCAAGTGATTTTTTATTCTGCCATGACTTAATAATTTTCTTTTTACCATCATCATTAAGCAAGACCGCTCCATTTTCTTTGATAAAGAAATCATTCTTATTCACGATTTTTTTATTTATTACAGTAAGCACAAAACGGTCTGCAAAAACCGCTCTGAGTTCTTCTATCATATCAAGTGCAAGCGATACTCTTCCAGGACGGTCTTTGTGCATAAAGCCAACATATGGGTCAAGTCCCACACAATAAAGAGCTGAAGCAGTCATATTTGTAAGCAGTGTATACGAAAATGATAACAAAGCATTAACTCTGTCTGTTGGAGGTCTTCTGTTTCTTCCATTAAAAACAAAGTCCTCCTTTTGTTGTAAAATCAAATCATTAAATACAGAAAAATATCTCGTTGCAGCTTCGCCTTCAATACCTCTAAGCTGTTCGGTATTTTTGCAGTCATTAAGATTTGCTATTGAATCTTTAAGTTTTGCAGAAACACTCTTTAATTTATTAATATCAAGCGAATTAGGATAATCACGAGTTGCTCTTTCAATAACCCAACGAGAATTATACAGTTTTCCAGCTATCATATTTCTAGCTATTTCAGTACAAGCATTTTCATCATCAGAAAGTTTATATTGGGTTTTCCTAAGAATCACATTACCGCAATATGAACCTACCACATTTGCAAGGAATCTTCCACTTCTGCTCAGAAATGAAACACCTATACTATTATCAGCACATTTTCCAAGCAAAGCAGGACTCATTCCACTATATCCCAAAGTAACAATTGATTCTATGTTATGTAATGGAACTCTCGTTATTTCCTGTCTTTCTTTTGATAGAACAACATTTTCTCCATCGAGTGATAAATATGTATCCGGAGAACTGATATAGAGTGTATTAAGAAGCTTTTTCATAATTCAATCCTCGTTTGTCATATCAGAAATATATCTTTTTACAGTTTTTATTTTTGTTATCTTTGGCAAGCATAAATCCTTTAGTGAACACGCTCTGCAATTTTTATTTTGCTTAACTTTAGGTGTATATTTTCGTCTATAAAGTTCATGCATTTCTTCAACTACACTCTTTAAGCGAATTCTTATATCATCAGTAAGCTCTATTCTCTGTCTGCGTTTTGTTTTACCATAGAATATATGCACCTCGTTTATGCTTGTACAAAACATATTTTCAAGGCACAAAGCTTGTGCGGCAACCTGTAATATATCTGCATCTGATACCTTTGGTTCACCATGCTTGTATTCAACGGGAATGATAGTATATTTTCCAGGCTTATCATAAAGCAAGGCACCGCCTTCAGACGGAATAAATTCAACAACATCACATTCGCCGAATATGCCAAGTTCATATGAAGCAACTTGCATTCCTCTTGATACTATTACACCGTTTCTTGTTTCCGAGAAAGTATTGTCATGAGCCTTATTGTGCATAATTTCGCCGCTAACAGTAAGTAAATTTTCTGCCCATTGCTGTTCAATATGAATTAAAGCCCATTGTCTGCGGCAAAACACAAAATGTTGTATTCCAGATATACTTAGTATGTTGTCATCATCATAAGTCATTCAATCACTTCCGGAGTTAAACCTTCAAGACTTCCATCATATATAAATTCATAATCCTTAGCTGATGTAGGCTCTTCACACAAAGCCTTTGCGATAACGCTGTTATGTACCTTTGCTGATGAATATTGTCCCGACTTGCAGTTATGCTTAAACCAGAAAAGCTTTTCAATGTTCATAGTTCCTTCAGGGCGAGCTGATGAACAATCATTCTCAAAAAGTGTTGCTACTGCGTTTTTAATCTTCTCAGCGTCTTCTTCTGTAAAGCCAGTTTTTTCTGCAAGCTGGCAGTTGATGCTTCCTTTCAATACATATATACCAAACCTGACTCTATGCTTCATACCCATTGTATCAGATGCTTTACCTGACTTACTTTCACTATTAACACTCTTAGTAATCTGTATATCTTCAATTTCGACTGGTTCAAGACTAAATGCAGGTTGAATAGTCACAGGGCCTCTTACGCCTACCGAAACCGTATCGCCTTTAAAAGCAAAAACCTGTCCGAATGTTCTTACATCAATCCATTTTTCGCAAGCCAATTTTGCAAAAGCATCTTTGCCTGTTTCCTTACCTTTTGAAAGCTTTTTCAATTCCTCATAGCTATCTGCTCGTTCTTTAAGGCTCTTACAACCATCGTCGCTGCGCTCATCTGATTGTACAAATACACATTCACCCATATCCTGAAGTCTGTTTCTGATTTTACGCTTAATGCAGACATCAGAAATCTCTCCAAAACCTTCCATTGTATCTCTCGGACGATTACCATTGATTGGGTCGCCATTAGGGTTTGCATGATTAACGGAAATAAAAGCTACAAAATCCACCTTGTTATTAAGTACTGACATAATTATAAATCCTCCTTGTTATCATCATTTTTGTTTTTTCTTGATGTATAAAGATATTGTTGTTCGCCATAGTAGCCCATAAAGAATAAAGGCTCCAGAGGCTTTTTCATTTCATATTCTCCAGCTTTAAACATATTATATATTTCTCTAAGCTCTTTCTGATAATAAACACAAAGACCTGGGTTTTTACTTTGTATTTTGTTTATATATGGGATAAGTCTTTTACTAACATTTCCCCAAGACTTATATGGAGATGCAATAACCGAGTTCATAAATCTTGCCGCATTAGTCATTCTTGCCTCGTTATCATCATATGTATCAGTTTCAAGTTTCTCAGCAACAGCCATAAGTCTACCATAAAGATAGCTTCTATTATTGTAACTTCTATTAAGTTCCATAGTAAGTTCAACTCCTTTATCTTCATAATATTTTCTATATAATGCACAACAGACATCAAGAACCCTTTTCCAGTTGTTTTGTTCACTATAAAGCTGAGGATTTGAGGCTCTTGTGAAAATTCTTTTCAGTATGTTTTCTGGAAATCTCACACCAAGAGTAATGCAAGGATAGATTTGCTTAATTACCGTCTTGAAAATACCAGATTTATAATCAATAATAAGCTCTCCATCTCGCTCATTACCATAAGCACATCTTGCAATCTCGATAGGGGTAGGTGTCTGCACACAATGTATAACTTCACCATCATCTGTCTTATAGCAACTATGCCAGTATACTTTGCTATACCAATCTTGAATATTTTTATAAAAATCAGTAGAAGTAAGTTCCTGATACATAATAATTGAAAGCCTGCCAGGTGTAGCAGAATCTAATGCCATAAGAATAACCTTTGAAGAATTTAAATCCAGATTTTTTTTATATCCCTTAATTGCAATTTCTATTATATTCTTATACTGCTCTGCCGTCTTTGCATAAACCTTATCGTCCTTATCCTTTACAAAAGAGCCAGAATTTTCGCTTGCATCAAGCACTATTCTACCAAACACATTTGGTATTTCATTCAGACAGCTTTCCCACGCAACATATTTTTCATCACCAACACTTATGCCACCAGTTTTTATAAGCCACTTTAAAGCAAGATGAGCTTTCTGACTTACAATTTCACCTACTGCAAAAGCTTCTTCTCTATTTGCAAATCTGCCTCTATAAGTAAAATTCGATTCATCGTTTGAAGAGATAAGTTTGGCACTATCACCTGAATTTCGAATTCTAGCCATATGCTTATATGTTACAGGAACGATTTTTCCGCTTGCATAACAAAGCTGGCAATCTCTTTTCTTGCCTAAAGATTCATAATAAGCTATGTATTTATCAAAAAGTACCTTACTTTTCCAAACCTTTATATTTTCCCCTGAATCCAAATCATTGACAACAAAGCGTACAAATGAATCTATTTGCTTTACTGACTTTGTTATTTTATATTCTTCATCAAGAACAGCATCTTTTAATCTCAGTATCCCATCGCCTATAAGGTCGTTTATGAGTATTCTTTTGCTAAGATAATCGTATATAGCTGTAATACAAATATCCGAATACTCCGACTCTGCCCAAGCCTTTAAAGCCTTGATATATGTCACAAAATATTCATCAGCATTACTTTTAGCTTTTGCAACATACGTGCTGTAATCACCTGAAATATAAATCAGCTTATCACAAAGTGGATGTGGTGCAATCCCAGAACTTCTCGAACTCGAATCTTCCGTAACAGGTATTATAGTTTTTGCATCATCAGCATCAACTACTTCTGCGTGTGAAAATGTTCCGTCGCTAAAAATAGTAACCTGTATCTGTGCATTACTTGTAGAATGATAAAGCGGAAGAATAGGTTCCCATTCATCGCTATTATTAACCTTTTCCTTGATTTCATCGTATAAGGCGGCAGTTTCAGTTATCCAACTCATTTTTATCTACCTCCCTAAATAATTCCGTATGAAGTGTATCAACACTCTCACATTTTTCTGCATCAAAAACTTTCTGTTTAGCATCTCTTATATGACGCTTAATTGTGCATTGCTCAGGTCGAATAAAATCAATCTGTCCATTTTTCATAACTGGCGTATGGAAACAAACAGTCATCTTACCTTTATCTTCTTCGTTAATAGCCTCATCACAATATATTATGCTGTGATACATTAAGCCAAATGAGATTTCCGAGTTATTGCCATCATCATAGCAACTTTTTTCCTCATCAAAATTACAAGGCTCAACATATGCTGGACACTCGCTAACACCAAGCTGAGGAGAGCGTCTGCCGCCAAGCTTTATCATTCGTTTAAGTATTTGATAATGCTTGTCCTCATTTCTGTCATTTGCAAATTCGGGACGATTTTCGTTCCAAATAAAATGCCCTTTTACTGCATAAGCAACATCAGTAAGATAGGTATAGATTGAGAGGTCATTTCCGCCGTTGTATTTAATTGGTCTGACTCCCTTAGATACCGTTCTTATTGGTTTAAGCACTTTTACAGAATCAATCACATAAAGCAAAGTCGGTTTAAAATAGATAGCTTTTGTAATACCTATAAGAGCTGAATATGTAGGTATAGGGTAACTCATCTTTTCTCCACCAACTCTTGTTATAGGGTCGGAAAAAAGTGCATAATCTCCATAGACCTTATAACAAAATTCATTTTTATATTTCACCTCACAAACTCCTTTCTATTAATTTGAATTTATTATATATCGATTTTTTATACTTGTCAATAGAATTTGTAAAATAATTTATTTTAGGCTATAATATTTTTGTCATAGCTAATATCTTAGTTATGTGGATTGAAATTATTACTTTGACTTTATTATTGTAGTTTGCCAAAGGCTCTATCGAAAGATAGGGCTTTTGGCTTTTTATTTAGAAATAGCAAAAATCCAAATTAGGATTTTCCGAGAAACCATATATTTCATCATAATATCCATCTGCAAGAAAACGAATACCAGTTTTCTTATCGACACTTATATAAGTGTCTTTAAGCTTATTTTTCGGCAATCCTATCAAATATCGCTGAGCCTTTTTTATAATTGCGTCATAATCCTTATATCCCTCTGATAAAAGCTCGGATATAAGCTCCTTGCCGTCTTTATAGGGTACAAGGACGCTTTCATTTATATCAGTTATAACTTCAAAGCATTCTCCAGCGGTTTTCATAGCCGCCCTAAGAAGTGTTTTAGTATGGTATGAGCCTTTTTCATTAGTGGAAAGCATTTCAAATATTGAGCATGTAAAATCTTCAACATATAAATCTTTTTTGTCAAAATTTTTATAATAATCAATATAAAACTTTTTTATTGCTTTTAAATCAAGCAAATCCTCATATTCATCTGGTTTTTTCTTTATGCGTTTAAGCAAACCAATAGTAGCACTTTTACCCTTTTGAATGCTTTTCAAGCTTGAAACATTTTCATATTCATTGCTTATATTCAATATGTAAACATAGCCAATATCTCTTTCAGCATTTCTGTTACATCTGCCTGCCGCCTGTACAATACTATCTGTACCAGCAAGAGAGCGGACAACTGTTTCAAAAGAAATATCAACGCCCGCCTCAATAAGCTGAGTACTTACACAAAGAACACGCTTGCCATTTTTCATTTCATCTTTCATATTTTTGATAACATTAGCTCTATGTTCAGGACACATATTAGTTGAAAGATGCACAAGCACTATTTTCTCATCTTCAAATAAATGCTTTGCACTTTTAAACACCTCAAAAGCCGCTTTTTTTGTATTAACTACGCAAAGAATAGTTCGACAATCTTCTGAAAGAGAATGTAAAAAATCAGCGACATTATCAGCAGTATATCCTCCTGGAATTGTTTTATCTATAATTCTTGTACGCCTCATTTTTTCGCTGTAATCTTCAAAATCGTTTATCATTTCACAGCTTTCATCAAGCCTTAAACAATAATCCATATGTTCAAAAGGTGGTTGTGTTGCTGTACATAAAACAATTGTACAATTACATATATAAGCAAGAAATTTCATTGCCATATTAAATAATCTGATAAATTCATATGGAATAGACTGCACCTCGTCTATAATAATTACCGAATTTATAAGACCTCTCATTCTTCTTATTGAACTTATTTTTCCATCAAAAAGAGAATTTAAAAACTGTACCATTGATGTAGCTATAACATAAGAATTCCAATTTTCACTCATATATTTAATATTTTGTTCAGTAGCTAAACTTTCATTATAATTACAATCAAGCATATCTCCGAAATGTGGTAAAACAGAAACATCATCAGGCAAAAAAGATTTTATTTCATTATAATTCTGTTCAAGTATTGAATTAAAAGGAGCAACATAAAAAATCCTGTTCTTATTAAATTTTTTAGCATGATGAATAGCATATCTTAGTGAGCTTATAGTCTTTCCACCACCTGTTGGAACAGTCATTCTTACGATATTTTCAGAATTTTCTGAATAAGCTAATGCCTTATCAGATATTTCTGCTCTTATCTTATTGAGTTCAGTATCTTTATTAAATAGCTTAATCTTTTCTTCAAAATAATTGCAACATTTCTCCCATAGTTCTGCATCTCCATATAACTTAGGTCGTTCTATCCGATTAACAAATTCCGCAGTATCAGAATGGTCAGAATCAACCAATATTGAAAGTAACACTCTTATCAGCAAAGAACAATTAAATAACTTAATCCTTTCTAAAGATTCGCCATCTTTTCTTTTATCTTCATCTTTACTGCAAAAATTCAGAAATTCATTAACTTCATTTTTAGCGTTGAGATAAAGCTCTTCAATTTCCTTTTCGCTTATAACCTCATCGAGTGTAAGCTTTTTACATTCATTGTAATCGTAATTTGTATTATTTATTTTTGTAACAAAGCCATTTTCTTTGCCTGATTTAGGATAATCAAAATCAAACAAACCATGATGTGACATAATAACCGAAGAAATAATTTCAACAGTATAGTTATTTGTTTTATCAGAATCATTGTTCTTTATAAATTTTTCGTATATATATCTTCCGCCACAATTTGAATGTACAACCTTACCTTTGTTCCACTCACCACCTGAACCAACTGTCCTTTGATATTCATCACTGCGAGCAGTGTTTTTACCCATATCGTGTAAAATTGCTGCAAGATAATAAAGGCTTGGCATATTTATAAGCTCAGAGTCCCTTTTACCTTTTTCGGCTACACTTATGAGATGCTCTTTAACAGTTTGTAATCTTCCATCTTCTGTAAAATGTGCTGCATATTCCATATAATTTCCTCTAATCTTTGCTTATATTATTTGTTTTGAAAGGTATATATCAAATTTTATTTAATTCACAAATTTCAACAAGACATATGTAAATTTGATATAGCTATTATAGCATATAAGGAAATAATTGTAAACTATTTAATTATTTTTTGTTAAAACTGTATAATATTATACAAAACTTTTTCTTTTCAAATATGAGTCAGTTTTGTTTTCATAAACACTTATATGTTAATAACTTTTTGACATTAAAAAATTCCTCCTGATGTATATTCTAAATCAGAAGGGTTCTGTTTTCCTAATTTTACGGACTTGTCCATTTTTGTTGATTACTTTATTGTTTTTTTATTCAGAAAATATCGACAATATTATTATTTATATGTATAATATTATTATAATTTATAAATTCTATATTCTGAACGATAAAGGTACAAACTTAATATATAAGTAAATTTAAATAATAGGAGTAAGGAAAATGGAAAAGTATACTGAACAACTTGAAAATATAAAGTATGAAATTTCACCAGAAGATGATAACTATACAGAAGAACTACTTTCTGTCGCTAAATCTTTTCGTGATTTTGATGAAACTTTGGATACTTTTATAATTAATAAGGGATTTATCGGAGATATATTGAATATTGATGAAAAGGTTGAGTTTATTAAGGATAAATTTCAGAAAGCGGATATTTTACCCTTGCCAAGAAATATAAAGAAATGGTTTACAGAGAAAAAGAGAATTGAAAAAAGAAAAATTGCTTTTCAATTTTGTTTTGCTTTTAAACTTGATTTAAAGGAAAGCGAGGAATTTTTCAGAACAGTATGCTTACAGAGAGGCTTTGATTGCCATTATATTGAGGAAGCAATTTACTATTATGCGATTAGTAATGAATTGAGCTATGCTGAAACAATAGATTTGCTTGAAAAGGCACCAAGTGATATAAAGGGAAAAGTCGATTTTAATGATGAGGTGCTATTTACTGAGTCGATTATTAAAGAGATAAATAGGTTTAAATCTAAGGAAGAACTGATACAATTTTTTAATAATAATCTGGAACAGTTCGGATATAATAATGCGACAGCTTATAAATACATAATGAAAATATGGAATGAAATTAAAAAATCTAAGGGTTTAGCAGAAAGGGAAAAGGCTTTATTATTTCCTAATCTTATAAATAATGGTGATAAGACAGAATCAAAAAAGCGTTCTGTATGGGATATTTATCTTCAAATACTGGGATTGTATGATTTTGATTATGATAATTCTCCTTTGTTTGTTCTTGATACTGATAGAACTTTAAAACCCATTTTGAAAAACAATGATTTATTGCACCCTTTGGCAGAAGATTCATTTCCAGACAGGCAAGGCTTGGAGGCTATACTAAGAGGAGAACATAAATCTAATGAGCTAGTACGCAAAACCATTATTTTGTTGGTCTTTTATGAATATTGGACAAAACGCTTATTAAAAAATAATGTTAAAGTTTATTGTGCTGATGATGACAATGAAAGATGCTATGCAGAAATAAACAGATACCTTATAGATGCAGGTTATCCTACCTTATATGCTGGAAATCCTTATGATTGGATTTTTCTCTTTGCTATGCAAGATGAATATCCAATGGAAACATTTCGCTATTTTATGAGAGAGCTTTATATAATAAAAGAAGATGAGTTGAGGGCTTCTTCTGATAGTGTGGCTTGCACTCAAAAAACCATTTGACGAAAAAAGCATTGTAAAATCTAAGTAGAAATATCAATGGAGATGTGAAACTATGGATACAAGAGTTGCATTAAAAGATAAAACAGAACTTAGATTTTATAATTCTTCAAATGGAGTTTGTGTATATACTATTCAAAAAGAGCTTGCAAGAGGGGCGGCTTGTATTGTATATGATGCCTCTTATGTAAATAATTCAGGAGTAAAAGAATCTGTTAGAATAAAGGAATGTTATCCTTTTGCTCTTGATATTGAAAGATGTGAAAATAATTTTCTATTCCCTAATGAAAGTGATAAGGATAGTTTTGAAAAACGCAAGGCTGAAATGTGTCGTGCGTTTGATTTGGGAAATGAGCTGTTTAGCACAAGTGGTTTGACGAATTTTACATCAAATACAGTGGATATTTATGAGCTTAATAACACCATTTATGTTGTTACTAACTATCAGGAGGGAGAAACTCTTTCGCATAGTAAGTTCATATCGCTTAAAGATTGTATTGCAGTTGTGAAAAGTACAGCTAAGGTGATTATGAAAGTTCATCGTAAAGGTTATCTATATTTAGACCTAAAACCAGACAATATCTTTTTGTTGACTGGAACAAAAGAAGTTGTACAATTATTTGACTTTGATTCTCTTGTGCCGATAACTGCATTTAAAAGTGGGGCAGAAGATTGTGAATATAAAATATCTCACACTAAAGGTTTTTCGGCTTTAGAATTACAAACTGGAAAGCTAAGGAAGGTTGGAAAGCATACAGATATATATGCAGTAGGTGCAATTTTATTTTATCTTGTATTCGGAACTATCCCGACAGCTTTAGATTGTGGGATATATGCTGAATATAGCTATGAACAATCAAAATATGCTGCAAAAACATTTCAGGATAAGATGTATTATGAATTGACGGATTTTTTTCATCATACATTAGCTAATTTTTATTTGGATAGATACCAAGATATGCAGCAAGTAATCAGAAAGCTTGAAGAAATAGAAAAGCTGGCTGATACGGCAATTCCATATATTCTCAATTATTATGCATCTTATACAAAAGCGATTATAGGCAGAGAGAAAGAACTTCAAAAACTTAATGAGTGGATTGAAAATACAGGACAAAGCCTGCTTTTTGTTACAGGAATGGGAGGCATTGGAAAAAGCTCCTTGATACAAAGTTATCTAGCGAATAATGCTCAGAAATTTGATATTGTGATTTCTTTAAAATTTTATCATTCCTTAAAGGAAACAATTGCTGATGATAGGCAGTTTGTTATCAATGCAGTAATGCAAAGCCCTCAGGAAGAACCAGATGAATATTTTATCAGAAAGTTGGCTATTGCCCGTAAATTAACACATAATCAAAAGGTTATCTTAATTATTGATAATTTTATTGGAGATAATTTCAGTGGTGTAGAAGAATTATTAAAGCTTGGCTGGAAAATTATCATCATTACCCGTAAGGACATACTTAAAGGCGAATACTTTTGCCTTAATATAGAAGCAATACAGAAAAAAAGTGATATGTATTCTATGTTTGAGAGTTACCTAAGACGAACTATTGAGCCTTATGAATATCCTATGATAGACTGTATTATAGAAAAGGTTCAAGGGCATACCTTAGTGCTTGAATTGATTGCCAAACAGATTGCAAATAGCTTTCTTTCTATATCAGAAGCTGAAAAATTGATGGAGAAAAATGGTTTTTCAGAAATTGCACCTGAAAAAGTACCATATACAAGAGATTTTATAGCTTATACCGATACGATAAAGAATATTATAGATACGCTATTTATTTCATCGCAAATAACAGAATATAAAAAATCTGTTCTAAAGGGAATATCATTTTTTGGTATAGAGGGAATAGAGGTAAAATTATTTGCTTCTGTATATGGGCTTAGAACAAAAGATATAATAAATGAATTGACAACAGACGGCTGGATTTCCATAAATAATTATAAAATTGTAATGCACCCAGTTATTGCGGAGGCTGTTAAAGGTTGGAAAATTACTGACACATTCAGAAAAGCTTCAACTCATATTATGATAGAGCTAAAAAAGGTGTTAAAGGAAGACAAAAGAAAGGCTTTACATTTGTGTGAAGAATTTTTGGAATGTTGTAAGAAAGATAAAGAACTTGCAAGTCAAAATCCATATAGGGAATTATTTTTTGAAGTATTATCTGCAATGCCTCGTTATAGGGAAAGCTATATACTCAATAATGCCATAGAACTGATAAAAAATCGTGGCGATTTGAATGGCAATGCAGTAATCAAATTATATGAGTTTATTTCTGAAATTTATGAGGAACAGCGTGATTTAGATAAAGCATATGAATGTATTATTAGTGCAGAAGATGTTATAAATGCATTTTCTGATGACCACATAAAAGGGCAATATTACTATCTTTTAGTGGGTTATTATGATTATAAGCTTGAGGGGTGGTATGATACAAGAAATAAAGAGGATGCAAAAGTATTGTCTTTGCTGATGAAAAATCTTGATAAGGCAATCAGATATATGAAAAAATCTTATCATCAAGATGGAAAAAAGCTTCTTGCTGAGTATTTAAGATGTAAGGCAAATATACTGATAAGAAGTAATCCGAAAATGAAATTCAGAATTGATTGGTTGCTTAATAAAGTAGATGATATAATAAAAAAAGAAGCCTATGAATATACTGAGCTTGGTTGTGGCTACTATCTGACTTGTGCTTGGTATTATACTTATGTTGAACCTAATAAAAAAATAGTTTCAAAATATATTCAGCAGGCTTATGAGATAGAAAGTGCGATTTGTGAAAATGACTTGGATTTCATTGATAATATAATTATTCCAAGTGCGAATATTTCACTTGAATCTGGACAAGAAAAGAAAGCGGAAAAATGTTTGCTTTTTGGAATAAAATTATGTGAGGAGAATGATGAGATTATTCCATTTATCCGAAAGAAAATGGAGCTATATACATATTTAGTAGATGTATACTACTTTACAGACAATAAAGAAAAATATTCTGAAACTATAAAAATAATAAAAAAGGCAAATGAGAAATATAAGGATATTGGCTTAATTACTGATATTAAAGAGTTATAAAAAACAAATAAATTCACAGCATTTAGAAGGATATTTCTAAGTGCTGTTTTTCTTTTGCAGTCACAAAACCAATTTCAAATATTCATATGTTAAAATAAAGGCGGTTAAAGTATTAATAGATAAAATTTTTAAAAATAAGGGGGTGTGTAAATTATGGGAAAATTTACGGTGCAGATGATTCATATTAAAAATCATATAAAGCAAGTTGTTTTATGAATATCTGTGCCAAATAAAGAACTAATTTCTATTATTACAAAATTATTTTAGGGGGAAAAGTCTATGTCAGAAAAAATTGAAGTAAAGAAAGCTGGTTTTAAAATGGATAAACGCTTGATTTCTTGTATAATTGCGTTAATCGGTTCGATAATGTTAATCGCAACATTATTTCTGCCCTTTGCATCAGCTACGGAAAAATATAGAGAGCAACTTGAAAAATTTCCTGATACAATGTATGCAGAAGAAATTGGAATGACAAACAAAGACGCTGTGAATATTTCATTATTTGAATTTGGTAAGATTTATTCTTCAACTGCTGCTGCACAAAATGCACAAGCTGTAAGTATTACCTGTGTGGTTATGATTTCTGCTTTTGCAATTTTTGCTTTATTGTCAGCGATCTTCTCATTATTGAAAAAACCGATAGCAATAATGATATTCAATGTTTTGTCTTTGGCAACATTTCTTTTATTAAAATGGGATTTCAATGACAGAGGTGTACTTCCAAGTAGTAGATATGACTGTGGAATGGCACAATATTTTTGTTACTTTGGAGTAGCTATAGTGTTTGTAGGTGCTATTATTATGTTATTAATAAAAATTAATCAAAATAAAAATTTAGAACAAATGGAGGAATCAAAATGAAAAAAATAGTATCACTTATCCTTATTGCAATGTTGGCATTATCATTGACAGCTTGCGGAGGAAAAAATTCCAATAGTCAATCATCTATATCAGATAAGAGTAGTTTCTCAAGCAGTGAAGCATCAAAGGAAGCTGAGAGCGGTTCAAATAGTACTGTTTCTGAGGAATCAAGCAAAATAGATGAATCGACATCAAACGAGAGTAGTTCAAATAGTATCGTTTCTGAAGAATCAAGCAAGGAAACAAAATCTGAAAGCAGTGCAGATAATGCTACATCTAAAGATTTAAGCAAAGAGTTTAAAGAATCTGTAAAAAAGGATATTAAAGACACGATTGAATCTCTTGAAAAAGACTATAAACAGCTGAAAGCAGATATTGATACATACGATAAATATTCTAAAAATGTTGATAAGGTAAAAGCTTTCTATGATAATATTAATGAAACTCATAAAAGCTTGTGTATTAGAATGAGAGAGTATGCCTTAGATTATGCTGATAAAATTCTATCATCAAATACTTCTAATGATGAAAAATACGAAGAACTTGATAAGTTATATAAAATCATATATGATGATGGCGGTGAAAGCATTTATGATGGAGTATATGATGGAATATTAAGTGATATGTATAAGGATTTCTATGATGGCATTTTAGCAGATGCATATGATAGTGTTCCATACGCTGAATTATCAAAGCTACAAACACAGGAATATAAGTGGTGGTCAAACACTGGTTCAGATGTCTATAAGCAATGGTCAAGCTTTGGCTCCGATGTATACAAATTTTGGTCTGATTTAGGCAGCAAAGTTTGGAATGATGAAATTGATAAAACTAAAGAGATAATGTCTGATTTCAAGGCTGACATCAATGAATTAAAAGAAAAGAATTAATAGCAATATAAAAAATATTTCTATGAATTTTTGGACAATGCTTTCGTATTTATTGCGAAAGCATTGTTTTTTAATTTGGAAATTTATGATTTGTACTTCTAAAATTATATAGACAGTATAAAAAAGACTATCTAAGATAGAGAATTAAATTTTAAACAACAAGCTGATTTCGTTTTTTTGAAATGCTTTCCAAACATCAGCCAATAAGCTATAAGTCATCTACTTCGATGAAGTATGCAGAAATAAAGCTTTCCAAAGGTGACTTTGTATAGGCTGGATATGATTTTGAAGGATTCTAAGCGGATATAGATAATATCGTTATCGGACTTACTAAAATCGTTACATTTGAGAAAGAGGATAGGATAAGCTTATTAGAGAAAAATGTCTTTTTGCAAAACTTGTTGTAAGACAAGGATTAGATGATAAGTAAATCAATAAGCATTTACATAAAAGTTTCTAAATTCAATTATAATTGTGTAAAATTCAACATATTATGATATTTTATGTATTGTTGAGTTATAATTCAATCATAAAATTTAAGAAAGAAGGATATTCTATGAAAAAAACAATCAAACAAACCTTAGCTATTGCAATGACAGCAGCAACACTCCTTGCAGTTCCCGTGGTATCTATGAGTGTTGCTGCAACAGACAATGCAACTACCTTACAAGCATCAAATTCGGACAATTATACCTTTGTAGAAAATCATTCTATCATTGATTGCACAAACCGTTATAAGATGGATGATGGAAGATTTAATTTTACAATTAAACTTCCAGCTGGCACAGATACATATGCTGTTACTCTTGAGGTTACAAGAAATGACCAAGGTGAAAAGCTATTCTCCGACCGTTTGATGTATTTTACAGGTGGAATTTGGAACACAAGCTTGAGATTAATAGATTCTTATGATGGTTCAGATTATTATGAACTTATAACAGATAAGTCTGTAAATGCTGGTGTAGGAATTAAGCTTTATATGAATTACGATGGTGCAAGCTATATGGCTACTAATAATGCAGATGGTTCTACTGTAGAGGGCAGAGGTTATTGGCTTAGTGCATAATAAACTCCTTAGATTGGTGATGACTTTGGTTATCACCAATTTTTTATATAATAAAACAAGCTTCTTGTTTAAAAGAACTTGTTTTAGATGTGTATTTATTAAAACTATTTTACGACAGCAAGAAGCATTTTGAATTTTGTTACAGCCTTTACAGAGTGTGGCACACCACAAGGCATAACGACAGATTCGCCAGCTTTAAGAATATATTCCTTATTGTTTATAGTAATGCTTGCCTTACCTTCAAAAATATAGACCAAAGCATCACCTAAAGCAGTGTGTGTGCTTATGTCCGCATTTTCGTCAAAAGCCATAACTGTTATACCAATACCAGGTCTTTGTGCAAGGGTAAGGCTTGCTACTTTGCCACATTCATATGCAACTTTGTCTGCAAGTCTGATGATTTCAGATTTATCTATATTTTTAATAAGTTTTTCCATTGTTGTTCCTCCTAAAATAAAAATTCTACTTATATTATGCCATAAGTCTTCCTATAAAATACTGTTTTTAAAAAAAACTATTAAAAAAAGTGTTGACAAAATAATCCAGTAGTGCTATAATACGGAATATAGACGAAGGCGTCGGATTTATTTCCGACGCCTTTTTTATTTTCTAAAAATTATTTTGAGGAGAGATGTTTTATGAACAGCGGAAGTGTCAGCTTTATAATCATATGTTCCGCACTGGTTTTCCTAATGACCCCAGCACTCGCATTTTTCTATGGAGGTCTTGTAAGAAGAAAAAATGTCCTTAACACAATGTTTGCAACTATGTTTATTGCAGGTACGGCAATAGTTATGTGGATTTTGTTTGGTTACTCGCTTTCTTTCGGAAGTGATGTTGGTGGAGTTATCGGAGGCTTCGACTTCCTCGGTTTTAATAATGTAAGCATTTCAGAAAGCACAAGAGGACTTGAAATTCCTGATGCACTTTTCGCAGGTTTCCAAATGATGTTTGCGGTTATCACACCTGCTCTTATAACTGGTGCTATTGCGGGCAGAATGAAATTCAAGGCACTTGTTCCATTTATCTGTCTTTGGTCAATCGTTGTTTACTATCCGCTCGCACATATGGTATGGGGTGGCGGTTTCCTCGGAGCAGGAACTGACGGAGGACTTTTCGGTACAGGTCTTTACCTCGATTCCGTAGACTTTGCTGGTGGTAATGTTGTACATATCAGCTCAGGTATTACAGGTCTTGTTCTTGCAATTATTCTTGGCAAGAGAAGAGATTATGAGAGAAGTGCATATAAGCCACACAATATTCCATTCGTACTTCTCGGTGCAGCATTGCTTTGGTTCGGTTGGTTTGGATTTAATGCAGGTAGCGCACTTGCAGCAAACGGTACAGCAGTTCACGCATTTATGACATCAGCAGTTTCTTCGGCAGCAGCTTTGATTTCTTGGATGTTTATTGATGTTGTTAAGACAGGCAAGCCAACACTCGTTGGTTGCTCAACAGGTCTTGTTGTAGGTTTGGTCGCAATTACACCAGGTGCAGGCTTTGTTCCAATGTGGTCAGCAATTCTTATCGGCTTGCTCGTAAGCCCTATCTGCTATTTCGGTGTACATCTCATAAAGAGAGTATTTAAAATTGATGATGCACTTGACGCATTTGGTTGCCACGGTATCGGTGGTATCTGGGGCGGTATTGCAACAGGTCTTTTCGGTGTTAAGGAGCTTGCTCCTGGAGTTTCATCTGGTGCAAAGTGGAATGGTCTTATCTACGGAGAAACTGGCTTGTTCTTTGCACAGATAGAAAGCATTTTAGTGACTGTTCTCGTAGCTGTTGTGGGTACACTTATTTGTGTAGGTATCGTAAGATTATTTACAAAGCTCCGTGTTTCAGAGATGGACGAAAGAGTTGGTATGGATATTACACAACATGGTGAAAGTGCATATCCGTCATTTAATGGTCTTGATTAATATATGAAAGGGTGAGTTTTCGTGAAGAAGATAGAAGCTATCGTTCGTCCTGAAAAGTATGAGGAAGTAAAGGACGCATTAGAGTCAATAGAAGTTCGAGGAATTACAGTATCTCAGGTTATGGGTTGTGGCCATCAGAAAGGTTCAACTGAGAATGTTCGTGGTGTTGATGTCAGCATAACAATGATACCAAAGATTAAGTTTGAGATTGTAGTTTCTACTGAAGAATGGGCAGAAAAAACCATAGATGTTATTCAAAAAACAGCTTGCACAGGACATATAGGTGATGGTAAAATCTTTGTTTATGATTTGGATAATGTAGTAAGGATTCGTACTAATGAACGAGGAATAAAAGCAATTTAATCTGATGTATAAAACATTGTAATTTACTGCAAAATAATGCAGTGGTTTAGAAATTTATATTTCTGACCACTGCATTATTGTTTTTATTTAGCTAATAACCTTCTCTAAGACAATTAAAAGTTTCGCTCGAGGCGGCGTGCCGCCGCAGTCAAGACACAAAATCGCATTAGGTGACTACCTGCGACAAGTCTCGTTCGGTGTGGGCAGGGGAATGATGTGGTGGAAGTAATTTCCAAAGAACTACTGAACGGGCGAACACAGTTCGCCCCTACATTTCGTAATTCAAGGGTAATGCTTTTGTCAATTTTCATAGAGAGTGAAAAATTTAGAGTTGATTAAATAATTTTATATAGCTATTGGAAAGTAATGAAAAATGTGGTATAATAATTAAGATATATCGCAGGTTAAAGCGTTTTATCTATGCTTATGAAAAGTTTACTTTGTTGATTATTTTAATTCATATAAATATAAAAAAGAAAGGGCGTAATGAAAATAATGTCTGAAATAATTAGAGAGAAAATCGCTGATGGTGTATATTTTAATTTCATTCCCGATAACCGTTTCAAAACAATCCGTATAACTGCATCATTGTTTCTGCCAATAACAAAAGAAACAGCTTCCGCAAATGCTCTTGCGGCAAGCCTTATAACACGCTCTTGCAAGGCTTATCCTGATTTTACATCACTTGCTAAAAAGCTTGATGAACTTTACGGTGCAGCACTATATTCAACAGTAAGAAAGCTTGGTGAAATTCAAGAGCTTCGATTTACTGTTTCAGGTATTGACGATAAATATGCTCTTGATAGCGTTAAAATTTCTAAGGAACTTACAGAACTCCTTTGTTCTGCATTGTTTGAGCCAAATATTCAAGAAAATGCTTTCCTTGGTAGCGAATTTGCTGGTGAACGCCGTCAGCTTATAGAGGAGCTTGATTCTGAATTTAATGAGAAGCGTCTTTATGCAGTAAAACGCTGCACAGAGATTATGTGCGAAAATGAGCCATTCTCTGTAAACAGAACTGGAACAAAAGAAAGTCTTATGGATACTACAAGCGAACAGGCTTATAAGGCTTGGACTAATGCGATAGAATCCGCTAAGATTGAGCTTTATATGCTTGGTAATACAGAACCTCAGAATGCACTAAATGCCTTTAAACAGGTATTTGATGGAAAGAATCGTTCAATCGGTCTTTCAACAACTCTTGTTACAAAAGCTGATGAGGTTAAGAGAGTTACAGAGCGTCAGGAGGTTACACAATCTAAGCTCGTAATGGGTTTTAGAACTCCATATGCAGAACCTTATACAGATGTTGCAGTAGTAAAGCTTATGTGTGCTGTACTCGGCGGAACACCAAGCTCAAAGCTCTTTATGAATGTTCGTGAGAAGATGAGCCTTTGCTATTATTGTGCCGCAAGATATAATCCTAATAAGGGAATTATTATCATAGATAGTGGCGTTGAAAATGCTAATATAGAAAAGACTGAAACAGCTATTCTCGAACAGCTTAAATCTATGCAGGCAGGAGATATTACAGATGAAGAAATTGATGCAGCAAAGCTTGCACTCAAAAATGCCTATATAACATCTCTTGATAGCCTTGCATCAATTGAAAATTTCTATCTTTCACAGACCTTCAATCGTGAAACACTTACACCTGAAGAATCTGCCGAGAAGATTATGGCAGTAACCAAGGAACAGATTATAGAGGCAGCAAAGGCTGTTTCACTTGATACAATTTATGTTCTTACAAGCAACGAACAATAATAAAGGGGAGAAAGAGTTTGAATAAAATGGAAATTGTAGAAATAAAAAGCGAAAAGCTTAATGATAAATATTATAAAATAAAGCATACATCAGGACTTACTATATATGTCAGCCCAAAGGAGGGCTATAAGTCCGCGTATGCGATATTCGGAACACACTTTGGTTCAGTAAATTCTCATTTTATCACAAATGGTGAAGAAGTTATTGTACCTGACGGAATTGCGCACTATCTTGAGCATAAGCTTTTTGAGAGCGAGGACGGCGATGCCTTCACAAAGTATGCAAAGACAGGTGCTAACGCTAACGCTTATACCTCATTTAATACAACTTGCTATCTGTTCTCTTGTACAGATAAGTTTGATGAAAGCCTTAGAATTTTGCTTGATTTCGTTCGTGACCCTTATTTCACTAAGGAAACTGTTGCTAAGGAACAAGGCATTATTGGTCAGGAAATTAAGATGTATGACGATAGTCCGGACTGGAGAGTTATGATGAATCTTATATCTTCAATGTTCCAAAATCACCCTGTCAGAAAGGATATTGCAGGAACAGTCGAAACTATTGCTGAGATTACTCCTGAATTGCTCTATACTTGTTACAACAGCTACTATAATCTTAATAATATGGTTCTTTCTGTTGCGGGTAATGTTACACCTGAACAGGTTATTTCTATTGTAGATGAAATTCTTACAAAGCAAGATGAGCCTTTGGATACACAGTCAATTTTCCCTGATGAACCTTATGAAGTTGGTCAGGATTATGTTGAACAGAAATTATCTGTTGCTGTACCACTTTTTCAACTTGGTTTTAAAGAAGATGCAGGCGATAAACGCTTAACTTCTAAGGAAATTGCCGAAACAGATATTCTTTTGTCTGCTTTTGCAGGAGAGGCTTCACCACTTTATAAGCGACTTCTTGATGATGAGCTTATCAATCAAAGTTTTGGATATGAGTATTTCGAGGAAATGGGTTATCGTGCAGTAATTTTTGCAGCAGAAACTCGTTTTCCTGAGAGAGTTGCTGAGATTATCAAGCAAGCTGCCGAGGAGCTTCATAAAAGTGGTGTCCCGAAAGAGGAATTTGAGAGAGCTAAAAGAGCTATTTATGGTAAAAATATTGCTGCTCTTAATAGTCCTGAGAATACTGCAACTATTATGGCATCATTTGATTTTGCGGGCAGAGAACTTTATGAATATATGGATGCCATCGCAAATGCAAGTCTTGATGATATTAACGAAAGACTTAAATCACAGCTTGACCCAAATAACACAACACTCTCTGTAGTTAAATAAGACATTTAAGACAATTCAAAGTTTCGCTTGAGCCTTTTTAAAGGCTCACAGTTTCCAAAGGCAGAGCCTTTGGTCGCCGTCCGCAGACGGAGAAACACTTTTGGGCGAAGCCCAACATTTGTTTTTTCCTTAGGCGAACGCAGTTCGCCTTTATTGACTAATGTTATCAACAGAGAAAATTAAGATGTGGACGAAGTCCACCTCTTGAAAAGAAATATATGTTAAGGGCTTTGCCCTTAAAACCCACCAAAGGCTCTGCCGTAGGTGACTACCTTTGGAATCCGCAAGCCTTTAAAAAGGCTTGACCTAAACTTTGAGTGTCTTGGGTAAGTGTATATGCTAAGCGGTTGAAGTAATTACCAATGAACGCAGTTCACCCCCTACATCTAACGATGAAAGGATAATTAAAATGTCAGATATGAATGTATCTTTTCCACATCTGGGCATAAGTCTGAATATAAATAATGTCGCCTTTTCAATAGGCGATTATCATATCTATTGGTATGGAATTATAATCGGAATTGGCTTTATTCTTGCATTTATTTATGCGATGATGAGTTTGAAGCGTTTTAAAATTCCGAGTGAGAAATTTCTTGATTGTGTTATTGTCGGCCTTATAACCGCAATAATTTGTGCAAGACTTTACTATGTATTTTTCTCGTGGGATTTTTACAGTAGTCACCCCGATAAAATCTTTGCGATACACGATGGCGGACTTGCGATTTATGGCGGTCTTATCGGAGCATTGCTTGGTGGCTGTATCGTTGCGAAAATTCTCAAGCTTAATATTCCTGCGATACTTGATGTTGCCTCACTTGGTTTTCTGATTGGACAAGGTATAGGCAGATGGGGCAATTTCATAAATCAAGAGGCTTTCGGTACAGAAACTAATCTTCCTTGGGGAATGATGAGTGAAAATACCGGCGGAGTAACGGTTCACCCTTGTTTCTTGTATGAATCATTGTGGTGCTTGCTTGGTTTTGTGCTTTTGCACTTCTTTAGTAAGAAATTTCAGAAGTATTACGGACAGATTTTCTTGCTTTACCTTGTATGGTATGGCTTTGAGCGAATGATAGTTGAAGGCTTGAGAACAGATAGTCTTTATACACCATTCTTAAATCTTCGTGTATCGCAGATTCTTTCAGCGGTGGTTATGATAGCAGGAATTGTGATGCTTATCGTATTCCGCAAGAAAAATAATTTCGTTCATACAACAAAAGCATTAAAGGATAAAGTTAAAGAATAATTTAATATAAAAGGTGGAAATTTTATGGCTAAGATAATTAACGGTAAAGAGGTTTCTAAAAAGGTTCGTGAGAGCGTTAAGGCAGAAACAGAAAAACTAAAGGCACAGGGCATAGTTCCAGGACTTGCAGTTGTTATTGTTGGTGATGACCCCGCATCAAGAGTTTATGTCAATAATAAGAAAAAGGCTTGTGCAGAAGTTGGTTTTATGTCTGAAGAATATGCACTTCCAGCTGAAACAACTCAGGAAGAGCTCCTTGCCCTTGTTGATAAGCTTAATAAAAAGCCTGAAATTAATGGTATTCTTGTTCAGCTTCCATTACCTAAGCACCTTGATGAAAAGGCTGTTATTGAGGCAATCAGCCCTGAAAAAGATGTTGACGCTTTCCACGCATCTAATGTTGGTAAGATTATGATAGGCGATTATAAGTTCTTGCCTTGCACACCTGCTGGCGTTATGGAGCTTATTCATTCTGAAAATATAGAAATTTCCGGCAAGAATTGTGTTGTAATCGGCAGAAGTAATATTGTTGGTAAGCCTATGGCTATGCTTTTGCTCCATGAAAACGGCACTGTAACAATTACACACAGCCGTACAAAGAATCTTGCTGAAATTACAAGAGATGCTGATATTCTTGTTGCGGCTGTCGGTAAGCCTAAGTTTGTTACAGGCGATATGGTCAAAGAGGGTGCTGTTGTCATTGATGTTGGTATGGACAGAGATGAAAATGGCAAACTTTGCGGAGATGTAGATTTCGATAGCGTAGAGCCAAAGGCTTCTTATATAACACCTGTTCCTGGTGGCGTAGGTCCTATGACTATTGCTATGCTTATGAAAAATACTCTTATGGCTGCAAAAATTCATGCAGGTATTGAATAATAAAGGCGGATTATCTCCGATTGTTTATTAGCTATTATATTTACATATTAAATGAGGTTTTATATGGAAAACCAAAAGTTATATGAATTTACTCCCGAAACATTGCGTAAGCTACAGCTTAAAGAACTTGATACGCTTGTGTATTTCAAGGAATTTTGCGATAAAAATAATCTGCTTTTCTATCTCTGCGGAGGTTGCTGTATAGGTTCGCTCAGAACTGGTGGCTTTATCCCTTGGGACGACGATATAGACATACTTATGCCGAGAGATGACTATGAAAAGTTATATAAACTTTGGGATAACGATAAGCATGAACGCTTTAAGCTATTGCGGACAGATGAGAAAATCTTTACAGGAAATATTTTTACAACAATAGTTGATACTGAAACTACTTGTGTTAAGGCAAATCAGGCTCATCTTGATATACCTTTTGGAATAATGATGGATATTTTTCCGATAGATGGCTGTCCAAAAGGAAAATTTAAACGCACAATGCAAAAGCTCAATGCTATGATTTATTCGCTGTTTCTTGCACAAATCGTTCCAGAAAATCACGGCGGAATTATGGCTCTTGGAAGTAAATTTTTGCTTTCGATAGTCAAGTCACCAAAGGCTCGTGAGAAAAAATGGCGTAATGCTGAAAGGCGTATGAGCAAATATAAAATTTCCGATTGCGAATATATCACAGAGCTTTGCGAGGGTGTACATTCTATGCAGCCTGAATACCCTAAGGAATGGTTTGCAAGTGCGGTTTATCGTGAATTTGAGGGCTTGCAGATGCCTATTCCTGTCGGTTATGATCCATATCTTAAAAAAGCTTTTGGGGACTATATGACGCCCCCACCCGAAGATAAACAAAAACCTCATCACGATATGATTTTAGTTGATACAGAGAGAAGCTATAAAGAGGTTTTGAAGGGAAAGAAACCCTCAGAACTTTTATAGGAGTTGATAGAATGATTTTTGCCGCAATAGTTGCAGGTGGTGTCGGTTCAAGAATGAATATCTCGACTATGCCTAAGCAATTTCTGCCACTTGGCAATAAGCCAATTATAATTTATACACTTGAAAAATTCTTGCTTTCTGAAAAGCTCGATTATATCTATATTGGTGTACATTCAAGCTGGATTTCTCATATGAAAGAGCTTTTAGATGAATTTAATATAGATAAATCAAGGATAAGAATTTCTCAAGGCGGTGCGGATAGAAATTCTACAATTTTCAATATTATTGCCGATATAGAAAAAGAGTTCGGCGAAAGTGATGAACATATAATCGTAACACACGATTCAGTTCGTCCGTTTGTTACACTAAGAATGATTGATGAAAATATTGATGCGGCTCTTAAATATGGTGCTTGTAATACTGTTATTCCTGAGGTAGATACTATAATTGTATCTGAGGACAGCAATACTATTTCAGATATGCCTGATAGAAGTAAAATTTATCATAGCCAAACACCGCAAAGCTTTAACATAAACTTATTGAAAAGGCTTTATAATGCTCTTTCTGACGAGGAAAAGCTTACTCTTACAGATTCTTGTAAAATATGCTTTATAGGTGGAGTAGAAGTAAAGCTGCTAAAGGGTGACGCTTCAAATATGAAGATAACGACTGTCGGTGACTATAATATAGCCAAGGCAATAGCAGAAAATATATATAATTAAATGGGGGACAGCAATGAAAATACCATTTTCACCTCCTGATATTGGCGAGGAGGAAATAAGCGAAGTGGCAGACACACTTCGCAGTGGTTGGATAACAACAGGTCCTAAAACCAAAAAATTTGAAAAGGAAATAGCTGAATTTTGTGGTACAACAAAGGCTGTTTGTCTTAATTCTGCGACAGCCTCTCTTGAAATGACTCTCCGTATTCTTGGAATAGGTGAGGGCGATGAGGTTATCGTTCCTGCATATACTTATACAGCGTCTGCAAGCGTTATATGCCATGTGGGTGCAAAGCCTGTTATAGTTGATTGTGCAAAAGGAAAGCTACACCTTGATGCTGAAGCTTTGGCAAAGGCTATTACCGATAAAACAAAGGTGGTTATACCTGTTGATGTCGGTGGAGCTATGTGCGATTATGACAGCATTTTTAAGGTGCTTGAAACTAAGAAATCGTTGTTTAAGCCTAAAAATAAAATCCAAGAGGGCTTTGGAAGAATTATAGTTCTTGCAGATGGTGCTCATTCCTTTGGGGCGGAATATAAAACTCAAAAAAGCGGAGGTGTAGCAGATTTTACCGCTTTTTCTTTTCACGCTGTAAAAAATCTCACTACTGCAGAGGGCGGTGCTGTTACATGGTGTGACAGAGATTTTATTGATAATGATGAGCTTTATAAGCAATATATGCTCCTATCCTTGCATGGTCAGAATAAAGATGCTCTCGCAAAAACAAGAGCCGGCGCTTGGGAATATGACATAGTAGCGCCATACTTCAAGTGCAATATGACGGATATTATGGCATCAATCGGACTTGTACAGCTTAAACGCTATCCCTCAATGCTGAAAAGACGCAAGGAGATAATCGAATATTACAATTCACAGCTTGATAAGCTTGGTATAGATTATCTAAAACACTATACTAAAAATGGTACTTCAAGCGGACATCTTTATATTTCGTGGCTTACAGGACACGACTCAGAATTCAGAAATAATGTTATTTCAAAGATGGCAGAAATGGGAGTGGCTACTAATGTTCATTATAAGCCATTGCCTCTGCTGACAGCTTATAAAAATCTTGGTTTTGATATAAAAGACTATCCGAATGCATTTGA
The DNA here is from genome assembly GCF_900291955.1 of Pseudoruminococcus massiliensis. Lineage (GTDB taxonomy): Bacteria > Bacillota > Clostridia > Oscillospirales > Acutalibacteraceae > Pseudoruminococcus > Pseudoruminococcus massiliensis. Next base: position 294,696 of record NZ_OLMR01000003.1, on the reverse strand, counting down.
GCTATATCAGAATGAAGTAACCTTACCGCTATATTCCACCTTGACAAATGAACAGATGGAATATGTAATTTCAGCACTAAGTGAGTGCATTAAGGCTTAATAAAATTTATCCTATGGAGGAATCAGTTTGCCAAGTAATAGAGAAATGATTGAAAAGAGAAGAACATTTGCGATAATCTCGCACCCTGACGCAGGTAAAACAACACTTACCGAAAAACTTTTGCTTTATAGTGGAGCTATACAGCTTGCTGGCTCGGTTAAAGGAAAGAAAACCGATAAACACGCTGTTTCTGACTGGATGGAAATTGAAAAGCAGAGAGGTATTTCTGTTACCTCCTCTGTTATGCAGTTTGAATATAATGGCTGTTGTATCAATATTATAGATACTCCGGGACACCAGGACTTCTCGGAGGATACTTATAGAACACTTATGGCTGCGGACTCAGCAGTTATGGTTATTGACGCTTCAAAGGGTGTTGAAAATCAAACTAAAAAGCTCTTTAAGGTTTGTTTGCTTCGTGATATTCCGATTTTTACATTCATAAATAAAATGGATAGAGAAGCAAAAAGTCCCTATGATTTGCTTGAGGATATTGAAGATGTTCTTTGCATTAAAACTTGTCCGATTAACTGGCCTATCGGCTGTGGTAAGGAATTTAAGGGCGTTTATGACCGCAAAAAGAATGAAATCCTTGCTTTCACCGCAAATAACGGTCAGCGTGAAGTAGATACGGACGAGCTTAAAATTGATGACCCAGATTTGGATAAAAAGATTGGTGATGACCTCGCTCACACTCTCAGAGATGATATTGAGCTTCTTGACGGAGCAGGCGATGAGCTTAATCTTGATGATGTTCGTCACGGCAGACTTACACCTGTATTTTTTGGTTCTGCGTTGACGAATTTCGGTGTTGAGCCATTCCTTAACGAGTTTATCAATATGACAACTCCACCGCTACCAAGAAAAACTGTTGACGGAGAGGTTGACCCATTTGATGACCGTTTTTCCGCTTTTGTTTTCAAGATTCAAGCAAATATGAACAAGGCTCATCGTGACAGAATTGCCTTTATGCGTATTTGTTCAGGAAAATATGAGAAAGCCATGGAAGTTTATCATGTTCAAGGCAACAAGAAAATGCGTCTTTCACAGCCTCAACAGCTTATGGCTCAGGACAGAGAGGTTATTGATGAGGCTTACGCAGGAGATATTATCGGTGTATTTGACCCAGGCATTTTCTCGATAGGTGATACAGTATGTTCACCGAATGCGAAATTTAAGTTTGAGGGTATACCGACCTTTGCACCGGAGCATTTTAACAAGGTTCGTCTGAAAGATACTATGAAGCGTAAACAGTTTGTTAAGGGTATTACGCAGATTGCACAAGAGGGTGCTATTCAGATTTTCAGAGAACTTGACAGCGGTATGGAAGAGGTTATAGTTGGAGTTGTCGGCGTACTTCAATTTGATGTTCTTGAATATAGACTTAAAAATGAATATGGCGTTGATATTATTATGGAGGGACTTCCATATGACCGTATTCGTTGGATAGAAAATGAGGACTTAGACCCGAAAACTCTCGACCTTGCATCTGATACAAAGCGTATTGAGGACTTAAAGGGCAATCACCTTCTACTCTTTACAAGTGATTGGAGCATAAGCTGGGCAACTGAGCATAATAAGGAATTGATTCTTGCAGAGTTCGGAAGATGATAAATTTTTAAAATAATGTTTTGAGAGGTGAATAAGCAGTGAATTATGTTGTAGAAAGTTATGAAAATTATCGTGAAGAGGACAGATTGACAACCAATAATGCACGAAAAATTGAATTTATTACAACTATCCGTATTCTTAATGAAATTTTGGGAGAAAATCTGAAAATTTTAGATTGTGCTGCGGGAACAGGAATATATTCATTTTATTTGGCAGATAGAGGATACAATGTAACTGCAACAGATATTACTCCAAGACATATAGAAATTATTAATAATGAACTGAAATCCAAAAGTTATAAAATGGATACAGCTGTTTTAGATGCAACAGATATGAGCATTTTTCCAGATAATTCTTTTGATGTTGTTTTAAATATGGGGCCTTTCTATCATTTGACAGATGAAAATCAAAGAGAAAAGTGTTTTTCTGAATCCCTGCGTGTATTGAAAAAGGGAGGCTTAATTTTTACTGCATATATTCCAAGATATTTTATTTTTCAGTATGTTGCATTATCTGATAAGAAATATATAGATAGTAATTTAGCTGAACAGCTTATTACAACAGGTATTTTAAAACATACTGATGAAAAATGTTTTTGGACTGATACTTATTATTCAACAGATAAAGAAATGGAAAAATTATATTTAGATAATAATGTAAAGATAATAGACCATTTTGCACAAGACGGATTGACCCCTCTTTTTGCAGATAAAATTGATAGTTGGAAAGATGATGAATTTAAAATATGGTGTGATTATCATTACAGTATATGCAGGGAGAAATCAATTCTTGGAGCAAGTAATCATGTTATTATAATAGGAGAGAAAATATAAATATAAGTATTTTCCTAAATTAAAACTCAAATGATAGCTTAGACTGTTGTTTGGGTTTTTTATTTTTGCTTGGTATTTGTATGAATGTTTATTGCGAAAGTATTGATTAAAATTAAAAACAATATCATTGATTTTTGATAAATTTATAAAAAATGTTCAAATAGGCTTGTAATTATAGTTTAAATATTGTAAAATAAATTATAAAGGGATGGGGAATAGTAGGCAACTTTGTTTTTTCGAACATATATTTTGAATAAGCATTTAGCCAAACTTCCTGCTAACTTAAAGGAGGATATTTTAATTATGGCAACAAAATTAAGCGTTAAGCATGTTTCGGATTTTATCGCTGACCGTGAGTATACAGCAATTGCTCCACAGATTAAGGCTGCTCACGAAATGCTCCACAACAAATCAGGTCTTGGCAATGACTTTGTTGGTTGGCTTGACCTTCCTGTTGATTATGATAAGGACGAGTTCGCAAGAATTAAGGCTGCTGCTGAAAGAATCAAGAAAAATACAGAGGTATTTATTGTTATCGGTATTGGTGGCTCTTATCTCGGTGCCCGTGCAGCTATTGAATTCTTGAAGTCCCCGAACTACAATGCATTGAAAAAGGATACTCCTGACATCTATTTCACAGGCAACAGCATTAGCTCAACTGCTCTTTCTGAGCTTCTTCAAATCTGTGAGGGCAAAGATGTTTCTATCAATATGATTTCTAAGTCTGGTACAACTACTGAGCCTGCTATTGCTTTCAGAGTTTTCAGAGAATTTCTTGAGAACAAGTATGGCAAAGAGGGTGCTAAGGAGAGAATTTTCTGCACAACTGATAAGGCTAAGGGCACTCTTAAAATGCTCGCAGACCGTGAAGGCTATGAAACTTTCGTTGTACCTGATGATGTTGGTGGTCGTTATTCAGTTCTCACAGCAGTAGGACTTCTTCCAATCGCTGTTTCTGGTGCTGATATTGATGCTCTTATGGCTGGTGCTGCAAAGGCTCGTGAGGAGCTTTCAGTATGTGACCTCGAAAAGAACGATTGCTATAAGTATGCTGCAATCAGAAATATTCTTTATCGCAAGGGCAAGGCTATTGAGCTTCTCGTAAGCTATGAGCCAGCATTCACTCTTATGAACGAGTGGTGGAAGCAGCTCTTTGGCGAAAGTGAAGGTAAGGACAACAAGGGTCTTTTCCCAGCATCTGTTGTTTTCTCAACAGACCTCCATTCTATGGGACAGTTCATTCAGGACGGTTCTCGTACAATGTTTGAAACAGTTGTTCTTATTGATAAGCCAAAGCAAGATGTTACTCTTGGCACAGACCCAGAGAATGTTGACGGCCTAAACTTCCTTAGTGGCAAGACTATGGATTTCGTTAATAAGAAAGCTTTTGAAGGAACAGTTCTTGCTCATACAGACGGTGGAGTTCCTAATGTAATTCTTACAATCGAAGATTCAAGCGAAGCAGAGCTTGGCTATCTCATTTATTTCTTTGAGAAGGCTTGTGCTATCAGTGGCTATACAATGGGTATTAATCCATTTGACCAGCCTGGTGTTGAGAGCTATAAGAAGAATATGTTCGCACTTCTCGGCAAACCTGGCTATGAGGCTCAGAAAGAGGCTCTTGAGGCAAGACTTAAATAATATTTTAATATGTAATCTTTCCGCATATGCGGTTAAATTTATAAGGAGGCGTTACAATGGTAACTCTAATCATAGGCAAAAAAGGTTCGGGCAAAACTAAGAAACTCATCTCTCTCGCAAATGAAGCTGTTTCAGCATCAAACGGCAATGTTGTTGTCGTAGAAAAGGGTGCAAAGCTTACTTATGATGTTACTCATAAAGCAAGACTTATTGACACAGACCAATATGCTATCACAGGTTATGACTCATTCTTTGGTTTTCTTAGCGGTATCTGTGCAGGTAACTACGATGTAACAGATGTTCTTGTAGATTCTACACTCAAGATTTGTGGTGATGACTTTGATAAGCTCGCAGACTTTATCACAAAGGTTAATGTTCTTGCAGCTAAGTCCGAAACAAAGTTTACATTCTTGATTTCTGCTGATGAAAGTGAGCTTCCAAAGAGCCTTGATGCAATTTCTGTTAAAATCTGATTTAAGGCTAAAATGATATAAAAAGAAACCGTTCGTGCCAATGGCATTGAACGGTTTTTCTTTTTGGCATAATTAAAATAACTGCATTCGCCCCTACGATTAGTTAATGCACTTTTCTTAGACATTTAAAAGTTTTGCTCAAGCTTTTTCAAAAGCTTGCAGGGTCGAGGGACAGAGTCCCTCGTAGGTTTTAAGGGCAAGTGGCGAGCCGCCTCCTCCAAGACGCGGAATCGCTCGACAAGTCTCGCTCGTGATGAGTGTGGGAAGTTTGTTCACACGGAGGACTAAGCTACCGATAAGTTAATGCACTACCTCAAGACACTTAAAAGTTTTGCTCAAGCTTTTTCAAAAGCTTGCGGATTCCAAAGGCAGAGCCTTTGGTGGGTTTTAAGGGCAAAGCCCTTAACATCTCTTGCTCTCTAAGGGCGGACAAAGTTCGCCCTTAGGGACTAATGTTACTAACAAAAGAATAAGCGGCGGATAAAATCCGCCGCTAAGAAAAAACAAATGTTGGGCTTCGCCCAAAGGTATGTCGCTCTTTGCGAAGAGCGACAAGGGCGTTGCCCTTGACCTACGAGCCTTTGAAAAGGCTCGAGCGAAACATTTGAGTTTCTTAGGCACTTTGTTTTGCTGTTATTTAGTATGACGATTGACATATTTTGTTTTGTATTTTGAGTATACTATTGTTTGGTCATGATATAGTCCATAGTAACCAGACATAAAGTAACTTATTGCAACCGCAATCATAAAGAATGGTATACCACCTGCACCGAAAAGTTCAAAGCTGATAAGAATAGAAGTTATTGGACAGTTTGTAACGCCACAGAAAAGTGCAATAAGTCCAACAGCGGCACAGACAGAAGGAGAAAATCCAACGATATTTCCGAAAAGACAGCCGAAGGTCGCACCAATAAAGAATGTAGGAACAATTTCTCCACCACGAAAACCAGCACCGATAGTTATAGCTGTAAAAATCATTTTTAATATAAAAGCATAGGGAACAGCTTCACCTTTGAGAGCTTTTGTTATTACTGGTATTCCTGCACCATTATAATCTCTTGTATTGAATAATAATGTAAGACCAACAACAACTAAACCAGCAAGAAAAATTCTTATATAAGGATTTTTCAAGTATTTTCTTAGTAAATCACTTGTTTTATGGAGCATAATGCAGAATGCAATGCTTATACCAGCACAAAGAATAGAAAGACAGACTGTTTCAAAGGTATTAAGAAATGTTAATGACGGGAATTTTATAAATGTGAAATCCTCGCCACGAACACCAAAATTAGTCGCAAAGTATGATGCAATAAGAGATGAAAATACACAAGGAACAAGTGCTGCATAATACATTATGCCAATGCTGACAACCTCCATAGAAAAAACTGCTGCAGCCATAGGCGTTCCAAAAACCGCTGAAAAAGCTGCACTCATACCGCAAAGAACAACAACTCTTTTATCTGCGTCGTCGAATTTGAACCAGCGTCCAAGTTGATTTCCGATACTTCCACCAAGCTGTAAGGCGGCGCCCTCACGACCTGCCGAACCTCCAAAAAGATGGGTGAGTATTGTGGTTATGAATATAAGTGGAGCCATTTTGAAAGGAATTTCGCTTTGTGCATGAATTGTAGAAAGAACAAGATTAGTGCCTTTGTCGTCCTTGAATTTGAAGGCATTATATAGAAAAACCGTTATAAGACCTGCAAATGGAAGAAAATAGATAATATAATCGTTGTTACTGCGAAAATCTGTAACAACATTCATCATAAAGGCAAATAATGTACTAAATCCTCCAACAGTAAGACCTGTTATAATGGAAACGAGTGTCCATCTCAGAAATTTTTTCATCTTAAAGTTAATTTTTTTCAGATAGGTTTTAATCAGCTTGAAAAAAGTCAAATATAACACTTCCAATTTTATTTATATAATTAAATTATACAGAAGAAATCAGATTAAATCAATGCTAATATGATTTATTTGATAACTTATAGCACTATTATATAGCAGACTTGAATTTCTTAGGGAATGAATGTATAATAGAGAATATATTGGATTTTTTTATCGAATTGTCGAAAGGATTTAGATATAGATGGCGGAAAAAAACAATAGATTCAATGATGAAAGCGAAAAAAAAAGGCAACCTAAACGCTCTGCAAGAGGTGAAAGACATGCTGCCGCTAAAGAAAAAAATGCCGCAGATAGACGAGTTGTAAGCTATGAAGATGTGCCTATTGATAAGTATGATGAGCCTACACCTATTCAACCAGAACTTATAAAAAAGCTTTTAAAGGTATTGCTGATAATTTTTGCGTGTGTGATTTTGCTTCTTGTCATACTTAACTGGGAAAATCTTTCTCCAGATAATGTTTCAAGATTTATTCAGTATGATTTGTTAGGTATATCTCAGGGTGATGGATACCCTTCAAGCATAAATGGAAATGAAGTTACAGACGGAAACTTTGCCCTTATGGATGAAAAAACCCCTATATATGTAAGTGATACAAGCATTGTGCTTTTGAATGATAATGCCGGTCAGCGACAAAATCTTGGAAATGCTTTTGCAAAGCCTATATTAAGGACAAGTCGTGACTATTCTATGATTTTTAATGTTGGCGGAACAGGATTAAGGATTCTTAGTCATAGCGATGAATTATATAATCTTTCGCTTAAAAATAAGATTTTCTGTGCTGATATTTCAGCAAGCGGTGTGTTTGCTGCGGTTACTCAATCTGATGACTATCTCGCAAAGCTTACTGTATATAGCAAGGATAATAAGGAAAAATATGCCTATTCCTTTGCAGATTATTATATAAATAATATTTCAATAAATTCTGATGGAACTCGTGCTATTGTTTCGGGTATTTCCGCACAGAAGGGTTCTCTTGTGAGCTCAGTTTATATACTCGATTTCAGCCAAGATGCTTATATAGCAAAGTATGAACTCAAGGATAATAGCATTTATGATGTAAAATTCTTTGATAACGGAAATGCAGCCGCAATCGGCAAGAATGAAAGCTACTTCTTTGATATAGAGAATAATAAGAAAAATCTTATAAGCTATGATTCTAAAACGATTACAAATTATGAGGTTTCAAATGAAAAGGGGATAGCATTGTCACTTGCAAAGTATCCAGATGGCAGAGATTGTGAAATTGTGACAATTTCTCCAGAGGGCAAGACAACTGCAACTATTTCGACAGATATTAAGGTTGAATCAATTTCTAATGCAGATAAATCCGTAGCAGTTTCATCTGGTGATACAATTTATCTCTATGATAAAGAGAGTGGCAAGCTTACTGCCCAAAAGAAGTGTGAGCAGACGCTAAAAAAGATTGCTATGGCTAATGACAATACTGTTTATGCACTTGGAGCAACAGAGATTATTAAAGCAGAAATGAACAGTACTGTAAAATAGTTGTAAATAAAAACGGGTTTCTTTTACGCAAATAACACAATATGATTACTTTTTAAAGTTGATTTTTGATAAGGCGTATATTGTCAGAAAAGAATTTTTCGACAATATACGCCTTATTTTCTCAGCTTATTAGTATTACAAAAAATAAAAACGGATTATTTTATAAAAATGCTATTTTCTACTTTTTCTACAAATAAATTTTAACAAAAAGGCTTAAAATAGCGGAAAAATGAAATTGCTAATTTTTTGACAAGCTAAAATTATGCAAATATAACAGAAAATAAAATTATGATTGAACTTTATAAGACAAAATTCAGCGGACAAAGCATCTACTTTTTTGCACCTTGTTTAAATTCGATTTTCTTAGCAAAAATTACATAAAAATGCTTATTGACATTTTTTTAACAATGTCTTATAATCATTCTTGTAAGCGAAACAATTACAAAGCAGATTATATTTATAATAATAGGAGGACTTACCATGGCTAAGGAGAAAATCCAAGAGGTTGCAGCAGAAAATACTGCAACTGAAACAATTATTGACAACATCGAAGCTCTTCAGGCTAAGATTGCTGCAATGAGAGAGGCTCAAAGAATTTTTGCTAATTACACTCAGGAGCAGGTTGACAAAATCTTTTTTGCTGCCGCTGATGCTGCTAATAAGCAGCGTATCCCTCTTGCAAAGCTCGCTGTTGCTGAAACAGGCATGGGCGTTGTAGAGGATAAGGTTATTAAGAATCACTACGCATCCGAATATATCTACAACTATTACAAGAACACAAAGACTTGTGGTGTTATCGAAGAGGACACAGCATATGGCATTAAGAAGATTGCAGAGCCAATCGGTCTTATCGGTGCTGTTATCCCAACAACAAACCCAACTTCTACTGCTATCTTTAAGTCACTTATCTGCTTAAAGACAAGAAATGCAATCCTTATCAGCCCACACCCTCGTGCAAAGAATTCTACTATTGCTGCTGCAAAGGTAGTTCTTGATGCTGCTGTTGCTGCTGGTGCTCCAGAAGGCATCATCGGCTGGATTGATGTTCCATCACTCGAGCTTACAAACGAGCTTATGAGAGAGGCTGATACAATCCTCGCAACAGGTGGTCCTGGTATGGTTAAGGCTGCTTATTCTTCAGGTAAGCCTGCTCTCGGCGTTGGTGCTGGTAATACACCTGTTATCATCGACGATACAGCTGATATTAAGCTTGCTGTTAACTCTATTATTCATTCAAAGACATTTGATAATGGTATGATTTGTGCTTCTGAGCAGAGTGTAACTGTTCTTAAGGGCGTTTATGACGCTGTTAAGAAGGAGTTCGCAGACAGAGGCTGCTACTTCCTCAAGGGCGACGAGCTCGACAAGGTTAGAAAGACAATCATCATCAACGGTGCTCTTAACGCAAAGATTGTTGGTCAGAAGGCTTACACAATCGCTAAGCTCGCAGGCGTTGATGTTCCAGAAAATACAAAGATTCTTATCGGTGAGGTTGAGTCCGTAGACATCAGCGAAGAGTTTGCTCACGAGAAGCTTTCTCCAGTTCTTGCTATGTATAAGGCTGAGAACTTTGATGACGCTCTTGCAAAGGCTGCACAGCTTGTTGCTGACGGCGGTTACGGTCATACATCTTCTCTCTACATTCACCCAGCTCAGAAGGAAAAGATTGAGAAGCATTCCCACGCAATGAAGACTTGCCGTATTGTTATCAATACTCCATCTTCACACGGCGGTATCGGTGACCTTTATAACTTCAAGATGGCACCATCTCTTACACTTGGCTGCGGCTCATGGGGCGGTAACTCTGTTTCTGAGAATGTTGGTGTTAAGCATCTTATTAACATCAAAACAGTTGCTGAGAGGAGAGAAAATATGTTGTGGTTCAGAGCACCTCAAAAGGTTTACTTTAAGAAAGGCTGTATGCCAGTTGCCCTTGACGAGCTTGGCACAGTTATGCACAAGAAGAAGGCATTCATCGTTACTGACACCTTCCTTTATAAGAATGGTTATGTAAAGCCAATCGAAGAGAAACTCGACCAAATGGGTATTCAGCACACTTGCTTCTATCATGTTCAGCCAGACCCAACACTCGCTTCTGCAGAGGAAGGCGCAGCAGCTATGAGAATGTTTGAGCCTGATGTCATAATCGCTCTTGGCGGTGGTTCTGCTATGGACGCTGGTAAGATTATGTGGGTTCTTTATGAACATCCAGAAGCAAACTTCCAGGATATGGCTATGAGATTTATGGATATCAGAAAGAGAATCTATACATTCCCAACAATGGGCGAGAAGGCTTATTTCGTAGCTATCCCAACATCTTCAGGAACAGGTTCTGAAGTTACTCCTTTCGCTGTTATCACAGACGAAAAGACAGGTCAAAAGTATCCTCTTGCTGACTATCAGCTCCTTCCAAATATGTCAATCATTGATGCTGACAACATGATGAACCAGCCAAAGGGTCTTACAAGTGCATCTGGTATCGATGCTCTTACTCATGCTCTTGAGGCTTATGCTTCAATCATGGCAACAGATTACACAGATGGTCTTGCTCTTAAAGCAATGAAGAACATCTTCACATATCTCCCATCAGCATATGAGAATGGTGCAAATGACCCACACGCTCGTGAGAAGATGGCAGACGCATCTTGCATGGCTGGTATGGCATTCGCTAACGCATTCCTCGGTGTTTGCCATTCACTCGCACATAAGCTCGGTGCTTATCATCACCTCCCACATGGTATTGCTAATGCTATCCTTATCACATCTGTTATGCGTTTCAACGCTGACCCAGTACCTGCAAAGATGGGTACATTCTCACAGTATCAGTATCCACACGCTCTTGAGAGATATGTTGAGTGTGCTAACTTCTGCGGTATCTTCGGTAAGACAAATGAAGAAACATTCGAGAAGTTCATCGACGCTATCGAAGAACTCAAGGCAAGAGTTGGTATTAAGAAGACAATCGCTGATTACGGCGTAGACGAGAAGTACTTCCTTGATAACCTCGATAAGATGGTTGAGGACGCATTTGATGACCAGTGCACAGGTGCTAACCCAAGATACCCACTTATGAGCGAGATTAAGGAAATGTATCTTAAGGCTTACTACGGTAAGTAATACCGCTTATAAATATTAACTGCTTAAGGAATTCCCACGGACGCTTAGTCGTTTCGTGGGATTTTCTTTAATATCAAAAGGGGGAATTTTGTTGCAATTAGACTTTATCAAGCTTGTAGCAGTTTTAGGCTTGCCTCTTTTGTCAACGATTCTCGGTCTTTTTGTCGGGAATATTATACTTTTTGATAGTTTGTTGATTTCTGCTGCCTGTGGATATTTTTGTTATTCGGCTTTAGCAATTCACCCTGCATATTGCCTTGTAGCATCGGCGGTTTTGTGTCTTGTGTTATTTTTAATACAGCATACGCAGATAGGCTTCTGGGCGATTGCAATATTACTTTCTTATTGTTGGGGCTTTGCCTTTGCTTTATTTGCATATCACATTAGCGGGAATAGTGAGCTATGGTTCTATTCAGTGCTGATTTCAGGTTTTATAATAATGCTTTTGCTACATATAAAGGCAAATAAAAATAGTTTGAAATAAAAGAGATATAATTATGAAGATTTTTATTGATGGTGATGGCTGTCCTGTTATAGATTTGACTATCTCTATGGCTAAAAACTATGGCTTAGAGTGTATTATAATCTGCGATACTGCTCATTCCATAGAGCGAGATGATGCAAAAACGATTACAGTTTCAAAGGGCAGAGATAGTGCAGATTTTTATTTGGTAAATATGCTTTCTAAGGAAGATATATGTGTAACACAGGATTATGGACTTGCAGCAATGTGTTTATCGAAAAAGGCTTTTGCACTTAATCAAAATGGACTTATATACGATGAAACAAATATAGATTCACTTTTGCAATCACGCTATCAGGCGCAAAAGATAAGGCGGGCTGGCGGTAGACTGAAAGGACCAACAAAAAGAACTGCAGAGCAGAACGAGAAATTCAAAATATCACTCGAAAATTTGATTATGAGGATAAAGAGAGGAGAATAGTTGTGAGTGTTATAGAGGCTTGTGCTATTTGTCCAAGAAAATGTTCAGCTTATCGAGATGAAAATGGCGGAAAAGGCTTTTGTCATGCTGGAACACTTCCTAAAATAGCAAGAATAGCTCCACATTTTTGGGAAGAACCTTGTATAAGTGGAGAAAATGGTTCAGGAACAATATTCTTTTCAAGCTGTGTGCTTGGTTGCGTGTTTTGTCAGAACAGCAAAATAAGTAGGGAACCTATTGGTAAAATTTTTACAAAAAAAGATTTTATAAAAGCTTGTGAAGAATTGATAGAACAGGGGGTTAATAATATAAATCTTGTTAGCCCGACACCGTATGCGGAATTTTTGCTTGATGTGTTTAAGGAATATCGTCCATCTGTGCCGATTGTATTTAATACTGGTGGTTATGAAAGTGCTGAAACAATCCATAAATTTGAGGGTATAGTCGATATTTATATGCCAGATTTTAAGTATGCAAGTAATACTCTTGCGAAAAAATATTCCAATGCACCAAATTATTTGGAAAATGCCCTTGCTTCGCTTAAAGAAATGATTCGTCAAAGCGGAGAGGCAAAATTTGATGATAAGGGTATTATGCAGAGTGGAGTTATCGTTCGACACTTGATTCTGCCGAATAATATCGAAAATTCTTTCGATGTGCTTGATATACTCGACCAATTTTCAGACAAGATTTTGCTAAGTCTTATGTCACAGTATATACCGCTTGGAAATGCAGAAAAATATCCAGAGATAAGCAGAAGGCTTACGGAAAAAGAGTATCAGAAAGTACTTGACTATCTTGATACAACAGAGCTTGATGGTTTTTTGCAGGAGCTTTCATCTGCAAGTGAGGAGTATGTTCCAGATTTTAATTTGATATAAAATTGTATAAATACTTTTTATGAAATATATGGATTTTTTTCAAAAATAAGGATATAATAAAATTATTACAATAAGGTGGTGGAATTATGTCAGTTGGTTTGATACTTGAGGGCGGAGGTACTCGTGGAGTTTATACTGCAGGAGTGCTTGATGCCTTGATTGATAATAAAATATTTGTTAATGATGTTTATGGAGTGTCGGCTGGTGCTTGTAATTCACTTAGTTATATTTCTAAGCAGCGTGGCAGAAATTATAAAATATTTGATGAATATATTCGTGACCCGAGGTATCTTAGCATTAATTCATACTTAAAAACGGGTTCATTTTTCGGCCTGGATTTTATATTTAATGAGCTTTCAAGAGAGCTGATACCATTTGATTATTATGAATTTTTTAAGAGCCACACAAGGCTTACAATAGGTACAACGGATTGTATCACAGGTAAACCTCTGTATTTTACTAAGCAAGATTTAGACGAGGATTTTATACCTGTAAAAGCATCATCATCTTTGCCACTTGTATCGCCGATTGTGAATTTCAGAGATTATAAGCTTCTTGATGGCGGTATAGGCGACCCTATTTTGATTGAAAAGGCTATTTCGGACGGCCACGAATATAATATTATCGTTTTGACACAGGATAAATATTACAGAAAACCACCTAAACCAGATTTCCCCGAGCCTATATTGAGAAAGAAATTTAAAGATTATCCTAATTTTGTAGAAACTATGTTGGTAAGACCAGCCGTATATAATAGACAAAAAGAGCTTTGCTATCAAATGCAAGAACAGGGAAAGGCTATTGTTATTCAGCCACCAGAGCCTATGCCTGTTGGCAGATATACAAGAAACAGAGATAAGCTGAAAACGGTCTATGAATGGGGCTTGAATGACGGTAACAATGCCGCAAGAGAAATTATAAGGTTTATGATAATTCATTCTTGATGAGGTGCAAAATGACAGACTACAAAAAGCTATTAAAAGAACTTTTTGAAAAGTATGATGAAGAATTAGCTTTAGCGTTAGATGGAAATATAGAGCAGTATTGCTACAAAGAAATCTATACAAAAGAATATGGCACAAATGATGCAAATTATAAAAATAGATTGAGATTATCATATGCCATTTTATATACTCATAAATATGAGGAACATTTTAGAATTGATGGCTTGATTTTAAAGCTATTTAACGAGGAATTGTTTGATAGAGAAAGCAATAGCTTTCAAGGAATAGGAAGAAGTCTTGAAATTCTTACTGAATTGATGAATAAATATGATGTTCCAGATAGAGAGGTGCTTTTTGAGAGGGCAAAGCAAGCTAACTTCGATTGCTATGGTGGATATAATAGCAAATATGTTTCACCAAAGCTTGAGAGTTATAGCCTTGAAGAAGCTGTTGAGCTTTTAGTAGAACTTGATGAAAAAGAACTTGCCAAAAAATTGCTTGTTGAATATACATATTCAAATGATATATGCGATGAAGCAAAGATGTATTTCTGTATGAGAAATTTTAAGAATATTGGCGATGTTGATAATGAAATTTATTGTGCAAAAATGCTCTTAAATATGGAGGCTATGACTGGTAATAATTATGCAATTTGCAACCGTATGCTCGAGCTTCTTATAATCTATAATAAAAATAAGCAGTATGATGAGGCGTCAAAGGTTTTCGATATGCTTATTCCAAGACTTCACTCTATTGATGAGTGGTATAATACTGGAATAGGCAGAAATGCTCTTGAGCAGTGTATGGATATTATTTTACATACTGAGGATTTAGCAGAAGATTTGTGGGAATGGTCTGAGCCAATTCTCAAACAAATTATAGAAAAAATGCACGGAAGCTTATATAATAAGGCATCTTTTGCAGCTTATAAGATGGGTGATTTTCTTTTTGCAGAAATCCTTTCAAATAAATATGATGAACTTATGTCACCACTTGGTTAATAAGTACTAATTATTCCATATAAAAAGTGTGTGATTTGTAGTATTATACCGGTATTGTAAGAATGTTGTTGACAATTAGACTTTAAGGCGGTATGATTATATATGTATGAAAAAATGTAGTTTTGCTTTGTGAACTGCTTTAAAGCACTTTATAACTAAATAATTTTTATGTTTTAGGAGAGTTTAAATCTATGGGTCTTGTTACGCTAAAGCTTCAAAATTTAGTATTTCCTACTAACAAATATCTCAATGAGCATTGGTGGCTTCAATATCGTGGAGATAGATTGTTTTATAATGACGAATTGGGTGGCTATATGCTTCCTCAATATCGTTTTGTTGAATTTTTTACTTACTTTAATTCATTTTCTATTAAAAAATGGAAGCATTTTACCAATATAACTAATGTATCACTTCATCTTAAAATTAAAGGACACTTTTTTGTAAACACTTTCGGTCATTATATCAGAAACAATGTTATAGAAAAGGAAATTTCCGAAGATAAGCATTATAACTTCCCAGAACCAACAGAGCTTGTTATTAACTTTGAGCAAGAAAAAAGTTCGGTTATTTCTTTTCAGATTTCTTCACTTTCAGAGTGTGAAATCTATTCTGGCTACTATGCTACAGAGATTGATGAGGAGCAAGTGCGTAATGTAGATATAGCTATTGCTACAACTACATTTAAGAAAGAAGAATTTATTACTAAAAACGCAGAAATGCTTAAGAATGAAATTCTCTATTGTAATGATGAATGCTCAGACCATTTCTATGTTAATATAGTAGATAACGGCAGAACACTTAATCCTGATGATTTCAACGGCAGCAAGATGCATGTTTTCCCGAACCAAAATGTTGGTGGCTCGGGTGGATATGCAAGAGGTATGATTGAGGCTCTGCGTGGCAAGAAAAAGCCTACTCATGTTTTGCTTATGGATGATGATGTTATTATCGTTGCAGAAAGCTTAAAGCGTACATTCTATCTGCTTAGAGTTGTCAAAGACGAATATCAAGATAGATTCGTTAGTGGTGCTATGCTCTACTATGAAAAGATGAATGTTCAGCATGAAGATGTTGGTTATGTACATAAGGACGGTTCATATGGTCCTCAGAAGCCTTCATTCGAGCTTCAGAAATGGGATTCTGTTGTTAAAAACGAAGAAAACTATGATAAGTTTGATGACCATTATGCAGGCTGGTGGTACTGCTGTATTCCTACAACCTATATTGAAGCAAATAAGCTTCCATTACCACTCTTTATTCGTGGTGATGATGTTGAGTATAGCCTTAGGAATGATGCAAAGTTTATCACTTTGAATGGTATCTGCATTTGGCATATGGGCTTTGTTACAAAGTATAATGCTGCTATGGAGCTTTATCAGGTTCATAGAAACAGTCTTATTTTCCAAGCATTTAGTGGTGTATGCCAAGATATAGACTTCGTTAAGAGAATTACAGACTTCTATAAAGTTGAAATCCGCAGATTTAATTACAATAGCTGTGAGCTTTTGCTTGAGTCTATTGATGACTTTATGAAAGGCCCAGATTTCCTCTTTAAGCCTGAGGGCGAACGAATTATGAAAGAACATGGTGCAATGAACGAAAAGCTTGTACCAATAGAGGAAAATTATCCTGATATTGAGGTTAATCTTGATGACCTTTATAAGTTTGAGGAGCTTGGTTTCTGGCAAAAGGTATTCTATAAAATTACTGTAAACGGACATTTGTATCCAAAGTTTATGCTTACTGATGATGTTGGCGTAATCGCTTACGATTGGTTTAACTGCCCGAAAAAACAGTATAAGAGAAAGGTTCTCCTTGCTGTTAATCCATATGAAAATACTGGTGCTATGCGTGTGCTTTCAAGAAAGAAATATCTTGAACTTCGTAAGCACTATAAAAAGACTATAAGAAATTATAAGAGAAATCATAAGAAAGTTGAGGAAGAGTTCAGAAAGAAGAAAGATGAATATACATCTTATGAATTCTGGCTTAACTATCTTGGAATTAAATAATAAATCATAAATAAAATAGCTAATCTTCTGATAAAGGAGATTAGCTATTTTTGCTTATTTTGAGAAGTAATTTTGCCAGTATTGTTTTGAAGTTAGTTTTTCTTGATTGTGTATATAATCTGAACGAACCTTTTTATACTTTGTAAGAAATTTGAAAAACATACGAATAGTTTTTCCAACAACCCAGAAAAGCTTTCGTTTCTTGAGTTTTGTTACAAATGCAGTCGAACCATCTGTTTTAGTATGTGCAATGTATCTTGCACGAAAGGTCTTTCTGATTTCAATATCTGTCAAAGGAAGCTCTATGCAAATATTCTTTGATGGAAAAATATTTCCTCCGAAGCTTGGATAATATAGTGCAGAATTTACTATTTTAGGCTTTGAAATAATTTTCGCATTGCCGATAATGCTTTTATCATTTGCAGGTTTAGCAAGTGAGGAAAGATAAGTATTATATTCTGCAATATCTATGCTGAGAAGTTTTTCAGGACCTTCCATAAAATCGTCATATGCTTTAACCACTAATTCTGCAAGAAAATATCTTTGTAATAATGTAAGTCTTGCAGTTGATGCAAATAATTTGCGGATATTTGTAATTATGCCTGTATTTTTGTTGTGGAGAGCAGTATTTATAAGTTCATTTCTTTTTATGTAGTATTCAAAATGTCCAGCATACTTTCCCTCAAAGCCATCGTGCCAGACAGCAATGCCGTTCATAGTTATGATAGGTTTTTGACAGCGAATACCATACTCTACATCATCGCTTTTGATGAAATAGGGCATAGGATAGCCGAAATTTTCTCCAAATGAAGTTGGAAAGCAACAATACCACCAAGCTTGATAATCTGCTTTTTGGAGTTTTTCGTTTGCGATAACACTTTCTTTTTTACGCAAATCTACTTCGTGTCCGATAGGCGAAAGATAAAAGCCGTCCCATAAAGCGCCACATTCGTGCTGTAAATATGGAATTTCAGAATGGAGCATTGCACCGCCGATAAAGCTATCATAATATTCAGGCTTTAGAATTTTTAGTAGGGAATAGGTTTTGAGAATAACATTTGTATCGAGGCTTATGTCATCATCAAGAAAAATGATATGCGAACAGCCAAAATTAACACCCTCAAGCAAACCTCTTGCAAAGCCACCACTACCACCGCAGTTTGGATTATGTATAATTGTAATTGTGTTGTCAGAAAGTGTTTCAGGTAGTGTAGAACCATTATCCACAACAAAAACCTTTAGTGGGATAGAGTATTTCAAGCCAAAGTCACGCAGACGCTCCATATTTGAAATGATATACTTTTCACGCTTATATGTGCAGAATGACGCACCAAGCAGAATATCTCTTTGAGGGCTTACTTTTGTTTCATAAGAGCCACCAAAAATCTGACAATCACTTTTTGCTGATATTTCAGGATAGAAAATTTCTCCATCTTTGGCATCTATAATTGAAAAAGTTATTGCAAGGGCTTCAGGCTTGCTATTTTCTATAAGTCTTGAAGTAATAATGTTGCCATTTTCACGCTTTATAAAAATTTCGGCAAAGCCTTGAATTTTAATATTAAAGGTGATATTTTGAGCAAGAGTATATTTTCTATATTTGCCAGCGGAAAAGCTATTAAAGTAGCTGCACAAGCTACAAGAAGTACCACCTTTGATATTAAGAGAATTATTATAGCTTGTGCCAATACCATCGAAATAAAGCTTGCTTTCATCGACAAGTATAGGAAAAGATAGCTCAAATAGCAACATTTTGAAATACTCCTTTTATAAAATGATAGGGAATCCGGACGGATTCCCTATGGAAAATCTATTAGAAATCTATATCTTATTCACCAAATTCTTTAGCAATAGCCTCGAATACAGCAGCGATAACCTTATCCATATCGTAATACTTATAGTTACCAAGACGACCACCAAAAATAACATTTTCTTCCTTATCAGCAAGTTCTCTATATTTAGCGAAAAGTGAGTTATTCTTATCATCATTGATTGTGTAGTATGGCTCATCACCAAGCTTCCACTCGGAAGAATATTCACGAGAAATGACAGTCTTAGGCTGTTTGCCAAATTCAAAATGCTTATGCTCGATAATTCTTGTGTATGGAACTTCTCTGTCTGTGTAGTTTACCACAGCGTTACCCTGATAGTTATCTGTATCAAGAACTTCTGTTTCAAAGCGAACAGAACGATATTCGAGAACACCATAGCAATAGTTATAGAATTGGTCGATAGGTCCTGTAAAGAGCGTTTTCTTGATACTTGCTGCATTATTGCTATCCTTAATCCATTCAAAATAGTCTGTGTCAGTAAGAACATCAATGCCATCAAGCATTTTTTCGATAATCTTTGTATAACCACCAATAGGAATACCTTGATAGCGGTCATTGAAGTAGTTGTTATCGAATGTAAAGCGGAGTGGAAGACGCTTAATGATAAATGCAGGAAGGTCTTTGCAGTCACGCTCCCATTGCTTTTCTGTGTAGCCCTTGATAAGCTTTTGATAAACATCTTTACCTACAAGTGAGAGAGCCTGTTCTTCAAGGTTTTTAGGCTCTGTAATGTTGAGGTCGGCAATCTGGTCAGCAATAATTTTCTTAGCCTCAGCAGGTGTCTTAATACCCCAAAGCTTAGAGAATGTATTCATATTGAATGGGAGATTATAAAGTTCGTCCTTATAAATAGCAACAGGGGAGTTAATATAGTTATTGAATCCTGCGAATGTATTAATATAATCCCAAATCTTCTTGTCACTTGTATGAAAAATATGGGCACCATATTTATGAACATTGATACCCTCGATATTTTCGCAGTAGATATTACCGCCGATATGATTTCTCTTATCGATAACAAGGCACTTTTTTCCTCTCTTTTTCGCCTCATATGCGAACATCGCACCGTAAAGACCTGAACCAACAATTAGATAATCGTACATTTTAATCAACCTTTCACTATTTTTCTTAATATATTTCGTCTGAAAGACCCCGGAGGGAAAATCAAATTTCCAAGCTTATTACACGAGAAATTTTTGGTTGTGCCGCCAACTTTAGCAAAATGAATTCTTGGCAATTCGGCCCAGTTTATAGAGCCTTCTTTTTTGATATATGTCATAAATACGCCAAAAAGCCTTTCAGCCATCATGCCATCATCTCGTTCAATACGCTGTGGCATATTTGCGTCAACATATTCAAGAATATCAAAAAGCCAACTGCAATATTTATCAAAAATATCTCTATGCATAACATACATATTACAAAAATATAAGTATCTGCTCGACATATATTCATTAAACGCGGACAAAAACTCAGGATAGTTCAATTTCAATTTTTCTTCAATTAACTTAAATTCTGTTTTTCCATTTTTTTGTGTGCGGATTAGATGCTCATATGTAGTTTCGGGCATTTTTTCGGGAATAACTCCTATAATAGGATAAATTTTAAGAAGTGATATAATGTTCTCCTTATCATATCCATTTTTCTCAAGAAGTTCCTTTGTCGGAAAATCCTTAACTATATATGGTTTTGGCAATTTTCTTTTGGAATAGCTTTTATCGACTAAATTTTGTCGATTGAATGAAATATATCTTCTGCTATGAAAAAAGCCGAGATAATCTGCATTAGTGTTTTTCCAAGCATAATAATGAACTGTAAGCTCACAATAATAGGGATTTTTTTCAGAAATATTATCGCCTATATTATCTTTGAGAGTATCCGAATCAATAGTATTATTATTTAATGCTGCACCTGCATATATATTATAAAGAAACGGAAAGGTAGGTTTGTCATTAGTTGCAGAACAAGAAATATATATAGCAAGCTTACTACTCAAACTATCATCACCCATAGAAATATATTACTTCTATTATAATATATTTTAAGAGACTTGGCAATAGTTTTTATCTATAAATGACAAACAGCAGACCGAATAAATGGCCTGCTGTTTCGAAAACACAATTGAATTTTCGACTTAGGTAAGGATTATTTTGCAGTTTTCTTTGACTTTACAGCAACAATGATTGTTGTAAGAGCAACTACTGCTACTGCACCAGCAACGAGAAGAAGAGTTGTAGAAGCATCACCTGTTGTAGGGACTTTACCATTGCTTGTGATATTAGAAACATCACTTGGTTTAACAGAAGTACTATCACCAAGGGTTGCTGCTGAAACACTTGCTGCAATAGAGCTTACTGCTACACTTGCTGTTGCAAGAGCTGCAAGAATCTTCTTTTTCATCTTCGGGTTCCTCCTAACATCATTTATTATACTATTTACAGTACAATAGAATTATATCATCAAGTTACAATATTGTCAATAATGGGAAAACTAAAAAATTAGCAATAAAAGGTGATTATATTGTAGAGTTTTATAGTAATTATAATTAAAATATCCAAGATGTATATGGTACTACTCCGTGTGCATTTTCGAACATACCATAAGTAAACATAGCGTAAGATAGAACTAAAATCACTATTGTGAGTATGATAGATTGATCTTTGAATCTTTTAACATCTTCTATAGGTGTTTCATTTGGTAGCATAACATTATTTTTAACACGACCGAAGCCATATTTTTCAACAGATGAAATAAGCTCTGGAACAAGCAATACAATATAAATAAAGAAGTAATATGAGAAACGCTCCAAAATAGAATGTCGTGCCATTATTATCATAAAGAATGTTCCTGCGAAAACCATACTTATAACATAGCGATTATCTGGATTTAGTTTTAGTATTTTCTCTGCATTGAGCATGGTGAATAACAAAATAATAATTGGTACTACGGCATAAATCAGCGAAATGCCTTCTGTAATAAATTGGGTATTATTATATTCTTGATGGAAAATCTTTGTAATAAGGTTTAGTATTCCTGTTGATGAGAAGTAGAAGATTGTGAGGGCATAGCCGTAAAATATAACCTGCTTTCCCGTAGGACGCATTTTTGCGAGGAAGTAGAAAGGAATCATTACAAGTACAGTTGAGTGGAACAATGAAGCAAAAAGAATTACTAAAATGAACCAGAAGAATTTCTTTTTTCTTATGAATTGCCATGCAAATAATGTGATAGAAACTGCAAAAGCCTGACGAATGAAGTTCATCTGCATAAAGAAAAGGAAGAAGTTTATATACATAAATGTTCCAATCCAAACTTTTTCTGTATTGCGATAAATAAATATTGCAACAGGAATCAGAGTGAAGATTGCAATTACTGCAAAATATGATGTGTAGCTTGGAAGAATCATTCCTAAAATCTTTGTTATAAAAACGAAACCATATTCCCAGTCATAGTAGGTGAAATTCCAAAAATCCTGTGTTTGCAGGTCCATAAAGGCTTTAGCATACATAACATAGTCATAGCCAATGAGAAATCTAAAAATTGTCAGTAAATAAAGCTGCCCAAAAGACAAAAATAGAAATATCATATTTTTATTTTTAGATGGCTTATGAAAGCAGAATATCGCTGCCCAAACTAAGATAAGTAGGTTGTTTAAGTGGTAAATCAGCATATTGTTCCTCCAAGTTAAAATCCATTTTTTGAGAAAATACCTTTTGTTAAGGTCATAAATAGAATCTTTATATCAAACATAAATGTCCAATTTTCTATGTAATACATATCATACTTAATTCTTTCCTCAATAGAGGTATCTCCACCCCTAAGGTCATTTACCTGTGCCCAACCCGTCATGCCAGGCTTTACATAGTGTTTCAGCATATATTGAGGAATGGATTTTTGAAATTTGCTAACGAAAAACGGTGTTTCAGGTCTTGGACCTACAAGACTCATATTGCCAATAAGCACATTGAAAAGCTGTGGAAGCTCATCAATACTAAAGCGTCTTATGAATTTTCCGACTTTTGTACAGCGTTCATCATCTTTTTCTGTCATCTTATCTAAGACTTCAGAATTTTCTTTCATAGAACGAAATTTATACATAGTAAATCTTTTTCTATTATAGCCAATACGCTCTTGCTTAAAGATTATCTTACCTTTTGATGTGGCTTTTATAGCTATTGCTACACCAATCATAAGAGGAGAGCTTACTATAATACCTATAATTGAAATAACAATATCACCCAAACGCTTTATAAAGGCATTTAATTTATTATCGAGTGGAACATTTCTTAGGCTCATTACTGGCAAAGAACCAAATTTACTGACATATATTCTTGAAGAAAATGAGCCGAATATATTTGGAATAATTGATGTTTTAATTCCAAAGCGTTCACAGATATTATAAATCATAATAAGAATCTTTTCATTGCTGTCACTTGTCATAAGTACAGCTTCATCAATGGTATTTACCTCAAAATATCTTGCCAAAGCCTTGAAAGAACCAAGAAATGGCTTGTTTATAGTATTGACTGGCTTATCATTGAAATATCCTGCAATCTCATAGCCGAGGTCTGGATTTCGTTTGATATTTTCTATGAATTTTTCGGTACAAGCATTTATACCGATTATAACAATATATTTTTTGTTATATCCTTTACTTCTCAAATAACGCAATATCCGTCTTAGAAAAAACCTATATGCAATTATTATAAAAGTATCTGCCACAAAGAAAATTATCAAGAAAAGCTGAAGCTGATATATTGATTCTGTTATGAGCAGAGTTAGTTCAAGAATAAAGAAAGCAGTAATGTTTGCTTTAATTATGTTCATGGCTTCATATCTCAAGCGAGTTGTTCTGTATGAGCGATAAAGGTCATATAGGGCATAGAACATAAGATGAAGCAAAACTATTCCAAGTGAAAGTATAATTAAAATAAAGCTGTCACTCTTAATCTTTGTGCTGTCAAAGTCAATCTTATGAATACTGTCTGATATTAAGAAAGAAATAACGATACTGATAACAGCAGATAAAGCATCTACAAGAATATGTATAGCGTTAAATTTTCGCTGATTCTGTTTTATCATTATCTCACTTCCAATATCATGCTATTTTTCTTTGGAAAATTAATCGTACATATCTTCACGAAGCTTTTTTTGAATCATAAATTTCTTATAAGTTTTAAGGAAACAGAAAAATATAATTAAAATTACTAAAAAGATTAATGCAATATAAATCAGACTATATTCAGTAGACTCTGTTTCAAGTACATTTACTTTGCATACAGCCGTACTTTTTCCATCGAGAGTTTTATAGGTAATGTCAGCATAACCACTTTTTATGGCTACAAGCTCGCCTTTATCATTAATATCTACAACAGATTTATCTGAGCTTGTAACTTTGAGTTTGGTAATATCAGCATCACGAGGAGTAGTTATAATATTAAGCTCCTTGATGTCACCAATATTCATAGAAAGATATTCATTAGAAAGGCTTACAGTCTTTGGAGTGGTATTTTCTTCTGATTTGATTTCGCCCTGAACTGCAAGCATAGTTCCTTTATTGAGGATAGCAGTATATTTTATGTCTTTTCCACTTACTTTGATATTGTTGCTGTGAATAACCTTTCTATTGGAAGCATCATAATATGCAAAATTATAGGTGCCGTCCTTTATTCCTTTGAAAGTAAATTTGCCATAGGAATCTGTTTTAACTGTCGCATAATATATTTTTTTGTTTTTTGTATATGAGATTGCAATGGTTGTGTTTTTATATAGCTTATTAGAGGCATTGAGAAGTGTTCCACTAACCTTTCTGCCCGAAATATATTTTGTTCCTTCGCCTACATTAACCTTGCAAAAGCATGTGATTTTGCCGAAGGTTGCAGTTATTGTAGTAGAACCGTTTTCAATGGCTTTGATTGTTCCGTTTTCATCAACAGTGGCAATATCTTCATCAGAGCTTAAAAAGCTTGATGACTTTGAAAAAACATATTCATCTTTATTATAGTTATAAAAAATTGAAGACGAACTGCCTTTTCTTAGATAAAGCTCTGTTTCTGCAAGATTTATAACTTCGGTGTCCTTATTTTCTGTAACTTTGACTTTGCAGGTAGTGAAATTAAGACCATCACCACTTTTTATAACAATTTCAGTTAAGCCTTTTCCGGTAGCAATAATAAGACCGCCAGCAGAAACATTTGCAATGCTGGTATTTTTAGAATAGAAGGTTGCAGATTGGTCATCATCAGATGGAATAACCGTCCATTTTAGCTGATAAGAATTTCCTACTGCAAGGCTTATGTCATTTTTATCGAGAACAATACCTTGAGATGTAGCATTTGCAGGAAATTGAAATAAAGAAATTGTTATTAAAACAAAGAGCATAATACTCAATATTTTTATAGAGTGTACTTTGGTTTGCATGGAATAACCTCCATTAAACAGAATATGTTGGAATTGTTTCGGAAAGCTGAAGATAATAATGCAAAAGAACTTCTGTTGCCTCTGAAACTTCATATTTACTTTCGAGAAATACATTTTTCTTGATTTTATTATAAATTTCTGAATTTGAAAGCTCTGACATTTTTTCAGATAAGCCTATTTGGTCATTATCAGCAAAAAGCATACCGTTAAAGCCATCAATTATCAAGTCCTTATGTCCTTTTATCTTTGAAACAATAGCTGGAATACCACATTCAAGAGCTTCCATTATATTGAAAGGTAAACCTTCAATATGACTTGCTGAGATAATCGCCTGAGCTGAGCGGTATAATATATTTGTATCTGTGATATATCCTAAAAAGCGAACTTTATGAGAGATTTCATAATATTCGGCGAGAGCCTTACAATTTTCAAGAAGCTCACCATTGCCAGCGAATAATAATACTGAATCAGGCTTTGTTTTTAATAATTCTGAAAAAGCTCTTATAATAAGCTGTTGATTTTTTCTTTCGGAAAATTCAGCTACACAAAGGAAAACAAAATCATTTTCTTTTATTCCAAGAGATTTACGGAAAGAATTACACTCATCAGCACTTAAAACAGGAAATTTATTAGAATCTATTCCCATACCATTTATATACTGAATATTTTTACAGAGGGCATATTTTTTCGCAATCCCAAGGTCATCGTTATTCATAGTGAGCAATAAATCAATCTTTGAAGAAGTGCTTTTTTCTATACTACGATAAAGCTTTGCTTTTTTTGAATTATCATCATTAAAAAGGTAGCCGTGACATATGTATATATGATAAGGCTTCTTTTTGAGCTTTGGAATTGCAAGTCTTGTAATAACTCCTGCAAGAGTAGTATTTGAGATTATTACATCGTATGAATTTGATTTTATAATTTTAGAGAGTTGATTTATTGTTCCTATATTTCTTGGGGAATAAATTTTTTTTTGAAATATCAGGTTATAAGAGTGGTCAACCAAATTTTCTTTGATATAGTCCTCGGTTGCAGTATCAACTGTATGTCCATTTTGACGCAGGGCATTTATTGCAGGCATATGGAAATTTTCAATATGTGATGCCCTCGATGCAGTAAATAAAAATTTAAGCTTTTTCATTTTTTATTTCTTGAGCTTCTTTGGCTAAACGAGTTTGCTCTTCGATATATCTTTTGTATGCGATACATACATCACGAGCATTACCATTCTGAATAACCCTGCCTTTTTCAAGCCAAAGAGCTTTTTTACACATTTTTACAACAGAGTTGACATTATGTGAGACATATAGAACAGTTGTACCTTCTTTAAGGAGATTGGCAATTCTGGTTTCACATTTCTTTCTAAATCTTGCATCACCAACAGAGAGAACCTCATCGGCAATAACTATATCAGCGTGAACAGATGTGGCAATAGAAAAGCCAAGTCTTGCGAGCATACCAGAGGAAAAGTTTTTGATAGGAACATCAACAAATTCTTCAAGTTCTGCAAAGCTTATAATATCATCAAAACGCTTTCTCATAAATTCTGTTGAGTGACCGTGCATAGCTCCATTAAGATATACATTTTCTCTTGCGGAAAGTGTAGGTTCAAAACCACCACCAAGAGCAATAAGAGGTGCAATAGTACCTTTTGTGTATATGGTGCCATATGTAGGCTCCATAATTCCTGCAATAAGTCTTAGCAGAGTAGACTTTCCGGAACCATTAACACCGACAAGTCCCATAGACTCACCTCTTTTAAGCTCAAACGAAACATTCTCTAATGCCCAGAATTCGTCAAAGAAAAGATTGCCTTTAACCATATCTATGACATATTCTTTCAGGCTTGTTTGCTTATTTTTACTTAGGTTGAACATCATATAAACATTATCAACCTTGACTGAGGTTTCAGCCATTTTATTACCTCCAAATTACAAGTAGTTATAGAATTTACTTCTTTTTTCTTTAAAGACAAGTATGCCGAGAGCTAAGGTTAATATAGCGTAGCAGGTAGCGACAAGCAAGGTTTTCTCATTTGGAATGGTATTATAAATGAAAACCTCTCTTAAAATTCTTATATAAAGATATAGGGGATTGAAGTCCCATACAAAACGATATTCAACAGGGATAATTTCAATTGGATAGAATATTGGTGTAAGGAAATTCAGTGCATATGTGAGTATTCCATAGAGATGGCTTAAATCTCTGAAAAATACGCCATATGCAGCGAGAATAAGCGAACAGCCCATTGTAAAGATAAAAGCAAGTATAATAGGCAAAGGAAAAAGCAACATTGTAAAATGTAATGGCATACCTAAGACTAAAGCCAATATAAGCATAGGAACAGAAGAAAACAGAAGTGTTATAAAGGCAATAGTTACATTAGAAAGACAATACATATATTGTGGAACTTTAAATTTTCTGAAAACGCCTGCGTGATGATATACAGAAGAAAGTGATTGTTTTGTTGCTGTTACGAAGAAAGTCAGTATAAGATGACCTGAAATATTATAAATAGGATAGTATTCAATAGACCTTTTAAAAAGTGTAGAGAAGATAATTGTCATAATAGTTGCCAAAATCAAAGGATTAAGCAATGTCCAGAGAACACCAAGAAATGATTTATAGTATTTCATCTTGAAATCTCTCTTGACGAGTTCCTTTAAGAATGGCAGATATTCCATAAATTCATATAAAGCTTTATTTTTTGTCATTAGATTCTCTCCAATATAGTTTTTCGACTTAGCTAATCTAAATTATAACACTTTTTAGGGTTATATGTCTATACATATAAATTGACAAATTATTATTTTTAAATGATTTTGATGTAAAATTATATTTTTTGTACTAAGAATAAATTGTATATAAATTACATATTGTCTAAAAAGCAACGAATTGATATGATTTATATTTTGTTTGTCAAGTTGTGGAGATTGTATACAAAGAGTATTATGCTTTTCTTGATTAAAATAAATATGTGTGATATTATAAAATTAATAAAATTTTAAATTAAGGATTGCTGTTATGAATATCTATATTATAAATAATCCCTTTCATTATGAGATTGAAAATCTGACTCGTGCATTTTTTAATAATGAAAAAATGAATGTCATAAAATGCGATGAAAATGTAAATCGTGAAAAGCCTTTTGTTGCAATAGAGCTTATTAAGCACGAAAAAGATTCTGATATAATTGTAAGCTTTGCTGATGAAGATTTTGAAAAGACTTTATCTAAAAAAATAGATGGTGAGTTCGATTCTGAATATTCAGAATGTGAGAGAGCGGCTGCCATTATGCTTTTTGAGATATTAAGCGAATATACAGGCATAAGACTTCCTTGGGGAATATTAACAGGAGTTCGTCCAATAAAGCTTTTGCATAACCTCGTAAGAGAACTTGGCACAGATGGTGCAGATAAATATTTCAGAGAAAAGCTGCTTGTTACTGAGCAGAAAACAAAGCTTGCACTAACAACAGAAAAAAATGAGCGTAAAATTCTCGAACTTTCAAAGCCTGATTCATTCAGCCTTTATATATCAGTGCCGTTTTGCCCGACAAGATGCTCTTATTGTTCATTTGTTTCTCAGTCGATAGAAAAAGCGAAAAAGCTTGTTGAGCCATATCTTGATTTGCTATGTCAGGAAATAAAATATACAGCTGAAATAGCCAAAGAACTAAATCTCAGACTTGAAACTGTATATATAGGAGGAGGAACCCCAACAACTTTTTCTGCTGAACAGCTAACAAAGCTTATTACTGCAATAAATGCCTCTTTTGATATGAAAAAATGCCGAGAATTTACGATAGAGGCAGGCAGACCAGATACTATAACTCGTGAAAAGCTTGAAGCAATTCTTGATGGTGGCTGTGATAGAATAAGCATAAATCCACAGACTTTGAATGATGAGGTTCTTGAGGCTATTGGCAGACGACATACCGCCACACAGACCTTAGAGGCATATAAGCTTGCGGAAGAAATTGGTTTTAAGCATATAAATATGGATTTAATAACTGGACTGCCAAAAGATACTCCGGAAACCTTTAAATATACTCTTGATACCTTGTGTGACCTTTCACCTGCAAGCATAACTGTTCATACTCTTGCTATGAAGCGTTCATCTTTCCTTACGCTTGGCGGAACATTGGTCAAGACGGGTGCAGAGCCACCGGCAGCTATTATGATGAAATATTGTGAGGAAAAGCTTCCACAATTTGGTTACCACCCATATTATCTGTATCGTCAGAGCAGAATGGAGGGTAATCTCGAAAATGTAGGTTGGTCTAAAGATGGTTTTGATGGCTTATATAATGTATATGTTATGGACGAAACCCATACAATTCTTGCGTGTGGGGCAGGTGGGGTTTCTAAGCTTCGTGAGCCTGGCGTAAATCACCTTGAACGAATATTTAATTATAAATATCCATATGAATATATCAACGGTTTTGATGAAATGCTAAGACGAAAGGAGCAGATTAAGACTTTCTATGGTAACCTTAAATAATACATACAGAAGATATTCTTATAATCTTCCTGTAATAAACTACTATGCCGAAAACGAGGCTAAAGGCTTTATAGATACAGTAGAGGAACAGTTTCACAGCGACTTGGATAATATTGCTGAAAGCATTATGGAGCTTGAAAAGCAGTGTAATATTATAATGCTTACAGGTCCGTCATCAAGTGGAAAAACTACAACAGCCAAGCTACTTAAATCAAAGTTTGAAAGTGCTGGAAGAAATACCCATATAATTTCTCTTGATAATTTCTATACGGGAAAGAAAAATATTCCAAAGCTTCCGAATGGTGAGTATAATTATGAGGCTCTTGAGGCATTAGACATTCCATATATAAAATCTTGCATAAAAAGTATACTTACAAACGGCAGTTGTATGCTGCCTAAGTATAGCTTTGCAAAGGGAGAGAGAGACTCTGTTTTTACAGAGCTTAAAGTTGAAAAGGATAGCTTTATAATAATTGAAGGAATTCATGCACTTAATCCGATATTTACAGAGGGAATAAATGCAGAGGCTATTAAGAAGATTTATATAAGTGTAAAACAGGGTATCAAAAATACTGAAAAGAAGATTTTGAGAGCGGAGGATATACGCTTTCTTAGAAGACTTGTGAGAGATACAGCGTTCAGAGGCTCTGATGGTGAGGAAACTATATCTATGTGGGATAATGTCTGCCTCGGCGAGAGAAAATATATTCGTCCATTTAAGTATATGAGTGATTACACTTTGAATACATTTCACCCATATGAGGTATGTATTTTGAAAGATGAGGCAATAAAAATACTTTCCGAGGTTGATAGAAATGGTGAGAATTACAGCTATGCCGAAAGAATGATTTCAGCTTTAGAGCAATTCTCTTCAATAGACCAAGAACTTGTGCCGAAATACTCTCTTTTGAGAGAATTTATAGGTGGCAGTTCGTTTGAATATTAGCTAAAAAACTATTGAAGATACAGATAGTTTGTGCTATACTCTAAAATATACTTAGAATCGAAAAGGAGTGTCTGTTTATGGGAATACTTGAAGATGCAATCTATAATGCAAAGACTGCTGCAGGTTTTGTTGGCAAGAAGGCAGAAAAATTTGTTGATATTTCTAAGCTTACTATTTCAGCCGCAGAGCTTAGCAGTGAAATTTCTAAGAAGTGTGAAATTCTTGGACGAGTAGTCTATGAAGCAAAGACAAGTGACAAGTGTTATGATAAAGCAATAGCAGAGCTTGTTGAAAAGATTTCAGACCTCAAGGGACAGCTTGATTCTGTAAATAAACTTATTGCAGAAACAAAAAACAGAGTAAAATGCCCTAATTGCAGTACAGTGAATTCTAAAGATGCAATTTTCTGTGGGAAATGTGGCGAAAGGCTTAGAAATTCAGAGGATATGCTACAGCCTGATGAAGTAGAAGAACCAAAGAAAACAGAAAAAAATACAGTTGAAGCTTCTACTGAAGAATAATATTGCAAATTTAAAAATTGTGTTGATTGAAATAATTTAACATAAGCTTAATAGATTAAAGATTTTGCTTAAGCTTTTTAAATCTTATGTTAATCTAAGTTAGTATTTTGACGGGCGAACTTAGTTCGCCCCTCATATTTGCAGTATTATTTGCGTAAAAATCTGATTTTATGAGTTTGTCGGAAATTACGCTATACTGTAGGGAGGTTAATGAGTGCTTAGAAAAAAGAGTATACCAAAAGAAATAAAAAGCCAATCATTTTTACAAGGAGCTTTTATTCTTGCAGCAAGTATGATTATTGTTAAGACATTTGGAATGGTTTATAAAATCATACTTGCGAATATGTTTGGTGGTGTTGGCACTGGTCTTTTTAATGCTGCATATGCACTATATAATCCGCTTTTTATGCTTGCTACTGCTGGATTCCCTATTGCTATTTCAAGAATGGTTTCAGAAAGTGTTGCAAACGGCAGATATAAAGATGTAAAGAAAATACATAGAGTTTCTGTTCCTATATTTATAGTTACAGGCTGTGTGTGTTTTCTTTTAATGATAGGCGGAAGCTTTATTTATGTTAATCTTATTAAGACACCAAATGCCATTTTTGCAATATTGGCTCTTGCACCAACAGTTCTTTTCGGTTGCCTGATGTCAATATACAGAGGTTACTTTGAGGGTATGCGAAATATGGTTCCGACAGCAATTTCGGAGATTATAGAGGCAACCTTCAAACTCTTTGTTGGACTTACTATGGCATATCTCACAATTAAGTTTGGTACAAATCAATATGAAACAACAGGCTATGTTCTTGGAATGAAATGCTCAAGTCTTGAGCAGGCAACGGATTATATTATGCCTATTGCAGTAGGTGCGGCAATTACAGGAATATCTCTTGGTGGAATTATGGGCTTTGTATTCCTTTATATCCGTTATAGAAAGAACGGTGATGGAATCACTCAAGAAGATCTTGCAAATTCTCCAAGACCTCGCTCAGACAGAGAAACAATAAAAATACTTGTTAGAACAGCTATTCCTGTCGGTATGGGTGCAATTTTGTTAAGTATCACAGATGTTATAGATACATCTATCGTACAAAGCCGAATCTATGATATTATGCAGACCAATCCAGAAGCATTGCTTAATGTTTATGGAACGCTTTTACCAGATAGTGTATATTATGCAGGCACAACACATACCTATCTTTTCGGCTGCTATGGATATAGCTCAACTTTAACTATGCTCATAACAGCACTTACACAGGTATTTGGTTCAAGTGCCTTACCATCGGTAACTGCGGCTTGGGCAAGTAAAGATAAAGCAAAGCTGAAACAAAGTCTTGAGGCAGTTTTAAGAATAACCTTGGTTGTTACCATTCCATCAGGTATCGGACTTTCGGTTCTTTCTGAGCCTATACTTGGTTTGATTTATAGTAGCCCTAATGTATCTAACGAAGTAGAAATTGCTTCTAAGGTTTTAACCACAATGGGCATAGCTATTATCTTTGTTGGAACAGCAACACCTATATGCAGTATGCTTCAGGCTGTTGGAAGAGTTGATTTACCGGTTAAGCTTATGGCTATCGGCGTTGCCGTTAAGATTATTACTAACTATGTTCTCGTTGGTATTCCTGAGATAAATATTCAGGGTGCGCCTATTGGAACATTTGTATGCTATTTGTTTATATCTGTTGTTGGAGTATTTTTCCTTTGTAGGCATACCAAAATCGTTCCGAACTTTATGTCGATACTCGTAAAGCCACTTCTTGCATCACTTGTATGTGGTGTCGGAGCTTTTGTATCATATCATCTTTTTAATTACTTTATGAGCGGAAAGATTGCTACTATTCTTGCAGTTATAGTTGCTATAATAGTATATATATTCTGTCTGTTTATTTTTAAGGCTATACAGAAGGACGATGTTCTTCAGATGCCAAAGGGTGAAAAAATTGCAAGATTCCTTGAAAGAAAAGGAGTATTTTAAGCTTAAAAATTTATTTTGATAAAAATATCTTATTGACAGCTAATATTTCATATGATAAAATATAAATATTAGGAATCCCTTGTGAGGGAGTAGTAAGCGTACTTAATGTGCGTAGTAAGTCAACACTCATGGCTCTTTATAAAAGACCTGGCTTGCTTTAAATTACCAGACTCACACATAACTCTAAATGAGGCTATGTGTTGAGTCTTTTTTATTATCCATTATTATGCTAATGCACTTCCCCAAGACACTTAAAAGTTTCGCTTGAGCCTTTTCAAAGGCTCACAGATTCCAAAGGCAGAGCCTTTGGTGGGTTTTAAGGGCGAAGCCCTTAACATTCTTTGCCTTCTAAAGGCGGACAAAGTCCGCCTTTATTGACTAATGTTGCTGATGTAAGAAAATGCGGCGGATAAAATCTGCCGCTTAGGAGTAAAGAATGTTGGGCTTCGCCCAAAGGTGTGTCGCTCTCTGCGGAGAGCGACAAGGGCGTTGCCCTTGACCTACAAGCTTTTGAAAAAGCTTGAGCAAAACTTTTAATTGTCTTAGGGAAAATATAAACTGATTTGGGTTATTGAGGGAATTTTTAAATTTTATATATTAAGGAGAAATAATAAGTTATGAAAAAACAGCAAAATGTAGAAACTTTTTCGACTCTCAAACTTGCAAATGAGTATGAAACAGACTTGAAAAATGGTTTGACCGAAAAAGAAGCCAAAAGACGCTTAGAGCTTTTTGGAGAAAACAAACTCAAAGAAAAGAAAAAGAAGCCTTGGTTTTTAGTTTTCCTTTCACAGCTTAATGACCCTATGATTTATGTACTTTTTGCCGCAATAGCTGTTACGATAGGTGTATCAATATATGAAACGGTTAATTGGCTGAAAGCGGGTAATGCTTTTAATTTTTTAGAAGTGGGCGATTGGCCTGATGTTATAATTATCCTTGCGGTTATTATAATAAATGCAATTATTGGAACAGTTCAGGAATTAAAAGCACAATCTTCGCTTGACGCTTTGAAGAAGATGTCAAGCCCCGAATCTACTGTAATTCGTGATGGTAAGCGTCAGAAAGTTAAATCAAGTGAGCTTGTTCTTGGCGATATTGTTGTGCTTGAGGAAGGCGATACAATAGGTGCAGATTTAAGACTTATAGAATCAGCTAACCTTAAAGTAAATGAATCAAGCCTTACAGGCGAATCTATGCAGGTTGAAAAGAACGCAGACATTATATTCAGCGAACCTGTTGGTGTTGCAGACAGAGTTAATATGGTTTATATGTCAACACCTGTAACATATGGCAGAGGAATGGGCATTGTAAGTGGTTGTGGAATGGAAACCGAAATAGGTAAGATTGCATCTGCTCTTGATAATGAGCAAGAAGAGCTTACACCACTACAAAAGGTTCTTGCAAAGCTTTCTAAAGGACTTGGAATAATAACACTTATAATAGTTCTCCTTGTGCTTGCTGTTGACCTTGTATGGATTTTTGTTGATGGTAAGGGTACGAATATTGAAGCTTATATAGAGGCTATTCTCTCATCAATTTCACTTGCTGTTGCGGCTATACCAGAGGGCTTGCCAGCAGTTGTAACAATAGTTCTTGCTATTGGTGTGCAGAAGATGGTTAAAGCAAATACGATTGTAAGAAAACTGCCTTCTGTTGAAACGCTTGGTGCTGTTTCAGTAGTATGTTCAGATAAAACAGGCACACTTACTCAAAATAAAATGACTGTTGTTGAGGCATATTGCAATGGTCAGGTTGTAGTTAGCTCTGATTTTAAAGCTCAGAAAAGTAATGAATTTAGATTTCTTGCAAAAGGTATGAGCCTTTGCTCTAATGCTACTGTTGATGACGGCTTATATGGTGACCCAACAGAAATTGCACTTGTCAATTTTGCAAATGAGCTTAGTTTTCGTAAAAAAGACCTTGAAACAATGTCGCCAAGAATAGATGAACTTCCATTTGATAGTGACAGAAAAATGATGACCACTGTCCACAATGATAATGGAAAGAATATCGGTTATACAAAGGGTGCTTTAGATTCTATCTTAAAGCATACAACCAAAATCCTTGAAAATGGTAAGGTTAGAAGTATTACAGATGATGATATAAAGAAGATTTACAGTACAAATAGCTATTTCAGCGATAAGGCTCTTAGAGTTCTTGCTCTTGCATATCGTATAACAGATAAACCAATCGAGGACGATTTGATTTTTGTCGGCTTGGTAGCAATGATAGACCCTGAAAGACCCGAGGCAAAGGGCGCAGTTGAGAAATTTAAGCGAGCAGGTATTGCAACTGTTATGATTACAGGCGACCATAAGGATACCGCCTTTGCAATAGCTAAAAATCTTGGAATTTGCGAAACAAAGGAACAGTGCCGAACAGGTGCAGAGGTTGACGCAATGAGCGAAGACGAACTCAAAGAATGCTGTAAGAGCGTAAGAGTTTTTGCAAGAGTTTCGCCTGAAAATAAGGTTCAGATTGTTAAAGCATTTAAGGCGAACGGAAATATCTGTGCTATGACAGGTGATGGCGTTAATGATGCACCAAGCCTTAAAGCTGCTGATATTGGCATAGCAATGGGAATTACTGGTACAGATGTTGCCAAAGGTGCAGCTGATATGGTTCTTACTGATGATAACTTCGCATCTATCGAAAAGGCTGTTGAAGAGGGAAGAGGTATTTTTGCAAATATCAAAAAGACAATTATATTCCTAATTTCAAGTAATATTGCCGAAGTTCTTGCTATGTTCTTTATTATATGTCTTGGCTTGCCAGCACCACTTATTGCTATTCATCTTTTGTGGGTAAACCTTATCACAGATAGTTTG
This sequence comes from Pseudoruminococcus massiliensis, assembly GCF_900291955.1. GTDB lineage: Bacteria > Bacillota > Clostridia > Oscillospirales > Acutalibacteraceae > Pseudoruminococcus > Pseudoruminococcus massiliensis. The sequence continues at coordinate 258,687 of NZ_OLMR01000003.1, read as the reverse complement.
CCAGCGATTGCTTTGGGTATGGACCCCAAAGCACATGATGTTCTTGATGAAAAACCAAGAGACCCGAAAAAGGGTATCTTTGCCGATGGCGGAGTTAAGCTTACAGCAGGTTTTGGCGTTGTAATAACAGTAGCAGTTCTTATCTCGTATTTTGCGGCAGGCTGGCTAAATGGTGTATTCTCTCTTGGAGATATAAAGGCACTTTATGAAGGTAATGCAGATATACTTCATCAGGCACAGACAATGGCATTTACAACCCTTGCATTCTGCGAGCTTTTCCATATGATAGGTATGAGTAATGTCAAGAAATCATTTATTCATATTTTCAGCAATAAAAACTGGATGATGGCACTTGCATTTGTAGTTGGTATCGGACTTCAATTTTTAGTTATTGAAGTTCCTGCTGTCAGAGCCGTTTTTTCAACAGCAAATCTTACAGGCAACGAATGGATTATAACAGCAATATGTTCTGTACTTCCATTGATAATACATGAAATAGTAGCTATTGGTTATTCTATTTGTAGTAAAAAATCTAAATAAACTTGTCGTAAAATGGGCTCAGTATTTTACTGAACCCATTTTTAATACCGATTAGCTGATAGATTACCCTCTAAGATAGATGAAAAATTCACTCGAGCCTTTTCAATAATAAATTTTTTCAAAAAAGGCTTGCATTTTGTGAAAATATATTGTATAATAACACTACTGCCGAAGAATATCGGTATAACAAGACAGAATGTGCTTTTTGATATGCTGGCGGATAGGTGCTGTACGATGAAGCACCGTGAACCATGTCAGGCGGGGAACCGAGCAGCATTAAGCGGTTGTAACATGCGATACAGTTAATCTGTTCGTCAGTATACCAAAGAGCATATGACCGACTTCCTCGGCTGTCTTGTTTTTTTGAGCCAAAAGGAAGGTGAGCTTAATGTATCGTGTGCTTTATAGAAAATATCGCCCGAAAACCTTCTCAGAGGTTTCAGGTCAGCCACAGGTTACTGTTACACTGAAAAATGAACTTAAAGCCGACAGAATAGCTCACGCATATCTCTTTACAGGTTCGAGAGGTACAGGAAAAACTTCTTGTGCAAAAATTCTTGCTAAGGCTGTCAACTGCCTTGATTTGCAAGATGGCGACCCTTGTGGAAAATGTGCTGCTTGTAGAGGTCTTGATGATGGCTCAATTCTCGATGTTGTAGAAATTGATGCTGCAAGTAATAATGGTGTTGATGATATTCGTATGCTTCGAGAAGAAGCAAATTTTACCCCTGCCGGTGTAAAATATCGTGTATATATCATTGACGAGGTTCATATGCTTTCTCCAGGAGCTTTTAATGCTCTCTTAAAAACGCTTGAAGAACCTCCTCCTCATGTTGTTTTTATTTTGGCAACAACTGAGGTTCATAAGCTTCCTGCAACAATACTTTCTCGTTGTCAGCGTTTTGATTTTCATAGAATCTCGCCACAGGCTATTGCAGACAGACTCGAATATATTTGCAGTCAGGAAAATGCAGAGATTGAGCGTTCAGCGGCTTTGCTTATTGCCTCGATTGCTGATGGCGGTATGAGAGATGCGGTTTCCTTGCTCGACCAATGTATGGGTAGGAGTCGACATATCAACGAACAAACTGTTCGTGACACCGCAGGCTTGGCAGATAGGGAATACCTTTTTAAGCTTGTTGAATCAATTCGCAAAAGAGATTCCGCAGAGGCTCTTGCGATAATTGATAAGCTACACACAGATTCTAAAGATATGGCTCGACTTTGCGATGAACTTTGTTCTCAGCTAAGAGCGATGATGCTGATTAAAACAGTAAAAGATGCAAGACCTTTTGTTGTTATGACAGACGAGGAATTTGCCCAGACAAGTGAACAGGCTCTTGCAATGTCACTTAACGAAATTATTTCAGCGATAGATACTCTACAAAAAGCATATGAGCGTATGATGAGGGGAGTTAATCGCAGAATAGAAATGGAAATGACTGCAGTTAAGCTGTGTTCAGAAATTTCTAAGCTAGAGATAAGTGAAGATGTTGCAAAGCGTATTGATGAACTTACTAAAGAGGTAGAAAGGCTCAGAGCTAATCCGCCAGCAGTTCAGCAAGTATCTGTCAGCAGAACTCATTCTCAGACAAGAACACCACCGATTAAGCGTCCACCAGATATGGAAAAGCTCAGAAGTGAAGCCGTACCAATGAAAGAATGGCCTGAGGTTATAGATGACATAAAACAATATTCAAAGATTATTGGTGCATCATTTGATGGCAGTAAGGCTTATATAAGCGGAAAATATGTTCTTGTTGATTCGACAAATGATATATGCTTTGAAATTTTACGCAAGCCTGAACAACGAGAAAAAATGCGTAATTCAATCAAAAAAATTACTGGAAATGATTATAGTCTTGGAAGATACTCCTATCCAGATGAAGTTAAACAAGATGACCCACTTTTAAAATTCGCTTCCGATGCAAAAGCATCAGGAATACCAATAGAAATAAATAATAGTTCGGAGGAAAATTAATATGAAAGCAAGAATGCCAAAGGGATACGGAAATGCTGGAGCAGCTAACATTCAACAGCTCGCTCGTCAGGCACAAAAGATGCAGGCTGAAATGGATGTTGCTAATCAGGAACTCGAGCAGAAGGAATATTCTGCAACAGCAGGTGGCGGAGCAGTAACTGCTACAATTACTGGTAAGCTTGAAATTCAGAAGCTTGAGATTCAGAAAGATGTTGTTGACCCAGAAGATATTGATATGCTCAGCGACCTCGTAATCGCAGCTGTTAATGAAGCTATCAGAAAGGCTCAGACTGATAAGTCACAGACTATGGATAAGATTTCTGATGGTCTTAATGTTCCAGGATTATTTTAATTATGGCTGAATATAGTGTAGCTCCGCTGGCAAAACTTATAGAGCAGTTTGAGCGTTTGCCTGGAATAGGGCATAAAACAGCACTCAGGCTTGCATATCATATTTTGCGTATGCCGGAAGCAGAAGCACAGAAATTTTCTGATGCAATAATGGAGGCACACTCCAAGATAAAATATTGCAGTATTTGCTGTAATCTTACTGATAAAGATGTTTGTTCCATATGCAGTGACCCTTGTCGTGATAGGTCGCTCGTATGTGTAGTAGAAGACCCTCGTGATGTTATGGCTCTTGAGCGTACACATGAATATAATGCTTTATATCATGTTCTTCATGGCTCACTTTCGCCTTTAAATGGTGTTACAGCCGATATGATTCGCATTAAGGAGCTTCTTGCAAGATTCAAAACAGATGAAATCAAAGAAGTAATTATGGCAACTAACCCTACTGTTGAGGGTGAAGCAACTGCAATGTATATTTCTAAGCTTTTAAAGCCATTTGGTGTAAAAGTCACACGCCTTGCGTATGGTGTTCCTGTCGGCGGAGATATAGAATATGCCGATGAGGTTACACTTACAAAGTCCTTAGAAGGACGCAAGGAAATTTAATTTCAAAATAAACAGAGGGGGGCTTTTTCGTGCCTAAGGAAAACACAAAAACAATAGCACAAAATAAAAAAGCCTTCCATGATTATTTTGTGATAGAAAGTATGGAGGCTGGCATAGAGCTTTGCGGTACAGAGGTTAAGTCCATTCGCAATGGCAGAGTGAATTTAAAAGATTCGTGGTGTAGCATTGACGATGGAGAGCTGTATATAAAAGGTATGCACATAAGTCCATATGAGCAGGGAAACATCTTTAATCGTGACCCTATGAGAGTTCGTAGATTGCTTATGCACAAGCGTGAGATTATGCGTCTTTTCGGTACGGTTAAGCAAGATGGATATTCGCTGATTCCACTTTCGTTATACTTTAAAGGTTCTAAGGTTAAAGTTCAGCTAGGTCTTTGCAAGGGTAAAAAGCTTTACGATAAGCGTGAAGATATGGCTGCCCGAGATGCAAAGCGTGATATGCAAAGAGCCATTAAGGAGCGTTCAAGAGGCTGATTCCTCTTTATATATGGGGATGTAAAGGTTTCGACGGGGAATGTAAGCTCCGGTAAGCGAGCAGCGGTGCGGAACCGCTATAAAATCCGCAACTTAAACAATAATTGACAACAATAAAACTGTTGCTGTCGCTGCTTAATTAAGCGCGACCGTCTATTATAGAAGTACCACGGTCTTTAATAGGCGTCGATTAGTGGTGAACGTGAACAGGGGAGTGCCTTGTACCTTGTCATGACTTTAAGGATACCGAGGTTGATAGCCTGTCTTTGGGCGATTAGCTGAGGGAATTTAAAAACAATGACTACGCTCGAAGAAAGCCGTTGTAAGCGTTTTTCGGACACGGGTTCAATTCCCGTCATCTCCACCAAACAGTGAAAAGCCGAACACAATAGTTTTTGTATCTGGGCTTTTCGGAATAATATGCAAAATAAGGGATAAAGCTTAATGCTTTGTCCCTTATTCGCTTTAGGAGTCTTGAATACATCAAGAAGTTTTAAACAATCTTGAAAGCATACACGGAGCATTGCTCAGAATGAATCGTTCGATACAAGCTGAGGGTATCTTCGGTGTAATGAAATACGACCGTTGGCACAAAAGGTTAGTGCGAAGAGGTCAAATTAAAGTCGAATTGGATATTTATTTGGTTTCAATCGGCTTTAATCTTCACAAATTTTATACAAAACAAATCAGACTGCAAAAAGTTGCTTGAGTTTTCAACATTACGCTGTTTGTGGTAAGGAGGAGCATACCATTTTTTAAATAATTGCCTTATTTTTTTGCAAAAATTGAAAGGAACTGTGAAGAATGAAGTCTTAAAATTCATTTCTTTACAGCCCCCGAATTTTAGATTATTTATCCCGATTTCATATAAAAAGCGTCAAATTTTGAACGAATTTGACGCTTTTTGAATTTGCATATAGTGAGTTTGCACAATAAAATATAACAAATACTGTTCAAACATACGAAAGCGATATTGTATGAAAGATCTTGAACGAAAACACTTGAAATTCGTTGTAAATATGCTATTATAATATCAGAACAAGTCAAAACATTTCAAAACATTTCAAACGATCTCAGTAAGGGGAAAATTCAAAATGCTTGCAGAAGAAAGAATGGCTATTATACTTGAAACCATAAACGAACAAAAAGCAGTTAAACTTTCACAGCTTTGTGAAATGCTTGATGCCTCAATATCAACAGTAAGGCGAGATATAAACTCTCTTGCAGATATGGGAAAGATTGTTAAGGTTCATGGCGGAGCAATGGCACTTGATGATAATTTCAGTTTTATAGAGCATAATGTAGAAGAAAAGCTGGCTCTTTTTGCAGAAGAAAAAATTGCCATTGCAAAATATGCCGCCTCGCTGATTGAATATGGCGATTTTGTATATATAGATGCTGGAACAACAACCGAAAAAATGATAGACTTCATTCCTCAAAAAGATGTGAGCTTTGTAACAAACGGATTTACTCACGCAAAAAAACTTGCACAAAGAGGCTTTAAAGTTTATATTCCTGGCGGAGAGGTTAAATTTGTAACAGAAGCTATTATAGGAGCTGAATGTGTTATGACCTTAAAATCCTATAATTTCACAAAGTGCTTTATAGGTGCAAATGGAATTTCGGTTTCGGCAGGCTTTTCTACACCCGATGTAAGAGAAGCGAGAGTCAAGACAGCCGCAATAGATGGAAGTCGAAAAGCTTATGTTCTTTCAGACCATTCAAAGTTTGATAAAATAACATCTGCTACATTTATTCCCCTTAATCGGGCAACAATAATTACAGATAAATTGTTGGATAAGAAATATACAGAATATACATCAGTTAAGGAGGTTTTGTAAATGATTTATACTGTTACTTTTAATCCGGCTATCGACTATATTGTTCATACGGGTGAGATTGAACTCGGAAGGGTTAATCGCACAAAAAATGAAGAGATATACTTTGGTGGAAAAGGTATCAATGTTTCAATGGTTCTTTCAGAGCTTGGCATAAAATCTAAAGCATTTGGATTTGTTGCGGGATTTACTGGAAAAGCTATTGAAGAAGGTGTTTCATCAGCAGGAATCGAAACTGACTTCGTACATCTTGATAAAGGCTTTTCAAGAATAAATGTTAAGATAAAGTCAAGCAGAGAAACAGAGCTTAATGCTCAAGGCCCTGAGATTTCTAAAGAAAAGATAGATGAGCTTTTCAGAAAGCTTGATGAAATTCAGAGTGGAGATACAATAGTTCTTGCAGGAAGCATTCCATCTTCGTTACCGTCAGATATATATGAAAAGATTCTTGATTATCTGAAAGAAAAGAATGTAAGGGCAGTTGTAGATGCTACAAAGGACCTATTGATGAATGTACTTAAATATAAGCCATTTCTTATTAAACCCAATAATTTCGAGCTTGGCGAAATGTTCGGCGTTGAGCTTAAAAGTACAGATGAAATTATAGAGTATGCAAGAAAGCTAAAGGAGATGGGAGCGGTAAATGTTCTTGTTTCTATGGCAAGTGATGGAGCGGTACTTCTTGATGAAAATAACAAAACACATATCTGTGGGGTATGTGAGGGAAAAGTCAAAAATTCCACAGGCTCAGGCGATTCAATGGTCGCAGGATTTTTAGCAGGCAGTGAAAAAGGTGATTATGAATATGCACTAAAGCTTGGTACAGCATCGGGTGGTGCAACAGCCTTTTCAGATGGACTTGCAAAAAAAGAAGAAATTTTTAAGCTTCTTAGCCAGCTTGCTTAAAATAAGGCTCTATTAGATTGATAAATCTAACGAAAATAAAAAATTAGTAACAGGGGGAAAAACTTATGCGTATTGTTGATTTGCTTAGCAAAGAAAGCATTATGTTGAACGGCACACCAAAAACTAAGTCAGAAGCTATTGATATGCTTGTAGATTTACAAGTAAAGAGTGGAAAGATTGCCGACAAAGCAGAATACAAGAAAGGAATCTTAGCACGAGAGCAAATGAGTTCTACTGCGGTTGGAGAGGGAATAGCAATTCCACACGCAAAGAGTACAGCAGTAAAAGCTCCATCACTTGCTGCCATGACAGTTCCAAGTGGTGTTGATTATGAAGCACTTGACGAAGAGCCTTCAAATCTTTTGTTTATGATTGCTGCTCCAAATGATGGAGATGTACATCTTGAGGTTCTTTCCAGACTTATGACAATCCTTATGGACGAGGATTTCCGAGCAAAGCTTATCGCAGCAAAGAATAAGGACGAGTTCCTTAAAATCATTGACGATATGGAAAAGGAAAAATATCCTGATGAGCCAAAGGAAGCTGTTGCAGAAAGTAAGACAGGATATAGAGTTCTTGCAGTAACAGCCTGTCCGACAGGAATAGCACATACTTATATGGCGGCAGAAGCACTCGAAAAAGCCGGCAAAAAGCTTGGTATAACAATCAAGGTTGAAACAAACGGCTCTGGCGGTGCAAAGAATATTCTCACAAAAGAAGAAATTGAAAATTGTGATGGTATTATTGTTGCAGCCGATAAAAATGTTGAAATGGCAAGATTTGATGGCAAAAAAGTTATTTCAACACAGGTTTCAGACGGAATAAAGATTCCAGAGAAGCTTATAAACAGAATAGTTTCTGGAGATGCTCCTATATATCATCATTCAGGTGCAGCAGCAGAAAGTGCCTCAAGTGGTAATGAAAGCTTTGGCAGAAAGCTGTATAAGCATCTTATGAACGGCGTTTCAAATATGCTTCCATTTACTATTGCAGGCGGTATCTTCATTGCACTTGCTTTCCTTATTGATACAATAGCAGGTGCTCCACAAACGGGTGATTTCGGAACATATACAGCTGCTGCAAAATTCTTCAAGACAATCGGTGACTTTGCATTTAACTTTATGATTCCAGTTCTTGCTGGTTATATCGGCAAGAGTATTGCAGATAGACCTGGCTTCTTAGTAGGACTTGTAGGTGGTTATCTTGCAACAAAAGGTTCAACCTTTGCTGCGGTTGGTGGAGATGTTCCATCAGGCTTCCTCGGAGCATTACTTGCAGGTTTTGCAGGTGGCTATCTTATGCTCGGCGTTGAAAAGCTTTGCGATAAATTGCCAAAGGCTCTCAATGGTATTAAGCCAGTTTTGATTTATCCACTTGTTGGCTTAGGAATTATCGCAGTTATAATGTGTGCAGTCAACCCATTTATGGGAATGATTAACACAAGCATTTCAAACCTCCTTAATAGTATGGGAAGCTCAAGTAAAATTCTCCTTGGCTGCATACTTGGTGCTATGATGTCTATTGATATGGGTGGCCCATTCAACAAAGCAGCTTATGTTTTCGGTACAGCGGCTATTGCTTCTGGTAGCTATGATATAATGGCAGCAGTTATGATTGGCGGAATGGTTCCTCCTCTTGCAATCGCTCTTTCAACAACATTCTTCAAGAACAGATGGACAGAAGAGGAAAGAAAAAATGGTCCAGTCAACTACATTATGGGACTTAGCTTTGTTACAGAGGGTGCTATTCCTTATGCAGCAGCAGACCCACTGAGAGTTATTCCAGCTTGTATGATAGGAGCAGGCGTTGCAGGTGCTTTGTCAATGGCATTTGGCTGCACACTTATGGCACCTCATGGCGGTATATTCGTAATAGCAGTTATAGGCAACTGGCCAATGTACTTGCTTTCACTTGTAATAGGTTCAGTTGTTGGAATGCTTTTACTTGCATTGTTCAAGAAGAAAATTAAAAATTAAAATAGTTTAAAAACATTTTAATAGCTAAAAAATAAATTTAAATAAAAAGGAGATTTTAACTATGGTATCAAAGACAGTGGAAGTAAAAAATGTACAAGGAATTCATATGCGTCCAGCAGGAATGTTAGTTGCGGAGATGAAAAAGTTCCCAGGCTGTACAGTGATGTTAAATACTGCTGATAAAAAAGCAAAGGCAACAGCAGTTATGCAGATTATGGCAGCAGGAATTAAATGCGGTACTCAGGTAGAGATTACCGCAGACGGCGAGAACGAACAGGCAGCTCTTGATAAGGCAGTTGAGCTTTTTGAAAGCGGTTTCGGCGAATAATTTAAAAAATTAGATTAGTTTGCCGCCGTATGGCTCATATACGGCGGCAATTTTTATAAGAGGTGAAAATAATGAGGATATATACAGGTAAAGGTGTTTATGGTGCAATCGCAATAGGTAAGATTTCTATATTCAGCCGTCAGCAAATTGCTATAACTAAGCTTCATATAGAAGATATAGATGCAGAAAAAGCAAGAGTTCAGGCAGCAAAAGAAAAATCAATAGCTCAGCTTCAGGAAATTTACGAAAAAGCATTGAAAGATGTCGGAGAGGCTAACGCTCAGATATTTGAAATTCATATGATGATGCTTGAAGATGACGATTATAATGACTCAATTTCAGATATGATTGAAAGCAAGCATGTAAATGCAGAATATGCTGTTTCGGTAACAGCCGAAAATTTTTCTGAAATGTTTGCGTCTATGGACGATTCATATATGCAAGCGAGAGCGGCTGATGTAAAGGATATTTCAAATAGAATAATCAGAAATCTATCTATGGACGCAGAAAGTGAAAATGCAATGAGCGACAAGATGATAGTTTGTGCTGATGACCTTTCGCCAAGTGAAACTATTTTGCTTGATAAGGATAAGGTTTATGCCTTTGTAACAGCATATGGTTCATCAAATTCTCACACAGCAATTCTCGCCAGAAATATGAATATTCCTGCTGTAATAGGTGTAGGAGAAGCATTCCTGAATAAAATCAAAAATGGCATAACAGCAATAGTTGATGGTTATACAGGTGAGATTTTCGTTGACCCTGATAATGAAACTCTCGAAAGACTTGAAAAGAAACAAGCAGAGGATATTCAAAAGAAGAAGCTCTTGCTCGACCTTAAAGGTAAGGAAAACATAACTCTTGACGGTACAAAAATCAATATTTATGCAAACATAGGCGGAGTAGATGATGTAAAATCTGTTTTAGAAAATGATGCGGGCGGTATAGGACTTTTCAGAAGTGAATTTCTCTATCTCGAAAACAGTAGCTATCCGACAGAGGAAGAACAATTCAATGCTTATAAAAAGGTTCTTGAATCAATGGGCAATAAAAAGGTTATAATAAGAACTCTTGATATAGGCGCGGATAAGCAGGTTGATTATTTTGAGCTTGATAAGGAACAGAATCCAGCTCTTGGATATAGAGCAATCAGAATTTGTCTTACAAGACCTGAAATATTCAAAACACAGCTAAGGGCTTTGTATAGAGCATCAGCTTATGGCAAGCTTGGAATAATGTTTCCGATGATTACATCTGTTTCAGAGCTTATACAAATAAAAGAAATCTGCGATATTGTTAAAACGGAGCTTAGTTCAGATGGTATTGCATATTCCGAAGATGTAGAGTTGGGAATTATGATTGAAACACCTGCCGCTGCAATAATCAGTGATAGACTTGCACCAATGGTAGACTTTTTCAGTGTTGGAACTAATGACCTCACACAGTATACATTAGCTTGCGATAGACAAAATTCCAAGATAGAAAGCTTTTGTGATACACACCATGAGGCGATTCTCAGATTGATTGAAATGTCCGCCCAGAATGCTCATAAAAATGGTGCTTGGATAGGCATTTGCGGAGAGCTTGCCGCTGATACAACACTTACAGAAACTTTTCTTAGGATGGGAATAGATGAACTATCTGTTTCACCAGGCTTTGTCTTAAAGGTTAGAGATAAGGTAAGAAGCATAGATTTATCTAAAAAAGATTAATAATTAAAAGTAAATAATGTATAATAAAAAGTCCTCGGAATCAAATCCAAGGACTTTTTATCCAAAATCTTTAATTAGAATGTTCTGAAACAGCTCTCTTGTAATATTTCATATATAAGAACAAGGTGAGTATAGCTAAAACTAAAATAATCACAACATAAATCCAGAAGCTTGCAAATAATCCGTTAAAATAATTTATAAACAGATTGTATAATGAACGGGTATTTATATTGATTTGAGGAATTTTTCCTGAGAGCAATACAAAGCAGGGAATAACTGCCGTTGTAATACCAGCCCCGATAAGACCATAGTAAAGATAACGAAATCTTCTGTGTCTATATTTATTGGTAAGGAAAATTATAGCAGCGATAATCAGTGCAGCTATGCTCAAACCAATTATCAAGCCATTCACCAATGGTTGAGCCTTGTATATGTAATTTGCAACTACTGAGAAGAAATGTATAGAAATCTGATTTACATAAATATCAGTTGCAGAATTTACGAAATAGTCGATATTTTCTCCTGAAGTCTTTGATTTATCATAATTCTTTTCACTGATATAATGGTCAATCGCAGTATAAAGATTTTGCTTGAATAATGTAGTATCAGTAAAGGGAATCCTTGTTAAACTTAGATTAAAATAATAATACATATATTTTTTCACATCAAAGAGAACACAGATAATTCTAAAATATAGTGGAAAAATACGGCTCAATGTAAATATAGTTGGGGTGACCCGAAAAATAGAATAAAGTGTAATTACAAGTGGCAGAGAATTAAACAGTCGCTTGTTTTATTGTAGAATTGATATGTTTGTTGGAAAACATATGTAAAATGCGGTTGTGAAAGAACTTGAAATTTCTGTAGTTGTAAGCATTTTTTTATTAAGAACCTTGATTTTGTTGCTACAACTTTCAATAAAGCTATTGGTGATTGGTACGGAAAAACAAATTAAATATTTTGTCAATTAATTTTGTGCTGCCTTGGCACTGCAATCAAATGCCGAGGTAATCCAATCTGACAGAGCCTCTTTAGCGGACTTTCTGTCTTTGCAAGCAATGATTTTTTAAAAGTCATCCTAAGAGTTTTTCTGTAAAATATCTATAGAGCATATTTTGTCCTCCGTTTCAGGTTTCTAAGCAATTTTATTTTAACGGATTTTGGTTAAAATATGCTCTACTTTTTTACTTGTAGGCTCTTTTTCTACCACAACTTTTATTATAGCCTAAAAATAGAGCATATTTGATAAACTCCTGCAGATTTCAGGAAATATCAAATATGCTCTATAATTTTTATCAAAAATTTATTTGTTAATCTAAATACTATGCCTTTTCACTTTGGTTTGTTGACTGTTCTTTGCCCTCGTGATAAGTTTTCTCGGTATTTACTTTCCATATTTCAGATTTGTCTGTGTTACCAGATTTAATATGTTCAACTGCACGAATAGCTGTAAGCATTGAATGGTCCATATTGTTATAACGATGTTGACCATTTCTTCCAACACAATATAAATTTGGAATAGTATTTATATATGCAATAAGCTCATCTATTTGTGAATAAGTATCAAAATATGCAGGATAAGCTTTTTTAACGCGTTCTCTGTGTGAATCAAGAACATCTCCACTTGAAATAATTCCCATCTTTTCAAGTTCTTTGGCTGCAAAGTCGATACACTCATTATCATTCATATTCCAGAAATTGTCACCTTCAGTGCAGAAATATTCAAGACCAATCCAAACAGTATGCTCAACATCTTTTACCATATAAGGCGACCAGTTATTGAATATCTGTATCCTGCCAAGCTTAACATTTGTGTCTTGAACATAAATCCAGCAGTCAGGAACAATGTTGCCCATAGTCTTGATTTCAGTTTCGTTCTTTAGAGCAAGCTTTGGTACAAGCAAACCTACTGTTACGAAATCACGATAGGGCAGACCACTTGCAATATTAGCAATATTTTGAGGTATAGTTTGACCTTTAATACCAGCTACTAAGTCCTTGAGAGGCATTGAGGAGATAAAAATATCGCCATTAATTTCAGTTAAACCATTTGAAGTTTCGCATTTAACAGATTTAATTGAACCATTTTCAAGATTAATTTCTTTAACAGAGGTATTCATAAGGATTTTTCCGCCAAGTTTTTCAAATTCTTTAGCAGCAATTTCCCAAAGTTGACCAGGACCGAACTTAGGATACCAAAATTGCTCAATAAGTGAGGTTTCAACATTTTTGTTATCCTTTTTACCAAAAGCCTTAGAGAACATATCTTTGAGTAGTGTTTTTATAGAAAGACCTTTAACACGCTGAGAACCCCAGTCAGCAGCGATTTCTTTAGGGTGTCTGCCCCAAAGTTTTTCAGTGTAGCCTTCAAAGAACATAGAATAAAGCTTTTTGCCAAAGCGATTTATATAGAAATTCTCAAGCGAAGTTTCCTTTTTCTTAGCAACAGTAGACTTCATATAGCTGCAACCTGCGACAAAAGTTGTGCCAAGTCCCATATTTTTAATTGTTTGAGGTTTCATAGAAATTGGATAATCAAAGAAATGCTTTTTATAGTAAATTCTTGAAACTCTATGACGAACAAGCATAACCCTGTCCTCATTTTCTGGGTCAGGACCATTTTCATATACTGGGCTTTCACGATTAAGAACTTTATCATCATAGGATTTTTTACCTTGAAGTGGCATAAGTTCTTTCCAACGATTCATAACTTCATCGCTCTTTGAGAAAAAACGATGTCCACCTATATCCATTCTGTTACCGTTGTGATAAACGGTTCGAGAAATTCCGCCAATAGCATTAGATTCCTCAAGAATAACTACATCATAGTTTTTATTTCCATCTGATAATAATTCCAAGCCTGCTGTTAAGCCCGCAGGACCTGCACCAATTATTACTACCTTTTCCATCTTATTTCATTCCTTTTAAATTATATTCCAATTAAAGTATAGGTCACTGCAGACGAGATACAGAAACAAACTGTAATTGCACAGACTGCAATTCGGAATACTTTTGCTGATTTAGTTTTTTTGCCAAGAGTTTTTGTCAGCCATAAGCCAATAAACATTGCGCCAGTTACTATAAGTGGAACAACATATCGTACATTCTGCGTACAAGTGAACGGAAACTCAAAGCAGAAAATATAGTAAGAGCCTAAAATTACAACAAAAAGTAATGCAAAGAAAACCTTAAATATAGGCTTCATACTTCTTTTATTAATAAGTATGTAGACCATTGCAATAACGCCAAGTAATGCAAGAACCACGCCCGACCAGAAAAGCACAACCCCACTGAATTTTATTTCAGGGTAGTATGTGTCATTTATGATTTCATCAAACATAGCTGTTTTAAATAGTGCTATTGTAGGATTATATTCAAAGTACTTTCCAGCGTAGAATACAAATTGAGTATAAACGCTATCAAATTGGCTGAAATTGAAGTCAAAAAGCCTTTCAAAAATGCTATAATAACCAATATACTGGCTATTAGTCACAGAAAGCTTAGGTACATAGGTGAAAGGAACTTTATGCATAAGATAATTTCTTATGCTCCAGCCAAGTCCAAGTGGTATACATACGCCACCAAATGCAAGCATCTGTCCAATAAGGCTTTTGAAATTTTTTCTATTTTTGATTAATACAATAAGAAAAACAATCGCAATAGCAGGAGCAACCATCCATACAGAGAGTTTTGTAAACATTCCTAAGCCAACGCATAAAGCAATTTTCATTATATTCTTTAAAGTCTGTTCTCTATACCACACTATGGTATTAAGAATAGCTCCAAGCATAAATGTTAATGAGAGAATATCGTTATTAACACTTCCTGCAAGAATTATAAAAGTAGGGTGAAAGGCAACTATTGCAAAAGCGATTATAAGTCCCATTCTTCTAAGTTTAAGCTCTTGCATAATTCTATAAGAAAGATACATAGATACACTTGAATAGAAAAGCGTAAGGTATTGCAAGCCCTCATAAGAAGCCTCTGTTGCTATTCCAAAAATACTTTGTATTTTCAACCATATCGCAGCAAGAAGATGATGCAAAGGTGGGTGATAAAATTGCCAATAATCTCTTACATCAATATCAGGCAAGGACCAGTTATTGAATATATAGAGTATATATGCAGCATGACCTCTTGCGTTAATATCAAATTTTTCAACATCATGCTGTCTTTGATGAACTGTTGTATAGAGGATATATGCAAGTTTCAATGCAAAAGCAAGAATAAAAAGTATTATGATAATTTTTCTAGTATCAAGTACATTGTTTATATAGCAATGTATTCCATAGATTATTGCAAGAAATACTGCAAAGAGAAATAGAAAAGCTCCAGATTTTTGTTGTATAGCCATTATACAGTAGGCTATAAATAGCATAGATACATAGCTGATTGCTTTAATAGAGGTTATTTTAAAGCTCTCATCGTCTTTGCTTTGCCAAAATGTTACTACTATAATTATAAATGCGATACAAAGTAGAAGTATTATTCCAGTAGTTGAAAACGGTACTGTTCCGAATATGAGTGCCAAACAAAAGCAAATAAGCCCAAGAGTCAAAATAGGGTGCTCTGAAAAGTTGAAGGATTTATATTTATTTTTTTTAATAGTATCACTCATATAATTCCCCTTTTACCAAATTTACTATTAAATTTGCTCAGCCGCTTTATATTTTAACACATTTAGCACAGTTCGTCAATTTAATATAATGGATTTTTACAATTCATTCTTAAATTTGTTTTTAAAAATATGTATTTTTATGTATAAATCAAAGCATAAAATTATTGTCAATCACCTAATTTTGGCTATTGATTGTAAACTATTTTTGAATATTTTCAATTTACTATTGCAAATTCAGAATTATTTGATATAATAATAAGTATATTAGATGTTATTTCAAGGATATTCAGTTTTGTTCACAAGGCCTTGCATCTCTGATTAATTTTTGAAATACATAATATAAATTCTATACTGATGATATTATATATGCTAAAATATTTTATATTTTTGGCTATCTGTAATATTATTATAAAAAATTAGTGAAATGGGGAAAACTGATGTTAAATGTAAGAATTCGTGAATTAAGGTCCGCAAGAAATATTACTCAAGTAGAGCTTGCAAGAAGTTTGTCTGTTTCTAAGCAGAGCATCTCTAACTGGGAGAATGATAATATTCTTCCTTCAATCGAAATGCTCGTTAAGATTGCTGATTTCTTCTCAGTAAGCACAGATTACCTTCTTGGCCTTGACGACAAGAAATATCTCTTGATTTCTGGTCTTAATGAAGAGCAAATCGCTCACATCCAGCAGTTGGTTGACGATATAGCTGAGAACAACCAAAAGTAATTTTGGACTAAACTAAATAAGCTATTAAAAATCAAGTAGAAATGCCTGACAGAATTCCGCACTGTCAGGCGTTTTTATATTGTCAATTAACAAATTTTATCTCGACACTTAAAGGTTTTGCGCAAGCCTTTTCAAAAGCTTGCGGTTTCCGAAGGCTCTGCCTTTGGTGGGTGTTAAGGGTGAAGCCCTTAACATATCTTCCACCTTGATTTCTTTCGATAGCAATAAACCTCCTTTGCAGATGTCAAGGTTTTGTTTGCAAAACCGATTATGCGTCTTGTGTGTGGTGGCTCGCCACTTAATACTTTAAACTTATTTTCAGACAAAAAAATTCAGGGACGAATATAAATTCGTCCCTGTCTTATGTTTTTGCAATTAAGTATTAGCCTTAGCTGCCTTTTGACTTTTTATAACTTTAAGTCTTGAGAATTCCTCACGCTCTTTTTCTTCGAGAGCCTCAGTTATGAACTTAACTGTTGCCTCAAATTTCGGAATCATAACATTTTTGAGAGCGTTGGCACGCTTTTGCGTCTTTTTAATAGCGTCAGCAAGTCGATAGACGCTGTTTTCTACCTCGGCAAGAACCGCAGTAAGCTCCTTAACCTCGTGAAAGCGTAGATAAGCTTCATCAAGAGAGGAGTTCGTATTGGAAATACTGAAATAGATTCCGTTATTAGAATTTTCGTCTATTGTTACAATCGGAATCTCAACACCCATAACGCTTCGGTAGGAGAGCTTGAGGCTTGTTTCCTCAGGAACTGATTTCGAGATTTCATCACAGAAGCCAAGGGTAATATTAGCAACCTCAAGAGCCTTATAAGCCTTATGATATGTGCTGTCGATTTTATCCTGAATTTCAGAAGCCTTGTCGATAAGCATCATCATTTCTCTGATAAGGATATTACGCTTTTTGTCGAGAAGCTCAAAACCATTTTTGGCAAGTGCAAGAGATTTCTTTGTTGCCATCAGGTTTCCTTTTGTAGGTACAGCCTGAACTGCCATATCTGTCACCTCCCAAAAAATTAAGCAATATCGTTATCATCACTGTCATCATCTTTTTTCTCAGAAGAGGCAAATGTTTCAAAAACGATAGAATCCTTATCCTCAATATAATATTTATCAAGAATAGCGTCATCAACACGGTCAAGCTCTTCACGAGGAAGAGTAGAGAGAAGCTTCCAGCCAAGGTCAAGGCTCTGCTCGATAGTTCTGTTCTCGTTGTAGCCCTGATTTACGAAATAAGCCTCAAAGAGCTTACCAAACTCGATATATTTCTTGTCAATAGGGGAAAGCTCTTCCTCACCGATAACAGAGGCGAGCGAACGAGCGTCCATAACTTTCGCATAAGCTGCAAAGAGCTGGTTAGAAAGTGCGGAGTGGTCGGCTCTTGTAAAGCCTTCACCGATACCGTCTTTCATAAGACGAGAAAGTGATGGAAGAACCGAAACAGGTGGATAAAGACCAGCACCCTCGAGAGAACGGTCGAGAACTATCTGTCCCTCTGTGATATAACCTGTAAGGTCAGGGATAGGGTGAGTAATATCATCGTTAGGCATAGTAAGAATTGGAATCTGAGTAACAGAACCATTCTTTCCTTTAATCATACCTGCTCTTTCATAGAGAGAAGCAAGGTCTGAATATAAGTAACCAGGATAACCCTTTCTGCCTGGAATTTCGCCCTTAGATGAGCTGAATTCACGCAAAGCCTCGGCATATGAGGTCATATCAGTCATAATTACGAGAATGTGCATATCAAGCTCAAAAGCAAGATATTCAGCCGCAGTCAAGGCACAACGAGGTGTAAGAGTTCTTTCAATAATTGGGTCATTAGCGAGATTAAGGAACATAACAACTCTTTCGAGAACGCCGCTTTCGTCAAAGCTCTTGCGGAAATATTCCGCAACATCGTTCTTAACACCCATAGCTGCAAAGACGATACCGAATTTATTACCAGCACCAGCAATCTGAGCCTGACGAACAATCTGAACAGCGAGTTCGTTATGTTTCATACCTGAGCCAGAAAAAATCGGTAGCTTCTGACCACGAATAAGTGTCATAAGAGTATCTATTGTAGAGATACCAGTATTTATATAGTTTTGTGGATAAATTCTTGAAACAGGGTTTATCGGAGTACCATTGATATTAGCCTTGTGAGTAGGATAGATATCGCCAAGACCATCAATAGGAGTACCCGAGCCGTTAAAGACACGACCCATAATTTCAGGTGAGAGAGCAAGCTCCATAGGGTGTCCTTTAAGACGAGTGCGTGCATTGTCGAGTGACATACCCTTAGTGCCTTCAAATACCTGAACGACACAACGCTTACCCTGAGTCTGAACTATTCTTCCGTGGCGAATTGAGCCGTCATCAAGACGAATATCAACCATTTCTTCATAAGAAGCGTTTTCGACATCATCGAGAACGATAAGTGAACCATTGATTTCCTTAACGCCAACATAATCGAGAATCATTCATTTCACTTCCTTAAATAAGTAGTAATAAATGTGGGTGCTGAAACAAACTTTCCCTAAGACACTCAAAGTTTAGGTCAAGCCTTTTTAAAGGCTTGTAGGTCAATGGCAAAACCCTTGTCGCTCTCCGCAGAGAGCGAAATACCTTTGGGCGAAGCCCAACATTCTTTACCCCTGAGCGGCGGACTTTGTCCGCCGCCTTTTCTTTTGTCAGTAACATTAGTCATTTAGAGAGCAAAGAATGTTAAGGGCTTTGCCCTTAAAACCCATGAGGGACTTCGTCCCTCAACCCTGCAAGCAGCTTTCACCAGCAAAGCTGGTGTAGAAAAGGCTCGAGCGAAACTTTTAAGTGTCTTAAAGAAGTGCATCAGCTAAGCGGTAGATTAGTCCTCTGCGTGGAAAAACCTTTTGTGTTCACCACGAGTGAGACTTCTTGAGCGATTTCGCATTTTGTATAGTGCGGTCACGCACCTCCGCTTATATGTTTGAGATTGTTGCAAGAGCGTCATCAATAGACTTATTAAGCTCATCAAACATTTCGGGTTTGTCATTCGGAATATCATACTTCATCTTTGTGATTTTCTCAAAGAGATGAAGCTCAAGAACCTGCGAAATAGGAATCTGTGCAGCAACAATATGTTTAGCCTTTTCGTAGAGATGGAGAATAGTCTTCATCATAAGCTTTTGCTTTTCAAGCGGAACGAAGGTATCGTCCTTATGGAAGGCGTTCTGCTGTAAGAAAGCAACACGAATAGCCTTAGCTGTTTCGATAACAAGCTTCTGGTCATCAGGAAGAACATCAGAACCGATAAGCTTAACGATTTCCATAAGCTGATTTTCTTCGTGGAGAAGAGCAGTAATCTTGTTTCTATACTTGATGAAGTCTTCACCGAGATTCTTTCTAAACCAAGGGTCAAGGTCTGTATAGTATTCGCTGTAACTTGTCATCCAGTTTATTGCAGGATAATGTCTTGAATAAGCGAGTGACTTATCCAAAGCCCAGAAGCAACGGATAAAACGCTTTGTGTTCTGTGTAACAGGCTCGGAGAAATCAGCACCAGGAGGTGAAACCGCACCGATAATAGTAACTGAACCCTCTGCTCCGCAAAGAGTCTCAATTCTGCCAGCTCTTTCGTAGAATTCAGAAAGTCTTGATGGAAGATAAGCAGGATAACCTTCTTCAGCAGGCATTTCTTCAAGTCTACCAGAGATTTCACGGAGAGCTTCAGCCCAACGAGAGGTTGAGTCAGCCATAATAGCAACGTGATAACCCATATCACGATAATATTCAGCAAGTGTAATACCTGTATAAATAGAAGCTTCACGAGCTGCAACAGGCATATTAGATGTATTAGCGATAAGTACGGTTCTGTCGGTCATAGGTCTGCCAGACTTCGGGTCAACCAGTTCGGAGAACTCAGTAAGAACTTGGCTCATCTCGTTACCACGCTCACCACAACCAACATATACGATAATATCCGCATCGCACCATTTTGCAAGCTGGTGCTGTGTCATAGTCTTACCAGTACCGAAACCGCCAGGAATAGCAGCTGTACCGCCCTTAGAGATAGGGAAAAGTGTATCAATAACTCTCTGTCCTGTGATAAGCGGAACATCGGCTGAAAGTCTTTCTGCTGATGGTCTTGGTGTTCTGATAGGCCAAGCCTGACAAAGTGTAAGCTCGTGCTTAATGCCCTCGTCATCTTCAATAGTAACGACCGTATCGTTTATCTTATACTTGCCGTTAGGTTCAACTTTGATAACTTTACCACCCTTAATCTTAGGGGAAAGTATGCAGCGATGTTCAATGATAGGTGTTTCTGGGCAAGTAGCATAAATCTGACCTGCTTTGAGGTAATCACCGACCTTAGCTGTGATAGTTACATCCCACTGCTTTTTGTCATCAAGTGAAGAAACAGCAGCACCTCTTGAAATAAAGGAAGAACCTGTTGATTCCTCGATAGCTTTAAGAGGTCTTTCGATACCGTCAAAGATATTATCAATAATACCAGGACCGAGAAGAATGTTCATAGGCTCGCCTGTGCCGTAGATAGGGTCGCCAAGCTTTAAGCCTGTTGTTTCCTCATAGACCTGAATAGTAGTAAGCTTATCTGTGATACCGATAACTTCGCCGACGAGGCGTTCGTCGCTGACATAAACCATTTCCATCATAGAAAAGTCTCTTGTGTCCTTAACAGTAACAACAGGGCCGTTGATTCCGTAAATTACATTTTTATTTGCCATTATCTCATCTCATTTTCCAGTCGGGAATTACTCAGTAACTCTAAGACCTGAATTTTGATAGAACCACTCCCGCTGACCATCAAGCTTTGTATCGAGAGTTTCATCAGCGATAAGTCCCAGACTTGCACTTCTGCCTGTGATTCCGCCAATTTTAATTTCCTTAGAGGACTTAACCTCGCAAGAAGGAGAGAAAGCCGACTTGATTTTATCAGCGAGCTTTTTATCCTTTAATTTTTCTGCTGTATAGGCAGCCTTAATCTTATCAGCAAACTTTAGGTCGCTTTCCTTAATGAAGAAGATTACATCGTCTGCCTTAAGAGCTTGTGCAATTTTCTTTACGCTTTCGAGCATAAGCTTTTCATAATCTGCTGTCTTAGTAAATTCGACAAGCTTTTGGGTAACCTTTTCAAAGACATTTTCAGTCATTTTATTTCTTTTCTCGAAAATTTTCTTTCTGCTTGCCATCTCGTCACGAGAAAGCTGGCTTGAAATTTCCGTTCTTATGGCTGCCATTTCTCTTTGAATAAGGGTATAGGCTTCTCTAATTCCTTCTGCTTCAGCCTTTTCAAGCTCTTGCTTTTTGAAGGATTCAGACTCAAAGCGAATTTTATTTCTTTGTTCCTCGGCATATTTTTCAATAGCCTTCAAAAAATTTTCAGAGCCACTCTGAACTTCTGCCATATAATGTCACCTCCGTAGAGATTTTTATTAGATTTTAACACCGATAGCATCACGAACATATCTTGTGATACTATCCTTTGCACGACCGTTTCCATGTCTGTCGGGAATTTCGACTATAAGCGGTTGTTTGCGGTTTAGCTTTAGGTTATAGACAAGGTCAGGACAAAGAGAAACCAGACGCTCGGTCATAAGGATAACTGCGACATCATCATAGTCCATAGCCTTTGTGAGAGCGTCACGAACCTCGCTGTCCTCGTGAACGACAACGCCTTCGATTCCCGCAAGACGCATACCCATTGCCGTATCAACATTGTCGCTGATTAAATAAAATCTCATAATCTCACCTGACCTTTATGTAGTTTAAAAAGTACTTTTTGTTGCGTAATTGCTAGACAAATCTTGCTTGTAGTGAGTGTGGGAAACTTGTTGCTGTGGATGAAGTAACTACCGAGCGGGCGAACACAGTTCGCCCCTACAATTAGCTAACATACTTTTCTAAGACAGCTAAAAGTTTCGCTCAAGCCTTTGGTAGTTCATTGGTAATTACTTTATTCGTGACAATAAACCGCCCTTGTAGATGTAGAGGTTTTGCTTGCAAAACCGATTACGCGTCTTGGGTGCGGCGGCTCGCCGCTACGAAACTTGCGATTTGTAATTCGCCAATTTAGAATTAGAACTTGTTAAGGATAAGGATAGAAACGAGAAGTCCGTAAAGAGCAACACCTTCGCCAAGAGCAACGAAGATAAGTGACTTACCGAATGCCTTAGGGTCTTCACTTGTTGCACCGATAGCAGCAGGAGCAGCACCAGCAACAGCGATACCACCGCCGATACCAGAGATGCCAGTTGCAAGAGCAGCAGCAAGCATACCAAGACCATTAGCTGTTGAATCAACAACAGCAGTTGTGTCAGCAGCGCTAACTGTCATAGGAATTATAAGGCAAACAAGACCAACAATGCAGAAAGAAGCAATCTGTGTGAAAACAGCAGTTTTGCGTTTAGCACCGCTCTTAACAGCCTTATAAGCGAGCAAGATAGAACCAACTAAAAATACAACAGGTACAGCCAACAATACAAATTCCATGATTTCCATAATTAAAATCCTCCATTTAATTTAAAAAATTATTTATAACCCATATATGAGCTTTTAAGCTCATATGGAATTATTGATTTTCTTCGAGTCGGACAGGCTCAAAGGCTCTGCCCTGACCAACATAGAATCTGCTGAACAATTCGTAATACTCAAGTCTTAGCACCTGAATAGCAACAAGAAGTGCCTCAAGAGCCATAACTATTGCGTTGCCCAACAAAACAACTATATAGTACATAAATCCGCCAGACATATTTGCGAGTGTGAATACAACAAGCATCATACCAGCGTGAACAAGGACATATGCACCTATACGCAAGAAAGACATTGTGTTAGTAACATAGCTCAAGCAAGTTTCGAAAAGCTCGAAGAAGTTCTGAACACAATATTCGCCCCACTTTTGCGGTTGCCAATTTTTATTTCCTGAAACAAGTCTTCCGAGTGGCTCTCTGAGGAAGATAAGAATAAGTGGTATTATAATCAAGCCGATGACATATACGATATTCATAAGTTGAATTCCGAGAACCATCTGACAGACAAGACCGACAACAAGCGATGTATAGAATACAAAGCCTGCTATACCGTTCGGACCGAAGATTCCGCTTTCATAATCTCTGCGTTTCAGTGAAGAATAGATGTTCAAAAGCATAACAATCATAATAATTACTGCACCGACACCGACTGATGCATAAACAATCAGATTTGATGTTGCAGGAGCCATTACATCAACGGGTTTTTCATCAAGTCCAAAGACTGCCTTATATATCGGATTGAAGGCTTCTTCAAAGCCGAAGCACGAGCCATAGATAAATCCGAATATAGCCGAGGAAATACCGCAAGGAATAAGAATTTTTCCTATATCCATCTTTTTCAGCTTCCACATAAGGTAGCCAACAATAGAAAGGACAATACCCTGACCGAAATCACCGAACATTATTCCGAAGAATATGGTGTAGGTTATAGCTACAAGCATAGTAGGGTCGATTTCGTTATAGCTTGGCAAGCCGAACATCTTAACATAGTATTCGTAACGCTTAGCAAATCTCGGATTTTTAAGAATGACAGGCGGAGAATGTTTTATCTCGTCCTTGCCATCGCTAAGGGTATATTCAATACCGTTTATCTTGTCAAGCCCTTGAGTAAATTGTTTTTCTTGGTCGGCAGGAATCCAACCGACAAGAATGAAGTTTCTGTGATAGCAGTAGACATATTTTTTAATGGTATAGTAGGTATTCATTTCTTTCAGCCTACTATAATACATACTGCACTTTTCGCTCTCAGCAGTCCAAAAAATATCAAGCTGTTGCTGAATCTTAGTGAGCTGTTGTCTGAGTGCAATCTCTTTAGCTTTTAGCTTTTCGAGATATTTTTCGGGATTCGTAACGCCCTTTGGAAGATTCATTCTTTCGAAGTAAAGGCTTGCGAATATCCTGTCGATTTCGTCCTCACTGCCGAGTGGTGAAAAATAAACACCCCAGTAATGAGTCTGGTCATTCGTGCAGGGGAAGAAAAGAATGTATGGATTGCTATTAAGCTCTGTAAGTCTATCGTAGCTTTCCTTTGGAATTCGACCAAAGTTTACATTGATAAATTTACAAGCGAAAAGCTTTTCCATATCAAGATTACTTCCTATAAAGTGGTTAAGCTCCTCTTGGTTTTTTCTGCATTCATCAAGCTCTGCATTAATTTTAAGCGTTTCGGTAGTAAATCTATCAAGCTTAGAAGAAACGAACTTGACATACTTTTTGATACCACTGTCGCTGACAGTGAATTTCTTTGTCTTGCGAAATTCGAGTGCCAGTCCGGCTGATTGAACCGAAGAGGTAAGCTCAGCCAATGGGTCTTGATAAGGATTTCTTTCGTTTATCGGAACGAACTTTCCGGTATTCTCATAGAAATTCATAGCGTCATCGGGGTGAAAGATTTCAGATTCTCCGCAATATCGCATAACCTTATCAAGCTCTGATGAAAGACCAATAATGCCGACCGCTTTCATAGGTCTTACGGACACGTAATCACCTCATTTCATCTCACGAGAAGTCTTGATTTTTCTTCTTCGGAAAATCCGTATCGAGTGCCCTCAATGAGATTTATAATATTAGATAGTTCGATTTCTGAAAGCATAACATAAGAAAGCATAACTACCGAAGCGTTTACAGAGAGTCTGATGTTTTTTTTGCAGTATATAGAATTAAGAGCAGTTATCATCTGGCTTTGAGTGTTATATTCGGCTTTGTTGAGAGACTTTCCTATATAGGTAGCCTTCAGATTGTTCATAAGCTCATTAGAGCTTTCACATTCGAGCAAGGAGTTGATTTGAGCCTTGCTTAACCTTCCATAGGGAAGAAGCATACTTCTTGTATAGTCCTCAGAGGTATGGTAGCTCATTTTCAGACGAGAAATTCTTACGAAATTTCTGAAATCAATAAAAGCATTGATAAGAGCAAGAAGTTCTTTTTTCTCTTTACCTCTTGTATTCTTATTGATAGATTCAAACAAAGAATTAAAGTTATAGGTATAAAGAGCGGTTTCAATTTTTGGAACATCAAGCTGTTCGTCACCCTGTGGAATGAAAGGCCGTATAATCTTAGCATACTTAGTATTGCTGAGAACATCACAAAGCTCACTAAGATTTGTCACTTCAGAGAAGGATTTAAGATTGAGATTTGTGTGTTTCTCAAAGAAAACAGGCATTTCGTAGGCATATTCAGAAGCTCTTCCAATATTAAGAAGAGATATACATCTCATAATTTGCTCAATTTCCATACGATTTATGAAGAAAACTGAAAGAAATTTTTCTGAGTTCATATCAAATCTTGCGAGAGAAACCTTTTCATAGAAAATTTTCTTTCTTAGTAAGGTTTCAAGCTGACCTCTATGAACATCATTTTCGTTAAGACCTGAAAGAATTTCTGAATATACTGTTTCATTTTTAAGATAGTTTGCAACCTCAGGAACGGTTTTGCAGGCGAGCAAATCCTCGTAATCCTTGTCTGTCAGTCTGCGTCCATACATAGTCCTTGCCTTAGCAAGAATAGCGTTGGAAGACATAGACGATAGCATAAAATCACCCCGATATTACTCTCTTGAAGATTTCGTCAACCCAGCTGTCACAATTTGAGCCGTAGAGGTCATCAAGCTTTTTTTCGATTTTGGCGTGAGCCTCACGAGTTTGAGCGAGTTCCTTTTTGGCAGCATCTCGTTCCGACTGCGCGTTGATTTGTACACGCTTTCTTGCTCGTTCAAGATAGTCTTTGATGATAGTTTGCTTAGCAACAGCAATCTCCTGTTCATAGTCGATTTTGCTTTTGAGAGCCTCGTCATTAAGTTCACGAGCCTTTTCGTCCATTTCGACTATTTTTGAAATCATATCTTGCACCAGTTATACACCTCCTATAAATAAACAGGCGTGGAGAAACGAAATCTTTCTTACGAAATATAAGTAAGATTAAGTTCCACCACACCCCCTTGTGTACCACATAATAATATCACAGTTGGCGTTTAATATCAAGTCAAAAATTTCAAAATTTAGACACGAAACTTACCTTGTATAGTCAATTTGTCCAATTATATATTTTGTAATAAACTTGTTTAAAATATTGTTGATTTTTGCCAGCGACGAGCCTCCGCACCCAAGACATGGATTAAGTAGCTACCTCAAAGCTAAAAGACTTCTCTAAGACACTTAAAGTTTAGGTCAAGCCTTTTTAAAGGCTTGCAGGGTCGAGGGACGGAGTCCCTCGTAGGTTTTAAGGGCGAAGCCCTTAACATCTCTTGCTCCCTAAGGGGCGGACTTTGTCCGCCCCCTTATTGACTAATGTTGCTAAGAAAAGAAAAAAGCGGCGGATAAAATCCGCCGCTCAAAGAGCAAAGAAATGTTGGGCTTCGCCCAAAGGTGTTTCGCTCTCTGCGGAGAGCGACCAAAGGCTCTGCCTTTGGAAACCGCAAGCCTTTGAAAAGGCTTGACCTAAACTTTTAAGTTTCTTAGAGAAGTCTATTAGTTTTTAAGGCTCTGGAGAGGAGCTGGAATTCTACCGCCTCTTGCAATGAGTTTTGCAGGAGATTTTGTATTAACTTCCATAACAGGTCCGCCACCGAGAAGTCCACCGAAGTTGAGTTCGTCACCAACTTTTTTGCCAATAGCAGGAATAAGACGAACAGCAGTTGTCTTTGTATTAACCATACCAATAGCAGCTTCGTCTGCAATAATTCCAGAAATAACATCAGCTGATGTGTCACCAGGAATAGCAATCATATCAAGTCCGACAGAGCAAACAGAAGTCATAGCCTCAAGCTTAACAATAGAAAGAGCCTTACTTCTTGCTGCCTCAATCATACCAGCGTCCTCAGTAACAGGAATAAATGCACCTGAAAGACCACCGACATGAGATGAAGCCATAGCTCCACCTTTCTTAACAGCGTCATTGAGGAGAGCAAGGCAAGCAGTTGTGCCGTGAGCACCGCACTGCTCAAGACCCATTTCCTCAAGAATATATGCAACAGAGTCGCCGACAGCAGGTGTTGGTGCGAGTGAAAGGTCGAGTATACCAAAAGGAACACAGAGCCTTTTTGCAGCCTCTTGAGCAACAAGCTGACCTGCACGAGTAATCTTAAACGCAGTACGCTTAACAATATCAGCAACCTCAGTGATATTGCAATCTCCAGCCTTGCTAAGAGCAGCTCTTACAACGCCAGGACCAGAAACACCAACATTGATAACACAGTCAGGCTCGCCAGTACCGTGAAAAGCACCAGCCATAAATGGGTTATCTTCAGGAGCATTACAGAAAACCACAAGCTTTGCTGCACCAATGCAATCTCTGTCCTTAGTCTCCTCGGCGGCAGCCTTGATGATGCGTCCCATCTTAGCAACAGCATCCATATTGATACCTGTTTTTGTGCTGCCAACATTAACAGAAGAACAGACATTATCAGTAACAGAGAGAGCCTCAGGAATACTCTCAATAAGAGCATAGTCACCAGGAGCAAAGCCCTTATGCACGAGAGAAGAATATCCACCGACAAAGTTTACACCGACAGTTTTAGACGCTTTGTCGAGAGTTTTAGCAAATTTAACAGGATTTTTTGTTGGGCAGGCAGCCGCAACAAGTGCAATAGGAGTAACAGATATTCTCTTGTGAATAATTGGAATTCCATAATCCTTGCTTATATCTTCGCCTGTCTTAACAAGGTCTTTTGCATATCTGCAAATCTTATCATAGATTTTATCACAGGCTTTATCAATATCAGAGTCGATACAGTCGAGCAAAGAGATACCCATAGTGATTGTACGAACGTCGAGATTTTCGTTATCAATCATACTGATGGTTTCAAGTATATCATGTGAATTTATCATTTTTAGAAAATCAATCCCTTCAAATTATTCAGGTTTTAAATATCAGACATGGTACATTGTGTTGAAAATATCCTCATGCATAACATGAACCTTAAGTCCAAGGTTATCGCCGAGGGCAACAAGTTTATCTGAAAGTTCAGAATAAGGGATTTTAATATCTCCGATTTCAACAAACATAATCATAGCAAACATTTCTTGAAGAACGCTCTGAGTTACCTCGATTATATTTGCACCAGCATCAGCACATACATTAGAAACCTTTGCAAGGATTCCAACATTATCCTTTCCGAGAACTGTAATAACAGCACGCATTTGTTATTCCTCCTAATTATATAAGTTTATATTAAATTATCCAACATAATCCTCAACTTGTCAAGTCTTTTGATGATAAATATAATTTTCTCGAGAAAGCACAATATATAGGAAATACAATAGAAATATGCAAAATGAGCAAACAGTTGCAAACTTAATAATTTCCATCAATTCAATTATAGATATTTTTGTTAATATATCCGTATAAATTATTTTTTTAGTGTGCTATAATCTATAATAGCAGATTCAGAACTGAAAATTGAAAGGGTATTAAATATGAATAAGCGTTTTTTCTCAGATAGCCATACCCACAGCAAACATTCGTTTGACGGAAACGACCCTGTTATGATGCTCTGCGAACAAGCCATAAAGCTTGGACTTTATAGCATTTCTATAACTGACCATTGCGAATGTAACGAGTATTTCTTTAATAATGTGAGAAAAAGTATAGAGGCTTCTGTTATGGCTTCGGGTAAAGCGAGAGCAAGCTATGGCTCTAAAATGAAGGTATATACAGGTATAGAACTTGGTCAGCCAACACAAAATAAACTTGCCGCAGATGATGTACTTTCCTTGTGCGATTATGATTTTGTTATTGGCTCTCTACATAATCTCAAAAATGAACAGGATTTCTATTTTCTTGAATACAATAATGATAATGTTAATGACCTGCTCGAGAGATATTTCACACAGCTTTATGAACTTGCAGTAGATAACCGCTTTGATACGCTTGCACATATGACATACCCCTTGAGATATATAGTTGGCAATGTTACCAAAGAAATTAAATACGATACATATAAAGAAATGATAGATGAGGTTTTAAAAGTTCTTGTCAGAAATAAAAAAGCTTTAGAGATAAATACATCAGGCTTAAGACAAAGAATAGGAATGACGCTTCCAGGAGAAAATATAGTTTCACGCTTCAGAGAGCTTGGCGGAAAATATATTACAATCGGTTCAGATGCACATAGATGGGGAGATGTCGGCTCAGGTTTAGAGGAAGGATATAGACTTGCCCAAAGGTGCGGTTTCTCTTATGTAACAGTATTTGAAAAGCGTCAGCCAGTACTATTACCAATAGATTAGTGGCTGAGTGCCTCCGCTGTCAAGACGCGGAATCGCTCGACAAGTCTCGCTTGTGGTGGATTAGGGAAGATAGTTGACGCGGTCGGAGAAATTCCCAGTGAACTATCGATTAGCTAATAGATTTTCCTAAGACAATTAAAAGTTTTGCTCAAGCTTTTTCAAAAGCTTGCAGGGTTGAGGACAGAGTCTCTCATAGGTGTTAAGGACAACGCCCTTAACATCTTGTGCTAATACGGGCGAACGCAGTTTGCCTATAAAATATCAGAGGAATAGAAAATGAATTATAAAATGAATCTTGGTGCATGGAATAGCATTTTCGCTGTTCCATGCAGTGTTGTTGATGAACATATAAAACTTGCGGGAGCGGCTCAACTAAAGGTTTTGTTGTGGTTTTTGCGTCACGCAGGAGAAAATTTCTGCGATGAAGATATGGCGTCAGCACTTTCAATGAGCCCAGCTGATGCCCGTGACAGTATGCAATATTGGATAGCAACAGGCATTATAACCATAGATAAAGAAAGTGGTTCAATAGCTCCTTCTGTAAATGAAACTTCTGTACCATTTGGCTTTAAGCTTACAGAAAAACCTACTTTTACTGCTAAAATAGAACCTAAGTCTGAAACTTTAAAAGCAGAAATAACGCCTGTCGAACAGCCGATTGAAAAAAAGCAAAGTGAGCCTAAAAAACCACTCTCCAGACCGCAAAAGCCCGATTCAGCACACCTCGCAGAAAGAATGGTTGCTGACCCGTCAATCGCATTTCTTATGCAA
This sequence comes from Pseudoruminococcus massiliensis, assembly GCF_900291955.1. Classification (GTDB taxonomy): domain Bacteria; phylum Bacillota; class Clostridia; order Oscillospirales; family Acutalibacteraceae; genus Pseudoruminococcus; species Pseudoruminococcus massiliensis. The sequence continues at coordinate 228,595 of NZ_OLMR01000003.1, read as the reverse complement.
GAGGCAGATAATATTCTTGGCAGAATGACAAGCAATGCTGATAAATGCACCTTGCTTATGCTGAATGAATATTACGGACTTCCTGTTGAAGTTATAATAATGCTTTTGCAGTATCTTCAGGATATGGGCAAAACTAATATGAAATACATAGAAAAGGTTGCCGAAAGTTGGGGAGATAATGAGATAACAACGGTTGACAGAGCCGAAAAGGAAATTATGCGTATGACAAATAGCAGAACTGCCTTTAGGCTTATAGTTCAAACAATCGGTCTTGAGGAACATTCCCCGACAGATAAGGAACTCAAACAAGCTGAGAGGTGGGTAAACGAATGGCACTTCACGGCAGATATGATTCGTGAAGCATATGAGAGATGTGTTGATGCTAAGGGCAAGTATATTCCTAATTATGTTGAATCCATACTTGAACGCTGGCATAAGGCCCATATTACAACCATAGAACAGGCTAAGGCAGAGAAAAAGCCAAAAAGAGCTAAATTCTCAAGTGAATCAGAAGCAACCTATGATTTGGAAGCATATGAAAATTCAAGCATTTTTGATGAATAAGGTGATATAAACAATGGGATATTCCAAGGATATATATGATGACGCTTTTGAGGAACTAAAAGCGAGAAGAAATAAAGCAGAATATGATGCAATGATAAAGCATTCAGAGCTTATTAAAAAGTTGCCAAGGGTACAAGAGATAGAAGAAAGCCTTGCAAAAACAAGTACAATGGCTGCTCGTGCAGTATTTGCCGATAGAATAAGTGTAAGAGAAATGCTCGAAAAGCTTAAAACACAAAATCTTGCCCTACAAATGGAGCTTAAAACAATTTTAGAAAAAAATGGTTATCAGTCAGACTATCTTGATGTACATTATAGCTGCAAAGAATGTAGCGATAAGGGATATATTGACGGGAAAATGTGTTTGTGCTTAAAAAAGCTTTTGCGTGAAAAGGCTTACGATAAACTAAATAGTGTTTCTCCGCTCTCACTTTCGGATTTCAAGACATTTTCACTCGATTATTATAGCCGAGAGCCTATTCGTGAGGGTGAAAAGATGATTTCACCATATACAAGAATGGAAAAAATTCTTAATTTTTGCGAAAGCTATGCAGTTAATTTCACACCACAATCAAGAAGTATTTTATTTCAGGGTGGTTCAGGACTTGGAAAAACTCACCTTTCACTTGCAATAGCAAAGGAAGTTATAAACAACGGCTATGGTGTAGTATATGCTTCTGCACCTGATATTCTCTCAAAACTTGAGAGCGAGAGATTCAACGATGATAAATCTACTGATGCAACAGAAAATCTTCTCAAGGAATGTGACCTCTTGATTATAGATGACCTTGGAACAGAATTTCTAACACAATTTACATTGTCAAAAATTTATAATATAATAAATACAAGAATGCTGCTGAAAAAGCCAATAATAATAAGTACAAACCTTACACTCAAGGAACTTGAAAAATCCTATCATCAGAGATTGGTTTCAAGAATAATAGGCGAGATGCTCAGACTTAAATTTATTGGTAGGGATATTCGTCAGATGCAGTATAATGATACAGTTAAGAAAGGGTGACCTCTATGGAAAGAAATGTATTGATAACGGCAGACAGCACTTGCGATTTGCCAGCAGAGCTTAAAAAGAAATATAATATTTCAACATATCCGCTCCATATTATTCTTGGCAGAACAAGCTATGACGACGGTGTAAATATAACACCTGATGAAATTTATAAGCATTTTAAGGCTTCAGGAACACTTCCAAAAACTTCAGCTGTCAATGTTCAGGAGTATATTGATGGATTTTTACCACTTGTAGAGCAAGGCTATGAGATAGTTCATATAAACTTGGGTTCAGCACTTTCTGCGTCATATAAAAATTGTTGCATTGCCGCAGAACAGCTTGGCAATGTTTATCCGGTCGATTCCTGCAATCTTTCAGGTGCGTCAGGACTTCTCGTTCTTGAAGCCGCTGAAATGGCTGAGAAGGGAATGTCAGGAAAAGAAATTGCAGAAAATATTCGTGCATTAACTTCGAAAACCTATGGAAGCTTTGTTGTTGATAGGCTTGATTATCTTCGTGCAGGCGGAAGATGTTCAACTATTGCAATGCTTGGTGCAAATCTACTCAGCCTAAAGCCAAGTATCATTGTAAATAATAAGGATGGTTCTATGACGGTTGGCAAAAAGTATAGAGGTAAGCTCGAAAAGGTTTTGCCACAGTATATTGATGATAAGCTCGCGGAATTTGATAATATCAATCCCAAAAGAGTTTTTATAACACATTCAGGTATATCTGATGAGCGTTTAAAGCTTGTTTATGATTATCTCAAAAGTAAGAATGTATTTAATGAAATTCTTATTTCAAGAGCGGGCTGTACTATTTCATCTCATTGCGGTCCTAATACATTAGGAATTTTATTTATGACAAAGTGATTTAAAATATCAAAGGAGATTCTATGAAACTAAAGACGAAGGATATTGTTATTACAACCCTCCAAAGAGAAAACAGAGAGATTTCTCGTGATGAGCTTTTCAAGCTTTCAAATATATCAGATAAGGCAAGCTATAACCTCGCTATTTCTGAACTTCAGGAGGACGGCGATATTATCCTTATAAAGAATAAAAATGTTGTGCTGAGTGAAGCAATGGGATATGTAAAGGCTACAATTCTCAGAAGCTCAAGATATTTTTCATTTGCAAGACCAGCAGACGGTTCACCTGATATATTCATTCCTTGCGAGAAGATGAAGGACGCTATCCCAGGAGATGTTGTCCTTTTGCAAGATATTCGCCAAGAGGAAAAAGGTCCTTCAGGAGGAGTTTTTCGTATAGTCAAAAAAGGCGACAGACTTATAACAGGTATGGTCGAGAGATATAAAAGTAAGCTTTCTGTTATTGCAGATGGCGGATTCGGATATAGTATTCCGATTGTAAGGGGCGGAGAACTCAGGTCCCGTGATGGGGATAAGGTTCGTGCGGCTCTTATGTATGACCAGCACGAAAGAAAGCTTTATTGCCGAGTTTTGAGCATTTATGGCAAGGCAAACAGTGCAAAGATATGTGCCGATGCAATTATAGATAGGTATGGTATTCCAAGCGAATTTTCAAAGGGACTTCGTGCAGAGGCAAAGAGAGTTTCAGAAGAGCCTATCACAGCAGAAGAAATCGCAAAACGCAGAGATTTGCGTGATGAGGCAATTCTCACTATTGATAGTGCAGATGCAAAAGACCTTGATGATGCAATTTCCGTAAAGAAAACCGAAAATGGCTGGACACTCGGCGTACATATCGCCGATGTTTCGCATTATGTCCGAGAAGGTAGTGAGCTTGATAAGGAAGCTTTTGAGCGTGGAACTTCCGTATATTTTGCAGATAGAGTTATTCCAATGCTTCCAGAGGAGCTTTCAAATGGCTGTTGTTCACTTAATAGCGGAACAGATAAATTGACTTTTTCTGCTATTATGAACATAGACCAGAAAGGAAATCTTTGCGATTTTGAATTTTGCAAGAGCATTATCAATTCCAAGGTAAGAGGAGTTTATTCCGAAGTTAATGAGATTCTTGCAGGAACTGCTGATGATGAACTTATAAAAAAATATTCTCCAGTTGAACAAACTCTCAAAGACGGAGAAGAGCTTTTTGCAGTTCTCAAGCAAAATGCTAAAGAGCGTGGCGAGCTTGAAATTGAAACAACTGAACTTAAATTTGTTCTAAATGAAGCAGGCGTATGTATAGATGTTTCTACAAGAACTCGTGGCAAATCAGAAGAAATGATAGAGCAGTTTATGATTATGGCAAATCAGGCGGCTGGTAAACTTGCTAAGGAAAAGAATATACCGTTTGTTTATCGTATTCACGCAAAGCCTGAGGCAGAGAGAATCGCAGCACTTGCAGATTTAGCACAGGCTTGTGGTTTCAGAGTTAATAAGATAAAGCCAGGACTTACACAGCGTGATTTAGCAGAATTGCTTTCAGCAGCAAAGGGTACAAGATACGAAAAGCTTATGTCTATGCAGGTTCTTCGTACGATGGCAAAGGCACAGTATGACGATAAGCCAATCGGACACTTTGGTTTGTCACTTGCAGATTATTGCCACTTTACATCTCCGATAAGGCGTTATCCTGATACATCAATTCACCGTATTCTTTCAGCACTTGTAGGCGGAATGTCTATTGAAGAAATCAAGAGAAAATATGAAGATTTCGCAGAGGAATCTGCAAAGCAGTCATCAGAAAGAGAAGTAAGAGCTGTAAATGGTGAGCGTGATACAGAAAAGTGTTATGCGGCAGAATATATGACAGCACATATCGGCGAATGTTATGATGGCGTAGTTGAGGGCGTAACTGCAAAGGGAATATTCGTATCAATTCCTTGTGGAATAGAGGGCTTTGTAAACCTTTCAAGACTTGAAAATGCGTTTTTTGAATATAATGGCACAACAACTACAATCGATAAGCGTTCTGGAATAAGCTATTCTATCGGTGATAGTGTAAGAATAAAGGTTACTGCTGCAACAGTAGCACTTGGCACAATAGATTATGAATTAGTATAATAAAAGCTAACCAACTTTCCTAAAGACAATTAAAAATTTCGCTTGAGGCGGAGTGCTTCCGCCGTCAAGACGCGGAATCGCTCGACAAGTCTCGCTCGTAGCGAGTGAGAAGACGGTTGACGCGGTTGGGAAATTTTCTAATGGACTACCGCTTAGCTAACAAACTATCCTAAGACACTTAAAGTTTAGGTCAAGGGGCTGTTTTTTTCACAGCCCCTTTTTTTAATAATTTATGTTATGAGTTTTAGTGAATTTTATTTAATTATTGAACATTGCAATAGCATTTTTAACCTCATTTGATGATTGGTCAATGGAGAGATATTCATATGAATAGAGCATAAAACCATCACAATTTATACTTCTACCATAGAGAATTTGATTTTTCAGAATTTCGTCAGATTCAAGCCAAGTTCCGCCGTCACTATCTGAACCAGCCTTATATACAGCCAAACCGATATAAAATTTTACGCTTTTATTGTTAATTATCTTTCGCCATTCATCAGCAGATTTTTTAAAAGGCAAATATGGGTGTGTATTGCTAACATAAATTTGTGGACAAATATAATCTACAAAACCTGCAATGCTTCCCCAGGATTTTATATCAGCAGAAATCTTTTCATCATTTTCGGTATTGCATTGTGGAGAAATGCCAAATACAACATTATCTTTTATTTCGTGAATAGCTGTATATACTCCTGAAATTAGTGCATTAATATTAGCCTTACGCCATTCTGTATGTGTGAGTGGGGAATAATTTTCATCAACTGTTGAGAGATATTTTTTATAATCAACTTCATCACATTTCATATCGTCTTCAGGGTAGAAATAATCGTCAAAGTGTATGCCGTCTACTTCGTAATTTTCTATAATCTCACGAACACCATTTATAATTAACTCTCTTACTTCGCTATATGCAGGATTATAGTATATATTTTTTCCACTTTGAAAAGTATAACGGTTGTTTTCCTCGTTCTCATCATTTTGCCAAATGGTATAGGGATTATCTGAAGATAGGGCAGAGGGTGTTTGGGAAAAGCGTATTCTTAGTGGATTTATCCACGCATGAACCTTTATATTCTTTTTGTGCGAGGAAATAATAATATATTTAAGAGGGTTATAGCTTGGATTTTTGCCTTGTGTACCACTGATAATATCTGACCACGGAAAATATTTTGAGGGATATAGTGAATCGCCGTTTGGTCGGATATGAATTATAATTGTATTGAGTTTATTTTTTGTGCAATTTTCGAGAATATCGTCTATTCGCTTTTGAAAGGCTTTTTCGCTGCGGTCTGTACCACTCATATTTAGTGACATATATGGAATCCATACGGCACGCATTTCCTCATCGGTATTTTCTTTGATTACAGCTGTTTCTATGGCTTTAACAGTAGTTTTTGGGGTGGAAATATTAGTTTTGCTTGTTTCGTATTTTGAAGGTTTTGATGAGGGAAAAATCATAGAAAGTATCACCGCAGAAATCATAAAAAATACGGAAATAAAAGCAGGAATGAGATTCATAGGATTTTTTTTCATTTGTCACACACCTTGATTTTTATTTATTATAATTATATAATAATTTTAAGTAAATAATTCTAAAGGGCGTGAAAAAGTGGAGTGGATTTTAATTGCATATCTTGTGGTTATAAATATTATAGCGATTTATGCGACAATTCACGATAAGAGAAGTGCTATAAAGCATAAATGGAGAGTGCCTGAAAGCACCTTGTTGCTATTAGCTGCGATGAGTGGTTGTGTTGTAATGTATATAACTATGCGTATAATTCACCACAAGACCAAAAAACTTAAATTTATGCTTGGCATACCAATAATTTTTATTCTTGAAGTTCTGACAGTCTTTTGTGCAAAAGTGCTTATTAGCTGTTGGTAAACTAAGTTGAAAGGTGGAATTAATATGAATGAAAGTAAGTTTACACCTACACCACATATCGAGGCAAAATATGGAGATTTCGCCGAAACAGTTATTATGCCTGGTGACCCTCTAAGAGCCAGGCATATATCTGAAAATTTTCTTATAAATGCAAAGCTTATAAATTCTGTAAGAGGGATGTATGCTTATACAGGAGAGTATCAGGGTAAGAAGGTTTCAGTTATGGCAAGTGGTATGGGTATGCCCTCAATGGGAATTTATTCTTATGAACTTTATAATTTCTATGGTGTTAAGAATATAATTCGTACAGGTACAGCTGGTGCGATAAGTGATAAGCTTCATATCAGAGATGTAGTTCTTGCAATGGCATCTTGCTATAATTCAAATTATGCGGAACAATATAAGTTACCAGGCACAGCGGTTCCAACAGCGGATTTTGACTTGCTTGATTCTGCATATAACAAGGCAAAAGAAATAAATATGCCAGTGTATGTCGGTACAATACTTTCAACAGATAATTTCTATTATGATGACCCTGACACATTAAAACAGTGGCAAAAACTCGGTATTTTAGCAACAGAAATGGAAAGTGCAGCACTTTATTTTAATGCTATGCGAGCAGGTAAAAATGCTCTTTGCATATGTACAATATCTGATTGTCCTTTAACAGGCGAGAGTGCATCTTCTGAGGAACGACAAACCTCATTTAATGATATGATAAAATTAGCTCTATCATTAGTATAATTATCTTATAGACAGAAAGCCATAGCTCAACTATGAGTTATGGCTTTTTTTATGTTATATTAGAATTTTGCGTTATGGATTATTACTCCACGATTATCTACAAGACTTGAATTTTTATGATATTCATCAATATCTGATAGTACCCAAGAAAATTCACTTACTTTGATTATGCTTCCGCAAAATTCACAATGTCCAGTATTGAGAACAGTTACTTTTGCACCACAGTTCGGGCAAATGACGGTTTGTATACCGTTTTGGATATTAGTTTTTTGGTCAACTGTAAATCTTCTCATAAATTTAAGCTGATATATAGTCTTTAAGTTTTCAGAAAAGCTTCCCTCAATAGGGATATTGGAATTTTTGCGGGAATCAAGAACATAATGTCTATGGATTGACATAAGGTATACAGTGATATATTCAAAACCAGATTCTCGCTCATATTTGTTGATAAAACAACCTACAAGTGAGCTGATATTATAAATATCCTTACGATTTTTTTCGAAATTGTCTTCGAGCAAGGAACGCATTTTTTCGTATAAATCATCACCAAGAAATATTCTTGATGCTTCAATATTGCCTATTGTCCAAGAATCCCAGAATATTCTAAAGCACTTTTTGCTCCATTCTATAAACTCAATAGAATTAAAGGCCGGGTCTGTGTATTGTAGAAAAACCATAATTTCGCTTGTATAGTTATTTGGAATAATATATGGGGAAGGCTTTTGATTTGGGTCTGCAAAAGATTCTGGATGAAACTTTTGCGGGGTGAAACCGTCACGAATAATATTTTTATCCTTAACTTCGTTGATTTTAAGATAGTCATCTATCGTTTTAGGCTTTTTTCTTGCTTTAATAAGATAATAAATCATAATACCAACTATGCAAAGCAAAGTAAAAACTACTATATATGCAATATTAAATGAAATTATGGAAGATACAATAATTGGTGCAAGTGCTATTGATATTATTAATAAAATAAATTTGATAAGAAAGAAAATAATTTCTTGTTTATCTTTTTTCTTCTTTTCCTCAATTATTTCATCTTGGTCTTTTGATATAGAGTCTTCATATTCTTTAAATCTTTCGTTTAGTTCATCAAATGCAAGACTTTGTATTGATTCTGGCAAATCATCATAATCAAATATGTTATATTTCAATTATTATAGTATCTCCTTTTAGAGTGCTGCTTTATTATTAGAAATTTATATTATGAATTATTACTCCACGATTATCAACAAGAGTTTTGTTTCTCAGATATTCATCAATGTCTGATAATACCCAAGAAAATTCGCTGACTTTGACTACGCTTCCACAAAATTCACAGCGTCCAGTATTAAGAGCAGTTACTTCTGCACCACAGTTTGGACAAATAACAATTTGTGTACCATTTTTAATATTAGTTTTCTGGTCAATCGTAAATCTTCTCATAAATTTAAGCTGATATACAGTTTTCAAATCCTCGGAAAAACTTCCTTCGATAGGGATATTAGAGTTTCTGCGCGAATCAAGAACATAATGCCTATGAATTGATGTAAGGTATACTGTAAGATATTCAAAGCCAGATTCTCGCTCATATTTATTTAGAAAACAACCTAAAAGCGAAAAAATCTTATAAATATCTTTGCGATTTCTTTTTGTGTTATCTTCAAGCAGAGAACGCATTTTTTCGTATAAATCATCGCCAAGAAATATTCTTGATGCTTCAATATTGCCTACTGTCCAAGAATCCCAAAATATTCTGAAGCACTTTTTGCTCCATTCTATAAACTCAAGAGAATTAAAGGTCGGGTCAGTGCTTTGCAAAAACACCATAATTTCGCTTGTATAGTTGTTTGGAGCTATATAGGGGGAAGGCTTTTGGTTAGGATTAGCAAAAGATTCTGGGTGAAAGCGTTGAGGGGTAAATCCATCATTGATAAGGTTTTCGTCTTCTATCTCATTGATTTTAAGATAATCGTCCATACTCTTAGGATTTTTCTTTGCTTTAATAGCATAAAAAATCATAATTACAATTATTCCTATTATAATCAGTGCTGCTATATATGGAATAGCTGGCATAAGTATAGCAAAACCAAGATTAAGAATATCACCATTGCTTTTGTTTGTTGGATAAGAATGATAATATTTAAAATAAAGCTCTTCATAGTTTATACTAATATAAAAATAAAATGCTATATCTAAGATAATAAATATAGTAAAAATTATAGAAAAAATATAGCTTGATTTTTTTTTCTTTTCTTTTTTTGCTTCGATTATGTCTTTATCTTCATTAGCCATTGCCTTATTATATTCGTGTAGTTTTTGATTTAATTCGTCATAAGCAAGACCATCGAGAGATTCAAGGTTTACATCATCATAGTCATCTTTATCAAAAAGCCCCATTTACAAGTACTCCCTTTAAGTTATTCTAAATATTCCAGACATACCGAGGTCTGTTCCAATTTGAGTTTTTCTTAGAGCTGAAATTCTCCAGCTTGAATTTGTTGTTTTGACAGTTTGACCGCAGAATCTACATTTTCCAGCAATAACTGCGTCAATATTAGAGCCACAGTTCGGACACTGGCAACTTGAAACACCTTTACCTATAAAACTTTTTTCTCCAAGTTTACGCCTTAGTGTCATACTATAAATAATAAAGTTATCCATATTTTTATTGCCGTGAATAGAATCTCCTGTTGCAATATCTTCTATATATTCAACAGCTTTAGCTTTTATGTAAAGGCTTGCATATTCAAATTTATCATTATATTCATAGCGATAGATATAATCTGTTTGAAAGTTTATTCTGTTGCATATATGAGCAATGCCCTTTTCAATATCGTCTTCAATTATTTTTTTATCATCAAAGAATATATCTTCTGTGGTAAGGTCTTCTATAAGTTTAAGATTTCTTTCTCCAAAAGCATCTTTATATGCTATGAAATAGTTTTCCGCAAACCATATAAATCTATCTCCGCTGAAATTTTCATCATTTTTGCGAATCTCATTAGAGATTTGCTCAGTTAAATTCTTTGGTTCACCAAAGTTGTTAGAATTTATCTGAGCCATTTGCTTATCTCTTTCGCGAATAAATCTCTCACCAGCATTATCATCTTTGGTTTTTTGGTACTGATATTTTATGAAGTAATATCCACCAACGACAATAAATACAATCAATAAAGTCCAAACGCCTGATGGGTCATCTGATGACGAACTATGAACAACATATCTTGTCATGTCAGTTATTTCATAGTTCGAGGCATAAGCACTAAGACTAAATATTCCCAAACAACAAATAATAGTGAGAAGTGTCAATAGAATTTTTCTTTTCATGTACTAACCTCTGATTTAGAATTTATTATTGTTATTAAAGACTATACCGCTAATATCATCAACGAAATTATTATCAACAGGTTCAAATTTTGTGAGAGTCCAGTCGGATTTTTCGATTTTAGTGATACTTTCACCGTTTATAATTGTGGTTTTGATACCATTAGTTCTAACGAAGGTCATCTGATAAATGGTATCAAAAACTTCTTCTTTTTTTCCAGTAATAATGCTGCCAGATGCTTCATCTACAATATAATTATTCATAGTTGCTCTAATGCTTACAGTGAGATTTTCAGAGTTTTCATCTATAACTAATTTATGAAGATAAGCATCTATAATATTGATATTATCTTTAATATTTACTCTACCAAGGCTAATAAGCTCTTGTATCTGAGCATTATGCTCCTCAAAAAGTTCTTTTGATTCAAATGTAAAAATTTTCTGCCAATCTCTCTGTGAAAAAGCGTTTTCAAGGGTTAAGAAGATATTTTTGACCCAATTAAGAAATTTTTCTAAATTGAAATTCTCATCTTTTTTGTATATATATTTGGCGATTTGCATATTAGCATTATGTGGAAATATAGGTGGAATATTTTTATAAACCTTTGTCGATTTTTTCTTATTTATTTTAAAAGTTATAAATGTAAAAGCGAGTACTATGAGTCCAGCTATACAATATATTGCTAAATCGATTGAATTACTGCTTGCTGAATGTGAACGATAGCGAGAGTGAGAACGAGAACGAGAGCGTCGAACTTGGGACAAATTATAATCAGCAGTAGATTGATTATAATTTTCATAGCTATTACTTACATAGGCAGGAAGTTCATATGCTTTAACAGCTATTGTTATAGGAAGCGAAAATATTAATATCATAGAAAGGATAATGGCAAAAATATTCTTTTTCAATTTTATATACCTCTATTAATTTTAATTATTACTAAAGATTATTCCTCTCATCTCATCAACGAAATGCTCGTCAACAGATTCAAGATTTGAGAGAACCCAGTTGAACTCTCCAGAATGAACAACGCTTCCGCAATATTGGCATACTCCTGCACTTGCAGATTCAACAGTAGCACCGCAATGTGGGCAAACATTAACAATAAGACCATTTATAAGATTAGTTTTTATACCTTTGCGTCTTGTGAAGGTCATCTGATAGATAGTATCAAAAACTTCATTTTTATTGCCCATAAGAACCTTGCCATTTTTCTCATTTATAATATAGTCATTCATAGTTGCTCTCAGGCTTACTGTGAGATTTTCAAAGTTCTCATCTATGACAAGTTTATGCAAGTAGGCGTCTATGACATTGATATTTTCCATAATATTTATTCTGCCAAGGCGAATATATTCTTGTAGCTGTGTGTTATGCTGTTCAAAAAGTTCTTCCTTTTCGATAGTACGGATTTTCTCCCAATCACGCTGAGCCCAAGCGGTCTGAATAGTAATAAAGATGTTCTTAGCCCATAACAAGAATTGTTCTGTGTCGAAATTCTCATCATTTTGCTTAATAAACTCAGTAATTTGCTCAGTAGCATTATAAGGAAACATAGGAGGAATGTTCTTATATTTTTTAGATTTTTTATCTGGTTGTTTTACACACCAAATTATAAGACCAAATACTGAAACGAATATAACTAAAAATGCTATTACCAAGATTATAGCTGTTTTTTGGTCAATTTCAGAAGAACCTGATGATGAACTACTTCTACCAGATGATGAATAAGAACGAGAGCGGGAACGAGAGTTAGAGCGAGAACGAGAACGGGAGCGAGAACCACCACTGTAACGATGATGGTTGCCAGTATCGAGAGGAAGATTATAGTAAGCGTCAACAGCTAATGCCGTAGGCATAGAGAACGCCACTATCGCCGAAAGAATAACTGCAAGAATTTTCTTTTGTATTTTTTTCATTTTTTACACCTTTTACACCTAAAATTAATATTGATTTGTACCATCAAGGAAAACTATGCCACGGTTGTCATTTACAAAATTTACATCAACAGATTCAAGATTTGAGAGAACCCAGTTAAATTCATCTGTATGAATAATACTTCCGCAATATTCACATTTACCCGAACTTGCAGAATTTACAGTAGCACCGCAGTGAGGACAGATATTTGCGACAAAACCATTAACTATATTTGTTTTAACGCCTTTTCGTCTTGTGAATGTCAACATATAGATAGTATCAAAATAAGATTTTTTATTGCCCATAATGGCTTTTTTTGTTTTTTCGTCAATTATATAGTCAAGCATAGTTGCCCTTAGACTTACTATAAGATTCTCAAAGTTTTCATCGATTACAAGCTTATGTAAGTAGGCATCTAAAACTTTGATTTCGTCTATAACATTTATCCTGCCAAGGCGGATATATTCTTGTAGCTGTGTGTTATGCTGTTCAAAAAGTTCTTCTTTCTCAAGGGTACGAATCTTTTCCCAATCACGCTGAGCCCAGGCGGTTTGAAGTGTAATGAAAATTTCCTTACTCCAGCCAAGAAAGCCTTCGGTAATGAAATTTGGGTCATTTACTCTCATAAATTCTGTAATTTGTTGGTTAGCATTATAAGGCATATTATTTTTAGAAAAAGTCTTATGATAAGTTTTCTTGCACATACCATAGATGAATACACCCGCAATTATTACAATAAAAATACCTGCCGTGATAGGGTCATTAACTCCCGAACCTGAACCACTTGAACGAGAACCACTTGAACGAGAACGAGAACGAGAACCGCCACTATGGCTGTGGTGGTTACCAACATCAAGTGGAAGATTGTAATATGCCTCAGCAACCATTGCCGTAGGAAATGAAAGTGCTAATATCGCCGAAAGAACAACCGCAAGAATTTTCTTTTTCATTTTAATTCGGATTTTCTCCTATCAATTCTGATTATTATTCAATATGATTATGCCACGATTATCGTTGTAGAAGCCATCTTCAACACCTTCCATATCAGAGAGAACCCAGTTGAATTCGCCTGTGTGAATGATACTTCCGCAGTATTCACATCTGCCAGCACTTGCGGAATTAACAGCCGCACCACAATGTGGGCAGACATTTGCAATAGCACCATTGACAAAAGCAGTTTTGATACCCTTTCTTCTTATAAATGTAAGCTGATAGATAGTATCAAAGACTTCCTTCTTATTGCCCATAAGAACCTTGCCAGATTTTTCATCAATGATATAGTCATTCATAGTTACAAACATACTTACTGTTAAGTGTTCGTAATTATCATCAATTACAAGCTTATGAAGATAAGCGTTTGAAACATTGATATTCTCTATAACATTTATCCTGCCAAGGCGGATATATTCTTGTAGCTGTGTGTTATGCTGTTCAAAAAGTTCCTCTTTCTCAAGAGTACGAATCTTTTCCCAATCACGCTGAGTCCAAGCTGTTTGTAGAGTGACGAAGATATTTTTGCTCCACTCAAGGAATTGCCCAGCATTAAAGTTTGTATCATTCTGCTGAATAAATCCTGCGATTTGAGGTGTGAAATCGTATGGAATAATTCTATTGGAGTTATTTTCTGACCTTTTCTTCTTGCCTGTGCATGTTTTAGTAAAAAACAAAATCAAAACTATAATAAATATTATTGCTCCAACAGTTATTACAATATCTTCTGGATTAGAAAGGTCAATAGAAGATTTTGAGCTTTTTGAAACACTGCCAGAATAATTGCTGTAGCTTCTGCTTGAAGACGAATCGGGTTTACTGTTTTTTGAAGACGAACTTGATCTACTCCTTGAACTACTTCTCGAAGATGACCTTGACCTGCTTCTTGATGAGGAACTTTTTTTCTTGTTATTATATCTGTGATAATTACCTACATCAACAGGCAGAATATCGTATGCTTCAGCAATCATTGCCGTAGGAAGTGAAAGTGCTATTATTGATGAAAGTATAATTGCAAGGATTTTCTTTTTCATTTTAATTAAATTTACTCCAATCAGTTTTGAGTATTATTGTTATCTAAAAGAATTACACCACGGTTATCATTCTTGAAGCCTGGTTTAACTGCCTGCATATCAGAGAGAACCCAGTTATATTCGCCAGAATGAACAATGCTGCCACAATATTCACATCTGCCAGCACTTGCAGAATCAACAGGGGCACCACAATGTGGACAAGAATTAGAGATAACACCATTGATAAGTGTAGTTTTAATACCCTTGCGTCTTGTAAATGTAAGGAGATATGTCATATATACATCCTTGTCCTTGCTACCCTTAAGAAGCTTACCTGATTTTTCATCAATGATATAGTCAACCATTCTGACCTTCATACAAACAGTTAAATGCTCGAAATTCTCGTCACGAACATACTTATGTAAGAATGCCTGGTTAACATTTATTCTTTCAATGCAATTTATTCTGCCAAGGCGAATATATTCCTGCAGTTGAGCGTTATGCTGTTCAAAAAGCTCTTCTTTTTCGATAGTACGGATTTTTTCCCAGTCACGCTCGCTCCAGGCAGTTTGTAGCGTAATAAAGATGTTTTTGCTCCATGCAATAAACTTTTCTGTATTGAAATCTATATCACTTTGCTTGATAAATTCAGTAATTTTGTTTGTGCAATCAGCAGGCATATATTGAGCAGGTGTTTCATAAGAACTGTAAGAAGTATTCTCATTGTTGCTTTTGTTTTTAGAACGATTATTAGAAATGATAGATATTACTATAATACCAATAAAAATAACTGCAGCAATGATGAGACCCTCTGGGTCATCTGAAACACTACTGCTTGAGTATGTAGTACCACCATAATCAGTAGTACCACCATAATCAGTAGTACCACCATAATCAGTGGTACCACCCCAATCGCCACCACCGCCATAATCATTGAAGTTGCCGACATCTAGTGGAAGATTATAGTATGCACCGACTAAAGCTGAAGGTATTGATAGCGCAACAAGAGCAGAAAAAATAATTGCAAGTATTTTCTTTTTCATAATATAACACCTCTAAATTATTTAATAATGTGATTATGTTGCAATATTTATATAATTTAATATATCATAATTTAACAAGATTTTCAATATACAAAACAAATTAAATAAGAAAAATTTGTCTAAATATGTAGTTTTATCTAATGGCTTATCTTAGAAACTTAAAAGCTTCGTTCAAGCCTTTGAAAAATGCTCACAGGGTCGAGAGCCCATCATGGGGGCTGTTTTTTCACAGCTCCTTTTTTTAAAATATCGACAGTTTTGTACAAAATCAACCTTAAAAGTGTATTTTTCATCACTTTTTAAAAAGAACTAAATTATGTATATAATTAATTTAGGTGATGAGAAAATGTTACATACAATTTCAGAAAATATAGCTAATTCATTGTTTGATGAAGAAAGTAAATATCCTATGAGCATTTATGTATATGGAATTGAGCTTATGATTTCATCTTTAATTGGAACCATAGTGGTGCTTACAATGGGAATATTATTTCAAAGCATTATTGAAAGCATAATTTTTATGGTATCACTTTCGCTGATAAGATTTTTTTCAGGTGGCTATCATGCACAGACATATATTAGGTGTAATACAGTTTTTGCTACATCTGCTTTACTTGTATTTATAACAAGTAAACTATATATAAAGTATCTTATGGAATATAATATTATAATTCATATAGGTGTATTTGTAGTTTCATTTATTATTATGGCAATATTCTCACCTGTTGAAAATGAAAATAAAAAGATTGATAAATCCGATAGATTAAAATTTAAGATAATCTCCATTTCAATAACTTTCATAGAAATTATATTATCTATGTTTATATATTATGAAACTGGTTTTGATTCAGTATTAGCTGTATTACCTACTATTATAGTTGTTGATGTGGCTATATTGGTTGAAATAATACTAAAGGAAAGGAGAAAATCTTATGTCAGCAAAGAAAAATGTTAAGAAGATTGTTGAATTTCTTGCTATAAAATCAGCAAAGATGGCTTGTGGCACAGCATCAACAAATGATTTCTGCCAGACAAAAGAACCTGAGAATCTCAAGAAGTATTTTAGCAAGAGATAACTTATTAAAAGGTTATTAAGATGCACTGAGCTTTTATAAGCTTGGTGCATTTTTTATATTAAAATACAAATTGAAACTTATAATTTTTATAATAAAAAGTACTTGACAACTATAAATTATAGAGTTATAATCTTATTATAAAATATATAATAAGTAATAAAGGGGAGCGGGTCTATGAGTAAAAATGTTCTTGTAGTAATTGATATGCAGAATGATTTTATTGATGGAGCACTTGGTACAAAAGAGGCTCAGGCAATAATTGAAAATGTTTATCAAGTAATTCAAAGCTTTGAAGGCGAAGTAGTTTTCACTCGTGATACTCATTTTGAAAATTATGCAGATACTCAAGAAGGTAAAAAACTTCCTATTCCACATTGCATCAAGGGAACAAATGGCTGGCAAATCAACAGCAGGCTAAAAAAGCTGATAAAACCTGAAACTAAGATTTTTGATAAAATAACCTTTGGCTCAACTGAACTTACAGAATATTTAAAGAATAATAAAGAGCTTGAAAAAGTAACTCTTGTTGGATTATGTACAGATATATGCATTATATCCAACGCTTTGCTTATTAAAGCAAATTTGCCAGAAGTTGAGATAGAAGTTTTAGAAAACTGTTGTGCAGGCGTTACACCAGAAAGCCATATAAATGCACTTAATGCAATGAAAATGTGTCAGATTTCAGTTAAATGATGGAAAGGAATGGTTATTCATGATTAAGATTAATGGCAAACAAATCGAGTTAGGACACTTCCCAGACGGAACACTTCTTTTAAAGAGTAATATAAAAGAGCTTGCTTGTGATGATGATAGCATTACAATTAAGTGGAATTACGAAAATAACGAGGAGCTTGTAGCACTTTATTTTCTTACAAATAATATTAAGGCATCAGGCTTTAAGAATATAATTCTTGATATGCCGTATATTCCAAATGCAAGACAGGATAGAGTAAAGAATGGTGAAGATGTATTTACCCTCAAATACTTTGCACAGATGCTCAATAGCCTAAGCTTTAGTGAAGTAAGAGTTTTAGACGCTCACTCAAATGTAAGTCTTGCACTTATTGATAATGTAAAGCTTGTATCTCCAAAAGAATATATCTATAAGGTTATTGAGAAAATCAAAGGAGATAATGCAGAAAATCCACTTATGTTTTATCCTGATGAGGGAGCAAGCAAGAGATACAGTGGAATGATTCCGCTTCCGTATTGTTTCGGAATTAAAAATCGTGATTGGAGTACAGGACAGATAAAGAGCTTATCTATTTCAGGTGAAGTTGATAGAATCAAGGGGAATAATGTTCTTATTGTAGATGATATATGCTCTTTTGGTGGAACATTCTATTTTTCAGCACAAAAACTTACAGAGCTTGGTGCAAAGAAGATTTATCTATTTATATCGCACTGTGAAAAATCAATACTGAATGGCAAATTGATAAATTGCGAGCTTATTAATAAAATTTATACAACAGACAGTATTTATAACTGTGAAAATAAGAAAATAGAGATAGTAACCCTTTGATTTTGAGAAAGGACTAAAGTTATGAAAAACACTAACCCAATGCTTCTGATAGATTTTTATAAGGCTGTTCATTCGGATATGCTGCCGAAGAAAATTGAAAAATCCGTTTCTTACTTTACACCTCGTATGAGTAGAGTAAAGATGTGGGATAAGGTTGTAATGTTCGGCTTACAGGCATTTATAAAGGTATATCTTATAGATTATTTCAATAATGAATTTTTCTCTTTGCCACTTGATGAGGTAGTAGGAGAATATGAAAGAGTACTGAATGCAACACTTGGTAAAGAGGCATTCAGCAGTAAAAAGATTTTAAAGCTCCATAAGCTCGGATACTTACCTATTGAAATCAAAGCTTTACCAGAGGGTACAAAAGTTCCTATGCATGTTCCTATGTTTGAAATCAGTAATACTCACCCAGATTTTGCATGGCTTCCACAGGCGTTAGAATCTCTTATAAGTGCAGAAATGTGGCACCCTATGCTTAGTGCAACTGTTGGTGCAACATATCGTGACATCATCAATAAGTACTATGATATTTCGGTAGATGATAATATTTCTCGTGCAAGAGCTATTGGTGATTTCTCATTCAGAGGTCAGGAAAGCTTGCAGTCCGCAGTTAAATCAAGTGCTGGTTGGTGCTTATCTTTCTTGAATACTGCAACAGTTCCAGTAATTCCGTTCTTAGAGCAGATTTATAACTGTGATTGCGAAAAAGAACCTGTTGCATTTGGTGCAGTAAGCACAGAACATTCTGTTATGTGCAGTAATTATGCAGTTGATGGAGATGAAATAACTCTCCTTCGCAGACTTCTTACAGAAATTTATCCTAATACAAGTTTCTCTGCGGTACTTGATTCTTATGATTATTGGAATATAATAGATAATGTACTTCCTCAGCTTAAAAAAGAAATTCTTGAGCATAATGGTTGTATGCTTATGAGAGGCGATAGCGGCGATTGCGTTGAGGTGGTAACAAAAACAGCTTTCAAGCTTTGGGATATTTTCGGCGGAACAATCAATTCTAAGGGATATAAGGTTTTAGACCCTCATGTTAAGGCTATTTATGGTGATAGCATTACTGTTCAGCGTTGCGAAGAAATTTATAAAATTCTCATTGAGAATGGTTTTGCCTGCAATAATGTTTCGCTTGGAGTTGGCAGCTTTAGTATGCAGTGCATAGAAGAAGATGGGATTTTAAAGCCATTTACAAGAGATACTTTCAGTTCTTGTATTAAAGCAACTTATTGTGAGGTTGATGGTAAGCCTATTCCTATTTTTAAAAATCCAAAAGAGGGCGGATTCAAAAGGAGCCAAAAAGGATTGTGTTTTGTATATCGTGATGAAAATGGAAATCTTACCTTTAAAGACGGCTATACAAGCCAAGACATTCCAAAAGAAAATAACCTTCTCGAAACTGTATTCAAGGACGGAAAAATCGTAAGAGAGCAATCTCTTGCGGATATAAGAAAGCTGATGTATGGAGATAAATTCTAAATAGAAAGGTTTTTACTATGGAAAATTTGCTTAGAGTTCTTACAGCTTCTCCGAGAGTTCATATCGGAAATGTAACAAAAAACTGTGATGAGATAAAGAGTATCTATAAGGAATATGCAAATAAAGCAGACATAATTCTTATGCCAGAGCTTTCTTTGACAGGTTATACCTGTGCAGATTTATTTGAAAACAGAAACTTGCTTGATAACACAGTAAGTGGTCTTATGGCTTTGACCAAATTTACTGAAAGTTTTGGAGAGAATGGTTCAGCTTTAGTTGTTGGTGCACCGATAGAAGTTTCAGGTGAATTGTATAACTGTGCAGCTTTTATTCAAAATGGCAAAATAATTGCTGTTGTTCCAAAGACATATCTTCCTAACTACGGTGAATTTTATGAAAAAAGATGGTTCAGTGCAAGAGAATATGATTTTGAAAATATAGAAATAGGAGATATGACAGTTCCTTTTGGAAACAATCTTATAATAGAGCTTGGGCAAAAGGGTAAATCCGTAAAAATCGGTATTGAAATTTGCGAAGATGCGTGGACACCTATTCCACCAAGCCGTATTCTTGCCATAAATGGTGCAGAGATTATTCTTAATCTTTCAGCGTCTAACGAAGTTATAGGTAAAGAACAATATAGACGCAATCTTGTAGGAAATATTTCCTCAACCTGTCTTTGCGGTTATGCCTATGCTTCAGCGGGAATATACGAATCGACTTCAGATATAGTTTTCAGCGGACATAATCTTATGTATGAAAATGGCAAACTTCTCGGAGAAATTAAGCCATTCGAGAGCGGTATTCTGATTCGTGACTTTAGCCTCACCAAAATCCGCCATGACAGAATAGCAAATAAATCATTTGCTGATTGTAAAGGAATGTTTAATGGAAGAAATTTTGTAAAAATCATATGCAATAAGAAACTTATGCAGAAAAATGAGATTCTTGCAAAGGTTTCTATGACACCTTTTGTTCCATCAAAAAATAGACTTGAACGCTGTACTTCTATTTTCAATATGCAGGTAGCAGGCTTACAAAGAAGACTCGAAGCAACTAAAAGCAAATGCGTGGTTATAGGAGTTTCGGGTGGTCTTGATTCAACGCTTGCTTTGCTCGTTGCAGCACAGGCGGTAAGAAATCTTAATCTTCCATCAAAAACAGTTGTAGGAATTACTATGCCAGGTTTTGGTACAACAAAACGCACAAAAAGTAATTCTATTACTCTTATGGAGAAGCTTGGTTGTGATATAAGAGAAATTTCCATAGTAAAAGCGACAAGACAACATTTTGAAGATATTGGACACGATGAAAGCATACACGATATAACCTATGAAAACTGCCAGGCTCGTGAACGCACACAAGTTCTTATGGATGTTGCAAATAAAGAGGGTGGATTTGTCATTGGCACAGGTGATTTATCCGAGCTTGCACTTGGTTGGTGTACCTATAATGGTGACCATATGAGTATGTATGCTGTAAATACAAGTATCCCCAAAACACTTGTCAGAACGCTTGTTGATGAAATCGGACATCATCTTGGCAGAAATGGCTTTGATGGTATAGATGAAGTTATAGAGGATATTATAGATACTCCGGTAAGCCCTGAATTGCTTCCTCCTAATGCGGACGGAACTATTGCACAAAAGACCGAGGATACAGTAGGCTCATATATTTTGCACGACTTTTTCTTATATTACACTTTGCGTTATGGAATGAAGCCAAATGAAATATTCGAGCTTTGTCAGACTGCTGTAAAGCAAAGTGATGAATATAAATTTGATGATGCGGAAATTAAAAAATGGCAGAATGTATTTTATACAAGATTTTTCAGACAGCAATTTAAGAGAAACTGTATGCCAGATGGTGTTAAGGTTGGTACAGTTTCAGTAAGTCCGAGAGGAGATTTGCGTTTGCCATCAGAAATTGAATTTGAAGAATTTTTGTTTGGTGATAAGCAATGAGTAATTTAAATGAATTTCTTTCGACATATAATATTGAAAGCTATGAACGACCGTCTATTGCAACAGATATAGCAGTTTTTACTGTTGTTCCTGATACAGAAATAGTAGATTGCAGAAAGCTTCCTTCAAAAAAATTAAAGGTATTGCTTATTCGCAGAGGAGAAGAACCCTTTAAAAATCTATGGGCATTGCCTGGAGGCTTTGTGAGAAAGGGAGAAACTATCAATCAAGCGGCAAGGCGTGAGCTATTAGAGGAAACAGGTACACAACAAGCTTATATTGAAATGTGCGGAACATTTGATGAAGAGGGTAGAGACCCTCGTGGTTGGATAATTTCACAAGCTTTTATGGCTCTTATCAATAGTGAAGATAAGGAACTTATGGAAAATATTCACGCTGGTGGAGATGCCAAAGAAGCAGAATGGTTCGATATTTCACTCAACATAGTAGGTGATGGCTATGAACGCACAAAAGATGACAGAAAAAGTATAACAACATATGAGCTTAATTTAAAAGGAAAAGAAAAGATTACTGCTGTTATTCAAGAGAAAAGGCTATATAAAAATTATCATAAAGAAATTGAGTATAGTATAATTAAATCTGATGCTTTAGCGTTCGACCACTCAAAAATTTTAACTTGTATTCTAAATAAACTGAGGCAAAAATTAGAATTTGATTTAAGAACAGCTTTTGATTTAATGCCAACTTATTTTACTTTAACAGATTTACAAGAGGTTTTTGAGATTATTTTAAATAAAGAGCTTGTTAAACCTAATTTTCGCAGAAAAATAGCTGATTATGTAGTAGAAACTGATAAAACAGTTATGAATGGTGGACACAGACCTTCAAAATTATTTATGAGAAATATGGATTTATTTTATAAATAAAATAATGGTAATGCCACAACTCAAATTAAAGCGAGTTGTGGCATTTTTATAGTCGATTTAATTGATATAATAGATAAATTATTGCTAATAATATAAATATACTTAGTTACTATTGACCATAATCTAACATTAGTGATATAATCTATATATTGAAATAGCCTATGAAATAAGGAGGATATTTTTATGAAAAGAACTATTTCTATAAATCCGACAAAACCCCAATATATTACTGTAACAAATTTAAGTTATGCACAGATTGATTACTGGTTCGGACACGCAAGAATGGATTTAAAGCTTGATATAATTTTTCCAGAAGAACATACCGAAAAGAAATATCCTTGTATTGTATGGATATGTGGTGGCGGTTGGCTTTCTATGGATAAATCTGTTCATATGGCTTATCTTTCAAAGCTTGCTTTAGAGGGCTTCGTTGTTGCGAGTGTTCAGTATAGAACAAGTAATGAAGCTTCTTATCCATCTCAGATTCAAGATGTGAAAGCTGGTATAAGATATTTAAAAGCACATTCTGAAAGGTATCATATAGATATTGAAAGGATAGGCATAATGGGAGATTCTGCTGGTGGTTATCTTACAGCTATGGCAGCGTTTGATAACGATAAATCGCTTGATGTCGGAGCTTATCTTGATTGCTCAAGTGAGGTCAAGGCGGCTTGTATGTGGTATCCGCCGACAAATCTTGCTAAGTTTATGAATGCAAATACTGTCTCAGCAGAAAAGCTTATGCTTGGAGCAGAACTTTCAAATAAAAAATCCGCCTTAGAGTCATCACCAGTAAATTTTGTAAGAGAAAATTTGCCAGCAAGCCTTATTATTCATGGTACAAATGATAATACAGTGCCATTTTCGCAAGGTGAGGAACTTTATGAAAAATTAAATTCATTTGGTAATGATGTAGAGCTTATTGCGATTGATGGGGCAGACCACGCAGATGAGCATTTCTTTCAGGACGAAATCTGGTCAGAAATCCTATCGTTTTTTAAGAAAAAGCTGTAATTATCTATCATAGTAAGGTGTATTTTCATATCCATCCTTTTGTAGTCTGAAAACCATTTTATCCAGTCGTTTCTTCCAAAAAACCTTGAACCATTTTTGTTTCCCAAAGAGCTTAACTATTTTTGGGCTAATTTTATAATATGTTTTGATAAACAATCTTCCAAGAAAAGATTTGCTTAGCTTAAAATCTCTAAATCGTCTTAAAGTCCAAACCTGTGGGCAATCATATGAGCCATATACACAGGTTGCAACATAACAGCCACCTGAATTTTTCTGAGTTTTTTGACTGTTTTCTGTAGGCTTGCTGTGAGCAATTCTTTTTATAGGTAATTCCGAAAGAGTAGTATCTATTCTTTTCTTTATATATTCCTTGTTTACACCATAAGATGTCCAAAGAGTGATTATTGGAATACCTGCTTCCTCACATATATTGTGCACTTTTTGGTCACGCTCTTTACGCTGATTTGAATTATGAGAAGAATCATTTATTTCAATAAATATAAGTGGTTTAAACTCAGAGTCTGTAATTAGAAAATCTATATTCCTGAAAAGCTCATTTTGAAAATGAGAAGAATCGTCATCTTTAGAAATGACAGCCGCAAGATTTATCTGTGGGAAAAGCAAGTAGTTATCAGGAATAAGCTCTTTAATTACATTATAAAATCCTTTTTCAGCTTCAGTAATTAGTGATGGTTTAGGATTATAAATGAATTTTTGAGATTGTTGTGCGTCATTACTTTGAATTGAGGAGCTTTCGCAACTTGAATTTGGACTATGCCATTTGCCACATTTTTCACATTTGATAAGTTTACCATCTTTAAAAAGGTAATAGCATTTTTTACACAAATTATATTTGCCACTATTATCACCACAAAATTCGCAAATCATATTAACCCCCTAAAATATACATTGTTTTTATTTTAGTATATCATATTTATGAAGTTTTGTAAATAATATTGTACAAAATAAAATTTTGATTTTTACTATTTTATAATAACAAAAACTTCTTTCTAAAGTTGCTTCAAAAAGGTTGACACAAAGTCGTATAAATGATATATTATGAATTGTAAGAATTTTTAAATTCCGGGATAGAGGTGCGTTAATTCGTGTAGCAAGGAGGAGAGTTCCGAAATCTGAGATACCTTGCGAATAGAATTATCGCCGAAGCGTAGGGCTATGGCAAAACCTTTCGCTGGCTGTGTGGAACATCTCCATATGGCTGTCATCATACTTATGGTGGAGAGCTATCTTTATATATCATAGAGGCAGCTTAATAATATCAGAAGTATGAACCGGTTTTTAGTGAACCGGTTTTTTGTTGCTCTTTTATTCGGGATAATGAAATTTTTTGCCATCAGGCAATATAAAAGGAGTTTTTTATTATGAAAAAGTACAATGTAGGTATTATTGGTGCTACAGGTATGGTTGGTCAGCGTTTTGCCACACTTCTTGAGAACCACCCTTGGTTTAATGTTGTTGCTCTCGCAGCAAGTGCTCGTTCAGCTGGAAAAACATACAAAGAGGCAGTTGCTAACCGTTGGGCTATGACAACACCTATTCCAAAGGCTATGGAAGATATGGTTATCCTTGATGCTGCAAATGTAGAAGAAGTCGCATCTAAGGTTGACTTCGTATTCTGTGCTGTTGATATGAAGAAGGACGAAATCAAGGCTTTGGAAGAAGCTTATGCGAAGGCAGAGTGCCCAGTTGTTTCTAATAACAGTGCTAACCGTTTTACACCTGATGTGCCTATGATTATCCCAGAAATCAATGATGAGCATCTTAAAATCATTGAGGCTCAGAGAAAGCGTCTTGGAACAAAGAAGGGCTTTATTGCTGTTAAATCTAACTGCTCACTTCAGAGCTATGTTCCTGCTATACACCCACTTCTCAAGTATGGTGTTAAGAAGGTTCTTGCTTGCACATATCAGGCAATTTCAGGTGCAGGAAAAACTTTCGAGCGTTGGCCTGAAATGGTAGATAACCTTATCCCATATATCGGTGGCGAGGAAGAAAAGTCTGAGCAAGAGCCACTCAAGATTTGGGGTAAAATCGAAAACGGCGAAATCGTTAAAACTAATACTCCTGCAATCACAGCACAGTGCCTCCGTGTTCCTGTAAGTGATGGACACACAGCGGCAGTTTTTGTAGAGCTTGAGCAAAAGCCATCAGTTGAGGAAATCATCGAAACTTGGGAATCTTATAGCGGTAAGCCACAAGAGCTTCAGCTTCCAAGTGCTCCAAAGCAATTCCTCCACTATTTCAGAGAGCCAGACCAACCACAGATTAAATCAGCAAGAACTCTTGAAAATGGTATGGCTATTTCTGTTGGCAGACTCAGAGAGGATACACAGTATACTTACAAGTTTGTTTGTATGTCACATAATACTCTTAGAGGTGCAGCAGGCGGTGCAGTTCTTCTTGCAGAGCTTCTTGCAGCAGAAGGTTACTTTGACTGATTAATTCTATAAATCTAAAATTTATAAACGGGGTGATACTATGTCAGAACACATTTTTGAGGGTTCAGGCGTTGCTATTATTACACCTATGAATCCCGATGGTTCAGTAAACTTTGACGAGCTTGGACGAATTATCGACTTCCAAATCGAAAATGGTACTGATGCAATTATAACCTGTGGTACAACAGGTGAATCCGCAACTCTCAATAACGAGGAGCATTGCGAGGTTATCGAATACACTATTAAGAAGGTTGCACATCGTGTACCTGTTATTGCAGGTGCAGGAAGCAATGACACAAACTACGCAATAGGGCTTTCAAAGCATGCTCAGACTGTTGGTGCAGACGCTATTCTTTCCGTTACACCATATTATAATAAGACCTCTCAGGCAGGACTTATTCGCCACTATACAGCTATTGCAGATAATGTTGATATTCCGATTATTCTTTATAATGTTCCATCAAGAACAGGCTGTAATATTAAGCCGGAAACATATTACGAGCTTTCCAAGCACCCAAATATCAAGGCTACAAAGGAAGCTAACGGCGATACATCAGCACTTGTACGCACAATGGCTCTTTGCGGAGATAATCTTGATGTATATTCAGGCGAAGATAGTCAGGCTTTCACAATTACAGCTATGGGTGGTAAGGGTGTTATTTCCGTATTTGCAAATATCTGCCCTAAGGAAAGCCACGAGCTTGTAGCTGCTGCACTTGCAGGTGATTTTAAGAAGTCATTTGAGATGCAGAAAAAATACATTAAGCTTATGGATATGCTTTTCTCAGATGTCAACCCTATTCCGATTAAGGAAGCTATGAATATGTTCGGTTTCAACTGCGGAGATTGTCGTTTGCCACTTACTGCTATGAGCGAAAGCGATCACGAGGCATTGAGAAAGACTCTCGTTGAATACGGCCTTATTTAAGCGGCGAGCCGCCGCTGCCAATATGCGGATTGGGAAGTTTATTCATGCGGAGGACTAAACTACCGATAAGTTAATGTACTTCTCTAAGATACTTAAAGTTTAGGTCAAGCCTTTTTAAAGGCTTGCGGTTTCCAAAGGTAGTCACCTACGGCAGAGCCTTTGGTGGGTTTTAAGGGCGAAGCCCTTAACATCTCTTGCTCCCTAAGGGGCGGACTTTGTCCGCCCCTTTTGACTAATGTTGCTTACACAAAAAATTGAGCGGCGGACAAAGTCCGCCGCTCAGAAGTAAAGAATGTTAAGGGCGTTGCCCTTAAAACCCATGAGGGACTCCGTCCCTCAACCCTGCGAGCAGCTTTCACCAGCAAAGCTGGTGTAGAAAAGGCTCGAGCGAAACTTTTAAGTTTCTTTTGGGAAGTGCGTTAGCTAATTATGATTTTTAAATAAAAGGATGTGTAAACGATGACAAAGATAGTTCTTTGTGGAGCTTGCGGAAAGATGGGAGCAGCTATTGCTGCTGCTGTTGATAATCGTTCCGATTGTGAAATTGTTGCAGGTGTTGATATTGCAAAAAAAGAAGGCTTAGGATTTCCGGTATACAGCGGTTTTGCAGAAATATCAGAAGCTGCCGATGTAGTAATCGACTTTTCTAATCCTGTCTGCCTTGATGATATGCTTGCATATTGTATTGAAAAGAAGTTGCCTGCTGTAATTTGCACAACAGGTTATAGTCCTGAACAGGTTGCACAAATTAAGGAAGCTTCAAAGAAAATTGCTATTTTCTATTCAGGAAATATGTCACTCGGCATAAATCTTCTAATCGAGCTTTCCAAAAAAGCTGCTAAGGTATTTGGTGAAAGCTTTGATATAGAGATTATCGAAAAGCATCATAACCAAAAGCTTGATGCACCGAGTGGTACAGCACTTATGATAGCTGATGCAATAACAGAGTACGCAAAAAATGACGCACAGTATGTTTATGACCGCCACGCATACAGAAAAAAGCGTGATAAGCGTGAAATCGGCATCCACGCTGTTCGTGGTGGAAATATTGTCGGCGAACACGAAGTACTTTTTGCAGGTACAGATGAGCTTTTCACAATAAGTCATTCTGCCCGTTCAAAGTCAGTTTTTGCAGTTGGAGCAGTTAATGCGGCAGTATATATGAACGGTCAGTCTGCTGGAATGTACGATATGAGTGACTTGCTTTCTGCACAAAACTAAATCATAATTTTATAATGTTATAACTTGAAAGGAGCTGTTTGTTTTGAGTAAATTTAACCCTGTTATTAAAACCTGTGAAGATGTCACATTGATTAAACTTATGAATGTACCGAGTGATATGGCGTTTATAGGAGAGGTATTCGGAAAAATTGCAGAACTTTCTGTAGATGTAAATATGATTTCACTTTCAGAAAAAAGTAACCGTTCAGTTCTTGCCTTTACTGTCAAGGACGATGATTTTATCAAAACTGTTGAGTATACATCTAAGCTCAAAGATGGCTCTGTAAAGCCAATAGTTTCGAGCGGAAACTGCATTATTTCTATAGTTGATGTTGCTATGGAGAATGCTCCTGGTGTCGCTGCAAGGGTATTCAAGACCTTAGCTGAGGCAAATGTACAGATTATGCTTATCACAACAAGTGAATCACAAATTTCTGTGCTTGTAACTCGTGCAGACTTCGATGACGCAGTAGACAGCCTTAGCCGCCAATTTGTATAAAAATAAAGGGCGAATATTACTCGCCCATAAACTCAGAGGTATGATATACTGTGAAAAAGTTTTTTAAAGAATTTAAAGAATTTGCACTTCGTGGAAGTGTAATGGACCTTGCAATCGGTGTTATCATAGGTGCGGCATTTCAAGCAATAGTTAATTCACTTGTAAAGGATATTATGTCACCTTTGATAGGACTGGTTGCAAAAACTGACTTGTCAGATTTGTCTGTTGAGATTTTCGGCGTAAGTGTGAAGTATGGTTCGTTTTTAACAGCAGTTATCAATTTCATTATTATGGCATTTGTTATCTTTTTGCTTGTTAAAGGACTTAACGCTTTATCAAGACTCGGAAAGAAAAACAAGCCTGAGGAGGCTGAGCCTACCGTCAAGACTTGTCCTTTCTGTATGACAGAGATTGATATTAAGGCTACACGCTGCCCACACTGCACATCTCATCTTGATGAGGTTTTCGCAGATGCAGACAAGGATTAAGCCCGAAATTTAATTATAACATAAAGTCTTCGGGAGAGTATTTCTGAAGCGGAGGGAGCTTATTCGGTTCACGCTTGAGAGGGTCATACTTAAATTTCTTACAACCGCCCTCTTGAGGTGTTGAGCCACTGTAACAAAGAATAGTTCCATCATCTTTAACTCGACCGAAACAGCAATATTCGCACTTTGGCTCAATATTGTTGCCGAAAAGCTTTTTCTGAAAAGGCAGCTTTATATTATTTAGGTTAATCATAAATATCATCTTCCTTATCTTAAATAAACGCCCAAGTGCGTATTATTGTCTATCTATCGACCTATTATAACACTTTTTGCGAAATATTGCAAATATCGTATTAGGAGAATGAATGTGATATTCAAGAGCAATAATACAAATTTAAATTTTGTGAACGGAGTTGCCTTTTTAACATTTCCAAATCTTTCTGAATTGGACTTTGTTAAGCACGCATTTTCTACACGCATCGGCGGTGTTAGTGATAACGAATTTAATTCTATGAACCTTGCATTCGGCAGAGGAGATTCTGACGAAAATGTCAGAAAGAATTATAAGCTTATGTGCGATGCAGTAGGCTTAGATTATTCAACTCTTGTAAGCTCTGCACAGGACCACCATACCTTTGTACGCAAGGTTACTTCTGCGGATTGTGGCATAGGAATTGAGCGTCCTAAGGATATGCTCAGCGTGGACGGCCTTATGACTAATGAGCCTAATGTTACGCTTGTAACGCATTATGCGGACTGTACACCGCTTCTTTTTGCTGACCCTAAAAAGCATGTTATCGCAACTTCACACGCAGGCTGGAGAGGTACAGCAAGCCGAATGGGGCAGGTCACAGTTGAGCGAATGACAGAGGAATACGGCTGCGACCCAGAGGATATTATAGCAGTTGTAGGTCCTGCGATAGGTGGTTGCTGTTACGAGGTGGATACACCTGTTTATGAGAAATTTGCCTCAATGATAGATTTGCGTCCAGCATATTTCACAAAATCACTTGGCAGGGGAAAACACATTGTCGATTTAAAGGAAGTAAACCGCAGAACTTTGCTTAGTGCGGGCTTATTGCCTGAAAATATTCTTGTTAGTGACCTTTGCACAAAATGCAATAGCGACCTTCTATTTTCACATAGAGCAACAAACGGTAAGCGTGGAGGCTTGAGTGCTTTTATTTCGATGACTGAATAATTACAAATATAAATTTGTTAAATAAACTATTTCTATCAAGAGTTTTAAATTTAAGATTTATTTTTTAATTTTCTTTGAAGTAAAATTATTTAGCGAAATTTGTTGTATAGTTATCTATGTTCGCATTTTGATTAAGGTACTCTACATTTTGTGGTTTATCAAAATTTGTTAAAACTATATATTGACAGCTTTCTCTGATTGTGCTACTATATATTGTATCACAGGCAGAGGAATATCTTAGATTTATATCTGAAAGCCTGTTTGTAAGCAGGCTTTTTTATTGCGATTTTTTAAGGGAGTATTTAAAATGAAAATTATTAAGCGTAATGGTACAGAGGTCGTTTTCGATATAACTAAAATTATTTCAGCAATTACAAAAGCAAATAATGCAGATGATTCCTCCAAAGAACTTTCTCGTGAACAGATTGTCAGAATAGCTGCATCTGTTGAGCAAAAATGCAGCTCTATAAACCGTGCCTCAAGTGTTGAAGAAATTCAAGATATGGTTGAGCAAAAGATTATGGAGCAAGGTGCTTTTAAGGTTGCTAAACGATATATTAAGTATCGTTATAACCGTACTCTTGTAAGAAGGGCAAATACTACTGATAATCAGATTCTTAGCCTTATAGAATGTAATAACGAAGAGGTTAAGCAAGAAAATTCAAATAAAAACCCCACCGTCAATAGCGTTCAGCGTGACTATATGGCAGGTGAGGTCAGTAAGGATATTTCAAAGCGTTTGCTTTTGCCAAAAGAAATTGTAAAAGCCCACGAGGAAGGTATAATTCATTTTCACGATATGGATTATTATGCACAGCATATGCACAACTGCGACCTTGTCAACCTTGAGGATATGCTTCAGAATGGAACAGTTATTTCTGGTACACTCATCGAAAAACCACATAGTTTTTCAACAGCTTGTAATATTGCAACACAGATTATAGCTCAGGTTGCAAGTAGTCAGTATGGCGGTCAGAGTATCAGCCTTGCACATCTTGCACCATTTGTACAGGTTTCAAGAAATAAAATCCGCAAAGACGTTCTCAGAGAAGTAGAAGAACTTCATGGAGAACTTGATGAGGAAGTTATCTCAAATATTGTTGAACGCAGACTTCGTGAAGAAATCAAGCGTGGTGTTCAGATTATCCAATATCAGGTTGTAACTCTTATGACCACAAATGGTCAGGCACCTTTCGTAACAGTATTTATGTATCTTAATGAAGCTAAGAATGCTACTGAAAGGCGTGACCTCGCAATGATTATCGAGGAAACACTTCGTCAGCGTTATGAGGGCGTTAAGAATGAAGCGGGCGTATGGATTACACCTGCATTCCCAAAGCTTATATATGTCCTTGAGGAAGATAATATAGAAAAGGGTTCAGAATATTATTACCTCACAGAGCTTGCTGCAAAATGCACAGCGAAGCGTCTTGTTCCTGATTATATTTCCGAAAAGAAGATGAAAGAGCTTAAAGAGGGTAACTGCTTTCCTGTTATGGGTTGCCGTTCCTGTCTTTCACCTTGGAAGGACGAAAATGGAAACTATAAGTTCTACGGCAGATTTAATCAAGGCGTTGTAACAATCAACCTCGTTGATGTAGCACTTTCATCAGGCGGAGATGTTGATAAATTCTGGGAGATTTTCGATAAGCGTCTTGAGCTTTGCTATGATGCACTTATGTGCCGTCATGAAAGATTAAAAGGTACGCTTTCAGATGCGGCACCTATTTTATGGCAGTATGGTGCAATTTCTCGTCTGAAAAAGGGAGAACCGATAGATAAGCTTTTATATGGAGGTTATTCTTCAATATCTCTTGGTTATGCAGGACTTTGTGAGTGTGTAAAGTATATGACAGGCAAATCTCACACAGACCCGTCAGCAACTCCATTTGCGATAAAAATTATGGAGCATATGAACGAGGCTTGCGAGCGTTGGAAGAAAGAAACAAATATTGGTTTTGGTATATATGGAACACCTCTCGAAAGCACAACATATAGATTTGCAAAGTGCTTGCAAAAGCGTTTTGGAATTATCGAGGGTGTAACAGACAGAAACTATATAACGAATAGCTATCATGTTCATGTAACAGAGGATATAGATGCTTTTACAAAGCTTAGCTTTGAATCAAAGTTCCAAGCACTTTCAACAGGCGGTGCCATAAGCTATATCGAAGTTCCTAATATGCAGCAGAATATTGAGGCTGTTCTTGATGTTATTAAGTTCATCTATGATAATATTATGTATGCAGAACTAAACACAAAGAGCGATTATTGCCAAGTGTGTGGCTTTGATGGAGAAATTCAGATTGTTACAGATGAGGACGGTAAGCTCGTATGGGAATGCCCACATTGTCACAACCGTGACCAATCTAAGATGAATGTTGCAAGAAGAACTTGTGGATACATAGGCACACAATATTGGAATCAAGGTCGTACACAGGAGATTAAAGACCGTGTAATGCACTTATAATAAAAAAGCTACGGTTGCTTTGAATTAAGCAAAGACCGTAGCTTTTTTGATTGGTGGTTAGTCTAATGAATAAATCAATTTTTGTAGAAAAACCAAATCTTCCGAAATTTAATGTTTCGGAGCTTATAGTTTCCGGTAGATATAAGTTTGTTATAGATGAGCTTAAAAGGCTCGGAATTTCTATAATAGAATCTGATATGCTTTCTGAAATATGTGGTGTTGAAAAGTATCATACCGATATTTCAACAATTCATTTGTGCAATGATAATTTGCTTGTTGCTAAAAATAATGCTGTTCTTGCGGATAAATTAAGCTTTCTCGGCTATAATGTTTCGCTTTCAAAAAAAATAATTTCTGGCAAGTATCCAAGCTGTACAGCACTTAATGCTGTAATTTTAGGAGATAAAATGATATGTCGTGAATCATCTATTGATGATAAGCTTATGGAATATTGCAAGAAAAATTCTATTAAAATTATTTCAGTTAAGCAAGGTTATGCTCGCTGTTCGACTGCTGTTGTTGCAGAAAATGCCGTTATAACCTCAGATAACGGAATATATAAGGCTTGTATTGAAAATAGCATTGATGTACTTAAAATAGAGAGTGGATATATTGAAATAGAAGACTACAATTATGGCTTTATCGGAGGTTCTTGCGGAAAGCTTTCTGATGATATTCTTGCATTTTGTGGCGATGTAAAGGTTCATAAAAACTATGATGATATAAAAGCCTTTGCTTTGAATTATGGTATAAATCTAATTTCACTTTCAAACAAAAGACTTTTTGATATAGGTGGATTTATATCTACAAAGCAAGAGTGGGTTTATTGATATAAATTAAAATTTGCGAAAAATATTTTATTAAAAATAAAGTTTTTACTTGCAATGTCCAATAAATATGTTATAATAAAAGTATAAAATAAAATGTAGCCAAAAAGGAATGATAAGCTATGAAAAAGAAAATTATATTTTCCTCGATTTTGCTTGCAACGGTTATTGCATTAGTTATTGCAATGGTTCTTGCAGTGTCGGCTTGTAGTTCATCAGAAACTGCTCCAACTAATGCACAAATCGAAAATTCATCAGAAAATACGGTTAATAATACCTCATTAGAGAGTAGCTTTGACAATTCATCAGAAAGCAAAATCTCCGAAAAAAGTAATATAGAAAGCAGTATAAATTCAAATGTAAGTAGTGATTCTCAAAATTCAAAGGTGGAAAATTCCAAAAAAGAAACTCAAAACTCAAATTCATCAAGTAAACCAACTGAAACCTCAAAATCATCAAATACTTCAACAAATTCCAGTAGTAATTCTAAAGTGCCAAGTAACGATAGCAGTTCTAAACCGTCAAGTGGTGGCTCAAGCAGTGGCTCAAGTAGTAGTTCAAGTTCTACACCATCACATAGTCACAGTTATTCATCAAAGACTATAAAAGCTACTTGTACAAGTGGTGGTTATACAGTTCACACCTGTTCTTGTGGTGCAAGTTATACTGACAGTTATACAGATGCTACTGGTCACAGATGGTCTGATTGGAAAACTGTCAAGAAAGCTACAACTTCTTCAGAGGGTAGGAAACAGCGTACCTGCAATTCTTGTGGTAAGACAGAATCTAAGACTATTGCAAAAGTCCAAGGTTCGTCTACTTCAGGTGGTCACAGGATAACAGGTGCAAGGAAGGCTGTTTATTCTTATAGGGGTATGGATAGCTTCAGCAGTGTAAATCTCGTTGACCTCATCAATGCGGAAAGAGCAAAAGAAGGCTTGGGTAAACTTGAGTGGACAGCTGATGGTTTGACTCGTTTAATAAATGAAGATCCATCAGCTAAGAATGATTTTGATTATTTATTTGATTCTACTGGTAAGTTTGATCCTTATAGAGATCCAGAAGTAAGAGAACCGCTTGAAGGAGCACAGAAAATGGCTAATATGGGTTATGCTACACATGGTAGTGGTGTTGGTTGTTCATGTGTGGGAGCGTCAGAGGGGGCTTCAACAATAGAGGAAGCTTTGAGGCGACAGATTAAAGCTTATATGAACTCACCAGAGCATAGAGCCATTTTGATGAACGCAGGCAGTCACTCTGTGACTGCCGCATACGCTATAGATTCTAATGGTACTGTATATACAGCTATTAGAGTAGGCGGGGCTATTGTGTAGAATATAAATAGTGTAAAATTGAGTATATAATTAGTGGTTTGTTGAGTTTTGGGGTACATCTACTTGACAAATACCAGTTTTAGAGCAAGTAAAAAGAGCAAGCTTAGGTAAAACTAAGTTTGCTCTTTAATTTTAAGGTCTTTGATTTTGCCTTATAGCACCATTTCTATATGCTTGAATAAGCTCTTTTAAATCTTTTATATTTTCTCTTATTTCTTTGCCATTATCAGTATCTCCGACAAGTATACGCTTTTGACTTACTTCCGATGCAACACGGTTTGTCTGCATATCTATGCCATTTCGGATAGTATCATCTACTGATTTAAAAGGCTCGTGAGCTGTGAGCATAAGTCCATAGGAGTTATAAATCAGAGTATATCCCGCTATACCTGTTACTTTGTGATATGGTTGAGAGAAACCGCCATCAATAATAATAACCTTGCCATTACATTTAATAGGACTTTCGCCCTCCGTATGATGAATAGGAACATGACCGTTTATAATATGAGCATTTTCGCTTTCTATACCAAACATCTTAAAAATTTTATTTACTATATTTTCATCATTTATAAGCTGATAATAAATATCTTTGACTTCTTTATGCGTTTCATTATCCTCAACAAAATATCTTTCAAAGGTAGTATTTGCAAGTCGATTTTTCAATATTAAGCACAAAAAAGCTTGTCTGTTTATGTAGACAAGCTTTCTGAATATTAATAGTTATTACTTTTTTTAACCATATCTTTTAAAGCACTCGGGTGGAATAATATAAGCAGTGGGAAAAGTTCAAGTCTTCCTGCGAGCATATCAAACATAAGAACATATTTTGAGAATGGACCAAATACTGAAAAATTCTGAGTAGGGCCAACAAGCTCTAAGCCCGGACCTATGTTATTGATTGTTGCAGTAACAGCAGTAAACGATGTAACTATGAATTTTCCTAAGCATAGAGCGACACTTATGAATGCAGACTTTCCCATTTTGTACAGCCGGCAAACGCGTTATCAGCTAAATCAGTGACGTTATCCAAGAATGTAACCTCAGCTAAGTTTACGCAGTTCATAAACGCATACTCGCCAATTTTCTTGCAATTCTCGCCGCCGGATAGCTTTACTAATCCTTTTGCACCCGTAAAAGCATAATCACCAATATAAGTAACCGTATCAGGAATTACAACTTCACAGTTTCCAAAGACAGCTCCAAAAACATAATAATCTTTCTTATCATCACCGATTCCAACAACTTTTTTTCCATCTATTTCACTTGGTACTATGATTTTGTCATATTCAACATAATCATAGTTCGTGAATCCAATTATACTAATTCCACTGTCAACTTCTGAATAATTGAAAGCTTCAGTTGAATCATATATCAACTCTTTTTTGTTTGAGGAGCTGTTACTTGCCGAAACTGATGATTCTGTTTTTGACTCCTTTGAAGAAGTGTTTGTATCGTTGCCACATGCACAAATTGACATTGTCATTATTACGGCCAAAAGACCAATCATTATTTTTTTCATAATTATTAAAATCTCCTTTAATATGTTGTTTGTTTAAATAATTGTGTTTCAATTATTCATATTTTGAAATCATTGTACCCTTAGATGATTATGTGTTATATTATACTTTTTATTTAATTATTTGTCAACAAAAATTATATAGGGCAAATAATTTCTATAATTCTATTTATAATATCACTATAATAAGACAATTTGACAAACCAAAACAAGTCTGCTCCTGAGCTATATTAAGTACAAAAAAGCTTGTCTGTTTATTCAGACAAGCTTTCTGAATATTAATAGTTATTACTTTTTTTAACCATATCTTTTAAAGCACTCGGGTGGAATAATATAAGCAGTGGGAAAAGTTCAAGTCTTCCTGCGAGCATATCAAACATAAGAACATATTTTGAGAATGGACCAAATACTGAAAAATTCTGAGTAGGACCAACAAGCTCTAAGCCCGGACCTATGTTATTGATTGTTGCAGCGACAGCAGTAAACGATGTAACCAAGCCTATATTTTCAAAAGAAATAGCAAACACTGAAAATGCAAAAACAACCATAAATGTAATAAAATATACATTAGTTGCACGAACAACATCATGTTCAACAGGTTTGCCATCAATCTTAATTTTTCGCACACTTCGTGGGTGAATATAGGAATTAAGCTCTTTAACTACTGTTTTAATTAATATCATAATACGAGATACCTTTATACCACCACCAGTGCTTCCCGAACAAGCACCTATAAACATAAGTAGTACAAGTATAATTTTTGATGTTTCAGGCCATATATCGAAGTCAACAGATGAGAAACCTGTTGTTGTAAGGATAGAGCCAACCTGAAAAGTGGCATGTCTTAATGCGTCAAAAGCATTTGAGAAAAGATTAAGAATATTAAAGAAGATTATAGCCGTAGAAATACCTATAATTATAAAATAATATCTTACTTCCTCCATAAGCAAGCTCTTTTTCCATTGTTTAAGTAACATAAAGTAGTAAGCATTAAAATTAACACCAAAGAGAATCATAAATATAGTAACAACCCATTGTATATATGGAGAATAACTCGTAATACTATCATTCTTTATGCCAAAGCCACCAGTACCAGCAGTTCCGAAAGATGTAGTTATTGCATCAAAGATAGGCATTTGACCTGCAATCAGAAGTATAATTTCTATAAATGTCATTCCTATATATATTATGTAAAGAAGTCTTGCAGTTGTTTTAATCTTAGGAACAAGCTTACCCACAGATGGACCAGGGCTTTCTGCTCTCATAAGATTAAAGTTAGAACCGCCACTCAATGGGATAATCGCAAGAAGAAACACTAAAACCCCCATACCGCCTATCCAGTGAGTAAGGCTTCGCCAAAATATATTGCAATAGGAGAGAGATTCTACATCGGAAAGAATACTTGCACCCGTAGTAGTAAAGCCTGATATAGTTTCAAACAGAGCGTCCGTAAATGACGGTATTTCTTGAGTTATAACAAAGGGCAGACAGCCCATTATACTTAAAATTATCCAGCTTAAAGAAGTAGCTACACAACCCTCTTTCAGATAAAAAACATGGCTTTCAGGTTTTTTATGTGTTGAGATAAATCCAATAATAGCACATATACATAAAACAGATAAATAAGAGAGCAAGCCTTTATATTCTCCATA
This sequence comes from Pseudoruminococcus massiliensis, assembly GCF_900291955.1. Taxonomy (GTDB): domain Bacteria; phylum Bacillota; class Clostridia; order Oscillospirales; family Acutalibacteraceae; genus Pseudoruminococcus; species Pseudoruminococcus massiliensis. The sequence goes on along the minus strand of NZ_OLMR01000003.1, from coordinate 190,570 downwards.
CACAAGAGCAACTATACATGGAAGAATCATCAATGCGGCTTCCATTTTCAGAACTAAGCCTAAGATATATCGTATAATCGAAGTGTTCATTATAAATACCTTCCTGTTATCAAAAATATAACCTTTAATCTTTTAGAATATCCTGAATATCATTAAAGCCTGTATGAGTAGTAACTATCATAACAGTATCTCCAACATGGATAGAATCCTGACCACTTGGAATAGTTATAACGCCATTTCTATTTATAAATGCGATTAAGATATTATTTTTTAGATTTAGGTTCATAATTTCAGTATCAGTAACAGCTGAAGGTTCATATATGCTAAATTCAATAGCTTCTACCTGAGAATTAAACATATGATAGAGAGTTTCTATATTGCTATTATTTATCGAATTTTTCTTTGCACGAACATATGCAACGATTGTTTCAGAGGTTATGTACTTAGGATAGAGAATACTGCCAAGATTTAGGTCATCTATAACATTCATAAAAGCATTACGATTTATTTTTGTTATAACCTTAGCATTAGAAATTTTGCTTGCGTAAAGAGTCAAGAAAATATTTTCTTCATCAATGCCAGTGAGCGGTATGAATGATTTACAAGTGGAAATACCTTCTTCTTTTAGAAGTTCTTCGTTTGTACCATCACCATTTATTATAGTTGCTTTAGGGAGTAGTATGCTGAGTTCCTCACAGCGTTCTTTGTTTTGTTCTATAATCTTTACCGAAATTCCAATATTAATTAAAATTTTTGCAAGATAAAAAGCGGTTTTTCCGCCACCTATAATCATAGTATCCTTAACCTGATTTGTTCTGAAGCCTATTTGCTTTAAGAAATTTATAGTTTCTCGTCTTGTAGCAGCAAAAGAAATCTTATCTCCTTTATGAAGGGTTACATTACCTGATGGAATAATAATTTTTCCATCTCGTTCTATTGCACATATCAGAAATTTAGCATTTAAACTTTTGCTGATTTGTGCAATAGACTTATTATCTAAGAAATTACTTTCTGGAATCTGAATTTTAATAAGTTGAGCTTGGTTATGGGCAAAAGAGTTAACCTCAAGAGCGGTAGGGAGGCAGAGTATATGTGTAGCCTCTTTAGCAGTTTCAAGGTCGGGATTTATAATCATAGCAAGACCAAGTCGTTCTCGGAGATAATTACTTTCTTCACTATATTCAGGACTTCTTACTCGTGCAATAGCTGAGCAATTACCAACTTGTTTTGCTATGGTACAGCAGAGTAAATTAAGTTCGTCTGAACCAGTAACCGCAATTATAAGGTCAGTATTTTCTATTCCAGCTTCTTGCTGAACGCTATAACTTGCACCATTTCCAACAATCCCCATAATATCATAAAGATTTGTATAGTTTTGAATTTTTTGTGGATTTTTGTCTATTATGGTTATATCGTGACCTTCTCTTACTAATTGCTCTACGAGAGCTGCACCAACTTTTCCACAGCCCACTATTATAATATTAAGACCGTTTTTGCTATGGTGTATGTTGCTAATCATTTTAAAGATACTCCTTTTATTATATAAAATACATACACGAATACTATACCATTATATTCAGTAAAAGTCATCATTTTTCTGCAATTTATATATTTAAAAAAATAAGTGTATTAAATACAAATTTATTTAATCTTCTTATATTGAAGGGCTTGAAAATATTAATATCCTTATTGATGAGTTAAAGAAATATATTGACTGCTACAACGAAAAATTACCTTAAACTAAAAGGAATGAGTTCGGCATAATACCAAACTCATTCGCTAATAATTTAATATTTAATTTTACTAAACTTTTGGATTTACTTCAAAATAAATTTAGCGGAGATGTTTATAGATAATGGGGATATTAGAAAGATTATATTATTTATTGAAGTTGAATGCAGAGATACCTGGGTATACTGCACTTTCGCCAAGTTCCTCTTCAATTCTGAGGAGTTGATTATATTTTGCAACTCTTTCTGAACGACTTGGAGCACCTGTCTTGATTTGGCAAGTATTAAGAGCGACAGCAAGGTCTGAGATTGTTGTATCTGCTGTTTCACCTGAACGGTGTGAAGAAATTGCTGTGTAACCAGCCTTATGTGCCATTTTGATAGCTTCAAGTGTTTCAGAAACTGAACCAATTTGGTTAAGCTTAATGAGGATAGAATTACCACACTTATTGTCAATACCTTTCTTGAGTCTTTCTGTATTTGTTACAAAGAGGTCATCACCAACAAGCTGAACCTTGTTGCCAATCTCTGCTGTAAGAAGTTTCCAGCCTTCCCAGTCTTCTTCGTCAAGAGCATCTTCTATAGATACGATAGGATATTTCTCAACAAGCTTTTTCCAATGCTCGATAAGTTCTGCTGATGTAAACTTTGTACCTGCCTTTGGAAGAATATATTCACCCTTCTTTTCGCCTTTCCATTCGCTGGAAGCTGCGTCCATAGCAATCATAAAATCCTTGCCTGGTTCATAACCTGCATTCTTAACAGCTTCCAGAATGTACTGAATAGCTTCTTCATCGCTTGCAAGGTTAGGAGCAAAACCGCCTTCATCGCCAACAGATGTTGCAAGGCCCTTAGACTTGAGAAGTGCTGCGAGTGCGTGAAAAACTTCTGCACACCAACGGAGTGCTTCTTTAAAGCTTGGAGCACCAACAGGCATAATCATAAATTCCTGAACATCAACTGTGTTAGCTGCATGAGCACCACCATTGAGAATGTTCATCATAGGAACAGGAAGACGGTTGCCTGAGATACCGCCAAGGAATCTATAAAGTGGAATATCCATAGCTGTTGCTGCTGCTCTTGCTGTTGCAATAGAAACCGCAAGAATGGCGTTAGCACCGAGATTAGATTTATCCTTTGTGCCATCAGCCTTGATCATAGCTCCGTCAACTGCATAAATATCAGAAGCATTAAGTCCCTTGATAGCATCGTTTATAACTGTATTTATATTATTTACTGCCTTAGAAACACCTTTGCCGAGGTATCTTGATTTATCGCCATCTCTAAGCTCTAATGCCTCAAATTCTCCTGTTGATGCACCGCTTGGAGCTGTGCCTCTTGCAACGGTACCGTCAGTGAGAGTAACCTCTGCTTCTACTGTTGGATTTCCTCTTGAATCAAGAATTTCTCTTCCGATAACCTTTTCAATTTCTAAATAACTCATTAGTTAAATCTCCTTTGACATCAGATAAGTTAGTATATTCTAACCGAATTTATAATAGCACCTCTATTTTAGTTTGTCAACCCTAACTCGAGCTTTTTATACGCAATTTGCAATCTTTTTTATTTATTAGGCAAAAACTTTATTTGTCAGCAGTTGACTTTATCTATTCAATTTGTTATATTTAGAAGTGGAATTCTAATGAAAATTAAACAATTTCAGAATAAAATTTATACAGAAATGAGATGCCTATTATGAGAACTTATATTGTACAGATTGCTGATAAAACAGTACATTTGACTTGTGAAGAAAAACTTGAAAATGCTGTTCGTTCTTTGGCTGAAGTTATAGCTCAGCTCAATTCTCAGAAGGATATTTTTAATGAGGATTTTACTCTTTGTGCAGGTTGGTCTTATTATTATTTTAAGAAAGAAGATGATTATTGGGATATTCTTGCTCCTGATTTTCATCGTGACCCACATAATACAAGGACAAATAATCTTACAATACCGCTTATGGTGCAAAATTTTCAGAGCGAGGCTATGCACACAGCTGGTATACAGGTTGTTCCAGGCACTATGCCTATAACCTTTAAGCATAAAATGCTCGTGCTTAAAGATGCTCTTACTGCAAAAGATGTTTATTTTTCACGCTCAGAGCCTGAGAATGCTGATGATTCTGGCTGGTATCTTGGCGTTATGGGTGATGACGAATCTCAGCATGAGCCTGGTGATTATGCTGAGATTCAGACTTGCGAGCTTCTAAAATTCAGACCACTTTCTGTTCGTATTCTTTGTATGCCTGTTGGTACACTTGCTGTTTTTGACGGCAACAAGATGACTGCACTTGTAGACAAGGACAATAATCCTCTTAAATTCTCTACTGACGGAAATGAAAATAAAGGAAGAACAGAAACAAATGTATAAGCTTATAAAAACAAACGGTTCTGCCAGGCTTGGCTCTTTTACAACTGCACATGGAGAGGTTCAGACACCTGGTTTTATGAATGTTGCCACCTGTGGTGCGATAAAGGGTGCTTTATCTGCACTTGACTTAAAGGAACTTCGCTGTCAGGTTCAGCTATGTAATACTTATCATTTACATTTGCGTCCAGGCGATGAGAATATTAAAAAACTTGGCGGACTTCATAAATTTACCCGTTGGGCTGGACCTATTCTTACAGATAGTGGTGGATTTCAGGTTTTCTCACTTGCAAAGCTAAGAAACATAACCGAAGAGGGAGTAACATTTTCTTCTCATATTGATGGACATAGAATTTTCATGGGTCCGGAAGAAAGCATGACTATTCAATCCAATCTCGGTTCTGATATTGCTATGGCTTTTGATGAATGTATTGAAAACCCCGCCGAATATAATTATACAAAAAATTCCTGCGACAGAACTTATCGCTGGCTTGTTCGCTGTAAGAAAAAAATGGCAGAGCTTAATTCAAGAGAAGATACTATAAATAAACAACAACAGCTTTTTGGAATAAATCAGGGTTCAACCTATGAAGATATAAGAATCGAGCATATGAAAGCTATAAGTGAGCTTGACCTTGATGGCTATGCTATTGGAGGTCTTGCTGTTGGTGAAAGTGCAGAAGAAATGTACCGCATAATTGAAGCAGTTGAGCCTTATGCTCCTAAAAATAAGGTTCGATATCTTATGGGTGTTGGAACTCCTGTAAACATTCTTGAGGCTGTAAGGCGTGGAGTTGACCTTTTCGATTGTGTTATGCCATCAAGAAATGCTCGACACGCACATCTTTTTACTTGGAGTGGCAGAATGAATATGTTCAACGAGAAATATGCTCTTGATGATTCACCTGTTGATTCACAGTGTGATTGTCCTCTTTGCAAGAATTTCTCTCGTGCATATCTTAGACATCTTTTCAAAAGTGGAGAAATGCTTGCTATGCGACTGGCAGTTATTCATAATATTTATTTCTACAATACCCTTATGATTAAAATTCGTGAAGCCCTTAAAAATGACGAATTTGACAAATTTTATAATGAATATGTAGAAATTATAGGCAGACGAATCTGACATATTTCACTTGCATATTACTGATTAAATTGATATAATATCATTATTAGTCTTTGCAAAATTTGAAAAATATTCCACTGGACTTTTTGAAATCGAAAGGAATGTAAAAGAATGAATTTTAATTTTTTACTTGATAATGCTGCTTCTTCCGCAGATGCAGCTCAACAACAAAATCCAGGTCAAATCTGGATGCTTTTGGGTATGTATGCTCTCCTTGCTCTTGCTATTTATTTCTTTATCTTCCGTCCTAATAAGAAGAAAAAGAAGGCAGAGGAAGAAATGAAAAACAGCCTTGAAGTCGGTGATGATATTACAACCATTGGTGGCATTATGGGTCGTGTTGTTTCTATTAAGGACGATGACTCTATTGTTATTGAAACAGCAAGTGACCGTTCAAGACTTAGAATCAAAAGATGGGCTATCTCTACTATTGATACAGAAAAGAACCCTGAGTCTAAGAAAGAGGAAGCCAAATCTGAAAAAACTGAAGAGTCTAAGAAAAAGAAAACATTCTTTGGTAAAAAAGACGAGAATTAATTTTTATAATAACAGCATATCATATTAACAAAACCTCCTGAATACAATTAGAATATAATTGTTTCGGGAGGTTTTTTTGTGAGAAAAGAAAAGTCGCAACAAATTACAATAAAAATTATGGCTAGAGCTGTCATTTTTGGCGGATTATTTGGTGGTGTTATGCTGATATTGATGTTGTTTTTAAGTTCATTTTTTGTGCTTAAAATGAAATCCTTATCACAGACAGCGGTTTTTGCGGCGGCGATTATATCCTCCTGCATATCGGCATTTTTAGCAGGTTTTCTTGCCTCACGCATACTCAAGGCTCGTGGAATTATTGTTGGTGCATTATCGGCTTTGCTCTTATTTATAATTGTGTTACTCACAGGAACAATTATTTCATCAGATTCTATAAATCTTGATACGCTTATGAGATTTGCGGCAATGCTTTTATCAGGCTCATTTGGCGGAATACTTGGTGTAAATCGCCGTCCTCGTCGCCGTTAGTATAAAGGGGTTCATAGTAGATTTTAAACTTATAATCTTTATAGAATTCATATTAATAAAAAAGTTTCGCTTAAATCCGTTTAAAGACCTAAGCGAAACTTTTGTCATTTTTTAAATTTATTATTATTTTTTTACCTCGAGAACAGCACCTCTGTTACCAGATGTTACAAGAGAAGCATATCTTGCGAGATAGCCTGTTGTAATTTTAGGTTCTCTTGGAGTCCAAGCCTTACGGCGTTCTTCAAGTTCTTCATCAGAAAGGCGAACATTGATTGTGTTTGCAGGAATATCAATGTCTATAATATCGCCATTCTTTATGAGGGCAATATTTCCGCCGACAGCAGCTTCAGGAGATACATGACCGATAGCTGCACCACGAGTAGCACCAGAGAAGCGTCCGTCTGTGATGAGGGCAACTGTGCTGCCAAGTCCTCTACCCATAATAGCAGATGTAGGATTGAGCATTTCACGCATACCAGGACCACCCTTAGGACCTTCATAACGGATAACAACAACATCACCATCTACAATTTCACCGCCATTGATAGCAGCCATAGCATCCTCTTCGCAATCATAAACCTTTGCTGGGCCTGAATGTACAAGCATTTCAGGAGCGACAGCAGAACGCTTAACAACACATGAATCAGGAGCAAGGTTGCCCTTAAGAACTGCAATACCACCAGTTTTTGAATAAGGATTGTCAGAATGACGGATAATATCAGGATTCTTATTAACAGCGTTTGCGATATTTTCTGCAACAGTTTTGCCTGTGCAAGTGATAATATCAGTTTTGAGCAAACCAAGCTTGTCGATTTCTTTCATAACAGCGTAGATACCGCCTGCCTCGTTAAGTTCTTCCATATAGTGGCTGCCAGCAGGAGCAAGGTGGCAAATGTTAGGAGTTTTTTCACTGATTGCATTAGCCATATCAAGGTCAAGCTCAATGCCACATTCGTGAGCGATAGCTGGAAGATGAAGCATAGAGTTTGTACTACAACCAAGAGCCATATCCATTGTGAGAGCGTTCTTGAATGCGTCAAGTGTCATAATGTCACGAGGCTTAATATCCTTGCGGAGAAGCTCCATAACCTGCATACCTGCGTGTTTAGCAAGCTGAATTCTCTCTGAATATACAGCAGGGATAGTACCATTGCCACGAAGTCCCATACCGAGAACCTCGGTAAGGCAGTTCATAGAGTTAGCTGTGTACATACCTGAGCAAGAGCCACAGGTTGGACAGACTTTATTTTCAAACTCTTCAAGCTTTTCAGCGGAGATTTTTCCGGCATTATAAGAGCCAACAGCCTCAAACATACTTGAAAGGCTTCTCTTGCAACCATCAACAAGACCAGCAAGCATAGGACCGCCACTGACAAAGATAGTTGGAATATTAACACGAGCAGCAGCCATAAGCAAGCCAGGAACATTCTTATCGCAGTTAGGAACCATAACAAGAGCATCTAAACCGTGAGCCATAGCCATAGCTTCTGTTGAATCGGCAATAAGGTCACGAGTCACAAGGGAATACTTCATACCTTCATGTCCCATGGCAATACCATCACATACAGCGATAGCCGGAAAAACAACCGGAGTACCGCCAGCCATAGCAACACCCTGCTTAACAGCCTCTACGATTTTGTCTATGTTCATATGACCTGGAACGATTTCGTTATATGAACTTACAATACCAATAAGAGGTTGTGCGATTTCTTCGTTAGTCATACCAAGTGCGTGGAGCAACGACCTTCTTGGAGCCCAATCAACACCATTATTAAGCTTATCACTTTTCATTTGGATAACCTACTTTCTTAAATGAAATTCATAGATATATTATAATCTTTTTTTATGTAGGTGTCAACGAAAGCTTTCTAATATCACTATGCCAATGTTAATAACATTTTTGAAATAAATACCTGGGGCTGTTTTCTCACAGCTCCATTTTTCGTCTACTTATTCATTAACATTTTGTTTACTCATTCAAAGCCAATCTTCCTTTGAATTTATGTGCTTGCAAAACCATAGAGTGTAGAGTATAATATTAAAAGATATACTTATAGATTGGAGATGCACAATATGACAACAATAGAAAATGAAATAGTAAACTTAGTTGATGATATTATTGCAGACTATGATAAAGGTCGTTCTATTGATAAAATCAATACTTTTAGTCAACCTGATAAAGAGGTTGTTATTGATATTGTAAATAAGCTTCAGAAAATTATTTTTTCAGGCTACTTCAAGAATAAATCATATCACAGTTATACTCTAAAGAATAATGTTACCATGCTTCTTGAAGATGTTCTCTATAATCTTTGTAAGCAGATTTCATTAGTGCTTAAATATTCTAAAGATTACAAAGACCTCAACGAAAGCAGCCTTTATGCAGAATCTCAGAAAATTGCCCTTACATTTCTGAAGAAAATACCGCATATAAGAGAATATATAGAAACAGATGTTCAAGCAGCATTTGAGGGCGACCCTGCGGCATTTAATAAAGAGGAAATTATTATTTCATATCCTGGATTATATGCAATATTTATAAATAGAATTGCACATGAGCTTTATAAGCTTTCTGTACCGCTTATTCCGAGAATGATGACCGAATATGCCCATAGCAAGACAGGTATAGACATTCACCCAGGTGCAGAAATCGGGAAATATTTCTTTATTGATCACGGAACTGGCATCGTTATCGGAGAAACTACAATTATAGGTGATAATGTAAAGGTTTATCAAGGTGTTACTCTTGGTGCATTATCTACAAGAGGTGGACAAAAACTCAAAAATAAAAAGCGTCACCCAACAATTGAAGATAATGTAACAATCTACTCTGGAGCATCAATTCTTGGTGGAGAAACAGTTGTTGGCAAAGATGTTGTTGTTGGTGGTAATGCTTTCATTACGAAATCTATTCAAGCTGGAGCAAGAGTAAGCATAAAGAATCAAGAATTAAGCTGTAATTATGATGCAGAACACCCTGTTGAAAGAGCAGAGCTTGAACAAGACGAAAGCTGGTATTATGTCATATAAATTTATATATTGAATAGGATATCTAAGATAACAGTGTTGTATAATACTGTTATCTTTTTTTCTTGAGGTAAAATGAATTGTTGTTTATATAAAAAGAAATTTTGAATATAATAAGGAATAGCATTCAAACTTGGGTAAAAGATGAATGACTTTCTTCAAGAGATACAACAGAACACATTGAAACTATTTATGTTTGAGTATGTCGATTTTTTACATAACTATTGTATTCGATAAAAACAAAACTGACTCCGTTTGAAAAACGAAATCAGTTTGTTGCTTAAAATTTAATTTTCTACATCAAATGGATTCTATTTGTATTATCTGCACAATCTTGGGCAGGTCATTATATGAGGAGGTTAATCATTATAGTAAAGATTTGTTTTCTTTTCTTTATCAAAAATATGTAATGCCTTGTTATTAAAACCAACTGTAATTTTATCCCCAGGTTGATAGAAGATAGATTCGGCATCTGCGTCAAGAGCAGGGATACGAATTGCAGTATCCTTATTATCAATATAAGCGTGAAGATGAACTTCGTTGCCAAGCATTTCGCTTACTTCTACGATAGTATCAACAGATAATTGACTGCCTTGTGGTACTATTGCAAGATTTTCAGCTCTTACACCGAGTGTTACTGGCATAGACTTAACATTATTTTTAGTGTAAACCTCTTGCATTTTGTCATTAAGTCTAATAACCATACCTAATAATTTTACAGAATATCCATTTTCATCTTTAATAAGCTCTGCATCAAAGAAATTCATTTGAGGTGTTCCTATAAAGCCTGCAACAAATATATTTCTTGGGAAGTGGAATACTTCTATTGGAGTTCCAACCTGTTGAATAAAGCCATCTTTCATGATAACTATTCTATCACCGAGTGTCATAGCCTCAACTTGGTCATGAGTAACATAAATAAATGTTGTACCCAATCTTTGATGAAGTTTTGAAATTTCTGTTCTTGTTTGAGCTCTCAATTTTGCATCAAGATTAGAGAGAGGTTCGTCAAGCAAGAAAACCTTTGGGTCACGAACTATTGCGCGTCCAATAGCTACACGCTGACGCTGACCGCCTGAGAGAGCCTTTGGCTTTCTTTGCAGAAACTCAGTAATTCCAAGGATTTCTGCTGCTTCTCTAACTCGTTTGTCAATTTCTTCACGAGGTACTTTTCTTAGTTTTATTGAAAAAGCCATATTATTATAAACTGTCATATGAGGATAAAGTGCATAGTTTTGGAAAACCATAGCAATATCTCTATCTTTTGGAGCAACATTATTAACAAGCGTATCGCCTATATATAATTCACCATCGGTAATGCTTTCAAGACCGGCAACCATTCTCAAGGTGGTTGATTTTCCACATCCTGATGGTCCGACGAATACAACAAATTCTTTGTCCTTTATATTGAGATTAAAATCGTGAACAGCTACTACATTGCCGTCATAAACCTTTTTTATATTGCGGAATGACAAATCTGCCATTATAAATCTCCTTCTTTCGTTTTATTATGAGGGGTTATTACATATTTTTCAATCTGTGGCCATGAATTAAATGACGCTGTAAAGCTCATTATTGAGAAACCAAATACTATTGGCAGAAACAATCCTACTGGAAAGTAGCCTATTGCTACAAATATAATTACTGCCTGAACTATCATTGTAATAAGAGTTCCAAATGGTTTTATGAGATATAGCGCCAAAGCATTCCTTATTATCTGCTTAAGTGATAGGTCAACAGACGCTATCATAACATATACATAATTGGAAATCGCAAAGAACATTATCGCAACCGCCAAAACCAACGCTACAAGAATAGCTGAGAATGTAGAATTATCTATCAGCTTTGAGTAAACACCTATTGCAACATATGCAAGAGCTATAAATACAAGCTGAATTGCTGCAAAAGCTGTATTTTTCTTCCATTCTTGCTTAAAGCCTTTCATAAAATCGTCTATTACATATGCTTGCTCATCTCTTGCAAAACGGCTCATAACTCTTGTTAAACCGCCGATTGCAGCAGGGATTGTAACTATCGGAATACAAAAAAGTATAAATAGAAGATTTGCTCCGATTATACGCCAAAAGGCTTCGTAAAAAAGCATAAGATATAGAGTTATTCTGTGCTTAGGATAGCGTGTTTTTTTATCATAATCTTTCTGTGGTGCTTTATCCTTTGCGAGTATCATAATTGCTTCATTCCTTTTTATAATTTATTATTTAATAGCACCATCAACAACACCCTTGATAATCTTCTTTTGTGCGATAAGATAGAAGATAACAACTGGCAACATTGAAAGTATGAGTGCGGCTGTCGCAATATCCCAGCTACTTGTAAATGTGCTGAAGAATTTACTTGTCTGAAGTGGAAGTGTATACCATGATTGTTCTTTGAGAACAAGGCTTGGTAAGAGATAGTCATTCCAAATCCACATAATCTGAAGAATTGCAACAGTTGTGTTTATAGGAGAGAGAAGAGGGAAGACTATTTTCCAGAAAGTCTTAAACATACTACAACCGTCAATCATAGCAGCTTCTTCAAGCTCCTCTGGAACCCCTTTTATAAATCCGTGATATAGCATAATTGCCATACTACAGCCAAAGCCAAGATAAGTAAATACTAAGCCAAAAGGATTAAGTATATTAAGACCGTTAAGCGCAAATGTTGCATCACCAAATGATATTGAAAAAATTTCTTTGCTTCCCATAATAGACATAAGAGGGAGCATTACACACTGGAAAGGTATCAAAAGTGCAACTGCAAAAAGAATAAACATAAGCTTTGAAATTTTTGTTTTATATCTGACAAGAACCCATGCTGCCATTGAAGAAAATAGTAATATCAGAGCTGTAGAAACTACTGTTATCCATACAGAGTTCCAAAGAGAATTGAAGAAATTCATTTTCTCCATAGCTTTTGGGTAGTTATCAAATATAAATGGATTTGGCCAACCCAAAACATCTGTGAGTATACCTTTTTGATTCTTGAAGGAATCCATTAAAAGTATAAAAATAGGAAGCAAAAATAAAATCGCTACTAAAAAGCCTATTACTATTTTCAGATATTTAAAGAATTTATTTTCACCTGTCATGTTTCTACCTCCGCTCTCTTAGTAGCGATAAGCTGAATTATAGAGATTGTTGCAACTGAAATAAGGAAGATTACAGCCTTAGCCTGTGCATAGCCTGTTTGGTTAGAAACAAATGCGGAGTTATAAATATTTAGTGCAAGCATCTCATTGCAGTGGTTAGGACCGCCCTTTGTTAGTGCAAGGTTTTGGTCAAAAAGCTTAAATGAGTTTGAAAGCATAAGGAAAAGACCAACTGTAAATGCAGGAACAACCATAGGAATAGTTATGCTAAAGAGCCTTCTCCAGCCACCTGCACCGTCTATCGCAGAAGCTTCTATAACGCTGTCTGGAATATTCTGTATTGCGGCAATATAAATAATCATCATATATCCGCCCATCTGCCAGACCATAACTATAAGCAATGCGAAAAATCCTGTTGTGCTGTCTGTCAGCCAGTTACGGAAAAATTCCATTCCTGTGGCTGTATAAATTGCATTAAAAACCTGCTTAAAGATAAACTGCCATGCAAAGCCCAAAAGCAAACCGCCTATAAGGTTAGGCATAAAGAATATCCCTCTGAGTAGAGTTGCTCCACGGAATTTCTTTGTTACAAGAAGTGCCAGTGCAAAGCCCACTACATTGATACATATAACAGCTGTTATAGCAAAAAGAGCTGTGTAACCAAAAGAATACCAGAAATTGGAATTATCATTTGTAAAAAGCTTAATATAATTTTCAAAACCTATGAAATTAGCGTTTCCTGAACCTTTCCAATCTGTTAATGAATAGTAGATACCTATAACTGTAGGAATTAGAACTACTATTGCAAAGGAAATCAAACATGGTGCAAGAAAAAGCCAAAAACCCAATTTGGAGCGTTTCATAATATTGTTTCCTCCATTTCTTAAAAAGCAAAAAGGGACGCGATAGACCTATCCACCGCACCCCTTTTAATAATTATTATAAATTTATTATGTCGGTTTATTGCTTCGTACTAATTATTTTTTAGCTTCTGCCCAGCCATCTTGAGCTGTTTTTACAACTTCGTCCCAAGTTTTTTCTCCAGAGATATATGCCTGAACTGCTGCACCGAATACATTCTGTCCCCAACCATCAGGTGTACCCTTGAATACTGCGTTAACTACCTTGCCAGAGGAGCTGAGGTCTACAACTGCCTTTGAAAGTGGGTCTGATGGTGCGAGGTCACCATAGTTATCAAACACTGGAATAAATCCAAAGCTATTTACAACTATATCCTTACCTTCATCACTCTGATAGAGCCAGTTAAGGAAATCTTTTGCAGCAGTCTTTTCAGCATCGCTTGCCTTAGCATTAACTGTCCAATACTGAGAAAGGATAGAAATCATAGCAGCATCTTGATTATCTCCACCGATAGGCATAGGAAGAAGTGTGAGATTCTTAGCTGTTTCTTCGTCAATCTTATTGATTTCATTGTATGCCCAGTTACCCTGCTGAATAACTGCAACCTTACCTGTTGAAATATCAGGGATAGCATTACCTGAATATGTATAGGTTACTGCACCCTTCTTATTGTCTGCAAACTCAGAATATTTGAGCATCATATCAGTATAATCTTTGTATGTATCAGCATATTTCATTTCGACTGTCTTTGAATTATATGCCTTGAATGGGTCGCCTTCAAATTCAGGAGTGAGGAAAATATTTTCTGCGTGGTCACCAAGAACCCATGTTTCTGCACCTTGAACGGCTGTTACAGCTTTAAGATTCTTACAGCTATCTACATTTGCAAGAGAACCGTCCTTGATTTTTGCATCAAGCTTTGAGAATGCGTCATCAAAATCCTTCATAGATTTAAGATTTGAAATATCAATGCCTGCATCGTCAAAAATCTTCTTGTTGACAACAAGTCCAAGTCCCTCTGTTGAAACTGGTAAGCCATAGACCTTACCATCAACTGTCAGAAGGTCAAGAGAACCTTTTGTTGCGTGACTAACCCATGGTTGGTCGCTAAGGTCTTCAAGATAATCCTTATAAACTTCATATTCAGATGGACCAATAGCATTAAAAATAGTTGGCATTGTACCTGCGGACATATCTGCCTTAAGGACTGTGCCAATATCTGTGCCAGCACCGATTGACTGATATGTAATGGTTACATTTGGAGCTACACTCTTATATTTTTCGATAGCTTTTCCAAGCTGTTCATCAATTTCTGCCTTAAATTGCTTAATAGTAACAGTTACAGGCTCATTAGAAGATGACTTGGAATCTGTGCTACTTGCAGTTGAGCTTCCTCCTGTACTTGTACTATCACTTTTAGAAACGCTACATCCTGCCAGAGCTGCTGTGGAACAAATAGATGCTACGAGTAATGCTGCTAAGATTTTCTTTACTTTCATTGTTTTTCTCTCCTTGTTAAAAAAATTTTTGCAAGTAAAGTTTATTTTACTTTACCGCACCCATTGCTAAAATTATAGTTTATTTAAACTATAAAAGTCAATCTATTTGAAAATTTTTATATATTTTCTATATTCAGAGCTAAAAAGCAAAGCAAAACTAATGCTTTTTCTCTGTTTTGCTGAAAAAATTTCTATTATTACTAAATAAAAAGTGCTTTATTTATGCAATTTGTTCAGCAAATGACATAAATATACTCAGAATATAGCAAGAATATATTTAATATAAACATATTTTATTATTTTGCTTTTTAAAAATTGCCATTATTCACATACGATATTTGACATAATCATTTTGAAATGCTATTATTTTATAAAATATTAAAGGAAGTGCATATATGATTATTGATATTCATACTCATATAGGTTTGGCATCAGATTTTAATTTATCTGAAGAAGATGTTCTATATTCTATGAAAGCTTATAATATTGATTATTCAATTATTTCAAACATTGATGCTGTTGAATACTACCCTGATTTAACAGAGATACCGATTGAAATGCAGAAATCACAGTTTGAATGTCTTAATGATTGTATTAAAATAGCAAGAAAAAATCCCAATAAATTAGGTGTGGCATTTTGGTTTAAACCACACACAGAAAGACTCACTCGAGAAATTGAAGATACTGTAAAAGCTAATCTTGATATAATTAAAGCTCTAAAGCTTCACCCTTATTATAGTAAGACATCAACGGATAGTCCTGAAGTTGAAGAATATCTATGTTTTGCAGAGGAACTTAATCTGCCTATAATAATCCATACTGGCGGCTGTAAGGAGGCAGAACCTATCACTGTATATAACGCAGCAAAGAAGTTTCCTAAGGTTAAGTTTATTATGGCTCATATGGGGCTTGGCAGTGATAATTCAAAAGCAATAAAACTTATAAGCAGTTTACCAAATTTATATGGTGATACTGCGTGGGTACCAATTAAAAGTGCAATTTCTCTTATAAAGAATTCCTCATCAGAAAAGCTATTCTTTGGCAGCGACAATCCGATAGATGGTAAAGACACCTATCTCCATAATAAAACTGGCGACCGTAGTCTTTATCAGGAATATTTTAATGAACTTAAAGAACTTATTTCCGAGAATGACTACAATAATATTATGTATAAAAATGCGTTAAGGGTATTTAATCTTCCTTTCAATATATAACATATAACTTTCATAGCATAATATTTCAGAACAACCTGAAATATTATGCTATTTTCTTATATGAAAATATGAAATTATATATGTATGCACCAGCTTATAAATCTGTACATCTTGAAAATATAAAAACTGTACTTTTTAATAGGTGCAAACATATGTTATAATATAAAAGCTTTTTTAAAAATAATATCAAATAAGAGGGTTAAATAATGAAAAGAATAGTAACAATTCAGGATATTTCTTGTATCGGTAAGTGTTCTCTTACAGTTGCACTTCCAATTATTTCGGCTATGGGTATAGAAACTGCAATAATTCCAACCGCTGTACTTTCAACACATACAATGTTTTCAGATTTTACATTCAAAGATTTAACAGACCAAATTCAGCCTATTTCCGACCATTGGAAGAAAGAAAACTTCAAGTTTGATGCAATATATACTGGTTATCTTGGTTCAGCAGAACAAACAAAACTTGTATGTGATTTCTTTGATAGATATAAGACAGATGACAACATTATCTTTGTTGACCCTGCAATGGCAGATAATGGCAAGCTATATCCTGCTTTTGATAATAATTTTGCAAAACTTATGGCTAATGTTTGTGCAAAGGCTGATATTATAGTTCCTAATCTTACAGAAGCTTGTCTGATGACTGACACAGAATATAAGACAGAGTATGATGAGCAATATATTTTTGATATACTTCATAAACTTACCGCAATTGGTGCTAAGAAAGCTGCAATTACTGGTGCAAGCTATAACGGTAAATATGGCATTGTAGGATATGATAGCGAAAAAAATACTACTTTCTCATATTTCCACAAGAAGCTTCCTACAAGCTATCATGGGACGGGAGATGTATTTTCATCTGTATGCGTAGGTGCTTTAAACAATGGTTTATCACTTGATAAGGCAATCAAGATTGCCGCAGATTATACAGTTGAGTGTATACGCATTACAGCAGAAGAAAAAGGTGCCAATGCTTATGGAGTAAACTTTGAGCTTGCAATTCCATATTTACTCAGTCTTCTTAAAAATGAGAAATAATCTTTGTATGTTGATTTTTAACTTTTTGGGCGATATAATTAAAAAATTTCCATGTTATTCTTGATTTTTTTAATGAAAAATGTTATATTAGTGTTAATAAGTATATACTAAAACACATATAATTAAGCTCGGAGGCAAATATTATGAAATGCCCTTTTTGTACCTATGCTGAAAGTAAAGTTATTGATTCTCGTCCGACAGATGAAGGCGAACGCATACGAAGAAGGAGAGAATGCTTAAAATGTGGCAAAAGATTTACAACCTATGAAGTTGTAGAAACATTGCCAATAGTTGTTGTCAAGAGTGATAATTCCCGCCAGCCATTTGATGGTGAAAAGCTTTTGAATGGCTTATTAAGGGCTTGTGCAAACAGACCTGTTTCTTTAGAAACACTTCAAGGTGTTGTAGATGATATTGAAGTTAAGCTTCAAAGTAGTCTTGACCGTGAAGTAAGCTCAAAATATATTGGAGAGCTTGCAATGGAAAAACTAAAAAGCATAGATGAGGTTTCATATGTCCGTTTTGCTTCTGTATATAGACAATTCAAAGATATAAATTCCTTTATGGAAGAGCTTTCAAAACTCTTAAAAGAAAAGTAATTCATTTTTTGAAATTTTAGAAGATATGACACTTATTTTTAAAGTGTAAACTGCCCCAAGTTGTACTGTCTGCACAACTTGGGGCAGTTTATTTCAGGAAAATGATATATTATACCTTTTTATACTTATTTATCTTCTAAGTACAGATTTTTGTATATATAATAAAAACTATGTTACTTTCAAGATGATTTTTTAATAAAATAACACTTAGTGCAAACTGTACTATTTTATTTTCACAATAAAAAAATATTTAATATTAATAGAGAATTTACAATATGTTAATTTACGAAATTTGAAAAATATAGTATTATTACTTATAAACACATTTCTGATGTGTTTATTTGGAGTGATGATGTGTTTGGTTATTTAAAACCCGATAAGCCTGAACTTAAAATTCGTGAATATGAAGAATATAAAAGCGTGTATTGTGGGCTTTGTAAGTATCTTGGTAAAGATTATGGGATAGTTTCCCGACTTACACTTAGCTATGATTGCACATTGATTGCAATGCTTATAATGTCACTTAGAAATGAAAGTATAAATTATTCAAAAAAACGCTGTGTTGTAAATCCACTGAAAAAATGTAATTTTTGTTTTTCAAGTGGTGAAAGTTACCATTTTGCAGGAGCTGTTTCTGTAATTATGACTTATTATAAGCTTGAAGATACTATTTATGACTCAGGCTTTTTCAAGGCGACAGCAGCAAGGCTTTTAAAGCTTATTTTTAAGAGAAGTCATAAAAAAGCTATCGCTGCTTATCCTGAAATTGAAGAAATTACAAAAAATATGATGTCAGAACAGCTTGAAATTGAAAAACATAAAAATAGCAGCATCGACTGTTCAGCAGACCCTACTGCAAAAGCTATATCAAGGTTGTGTTTGCTTTTTGCAAAAAACGATGATGAAAAAATCATTCTTAAAGAATTTGGATATTATATTGGAAGATGGATTTATCTTATGGACGCTGCTGATGACTATTTTGAAGATAAAGAGAAGAAATCTTTTAATCCTTTTGCAAGCCATTTTAGTAGTTATGATAAAATTTCTAATTTTGAAATTATGGATTATTGTAATTCCACACTTAATTTAACAGTTTCAATGGCGATTTCTGCGTTTAATCTTCTTGACTTAACAATATGTAAACCGATTTTAGAAAATATAATAAATCGTGGTCTTGCATCTGCGCAGAAGCAATGCTTATTTATTGATAAAAAGAAATATTTTGAAAGAAGTGATATAGATGAATGACCCATATAGTGTTCTTGGTCTTGATGGTAATGCTTCTGAAGAAGAAGTAAAAAAAGCTTACCGTGAGCTTGCAAAAAAATATCACCCTGATAATTATCAGGACGGACCTTTGGCAGACTATGCATCTAAAAAAATGGCGGAAATAAATGAGGCTTATGACCAGATTATATCTGAGAAAAGAGCTGCTAAAAAAGGCGGAAATAATGAATATTATAATGCTGGGACAGCTCGTGCATCTTCAAACTATGCTGATGTAAGAAATCTTATAAATACAGGAAGATTTCAAGAAGCGGAGCAGATTCTTAATGGTATTCCTTTTGAGGGTCGTGATGCTGAATGGTACTTTCTGAATGGCGTTATTATGTCTAATAAAGGGTGGCTTGATGACGCTTATAATAGCTTTCAGACAGCTTGTCAGATGGACCCATCAAATAAAGAATATAATGCAGCATATAACCGTATGAAAAACCGTAGAAATGGTTCAAACGGCGGATATAACAGGGGTGGCGGACCAGTTTTTTGCTGTACTCCTTGTGATATTTGTACCAGTCTTGCTTGTGCAGATTGTTTCTGCGATTGTTGCTGTAATTCCTGCCGTTAATGGAGGCAATTATGAAGCAAAATAAAAAGCTAATCTTAAGCTCGATTGTAGCTGCACTTTCTTTGTTTCTTATGATAATTGCAGGAATTATACCAATAGGCACATATGCGATACCAGTAGTTGCAAGCCTACTTTATATTGTTCTTGTGAAAGAAATAGGCTACGGTTGGGCAGTAATGGCATATGCAGTAACTTCTATTATGTCATTAATTCTTTGTGCTGATAAAGAAACCGCTATTAATTTTATACTTTTCTTTGGGTATTATCCTATCTTGGAAATGCAACTTAAAAAAATAAAGCTTTTAGTTCTTAGAATAATTGTTAAGCTAACAATTTTCAATGCAGCTATGATAGTGATATTTTATATAGCAACTTTTGTTCTTATGGTTCCTGCTTCAGCATATACAGTATTTGGATTGTATATTCCATGGATAATACTTGCAGTTGGTAATGTAGTATTTATTATCTATGATTACGCATTGACAGGTCTTACAGTACAATATGACAAATATTGGAGCAAGATTGTAAAAAAGATTATTAAGTAATTATTCTTAATTTTAAAAACATAAAATATCATAACATTTCAAAAAATCTGAAATGTTATGATATTTTTTATGCAGAAAACTCTATTTTTATTTAAGTTAAATAACAATATTGTTAATATAATTTGAGTTCGATGTTCTTTGATTTGATAAATTAAAATAAATGGCTGTAGTCATAATTTTGCTTAATAATATGGATGTTTTCGGTAGAGCTTGTTCATTTACCTATTAGTTTTTTAAAAATTGCAATATTCATTATTTCAGGCTATGTATAGACATAAGAAATTATTTGTGATAAAATACAAAATATAATTAACTTTATTTTTATTATTATACAGTAATAAGCATATAAAAGATTAATTGATAGATGTAGTTGATATTATTTAAATAGGAGCAGAAATAATATGCAAAAAAGAAACCGAAGGCTATTAAGTTCAAAGCTAAATAAATATATTATTCCAGGAATAATGATGTCATTAGCATTGCAGCTTGGAAATATTGTTGATACAATTTTTGTGAGTAATTTTATTGGCGTTGATGCTATGTCAGCTATTACAGCAAGCCTGCCAGTTGAAACAATAATTCAGCTTGTTGGATATTGTCTTGGTATAGGTGGTTCAATAGCGGTAGGAATAATGCTTGGCAAGCGTGATAAAGAAAGTGCATCAAAGCTTTTTTCGGCGACACTTATTGTGACTGTTTTAGTGGGTTTGATTTTTTCAGTTTCATCATTCTTTATTGCCGAACCTGTCGCTAAGATGCTTGTTCCTGGCAGTGATTTATTTTATTATACAAGGGATTATATTTTTATAAGCTTGCTTGGGGCTCCGATTATTGGTGTTGGATTGATGATGATAAGTTATCTTGGTGCAGAAAATCACCCTGAGCTTGCTTCCACTTATCTGATAGCCGCTAATGTTATAAATCTTGTATTAGATTACATATTCCTTAATTTTACACCAATGGGCATATCTGGTGCATCACTTTCTACTGTTCTCGGTTTCCTGATTGCAATGGTTGTTTTTATTTTCTATGTTCGTTCTGATAAGCGAAATATTAGCTTTGTATGGCTTAAATTTAAGGATTTTGCGATTATCAAAGAGGCAATTATTACTGGTATACCAATGCTTGTTTTTATGGCAACAAGCTTTATAAAAGCACTTGGAATCAATATGATAATAATAAATCTTATTGGTGATGACGGCTTGGCAGTATTCACTGTTTGTGATAATGTTCTTATGATAGTAGAAATGTTTGTCGGAGGCATTATAGGTGTTATTCCAAATGTAGCTGGTGTACTTTATGGCGAAAAAGATTATGTAGGATTGCGTGTTCTTTGCAACAAGATGCTTAAGTATAGCTATATAGTTCTTGCTGTAATATTTGTGCTTATTATGATATTCGCAGAGCAGATAGCTATAATGTTTGGTAGTGATGGTGGCGAACTTGGTGTACAAATGGTAAATTCATTGCGAATATTTGCATTTTGTGTTGCCCCATATCTTTGGAATAAATTTATGGTAAGCTATTATGAATCTATTGAAAAAACCTCAATCGCAAGTTTTGTTACTTTACTTGAAAATGCACTTATAGTTTTGCCTACAACTCTTGCAGGGGTGCTTATATGGAAACAGATTGATGGAATCGGTATAGATGGTATTGCTATTGGCTTTGTTATTTCTGAAATAATAACTGTTCTTGCGGCTTATGTTTTTAGAAAGATAAAATATAAAAAATCATCTTTCTATATAATTCCTAAAGAAAATCCTGGCATAAATCTTGATT
This sequence comes from Pseudoruminococcus massiliensis, assembly GCF_900291955.1. Lineage (GTDB taxonomy): Bacteria > Bacillota > Clostridia > Oscillospirales > Acutalibacteraceae > Pseudoruminococcus > Pseudoruminococcus massiliensis. Next base: position 168,817 of record NZ_OLMR01000003.1, on the reverse strand, counting down.
TTTCAATTCAAAGTACAATGGGCGAGGCACAGAAGGTTCATAGGGAAATTATGAGTTTTTGTTCTGAAAATAAAATTTCTAATAAGAAAGCAAATCTTGCAGCTGTTTGTGCTGAAGAAATGACAGTAAATATTATTAAGTTTGGTGGAAAATCTTCAAATTGGATTGATATTAACCTTTGCCTTGAGGACGATTTACTTCGTCTTAGAATAAGAGATAATGGTGTAAACTTTAATCCGCTTGATTATGAAAATGACAGTGATGAATTTGATATACACGGAATAGAACTTGTCAAGAAAATTTCTAAATCTATGAATTACATTCGTGCGATAGATATGAACAATACAATAATAACTTTTTAGGAGTGATTGAAAATGTCAGAAATAAATGAAACTAAGTTTGACTTTGAGTTTCAACCAGTAACTAAGCTTTTTGAGGAACAAGTAAGTCTTAATCCTAATAAAACGGCAGTCATAGCTGGTGATGAGAGTCTGACTTATACACAGCTCAATGAAAAAGTAAACAGGGTTGCAAATTCATTGCTTGAAAAGGGTGCGGGTCGTGAAAAAATCATAGGAGTTATGCTTGAGCGCTGTTGCGATTTCTATTCTGTAAGACAGGGAATTTTAAAGTCAGGTGGTGCCTTTGTTGTAGCAACTCCAGAATATCCTGATGACAGAGTAGAGTATATCTTTGAAGATTCAGAAGCAATGTTTGTTATTACAACAAAGGATATTGCCGAAAAACGAAAAGAACTTTTTTCAAAGCTTAAATGCGATATACTATTGCTTGATGAACTTCTTGAAAACGCAAATACTACAAACCCTGATGTAGATATAAAAGAACACGACCTCTGCTATTGTATATATACATCAGGTTCAACAGGAAAGCCCAAGGGTGTTATGATTGAACATATCAATCTTGCTAATTTTGTAAATCCAAATCCTAAAAATGGAGAAACTCTTGGCTTTGTAGAAAGAGGAAGTGTATGCCTTGCAATGGCTGCTATGACCTTTGATGTATCTATCATGGAAGAATTTATTTCACTTACAAATGGTCTTACCGTAGTTATAGCAAGTGATGAGGAAATTCTCAATCCGCTTATGCTTGGTGAACTCATTATAAAGAACAAAGTCGATATAATGGCAACTACTCCAACATATGTTTCAAATATAATCGACCTTCCACAGTTAAAGAAGGCTATATCACAAATAAAAGTATTCGACTTTGGTGCAGAGGCATTTCCACCTGCACTTTATGAAAAGATTCGTTCAGTAAATTCCGATGCTTATATTATGAATGGCTATGGCCCTACTGAAGCGACTATAAGCTGTACAATGAAAGTTATTGATAACAATAAAAAAATTACCATAGGTATACCTAATGCCAATGTAAAAGCTTATATTGTTGATAAGGATAATAAACTTTTGCCAGACGGTGAAAGCGGCGAGCTTGTTATTGCGGGTTTAGGAGTAGGCAGAGGATATGTTAAGCTTCCTGAGAAAACTTCAGCTGTATTTATCAAGATTAACGGTGAGAAAGCCTATAAAACAGGTGACCTTGCAAAGATAAATGAAGACGGCGAAATAGAATTTTTCGGAAGAATAGATAATCAGATTAAACTGCGTGGTCTGAGAATTGAATTAGGCGAAATTGAGGAAGTAATAAATAGCTTTGATGGTGTGCTTACAAGCATTACTGTGCCAGTTGATAATAAATATCTTTGTTGCTACTTTACAGCTGACCGCAAAATCAGCCCTGATGAACTTATAGATTATGCCTCAAAATCACTTGTACATTATATGGTGCCAGAGGTATTTATTCAGCTTGAAAAAATGCCAATGACCCAAAATGGAAAAATTGACAAAAAAGCTTTGCCAAAACCTCTTGCACAGCCAGAAAATCTCAAAGTACCTGAAACACAAATGCAGAAAAAGATTTTCGACATTGTTGCGAAGATTATCGGCAATGACTTTTTCGGAATTGATACAAGCTTTTATAGAGCAGGTTTGTCTTCTATTAGTGCAATGAAGCTTTGTGTCATTCTTTCTGATGAATTTGGTGTAACAATTAAAACAAGTGATATTCACGATAATAGTACTGTTGAAAAACTCGAAAGCTACATAAAGTTTGCACCAAAAATCAGAACCTACGAGAAACGAGATGTATATCCGCTCACAGGTTCACAGAAAGGTATATTTGCAGAGTGTAGCAAAAATCCAGATAGCACAATTTATAATATACCATTCCTTTTCAAGCTTGATTCGGAAGTTGATGTAGGAAAGCTATCGAATGCAATTACTGCTACTGTAAAAGCTCATTCTTACTTGCTTACAAGAGTATTTTTGAATGATAATGGTGAAATGGTGCAAAGCCCTTGTGATGAAGAATTTATACCAAAGATTATAAATCTCACCGATAAAGAGTTTGATTCTGTCAAAAATAATCTTGTTCGTCCATTTAAGCTTGAAAAAAGTCGTTTGTTCCGCTCTGAGATTTATATAACAGAGGATAAAAAGTACCTTCTTACAGATTTCCACCATATTATTGCGGATGGAAATTCCTATGATATAATTTTTGCTGATATAAATAAATCCTATATTGGCGAAAAGCTTGAAAGTGAAACTTATACTGGTTTTGATGCTGCTCTCGATGAAGAACAGCAGATTAAGGACGGAAAATATAAAAAGGCTGAAAAGTATTTTGATAGTATTTTTGAAGGACTCGAAACAGAATCGCTTCCACTTCCTGATAATTCAGAAAAAAAGCCTGAAAAAGGCTATACAGAAAAGCATATAAGAATTTCAGAAAATAAAATCCTTGCCTATTGTGAAAAACTTGGTGTTACACCTAACACCTTATTTACAGGCTTATTTGGTATACTTATGGCGAAATACTCAAATTCTGATGATAGTCTTTTCGCTACAATTTATAACGGCAGAAATGATTCAAGGCTTGAAAATACAGTTTGTATGCTTGTTAAGACACTTCCAGTTTATTGTTCATTCGAGGATAAAACCAGCATACAATCATATATGAATGGTCTTTCTGAACAGCTTGTATCTTCAATGGCAAATGATATTTTCCCATTCTCGGATATTTGTGCTAAATATGGACTTAATTCAGACCTTGTTTTCGCATATCAGGCAGAGCTTAGCGATGATTACTCAATAGGTGATACTGTTGCAAATGGCGTTGACCTTTCACTTGATATGCCGAAGATGCCTTTGCTTATTCAGGTAAGAGATTATAATAACGAATATGTACTTACCGCTGAATATCGCAGTAATATGTATAGCAAGGATTTTGTTGATGAAATTCTTGAGGCATATGAGGCGGCTATGTCCTCTATGCTGAAATCGAAGTATATTTCTGAAATTTCTATTATTTCAGAAAATGCACTCGATAGAATAACAAAATTCAATAATACAGAGAACGAGTATGACAGACAAAAGACACTATCTGATATGTTTGATGATATTGCCATTGCTGTGCCAGATAATACAGCGGTTGTATTTAAAGATAGAAAATATACATATAAAGAACTTGATGAAATCAGCGATAGACTTGGAAAATATATCTCATCAATGGGACTAGGCAAGGAAGATGTTGTAGCAATTCTTATTCCAAGATGTGAATTTATGGCTATTGCTCCGCTTGGCGTAATTAAAGCGGGAGCGGCATATCAACCGCTTGACCCAACATATCCTAAGGATAGACTTATGTATATGCTTGGTGATTCATCGGCAAAGCTTCTTATTGCAGACAGAGAGTTGTTGCCATTGGTTGATGGTTTTGAAGGTAAAGTGCTGTTTACTGATGAAATTATGCAGCTTGAGGACAGAGATATTGAGTTGAAAAAGCCTTGCCTGCATGATTTGTTTATTCTCTTATATACATCAGGTTCGACTGGTGTGCCAAAGGGCTGTATGCTCGAATACGGCAATATTACAGCTTTCTGTCATTGGTATAAAAAATATTATGAAATAGATTTTGAATCAAAATTGGCCGCATATGCTTCATTCGGTTTTGATGCGTCTATGATGGATATTTATGGTGCTTTGGCAAATGGTGCGGAACTTCATATTATTCCAGAGGAAATCCGTCTTGACCTTATCGCACTTAACAATTATTTTGAATCGAATTGTATTACACACGCCTTTATGACAACTCAGGTTGGCAGACAGTTTGCAATGGGAATTGATTGCAAGAGTTTGAAGTATCTGTCAGTAGGAGGAGAAAAGCTTGTACCTTGTGAGCCACCTAAGAATTTCAAATTTATAAATGGCTATGGCCCAACAGAAAATACAATTTTCACAACTGTATTTGAAGTAGATAAATATTATAATAATGTTCCGATAGGCAAAGCTCTTGATAATGTAAAGCTTTATATCTCGGATAAATTCGGTCATATGTTGCCCTGTGGTGCTTGTGGAGAACTGATGATAGCTGGTTATCAGGTTTCAAGAGGTTACTTGAATAAGCCTGAAAAGACCGCAGAAGTTTATACAAAAAATATTTATGATGATACAGAGGGCTACGAAACAATGTATCATTCAGGAGATATTGCAAGATATCTTCCTGACGGAAATATTCAGATAATCGGCAGAAAAGACGCTCAGGTTAAAATTAGAGGTTTTAGAATAGAACTTCCTGAGGTTGAAGAAGTCATAAGAAGATATAAGGGCATAAAAGATGCAACAGTAGTTGCGTTTGATGAACCAACCGGTGGAAAGTATATCGCTGCATACATTGTATCTGACAGCAAGATTGATATAAATTCTCTTAATGACTTCATAAAAGAAACAAAGCCACCTTATATGGTTCCTGCTGTTACAATGCAGATTGATAAAATACCTCTCAATCAGAACCAAAAGGTCAATAAAAAGGAACTTCCAAAGCCTGAGAAAAAGGCGGAAGAAATTATTAAGCCGGAAAATGAGATTCAGCAAAAAATATTTGATTGTGTTGCAGATGCACTTGGTCATACTTCGTTTGGTATAACATCAGATATTTATTATTCAGGACTTACTTCAATCAGTGCGATAAGATTGAATATATTGCTTTCAAAAACCTTTGATATAGTCATCAAAACTTCAGATATAAAGAATAATCCTACTGTTCAAAAGCTTGAAAAGTTCATTGGAAATGCAGGAAAGAGCAAAAAGAGAGAAGTGCGTGAAGTTTATCCGCTCACGAATACTCAAGAGGGTATTTTTATTGAGTGTACTGCAAATATGGGTACAACAATTTATAATATTCCTTATCTATTAAAGCTTGGTAAGGGCGTTGAGCTTGAAAAGCTTGCTAAGGCTATTGACAAAACAGTTGAGGTTCACCCATATTTGAAAACTCGTCTTTTTATGGACGATGACGGAAATGTTATGCAAAAGCGAGATGACAGTCTTAGCTATAAAACTCCGATAATTGACGGAATGAATAGGTCAACACTTGTCCGTCCTTATATGCTCTTTAATGAACAGCTTTTCAGATTTGAGCTTTATAGAACAGTTGGCGGAAATTATCTTTTCCTTGATATTCACCATATTATTGCCGATGGTACTTCGCTTGCAATCATAATAAACGACATAAACAGAGCCTATGCAGGTGAAAACCTTGAAGCAGAAAAATATACGTCTTATGACCTCGCACTTGATAACAGTGACGCTTTGAAGAGTGATGTATATAAAAATGCAGAGAATTATTATAAATCTGTGTTTGAAAATGCGGGTGGCAGTATAAATTTCTATCCGGATAAAGAGGGTTCTGCTCCTGCGGCAGATAATTTCAGAAAGGAAGTTTCTGAAATTTCAGTTCAGACAGTAAAAGATTTCTGCAAAAAGAACGGAATTACTGAAAATGTATTCTTTATTTCTGCATTTGGTCTTGTACTCGGAAAGTATAATTTTAAGGATAAATCTGTTTTCACTACTATTTATCATGGCAGAAATGATTCCAGACTTTCTGAAACTGTTGGTATGCTCGTAAAGACATTGCCTGTTTACTGCGATTTTTCAGGAAGTACAAAGGATTATCTTACAGATGTTCAAGAACAGCTTATCGGTTCAATGAATAATGATATTTATCCTTTCTCACAGATAAGTCGAGAGTTTAATATCAAGGCTGATGCTATGATTGTTTATCAAGGAGATAATTTTGAGTTTGATACAATCGGCGGCGAATTTGCAAGTGAAGAACCTGTACAGCTTAATGCCGCAAAAGCACCTGTTTCTGTAAATATCTGTATCGAAAGAAATAAGTTTATATTTGAGATTGAATACAGAAGTGATATGTATTGTGAGGAAACTATCAAATATCTTGCAGATAACCTTGCGATTTCAGCAAAGGGACTTCTCAGAGCATCTGAGCCAAAAGATATAAAGCTTATGTTTGAAGAAGAAACAAAGATGATTGATAATCCTGAGCATATAGGCAAAACCTTTGTTGATTTATTCAAGGAAACAGTCGCAAAATATCCTGACAGACCTGCTGTAAGAGATAAATTTGGGGAACTTACATACAGAAAGCTTGACAAAATGTCAGATTATGTCGCACAAAAACTTACTGAAAATGGTTTTGGCAGAGAAAAGGTAACAGGTATCCTTTGTGGAAGAACAAAAGACTTCACTGTTGGATATATTGGTGCGATGAAAGCTGGCGGGGCATATGTTCCGCTTGACCCGGAGTATCCACAGAGCAGAATTGAATATATGCTTAAGGATTCTGGAGCAGAAAATCTTATTGTAGTAAGCAAATATCGTGAACTTGTAAGCTTCTATGATAAGAATATAATTTATCTTGATGATGTTGCTGAGAAATCCGAAAACTTTGAGCTTTCTTTAGAGCTTACGCCCCCAACTCCTGAAAATCTTGCGTATATGATTTATACATCAGGCTCAACAGGCAAGCCGAAGGGCGTTATGCTTGAACATAGAAATCTGCTTAATCTTATTGAATATATTACTACTTCAAGAAAATTAACTGCCGATGATGTTACTTCAGAATTTGCAAGCTTCTGCTTTGACGCATCTGTATTCGATTTATTTGCACCGCTTACTGTTGGTGCGGTTCTGTATATTTTCCCAGAGGATATAAGAAAAGATGCTGTTGCAGTTTGCAAGTGCATAAAAGATGAAAAATTAACAACTGCAACCTTCCCGACACAGATGGGCGAATTGGTCACAGAATTGCTTGATGACGCTCCAAACCTTAGATTTGTAACGCTTGGCGGTGAAAAGTTCAAATATTACCGTAACCGTACTTATCAGATGGTAAATGGTTATGGGCCAACAGAAAATACAGTTTCATCAACAGAATTTTTCGTTGATAAGCAATATGATAATATACCAATAGGAAAATCACAGCTTAATGTTCGTAGCTATATTCTTGATAAGGATTTGAACAGACTTCCTATTGGTGCTTCTGGTGAGCTTTGCCATTCAGGCAGACAGATTTCAAGAGGTTATCATAATCTCCCAGAAAAAACATCAGCTGTTTTTGTAGAAAATCCATTTTCGTTATGTGATGATGATAAGCGTCTTTATAGAACTGGTGATATGGTTCGTATGAAGGGTGACGGAAACATTGAGTATATTGGCAGAATTGATTCTCAGGTAAAAATCAGAGGTTATCGTATAGAGCTTAGTGAAATCGAAGGTGCAATGCTCAAGAATGAACTTGTAAAGAGTTCAGCGGTTAAAGTTATTGAAAAGGGCGGAAATAAATATATCACCGCTTACTATACAGGCAAAAATATACCTGATGAAAGCTTTAAGAAATTCCTTGAACCTTTGATTCCTGATTATATGATGCCGTCATTCTTTGTCCATATTGATGAAATGCCTATAACTCCAGGTGGAAAGATTGATAAAAAGGCTCTGCCATCACCTGATATAAATATAGTAAGAGATAATTATGAAGCTCCTGTAACTGCTTTGCAGACAGAGCTTTGCAAAATCTTTGAAAAGTCGCTTGGCATTGAAGGTGTGGGCATAAATGATAATTTCTTTGAATTGGGTGGTTCATCGCTGACAGCATCAAAGGTCGCTATAATGTGCCTTTCAAAGAATATTTCTATCGTATATGCTGATATATTCAAATATCCTACTGTTCGTGAGCTTGCAGACCTTGCCGATGATAACGAGCCTTCAGAAGAAGCTGTAAGTGATAATGAATTTTCGGGCTATAATTACAACAGAATCCAGAGCGTTATCAGTGGTAATACCATTGAAAATGTAGATATGGTAACAAAAGAAAAGCTTGGCGATATTATGCTTACAGGTGCAACTGGATTCTTAGGAATACATATTCTTAAAGCATATCTTGATAATTACGATGGTAAGGTATATTGTCTTGTAAGAAAAGGAAGTTATGAATCTCCTGAAAAACGAATGATGAATATGCTTATGTATTACTTCGATAATCCTTGCAAGGAGATGTTCAAAGAACGCATAGTTTGCGTAGATGGAGATATAACTTCAAAAGAACAGGTTGATTCTCTTTCAGAATATAAGTTTGATACACTTATCAACTGTGCTGCTTGTGTTAAACATTTTGCATCTGATGATGTCCTTGAAAAAATAAATGTACAGGGCGTTGAAAATCTCATAGAGCTTTGCAAAAATAACGGACGCAGATTGATTCAAATTTCTACTGTATCTGTTGGAGGAGAGGGCTCAGACGGAACTCCTCCAATGTCAAGACTTTTCTGTGAGAACGATTTGTATATCGGTCAGAGTATCACAAATGAATATATCCGAACAAAGTTCCTTGCTGAAAGAGCTGTACTTGAGGCTGTTTCGAGTGGTTTGGACGGAAAGATTATTCGTGTTGGTAATCTTATGAGTAGAAATTCTGATGGAGAATTCCAGATTAACTTTATCACAAATGGCTTCCTCAGAAGCTTGAAGGGCTATAAGGCTGTTGGAAAGTTCCCAATGGGCAGTATGCACGAAAGTGCGGAATTCTCGCCGATTGATTCTACTGCACTTTCCGTCTTGAAGCTTGCACAAACCGATAGAAGATTTACAGTATTCCACGCTTGCAATAGTCACCGCATATTTATGTCAGATTTGATTTACGCAATGTGTAACTATGGCTTTAAGATTGACATTGTAAGAGATGAAGATTTTGAAGCTGCGGTAAAGAATTTTGCAAAAAACAGTGATAACTCTGATGCTGTTTCAGGACTTATTGCTTATACATCTCATAATGAAAATGAAATTTATACATTAGATTATAGCAATAGCTTCACTTCACAAGTTCTTTACAGGCTCGGTTATAAGTGGCCTGTCACAGATGACAAATATCTTGCAAGTGCAATAGAGGCACTCGATAAACTTGCATTTTTTGATTAATTTTTGGAGGTTATTAAAATGGAGATTATTAACAATATAGATGGAAACAAAGCAACAATGGAAATCATAGGCTGGCTTGATACACAAACAGCACCTCAGCTCGGAGAGGAACTTTCTAAATTGAGTGATGATATTACAAGCCTTGTATTTGATTTTGCAAAGCTTGAATACATTTCCTCGGCTGGTTTGCGTCAGGTAGTTTCAGCCTATAAAAAGATGTCTTGTAAAGATGGGTTTAAGATTATAAATGTATCTGATGAAGTGTTTGATGTTTTTAAGCTGACTGGATTTGACCAGAAAATTAACATTGAAAAATGAAAAATTCTTTATTAAGAAGAATAGTTGTTTGTATCTTGGTTGTATTTTTAGTTGCTATTGTTATTTTTGGCTCGCTTAGTTGTTTCGATAATATTCGGCGAACCACAAGTCTGACAGGAAATATTGTTAAAAGTGCTTCGTATATCGTATCTCAGATTGCAAGTGATTATGATATGGAAAATTTGATTAATAATCCATCATCTAAGAAATATAATTATCTAAAATCAAGCCTTAGAAGTATATGTATAGGTGAGGGCTTGGAATATATATTTATATATATTCCTGACACGAAAAATAATCAAATCAAATATGTTATGGTTGTTGCGGCTGATGATGAAAAAAATAACGAAGTATCGGAAGATAGAAAAGCTGGTACAGTTATAGAACATAAGCTTTTTGATGCAGAAGTACAAACATGGAATAGTGGAGAATCAACTATCTATGAATATAGCAACGAAAAATATGGTAGATTTATGTCGTCGTATAATTGTATTTACGATAAAAATAATAAGCCTGTTGCTCTTGTATGTGCAGATTATTCACTTGAAAAAATCTATACAGAAATCATATCTGAAATAGTTATCAAGATGTCAATCGTTATTGTTGCACTTTTTGCTATGTTTGCTTTGATGGCATTGTTTATAAAAAAGAAAATATATAACCCTATAACTATGGTATTTATGAGCATGAAGGATTATATTTCCGATAAAAAAGCAGGCAAAAAGGCTTTTGAGCCAATAAATCCTGAAACAAATGATGAAATTCAGCTTATCGCAGACTTTTTCAATGAAATGGTTGTCGATATTGATAGCTATGTTGATAAGATAAAAACTCTTGCAGAGGAACAGGCAAGGGCTGGAACAGAACTTGATGTTGCAAGGCGGATTCAGTATGGTATCATATCTAAAGAAAAAAATATCTGTATGTCTGATAACTTTATGGTATCGGCAAGAATGAAATCTGCCAAGCAGGTTGGTGGAGATTTCTATGATAGCTTTTTGCTAAAAAACGGAAATATATGTACAGTAATCGGAGATGTTTCTGGTAAAGGTGTAGCCGCATCGTTGTTTATGGTTTTTGTGAAAACACTTATAAGAGAAAAACTCATAGATATTTCAGATGTTTCAGACGCTATTAAATCAGCAAATCTTGAAATCTGCGAATCTAATCCAGAAGAAATGTTTGTAACAGCATTTATTGCGATTTTTGATAGTGAATCTGATAAATTTCATTATATAAATGCAGGTCACAATAAACCAGTTATAATCAAAAACGGAAAGGCAGAATTTCTTGAATGCTCACCTTGTATGGCACTTGGAGTGTTTGATGATTCTGAATATAAGCAGTGTATTTGCGATTTCTCAAATGGGGATATTCTCTATCTTTATACTGACGGTGTAACCGAGGCTGTTAATGCAGATAAAGAATTTTTTAGTGAAAAAAGACTTTTAGGAGTTTGTAACAACACTGAATATACAGCAAATAGTTTATGTCAGAGTATAAGTAACTCTTTGGAAAGCTTTATAAATGGGGGAGAGCAATTCGATGATATAACAATGCTTGCGGTGAAACGCCAAGATAAATCTTTAAAATTACACTGTGAACTTTCTGAGTTAAAAAAAATACAGAAATATATATTTAAGCTTGATATAGAAGATAAGCTTAAAAAGAAAATTTTTCTTGCTTGTGATGAGGTTTTCTCTAATATTGTAAACTATTCAGGTGCAGATTTAGTATTTGTTTCATACAACAAAAAAGCTGATAAAATAAGCATTATTTTCCGAGATAATGGAAAGAAGTTCGATTATCTTGAGGATAGACCAAAGAAAGATTTTGACGATTTTGATGATGGTGGAATGGGAATAATGATTGTTAAAAAAATTTGTACGAATATAGTCTATAACTATATTAATAGTGAAAATATTCTTGAACTTATTTTTACTGATAATCAAAATAATTAAAAATTTAATATAGGACAATAATCAAGCCCTAGACTAAATTTAAGTCTGGGGTTTGATAACTTTAGATAAAGAGTTTTATACTATTTAAGCTATTTTGAAAAGGCTTGGGCGAAACTTTTAGCTTCTATTGAATATAGAATAAAATTTTTACAAAATGGGGTGTATTGTTATACATATAAGTAAAGAAACTAAACTCTCAGATTTACTTTGTGTTATTCTTGTATTGATGACAGGTTTTGTCAGACTGTTTCGTGATAACTTTAAATCTATCTCAAGCAATATAATTATTTTTTTGCTCTTTGTATTTTCTGCGTTTATTTGGATTAGCCAGATTAAAAGACGAGTTATTCATCCTAAAGTACAGAAATATCTTGTCGCCACAGGCTATATGGTTATATTGCTTATATTTGCAAGAACTGTTAAGTTTGTATTTTTTCCAGATGGGCATATAGCTTGTCGATTTATATGGTATTTTTATTATGCTCCACAAACCTTTATGGCTTTATTTATGTTTTTTGCTGTGCTTCATATTGGAAAAAGTCAAAATCAGACAATCAGTAAGTGGTGGAGGATTTTATATATCCCTGCAACTTTAATTGCTCTTTTTGTTCTGACAAATGATTTTCACCAGCTTGCTTTTAAGTTTATAGATGGCTTTGATAATTGGAATGAATATACTCATGGCATAGGATATAATTTAGCGATTTTATGGGTGATTATATTATTTTTAGCAATACTTATTATTTCACTTTCACGTTGTGCAGTTTCAGATTACAGAAAAAATATATGGAAACCTCTTGTACCGCTCTTGGTTGGAATGATATATATAATTATATTCTTTATAGATTCAAATAATATATTTATGCAACTTTTTAAAACAACAGAAATTATATGCTTTATTTTTCCTGCATATATAGAGAGTCTTATTCTTGCGCAACTCTTTCCATCTAATGATAACTATGAAGCATTATGGTCTGCATCTAATCTTAGTGGAGGCATTATATCTTTAAAGGGTGATATTTGTTGTCGCTCAAAGAAATGTGTTTCGGTGACATTAGAGCAGATTATTAAAGCAGAGCATGAAAATGTTCCGCTGAATGATGGAAATATTATCTTGAAAAGTCACGCAATAAATGGCGGATATGGATATTGGGTTAGAGATATTTCAGATATTAATAAAATCACTGATGAGCTTGAAAATTTAGGAGATTTGCTTATGCAAGAGCAAATTATGCTTGAAAAAGAAAATAGGATTAGCGAAGAGAAAGCAAAAATCGAACAGCAAACTATGATTTATAATGAGATAGCTAAAAGTTCACAAAACCAGATAGAAAAGCTCAAGGGACTTTTAGAAAATCCTCCTGAAAATGAAAAAGATTTTGAAACGGTTATGAAGTATATAGCTATTTTAAATGCATATATAAAACGACACTCAAATATGGTTTTATATTTGCATAGAAAGTCTTGCTTTAATAGTGATGAATTACGCTATGCAATTTCAGAATCCTTAGAATATATACAGCTTTATGGGATTACTGCATATGGTAATTATCAAGGCGAAAAAACTGTATCTGGAAAATATGTTTTGCTTGCATATGAAATATTTGAAGCGGCTATCGAATCCGCAATTCCAGGTGCTGATGCAGTTATGGTCAATTTAGAAATGGCAGATATGATTAAGCTTTCTATTGAAATAAACTCGCCAAGAGAATATTTTCCTGAAGATTATCGCCTTGATGATATAGTGAAATCGAGTGGAAGATTAGAAGTTGAGATAGACGAGGAATCTGAGTATATTATTTTAAATCTTCCGATAGGAGAATCTATATGATAGCTTATAGTGAAGTTTCTATTGTTCTACATAGTGTATATGCTTGTTTTGCACTTTTGATTATGACAATAGCCATTTATCTTGTTGTTAATGTCATTATCTTAAATATGTCGATAGGGAACCGAATTTTTTCAATATTTCTTACTTTAGTATGTGTGTTCGTGCTTTTAGGAATTTCTGATAGCAAATATATGGGAAATGAACCCTCCATTTTTGCAAGGATTATAGGCAGTATGCCAGCTGTATTTATAGCAATAATACTGGTTTTTCTTGTTGTTACTGAAATAATTCTTTATATACATTTAAAAAATAGGAAAAAAAATATGCTTACAGCAAATGCAGTAAAAGAAACTTTAGATGCCTTGCCTGATGGAGTTTGCTTTTCTGAAAAAAATGGTATGTTGCTTTTGGTAAATAGAAAAATGGATATACTTTGTGAAAAATTGTTTGGTACGGGCATTATGAATAGCAAACAATTACTTAATGATATAAAGACAAAGCAATTAAAGAATAATACTGAACTTATATGTACTGAACCGAATGTTACGGTTAAAACTTCTGATGGCGAGATTTGGAATTTTCGTCAAAGAGAAATAATAGTAGATGGTTCAGAAATTATAGAGCTTATTGCGTATAATATTACTAAACAGTATAACCTTAATTTAGAATTAAAAGAAAATAATAGTCGTATGGACATTATTTGTAAGCGTTTGGGGAAATTTAGCGAGAATGTTACGCAACTTACACATGAAAAAGAAATACTCAATGCAATAATAAGCGTACATAATAATTTAGGTAAGGCATTGCTTATGTTTCGTTCATATCTTGCCAAGCCAAATAATCAAAAAGATAGAAATAAGCTTCTTTTCTTATGGCGTTCTAATATGGCAGTGCTTAATACTGAAATATCTCCAGAGGACCCAGAAAAAAATTGGAAATTGCTCCTACAATCTACTGCTAATATGGGAGTAGACATTATTCAAAGGGGAAAACTTTCTGACAAAAAAGAAATAAATGATGTTTTAATGACAGCTTTACAAGTTTGCTTAACAAATACAATTAGTCATGCAAAGGGAGACAAGCTTTATGTGAGATTTTATAAATCAAGTATGTCATTTAGAGCAGAGTTTACTAATAATGGTATTCCGCCAATATATAAGGTTAAAGAGGGAGGCGGTCTTCAAAATCTAAGAAATATAGTAGAAAACGAAGGTGGCATTATGACCATAGAAAGCTTTCCAAAGTTTAAGCTTATGCTCAAATTTCCAGATAAGGAGGAAAAATTATGTCTGAAGTAAGGGTAATGATTGTTGATGATTCCCGTGTTGCACAGGATTTATTTACATTATATATAAATAACAGTGAAAAATACGAGCTTGTAAGAACAGAGAAATCTGCCGATTTTGCAGAAAGATTTTCAAGAGCAGAACTGATTGATTTAATACTTATGGATATTTTAATGGATAAAGGAGCGAATGGCTTAATTGCAGCTGAAAAGATTAAATCCATATGTCCAGAAATCAAGATTATTGCTGTCACATCTATGGTAGATGGAGAATTATTGAAAAGAGCAAGGAAAATTGGAATAGAAAGCTTTTGGTTCAAAGAAGTTTCTAAGGAAACAATACTTGATGTTATGGATAGAACTATGGCAGGAGAATCGGTTTATCCTGATTGTGTTCCCAAGCATAATAAAAAAATAAATCACGCTTTTAGTGATGAACTTACAGAAGGTGAACTAAAGGTTTTAAGACTTATGACTGCCGGAATGTCAAATTCAAAGATTGCCAAAAAACTTGGAATATCGGAAAGTACAGTAAAAAATCACATACATAATATGTTAGAGAAAACAGGCTGTGAAAATCGCACTATACTCGCAATAGAGGCTCGTGTCAGCGGAATAGCTGTAAATATAGATTGAGATAAGAATATAAATTTAAATATACATCTTTTATTTATATAAAACTAGAGATAATTGTAAATATAAATAAAAAGTATGTATCTTATAATAAATAATTGTGAATATTACTAATTGTGAAAAGAAAAAGAATATTTTATAATAAGTTTTGTAATATGATTATATAATCGAACTAAAAAGTCGGAATATCATTTTCCGGATAAACCTGATAGCGGAAAAATCACTGTAAACGGAACAGTTATTACAGATTTAAACGCAAACAAATTGGCTGATTTCAGATGTAAAAATACAGGTTTTGTATTTCAGGCATTTCATCTGGAACCTAAGTATACAGTATTTGACAATATTTCAGTTCCGCTTTTAATTTCCAATACACCAAAAAAGGAAATTAAAGAAAAAGTAAATAGTGTTCTTGAACAGGTAGGTTTGACCGATAAGATAAAGGTAAAAACGGCAAAGCTTTCTGGCGGAGAGAAACAGCGTATTGCCATTGCACGAGCTATTATAAATAATCCACCTATAATTTTTGCCGATGAACCGTGCGGAAATCTGGATAGTACAAATTCTGATATAATAATGACAATGTTTGAAAAACTTAATTCTGATGGAAAAACAATAATCCTTGTCACTCATAATATGGCTGACGCTAAACGCACAAAACGAATAATCACTTTTAAGGATGGTAAAAAGATAGATGACAAAACTAACTAATCTTATGAAATCCGTATGGCTTGAGCTTAAATCCGAAAAAATATATGTATTTCTTGGTGCGTTACTTCTGACAGCTATGCTTGCATCAGCAGTCTTTATTGCATTTATTTCAAATAATATTATGTCAGTATTTACATCTTATGCGAATAGTATATGCCCTAATGGAATTGCCGTTCAGATAAAAGGACTTAATTATGACAGCATAGAAAAACAGCAATCTATTTCTTATGATTTAATATATGTTGTTATTATATTTTTGATTACAGCACTATCAATAAGCATTATAACCGTTATGTATTTTTATAATACAGAAAAAACGAAATATTCAGCAATGATGCTTGCAATAGGTTTGAATCAAAGAAAACTTTTCTTTATGCAGATATTTGAAGTTATAATTGATGGAATTTTTGCAATGTTAATAGGAGGTATATTGTCTGCTGTACTTGTGGCACTATTTAATTTATACTTTTCAAATACAATAGGTATTGTTTTGGTATTCGGCACTGTAAGACTTATAGTTCTTTCATTAATTGTTTTGACATATATTATAGTTTTGTCTTTAGTTGTTTCGCTTATAAATCTTGTTAAATTCAGAAAATATACCCTATCAGAAATACTAAAGTAATATTTTTAATAGGTACTATATAAAATTCAAAAATTTATATTTAAATAAGGAGAAATTTTATATCAATACCAATAAATATAATTTTAAATATAGATCTTTCGATTCATGCAGTAAGCATAAATAACTGTTATAATAATACCATAAACAACACTATTGTTTAAAATTCGGTTTTAGAAGGGTGGCGTTTTCAATGATATCATTTTTTTACGCACCTTAGCTCAAATAAGAAAAATAAAAAAATTGAGCGTATTCCAGAAAATCTTATTGGTGTATATATATCATGCAATCATATGTGCTATACTAGTTGCTATATATTTTCGCTTGATAAGCAGGAAGACCAAGCCTGGGTATTTTCAGCACAATGTGCCATTCAATCGAATGATTTTACAAGAATAGAAATTGATAATTGCTGTGTAGAAGATTCTGATATTAAAGCGCTATTCGAAATTCTGAAAAAGAAAAATGACAAAGGCAAAACTTTACTTGAATTTGTAAGAGATTATAAATCTTGTAAGAAATGTAAATTTATAAAGATTTATGATGAAACAACTTATTGCTATAGCTTTTCATACTCAGATTCTACATATGATAGTGCAAGTGTTGAGCCCGATAAAGAAATAATACAATTCTTTTATAAGCTTGCTGATAAATATCATAATAAAGTAGAGTAATATTTGATATTTTCTTAATCAGATTTTAAAGCTTTTAAACAATAATATAAAAATCTTAAAATTTATTTAATAGGGGGAACTGTAATGAGTATTTTTGACAAAATAAAAAAAGACACTATGGGAATGGTAAATTCAGCTGTTTCATCTGTTGGAAATAAGCGAGAGAAGTTTACATTTTCTGCACTTCCTGAAAGTTTGGAGCAAATGCAGGCACTTCCTGAAGCAAGCTTGGATTCTCCATATAAAACAGCAGCTCTTACAGTATGTGCTTTATGTGCATATGCAGCGGATAAACAAATCGGAACAGAAATGCTTAACTGGTTAAGAGGTCCTCGTCCACTTAATGGAGCAGATATTTCTTTCATTAATGACCGATTCAGAGATGGAAAAACTTATATTCCTTTTTCATATTTTGCGGGAGCTACCCCTGATAATGACTATACACCTACACAGCCTTTTACGATTACAATCGAGAGTAATCAGTATTCTAATGCAGAACAAGGTTATATGAAATTGTTTATCCCGTGTGGAGGTGCAGATAGTCCAAGACCTATTAAGCTTCGTATGAAAGGTGATGGAAAATGGTTTTTGTGGGAGCAATATTTGCTGACAGGAATCAGAGAACCGAAGTCTGCTGACCCTTGGGCGTAAATATAATACTATTGAAAGGAGAACGCATATGGATATTATTGGAAAATGGAAAGTTAAAGAACTTGGTTTAATGCAGCTAGGAGATATGAGTATGAAAATGTTTACTCCTGCTGAGATTGAAAACCTTGAAGATAATGAAGATTACCTACAATTCGTTTCATCAATATATGATTTTTCAAATGACGGCAAGTTGGATATTCTTCTTGAGGTTCCTGAAGAGTTATTAGAAAATGCCAAGAAGGAAGGTCTTGAAGTTAAGGACAATGTTGTTATTATAGAATCAACAGACTGGAAAGAGGAAAACGGTGAATATTTCTATAATACTCATATAGAGGGCGAGACTTTAGGAGAGAAAGTTTCACCTTATAATAAAATTAATGTTGACGGAGATTGCCTTATAATGGATATGCTGTTCTGTAAAATAATTCTTGAAAGAGCATAATGAATCTCCATTTATAAATTATTTTGATTATTTCAAATATTTGCCCATAAATCACTTTTAGAGCATATTTACTAAATCCACAAGTAGGATATTTAGTAAATATGCTCTACTTTTTTATCTGTAGGTTCTTTTTCTATTACCAATTTTTATTATAGAGCCTTATCTTAATACATAAGCCAAATAAGATTTAAAATAAATTTTGTAAAATTTTAGATTTTTCTTGACAATTTTGAGATACAGTGGTAAAATGTATATCGAAAGTTAAATTACTATTAATTTTAATTAAGTGATTTAGCTTATCTTAAAATAAAGAGGTCATATGTATGAAAAAATTTTTAAAGACAACAACAGCACTTGCATTTGCCGCACTTGTAGCTACATCATCGCTTATGGTTTATGGAGCGGGTAATTATACACTCAAAGTAAAACACACAGATTATGTTGATTTACATGAGCAATATAATATTAAACCACAAAACTTTATGAGAGTCTTTTATGACTATGGTACTACCAATCCTTATGATGATGCAAGAGCAACAACCGAAATGAATAGTACAAGCAAATTAAGTGTAACTGCAAAGGTCTATTTGACTGATAATGCAGGACATGAACGTAGTTCAGGCAATAATGAACAAGGTTCAACTTCACCTGTCCATAGTGGCGAAGCATATCTAAGTGGAATTGATTATGCTAAATATGTAAAGCATGAGGGATATAAGAAAGAGATTGGCACAAAAGTAGCAGATGGATACGTTTATAGATATAGACAAGTTAAATAATTATGAAAACTATTAAACTCATATTTTCTCGAATTAGTTTTTATTTTCTTTCTAATAAACTAATTTTTATTATGTTTCTTTTAGGTGGAATTGTTTGTTCCACCTCGTTTATATACTTTTATGGGAATCAGCTTTCTACAAAAAAATCTGAAGTCAGTACAGATTCATCTTATTATACATATACATTAAAATTTGATGAACCTGCTTCTTATTATGAAATTAAAAACAGTAGTCTGCTTAATTCTGAAATAATAGAAGATGTTATGGCTGTGCATTACTTATTACTAGATGATTTACCCAAAGAATTTAATAAAAATAATTACATTGATTATTATCTTCGTGTATGTACACAAATAAATAACAAGCATAAATTATTTAGTAAAATGGGACGTTCAGAGTTTTATGATGAAGAAATTAAAAACGGAAAAAATGTAATAATTCTTCCTAACTGTGATGATATCTTTTCATTGGCACAAGGTGATACAGTAACGCTCAGTGGCAGAGAATATGAAGTTATCGGTGTAAATACTTTTATAGACAATTTCTATATTCCTTCTAATACATTTGACAAATGTGGATATTCGATTGATGAGATAACCATATACACAACTGAAAGAATGAGTAGAACAGAAAACAGTCAATTTATAGCCAATCTTCATGCTGAGTTTCCTCAAAGCGATTTAATTGAATCACCGTCTGAATCTTACAAAGCAGCCGATAGTTATTTTATTGGTGATTTTTTCTTAATCATGTGCGAATTTATAATTTCTGCTTTATCTTTTATGTTTTTAATCAAGTTCTTAATCGATAAAAGTAATCTGGAAAATATCATCTATTTAATTGTGGGAGCTACCAAAAGAAAATTATTTTTAATTTTAATTTTAGAAAATATTATCATTTCAGGTATTATTGGAATAATATCTATTGCAATTCACTTAATTACATATAATCAGTTCTTTGTGTATTTTAATGTCTATGAAGGATTGCAATATTCAATTATGGATTATATAATTATTTTTATTAGCATAATAATTCTTTCATGCATTACAGCGATACCATTTATAATTAGTTGTCTAAAAAATTCAATTATCATAAATAAAAATAAATATAATTAGTATTTGGAGTGGAACTAATGAAAACATTAAAATTAATTTTTGAATTTTTTACAAACAATAAAATTACTGCAATAATAATATCTATAATATATATTTTTGTATTATTTATAGCTAATAATTCTTTTGGAATGTATAGATATATTGTATACACAGAAGATATATTCAAAACCACCGAAACGACAGACAGCTTTTACTGTATGCCTAATTTAGTTACTGCAGAAATGGTTAATTCAAGTTCCATGGATCCATGGGGAGATTATATAAATAACGTCGAAAATAATGCAAGAAAATATAAAGCATATGTTCCGTTTACTAAAGTTAAATATTTCAATTCTGATTTTAATGGAGTAAGAATAAAAAGTTATATTTACACAACAGATATGATTGAAAAATATCAATTTAATCTTAAAAATGGCAGTTGGAATAATATGCAAGAGCAAAGTAGTGATTATTTTAATGTTATTGTATCAGGAATTTACTTTGATTATCTAAATATTGGTGATATTGCAGAAATTGAGTTGCCAAATTATTTTGATTCAAGTACAAAAAAAATTAAAATAAAAGTGGCTGGTAAACTTGCTGAACCATATACTGTACCCTCGTTTAATACAAGTGGAACAGATATAAATACATATGATTTGTATCAAAAATTAGAAAATGGTTTAATTTTTGTGGAGTCGAGTCGTTTGACAAAAGTATTTAAAAGTGTGAATAATTGCCCGTTAACTGCCGAAAACTTTATTGCTTCCTATAAATCTAATTCTTCTGACTCTGAAAGAAGAGAGTATTTGGGCTATTTTACAAATCAATTTCGTGTTACTCATTATGATGATATTATAAAAAACACTGATGAGATCGTATCACTTACATTTAAAAGAAGATTACCTGCTCCTTTATTTATGCTGTCGATTACGACTGTTGCACTTATAAGTATATCAATTCTTTTTGTAAACAAGAAGATAAGAGAACATTCCATATACTATCTCTGTGGTTGTAACAGAAGAAAAAGCTATTTTATAATTTCTTGTGCTATTGGTTTGATGGGCTTGCTGGGTGGTTTATTGAATATCCTATTTATAGTGAACTATGATTTCTTGACAAGCAACGGAATTATCAATATGTCCGATGGCTTAATATATGACGGTCAGACCGTACTGTTTACTTTGCTTTATGCTTTGGCAGTTTCGGCAGTATCTGTAATTATTTCTATCATGGTTTTCAGAAAGAATTCTCCAATAGAAATATACAGAAAGTATGAATCATAACAAATGAAAGGATATAATGATATGCTTATAAAAACTGAGAATCTTACCAAAAAGTATAAACTTGGCAAAGAAACCTTCGTTGCTCTTGATAAGGCTAATCTTGAGATAGAGGACGGCGAGTTTGTCGCTATACAAGGAACATCTGGTGCAGGTAAATCTACTCTGCTACATATACTTGGTTGTCTTGATAATGCAGATGACGGAAAATATTATCTTAATGGTATAGATGTTTTTTCTTTAAATGACCGCAAAACTGCCAAGCTCAGAAATGAAAAGATTGGTTTTGTGCTTCAAGATTTTTCTCTGATAAACCATAAAAAAGTCGGATTTAATGTTATGCTTCCGCTCTATTTTAACCACACTCCAAACCGCCAAATGAAAGAAATGGCTCATAAGGCACTTGAGGCGGTTGGAATAGATAAGCAATTTGATAAAAAAGCAAATCAGCTTTCTGGCGGTCAGCGACAGAGAGTAGCAATAGCAAGAGCAATAGTTAATAATCCATCTGTAATTTTTGCAGATGAACCAACAGGTGCATTGGATTCCAAAACCTCAAAAGAAGTTATGAAACTTTTCAGAGATTTAAATAAAAAAGGCATAGCTGTAATTATCGTTACTCACGATGATGAAATTGCTGATTGCTGTGATAGAAAAATAATCATAAATGATGGAAAGATTATCTATGATAGCAAAAAAGATTCTAACTATATAAAGGAAGAATAAATTATTACTGTTTTAAAATACATATAACCCTTTTTGATATTAGGAGCTGTGAAGAAATGAAGTTTAAGACTTCATTCTTCGCAGCTCCTTTCAATTTTTGCAAAAAGTAAGGCGATTGAAACCAAATAAATCTCCAACTCAACTTTAATTTGACCTCTTCGCACTAACTTTTTGTACCAACGGTCGTATTTCATTACACCGAAGGTAGCCTCAGCTTGTAGTGTTCTTCACAAACTTATTACACCACAAAAGGCACATAACCGAAAGTGATAACGGTTATGTGCCTTCTTGTTTTTGCAAGGCTGTTTTTTCACAGCCCATTAAAATTCTCTTGTTAGCAACATTAGTAAAAAAGCGGGGCGAACAAGGCTCGCATATTTGAGTATAAATGAATGTTAGGTTTTGTCCAAAGGTGTTTCGCTTTCTGCGGAGAGCGACCAAAAACTCTGCCTTTGGAAACTGCAAGCTTTTAGTTATCTTAGGAAATTTAGTTAATTGGTAGTTCATTGGAAATCTTTTCGACTGTGTCAATAAACTTCTCTTATAAAAGTGTTATGTGAGAATTGTAGTATTTCGGTAAAGTATAACCTCTGATTATGAAAAAACACACGCAGTCCATTCTTGAAACTGCGTGTGCAAAATTACTAGTTATAAATTATTATTAAAAAATAGTTTCTATGACTTTTAGAGAAGATTCTGGGGAATATTGAAAACGGTCTATGTGTGTACCTTGATAAAAATATTCTGGTAGTGTAGGTATTCTGTCACTCATAAAGGCGTCTATTATTATAAGCTTAATTTTCATTCGTGAGGGTATAATATTTTTTATGTAAACACTCGCTTGTTGTCCTACTTCAATATTTGCATGAGTTTCGGCAAGCCCAGCAAGATTCGGTGCAAGCTCTACAAATGCTCCGTAATCCTCAACAGAGCGAATTACTCCCGCAACAGTTTCACCTATAGAGAATTGCTCTGCATTTTCCTCCCAAGTACCCAAAAGTTCCTTGTGGCTAAGAGTTATTCTGCCGTTATCCTTATTCTTGATTATAGTTCGAATATCCATTCCAACAGAGAACCGCTCTTTTGGGTGGTCTATTCTCGAAACAGAAATAGAATCAATAGGCAAGAGCGATACTATTCCACAGCCGATGTCCGCAAATGCTCCAAATGAATCAAGATGTGTAATTTTTGCGTTAATAATATCACCAGGAATAAGTTTGTTAATATAATTCTGCATACAGCGTTCTTGTGCGGCTCGTCTTGAAAGTATCGGAATAAGATTGCCGTCAGAACCTTTCATAAAGTCCTCAACAATAAAGCACACAGGCTTATTTACTCGTGAAATAATCGCAATATCCCTTACAGTGCCTTCTTTTATTCCTATAGCTCCCTCCTCACGAGGGATAATTCCTCTTATTGAGCCAAGCTCGACTATAAGATTATGCGAAGAATCGCAAACAATGGCTCTTGCCTCAAGCATAGTACCTTCTTGCTGTGCGTCCATAAGACCTTGCAGAGAACTTATCTGAAATTTGTTTTCGGGCTTGCTCATAAGCTTGCCTTCGGGATAATATTCTATCATTTTAGGCTTCATTCCTTTCGTGCGGATTATATTAAAAATTTGCTTTCCGCTTACTGCTTTCCTCACATTATATGAGTACATATTGTTATATATTCCACTAAAACATCAACAAATTATTTTATACTTGCTTTATTCAGCGAGTTGAGATAGAATATATATCAAGGAAATTGTAAAAATATTACTATGGTAATGCCATAATTCAGAAAGGAACTAATTATGAAAAATAAAAGGATAAAAACTATAATAGCTCTTGCTATGATTGCCGCAGCCGTTGCAACAGGCTGTTCAAGCAACGGTTCTACTTCAAAGACTGAAAGCACTTCTTCAGCTTCAAGCTCAACAACAGAATCAAGCAAAGAAACAACAAGTTCTACAAGCTCAACAGATTCATCAGCTATTATCAATAAAGTATTTGTTGAACCAACTGTTTATGATGATAAGGAACACGAAGTCGGTTATCAGCTTGAAAAACCAAAGGTAGGTGATACTGTAGCTATTATGGAGACCTCTGAGGGTACAATTAAGATAAGATTCTTTCCAGAGGCAGCACCTAAGGCTGTTGAGAACTTCGTAACTCACGCAAAAGATGGCTATTATAATGGACTTACCTTCCATAGAGTTATCAAGGACTTTATGATTCAGGGCGGAGACCCTCTTGGTAACGGTACAGGCGGAGAAAGTATATACGGAAAGAGTTTTGAGGACGAATTCTCAAATAAGCTCTTTAACATTCGTGGTTCTCTCTCTATGGCTAATTCTGGTCCTGATACTAACGGGAGCCAATTCTTCATCAATCAGAAAGACAATTCCACAAAATTCGATTGGGATAGCCTCTCAAGCAATTTTGAACAATATAAATCTGTTGTGTCAAGTCAATGGGAAAACTATAAAAAGAGTTATCTTGAAACAACATCAGGTAGTGAAGATGATATTCTTACAAGCTATCGTACAGCACTTGCTTCAACCTACGGAAATATAACCGATATGACAAAGGTTACAGATGCTATAAAGAAACTCTATGACGATAACGGTGGAAACATCAATCTTGATGGTGCTTTCAATAATCTTGATAGAGGACACACCGTTTTCGGACAAGTGTATGAGGGAATGGATATTGTTGATAAGATTGCATCAGTAGATGTTGACGACAGCGATAAGCCAAAGAAAGATGTAATAATTAAATCAATCACTATTGAGGAATATAAGGACTGATTTGATATAAAATAAATCTCATAAGGAGGATTTTAAAATTATGAGTAATGTACTTCACCCAGTTGTAACAGAATTTGAAAGATTGCTTAACAGTGACGAAATTCTAATGGCAGATTTTTATGCAGACCGTTGTGGTCCTTGCAGAATGCTTGCACCGATTATCGAAGAAATCGCAGACGAATATGATGGCAAGGTTACTGTTGTAAAGATAGATGTTGATGGTGACGGCAGAGAGCTTGCATATAAGTTTGGAATATCAAGTATACCAACAGTTATATTCTTTAAAGATGGCTCTGAATATACAAGGGAAATAGGCTATATGCCAAAGGAACATTACACTGCAATTCTTGAGGATATGCAATAATTTCATAATAAAATACGCTATAACTCAAATAGAAGAGTTATGGCGTATTTTTACTTGAATTGTATAAAGATTTATAATATTAAATATTTTATAGCATTAACCATTCTTAAATAAGCATTTGGCTGAAGATGACAACCATCAGGAGAATCGTTTTCATCAAGAAAACCATATTCATTCTTGAGATAGCTATTAACATTAAGATAGCTTGCATTATGTTCTTTTGCAACCTTTTGTATAAGCTTATTGAATTTTGCAATAGCTTCACTATTCATACCGTCTTCACCTTTAGCTTCAAGACTTTGAGTTATTGGAGTAATAGATAATAAGTATATTTTTGCATCAGGTAATTTTGAGTGTATTTCATCAACGAGCTCGGCATAATCATCTGTAAAAATATCGGGATATGACCAACCAACTTCATTCATACCAAACATTATAAAAATTGTTTTATAGTCTTTGGATAACATTTCATCAAGCATAGGCTTTTTGTGTTTATCAAGCTTTTGGTCGAAAACAGTTGCAACATTCATTCCGATATATGAATAAACATCAGCATTATCTACCAGTTCATATTCATCTAAATCTCCAAAAAGAGAATTACCTAAAAAAGCATAATTACTATCAAAAGTTATATTTGTTTCTGGAATTTTAGTTTTGTTACTTACACTATCCGCAGAAAGTTTATCATTTTTAGATTCAGCTTTGGATTCTAGATTAGGTTCAGCATTAGAACTTATTTTAGATTCAGTTTTGGATTGGATTTTACTACTTGTTTCAGTATTTTCCTTTCCGCAAGCAACAAATGAAAGTAATATAGATATTGCAAAAACTACTGCAAATGATTTCTTCATTAATATACACACCTTTATTTAAATTCTCTTAAGAAATTATACACCTACTTTCATGATAAATCAACAGATAAAGAGATAATAATAGTTGTGTAAAAATTTAATATTTAATATTTAATATTGCTTAATAAAAAATTCTAAAGTAATAAATCATTCAGCATTTATACAATAAGCTATTTTGAAAAAGATAAAAATGTACAAGTAACGGCTCTTTTTAATATGAAATTTATACTGCATATTGTGCTTTTATTCTATAAAATGGCAATAAATTTCTTGACTTAGACTAAATAAAATATTATAATGTTATCAACGACAAAAAAGCAAAAGTTTCGTTAATATTTTTTTGCTTTAATTAATAAGGAGTGTTCATAATGCAACAAATAGTATGCCCTAAGTGTAAAGCCCGAGTGGATGCAAGTCTTAATTTCTGCCCTGGTTGTGGTTCAGCTCTTCCTTTACCTAATTCTCGTGGTGGAAATTCTGGCGAAAAGCTAACTCAGGTTAACCAGCAACATGTAGCTAATGCTATTCTTAATGAAGGAAAAAAGAAAGAGAATCCTAAGGTTTCATTGGCTGTGGGTGTTATTACAGCAGTTCTTGTTATAGGTGTTATAGCATATCTTATTATTAGTGCTGGCGGTTCATCGTCTGTAACTCCAACAGTTGCAGATTCTATTAATGCAAGTAATGTCGAATCTTCAAATCAGGTTCCTGAATCTTCAGATTCAGCTATTGTTCCAACAACTGAAAGTTCCCAAGAATCAACATCAGAGAATTCAACAGAGAATTCAACAGAGGTTTCAGAAGAAAATCCTGAAGAAAGTATGGCAGAACCTGTTGCTTCAGAAGTGGTTATTACAGCTGAAAAGCCAGATGATTGGTCAGATATATATGTATATGTTTATACAGATGATATGTTTAAGAATGCAAACTGGCCAGGTGAAATTATGACAGCTAATGGAGATGGCACATATTCTTACGCTATTTCAAGTTCATTTGCTGATAAGAATACATTTCTCGTCTTCTCAACATCACAGCTTAACAAAGGTGCTAAGTTGTCAAAGCAGTTCCCTTATATGAGCGACAATGGATATAGTCTTAGTGAAAAGAATACTTTCACAGTAAGCGATTTTGAAACTTATGCAAATGAGAAAGCTAATAAGTAAAATTGAATAAAAACACACATAATGCTGACTTCGTTTTTCAAGCGGAGTTAGTTTTGTTTTTACATTTAACACAATAGTTGTTATAAAAATTGATATATTCGGATATAAGAAGTAAGATTCATTACATCTTGTTTGTTTCTTTGTGTATCTTATATTATCTTCATATCTTCCATTAAACTTGATTTGTTTATGATATAATTTACATTTGTTTAATTATATTATTTTTAGTATATTTATTCATTAACATTCTATTTACTTATTAAAAAATTCTGAATTTTTTGCTACCTATTCTTGAAATGTTATTAAATTTTTTGTAATATGTTTTATTAGATAATAAAATTAAGGGGTAAAATATGATAGTAATTTTATGCTTAGATGATAAAAAAGGAATGATGTTTAATAATCGCAGGCAGAGTAAAGATAAATTTGTTATTCAAGATATTTTAAAGCTTGTAGACGGAAAGAAACTTTTTATCAGCTCGTATTCTGAAAGCCTTTTTCAGGGCTTAGAATCTAAATTGATTATTGATGATAATTTCTTAAACAATGCAGCTGAAGAAGATTATTGCTTTGTTGAGAATAATAATTTAAAAGATTTTTCTGAGAAAATAGAAAAAATCATAGTATATAAATGGAATAGAATATATCCAAGTGATTTGAAACTGGAAATTACTATTCAAGACTGGAATTTAATAGGTAGATTTGAATTTGTGGGAAATTCACATGATAAAATTACAAGAGAGGTTTATGTAAAATGAGAAAAAGATTTATTTCGTTAGCTTTGTTAGTAATATTCTGTTTTAGTGTAAGTGCCTGCTCTTTTAAAGATGAAAGTGTGGTTTCTTCAAAATCTATTTCGGTTTCTGATATACCAGAATATAGCAATTCCGCTTACATAAAGATAGATAATAATATTCCATCGTTTAAAGACTCTGAGATGACAACAAAATCTTTTGAGAAATACAGTGAGCTTGACAATCTAGGAAGATGCTCTGTTGCATATGCTTGTGTTGGTAAAGATATTATGCCGGCAGAAAAAAGAGGGACGATAGGTTCAGTTAAGCCGTCCGGTTGGCATACTGTTAAATATGATTGCATTGATGGCAAATATTTATATAATCGTTGCCATTTAATTGGTTATCAGCTTACTGGTGAAAATGCAAATATTAAAAATCTTATTACTGGAACAAGATATTTAAATGTAGAGGGAATGTTACCGTTTGAAAATATGGTAGCTGACTATGTAAAAGAAACTGATAATCATGTACTTTATAGAGTAACTCCGATATTTGAGAGAGATAACCTTCTTGTGTCTGGTGTACAAATGGAGGCTAAATCTGTTGAAGATAATGGCGATGGAATAAGCTTCAATGTTTATTGCTATAATGTTCAGCCTGACATTGTAATAGATTATAAAACAGGTGAAAGCTGGGAAGTAGGAAATGAAAAATCTATATCTGAATCAGATACTACAACTTACATATTGAATACAAATACTAAAAAATTTCATTTAAAAAGCTGTTCGTCTGCAAAAAATCTTCCAGATAAGAATAGGGAAGAGTATAGCGGAAATAGAAATGATTTAATCTCTAAAGGTTATGAACCTTGTAAAAAATGTAACCCTTAATAT
Source organism: Pseudoruminococcus massiliensis (assembly GCF_900291955.1). GTDB lineage: Bacteria > Bacillota > Clostridia > Oscillospirales > Acutalibacteraceae > Pseudoruminococcus > Pseudoruminococcus massiliensis. Next base: position 139,649 of record NZ_OLMR01000003.1, on the reverse strand, counting down.
AAAAAATTAACTCTCAGATTACGAATCTGGGAGTTTTATTGTATATAATTGCCAATAAAAGCTTAAAAAGTATATTACTTTTGTGATATAAATAACGAAATTGTTAAAAAATATTTCAAAAGGTTGCAAATTTGTTACAAATAGGATATAATCGTAACATAAGTTAAATATTCTGAATTGATTTCAAACAACAAAAGCGATTTTGGAGGTTAATTACTTATGTCGTTTATCCAATTATCACGAAAAAGAATTTTAGCAATTGTAATTGCTTTTTCTATTTTAATTATTTCAATAATAGCCCCACCATATGTTTCTGCTGCAAATAATGTACCAAGTAATATGTTAAATAATGTATTTCTTAATGCACTTGAATATACAGGCTATGATGTTCAAAGGCAAATTTCTAATGGAACAATTTATAGAAACTATGGTTCAAGTGGAACACCAAATAGTGTTACAAGTAACATTCCATATAGTCTTAGTGCTATAGCAAGTGGCCTTGAAACGACAAACTCAGGTAAACCTAATATAAGACATTTTGAAAATTATGGTTTATGTTGTGGTTCATATGTTAGTTATGTTTATTATAACTATCTTCCTAATGTAGCAAAAATAAGTACATCAAATCTTGCACAGCCTTATAGCAAGTGTAGTGTAGAAAGCTGGGAAACAGCTATAAGAAAGTGGATTGATAATGGTACTGGCAAAAACATAGGATTTACACAGAATAGTAACGGTTCTTTGAAAACATCTTCTGATATTCCGATAGGTTCAGTTGTTATTTTCAAAAGTAGTAGTTATCGTTATGCACATGTTGCAGTTTATGCTGGCTATTATAATGGAAAACATTTTATAACACACTGTGGTGGCGATGAAGGCCCTTGTATTCAAGCAATAGATAGTCTTTATCTCTATGCTGGACAGAGTGTAAAGCTTATAGTTGCACCAAACTTATATAATAATGTTAAGCTTAATAAATCAAGTCTTACTCTTGGAAAAGGCGAGTCTTATACAATTAAAGCAAATGGTAATGCAACTTGGTCATCAAGCAATACAAATATTCTTACAGTTAGCAATGGAAAGATTACAGCTAAGAATACAGGTACAGCTATGGTAGTAGCAAAAGGCTTGAATGGCTCAAAAGCAAATTGTATGGTTACTGTAAAAAATGCTCCGAATTCTATATCATTAAATAAAACAAATCTTACTTTAGGAATTGGTGAAACTTACGATTTAGATAGCAGTTTACCAAAGAATACAGCATCGTTTAGTGTTAAATATAGCTCAGATAATAGTTCTACTGCAAGTGTTGTTTCAGCAGGAGGCTTAGTTACAGCTAAAAAAGAAGGTACAGCAACGATTACAGCTACAACTTATAATGGCAAAAAGGTAAATTGTACAGTTACAGTTAAAAAAGCTCCAAAGACTATAAGCCTTAACAAAACTAAAATCACTTTAGGAGTAGGGGAAACCTATGACCTTGATAGCTATTTGCCAAGCGGAACAGCTGCACACAGCATAAAATACACTTCAAATAATAGTAACTTAGTAAGTGTTGTTTCGGCTGGAGGCTTAGTTACAGCTAAAAAAGAGGGTGTAGCTAATATTACAGTTATAGCCTATAATGGCGTAAAGGCTCAATGTACTGTCACTGTTAAGAAAGAGCCTAAAAAACTTTCACTTAATAATACAGAACTTGAATTAAATATAGGAGAAAAGTTTGACCTTGATAGTTCAGTACCAAATGGAACCGCTGCATATCATGTATATTATTCTTCAAATAATTCAGACACAGCAAATGTTGCAAAATACGGTGGCTTAGTAACCGCTATGAAAAAGGGCAAAGCTAAAATCACAGCTGAGGCTTATAACGGAGTTAAGATTACTTGCCATGTAAATGTAGTTGATGATATTGATTCAGAAATAGAGTAAACATAGTTCGCATTTTTAAACAAATATTTAGGCAAACATAAATGGCATAGATTTTAAAATCTATGCCATTTATGTATTTTTATGTATTCAGTATTTTAAAAATTAGATGCTGATTTCGTGAGCAATATTGAAGAGCTTTATATTGAACTGCTTCTTCATTGCAAGAGCCTCTGAAATATCATAATCAACAATGTGATTATCCTTCATTACAACAACTCTATTGCTTTGACCTTCTTCAAGAAGTTCAACAGCTCTATAACCCATACGGCTTGCAACAACTCTATCTCTGAGAGTTGGAGAGCCACCACGCTGAACATGACCAAGAACAGTTCCTCTTGTTTCAATTCCTGTCTGAGCTTCGATTTCCTTAACGATACCATCAATACCGCCAATACCCTCAGCTACAACGATGATGAAATGCTTTTTGCCTGTTTCACGATTCTTGAGAAGAACATCAATAACATCTTTCTTAAGGTCATAAGGAACTTCAGGAACAAGGATAGCACTTGCACCGATAGCAATACCAACCTCAAGAGCAATATCTCCACATCTTCTGCCCATAACCTCAACAACACTACATCTGTCATGAGATTGTGCAGTATCACGAATTTTATCAATCATTTCCATAGCTGTATTCATAGCTGTATCGAAACCGATTGTATAATCACTACTAGAAATATCGTTATCAATAGTACCAGGAACACCTATACATGGAATACCTTCGCCTGTAAGGTCTCTTGCACCTCTGAATGAACCGTCACCACCAATAACAACAACACCATCAATGCCAAGTTTTCTGCAGTTATCAGCAGCCTTTTTTACGCCTTCCTTAGTATTAAACTCTGGACTTCTTGCTGTATAAAGAACAGTACCACCCTTGCTTAAAATATCGGAAACACTTCTAAGATTCATTTCAAATACATCGCCGTTAAGAAGGCCATTATAGCCTCTACGAACACCATAAACTTTAATACCCTTACTTAAAGCAGCTCTTGCAACCGCTCTTACGGCTGCATTCATGCCCGGAGCATCGCCGCCACTTGTCAATACTGCAATGGTCTTTGCCATTATCAAAACCTCCAATTTCAGATAAAAAATTACCTACTCATATTATAATACACCTTGATGTAAATAATCAAGTACATAATCAATAAATTTACAAAAAAAACAGACAAATTTAATTTTATATACTTCTGAATATATTTATAATTGCTTTGAAATTATGATATTTATTGGATTTTTGAAAATTGAAGATATTTTTAGACAATTTCATACAAATATTCATTTACAGCTTTCCCCTTGCATAAGGAGAAAACTCGTTATATAATATTGTTTATAAAGAATAGGTATTACCTATAATAAATTAAATTGTAGTCTTTAATTTATTTATGAAAATACCAACTAAAATATAGAAAGGGGTTTGTATGAAAAGAATTTTTGATTCTATCTGGAATTATATAAAAAAAACAGATAAATGGTTTTGGATTTTAACAATGAGTGCATCTATATACGGCTTTCTTTTAATTTATAGTCAGCAAAGAAGTGGTGGTACTAACTTTCTTAAAACTCAGATTATAGCCGTTGGAATAGGATATATCGTTGCTGTGTTCATATCTTGTATAGATTATAGATTCTATGGTAAGGTATGGTGGATTTTTGCGGGTGTGGCACTTTCACTGACAATACTTGTATTTTTTATTGGTATACAGATTGCAGGAACTGATGATGTGGGTTGGATTAAAATTGGAAGTATAACATTTCAACCGTCCGAACTAACTAAAATATGCTTTATTATAACATTCGCTAAACATATTTCGGTTTTAGTTAAATATGATAAGCTAAGAAGCTTTTTCGGTGTCATGACACTTGTACTTCATGCAGCAATACCTATTTTACTCATTCATATGCAAGGTGATGATGGAACCGCACTTGTATTTGGTTTTATGTTTTTGATAATGACCTTTGCAGCAGGTGTTCAGCTTAGATATTTTATATCATTTTTATTAGTAATATGCGTATCCGCTCCTTTATTTTATACTAAGATTATGAATGATGACCAACGAAACAGATTGTTAGTGCTATTTAACCTTGATGATAATAGCTTAACAACTTATGGTTGGCAACAATATCAAGGCAAGGTTTCTATTGCATCAGGTGGTCTTTTTGGCGAAGGATATATGAATGGTCCGAGAGTTGCAAAAGATATTGTTCCATATCAGGAGAATGATTTTATCTTCACTGTTGCTGGTGAAGAGTTTGGATTCATTGGCTGTACAATTCTTTTGCTGATACTACTTTTTATTGTTATAAAAACTATGAGAGATGCACATCTTGCTGATGATACATTTGGCAAAATGATTTGTTACGGTTTCTTCTCAATTATTGCTACTCAAACCGTTATAAATATAGGAATGGTTCTTGGAATTTTTCCAGTTGTTGGAATAACACTTCCTTTCTTTAGTTCTGGAGGAACATCTGTTATGTGCCTATACTTTGGAGTGGGACTTGTACAAAGTGTATATATGCACCGAGAAAATAGTCATTCGTTGAGCAAACTTCATAGAAACCAAGTTTAATACTTAAATAGTAAAACAGGTACAGCTCATTTTGAACAAGTCTATAAAAAATGGACAATAGAAAAAACAAACCTCCTATGGTGAATTTGAAGTGAACCAATTTGTGCGGACAGCACAAAACCATTCTACGGTGTAATATTAAAATTAAGCAACGAACTGACTCGCTTGAAAAACGAAATCTGTCCGTTGCTTAAAATTTAATTTTCTACCAAGGTGGTATGTTTTTAATTACGTTATTGTTTATTATCCCAAAGCACTACATTTCCGTTTTCAAGCGTTTTTTTCATATCAATTATTCGCTGGTTACTTGAGCCTCTAAAACATAGTGAAATATCATAAAGGTTTTCTATAAAAGGACCGTCAACTAAAACATCTATATTTGCAAGAAGTTCATCTGTAACTTTGCATCTCCAATATCCTTCTTTTTGCAATTCATTTTCAAGTGTACAGCCAGTATAGAACCATATTGTCTTATTGGGCAATTTTTTTCTGATGCGCTTTATGAATGGCAAAATTTCTCTTTGATTTCTGACTTCAAAAGGTTCTCCACCAAGCACCGTTAAACCATTTATATAAGATTTTGAAAGTGATTCTATAATTTCATCTTCTGTTTCTTTTGTAAATGGATTGCCGTAATTGAAATCCCATGTTTCACTATTGAAACAATTCTTGCAATGTCTTGTACAACCTGAAACGAAAAGTGAAACTCTAATTCCTATACCGTTTGCAATGTCGGTTTTTTTTATATTGCCATAATTCAAAGCCATCACCACTTTTAAAGTATTATAGATAAATTATAGCACATTCAGTTTAAAAAATAAAGCAATTTATTTGACATATATAGTTTACAAGAGGTACGCAAGTATCATCAGTTGCATCAGATTTTATATGCTCTACTTTTTTACTTTTTATCTGTGAACTCTTTTTCTACCACAACCTTTATTAGATAGTCTCTTTTTGTAGATAAGTGTTCTTTTAAATAATTTTATAAAGTTTTTTTATTATTCTACATTTTTATCATATATGATTTTCAAACCTTTTAAAAGTAAGTCGTTATCGAATATGATTTTGTGCTTACAGAATGGAATTATTGTTTCTGAAAGACCACCAGTTGCAACTATTGTTGCTGTCTTACCAAGTTCTTCCTCAAAGCGGTCAATCATACCATCAATCATAGAGGCATTACCATAGAGAATACCACTTTTCATACTATCGGCCGTATTAGAGCCAATTACCTTTTTAGGCTTGGTAAGACTTATTCCAGAAAGATTAGATGCCATTTGAGTGAGGGCATCAAGAGAAATTTTTACTCCTGGATATATTATTCCGCCAAGATGTTCACCGAGCTCATTTATTGCGCAGAAAGTAGTTGCGGTACCCATATCAATGACAATTATAGGCTTTGGATATTGTGCAATAGCTGCAACAGCACCAACAACTCTATCACTGCCAAGCTGTGCAGGATTATCAAGCTTTATATTAAGACCAGTTTTTATTCCAGGACCAACAACTAAAGGCTCATGAGAAGTCACAGCTTTAACTGCACCATAAACTGCATTATTTATTGCTGGAACAACGCTTGAAATAATTGCACCATCAATTTTTTCAGGATCTATTTTATGAAGCTTAAGAATATTATTTATACTAATTGCGTATTCGTCTGGTGTAGCCTGTTTGTTTGTTGTAATGCGTGAAACAAAAAGTATTTTTTCTTCAATGCAGCCAAGAACTATATTTGTATTTCCAATATCAATAGCAAGTATCATTATTTTTCATTTCCTTTTTCTAAAATATCGACTTCAAGTCTGTTATATGGAATGGTAATTTTACGCTCATCAAATGAATATTTGACTTTTTCAGGGATATAATATCGCAATGCCCAGTAATCTTCTGGACGACACCAAACCTTTACAATAAGATTTATTCCGCTCTCGCCGTGACTATCTACACCTACAACAGGAGGTTCAGGTTCAGAAAGAATCCTATTATCTGAATTTATTATTTCCATAATGGCATCTCTTGCTTCAACAATGCTATCATTATAGGAAATAGAAAATGGCAAATCAAGTCTACGACAACCTTCAACATTATAATTTATTACATTATTTGAGGTTACACGAGAATTTGGAAGTATAATTTCTTTTCCGTCAAAGGAAATCAAAGTGGTATACATCATTTCGATTTTATGTACAGTACCTTCTAAACCCTCTGTTGAAAGGTAATCGCCAACTTTGAAAGGCTTGTTTATAATAATAAGAACGCCACTCGCAATATTTGCCATACTATCTTTTAGGGCAAGACCTATCGCAACAGTAGCAGTGCCTATAACAGTTATAATAGAGGTCATATCAATTCCGAGAGTACCTAAAGCACAAATTATTATAAGAATTTTTAAAACAACACTTATCATAGAGCCTAAGAATGATTTTACAGTTGGCTCAACCTTGCCTTTTTTCATTGTTTTCATAATAAGCTTAGTTATGTACTTTGCTAATAAAAAGCCTACACCTACAATGATTATTGAAGTTATAAGCTTTGGTAAAAAAGCAAGTATCCAATCGCCTGCGGCGTGTAACCACTTATCAAGCTGACTTAGTTGTTGTTCTATGTTTTCCTCTGATATGGTATTATCAAGAAAATTCATATAATATCTCCTTTCATTATTTTAACTGAACATAAAAATTATATCACCTTTCAAATAAAAATCAATAGCTATGAAATTCAGTATATCTATTGTTTTTCGGTGCTGATTTTTGTTATAATAATATTATTATACATAAAAAGGAAGAATAGAGTAATGAACGAAAAAGAAATTTCAGAAATCAGAAGAAGATTTCGTCATGATAAAAGTAATATACAGAAAATTCGTGGTTGTTATGTAAATGAAAAGGGAGAGATTATTTCAGAATTTGATCAGTCGCTTTCTCTTATGTCGGAGGCTGACAGCGAATCTCTGCTTAAAATTATCAAAAGAACTCTTTCAGGTTCAATAGGTAAAAATCTTATTGATATAGAATTTACCACTCAACAGGTTTGTGACAGTGAAGAACATAAATTACTTATGGATTTGCGTGAAACTGAACTTGAAAATGATGATTTAGTTCAACAGTTATATGAAAAAATCATAAAGACAATTAAGTTTGATGGTAATTATCTTATATTACTCGCCTTTGATAAATATGATATACCTGTTATCAGAAAGGATGGTTTTGGCAAAGAGGACGAATCTGATGAAATATTTGCTTATTATCTTTGCAGTATTTGTCCTGTTAAACAAATAAAATCTGCACTTGGTTTTTATGCAAGCGAAAATGAATTCAGAAATATAAGACAGGATTATGTAGTTTCTGCTCCTGAACTTGGCTTTATGTTTCCTGCATTTGATGATAGAAGTGCTAATATTTATAATGCACTTTACTATACTAAAAATACAAGTGAAAGTCATAATGATTTTACAGACGCAATTTTTCATACTGAACCGCCTATGCCCGCAACTATTCAGATGGAAACCTTTCAAAATGTTATTGCTGAATCAGTTGAGGAAGATTGTAGTTTTGATTTTATGCAAGCGGTTCACACAACCTTTACTGAAATGGTTGATGAACATAAGGAGTATAAAAAAGAAGAGCCACTTGTGCTTACAAAAAGTACAATTAAAGATGTATTCAAGGCTTGTGGTGCGTCACCTGAACATATAGAGGCTTTTGAAGAAAAGTTTGATGAAAGTTTTGGCGAAGAGGCTCAGATAACACCAACCAATATTGTAGACACCAAACATTTTGAAATAAAGACAGCTGATGTTAAAATTCAAGTTAGCCCAGATAGAAGTCATCTTATTGAAACAAAGATTATAGATGGCACAAAGTACATAATGATTCGTGCAGAAGGTGGAGTAGAAGTAAACGGAGTTAATATCCACTTTGATGAAAAGAATACAGATAATGTAGAAACTGAATAAATTTAAAATATGCACTTCTATACAAGCCCCCCTTAGCATAAATATTACAAAGGGGTGATTAAGCTTGGAAAAGTTAAAAGCGTATTTGATTTATTCGTCAACTTTAATAGGAATATTTTTGTTTGTGTTCCTTGTTTTCAATGCGTTTGAAAAGGTTGCTGATGAAGCAGTTTCTGCAGAGATTTCTGAAAAAGAGCTAATCGTGGTTATTGATGCGGGTCATGGCGGTGAGGATAGCGGAGCTGTGGCAAATTCTGTTCTTGAAAAGGATATAAACCTTGAAATCGCCTTGAAACTCAGAGATATGCTCAAAGCTTCTGGAATAGAAGTTAAGATGATTCGTGAAAGCGATGTTTCTATATATGACACAGCCTCAGGAACTATTCGAGAAAGAAAAGTTTCTGATTTGAAAAATCGTGTGAAAATCGTAAATAATAATAAAAAGAATATTCTTGTAAGTATACATCAAAATAAATTTGAACAGAGTAAGTATAGTGGTGCTCAGATGTTTTATTCAGCTAATAACGATAAAAGTCAGATTCTTGCAGAAAATATTCGCAAGTCTATTACTGGATTGATTCAACCAGAAAACAAGCGAGAGCTTAAAAAGGGCGGAAGTGATATTTACTTATTAAATAAGGCGACTGTGCCAGCAGTAATTGTTGAGTGTGGTTTTATTTCAAATGAGGAAGAAGCTAAAAATCTTTCAAATGAGGAATATCAAAGTAAAATAGCTTTTGCGATATGTTGCGGAATATTGGAATATAAAAATAAAAACTAAGTTAAGGTGATAAATTTGGCAGGAAAAGTTAAAAGCTTATATGTTTGCTCGGAATGTGGCTATGAAACTGCAAAATGGCTTGGAAAATGCCCATCTTGCGGTGAATGGAATACCCTTAATGAAGAAATTCGTGAAACTACTAAATCTGGTGTAGTTAAGCCTGAAAAGCGTATGTCTTCGTCATATTCTAAGCCTTTGAGGATAAATGAGATTTCAACAGATGATGAGCAGAGATATTTTACAGGCTCAAAAGAGCTTGACAGAGTTCTTGGTGGAGGAATTGTAAAGGGGTCTCTTGTTTTGCTTGGTGGTGACCCTGGCATAGGTAAATCGACCATTCTTTTGCAAATATGTAATCATCTTGGCAGAATGTTAAAGATACTATATATTTCGGGTGAAGAATCACGAAGACAAATTAAGCTTCGTGCTATGCGTCTTAATGTTGATAGCGATAATCTTTATGTTCTGACTGAAACTGATGTAGAAGTTGCCGCTGAATATATTCGCTCGGAAAAGCCTGACCTTGTAATGATAGATTCAATACAAACTATGAATTTTACAGAGCTAAGTTCATCTCCTGGAAGTGTTACACAGGTAAGAGAGTGTACTAATATTCTTATGCGAACAGCTAAGACTCTTGATATTCCTGTGATTATAGTTGGTCATGTGAATAAAGACGGTGCCATAGCAGGACCTAAGGTTCTTGAACATATTGTTGATGCAGTTCTCTATTTTGAGGGCGATAAGCAGATGTCATATCGTATTCTTAGAGCTGTAAAAAATCGTTATGGCTCAACTAACGAAATAGGTGTCTTTAGTATGGGAGATAGGGGACTCTCCGAAGTTGAAAATCCATCGCTTATGCTGCTTTCAGGCAGACCTAAAAATGTTTCTGGAACTTGTGTTGCTTGTGTTATGGAGGGTTCTCGCCCGATTCTTGCAGAAATTCAAGGCTTAGCCACAACAACGGGTTTCGGTAATCCAAGAAGAATGAGTACAGGTTTTGATTATAACAGAATGTCACTCTTGCTTGCTGTGCTTGAAAAGAGAGCGGGATTCTATTTTGCAAATCTTGACACATATATAAATGTTGTTGGTGGATTAAGACTTGATGAGCCAGCAGCAGATTTAGCTGTTTCTATGGCATTGGTAAGTAGCTTGAAGGATATAGTTATTCCTGATGATATGCTTGCATTCGGAGAAATTGGACTTGCCGGGGAGATTCGTTCAGTATCACACGCTGAAGAGCGTGTAAAAGAGGCGGCAAGGCTTGGCTTTAAAAAGTGTATCGTACCTAAACATAACCTTGATTCTATAAAACTTTCAAAGGATTTAAATATTAATGTTATTGGTGTCAGCACTGTTCGTGAAGCCTTTGGCGCAATCTGTTCTTGAATTTAAATTATTATCAGGACAAATTTTATATATACAAGAATCTTTTGTATTGTTCGTAACAAAAGACGATAGTTCGAGATGACAATATCCGTCAATTTGATAAATACAATTATCACTGCAAGGTATTATAGCCATAAAATTACCTCCTTAATCATAGGATATTGCATTTTGGTGATATTATTCAGAATTTGATTACAAATTATAAAAAATATATAGAACTTTATGCCTAAAAAGTAAATTAAAACCTCCTAAGAATTTGAACAAGTCCGTAAAAAATGGACAATAGAATATCTTAGGAGGTTTTAATTATTTTTCAGCAGTAACTTTTTGTGTATCGGTATTTTCTTTATTTATAGGTTTAAATATTTTCTTAATAATATGCACACCATCATATTTTAATTTGAATTGTATTCGTCCCATAAATGTATTTCCGCAATGCTTACAAGCGAAAGGTGCAATAAATGATTTACACGAAAATTTCCATGGCTTTTTTCGTTTAGCTCTATAACCGCAAGGACAAGTAAAATACATTTCTTTTTTATCAATAAGAGGGTTATTGAGGTCACAAAGAATAGTATTTTTAAATGTAAGCTTACGATAAAACTCATCATTAAATTTTTGTATATGAGAAAGTAAGATAGGGTAGGAATATAAATTCTTAAAGCACTCATAGGCAATTATGCTATCGTCTAAAGCTCTATGATGAGAAATATTATCTAAGCTTATTTCTAAAAGTTCTGTGGCTGTAGTTAAGCCCATTTGCTTACCTGCACTTTTTTCATTGTTTTTTATGTTCTTTTGTATTAGCATATCCTCACAATAATCCTGAAGATTTGTATAGTTATCTATAAAATACAATCTATCATCTTGAAGAAAATATTTTGTATTTTCCATGAGAACATAAATGTCAGTAATGCCCCAAGTCATCAGCACTGAATCGCCAAGAAATTTTCTGAAACCACTTAATGCGTGAGTGTAAGTACAGCCATTTTCTACATCTTCATCAGTTATATGTGTGAGTGTAGTAATCTTTTCATTTAGCTTTTTACCAATTTGAGGTCTTACAAGGGCAGAAAAAGTATCAATTATCTCTAAATCCGAATTAACCTTAATAGCACCGAATTCAATTATTTCATTTATAAAACCCTTAAGTTTTTTGCTATAACTCGGATTCCATTCCAAATCCAATATGACGAAGTTCATTTAGTTTATCAGCCTTTGCTTGCTTTTTTCATTCTCTGCTCTTTATTGAGAATTGTTTTTCGCATTCTGATAGATTTTGGCGTTACTTCTACAAGCTCATCGTCAGTAATAAATTCAAGTGACTGCTCAAGGCTGAGAATTGTAGGTGGTGTAAGTTTAAGTGCGTCATCAGAACCAGAAGCACGAGTATTTGTGATATGCTTTTTCTTGCAGACATTAACAACAATATCATCGCTCTTAGGGCTTGCTCCAACAATCATACCCTCGTAAACATCAACACCAGGCCCAACAAACAAACGGCCTCTATCCTGAGCAGCAAATAAGCCATAACCTGTTGTAGTACCTGTTTCGTGAGCAATAAGAGAACCTTGAGCTCTTTGCTGAATGTCACCCTTATATTCCTCATAGCCGTCAAAGATATGGTTCATTATACCATTACCGTTTGTATCTGTAAGGAATTCCGGTCTGTAACCCATAAGACCTCTTGACGGGATTCTAAATTCGAGATGAGTTGTGCCTGATTCACGGGTACCCATATTAAGAAGTTCAGCTTTACGAGTACCAAGCTTTTCCATAATAGCACCAACATAGTTGTCTGGTACTTCAATCATAAGAAGTTCCATAGGCTCGCAAAGTTTGCCGTCAATGGTCTTATAAATAACCTTTGGACGGGAAACCTGGAATTCATAGTTTTGTCTTCTCATCTGTTCGATAAGGATAGAAAGATGAAGTTCACCACGACCAGAAACTCTGAATGTATCAGCAGAATCAGTTTCTTCTACACGCATAGCAACATTTGTTTCGACTTCTTTGAAGAGTCTGTCACGAATATTTCTTGATGTAACAAACTTACCTTCACGACCTGCAAATGGGCTGTTATTAACCATAAACATCATAGAAACGGTTGGCTCGTCAATCTTAACAAATGGAAGTGGGTCGATGCAGTCAGGGGAGCAAGCTGTTTCACCGATATTGAGGTCAGGAATACCTGAAACAGCAATCAAATCGCCAAGCTCTGCTGTCTGAGCTTCAACTCTTTTAAGACCCTCAAACTGATAAAGCTTTGTAACCTTAGCATTTTTAGTTGTGCCATCATTTCTGCAAAGTACAATCTGTTGTCCAACATTAACGCTACCTCTTTCAACACGGCCAATACCGATTCTACCAACATACTCATCATAGTCAATGTTTGAGAACAAAATCTGTAAAGGTGCGTTCATTTCACCTGTTGGCGCAGGAATTTCAGATATAATTTTCTCAAAGAGAGGTTTCATATCAGTACCCTTTTTGTGTGGATCTAGCGTTGCATAGCCATCTCTGCCTGATGCGTAGACGACTGGGAATTCAAGCTGGTCTTCATCAGCACCAAGCTCAATAAAGAGGTCGAGAACTTCGTCAACGACTTCTTCTGGTCTCGCACCAGGTCTGTCAATTTTATTAACAACTACAAGAGGTTTTTTGCCTAAACCAAGAGCCTTTTTAAGAACAAATCTTGTTTGTGGCATACAGCCCTCAAATGCATCGACAAGCAAGAGAACACCATCAACCATCATAAGAATACGCTCAACCTCGCCACCGAAGTCTGCGTGTCCTGGGGTGTCAACTATATTTATTTTAGTGTTATTATACATAACAGCAGTATTTTTAGAAAGAATTGTAATTCCTCTTTCACGCTCAAGGTCATTAGAGTCCATAACTCTATCTTCAACAGCCTCGTTAGCTCTGAATACACCACTTTGAAGAAGAAGCTGGTCAACGAGTGTAGTTTTACCGTGATCAACATGGGCAATAATAGCAATGTTTCTTAAATTCTCTCTTGTATCCATTTCAGAATCCCTCTTTTTACTTAGTTATATTATCAACAATTTATTATATCATATGGTAAAGGCTCTTGCAATTATTATTTCGGGATATTTTTTAGATTTATGCAGAAATATAGCATAATAATTTGATAAAATCTGTACAAAATCAAAGCTTTGAATGAGTATATCAAAAATACTATATTTAGTACTATGAATTTTTGTGCGACTGTGATATAATGATTGTATATTTAAATTTGAATTTGGGTGTATATTATGAAACTCTTTAAAACACGAATAGATAACGATATAAAAAAATTTTTTAATGCTATTTTAGAAAAAGGAAATCCATTAAATAACGATTTTATTGAATTGCTTACAGCAATTAGTACAAAATTTAATGTTGATTCAGCATATATAGCTTTTGCAGATATGAATAAAGATACATTTTTCTATCCTTATTTTGATGCAAAAAACTCTAAGTATAATATGAGCAAAAGGAAATTTCCAATTAATCATAACCTCATAGGCACATCATTAGATAGATATGGGAAAGATAGTTTGTGTGTGTATAATATAGAAACAGATTGTGAGCGGAAATGCATACTTGATTATGCGTTTATTCGTAGTGAAAATTATTATTATTCAATAGGAATTTGGTGTACTCATAGAAGTAATTGGTCAGATGAAGAATGCCATGCACTAAAAAAAGTAGGACATTTATTAAAAAATGTCATGGTTAATACCGATGGAGTAATTGCTCTTATGCAATATCAAAAAAATCAAGAATTGAAAGAAAAAAACGAAGAACTTATTACAATGCAAAATCAAATAGTAAGTCTTTTAAATTGCGGTATTGTCGCATATACAGTACCAGAGCGTAGACTTTTAATAATAAACGATAAAGCAAAGCGTATTTTTGATTGCGATGACGAAAATTTAATGGGTTCTTTTTTAGAATTTTTACAAACAAAAATTCTAAATGAGGATAAAGGTATTGTAAATCAAGTAATAAAAAATCTTAAAAATTGTGGTGATGAAGTTACCTATACCCTTAAATCTAAAAATTCAAAAGGCGATATAAATGTTATAAGTGTGGTCACAAAGCTTTTAAAATTTGATAGTGGACAGAGATTTATTTTAAGTTCTGTTCTTGATATAACTCGTTTTGCAGAACTTAGCGAGAAGCTTCATACAGAACGAAAGCAATATCGTGATGCACTTGTTAATAACTGTGAGTTTTCCTTTAAATTTGATGTTACGGAAGGAATTATAGATTCTGAAATTTACACAAGAAATAATAGGCATCTATTAAATGAGTTAGGCTTAACTGCACCAGTTTCTTATAATAAATTGGTTGAAAATTGGATTGCTATTCAAAAGCCTAAATTTCTAAATGAAAATATGAATAAACATCTTACAGTAGATTTGCTTATTAAGCATTTTGAGATTGGAGTTACAAATATAGAAACAGAATATTACGACTGTAATAGAGATGTTTTTATAAGATTATTAGCTTTACTTTCTAAAAATGAGTATAATAATCACATTGAAGCAATAGTTATTGCAACAGACACAACAGCAGCACATAAAGAGGAAGAAAGAAGGAAACTCGAACTTTTATATACTAAAAAAGAACTCCAAAAAAGCATAGAATCCGAACAGAAAAGGCTTGCAATAATAGAAGCTATGAATGATATATATTACTGCAATTACTATATAGACCTTATAAATGATACATATGAACAGATTATAAGTGTAGATTATCTTGAAGAGTATATACCAAAGAACGGTAATGCACAAGAAACTATTAATATGTGGTTAAATTTGGATGTTAGTGATGACTTTATTAAAGATGTAAGAAAATTCACAAATCTTCATACACTTAGAGAGCGTATGAAAAACAAAAGCATATTAAGTATGGACCTTAATAGCAAAAAAGCAGGTTGGGCAAGAATAAGTTTTATTGCAGTAGATGTGGATAATTATGGAATGCCACTTCATACACTTTTAGTATCTCAGTATATAGACGAAGAAAAGAAAAATGAACTTGTTACTAAGCAAGCATTAAAAGAGGCATATGAAGCAACCAATCGTGCCAATCAAGCTAAATCAAATTTTCTTTCGAATATGAGCCATGATATTCGTACGCCAATGAATGCGATTATAGGTATGATAGCTATTGCGGAAATATATTTGAATAATCCTGAGAAAATGGCTGATTGTCTATATAAAATTAAAGTATCAAGCAAACATCTTTTGGCATTAATAAATGATATTCTTGATATGAGTAAGATAGAATCTGGAAAAATCGAACTTAATGAAGAATCAATAATGCTTACAGAACTTATTAATAATGTTATTGATATATGTAAACCACAAGCCGAAGCTAAAAATCATACACTTACTCTTGATATAAAAAGCATAGAGCACAATAAAGTTGTAGGAGATGAAACAAGAATTCAGCAGATTTTTACAAATCTTATAAGTAATTCAATAAAATATACGCCAGTTGGTGGTAAAATTAGTGTTATTATATCTGAAAAAGCTGTAAACAGACCTCATATGGGCTGCTATGAATTTATATTTGAAGATAATGGTGTAGGTATGGAACCCGAATTTTTAAATCGTATATTTGAACCTTTTGAACGAGAGCGGAAAAGCTATATAGGGAAAATACAAGGAACAGGACTTGGAATGCCTATTGCAAGAAATATTGCTCGTATGATGAATGGCGATATTGAAGTAGAAAGTAAAAAGGGCAAAGGCTCAAAATTTACAGTAACTATATTCTTGAAATTTGCTAATGATGAAAATATTTTTAGTAATTCTCAAAATTATTGCAATGAAAATAATGCAAATTCACTTATAAAATTTTCTAAAAAAGATTATTCATCTAAAAGGGCTTTGCTTGTTGAAGATAACACCCTTAATTGCGAAATAGCCGGTGAAATTCTTGGAATGGCTGGATTAAAAGTCGAATATGCTTCTAACGGAAAAGAAGCAGTAGACAGAATCCTATCCTTAGAGCCACATTATTATGATATTATTTTTATGGATATTCAAATGCCAATTATGAATGGTTACGAAGCAACTCGTATAATAAGAAATTCCGGCAGAGAAGATTTAAATAATATTCCTATATTAGCAATGACAGCTAATGCTTTGGCTCAAGATGTTCAGGCAGCATTAAAATCAGGTATGAATCAACATATATCTAAGCCATTGGATTTAAATCAGTTATATAATGCACTTGAAAAATGGCTGAAATAAGCTGGTTTTTAGAGAATTTTTATGATATTTTGTAAAATATTTTAAAAAAATATTCAAATAATTTATTAAAGCTATTGTTTTAGGTATAAAGGTCTGATATAATAAGAACTTGTACAGTTATTAAACACTATAAAATATTAAAAAAAGTATTGACATTGCGTTTTATTAGTGATATAACTGTACTATAACTAATGGTACAGTTTGATTATGAATGGAGGAATTAAATGAAGAATGTATTAGAATTTATTGAAAATTCTGCTAAGAATTTTCCAGACAAGGTAGCATTTTCCGATGAAAGTAATTCTATTACATATATCGAACTTTTAAAAATGTCTAAAACAATAGGAACTGCTCTTGTTAAAAAAAATAATATAAAAAATAAGCCTATTGCGGTTTTTCTTGATAAAACCGTATTTGCTCTTACAGCTTTTTTTGGAACTGTTTATAGTGGAAACTTTTATACAGTTATAGATTCTATGATGCCAGCTGATAGAATCAGTACAATTTTTGAATCACTTCATCCGGTAGCTATAATAACTGATAATGAACATCTAAAAATTGCTGAAAGTATAGAAAATTGTGGCGAAATCATATTGCTTGAAGATGCTTTGCGACAACAAATTGATGATAAAAAGCTTGCAGAAATTCGTAGCAATTCGATAGATACAGACCCTTTATATTCGTTGTTTACATCTGGTTCAACAGGAGTTCCAAAGGGTACGGTTGTAAGCCATAAAAATGTTATAGCATATTCTGAGTGGGTTTCTGAAACCTTTGATATTACAAGCGAAACAATTTTCGGAAGTCAGACACCTTTCTATTTTAGTATGTCAGTTCTTGATGTTTTCTCTACAATAAGGAACGGTGCAACTTTCCATATTATTCCAAAGAAATATTTTTCTTTCCCTATAAAATTGCTTGAGTATGTAAGAGATAGAGAAGTAAATACAATCTACTGGGTACCATCTGCATTATCTATTGTTGCAAACTGGAAAGCTCTTGATTATGTTGAGTTGCCAAAGCTTAAGAAGGTACTTTTTGCAGGTGAGGTTATGCCTACAAAACAGCTTAATATGTGGATTAAGAAGCGACCTGATCTTTTTTATGCTAATCTTTACGGCCCAACAGAAACAACTGATATATGTACATATTATGTTGTTGATAGGAAATTTAAAGATGACGAAACTTTGCCAATAGGTAAGCATTGCAATAACTGTGATGTTATGATTCTTACAGAAGATAATCGTTTGGCTGAGGTTGGCGAAGAAGGCGAACTATGTGCAAGAGGTTCATTCCTTGCTATGGGATATTATAATAATCCTGAAAAAACCAAGGAGGTTTTTGTACAGAATCCGCTTAATACAGCTTATCCTGAAATAATATATAAAACAGGCGACCTTGTAAAGCTTAACGAAAAGGGAGAAATAATTTATATTTCTCGAAAGGATTATCAGATTAAGCATATGGGTTATCGTATAGAGCTTGGAGAAATTGAAGCTGCGGCAGGCTCAATAGAAAAAATAAAAACTTGTGTATGTATTTACAACGAAAGCGAAGACAAAATTGTCTTTATATATGAAGGCTCGAAGATGACTGATAGTGAGCTTATGAACAAGCTTTCAGAAAAGCTCCCTGTTTATATGCGACCAAATGTTATAAAGAGAATAAAACAAATTCCATATAATCAAAACGGAAAAATAGACAGAAAACTTTTGAAACAAACTTATAAGGATATTTAATCGGAGGTAAAATTTAAAATGGAAAAGAAAATTTTAGAAATTCTTAGCGAAGTTAAGCCTGGTGTAGATTTTGAGGGAAGAACAGACCTTATTGATGCTGGTGTTCTTGCATCATTTGATATTATCTCTCTTGTATCAGAATTGAATGACGAATTTGATGTAGAAATTTCAGTTGTGGACCTTGTTCCAGAAAACTTTAATTCAGTAGAAGCTATGGCAAAGATGATTAAGCGTCTTGAGGACGAAGACTAATGAACTTTAAAGAAAATATATTTCTTATTGCGTTCTTGCCAATTGTCCTATTGCTCTATTATATCTTGCCTAAAAAGGCAAGATGGGGTGTTCTTCTCGCCTCAAGCCTTATATTCTATATTCTTTCAAGTGGAATATTTACATTTATAATGCTTGGTACATCAGTGACAATATATGTTGCTGGTTTGCTTATGCAAAAGATAAATGATAATTTTAAAAAGCAAAAATCCATAGAAGGTATCACAAAAGAAGAAAAAAAGCTATTAAAGAAAAAAGCAACCAATAGAAAAAAGCTTGTCGTTCTTGCGATTGTTATAATTAATTTTGGTTTACTTCTTACTTTAAAATATGGCAATTTCTTCTTGGGTACTATAAATATAGTTTTTGGCACAGCTATTCCGCCCTTAAGCCTTATACTTCCTCTTGGAATTTCTTTCTATACTTTACAAGCAGTTAGCTATGTTATTGATGTTTATAGAGGAACTTGTAAAGCTGATAAGAATTTTGGAAGAGTTTTGCTTTTTGTATGTTTCTTTCCGCAAATAATAGAAGGCCCTATTGGAAGATATGATAAACTGGCAGGTCAGCTTTATGAGGGACATTCATTTGACTATGATAAATTTATGAAAGGTCTTCAGCTTATGCTTTGGGGACTTATCAAAATAATGGTCATAGCCGATAGAGCAGGAATATTTGTAGGCAATGTTTTTGAGAAAATTTATGATGCAGATGGCTCTATTATTCTTTTAGGAGTTTTGCTCTATACTATTCAGCTTTATGCGGATTTTTCTGGCTGTATGGATTTAGTAAAGGGCATAGGACAGCTATTCGGAATTGAGATGGCAGACAACTTTAGGCGCCCGTTTTTCTCAACATCTGTTAATGAATTTTGGAGACGCTGGCATATTACTCTTGGAGCTTGGCTTCGTGATTATATATTCTATCCAATTTCGCTTTCTAAATTCTTTGCGAATCTTTCTGCAAAGGCTAAAAAGAATTTTGGAGATTTTCTTGCAAAGTTTCTGCCGTCAGCATTTGCACTTTTCTTTGTATGGTTTATAAATGGTCTTTGGCACGGAGCAGAAGTAAAATATATAGTTTATGGACTTTATTACTATGTTGTAATGATGCTTGGCCTGCTCTTTGAGCCTTTGTTTGTAAAGATAACTAATGCCTTACATATCAGCAGAAAGTCTAAACCATATTTTGTATTTCAAGTAATACGCACTTTTTTACTTGTAAATCTTGGTATGCTTATATTTAGAGCAAATACACTTTTTGACGCATGGTATGCTTTGTGTGCTATATTTAGCAAATTTAATGGCGATATTTTTGCAACGAGCGTATTAAGCTATAAACTTCATATATATGATTTTGTAGTTATTGCAATAGGAGCAGTTGCATTATTTATAGTTGGTGTTCTTCAAGAAAGAGGACATCATCTTAGAGATGAGATTGCTAAGAAAAATATAGTTATTCGCTGGATAATCTATTTTGTAGCTTTATTCATTTTAGTAATAGTTGGAGCGTATGGAGAGGGCTATCGTGTAGCAGATTTTCTCTATGCACAATTCTGATAAATATAAGAAAGGGCTGATAAATTGGAAAAGAATAAAAAACTTATTATACAGAGAATATCCAAGGTTATCTGTTTTTTGCTTATATTTACAGCTTTCTTGGAAATAGGCTCAAAGATTTTTATTCCTAAGAAGAATTCTGCCGAATATGGCAATAAAAATTACTACGGAAATTCATATCATGGGGAACGGGCTAATTCAATAGATATTGTAGTAGTTGGAAACAGTTCAGCATATAAAAGCTTTTCTCCACTTGAACTTTGGAACAAATATGGATATACCAGTTTTGTTTGTGGTGCTCCTGCTCAGAAAATTCAAGAAGGATATTATATGCTTGAAAATTTCTTAAAAGAGCAAAAGCCTAAGGTTGTTATCTATGAAACTGAGGGTATATTCAACTCTTATGGTAAGAAGATAAAAAGCTCTTATAATCAAGCTAAGCGAGATTTGATATTTCTTTCAAATGAAATTGATGGCATAAATGCCACTTTAGATGTAGTGACAGCAAATATATGTCCACTTTTGAAATATCATAATCGTTGGAGTAGCTTAAAACCAGAAGATTTTACTCTTGAACCTGATTATTCAAAGCATTATGTTTCAAAGGGATATGTGCTTACAAATAAGGTTAAGCCTTATCGTGGCAATAAAAATTATATGAAGCCGTCAGACTATACAACGCCTATTCAATATACAAATCTTTACTATCTAAATAAAATGAAAGAACTTTGTGATAAAAACGGTGCGGAGTTTGTACTTATGTCATCACCGCTCCCAAGAGCATGGAATGATGAACGCCATAAGGCAGTTAAAGCTTATGCCGAAAAGAATAATATAAAATATCTTGATACCAACCTTTCCATTGATGAAATGAAAATTGATTGGTCTAAGGATAGTTCTGATAAAGGTTATCACCTTAATGTGTATGGTGCCAAAAAGAATACATCATTTGTTGGAAAATATCTTACAGATAATTTTAAGCTTACTGACCATAGGGGAGATAAAGAATTTTCTCAATGGAATAAAGATTATAAGAGCTATTCAAAGAAAATCAAAAAGCTTAAATAGAAGAATACAAAAAATCCTCTCGGACTTTAAATTTAAGCCCCAGAGGATTTTTTTGCAATAAAATTAGTCTATAACCTTATAACCTTGAGCTTCAATAGTACTTGTTAAAACTTCATCAGAAATATCTGCATTAAGTTTTACTATTGCTGTACCGCTTTTGTGACTTACGGTTGCTTCGTCAATTTCAGGGAGAGCTTCAAGGCACTTCTTTACAGTAGCTTCACAATGAGGACACATCATACCTTCGATTTTAATAGTTTTTTCCATAGTCTTAATCTCCTTTTTGTTTTTTGTTTTTCGTTTTTTATCGTGCTTAGGATTTTTAATGTTTAGGAAATTTAACCTTAGTGCATTAGTAACAACACAAACACTTGAAAGGCTCATTGCTGCTGCTCCGAACATAGGATTCATTTCCCAGCCAAGCAGGGAAATCCATGCTCCAGCGGCAAGTGGAATACCGATAACATTATATATAAATGCCCAAAAAAGATTTTCATGAATATTTTTGAGCGTTGCACGACTAAGCCTTATTGCAGCAGAAACATCTGTAAGCTTGTTATTCATAAGAACAATATCTGCGGCATCAATTGCTATATCTGTTCCTGCACCGATTGCAATTCCAACATCTGCACGAGTTAATGCAGGAGCATCATTTATTCCGTCACCAACCATAGCTACACTGCCACGACTTTTTAATTTTCGAATAGTTTCTTCTTTTCCGTCAGGAAGAACACCTGCAATAACTTCATCAACACCTACTTGTTTTCCGATTGCATTTGCAGTTCGTTCATTATCTCCTGTTAGCATAACTATACGGATTCCCATATTTTGAAGTTCTTTGATTGCTCTTGGACTATCTTCTTTGACAACGTCAGCAACTGCTACTATGCCAATAAGCTTTTCAGAGTTTGCAAAAAATAGGGGAGTTTTACCCTCATTTGCGAGTTTTTCTGCCTTTGAAATAATATCATCTGAAAGGCTAAGTTTACTTGTGACAAAACCCATACTTCCTGCGAATATTTCCTTATTATTAAGTCTTGCAGAAAGACCATTACCAATAAGTGCTTTAAAATCAGTTACTTCATCAGCAAGTATATTCATTTCTTTTGATTTGATAATAATCGCTTTGGCGAGTGGATGTTCACTCCTACTCTCAAGAGAGACTGCAAGCTTCATAAGCTCTGTTTCACTTGTTTCGTTAGGAATAATATCAGTTACACGAGGTTCTCCACTTGTAATTGTGCCAGTTTTATCAAGTGCAATAATTTCTACTTTGCCCGTTTGTTCAAGAGAAACCGCTGTCTTAAACAATATTCCGTTTCTTGCACCGATTCCATTGCCGACCATAATTGCAACAGGCGTTGCTAAGCCTAATGCACAAGGACAGCTTATTACAAGAACGGATATTCCTCTCGCAAGGGCAAAGCCAACTGTTTGTCCGCATAATAGCCAAATTGCAATAGTTATGATTGCAATAGTTATAACGACAGGAACAAATATTCCTGAAACTTTGTCTGCAACTTTTGCAATAGGTGCTTTAGTTGCTGCTGCATTGCTTACCATTTTTATGATTTGCGAAAGTGTAGTGTCTTCGCCAACTCGTGTAGCTTCACATTTTATAAATCCTGATTGATTGACCGTAGCAGCGGAAACAGCATCTCCAACATTTTTATCAATAGGTATGCTTTCGCCTGTAAGAGCAGATTCATTTACAGCACTATTACCATTAATAATGATACCATCTACGGGTATGCTTTCTCCTGGTCTTACTACAAAAATATCACCCTTATGAACTGATTCGATAGGTACAGTCTGTTCAATATCATCACGAATAATATTAGCTGTTTTAGGCGAAAGCTTCATAAGACTTTTAAGTGCATCTGTAGTTTTTCCTTTTGAGCGAGCCTCAAGCATTTTGCCAACAGTAATAAGTGTAAGAATCATAGCAGCCGATTCAAAATAAAATTCGTGCATATATCCCATGACTGCAACTAAATTACCTCTGAGCTGTGCATCAGTCATTGCAAAAAGTGCATAACAGCTATATACAAATGCTGCACCTGAACCAAGCGCCACAAGTGTATCCATATTTGGCGAGCCTTTAATCAAGCTTTTAAAGCCACTTATAAAGAATTTTTGATTTATAACCATAATCGCTATTGTTAATAATAATTGAATAAGTCCCATAGCTATATGATTATCTGCCATAAATGATGGCAATGGCCAATTCCACATCATATGCCCCATAGAAATATACATCAGAATAACAAGAAATATTAAAGAGGCTATCAATCTTCTTTTTAGTTTGGGTGTTTCGTGGTCTTCAAGTGCATCTTCACCAGATTGTACAGAGCCTTTAGTGTCTAAACCTTTTTCAGAAGCGTCATAGCCTGCTGCACGAACTGCAGAAATTATTGCTTCAGAAGATGCTGTTCCATCTACACTCATAGAATTTGTCAATAAACTTACTGAGCATGAAGTTACACCAGCAATCTTATTGACAGCTTTTTCAACTCTTGTACTACAAGCAGCACAACTCATACCTATAACATTAAATTGTTTCATAATATCTCCTACTTCATCAACTTTTGGAGAACCGTAACAAGCTCATCTATAGTTTCATTCTTACCATCACGAATATCCTGAGCAACGCAGGTTTTTATATGATTAGCAAGAAGTTCCTTATTAAATGAGTTAAGTGCAGCATTTGCGGCAGCTACCTGAATCAAAATATCAGGGCAATAAGCATTCTTTTCAAGCATACCCTTTATGCCTCGAATCTGACCTTCAATACGGTTCAATCTGTTAACGAGTGCCTTATATTCTTCGTCCGTTCTCTGCTTAGTTTTATAGCATTGTGGACATTCTTTCATTTCTTTTTCCACTATATCACCTCATTTTAATTGTATCTTATACCCTGTATAGGTATTTTACAGTTAAGATTATATACCCTTGTAAGATGTTTGTCAATGTTGCATCTTGCAAGTACTATCAAAATTATATATGAGGTTCATTGTAAAATGAAATAGGACAATAGAAAAGTCATAGCAAACATGATATAATTGAAGTTCCCACACAACAAAAAATCACAGAGGATTGCTATGACTGAGGAACAGTATACAACAAAACGAAGGAAATTAAAACGAATGAAATTCCAACACTTAGCGAGAGAAAAGCGAGCACAAATTGAAATATTACTGAAACAAGGGCTTGCAAAAACGAAAATAGCCAAAGCAGTAGGCATATCCCGCTCAACAATCAATGATTTTCAAAAAGTCCTATCGTCAAATCTTTTAAGAAGTAATTTTCTTGAATTTTTTAAAGTCCCTTCTCCAAACTATACAAAATAAACCTTTTGTATAATTGGGAAAGGGTGAGTTTATTTATCTGATTCTGGCTTTGAAGTTATGCATATTTCTTGGTATATTATCTGTGATTCTGTTTATGATGAGTTTGTTAAGCTTCATTCTATTTTTTGAGGTGTGTAATTGGAAACTTCATGAATTTTTCCATGCCGTGTTTCTGACAATAACAATATATGTAATTATTGTATGAGCCGTATCCTGCGTCAGCTGTCGGATACTTCGGATAGAAGCCATATGTGCTTTTTAACTTTTCCATTAGGGGCTCAAAGCAATCCATATCGCTTCTGAACTGCGATATATTCATCCGCCACACCAATCTGAACATTTTCACTCAATGTCAATCATTCTGATTTCAATTCTAATATTTCTTTTTCATAATTACTTATATGTTTGTAACTTCTTGGCATAAAAATTCCCTCTTGATGTATATTCTACATCAAGAGGGTTCTTTTTTCTATTGTCCATTTTTTACAGACTTGTTCAAAAAGATAAGTGTTCTAAATTATTGATTTATAATACTTTTGCCTTCAAAATATTAAATATTTTGTGTGAAGCCTCTGTGATATTTTTTTGTGAAATAATTCCAGAAACAACAGCCACTCCGCTTATACCGCTTCCAGTAAGTATGCCGACATTATCGGCATTTATTCCACCGATAGCGACTACGGGAATTTTGACTGTATGTGCAATTTCACTGAGAATTTCAATCGTATTTTTCTTAGCGTCTTTTTTGGTAGTTGTACCAAAGACTGCGCCAACACCGAGATAATCAGCACCATTTTTTTCTGCTTCAATTGCAAGAGGAAGTGTTGGTGCAGTTACACCTATGATTCTTTCGTTGCCGAGAATTTTTCGTGCCTCGTGTAAGGGCAGGTCGCTTTGACCTATATGTACACCATCTGCATCGACAGCGAGAGCAATATCAACTCTATCATTTATAATAAGTGGTACTCCACGAGTTTGCAAAAATTCCTTGAGAGCTTTTGCAGTATTATAAAAATCTCTTGATGAGAGGTTTTTCTCTCTTAACTGAACCATAGTACAGCCACCGTCAATAGCTTTTTCAACAGCTTCTTCAAGAGTTTTTGTTGACATAAGTTCTCGGTCTGTCACAAGATAAAGCTGATAAATTTCTGAATTTGTTTTCATATGCTCACCGTTGAATCAGAGTTCTGAGCAGAACTTAACTTCCTTGCCCTCAAGGATAAGATTTGTAGTTCTGACAGCACACATCTTTCCGCACATTGAGCAGGTATGACGCTCGCTTACTGGTGTTGATTCATAATATCTCTTAGCCTTTTCCTTATCAATAGCAACCTCAAACATAGCATCCCAATCGAGTTTGTGTCTTGCATCTGCCATTTTATTATCAATATCTCTTGCACCCTTAATACCATTTGCAATATCGGCTGCGTGTGCAGCAATCTTAGAAGCAATGATGCCCTCCTTAACATCGCTGAGGTCTGGCAAACGGAGGTGTTCTGCCGGTGTTACATAGCAAAGGAAGTTTGCACCATTATTTGCAGCAATAGCTCCGCCGATTGCTGATGTGATATGGTCGTATCCTGGTGCAATATCTGTAACAAGCGGTCCGAGAACATAGAATGGTGCATTATGGCAGATTCTTTTCTGAATCTTCATATTTGCAGCGATTTCATTCATAGCCATATGTCCTGGACCTTCAACCATAACCTGAACATCTTTTTGCCATGCTCTTTCTGTTAATGCTCCAAGCTCTATAAGCTCGCTAATTTGTCCTGCGTCTGTGCTGTCATCAATGCAGCCTGGTCTAAGTGCGTCACCAAGACTTATTGTGCAGTCGTATTCTCTGAGAATATCAAGAACTTCATCATAATGCTCATAAAAAGGATTTTCATTTCCTGTCATTTCCATCCACGCAAAAAGCAATGAACCGCCACGAGAAACAATATTCATCTTTCTCTTATCACGCTTTAGACACTCAACAGCTCTCTTATTAATACCTGCGTGAATTGTCATAAAGTCTACACCCTCTTTTGCATGAGCCTCTACAACCTTTAAAAAGTCCTCTGCTTTTATATCAAGGAGGTCTTTCTCAAGATAACCGATAGCGTCGTACATAGGGACTGTACCTATCATTGCAGGAGAATACTCGATAAGTTGTTTACGGAAAGTATTTGTCTTGCCATAATTACTTAAATCCATAATAGCCTCTGCTCCGAAGTCGATAGCCATTTTTACCTTTTCAAACTCAAGAGTATAGTCCTTGCAGTCGCCAGAAATTCCGAGATTCACATTGATTTTTGTTTTAAGTCCGTCGCCAATGCCCTCTGCGCTTAGAGATTTATGGTTGATATTTGCAGGAATAGCAACCGTGCCCTTAGCGACAAACTCCATAAGCTCCTTAGTGTCCATTTGCTCTTTCTGTGCAACGATTTCCATTTCCCTTGTAACTATGCCTTTTTTAGCGGCCTCCATCTGTGTTTTATAGCTCATAATTGCAGTCCTTTCATATATAATTCATAAAAATGATTTGTCGGTCCATGTCCCTTTCCTATCGGAAGTGAATGTTCAATCGCTGTTGTTATATAAGTTTTTGCTTTTTCAACAGCTTTATTTAAGGTTAAACCATTTGCGAGGTTTGCGGCAATGGCTGATGAAAATGTACAACCTGTTCCATGAGTATTTTTGGTGTTTATGCGTTCAGTTGTAAAGGTATAAAATGATTTACCATCATAAAGTAAATCTATTGCATCTCCCGAAAGATGTCCGCCTTTAATCAAAACATTTTTTGCACCAAGCGAATATATCTTCTTTGCAGCCTCTTGCACATCTTCTTGACTTTCTATGCTCATCTCTGTAATCGTTTCTGCCTCTGGAATATTCGGCGTAAGAACATATGCAAGCGGAATAACTTCCGTTTTCAAGGCTTCAAGTGCTTCAGGTTTCATAAGAGCGTGACCGCCCTTTGCCACCATAACTGGGTCAATGACAGTATATTTCGGTTTATACTGACGAAGCTTTTCTGCAACAGCTTTCATACAAATTTCTGATGAAAGCATACCAACCTTAACGGCATCTACTTCAATATCATCAAAAACAGCGTCAATCTGATTCTTAATCATTTCCGGAGAAATATCTTCAACAGATATTACACGAGAAGTATTCTCAGCAACAACTGAAACAATTACACTCATTCCGAAAACGCCATTCGCCGAAAAGGTTTTCAAATCCGCTTGTATTCCTGCTCCACCACTACAATCCGAGCCTGCAATAGTCAAAGCCGTTTTCATAAAATCCACCTCCTAAGAATAAAAAAAGCCTGCACAACGGCAGGCTTAATAACTTGAGAACTAAAATATGCGGTATAATCCCGCTTATATTAAGGATAGTAAAAATCTCAATTTCTACAAATTTACTTCCCTACCACGGTATCAACCGACAGGTTCAAAGGGTTTAATTCTCAATCGGACGCTTATCCGATACCCCCGTAAATAATTTATTCAGTTTTTATATTAAATATAGTACCGTATTTTACAAGAATTGTCAAGTTAGCTGATGAACTTCCCAAAAGACAATTAAAAGTTTCGCTCGAGCCTTTTCAAAGGCTCGCGGTTTCCAAAGGCAGAGCCTTTGGTGGGTTTTAAGGGCGAAGCCCTTAACCTATCTTGCCCCTTAAGGGCGAACAAGGTTCGCCCTTAAATTCTTTCGTTAGCAACATTAGTCAAAAAGGGCGGACTTTGTCCGCCCTTAAAAAGCAAAGAATGTTAAGGGCGTTGCCCTTAAAACCCATGAGGGACTCCGTCCCTCAACCCTGCAAGCTTTTGAAAAAGCTTGAGCAAAACTTTTAAGTGTCTTGGGAGAGTAAATTGGCAAAAACGACTATCACGCACTATTTCAGGAAGCCGTTAATGATTTCCTCCTCGGCTTCTTTTTCGGTAAGTCCAAGAGTCATAAGCTTGATAAGCTGTTCGCCCGCAATCTTACCGATAGCCGCCTCATGAATAAGGCTTGCGTTTTCATCATTTGCAGTTATCTCAGGAACAGCTGTAACTGTACCGTTATCTATAATAATAGCATCACACTCAGTATGACCATTACAAAGATTATTACCATTGACACAAGATATAAATTTCTGATGAGAATCACCTTTTGCAACAGAACGAGAAACTACATGAGTACCACTATTTTCACCGTTGAGGTCTACATGAAATTCTGTAGTAGCCGTCTGTTTGCCATGAGTCATAATCTTTTCGTGTATAACAAGTGTAGCTTTATCCTTAAGAACAGCCTTTGTAAGGCGATATGTTGAATCAACACCCTTAATCTGAGCTGTTTCCATCTCCATATAACCGTTTTCATCAATCTCAACTATTGTGGTAGGATTGAGTATTCTTGCACCGTTGCCGTCACCCTCGCCATAATGCTTTTCTATATATTTAAGACGAGCATTTTTACCAACATGAAATGAATGTATACCATCATGTTCGGAATCCTTATCACCTACATTATGAATACCACAGCCAGCAACAACAAGAACATCGGCTCCATCTCCAATATAAAAATCATTATAAACGAGGTCATTAAGCCCTGTCTGCGTAAGAATAACAGGAATATCTACTCTTTCATTCTTAGTTCCCGGACGAATTATAATATCTATTCCCGGTTTATCCTTTTTTGTGACGATTTCTATATTTTCAGTGCAGTTTCTTGCCTCAAGCTTGCCATTAGAGCGAATATTATACGCACCTTCTGGTATTGATTCAAGGTTTGCAACTTCTTTAAGTAGATTCATTTGGATTTTATCAAGTGCCATATTATATTCCCTCCCTTACATTTTATCTGTGAGTGCGGCACAGGTTTTTGCTGTGAGAAGTCCATCAAGAACATCTTCTTTTTTGCCGTCCTTAATGATTTCGCCATTTGCAATAACAATTATTCTATCCGCAATATTAAGGATACGCTCCTGATGAGATATTATAAGGATAGTACCGCCTTTTTTCTCATACATTTTTTCGAATACAGAAATAAGATTGCTAAAGCTCCAAAGGTCTATTCCAGCCTCTGGTTCATCGAATATAGTAAGCTTTGTGCCTCTTGCCATAACCATAGCTATTTCGATTCTTTTAAGCTCACCACCCGAAAGGCTCGCATTAACTTCACGATTTATATATTCTCTTGCACAAAGTCCGACATCTGAAAGGTAATCACAAATTTGAGCAACAGAAAGCTTTTTGCCTGTTGCGAGATTGATTAAATCCTGAACTGTAATACCTTTAAATCGAACTGGCTGTTGAAAACCGAAGCTTATACCCATTTTTGCTCTTTCGGTAATGTTTTTGTCTGTTATATCGACACCATCAAATATAATCTGACCGTCTGTCGGAGTATATATACCTGCAATAATCTTTGCAAGAGTTGATTTTCCTCCACCATTAGGACCCGTCAATGCGACAAAGCGTTCATCAAGCCTCAAGCTGACATTGTGTATAATTTCTTTTTTTCCCTCGTCATTTTCAGCTGAAAAAGAAATATTCTTTAATTCTAACATTTTAGACTCCTTCTATATAATAGATTCCGTAATTTATATTATACACCATTTTTTGCATTTTGCGAAGTATTATACCCGACTTTTTAAAATTTAGTAAAGAAGCTTTCCCTATTAGCAATTATTAAGAGCTTGTTCTAAATCTGCAATCAAATCTTCCTTATCTTCTATTCCGCAAGAAATACGAATAAGCTCTGCTGGAACTCCTGCCGCTTTGAGTTGTTCATCATTCATCTGACGATGTGTTGATGAAGCAGGATTAAGACAACAAGTTCTTGCATCTGCAACATGGGTTTCTATTGCAGCAAGCTTCAAGTTTTTCATAAACGCTTCCGCTGCTTTTCTTCCACCCTTTAAGCCAAATGATACAACACCACAACCACCATTAGGAAGATATTTTTGTGCAAGTGCATAGTATTTATCACTTGGTAAACCAGAATAATTAACATAAGCTACCTTTGGGTGATTAAGCAAATATTCTGCAACCGCCTGACCATTCTCAACATGGCGAGGCATACGAACATGAAGTGATTCCAAACCCAAATTTAGGAGAAATGCATTTTGTGGAGATTGAATACAACCAAAATCACGCATAAGCTGTGCAGTGCATTTTGTTATAAAAGCGCCCTCCTTTCCAAACTTTTCTGCATATGTAATTCCGTGATATGATTCGTCAGGTGTGCATAAACCAGGGAATTTCTCTGCATGAACCATCCAATCAAACTTACCTGAATCAACAATAGCTCCGCCTACTGCTGCACCATGTCCGTCCATATATTTTGTTGTTGAATGTGTAACAATATCTGCACCCCATTCAATGGGACGACAATTTATCGGAGTTGGAAAAGTATTATCAACTATAAGTGGAACTCCATGTGAGTGTGCTGCTTTTGCAAATTTTTCAATATCAAGAACAGTAAGTGCAGGATTTGCGATAGTTTCACCAAAAACAGCACGAGTATTATCCTGAAATGCTGTATTAAGTTCTTCCTCTGTACAATCAGGAGAAACAAAAGTAGCTGTGATACCCATTTTAGCCATAGTTACTGCAATAAGATTAAATGTTCCGCCATATATTGATGACGATGCAACTATATGACTTCCACACTCACAAATATTAAAGAGTGCAAAAAAATTTGCCGCTTGTCCCGAAGATGTAAGCATTGCTGCTGTACCGCCCTCAAGCTCTGCAATTTTAGCCGCAACATGGTCATTTGTAGGATTCTGAAGTCTTGTATAGAAATATCCGGATTCCTCCAAATCAAAAAGCTTACCCATAGCCTCACTTGTATCGTATTTAAAGGTTGTTGATTGGATAATCGGAACTTGTCGAGGTTCACCATTTCCCGGAGTATATCCACCCTGTACACATCTTGTATTTATCTTATATTTTGACATTTTAAAAGCTCCTTTGATAAATTTTGAATAATTTCCCATATAATTATATCAGATTATTGCATAAAGTCAATAATTCCTCTATGCAGAGTTTTTGAACAAGTAAACGAAAAATGATATATCAAGCAAAGAAATAAAGATTGACAATTTAATACATATTGA
The DNA here is from genome assembly GCF_900291955.1 of Pseudoruminococcus massiliensis. Classification (GTDB taxonomy): domain Bacteria; phylum Bacillota; class Clostridia; order Oscillospirales; family Acutalibacteraceae; genus Pseudoruminococcus; species Pseudoruminococcus massiliensis. The sequence continues at coordinate 107,647 of NZ_OLMR01000003.1, read as the reverse complement.
TTTATAATTGTTGAAAATATAAAATATATAGTATATATGAAAGTTAAGTCTAATTTTAAAACAAAGGAGAAAATAAAATGATTCGTTTAGCAAAAGAAAATGACTTAGATGAACTTTTAGAGCTTTATTTGTTTTTACATGAGGATAAAATCCCTGATGAATCAGAACATCTTAAAAACACATGGAATAAAATTATATCATCTCCTGAACATAATATTATAGTTTGTGAAATTGATGGGAAAATAGTTTCTTCTTGTGTATGCGTTATAATTCCAAATTTAACAAGAAATGTTCGTCCTTATGCTTTTATAGAAAATGTTGTTACTCACAAAGATTATCGTAACAAGGGGTATGCCTCACAATGCTTGGAATATGCAAAGGAAATTTCTAAGACTGAAAATTGCTATAAAATTATGCTTCTCACAGGTTCTAAAAATGAAAATACATTAAATTTTTATAAAAAGGCAGGCTTTAACAGCGATGACAAAACAGCATTTATACAATGGCTGTGAATATTAGCTTCCCTCCTTCATAAAATAATTGAAATGGGAGGGTTTGGCTTATGAAAAAAATTTTAATTATAGTAGATTATCAAACCGAATTTGTCAATGGCAAGTTCGGTTTTTTGCAGGCTGAAAATATAGAAAATAATATTGCTGAGAAAATCAAAGAGTATCGTAAGGACAATGCAACTATTACTTTTACGCTTGATACTCATAAAGATAAGGTGCTTTATCAGTTTAGTGGAAAGTTATATTCTGCGAAAAAATGTGTAGGTAAGCATCACGAATGGCGGTTATTCGGCGAAATAAATGAACTATGCAAAGAAAATGACCTTTGCTTTATAAAATCAAGTTTTGCATCTATGGAACTTTTTGAGTATCTTAGAAAAAAAGATTTCAAAAAGATTGAGTTTGCCGGAGTTTCAGCGGATATATGTGTTCTTGCTAATGCTGTTATAGCTAAAACAGCTTGTCCTCGTTCCGAAATTATTGTTGATAGAAATTGTATTGCAAGTAAAAATGAAAAGCTTTTAGAAAGTGCTATCAACATTATGGAAAGTATGAAGATTATCGTTATATAAGTTGCATATTTAAACACAGATTGATATAATAAATTTATAAAATTAAGATTGAAAGGAATTAAATAAATGAGCACATTTGAAACTAAAGATTACATTCTACAAGAAGATTTGGATTATATTGCGAACTCTTTTCCTGATATTAATAAGCTTAAAAATTCCACTATTCTTGTTACAGGTGCAACAGGTCTTGTCGGCTCTTATGCTGTAAAGGCTCTTGCAGCTATAAATCGTATTCATAATGCTAATATGAAAATTCTTGCTCTTGTAAGAAATCCTGAAAAAGCAAAAACTGTATTCGGTGAACTTCTCGAACGTGGGGATATTTCACTTGTTATCGGAGATGTTCTTCAAAAAATCCAAACTGAATATAAAATTGATTACATAATTCACTGTGCAAGTGTTACTAATTCTAAAGAAATGGTTACTAAACCAGTTGAAACAATCTGTGTTGCTGTTGATGGTACACGAAACATATTAGAGCTTGCTAAAGAAAACGATGTTAAATCAGTTGTTTATATATCAAGTATGGAGGTTTACGGTTCTCCCGATGCTTCTCTACCATATGTAAGCGAAAATGACTATGGTTATGTAGATATACTTAATGTAAGAAGTTGCTACCCTGAGGGAAAGAGAATGTGCGAATGTCTTTGCACCTCTTATGCTCACGAATATAATCTTCCTATTAAAATAGCTCGTCTTGCTCAGACCTTTGGTGCGGGAGTAAGCAAAAATGAAACAAGAGTTTTCGCACAGTTTGCGAGAAGTCTTATAAATGAAGAAGATATTGTTCTTCATACAAAAGGAGAATCCACTGGAAACTATTGCTACACTCGTGATTGTATTCTTGGAATACTTTATATACTTATTCGTGGTGAAAATGGCGCAGCATATAATATCACCAATGAAAATACAAATATGACCATAGCAGAAATGGCCCAAATGGTTGCAGAAAAAAGCGGAAAAATCTCTGTGGTATTCGATATTCCAAAAGATGCATTGCAATTTGGCTATGCCCCATCAGTAAAAATGAAACTTTCATCAGAAAAACTTCGTTCACTCGGTTGGAAAAGTGATATTGACTTATCAGAAATGTATGAAAGAATGATTAAAAGTTGGAAAAACACTTAAATCAAAAATAGTACTGCGTTGTATAAACTGTGTTATTTTATTACAAAAATTAACATAATAAATTGTTATATGTACACGAACACAAAAAGTCACTTTTGTGTGGTAATTTTTCTTAAAATTCGATACTTATATCTATTATGTAATCTAAAAAATAAATCTAAAAATAACATAATAAAGACTTTTTATTTTAAAATAAATATAACAAAAAATAATTTAGTAATATAGTAACATACCCAAAAATCCCTTTATATTGCAATTTTCAGCTACCAAATTAATATTTTCGGTAGCTTTTTTGTTTTTATACCAAAATAAAATTTACTTATTTTTAGCTTGACCAATTCGTAAAAAGTAAGTATAATGAAGTAAGAATTATGCTTTAATTTCGCTTATAAAAAGTCATTTTTATATTAATATTTCACGATGAAATTTATACTGTTTTAATTATATATTGTGAGAATCTATTTCTAAGAAAATAATAAGGAGAATTTATAATGAATGAACAACATGGTCTTATATTCGATCGTTTAAATGAATTTTTTGAAGAACTCAATCAACAAGATGTTGCTCCAAATCAAGAAGTAATAGAACTTTATATTAAAGAAATATATGCTGAGGTAACTAGCCTAAATGCAGATAATAATCCCTATCTATCAAGACATTCCGTTTTAGAGCGTTTATATAATTTAGCGGACTTAACTTGTGATTTTGCTGAAATTTTTGAGGAAAAGTTTTTTAATCATCTTAATGCTCTTAATTTTAGAAATATTGAGCTTAAAATTGCAAAACAATATAAAATGAATGGCGGAAATGATTTTTGGAGAAATATTTGGGAAATATATGCAGATATAGCTTTGCATTACTCTGCTTTAAATATTGATTCTAAAGCTCTCAGTAATGCTAAAACAGCTTTAAAACTAATGATTAGAACAGAAGCAAAGCCAGACCCTAAGTGGATTTCTTTCCTTAATAGCAGAATTGCTTATGCCTATCAGGATATTGCTCCGGATAAGTCTATAAATTATTTTAATAAGTCTTCTGATGCACTTATTGAATATAACAAAGTTAAAGATTGCTATGAAAACAATATGGGAATTATATTAAATGATATAAACATTGCAATAATTATGCTTGAGATTAATCAGGTTGACGATGCTATTAAGCAATCTCTAAAGTGCTTAGATACATTAAATAATCTTTTTGAAAAATATGGAGAAAATGAAGAATTAGTAAATTATATTTCACATACATATAGTATTCTTAGCAGAGCTTACTTTGAATCGAAAGATTACGATAATGCTGAAAAAGCTATTGAAAAGGGGCTTTCTTTCTGCAAACGCCTACAAGAAAACAAATTTAATAATTATTGTGAAATTATTGATGTTCTTTACTCTACTAAGAGTCTTATTCTTTGCGAAAAACAAAGATATATGAAAGCTATTGAATTACAATATAAATTGCTTGATGTTTGGTCGGACTATAAAGAAGGATTTAAGCGTTCAACTAAAATTTGTGATATATATGTCGAAATAAGTATGATTTTCTCAAAATATCTTGATGAACAAGGTATGTCTATTGAATCAGCACGACTTGCTTTTAGAGAAATTAAGCAATATACTGATAATGAATTATTTATGTCAGATAAATATGCTTTATCTGTCCGCAGAAGATGCTATATAAATCTTGCTGATGCTTATTTCAGAGCAAGAATGTATCAATCTGCTATATCTTCTTACACTAATGCTTTGGATATTATGAAAGAAGAATTTGATATGGAATCTGAAAAGATTTCGCTTGTATATTCATACTCCTATACCTTATATCAGCTTGCCATGCTTGATTTTAAATACAATAGAAAAGCTGAAGGTTGTAAACGCCTTAGCTATTCTTATAGAAGTGTTTGCACACTTAAAAAATATGGTGGTGTATACGAAGTATTATTTAATATGGTTAGAAATGCTCTATCAACTTATGAGAAAAAATTTGACGGAAAAATTATTGAACTTGATACTGCACAGTAATATTAAAATTCTATTTGAATACACAAAAAATCCTCGAAGTTATTTTTCGAGGATTTTTTATTTATAGAGTATATAGGAATGTAGTGAAAACGATTTGCTATATTTTTGAATAAAATGCCATTAAAAAGGTTGGATTAACACAAATTTTATGTTATAATAAAAACTGAAATTAAAATTTGAAAAATGGAGGATTTTTCATGGAAGAATATAAAAAGCAGTTTATTGAATTTATGGTTGATTGTCAGGTACTTAAATTCGGAGATTTCGTTACAAAAAGCGGCCGTCAAACACCATTTTTCGTAAATACTGGATTTTACAGAACAGGTGCACAGCTTAGAAAGCTTGGACAGTATTATGCTGAAGCAATCAACAAAACTTTCGGACTTGATTTTGATGTTCTTTTTGGACCAGCATATAAGGGAATTCCGCTTTCCGTTGCTGCAACTATTGCAATTAGTGAAAAATATAACAAAGACATTCGCTATTGCTCAAACAGAAAAGAAGTAAAAGACCACGGTGATAAGGGTATTCTTCTTGGAAGTCCTATTTCTGATGGTGATAAAGTTGTTATTATTGAAGATGTTACAACAGCTGGTACATCAATCGAGGAAACACTTCCAATAATTAAGGCTCAAGGAGATGTAAATCCGATTGGACTTGTTGTTTCTGTTGACCGTATGGAAAGAGGAAAGGGTGAAAAATCAGCACTTTCCGAAATTGAAGAGAAATACGGACTTAAAACAACTGCAATAGTAACTATGGCGGAAGTTGTAGAGCATCTTTACAATAAGGAATATAAGGGCAAGGTTATAATTGATGATAAACTTAAATCCGCTATTGACGCATACTATGACAAATATGGCGTAAAATAATATTGAAAAGTCTATAAAAGTAGAACCCTCGGTTTGACCGGGGGTTCTACTTTTTATAGCTTTGTATAGCCTATTGAATGCAGCAAAAATGAAATTACTGTATGCTTTACATTTGAAAAAATATAATCAAATTCACCAGCATACTTTACAATTTCGCCATTAAAGCCCTTCTTGAAACGATATACTCCATAATTAGAATGATTTTCTTCATCACAATGAGGTATTCCCATAAAATCATATATATCACATTGTGATTCAATAGCCCATTTTATCATATTCCACTGCATTAAATAATTTGGCATAAGATTTCTTTGAGTATCACTTGACGCTCCATAAACATAGCTGACTCTATTGCCATATCTTACTGTTAATGCTCCCGAAATTGCCTCACCATCGGGAGAGTAGCACATATAAAGTCTGGCATTTTCTTCAAAAGCAGAAAGAAATTTCTCAAAATATTCCTTAGAGCGAATGGCAAAACCATCTCGTTTTCCAGTTGCTTGCATAAGCTCACAAAAATCATCAAGCTTTTCTACGCCATAATATTTGCAAGAAACGCCCTTACGAACAGCAAGCCTTATATTATATCTCCACTTTGAATGAAACGAGGAAAAAATCTCATCTTCGGTTTTATTTTTAATATCAAGTATGTAATTACGCTGACACTGAATTGTATTATCTTCTGGTGTATTGGCATTATATTTAAAACCCAAGCGTTTTAAATTGTTTATGGATTCAATATCATCATATGAAATCATAGGGTCGATTTTAAGCATATATGCTTTGTGTTTTTCTGCAAGAAGTTTTGCCTGTTCAATAATTTTGCTAAGTATATCCAAATTGTGATAATCACACACAGGACCCCTTGGAGCATACATAAAAACTGTGTGCATAAGCGGAATATTCTTAATTAGAATTTGCATAGTTCCTATAATATTTCCGCTCTCATCACGAATTATTATTCTCTCCGATTTCCATTCGTTTTTTATTTTGCACCAATTTTCGGATTGTGTAAAACTACCTGAACTATTTAAGAATACAAATTTTTCATATTCCGACATATATTGTTTCATTTTGAAATTCCTCCATAACACTTCTGCATTATCTGAATAAATCAAATATAACTCAGGAACTGTTACAGAGTATTCTGTTTTTTGCAAGAAAATTGTCAAAATGTGCTTTTCATACTAAAGCCTGTAAGTTTCTTATCACTTATGCTGTAATATAAAATCGTATCTGAATATTTTGAAGTGTTGTCATTTCCACTTAAAACAAGTATCAGTTCATCTCCATTAGAAAAAACTGTATATTGTGAGTTTGAAATCATTGATGAAATAACTACTCTTATTGGAAATGCAAACTTATCATCGGCTATTGTTGAAAAAACATAGTTTCCGTTATCTACATACATTTCAGGCATATAAATTGATGATATATAATCATATATTATATTACTCTCTAAGGGTTGTTCGGCAACATCTTCTTCATATTCGTTTTGTTCAGAAAAATACATATCTGTGAGTGCTTTTTCAGAATATTGCGATTCCATAGGTTTCGTTAAGTAATCTATGGCAGAACATACATTTTCTGAAATTTCTTTGCTTTTTTGATTTATTTCTTGAGAGTCTGGTTTAGGTGGATTTTCACTTCTTACTCTGAAATATAAGATACTGTTATCTCCTAATTTCACAACTAAATCTAAAAGCTTTACTTTATTATTTTGGTTTGTATATTTGAAATCTTTTATATGCATAATTGATGCATTATTATCAAATTCAACATTTTGAGAAAAATCTGTATTTTCTTTTGGAATATTATTTATATCAAGAGTTTGAATAACATAAAATATCATCTCATTAATGTTCTCCAACATAATCTTTTTCAATGCTTCATCGTCATAATTATATCTATCATCACCCAAACTATTTGCAAACGTATCTAAGCTTTGGTCATAAATGTGACTTGTAATATATGATGGTGCGGAAATCAATTCATCTTCACGATATGAGAGCCACGGATAAAACCGAGAGTTATCTCCATCATCTACAAAGATAAGCTGTGTTATATTTTTCTTTTCCTCAGTAAAGATTTCATTTTTATAGTCAGGCAACATTTTTCCACAGAAAATTATACCCGTTATTTCCGCTCCCATAGCAAGCGTTAAAAGCAAGGTCGGTAGTATAAATTTCTTAAATTTGCTCATTGATTTTACCCTCACTTTGCTTTATACAAATACTTATAATAGTACCTTTGCCAAGTTCACTTTCAAGCTCTATTTTTGCATTATGCTTTTTGGCAATCTCTGCACACAGAGCAAGTCCTAAGCCTGCTCCGCCAAGTTTTCTTGAACGGACTTTATCTGCCATATAAAACGGTTCAAAAATTCGCTTTTTATCTTCCTCAGCTATTCCCATACCATAATCACGCACTGTGATTACAGCATACTCTCCCTCACTACGACAAGTAAGCTCAATCTTTCCTCCCTCAAATGACGCTTTAACTGCATTATCTACAAAGTTATATATCACTGATTTAAATAAATCTGCATCTGCATTTATTATTAAAGGTTCAATATGAGTAAAAAGTGTTATAGACTTAGCTTTCATCATAGGTTCAAAAACTATACTAAGTTCATTCAATATTACATCTGTTCTGACTGGATTCAACTCAAGCTCAGAATCTCCAGAGGAAACAAGTTCCATAAGCTTACCAGAAATAGCCTTTAAACGCTTTGATTCCTCTACTATAATAGATGAATATTCATTAAGCTCATCTGGGGTTACATTTTTCTTTATCCTTAAAATATCCGCAAAACCAAGTATAGATGTCAATGGGGTTTTCATTTCGTGAGAAAGGCTATCTATAAAACGTTTTCTATCCTCGGCTATTGATTCTATTCTGTTATAATTTTCCTCAACAGAAACAGCCATAGAATTCACATTATTTGCGAGCTGTTGAAATTCTTCACTGCCACTTGTACTTACTCTAAGGCTATAATCTCCCCTGGCTATTTTATTGATGGTTTTATTGATTCTGCCAAGAGGTCTGAAAAGTAATTTTATAAGTAAAAGTAAGATTACAGCAATCACTGCTGCCAAAACAACAGAAAGAATCTGCACAAAAAATAGTTCCTTATTCCTCTCATTATAAACTTCTGTAATATTATTCGCCGTAAAAACTTTATATTCCTTGCCTTCAAAGCTTGATATTGAACCAACAAACATATATGTATTTTCTCCACAATCCAATATTATTGAGGCGAGATTGTCTTCACTTGTAATCTTTTCAGAAAGTGTTTTTATATCAGGCTTTTCTTCTCCATAATATGATATGTTATTTTCGCTGTCTGATATTATGGCAAGAGCGTTTTCTTCAAGCTGTTGAGAAAGTATATGCTCGATAACCTTGTCTATATCATCTTTGGAGAGCATAAAGGCTTCTGATTTCATTCTTTGATAAGTTATATTATTGCTTATTGATGCACAAATAAACTCGTGTGAAGACACTGCACGACTTCTCTCGCGAGTTATTGTCATATGTTGATTATTTGAAAGAACGACTAATGCTGTGGCATTTATAGCGGCAATTACAAGAAATAAAGCCGAAATAAACACCTTAAACCATAGCTTCAATTAGTTCACCTCTGGTTATGATTTACTTTCAAGCCTATATCCAAGCTTTGGAACGGTTATGAGAGAATCCTGCAAATCAAGTTTTTTGCGAATTTGCTGAACATGAGTATCTACTGTTCGAGTTTCTCCCATATATTCATATCCCCATACTGCTGAAATCAAGCGTTCTCTTGTAAGAGCTATATCAAGGTTTTGCATAAAGAATACCGTAAGCTCAAATTCTTTTGGTGTAAGCTGAATTTCTATTCCTTGCTTTTTTATTATATGGCGTGAAATATCTACAGTTATATCGCCATATTTTATTATATTGTTGTTTTTATGTCTGCGTCTTAGTATAACCTCAATTCTTGCAAGAAGTTCTACTGCCTCAAATGGCTTAACTATATAGTCCTCTGCCCCAAGCTTTAAACCTTTTACCTTATCTGTAACATCTTGTAAGGCTGTAAGGAATATTACAGGAGTTTTTTCTGTATCTATGTGTTCCATAACCTGAAAACCATTGAAATTTGGCAACATTACATCAAGCAAAACTAAATCATAATCGTTCTCATTTATTTTTTGAATAGCAGTTTTTCCGTCATAACAAGAATCACTTTCATATCCAGCTATTGAAACAGTTGCCTCGAGCATTTTTACTATATTTTTATCGTCCTCGACTATAAGCAATCTTATCATTAAATTTCTTCCTTTAAAATAAATTTATCATTAAAAATTATAGCATAAATATAGAATTGTTTATAGAGTAAATAAGCGGAAAAAATGTCATAATTTTGCAAAATTTCAGAAAATCATTAAATTTAAAATTAATATTCATTTTTCATATAATCCACCGTAAAGCTATTCGTTGACACTTTTCACTCTCAATGCTATAATTACTTATATTCAAAAATTATTTTATATTGTAATCAAGCAAGTGGTGATTTTATGAGCAATAATCAATATTTTACAGACGATAATCAATATAGAGAGTTTCTCGATAAAATCGAGGTTTTAAACCACGATGAGGAATTTGAAAAAATTATTGATATAATAATAGAAATTCCTGAAAACGACAGACCTTATGAACTTAATGTACTATTATCAGGCGCTTATTTTAGTTTAGATAGATATGATGAAGCTATCGAACTTTTAGAATCTATTGAACCTGATGATAACGAAGAAGAAATTGCTAAATATTATTTCTATCTTGGTATGAGCTATTATCATAGTGGAAATTATGATGAGGCTATCCCTTGCTTTGAAAAAACTCACGAAATAGACCCTAAGGATATAGATACTTTGCTTTTTCTTTGCTTTGCTACATCTGAATATGGTAATGATGAACTTTTTTCTGAATATTCACAAAAGCTTGAAGCTTTAGATAAAGAATTATATGATTCATATTTTAATTCTCAAAATACAGTAGCTGAAGCTTATTCTGATGAAGAAGTTATAAGCCTTGAAATGTTTATCGAAGATAACATAGGTGAATATAATAATGTTTTGCGAGATGTTTCAACTACTGATATAAGCTGTGACCTTTTGCTTATTCCACCAAATGATGAACATGAGTTTTATACGCTTGTAACCTGTGGAATGGGTGCTCACAAAATGACTGTTCCAAGTGATGAATTTTATAACCGAGCTGAGCTTGTTTTATGCTTGCCAAAAAGCTGGCATGTTAAAAGCTCGAATGAAAAATGGTTCTGGCCACTAAGACTTATGAAATCTCTTGCACATCTACCTATATTGGAAAATTCATGGATTGGTTGGGGGCATACAATCTCAAATGGAGAACCATATTTTGATAACACTGAACTTTCGGGTGTTATTCTTGGCAATTCGCCTTTAATGGAGGATAATGTTTTAGAACTTCCGAATGGTGAAAAGGTTTGTTTTTATCAGATATATCTTCTATATGAAGAAGAAATGAATTATAAAATTGATACCAGTGCAGACGATTTATTTAATCTTGTTGGAGAGCTAAATCCTGTTCTTGATATTAGCAGAAAAAATTTCTGCGAAAATGGACGCAAGAAATATAAAATTCCAAAATCAATTATGGAAGACTTATTTGAAACAAAAGATTCACATACTGGTTGTTTTGCTACGGACAGAATAATTGTAGACGGTGCTGAAATCAGATTTATGTATCGTGAAATGCCTCTCGATAATCAAGATAGTGGCTGGAGATTTATGGCTGGCGATGAAGATGATGAGTATATGAATGATACAAGCAAATCTGGAATATATCATCTGAATACTCTATGCAACTACGAACCAAGTATTCTTAAATTTCTTGACGAACCATACGGCTCTATGTTTATCAGAAATAAAAATGGAGAATTTGTCAAGTTTGAGAGATAATCCCTTATTCAGAAAGGAAATTCAAATGGATAAACAACAAACTTTAGAACATGTTAAACAAAAACTTTTTATAGCTTCTGAAACAAGAAAAAGTCCTAAATATCTTGAATTATACCTCAACGATTGCTGTGCCTTTATCAGCTATGAAACTTCTACAAGGCTTTTATGTATTGAATTTTTAATAAAAATAAATGACATTGAACGAGCAGAAAGACATATTCTTGATACTGATAATTCAGAATGCAAGGACGAACTTACTATACTCAGAACTATGCTTATGAACAGGCGTGGAGAAAGGTGTGATGGTCATAATTTGCTTGACAGCGTCGATACTGAAAACCTCAATGCTGAAGCTATGAGATTATACATATCCGCTCTTGAGGAATATGCAGAATTTGAAAAAGCCTTTGACATTCTATCTGAAAAAATCTCAAAATATAACAATGATAACTTTTTGCTTTCTATGCTTGTAAGGCTTTATGATGAAAAAATTATAAAAGCTGAACTTTTTAATGAGCGTGAAAAAGCTAATGAACTTAAAGCTAAAAGAGATAATATCTCAGAATTGCTAAAGAAATCTGGTGCTGACAACATTGAAGAATAATCTTCTGAAAAACAAACTTGTTGTTACACTTTTAGCTCTGCTTTGTACCGCTCTATGGGGAACTGCTTTTGCGGCAATCAAACAAGGTTATAAAATATTCTCAATAGAAAGTAATGATATTCCATCTATGCTTGTCTTTGCAGGAGTAAGATTTTTTTCGGCTGGAGTAGTTGTCTATATTGCTCTTACAATAATGAGAAAGAAATTTTTTGTTCCTAAACAAAGAGAGCTTGTCAAAATGGCCTCACTCGGAATAATGCAGACAGCCTTGCAATATATTTTTCTCTATGTTGCTCTTGTCTTTGTTACCGGAACTAAATCTTCAATATATACTTCATTTTCGGCTTTTTTGGGAGTTTTACTTGCACCGCTTTTCTTTAAGGGCGATAAGATTACAGCTAAAAAGCTTATTGGCTGTTGCATAGGCTTTTGTGGTATTGTGCTTATAAATATTGGTGGCGGAAATTTTATTGGCGAATTTTCCTTTATAGGTGACAGCTTTTTATTTCTATCTAATCTTTGCGGTGCTTTGGGCAATATTTTTGCAAAGAAGATTTCAAAAGATTCTGACCCTGTTTTTGTTTCGGCGGCACAGCTTACTATCGGCGGAGGTTTACTAATTATCATTGGTATGCTTTTCTCAGGCGGAATCGCTTTCACTTCGCTTGATTGTTTTATAGTTATGGCGTATCTTTCGTTGATTTCAAGCGTATCCTTTGCTATATGGACTGTTTTGCTCAAGCATAATGATGTAAGTATCATAAGCACATTTACGCTTATGATTCCTGTTTTTGGTACGATTACTTCGGGAATTGTACTTGGAGAGAATATTTTTACTATCCCTAATCTGATTTCTATATTGCTCGTAACTGCGGGCATTGTCTTTGTTAATCTGAGGAGGAAGGTTAATGAACATAACTAAAGTGATTTCAGCAATGACCGAATATTTTTCGAGCGACCCTAAGCGTGTTGGGCATTTTCTTAAAGTCTATGCCTTTTCAAAAACTATCGGTGAGGCTGAGAAACTTTCTGCTGAAAATCAGGAAATTCTTGAAATTGCGGCGGCTGTACACGATATTGGCATAAAGAAAAGCGAAGAACTTTATGGCAGTTCTTCGGGAAAATATCAAGAAATGCTTGGTCCTGACGAGGCTGAAAAGCTACTTAACAAGCTTGGCGTTGATGAAAAAATAATCGAGCGTGTATGCTTTCTTGTCGGACACCACCACACCTATAATATGATTGACGGTCTTGACTATCAGATACTCGTTGAGGCTGATTTTCTTGTTAATGCCTATGAGGATAATCTTTCAAAAAATGCAATCATAAATGTACGAAATAAGCTTTTTAAAACTAAAACCGCAACGAAAATGCTAAATGATATTTTTGCATTGGAGAATAATCAAAATGATAAAACTTAATTTACAGCAAATTAAAAATTCCGCACATCTCTTTAAGGGTATAAGTGATACGGCTCTTACAAGCTGTCTTGAGGGACTTATGGGAGATGTATATGGTGAAAGCGAAAATCCTAAAATGGCAATCGCTTTTCTTGGTTATATCTATATTGGTGGCGTTCTTGATAAGGCATTTCTTAATGAATTTATGAATTTTATCGGAAATGGACACTTAGTCTTTATTTCAGATAACAAAGAAATTCGTGATGAGATAATAAAGCATTATGGCGAAAAGGCACATATACAAAGACGCTTTGAAACTATCAAAGAATTTCCTAACTTGCCTGAATATTCATACAAACTAACCGATGGTTTTGCTCTCAAACGCTTTGATAAAGACTTATATACCCAAGCTATGAATGAGAATTGGTCAGATGGTTTTTGCAATAATTTCAATGGCTGTTATGATTTTCTCAAAAACGGCTTAGGTTTTGGCATAACATACAATGATAAATTAGTTTGTGGTGCTACTTCTTTTAGCTATTATAGCAGCGGATATGAGGTTATAATAGCTACTAATCCAGATTTTCGCAAGCGTGGACTTGCAAGAATTGCTTCATATGAGTTTATAAAGGAAAGTTTGAAGCAAGGTAGGTTGCCCTCTTGGGACGCTGCCCACGAGGTTTCCTTACATCTTGCAGAATGGCTTGGCTACAAGCTTGATTATGAATATACTGGAATTTCTATACAAGCTTAATACATAAAAATGGTGCAGAACCTTTTCGGAACTGCACCGTTTTTTATTCATTTGTTTTGAGAAAGCTTTCCCACGCATCGACTGTCCAGCATCTATTTGCAAGCATAGCTGTTTCTTCATCTGCTTAAACTCTGCATTTGATGCCTTTGCACCAACGGCTGGAAGTGTTTTAAGCTTTTTGTCTTTTTCATCATAAACTTCAAGCTCAAATGCTGTATTCAGATAAATCTTGAACTTTCTTCCTTGCTGTAATATATCTATATAATCTCTGTCAAGGCTTGTTCTGCCCTCAGTAAGTTTTACAACAATATGCCATTTTTCTTTGCTTGTTTTATTGTTTTGGGGAAATTTATTAGCTAATCGTTAGTATTGACTAACGATTAGAACTGGCACCGAAAAACGATACCAGTTCTATTTCATAGGTTATGGTTAAATTTTAAAATTTAAGATTTCTTAAATCTGTAAAGAATTGATGCGACCAATGCAGCTACAATAAAGACAAGTGCAATTCCTGCAGCTGTTTCGTTTGCCCCTGTTTCAACTGTTCCTGCGTCTTTGCCGTTAGATGTATTTGTGCTACTTGTATTTTCTGTATTGCTATTTACTTCGGAAGGCTCATTATTTGATGTTTCTTCTGAGCTTTCAACATCACTTGGCTCTGATGGTTCAAATGATGATTCGTCAGAAACAACATTTGAATCTTCATTTGAGGATTCATCGTTTGAAGATTCCTCTGATGATTCAGGAGCAGATGGCTCTCTGTTTACTGTATAAGAAAGTGTAGCAGTATCATAACCATTTGCCTGAATAACAATCTGATATTCTCCATCTACACCGAATACAGGGCCATATTCATAAGTTGTTACAGCACTTGCACCCTTACCTGTTGTTGTAGCGGCTGTATATTGTGCATCAATATCTATAACTCCATTAGCGTCAAATATATCGGCTGTATAAGTAGGCTTACCTCTTTCTTTTTCGATATACTTAATAACTCCGCCATTAGGGTCAGTTATAGAGATAGATGTAAATGCTGAGATATAATCTGCAACACCGTCTGTCTTATCATCAAGGAGAAGCTGACCGTCTTTAAGTGATGCCTGAGCAGTTGTCTTTAGTGTGAAATCTGTTGAAACGCTTGCATACTTGCCCTTTGCATCAGACAAAACTGCTGTATACTTATTAGGAACTGCATTTGTGAAATTGAGTTTATCGTTGCTATATGTGCTATCAAGCCCCTCAACTGTAACCTGTGGCTCGAAATCGTTTGGAATATCGCTTACAAGGCAACTTGTTGAACCGTCTGTAATATAAGCATCATTAACATCAATACTACCGTTGTGCTTAATTGCAACATATTGATTCATTGTGAAATTATAGATACCATTAGCTGTGATATACTGTACATTATCGAGGGTTTCACCCATAATCGCCTCATAAGGTTCTGAACGAAGTGGACAACCATGAGCTTCTGTTGTAAAACCTGTTGACCATGCAAGCTTGGTGTTTTTCCAGATGTTTTCCTGTGAATAAAGGCCGTAATCATCGCCTTCTGCTGTTTCAAGAACTACACCATAAACTACATTATCATTGAAAATGTCATTTACATTGCTTAAGGAAATCTGATAGTCACCATATTTTGAACTTGTTGAGAATGTATAGTTTGCATCTACGGTTTCTGTCTTTCCTTCAGCTTCACTAAACGAAAGAACACCATTATCTACTGTAAGCTCCTTATATACTGCTGGAACTTCTGTAAGTTCAGTAAAGCCAAGCTCATCAAAATTACTTGCTGATTTAAGCTTTGCATAATCTTCTGCTGAAACCTTTACAGGGAAAATAACACCGTTGATATATCCCATTGTGTTGTCTGCATTTTCTGAAGTATACGTCCCTGCGTTGAGGTTTTGGTTTGTATACTTATTCATAGTAGCAGAGCTTACTGCATCAACATAATCAGTGCTTGTAACACCCTTTGTTGTATCAACATTTTCTCCTAAATAAAAATCGTGATACGAAATCTTCATTGTACCGTAAACATAGTCTGCGGAATTTTTGCTGCTATTTGACGCAAACGCTGCACTTGATGTTACACTAAGAACCAGTGCTGTCGCCAAAACAGCTGAAACTGTTTTTTTGCTGTTCATAACGAACCTCCCTAAAATATTTTGGTTAGTTTTTTCTAATAATCTAATTAGTTATAACTAACTGCCTTTATTTTATACCTAATTTTTCCAAAAGTCAATAAAGCAAAATAAAAAATTTTTAGAATTTTATGGGTAAACTATTCTGCGAGAAAATAGCCTGATGTCTGGTCAATTATAGAAAAGCTTTCTTTTAATCCATCTGTGACATAGATTTTCTTATCATCAGTCATAAGAATGGCTTCTATACCGTATTTTTCGCAATATTCAAGAGCCTTGTCTTTTCCTAAAACAAAAAGTGTTGTTGAAAGTGCGTCGCAAAGCATACCGTCTTCATCGACAATCGTTACAGAAAGCAAGCCGTTTTCTGCTGGATATCCGCTTTTAGGGTCTATTATATGATGATAACTCTTACCGTTTTCCTCAAAATATCTCTGATAGCCACCAGATGTTACAACTGCCTTATCTACTACTTCAATACGACAAAGTTGTTTTGAGGAATCTTCGGGATTGCATATAGAAACTCCCCACGCACTGCCATCGGGTTTTGAACCTATTGTCTGAATATTTCCACCAAGATTAAGCAAAGCACTCTCTATTCCCATAGAACGAATTTTTTCTGCGGCTTTCTTGCCAGCATAGCCCTTTGCAATACCACCAAGGTCTATTTCTATATTTTGGGGAACTGTTACTGTACCTTCTTTTTCGTTAAGCGTAATATTTGAACTATCAACATATTCAAGATTTTTTAAAATTTCTTCCTTATTTGGAACTTCATACTTCCCTGTTGTAAAACCCCAAAGCTTAACTATTGGATAGATTGTAATATCAAACGCACCACCGCTTTTTTTATTGACATCAAGAGCAGTTGATATAAGTGCAAGCGTATCTTCTGAAATCTTTATTGCATTATTTGCAGAAGAATTTATCTTGGAAATTTCACTTTCGGGGTTTGTTACAGAAAGCTTATTTTCCAAATCCTCTACAAGAGCTGATGCCTCATTTACAGCAGTTTTTGCATTTTCGCCATAAGCCTTAAAATTCATATAAGTATCCATTGCAAAAAATGACAAACTTTTTTCGTTGCTATTATCGTAATCACTGCTAAGAGAAATTTCATAAACTGATGAGGTTTTTCCGTTTGAATTATTACAAGCTGTAAGATTAAAAAAAAGAGTTACCATTATTAAAGCTAAAATTCGTTTTTTCATATCAATTCTTTGCACTGTTCAAAGCCTGTTCAACCGCTGCCATGATACCCTCTGAGGAGTATGTAGCACCACTTGTTGCATCAACACTTGTGCTTTGACTTGCAATAATTTGTGATGTTACATTTTGAACACAGCTCTCAAAATACCAAAGGTCGCTTTCGTCTGACGTTGCCTCTATATTTGTGATTATATCGTCCTTAATTGTGATTGTTACATAGATATTTCCATCATAACCATAGGCCGAACCGCTGAACTTTCCGTCCTTATACTTATTTTGTACAATAGGTACTTTTGATGTTTCTTGTGCTGATGTTTCAGGCTTTGAAACAGTATTACCACTATTTGATGGCTTACTTGTTATAGATTGGTTTGGCTTCGAAGTTGATGGCTTTGAGCTTATATTATTTTTGCTTGATGAACTGCTATTATTGTTATTTGAAGCGGATGGTTTACTGCTTTGCGTGGTATTATTAGAAATGCTATTATCTTTTGTTGTGATTTGGCTACTTTGAGAATTGCTCTTTGATGTTTCATTCTCTGTTAACTTACTCTCTACTTTTGATGAAGCTGATGATGTTAATGAAGTTTTTGAGCTTTCAGAAGCTGTTGACTGAGATTCTTCTTTGCTTTTAACTGATGTTGTTTCTGAGATTTGACTTACTTCTGAGGTTTCAACATGAAGCTGGCTTTCTGCATTAGAATTATCAGCAGTGGCAACAGAACCTTCTGAGGAATATGCAAAGGTTTTAACTGGTATTCTTGCAGGTGCTGCAGTATTTCCATTGCTTAAAAATACAAAGAGGCAAACTGCTCCAACAATTCCCACTGTACAAATTCCTGAACCTGCATTAAGAGCAAGCTTGATATTTGAGTTCTTTTTAAGAAGATATTTTCTTACACGCATTACAAGGTATACACCAAAAACTATTGTATAAAGAATGAGACTGAGTGCGTAATCTCCTCGGCGAGCCTGTGCACTTGAATATGTCAAAAGGAAGATATGAATATAAATCAGAGCGTAAAAAACATATGCAAAACGCTGAAGTCTTTTCCAAAGCTTTGGCTTCATTTTCTTTCTTACCTTTGGAAATGACATTATTGTAAGTGGTATCATAATAACAAGCATTAGCAATGATGCGATAGCAGCAAGAAGCTGTGTTACTGGCATTGTTGAAGCTGATGTAAAAAGTCTTACAAAATAGATTTTTCCAAAGAAAATATTATGGCAAAGTATCATTATTGAAGCCATAATCGAAAGTTCACCACGAATGACAATCAGCTTTTTCATTAGTGCAGAACCATTTTTCAACGCTCCCGTATACATAACAATGATGAAAATTGCTGTTGCAAGAGAACCTCTCCTGAATAAAGCAAGAATGTAATTATTGACAAAATCAGGTACGCCATCAAACGGAATGAGTGCCAATACAATAGTTATTATTCCTGCTCCGCTGTAAAACAAAATTGGGTGCTTTTTGAGAGCTTTTCCACATAAAAAGACAAAAGCTACTGCAAGCACAAGTGAAATTATAAGTAGCATTATTATCCCTCCATTTTTTATTTTTATCGAAATTTAAGCTACAAAAATCCCGACAAAATCTTTCTTATTAGCATTAAATCCCCACCCCTATAAATTAGTGATAGCTAACTTTAAGATACTTTTTTAACACAAAGTATCTTATTAAGCCTATCAAGAAAAGCTCCCTTAGCAAGACTTCTATCAAGAAATTCAGTAATTAAGCCTGTTATCAGACCTGTTATACAACCTGAAATTAAAAGTACAGGTAAATAACAAATAACCGTCCATGAGCCTAAAACTACAACTGCAGCTAAAATCTGTCCTATATTATGAAAAATTGCTCCTACAACACTTGCAAACCATACTGTCTTTTTCTTTGTTATGTATAGAACTATGCTCATTGCAAGTAAACTAAGTATACCACCCGAAAGGCTATAAAATAAGGACATTATCTGTCCAGCAAATATTGAAGCTAAAATTATTCTTACAATTAAAACTGTAAATGCAGAGCGTTTGTTAGTATTTACAAGCAAAAACAGCGTTACTATATTTGCAAAGCCAGGCTTTATTCCAGGAATATTGATTACTGGTGGCATTAAACTTTCAAGCACAAATATTGTCAATGATATTGTAACAAACATTGAAAGAATCGCTATCTTTCTTATATTTAAGCTATTATTCTCTCTCAATTCACATCACCTAATTTGCAACTGCATCTATGGAATTATCTGTATTATCCGAAATTTCTATGATGATTTTATTCGGCAAGCAAACAACGGGTACAGATGAATTATCTATAAATCCTGTATCTATACAGATATGGTCGGTACAGCTTGCTTCTATAATTCCTATACTGCCGTTTCGTACCTCTACTATATTTTCAGACTTATCCTCGCCATCTATGGTTAATCTATATGTTTCTTTAACAGAATTTAAATCTATTGTATAGATAAGTTTTTTGTCCTGATAAATGCGGGCGATTTTTTCATCTTGATTTTTTGCATTATTATTTATCGCAAGCACTGCAACAGTTGAAGTTATCAGTATCAGCACAAAAATTATGGCACAAATAATATTTCTTTTTATAATTATCATCTCTTTTTAGTTAGTGTTGATTAACTGCACTTTAAAAAATATAGGGATTTCTCCCTGAATATTAAATTATGTTTCGGAAATACATAATTTACACATATGGTCAATATATTTCGACACAATGGTAATATATTCCGTCTGCCGATTATTTTATCACAACGGAAATTTGTTGTCAATAATAAGATTTTCTGTAATTTTAATTTATTATACGCAAATTGATGGTAAGCGTCAACAAAAGTTAATTTAAAATCTTTAATCAAGCTGTTTTTAACTGTGAATTTGCAACTAAAAATGGCTTTTTATTCTGAAAGCATTTTAGAGTTATTTTCTACTTGTAAAACCTTGATATTTTTGGTATAATTATAAGGCACTTAGAGTAATAATGCTAAAATTTGTAAAATAGGACTGAATGAATTGAACGAATTATTATCAAGAAGAATCGTTGTTAAGGTTGGTACTTCAACCTTGACATACGAAAATGGAAAACTTAATCTTAAAAATTTTGAAAATCTTTGTAAGGTTCTGAGTGACCTCCAAAATATGGGCAAGCAAGTTATACTTGTAAGCTCAGGTGCTATCGGCGTTGGCTTTGGTAAGCTTAATCTTCCTGAAAGACCCAAGGAAACCCGTTATAAACAGGCTGTTGCCGCTGTCGGTCAATGCGAGCTTATGTTTATGTATGATAAGGTTTTTGGAGAATATAATCATACCGTTGCTCAGGTTCTTTTGACAAAGAATGTTCTCTTTAACGAACATCTCCGCCAAAATGCTTATAATACTTTCAGCACTCTTCTTGAGATGGGAATTATTCCGATAGTAAACGAAAACGATACTGTTGCTATTGATGAGCTTGTTGGAAATAACTTCGGCGATAACGATAATCTCTCAGCAATTGTTGCCGATTTGCTTGATGCTGATTTGCTTGTTATTATGTCTGATATTGACGGACTTTATGACTGCGACCCAAGAAAAAATAAAGACGCAAAACGCTTTGAAGTTGTTAAGCTTATTGATGACGATATTCGTAAAATGGCAAGCGGTTCAGGCTCGAACAGAGGTACTGGCGGTATGATTACAAAGGTTTCTGCAGCGGCTGTCGCAAATGAAGCCGGAATAAATTGCTGTGTTATGAACGGGAATGCTCCTGAAAGACTTTTAAACCTTATTCAGGGCGAAAGTGTAGGAACTATGTTTCTTGCAAGCAAGTAATTTAAAATTGGAGTGAAACACATTGCTAAAGGTAGAACGAATCTCTGTAATGAACCTTGAAAATGCTATGAGAGGTGCAAGAAATCCGCTTAACAGTTGGGCAAGAAGTGATAGCTACTATGATGAAAATGGACAGTATATTCTTGGAGAAAACGACCTCGGACTTGCAAAGAGGCTGGCGAGAGCGGGCAGCGACCACAGAAAATATCTAAGACAGATATTTATTTCAGTTGATGTTACAGCACCTATGTACTGGTGGAAAGAATATGATACTTATAAGGTTGCTACTGTTGCAAACTCTACAAGCACTATGCATAAGATTCACAGCAAGGAATTTTCTCGTGATGATTTCAGTCTTGATAAATTAGATGAAGATTCTATGGCTTTCTTTGATACTATTATTGCAAAACTTGAAGAGCTTCGATTGAAATATACTGAAACTAAAGATAAGCAATATTGGTATGATATAATTCAACTTTTGCCATCAAGCTATAACCAAATGAGAACCTGCTCACTAAATTATGAAACTCTTATAAATATATATTATGCAAGAAAGGGTCACAAGCTTGATGAATGGCATACTTTCTGCGATTTTATAAAGACTCTCCCCTATGCTAAAGATTTAATTATGATAAAAGATGAGGTGCAATAAAATGACTATTCTTGAGGAAATGGGTAAAAAAGCCAAAGAGGCTGCTCGTACACTTGCTGTAATGGGCGAAGAAAAGAATGACGCATTAAAGCTTATTGCTAAGGCTCTTATAGATAATACAGACGCTATTCTTGCAGCAAATAAAATTGATGTTGATAATGGTCGTGCAAACGGTCTTACAGAATCTATTATAGATAGACTCAGCCTTAGCAAGGCTCGTATTGAAGGTATGGCTCAAGGTGTACTTGATGTTGCGGCTTTGCCAGACCCTATCGGTGCAGTTCTTAGCGGAAGCAAGCGTCCTAATGGGCTTAATATAACTAAAGTTCGTGTTCCGATTGGTGTTATAGGAATTATATTTGAGGCTCGTCCAAATGTTACTTCTGATGCTGCTTCTCTTTGCCTTAAAAGCGGAAATGCAGTAATTCTTCGTGGTGGTAAGGAAGCTATCAATTCAAACAAGTGCATTGCAGATATTATGCGTTCTGCTCTTGAAAAATCTGTGCTTGATAAGAATTGTATCCAACTTATTGAGGATACAACTCGCCAATCATCTGTTGAACTTATGGGACTTGTTGATTATCTCGATTTGCTCATTCCTCGTGGTGGTGCAGGTCTTATCAAAGCTGTCGTTGAAAATGCAAAAGTTCCTGTTATCGAAACTGGTGTTGGCAACTGCCATGTTTTTGTTGATGAAAGTGCGGATATTGATATGGCTGCCAACATTATATATAATGCAAAAACTTCTCGCCCATCTGTTTGCAATGCGATTGAAACTATTCTTGTACATAAGAATATCGCAGAAAAAGCCCTGCCTGTAATTAAGGCAAGGCTTGATGAAAAAAATGTTGAGCTTCGTGGCTGTGAGCGTACAAGAGAAATTCTTGGTGACAGCGTTATTCCTGCAATTGAGGCTGACTGGGCAACAGAATATCTTGATTATATTCTTGCAGTTAAGGTTGTTGACAACATTGATGAGGCTATTGCTCATATCACAAAGTATTCAAGCGGTCACAGCGAGTGCATTGTAACTGAAAACTATAAGAACGCTAACCGTTTCAAGAATGAGGTTGATGCTGCCGCTGTATATGTTAATGCTTCAACAAGATTTACTGACGGAGGAATGTTCGGTCTCGGTGCAGAAATAGGAATTTCTACACAGAAAATTCACGCAAGAGGTCCCATGGGACTTAACGAGCTTACCTCTATGAAATTTATCATTGAGGGTGATGGTCAAATCAGATAAGCAAATAAAGAAGTGCAAGCATAATGCCATTGTTATCCTCTTCGCCACTTAGAAGTACCAAGAGCAAAAGGATAAGGCTTTTTTCCTTATCCTTAAAAAATCCCTCTAAAATATCATTTGGCTTTTTGCTTTCTGATATTTCAGGTGGTTCTGGAGGTTCTGTCGGTTCGGTTTCGTGAATTTCAGGCAGTTTATCTTGTGTCTTTGGAGTTTGCTGTCTGCCTGTTCTTGAGGCGGATATATTCTTTGCCCTTTGTTGCATATCCCGAACACGCCTCACAGCTTCCTGTTGCATTCTGCCTATATCATCATCTGAAGAATTCATAGCAAGCCTCCTTTATCTGAACATTTCAAACATATCTGTTCCTTTAAGAAGTGGCAGTAAACGCATTATTCGCATCAGACGAATTCCCTCGTCAAGCTTTTTACGCTTCTCTTCACTTAAAAAGGGTCTTAATGCTTTAAGTAGACAGGTTGTTTCATCATCTTCTTTGAATGTATTCAATATAGGCATAATTTTCATCATTGTGCCCATCATATCCATAGGAAGCATTGATTCGTTCGGCTTTGGAGGAGGTTCTGGAGGCTTTGGCTTAGGCTGTTCCTGTGGTTCGCCTTGACTCAAAAGCCCACTTAATCCCTGTATTTTGCTCATGATTTCGGGGTCATTCATCAATGACATAAGCTTTTGAGACATGTCGTCCATAGGTTACTTCTCTCCTTTAAGCTTTTTCATAATGGCTTGTGCTTCTGGCGTTCTTAATATGCGTTCAGCTTCAGATTTATTTGCGAGTGCATTCATAAGCTTGCTTTTTTGCACTTGGTCTAAAGAATTTATGAGCTTTTCGATTTCTTTTTTATCCATAAAAATCACCACCTGTATATATTTTATTCGTGCTGATAACATTATATGTTAATGGAGGTAAATATGAGAATAGTAGTTGTATCAGATTCACACAAGGATTTTTATTCACTTCAGAAAGCTGTATTAAGCCAGTCTTCTGCGGAAGTTGTAGTGTTTTGTGGAGATGGCAACGAGGATATGGATACTCTTGCTGTAACTATTCCTGACAAGATGATTATTTCTGTAAGGGGTAATTGTGATTGGTGTTCTGAAAAGCGTTATTCCGAGGAAATTACTCTTGAGAATAAGCATATCTTCGTAACTCATGGACACCTTTTCGGGGTTAAATCTGGTTATTCACAGATAATCAATCAGGCTCATTTGCTTGATACTGATATTCTTCTTTTTGGTCATACTCATGTTCCTTATACAGCATATGATGACGGAATGTATATTATGAATCCTGGTTCAATAGGATATACAGGAACTTACGGCATTGTTGATATTACCCCATCTGGTATTATGACTAATATTATTAAATTATAAATTATTTTTAGTGAGGTGCTTTTCCTATGCGTTCAGTTGATGTTTTAATTATCGGAAGTGGTCCAGCAGGGCTTGCGGCAGCTATTTATACTGGCAGGGCTATGCGTTCAACAGTTGTTTGCGAAAGGGATTATATGTCCACAGGTCAAATTGTAGAAAGCGATTGTATTGATAACTATCCAGGTCTTCCAAATATTGAAGGATATGAACTTGGTGAGAAATTCAAGGCTCACGCACAGGCATATGGCACTGAATTTATTGAGGATGAAGTTATTAAAATTGAAAAAAGTGCAAATGGTAGCTTTGTTATAAAATTTAAAAGTGATAATCTTCTTTCTGTAAAGGCTATTATCTATGCGGCGGGTGCTTCTCATAGAAAGCTTGGTATTGACGGAGAATTCGCACTCAGAGGTGCTGGTGTTTCTTATTGTGCAGTTTGTGATGGTGCATTTTTCAAAGATAAGACAACTGTTGTTATTGGTGGTGGCGACACTGCCCTTGGTGATGCTCTCTTGCTCTCGAAAATATGTAAGCAAGTATTCGTAATATATCGTGGAGAAAAACTTCGTGCAGCAAAATCATTACAAAACAAAGCTAACGATACTGTTAATATTGATATTATTTATAATGCTATTCCCACTTCGTTTAATGGCGATAAACATCTTTCTTCTATCTCATTAAAAAACACAAAGACTGGCAAGACAGCTGAGCTTAACGCTGAAGGTGCTTTTATTGCGATTGGTTCTAATCCTAATTCTCAAATTCTTAAAGGCTTAGTTGAGCTTGATAAAAGTGGCTATGTTGTTGCGGACGAAACAGGCAAGACTTCTGTTTCTGGAATATTTGTTGCAGGTGATGTCCGAACAAAGGCTCTAAGACAGGTTGTAACTGCTGTTTCGGACGGTGCTAATGCGGCTATTTCTGCTGAAAATTATATAAACCAAATTATAAAATAAAAATCCAAGCTTGGTTAAATACACTGCCTAAAATTGTATAAACAGTACAAAAAAGCTACTTAAGATAGAAAATTAAATTTTAAACAACAAACTGATTTCGTTTTTCAAGCGGAGTCAGTTTTCTTTTAATTGAATACAATATTTGTTATAAAAATTAATATTTGCTTTTTCGATATGTTAATCCTTGTTCTTTCAAATTCAATAATTTTTTTCTCATATTGTTGTATATGTTAATATTCTCTTGGCATAACAAAACCTCCTATGGCAACTTCTTTAAATCTGCCATGGGAGGTCGTTTTTTCATTGTCTGTTTATTTATATGCACGAAATATTATAATCTTTTTATTTTATATTACCATACAAATTAAATTTATTGCTAATGCCGTAACACAGGCGAAAATTGCTACTATCAATAAGCTTTTTTCCTTAAAAGCCATTATACAAGCCACTATAAGGCCTGCAATAGATGAGATATAATTACCAGTTGAAAATAATATTGCTGGGAATGTCATTGCACCAAGCACAGCATATGGTACATAATAAAGGAAGCTCTTTATAAATGTGTTTGTGATTTTACCTTTGAAAATCACAAACGGTAAAACTCTTATAAGATATGTAACACCTGCCATAATAAAAAGATAAATAAAAAAATCTCTTATAATCATTCTTTTTCCTCCTTAATAGGAAAGAAAATTGCACCAATTGATGCTGCAATTATCGTACATATAATGATTACAAAACCGCTTGAAACATTATTCAAAAGAGGTAACCATTTAAATGCACAACTTAAAATTACAGATATAACCACAACTTTTAGTATTGATGAGTTTTTCTTAGCAGGTGGAACTATTATTGCAATAAACATTCCATAAATAGCTATGCACATAGAATCTCTTACAACGCTTGGCAAAACACTTCCAACAGTAACACCCAAAAATGTTCCGCCTGTCCAACCCAAAACTGGAAGAAGAATTAGACCGTAAAGATATTTGTTGCTTATTTCTTTTTCATTTCCCATTGACACTGCAAATATTTCATCAGTAATTCCAAAGCCTATTATCCATCGATGTATACCCCTTACACTTTTATCTGTTTTTTGCGACAGAGATAACGACATCAAAGCATATCTGAGATTTATTATAAATTGAGTGCAAGCCATTTCCATCCAAAAACCTCCGCCTCTTACCATTATATCAAGACCTGCAAATTGTCCAGCAGATGTTATGTTTGTAAAAGAAATCATAACTGCTTCCCACCAAGCTAAACCTACACCTACTGCTTGCAATCCAAATGTAAAAGAAACAGAGATATATCCTAAGGCTATTGGTATACCATCTTTCAAGCCTTTTTTAAAATCTGTCATATCTTACTCCACGTAGCTCTTAATAAGTATTATATTATCGTCAAAACACCTATTGATTTCAAGAAAAGTAAAACAAGCATAATCAAAGCAATATATTTAATCATTACAATATATAGCCTTTTTCTGCCCATTTTTTCTCCATTTTTCTCGACTTCATCAATAACTGTTTTTGGCTTGACAATCCAACCAATAAGAATACAAGTGCCTATCGCTACTAATGGCATAAAGAAGTTATTGCTTATATAATCCATAATATCAAGAATTTGTGCAGTTGTACCGTTTGGCAATGGCATTTCAAAATAAAATATATTATATCCCAAGCAAACAACTATACCTACTACTATGGCAATCACTGTTTCAAGAGAGGCTGCTTTTACTCTTGAAAATTTAAACTTATCCATAAAACTTGATACTATCGCCTCCATAACAGACACAGAACTTGTTATAGCTGCAAAAAGTACCATCGCAAAGAAAAGACAGCCTACAACATTTCCTATCGAACCCATAGCCGCAAAAACTTTCGGCAATGAAACAAACATCAGGCTTGGACCAGATGCTTCCATTCCTTCAGTACCAGCAAATGTAAATACGGCTGGAATAATCATAACACCAGCAAGAAAAGCTACTGCTGTATCAAAAATTTCAATCTGATTTATTGACTTTTTAAGGTCAGCTTCATCACTGACATATGAACCATAGGCAATCATAATACCCATTGCAACGCTCAAACTGAAAAATAGCTGTCCCATAGCATCAAGCAAAACTGAGAAAAAACTTTTTATGGTCATTCCTTCAAAATTCGGAACAACATAAACCATAAGTCCCTGCAGACCTGTTCTTGTAACACCATTTTCGTCTGTATGACTAATTGTAAGTGAAAATATAGCAATAACAACAACAAGCAAAATCAAGATTGGCATAAGAATTTTTGAAAATGACTCTATACCTTTATTTACTCCTCTAAATATGACAAATGCTGTTGCAAAAAGAAAGAGTAAAAGCATAATGATAGGCTCATAGCTTCCTGAAATAAATGATGTAAAGTATCCATCTTGAGCCGCACTTGAACCATTTCCAGTAAGATAAATAAGAAAATATTTAAGTACCCAACCACCAATAGCACAATAATAAGGTAAAATAATTATAGGGACAAGGCAGGCAATCACTCCTAAGCCTTTCCATTTTTTATTAAGCTTACCATAAGCAGTTAAAGGACTTTGTTTTGTTTTTCTTCCGATTGCGACTTCTGTTATAAGTATGGTAAAGCCAAAGGTAAGTGCAAGAATGATGTAAATTACAAGGAACATTCCTCCGCCATCTTTTGCTGCCAAATACGGAAATCTCCATATATTTCCTAAACCAACAGCACTACCTGCTGCAGCAAGTACAAAGCCAATTGAACCTTTAAACGAATTTCGTTTTGTATGCGTTTCCATAAATCAACTTAATCCTCCTATTATTTTATGCTAGCATATTTTTGAAAATTTTTAGCTGTATATTAATGTACCCCCTACATAAATTAAAATCTTATAGATTTAAAAAGCTAAAATTTCCATCAAAATACACCATATTATTATATCATTAATAGTCCTACTTCTCAACTAAATATTAATAAACTTCCAGGGTTTTAATGAGTAAACAAAAAATAATGTAATCAATCGGGGTGAAATATAAATATACTCTATATAACCCATTACAAGTTCACTAACCGAGGGTACACCATGATTAATAAAATCTGGATTTCTTAACTTTTCTTGACAAAATCTAAATAATCGCTTTCAATTTTTAATTACTTGAGAGCGGTTTTTAAACTCGCAGATTGTAAAATTAAGATGAAATAATAAAAAATAATCTCTCAATAGAAACGATTTCGTAGTAGAATTAAGTTACCAAAGGAAATCGTCACTATGGATACACTCACAGTTTATGCTTTTTAATATTGAAAACATATTGATTTTAAAGTATAATTAATGCGTGAAAATTTATTGGAGGCGTTATGATTGACACTTTTACAATTAAGGTATGCAGCTATGGTTGCCGAAAAAGGCACTATCACAGAAGCTGCAAATGAATTATATATATCTCAACCAAGCCTTACTAAAGCTATTAAAGAGCTTGAAAAAGAAATGGGAATTACTATTTTTGTTCGTACAAATAAAGGAATAACAATATCAAAAGATGGTGAACAGTTCTTGTCTTATGCGAGGCAAGTCCTTGAGCAAGCTAATTTATTGGAAGAAAAATATAAGCATACAAACTCTATAATTAAAAAACAATTCTGTATATCAACTCAACACTATTCATTTGCTGTAAATGCCTTTGTAGACCTTGTAAAAGAATATGGTGGTGATAAATACGATTTTTCTCTAAGAGAAACTCAGACTTACGAGATAATAGAAGATGTTGCTAATATGAAAAGCGAAATCGGCATTTTATATATGAATAGTTTTAACGAAGTTGTCCTTAAGAAAATTCTTAAATCTAAAGGCTTGAAATTTACTGAGCTTTTTGTTGCACAACCCCATATATTTATCAGCAAAAGCCACCCATTGGCAAATAGAGAATCTGTTACTATGGAAGAGCTTGATAAATACCCATATTTATCATTTGAGCAAGGTGAACATAATTCTTTTTACTATTCCGAAGAGATTTTCAGCATTGTAGAAAGACCTAAAAACATAAGGGTTCGTGATAGAGCCTCTCTATTTAATTTGCTCATTGGTTTAAATGGTTATACAGTTTGTAGTGGAGTTATTGATGAAGAACTTAATGGCAATATCGCCTCCGTACCACTAATCAAAGAAGGAAATATGCACATTGGCATAGTCACACATCAAAAATCAAGTTTCAGCCATTTAACTATTGCTTATATAGAAGCCCTTAAGCAATATATCCAATAATAATTGTCTCAAAAATAATGTCACTTTTGTTTTTATATATAAACAATATAAACAAAAGTGACTATTTAATATTATTTGTTAATTTGAAAGAAGCATACGGTCATTTTCAAGCTTAGAATTACTTACCATCTCAAATTTCTTAAGAAGCTCATCAACTGTAAGTTTTTTCTTTTCTTCGCCAGAAATATCAAGAATTACCTTTCCGTTATTCATCATTATAAGACGATTGCCATGAACAATAGCATCTTTCATATTATGTGTAACCATAAGAGCTGTGAGATTATTTTCTTTGATAATTTTGTCACTCAGCTCAAGAACCTTTGAAGCTGTTTTAGGGTCAAGTGCTGCTGTGTGTTCATCAAGCAATAAAAGCTTTGGTTTTTGCAATGTAGCCATAAGAAGTGTTATAGCCTGTCGCTGACCACCTGAAAGAAGTCCAACCTTAGAACTCATTCTATCTTCAAGACCAAGTTCAAACTCTGCAAGGAGTTCTCTATACTTTTCTCTTTCTTTAGCTTTTACACCCCAAGAAAGACCCCTACGTTTACCTCTGCGAGCAGCAAGAGCAAGATTTTCTATGATTTCCATATCAGCAACAGTTCCAGTCATAGGGTCCTGAAAAACTCTTCCAAGATAAGGTGCTCTTTTATGCTCAGAAAGTCCAGAAACATCTTTGCCATCAATTATTATAGCTCCGCTATCAACAGGCCATACACCTGCAATAGCATTAAGTGTTGTAGACTTTCCTGCTCCATTACCACCTATAACTGTACAGAAATCTCCCTCATTAAGTGTAAGATTTACTCCATTAAGAGCGTGTTTCTCATTGACTGTGCCTTTGTTGAAGGTTTTGTAAATTTCTTTAATTTCAAGCATTTATTAACCCTCCACTTTTTGTGCTTTAGAATTTTGCTTTGCTACCTTTTTAAAGGAATTTGTAGCTCTACTACGAATATTCGGAACAGCAAGGAAAATAGCAACTATAATTGCTGTAAATAGCTTTGTATCGTCTGTTGGCATCTTGAGCCAAAGAACTATTCCCATTGCGATATAATAGAGTATTCCACCAACAATAACAAAAATGAGTCTGATAATAAAATTTATATGCTTGCGGAAAATTGCTTCTCCAAGAACTTCACCAATAATGACAGCAGCAAGACCTATAACTATTGCACCTCTGCCCATATTTACATCAGCAAATCCTTGATATTGTGAAAAGATTGAGCCAGAGAATGCGACAACTGCATTAGAAAGTGCAAGTGCAATAACCTTTGTGAAGTTTATGTTTATACCTTGAGCCTTACTCATAGCTGGGTTACTTCCTGTTGAACGAATAGTTGTTCCTTGCTCTGTGCCAAAGTACCAATACATAGCAACTATAACAATTGCAACCACTATAAGTGCAATTATGATTGCCATATTAATATTACTTGCTGAAATAACTAATGAATAGTTTCTATAACTTATTGGAAGGTTTGATTTTCCCATTATATTCAAATTTATAGAATATAATGCAATCTGTGTAAGAATACCTGAAAGAATATCAGGTATTCCAAGAAGTGTATGTAGCAAGCCTGTGACCAAACCAGCCAGTAGACCCGCCGCAACAGCTACAAGCATAGCAACCCATATCGGACAACCGTTTATCAGCATAATAGCAGTAACTGCACCACCAGTTGCAAATGAACCATCAACACTCAAATCTGCAAAATGCAGAAGTTTATAAGTTATAAATACTCCTAAACCCATCAAGCCCCAAATGATTCCCTGTGCTATATTTCCAGGAAGTGCATTAAGGAAGCTCATGAAATCTAAGGATGAAAAGTATGAAACAATATCCATAACTGATTCTCCATATGTTTTATTTTTTATTTTTTAATAGCGGTATAACCATCAGGAATCTTTACACCAAGTTCTTTGCATCTTTCTGCATCATACATTTTTGTGACATTAGGTGCAGATTTGATTTCCATTTTAGAAATATCTTTGCCATTTACAAGAATATCATATGCCATTTCACCTGTTTTTTGACCAAGCTCATAATAACTGATAGAAAGTGTTGCTACGCCACAACCCTTACAGATACCCTCTTCACCTGCAATTATAGGAGTCTTTGCAGCAATAGCAATATTGTTGATTATTCCAGTATTATTTGCAGCAGTATTATCTGTTGGAATATAAAGCACATCATTCTTATCACAAGCATCTTTAGCAATAGCTGCAATATCATTAGAATCAGAGAATGTATATGAGCTAACCTTATATCCAAATTTCTCTAAGAAAGGTGTAATTGTATCAGCCTGATATTTAGAGTTAGCCTCTGCTGAGCAATAAAGGATACCAACATTTTTAGCGTCAGGGAAAATTTCATTAAGCATCTTAGCCTGCTCTTCAAGTGGTGCAAGGTCTGATGTACCTGAAACATTCATATTAGAAACACCTGTCCAGTCCTTTATATCAAGAGCAGTTGCATAGTCTGTAATTGATGTTCCAAGAACTGGAATTTTATCTGTGTTTGTATAAGCTGCCTGCAAAGCTGCTGTACCATTGCCAAGAATAAGGTCAACATTTGATGAAACAAACTGATTACAGATTGTTGTACAGTTTGCTGAATCACCCTGTGCATTTTGTTCGTCAAATTTAACTTTTGAACCAAGTTTCTCTGTTAAAGTATCTTTAAAGCCCTTTGTAGCTGCGTCAAGAGCCTCATGCTGTATGAGCTGGCAAATACCAATATTATACACCTTGCTGTTATCTGAATTTCCATCTACTGAAGATACTGATGAATCAGAACTTCCACAGCCTGTCATACTTATAGACATTGTAAGAGCGGTAAGAGCCGCAAGTCCCATACTTAAAATTTTCTTAGATTTTTTCATATTTTTTCCTCCTAATGTACATTTGTGTTTAGAAAAGTCAACATAATCTATTATATAACAAGATATATAAAAACTCAATCTTTTTTTTAAAAGTTTAAGCAAATTTCTTCAAAAATCATATAAAACAGAAAATAACCGTTTCACTTAACAAGTATAGCAAAACGGTTATAAAAATTGTATAATATTAATCTTATTAATAACTTAAAGTTCAGCCTGCATTTTTTTCAAGAAAGTTTTTGTGCGTTCATTCTTAGGATTATCAATAACATCTTTAGGCGAACCTTCTTCAACAATAAGACCCTTATCCATAAATACAACTCTATCAGAAACGCTTCTCGCAAAATCTATTTCGTGTGTAACTATTATCATAGTCATTTTTTCTGCTGCTAAAGCCTTGAGAACACTTAAAATTTCTGCTGTAAGTTCAGGGTCAAGGGCTGATGTAGGCTCATCGAAAAACAACATCTTAGGCTTCATCGCTAATGCTCTCGCTATTGCAATTCTTTGTTGCTGACCTCCTGAAAGCTGATAAGGATAATAGTCTGCTTTATCAGCAAGTCCCATTTTTTTTAGAAGCTCCTTTGCCTCTTCAGCTACTTCATCTTTATTTCTTTTTTGAACATGGATAGGAGCATCACATATATTTTTCATAACTGAATAATGTGGGAAAAGATTAAAATTCTGAAAAACCAAGCCAAAATATCCCTGTATCTGTTTTAGCTTTTTCTTATTAGCATAAACTGGATAACCGCTCTCAGAATTTACAGCCTCTTCTCCGCAGAAGTTCATACTTCCGTCATCAATTTTTTCAAGAAATGTCATACATCTCAAAAAAGTTGACTTACCAGAACCAGATGGGCCAAGTATAGAAACAACTTCTTTCTCATTTACAGAAAGACTTATATCTTTAAGAACCTGTAAATCGTCAAAGCTCTTGCTGATATTTTTAACTTCTAATAAATTCATAGTATTTCCCCTCCTTATTTGTAATAATTCATTTTCTTTTCGATTCTTTCCATTATGAACGCAACTATAAAATTGAAAATGTAGTAGAATACACCTGCTATGAACAATGGCATAATTGTAGTTTTAGATGCTGCAATCTGCTTTGCAATAGTAAACATTTCTGTATATGAGAGTGCGAATGCAAGTGATGTATCCTTAACAAGTGTAATAACTTCATTGGTTACTGATGGAATAATATTCTTTACCATCTGCGGGAAAATTATCTTAAAGAAAGTCTGTGTTCTGCTATATCCAAGAACAGTACAAGCTTCATATTGACCTTTAGGTACAGCCTGAATACCAGAACGATAAATTTCTGCGAAATACGCCGCATAGTTTACTGAGAAACCAATAATTACCGCATAGAAACGATAACTTGATGAAAGCTCTATGCCAAAGAGATAATAAGGACCAAAGAATACAACCAAAAGTTGTAACATAAGAGGTGTTCCTCTTACTATCGAAATATATATTTTCACAAGCCAGCGTATTGGTGCAATTTTACACATTCTACCTGCTGCAACAAGCAAGCCAAGTGGAAGTGAGAAAAGTAATGTAAGCACAAATATTGTCAAGGTTGCAAGCAAGCCTTCTAAAAGCTGTACTGTTATCTGACCAAGCTGCTGCCAGAAATCATCATTTGTCGTTGAAGTGTCAGTGCTGTCTATGTACTTATCATCTGCTGAAAGACAAACGCTTTCTTCCAAACCCCACCTTTTAGCAATCTCCTCAAATGTTCCATCAGACAGCATTTCGAGGAGAGCACCTTGAACCTCATTTCTTAGTTCTATATTACCAAGCTGAAATCCGATAGCATACTTTTCAGTGGAAATCTTATCATTAAGCATTTTAAATTTATTGCCACGAGATTTAATCTCATAATTTGCAACGCCAATATCCATACATATTGCTTGCACTGCACCAGATTCGAGATTCATAAATGCACTATTATAATCTCCAACCTGTTGAAGTTCCGCGAAAGATTTTGCTAATTTCTTGTTTTCAGCTGTGGCATCATCGCTAGTCAGAGCAGCAAGAGCGGAACTATCAGCTTGAACAGCAACTATCTTTCCAGAAAGGTCTGATAATTCTTTAATATCAGAATCAGCTTTTACAATAACAACCTGAGAATTATCTACATATGGCGTACTCCAAGTATACTTTGATTCTCTGCCATTCATTGTAAAGCCATTCCATATACAATCAATAGAACCTGAACTCAATTCCATATCTTTAGAATTCCATTCAATAGGCTGTTTTTTAAGTGTCCAACCCTTACGATTACAAACCTCTTGAGCAAGGTCTATATCAAAACCTACATATTCGCCACTTTCGCTTTTATATCCATATGGCGGAAATTCTGCGTCAAAACCTATGGTAAATTCTTCTCTGTCATTTGTTGCTGAACAAATCAGACATTGAAATGTCATAATGAATGTGATAGCAGCTAATAAACACACTATCGTTCTTTTAATTTTGGTTTTCATACTATTCTCCTTTAATAATTTACTACGATAAATTATTACAACAGTAATAACACATATATAATTACGATACTCTATAAACTAAGAGATGTCAAGAGAAAATAAAAATTTAATGCTTGCAACAAAAACAGGTGATAATCTTCTTATCACCTGCTATAAAAATTCATTTTACTTTAAATAAACTCAGATATTATGTACTGCATCTGCCATTTCCTTAACATAATCAGCAACTGGCATTACGCTCTCCTTACCATACTTCTCAATTATGCGGACAACTGCACTTCCTACGATTGCACCGTCTGAAAGCTTTGCCATATTCGCAGCTTGTTCTGGTGTAGAAATACCAAAGCCAACAGCACAAGGAATATCCTTAGCTTGCTTGATAAGCTTTACCATTTCTCCTATATCTGTCTTTATCTCACTTCTTACACCTGTAACACCAAGTGATGATACTACATACACAAAGCCTTCTGCTTCTTTTGCGATTGTAGCTATTCTTTCGTGAGATGTTGGTGCAACAAGAGATATAAGACGAACATCATTAGCCTTGCAGAGTCCTGAAAGCTCGTTCTTTTCCTCAAATGGCAAATCAGGAACTATAAGTGCGTCAATTCCACATTCCTTGGAATTTTTAATAAAGCGTTCACTGCCATATACGAAAATCGGATTTATATAAGTCATAAATGCAAGCGGAATATCTGTCTTTGCTCTGATAGATTTAACCATATCGAAAATCTTATCTGTTGTTGTACCACTTGCTAAGGCTCTTTCATCAGCCTTTTGAATAACAATTCCTTCTGCAACAGGGTCGGAAAATGGGATTCCGATTTCTATAAGGTCTGCACCGACCTCTGCCATAGCGAGAATTACTTTCTCGGTGGTTTCAAGGTCAGGGTCGCCTGCTGTAACAAAAGGTATAAATGCTTTTCCTTTTTCAAATGCTTTGCTTAGCTTATTCATGAATATCCTTCCCCCTATATCTTGCAATCGCTGCAACATCTTTATCTCCTCTGCCTGAGATATTTATAACCATAATCTTATCCTTGCCGAGTGTTGGGGCAAGTTTCTTTGCATAAGCAACTGCATGAGCACTTTCAATCGCAGGAATAATACCTTCAATTCTTGAAAGATATTCAAACGCATCGACAGCCTCATCATCTGTGACAGGAACATATTCTGCTCTGCCAATATCGTGGAGATGTGCGTGCTCAGGACCGATTCCAGGATAGTCAAGACCTGCTGAAATTGAATAAACAGGTGCAATCTGACCAAATTCGTCCTGACAGAAATAAGATTTCATTCCGTGGAAGATTCCAAGTGTACCCTTTGCTATTGTTGCGGCGGTAAGACCAGTATCTACACCTCTGCCAGCAGCCTCACAACCGATAAGGCGTACATCTTTATCTTCAATGAAGTGATAGAAAGCACCCATAGCATTACTTCCACCGCCTACACAAGCAAGAACTACATCAGGAAGTCTACCTTCTTTTTCGAGCATCTGACTCTTAATTTCCTTACTTATTACAGATTGGAAATCACGAACTATTGTTGGGAATGGGTGCGGTCCCATAACTGAACCGAGAACATAGTGTGTGTCATCAATTCTCGCTGTCCACTCTCTTAGGGTTTCATTAACAGCATCTTTAAGGGTCTTTGTACCGCTTGTTACAGGGTGAACCTTTGCTCCAAGAAGCTCCATACGATAAACATTGAGTGCCTGACGCTCTGTATCTGTTTCGCCCATATAGATTTCACATTCCATACCCATAAGTGCGGCAACAGTAGCAGTTGCAACACCATGCTGTCCCGCACCAGTTTCAGCTATAACACGAGTTTTGCCCATTCGCTTAGCAAGAAGCATTTGTCCGATAACATTGTTTATCTTATGTGAACCGGTGTGGTTTAAATCTTCTCTCTTGAGATAAATCTTAGCACCACCTAAATCCTTAGTCATATGCTCTGCATAATAGAGAAGTGATGGTCTGCCTGTATATTCTCTGTTAAGTCTTTCAAGCTCTGCATTAAATTCAGGGTCATCTTTATATTTGTTATACGCCTCCTCAAGTTCTATTACGGCATTCATCAGCGTTTCAGGAATATATTGTCCTCCGTGTACGCCGAACTTTCCTTTTGACATTTCTAAACACTCCTTACAATTTTAATTGCCTTTTCTATTTTCGTTTTATCCTTAAAGCCATCAGTTTCTACTCCACTGCTTATATCAAGGCAATATGGATTTACCTTTGTGGCGATAGCTATATTTTCAGATGTAAGACCGCCCGCCAAGAAAAACGGCTTACTTATTTTCGGAATTATATTCCAATCGAAAGTTTCACCTGTACCACCATAGGCATTATCAGCATAGGTATCAAGCAAAAGATAGTCGCATTGAATATTTTCGCTCACAAGAATATCCTCAGCAGATTTTACCCTTACTGCTTTGATTATCGGTGCAGAAGTTTTCGAGCGAAGTTCTTTTATATACTCGTTATCCTCATCACCGTGAAGCTGTATAGCATCTATTGCTCCGCTCTCAACAAGATTGAGAATAAATTCAACCTCCGCATTTACGAAAACTCCAACTGCTTTTATGCTTTTATCTAAATTCTGTTTAAGCTCATATGCAAGCTCTGGACTTATACAACGCTTCTTGCCTGCAAATACAAAGCCGATATAATCTGGCTTATATTCATTCACAGCATAAATATCTTCCAATCTTTTAAGACCGCATATTTTTATCTTGGGCATTTAATCACCCCGTTTCAAAGTCCTTTGAGGGCATCAAGTGCCACCTTTTTATTTTCGGCTCTCATAAGAGTTTCTCCGATAAGAACTGCATTGACATTTGCGGAACGAAGTCTGTTTATATCCTCAGCTGTTTTAATTCCGCTCTCCGCAACAAATATTATATCATTCGGAACAAGTGAACGCAGACGCATACAATTTTCTATATCAACTTCAAAGGTTCTAAGGTCACGATTATTTACACCGATAATTCTTGCTCCTGCATTAAGTGCAGATTCAACTTCTTTCTCAGAATGAGCCTCAACAAGAGCAGAAAGTCCTAAGCTATCGCAAATTTCGATATAGCTTTTGAGAGTTTCTGTATCAAGCAAGGCACATATTAAAAGTACCGCTGACGCTCCCATAAGCCTTGCCTCATAAATCATATATTCGTCAATCGTAAAATCTTTACGCAAAAGCGGTGTCGGAACTGTTTTGCTGATTTCGTAAAGAAAATCGTCACTGCCCTTAAAATATTCAGGCTCGGTAAGAACGGATATAGCGTCTGCACCAGCTCTGTAATATTCTGAAGCAATCTCAAGATAAGGAAAACGCTCTGCAATTATACCCTTTGAAGGCGACGCCTTTTTAACCTCGCAGATAAATGCCATACTGTCCTTTTTGAGAGCATTCTCAAA
The DNA here is from genome assembly GCF_900291955.1 of Pseudoruminococcus massiliensis. Classification (GTDB taxonomy): domain Bacteria; phylum Bacillota; class Clostridia; order Oscillospirales; family Acutalibacteraceae; genus Pseudoruminococcus; species Pseudoruminococcus massiliensis. The sequence goes on along the minus strand of NZ_OLMR01000003.1, from coordinate 69,337 downwards.
TTCAAAACCGCCCATTCCAACAAGGCTTGCTTTTCTCTTAATCTTTTCTAAAGGAGTTATCAGCTTTCTTGCCTCAACACGCTTTCTTGTAGATTCAGCTAATGTATCGAGAATCATTTTATCTCTCCCTGTTATCAATACTTATTTGTAAGGCTGACATATTTTTCAAGCTGTTCATATGCTTTTCCGCTGTCAATAAGCTCATTTGCAAGCTTTATTCCGTCCTCAACAGTTTCTGCTTTATCTGCAATATAGAAACAAAGTGCAGAATTGAGAACAACAGTATCACGCTTTGCACCTGTAAGCTTGCCTGAAAGAATATCACGAGTAATTTGTGCGTTTTCCTCAGGTGTGCCACCGATAATATCTTCAAGGCTTGCTTTATTAAAACCAAGTGTTTCAGGATTGATTGTATATTCCTTGATTTCGCCGTTTTTAATCTCACAAACGAGGTTATCTCCTGTAACAGTAGCCTCATCAAGCTTATGGTCACCGCAAACAACCATTCCAAACTTGATTCCGAGATTTTTAAGTACCTGTGCCATTGGCTTTACAAGTGAATCTTCATATACACCCATAAGCTGCATTGTAGCAAATGCAGGATTTGTAAGAGGTCCGAGAACATTAAATACTGTTCTTATTCCGATTTCTTTTCTTACAGGTGCGGCATATTTCATAGATGAATGATAACCTGGTGCAAACATAAATACAAATCCACAATCATTAAGAACCTTTTCGTTCTGTTCTGCTGTAATGGTGATTTTAGCACCAAGCTTTTCAAGAACATCAGCGGCACCACTCTTACTTGAAACACTTCTGTTTCCGTGCTTTGCAACAGTAACTCCGCCTGCCGCAATTACGAATGCTGAAGTAGTTGAGATGTTGAAAGTTCCTACTTCGTCACCGCCTGTTCCAACAATTTCAAGAACATCTCTATTTATTTTGAGTCTTACTGCCATATCACGCATAACTCTTGCACAAGCTGTAATCTCATCAACGGTTTCGCCTTTGATTCTAAGTGCTGTCAAAAATGCTGAAATCTGAGCGTTTGTAGCCTCTCCACCCATAATCTCACTCATAACTTTTTCTGTTTCTTCTGTACTAAGATTTTCTCCAAGTACTAATTTATGAATTGCTTCCTTTATCATAAAAAATTCACTCCTTATATTAGGTTTTATCTAAAACTAAAAATAATTATCATTGATAAGCTATCGCACTGCCCCAAGACAGCTAAAAGTTTTGCTCAAGCTTTTTCAAAAGCTTGCGGATTCCAAAGGCAGAGCCTTTGGTGGGTTTTAAGGGCGAAGCCCTTAACATTCTTCACTTCTGAGGGCGGACAAAGTCCGCCCTTATTGACTAATATTGTTACCAAAAGAAATTTTATTGGCGAACTTCGTTCGCCAATAAGGGGCAAGAGATGTTAAGGGCGTTGCCCTTAAAACCCATGAGGGACTCCGTCCCTCAACCCTGCGAGCCTTTGAAAAGGCTCGAGCGAAACTTTTAAGTGTCTTAGGGAAGTTTATTAACTAATCTGTTATATACTAAGGAAATTCTCCATTATAATTCTACCTTGAGGTGTCAGAATTGATTCAGGGTGAAACTGTACTCCGAATATATTCTTTTCCTTATGCTTGACCGCCATAATCTCACCTATCGCATCTCTTGAAACTACCTCAAGACAATCTGGCAAGCTTTCTGCCTCTGCTATAAGCGAATGGTATCTTGCAACTTCGATTTTTTCAGGCAAGCCCTTGAATATCTCGCATGAATTATCAATATCAACAACACTCATCTTACCGTGCATAAGCTGTTTTGCGTGAATGATTTTTCCGCCGTAGGCTTCACATATCGCCTGATGACCTAAGCATACACCAAGTATAGGAATATCTCCAAGCTTTACTGCGACTTCTTCGCAAACTCCTGCGTCCTTAGGATAGCAAGGACCAGGTGAAAGTATGATATGTGATGGCTTAAGTGCCTTTATCTCATCAACTGTAAGTTCATCATTTCTTATAACCTTGATGTCAGGATTGATTGAGCCTGCAAGCTGAACAAGATTATATGAAAAGCTATCGTAGTTATCAATCAGAAGTACCATTTTAATTCATCTCCCTTTATCAAAGCTCATCGGCATTTCTTACGGCATTCATTACAGCCGCCGCTTTATTTGCGGATTCTTCGTATTCATTCTTCGGAACGCTATCAGCAACTATTCCGCCACCAGCCTGAACATATACATTTTCGCCCTTTTTATACGCCATACGGATTGCTATGCAAGTATCGAGGTTTCCTGTGAAATCCATATATCCCAAAGCACCACCATAAATATCTCTTGGAAGTGCCTCTTGCTCCTCGATAATCTCACAAGCTCTTATCTTTGGAGCTCCTGAAAGTGTTCCTGCTGGAAGTACGGACTCAATAGCGTCCATAGCATCACAATCATCTCGAATGTTTGATTCAACCTGTGAGCATATGTGCATAATCTTTGAATATCTGTGTATAACCATATACTTAGTAACCTCTACGGAATCATACTTTGAAATTCTGCCAAGGTCATTTCTGCCGAGGTCAACAAGCATATTATGTTCGGAAAGCTCTTTTTCATCGCTGAGAAGTGACTTTTCAAGAGCTATATCTTCTTCATCGGTCTTACCACGAGGTCTTGAACCAGCAACTGGGAAAGTATAAAGTCTGCCATTCTGAAGTCTGACAAGAGTTTCTGGTGATGTGCTGATAATCTCGTCATCATCAATATTCATATAAACCATATAAGGTGAAGGATTTATCGTTCTGAGTACACGATAAGCGTTTATTAAGCTGCCGTCATATTTACAAGTAAACTTTCTTGAGATAACTGCCTGAAAAATATCTCCATCACGAATATATTCCTTTGTTTTTTCAACTATATTGCAATATTCCTTTTCGCTGACATTGCACTCAAAATCAGATTTCATTCTGCCTTTAAGCTCTGGCAAAGGAGATGAGTCATTTATGAGATTTATTATTTTTTCAATCTCTGCGGTAGCCTTGCCGTAATTTTCAAGAATCTTATCTGTTGACATATTAACTATAACACAGATTTTTTGCTTTAGGTGGTCATATGCAATAACCTTATCGAAAAGCATTACATCATAGTCATTGAAATCACCGCTTTTGATTTTAAGCTTTGGTTCAGCATAGCCTATCATTGAATAAGCAAAATATCCAACCAAACCACCTGTAAACGGTGGAAGCTCTTTAAGGCTTGGTGATTTATAATCCTTAAGTATTGAACGCAAAACCTCAAGAGGCTTTTTAGTTTCGATATTCTTCATCTTGCCGTTGCGGTCGATTGTTACAACAGCATTTTTACAGCTTACACGCATAATCGGGTCATAGCCTATAAATGAATATCTTCCCCACTTTTCGCCGCCCTCGATGCTTTCAAGCAAGAAAAATCTTTTCTTGGAAGCTGCTATTCTTCTTAGCAATGTAATCGGTGTAATTACATCAGCCAAAATCTCCTTACAGACAGGAATTGTGTTGTAGCTTTTTGCAAGCTCCATAATTTCGTCACAAGACGGCTTAATCATAGTTATTACCTCTCTTTTTCAGTTATTTTAAAAATCAAAAAAAGCTTTCGTCACAAGGAATTTAATCCTTGGGACAAAAGCTTTGAAACTTCTGCGGTACCACCCAAATTGGTCATTTATAAAAGAAACCCACTCATTTTGCGTACTTCATACGCACTCTACTGATAACGGACAGAGTTCCCGTTAGCCATTACTCCCGAAACAATTCGGTTTCCTGCTACCCTTGCAAGCCCATTCAAGTAAATCTGCATAACTGATTTACACCAAACATCAGCTCTCTTAATACGCTTGATAAACCCTACTATTCTTGTTCAACGGTTTATTTATTCAATTAACTTTGGTTCGATTATACTACCGAAAATTATAAAAGTCAACAATTTTAACAAAAAATTATTTAGATTATTCTGCCGTCACTAATTTCTACCTTTCGTTTGCATTTATCGGCAACTGTAAGGTCGTGCGTTATGATTATAACAGTTTTGCCAGACTTATTTAGTTCGGTGAAAAGTTCCATTATTTCTGACGAAGTTTTGGTGTCTAAAGCACCAGTCGGTTCGTCTGCAAGAATGAAAGACGGGTCATTGACTATTGCCCGGGCAATAGCGACTCTTTGTTTTTGACCGCCTGAAAGCTTAGAAACTGGCTTTTTAGCGAGGTTTGCTATACCTACTCTTTGAAGAGCTTTCATAGCAAGCTCTTTTGGTTTGCCAAGCTTTTTCTTTGAGAAATTCAGCGGAATCATAACATTCTCAATAACGGAATATTCATCAATAAGGGCAAAATCCTGCATAACTATGCCAACCTTTTCATTGCGGATTTTCGCAAGCTTATTATCTGAAAGACTATGTACATCTGTTCCGTCTATTATATAACTACCTTTCTCAAATTTATCTATACAACCGATTATATGGAGAAGTGTACTTTTACCTGCTCCAGATTTTCCGATAATAGCAAGCATCTCTCCGTCTTCCACCTCGAGCGAAACATCTTTAAGGGCTATAAAAGCATTAGACTTTTTATAATTATATGTTTTGGTAAGATTTTCGATTTTCAGCATATCTTTCACTCCTTATTTCTTTGATTTTATAACTTCAACTGGTGATGTAAACCTTATTATGCCAAACGGAATAATCAATGCAAGAAGCATCATTGCAAGAATTACTCCAAGTGAGATATAAAGATTATTCCATTCGTAAACCTGTCCAATAAGATAATTTAGATTGATAAATTTCGAGCAATAGAGCAACACTCCCGAAAGTACTCCCGAGAAAAGCAGTATTATTGAAATATTCGCAAGAGATATTTTAAAGCAATCACTCCATTTTGAGCCACAAAGAAAGTATATTCCATAGTTTCTTATCTGAGTTACAGTATTTATCGCAACAGAGCCTATGAGTCCGATAAGAACTATTGCTGCAACCACAAATATTATTGGAAGTATATTTATATAACTATTTGTTACATATGTATCCATACTATCTTTTATCTGTGAAAGAGGTGTAAATTTTGGAGCAATAGGATAAAAATCAGCATGTTCCTTTTGAAACTCAGTAATCTGTTTCATTATGCCCTTATTATATTCCATATCAGCTTTTGAGATATTATCATCATATGTTATAAAACAGTTGAGATATGTTATATCTTTATTATCATTTAAAGCCTTATAAGCACTTTTAGCCATAATAATCGCCGAATCGCTATATTTCAATTCATCTGAACTGCCAGCCTTAATTGCTTCTATCGCCACTGTATAATCGGCACTTCTATAAAAGCTTGTTACAACATTTTCTTCGTTATACATTGTAAATGCAGGAATATATGTAACTTCAGTTAGAACACCAGATATAACACATTCACCTACACCATCAGTGGTAATTGTTTCACCTACATTTTTCATATAATCAGGTGATACAACTACATAAGGTCTGCCTTGTCCATCTGTGGCAGTTTTTGGCCAAGAACCACTCTGCAATGGCATACTATACTTAAAAAATATATCATCATCTACGATTTTATTTGCGTCAATTTGGTCTGATGAAATAATAGTTGCTGATTTAAGCTTATTAAATAAGCCATAAAATTCAGTTGCTTCTTCTTGTGTTTCCCACATAGGCTCAAAAAAGCAATAATATCCTTCTTTATTTACAATATCATCAAAAGGCCTTGTAAGAACTGATTTATTATTTGCAGAACCTATTGTAACATTTGTTGTAACAAGAAGTGCTACCACCTCAAGCACCATAATAAATGTAAATAATATATTTTTGCTGATTGAAAGACAGCCGTATCTAAGATATTTCATCAGTCACCGCTCCTTTCCATCTCAACAGCAGATTTGCTTATAAATCTTGAAATTGTAAGCGACATTATCAAAACTGCAACTACAAAGTATATACCAAAAATTATAAGGTATGTCTGCAAAGTCATACTTATTAAGAAATTTGGATAGCTTACTGCTATCGGCTGTAATATAAGCATGTGAAAAATTAATAAAGCTATTCCAAAAGTAACTATAAGCGTAAGCATAAGCTCCACCAAATAAATAAGGAATATCTTTCTCTTGCTTGCACCACATATATTCATAATAGCAAAAGATTTCTTTCTATATGTAAGAACATAAGAATATACTCTACTTATGTTTAGGATAATCATAATAATAACTGCAGCTGTAATGCCATAAGCAAGCTGTATATTTTGAACTTCATCAAGAACTCGTGGCTCTGGTGTGTCAAAATTTTCTGTTTGAAAAAGTTCTTTTATTTTTTCTGATATTTCAGAGGACTCTTTAGGTGTACAAGGTTCTACTGTATAGACTGCTATTGTGTTAATTAAGAAATTATCTGGTATAGAATTATATGGTATATCAATTCCTGCAATATCTTCATCTATAATAGAAATTGTATATTCTTGACCACCCAAATTAACTTTATCACCTACAACTGGTTTTTTACCGAATACAGATTCACAATCGCTTGTAGATATTCTCATTATATTTTTATTTGAATTGTTAAAATCAGATAATTCCTTAGAAATTTCAGACTCATCTTTAGAAAGACCTGATAAAAAAGATATTGAAGCTACTTTATCATCTACTTGTCCAAATATAGCAATACCACTATAATTATCACCTAAAAATTTTATAAATTCTTCCATTTTAGGTTTGAAATTTTTCAAATAACATACATCAGAAAAATAACCTTCAGGACACTTTAAATCAGCTATTTCTTCCTTAGTGTATACATTTCCTTCGGAATCTATATAGTATGTATTTTCTCCATTATAAGATATAGAATATTCCAACTCCTCATAATTTGTTAAGTTAATCCAAAAAATATTTGCCCCTTCTTGTATAACTTTACTTTCACGATTAGCATTATCAACAAAACCACATACAAGAAAAACAACTATAACACAGACTATCTGTGATATTACTAAAAATGCAAATAAAAATGGCTTATGCTGTATAAACTTCTTGATATTTTTAAATGTTACTGATAAAAGCCTCATAAATAAACACCCCTTATCAAAATTTTTTCAAACTATTTTTATAAACAAATCATACCATATAAAATAAAAAAATTCTACAAAGTGGTAAACTTTGTCGATTTCTGGTAAACTTTGTAGAAAGTTTCTAAAAAAGAAAAATTCTTGACTAAGTGTATTTAACACCTAATCAAGAATTTTTATCAAAGTAATTCTGTGAATGAATATATATATTTGTCAGCTACGGATTTCAGCATTTCAACATCATCCGCTGAACCCTCGTCATATACAGCAATGGTTCTCATTCCCGCAAGCTTTGCACCGTTTATGCCATCAATTATATCTTCAAAAACTATACATTCTTCTGGCTTAACACCAAGTTTTTTTGCAGTAAGCAAATATATATCGGGGTGACGCTTATCTAAGCCAACTTCTGAAGTATAGCATATGATATCAAAGTAATCATAAACGCCATTGTTTTTTAAAACAGGTTCTGCAAGAATTGGCTTTGATGAAGTAGCTATACCAATTTTAACACTAAGCGTTTTTAATCTTTTTAAAAGCTCCTCGACATTATCCTTTAGCCTTACATTATGTGCATATTCATTTAATGCCATATTAAGCCATATCGACATAATTTCTTGTGGGGTTTCCTTAAAACCAAATCTTGCGATTGTATATTCTGCGGCAGTTTCAAAGTGCATAGTTTTAATTGCCTGTTCGTAATCAGGTGGAACTTTCAAACCTCTCTCTGCAAGAAAATCAATATCAATCTTATGCCATACATACATAGAATCTATCAATGTGCCATCAAGGTCAAAGATTATAGCTTTAATTTCGTTCATACTACCTCCGCTTGTTTTGTAAGTTTATCTCTTAATGTAGGTGGCTTTTTAAGTTTATTAAGAATATTTATAATACCATCAGCCCATATAATTATGAATATTGGTGTGAAATTAAATATATATCTTGAGCGTGTTTCCCATATTAAGAAGAATAGATATACACCAAAGGTTATGATGTGCATAAGTGTTATATAATCAAAGCGTGGCTTTTTCACACAAGAAAATAGTGAAACACATATCATAATTAACATACAAAGCTGCATTCCAGAGCTAATAGATTTAAATATCGGGAACCAATTCCCATCCATCAAGAAAAATTCATGCAAAAAATTTCTGCCATTATACGGATTATATATATGATGACTTATCCAATATGTACCATCACTCCATGTAAAATTAGCTTTAATTATAAAGTGATTTATCAAACCAAAAACACCATAGTTAGAAATTCTGTTACCTATTTCCTGTATATTAGCAGCTTTCTTTTCATCATAATTGCCTGCTCTATATGTAAAAGTACTGTCTGCTTGGTCAAAATTTCCGTCATCTTTTAATCCCATCATCACCCAATGCGTAAGCGGATATTGTTCTCTATAAAGCGTTTCCTCGTCTGTAATTTGTAATGACGATACCAGTCCGTTAAAAGCCATTGCAATCACCAAAAATCCCGCTATAATTGTCCCAGAGCCAAGTAAGATTTTCTTTATTCCTCCCTTATAAATCATATAAACTATAACCGCAATAAGAGCTATTATAACACTTCCCTTTAATTCAAAGCCAATTGCGCAGGAAATTCCGGAAAAGAAAAATAATATAATTTTGTTTAATATTTTTTTAGAGTCATAGCCACAGATAAACAAATAAATTGAAAGTATAACAAATGGCATACTTATCGAATCAGTATAAAAATATGTACAATAAGTGTAATATGGCAAAAATAAAATACAGAGTAGCATAGTAATAAGTGCGTGGAAATTACCAAAAGCTTTCTTTGCAATTAAATAACAAAATACTACTGACGCTGATATGAACAAAGTGTTCAAAATAACGGGTGCTTCAATCGGAATTGTCCCTGAAATCAGATATATTATTCTGTAATAAAATGAAAATAAAACCGTAATTCCATTATTATTAGTATATCTTGCAAGATAATCTCTATTATAAGGAAGATTATCATAAATATGCTCCATATTTCCGTTTATAGCGTAACTCTTAGAAACCTCATTTATAACATGCCAATCTGTGATAGGTTTTGAAATCATATTTAAAGCGAGTAAAAATTGAACAATAAGCATTATAGCCAGCATTATCAAAAAGGCTATACTTAAGTTTTTATCACTTATATTTGAATATTTTTTTTGAATCTTAGGAAATATTACATATGAAATAGCGAGAAACGCTGCCGCTAAAATTACTCCAAAGAAATTCGTTCCAAAAATAGCGCATATTGCGATAAATGTAATAATTACAAAAATCCCAAAGAAAACATCATGAAAAATCTTATCAAATATTCTTGAAATCATACATTCCCTCTCCTATTATATCTTCAACTCATAAAAAGATAAAAATAAAAGGGAAAGACTTTAAACTAAGCCTTTCCCTACCTTGGTGGACACTAACGGACTTGAACCGCTGACCCTTCGCACGTCAAGCGAAAGCTCTACCAGCTGAGCTAAGTGTCCATTTCTTGAGTGCTTGATTATTATACCTCAGCCATATAAAAAAAGCAAGTGTTTTCTGCAAAAAAATATTTTTTTCACACATTGCATAATTTTTTAAAATTTTATAATTATCATTTGCCAAATATATCATTTAATGGTAAAATAATATTTGAGGTGAATAATAATGGTAAATAAAATTGTTAAAAATATAGATTTTCTAAAACAAAAATCCATACCTGCCACAAAACTCGATATAAATATAGTTAAAGACCTTCAGGATACTCTTTTAGCCAATAAAAGTTCATGCGTTGGAATGGCGGCAAATATGATAGGCTATAATAAAAGAATAATAATTGTAGACACTGGACTTATGACTGTAACTATGCTAAATCCTAAAATAACAAAAAAATCTGAACCCTACGAAACCGAAGAAGCTTGTCTTTCATTAATTGGTATCCGCAAAACAAAAAGATATAATAAAATTGAAGTTGAATACGAAGATGTTTCTTTCAAAAAACACATTGGAAAATTCAATGGATTAACTGCTCAAATTATTCAGCACGAAATTGACCATTGTGATGGAATTATAATTTAAAATCAAACAAAAAAACACTTGCAATTATTTAAGGTTTGATGTATAATAATTAATAGTTTGCGGGTGTGGCGAAATTGGCAGACGCGCTAGATTTAGGTTCTAGTGGTAACCCCGTGCAGGTTCAAGTCCTGTCACCCGCACCATAACTGGACACCAATTTTGATACAATGCGTATCTTGATTGGTGTCCAGTTTCTTTTTGCAAAGTCCTTGATTCGCAAGGCTTTTTGATACTTTTTAACGATATAAGGCTTCGTGGCGTTCCGGAAACGGTCGCTGCGGAGCCTTTTGCGTTTTCTCCCATAACACTTTTTAACGAAAGGTCGAGGGGTGTGCAGATTTTAGTCGGGGGTGTGCATTTTCGGCAAAAAGGGTGTGCACATTTTAATTATTCCTCAAGAGCGCAAGAGAAAGGCCGCAAAACCTGTTCGCCCAAAATACGAACGACCTTGCGACCTTGTATCTTATTCTCCGACCTTGACCTCTGTGCCGTTCTTGAAAACGAAGGTAATCGCACCGTTCCTGTGGACGATTGCCTTCTCGACCATCACCGTCCAGATGGTGGCGCTCCACTCACGCAGCACCACCGGCTGTTTTTTGAGGGTGCGGATGTAAAGTGCCATTGCCTTGTCTTGCTGACTTTGCGTAGTACGCAGGTTCTGTAACCGCTCCAGTTCCGCAGCGGCTTTTTCGTAACGCTCGGTGAGGGCTTCATACTTTCTCAGATAAGCCTCCTGAGACTGTGCTGTAGAAGCGTTTTCCTTGACTGCCGCCTTGACCAGTTCGGCTACGACCTGTGTTTCCTCAAGCTGCCGTTCAATTTCTGCGTCCAATTCCACAAAGTCTGTCAGCGCACGGCGCATGGCTTCGCAGTCCTTGATGATCCGCTCCCGGTTCTCCATCATACGATTGTAGGCTTGAATAAAAAGCCGCTGCACGGTTTCCGTATCTACCGAGGGAGTATGGCAGCGTTCCTCGCCCTTGAACTTGCCATTGCATTGCCAGATGGTACGGCGGTAGCGGTCGGTGGAATGCCAGACCTTTGAGCCGAAGAAGCCACCGCAGTCCTCGCAGACCAGCTTGGCTGAAAGAACACTCTTTCCGCTGTAGGCTCTGCCCAGTGCCTTTCTTCTGGCAAACTCTGTCTGCACATGATCCCATTCGTCAGGATCGACAATGGCGGGATGGCTGCCTTCCACATAGTATTGCGGCACCTCACCCTCGTTGGGCTTCATCCTCTTTTCCAGAAAATCGACCGTGAAGGATTTCTGGAGTAGCGCATCGCCTTTGTATTTTTCATTTTGCAGAATGCTGGTGACCGTGGTCTTACTCCATTTATCCTTGCCGCCAGGTGACGGAATACCCAAGTCCTCCAAATATCTGCAAATGCTCGCCTGTGACTTGCCATCAAGGAAAAGGCGGTAAATCAGCTGAACAATTTTCGCTTCACTTTCCACAATGGTAGGTCTGCCGTCCTCGCCCTTTTCGTAGCCAAGGAAGCGTTTATAGGCAAGATGCACCTTTCCGTCAGCGAAGCTCTTACGCTGTCCCCAGGTGATGTTTTCCGAAATGCTGCGGCTTTCTTCTTGGGCAAGGCTCGACATGATGGTGATGAGCAGCTCACCCTTGCCGTCAAATGTGAAAATGCCCTCCTTTTCAAAGTAACATTCCACGCCGTTTTCCTTCAGCTTGCGGATGGTGACCAGGCTGTCCACGGTGTTCCTGGCAAATCGGCTGACCGACTTTGTGACAATGAGGTCGATTTTTCCGGCAAGAGCATCCGAAACCATACTGTTAAAGCCGTCTCGCTTTTTGGTATTACAGCCGGAAATACCCTCATCCGTATATACTTTTACGAAGTCCCATTCCGGCTTGGACTGTATGAATTTGGTGTAGTAATCCACCTGGGCTTCGTAGCTGGTGAACTGCTCGTCGCTGTCGGTAGAAACACGGGCATATCCAGCAACACGCCGCTTCTGCGCGGCCACCTTCGGCAGGTGTGTCAGCGGATTGATGGTTGCGGGTATCATGGTTACTTTAGGCATTGTGCTTGCTCCTCTCTAAGGCTTTTTGGCGTGCAGCTTCCTTCATCTCGTCCGTCCAGCTTTCACTACGGGAGCGGTCTTTCCATGTGCGTGTGACCTCCGAGCCATCTTTGAAGCAGAAAATTAGAATGTTTCCGTTGCATACCCGAATACTCTGTATCCGGCTGTGCAGCTGTTCCCGTGTAAAAGCCTTTACACCCAAAACTTCGGCTGTAACCTGTTGAAGCGTTGTTTCCGGTATCTGCTTGGAAGCACAGGCGGATTTGCCGAGTGTATTAAAGGTTCCGCATACCCAAACGATGCCCGTTTTGGTGGTCTTGCGGCGGTAGTTCTTTCCGCAGTTGTCGCATACCAGAAGGCTTGTGAATGGGTATGTGGTTCTCGGTGCTGGCTTCTTATTGAACTGAGCCGCCCGCCGTGCCTTCTCGGTCTGAACCGCATGAAAGGTCTTCATGTCAATAATGGCTTCGTGGGTGTTCTCTGCGTGGTATTTCGGCAATTCACCGTGGTTGATGACGGTTTTCTTCGTGATATGGTTCTCACGGAAGGTTTTCTGCAAAAGCAGATTGCCCGTATAGGTGTAGTTACTCAGTATCTTGGAAGCCACAGACTGGTTCCATTTCCCACCGAAGCGGGACGGAACACCTTCCTCAGTCAGCCGTTTGGCAACAGCCTGATAGCCGTCACCGGCAAGGTACTCGTTATAAATGCGGCGGACAAGTGCGGCTTCCTTTGGAACGATCTCGTACCGTCCGTCCTTTAGACGATATCCCAGCATGGCTCCGTTCCACGGCATTCCTTCCTCAAAGTTCCGCTTAATGCGCCACTTCTGGTTTTCACTTGCGGAGCGGCTTTCTTCCTGCGCATAGGACGCCAGAATGGTCAGCATCAGTTCACCGTCGGCGCTCATGGTGTGGATATTCTGTTCTTCAAAGAAAATGTCCACCTCCCAGGCTTTGAAGTCACGGACGGTCTGCAGCAGCGTGACCGTGTTTCGTGCAAAGCGGGAGATGGACTTGGTGATCACCATATCGATTTTTCCGGCATGGCAGTCGGCAATAAGCCTTTGAAAATCCGCTCTGGAATCCTTCGTGCCGGTCTTGGCTTCATCGGCATAGACGCCTGCATAGAGCCAGTCGCTATTTCTCTGGATAAGGTCGCTGTAATGGCTGACCTGTGCGGACAGCGAGTGAAGCATGGCGTCCTTGCCACTGGAAACACGGGCGTAGGCTGCGACTCGCTTTTTACGCTCCAGCTTCGGCGGTTTTGATACGGCGGTTATTCTTCCTGACATTGTGTCACCTCCTTGTAGTGTGACATATTACCTCTGAACTCACCGTATATCAAGTCAATCCCGCGGTATAAACTACACGAAGATATCCCATATTTTTCGGCCATAATTGTATCAATCGTGGCGTAATCCTTCGGGGTTAAAATCCCCATCGACAGCATTTGCTTTGCCTGGAGCATGGAGGCAAAATACTGCTCCAGCCGCTCTCTGTAGGCGTCATTCATCACAGCCACGCTCCCTTCCGAAGCGATCTGCAATATAGCAGGCGTGAGAGCAGTACCTTCTATGATTATTTCCATAGGCAGTAAAATGACGTCCGCAGCAGGCACAGGTGTACGCATAAACAGCTTTTCGGTTGACGCACTCCGGGTGTGACTTCCACCATGCAGTGCGGCAGGCGTCTGAGCAGAACTTTTTCGGCTTCTGCTTAGGGATGATTTTTATCAACTTCCCACACTGCTTGCAGGCAACGGCATTCTTTGCACTGTCACCCAGCCCGCTGCGGCGGCAAAAGGAGCGCACCGTATTATCCGAAATTCCGAGTTGCTCGCCGATTTTCACATAACTGACGCCCTGTAAGCGCAATATTCGTATTTGTTCTCTCTGCCAATCTGTCATAGAGTTTTCCTCCAGTCCGAGGGTTTGCCTCAGTACCGACTGGAGGGAAAACGCCTGTCTGGTCCGCAAAAAAATAACGCCCTCCACGGAAATGAATCCGCAGAGGGCGTATGCAAAGGTTACTTATTCGGGATCTTCAGCTTCATACCGCTGTAGATGACATTGCTTTTCAGCCCATTCAGGCTGACGATTTCCTTATAGCGGCTACCGTTGCCGAGATACTTCTTGGCAATCGCCCAGAGGGTGTCGCCATGCGCCACGGTATGGATACGGTAGTCATCGGCGGGTTTTGTGCTCGCCACGGCAAGTGCAGAGGTCTTGACCGGCGACATGATGGCGTACCTGCCGGATTCATCCTTGTTGATGACGGCACGGTCGCCGCTGACCTCGACCACATACCAGCGGAGCTTCTTCACCCAGCCGGGAATGGCTTTGCCGTTATAGTAGGTGCTGCCCGTGATGGTCACGAGGTCACCAACCTTGATAGACCCGGTGGGCTTGGCGGGTTCGGCAGGCTTTACATCACCGCCGAGAGCTGCCGTGACCTTCTCGGCAAGGTCGCCCATGCGGGAATACATCCAGTTGCCGGGGCAGGACTTGTTGGCGAACCACCTGTGGACGGTCAACACCATCTCGTCGGATTTCGGCGTGTAGTTCAGCGTTTTCGTTTTGTCTCCAAGCCAGAGTAGCTTGGTTTTGCCGTTGCGCTTGCAGATGTCGGTGCAAAGCTCGATGAGCCGCTGGTACACCACATCCTTGAACGCATACGGCTCGGTGTTGTCGCTGGCGCACTCAATGGTGACGGCTCTCTGGTCGTTGGCTGCGGAGGAGGAACACCAGGAGCGGTTCTTCTCTTCCACATACATCCCGACCCTTCCGTCTACACCGATGCCGTAGTTGCAGCTGGCCTGTCTGGAAGTTGGCAGAAAGATATTGCCCAGCGTCTCCACCGAGCACTGACCCACCACACAGTGAGGCGTGATGCGGTCAATGCTGTGGGTGCGCTGTCCAGAGTGGTTGGGACTGAGTTTGGTATAGGACACCAGAGGGCTGTTGGTATAAGCCATATTATTCATCCTCCTTTTCCGCACGGTCATGAAGGTGCTCCAGCACGGATTTCAGCTTCTGCGGAACAGGCAGTCCCAGGTATGCGGCGTTTTCCAACAGGGACACGCCCTCGTTCGACAGGTAGAAGAAAATGACGGCGGTACGCATCACCGAGCCGCTGCCGATGACACGGGTGTCGAGAATATGCCCGATGCCGACCAGAGCGAAGATGAGCACCTTTTTGAAAATGCCCTTGAAACCGACTTCGCTGGACAGCTTCTTATCCACCACAGCGCACATGATGCCGGTGATGTAGTCGATGACTACGAAAGCCAGAAGCGCGTAAAGCAAGCCGTCACATCCTCCCAAGAACCATCCGAGCCAGCCGCCGATACCGGCGAACACCACCTGAATGGTCGTCCAGAATTCTTTCATGTTGTTTGTCCTCCTTTGAAATTAAAAATGGGTATGAAAAAAGTGACGCCGGAGCGTCACGCTTTTCCGATAGCATAGATTGATACTTTGTAGGTTGCCGATGGTACCGTATTTGGTCTTACGGCAAATATCTTTCCGGGGTTGGTCGTTGTAGACCAGCTACTCGAACTGCCTCGCTCCACAAACATAGCGTAATTGCTGTTCTCCGTGGAGATATGGACATGAGGAATTTCCGCGAAGGTAAATGGAAAATTAGGGAGCGCAATTGCGCCGCTCTCATAGAGCACGCCCCATGCCGTCGAAATGGCGGTCGTAAAGGAATACTGACCCCAACATTCCGCTGTACCGCTTTTCCATTTGCGGTAATTCCAGATGCCGCTTGTCCCTTGCTGAATGACAAAATCTGCGAGGGGAGAGCCATCCACACGCATATCCCCAGCAACATCCAGCGTGGCCTGCGGCTCCGGCGTGTTGATGCCGACCTTCTTTTTCCGAAGCGCAATGAGCGGCGTGCCCTGCGGAACAGTAAAATACAGATCCAGACTGCTCAAGGAATAGAGCTTGTCTTGGATCTGCAAATGGAAGTCGTAGGAACTGTTGGCATCCAGATTGCACAGTTCCAAATTGGAGTAGCTGAAAGAAGTTCCGCTTTTTGTCGTGCCGGAATAGATGCTGGTGTAGCTGCCGTAACTGCTCTCACTGGTTTTCTTATACCGATACCGCACATAAACCACGCTGTTCTTCTGCGTCCCGTTTACTGTCACTGCGGAAATAGAACCGCTGAATTTGAGCTGCATTTCCGCTTCGATATCGTTGGTGCGCCGGAGCGTTATCGAGGATATCTTCGGCTTGGTGTACGGAATGACTGTCACCGTCCGTGAAGTTTCGGCGGTGTAGCCGCGGGAGTCCGTGACCGAGAGCGTGACCGTCACACTGCCGGACTTGGCGATCTTTCCGACTGTGATAGCAGACCCAGTTGAATTGGATGCGGATAAACCGTTGCAGGAAGCGGTATAGTTGGAAATGGACGCTCCGTTCTTCGCAGTCGCCGTTCCCGGTGTAACTTTGAGAGTCGAGTAGTCCTGTACGAACAGCTGATCGTTGCCCGTGAGGTTCTTTGTGGTCGTGTAGCTGTCGGCATAAGTGAATCCGCTTATGGTCGGAGCAGAATTGGTTGCCGTGGTCAGTACCGTGGCGGTCTTGCTTGAGGTGCTGCCGATCTGCGTAGACCCGCTGTAAGACGAAACCGCAAAGGTACCTATAAAGGACTTGATGGACGCCATAGCGTTCAACAGCGTTGTCCTCTGCGCCGATGTCAGCGTGACCGTGCGGTTCGCAGTGCCCTTCGACCAGGAAAGCCCGGAGATAGTCAGGATGGTCGCGCTGCCGTTTTTGAGCACCAGCGTATTGGTGTAGGAGGCTTCGTACACGGTCACATTGATGGTAATGGAAACCGTGGCATTGTCCGCCGTCACCGTGTTGACACTATTCACCACAGCACCGCCCAGCGTCTTGACCGTGGAACTGCCGGAAGTGCCGTAGACGTGGTTGTATTGCCGCCTTGCTCTGACTTTCACCGTATAGCTGGTGTTCGGTGAGAGCGAGGACAGTGTTACGCTGGCACTGGTGGATGCCGTCGTTGAGAACTGCGTCCAGCTCGAACCGCCGTTTGTGCTGTACTGCCAGATGTCCGCCGTGGCAGAGGATGTAGCGTAGATTTTGAACCCGTTTGCCGTGACATTCGATGTACTGAAGGTCACGGTAGGTGCGGAACGGTCGATGGTGGTCAGCGTCATACTGCCGCCGTACTCCTGGGGACCGTAGATATATACACGGGTCGAGAATCCGACCGCAATCGTTTTACTGCCGTTGCTGTCGTGCGCAACAGTGATCGTGCCGCTGACCGAGCCCTTCTTCGCCGGGAACACCTTGGAATCCCATGCGGTTCTTGCTTTGTAGTAGACCTGTGTCCCGTTGATGGTAACGGTGGTGGTGTCAATGGTATAGTAAGTGGAAGCACCACCGGCAGAGGTTAGTGTCCAAGAAAGCGTCGAGCTGTTACCGACCACATTCACGCTTTCTGAAATGTCCAGTTGAAGATAGCGCCCATCGTATGCCGCGCTTTTCCAAGTTGCCATAGCTTTCCCTCCTTAATCCAGAATGACGATGTTCAACCCCTCGGATGCCGTCGGCATCGGGACAAACTTCGTTTTGCCCACGGTCAGCTCGCCGTCCACCGTGGTTTTCTTGGTTTGCGTTTCGTCCTTGTTCAGGGTGAAGATCACCTCGTCGTTGTAGTAACCGGCGAACTCCGTGTTTGTGATGACCGTCCGCTGGGACGATGCGCTGTTGGATACCTCGATGCCCCGCTTGTCGATCTTGACCTCCTGCGTGTAGATCTCGTTGGGAGCGGGCGTCCACTTTCGGGGAATCGCTCCTTCGGAAATCATGATATCGGCGAGATAAATGGACGCATCCCGACAGTAGCAGTAAATACGCAAGGTGGGGTCGGTCACATCCGTGAGCGTTACGGAGTAATCCGTCCAGTCAAACGCCGTGGACTTATTGAACAGGTACTTGGTTTTGTTCCCGTTGTAGGTCACATAGAAATACCCGGACATGGTCGAGGATTTCTTTGCCCGAACCGAGATCGTATAGGTGCCGGGAACCACCCCTCGGATGTACTGCGACAACGAGGAGTATGCGCCCAGCACAAAGCAGGAGTCGGAAATGGTGTTGTTCTGGGTATCGGTGGAGGTATCTGTTTTTACCGTACCGGAGTAGCTCCAATCATCCGTGATGCCGTTCAGTCCGGAAGAGTTCTGCACATAGTTGATGCCGCCGATGTACTGCTCCTGCATGGTGACGGACAGTCCATCCACCGTGTGTTCCAATTCCGAAACACGGCTTTCGGAGTTCAGCACCCGTTCCTCCAGGATGCCTTGGTCGTTGGAGACCGATTCCACCGTTTCGGTAAGGGTCGCCACATAGCTGTTCAGCCCGTCGATGGTCTGTTGGAACTGTGCGTCCTTCTCGGTCAGAATGGAAATGGTGGTGCGGATCGTTTCAATGTCGTTCTGCACCACCCATTCGTTCCCGTCCCATATCTTCGTCTCCGGCGGGGTCACGGAGGTGTCCACCCAGAGCTGCCCCTCATAGGGGTTTTCCGGCGGCGTGTCCGAGGTGACCACATCGCAGAGACTGATAATCGTGAACTGTGCTGATGCGATCATCTCACCACCTCCTCAAAGCGCCACAACGACCATAAAGGTTGCCTTGGTATCCACATCGGCGCTGGACACCGACAGGGTCTTGCCGGTCTTGCTGCCGTTGGTTCCCCAAGAGGTATCGACTACACCGTCCTTGTTGTACTTCGTCCAGGTGTAACTGCCGTTTCCGGCTGCGTCCACCTCGGAGCCTGCCTGGTAGCAGACGGCGGTCAGCACGGTCGTGCCCTGGCCGTTCTTGAATACATCACCACCCGTGGAGGTGACGATGATCTGCAAAGGGTCGGAGTTGTCGATGAAGGTCGCCACATCGAAAAACTTCGTGTTATAAGAAGCGGATGCGGAATCCGTATCCTGGGCACAGCACTTGAATACGGCGTAGCTGTCCACCGCTGCGGCGTAGACCGTGAGGGTATTGGTGGCCGTGCCGGTGTACTTGTCAGCAGCGTCCGAGATCTTGCGCCAGCCGATACCGAAGTCTGCATCATAGCCGGTGGAAGAAGTAGCGGTGACGGAAGCGTCCATGACCGCCCACTTGTAGCTGACCTTGGTGGTGTCTACCGTAGAGCCGCGCCACAGCTCGGCCTTGGCGGTCAGACTGGCGACTTCCTCGTTCTTGAACACATTTCCGTTGGGTGTGGTGACCAGCAGGTCGACGATGCCGGAACCGTTGACCACACGGGAGAAGGAAATGGTCAGCGGATGGGTCAGCGATAGACCGGTGCTTTCGTCCTTGTAAGTGATGACACAGCGATAGTCGATGCCGGGCAGTTCCGCCATGACATTGGCCTTGACCGTGAGGATGTGGCTCTTGGCACCACTGAGGGCGTAGTTCGTGCCTGCGGTGATGGCGGTGTTGCTGTCGCCCACATACCACTTGACCGAGGTGACATTGGCGGTGGCGATCTGGTCGGCAGTGGTGCCGATGACATACAGACTGGGTGTCAGAACGAGGTTCTTCGTTTTCCAGTCGGGGGTGTAACTGCCGTTGTCGGGGTTATACATCTGAGTCTTGGCGAGGTTCGAGCCGATGTACCCCGTCAGCGTCAGTGCGTCATTGTAGTCGATGATGGTAAACTGGCCTTGTGCTTTGCTCATGTGAGAAGCCTCCTTTGAAGTTGTTGTATCTGAACCGGACACTGTGCCGGTTTCTGTTGTGGGTTCTGCGGTTGCCATAGTAAATTCCTCCGTTATAACAGGCTCTGCCTGGTCGTGGTGTCGATGAGGTCACAATAAAAAGTGGCGCGGACTTTGACATCCGCACCGGTGATGACCACGGACTTTGCGCCGCCGAAATGCTGTTCATTCCAGGCTTTGTCCGCTTCCGTATCCTCCGACACCCTTGTCCAAACAAACTGGTTGGCATCCAGCGTGTCGGTGATGTCCTCGTCCCAGGAGTAAACCTTGGCGGAAAGCAGCGTTTTCACATTGCCGTTTTTGAAGATGTTCCCGTTGGACGAGATAATGACCAGCCGGAGCATTTTCTGCTTCTCGATGGTGGTGATGCGGTCGCTGACCTCTGTGACCTCCTTGCTGGTGGCGTAGGCACGAAGCACGACCTCGCCGCTCTCCAAATCCCACCAGGACGAGCCGTCTTGCGACTGGATGACACCCGCCTTGATGATGTTCGCCACCAAAGAGCCGGAGGTGATGAAGTCTGCGACGATCTGTCCGTCTGCCGTGATAGCGGTTTCGTAGGGGCCGTTGTAGCCGTTATGGGAAAAGCCCAGGCCGCCCACATTCCACCGCCAGACATTCACGGCTTCGTCAACGGAGGGAGTGTCCAGAATGAGCAGCTCGTAGGGCTGCCCGCTTTCGCTGTCTGTGTTAATAACCACATAGCCGCCGCTCTGGCCGGTGATAAGCCCGGTGGCCTTGCCGATGGCGGTTTGGAGCAGCTTCGGAAAGCGTCCCACCGTGGACTCCACCTTGTCGACCGTGGACTGCACCTCGGAGATAGTGGTGATCATGCTGGACTTGCTCTGCCCAAGGGAGATGCTCTTGTACCGCTCGGCGAGGGTGTCGTACACGGTTTCGATGACCATAGCCGACACGCTGACACCCAATAGCGAGTGTCGAATGGTGACGGTATCGCAGAGGTTGACCCGCTCCAGCAGTGCCGAATACTCCGGCTGTTTCCAGAGCGGCTCAAAGGACACCTTCACCGTGGGGATAGTCGCTCCCAGCGGATTTGCCTTGATGTAACTGTTTGCTTTTGCTCTGAGGGCTTCCTCGGTCACAACTCCGTCAAACTGGTCGGAGAAATCCATGATAAGCGTTTTCGCCCGGACGATCTCCGAGGTCACAATGGGGAGCGTTATCTCCGGCAGCGAGATCACCGTTTCGGTGTCCGAGCCTTCCGGGGTGTACACGGCATACGGGAGCAGTGCGGTATACACGCCGCTGTTGTCCTCGTCCTGCTCCAGGGCGATGAGGTTCTTGCCGTATTCAATGACCACGCCGGTCTTCTGCCCACGGTGCGAATGGAACTTTACCGTGAAGTTGTCCCACTCAAACTCGCCGTGCCATTTGGAGAGCATGGAGCCTTCCGTACCGCCGAGGCAGGCTCGGACGCTCTTCGGCTGCGTGACGGAAAACGCCTTTGCATCCGAGTAGTTCGTCCAGCCCGTAAAGCGGGTATCTCCGGAAAGGAGCTGCGAGAGAATAAGCTGCGGAGAGCGGCTCTCGGTCGAAAACGGCAGCACCGGCACATTGGCAAGGTCATACGAAATATGCTGACCGTAGATCGTGATGATGCCGTTTAAGGGTTTCGTGATGCGGTAAATGCGGAATGCCTGGTCGGCGGCGGTGTCGTTGGGTTTTGCCTTGATAATGCACTCCTTGGTGATAAGCCCATAGTGCTGACTGCTGACAGGGTATTTGAGTAAGCACTCGAACACACCGTTTCGCTCTTCAGTGACTTCGCAGGAAATGGTATCCGTCATCACACCAAGGCCGAATGAGAAAAAGTCTGTTGTGTTAGGTGGATAAAGAACAGGAATCACGAACGCCACCTCCTTCCGGGCATAAAAATACCACCGGGGATTTCTCCCTGGTGGTTGAGTATAAATGATTTACTTGTAGCTCGACAAACCGGAAGTTAGCGATTTCTTTTTCCGGTATTCTCTGTCCCTCGGATTTCCTCATGATAGAAATAATCTACGATCACCGGATGTCCCTGCGGGACTCTGCCATAAGGCATTTCATTATCCACAAAGGGACAATCATACTTCTTAGCCATTTCCTCAGCTTTTACTTCAAGTGCTTCAAAATAACTGCGGTTATGCTTGTTATAGATCTCATCGTAAAGCGGTACAAGATCAAGATATTTTCCGGCGATATAATCCATGATCGTCTTTTTGAAGCCGCCTCGAAGATTGAGGTTTTCGAGCCAGAACAGATCACACTGATCCTTTACCCGCTCAAAGATGGATTCAAAATCCGTGATGCCGGGGAATACCGGAGATACGAAACAGACTGTACGGATACCTGCATCATATACTTGCTTCATAGCAGCGATGCGCCGCTCAATGCTCGAAGCAGAGTCCATATCGTTCTTGAAATTTTCATCCAGTGTGTTGATCGACCATGAAACGGTCACTCGTCCAAGGTTCTTCAGCAGATCAATATCCCGTACCACAAGATCAGACTTTGTGCAGATCAAAATATCTGCGTCACTGCCGATTAACTGCTCCAGAAGTTTTCTGGTATTCCCGAATTGCTCCTCCTGTGGATTGTAGCCATCCGTCACAGAACCGATGACCACACGCTGTCCGGCATATTTCTTCGGATTTTTAATTTCCGGCCAATGCTTCACATCAAGGAAAGTGCCCCATTCCTCCGTGTGTCCGGTAAAGCGCTTCATAAAAGAAGCATAGCAATACTTGCAGGCATGTGTACAGCCCACATAGGGATTGACCGAGTACCCGCCTACCGGCAGACTGGACTTGGTCATGATGTTCTTTGTTTCCACCTCACGAATGAGGATTCCATCGATTACTTCTGCCATGATCTCTGTACCTCTAACACTTTATTGAATTCCTCCGGCATTTCCTGAATCATATTTTCATCCCCTATGATAGGGACAAGGTCTTCCTTCATAAACACCGGAATGCCGAGTGCGTGTGCCTGATCCGTCAGAGACCATGCCCATTCCGGCTCCGTATGAATCTTCCTGCTCTGAGCCCCGGTCATAGTGCCGACAACGATCCAGTTGATTCCGGAAAGGTCAACTGTACCGGGATCGTCGAATAACGGTTCAAAGGTAACATGGTAATGCTTTGCTCTGATGTTTTTCCGAAGGGCGTCGATACGCCACAGTTCGGCTTTCCTCGTCACCGTAACGCCAAACCATGCGTTTTCCAGATCGGTATCAAAATCCAGCAGATCGGGGCGCTTGGTAAGAAACAAGAACTGATGCTGTGGATTTTCACGGATCTTTGCAAATACCTCGTCTCTCCATTCCGGCTTCCATCCGGAGAGATCGCTCATGCCGGTAAGAAGAAAGTTTTGCGGACGTTTCTTTTCCATCATCTTGAGCTTACCCGGAAAGAACTTAGGATCAGCGAAGTCATCGATCATATGCCAGCGTTTCACATTGTTGCGGGCATAGCAATATGCACAACCCACTGTGCAGCCGATGACGAGATTCATGTTCTGAATCTGATCTTTGATACAAATACTCATGACTTCTGCCACTCCTCAAGATTCTTTCTGATGCGGTCGAGGCATTCCTCAAACCGGGTAATTTCTTCCTCTGAAAAACCCTTGTAGTAAATGCTGCCCATCTCATCAGATACAGAATCGTACTCGCCCTTTAAGGCATGTGCTTTCTCAGTCAGAAACAGGAGTGTTTTCCTTTTGTCCGTTTCAGACTGAACACGGCTTATCAGTCCTTGATGTTCCATTCTTTCCAGCATCGTCGTAAGAGATGTTATCGCTAATCCGCATTTGACCGAGAGTGACCTGATCGAGATTCCATCCTCCTGCCACAGCACATAAAGAATGCGCCCCTGGGCTCCATTGAACGCATCAATATTCTTTTCGCTGAGAATCTTCTCAAAAATCCGGTCCCCAAGCTGTTTTATTTTGGTGACAAGAAATCCTCCATTTGTTTTCATGAAAAAGCTCCTATATAGTAGTTTATCAAATTATACTATATAGGAGCTTTATTGTCAAGAGCTTGTATGTTTGGATAGAGGTAAATTCCGACTTGTCGTTCTCATTTAAAAACATTATACCATACTTTTTTGAATTTTTCTACCGCTTACAATCGGGAACGACCTTACAAACAGCACCACCTCGGAATGACCTCGATCCGCTGCACATTTCCTGCACAGGCGATGGTGGTCGTTCCCGGCTTGAGCATAGGAAAGCCGTCGCCGGTAACGGTATCGTTTTTGAGGGTGGTATCCTTAAAGCAATTCATGAGTTCGCTGTCGATTTCGATGCACTCATCGACCTCTGAAATCGTCCACAGGCTCGCACCTTCGCCTTCCGGCTGAACCATGAGCCGAATCAGACCGCTACCATAGATTTTCATATATGGTCGGCTCTCAAAAGCGGTCGGATTGGTAATCGTCAGTTCGGAAGCGTCAGCCGACACCGTCTGCTGTCCCGCAAAGCTGTATTTGAAAGGCTTGCAGTTGAAGGTCACGGTGAAGCAGCCGATTTTATTCAGTTGCTCCTCAATATCCAGATTGCCGGATATGACTCCGTAACGGAAATACTCCGCATCGTAGGAGTCGGTGAGTTCGTGGTATCTGTCCGGCTCGGAGTACAGCCAGCCCTTGATGTCCCGCAGGACAGCGGCAAGTGCGGCTATATTCTTCCGTGCGAGGAACACCGTGTAGGTCACTTTGATGTTGGCAAAGCGGCGGTTCGGATTGATGATGTCACCGCTCCTGCCGGGAATGGAAATGAACTCCGCATCGTATTCCGGTGCGGAGAACACGTCCTTCTTCTCGATATGCAGACCGAAATCAGCGGAACTGCGGCCGTTGTAGGTAAAATAGGTCATGCGAATACCACTCCTTTCCGCTGGGCAAACTGGTTTGCCGTTTCCATGACTTCGGAGGTGAGCTGACGGATGTCCTCGCTGCTGTAATTGTTGAAGGTGGCGATGTTCAGAGCGATAGTGAAAGCGGACGCCGCCTTGCCGACCACGCCGTCCACCGCAGAACGGATCGAGCCGTTCACATCAAAGTCGATAGGCAAAGCCGTCTGCATATCGTGGGCAAGGTCGCCCATGACGCCGTTGATGTCCTCGGCCATTCCTTCTGCGGCTTTGACCGCTTCATCGCCGTTGTCGTCAATGGAGCCTGCAAGACCCTTGACCAGCATTTCACCGACCCATGCCATCTCCTTCGAGGGCGAATGGATACCGAAGAAATCGCAGATGCCGTCCCAGATGGAAGAGATCCACCCGGACACCTTGTCCCACAGCCACGAGGCAAGCTGGGTAATACCGCTCCACAGTCCCTTGACGATGTTGCCGCCGATTTCTACGATCTTATACATCAGAGAGCCGAAGGCTTTCACGATGCCCGCAATGATCTGCGGCACGGCCTTGACGATTTCCACGATGATGGTGGGCAGGTTTTCAATCAGCGCAACGAACAACTGAACGCCTGCCATGATGATCTTATCGATGTTCCCGACCAGTGCATTGACAATGCCGGAGATGATCTGCGGAATGGCCTGCACGATGGTCGTGATGATCTGCGGTAAAGCCTGTATCAGCGAGATCAGCAGGTCGATGCCCGCTTGGATGATTTGCGGAATGGCGTTAAGCACGGCGGTAATAATGCCGTCTATGATTTTCGGGATAGCTTCCACGATTGCCATAATGATATCCGGCAAGGCAGTCACCAGCGAGGTCAGAAGTTGAATGCCCGTTTCAATGATCTGCGGGATGGAATCCAGCAGAAAGGTAATGATACCGTTGATGATTTCCGGCAGGGCGGCGATCAGTACGGGCAGCGCATCGAGAAGTCCTTGCGCCAGTCCTGTGATAAGCTGCAGCGCGGCATCCAGAAGCATCGGCAGACTGTCCACCAGACCTTGTACGATGGTAACGATAGCCTGCACCGCCGCCGGGATGAGCGTGGGCAGTGCATCCGCAATGCCTGTCACCAGTGTAGACACCAGCTGAACCGCAGCCTCAATAAGCAGGGGCAGATTCTCGATCAGCGTATTCACGATGGTCATGAGCGCGGACACCGCCGCCGGGATAAGCTGCGGAAGCAAAGAAAGCAGCGTTTCCAGCACCTGCGAGAACAGTTCGGTGACTGCTTCCAGCAGTGTGGGCAGCAGTTCACCCACAGCCGTCAGCAGGGCATCCAGCGCCGCCACGATGTTCTCAATAACCGGGGTGATGTTCGCCACCACGGTCTTGAAGGCATCCACCATGTTGTTGCACAGCAGCTCCATGTCAGCGTCCGCATCACCAAAGCCTACAATGAGGTTCGAGACGGCGGATTTCAACGCATTGACAGAGCCGGAAATGGTGGCTTCCGCTTCTTTTGCGGTCGTACCGGCAATGTCCATGCTCTCCTGCATGACATGGATGGCTTCCACCACATCTGCGTAGGAGGAGATGTCGTACTTGACGCCGGATATCTTCTCCGCATCGGCAAGCAGTCGCTCCATTTCCTGCTTTGTGCCGCCGTAGCCCAGTTTGAGGTTGTCGAGCATCGTGTAGTTCTGCTTGGCAAAACCCTGGTAGGCATTCTGAATGGAGGACATATCCGTACCCATCTTGTTGGCGTTATCGGACATATCCGTAATTGCCATATCCGCATACTTTGCGGCTTTCTCGGTATCACCGCCGAGAGACTGGATGAGGCTTGCGGAGAAGCCCGTGACCGTTTCCATGTACTCGTTGGCAGAAAGCCCTGCCGTTTTGTATGCGTTGGCGGCGTACCGCTGGATCTCCTGCGAGGACCCCTTGAACAGAGTGTCAACACCGCCGACCAGCTGCTCATAGTCCGCATAGGCGGCGATGACTTCTTTGCCGAGCTTCACGGCGGCGGCTCCTGCGGCAACAGCCACGGCACCGAGTGCCACACCTACGGTTTTGAGAACCTTGCCGAAGCCTTCAAACTTACTGCCGGATTCCTCCGCAGCCTTGCCGCCCTCCTTGATGGCTTTCTCGTTCTCGTCCAGCTCACGGTTCATATCGTTGAGGGCGGCTTCGGCATTGTTGAGTTGGATCTGCCAGTTCTGGGTGCGGCGGTCGTTCTCTCCGAAAGAGGTGGCGGCATTCTGCAGAGCCTTGCGAAGGGTGTCGATTTTTGTTGTCTGCTCATCGATCTCTTTTCGCAGCACCTTGTTCCGTGCGGCGAGTGCCTCCACGGATTTATCGTTCTTATCGAACTGAGAGGTGGCGAGCTTCATTTCGGAGCCGAGCACCTTGAAGGATTGGTTGATATCCGCCAGTGCCTTTTTGAACTCCTTTTCTCCCTCAAGGCCGATCTTCAGTCCGAAACTATCTGCCATGTACCGTCACCTCCTTAAATGCCGTCCGGGATAATATCGTCAATGTAGTGTTCGTGAGCAGGAACAGCCTGTCCGTTATACTGCTTGTGACACTCCCATAAGTCCAAAAGCAATCCAAACGGCATCAGCCACACCTCATCCTGGCTGAGATGAAGGTGGGCAAGGCCGTAATAAAGAAGCCGGGTAAACAGTTCCGCATCGGAAACCGTTACCCGACTTGTGCGTTTTTTGAGTCTTTCTCGCTTTCCACATTCCGCTTGGTGCCCTTATAGAGAGCTTCCGTAATGGCGGTTTTGTATCCGGCAAGATCGAGCGGCGTGGTCAGAAGCTCCACCACATCCTCCGTGAGCAGCTCCTTGGGATGCTCTTTATCCTTGAGGTTGTGGACAAGAATACTCTGATTCGCCAGAAGCGTGATAAGCCACACAATCTCTCCGATGGCCATTTCAAAGTTCTCGGACTTCATCAGCTTCTCGCCGAGGTTTTCCAGTCCGCCGTAGCGACCGGCGATCACCTTGGTAGCCTTGGTGGTAAGCAGGAGTGTGTATTCCTCGTCACCGATGGTGATGACTGCGGTTCTTTCGTTATCCATTGTGCGTTACCTCCGTTAACCCTGTTTTTCGGGTGCCGTGGTATAGGTCGGCTCATAGACTTCCTTATACCAGTTCGTGATAGTCGCAGCGGTCACATCGCCCTCCAGTGCCTCCGCTTTCCACGGGTGCTTGCCGCCTGCGTCTGCCTTGTTGCGGCGCAGAATGGTGCCTTCAATGGTCGGCGTAGAGAAAGTAATGCTGTCGCCCTTGGTGGCAAGGTTCGTCGCCGGAATACCGAATTTCACTCGGTACAGCCAGTAATACTTGTACTTGCCGTTGGACTTCTTGGCGCGGAAGCCCACCGCCACAGGGTCGCCGCCGTCCTCAGATGCGGAAATCAGCACCTTGTTTTTGTCGATGGTTGCACCCGTGAGGTCGGATGCCGCCGTAGAGCCGATATCGTCAATGCCGAGGGAGAGTGTGCCGGACTTGAATTCCTTCACAATCTCCGAAGCACCGTCGTCGGCGTAGAGCGTAGCTTCAGCCAATTCCACCGAAAGGTCGGCGGAGATGGCTTTCGCAAGCTGGGACGGCGTACCGTAGGTTTCCTCACCGGCATCGTTCTCGGTGATTTTTGCGTAATACAGTCTGTCAAGACCGATGGTAGCCATAACTTATTCCTCCAAAACGTAGATTTGCGCCACGTCAATGGCGTAGTGATGGTAGCCGGTCTCGGTCTCAAAGCCGATGTACCGGCGGTCGGTAATATAAAAATCTGCACCCAGCAAGGCACGGACGAGTGCATTTTTCAGTTTGGTGTAGCTGCCCTTTGTGAAGAGGGACAGCCGTGCCTCCTGCGTTTCGCAGCCTGGGGCGTTGTCGGCGTGAAGCTCGAAGTTGTCCGACAGCGGCGTGATGACCAGATAGGTGTCCGGTGCTTTGCCGGAGAACACACCCGTTTCCACTGGAACACCGCAATGCTCGGCGATGGTTTGCAAATCGGATAGCAGGCTCACAGCTTTTCCACCTCCTCATCCAGTGCCTTGGTCATGGCATCGATGCATTCCTGCCGGGATGCCGTTTTCGCAGGCTTCAGAAACGGCTTTGCAGGCTGACCGTGCTTGCCGTATTCGATGATGTTGGCCAGCTTGGCATTGCTGCTGCCGTCCGAGCGGGGTTCTGCGAAACCGACCTTGATGTCGTGGTTGCCGTCCCGGTTCAGCTTGGAGGGAGAAAGGCCGAGTGAGCCTTCCAGTTCGCCCGTGGCGCGGGATTTGAACTTTGTCCCTCTGCCGATAACGGAGGAAAGATTGCTCTTGACTCTCTTTAGCACGACCTCGCCGCCTGCCTGCAGGACGGTATCTGCCACACCGTCAAAGTTGCTGCCGAGCTTGGAGATCTTCAGCAGGAAATCCTCTGGCATTTTCATTTCAGCTTTTGCCAATGGTGGGTTCACTCCTTTTCGTTAAAACCTCGATGTACATCCCACGACCCTTTACATTTTCAACAGAGATGATATTAAATCGCTCTCCGTCACAAATGAGAAAATGATCGGTAGTGACCGTCAGCCCAGGAATACACCGAAAGCGGAACAGGTCGGTCGCTTCACTGAACGAAGCGAGGTTTGCCCAACGCTGAGAGCCGTGCCGACCTTCCCGGTACACACGGACGGAAGCGAGGACTTCATCCTCGGAATGGGTGAAGCCCTCGCTGTCCTTGACTTGGCGGGTTTCCACGATGTCGGCAAAGCCGTTCATCTTTCCGAAACTCATACCTGCCACCGCCTATCCAAGCGTAGCAGCAGATTGACCGTGTTCCACACCTGCTGTGCCGCGCCGGTGTTATCCGCAAAGAAGCCGCCCGTGCTGCCGTCCCGGCTTTCGTAGAAGTGGGACGACAGCATGATGACGGCTTGCTCTGTGGTGGGAGGCATGGGGTTCTCCGTGTAATAGCCCTCCGGGATGTGCTGGTAGCTTTCGGCGTAAGAAACAGCGGCGGTGATGTAGCTTTTCAGCAAGGCATCATCCGCCGTGTGTTCCAGTATGAGGTTGGCTTTCACTTTGGAAAGAAGCTCGTCCATCACCGCCGCCTCCTTCCTTATTCGGTTTTCAACTTGAGGATCTGAACGGCTTCGGGGAGAATAAGTTTGCCGTCCACACGCTCTTTAGCCACGAAACCGATCATACCGTTGCCCGCGAACAGCTCGTTGAGCTGCTTGAAGGAACGGGTGCCGCGGTCGCCGATGTTGTAGTAGCTGTAATCGCCGAAAGCGATAGCATTCTCCGGAGCATACGCAGAGGTGTGAACCGTGTAGCCGAGAATGCGGTCCGGTTCGCCTGCCTGATAGGAAGGCTGCCAGATATACGCACCGTTGTTGTCCTTCAGCTTGCGGATCTGCGCGATAGTCTTGTCGTTCATGATGAAAGAGGCAGACTTGCGGTAGGGACGCTTCAGCGCATGGATGAGGGTGATGAGGTCATCGCTCTTGAGTGCCGCAGTAAGCGTTTCTGCCACATGACCGCCGCCGGTCTCCGCAAACAGACCGAGGGGCTGACCGACACCGGTACCGTTGAGGAATGCGTCCTCCTCGGCATTGGCAAGTGCCTTGCCGAACTCGGTGAGAATGTAATCCTCCAGCTTGAACGCATTGTCGTAGAGCAGTTCCTCGGTCACCTTGATGGCAACATGGAGCTTGTGCGCGTCCAGAAGGATCTGTGCAAAGGTTGCGTCACCGAAAGAGAGTGCACCGCCTTCCTCAATCCACGCAGCGGCAGGCGCAGTCGCTGCAATGTTGATTTTATGCTCACCGGATGTGGTGATGGTGTGACCGAGCTTTCGCATGATGTTTTCCTCGGAAAGCGTCTGAATGAGGCGGGAATCATACTCCTCGGGTACGAGGTAGCCGCCGTCAGCGTCAACACCCTCGCGAAGGACATCGCTCACCTGGTGGAAGTTGCTGCGAAGGGCGGTAAGCATTCCGGTGCGGTAGGCATCGGAAGCACGGCCGGTCTTGGGCTTCTCGTCAGCGGTGGACTTGCCGTTCATGGGCTTCTCAGTAATGGGAGAAGAAGTGGGCTTATTCAGCTGTGCTTCCATTGCGGACATGGCTTCCATGCGCTCAATTTCGGCACCGTAGTCCTGCACCTTCTCTTCCATCTGAGCATAGGTCTTGGCATCCTCTTCGGAAAGAAGGCCGTCCTTGTCGCGCTTGGTTTCCACAAATGCCTTTGCAGCGTTCCAAGCCTTGTTGCGCTTTTCACGCAGTTCGTTGATAGTCATATTGAATTACCTCCAGTTTTTAATGAGATTGAGCCGCTCCATAAGGTC
The DNA here is from genome assembly GCF_900291955.1 of Pseudoruminococcus massiliensis. Taxonomy (GTDB): domain Bacteria; phylum Bacillota; class Clostridia; order Oscillospirales; family Acutalibacteraceae; genus Pseudoruminococcus; species Pseudoruminococcus massiliensis. Next base: position 38,160 of record NZ_OLMR01000003.1, on the reverse strand, counting down.
ATCGGCTTTTTGTGTACGGTTGGATTTCGGGGTGATGGCGCATTTTGCGGCGATCTTCTCCATGAGAGAGTTCACCACATTCGCCTTGGAATACAGCATGGAAACGGCAGGCGTGGGTACCTCTTCGGATTCCGAGTTTCTCTGCATGATTTCGTCCGCAAAGCCGAGTTCCACAGCCTTGTTTGCGTCCATCCAAGTTTCGGCATCCATGAGGTGCGAGAGCTTGACACGGGACAGCCCCGTCTTGATCTCATAGGCATTGATGATGGAATCCTTAACGCTTGAGAGCATCTCGATAGCTTTCTGCATCTCGTCCGAATTGCCGAATGCCGCTGTCATGGGGTTGTGGATCATAAGCATGGACACCGGGGACACCAGCACCTTCGTGCCTGCCATAGCGATGACGGATGCTGCGGATGCCGCAATGCCATCGATTTTCACGGTCACATCACCCTTGTAGTCCATGAGCATATTGTAGATTTGCGCTGCAGCCACGCAGTCGCCGCCGGGAGAGTTGATCCACACGGTAATATTTCCGCTGCCGGACATGAGCTCGTCCTTGAAAAGCTGCGGGGTGACATCATCGTCAAACCAGCTTTCCTCGGCGATGGTCCCGTTCAGGAACAGGGTTCTTTCCTGTATCTGTTCCTGCGTCTCCTGATTGGTCACCGTTCGGGTCTTCCAATTCCAGAATTTCTTCATCGGATTTTTCCTCCTTTCCGTCATCGGTAGGTGTATTTGCAAAAGCCCCGGCATTTTTCAGCGGGAGCATATTGCCGTTAATGAGGTACAAATCGCCGCCATCCTCTGCCGGGATACGGTCGAGGTTTTCCAACTCTCGGATGTCGTTGGCGGACATCCAGCCGTTCTGCCGCCCGATGGCGTACCCGTTCATGCGGCTTTGGTAATCGCCGCGAAGCAAGCCTTCCAGATTGAACTTCACGAAATACACGGCTTTTTCGTCCCGCGAAAGGAGTGATCGCTGAATGGACTGCTCCCAGCGGATGACCCAGGGGTCAAGGGTGTATTTCACGAACTCCAGGGACTGCTGCTCAATATTAGAAAAGCTCGACTTTTCCAGGTCGCCCACCATGTGGGGCGGGACTCGGAAAATTCGAGCGATCTCATTGATTTGAAATTTTCGTGTTTCGAGGAACTGCGCCTGCTCCGGCGAGATACCGATGGGCGTGTATTTCATGCCTTCCTCCAGCACAGCGATTTTGTTCGCATTGCCGCTGCCGCCGAAGGTAGACTGCCAGCTCTCCCGCACACGCTGCGGGTCTTTGATGGTGCCGGGGTGTTCCAGCACGCCACCCGGTGCGGCACCGTTGGCGAAGAATTTCGCGCCATACTCCTCACAGGCAATCGCCATGCCAATGGCATTCTTCGCCATTGCAATGGGACTATAGCCCACCAGACCGTCAAAACCCAAGCCGGGGATATGCAGCACATCCGAGGGCTGAAGCGTTACGGCGAACTCCTTGTTCTTGATAGCCTCGTCTGTGCCACGGTAATAGGTGTAGTACAGCCGACCGTTTTCGTCTCTGTCCACCGACATCTTGTTCGGCATCAAAGGGTACAGGGCAACGATCTCGTTCTTTCCGTTTCGGATGATCTGCGCATAGGCATTACCCCAGAGGAGCAGATGTGTCATGAGTGTTTCCCGGAACACGAAAGAACTCATCTCCGGGTTCGGCTCATCGTGGAGCAAGCGGTAGAGCGGATGGTCGAGCGCCATTGCCTTGCCGCCGCTGTCCGTGTATTTGTATAGGTGCAGCGGCAGCCCCGCGACAGCCTCCGATAGAATTCGAACGCAGGAATACACGGCGGTCATCTGCATGGCGGAGCGTTCCGTCACCGCTTTACCGGAAGTAGTACCGCCGAAGAAAAAGGCGTAGTTGCTGCCCGTCGTGCGGTTTTGAGGCTTGTCCCTGGATTTGAACAGCCCTGAAAAGATACCCATAGTAAAACTCCCTTCATATAAACAAAATGCCTCGGTTATCATAAACCGAAGCACCATTATCGTTGCCGCAGCGGATAGCGCGGTCAAGTGCCATAATCGTTGCCACAGCCGCAGCGGATAGCGCGGTCAAGTGCCATAATCGTTGCCACAGCACCATCGATTTTCTCTGTGGATTTTTCCTTGTCCGGCTTGATGTTGCCTGCCGGGTCGGTGCGGATGAAGATGTTGTCCATCATCCAGCGGAGAACCGGATGCCCGCCGTGGGCAATGCGCTGTTCCAGCACCAGTTTCATCAGTTCCTTAGTGGGCGGGGACATATCCTTGAAGCCCTGTCCGAAAGGAACGACCGTGAAGCCCATGCCCTCAAGATTCTGCACCATCTGCACAGCGCCCCAACGGTCGAAGGCAATTTCTCGAATATTAAAACGCTCACCCAGGCTTTCGATGAATTTCTCGATGTAGCCATAGTGAACGACATTGCCTTCCGTGGTCTGTAAAAAGCCCTGCCGCTCCCACACATCGTATGGCACATGGTCACGCCGGACTCGGAGGTCGAGGTTGTCCTCCGGTATCCAGAAGTACGGAAGGATGATGTATTTGTCGTTCTCATCTTCCGGCGGGAACACCAGAACGAATGCTGTAATATCCGTTGTGGAGGACAAGTCCAGACCGCCGTAGCAGACGCGACCTTCCAGATCATCCTCGCAGACAGCGAACTCGCATTTGTCCCACTTGTCCATCGGCATCCAGCGTACCGCCTGTTTGACCCATTGGTTGAGTCTCAGCTGTCGGAAGGAGTTCTCCTCGCCGGGGTTCTGCTTGGCAGATTCGCAGGCATCCTTTACCTTGTCGATGCCCACCGTGATGCCGAGGGACGGATTGGCTTTCTTCCAAACCATCGGGTCCGTCCAATCATCCGATTCCTCCGCACCGTAGATAACGGGATAGAAGGTGTGGTCGATCTTTCGACCCTCGATGATGTCCTTTGCTTTCTGGTGAATCTCATAGCAGATGGACTTCGTATCATTGCCGGCCGTGGTAATGAGGAAATATAGCGGCTGCATTCGGGCATCGCCGGAGCCTTTGGTCATGACATCAAAGAGTTTGCGGTTGGGCTGGGTGTGCAGCTCGTCGAATACCACACCGTGTGTATTGAAGCCGTGTTTGTTGCCGACATCGGCGGAGAGCACCTGGTAGATACTACCCGTTGGCTGATAAATGAGCCGCTTCTGGGAATCCAGTATCTTGACCCGCTTGGAGAGCGCAGGACACATCCGCACCATGTCAGCCGCCACATTGAAAACGATGGATGCTTGCTGACGGTCGGCGGCACAGCCGTAGACCTCGGCGCGTTCCTCTCCGTCACCGCAGGTGAGCAGAAGCGCCACGGCAGCGGCAAGTTCCGATTTGCCTTGCTTCTTGGGGATCTCGATGTAGGCGGTGTTGAACTGCCGATAGCCGTTGGGCTTGAGGACACCGAAAATGTCCCGGATAATCTGCTCCTGCCAGTCAATCAGCTCAAAGGGCTTTCTCGCCCAGGTGCCCTTGGTATGGCAGAGGCTCTCGATGAACATCACGGCATAATCCGCTGCGTCCACATCGTAGCGGGAGGTTTTCTCCATGAACCTTGTCGGCTTGTAGTTTTTCAGCTTTCGCAATTTCTCACCCCCTCCGGCAGAGCAATAAAAATAGCCGCCACCGAAATCGGTGCGACCTTCCGTACAACGAGCAGCAGCCCCTTTCGGAGCCGTTGCTTTGAAATTTCGGTTTTTTACCAGTTCTCGCTGTGGAGCAGAAGCTCCAGCGCAAGCTGCGTGTTCTCATCGGTGGGCTCAATGTCCCAGCCTCTGTCGTAGTTGCAGACAATGTATCCGTCCCGCTTGAACATTAGCTTGGAAATGCGTCCGCCGTCGATGCCCCACTCAGAACCTTTGTCGTACTGCTTCATCCAGTAGTGAAAAACCTCGCCGTTTACCTTGATGCTGCTTTCTTTCCACATAACCGTGTACCTCCGTTTGTTTTGTTGTGACTGTATATTACCGTCAATTAGAGGATATATCCAGTCATTTCGGAGATATAAACTACACGATCTTTGGGGCGGGAAACTGTGTATCTTACAGATTTTACATCTCGCCGGTCAGAATGAAACGCACATATTCTGAGCGATGCTCCTCCAGAAAAATTACCAACTCATAGAACTGCATTTCATGGGCAATACGCAGAACGACATGGATGTCAAACATATTCGTTCTGCCCGTTGCGCGGACGGCAAAAATCTGCTGACGGATTTTCTCAGTCATGGTCGCACCTCCGGCAGATATCCTCGCCGTAGGCAACGCTTAAGCCACAGCCGTTATCCCAAGCGACCATGATGGAGCCGATGTCGTCCACACCCAGTACAGTGCCCTTTGTGCCGATGGGCGGCGCCTGGGGATCGTCCATCTTCACGAGCTCGACCCGTGTGCCCTTCGGAAACCGCCCACGGAGGGCTTGTAAGGCTTCTTTTGAGATCATTCGCATGGTTCAGCCTCCTTTGACTGGCCGCTCCTAAAAGCGGAACTGCCTGTCAGGTTGCGGAGCAGGATTTTTCTTGCCTCTTTGTACTCAGCGCCGATGAAGCCCAGCCGCAGCAGAAAGCAGCGGAATGCGTACTTCTCATTGTCGGTGGGCTTTTCGGTGGCAGAAACTCGCTTTTGCGTCCGTGCCAGTTCGCACAGCTTGCAGATGAAGGTATCGTAGGCTTTCAGTTCCTCCGGAGTAGGTGTTGCTGGGAACCAAGGGAAGGAAACCTTCGTGTCCGTGATTTCCAGTGGCAGGTCAGCGACTCCGAGGGCTTTCTTGATAAGACCACCCTTGGCGGCAATGAGTGCCTTGAGGTTTTCCAGATTGCTGTCGGTGAACAGACTCCTCGGCATGGAAATGCAGACGGCGCAAGGCTCGTCCCCGTCATCAGTGTGGCTCTGGTCGATGTCAAAGCCCTCATCGTAGATGTGCTGCAGCAGGCGTTCAATGACCTCACTGTCGGTACGGTCATCAAAGGAAAGGCTGCCGTTTCGGTCGATGGTGAAGTAATCCACCTCATAGTTGAATGTGGGTGCGCCACAGTACTTTGCGGGGACACCGAGCCAGTCGGAGATGGTCTGCACCAGCCGCTTGCGCTCTGCGCCATGTGCATGGATTGTAATCGTCATGTTCGTGACCTCCTTGTTTTATGGTAGTCACATATTACCGTCAGGCTGGGCACTTATCCAGCTATATCTGCACATTTCCTGTATAGATTATATCGGCGCATTATCGCCGCCGGACTGTGCATACCACACGGTCCCGCACAGAACGAACCATACGCACGGGAGTGCCACGCCGTTGCCCCACATCTTATATTCCGCACTGTCGGAATACGGATCTTTCAGCCACTTTGCGACCTGCTTGTCGGATTTCATTTTGCAGCCGGTCACTTCGGAATAGGTCTTGAATACCTTGTGCCAAAAGTACATTTCCTCATCGGACGGTTTTTCCGTACCGAGGTCGGCACACCAGTTGTCTGGGAAGCCTTGGAGTCTGGCGCACTCGGTGGGTGTCAAACGGCGGACGGTGTATCCGCTTTGGATAGCGCCTGGTCCTTTTGCCACCAGTGTCGGCTGAAGCTCCTTTTCAAAGGTCGGAGCGAACTTGGCGTTCTGCCCCTGGTTGAAGGTGTCTCTGCCGATGCCGTAGCAAACGGCGGTGGGGTCTTTGTAGTCACGGGCAAGGACGGTAGGAGCCTTATCTTCGGAAACCTGGGTGAAGCTGCCCGTGGTCATGGCATAAACGGCATGGCGGTCAACGGTATTTAAGGTAAAGCTGACATCCTCGTTGATGCCGTCGCCCTGGGGACCGTTCTTGTCCTCACGGCCGATCATGGAGCCTTGCAGCACATAGGTCTGCTGTTTCGTCCCTGCGTTGGCGCACACCACAGCGGAGCGGTCGCCCAGGTCACGAACTTCATCCCGCTGATTTTGCGTGAAAGCAACCACGGCGATGCCGCCCTGATTGCAGGAGGGGTTGCCGCCGTTGCCGTCCAGCGTCCGTGCGGTTTCGGCTTCGTAGATGCCGCTGTGGGGATTATCCGACTTCATGGCATTGGAGTCCTTGGAGGAGATCCCGAAGGGCTGAAGGACGCAGGTGAAGTTGTCCTTGTCCGGCATACGCTGATTTCCTCCGGCATTCTGCTTGGTGAGGGTCGGAGAAACCTGTCCGCCGTCCCAGCCGCAAGGCTCGAACAGCGTCTGGTCGTTGTTGCAGGACAAGGTGGCGGACTTGTTTTCCTGGATGAGCGGTCCCTTGCCGCCACCTTCACAGCCGGAGCGGATCTTCATCACAAGCGGCACATTGTTGCCACCTGTACCCATGCGGGAAGTCAGCGTCTGCACATTGCCGTCCTCGGAAAGTTTGACCCTACTGTCGGTTGGATGGTTTTCCAGTGCCACCGCCGCAGGAACAACGCCTGCACGGAGCGTGGGTGAACACTCTTCCTCATAGCCGATGGTGCGGCTCTTGGCAGAATGCTCGGTGCAAAATCCTGCCGACTCCATCACGCAGGGCGGATGCCCGTGATTTTCTGCTCGGAGCGTTGCCGCAACATCCTCGGAAACTTCCATGCGGCTGCCGCCCTGGTCATTCAAAACAATGCCGTTACGACCGGTACTCATTCCGCAGTTTACGCCGAGGGTGGCGGAAGTGTCGTCCGTCAGATTGCCGTTGTATCCATCGAAGCCTGTCGCTCCAGCGCAAGGCGTAGAACTTCCGGCAGCTCTTTGCCACGAGCGGAAGCCCTCCGCAGAATACCCAGACAGGCCTTCTGACTCAAATAATATTTTTCCGGCACTTCCGCCTGCAAGATCTGCGACAAGGTAGATGCGGCGTCTTCGCTGGGGAACTCCCCAGTATTGTGCGTCAAGAGTTCGGTACGCAACGCTCCATCCATCTCCCATGTATAGGTCGGCGTAGGGCCATCGTGCCTTTTCAGGCATAGGTACCTCGGCATTCGGCTCGGCGATGCCGATGACCGCTTCGAGGACGGCTTTGAAGTCCTCGCCCTTGTTCGAGGAGAAGGCGCCGGGGACATTCTCCCAGCAGATCCATTTTGGATATTTGCCATCTGTGGCATACCTCATTTCTTTGATAATACGGACGGCTTCATAAAAAAGACTGGAACGGGAACCGTCCAGACCGTCTCTTCGGCCTGCCACGCTCATGTCCTGGCATGGGCTGCCGAAAGTGATAATGTCCACGGGTTCGATTCTGCCGCCGTCCATAGCGGAGATGTTCCCGTAGTGCTTCATAAAAGGCAGACGCTTGGTGGTCACCCGAATGGGAAACGGCTCGATCTCCGAAGCCCACACGGGAGTGATACCGGCAAGCAGTCCGCCCAAAGGAAAGCCCCCGGAGCCGTCAAACAGGCTTCCGAGGGTCAAAGGCTTTTCAGTTTTCATCTGGATGCCTCCAATCGTTCTCTCAGCGCAGTGTAGAACGCTCTGCTTCGGATAGACTTTCCGGCAGCCGTCCACTCGCGCTCCAGCAAAAAACGAACCTCCAAATTCTCCACGCTGTAGTCGGCACGGAAGTTTCGCCAGGTTCGTTTATCCCATGTTTTCAGTTGCTCCCAAAGCCCTGGAAAGTGCTGATGCAGCTCCCGCAGCTCCGTCAACGATTGCAGCGGACAGCACCAGCAGGACACGCGCTTGAAATGCTCATACAGGCCATCCCAATCATATCCACGCTCATAGCAATACCGCAGGCAGTCGCGCTCCGTCCAGCCCCAATCTACCAACGGGTGTCGGTGGTTGGGATTCTGATTGTTCGCTCGTTCCAGGCGATATTGCTCATCGGCGGCAATGCCGACATATTCAATGACCTTATACTGTTTCCGCAGTTCCCTCAGAAAACGCTCTCGCGGCATCGCCTTGAGCCGTGTGGTACACCACCGCTGCCGAGGGCCAGGCCATCCGTAGCCATTCAATTGCACTCCGTATTGCCGGACGACAGGCGAATCTGCACTACGCCGTACCGGAACATCAAACATGAGTTCCTCATAGGTATGCTCGGCTCTGACGCTGGTAATTCTCCGACCTATGTCCTTTTCAACCTTTGCGATATGATCATACATAGCAGGAAATTCAAGCCCTGTATCACAGAAAAGAATGCAGTCAATTTTCATGTCGCGCTCCAGCATCCCAAGAAGCATGGCGGTTGAGTCCTTGCCGCCGGAAAAGGAAACAAGGTGATATTGCTCTTTCACGCTCACACCTCCGGTGCGGTATTTGCCACCTCAGTGAAGGGCAGTACTTTCCCATCCCGCAGAACGCTGACCTTTTCATCCGAGCCGACCTGCTCGATGTACCGTTTTACGATGACGTCGCAGAACTTCTCATCCAGTTCGATGGTATAGCAGATGCGGTCGGTCTGCTCACAGGCAATGAGCGTAGAACCGGAGCCGCCGAAGGGGTCGAGCACCACGGAGTTTGCCATAGAGCTGTTCTGAATGGGATAGGCCAGAAGCGGGATCGGCTTCATGGTAGGATGGTCGCCGTTTTTCTTGGGCTTGTCGAACTCCCAGATGGTGGACTCTTTGCGCCCTGTGTACCACTGGTGCTTGCCTTTCTTCTTCCAGCCGTAGAGGCACGGCTCGTGCTGCCACTGATACGGAGAGCGTCCCAGTACCAGCGACTGCTTCTTCCAGATACAGCAGCCGGAGAGGTAGAACCCTGCGGCATCAAACGCCTTTCGGAAGTTCAGCCCCTCGGTGTCGGCGTGGAACACATAGATGGAGGCATCGTCCGCCATGACCTTCTCCATATTGGAAAAGGCATCGAAGAGGAAGTCGAAAAACTTCTCCGATGCCATGTTGTCGTTCTTGATTTTCCCGGCGCTGCCCTCGTAGTTCACATTGTAGGGCGGGTCGGTGATGACGAGGTTTGCTTTGCGGCCGTCCATGAGAGCGGTGTAGGTTTCCCCCTTGGTACTGTCGCCGCAGATAAGCTGATGCCGCCCCAGCGTCCAGATGTCGCCGGGCTTCGTGAAGGTAGGCTTTTGCAGCTCGGCATCCACATCGAAATCGTCCTCTTTGGCTTCGATTCCATCGTCAAACAGCTTTGACAGCTCTTTTTCGTCAAAACCTGTGAGGAGCGGGTCGAAGTCTGCCGCCTGCAAGGACTCAATCTCCACACGCAGAAGTTCTTCATCCCAGCCTGCGTCCATTGCCATGCGGTTGTCGGCGATGATGTAGGCCTTCTTTTGGACTTCCGTAAGGTGGTCGGCAAAGACGCACGGCACCTCAGAAATGCCTTCCTCCTTGGCGGCAAGAATACGACCGTGACCGGCAATAACGCCATAGTCACGGTCGATAATAACGGGATTGATGAAGCCAAACTCACGCAGTGAGGAGCGGAGCTTGTTGATCTGCTCCGGGCTGTGTGTCCGGGCATTGTTGACATACGGTACCAGCTTCGTGATGGGGACAAGCTGCATTTCGGTTGTTGTTTTCATCGGGCCAGCCCCCATTCCGCAAACTTCTCAAAGCCACCGACCGAACGGATATAGTTTCGGGCAATCTCCACGATTTTCTCATACGGTCTGCCGTCTACGGTGTCATCACCAATGGCACAGCAGAGCGTTACGGGCTTGCCGGTTTCCTGGGCTTTGAGGAAAGCGTAGATGTTGACGGACACATCCGCCTTGGACAGATCCTTGCCGTGCAGACCACCTCCTGTCACGGAGTCGGCCATATCCGAGCCGAGTTTGCGGTTGGTAGCGCCGGTGTCCACATCGGTGCCGCCCGTCCAGTCACCGAGCGGGTTGATCTCCGCATTGGGGTACAGGTTTCGGAGCGCATCCGAGGACGCATTGCTCTGACAGAGAATGAGACGGTCGCCGTCCAGAATATATTTCCCGTCATAGGGATACACGGAGAAAATGTCCCGTGCGATCTGCGAGAGCTTTTTCTGCTCCTCGGTCATGGGCATTCCCTTGAAAATGCCGTTATCTCCGCAGCGGACGCCGTTTGCCTGGTTGTCGGCGAGGTGACCGTCCTGCGGCACTTCTACATAGTCCACGGCGAGATTTCCGGCAATGCGGTGGACGGCGGCGGTGACATCTGCCTTGTCCAGCATGACGGAAGTTTCCGCAATGATGTGGCAAACGCCATGGCCGATGAGGACTTCCACGGCAATGCGGGGATCGTTTTCTTTTCTGTATGCCAGGTCAACGAGCGCACCGGCAATTCTGTCCGCCACCTTGTCCGGGTGGCACGGATTTACTTTTTCAAACATGATGGGTACCTTCCTATTGAAATTTTTCGTAATCCTGTTATAATTGAAATGGGTCGATGTCTACTCCTTCCCGATCCACCAGACCAAGGGTCCGCAAGGACAGCAGCAAACGAGAAAGAACGTACCAAAGGAAGGAGAGTGCATATGAGTAACTTTTTAACGGAAATCACGGAACTGTTTCGCTACGCAAAAACCTATAAACTTTCAACCGTAACCTTGAAAACGCCAATCATTGATTTCTCGTTTGCTCCTTCGACTATTCCGCAGCCTTCTTAATGAGGGCTGCTTTTTTTACCCCTTTCTCGCACGAAGCAGGCGCTCCATAAGGTCATCCTGCGGCGTAGACTCGCCGTATTCCGTGCTGCAGTTTTCTTTCACGATCTGGAATATCTCATTCCAGAGCCGAACCGCCTGGTTCATGTAGTTGATGCCGATGTTGATAAACGGGGACGGAATCGGCTTTCCCGTGGTGGGGTGCTTGGAGAGGAAGCCCATACGGTTGGTCATTTCCTCGCACTGCACCCAACGGGCGGAACACATGGCGTAGCGCTCCAAAAGCTGCGGCGACACCTTTGCGGCGCAGCCGATACCTTTGAGCCATTGCCAGGTTTACGTGTAGATCTCCTGTGCCTGCAGGACGCTGCCGTCGCGCTGCTCGGCGGAAAGAAAATCATGGGGCTTCGGCATAGCAACACCCTCGACTTCGGGAATATCCAGCACTTCAAGTTTTCTGCCGCCGGGATTCCCGTTTTCGGCTTTCTCCTTGACTGCGGTTTTTTTCCTTCCCGCACCGGGTCTTGCACCACCGCGCCCGCCTGTGTTATTTGATTTTGTGGGCATCCGAGTTCACCTCCCTTAATTACCCTTTTGATTTTGCCTTTTTCGCACACGTGACCCCGGGCCGTTGCCCGACCGAAAAGGTCCCGAAGATTTTCATCCCCCTACCGGTCGCCAAGGTCGTGGTGGATCTTGGTGTGGCAGGACTGACAGAGGCTCATCAGGTTGTCCCTTGCGTGAGTGCCACCCTTGGAAACAGGCAGGATGTGGTGAACTTCCTGTACCGGGGTCAGCCGACCTTCCTTGAGGCACATCTCACAGAGGGGATGCTCCGCCGCATAGCGGTCGCGGATGCGTTTCCACGCTCTGCCGTACTTTTTATTGATGTCTGCGCTGCGCTCGTATTTATCGTATTTGCGGCGTTCCTCTGTGCGGTGCTGCTCACAGAACTGTCCGTCACAGAGGTTCGAACAGCCGGGGTGAGAACACGGTCGCAGCGGTTTCTTCGGCATCGTTTCACCTCCTTGGGCATAGGAAAAGCCCCACGGGATTGCTCCCATGAGGCTGTCCTTGATTCTTTTTCGCTATTATAATGATACTACATTTAGGGCGGGAACTCTACGGAACTATCGTGTACACTTTTTGCTTTCAGAATATCGGCCACCACATCCAAGGCGCGGTCGTGCAGTTTCTGTATCCATTTCCCGCTGTAGTGCATATCCACAGCAATCTGCTCCCAGGTGTGGAAACACAGATATCGCTTCTCCAAAAGAATCTGATATTCGGTATTGTCTACAGACTTTATAACCTCTACAATCTCACGCTTCAGATCCACGAGCCGGTCGATGTCCCTGTTGATTTCTTCCTGCAGGTCAATGATCTTGCATACGGCATCTGCCATTGTGGAGCCTCCGTGGTTAGGATTTCTCGGCATACCTGTCAGCGTGGCGGTGCATTTGGTGGCAAGTTCATTCAGTGATGCGACCTGGGCGATTTTTGCGTCAATGCGCTGGTCAAGGTGGTGCGCCTGCGAGAGATACTCTTTTGCTGTCATGCCGCTACCTCCTTATGCACCATACGGCGAACACCCGTCATAAGATATTCTCCGTCCAGGTCGGTAAGCGTTCCATACCAGCCGGAACGGAAGAAACGCTCCAATGCATTCACCTCGGCTGCGAAATCCTCGTTATCCGGGAAGCGGTAATGCTGCTTGAGTGCTTTTTTGTAGTCTTTTACGGCCAGTTCTACAATGGCGTTGGCTAATGCCTGATAGGGGTTCATATTCGTACCTCCGATGTTTTAAGATCCTCGGATTGGCACGGATTGTCGTTATTTGTCGAACTGTTGTCTCAGATTCTCAGATTTGCCTTGACTGCAGCTATCAAGGCCGACTGTGTTTTATCTTTGGCTTTCAGCGCACACAGAATCTGCTCATCAATGGTGTCATCCGCTACAATGTGCTGCACCACCACGGTTTTGGAGGTCTGACCTTGCCGCCACAGACGGGCTATTGTCTGCTGATACAGTTCCAAACTCCATGTCAGCCCGAACCAGACGATGGTGCTGCCGCCGCTTTGGAGATTCAGCCCATGTCCGGCAGAGGCGGGGTGGATAAGCGCCACGGGGATCTCGCCGTTGTTCCACCTTCGGATGCTGTCGGAAGTATCAAGGCGGGAAAACGGAATGTGCCGCTCATGAAGCCGCTTCATAATCCGCTCCAAATCATGCTTGAACCAGTACGCCACCAGAAGAGGTTTGCCGTTGGCAGCTTCGATGATGTCCTCCAGTGCATCCAGCTTGCGGTCATGGATAAGGACTGTATTTCCGGCATTGTCATAAATTGCGCCGTTCGCCATCTGGGACAGCTTGCCGGAAAGCGCAGCGGCGTTTGCGGCACTGATCTCTCCGTCGGGCAGGCCCAGTATGAACTGCTTTTTCATTTCCTCATAGGCATCCCACTCGTCCTGACTTAGATACACCCGGTATTCGCTGGAGATCAGCTTCGGCATTGTCAAGTGGTCGGTTGATTTCATGGAAATCGTGATGTCCGATATTTTGCGGTATATTTCCTGCTCCGCTCCCGGCTTGGGGCGATAGCTGTAAACGATCTGACCGTTCATGGCGTCCGGCACGAAATATTCCTGCCTGTAATGCGTGATGAATCTGCCGAGGCGTTTACCGAGATCGATAATCTTGAACTCCGCCCACAAATCCATTAGGCCGTTGGAAACGGGAGTGCCGGTCAGTCCGATAACTCGCTTGATTTTGGGTCGCATCTGCATCAGAGCCTTGAACCGCTTGGACTGGTGATTTTTAAAGGAAGAAAGCTCATCAATGACCACCATATCGAAGTGAAAGGGCATCCCGCTCTTTTCTATGAGCCACTGTACATTCTCCCGATTGATGATGTAGATATCGGCCTTGCGCAGGAGCGCCGCTTTGCGTTCTGCTTCACTGCCGACCACCACCGAATAATTAAGGCTGTGGAGATGATCCCACTTTTGCAGCTCCGCACTCCAGGTATCACGAGCCACTCGCAGCGGCGCAATCACCAGCACCCGGTGTACCTCAAAGCTGTCGAACAGCAGGTCGCCTATGGCAGTGAGGGTGATGCTTGTTTTGCCAAGACCCATATCAAGCAGCACTGCGGCGAAGGGATGCGTCTTGATGTAGTTGATGGCATATTTCTGGTATTCATGCGGTTCGTATTTCATCCACTATCCCTCCAATCTGCTCCGGGTCATCAAGGACATACACCTTGAAGCCCAGCCGCCGCAGCAGTCCGTGTCTGGCAGCCTGCAGCGGTCGCGGTTTCTTTCCCGGCGCCTTGACCTCCACAAAGCCGAATTTGCCTTCCGGCATCAGCACCATACGGTCTGGCATTCCGTCAAAGCCGGGGCTGACCAGTTTCGGTGCGATGCCGCCAGCGTTTTTTACGGCTTTTATCAATTTCTGTTCTATCGTTTTCTCTCTCATAAGTGATCCTCCATCAGGAATTAGGTGGGTGGTGACAGTCGATGACAGTTATTTCAGTAACTTCTCTTAGGACTTGTTTTTTAAGGCTATAGGAGAAGTTCCTGTAGAGAGTGTCATCGACCGTCACCCTATGCTCAATTCAGGAAATCCGACTTAAGCTGCAGGCCGAAAAGCATCCGTGCGGATTTGCTTCGTTTCCTTTCAAAACCGGCGCATTCCAGCGCAGTGTAGAAATCTGTCGTACTGCGAACATAGTCACCCACCTGCGCACAATAACTGCGGTATGCGTTGTAGACATCGCCGGATTTCGCGGAGAAAGCGTCGCCAACCTCGCAGCATTCGTCCAGAAACTGCGAGAGCCAGTCGTTGTTGTCCTTGTATTTTTTGATGGCTTCCTCCACCACGGCAGGCTTGACGATATGATAGTCGTTGTCGATCACACGCTTTGCACCGACCATGATCCATTTCAGGATTGCGCCGCCGGCCTTATCGAACAGGAAATCGGCATAATTCTTGACGTCAGATTTCCCTTCAATCCTGGCATTGAAAGGGATCACGATCAGCCGCCGCCAGGTACCGGCGTCGATTGCGCCGACCTTCGGCAGATGGTTGGTATAGAGCACCAGCGTGTGGCTTGGCACGTAGCTGAAGGGGTCTTTGTACTTCTTTTCGGCGTAGATTTCGTCCGTAGAGCACAGCTGCTTCACGTTGGAAGTGCTCAGCCGCATACCTTCCTCCAGTTCTGCTGCGATAATCAGCCGCTTGCCCTTGGCTTCAGCCAGTTCCGGCTTCACATTTCGCTTGCAACCCACGGTCAGCGTATCAGCGGACATATTTCCGCTGTAGGAGCCAAGCACACGGGAGAGTGTGTTCCAGAAGGTGGATTTACCGTTTCGACCTTCGCCGTAAGCAATAATCAAGGCTTCGACACACACTTTTCCGATGGCGGACAAGCCTGCAATCTCCTGCACATAGCGAATCAGATCCGCATCGCCGCAGAAGAGTGTTTCCAAGGCGTCCTGCCAGATATCCATGCCTTCATCGGCCGGGTCAACGGTGGTTTGCTTGGTGATGAAATCCGTCGCTGTATGTTCCCGTGCGGATACAAGCCCCAGACGGAGGTCATAAGTAGAGGTCGGGGTATTCAGCAGAAACTCATCCGAATCCAACTGCCGCTGGTCGATCTCCAGCATGGGGTGCGACTCTTTTAATGCAGCGGAGATGTATTTGGAGTCACGGCGCTTGATGGCGTAGTTGCGGTAGGTCGTGGCATTCTCGTATTTCTGAAAAGACCGCGCCTGTTCCGAATTAAAAGCCGCGGTTGCTTTCTTGGGACCCATCGATGCCAGCAGTTCCCAAGCACCGTTTTTCATCATCTCAGCGGTGGTTTTTCTGATTTCGGTCTCTGCCTCCTCAAGCTGGCGGGTCGTCAGCTCCTGCGCTACGGCCTGTGCCTTGGGCTTTGACTCTTCCCAGAAGCCGCCGTTGTACACGAGAAAATCGGTAGATGGCGTATAGCGGAGCTTTGCCTCGTATTCCCTGGAAAGCACGGTGGCCTGTCCCACATCGGAATAGTCGGTCGGCTTCAACTTAAGCTCCTGGTTGTACTGCTCCGGCGGAATGTAGCTGTCCTGCGCGGAAATCTTTCCGTAAAATCGTTGTGCGCTGCGCCAGATGCTGTCCAGTTCCGCCTGCTCCAAGGGCGGCTGACAGCAGGCGGCGACCTCCGTGAAATGATTGTGCGCTTCCTCGGTATTTCCGAAGCGTTTCAGAATGCGCCCAGCATAGTGCGACATGGTGGCGTTACGGCTTCCTTCGGGAATAATGATGCTGCCGTAGCTGCCGGAGTCCATATTTGCGTCGAAATCATCATCGGCCAGAAATGTCGTCAGCGTCATCGGTCCGTCAAAGATGTCGACCTGCGGAGCTTTCGTGCCGAAGAAGAATCTGGCGGCATCAAGTGCTTTGGTGTCAAAATACGGAAAGAGGGTGTTGACCAGCTTTTTCAAATCGCTGTACTGCGCCGCATCCGTCAGTCGGCCAATGGGAAACAGCACATGGAATTTAGGTCGCGCTTCCTTGCCGTTTTTCACCTTCATATGGTTGCGGCTGTAGTGAACCGCAAAGGCCACACCGGGAAATGCGGCGGCAACATCGGAGGGATAGACCCAGTCCTCCGGATCGTCGCTGTGGTCGTTGTCGCAGTCGACCGGGAGACAATCCACTCCGAGGAAATTGTCGTTGTTGCGGTAGTTGCCTCTGTATTCGGCACAGACATAGTCATAAGACACAGCCTGCAGCAGCGTGTTTTTATCGGACACCTCGACCTTATGCGGGTAGATGCAATTCTCCGGCATTCCCAAGCGGTCGGCGCGGTACAGTGTAAATTTCATCGTGATACCTCCTTGCAGGTCTCGCTGAAATATCGAATCCGATAGCCCTTCCATGTGGCTCTTTTGATTTCTGCCTCCATACCTTCGGAGATGTGTTCACCGAAAACCCACATTTCCGCACATTTACTGAGAATTGCGTTGCCGAAGAACAGCCCAAGCTCACGTTCCTTTGTCTTGTTGTCGTCAAGGAACTGCGGAAAGAGCAGATGCGGTGCAATGGGAATGTATCCGGCTTCCACCGCAAAGCGGCTGTAGCGTCTTGCGGCGGCGGTGTTGTTTTCGACATCTCCGACATACGGACTGCAGATATACACGATGGGTCTGAATGCACGGAGTGCCTTTTCTTCTTTTTCAATGGCACAGAAAGCACCGTAAGCCGTAGGGTCGGCATAGCCTTCTGCGTTTCTAAAATCAGCCATGACAGGCTCCTCCAATCTATAGTTTTCACTACCCACTGGAGCGTTCCGTGGGCAGTGGTCCGGTTTTAGTCCTTTTTGTAGAACATGGTTTCATATCCGTCAGCGCGGAGTTTCAGCCCGGCAGCCCACGGCGGGGTGCGTCCCATTTGTTCGCAGACGGCGTTAAGGTCAACCTCCGGTGCGGCTTCTATCACCAGTTCGTCGTGAATGTGCATGGTGATTAAGCAGTGGGACAGTGTCTGCATGGCATAGCAGAGGATATCGCGGGAGGTGGCTTGGACGATATTTTCAACCAGCTTCGGACCGTAGGTCTCCAGCCGCTCCCATTTCTTCGTGCCGCCGATGCCCTCGTAGGTGATGCATTCGCCGCCGAATTGGTTAGTGCCGAGTTTAGGCTTCACATAGGAAAGTCTCCTGCCGGACGGAAGCGTGATAAAAAGCATCCCGCTCCGATAGGCGAACTCGATGCCACAGACCTCACCATCCAGATGCTGCTTTACGGCATTCATAGCGGCGCGGTCGATGTCCCACCAGAATTTCACGATATTCTGGTTCGAATTTCGCCACGCAGTGACCAGCGGCTGCAGTTCATCTTCGGACAGACCCATCTCCAGGGCACCCATTGCTTTGAGTGCGCCGACAGAGCCGCCGTAGCCAAGGGCGAGTTCAGCGATTTTGCCTTTTTGCCGCAGGTGTCCGTTTACGCCGTGCTTTTCCACCGGAACTTTGAACATCTGTGACGCAGACGCACAGTAGATGTCGCCGCCTTTTTCAAAAACCTCCTGACGCCAGTTTTCTCCCGCAAACCATGCCAGCACTCTGGCTTCAATGGCGGAAAAGTCTGCAACGATAAACTTGCAGCCGCTTTTCGGCACAAATGCGGTGCGGATCAGCTGCGACAATGTATCCGGCACATCTTCGTACAATAGCTGTACGGCGTCAAAGTCGCCGGAGCGGACAAGACTGCGAGCCTCGGCCAGATCAGGAAGATGGTTCTGCGGCAGATTTTGCATTTGAATAATGCGTCCTGCCCAGCGACCGGTCCTGTTGGCTCCGTAGAACTGAAACATTCCACGGGCACGGCCGTCTGCGCATACGGCTTTCTCCATCGCCTGGTATTTACGGACGGAGGATTTCGCAAGCTGCTGCCGGAGAAGGAGAACCTTTTGCAGCTCTTTCGGTGCAGTTTTGAGCATTTCCGCAACTTCCTTCTTGCCGAGTGAAGCGACCACCAAGCCATTATCCGAAAGCCACTGCTTCATCTGCTGTACCGAGTTGGGGTTATCCAAAGCGGTCAGCTTCTTCATGGCATCGGTTAGCTCTTTGCGGGAACGGGTGTCCATGGCAATTGCCTGATGCACCAGCTCCATATCCAGTGCAACACCTCTGTCGTTGATTTCCTGGTCAAGGTGATACTGGTTCCACACAGCTTTCGGCACAGGGAACTTGGCGAGTTTTTCCTGGATGGACATTTCGACCTCAACATCACGGACGTTATATCGCTTGAAGGCAGACCATTTGTCCAGCGCGTTTTCCGGCAGATTGCGGGTCCGACCGCCGTTGGCCTTCGTCGGCGCACAGGGCTGACAGAAATACTTGATGAGTTCTTTGCCTTCGGTCAGCTTTTGCTTCCCAAGCCCCAGAACGGCACCGACGCCCTCCAGTGAAAGCGGAAGCCCCATATATGCAGACCAGATCATGGTGCATTTCCAGGAGGCAGGGTCGAGATAATTTCCCACGGTATCCTCCGGGATGCTGTAGCCGGTATTATCAAAGTTGCCGTTTTTTCGAAGCCAGCGTGAGAGGCATATCCGCTCGAACTGCGCATTAAATGCCCACTTTGTGACAGAGGTATCCGTCAGGGCGGCGATGATCTCTGATGGGATCGTCTCACCGCAGGCAAGATCGACCACCTGCACGGGACCGCCGTCAACGGAATATCCGAAGAGAAGGATGTCAAAATCCGACGCTTCGGTGTATTTGTAGACGCCACACTTGGCAAGGTCAACGCTGCTGTATGTTTCAATATCGATACTGAGTGTTTTCATATACACGAATCCTTTCCATAGCCCGAATGGGCGGCAGGAACATTCCCACCGCCCACGGGATCGGAGATTACTCTTTGTTGAGTTCTTTCATACGAGCTTCGTGATACTTCACCTCACGAAGGGCGTGTTCCTTCTCAAGCTGCCAACGTTCTTCCTCCCATTCCGCATTGTGCTTATCGCGCTTACGGTCATCGACGGCGTCTATGATGGATCTGACGATCCAAAACACTGCCAGGAGCAGATACAGGGACAGAAGCAGAATGCAGAGAATCGTGGTAATACTCATGCTGCGCACCTCCTCAAGACAGGAAATCTTCGTCCACATCAGTGGCGAAATCGGATGCTGCGCTGGACTTGCCGCCGAGAGGCTCACCGTCACGGATCTTCTGAAGGTTGTTCAGCCCGCAGGCGACACCCTTGTTGCCATTGCTGTTGAAGGAGTAGAAGTTGATGCTGGCACGACCGTACACGCCGGAGTAAACCTCGGAGCGGGTCAAGATCGGGTTGCAGTCGGCGTCCACGATACCGGGAGCGGTGGCGGAGTTGGCGTTGATAAAATAGCTGTTGGCATAAGCGGGATCATCCGGGCGCTCGGTGTCCCCGTCGCGGAGGGGCGTTTTAATGGCAGTCAAAGGCGGAACGGAGCGACCGTTGCCCTTGAGCTTCGCCTGACCTTCTTCATAGGCTGCCTGGATAGCTGCCTTGATCTTCTGGACGGTCACGGTGTCAGACTTCGGAATGATGAGGCTGACGCTGAACTTCGGCGTGCCGCCGTTGATGGATTTTGCTTCCCAGACGTTGGCGTAGGACCAGCGGGTATCTTTGCCGGTAATGACCTTCATGGGGTTTACGAGCTTAGTGGTAGAATTCGACATATCAGTTGTCCTCCTTAAAATCATCGATAATGGTTGTCATTGCCGGTCTTTTATCGCTTTCCGGCACAAGCGTGGGTTTGCCTTGCGGCTTGGTAATCAAATCGCCAAGAATAGCATTGAATTGCTTCTTTCCGAGCATCGCGGTCATAGCGGTAATGCCGAGAACTTTGTGTTCGTAAGGGTCGAACCCTGCGGCGGTCACGGCGGAGATGACGGCGTGTTCGTCTGTGTACTTTCGGTTGGAGCGTCCCTCGACCAGCTTGTAGCCGGGCCACTGTTTTCCGCTGATGGCCGCCTGCAGCGCATAGTCCTTGATATCGGCCGCCCAGGTGGTCAGCCCGTCGATTTGACCGAGGATATCTTCGACCTCCTCATCTGTGAGCAGAGGCGGCTGCCGAAACTCATATCGGGCAAGTTCCATGTTGGCTTTGGCTCTCTCGCGGCAATCCGCTTTTGCCTTGCAGAACTGGCACCATTCGCCGCAGTGATATTCACCGCTGCCTTGGAAGGCCAGCTCTGCGGTCGGCGTCAAAACCTTGTCCGCCCATTCGCAAAGCTCCTGCTTTGGAATGGTAAAGGTGCTGACATTGGAGCGCCTGGGCTGATAGATGGTCATACTGACGGTGTCGATGTCGTAGATGCAGTCGAACAGCTCCAGAGCACCGAGAGCGTACAGCTTCATCTGCGGATTATCGTCGGCTTCCACCAAGACTCCACGCCCATGCTTGTAATCCACAATATGTAGCGTCCCGTCTGAGATGATGACGCAGTCACCGGTGCCGAAGCCTTCTTTTACATATCTGGAGTAGTCGAGCCGCTGCTCAATCAGCACGACAGGGTCGGTGCAGACCTTCTTGGCTTCTGCGACGAGTTCCATTACAAAAGCGACATAGCCGTTGGCGCAGTCCTCCATTTCGGTGCTGTACCAGGTTAGGCTTTCGGTCGGGTCCGCTGCCGCCATACCGAGTGCTTTTCGCAGCTTATACTCGCAGAGTGCGTGGGCATCGGTGCCCTCGGCGGCAAAATCGCTGCCCCTATCGTCGTAGCTTTCGCAGAGCCTT
Source organism: Pseudoruminococcus massiliensis (assembly GCF_900291955.1). Classification (GTDB taxonomy): domain Bacteria; phylum Bacillota; class Clostridia; order Oscillospirales; family Acutalibacteraceae; genus Pseudoruminococcus; species Pseudoruminococcus massiliensis. The sequence goes on along the minus strand of NZ_OLMR01000003.1, from coordinate 17,342 downwards.
GCCGAAGGCGGGCAATTGAGCCACCTGTGGGAGGAGGATGCGGAAAGCAGAGCATGATTACCCATTGCCCAGCACCTCCGCATCCGCCACAAGCCCCCCGTACCGGGTGGGGTCTACCTCGGAAAGCTTGGTTGCTCCATACTTCTGAAGAAGGTCACGAATCTGAGCGGTGAAGCCATCTCTTGCCTTTTCTGCCAGAATTGCTCTGACTTCTTCAAGCGAATATGTCTTTGCCGGGGCGGGTGCAGCCTCCGTGTCGTCAGTGCTGCCGAACACATCGGTCAGCCAGTTGGCGATGTCGTTAATAGAAGATGCAATATCCCTTAATTCTCGGATGGTCGCTTCCATTTCGCTCATTTTGCTCAACGTGGTTTCCTCCTTCCTCTGATTGACTTGTCTGGTTCAGCTGAATCAGCTTTTTTGCCAGACGCTTTGACACTACGCTGATTGCCGTAAGCACACCGATCAGTTCCTCATCGCTCACGGGCTTGGTGTTTGCGGACTCGTTCATTGGCGGTTCCTCCTTTCCGAGGTGCTGAGTTGTCTTGCTGTCCTCAGTACCCACTGGAGGGAAGCTGTCGAAGCGGTCCGCATTTTGCCGAAAAAAGATTTATCCCTTCGACCGCAATTTCGCAGCCGAAGGGATGATGGAAGATATTAGATGTAATAGCCTTTGAGTCTGTCCTGGAGCACCGCACGGATTTTTGCCCAGTGCCGCTTAAAAGTGGAACGCGCCATACCCATGATTTCTGCAGCTTCGCGCTCCGAATGGTGCATCATCAGCGCGCAGATGCGCTTGCCCTCCGGGTCAAGACGGTCGAGTTCGTCATAGAGTGCTTTGAGCAGTTCTTCGTCCATTAGAATGGAATCCGCAGTCGGCGCATCGTCCGCCAGCGTGTCGCCGAGGGTCAGATCGTCATCCTCGCCGCCTATGGCCGTGTCAAGAGACACTTTCTTTCCGGCAGCGTAGAACGGGCATCCGGGGCAAACTCCGTCGCACTTCCAGATTTGCGCCTTGGTGCAGCGGCACTCGCCGTTCTTCTGGGCATGGTAGCGAGTGTTCCAGATTGGGCGGTAGTACGCCCGGTAGACTTCTTCGCTGACTTCGATGGGCATCCCGTCAATGGGGATAAAGTAACGATTGGCTTTCTTTTGCATGATTGTTTCCTCCGTTGGTTTTCAAATTTGCGGAAACCACCGAAGAAAAAAGCTCCTGTGGGGTTTCCACAAGAGCTATCCAATCGTTTTTTAGGTCAGCTGCCATAGTTGATAAGGTTAATAAGGTCAGCAGCCAAAAAAGATTTCACAATCCCGAAATGATGTGTTCATCGCATGGGATTGTATTTTGGAGTTTTTTGTGCTATAATATGTTTTAATAGGGTTTGATGGGTATTCAAGTGCCCCACACTATTAGAATTCAAGTAAAATATGCCAAGCGGAGGAAAACACAGTGTCAATAGATGATTACCCTCGTTTGTGCGGAGGCACCTTCTTTACGCTGGTGCTACAAGCTCTCCGCCAACGAATGAAAGCAAGAGAGCACTATGCCGGGGACAGCGATGGATTGTCCGATTCAGAAGTAATGGTAGGTCTGATTAAGGTAATCAACCTCGATTATGTAGATCCTGGCAAAGGAAAACTTAAAACCATCGTTAATAACTACAAAAGATGCGAAACATCAACAAGTGCCTATCTTCCGTTTGGTGATGATCAGGTCGTTGCAGCTTTTGACGATATGGTGAGAACTGACTATCAAACAGCCTTGAATGGGATGATCGGATTTGTAAATGACTTCCTTGACATGAGCGAAGCAGTTCATAAAGATGTCAATCTGGTCAGAGCCCTTATTGATTTGATTCAGCAGGATCAATCTATTAAAGCCAATGACGAGTTCTATACCGAGCCAAATGGCGAAAAAAAGAAAAAGGCCGCACTTGGCGACCTTAAAAAAGTATGCCTGCCAGCGTTCTTGCTCGGCATTTGGCATTATATCGTTATAAACCGCAAGGATAACTCTATAGGGCAAAAGACCTACGAGGCGTGGTGCCCCTCCAACGGCAGAGCTCAAAGAAAATACACTGCCCACATGGGCGAAGGAATCCTTAATGGGCTGACTACCTATACGATTGATGCAAAGGAAACGATAGCAACGGAGATTGTTGACGAGCCTACTGAAGATAAAGAATCTGACACTGTCAATTCTGATACTCCGCCTATAACCCAGCAGATGGTTAACAATAATCCCACGTTTTTCAATATCAATATCTCAGGTGGCAACAACAGTTTCTATCACCATGTTGACAAGCTAACAATAAACAACGGAGGAAAACAAGATGAGTGAGAATTTACCGATTAATGCCTCCGGCATTCTCACTGAGCCGGGGAAAGCTACAGAGATTACCGTATCGGGAGGTAAGAATAATTTTGTTGCCCATGCTGATACCGTGGAAAACAACATTACAGTCATGCTGAACGATCCCAGATCAAGGCGCGGTGAGAACAGAGCGCGAATAACATTCAACACGGATTTCTACCATCTGTTTGTGATTTTAGGTGAGAAGTTCGAGGATAATTACTTTCTGGTTCCAAAGGATCGGGCCTTGACTGAGAGTACAAACGAGGATTTAAAAAATAAATATGCATCTCTCACACCAGAAGCTGTTGAAGATTTAAGGCGGTATCCGGCCATTTTTGCTGACGAAAACCACTCATACGGAAAGACAGATGATGCCCAAGACGCTTATTTCGGGTTTGTAAAGGATGTAAAGATCCAGGATAACGGAATCAAGATATACTACACGGTTATTACGGCAATTCCACAGCAGATTCTAAATGAAGAGTGCTTCGAGCTCGGAATATGCGGTGCCAGATCATTCAATGAATTGAATCGCACACATTGGGCACTGAAACAAATCAATCTCATTGAAGCGTTACAAAAGGCCGGGGTTCAGATTATATAATCGTATCCCTTGTAGAAAAATGGAGGTAATACGATGAGTCGTGAATATGAAGAAATGCAGGTTGAAAAATGGGTCAATCTGGAGGATGTCGCAGAGCATTTGAGCATCAGCCAAGATACCGTTCGCACATGGATCAAAGAAGGAAAACTCCCCGTTTATCGTGCCGGAAAAAGATATAAATTTAAAATTTCCGAAGTTGATGAATGGGTTCGTAAAGGGAAAATTCAAGAATAAAGAACACTTTTAAGGATAGGATGGTGAAATGAATGCAGCGCAAAGTTCCTTCAGCAATCGAAAACATTACACTCAATAGAGCAACATTCACGGATGTGCCAGTTGCCGATCTCACATTCGTAAACTTCTTCTATGGGAATAACGGAGCGGGCAAATCCTCAATTGCCCATGCCATTGAGGAGGACGATGGCGTTGTCTGGGCAGACGGAAAGTCTGCGGATGATTATGATGTGCTTGTTTATAATCAGGATTTCATCAATGAAAACTTTGTAAATTACGGTGATTTAAAAGGCGTATTCATCTTTGGTGAGGAAGATATCGAAGCAAAGAAGCGAATTGCTGAGCTGACCGAAGAAAAGAAGAAAAAATCCGATGCAAAGGTGGCCGCCGGTGAAGATTATAAGCAGAAAACCGCCGGGGTTGACGCTGCGCTAACTCAATTTCAGGACGCCTGCTTTTCCAAGACTGCTGATATTCGCAAACGATTTGAAAAGTGCATGGACGGCAAAAAGCAGAAGAGGAATTTTGCAGAGGCTGTTCTTGGAGAGAAAACTCCCAAGGAGCATGATCTTCCCGAACTGGAACGCCTTTATGGTGTTGCTTTTGACGATACTGCCAGAGCTTATGCCGAATTCAAGAAAGCCGGTGCAACGACCTACGGCAGTCTCCCCGGAAAAGAAATGCTGGATAAGGTTATCGTCAGCAGCAGTGATACACCGTTCGCCCGTTTCCTGAAAGCCCTTGGCAGCACGGCTTCAGATTGGGTTCGTGATGGGCACACGCATTTTTCTGGTTCTGCCGGTGGGAAGTGCCCATATTGTCAGCAAAAACTCCCGGCAAACTTTGAAAATGAAATTGCTGCCACTTTTGATGCACAGTATCAGCAGGACATTCGGGACTTAGGGCAGTTTCAGAGTACATACGGCAGAGAAACCGCGGATATTGTGCGCGTGCTGCAAACCAACACCACCGATGCAATGCCTTCTCTTGATTTGAGGGCGTATCAAGAGAAGCTCTCTCTGCTGGAGAGTAAGTTCGAGGTCAATCGGCAGCGTATTGCCGAAAAAGTTAAAGAGCCCTCCAAAACGGTGTCCTTGGAAGATACCGATACGCTTCTCCTTGAAATCGGCGCAATGATCGATGGCATCAATAAGCTCATTAAAGCGAATAACGATGTTATTGCTGCCAAGAAGAGTAGCAAGGAAAAGTGTAAAACGGAAATTATGCAATACCTTGCGTTTATGCTTGCCGATGAGGTGACAAGTTATAAAGACGAGGTTGCTCGACTGGAAAAAGAAATCAAGGAAATCACCGAGCGAGGGACTCTTCTGAGAAAAGAAATCAGTGAGCTCACAAGAGAAATTTCTGAACTTAACAAACACAATGCCAACACCGAAGCCGCCATCGACAGCATTAACAAAATTCTGCGGGACTCTGGGTTCCAGGGGTTCAGCATCCGAGCCAAGGATGGTGTTGAGAATGTGTATGAAATCGTTCGTGAAAACGGAACTGTTGCAGAAAACCTTAGTGAGGGTGAGCGCAACTTTATCGCATTTTTGTATTTTTACCACAGAGTGCGCGGCAGCATGAACAGCGAAGAACTGAAAGAAAAGATCGTTGTTATTGACGATCCCGTTTCCAGCATGGACAGCACCGCACTTTTCATTGTTAGTGCCATTGTCCGCGAAATGATCAATGTCTGCCGAAACAACACCGAATATCTGAATCCGCAGGTACCAGGTGATTACATCAAGCAGCTGTTCATCCTGACACACAATGTGTATTTTCACCGGGAGGTTACATATCAGCAGGTCGGGTACTACAACTGCACATCATTTTATATGATTCGCAAAAATGATAATGTATCCACCGTTAAGCTCTGCAAGCGGCAGAACAAGGAAATTCCGAGCGAAGAAGAAAACTACAATCCCGTGCAGAATTCCTATGCCGCTTTGTGGGATGAGCTCCGTGATCTTCATTCTACGATTCCGGCGCTGAATGTAATGCGCCGCATTCTCGAATACTATTTTCTTCAGCTTTGCGGTTATGAGGGCAGCGACCTGCGCTCTATCGTGCTGGAGAAAAAGGAAAACCGGAAAAAGTTCATCAAGCAGGTTGAGGGCGAAAAGCCGGATATGACCGACTACCAGCTGGCTTCTTCTCTCCTGACCTACATCAACAATCCCAACGGCATCAGTGACGGCTTGAATTATGTGGAGGACTGTGAGGACGCTGAAGCATACAAGCGTGTGTTCCAGATGATTTTTGATGCACTCGGTCAGAGTCAGCATTATAAAATGATGACCGGACAGCGCACAAAGTCCTGATTATGGGACAGTAGCGGGTGTAAAATAAAGGTAGTATGGCACTACAAGAACGAAAAGTGAGGTAAACGGCAAATGGCTGATAAGCAGATTATAGACGCAATGTGGGATGATTCTCCCGTTGATGTATCCACTGAAGTAAATTTTATCTGGTCCATCGCAAATAAACTGCGCGGACCGTACCGCAGCGACAAATATAAGGATGTCATTATTCCGATGACGATCATCCGCCGCTTTGAGTGTGCCCTTGCGCCCACTAAGCAGAAAGTCGTGGAGCAGTTCAAAGCAAATCCGAATTTCCCGGCAAAGGCGATGTACCGCATTTCCGGCTTTCAGTTTTATAATACCAGCGAATTTGACCTTGCCGAACTTGTAAATGACGCAGACCACATTGCCGCCAATTTTAAGAGTTATCTGCAGGGTTTCTCTGCAAACGTGCTGGAAATTCTGATGTCCAAGGAGCGTGGTCTGAACTTCGGTGAAGAAATCGACAAGATGGATAAGAACAACCGCCTGCTTTCCGTCATCAAGGCGTTCTCCGAGCTTGATCTCAACCCTCGCACCATCGACAATGTGAAGATGGGATACATTTTTGAGGAACTGATCCGTAAGTTTTCTGAAAACGCCGAAGCCGGCGATCACTACACCGGCCGCGACATCATTAAGCTGATGGTCAATATTCTGCTTGCTGAAGGCTGCGATGATATCTTTGACGATGGTAAGGTCATCACCATTTTGGATCAGGCCTGCGGAACGGGCGGTATGCTCTCTACCGGCTACAATTTCATCAAGCGCTATAATCCTTCTGCGGATGTGCGCCTGTTTGGTCAGGAGATCAACCCGGAATCTTACGCTATGTGCCTTGCCGAAATGCTCATCAAGGGACAAAATGCTGAAAATATCTGCTATCAGGACACCATGAAAGCCGACCGCTTTAAGGGAACCAAGATGCGCTTTGTTCTTGAAAACCCGCCGTTCGGCACTGCATGGGGCGGCAAAGATGCAGCGGAAGGCGTCGAGGATGCCGTCAACGCAGAGTATCAAAAAGGCTTTGACGGTCGCTGGGGTGCGGGGCTACCCGGCTCCGGTGATATGCAGATGCTGTTTTTGCAGTCCGCCATTGATAAAATGGATGATAACTTCGGCCGTTCCGCCGGAGAAAAACGGCAGCCCGCTTTTCTCCGGCGGAACGGCATCTGGCGAGAGTCAGATCCGCCGGTGGATGCTGGAGAACGATTTGATCGAAGCAATCATTGCGTTGCCCACTGATCTGTTTTATAACACCGGCATCGCTACATATATCTGGGTGCTTTCCAAGAATAAGCGTGATGAGCGCAAAGGAAAGATTCAGCTGATTGATGCATCCTCTTTCTTCCACAAACTGCGCAAAGCTCTGGGCGATAAGAAAAATGAAATTTCTCCCGAAGACCGCAGTGCTGTAACGAGACTCTATGCAGACTTTACAGAAAACGAATACTGCAAAATTTACGACAACGAGGAGTTCATTTACCGTGAATATACGGTTATGCAGCCCCTTCAGCGCAGCTATGCCATTACGGGGGAACGCGTTGAAGCCATGCTGTCCAAAGGTGCGCTTTCTTCTCTCTATGACCAGACCAAGGTGGACGAGCTGGAAAATGCTGAAGAACTGACCGGCAAGGATCAGAAAAAGCTGGAAGCCTATCAAAATAACCAGCCTGTTTATGAAGCAATCGTCTCTGCATTGAAAGCGGCGGTTTCGGAGCAGGTTTATAATTCTCCGACGGCATTCATGCCGGTGCTGACAAAAGCCCTCTCCTCCGTGACGGCAGATAAAAAGTTGATTGAGAAAATCGCAGACGGGCTTTCTGTTATGGATAAGAATGCTGAAATTCAGCGTGACCGCAAGGGTAATATCCTCTACGACAAGGAAACCAAGGACACCGAACTGGTGAAATGGGAAGAAAGCATCGAGGACTATATGGCTCGTGAGGTTCTGCCGCACATTCCGGATGCCGCCGCATTCTTCGAGGAAAACCTTGGTGCAAAGAAGCCCGTTATCAAAACCGGGGCGGAGATTCCGTTCACACGGTATTTCTATAAATACCAGCCGTCTACACCGAGTGAGGAACTTGAAACCAGATTTAAGGAACTGGAGCTTTCCGTGACAGAGCGTGTGGCGAAGTTGTTCGAGTAAAGGAGGTCTGCGAGGGTGTTTAAGTTTATATTCGAAATACTGACCGACCCTTTGGGGCTCCCTATAGAATGGTACTGGGAGTATCTGATTTTGGCTGTGATCGGTGTCGTTGCGTATGCTGTTGCTTACCGTTGCGTTGGCGATATGTACAGCGGTGGGATGATTGACGGCAGCACAAGCGGCTCTTTCTTTCATTGGCTCATTCGCCTGATTCTGTTTGTTGCCCTGTGGGCAGTTACCTACGGAATCATTGCAGCGGTAAAATGGCTGACGGATAATTGGGTACTGGTTCTGTGTATCATGGGTGGAGTTGTCGTTGTTGTGGGTATCGCCACAGTTATTGCAATAATCATACGCAAACGTAAAAATAAAGCGGGATTGGAGGTGCCGACTAATGAGAGCAACTAAAGATAGCGGAATCTCATGGTTGGGCGAATACCCTTCCGATTGGGAACTTAAGAAAATCAAATACTGCTTACAAGAACGGGTTGAGAAAAATAATCCCGTAAGAACGACCGAGATACTTTCTCTAACTGCCAAACAGGGCGTTATTCCATATGACCAAAAAGAGGGTGGCGGCAACAAGCCAAAGGAAGATGTTAGTGCATATAGGCTGGCTTATCCCGGCGACATCGTGATGAACAGTATGAATATTTTGTCCGGCTCTGTAGGCTTGTCACAGTACTTTGGGTGTGTCAGCCCTGTTTACTATATGCTACGTCCCTGGAAAGCAATAGAAGATGTGAGATATTATAACTACATCTTCCAAACGACGATGTTTCAGCGCAGCCTGTTTGGACTCGGCAATGGCATCCTCATAAAAGAATCTGGTAATGGAAAATTAAACACAATTCGAATGCGCATACCGATGGATAAGTTTGGCGGACTTTTTATTCCTGTTGCTTCAATTGATGAACAACACCGCATTGCCGATTTCCTTGACGCTAAATGTGCTGAAATTGATGCGCTGACCGCCGACATCCAAACCCAAATCGACACGCTGGAGCAGTACAAGCGGTCTATTATCACCGAAACTGTCACCAAAGGGCTGAACCCGAATGCGGAGATGAAGGATAGCGGAGTCCAGTGGATTGGCAATATGCCCGCACACTGGGATGTTATCCGTGGCAAGTACATTCTTCGCTATATGCAGAAGCCCGTGCGTGAGGATGACGGTGTAATCACTTGTTTCCGTGATGGTGAGGTTACTCTTAGAAGTAACCGCCGTGAGGACGGCTTTACGATGTCCGACAAGGAAATCGGCTATCAAGGCATTGATGTCGGTGATTTAGTTGTACATGGTATGGATGGCTTTGCTGGCTCTATCGGTATTTCTGATTCAAGGGGCAAGGCGTCACCTGTCCTTAATGTTTTGGAGACCGACCAAAACAAACGGTACATCATGTATTATCTGCGCAGCATGGCTTACAGTGATGTGTTTCTTGCTTTGGCGACCGGTATTCGTGTGCGTTCCTGTGACCTTCGGTGGAACAAACTGGCGGAGCTTTCCTATCCGGTACCGCCGCTGAATGAGCAGAATGCCATCGTAAAGCACATTGATTCTGTGCTTTCAAAAGCAGATGCTGTTATCGCTGATAAAAAAGCACAGCTTGCAACACTCGACGAATACAAAAAATCTCTGATTTTTGAGTATGTAACCGGCAAGAAGGAGGTGATTTGATGGCAACTTTTGAAGAACAGCTCGATTCTCTTTTGGAACGGGCAAAAAGCATCGTGCCACCGAACAAGTTGAAAACAGCCGCTGAAAAGCAACCGGCCGATAAGTGGATGAACGATGTACAGATTTTCTATGATACATATCTGAAAAATCATGCGTTAGGTCAGCGTATAAACACAATACTGTTTCATCGCTCAACCGGTGCATTCGAGGAATTGGTTTCTTGTTTGGAGAGCGTTCGCAGTGACAAGGCTTTTGTGGATGAAAAGAATGGAATTTCCACGGTTAATATCCCCAGATACCGCGCGAAAGACGTGCCTGAATATGATGTATTTATTTCCCATGCCAATAAGGATAAGGAAAACCTGATAGAGGAATTGTACAGCTCACTCAAAACTCTTGGCGTAACAATTTTCTACGATAAAGAGTCTTTGGAGTGGGGTGATAATTGGAAAGATCGCATTCTGAACGGTACGAAAAAAGCAGAATTTGCAATTATCGTTATTTCAGAGAACTTTTTTGACCGAGAGTGGACCGAGCGAGAATTACATGAGTTTTTGAACCGGCAAAATCGAAGCGGACAGAAGTTAATTTTGCCGATTTTACACAACATCACGGCTTCGCAGTTGCAAGAAAAGTACCCATCTGTGGCGGATATACAAGCGATTGACTCATCTAAATATAGCTGCGACCAGATTGCTTTGCTTTTTGCACGGCAACTAATCAAGCGCCTGAAAAGCGAGTAAGGAGGTAGATGGCATATGAACAACATACTGACCGAAAAAGAATATCAGCATTTCATCATGGACAGGCGCTCGCAGGACAACGGTTACATCGTCCGCAAAGCAACAAGTTATGACCGTCTTTTTGCTATGGACCGGGAGTTGCTGTTTCAGTTTCTGAACGATACCCAGCCGGATGAGATGGCGGCACTCCGCAAAATCTACAAGTCCGACCTGGAAGATACCCTCGTCAGCTTTATCAATGCTGAGGTGACCAAAACCCGCGGCAGTCTGCTGGATGTGCTGAAGCACGGTATTGAGATTTCCAACATGAAGCTGGAACTGATGTATACGAAGCCTGCGACCACCTTCAACCGTGAATTGTTGGCGAAATATGAAAAGAACATTTTCTCCGTCATGGAGGAAGTCTGGGCAAGCGATGATGAGCGCATTGACCTGGTAATTTTCCTGAACGGTCTTGCCATCATGTCCTTTGAGCTGAAATGTAATGCCGCCGGTCAGTCCTATCAGGATGCCATCTATCAGTACCGTGTTGACCGTGATCCCAAGACCCGCCTGTTTTGGTTTAAGGCAGGCTGCCTTGTGAACTTTGCGATGGACTTAGAGCAGGTTTATATGACCACCAAGCTCGCAGGCAACGCCACCTTCTTCCTGCCGTTCAACATGGGAAACGGTGAAGGTGTCAATGCCGGTGCGGGCAATCCTACCTTCAAAGACAAGTACAGCGTGTCCTATATGTGGGAGGATATTCTGACAAAGGATACCGTCCTTGACCTCATCAGTAAGTTCATCTTTATCGAAACCAAGGAAAGTAAGGACGAGCTGACAGGAAAAACGAAAAAGTCCGAGAATGTCATATTCCCTCGGTATCATCAGCTCGATGTGATTCGCAAGCTGCTGGGTGATGTCCGTGACAACGGCACAACGCAGAATTATCTGATTCAGCACAGTGCAGGCTCCGGCAAAACCAACTCCATCGCATGGCTGGCGCACCGTCTGACTTCACTGCACGATGCAGATAATAAAATTATCTTTGACAATGTCGTGATTATCACCGACCGAGTCGTAGTTGACCGTCAGCTACAGAAAGCCATTATGGGCATGGAGCACAAAGCAGGACTTATCCGTGTTATGGACGATAAGTGCAACTCTGCCGACCTTGCCATTGCACTGAACGGCAATACGAAAATCATCGCCACCACGATCCAGAAATTCCCGTATATCGTGGACAGCGTTGCAGGGCTGAAAAACAAGCGTTTTGCGGTTATTATCGATGAGGCACATTCCTCCACCGCAGGTAAGGACATGGCAGCGGTCACAAAGTCGCTTGGTGCCGGAGAGCAGGAAGCTGCCGATGTGGAAGATATGATTACAGACGAGATCCGCAGAAACGGCAAACAGGCCAACGTGTCCATGTTTGCTTTCACTGCCACACCGAAGCCTACGACCATTCAGCTGTTCGGTCGTTTGAACACAAAAGGTCAGCGTGAAGCGTTCCATATCTATTCCATGAAGCAGGCCATTGAGGAAGGATTTATTCTTGATGTGCTTCAGAACTACACGACTTATGACACTTTCTATCAGATCAACAAGGAAATCGAAGAAGACCCTCGGTGCAAAACAGTCGATGCAAAGCGACAGATTGCCCGTTTCGTGGAGCTGCATGAAACGAACATTGCCCAGCGGGTGGAGGTCATCGTGGAGCATTTCCGCACAACCGTAATGCCCGAACTCGGCGGCATGGCAAAGGCAATGGTCATCACCGCATCCAGACAGGGCGCTGTGAAGTACCGTCAGGCTTTTGAGGACTATACCAAGAAGAAGGGATACTCGGACATTAAGGCTCTGGTGGCGTTTTCCGGCAAGGTAAAGCTCCCGGACGATGAAACCGAATATTCCGAGGCTTCCATGAACGGTTTCCCGGAAGATCGTTTGACGAAGGAATTTGACAAGGACGAATACCAGGTGCTTTTGGTTGCAAACAAGTATCAGACTGGGTTTGACCAGCCGAAGCTCTGCGCTATGTATGTTCTCAAAAAGCTGAAGGGTGTGTCTGCCGTTCAGACGCTCTCCCGCCTGAACCGTATCTGCCCGCCGTTCGAGAAGAAAACCTTTGTGCTGGACTTTGCAAATACATACGAAGATATCAAAGCGGCATTTGCACCGTATTATACGACTACGTTGCTCTCCACTTCCGTAACGCCGACGGCGATTTACGATCTGGAGGCGCAAATTGATGCGTACACCGTGCTTGACCCGGATGATATCGAAAAAGCCAACGAACTGCTTTACAAGGGGAATATTTCCTCCAAGGATAAGCAGAAACTGACTTTCTACTTCAAACGGTCGAAAAACATGATCGAGCAGTATGAGCCGCTCAAGCAACAGGAGATCGTATCTCAGATGCGGCATTTTGTTCGTTTCTATGAATTCCTGTTGCAGGTGTCCTGCTTCGAGGATACCGACCTGCATAAGAAGTACAATTTTATTACTTATCTGCTGGCATACATCAATATTAAGCATCCGGGCGGCGGCTATAATCTGGACGGCAAAATCAAGGCTACGAATTTCGTTCAGAAAAAAGCCGAAGAACATACCAATCCGAAGCTGGTAGCACAGCCGGTTGTAAAGCTGCCAACAGCGGAGAGTTTTGGATTGACCGAAGCAAAAGAGGAACGGCTTTCCCAGATCATAGCCGAAATCAACAGCCGGACTGGAAAAGCCTACGACAACGATGTTGCGGTCAAAGCCATGCTGCAGATTCGGGATATTCTGATGAAATCCGATAAACTGAAAACCAGCGCCCGGAACAACACCGTCAAAGACTTTGAGTTTTCGTACTTTGACGATATCGACGATGCACTGATTGAGGGACTGGAGCAGAATCAGGATTTCTTTTCTCTGCTGCTCAGTAATGATGAAATAAAAAAACAGGTTCTCGGTATCTTCACGGAAGAGATATACAAGAGCCTGAGAGAAGCATAAAGGGGTGGTTTCATGTTTGATCAATTTCGATTGAAGGATGTACTGGCACAGTACAAGCAGAGCTTTGTTTCCACGCAGTGGGGCAACGAAAAATACAAATGGGAAGCCGTCAAATGGTTTCAGGACAATTGGGATGTGAATGCGTCTGATTTTCCCGAAATGCTGAGCCGCTCCCTTGATAAGACGTTTAACCTCCTGGCATCAAATAATAATTTTCCGAAGGGCATGATCGTGGGCTTTGCGAAAGCCGCCCCGGAGGAAGTGCGGGCTATGTTTATCGCCCTGTTTGACGAGAGTCAAGATGTGTTTGAGAGAATGAATGCATTCAAAATGCAATCGTCCATTCTTCTCGAAAAATACGGAAACGGTGCGGCGCAGCACTACCAGTACGAAAACGCTATCAGCACATACCTTTGGCTGCGCTATCCGGACAAGTATTATATCTACAAATTCGGTGAGGTAAAAACGGTCTCCAGCGAACTGGAGTCGGACTATCGGTTCAAAAAGGGCGCCTATGCGGACAATATCCGTAATTTCCTGCGGCTCTATGATGAGATCAGTGCCGCACTGAAAGAGGACACTGAACTGGTGAATCTGTTCCAGTCGCAGCTGACGGATACCTGTTATCCCGATCCCGAACTGAAAACGCTGACCATTGATGTCGGTTTCTATATCAGCCGCCTCTATTCGCAGGAAAATGCGGAAAAAGCGGAAGCGGCAGCATGGTTTCCGAGCGATTACACACCCGGATTGACCGAAGAGGACTGGCTTGCCCTGCTTGGCGATGACAAGGTGTTCACAACGGGAAGCCTTGAAATCATGAAACGCATGAAGGATTACGGCGGACAGGCGACCTGCACACAGCTTGCGGTCAAATACGGTGAAACAAAAAATTTCTATTTAACGGGTTCAACCGCACTTGCCAAAAGAGTCGTTGAAAAAACGGGTTGTCCGGTTTTAACCGACGATAAAAATGAAAACTCAAAGTGGTGGCCTGTTCTGTACATCGGACGATATGCAACGAAGGACGAGCAAGGCAGCTATATCTGGAAATTGCGTGATGAACTGTCCACCGCTCTCGACAAAACCGATTTGAGCGGTATTGAACTGTATGTCGCTGCCGCTCCGGGCGAAGAAGATCGTGGATATTGGTGGCTGAATGCCAATCCGAAAATCTGGAGCTACTCCGATATTGCTGTTGGCGAGGTGCAGTCCTACACGCTATACAACGAGAACGGAAACAAGCGCCGCATATTCCAAAACTTCTTGGATGCGAAAGCCGGAGATATGATCATCGGCTACGAATCCAATCCGGTAAAACAGATCGTTGCCATTGGTCGTGTCAGCGCAGAGCAGGACGGCGAAAAGCTGTTTTTTGAAAAAGTAGAAGGACTGACCTCTCCTATTGATTATGCTACGCTAAAAGAATGCCCTGGACTGGAACGCATGGAGTATTTCCAAAATCCCCAAGGCAGCCTTTTCAAGCTCACCAGAGGTGAATATGACTTCATTCTCGATATGATTCGGGAAGAGAATCCGGTATCCACGGATGCAGCTATAGATGCGTACACAAAAAGTGATTTTCTGGATGAGGTCTATATGACCGAAAAACGCTACGAGAACCTTGTAGCTGTTCTCCGCAACAAGAAGAACATCATTCTGCAGGGTGCCCCCGGTGTTGGCAAGACCTTCGCTGCCAGACGGTTGGCATGGTCTATGATGGGTGAACAAGACGACAGCCGCATTGAATTCGTTCAGTTCCACCAGAATTATTCTTACGAGGATTTTATGATGGGCTATAAGCCTGTTGAGGATGGATTTGAATTGAAATACGGCATCTTCTATCGGTTTTGCCAGAAAGCTGCAAACCAGCCGGATAAGGAATTCTTCTTCATCATTGACGAAATCAACCGAGGTAATATGAGCAAGATATTCGGCGAACTGCTGATGCTGATTGAGAAGGACTACAGGGGTACCAAGGCGACGCTGGCGTATAACGGGCTGTCTTTCTCTGTTCCCAAAAATCTGTATATCATCGGCATGATGAACACGGCAGACCGCAGCCTTGCGATGATTGACTACGCTCTGCGCCGTCGATTTAGCTTCTTTGAGGTGGAGCCGGGATTTGATTCCGAAGGATTTATCCATTACCAGAACGGCTTGAACAACGAAACGCTGAATGAGCTGATATCCAAGGTAAAAGACCTGAATCATGAAATTGCACTTGATAAATCTCTGGGTAAGGGATTCTGCATTGGACACAGCTATTTCTGCGGCAGGGATATTTGTACAGATGAGTGGATGCACTCCATCGTTGATTATGATATTCTGCCAATGCTCAGCGAATACTGGTTTGATGATCCGAACAAACTCCAGCGTTGGGAAAATATTCTGCAGGGTGTGTTTCAATGATTAAGGATAAAAGCATCTTCATCAAAAACATATACTATATGCTTTCGTATGCCTTCACGACGCTCAATCAAGGCGGATATGAGGATGTTGCTACCGAAGAGTTTGAAAACATACACAATCTGTTTGCAGCCATCCTCGCCAAGGGCATAGGTCGGCAGTTGAAGCAGGGCTTATATCGTGAGTATCTGAATCGCAAAGAAGATGTAGCCGTTGTTCGTGGCAAAATCGATATGCCGGGGACCATACAGAACCGTCTCGCCAGAAAGCGGGTATTGACCTGCGAGTATGATGAGCTTTCAGAAAACAACCTTCTGAATCAGATTCTGAAAACAACTGTTATGCTTCTGCTCCGCCACGCAAGAGTGAGTCAGGAGTATAAGAGCGATTTGAAGAAGGAAATGCTGTTCTTTTCGAATGTTGACACCATAGACCCGTCTGCAATACGCTGGTCTGCCATTCGGTTTCAGCGGAACAACAATACCTACCGTATGCTTATCAGCCTTTGCCAGCTGATTCTTGAAGGAATGCTGCTGACAACGGACTCCGGCGAATATCGGTTAGCTTCTTTTATTGACGAACAGCGCATGAATCGCCTTTATGAGAAGTTCATCCTTGAGTATTACGCCAAGGAGTGCCCGCAGGTGACTGCAACGGCATCTCAAATTCCGTGGGCATTAGATGATGGCATCGGCACAATGCTTCCGGTAATGCAGAGTGACATCATGCTGACCAAAGGAAGCACTGTGTTGATTATAGATGCCAAGTATTACACACATACCACACAGGCTCAGTACGATGTCCACACCTTGCACTCCGGGAATCTATATCAGATTTTCACTTATGTGAAAAATAAGGACACCGAGTTCGGAACTCAACCGCATACGGTTTCCGGTATGCTCCTGTATGCCGCAACAGACGAGGCTATTCAACCGAACAACAGCTATCAAATGAGCGGCAACAAAATCAGCGTAAAAACGCTTAACCTGAATAGAGATTTCTCGGAAATTGCCGCACAACTGAATGCAATTGTAGATGAGTATTTTTCGGATTGAACCTTTTAATTATTCCTACACCTTTTAATGGTGGGTGAACCTTTTAATAAAAGGTCAGTGCCGTGTGCATTTGGTATCAAAATAGGTCTTTACTTTCATATGGCTAAACCTCAGTATTTATGCGGATTTTTGCATTTTTACTGAGGTTATTTTTTATAGCTTGTATTATGTAAAATTGCTTTAAATATTGCAAAATATTATACCAATGTGACACTAAATGTGACACTAAAAATAACTTACAAACAAAAAAAGAGCCGTACCCACGAGAAAGTGTAGATACAGCTCTTAGTCGTTTTATGTTATTTTACTCTAATTTTCTGCCCGACATAGATTAAATCTCGGTTCTTGATGTTATTAAGCAATACAAGCTTGTCTACGGTTGTGTTGTATCTGTATGCGATGTAGCTGAGTGTGTCGCCACTCTTAACTGTATAATAAACCTTGTCAGACTTTACTGTTGAGGTTGTACCGACTTTAGCAGTGTAATCTAAGCATATCCAACCACCATACTTGCCAACATAACCCCAGTTTGCAAGCCAGATGTCGTACTTATTTATCAGCTTGTCTTTATGCAAATAATTGCATAGCCAATTCGGGTTGCAATAGAGCATTGGACGATAGCCAGCAGACTTGATTCTATCGCAGAAGGCAATAACAATGCTTGTAAGAGTGTCTTTGCCAAGATGAGCTTTGCGAGATTAGTTGCTCCAAGCGTCAATATCCTTTTCAGCAATCTGGCTATTCTTTTCGGCAATCTCAGACTCATAAGTACTTACTT
>NZ_OLMR01000002.1 GCF_900291955.1 Pseudoruminococcus massiliensis | reverse complement strand
TTTTACCACACTCGAAAGCGTTTGTCAAGACTTTTTTCAAACTTTTTCAAAAAGTTTTTTGAGCTTTTTGTGAATTTGCAATCCAGAAATCAATCTGTGCTTTACTCACTTTTCACTCTTTTCTTGACTGAAAAACCGCTTGAATACTGGCTTTTTAAACCCTTACTCTTTAAGTTTTTCGCCACTCTCTCGCGACAGCTTCATTATATTACCACACTTTGCGAGGAATGTCAACACCTTTTTTGAATTTTTTTCGTTTTTCTTACGATTTTTTTATTTTCACTTTTCCTTACCTATATATAGGATTTTTTCGATAAGTTTCATCTAAATGTAGATAAACTTTTCCTACTCTTTAACTTCATTTTACAAAACAGACTTACCTTACGAACCGCATGAAACATATTATTTATCTTAGATTTAGAATGTGCTGTATACTAAACAAAAAAGCCTTAGAAATACACACTGTCATTCTAAGGCTATAGTATATTTAGTTATTTTTTGTGCGGATTGCGTCTGTTACGGACATCTTTGAGGCTTTATTCATCTTTCCAAGACCTGAAATCATGGTTATAAACAAGCCCACAAACAAGATGACGATTATATGCCACCACGAGAAGCTGTAACAGGGCATTCCCTGTATAATCAACCAGCTCGACAAGCCCGCTATATTAAGTATAATGATTAGCAATATCGTAGCTACGCTTGAAATCAAGCCTATTATCAGATTTTCTATGCTGAACATCTTGAAAATGGACTTTTTGTCCGCTCCCAGCGACTTCAGAACTCCGACCTCATAAACTCTGTCAAAAATATTGGACTTTGTTGAATGGCTTACAAGTATACACGAGATTATTATAATTATAAGTGCAACTATTGATATGGCTATGCCTATAAAGGAGAAAATCTGTGAAAATCCCCTCTTTATATTTTCAGCCAAATATATAACCTTATAATCATCTTCATTGGCAATAGCCTTTATCTCGTCTATCTTAGCACTGCTGTAATCGTTGAGATAAACATCTATCTCCTGAACTATATCTTCAATCCATTGGTCCTTATCTTCACTGTTAACATATAGGGTTGCCGCTTGTGTTGCTTCCGATTCTTTGCCTTCACAAATTCCCGTTATTTTAATCTTACTTACTTTTGCATTAGAAGAACCTACAATATATTCCGAGCCTATAATCAGGTTCTGAACCTCCTGCGGTATCTTTCCGCTTGAAGCTTCTTCGTTGGATATGTACAAATCCTCTCTTAATATACTCTCAAGATATTTATTTATGGATTTTACACTGATCAGGGCTTCGTTTTTGTTCTTGTTAAGCTGTCCGCAAATCATCTTAGGCTGAGAATTTTTATCTATATCATTCAATACCGAGTTAAGCATCATAGTTTCCTGCGAATCCATAAGAACCACATATGAATCAAGACTTTCTCTTGACAATTCTCTTTGCAGTTTCTCTGTGATTACTACATACGGACTTTGAATTGAAATCAAGTTGTCATATATGCCAACTATCTTAGCTTCTATTTTGCTGCCTCCAAATTTAATAGTCTTACCGATTGCATTCTCGGCACTCTCAAAATATTTCTCTGCCATATTGGTATTTATTAAGATTTCTCTGTCTTTTGAAATCATCTCTCCCATCTGAGGTTTGATTCTCTCTTTAAAGAAATCATCAAGTAATATTGCTTTTGTAGCAACTGCGGAAAAGTAGCCTTCTCTCTCATTTGTTTCTATTGTCAAGTATCTTTCAGACTTTTTGACTATTTTTTTGATATTTCCGGTATCATTCAGCTTCTTGATAAGCTCCTCTGGAATTGATTCACCATAAAAATCGTCCTCGCGGTTAATAGAAACCATGTCCGAATCAATCATAGAAGCATTTGTATTATTTATCAGACTCATTGTAGAGGAAAGTATTCCGCAGACTGTGCCTATACAGACAAGGCTTATAAATATTGCTATTATAGAAGGAATCAATTTTTTCTTTCGCTTCTGAAAGCTGCGTAATGAAATTCTTTTAATCCATTTCTTAGATTTAGGATTTTTTTCCCTCTGTTCGGTTAATTCTAATGTAGAATTTTCTGAATATCCCCTGTCGCTGTCATCAAAAATCCTACCGTCACGAATAGTTATAATCCTGTCGGCAAACTTTTCGGCAGCTTCTTTATTATGAGATACAATTACAACGAGATGATTCTTTGCAACCTCTTTAAGCGCATTAAATATAATATCGGAATTTTCTTCGTCAAGGTTGCCTGTCGGCTCATCGGCAAAAATTATTTCGTTGTTTCGCACCAAGGCTCTCGCTATTGCGACGCGCTGTTTTTCTCCGCCTGACAGAGTTGCAACATCTCTGTTTTCAAGGTTGTTCAGTTTGAACATAGAAATTATATTGCTATATACTTCTTCATCAAGAACACCCTCAGAAATATCTACTGCGGTTTGTACATTTTCCTTAACCGTAAGAGAATTTATGAGGTTATACTCCTGAAATATAAAAGCTATGTGTTTTCTTCTTATATTTGTCTTTTGTGCCTCATCAGATACGCTTTTCTCACCATAGTATATCTTTCCGTCATAACCGTCGTCAAGCAGACCAAGCACATTAAGCAGTGTACTTTTGCCCGAACCGGAAGCACCGAGTATAAAAACCATTCCATTTTTATCGAAATTTAAATTTACATCTTTAAGGACATCTCTGTCGCCGAATCTTCTGTTTACACCCTCAAGTTTCATATATTATCTCCTTTTATACCTCTTTCAGCCAATCTGTACTTTTTTCTGCTGCATTGTTATATACTTTTTCAAGCCATCTTTCAGCATTATCGGATAAGTATTTATTTTTGTTAATTTCTTTTATACCAGAATCCTTCAATGTTTGTGCGATAATAGATAAATCACCGAGTTCACCATTAAATCCAAAGCTGTCATCGGAATTTAAGGACATATATACCTCATTCACCTTGTTTTTTAAGCTGTCATCATTATCAAAGAGCTGCCTATAATAGTTTATTGTGCAAACAGAACTAAAATAATCTGAATTTTTCTTTTCCTCATCTATGTCATAATATTGCGAGAAATAATCTCTTGCTTTTTGATATTTAATCATATTAATATTGTCTGTATAAGAGAAATACCAGAATATATCATTCAAATCGCTGTTCATGCCTGATTTCTCAATTTTTTTATTGAATTCATCTGCCAGCTTTTTATCAAAATTATATTCTGATAAATCAATACCCGAATTTTTTAGGCTTACAAGTGTAAACATATACATATAAAATTCCGGAACCTCATCATCTCCAATATGAACCTTTAAACCGTCATATTCTTCATAGTAAAATTTATCAAATAAATCTTTTATATATTCTTCCTTGCCGAGATTAAAATAGCTGTTAATAACAGCAAGATTTCCCAATGAACTTGAGCTTAAGGTTTCTTCAAAAATATTATCGAAAATTTCCTCTGAAATATTTTTATATTTCTTGTAGATATTGTCGTCTACATCTATAGAATAATCCTTCAAAAATGTCATGAAGTCTACGGCTTCGCCAACATCTGATATTACATTATTTTGTTCCGACGCACTTTTTTGCCGTTCTGATTTTTCTTTGTTTTCAATAGCCAAAACCGTAATAACAATAATTGCAGCAATCGCAAGCACCGCAAAAGTAAGCAAAGAAATTCTTATTACCTTTTTCTTTTCAGGCATTTATACTCCTCCAAAAAACAAACATCATTTACTTTATTATACAATTATCTGTTAATAAAGAATTTAATTTTTATTATATCTTTCAGTCGTTTTTTGTCAAGTATATTTTTACTTTTTGTAAACTATAACAAATATCTCAAGCTAATTATATCTTTATATTGTGCAATTCAGAATACTATTTTCCCTTATTTTTTAGTCGTGTATAGGTTATTACAAACGAAATAACCGCCATAATGCCTACAAATATTAAAATTCTCTGCGTATAGCTCATTTCTTCACTATCAGAAGTGTTATCTTCAGAATTTTCAACCGATTGCTCACTATTTGTTGAAAGTTTTTCTGAATTTTCTAATTTATTAGAATTACTATTCTCACTGTTTCCGCTCTCAACACTTGCAGACGTAAAAATAGTTTTATCAGGGTCAAGCGTCTGCTCAATTATCTCCGCTATACACCTATGCCCTGCCGCATTTGGGTGAATATCAGGGTTAGAAAGCGACATATTTACATATTTCTTATCCGATTCCCTAAAAACCTTGCTAACATCAGCAATTTTAAATCCATACTTTTCCGAAAGTTCAAATAGTGTTGTGTTAAATCCATTTATACAGCCTTCTACCCTTTCATAAGCACCGTCTATATCATCTTTCATATTCGCAAACATAATAGGTGCTACAACGAAGATAGGCTTAAACGGGTTATAAACCGTCTGCATAACTATTTCAGCACCAGGGTTCATTTCTCTAAGAATATTGATAACCTTTTCGACTGTAGCCTTATAATAAGAAATATCTGAGGTCATATTCTCTACTGTAAGCTTTTCTGCCATATCTATAAGATTATTTACAGTTTCAACTGGATTTTCTGTACTACCAGAAGGCAACGCACCATTTACAAGCTTATTAAGAAGATATAGCATATCATTCCCGCCGATTGACATAACTATATAATCCGCTTGCTCAAGCGCAGACCTTTCTTTTTCGGAGGGCTTTTGCAAATCCTCAAGTAATACAGTCGAGGTTCTGCCATTTACGGCGAAATTATTGCTTTTAAAGTTGCCCTCCTCGGTTAATATCTCTACATATGATTTTTCGTCCTCAGCAAGCCCATAGCCACGAGTAATGCTATCACCCAATGCAACGAGCCTTTTCTGTTTATCTGGCTCAGAGGTCTGCTCAGTAGATTCTGTGCTGCTTTCTGATTGAGGGGCTGTTTCAGAGCTTTCATCTGCGTTGTATGTCTGCATTGAAAGTGGTATTATAATAAGTGCAAGTAATACTGCTAAAATCTTTTTCATTATTTATCCTCCAATTTTCTTAAAAAATATAAAGAAAAAACAGCTACCGTAGTAGCTGTTTAGTTTGTGTTGGCATCTTCCTATTTTTCCAGATCGTCACCAATCAAGTATCTTCGGCACTACTGAGCTTAACTTCCGTGTTCGGCATGGGAACGGGTGGACCCTCAGCGTCATCAATACCAACTCTTTATTTTGTTTTTTGCTGTCGTTCTCTCGACTGCTTGATTATTATATCACGCTGTTTCAGAAAATGCAAGTGTTTTTTTAAAAAAATTTTAAAAAATCCCAAATTTTTTTCGAGATTTTCAAGAAAGCCAGTATTTATGCGGTTTTAGAGTGTCTAAGATTTTTAATTTTTTCAGAATTTTTATATTCAAAGTGGTTTTAAGCGTCTTTTTTACATATAAATAATACTAAATGATAAAACCTAAAAGTTTTGCTCAAGCTTTTTCAAAAGCTTGCAGTTTCCAAAGGCAGAGCCTTTGGTCGCTCTCCGCAGAGAGCGAAACACCTTTGGGCAAAGCCCAACATTTATTTTTTCTTAAAATCGGCGGATAAAATCCGCCGATTAATTTTCTTTTGTTAGCAACATTAGTAACTAAGGGCGGACAAAGTCCGCCCTTTAAAGGCAAGAAATGTTAAGGGCTTTGCCCTTAAAACCCACCAAAGGCTCCGCCTTTGGAAACTGCGAGCCTTTGAAAAGGCTCGAGCGAAACTTTTAATTTAGCAAACTTGGACGCGAATAATAATCATTAATTTAACAAAAAAGTAGAACGCGTCTTGTCCTGTGCGGTCACGCACCGCCGCCTTGAGCAAAACTTTTAAGTGTCTAAGAGAAGTCGGTTAGCTAAGCGGTAGTCTCTTCGACCGCGTCAACTATTTTCCCTAATCTACCACGAGCGAGACTTGTCGAGCGATTCCGCGTCTTGTCCTGTGCGGTCACGCACTATATATAGCAATATCCGCTTAAAGCTTCTCTATATTTAACATCTTTTGAATTTAATCAATGGGAAATAATTATATATAAACTTATTACACAGTTTGTTTAGTTTTTTGCAGAAAATTCGACATATCTCTTTTTATTTTTCTATAAGTTCAATACTTCAAACCATAGCTGTTGATAACCTTTCCACCAGTAAAAATGCCTTAAAATTCAAGTTTTCCGAAAAAGTTTTCCTCACTTTCAACCGAGTTTTCAACACTTTTAACCGAGTTTTTTACAATTTTTCATTGAAAAATCAGTTCAAAACTTTGGCTTTTACTGTTTTAACACAAAAATGCTGTGATTTTATATGATTTCAACCGTTATTTTTAATCTCAACCGACTTTTCAACAGCTTTTTGTTGAAAAGGTTGAAAACTACTCAACCGCTTAGTTGAATTATTTTTTTATTCAAATTCAGAAAATTCTCAAAATTCACCCCAATATTTTGTGCTGGCAATTTTTTTACAACTCATTTTATAAGATTTTACATTTTTCGCTTTTAGAATAAAAATTAGCTTTTCAACATTTTCAACATTTCGATGTTGAAAACACAATTTTTTTCAACTTTTCCCCGTTGAAATCAGTTTACGAAAAATAGTCCTGAGATAACATTCCAAGACGGTCTATGTCATAATAAACGCCGTCCTTCAAAAGCTCACTTCGTGCAGTTCCCTCATATTTAAGGCCTAATTTTTCCATAACTCTCCTTGAAGCTCCGTTACAGCTCATACAGCAGCCAGCAAGGCGATTTAATCTCAAACTCTCAAAAGCAAGCTTCAGCATAGCTCTGCCACCCTCTGTCGCAAAGCCCTGACCCCATAATTCAGGATTTATAAAATAAGTAATATCACCTCTATTATGTGCAGAACTGATATTAACTATTCCTATATTACCAATATATTCTCCGCTCTCTTTAATGAACATTCCAAATTCATAGCCAGTTCTGTTTTTTGCGTTCGAGCGAAGATATTTTATCCACCATTTTGCTCTTTTTTTGCTGTAATCTCTCGGAATAGCATATGTTGTACGATAAATCCCCTCATTATTAACAATGCGGACAATACTGTCCGCATCGCTATCCTCATATTCTCTTATAATCAACCGCTCTGTTAAGCATAGAATCATATAATCACCTAATATAAGTTATTTTGCTTTATAGAATGGCTCTGCATTTTTTATAGCGTTCTTGCTGAATTCTGAGCCAAGCTTAATAAAGTCTATATTTTTGCCCTTTGAATAAGCCAAAGCCGACTTTGCAATATCCCCAAAGAGAGCATTTTTTTCTCCCTCAAAGTCTATTACAAGCAACCAGCTTTCAACATTATCCTTAACCATAAGCTTGAGATATGCTGATTTAACCTCATTATGCTTTTCTAAACATTTGCTTATAGCCTCAATCAATTCTTCTGGTTTCTCCTTAGGGTCGCCAAGCATAACCTTTGTATCTTTTTCAACTGTAAGCTTTTCAATATTAACATCTTGCTTGCCAGAAACCACAGACTCTATAACATTTATCATATTTTCATCAAGAATAAGATTAAACCCAAATGGATTTATAACTACTCCATTTTCTTTTTTACTAAAATACTTCAAATCCTCAAAGCCTATGATATTTCCGCTAAGTTTTTTCTGCTTATCAAATTTTCTGAATTCTATCCAGTCTGTAAAGAAAGCAAAGAAATTCTTTCCATCAGCGTTTGTGATAAGTGGAATCTTAAACTGGCTCTTATCCTTAACAACAAGCTTTCCATCTACCATATTTTCAGGATTAGCTTTAAGCTGTGTAGGGTCAAAAGGCATCAAATATCTTGCATTATAAATTTCTATAAACATCTTTGTTTCAAGTTCTCTTGTAGGACGCTTAAACGCAAGTGCCTGAAAGAAATTATCCGCCGCTGCAACAAGATTTGGATTAAGCACTGGTCGCTGTACTTCTGGAATATTAGCGAAATCTGGCTTTCTTATTATATCAAAAAGACTGATTATAATATATTGCTGTCCCTCATCAATCGCAATAAGCTCTATTCCGCTTCTATAAAGCCCCATAAAAAGCTCTGTTCTGTCTGCGACCTTACACTCAGCGGGAGCAATAGTCATTCCTTTGCTTTTAAGCTTCTCCTCATAAACATTATAGTATTCTTTTTCTGAAAATATGAATGAAATAGCCTTTCCCTCACAAATATCCATATGATAGTTATGAGTAATAGGAGAATAAGCCACCCAAATCATATCTTGATTTTTAATTCTGTCTATAACTTCTGTTATATAAAATTTTTTATTAGTTTCGGCGTATTTCTTTATAAACTTTTGAACCTCTGACATATCATTACTCCTTAAATTTAAATATTTTCTAATTAAAGTATTAAAACTCTCTACAATGCTATTATAATTCAAAATCAAAAAATTCTCAACTATTTTTAACAAATTTAATACATTTACCCAAAAGTTGTGCATGACCGCACAGGACAAGACGCGGAATCGGTGGCGAGCCTCGCTCGACATTCTAAATCGACTTATATTGACGCAGTTGACGAAACTACCGATTAGTTAGCAAATTTTCCCAAGACACTTGAAAGTTTTGCTCAAGCTTTTTCAAAAGCTTGCAGTTTCCAAAGGCGGAGCCTTTGGTGGGTTTTAAGGGCAAAGCCCTTAACATCTCTTGCCTTTAAAGGGCGGACAAAGTCCGCCCTTAGGGACTAATCTTGCATATAAAAGAAATTTATCGGCGGATAAAATCCGCCGATTAGAAAAAAGAAATGTTGGGCTTCGCCCAAAGGTGTTTCGCTCTCTGCGGAGAGCGACAAGGGCGTTGCCCTTGACCTACAAGCTTTTGAAAAAGCTTGAGCAAAACTTTTAAGTGTCTTAAAGAAGTACATCAGCTAATTGTAGGGGCGAACTGTGTTCGCCCGCTCGGTAGTTTTCCTTATATGTATCGAGCAAGGTTTTTAAGTGTCTTAGATTTTCTCCTTTAATCAAAAAAGGACAAGCCATAAATTTGGCTTGTCCTCTATGTTTATAATATTATTGATGGAAGGAATAGTTTGGTGCTTCCTTTGTAATCTGAATATCGTGTGGGTGGCTTTCTTTAAGACCTGCACCTGTAATCTTAACAAACTTAGCCTTATCGTGAAGTTCTTGAATTGTAGCACAACCTGTATATCCCATACCTGCTCTCAGACCGCCCATAAGCTGATAAATAGTATCTGCCAACATTCCCTTATAAGGAACACGACCCTCAACGCCCTCTGGAACGAACTTCTTATTGCTTGCCTGGAAGTATCTGTCAGAGCTGCCTCTGCCCATTGCTCCAAGGCTGCCCATTCCACGATATACCTTGAACTGTCTGCCCTGATAGATTTCGCTCTCTCCTGGAGATTCCTCACAACCAGCAACGAGTGAACCAATCATAACAACACTGCCACCAGCAGCGAGAGCCTTAACAATATCACCTGAATATTTTACACCGCCATCTGCGATAACAGGAATACCGTGCTTAGAAGCCTCATTAGCTGCATCAAAGATAGCTGTAATCTGTGGAACACCGATACCTGCCACAACTCTTGTTGTGCAGATTGAACCAGGACCAATGCCAACCTTAACGCAGTCTGCACCAGCGTCAATAAGAGCCTTTGCAGCCTCAGCAGTTGCGATATTACCGGCAACAAGCTGAACATCAGGGAATGCCTTCTTAACCTTAGCTACGGATTTAACAATATTGCTGTTGTGTCCGTGTGCAGAATCAAGAACAAGAACATCAACCTGAGCCTTAACAAGCTCTGCAACTCTTTCAAGAACATCAGCAGTACCGCCGATAGCTGCTGCACAAAGCAAGCGACCGCTATCGTCACGAGCAGAATTAGGATACTGCACGCTCTTTTCAATATCTTTAATTGTGATGAGTCCCTTTAATGCACCATTTTCATCAACGATAGGGAGCTTTTCAATCTTATGCTTTCTAAGAATTTCCTGTGCTTCTGGGAGTGTTGTCCCAACTGGAGCTGTTACGAGCTGTTCGTGAGTCATAACATCAGAGATTCTCTGATTATAATCGCTATCAGACATAAATCTCATATCACGGTTAGTTATAATGCCGACAAGCTTACCATCACGACAGATAGGCACACCTGAAATCTTATACTTAGCCATAAGCTGATTTGCATCAGAAACATAGTGGTCAGGAGTAAGGAAGAACGGATTTACTATAACTCCGTTTTCTGACCTCTTAACTCTGTCAACCTGGTCAGCCTGTTTTTCGATAGGCATATTCTTATGAATAACACCGATACCACCCTCACGAGCAATAGCTATCGCCATTCTTGCCTCTGTAACAGTATCCATAGCAGCTGTAATAATAGGTGTGTTCAGCTTAACCTTTTTTGTGAGGTGAGTACTGATGTCAACATCCTTTGGCTCAACATTTGATTCTCCTGGGATAAGTAAAACATCATCGAAGGTAAGACCCTCTTTGATAAATTTCTCTTGAAAACTCTTATCGATCATCACAATTCCTCCTCAGTAATCTATAAATATAAACGGTTATTAATTTATTTATTATATCACAACGGGAATTATTTTTAATGTTTTATAAGAATTATAATTTATACTTCTTCAATTTTTGTAGAAACCCTAAGACACTTAAAAGTTTTGCTCAAGGCGGCGAGCCGCCGCTCCCAAGACGCGTTCTACTTTTTTGTTAAATTAATGATTATTATTCGCGTCCAAGTTTGCTAAATTAAAAGTTTTGCTCAAGGCGGCGAGCCGCCGCTCCCAAGACGCGTTCTACTTTTTTGTTAAATTAATGATTATTATTCGCGTTCAAGTTTGCTAAATTAAAAGTTTCGCTCAAGGCGGCGAGCCGCCGCTCCCAAGACGCGTTCTACTTTTTTGTTAAATTAATGATTATTATTCGCGTCCAAGTTTGCTAAATTAAAAGTTTCGCTCAAGGCGGCGAGCCGCCGCTCCCAAGACGCGTTCTGCTTTTTTGTTAAATTAATGATTATTATTCGCGTCCAAGTTTGCTAAATTAAAAGTTTTGCTCAAGCTTTTTCAAAAGCTTGCGGTTTCCAAAGGCAGAGCCTTTGGTGGGTTTTAAGGGCGAAGCCCTTAACATCTCTTGCCATTTAAGGGGCGGACGAAGTCCGCCCCTTAGGGACTAAAGTTGCTAACAAAAGAATAAGCGGCGGATAAAATCCGCCGCTTAGAAAAAAACAAGTGTTGGGATTCGCCCAAAAGAGTGTCGCCGTCTGCGGACGGCGACAAGGGCTTCGCCCTTGACCTACAAGCCTTTAAAAAGGCTTGACCTAAATTTTGAGTGTCTAAGGCAAGTTTTTTGCCGTGGTCGAAGTAACTACCGATAAACTACCACTTAGCAAGGCTTCTTTATAACATCTATTCCCATATAAGGACGGAGAACCTCTGGAACTGTGACAGAACCGTCTGCGTTCTGATACTGCTCTACGATTGCAGGGATAACACGGCTTGTTGCAAGACCTGATGCGTTCAAAGTATGTGCAAAGTGAACCTTCTTGTCTGCGCCTCTATATCTGATATTACCTCTACGAGCCTGATAATCTCTTGCATTAGATGCTGAACTGACTTCCTTATAAATTTCCATACTTGGAATCCATACTTCAATATCGTATGTTCTTGCCATAGAGAATGAGCAGTCACCAGCAGCAAGCTTGCTAAGTCTGTAATGAAGACCAAGCTCCTGAACAATTCTTTCTGCCTTGCCGACAAGCTCCTCGAAAGCGATGTCTGACTTATCGTCCTCTGTATACTGAACCATTTCAACCTTGTTGAACTGGTGACCACGAATCATACCACGCTCTTCGCTGCGGTAGCTTCCAGCCTCTCTACGATAGCAAGGTGTATAAGCAATATACTTCTTAGGAAGCTCCTCTGTTGGAATAATCTCATCTCTGTGAAGATTTACGAGAGCAGTTTCTGCTGTTGGAAGCATAAACTTCTTATCGTTGCTTGTTGGGTTCTGAATCCAGTAAACCTCATCTGTAAACTTAGGGAACTGACCTGCAACATAGCCACATTCATAGTTGAGCATATGTGGTGGAAGAATGAACTCATAGCCATCTGCAATATGCTCATTAACGAAGAAGTTAAGCAATGCCCACTCAAGTCTTGAACCCCAGCCACGATAGAGCCAGCTGCCTGAACCAGCAATCTTTGCACCACGCTGATAGTCAATCATACCGAGGCTTTCGCAAAGTTCAACATGGTTCTTTGCCTCAAAGTCAAACTTTGGCTTTTCGCCGAAATATCTTACAGGTACATTCTGTTCCTTATCGCCTGCAACAACATCGTCATCTGGAAGGTTTGGCAAGCCAAGAAGAAGCTCCTTTTGCTTTTGGTCGAGTTCCTGAAGCTTTGCGTCCTCTTCCTTAATTTGTGCGACAAGCTCTTTCATCTTAGCCATAATTTCGGAAGCATCGCCGCCAGCCTTCTTGATTTGAGGAATTTCCTTAGAAGCTGCATTCTGCTCAGCCTTCATAGCCTCAACCTTACCAATAACCTCTCTGCGTTTAGCATCAATTTCAATAATGCTGTCAACTACGGAATCGAGATCCATATTACGCTTTTTAATTTTTGCCTTTACTTCATCTGCTTTTTCTCTGATAAGTTTAATATCAATCATTGTTATTCTCCTTCGATTTAAATAGATTTATATAAAATAAATTTCAGGTATGTTTATTCTTCCCCACCGAGAAGCTTTGCAAGCTGAACCAAATCGTCCTCGCTATAAAATTCTATCTGAAGTGTGCCATTATTCTCTTTGTCATTCATAACCTTAACCCTACGGCTGAGGTGTTCGTTAAGTGAAAGCTCAACTTCATCATATATAGGAGCACGCTTTTGATGTTGCTTTTCAGCCTTTGGCTTTTTATCTGAGCTTTGCTTTTTTGCCAAACGCTCGACATCTCTTACGGTTAAATCCTGTGGTGCGATAGATTTCGCTATTTTAATCATATTTTCTTTGTCAGCGATTCCAAGTAAGGCTCTTGCGTGACCTGCACTAATTTTGCCTTCCTTGAGCATATTCTGAATTTCTTCCGGAAGATTCAGAAGTCGCATTACATTTGCAACAGCTGGTCTTGATTTTCCGACAGCCTTTGCGACCTCGTCCTGTGTAAGATTATAAGCATCCATAAGAGATTTATAACCGAGTGCCTCTTCAACTGAATTCAAATCCTCACGCTGAAGATTTTCAATAAGTGCAATCTGTGTCATCTCGCTGTCGGTCATCTCTCGAATAACAACAGGCACTTCTGAAAGTCCTGCCATTCGACTTGCTCTCCAGCGGCGTTCACCTGCAACAAGCTGATAGCCTCCGCCAGCAAGAGGTCTGACAAGAAGTGGTTGAAGAACGCCATGTGTTGCAATAGAGTCTGCAAGCTCTCGAAGAGCCTCTTCATTAAAATCCTTACGAGGTTGGTCCCTGTTTGGCTCTATATCCGAGATTTTAAGAAAAACATTATTGTTGCTATCATTAGTATCGTTCTCGATAAATATTGCGTCAAGTCCTTTTCCAAGACCGCCTAATTTTCCTGCCATCTAAGCTAAACTCCTTTCTCAAGAATTGTTTTTTATAACTTCCTCTGCCAAGGCATTATACATTACTGAGCCTTTGCAAGATTTATCAAAATACATAATTGGCTTTCCGAAGCTCGGTGCCTCTGAAAGTCTTACTCCACGAGGGATAACGCTTGTGAAAACCTTTTTCGGAAAATAGCGTTTAACCTCTGCAACAACCTGCTGAGTAAGATTAAGTCTGCCATCATACATTGTCAGCAAAACGCCCTCAATTTCAAGTCTTTCATTATATGAACGCTTTATTCTTCGAACTGTATTCATAAGCTGTGAAAGTCCCTCGAGAGCGTAATATTCAGGCTGAATAGGAACAAGCAGGCTATCCGCCGCACAAAGTGCATTTGCTGTAACAAGTCCAAGAGATGGCGGACAATCTATGAAGATAAAGTCATATTCTGCTCTTAGCTGTGCCAGAGCATTTTTAAGTCTTGCCTCTCTGTGTTCAAGCTCTGAAAGTTCAAGCTCCGCCGCCGCAAGATTCATACTTGCAGGAATAATATCAAGTCCCTTAAACTCTGTATGTATAATTGCCTGTTTAGAATTTACTCCGCTTACGAGAATATCATAGGATGAATTTCTTATACTTCTTTTATCAACTCCGACACCACTTGTTGCGTTGCCCTGTGGGTCTATATCTACGAGAAGAACCTTTTTATCAAGGAGTCCAACACCAGCCGAAAGGTTGACAGCTGTTGTAGTCTTACCAACTCCGCCTTTTTGATTAGTAACTGCTATAATCTTTGCCAATCTATATCACTGCCCAATCTTTTTATTGTTATACGAAGCAAAATCTCATCATAAGAAAGTTATTTTCGATAAGTTTTACTGCAAAAAGCTGTAAATCAGTCATTTTTCGCAACAAAAATATTATATCACAACTACAATCAAAATTAAAGGGAAATATCAAATTTTATGCCCATAAATTTCTTTTTCTACATTATAACTACTATCAGTCATAAAATTGCCCTTATAATTGTTTCACGTGGAACATTTCTTGATTAACACTCTCCATTGTTTCACGTGGAACATTTCTTGATTAACACTCTCCATTGTTTCACGTGGAACATTTTCTTGATTGACACTTTTCATTGTTTCACGTGAAACATTTCTTGATTAACACTTTCCATTGTTTCACGTGGAACAATAAAAAAGAGAGGCTCTCACCTCCCTTTAGATTTTTAATCAATTATGCGTTTTGCTGAATCGGAATAATCTCACCTTCTTCCACTTCTGATGTATTGGTTTCTGCTGTCATCTGCGGAATTGCCGTTTTAGGAATCCTTACGAAATATTCAATATAATCATCAGTTTCATTCTTTTCCGAGCTTGCATTTATTCCAGAACTTTTCATAGTATCAATGGCTTTAGAAATCGTATTTACGAAAATGCGTATATCCTTATATATGATTTTCGTAGTCTGCTTAGCCTTTTTTGCTGGAACATCACTTAGCATTTTTTCTACAAGCTTTTCCGTTTGTTTAACATTAAGTCCGCTTGAGATAACCTCACTAAGTGCCAGCTTTCGAGTGGTTTCGTCATCAATCTTAATCAAAGCTCTTGCGTGACGCTCTGAAAGGTCCGAACGGGTTATGTAATCTCTTTCTTCTCTTGTTAAACGCAAAAGCCTTAATTTATTTGCGACTGTTGATTGTCTTTTTCCAAGCTTTCTTGCGGCCTCCATTTGAGTAAGTCCACAGGTAATAATAAGCTTGCGTATACCCTCAGCTTCCTCAAAGATATTAAGATTTTCTCGCTGAAGATTTTCCAATAGGCTAAATACTGTGGCTTGTCCCTCATCGCAACTAACAACTATGCAAGGCACAGATTTCATTCCACACATTGATGCGGCACGAAGTCTGCGTTCACCGGCAATAAGCTCATATTCATTCTTACTCACTCTGCGAACAGTCAGTGGCTGAAGAATACCATTTTCTCTGATACTTATTGCAAGCTCTTGCATCTCATCACGCTTAAAATAAACTCTTGCTTGGTTCTTGCATGGGCGAATCGATATAATCGGAATTTCTATGACTTTTTTTTCTCCTTTGGTGTTGATAACCATTTTAATCATCTCCTTGTGGAAATAATCGTAACATAAGGAAATATAGAAATTCGTCGCAATATATTTTCTGACAAAACAATCATAAAACTTTGAATAAACTACCATTTAGCTGATTAAACTTTCCTAAGACAACTAAAAGTTTCGCTCGAGGCGGCGAGCCGCCGCCCCCAAGACACAGAGGGCTAAACTACCGTTTAGCTAACCAATTTTTCCTAAGACAACTAAAAGTTTCGCTCGAGGCGGCGAGCCGCCGCTTCCAAGACGCGTTCTGCTTTTTTGTTAAATTAATGATTATTATTCGCGTCCAAGTTTGCTAAATTAAAAGTTTCGCTCAAGGTGGCGAGCCGCCGCCCCCAAGACGCAGAGGGCTAAACTACCGTTTAGCTAACCAATTTTTCATAAGACAACTAAAAGTTTCGCTCGAGGCGGCGAGCCGCCGCCCCCAAGACGCGTTCTGCTTTTTTGTTAAATTAATGATTATTATTCGCGTCCAAGTTTGCTAAATTAAAAGTTTTGCTCGAGCCTTTTCTACACCAGCTTTGCTGGTGAAAGCTGCTCGCAGTTTCCAAAGGCGGAGCCTTTGGTGGGTTTTAAGGGCAAAGCCCTTAACCTTTCTTGCACTCTAAGGGCGGACTTTGTCCGCCCTTAGTTACTAATGTTGCTAACAAAAGAAAATTAATCGGCGGATAAAATCCGCCGATTTTAAGAAAAAATAAATGTTGGGCTTCGCCCAAAAGTATTTCGCTCTCTGCGGAGAGCGACAAGGGCGTTGCCCTTGACCTACAAGCTTTTGAAAAAGCTTGAGCAAAACTTTTAATTGTCTTAATAGAAGTAATCGTAGGGGCGAACTGTGTTCGCCCGTTTCGGTAGTTCATTGCTAGATACTTCATCCGCGTCAACTAACTTCCCTTACCCACCACGAGCGAGACTTGTCGAGCGATTCCGCGTCTTGGCTGCGGCGGCTCGCCGCAAAACTTTTGAGTGTCTTTGAAAATAAAAAGACAGCCACAATTCAAATTGTAGCTGTCTTAATCTTATAAAGGAAGTTTATTTATCTTAACGCCTCTGCGTGGATATTTTTCAGGTGTAAACTGAACCTTATCTATTATAAAGATAATTCTCTTTTCGCCGTCTGGCAAGGTAATATAATCATTATTCTCTTTGCATTTTCCACCAAGAATACTAATTGCATTCTTAGCGGATTCAAGCTCTGCAAGACCGTCCTTGCCTTTCATAGCTATAAACGAACCACCCTTTTTCACAAACGGAATACAGTATTCGCAAAGCGACGGAAGATTTGCAACTGCTCGTGAAACAGCTATATCAAAGCTTTCACGATATGGTTTGTTTCTGCTGGCATCTTCTGCACGAGAATGAATCGTTTCCGCCTTAATGCCAAGCTCGTCACAAAGCTGATTAAGAAAATTTATTCTCTTGTTAAGGCTATCGAGCATTGTAAGCTGTATATCATCTCTGACAATTTTCAGTGGAACAGACGGAAAACCTGCACCCGTACCAACATCAATTATAGACGCATTTTTCTTTATATTAAAAGCTTTCAAAACAGTTAAGCTGTCTATAAAATGTTTAACAGCAATTTCCTCTGGTTCTGTTATTGCTGTAAGATTGATTTTCTCATTCCACTCAACAAGTATCTTTGCATAGTCCTCAAACCTTTCAAGCTGAACCTCATCAAGAGCAATTTCGTTTTCATCAGCCCATTTCTTCATAGTTTCAGAAATTATGCTCATTTTGCACCTCCATTCTTATTTCTAAGCGATGCAAGATAGATAACCAAAACAGAAATATCTGCTGGACTTACGCCCGAAATTCTGCTTGCCTGACCGATATTTTCAGGACGAACCTTTGTGAGCTTTTCTCTTGCCTCAAGTCTTAATCCGTCGATAGCGTTGTAGTCTATATTCTCTGGCAAAATCTTGCACTCAAGTCTGCGAACTTGGTCTATAACGATAAGCTGACGCTTTATATATCCCTCATACTTAATCTCAGTTTCAACCTGTTCAAAAATATTGCGGTCTATATTTGGACGGTTTTCATCAATTTCCGACAATGCGTCATAACCAAGCTGTGGTCGTTTGATTAAATCAATAAGCCTTACTCCTGTGTTTATCGCCGATGTTTCACGTGAAACAAGTATCTCGTTTACCTTTTCAGATGGTGCAATAACTGTCGCTTTAACTCGTTTAAGCTCCTCTTTGATAAGTTCTTGCTTTTTATTAAAGCGTTCCCATCTCTCATCACTTATCAAACCAATCTTTCTGCCGATTGGTGTAAGTCTTGAATCCGCATTATCCTGACGAAGTACAAGACGATATTCAGAACGAGAAGTCATCATTCTGTAAGGGTCCTGACAGCCCTTTGTTACGAGGTCGTCAATAAGTGTTCCGATATATGAGCTTGCTCTGTCGAGAACCATAGGCTCTCTGCCGAGAATTTTCAATGCCGCATTTACACCCGCAACAAAGCCTTGAACAGCAGCTTCCTCATAACCCGAACTACCGTTGAACTGTCCTGCACCATAAAGATTTTCAAAGTCGATAAATTCAAGTGTTCTTCTAAGCTGTAAAGGGTCACAGCAATAATATTCAATCGCATATGCAGGACGCATAATAACAGCATTTTCAAGACCTTTAATTGAATGATAGAACGCTGTCTGAACATCTTCTGGAAGTGATGAGCTCATACCCTGTAAATACATTTCCTCAGTATTCAAGCCACAAGGCTCGATAAATAACTGATGTCTTTCCTTTTCTGAGAAACGAACAATCTTATCCTCAATACTTGGACAATATCTCGGACCTATTCCCTCAATCTTTCCGCTATAAAGAGGTGACCTATGAAGATTATCAAGAATAATCTTTTTAGTCTTTTCATTTGTCCAGCTTATGTGACAGAGAACCTTGTTTTCACCAGGCTCAAGTGTATCATATGAGAATGGTGTAACAGGCTCATCACCAGCCTGTTCCTCAAGGTCTGTAAAATCTATGCTCGATTTAAGAACTCTTGCGGGAGTACCAGTCTTAAATCTTCTTATGCTCATACCCATATTTTTTAGAGCGTCTGGCAAAAACTTTGACGGAAAAATGCCATCTGGACCACTCTCGTATGAAACATCACCAACAAATACAACACCGCCAAGATATGTACCCGTAGCAATAATAACAGCCTTTGCAAGATACTTAGTCTTTAGCCTTGTTGTAAGCTCCCATTCTCCGTCATCATTCTTTACAAGGTCTATAATTTCGGCTTGCCTTAGCTCAAGATTTTGCTGTAATTCAAGACAGTGCTTCATTCTCTCCGCATATGCTCGTCTGTCAATTTGGGCTCTTAGTGAATGAACCGCAGGGCCTTTTCCCCTGTTAAGCATACGCATCTGCAAAAATGTTTCATCAGCAGCCTTGCCCATTTCACCGCCTAAAGCGTCAAGCTCTCTTACAAGATGTCCCTTTGCAGTACCGCCGATAGACGGATTACAAGGGCAGTTTCCGACAGCGTCCATATTTATTGTAAATACTGCTGTTTTACAACCAAGCCTTGCCGAGGCAAGAGCCGCCTCAATTCCGGCGTGTCCTGCACCTATAACCGCAACATCATATTTTCTTGCAACATCAACCATAATATCACCTACAATAAAATTTTATATATAAAAATCCATATACCTATCATAGCCAAACACAGCCATAGCAACAACACATCTTGTATTATGCTCCAATGAATAGGCTTTTGCAATATCCAATGCTTTCATAACATCATCGCATTTATCAGAAACAGTATTATATTTAATATATCTATCCATTTTTTCTACTCTGCCGTCAGAATATTCTGTCACACAGACATCGTGTCTTACTCTCATTTTTTCGGTAAAAACATAAAAGCCTTTATTTACCTCTTTGAGGTCATTATCAAAAAACTGATTTATAAAAGTAATTCTTCCGTTCTCAATAACTGCATATCTTTTATAGCATACAACAACCTGAGCACCCTTATACTTTAATAAATCTGTACTCTTAGCCGTTTCATAATCACACAGATAAGAGCATATAGAATTTGAACTAAAAAAATAGTTATAATCAGACTCTTCAAAAATACCTATATTTCCGCCTATTTCATCAGAATATTCTAAATTATCGCCGTCAAAAATTCCCTCTGTATATTCACTATAACTCATATAAATACTCCTTTTATTTACCTACGCAGAAATGTGAGAAGACCGAATCCACAACCGCTTCTGAAGCTCTTTCTCCAGTAAGCTCAAGTAACGCAGAAATTGCGTCCTCTATTATTACTGTAACTGCATCAAGAGTTATCCCCATTTCAAGGGCATTTATCGCCTCATTCAGAAAATCTCTTGCCCTCTTTGCACAATCTCTCTGTCGCTCATTTGCAATAATCGCCGCTGACGGGTCAAGCTGTGAAGTACCGATTATATCCGAAACAACCTTTTCCAGTTCAGATGCACCAGAACCCGATTTAGCTGATATAAACACCACATTCCTGACATTTTTCTTGATATAATCCATATCAATCGCAGTTTCGAGGTCGCTCTTATTGATAACCGCCACACTCGGACAATCCTTTATAAGCTCAATAAGCTCTCTGTCATCATCACAAAGTTCCTTTGATGAATCAAAAACAGCAAGCACCAAACCCGCACTTTTCACCCTTTTTCGAGCCTTTTCTACGCCGATACTCTCGACAGGGTCATCAGTCGCCCTTATTCCGGCTGTATCAGACAAACAAAGCGGTATATCTCCGAGCATAACTGTATCTTCGATAACATCACGAGTAGTTCCCGGAATATCCGTAACAATCGAGCGTTCATAACCAGAAAGCAAATTCATAAGTGTACTTTTGCCAACATTCGGTTTTCCTGCAATAACTGTATCTATTCCCTCACGAATAGCCTTTCCTGCGTCATATGTTGCAAGAAGCTTATCGAGAATACCTATGCTTGATTTAAGCTCTCCTGTAAGATTTTCCGTAGAAACTGCGGGAATATCGTCCTCGGGATAATCCGCCCAAGCTGAAAGATGAGCCGCACTTGTTATAAGGCTTTCCTTAACAGAATCAATCTTTTTTCTCAAAGCACCGTCCATAGCACCAAGTGCCGCACGACTTGATTGCTCACCTCTTGCGGAGATTATATCCATAACGCCCTCGGCTTCAGTTAAGCCAATTTTCCCGTTAAGAAAGGCTCTTTTAGTAAATTCTCCCGCTTCTGCCATACTTGCACCAGCATTGAGTACAGCTCTAAGAACTCTTTTTGTAACATACAAACCGCCATGGCAAGAAATTTCAGCGACATTTTCGCCAGTATAGCTATGTGGAGCAATATATACAAGCAAAACGCCACTATCTATAAGCTCATCACCATCATAAATATGACCATAAGCCGCAGTATAACCTTTCATTTCTGAAATGTTTCTGCCAGTTATTGATTTAAATACTTTTTGAGAAATCTCAAGAGCATCGCACCCCGAAATTCTTATAATTCCGATGCCGCCTGCCCCTTGTGCAGTTGCTATCGCAGCAATAGTTTTTTCATTCATACCCAATCTCCTTTATGTTAAGGGCGTTGCCCTTAAAACCCACGAGGGACGCTGTCCCTCGACCCTGCAAGCTTTTGAAAAAGCTTGAGCGAAACTTTTAATTATCTTAATAGAAGTAATCGTAGGGGCGAACTGTGTTCGCCCGTTTCGGTAGCTACCTCGACCGCGTCAGTAATCTTCTCTTATCAGTGTCGAGGTTTTGCTTGCAAAACCGATTCCGCGTCTTGACAGTGGCGGCTCGCCGCCTTGAGCAAAACTTTTAATTGTCTTTCGAAAGTCTGTTAGCTAATCGGTAGAACCGAACGGCACCGCCTGTTCGGCTACGGTAGCTACTTCATCCGCGTCAACTAACCTCCCCTACCACACCACGAGCGAGACTTGTCGAGCGATTCCGCGTCTTGTCCTGTGCGGTCACGCACCGCCTGTTCGGCTACGGTAGTTTCTTCGACCGCGTCAACTAACCTCCCCTACCACACCACGAGCGAGACTTGTCGAGCGATTCCGCGTCTTCGCCGTGGGTCGGCACCCACAAAAAGAGCATCGCCGAAAATATAGCGATGCTCTTTTGAAAAATTAGTCTTTGTTTATTTCAATTTTGCCATAAAGCGATGTTGTTGGTGCTTCTTCAAGATGCTCGCTCTCAAATGTAGAGAAAACGCTGTCGTCTGGATGTTTCTTCTGTTCATCTGTATATTCACGACGCTGATAGTCGCCTGAGCGTCTGCGTGGCTGACTACTATTTCTATTGCCATAACCACTGTTATATCTTCCGTTTCTGTTTCCGTAAGACTGCTTCTTGCGGTCAGGACCAATAACAACATGCCTTTGAAGATTCTCGCCCTCAGACCATGAGGTCGCTCCACGAACCTTCTGTACTGCTGTGTGTATAATTCTTCTTT
This sequence comes from Pseudoruminococcus massiliensis, assembly GCF_900291955.1. Classification (GTDB taxonomy): domain Bacteria; phylum Bacillota; class Clostridia; order Oscillospirales; family Acutalibacteraceae; genus Pseudoruminococcus; species Pseudoruminococcus massiliensis. The sequence goes on along the minus strand of NZ_OLMR01000002.1, from coordinate 534,201 downwards.
CATATGGATTCATTGGCTCAAGCGAAACCTTTTCGCCTGTCTTGCAGGCTCTAAAAGCAAGCTTTCTGCCAAGAACTTCAAGAGTCTTTTCTCTCTTTTCACGATAATTTCCAATATTAATTATTACTCGGAAATACTCTTCATGTATATGGTTTACAACCAAACCTGTGAGATATTGAAGTGCATCAAGAGTTTCTCCTCTATGACCGATAATAAAGCCTATATCGTCACCATTTACATCAAATTCCGCACCATCTTCGGTTTCAGTTGCCTCAATAACTACATTAGTAACACCAAGCTTTGTGAGAACATCAGCAAGATATGCCTTAGCAATATCTGTTGGGGTTTCCTCATAAAATACTCTTACCTTTGCAAGTGAACCACCAAACAAACCAAACTTTTTCTTTTCAGGCTGAACAAGAACCTCAAACTGTGCTTTATCTTCATTTACGCCTAATTCTGCCAAAGCCAGAGCCTTAGCCTCTTCAATAGTTTCAGCCTCTTTAATAGCTTCTTTAATCATTATATTTCACCTCGGAAATTTATTTTTTCTTTCCCATATATCCACTGCCTGAGTTTTTATTCTTAGATGAATTTTTTTTCTTTTTAGATGAGTTACTATTTTTCTTTTCTGATGTAGAAGAGCTCTTTTCTGAATCTACTGTAACAACCTTTGCAGTTGCATTTATAAATTCTGCTGATGCTTCTTCCTGCTCACGGAGAATAACTCTCTGAGCCTCTGCCTTAGCTTCCATAATATTCATATTATAGAACTTATAAAGAACTATCGACTGTAAGAAACCGAATACTGTTGATGCAATCCAGTAGAAACCAACAGCAGCAGGAACTGTATAAGCAATATATGCACTAAAAAGTGGCATAACAAGAAACATAACCTTCATACAGCCAGCACCCTGACCGCTCATATTAGTACCATTCATTTTCTGCATAAGGAATGTACTTACAACAGATGTAACAAAGCAAAGAACAGGAATAATCCAGAGCATAGACCCCCAGCCCACTGTTGAAGGAGTTGCAAGAAGGTCAAGACCTAAGAAATTAAAGCCATTATGGAAGTCATTTATAGTGCTGACATCATTTGCATTAAATATTGCAGAACCGTCTGCGTTAGTAAGATATGGATTAAGCTGTGGGAAATACTTTACAAGGTCAATCTGACCATAATAGGAATTAAAGCTTGAGCCTATACCAGGAAGTGTGCTTAGAGTATTAAGAGCAGCACTGACTTTATCCGCAGCAATATGAAAAGTATTAGTAAGCGGATTAACAACTGCATAGTAAATACACATCATAAGCAAGAGCGGTAGCATCGAGGTCAAACAACCCGAATAAGGTGAGGCTCCCTCTTTTTGCATAAGCAAAGCACTTTCCTCGTTAGCCTTTTGCCTGTTATTTGCATATTTTTTTAATATTTCCTGCTGTTTAGCCTGAAATCTTGCGTTTGCCGCCATAGATTTCTGTTGCTTAACTGAAAGTGGAAACATAATTAGCTTAATTATGATTGTAAAAATCATAATAGCTATACCAAAGTTCTTTACAAGAAAGAACGCACCCCAGAGGATATAGCCAAAGATTCCTCCTATAAAATTAAAAAATTCCATCATAACTTAGAACAATTCCCTTCGCCCTTTTATTTTGCGGATTTTTTGCCTGAAAATTTTCTTTCCGCACTAAATTCAATCTTCTTAATTTTCTTTTCTGGAACAGGGTCATATCCGCCCCTCGAGAAGGGATTACATCTCAAAATTCTCAAAACAGAGAGAATAGTTCCCTTCAATGCACCATGAACCTTAACTGCCTCAAGAGCATATGTCGAACAAGTAGGAACAAACTTACAGCATGGTGCTTTCTTTAACGGAGAAATATTTTTTCTATAAAAAGAAATAAGCCAAATAAGCGGGTTCTTCATCTGAGAATCCCCGCTTCCTTCAGCTGTTTTTTCATTACACGCAAAATATCTGTGCTTTTAACGAAAGGAGTCTTGCCCCTTGCAACAAAAACAATATCATATCCTGTTTTAAGCTCAGGCAAAAGTGAGCGATACGATTCACGAATAATTCTGCGTGACCTGTTTCTTAAAACGGCATTACCGATTTTTTTACTTGTAGTGATGCCCACTCTTACGCAATTCCGTCTTGTCTTGATAACATAAGTAACTATGAGCGGACTTTGGTAAAATCTGCCCTTGGAGTAAAGTCTTCTGAACTCGTTATTTTTTTTTAAAGAAACATACTCGTTCAAAGCAACCACCCTACACCCAAAGCACAATGCTAAAAAATACCGTTTTAAATAAATTTTGAAAATGCCCGAAAAAACTTCGGGCAAATCTTCAGAAAGACAAAGCTTTCATCTTAAAAAATACGAAAAATTAGTAGGTTAATCTTTTTCTGCCCTTAGCTCTTCTACGGGCAAGGACCTTACGGCCGTTACTTGTAGACATTCTCTTTCTGAAGCCATGCTCCTTTTTTCTGTGAAGCTTTTTAGGCTGATAAGTTCTCAGCATTACAAAACCCTCCCTTCAAAATCTCAAAATAGAAGGCGGAACCGATAGAATTTCCCAGATAGTGGGAATACAAAAGATAAAGCCTTACAAATTAGCATTATAACTTATAAAAGGGAGAAATGTCAAGTATTTTTTCAAACTTATAGTATCTTAGATTTTATTATATAAACATTATATATGTTAGCCCAACTCAAAAGTTTTGCTCAAGCTTTTTCAAAAGCTTGCAGTTTCCAAAGGCAGAGCCTTTGGTCGCTCTCCGCAGAGAGCGAAACACTTTTGGGCGAAGCCCAACATTCTTTTTTTTCTAAAGCGGTGGACAGAGTCCACCGCTTTAATTTCTTTCGTCAGCAAAATTAGTTACTAAGGGCGGACTTCGTCCGCCCTTTAAATTCAAGAGATGTTAAGGGCTTTGCCCTTAAAACCCACAAGGGACTCCGTCCCTTGACCCTGCAAGCTTTTGAAAAAGCTTGAGCAAAACTTTTTTCTTTCTTAGATAAGTTCATTAACTAATCAATAGAGCAGAATAACATTTTGAAATAATAAATTTTATCGAACGAATTTTCGAAAATAGCTTTGCAAATTTTTCTCGATTATGCTATAATATATAGTTAGGGTAATAGCATATCTTTCTTAACAATCCCCTTATTTTCCCTTTAAACGCCCTCTAAGCCCCTATTACCCTAAAACCCTTCAAAATCACTTTTACAATTTACTCGCCTTAGAGCGGATTTTTGACTTATTTTTCGCACTTTTATTTGCTTTTATAAAAGAACTGTGCTATACTTAAGATTGAGAGATTATCGGATTTACTTCCGTATAACAATTTTATAATATTTTTATTATGATTAGGTTAAATTCTTGAAAAATTTATTGGGAGGAATGAGAACTTTATGGATTCCTTTAACGAGGCTTGGGACATTATCTGTGATTATTGCCGGCAGAGAATTACAGATGTTGCCTACAAAACTTGGATTAGTAAAATTGAACCCGTAAATCTGGATTTTTCACAGGGCAAAGCTATCCTAATGGTTCCTGGCGATTTTCACCGCCAGACCTTGACAAGATGCTATATGTCCTTGCTTAATGATGCCTTTGAAAGCGTCTTTGGCTCGGGTATTGACATCTGCTTTACTATTCCAGAGGAAATCAATCAAAAAGAGGAAAAGCTTAACGAAAGTATTCTTGACGCTGACTACGAATTTACATTTGATACCTTTATAGTCGGTTCATCGAATAAATTTGCCCACGCCGCATCACTTGCAGTTGCGGCAAACCCAGGCTATGCCTATAACCCTCTTTTCATCTATGGTAATTCCGGACTTGGAAAAACTCACCTGCTTAATGCCATCAGAAGTGAAATCAAAGCAAACAGCCCTGAAAAAGAAATTATATATGTTAAGGGTGATGATTTCACTAATGAACTTATCGAATCAATCCACCTTGCAAAAACAAGCGAATTTAGGCAGAAGTACAGAAATTCTGATGTTTTGCTCGTTGATGACGTTCAGTTTATCGGTGGTAAAGAGTCTACTCAGGAGGAATTTTTCCATACCTTTAATGCTTTGTATGAAGCTAAAAAGCAAATAGTCCTGACCTCGGACCGTCCTCCTAAGGAAATTCAATCACTCGTTGACAGACTTAGAAACCGCTTTGAATCAGGTCTTATTGCTGATATTCAGCCACCGGATTTTGAAACCAGAAGTGCCATTATAAAAAGAAAAGCAGAGCTTCTCGAAATTGATGTTCCAGATGATGTCTGCGAATACATTGCAACCAAGCTGAAGGCTAATATCCGTCAGCTTGAAGGTGTTGTCAAAAAAATGAAGGCAAAAAGTCTGCTCTATGGCGAGAAAATCTCTATCAACTCGGCTCAGAAGATTATTTCAGATATTCTGAATAACGACCAGCCACCTCCACTTACAGTAGAAAAGATTATCGAAGAGGTTGCAAGAACCTTTGGAGTAACTGCTGAAGATATTCGTTCATCTAAGCGTAATTCCAATATTTCTAAAGCAAGACAGATTGCTATATATGTTGTAAGAGAAATCACCCAGCTTTCAATGAACCTCATCGGTGATGAATTTGGTGGTCGTGACCATTCTACAATAGTATATGCCGTAAAACAGGTCGAAAAAGATATGAGCAAAGATACAAAAGTAAAATCTATGGTAGAGGATATAATTAAGAATATAAGGGATAGATAAATTTTGAAAAACAATAGTTTTTTCAAGCTTTTAGTATATTTCCCGACAAGAAATTTTATTTTACCCTATTATCTGCATTACTACACATTTAGTGTATAAAATTGGGAAATAATTATATAATTTTGCAGGAAAATTCATTTTCAATTCAAAACTACGGAAATGAATATGCTTTGGTTCATTCATTTCCTATGCAAATTTATGCAATTTTTCTGAATATTCTCATTTTGACTTTTCAACTTTTCCTCAACAATTCACCAACATCTTTCAACCGCAATGTTAAAAACAAAAAGTTTTCAAGAATTTTCAAACAACACATCACAAAATTTCAACAATGCTCCAACTCTTCAACACCAGAAGTTAAAAAGCCTGAAGCCACTTTTCAACTTATAAACTGCCCCTACTACTATTACTAAAATATATCTATTCTACCATGCCTTTCTTTTCAGCATTTTCTCTATTTTCAGATATTTTTCAAAAGGACTGATTTATGTATGAAGATTGTATGCAATTGCCAAAGTCTTACAGAAGCAATAACAAATGTTCAGAGAGCAGTTTCCACAAAATCTAATAATCCAGCTCTCGAAGGAATACTTTTCAAGGCCAATGCAAATTCACTCACCTTATGTGGATATGACCTTGAGCTTGGAATAACAACCACTCTCCCAGCAGAAGTGCTTTCTGAAGGTTCAGTTGTCCTAAGTGCAAAGCTCATTTCGGATATTGTCAGAAGACTTCCTGCTGAAACTGTAAGTATAGATACCAACGAAAAACTTATGACTACAATCATAAGCGGAGCAGTTGATTTCAAAATTATCGGAATGTCAGCTGATGAATACCCAGATATTCCGTCCGTAAAGGGAGATTCAAGCATCATTGTCAAGGGTGAAATTCTTTCCTCAATGATAAGCCAGACACTTTTTGCTATTGCAGATAGTGATATTAAGCCTGTCCAGAAAGGTTCACTCTTTGAAATTGAAAACAATATCATAAAAATAATTTCCGTAGACGGCTATCGTCTTGCAATGAGAACTGAAAATCTTATTTGTGGCGAAAAGAAAAGCTTTATCATTCCGGGCAAAAGTCTTGCAGAAGTAGTCAAGCTTATAAAAGACAATGAAAAAGATGTTGAAATAGTTGTCGGAGATAAGCATATTATTTTCAAGATAGATAACTATTCAGTCATTTCTCGTCTTATTGAAGGCGAATTTATGAATTATTCTGCAGCAATACCAAGTTCACATAAAACAGAGATTAAGGTTAATACAAGAAAGTTTATAAGCTCTCTCGATAGAATGTCCTTATTGCTTTCCGAGAGAATAAAAACACCTGTTCGATGCAATATTGAAAATGGCGTTGTAAAGCTTTCCTGTTCAACAGTTCTTGGTCAAGCTTATGATGAATTTGATATAGAAATGAGTGGCGATAGCGTAGAGATTGGCTTCAATGTCAGGTATATGCTCGACGCTCTCAGAAATACCGATACAGACGAAGTAAAAATTTGTCTTAGTGGTCCTACAAGTCCAATGGTCATATTACCGAGCGATGGTGACAGCTTCCTGTTCCTCGTTCTTCCAGTGAGGTTAAAAAATGAAAACTGAAGAAGTCAAGCTTCGTGAAGGCGAAGAATTTATCCGTCTTGACTCCCTGCTAAAAACAGGCGGAGGTACAGGCGGAATGGCAAAGGTCGCCATTCAAGGCGGAAAGGTCAAAGTAAACGGTGAAATCTGCACTATGCGTGGCAAAAAAATGCGTCCTGGCGATTCAGCCGAATACCTTGACACCATTTTTAAAGTTTGTTGATATTTGTTAGTGAGTTAGATAAGTTAGCAAATTTTCCCAAGACACTTAAAAGTTTCGCTCGAGCCTTTTGCGGCGAGCCGCCGCAGCCAAGACGCAGAATCGCTCGGCAAGCCTCGCTCGACATTCTAAATCGAATTATATTGCTGCGGAAGACTAAACTACCGCTTAGCTAACCAACTTCCCCAAAGACACTCAAAAGTTTCGCTCGAGCCTTTTCTACACCAGCTTTGCTGGTGAAAGCTGCTCGCAGGGTCGAGGGACGGAGTCCCTCGTGGGTTTTAAGGGCAAAGCCCTTAACATCTCTTGCCATTAAAGTGCGGACGAAGTCCGCACTTGATGACTAATGTTAGCAACGCAAGAAAAAAAGCGGCGGATAAAATCCGCCGCTAAGAAAAAACAAGTGTTGGGCTTCGCCCAAAGGAGTTTCGCCGTCTGCGGACGGCGACCAAAGGCTCTGCCGTAGGTGACTACCTTTGGAAACCGCAAGCCTTTAAAAAGGCTTGACCTAAACTTTGAGTGTCTAAGAAAAGCTTAATAAGCCCTTAACATATAGGAGAGTTTGATTGATAGTAAAAGAGTTGTCATTTGAAAATTTTAGGAATCTTGAAAATAATACAGTTTTTCCATCAGACGGCATAAATGTTATCTATGGCGACAATGCTCAAGGTAAGACTAACATTCTTGAATGTTTGTGGCTCTTTACTGGAAATAGGTCTTTCAGAGGAGCAAAAGAAAATGAGCTGATTAAATTCGACAATGCTTTCTCGAAAATTCATTTAAAATTTGAAGCAAGAGAGCGTGAGCAGGAAATCAGACTTATGATTAAGGGTGGCAACCGCTTTATCGAGCTTAATGGCATAAGTAAACGCTATATTTCTGAAATCATAGGCAGCTTTTGCTGTGTGGTATTCTCCCCTAATCATTTGACGCTCATAAAAAACGGACCTGATGAAAGGCGACGCTTTATTGACGCTGCAATTTGTCAGATTAAGCCGTCATATTCTTCGATACTTTCCGATTACAAAACTATCATCACTTCCCGAAATGCTCTGCTTAAGGATATAAAAGAACACAGCGAGCTTATGGATATGCTCGATATATGGGACGAAAAGCTTGCAGTTCAAGGAGCATTAGTCGCAAGAGAGCGTATTGCATATATAAAAAACTTCTCGAAATATTGCTCAGAATTTTATACAGGCATATCTAAGGGAAGCGAAAAAATAGAAATTTCCTATAAGCTTTCTTTTGGCGATGAGGTTACAGAAGACACCTCGAAACTAAAGGCAATGCTTAGTGATAAATTGATAAAAGCTCAACAGAGCGATATATATCAGGGCTACACAGGCTATGGCCCACACAGAGATGACCTTGTTGTCACCATTGACAGTAAGAATGCAAGAAATTTCGCTTCACAGGGACAACAGCGTTCAGCGGTTCTTGCAATGAAGCTTGCGGAAGCGTCAGTCCTGAAAGCCGAGAGCGGAGAACAGCCGGTTATTTTACTTGATGATGTTCTCAGCGAACTTGATTATAAGCGACAGGATTATCTTCTCAATGAACTTTCAGATAAGCAAGTATTTATAACTTGTTGTGAATCCGAAATTATGACAAAGCTAAAAGAGGGAAATAAAGCCCTTTTTTATATAAATTCAGGCAGGGTTACACCTACCGAAATAGAGTGATTTAACTTATGGAAAGCCTATATCTTCATCTTGAGCAGGATTCTGTAATACTCAAGAAAAATATCATAGGAATTTTTGATATGGATAAAACCACAGTATCAAAAAAGACAAGAGAATATTTAAATCAAGCCGAGCGAGAAGGTCGAGTTCGCTATGTTTCATACGACTTGCCGAAGTCCTTCATTCTTTGTCGTGAGGGTGAGTCGATAGTTGTATATATCAGCCGACTTTCCTCAGAAACAGTAAGAGGAAGAATAGATTCATTTTTGTAGTGTTTGATTAAGCATATATTCAATAAAAATCCTAATATGAAAGGAAGTTATGCTATGGCGAAAAAGAATAAAAGACTTGCAAAATGCCCATATTGTGGACGAAGCGTTTCATACCTTGATTCGTTTTTTATGAAAAATAAGGGTGAATATACCTGCAAACGCTGTGGCTGTATTGCCAATGTAGGACTTAACAGAAATATCTATGCAATAACAAGTGTATTATGTGTTTTTGTGCTTTTGCTTGTTGTGCTTTATCTGTTTTTCGGAGATTTAACCAATCTATGGAGTTTACTTTTGGTAATAATTCCTTTTGCGGCATATTATGCAGTTGTGCCAATGTTTCTAATCCTTGTCCCTACCTCAGATAAATCTCAAGCAAAAAAGGTTATGGATAAGAAAATGACGAATACACAATCAATTTTCATAGAGGCTCAGAAACAGGTTCAATCGCAAAGCTCTCACAAAAAATCAAGATTTGAGGAAGAAACAACTACCGAAGAACCAAAGGATATATATTCTTCAGGTTCGATAAATCTTGAGGAAGATTCTGACGGCACGAAAGTATTTGAACCATATGATGCAAGCTCAGAGATAGGAGCCGATTTTCAAGAAAAATTCAGGTCTGCAAAGAAATCAGGAAAAAGCTTTGATGATTCCTCAGATATTCAATAAAAGGCGGTGGTCGAAATTTTCAGACTTCCGATATGTCCGTATTGTCACGCTATAACAAGATATAGCGATGTCAAGATGAAAACACATAATAAAATCATAAAATGTCACCATTGCAATAAAAATTATCGGGTTTCATACTTAAAGGGAAGAATAATTCTAATCTCGATAGTAAGTATTGCACTGATAGTAATAAATATATTTCTCTTAAAGCAAACGACAGGAGTTACAATTCCGTTTCTTGCGATAGGAGATGCAGTAGTAGTATTGGTTGCGGTATTCTTATTTCCGTTTACGGTAAGATATGAAGAATTGCCAAGAAAGCTTCAAAAACTAAGCTTAGATGAAGCCAATAAAAAACTTCCCCAAGACACTTAAAAGTTTTGGTGCGTGACCGCACAGGACAAGACGCGGAATCGCTCGGCATTCTAAATCGACTTATGTTGCCGCGGAGGACTAAACTACCGTTTAGCTAACCAGTTTCCAAAAGAAAATTAAAAGTTTTGCTCAAGCTTTTGAAAAAGCTTGCAGGGTCGAGGGACGGAGTCCCTCGTGGGTTTTAAGGGCAAAGCCCTTAGTGGCGAGCCGCCACTGCCAAGACGCGGAATCGCTCGGCAAGCCTCGCTCGACATTCTAAATCGACTTATGTTGCCGCGGAGGACTAAACTACCGTTTAGCTAACCAGTTTCCAAAAGACACTTAAAAGTTTTGCTCAAGCTTTTTCAAAAGCTTGCAGGGTCGAGGGACGGAGTCCCTCGTGGGTTTTAAGGGCAAAGCCCTTAACATGGCGGTTTATCGCTGCCAAAAAGGAGGAAGAAAATGGACAATAATGACATTACTAAAACAAATCAGGAATATGGAGCAAGTGAGATTCAGGTTCTTGAGGGACTTGAGGCAGTAAGAAAGCGTCCAGGTATGTATATTGGCTCAACAGGTCCGAGAGGCTTGCACCACCTTGTCTATGAAATAGTAGATAACTCCATTGATGAGGCGCTCGCTGGATATTGCGATAAGATTGATGTTTCAATTCTGCCAGGAAATGTTATCAGAGTAAAGGATAATGGTAGAGGTATCCCTGTCGGTATACAGCCAAAGATGGGCATTCCTGCTGTAACTGTTGTATTTACAGTGCTTCACGCAGGCGGTAAGTTCGGCGGTGGCGGATATAAAGTTTCCGGCGGTTTGCATGGTGTTGGTGCGTCTGTTGTTAATGCTCTCTCCGAATGGTTAGAGGTAAAAGTATGCGACGGCGAAAATATTTACAGACAGCGTTATGAAAGAGGAAATATTGCATCAGACCTTGAGATTATTGGCAAAGGCACTACAAAAGGTACTGAAATCACCTTTAAGGCTGACCCTCTCATCTTCACAGAAACCGATGTATACGAATATGAAGTTCTCGAAACAAGACTTCGTGAGCAGAGCTTTCTCAATGCAGGTATACATATCGAACTTCGTGATGAGCGTGACCCAGAGAATATCCTGCAAAATAACTTCCTCTATGAGGGCGGTGTATCTAACTTTGTCGAGTATATTCATAAAAAGCGTTCACTCGATGTAATTCACCCGGATGTTATTCATTTTGAGGGCAAGATGGACGATGATTCCGCATCAGTAGAGATTGCAATGCAGTATAATGACAGCTATAATGAACTTATACTTTCATTCGCAAATAATATTCATACAACCGATGGCGGTACTCACGAAGAGGGCTTCAAGCGAGCATTGACCAAGGTTATGAATGACTACGCAAGAAAGTTCAATATTCTCAAAGAGAATGATAAAAACCTTTCCGGCGAAGATGTCCGAGAAGGTCTTACAGCAATTATCAGCGTCAAGCTGAAAGAAGCACAGTTTGAGGGACAAACTAAGGCAAAGCTTGGCAGTACCTTTGTAAGAGGTTTAGTAGACAAGCTTGTTACAGAAAAGCTTTCAGTATACCTTGAGGAAAATCCTGCAACAGCAAAGGCAATTTTTGATAAGGCACTTATGGCAGCTCGTGCAAGAGATGCCGCAAGAAAGGCTCGTGACCTTGCAAGAAGAAAAACAGCTATGGAGGGTGCAGGTCTACCAGGTAAGCTTGCCGATTGTCAATCCAGAAACGCAGAAGAAACTGAAATCTATATCGTTGAGGGAGATTCTGCGGGCGGTTCAGCAAAGGGCGGTCGAGATAGACGCTTTCAGGCAATTCTTCCACTTTGGGGTAAGATGCTGAATGTCGAAAAGGCTCGCCTTGACAGAGTTTACGGCAATGATAAGCTTATGCCTGTTATTACAGCACTTGGCTGTGGCATTGGCGATGATTTCGATATAACAAAGCTCCGCTATGGCAAGGTAATAATTATGGCTGATGCCGATGTTGACGGCTCACATATCAGAACCTTGTTGCTGACATTTTTCTTTAGATTTATGCGTCCACTCATTGAGGAGGGACATATATATCTTGCACAGCCACCACTTTACAGACTTACAAAGAATAAAGAGCATCACTATGCTTATTCCGACCCTGAAAGAGATAAGATAATGGCAGAGCTTGGCAAGGCTGATATACAGAGATATAAAGGTCTTGGTGAGATGGATTCTGAACAGCTTTGGGAAACAACTATGAATCCTGAAACAAGAATAATGCTCAGAGTTGATATGGAGGACGCAGCCCTTGCTGATGAAACCTTCACAATACTTATGGGTGATAAGGTTGAGCCAAGAAGAGAATTTATAGAAAAGAATGCAAAATATGTCCAGAATCTGGATATATAATTTGATATTCAAACCAGTTAGTTTTCAACCGAAAATCAAGTGAATGTTGAAAATAAATAAGAAAGCCAAAAATATTATATACACACTGTAATAATTTTAAAATATATTACAAATTGTAGATAAATAAGAGCATATGAATTTCGTTTTCTGTACTAAGTCAGAAACGCACCTTTGGAGGTAGAAAAACAGAGCTATGAAAGACTATGATACGGCAAACAATACTGACGATAACATACCGCTTCAAGAAGATGAGGATACAGCCGAGGTAATGAGAATTGCCGAAGAGCTGAAAAGAATCCAAGAAGAAGAGGACGAAGAAGAAGGTCGTGGCTGGGACGGCTCCGAAGCAGAGCTTGTCGAGGACGATGACGCAGAGGAATATGAAATCCCAATGGCAGGAATAAGGGTATCCTATGTTCTTACCGAGGAGGAGTATTTCAAGTGTCTTAAACACAGCGGAATTTATAAATCTCAAGGAACAAGAGGACTTATAGAAGCAGTTGTCCTCGGAATACTTGCAGTAATATTTTTTGTTGTGTTCTTTATGACAGGCGGTGTGTCTAATATAGTATTTGGGTGTATCAGCATGATATTTATTGCAGTTCTTCTTGTTGTGCCAAACTTACATATGAGAAGTATGGCAAAAGATATGGCAGACGGAAAGCTTATCGAGGCAGAAATTTATCCTGACAGTGTAGAGATTGGCAGAGATGACGGTGCTTGGAAGATAGAGCTTGACGGCACAAGCAGAATACAGGAATTTGATAACATAATTATGATTTTTGCTGACCATAATAGGAGTTTTGCAATTCCTGAAAGAGCGATAGACCCAGATTTCCTACCGGAGATAAAGGGAATTTTGCTTGCAGGTACAACTCCAACCTACGAAGAAGATTGATTATCAATTCGGTGTTTAGATTTGAAAATAAGTTTTCAGTTTTGATTAGAGGTAATTCAGCTATGAAATGTGAGTCAAAGATTGTCGCAAGATATGCAGAAACCGACCAGATGGGAATAGTTCATCATTCGGTCTACCCTATTTGGTTTGAGGTTGGCAGAACAGATTTTATCAAGCTTACAGGTATGAGTTATACAGAGCTTGAGGAGAGCGGAGTAATGCTTCCGCTTGCATCTCTCGAGTGTAAATATATACTTCCGATTAAATACGAAGATGAAGTTATTATTGAAACTACCATAGTCAGTGTTAAGGCGGCTAAGATAGAATTTCATTATCGTGTTTTGAGAGGAAATCAAGTTTGTTCAGAGGGTGGAACAGTTCACGCTTTTGTAGATAGCAAGACATTCCGTCCGATAAACATAAAGAAGATAAATCCATCACTCTACGAAAAGTTCTGTGCCGCTGTGGCTAAATAAGTAGTTGTCAAAGAAACTACCGAGCGGGCGAACACAGTTCGCCCCTACAAATCAGATTTCCCCAAGACACTCAAAAGTTTCGCATGAGCCTTTTCAAAGGCTCATAGGTCAAGGGCAACGCCCTTGTCGCTCTCCGCAGAGAGCGAAATCCTTTATACTTCACAAAGCGCAGGAGGGTAGAAAAACATTCCAGTGGAATGTTTTTCGTAGGGAACCCTCGCAGGGGGTTCCCTGTGGATGCCGACCCACGGCGAAGACGCGGAATCGCTCGACAAGTCTCGCTCGTAGTGAGCGTAGGAAGATAATTGACGCGGTCGAAGTAATTACCAATGAACTACCGTTCGGGCGAACGCAGTTCGCCCCTACAATAAATTTTCGCTCGAGCCTTTTAGCTATCATCAAACTCGTGTTAAATAACGGAAGGTTTTGATTGTATATGTCAGAAAAATACAATAAATGTATAATGACAATAGAAAATAACGAAATATCGCTTATGATGTATGGTAATGCTTATATGATTGCTCATATGCGTAGAGGCAGACTTAAAGGCAAGGAATGGAAAGCATCAATTTTCTTTGCAATATGGTGTTGCTGTATGTTTTATATGGCATTAAAGCACTATGATTTAATTTCCAATCCAGTACCAGTGGGTATAAGTATTATTTGTTTGTATATGATGACATATTATCTGTTTATTTTGCCAAACAGAATAAAGCTAAAGGGCGAGCATATTTATAAAAGCTCTCATATGCTTAATAAAACCGAAAAAGTTACAATTACAAGAGATGGTTATACCATAGAAAATAAATATGAAGCTCTCATTGGTTACTGGACAGATATTCTCGATTGTATCGAAACAAACAGTTATTACCTGATGATAAGCGAATATAGCAAAAGGCTTATTATAATCTCAAAAAAATGTCTTGATGACGAACAAAATGAGAAGCTTGCCGAGTTTTTGAAAAAGACTATGCCGGCAAAATACAGAAAGACAAAGAAGTGATTCAGTTTGAGCGAAAAAACACCTATTCTTACAGCCGATTATATTATAACAGAACACGATTATATTCATACAAGCCTTGCACAGCGTAGGTTTAAGACCTCTAAGGCTGATAGGCTTATAATGAATATACTTGGCATACTTGCCATTTTTATAGGTCTTTATATGCTTATATTTTCCGGAGATGGAATTATAAAAACCATATGTTGGATTCTGCTGATAGCAATGGGTCTTTTTTCAGTATCATTCTATGAAATCATAGGTCCGTCATTGGTTCGCTATCAAGCAAAAAATGAATATAATGCCAATAAAGAAAAGATTGGCTCAAGAAATATAGCTTTTTATGAGGACGAAGTAAAAATCGTTTCAGATAGATATAGAGGAAATATTCCATATAGATATTTTTTTCAGGTATTAGACGATAAAAAAGTAATAATCTTCTACATTGATGAAAATGATTATATATCTATTCCAAAGAGATTATTTACTGATAAGGATAATGACGCACTCGAAAGGATAAAATCCTTGCTTGGCAAGAAATATGTGCGTATCAACCAACGAAAGTAGCTTTGTTTTTAATGAAAGAAGTCCAAAGTCAAATTTTTATAGATAAAAGAGGGTTTGAATATGGAAGATTACAGCAACATTCAGCAAAAGATTATTGATGTAGATATAGACAAGGAAATGAAAAAATCCTTCCTCGAATATTCTATGTCAGTTATCGTTTCAAGAGCTTTGCCAGATGTAAGAGATGGCTTAAAGCCAGTTCACAGGAGAATCCTCTACTCACAGTTTGAGGATAATCTTACTCCAGATAAACCATACAAAAAGTGTGCGACAACAGTCGGTAATGTTCTCGGACGCTACCACCCACATGGTGATGCTTCCGTTTATGACGCACTTGTTCGTCTTGCACAGGATTTCTCTATGAGATATATGCTCGTTGATGGTCACGGAAACTTCGGTTCTGTTGACGGTGACCCACCTGCTGCTTATCGTTATACAGAAGCAAGAATGAGCAAAATCAGCACAGAAATGCTGACCGATATAGAAAAAGACACCGTAAATTTTCTGCCGAACTATGACGATTCCAGAAAAGAACCAGAGGTTCTCCCCTCTCGTTTCCCAAATCTTCTTGTAAACGGTTCAACAGGTATCGCCGTTGGTATGGCAACAAATATCCCACCTCATAACCTTGGTGAAGTAATAGACGCTATGTGCTGTCTTATCGACAATCCAGATGCAAGTCTTGATGACCTTATGCAGTATATCAAAGGTCCTGACTTCCCTACTGCCGGTATTATTATGGGACAGAGCGGAATAAGAGCCGCTTATGCAACAGGTCGAGGAAGAATTACTGTCAGAGCAAGGGCAGAAATTGTCGAAGAAAAGAATCGTTTCAAGATTATAGTTACAGAGCTTCCATATCAGGTTAATAAAGCAAGACTTGTTGAAACCATCGCAAATATGGTTAAGGAAAAGCGTATAGAGGGCATTTCAAACATAGATGACCATTCCGACAGAAATGGTATGCACATTGTTATAGACATAAAGAGAGAGGCATCTCCTCAAATAGTCCTCAATCAGCTTTATTCCTACACACAAATGCAGATTACTTTCAGTGCGATTATGATTGCCATAGTAAATGGCGAGCCTAAAACTCTTTCACTAAAAGAAATACTTAGAAATTATGTAGATTTTCAGGTTGATGTTATCACAAGAAGAACCATATTCGACCTCAAAAAGGCCGAAGAAAGAGCCCATGTTCTTGAGGGCTTGAAGAAGGCTATCGACTTTATAGATGAAGTTATTTCGATTATCCGTTCATCTAAGGACCAGCCAACAGCTAAGCAAAGACTTGGTGAACGCTTTGAGCTTGATGAAATTCAGACACAAGCTATTGTTTCTATGCGTCTTGGACAGCTTTCAGGCTTAGAGCGTACCAAGATTGAGGACGAGCTTGGACAGCTTAATATCAAGATAGCCGATTTCAAAGACATTCTCCAAAATAGTGAAAGACTTCTTTCTATCATCAAAGAAGAGGCTCTTGCTATCAAGAAAAAATATAACGATGAACGCCGCACAGAGATTGTTGCTGTCAGCGGTGAAGTCGATATAGAAGACCTTATTCCAGAAGAAGATTGTGTCCTTACGCTTACAGAATTTGGTTATATCAAGCGTCAGAAGTCAGACACATATAAGCTTCAAAGGCGTGGTGGCAGAGGCGTTTCAGGTATGAGCCGCCGAGAAGAAGATGTTGCAAAGGAAATGTTTGTTGCAAATAGCCACGACCATGTTATGTTCTTTACAAATCTTGGCAGAGTTTATAAGCTTAAATGCTATGAAATTCCAGAGGGTTCAAGAACTTCAAAGGGTATGAATATAAACAATCTCCTACCTCTTTCCGCTGATGAAAGCGTAACCTCAATGATTAAAGTACCTGATATTGAGAGCGAGCAGTATCTCGTTATGGTTACCCGAAACGGCATAATTAAGCGTACAGAGTTAAGTGCATTTAGTCATGCAAGAAAGAACGGACTTATCGCAATAGACCTCAACGAAGGTGATGAGCTTGCATGGGTACGCCTTACAGACGGCAATAAAGAGCTTGTCGTTGCAACAAGAAACGGTATGGCTATACGCTTCCACGAAACAGATGTCAGAGTTATGGGCAGAGCCGCAAAGGGTGTTAAGGCAATAACTCTTAGAGGTGATGATAAGGTTATCGGAATGTCGATGCTTCGTGAGGGTGCATATATTCTCACAGTTTCAGAAACAGGCTATGGCAGACTTTCAAATGTCAGTGATTATCGTATTCAGTCAAGAGGCGGACATGGTGTAATAAATTATAATACAGATAAGTATGGTAAGGTTGCCGCAATTAAGTCCGTAGACCTTGATGATGATATTATATTAATCTCTAATGACGGTGTTATTATCAGAATTGAGGCAAATTCTATAAGAATTTGTTCAAGAACATCAAAGGGTGTCCGAGTAATGAAGGTATCTGATGAAAGTAAGGTTGTAACACTTTCCAGAGCCCCACACGAGGAAGAAACCGCAGATGAAACTACCCCAGAAGAAACTACCCCAGAAGAATAAATAATCTTCCCCCAGACACTTAAAGTTTAGGTCAAGCCTTTTTAAAGGCTTGCGGTTTCCAAAGGCAGAGCCTTTGGTGGGTTTTAAGGGCGAAGCCCTTAACATCTCTTGCCCCTAAGTGGCGAACGAAGTTCGCCACTATCTCTCTCCCATAACGAATAAAAACGCTCAGGTTTTAAAAGACCTGAGCGTTTTTCATATTCTATTTACTTTTAATGCCTGTTTATTTTTAAAATATCTGTTTTTATGATAATTTGCATTTACTATTTAAAAAATGTAGGGGCTAACTGTGTTCGCCCGTTCACCGTCATCTTTGTTTGCTCTTTATTAGTTTGTTGCTAACAAAAAATTAAGCGGTGGACATAGTCCACCGCTCGAGAAGAAAGAGATGTTAAGGGCGTTGCCCTTAAAACCCACCAAAGGCTCTGCCTTTGGAAACCGCAAGCCTTTAAAAAGGCTTGAGCGAAACTTTTAATTGTCTTGGAGAAGTTTGTTAGCTAAGTAATAATTTAATCTTCGCTTTCAACATTGTCGGCTATTACAGGTTGAGCCTCAGTTTTTGTATTCTCTGGTTGGATAGGTGGTTCAACAGCTGTTGTAGCGTCGTTCTGAATCTGTGCGTCAACATTTTGTGGCTGTTGAACCTGTGTATGCTGTGGTTGATATGACTGTGCATATTGAGTATTTTGTTGAGCAGCCTGTTGAGCCGCATAAAGTTGATTTCTTGTCTGAATATAAGGTGTTACCGGAGGAACAGGAGGACGATTAGCGTTTGTAGGATAAGCGTTTGTAGCATATCCAGCGTAATAAGAGCTAAGCTTAGCATTTGAAGGGTAAGCTTTGTTTATAGAACTGGTATAATTAGAAGAAAGAAAAGCGAGTCCATAGAATATTACGCTTGCAGCAGCAAAGATAAGAACATTGATAGTAGAGCTAAGAAGTGTTATAGGCTCTAAAGTTACCTCTGTGTTAGGAATAACAAGTGAGCTAAGTGCTGTGAAAAATGCAATATTTGTAAGCACAATAGCAGATATAGAACCAGAAAGGAATAATGCACCGCCACGATTTGAAGGAATTTCCATATCAGAAGAAGCCTTTTTCATAGCAAGAGAAATACGAACAGCACCGATTCCAAGAAGAATAGCAGTCGCACCAAACAAAATATAAATAAGAAAATCGTAGTTTGCCTGTGTTGAAGTATAAGTTTGAGGCACTTCAGAAAATTCTCTGCTGTCAAATAAATTGTTAAGCTTAGAGCTTTGGTATCTCTGAACAGAGATTGAAGCGAATGAAAGAGTTACTGTAATGCAAGTAACGATAATATATATTACAGAGCTTATAGTAAGCATAGAAAGACCTGATGTGATAGAATCACCAGCCTTTGCTTTCAGATATATTGAAAGGAAGGAAATGAAAAATAAAATAGATACCAAAGAGATTATAGAGCCAAAAACAGCATTTATAATTTCGATATGCTGATTATCAAAGAGATAATAGAGTGAAGAAATCATACTGATTTTATCTCCCGAAAATGTGTAGATAACGGTTTGAAAGATTATCAACGCAGAGAGCATCGCCGAGGCTATTGTAATAGTAAGCATAGAAGTTCTTGTAAAAAATTGCTTAATTAGTTCAGAACCAGGAATTTGATTGTTATAGTTCGGATTCATAAAAACAGCTCCTTTTAAATATAGATTTTCATAGGGTTAATGCGATGATAACCCTAACGATTTACACTATTCTACACTAAACAGATGTAAAAATCAATAACAAATTGAAAAAAATCAAATATTTTTCAAAATAAATATGAATTTAGTGCAAATTAAGAAAATACGGATAAGTTTTCAACTATTTAATAGAAAAATGTTGAAAATTTATCCGCTAAAAAATATCAGTAATATTTCTTTTCATATATCATAAATATAAGTAAAGAACCTAAAGAAATCGTAGATAAGGAAGGTAGAAGTATGAAAAATAGAATTATAATAAAGGCAATCGAAATAGCAGGTGTAATCTTAGCAAATTTTGCAATGATAGCTCTTGCACAGACCTTATAAAGAAAATCAGTCTTTTATAGCGTAGATTAGTCCAAGGGTGTTAGGTCCACAATGCACAGAAACAGAACAGCCTGTGTTACATTCATATATTTCATCAAAAGCTACAAGTTCAGCACAACGTTTTCTAACAGCTTTCAAAGTCTTTTTGTCAATGCCTGAATGTGTAAGTAACAAAATAGATTTGTCTATATTCTCACCAGAGGTAAGCATTTCCTCAGCATATTGCATAAAGACATTTTCAATCTTTCCTCTATATTTTTTCTTAACTACAAGAGCAGCATCTTTTGTTTCAAGACAAGGCTTAAGATTGAGCATATTAGCACCAAAAGCGGCAATACCACTGCATCTTCCGCCTTTTCTCATATATTTGAGAGTATCAAGAACGAAGCTTACACGAATATTATCAGCCTCATCACGGAGCTTTTCAGCGATTTGCCAACCCTCTAAGCCTTGGTCACGAAGCATAGCACCGTGAATAGCAAGAAGTCCCATTCCGCTTGAAATGCTGTGAGAATCAATCGGATAAACCCCAGGGAATTTCGCAGCAGCCTGTTGTGCGATATTATGAGTTACAGTAAATTTAAGGCTAATGCTGGTGTGAACTACGGTATATCCTTCATCAGTCCACTTTTTGTAGAAATCCTCGTAATATCCTACGGTAGGAGCTGATGTAGTAGCGAGTTCGCCTGTTGTATCAAAGTAATTGAAAACATCATCAACAGTAACATCAACGCCATCAAGGCAAGGTTTGTCACCGAGATTTACAGGGAGCGGAATAATCTCTATATTATATTTTTCGATAAGTTCAGGAGAAAGGTCACAAGTACTGTCTGCGGCGATAATGACCTTATTTTCCATAATAACCCCACCTTTTTTATAAATATTTTGTATATTATATCATATTATTTCAAAATTTACAATGCTTTATCTTAAAAACACTAACTGACAAACTTTCCCAAAGACAGATAAAAGTTTTGCTCAAGGCGGAGTGCCTCCGCCGTCAAGACGCGTAATCGCTCGACAAGTCTCGCTCGACATTGATAAACGAATATTATTAACGCAGTCGAAGAGATTAGCAATGAACTACCGATAAGATTAGCTAACAAGCTCATCTAAGACAGTTAAAAGTTTAGGTCAAGCCTTTTTAAAGGCTTGCGGTTTCCAAAGGCAGAGCCTTTGGTGGGTTTTAAGGGCGAAGCCCTTAACATCTCTTTCTCTCTAAAGGCGGACTTTGTCCGCCTTTTTATTAACTAATGTTGCTACCAAAAGATATTTAGGGGCGAACGAAGTTCGCCCCTAAGGGGGCAAGAAAAGTTAAGGGCGTTGCCCTTAAAACCCACGAGGGACTCCGTCCCTCGACCCTGCAAGCTTTTGAAAAAGCTTGAGCAAAACTTTTATTTGTCTTAGGAAAGTTTTATTAACTAATCGGTAGACCATTGCTAATTTCTTCGACCGCGTCAACTAACTCACCTTACTTACTACGAGCGAGACTTGTCGAGCGATTCCGCGTCTTGGCGGCGGCGGCTCGCCGCAAAAAGCTTGAGTAAAACTTCTGAGTGTCTAAGATAAGTCGGTTAGCTAAGCGGTAGTTTCTTCGACCGCGTCAACTAACTTACCTTACTTACTACGAGCGAAACTTGTCGAGCGATTCCGCGTCTTGGGGGCGGCGACTCGCCGCCCATACTTGATTTTATATTTTGGGAATGATATAATTAAGAACGAGTACACAATCTATTTGTAAAGGAAGATTTAAAATGGCAGAATTTATGACAGGACTGAAGCGTACAGACTATTGCGGAAAGCTTCGTGCTGATGATATTGGCAAAAATGTTACTGTCTTTGGCTGGGTTCAGAGACAGCGTGATAAAGGTCACCTCATATTCATAGACCTTCGTGATAGAACAGGTATCGTTCAAATCACTCTCGATGATGATACAGATAGAGAAATCTTTAAGAAAGCCGCTTCCGTTCGTTCAGAATATGTTCTCGCAGTTGTAGGAACTGTTCGTGAAAGAAGTGCTAAAAACGCAGAAATTCCAACAGGTGATATTGAAATTGAGGTTAAAGAGCTTCGTATTCTCTCCGAATCAGAAACACCTCCTTTTGAAATTACAGATAACTGTACAGCAGGCGAAACAACTCGCCTTAAATATCGTTATCTCGACCTCCGCCGTCCTACACTTCAAAATAATATCATTCTTCGTCATAAGATTGCCAAAGCTACTCGTGATTTCTTCGATAATGAGGGCTTTATTGAGATAGAAACTCCTATGCTTATAAAATCTACCCCAGAGGGTGCAAGAGATTTCCTTGTACCATCAAGAATCCATAAGGGCGAATTTTATGCACTTCCTCAGTCCCCACAAATCTATAAACAGCTTTGTATGGTTGCTGGCTTTGATAAGTATATGCAGATTGCAAGATGCTTCAGAGATGAGGACTTGAGAGCCGACAGACAGCCTGAATTTACTCAGATAGACCTTGAAATGTCTTTTGTAGATATGGAAGATGTTCTCAAGCTCGGCGAAAATTATATCAAGTATCTTTTCAAGACTGTTCTTGATATAGATATTCCTACCCCATTCCCAAGATATAAATATAACGAGGTTATGGCAAGATTCGGTTCAGATAAGCCAGATACTCGTTTTGGTATGGAGATTTTCGACCTTACAGAAACAGTTAAGGATAGCGAATTTGGCGTATTCAAGAATGCAATCGCAGGTGGCGGTTCTGTTCGTGGAATTACAGCGAAAAATGCCGTAAAAACATATAGCCGTAAGGAGATAGACAAGCTCACAGAGTATGTAAAGGGTATTGGTGCAAAGGGACTTGCGTGGATAAGAATGACTGATGACGGCATAGCATCAAGCTTTGCAAAGTTTATGACCGAGGCTGAAATGACGGCTATTCTCGAAAAGGCTGGTGCTGAAAAGGGCGATGTAGTTCTTATTGTTGGCGATACAGATGATAGCGTCGTACTCCCTACACTCGGAGCATTGAGAGTAGAAGTCGCAAAGCGTCTTGATATAATCAAAGACGGCTATAACTTCCTTTGGGTAGTAGAATTTCCATTCTTTGAGTTTGATAAAGATAACGGCGAATGGGTAGCAATGCACCACCCATTCACATCTCCAACAGATGAGTGCTTAGACAAGCTTGAGGGCGATAAGGGCAATGTCTACGCAAAGGCTTATGATATGGTTCTTAATGGTATAGAGCTTTCATCAGGTTCTATCCGTATAACAAATCCAGAGCTTCAAAAGAGAATGTTTGAGATGCTCGGACTTTCCGATGAAGAGGCACAAAAGAAGTTTGGCTTCTTGACAGGAGCTTTCAAGTATGGTGCTCCACCACATGGTGGTATGGGTATAGGACTTGATAGACTTGTTATGCAGATGATTAATGCACCTACACTTAGAGATGTAGTCGCATTCCCTAAGATTCAAAATGCAAGTGAGCTTATGAGTAATGCTCCAAGTCCGGTAGACGATTCACAGCTTGAGGAACTCGGCATAAGTGTATCAGACGCAGAATAAAAAATCATATTTACTCGCTTGTTACATATAAATATGAATTTTTAAACTTTTATTAGTTCATAGTTTATTAACAAATTCTTGAGATTCCTATACAAATATATAGCATTTGAAAAATACTTCAAAAATTTATGAATTATTTATTGATATTTCTTGCAAATTGCATTATAATAAATCTGTAAATGCCTTTAGGCAGAAAGGGGAATAATAAAATGACAACAAATAAGTCAGTATTGGCATGGATTGAAGAAATGAAAAATCTTCTCAATCCTGATAAGGTCGTTTGGATTGATGGTTCAGAGGAACAGCTCGAGGCTCTCCGCAAGGAAGCTTGTGAAACAGGCGAGATGATTAAGCTTAACGAGGAAAAGCTTCCAGGCTGTTATCTCCACAGAACAAGAGAAAACGATGTTGCTCGTGTTGAAGACCGTACATTTATTTGCTGCAGAGATGAAAAAGATGCAGGTCCTACAAATAACTGGAAAAACCCACAAGAAGCATATCAAATGCTCTTTGATATTGCTCGTGGTTCATATAAGGGTCGTACAATGTATGTTATCCCTTATTCAATGGGTCCTGTTGGCTCACCTCTCGCAAAGATTGGCTATGAGGTAACAGACTCTATCTATGTTGTTCTTAATATGAGTATTATGACTCGTGTGGGCACAGCAGTAGAAGAAGTTCTTGGCGATAGTGAAGACTGGATTAAGGGACTTCATGCAATGTGCGATGTTGACCCTGAGAAGAGATATATCTGCCACTTCCCAGAAGATAACTACATCATCTCCGTAAACTCTGCTTACGGCGGAAATGTTCTTCTTGGCAAGAAGTGCTTTGCTCTTAGAATTGCTTCCTACCTCGGTAAGTGCGAGGATTGGATGGCTGAGCATATGCTTATCCTCGGTATCGAGAATCCACAGGGCGAAATCAAGTATGTAACAGCTGCATTCCCATCAGCTTGCGGTAAGACAAACTTGGCTATGCTTATTCCTCCAGAGAGTTATAGAAATAAGGGCTACAAGGTATGGTGTGTAGGTGATGACATCGCTTGGATGCGTAAGGGTCCTGACGGCAGACTTTGGGCTATCAACCCAGAGAACGGCTTCTTCGGCGTTGCTCCTGGCACAAACGAGAAGTCTAACCCTAATGCTCTCGCTTCTACAAAGAAGGGTACAATCTTCACAAATGTTGCTCTCAACCTCGATGACAACACAGTTTGGTGGGAAGGTCTCGACAAAAATCCACCAGAGCACGCTATCGACTGGAAGGGCAATCCTTGGAATGGTAAGGAAAGCACAGAAAAGGGTGCTCATCCAAACAGCCGTTTCACAGCTCCTGCAAAGAACTGCCCATGCATCAGCTCAGAGTTTAACTCAACATCAGGTGTTCCTGTTTCTGCTATCATCTTCGGCGGCCGTCGTGCAACTACAACTCCACTTGTTTACCAGTCAAGAGATTGGAACAACGGTGTATTCGTAGGTTCTATTATGGCTTCTGAAACAACAGCAGCTGCAACAGGTGCTGTCGGTGTTCTCCGTCATGACCCAATGGCTATGAAGCCATTCTGCGGTTATCATATGGGTGACTACTTCGGCCACTGGATTGAAATGGGTAAGATTCTTGGCGACAAGGCTCCAAAGATATTCAATGTCAACTGGTTCAGATTAGATGAAGACGGCAAGTTTATGTGGCCTGGTTTCGGTGACAACTTCCGTGTTCTCGAGTGGATTATCAAGCGTTGCGAAGGCAAGGCTGACGCTGTTGAAACACCTATCGGTTATCTTCCAAGACCAGAAGACATCAACCTTGAGGGTCTTGATATGGATATGGAAACACTCAAGAAGATTCTTACAGTTGATAACGAGAAGTGGACAGCTGAAACAAAGGAAATCGAAGAGTACTACAAGATATTTGGCGATAAGCTTCCTGCTGAACTCAGAGCTGAGCTCGAGGGTCTTAAGGAAAGACTTGCTAAATAATAAAGCTTAATATATAAAGACACCACCGATTATGGATAACTCATAGTCGGTGGTGTTTTTTTTATTTAAGAAAATTAAAATTTTATTGGCTAATCGGTAGCTACTTCAACCGCGTCAACAAACTTACCTAATTCACCACGAGCGAGACTTGTCGAGCGATTCCGCGACTTGGGAGCGGCGGCTCGCCGCACGATTCCGCGACTTGGGGGCGGCGGCTCGCCGAAAAGTTTTGCTCAAGCTTTTTCAAAAGCTTGCGGTTTCCAAAGGCAGAGCCTTTGGTGGGTTTTAAGGGCAACGCCCTTAACATCTATTTCTCTGACTAAGGGGTGGACTTTGTCCACCCCTTTTTTCTTTTGTTAGCAATAAACTTCCGGATAGGAGAATAAAGTTCGCACATATTGACTAATTTTGCTTCCAAAAAATTTTAGAGGCGAACTTTGTTCGCCTCTAAATGGCAAGAAGAGTTAAGGGCTTCGCCCTTAAAACCCACGAGGGACTCCGTCCCTCGACCCTGCAAGCTTTTGAAAAAGCTTGAGCAAAACTTTTAAGTGTCTAAGAGAAGTTGGTTAGCTAAGCGGTAGTTTCTTCAACCGCGTCAACTAACTTACCTTACTTACCACGAGCGAGACTTGTCGAGCGATTCCGCGTCTTGGGGGTGGCGGCTCGCCGCACGATTCCGCGACTTGGGAGCGGCGGCTCGCCGCTTAATGCTTGCGAATAAGTGAAATAGCATTGTGATTGTTTGTTATCTCTATCGTGTTACTGCTTGAACGGTGTTCGCCGTCAATCGCCCAATCTATGTTTTTATCTGCGGTAAGCTTTAACTTTGAGGTCTGAAAAAGCGTTATGTGGTCGTGCTTATAGGTTGTATTAAACATAGATAAAAATATCGCAAAAACCGTTCTTAAACGCTTAGGCTGTTTTATCAGAAGTACCTCATATAGACCATCGTTAAAATCGACAAGATTTTTGTCAAATTTAAAGATTCCCGCAACGGAGGTTGAGTTCGTAACCGAACAGAAAATAACATCGTCCTCAAAGTTTTTTTCTTCGCTTTCGATTTTAATATGATAAGGCTTGATTTTGTTCATAGACTTAAAAGCCGAAAAAATATAAGCCATATGACCGAATATATTCTTTGCTTTTTGAGGAGTTTCGTAAGAAACCTCAGTAAATGCACCAAATGACGCAATATAAGCGAAGTGACATTCATTGCCAAAACTGCCTATATCAAGCGGAAGAGGCTCTTCATTAGCGATAGTATTAGCGGCTCTTTTCATATTCTTAGGCAAATCAAGACTTTTTGCAAGGTCATTTGTCGTTCCACAAGGAATGTATCCAAGCGGAGGACAATTCTCAAGCTTCATTATACCCTCAATAGCTTCACTGACAGTGCCGTCACCACCGCAACACGCTACAACATCAAAATCCTTTGCGTGTTTTTCTATAAGCTCCTCTGCCCCGCAGTCTGGAGAAGTGAAGTAAATAGCAGGCTCATAGTTATTCTTATAAAAAATTGACGCAAGGCTTGCAAGATTATATTTTGCACGAGATTTTCCTGCAATAGGGTTTACTATAAGCATAAGCTTTTTGGGATGGACCTTGTGTTTTTTCATAAGACTAACCTCCTAATTCCGAAAATCAGAATCTCGGCTTTTTGATAAAGCCAACTTTCTTCATTGCTTTGTCGAGTGTACGAGAAGACATTCTCAATGCAAATTCAGCACCCTTAGTATATTGTTCCTCAAGATATGCCTTGTCAGCTATGAATTTCTCATAGCGTTCACGAATAGGACGAAGTTCCTCGATAACAGCTTCAGCAACAGTAGCTTTGAAGTCACCGTAGCCCTTGCCCTCAAATTCCTTTTCTATTTCATCATTTGTTTTGCCTGTAACAGCACTATAAATGCCCATAAGGTTGTTCACACCAGCTTTATTTTCGCCATATTTTACAACAGCCTCGGAGTCAGTAACAGCACGCTTGAATTTTCTCATAATATCCTCAGGCTTATCAAGAACAGCAACCCAAGCATTTACATTTTCGTCAGACTTAGACATCTTCTTTGTTGGGTCTTGAAGTGACATAATTCTTGCACCGACAGGAGGAATATATCCGTCAGGAATCTTAAATGTATTGCCGTAGATACCGTTAAAGCGTTCTGCAACATTTCTTGCAAGCTCAAGGTGTTGCTTTTGGTCAGCACCAACAGGAACAAGGTCAGCCTGATAGAGAAGAATATCAGCAGCCATAAGGCTTGGATATGCGAAAAGACCAACATTAACATTATCAGCGTGTTTTTGAGATTTATCTTTAAATTGTGTCATACGAGAAAGCTCGCCGAACTGTGTATAGCAGTTAAGAACCCAAGCGAGTTCGGCGTGAGTATGAACATGACTCTGAATAAAGAATGGGCTTTTCTCAGTATCAATGCCGCAAGCAAGTAAGAGAGCGTAAGCCTCTAATATGTGTCTGCGGAATGTAGCAGGTTCTTGTCTGACAGTAATTGCGTGTAGGTCAGCAACTGCAAAAATACAATCGTAGTCATCTTGAAGAGTAACCCAGTTTTTCAATGCACCGATGTAGTTACCGAGTGTAATAGTACCGCTTGGCTGTATTGCACTGAATATTATAGGCTTTTTTTCTTGTTTTAAAACTTCTTCACTCATATTTATTTTCCTTTCGATTTTCAATTAGCTAACAGACTAAATGTAGGGGCGAACTGTGTTCGCCCGTTTTGGTAGCTTATTTGTAATTACTTAATTGGTATTGATATACTTTCCATAATACACTTCAAAGCTTTGCTTATCAAGCCTCATTTGATACTGACAAGGGAAATTGCTTGCTGTGGCTGATGAAACTACCGCTTATCTAATGGATTTCCCTATGACAAATCACACTTTAATAGACAAAAAATATATTTCGCAAGAACTTTGTATTATATCTATTTGTTAAACTTATTTTCAATTATGGATTAATATGGATTTTATAAAATTATTGCTTATTCAGCATTTCCTTTGCCAATTCGCCCAATATCTTAATTCCCTTTTCTAACTGTTCATTAGTTGGTGTCGAGAAATTGATTCTGAAACTATGGCACTGTTCATTCTCATCGGTTAAGAACGCATTTCCCGGAACAACGCATACCTTTCTGAGAACTGCCTCTTTACAGAATTTAGTCATATCAATCTCATCAGGAAGCTTACACCATATGAAAAGACCGCCATCAATCTTATTATATGTAATAATCGGTGCAAGATATTTATCAAGAAGTTCTTGAGTAAAATTGATTTTCTTTCTGTAAATTTCACGCAAACGCTCCAAATGAGCCTCAAAGTCGTATTTTGTCATAAATTCGCTTGCAACAATCTGTGACCAAGCAGTTGTATGAACATCAGAGCCTTGCTTGCAAACTATCATTTTTGCAGCAACTTCCTTTGGAGCGACAAACCAGCCTATTCTCATACCAGGAGAAAGCACCTTAGAGAATGAGCCAGCATAAATAACAATACCGTCCTCGTCAAAGGATTTTATCGCAGGAACATCTTCCCCACTTACTCTAAGCTCGCCATAAGGGTTATCCTCAAGAATAAGAACACCATATTTCTTAGTGAGTTCATATATTGCATGACGCTTTTCAAGGCTTGTAGTGACACCTGATGGGTTCTGAAAATTAGGAATAGTGTAGATAAAGCGTACATTCTTTTCAGTTTTAAGAGCCTTTTCGAGGGCTTCAAGGTTCATACCATCGCTTTCGAGAGGAATACCGCAAAGTCTTGCCTTATAAGCACGAAAAGAATTAAGAGAGCCTATAAAGCTTGGAGCTTCACAAATAACAGTATCTCCCTCATTTACAAGGGATTTTGTAGCGAGGTCCATAACCTGTTGAGCACCAGAAGTAACAATAAGCTCATCAAAATTTCTGCCGATATTGAATTTATTTTTCATATAGTCCTTGAGGGCATTGCGGAGAGGTACATATCCCTCTGTAATGCTATATTGAAGTGCATCAATAGGACGATTTGTAAGTACATCATTAGAAATTTCCGCAATTTCCTTAACAGGAAAAGCCTCAGGGTCAGGGTTGCCGGCAGAAAGAGATATAACCTCAGGGTCTGAGGCATACTTAAATATTTCTCTTATAGCAGACGGTTTAAGAGTCTGAACTCTATCAGAAAGAAAGTAGTCCATAATAATCCTCCATATTAAATTTTGAAACAATTATTTATATTATAAATTTAATTTTATCATATAATCACAAATTATTCAATATATAACTATGTTCACAGTTTGAGGCAGTTCATTAGCGATTACTTAATCTAAGTCAATAAATCTCTCTTGCAGATAAAGTGCAGCTGCGAAAAGTGTTCACCTGTTTGTTGCTTTAAGAGTTTATTAAGGTGCCACACAAAGAGTAAATGTTGTCATTGAGTGCAAAATATGATATAATATTAATAATTGGGCTTTTAGGAGGCTGATTAATGAAAATAGGAAATGTAGAAATAAAGGGAAGGACCGCTCTTGCACCTATGGCAGGAGTTACAGACCGAGCTTTCCGAGAGCTTTGTGTAGCTTTTGGTGCGTCATATGTTGTCGGAGAGATGGTAAGTGCAAAGGGAATTTCGTTCAATAGTGAACGCTCTAAGGAGCTTATGCTTCTTTCAGAAAATGAGCGACCTGCGGCTGTACAGCTTTTTGGCAGTGAACCACAGACAGTTGCCGCCGCAGCCGTAACTGCTATGGAGTATAAGCCAGATATTATAGATATAAATATGGGTTGTCCTGCTCCTAAGATAAGCGGAAATGGTGCAGGAAGTGCCTTGATGAAAAATCCCGATTTATGCGGAAAAATTGTAGAAGCGGTATGCAAAGCTGTTGATGTTCCTATAACTGTTAAAATTCGTAAAGGCTGGGACGATAAGTCCGTAAATGCTGTTGAGGTTGCAAAGATATGTGAACAAGCAGGTGCGTCCGCAATAACCGTTCATGGAAGAACTCGTGAGCAGTTTTATTCAGGAAAGGCTGACCTTGATATTATTTCAGAGGTAAAAAAAGCCGTAAATATTCCAGTAATAGGCAACGGAGATATTACCAATGCCAATGATGCCGCACAAATGCTCGAAAAAACAAACTGCGATATGGTTATGATAGGCAGAGGTGCATTAGGCAATCCGTGGATATTCAGAGAGATAAACGCTTGGCTCAATGATTTAAGACCGATGTTTCCACCATCACCAGCAGAAAAGGTTACAGTAATTTTAAGACACATTCAAGCAATGTGCGATTATAAGGGCGAAGAAATTGCTATGCGTGAAGCAAGAAAGCATGTTGGTTGGTATATGAAGGGCTTCAAAAATGCCGCCGAACTTCGCCGAGAGGCTGGTTATTTAAAGACTTATGAAGAGCTTATAGAGCTTACAAAAAAAGCCTATGAGTGTATGTCGCAAAGCGAATAAAACTTCCCATAAGAAACTTAAAAGTTTTGCTCAAGCTTTTTCAAAAGCTTGCAGGGTCGAGGGACGGAGTCCCTCGTGGGTTTTAAGGGCAAAGCCCTTAACATCTCTTGCCTTTAAAGGGCGGACAAAGTCCGCCCTTAGGGACTAATCTTGCATATAAAAGAAATTTATCGGCGGATAAAATCCGCCGATTAGAAAAAAGAAATGTTGGGCTTCGCCCAAAGGTATTTCGCTCTCTGCGGAGAGCGACAAGGGCGTTGCCCTTGACCTACAAGCTTTTGAAAAAGCTTGAGCAAAACTTTTGAGTGTCTTAGAGAAGTCTAATAGTAGGGGCGAGCTGTGTTCGCCCGTTCGGTAGTTTCCTTGACCGCGTCAATAAATATCTCTTGTCAATGTCGAGCGAGACTTGTCGAGCGATTCCGCGTCTTGGGAGCGGTGGCTCACCGCCTTGACCTAAACTGGTAGTGCATTAGCTAATCGTAGGGGCGAGCTGTGTTCGCCCGTTCGGTAGTTTCCTTGACCGCGTCAATAAACATCTCTTGTCAATGTCGAGCGATTCCGCGTCTTGGGAGCGGTGGCTCACCGCATAGTTCAATAGTGGAGGATATGAAAATTATGAAATATAAGATTATGGTTCTCGATATAGATGGAACATTAACAAATTCAGAAAAGAAAATCACACCCAAAACACACGATGCACTGATAGATTATCAGGAGCGTGGAGGAAAAATCGCAATAGCTTCAGGCAGACCGACAAAGGGAATCCTCCCCTACGCTGAAAAGCTTGACCTTAAAAAATATGGCGGTTTTATTATGGCCTTTAACGGTGGTAAGATTATCAACTGTCAGAGCGGAGAAACCGTATTTTCTGCAAATCTTCCACTTAAATTTCTTCCAGAAATCTGTGATGAGGTTTATAAAACGAATATAGGTATAAATACCTATGAGGGTGATTGCCTTATTGCAGGAAACGGCGTAAATGAATATACTATGGTAGAATCAAATATAATTGGTCTTAAAATTAAAGAAGTAGAGGATTTCGTCTCATATGTAAATTTTGATATCAATAAATGCTTGCTTTCAGGCAATCCAGCTGAGGTTGTAGAGCTTGAAAAGGTACTCAGTAAGCGAGTTGGCGATAAACTTGGCGTTTTCCGTTCAGAACCGTTTTTCCTTGAGGTCGTGCCAAAGGGTATTGATAAAGCCCGTTCAATTGACAATCTTATAAAAACACTCGGCATAAAGACAGAAGAATGTATTGCTTGCGGTGACGGATTTAACGATATTACAATGGTGGAATATGCCGGACTTGGTGTTGGTATGGCTAATGCAAACGATAAGCTCAAGGCTGTTGCAGATTTCATCACAAGTTCTAATGACGAAGACGGTATAGCTTATGTAGTTGATAAATTCACAAAGTAATTATTATAAAAGGAGTAGTCAAAATGATAGTAAAACCAAAGGTAAGAGGATTTATTTGCACAACATCTCACCCAACAGGCTGTAAGGAAAATGTCAGACAGCAAATCGAATATGTAAAATCACAGCCAAAGACAAACGGCCCTAAGAAAGTTCTTGTTATCGGTGCATCTATGGGTTATGGACTTGCTTCTCGTATTTCTGCGGCATATTCTTGCGGAGCATCTACAATCGGCATTATTTTTGATAAGCCTGGTTCAGGAAATAGAACAGGTTCTTCAGGCTGGTATAATACAGCCGCTTTTGAGGAGTTCGCACACGCTGACGGACTTTATGCAAAAACAATTAACGGCGATGCTTATTCTCAGGAAATCAAAGACGAAACAATCGCACTTATCAAAAAGGACTTAGGCAAGGTTGATATGGTTATATATAGTCTTGCTGCACCAAGACGCAAGGACAAAGACGGCACATTATATAGCTCTGTATTAAAGACGGTTGGCGAGCCATATACAAATAAAACCATTGACCTCCGCACAAATGAAGTTCATGATATTACAGTAGAGCCAGCAACTGATGAAGAAGTTTTCAATACAGTAAAGGTTATGGGTGGCGAAGACTGGAAAGATTGGATTACTGCATTAAAGAATGCTGATGCTATTGAGCCAGATGCTATAACAGTAGCATATTCCTACATTGGACCAGTTCTTACACACCCGATGTATCGTGATGGTTCTATTGGTAAGGCTAAGGACCACCTTTTCAAGACAG
The DNA here is from genome assembly GCF_900291955.1 of Pseudoruminococcus massiliensis. Classification (GTDB taxonomy): domain Bacteria; phylum Bacillota; class Clostridia; order Oscillospirales; family Acutalibacteraceae; genus Pseudoruminococcus; species Pseudoruminococcus massiliensis. The sequence continues at coordinate 501,604 of NZ_OLMR01000002.1, read as the reverse complement.
CAAAAGAGATTACAGAGGAATTTAATGGTATTCGTGCATATCTTTCTGTAAATAAGGCTCTTGTAACACAGTCAAGTGCGGCTATTCCGATAGTACCGCTTTATATTTCTATTCTTTATAAGGTAATGAAAGCAAAAGGCTGTCACGAAGGCTGTATTGAGCAGATGTATAGACTTTTTAATCAGAAGCTTTTCGGTGAAAAGCCAGTTCTTGATGCTGAGGGCAGAATCCGCCTTGACGATTTAGAGCTTCAAGACGATATTCAAGAGGAAGTCACAAAGCTTTGGAGTGATATTTCTACCGAGAAAATCGCCGAATGTGCAGATATTGACGGTTATTGGGAAGAATTTTATAAGCTGTTTGGCTTTAAGGTTACAGGTGTAGATTACGATGCCGAAACAGATGTAGAGGTAAAGATTGATAGCATAGACTAATATTAGCTAACCAACTTATCTTAGACACTCAGAAGTTTTGCTCAAGCTTTTTCAAAAGCTTGCAGGGTCGAGGGACTCCGTCCCTCGACCCTGCAAGCCTTTAAAAAGGCTTGACCTAAACTTTAAATGTCTTGGGGAAGTTGGTTAGCTAAGCGATTATGCGGCTTGACTTAGGTTCTCCGTCTTAGATACTCTTTCTACGGTGTATCCTCTGTCCTTCAAAAGCTGAACGATTCCGTTATCACCATACATATGAGCTGCGCCAACCATAAAGAATACTTTTTTACCGTCATTCATATATTCCTCGGCTTTGTCAGCCATACCCTTGTTTCTGTCTGTGAGCATAGCTTTGCTGTATTTTTCGTAATCTTCCTTACATTCATCAGGAATTTCATCTTCATCTGTATCTTCAATAGCTTCTCCGTGTTTCCATTGCTCATATAACTTATTATTTGCCTTTGCTTGTTCGCTTGGGTCTGCTTGTGTATAGCTTAAAATCATAACATCTGCAAGTTCATCTGAAATGTTATCAAATACACCAAGCTGAATATCAATATTCTCAACCTCTAAGATTTTCTTGTTAGCCTTTTTAGCTTTTGAGGTCATAATACTTTCCATAGATTTTGTAATATCAATGCCCGCGTCATTATACATTGCATTTTCGAGCAATGAAATCCACATCATGGGCTTAAAGTTATCATAATATGATATATATAAGCCCTTTTCAGTAAGATATTTTACAGCAGCGTTATAAGTTTCCTCAGAAATATGGTCTTTAATAGTTGTGCCATCAGTATACATAAGCTTTTGTGTAAGTTGTAAAGCTTGTCCTAAGTCATTCATCATACTGTCTGTGTCAAGCTCCATAGCGAGATAGTCACATTCATCAAAGGCTTTCTGTACATAGTCCGGCAGATTTTCTGCACCGTCCTGTGTAGCGTGGATTGAACCAAAGAGATACATTTCCTTGTCGCCTTTAGTAACCTTCCACATAGCTGGTGTATAATCTGCATCAGGCTCAGTATTTTTAGAAGATTCATTTTTAGAACTTTGAGATTCTGTTTTAGATACAGTGCTTGATTCCGCCTTAGAAGACTGGCTTGATTCTGTTTTTGATTCAGAAGAAGTTATAGAGCTTTCTGCCTTGCTCGAATTATCATTTACAGAGCCACCATTAGAACAGCCCGAAAATATAATAATCGTTCCCAAGATAGCGGATAAAACTGCCGATGCGAGTTTTTTAATTTTCATAGTTTAATACCTCCAATATTTAAAATGGTGATTGTACTATAAGTTTAGTACAATCACCATTAGTTGTCAAGTAAGAAAGAACACTATTTATAATGTGTTAATAAATTACAACAGGAGTATTTTCTTTGCAGTTATCATAGATTTTCTTAACTGCGTCATATGGAGTATTTATACAGCCGTGAGAGCCGTCATATGTATAGATATTTCCGCCGTAGCCACCAGTTCTCCATGTAGAATCGTGAATACCAACACCGTCATATGTTACGCCGAGCCAGAAGTTAACCCAAACGTCCCAGGTTTCTCCAACGAGTTCAGCAGGCGAAGCTTTGTTTATAACATAATAAAGACCAGTCGGTGTATCGTGAGCATTTTTATAGCCTGTTACAACATCAGTTGAAACAATAAGCTTACCGTCTTTATAATACCACATATGCTGTTTATCGAGGCTTATTTCAATATATGTATCGCCCACATCATATCCATGAACCTTAGGAACTTCGCCACATTCAAGAGGTTTCATCTCATAACTGCTGAATTTCTTTTCGCCATCAATAGTGCAGTAAGAATATACCTTGATATAGTACATCTTATTTTTCTTAACTTTAAGCTCGAATTCAAGCTTATCAGAAACATCATAGCTGTCATAATCTCCGTCCTCATCATCAGAGATTTGAACGCTATAACCCTCTGCCCCATTTATAGCTTTCCAGCTTACCTTAATTTTTTCTGTTTTTTCGTCATAAGATGCAGTGAAGGAAGGCTTTTCAGGTGGTGTATATGTGCTGATTTCAGACGGATTGCTATAATAGCTTTCACCGCCAAAGCTTACAAATGCGTCTACTTTATAATAATAAGTTTTTCCGACAGTGAGTCCTGTGTCTGTATAAGCTGAATTTTCCCAATCAGTAATAGTTGCAATAGAAGTATAATTATCGTCTGTGCTATCCTTGCGATAGATTGTATAAGCCGTAGCATTTTTAATTCTATCCCAAGAAATTGCTATACTGCTCGAGGTTCTTGCTGTAACGGTGATTTCCGAAACATCAGCGATTTGAGTAAAGGTATTTGTTGCCGAAAATTCTCCATAATAATATTTATCATTAGCATAGATATAAGGTCTTATCTGATAATAATAACGAGTTCCCGCAACAATCTGATTATCATTAAAGAAGGTAGTCGAAGAATTCTTAATGGTCATAATCTTATCGTAATCAGCACTCGTAGAATCACATTTGCGATAAATTTCATATCCGCTTATATCAGAAACTGATGACCAGTTTAGATTTATAGAATTAGTTCCAACAGCTTCTGCATTAAAATTTTCTACTATTTCAATATATCCAATACTTGTTTCTGTATTGGAAGACTCAGAAGATTCCTCAGCAGAAGATTCCTCAGCAGAAGATTCAGGTTTGCTTAAGGCTGGCTTAGAAGATTCTACTTTATCTACTTTAGAAGAAGCAGGTGGCTTGCTTGTTGCTGATGCAACAGCTTCTTTGGCAGAGGATTCGTCATTTGAAGGTCCACCAGAACAGCCATACATAGCGGAACATACAACAGTAGCTGAAAGTAATATTCCAAGAATTCTTTTAGTTATAGATTTATTAAAAAAGTTCATTTTCATTCCTCCTTTGCGAATGTAAGCATATTTTATATCGTAATATTTTTTAATGCAAGAGCTTTTTGTTAGATATTTGTAAAAGTTGTAGGATTTCAGCGATTTACTTTTGATTTTTAAATTATGTCAGATTGATTTGTTCAAGTTGTCGTTAACATTTTTTAATAGTTATTTCAAAAGAGAAGAATATTGTTATCAATGTAACTAACGCTTTACATATTATTATATATGAAATAAGGGCGGAGAAAATCATAATGAAATTCTCTGCCCTATAGTATTTTATTTTCATAAAAGGAAATAACCGCCCTGCTACCACATAGGGCGGTTATTTCTTAAAATCGCAATATCTTGGGAGCGACCGCTTATCGGTATGCTCTATACCTATATTATACAGTAGAAAACGGCTTGTGTCAAATGAAATAGCTACAAAATGGCAAAAATAATTTGACGAAAAAAGTCCGATTTGATATAATAAAAGCCATAGAGCATACCACAAACGGTAGGCGGTCAATCCTGCTCCCAGAAATGGGGTGCTACATATGGAGAATGTTGTTACATGGTCTGATTTATTTCAGCTTATTATAGCAATAGCAACAGTCGGAACACTGATAGTTTCGATAGTTGACTCCCATAATAAAAGGAAATAACCGCCCTGCTTGCCAATAGGACGGTTATTTAGTAAATAATTCGTATATTTGGGAGCGACCGCTTATCGGTATGCTCTATACCTATATTATACAGTAAAAAACGGCTTGTGTCAAATAAAATAGCTACAAAATGGCAAAAATAATTTGACGAAAAAAGTCCGATTTGATATAATAAAAGCCATAGAGCATACCACAAACGGTAGGCGGTCAATCCTGCTCCCAGAAATGGGGTGCTACATATGGAGAATGTTGTTACATGGTCTGATTTATTTCAGCTTATCATAGCAATAGCAACAGTCGGAACACTGATAGTTTCGATAGTTGACTCCCATAATAAAAGGAAATAACCGCCCTGCGACCAAATAGGACGGTTATTTCTTAACTTAATCAATATTTGGGAGCGACCGCTTATCGGTATGCTCTATACCTATATTATACAGTAGAAAACGGCTTGTGTCAAATGTTTTTGTGCGTATGCTCTTTTTAAACAAAAAGAAAAAGCCTTAAATTTTTAAAATTGATAAAAAACAATAAATTTCAGTTTTCAACAATACTTAGATTATATTTATATCACTAATAAAATTATAATGACTAATAATTGCACTATACACAACAAAATATTATGAATAAAATATGAACTTGTTTACAAATTCATAAATTTGTCTAAAAAGTTTCTATAAAAGAATAAATATAAGCAAATCAAGAGCAAATTTTGTAGGCTAAATTGCACAAGTAGATTTTAACATCTTGAAAGTTTGTTTGGTAAAAATCCCTATAAAAACTGGAAGAAACATATCTGTTGTTGAAATTGCACAAAAAAACACTAACTTGTTTTACAATTAAATCAAAAAAAACTTTAAAAAAAGTGTTGACATTCCGTTCATAATGAGTTAATATATAGACACAACAGAGATGAACGGTTCACCCCCTTCAAGAACCGCATTTCAAAAAAATTATTTTATTTTAAGAAAGAGGTAATGTAAAATGACACTCCAGCAAAAACTACTCGCAAAGAAGTCTAAGAAAGGCTTCACACTCGTTGAACTCGTTGTTGTTATTGCAATCCTTGCAATTCTCGCAGCAATCGCTATCCCAATGGTTGTTAACATCATCCAATCAGCTACTAACTCTTCAGGTGCTTCTAATGCATCAACACTTAGCCAACAGTGCAAGAATGTTTATGCAGGCGTAAAGTCAGGCACAATCAATAATGATGAGTCTACAAACTCTGATGGCACAGCTATCACATGGGCTGCTGCAAAGACATCTACAGCTACAGCTAAGCAGTCAGCTGCTAATGGTGTTACAGTTGCTCAGGTTATGACATACTCAGGCTTGAACTTCGATATCTCTGGTGATTACTACTACTGCACAACAGCTGCTACAGGCATTGCAGTTGGTGACATCGCATATTCTGATACAAGTGCTGCTCCTACAACTCCTGCAGGTGCTGCTTATGCTCAGCTTGCAACAACAACAACTCTTGGCACAATCTATCCATGATAATAATTTGAATCTGAAGATATAAAGATTTAATTCAAAAGCTCGACTTCGGTCGGGCTTTTGTTTCGCTTATACAAAAGCTACAAATTATAAATGACATTTTCGTGATATTATACATTGACAAAAGTATAGATTATAAATTATAATATTTATAAAATAAAAGAGTAGAAAATCTATACCATCTACCCCATTTTAATATTTTTAGGAGAGTTAAGGTTATGAAAGTTAAAGCTAATAAGCGTGGTTTTACACTTGTTGAGTTAGTAGTTGTCATAGCTATTCTTGCTATTATTGCGGCAATAGCAATTCCTTGTCTTATAAATATTTTAGATTCTACAACAGCTTCTTCTGGAGAGGCGCAAGCACAAACTCTAAACCAAGTGTGCCAAAATGCCTATAATGAAATAAAAGCTGGTACAATTAATAACACAATGTCGAAGAATGCTGACGGAACAGCAGTTTCTTTTGCCGCAATAAAAAATAGCGGAATTACCACAAGAAAAAATGCCGCACGAAATGCAAAAGTATCTGATATTGCAAAATATTCCGGACTCAATATAAATATTGGAGAATATTACTACTGCACCTCAGCAGCCATAGGAAGTGGGCTTACTATTGGAACTATTGTTTATTCCAGCACAGGCACAGCCCCCAATATTAATGGTTGTACTTTTACCCAGCTTGATAACACAATAACACTTGGAACTCTCTACAATAATATGTAAATTTCTATATATAATGTAAGCTTTTGCCCATAGTCTTGTCTATGGGCATTTTTGTTTGCCATATTCTTAAATATAATAATAGGTCGCCAAGCATAGATATTATACCAAAATATGTCATAACGCTCATTTTTCATAAATAATGTCAGTTAATTTTGTTGAAATTAATAGGATAATTTTTCTTGCCAAATCTATAATTTGATGTATAATATTAGTATGTATAGTTTTATGAATTAATATTATCGGTAATTATTCCCATAAAATAATTGAAAGGTGCGTAAATAAATATGAAAAGATGCAAACGGCGATATAATTCCAAGAAAGGTGTAACTCTTGTTGAGTTAGTAGTTGCTATTGCTATTGTTTCAATAGTTTTCGCCTCAACAATGACAGCCATTGTTCATGGATATATTTCTATTGTTGAGAATAAGAGCTTAGAAGATGCCTCGGCTCAGGCTCAGGGCGTCGCAGATACAGTTTCTACTGCCTTAGAGAAAGCTTTTTCATCAAATAATTATACTGGTGATCCAACCGACCAAACCGCTAAAAAAACCTTTTATAATAATTTAGTATTAGAAACTATAGATGGTGATGGCACATATGATGGTTTACGCACTAAGCTTAATAATGTAGAGTTTATAGACCAAATAAGTAACCCAAGTGTTGATTTCCCTGATTCATCATCTATAAGTGATATGCAATGCACCGTCCAATATCTTACCAATTCATTACCTACTTCAGCTTCTGATGGTTCTCATAAAGAATTTGCTGGGTATAAAGTAATGGTTAATGCAAAATCTTCTCAAGGCGATATAATTGCCAGCTCAATTGTAACGATTAAATAACTTAAAGAAAGGAAAGTATAAGAGATGCGTAAAAAAAATCGCAAGCTTTTAAATAGCAAGCATGGCTTTACCCTTGTTGAGGTTATAGTTGTTATAGCAATTCTTTCGATATGCTCGGGTATGCTTGTTGGTGCTATATCAGGAAGTATGGACAGATATTCTATAAGTACCGATATAGAAAATTCTAAACAAGAGGCAACCAGCTTCGAGAGAATGTATAAGAAATGTGTTGGCAGTGCATATTCTATCTCAGCAAGTAATTATAACGAAAGTGCATTTTCGCCACAAGATAAGCACTATTATTTAATTTTGAATCCAACTGATAATACAGCAAAATTTTTAATGGCTTATGAAGATGATAATACGGGAGCAATACAACTTACCAGTATGATTACTTGCAAAGGAATAAGTTCTTTCACCCAAAAGGCATATACAGTTGGCAAAGACAATAGCCAAAAATATGTTGATTATAAGCTTTGTATGATAAGCAACTATGAACCGAATGTTACATATGATTATTCAGGTACTCTTACAATGAATAATAATGGTGCAGGAAGTGATTTCGACCAAAGCTATACACTAAATAGTTCATCTATGCCAAATCCTATATGTATAGATTTTAGTATGACAAAATAAGAAAGGAGTTAGCTAATTTATGGTTAAACCAAAATCAAAACATATGAACAGTAAGCGTGGCTTTGCTCTTGCCACTGTTCTTGTTGTTTCTTGTGTAATTATTATCCTTGCAACAAGCTTGATAAGCGTAGCGATGTTCAGTACAAAATCAACTTCTGGAGATGTTAACGAAAGACAAGCTTATCTAAACGCAAAATCAGCCCTTAATTATGCTGCAACATATTATGAGAATGCAGACCTTCCTAAGATTATAGATCCAAAGACAACTGGTGAAGAATATATTCTCATGAAAGATACTGTTGGTGGTACAACAGAAGAAGGTGCAGAAGTAACAAGCGTCAGTGCAGATACCTCTGCCTATAAAACCTTCGTTCATGCAGTATATGACAAAGCTAAGTCTGAGATTACACTCAGAGCATATGCAAAATCTGAAGATATGCTCGGTGGTAATTCTAAGTCTACATCACTTAGTGTTACATATACTGTTGGTTCATCAGGAAATGTTCTTGGCAGACAGCTCTCAACAGCTCCTGAAAGAATAAATACAAGCGTCAGCAGTGATGACATCAATATTCATGTTAAGCAGGACCCAAGCAGAGTAGATACTGCAAGTGACTTCGTTCCTTGTATTTATACTTGGTCATATTATAAGAGAACAGACCAAGGCATTGATTGGAACAATGTGAAAAACTCTGAACAATTAACAGTTAATCAGGCTAATGCTGTTGAATCTGAGAATAATAAGTTCGAGCCAGCTGGTAAGTGGATTTCAGATGGTAAGGGTAAAAACGGTCCTACAACTGCTATGATTCCGGAGGGTAATGCGTGGTATTCACATACTTTCTCCCCGAGTAGAGTTTCAGATGATAAGGGCGGAATGGTTCCTTGGTTTAACCTTATCGTTTCTCGTCAGGGCGGTAATGTTGGTTCTAAAGCTGATGACACACAGAGCTTGGAATTTTTTAATATTTGGTACTTTGATGAATCCGATAGAAACATTTATGTAGAAATTCTTGAATCTCCTCTCAAGTATCGTAAAGAACATGATTGGAACGGTAAAGACTTGCTTGAGAATAGACTTATCGCTTATGCTAATTCTAAGCAGACAGTATATTATACAAAGCTTAAGGGCAAAAATGATGATTCTATGGCACCATCATTTACCATTACAAGCACAGGCACTAGTTCTTCTGGTGTATCCAATGGCTATGGCTGGTGGAGTACTAAAATAGAAGGCAATGGTTCTCAAGATGTGACTATTGACTTTAAGGGTTATGAGGGCAGTTCACATAGTGTTACAGTTCCTGCTGTTACTACTGGTACAATGGTAGGCTCTATAAAAGGTAACTCTGCTTATATAGTTATTGAGCAAGATACTGCCACTGGTGAATATAGTGCTCGTTCATTTATTTCTGAGAAGGCAGCCTCTGTTTATATGAATGATGAAGACTATGTCACTGTCTATGCAAAGCTCAAGGATAATACAAAGTCTGGTTCACCGTCTATAGACTATAAGGTAGAAAGCCGTAATAGCTCAGCAGCAAAAACAAATCTAAGAAGTGCTATTGTTAAGGCAGACTCTTTATATCAAGGAGATTATGAACCCTCAAGCTGGTATGATTTTATAACAGTTGTTAATGCTGCTAAGGAAGTATATAATAAGCCAACACTTCAATCAAATTCAGATTATAATGCACAGAGAGATAATATAAATAACGCTATTGATAAGCTTACAACAAAAGATACTGACCCTTCAAAGCTACAAGCTAAGTATGATAAAGCAAGTAGCTATAAAGAAGAGGATTATACAGAAGAAAGCTATACAACATTAAAATTTGTTATGAATCAGGCTAAGGAGTTGCTTGATAAATTAGCGGTAGACAAAAAATCAGTAAGTCAAGAAACTGCTGATAATAAAGCTATCGACTTACAAAATAAAATGTCCACTCTTGAGAAAGTTGCTTCATATAGAGATAATCTTAAAAAAGCTATTGATAATGGAAAAACAGTAAGAGATAATAATCCGAATTCTAAGCTTATAAATGAACTCGAAACAGCATTAGCTAATGCTGAGAATCTTTATAATAATGGTTCAAGAAATAAAGCAGCTCTTCAAGATGCTACAAAGAAACTTATTAGCGTATGCTCAAGAATACAAAATACAGGCAAAATAGATGAGCTTGTAGATGCAGTTAATGCTGCTCAGGCTATCATTGATAAGGATAGAAATATTCTTGTTACAGGAACAGTAACTAACCTTGAAAAGGTTATTGCTGTTATCAATAATGCTATTGATTCAACCTTGTTGACACAGGCAGAGATTGATAGCTATAAGGAAAAGCTTGAAAGTGCAGTAAACGAGCTTGCTTATATTCCACAAGATGATATTACACCTGCTGTTGCAGATGGTAAAAAGAGAGTTTGGTTCGATATAGACCCAAATGGTTTTGGCACTAATGGTACAAATTACTATATCTATGCTTGGTATGGTTCAGGTGGTGCTGGTAAGCAAAACGCAGCCTTTGATACACTCAAAAGTACTGATGAAAGTATAAAGGCAGAGTTTAAGCTTAAAAAGGATACCATATCCAAGTATTATTACTATGACCTTGATAATAAATATACAAATGTTATTATTATTAGTGGTATAGGCAATGGCTCTGACCAAACAGCTGATATGAAGCTTGGTGATAATCTAAGCAATAATCTCTTCATGATTAAATCAAACAATAATGTAGATTCTGCAAAGCTTACTACCATATACTCTTCTACTAATGTACCATCAGGTTGGGGTACAAATCAATATGTCTATGTTAAGGAATCGAAAAACACAAGCCTTAATACAGCATCTGCAACATCAGACCCAATGACAACTCTTGATAAGACAGAAAACTACTATATTAAGAGAGTTGCTTTTGACGCCAAGTCAAGCTTCCATCTTTGCAATGGAAAGAATATAACAGAAAAATTAACAATTAGCACAGAGCCTGTTGTTATAAGATTTATAGATAAGAACGACCCATTTAAGGTTGATGCAAGGTCTCTTACATCATTCAAAAAGCTTGCTCCAAAAACAAATATTACTACTATGAGCAAGAATAAATCCGCTAATATTGTGAATATGGATACAAGCAATACAACTACACAAACTGCTTCATATTCAGACGATAATGTTTCAGCAGATAAGCCTATTATCACAGTTTATTTCAAGAAGCCTTCAGGCTGGAGCAATGAGCTTTATGCAAAGCTTTATCAGGTTGATGATAGTGGCAGCGTCGTATTAGAGCAGTTATCCGAAAAGCTTCTCATAACAGATGATGGAAACAATTTCTATATTGCTGTTGATACAAGAAGAGTAAATAGCATAATTATTTCTGATAAAAATAGTTCATCAAGAAAAACCTCAAGAATTAAGTTCGCTGTTGATAATTCAGCAAGTCCAAAAGCATACTTTAATTCACAGCAAATTACTAGAAGTGGTTCAAGCTGGAATATTTCATCATATACCGCATCACCAGTAGTAATTGATACAACCCCAATAACAAGCTTTGATGTTGATGGTGCAAATATGGCATTTATTGGTGGTAAAAAGAGAATTTTCTATAATAAAGCTGATACAAGAGCCGGCAGAAAGGATATGCTTGGTCATGCACTTGAGTCGGGAAAGTTCAACTGTGCAGGTGAAGGAAACACTGGTTACGCTCGTGTAGGTTTATCTGAAACACAAGTATATTATGACTGGTATGAGTATAAAATTCCTGCTGGTGATTCAGACCTTTATAGCTTCCAGATTAAGGGACTTGATAATACTAATGCCTCATTTACTACTGAACAGGTTCATCAGGTATGGGGCGATGTATGGGTAACACTTGATAAATCCAACAAGCTTTCTATTTCCACAGTTAACCCAGAAGATACTGTTAGCAAAAATACTACAAGAGTTTATATCACAAAAATCTCAGATTGGGAAGCTAATTATGAAGGTATGAAAGTAACTATGTGGGGTACTGGAAAAAACACAGTTAAGCTCACAGATACATATGATGGCAGATATTATGTAGATATTCCAAATAATATGCCATTCATTCAGCTTACATCAGGAGAAAGTACACCAACACAAATCCTTCCTATGACAAAGCTTCAGGGTGGCGATGTAGTTCTCTATGACTATAATGCAGGCCCAGGAGGAACACCAGCTTGGCTTACATATGTTCCTGGTAACCTCGCCCTTTCAAGAGCAAAGACCAATGCAAGCAGTATCGCAGAGGGTTGGTATATTTATGACTACGATTATAATACACACGCAGCAAAGCTTGCCAGCCCTTATGTTCCTAATGCGTTGAAGAATATAGCTGAAAGCATAACCTCTACAGATGACCCAACTAAGGACCAAGAGCTTGCCGACCTCCTGAAAGAGTGGACAGAAGCATATCAGAATCTCTATTATGCTATATCAAGCGCAAGAGCATATGTAACTATTGATTCTAACGGCAATCCGGTTTGGTATCCTGAGCAGGCAAGCATTTCTTCTGGCGTAACCTTTGACCCAGATGAAATAAAAGTTATTGCAGGCACTATGAAAGATGCTCTTGCAGCATACAATAGTGATGCTTCTACTTTAGACGATATAAATTCATACACAAGAGAGCTTAATAAGCTCATAAAAGAAATAAGCCCAGATGTTTCAGGTAAGGTAGTTGCAATTCTTGATAATCAGAATAACTGGACTGGAAGCATATTCCTTAGATATACAATTAAAGATAATATCACTGGTTCAAGTATAGTAAGAGAAAACATACCTGTTACTTCAAGAAATTCAGATGGATATTATATGTATTATATCAATGCTGCAGAATCCCAAGATAATACAGTTTATGATGTACAGTTCTATACATCTAAGTATGTCGGCAGCTATAAAGACAATATGCAGGCTGGTCAAGAATGGGTTTATGGTAATAGCGGAGATGGCTGGGTAAGCAACTCACCAGATAACTACTTCACCTATTCAAGCAAAAAATATAAGCAGACCAGTGCTGGCGAACAGAAAATAGTCGGTTATAAGTCTACAGATGTCAATAGAAAGGACGCTTTCATACTATACTTCACATATGATACAAGTGTAACATATAGTAATGGTAGCTATACTATTCTTTCTGGTGCATACATAATCAGCAATGCTAATTATTCTGGAGAGGTTAATTTGTATTCAGATAAAGCTAAGACTTTCTTTACAGATACAGAAAATCAAGGCTATATCAAGGGTGCGAAATACTCTGATGAAATTGGTTGGACAGATTCAAACTTCAAGATTAAAAGCAATAATACATCAAGCACATGTGCAGATAGTGTCAACTTTAGGGCTAAAGATGGTAAGCTTAACGGTAAATATACATCTGATGGAACGCTCGCATTCCGTTGGGAAAGCCAGAACTATCTCTATATAAACAACAATACAACATTCATAGCAGATAATTTTGTATTTGCATCTTCTGGAAAGGTTTCTGGTGGAAGCAAAATTAATCCTAAGTTTATCCTTAGAAGTAAAGATTCTAAAAAGCCTGTACAGATAACCTTCCTCACAAACACAACTATAAGCTATAAAAATGCTTCTGGTGAAACTGAGTCATTTAAGATTTATGCAGGTACATATGAAGCAAGAAAAACTGGCGATATCAATATCTTTGATAAAACATGGAACACAAAGTTTAGGATTGTAGAAACTCGTGTAGGAAATGGAACAAACACATATCTTTCAAATCCTCGCTATTCCTCTGACTAAGCTTATATAAAGCAAAATCCCTGAACTTATAAGGTTCAGGGATTTTTTTGTCCTTATCTATATCTAAAATATGCAATAACAAAGAGCATAACAAATGCGGTAAGTTAAGCCGAATTTGTTATGCTCTTTGCTTCAAACGAGGTATGCTAAAATGTTCTAAACTACTCTAATGTGAGTTGGTTCTGAGTAACCAACTCTCCCCTTCATCAATATAATATCACACAATTTCAAAGAAAGTATAAATAAATTATCGACTAATTATGAACAAATTAATAACATTTTCGGTGGCTTACAAATAATACCAGAAATATTATGAAAAATTTATGCAAGATATTATAGTAGTAATTATTATATAAATTTCATAATAATCTGATTAAACTGTGCATTTTAGTCTTAATATACGCTATGCTTCAGTTAAGCATTTTTTTCCAAGACTGCCTGTGCGTCTATAAGCTTTCCGTCCTTTTTAGCAGTAAGATGAAGATGAACTTCGTCCATAATTTCACTCGGAATAGTAAATACAGCCCCTATATAATCGCCACAAGAAACACTTTCTCCCTCTTTGACAAGTATAGTTGGGCTAAGACCACTATATATCATAGTTATACCATTATTATGCTCAATTTCTATGCTATATCCCAAAAGTTCATCGTTATAAACCTTTTTAACAATTCCGTCAGAATATGCACGAACCTTTTCGCCATCATCAGCAGTTATATCTATTCCCTCGTGAACACGCCAATCCCCCATTGTTTTTGAATAGACAGGATTTTCAGGGCTATATCCTTTAATAATCTTTCCGTCTATTGGCTTTATAAATTTATTTTCGTTTTCCTGACTTATTTCAGAAGATTCACTTGAACTTTCCTCAATAGATAATTCAGAGCTTTCTTCAGAGCTTTCACTGTTGCTTTCAAGAATGGTATTAGCTGTTTTTTCAGAGCTTTCAGTTTTAGATTCAGGTTTTGAATATTCCAAGCCACTTACAGTTTTGTCAGTAGGCTTGTCCTTAGGCTTTGAGCCTTCGGACTGAGCAGAGCTTTCTTCTTTGGGGGTCTGATAGTCTAAAACACTGCTATATGTTGTCCAAGCCGCACCTCCGATTGCAGTTATGCAAAGAGCGAGAGCGATATAAAAGCCAGCATTTTTCTTTGGATTGTTGTTTTTTTCTTTAGTATTAGATTTCATCTTAATTGCACCTCCGATTTTATTTTTGGCATAAAATCGGAGAATATACAAATTTCCATTAAGATACTCAAAAGTTTCGGTGCGTGACCGCACAGGACAAGACGCGTAATCGCTCGGCAAGCCTTACTCGACATTTTAGATCGACTTGTGTTGCTGTGGAGAAAGAAACTACCGCTTAGCTAACAAATTTCCCCAAGACAATTAAAAGTTTCGCTCGAGCCTTTTCAAAGGCTCGCAGGGTCGAGGGACGGAGTCCCTCGTGGGTTTTAAGGGCGAAGCCCTTAACATTCTTTGCCCCTAAAGCGGCGGATTTTATCCGCCGCTTATAACTAATGTCATAGATACCCAAATTTTAGCTAATAAATTTAATACTCTAAAGTATAGTTTACTTTAGAAATAAAAACATTATCTCTTTCGCTGTATAGAAAGAATGATAAATGATATTATACTAACTATAAATTCAGCAAGAGGAAACGAAATCCAAAGTCCATTTATTCCAAAAAGATTTGCCAAAAGAATAGCAAGTGGCAGTATAACAATAAATCCACGCAAAATAGAAATAGTTCCTGCTGGTTTAGCCTTGTCTGTTGCGGCGAAATATGTTGCAAGAATTATGTTAAGTCCTGCGAAAAATATACCTGTAAAATAAATTTTCAAGCCATTTATCGCAGCCACCTGCAAAGAGGAATTATTTTCGCTGTTGAAAGCTGATACAATCGGGTTTGAGAATAGAAGCAGACAGCCATAAACCACAATAGCAATAATTATAGAAGTAATAAGAGCATATTTCAAAGTAATTTTTATAGTTTTCTTGTCATTAAGACCGTAATATCTGCTTATAAGTGGCTGAATACCCTGAGATACGCCCGTAAAAATTGAAATTACAACAATCGAAATGTTAGCAATAATTCCGTATGCGGCCACGCCGATATTGCCAAGTAGCTGAAGCATAATGATGTTAAATACAAAAATAACTATTCCCGATGAAATCTCTGTTACAAGCGAAGGTATGCCAACAGACATTATCTTCAAACTAAATTTAAGCGAAAATTTGCATTTGATAGGTTTAAAGTTGTTATGTTTTTTAATAAAAAATATAGAGAGTATGAGTAGGCTTACCGCTGGCGAAAAGCCTGTCGCAAGAGCCGCACCGAAGATACCCATTCTCATAGGATAAATGAATATATAATCGAATACAATGTTAAAGATACTTCCCGAAATCATAGCCGCCATAGAAAGCTGAGGAGCACCATCATTTCTCACAAAGGCTAAGATAATATTATTAGCGATAAATGCAGGTGCAAATGTCATAAGGATTTGTAAGTAGTTTTTGCACATTTCAAAGGTATCATTATTTGCCCCTAAAAGAGTAGAAATGGGTGAGGAAAGAAAAATACCCATAAGCATATAAGCAGCCGCAAATATTGCCCCAAGGTATAAGGAATGAGTAAAAGCCTTGTTGCTTTCCTCTTTTAAGCCCTGATTTTTAGCTA
Organism: Pseudoruminococcus massiliensis; assembly: GCF_900291955.1. GTDB lineage: Bacteria > Bacillota > Clostridia > Oscillospirales > Acutalibacteraceae > Pseudoruminococcus > Pseudoruminococcus massiliensis. The sequence continues at coordinate 485,488 of NZ_OLMR01000002.1, read as the reverse complement.
TTGAATATTTCGTAGCACCGCCTATTCCAAGCATAAGACCAGTGCCTTGAATAAGACTAAAAGCAGGAATTGCGATATTCAGAGCTGCAAGTCCGTTGCTTCCCGTACCATTTGCTACGAAAAAGGTATCCGCAAGAATATAGCAAGAAAGTCCTATCATACCCAAAACATTTAGCGAAGTATACTTACAAAATTCTCCTAAGTGTTTTCTAACCATAATCAAACCCCTTGTTTCCCTAAAAAATAAATTAAATGTATTAACTAACAAACTTCCCCAAGACAACTAAAAGTTTCGGTGCGTGACCGCACAGGACAAGACGCGTAATCGCTCGGCAAGCCTCGCTCGTAATGAGAATAAGAAGTTTGCCCACGCGGAGGACTAAACTACCGCTTAACTAATAAACTTCCCCAAGACAGTCAAAAGTTTCGCTCGAGCCTTTTCAAAGGCTCGTAGGTCAAGGGCAACGCCCTTGTCGCTCTCCGCAGAGAGCGAAACACTTTATGCTCCACAAAGCGCAGGAGGGTAGAAAAACATTCCAGTGGAATGTTTTTCGTAGGGAACCCTCGCAGGGGGTTCCCTGTTTAACTACTGTTACTAACCAAAGAAATCAATGTGGCGGACGAAGTCCGCCCTTAGAGGGCAAGAGATGTTAAGGGCTTTGCCCTTAAAACCCACCAAAGGCTCTGCCTTTGGAATCCGCAAGCCTTTGAAAAGGCTTGATCTAAACTTTTAATTGTCTTAGGAAAGTATGTTAGCTAATCGGCGGTTTATTCAACTTCGGCAAAGCCGAGCGATTACGCGTCTTGGTTACGCACACAAAATAAAACGCTGATACCGTATATCTTCATAGGCCTAACGATATACGGCACAGCGTTATTTCAGCTTACCCGGCGGCAAGCAATTATTTAATTTTGTTTTCTTAGATTATATCAAATTTAAAATATAAGGTCAATACTTATCTTATAAGGTATACAAAGTATCCAGCATAGCAGATTAGCATAAGTATTCCGCCCCAACGCTTTAGCTTTTTATCCTTATTCAGAACTAAGAGCAAGAGAAGCATAGCAGTTGCAACGCAGAATATGCTGTCTATGAGGAACTGATTTTGATAAGCAACAGGTGTAATCATAGCAGAAGTACCTATAACAAAGAGAATGTTAAAAATATTACTTCCTACGATGTTTCCGATAGCAATATCAGCATTTTTCTTGAGAGCGGCTGTAATGCTTGTAACAAGCTCGGGCAAGGAAGTGCCAAGAGCAACAATAGTAAGACCAATGAATCTCTCACTCATACCAAACATAGTTGCAATTTCAGTTGCAGCATTAACAGTAATGTTACTTCCAAAAACAACCAAAGCAATACCTATTATTCCAAAGAGAATAAGCTGCCAGACCTTTTTAGGCTTTTTGCCATTATCCTCATCATCTGATTCATCGGCTTGAATTTTTCCCTTTTTGGTCATAATAAATAGATAAGCAATATAAGCGATAAAGAGTACCCAAAGTAAGATGCCATCAATAAATCCGATAGAATTATCAAAAAGACCAATCAAACCGAATATAACGCTTATGATAATAACAAATGGAATTTCATATTTCACAGTGGATTTTTGCACAGCAAGTGGAGTGATAACAGAAGTTATGCCAAGAATAATAAGTATATTGAGTATATTACTTCCGAGAATATTTCCGACAGCAATATCCGCACTGCCTTGCACAGATGCCGAAATACTTATAGCCGCTTCAGGAGCACTCGTACCCATAGCAACGATAGTAAGTCCGATAATAAGTTGTGGAATATGTAGCTTGTCTGCAATTCCTGCCGCACCATCAACAAACCAGTCAGCACCCTTAATCAGCATCACAAAGCCGATTATCAGCAGAGCAATCTGCCAAACCATGTTCCAATCCATTTTTCCCAAATCCCTTCTGATTACATTTAAAGGGAGCTTAAATGGCTGCAAAATTAAAAGACTCAGGGGTCGGCAAGAAAACCGTCCCTGAGTCTCATCATTTAAAGTATTACCGGGCAACGCTATGTGCCGTATTGACGATAAATACTATACTTAGCAGTATTGATTACTCCCTCTTGACCATTTAATTATATCACATTTTTCGACTATATTCAACTTTTTTTGAAATATCTTTTGTATAGTCTATATAATTTGTAGTATTGCTAAATATATTAACCAAGCTTATAATTATTTCTTAAGCTTACGATATTGTCCGAGAGCCTCTTTTGCCCATCTTCTGTCAATAGTCAAGAAACCTTGTCTGTTATCCTCATCTTTAAAATATGTTTCAACGATTTCGAGAGAACGCTTATAAACTTCTAATCTTGTACTTTGTAAAAATGGCTTGCCTGCCTCCCCTACGAAGAACTCAAAGCCAATAGAGTTTGCCTCCTCATCATAAGAAGAAAGGTAGCCCTCAGATACGTTAAGCTTTTGACTTTTTGTTACAAGCTCTGCAACGGCAAGCTTAGTAAGTTCAACTGCCATATCATTAAGCCCGAGGTCAAAGATATAGAGCTTTTCTTTTAAAGCGTTAATAGTTGGCACAACACGCTTTTTAACATCAGCAAGCTCAGGAAATTCCGCTTCAAGTCTGTCATCAACAAGCTGACGGCGGTCAACATTTGGAATGTAATAAACCATTGTGCGGTTTTTAATATCGTTATAGAGTAAAGGGTGAAGAAGCTGACGGGTTTCGCCACACTTTTCGCAAGTCCATTCAAAAAATGTATCGTCAAAAATTTGCTTGTGAGCCTCATTAAAAGATGATGCGTTCACACTGCAAAGAAGAGTAGTTTCTTTAACATTACCGCATTTAGGGCAAGTTATGTTGCGTTTAACCTTCTCTGACATCAAAAGTCACTCCCAAATTAAAATTATTCTTTTCACAGTATAACATATAAAAAGCTGATTTGCACTTATTTTTCAAAATTTTTGATATTTATAAATGCTTAAATTCTGAAAAATCACATAAAATTATAAATTTTTTTTAAAATATGCAAATAATACTGTTCATTTTGGAAAATTTATAGTATAATTATTTTAATTAAATCCATATAAATTAAAATTGGAGGTATAGCTATGAATATTTTAAATACTATTGGTTCAGGAATTACCCAAGCAATAGATACTGTTGTAGAGAAAAACAGATATATTGCCTATACAAATCGTTTAAAGTTTGTCATCAAGAGCGAAACAGAAACTCTCAATCGTGCTTATAGTGCATTAGGCAAGCATTTCTATAAAGACCTCAAGGGTGACACCGAGAGTGCCGAGGTTCAAAGACTTTGCAGAGTTATTGATGTAGCTCAGGAAAGACTTAAAAAGGCTCAGGATAGACTTGAATATGTAATTATGTATGGTATTCCTGAAACAAATAAAGCTGAGGAGCTTGCTGCTAAGGAAGAACCAGTTATCGTTGATTCCGCTGAGGAGGACGAGGGCGATATTACTATTTGCTGTGCAGATAACGCAGAGGCTATAAGCGACACTCTCGAAATCAAAGAAACAGCAGATGATATAAAAGCAGAAATAGATGAAGATGATAAAACCAATGTTGGAGAGCCTGAGGCTGATTCAGACAGCATTGATGAATAATTATCATTAAAGTTATAATTTTGGGGACGCATAAAAGCGTTCCCTTTTTTGTTGAATTATCTAACTCCTCGAAAATATTTAAAAGCTTTTTATTTAAGCTTCTTTGCTTCTAATCGGCAGATTATATCCACTATTCGATTACTGATAGGCTATCAGAATTATAAACGAATTAATATTTTCCCAATATACTGAAAATTTATACACAATTTAGTTTGATAAAATAACTTATATATAATGCGAAATTTTGTGTAATTTGCTAAGCGTTCGTGCTTGACATTTTTCAGCGAAAAATATATACTGTTTATATAAACTATTTTTTAGATAGAGAATAATTTTGTGCTCTTTTATAAATTATTCAAAACGAAACAAAAACACCACTCTAATTGGTATATACCATTAGAACATTTGGCGTTTTTGTATTATTATGCCCTAACGGGAAAAACCCATTAAATCTATAAACCAAATAACGAAAAGCGTGGTGTATTTATGAAAACAACTGCAACAGTCATGCAGGTATCAAGAAGCCTTCTTATTCTTACTCCTGCAGAATATGACAAGCCTGAAGCTACAATTCAGATTTCGGCTAAAAAGAATAGTGTACCAATTCCTACAATTTTTGGTGCTCCGCAAATCTTTGAGCTTAAGGATTCATTAAAGGATCATCCGATGCAAAAGGCGGACGAGCTTGCACAATTCGTAAAGAGGTGTGCAGAGAGTATAGGTCTTAATCTTGGCGATGTTTTCGTTTGTATAGAGGACGAGGATAATGTTGTCAGCACAGAATATACTCACCCGGCTGCTAAGGATAAGATGCTTCCGGCTTATGCTCGTGTAGAAGCCGAAAAAATTCTTCATGGTGATATAGCTCAATATACTATTATCCATTCAGAATATGGCTATCAGTTCGGCAAGGCAAAAAAGAATGAAGACCTTCAGGCTGCTCTCTTTGCAATGAGTTCAAAGACCATTGCAGATATTAGAATGGAATTTGAAAAGGAAGGAATCCATGTAGTTAAGATTATTCCTCCTATCACAGCTCTTATTCATGCAGGTAAACAGCAGATGAACTCTGCAACTAAGACTGTTGCTCTTATCAGCATTGATTTTGTTGCAACCCGTCTTGTAATTTTACATAACGGCGCTCCTATCTTCCAGCAATCCTTCTCGAGTGTGCTTGAGGATATTGCAGAAATGATTTCACTTGAGTTCGGTATAAGCCCACTCGGAGCTATCGACCTCATTCGTGAAAATGGTCTTGGTGTTTGTGACCGTTGCAACGACCCTAATACAAGAAAACAAACTATGGGTATGCTCGATAATGCTGCCGGAGAAGTTCTCAGAACTCTTAGAATGGTTATCTCTACTCAGAAGGTTGATATTGACCAGATAGTTATTTGTGATAGTCTTTCAAAGCTCTCAAATCTTTCTAATTACTGTCGTTCTATCGGTCTTACTGCTCCTATCGAGAATGTTGCAAATATCTATACACAAGGTGTTGTGCCTCCTCAGGTTACAGAGGTTGCTAAGGATAAGGACTATAACTCAGGCTGCTATGTAACTCTCAATGCTATTCTTAACATGAGTGTAGCTGAAGGCAACTTCCTTGGTGGCGAATCTGGTCTTGCAGTACTCAAAAAGACTTCCACTGTTGGTGGCAAGGTTACAGCAGGTCTTGCTTGCTTAGTTGGCGTATGGATGCTTGCTGTTGGCGGCTGGTGGATATTCCTTAATGTTCGTCACGATAATGACCAAAAGGCATTGAATGACCCTATCCTTACAGAAACAAAACAGCTCTTGAAGGATGAAGAAACTTATACACAAAAGCTTGCAAACCTCGATACTGATAAGCAGATGCTTCCAAAGACAGTTGTTCATGTTGGCGATATGATGAAGCATATATTCGAGCTTTCAACAGAAAAGCTTGGTGCTATACAGAATGTAAATGTACAAAACTCAAGCAATACTATCAATGCCAACATTCTTACAACAGATTATGAGCAGTATGTTACACTTAGAAAGTATATCCAAGAGCAGAAGTACTTCGACCTCAGTGCTAATATGACATCTACAAAAGATGAACATACAAATGCTATTACAAACACACTTGTTGTATCTATTTCAGCAGATACTATCAAGAAGGCACAAGAGGAGAAAGAGAAAGAAGAAGCAAGCAAATCCTCAGCTGCTGAAGATACAAAGGATACTACAACTAAAGAAACAAGTACTACTACCGAGGAGGCAAGTAAATAATGGGCTCTACGAATTCAGTTCCAAAGTATATCTTTGGTATAATAGCAATAGTCCTATTGGCTATAATATTTATATTTACAGTTCAGGTTCCTTTTTCAAAGGCACAGCCTGAGCTCGAGAAACAGCATCAGTCAGATGCTTCTCAGCTAAAGATTTATCAAGATGCTTATGCTGACAGAGTAAATCTTGCTTCAAGAGTAAGTAGTATGAAGGCTCAATATGAAAAAGATAGTAAGGAATTATTTGTTAATGCAACAAAATCTCCTGAAGATATTATGAAAATGCTCAATTCATCTAAGGTTTTGCCTACTACATATAGCGTTTCTGAGCAGGTGCTTGATGATAAGGGCAGAAGTTCCTCAAGTGGTGAGCCTTTATATTCAACAAATATATCAATTTCATTTGATTCACTCGATGAAACACAGTTGCTCACAGTTCTCGATTATTTCGAAACACAGTCTGAGGGTGCTTATTATATAGACAGACTGACAGTCGAAGCTATTGAAAAAAGAACAAATAGTGCTATAACTGATGGCACTGATGAAAGTTCTAAGGCAGAAAGCAGTGAAAATACAGATAATAAAGTATCTAACGGAGATTTAAATACATTATACTTCACAGGTAAATATGATATTACTATAGATCTTATGCTTTATTACTTCTTGCCAACAGAACAAACACCTGATGCTATCAAGAAGGCTGTTCAAGATGCTTCTAATGCAGCAGAAGGAAGTGTAGCAGCACCTGCTACATCAGATGCTTCAGGAAGTGCATCAGCAGGCTCATCTGCTGCATAAATTAAATTCAAAGGGCAAAGGGACTAAAAATTTATGGAGGCTTTAGCTTATCTCGGCACAACAAACGGTATCATATGGATAATAGCTTGTTTGCCAATAGGTTTTTTACTGATTTTTATATCATATCTTCTTTTTAACAAATTTCCTGCAAAATGGTATTGTGATTATGACGAAGAACCATCTGCTGAATTGCTTGGAAAGCGAGTATCATTTAAGGGTTCAGGAATTATACTTTCAATAATTACTGCAATTTGTTTAATGTTGTGCAGGCTGCAATTCAATAAGGGCTATGATATTCTTTTCACAGCTCTCGGAATTTCGATAATCATATTACTTATGATTACGGTTTCGGATTTTAAGTATACTATAATTCCAGACCAATTTACTGTCGCTTTAGCAGTTGTATTTCTTGCAGTTGTAATTTATGACAGATTGAGAGGATACAATATTTTCAGCTCAGAGTGGTGGCAGCCAATAGCGGGTGCAGCTATCGGAGGCGGAGCAATGCTTCTGATAAATGCCATTGGTGTAATAATCTATAAAAAGGAAGGTATGGGCTTCGGTGATGTAAAGCTCTTTGCCGCAATAGGAATCCTTACAGGTTTTCCAGGAACAATATACACAATATTTATCTCTATAATAATTGCAAGCTTAGGTTTTATAGTTACTATTATAGTTCAGAAAATAACTTCTAATAAAAATAGTGACGAGACTACGCTTGAAGAAGAAATTGATGAAGATAACGATATAGATGATGCAGATAAAGAAAATATCGAATCTGATGTTACAGAAGTGGAAGAAAGCAAAGGCTTCTATCTTGCGTTTGGACCATATATTGCAATCGGAACTATTATCTATATTTGTTTCTTTAATTTGATAAACAATGCTGTTAGTATGTACTTAGCTTTGTTTAAATAGAAAGTGCTTTTCCCGACTATTTAAGGAGTGTAATTGATGAAGGCAAGCAATCTAAAAATAGGTCAAATCCTTATAAATTCAGGTGCAATAACTGAGGAACAGCTCGAAGAGGTACTTAAAAAGCAGAAAACCTCAAAAAAGCGTATCGCAGATATTCTCGTAGAAGATGGTATTGTTACAGAGCAGCAAGTTTGTAAGGCTCTTGAAAAGCAGTTGCTTATTCCTTATCTTGACCTTGATACTGTTCAGATTGACCCTGAACAAATGGCAAATCTTATTCCAGAGAATCTTGCTCAGCAGTATATGGTTTTACCTATAGCACTTGAGGGACGCTTTCTCACAATAGCAGTTGCCGACCCGCTTAATTATAAGGCATTCAATGATATTGCAATATATACAAAGCTAAAGATTAAACCGGTTATTGCAGAACCAACTAAGATTAATAATAAGTTCCGTGATCTTTATGCTTCACAAAAGGCATATGATGATGCTAAGGAGTTTGTTGCATCTCAGCAGATGAGTGATAAAACGAAAGAAGAAGCAGAAGAAGCCGCAAAAGCAGAGGCTTCAGGAAATGACCAGCCGATTATTCGTTTTGTTAATAATATGATGGAAGAAGCCGTTTATCAAAAGGCTAGTGATATTCATATCGAGCCTATGGAAAAGTGTATGAGAATACGCTTCCGTATAGATGGTAATTGCCAGATTTATATGGAAACAGCTCCTGAGCTTATTCCTTCTGTTACGAGCCGTATAAAATTTATCGGTAATATGAATATCGCAGAAAAGCGTATTCCTCAGGACGGTCGTATTAACTATAAGGTCGGCGGTATGGAAATTGACCTTCGTATATCTGTTCTTCCTTCTATGTTCGGCGAAAAGATAGTTATGCGTATTACAACCTCTCTTGGTATGGAGCTTAAAAAAGAAAATATCGGCTTCTTGCCAGAGAATCTTAAAAAGTTTGAACATCTTGTTGCGAGCCACAGAGGAATTATCCTTGTTACTGGTGCGACTGGTTCTGGTAAGTCAACCACGCTCTATACCGGACTTCGCTCCATTATGAGAGATGAAATTAATATTATCACTGTTGAAAACCCTGTTGAAATGATTGTTCCAGGTATCACACAGGTTAATATTAACGAAAAAGCAGGTCTTACCTTTGCGGCGGCTCTTAGGTCTATTCTTCGTCAGGACCCTGATGTTATCATGATTGGTGAGATTCGTGATGGTGAAACTGCCAATATTGCGGTTTCTGCGGCTATTACGGGTCACTTGGTTCTCTCAACACTTCATACATACGATGCACCGAGCTCGGTTGCCCGTCTGGTCGATATGGGAATAGAACCATATATGGTTTCATCAGCTTTGCTCGGAATCATAGCACAGAAACTTGTTCTAAGACTCTGCAAAGAATGCAAACAGCCTTATTCACCAAGTCAGGAGGAGCGTATGTCGCTCAATCTTCCACTTGATGATGAAAATATTACACTTTATAAGCCGTGTGGCTGTGAAAAATGTAATAAAAAAGGCTATAAAGGAAGAATTGCGGTTCACGAGATTATGCTCTTTACTCATGTTATCAAGCGTGCAGTTACTAAGAATATAAGCTCAGATGAACTCAGAGATGTAGCAATAGAAGATGGTATGATTCCTATGACAGAGAATGTACGCCGACTCGTACTTCAAGGTATAACCTCATATGAAGTATTCATAGATGTTACAATCTCTAATGATTAATTTAAAATTTTTGCATTTAAAAATGCTTAAAGCGCAAATAAACAATAATGATAGGGGCGATATTTAAAAATGGATTTTTATAATCTTGTTAAAATGGCCGTTGACAAAGGTGCTTCAGATATTCACCTTGCCTCCGGTAACCACCCGGCATACAGACTTCATGGTAATGTAATTTTTACAGATGACCCAGCTCTTACTGAGGGCGAGGTTACAGCAGTTATTAAGGCATTGCTTATGGCAGATAAGTTTAATACCTTTATGACGGTTGGTGAGGCTGATGCTGCTGTTGAAATCGGCGATTGTGGTCGTTTCAGAGCGAACGCTTTCCATCAAAGATGCGGAACATCTATCGTTCTTCGTGTTATCAACAGCGTTGTTCCTGAGCTTAGCACATTTAATATGCCAAAGGCAATCAGAAAAACTCTCGAGCTTAATGCAGGCTTGGTTCTTCTCTGTGGCCCTACTGGTTCAGGTAAATCTACTACACTTGCGGCTTTGCTCAACGAAATAAATAAAAATAAGAGCCGTCATATTATAACAATCGAAGACCCGGTTGAATTTATACATACTCCTAAGCATTGTATCATCAACCAGAGAGAAATCGGTCTTGACTGTCAATCATACGCAAATGCTCTTAGAGCTGCGATGCGTGAAGACCCTGATATTATCCTCCTCGGAGAGCTTCGTGATAGAGAAACAATGTCAACCGCTATGACAGCCGTTGAAACAGGTCACTTGGTTTTCTCAACAGTTCATACAGAGGGTGCTGCTAAGACAATAGATAGACTTATAGACATCTTCCCTGCTGACCAACAACAGCAGATTAGAGTTCAGCTTTCTACATCTCTTAAAGCCGTTATTTCTCAGCGACTTCTTCCTCGTGCAACAGGCGGTCGTGTTGCAGCCTTCGAGATGATGTTTGTTACAAAGGCTATCAGTAACCTTATTCGTGAAAATAAAACAGCTAATATCGACCAGTCTATTCAGCTCGGTTCTCAGACAGGTATGATTACTATGAAGAAGAGTATCGAAGGACTTCTTAAACAGGGTATTATCACTGCTCAGACAGCTAAGGCTTGGAGCTTCGACATCGGCGAAACTGACCAACTTATAACCTGATTCTCTAAGGGCGGTGAATTAAATTGAAATATAAATATACGGCGATAAACCAAAAAAATCAAAAGAAAACAGGCTTTGTAGAAGCTGCAACAGAAAATGAGGCTCTTAATTCCCTGAGAAATAAAGGACTTGTTGTTCAGGAACTGTCAGAAGCCTCTAATTCAGATGCCCCTACAAGCATTCTGCAGATGGAAATCGGTGGCGACTATCATAAGCAAAAGATTAAGCCAAAGAAGCTACTGATGTTCCTTAACCAGATGGCTCTTATGATGAAGGCTGGTATCAACCTTTCTCTTGCTATGGAGATTATGATTACCACCGAAAAAGATAAGACCATGAAAAAGATTATGACAGAGATGAACCAAGACCTCTATAATGGTATTACTCTATCACAGTCTATGAGAAAGTTTAAGTCTTTCCCATCAATCATAGTCAGTATCGTAGAAGCTGGTGAAGCAAACGGTCGTCTTGATACAGCATTTGAACAGTGTGCACTTATTACAAAGAAGGATATGGCTCTTTCTGGTAAGCTGAGAAGTGCTTTGATGTATCCTCTCTTCCTCATAGTTCTTGTTCTTGCGGTTATTATCGTTCTTTGCTGCTTTGTTTTGCCGACATTTGCAGGCGTTTACAGCAGCTTTGGTGCAGAACTTCCGGCACTCACAGCAGGTGTTATGGCTTTCTCAGATTTCTTGATTGGATATTGGTATATTCTTATATTGGTTACATTAGCTATCATAGTTGGATTTATTTTCTTAAAGAAAAACAGTGCAGAATTTGCTATGAAGTTCGCACAGTTCCAACTTAAAATTCCACTTGTCGGTCCTATCATAAGACAATCCTCTCTTGCTCGCTTCTGTCGCTTGATGTCAACTCTTACAGATGCAGGTATTCCTATTCACAGAGCTATGGCACTTTCAAGAGATACAGTTGCTAACCTTTTTGTTAAGGCAAGAATAACAGATGTTATTAACGATGTTCAGATTGGTATTCCAATCAATGAAGCAATGAAGAAACACCCTGTATTCGATGCAATTCTTGTTTCTATGATTCGAGTTGGTGAAGAATCTGGTATGCTTGGTGATTCACTCTTTAAAATGGCAGAACTTTTTGAATCACAGACAGATGAATCTACACAAAGACTTACAGATATGATGACACCTATTATGACAGTTGTTATCGGTGGCGTAGTTGGTTTCCTTGTTGTATCTATCATTCTTCCAATGTTTGGTATGTACGATGTTATCGGTTCATCAACAAACGCAACAGCCTAAATCTAAAAATTCCAATTATAAAGACGGCTACCATTTTGGTGGCCGTCTTTTTGCGTGAATTTATTCAAAATAGTAGAACTTGCTTTAAGGTTGTGGTAAAATGAGAAAGGAATATTCTACTATTCTTTTAATAAGAATTATAAGGGGTTGATTTTATGAAATTAAAAGAGCTTATAAAGGATTTAAGCTATACTCTTTCCGAAAACACAGATATAGACAACGAAAAAATTCTTGATACCGATATTTCAGATGTAATATATGATTCTCGTAAGGTGCAGAAGGATAGCCTTTTTGTTTGCCTTAGTGGCTCATCTTTTGATGGACATAAATTCGCACAATCTGCTGTTGATGGTGGTGCTGCTGCAGTGCTTGTCTGCGAAGATGTAGAGGTTAAAAATGCACTTGTAATCAAAGTTGAAGATACAAGAAAGGCTCTTGCTTTGGTTTCGGCGGAATATTTTGGTAATCCAGCCAATGAACTTACTACAATTGGCATTACTGGCACTAAGGGCAAGACCACTACTGCATCTATGGTTGCAAATATCCTTACAGCAGGTGGCTTGAAAACTGGCATTATAGGTACTCTCGGAATTGTTATTGACGGAAAAGTTGAAGAAACTGCCAACACAACGCCTGAATCCTATGAAATTCAGCGAGCAATGCGTAAGATGATTAATGAGGGCTGTAAGTGTGTTGTTATGGAGGCAAGCTCACTTGGCTTAAAATGGCATAGAACAGACGGTTTTATCTTTGATTATGCAATCTTCACTAATTTTTCACACGACCATATCGGCGGTGCTGAACATAAGGATATGCAGGAATATCTCGATTGCAAGGCACTTCTATTCAAGCAGTGCAAGGCTGGTATGATAAATATAGATGATGCAAAGGCTCAATACATAATAGAACATTCCTCTTGCAAGATTGAAACCTTTGGCTTCTCGAAGAATGCAGAGCTTATCGGCTCTGATGACAGCCTTATTTCAAAGGCTGGCTATCTTGGAGTGCATTTCACCATTAGTGGTGTTATGAATACTGAGCTTGATGTTGATATTCCAGGCAAATTTATGGCTTATAATGCTCTTGCGGCAATATCTGTCTGCCGTCACCTTGTTTCTCTTGATGCTATCAAAGAGGGCTTGAACACTGTTAAGGTTAAAGGCAGAGTTGAGCCTGTTCCCGTTCCGGGACACTATACCTTGCTTATAGACTATGCTCATAATGCTCTCAGTATGGAAAGCCTATTAACTATCTTGCGTGAATATCACCCGAACCGTTTAATTACACTTTTTGGTGCGGGAGGAAACAGACCTCGTGACCGCCGTTACGAAATGGGTGAAATTTCTGGTAGACTTTCGGATTTATCTGTCATAACCGAGGATAACTCCCGCTTTGAAAATGTTATGGATATTATTGAGGATATAAAGGTTGGTATCAATAAGACCGATGGCAAGTATGTTGTTATTCCTGACAGAACAGACGCTATCCGTTATTGTATCAAAAATGCTCAGGACGGAGATATTATAGTTCTTGCAGGCAAGGGACACGAAAATTATCAGGATAAAAACGGCAAGAAAACACACTATGATGAGCGTGAAGTTATCGCTTCTATATTAGCTGAGAAATAATTGGAGGATAAATTTATGATACCATTAAAAGTTTCAGAAATCGCAAAGGCAGTTGGTGGTACTCTGCTTTGCGGAAATCCCGATATAGAAATTACAAGTGTTGCTTGTGATAGCAGAGAAGTTAAAGACGGAACTCTTTTTGTGCCGATTCGTGGCGAGAAGGTCGATGCACATAAGTTTATAGAAGATTGTTTAAAAAACTGTTCAGCTACTTTTACAGAATATGATGCTCCAGAAAATGCTAAAAAGCCATATATTAAGGTTGAAAATACTCTTACAGCACTTCAGGCTCTTGGTGCATATTATCGCTCAAGGTTCGATATAAAAATTATCGGCGTTACAGGCAGTGTCGGCAAGACAAGTACAAAGGAAATGATTGCCGCCGCACTTTCTCAAGGCTCAAATGTCTTTAAGACTAAGGGCAACAGAAATAGCCAGATAGGTCTTCCGCTTACTATGCTCGATATTATGCCTGAAAATGAAACTGCTGTTATTGAGATGGGTATGAGTGAATTTGGTGAGATGGAAAGACTTTGTGCAATCGCTAAGCCTTCTATGGCGGTTATGACCAATATAGGAACTGCTCATATCGAAAATCTTGGTTCAAGAGAAAATATTATGTCCGAGAAATTTAAGATAACAGGTAATTTCACTAAGGATAGCACACTTTTCTTGAATGGTGATGATGAGCTTCTTGTTACTCTCTATGGTAAACAGGATTTTAAGACGGTTACATTTGGTTTTGGCGAGAATTGCGACTATCGTGCCGAGAATATTTGTGTTAATGGTATGAATACTATATTTACTCTCATAAGTAAGAATGAAACCGAAGAAATAGAAATTCCTACCCTTGGTGAACATAATGTTAAAAATGCTCTTGCCGCTTTTGCAGTAGCTAAGGCTTGCGGACTTTCGACTGATGTTATTAAGGCTGGACTTCTTACTTATAAAAATGCCCCTATGCGCCAGCAGATTCATAAGCTTGAAGGCTGTACATTGATTGATGATAGCTATAATGCAAGCCCTGACGCTATGAAAGTATCTCTTGATGTTTTGAAATCTATTGACGCAACTAAGAGAATTGCTGTTCTTGCAAATATGCTTGAACTCGGTGATTATGCTGAAAGTGAGCATTTTTCTGTTGGCGAACATCTTGGTGAAATTGGCATTGATTGCGTAATCTGTATAGGAAGCCTTGCAGAAAACATAGCTAAAGGTGCTTTGAGCAAGAATAAGAATGTTACTGCAAAGTGTTTTGCGGATAACGCCTCTGCCCTATCTTACTTGAAAACACAAATTGTTGATGGTTGTGCTATTCTTGTTAAGGGTTCTCGTTCTATGCACACAGAAGAAATTTCTAAGGCGGTTATTGCTGATAAGTCAAAATAAGATATATTAAATTTTGTCATAGCGGAAATGTAAATTATCACCTCAAAACCTTGTTTGTGATAAAATCTTAACTGGCAACGCTAACTTATACCTTTCACACTTTTAGGAACTTAATCACTGCAAATGTAGTTAAGAATTAAAGCACGAATAATCACGAACTGTGTACTTATAGTTTAATTATAGCAAGATTATTTAATTAAGTCAAGTCTATATACACTTATTGTGTGTATAGGCTTGGCTTTTTTGGTGAGAGAAGATTTTTAATGCTGTCGAGGAAATTAGCGATTAGTTAATAAATTTCCCCAAGATACTCAAAGTTTAGGTCAAGCTTTTTCAAAAGCTTGCAGGGTTGAGGGACGGAGTCCCCCATGGGTTTTAAGGGCAACGCCCTTAACCTGTCTTGCTCCCTTAGGTGCGAACTTCGTTCGCCCCCCCCTAAAATTTCTTTTGTCAGCAACATTAGTCAATAAGGGCGGACTTTGTCCGCCCTTAGGGGGCAAAGAATGTTAAGGGCTTCGCCCTTAAAACCCACCAAAGGCTCCGCCTTTGGAAACCGCAAGCCTTTAAAAAGGCTTGACCTAAACTTTGAGTGTCTTGGGGAAGTGCTTTAGCTTAGCGGTGGCTTGCCATACGCATTTGAACAAAGATATATTGCTGTGCTATGCCCGCATATTCGCCGAAATCTTCTGGCTTTAAGCCTTCATAAAGTGTGGACATAGCTTTTTTAATCCAAGTATCTATCGGAAATGCCTCTAATCGGTGTAGTCCATATAAAAGCGTACACTCGGCAACCTTTGGACCTACTCCACGAATGGTCATCAATTTCTCTCGTGCTGTTTCTATCGGCATATTTCTAAGTGCTTCAAGGTCAATCTCTCCGCTTGCAACCTTCCTTGCCCCATCAATTATATACCCTGCACGAAAACCTGCTCGGAGGTTTTGAAGGTCATCAGGTTCAAGAACGGCGAGAGTTTCGGCTGATGGAAAGGTATAGCTTTCACCACATTTTTTGCCGAAAGTTTCGCAAAGCCTTGAGATAATGCCTTTTATTCTCGGAATATTGTTATTTTGAGAAATTATAAATGAGCAAAGAGCCTCCCATGGTTCTTGTGCAAGAATACGAATACCTGGAGCATTTTTAGCGGCATCTTTTAAGATAGGAAGTTTTTGCACAAGGCTGTTTCTGACAGCATCATAATCGAGATTAAGGTCGAAATAGTCGATAAAAATGTTTTTAAGTTCTTCTTCGGTACAATTTTCGATAATAAATATGTTGTTGTGTTTATATACGGTCGTATACCTGCCACGAACAACAGCAGAAAATTTCTGAATATTATCAGTTTCATCGCAAGGCAAGGCTTCCCAACGAAAACATTGTCCGCAATCAAAGGTTTCTGCGAGGTCGAAAGACGATAGATTGTATATTTCTGCACCACGATTGGTGATTTTATATTCCATAGATATTCTCCTTATTGTTTTGTTTTCTTATTAATTATATAATATTTTTTCAATTTTGAGTAGTTTTATTTCGGAAAGTTTTCAACTATTTAAGCACAAAGGGTTGAAAATTTCGGAGGTTATTTTATTGCTGATACATCAATAGTTAAAGTTTTGTACTTAATAATAAAAACTGCACCAAATCAATGTAAAATATGATTTGGTGCAGTTTATTTTTTATAGGTGATTTAGTTTATTTTCTTTTGCTGAATATTACTGCATATTTTTAGAAGCAGACAATCCGGAACAAGTCTTGCTCCGAAACGAACTAATTTCATCTTAAATGTAGGGATAGAAACACGCTTTCCGTTAAGTGCGTCTGTAATAGCCATTCTTGCGGCAGTTTTGCTTTCGATTGAGGCTGTTGCAAAGCTTACTCCTGCAACTTGATTAAATTCAGTATTTACAGGTCCGGGGCAGAATGCTGTAACTGTAACTGCACTTCCCATTTCTTTGAGTTCATATGAAACGGCTCTCGAAAGGCTTGTAACATAATTTTTGGTTGCATAATATGTTGCCATCATAGGGCCAGGCATAAAACCGGCAATAGATGCAACATTTAGTATTCTTCCGCTGTTTTTTGAAACAAAATCCTTTAAAAATAGCTTTGTAAGTATATGAACTGCCCTTACATTTGTATCTATCATTTCGAGGTCATTTTCGAGGGTTGAAGAAACAAATTCTCCGCAGTAGCCAAAGCCTGCGTTATTGATAACCATATCTATTTCTTTATCCTTGAGAACCTCATAAAGCTTTCTACATTCTTCTTCTTTGGAAATATCACAACGAATACAAACTGTTTTGTCGCCAAGCTCTTGCTTGATTTCAAGAAGTTTATCGGCTCTTCTTGCAACAAGAAAAAGCTCCCAGCCCATACATGACAAAACTCTTGCCATATCTCGGCCCATTCCTGAGCTTGCTCCAGTTATCAATGCTCTCATAATTTGTGTCCTCCTCGTTTTTAAAGATGTTTGCTAAAATTTAGCAATTTGTTGCTGAATTTATTTTTAACAGCAAAAATTACCGCAAAAATTCTTGCTGTTAATTAGAGTTTATTTCATACATTTTCCTTGCGTTTTCGCAAGTGATTTTTAAGATTTCTTCTGTTGAAAGTTTTTTGATTTCTGCGACTTTTTGAGCTATATAAATTATCATTGAAGAATCGTTTCGCTTTCCTCTGAATGGTACAGGTGCAAGATAAGGTGCATCTGTTTCAAGGACTATTCTTTCAAGTGGGGTTTCCTCGATTACTTCTATTGCCTTTCGTGCATTTTTGAAGGTAGCTACTCCGCCAACTCCGATATACATTCCAAGCTTAAGGACATCACGAGCCATTTCTCGGCTTCCTGAAAAGCAGTGTACAACACCCTTTGGTTTATATTTTTTCAACAAGGAAAGTATATCCCCGTGAGCCTCTCTATCGTGAACACATACAGGCATAGAAAGCTCATTTGCAAGGGTGAGCTGTTCCTCGAAAACTCTAAGCTGAAAATCTTTTGGAATATCATAGTAGTAATCAAGCCCTATTTCGCCTATTGCGACAACTTTTTTACGCTTTGCAAGCTCACGCAATACGGAAATATAATTATCTGGCAAGCCATCGAGATTTTCTGGGTGAACTCCGACAGCAGCATATATATAATCATATTTTTCCGCAAATTCAATAGAAATTTGAGCCGTTTTGAGGTCAGTTGCTTGGTTTACAACATTGCACACTCCCTTTTGGGGAAGTGTTTCGAGCAATTCTGTACGGTCATCATCAAATTTGCTATCGTCATAATGTGCATGAGTATCAAAAATATTTTGCATATAATTCTCCGTTAGAAATTTATAATAGGCTGACAAACTTCCCATAAGACACTCAAAGTTTAGGTCAAGCCTTTTTAAAGGCTTGTAGGTCAAGGGCAACGCCCTTGTCGCCGTCCGCAGACGGCGAAACACCTTTGGGCGAAGCCCAACATTCTTTACTTCTAAAGCGGTGGACTTTGTCCACCGCTTAATTTTCTTTTGTTGGCAACATCAGTCATAAAGGGCGGACTTTGTCCGCCCTTAGAGAGCAAAGAATGTTAAGGGCTTTGCCCTTAAAACCCACCAAAGGCTCCGCCTTTGGAAACTGCGAGCAGCTTTCACCAGCAAAGCTGGTGTAGAAAAGGCTCGAGCGAAACTTTTAATTGTCTAAGAGAAGTTGATTAATTGGTAGTTTCTTCGACCGCGGAAACAAGCTTATCTTGCATATGTCGAGGTTTTGCTTGCAAAACCGATTCCGCGTCTTGACAGCGGCGGCACGCCGCCGAAACTTTTGGGTGTCTAAGAGAAGTTGGTTAGCGGATTCGGCTGCCTGCTGGGATTGAATCGTCAAGGAACAATACCTTTACATCATCTTCTCCACAATCAGCGGCAAGAATCATACCGTTACTTTCAACACCGCAAAGTTTTGCAGGCTTGAGGTTTGCAACAAGAACGATTGTCTTTCCGACTAATTCATCAGGCTTATAATATTGTGAAATTCCGCTTGCAACAGTTCTTTCTCCTTCGCCGTCATCAAGTGTAAGTTTCAAAAGCTTTTTGGACTTCTTGACAGGCTCACAAGCAAGAATCTTTGCGGCTCTGAGTTCTACCTTTGCGAAATCATCTATGCCAATCTGAGCAAGACCTTCAATCTTAGGTTTTGCTGTTTCTTTAGGCTGATTTTTAGCGATAAGTGCGTTAAGCTCCTCAATTTCCTTATCAACATCAATTCTTGGGAAAAGAACCTCACCCTTCTTAACTGTAACATCTAAAGGAAGCACGCCGAATTTAGCGGCATTTTCGTAGCTTACATCTTCTTTAGAAGCACCAATCTGTTCCCAGATGCTTGGCATAGTTGTAGGCATAAATGCAGAAAGAAGTGTTGAGATAATACGAATTGTATCAAGAAGATTATATAGTACAGTAGCAAGACGAATTTTGTTGTTTTCGTCCTTTGCAAGAACCCAAGGTGTGGTTTCATCAATGTACTTATTTGCACGAGAAACAACCTTGAAAATTTCTGCAAGAGCATTATTAAGCTGTGTTTTTTCTATATAATCATCAACAGCAGGACGGAGAGCCTTTGCAGTTTCGATAAGGCTTTCGTCAAATTCACCGCTTTCACGCTCTGTTGGGAGAGTACCGCCGAAATATTTCTCTACCATTGCAACAGTTCTTGAAACAAGGTTGCCAAGACCGTTTGCGAGGTCGGAGTTAATGCGTTTAATCATAATTTCGTTAGAGAATGAGCTGTCTGAACCGAGAGCCATTTCTCTGAGGATATGATAACGGATAGCGTCCGCACCGTATCTTTCGCCGAGAACGAGAGGGTCAACAACATTTCCAAGAGATTTACTCATCTTTTCACCGTTGAAAGTAATCCAACCGTGAACAGCAAGGTGCTTAGGAAGTGGTTCTTCAAGAGCCATAAGCATTGCAGGCCAGATTATAGCGTGAAAACGCATAATATCCTTAGCAACCATATGAACATCAGCAGGCCAATACTTTTTGTAATCGTCATATTGGTCATTCTCATAGCCGAGGGCAGTTATATAGTTTGAAAGTGCGTCAATCCAAACATAGACAACATGGTTTGTATCGAAGGTTACAGGGATACCCCATTTAAAGCTTGTTCTTGATACGCACAAATCCTCAAGACCTGGCTTGATAAAGTTATTGACAAGCTCTACTGCACGAGTTTTTGGACGGAGATAGTCTGTTTCTGTGAGGAGCTTTTCAATTCGGTCAGCGAAAGGAGCCATCTTAAAGAAATATGCCTCCTCCTTAGCTTCTACAACATCACGACCACAATCAGGGCATTTGCCGTCTTTGAGCTGAGATTCAGTCCAGAAGCTTTCGCAAGGAGTACAGTATTTGCCCTTATATTCGCCCTTATAGATATAGCCTTTATCATAAAGCTTTTTGAAAATTGTCTGAACGCTTTTTATATGATAATCGTCAGTTGTACGGATATATCTATCGTAGCTTATGTTCATATACTTCCAAAGATTTTTGAAAACAGCAACGATTTCATCAACATATTCCTTTGGAGATACGCCCTTTTCAGCGGCTTTTTGTTCGATTTTAAGACCATGTTCATCTGTGCCTGTCAAGAACATTACATCGTAGCCCTGCATACGCTTATATCTTGCGATAGAATCGCAGGCAACCGTAGTATAGCAATGTCCGATATGCGGATTGCCTGACGGATAATAAATTGGTGTTGTTATATAGAATGTTTTCTTATCCATAATATCCTCCTACTTCCTACATTAAGTTATATACATACATATATTATACCATTTTTCCGTATATTTCAAGCATTATAAAAGGGAACGAAAAAAATCGTTCCCGATAAATAAAGCTTGTTAAGTGAATAAGCTTTAGTTTTAAAAAAAGAGATTTGTTTAATTTGCTGTTTCAAGAAGATTGCTTACTTTTTCTAAAACTCTAATATCATTTTCGTGCTTGCAAAGCTTTTGTGCTTGGTCCATAGTTGCCCAGCGATAATAATCAATCTCTCGGCGTTGAATACTTACTTTGTCACTATTTGTTTCGGCGAGAAAGAAAACAACCTTTTTGCTTGTCCTGCCAAAGGGATGATATATTCCAGTTTCTCTGAAATCTGCTTTGAAATGCACATCGAGTCCAGTTTCTTCTTTAATTTCTCGTGCGGCGGTCTGTTTTTCGCTTTCGCCATTTTCTATGTGTCCTTTTGGAAAGCTCCAGCAACGGCCGTTGCGATTTTTTACTAAAAGATATTTTATGGAATCATTCGAGCGGTAAAAAACTACTGCGCCGCAGGATTTTTCATACAAGCAAATCATATGTGAAATTTCGGTGTGAGCCATAGCAACACGCTTACGGATTTCGGGTTCGTAAAATATTTCACCGAGTGGTGAGGCAACAAGCTTTTTGGTAGAAGAATTTTCATTAAATTCCTCAGCAATAACAATGCACTGCTCACTTGTTTTTAGCTTGTGGTTTGTCAGTATGTAAACTTTATAATTCATACCTCTTTCACGATAATAACCGAAATAAATCGAGCCTTCGGATATTGTGCCGAATATTTCAATATCAAGTTTTCTGCCTAACATATGCACATCTCCTTTCGGCTTTGAATTCGGCTTTTATGCCATAGCGGAAAGGGCTTTGATTTGCTCTTTCTCGTTAGCTGTGTTTATACCATTTATGAAAAGGACATCAGTTATACTGTGATTATAGCAATAGCCTGTTAAAGAACCTTCAAATAGTTTTGCGTCAATTATATGAACTTCATCATAGTTTTCCATAAAATATGGAGCAAGCTCAGAGCCATAGCTATCCTTTACAATGCAAAGGCGTTTGCCAGTGCTTTTACCCGTATTAGCTTTAAAAAGTGAAACATCTCCATAGCAGAATATATCTCGTGCATTTTCTGCTGAAACAGCATTATTTATGAAAGAAACGGTTTCTTCTCCGCTGTTTTCAGTTCTCCAGATACCGCATTGATAGTCATTGCCAAAGTTATAATATGTGATGGTGTCGGGATTTTTCAAAAGGTCAGTGTTGCCTTTTTTATTTTTATCAGTTTTTGTGGAAGAAATAAGTCCACCCAAAAAGCCCTCTATTTGTTTTTTTTCTACCGATGAGAAATCAGTGGCAGTAAGTCCTACATTTTTGCAAAACTCTTTATAGGCATAATATGCACCGAGAGAAGTCCAGTTTTCATCGGTATTATAGTAGATATATTTGCTTTTTTTATCTTTGAGAGCGTTTTCTACATCTATAAAGCTGATTTTTTCAGAAAGATTATCATTGATGACCTGAAGATTAGCTTTTTCATTAGCGTTGTTTTCTTTCTGAAGCTTATCAAGAGAGATTGAGCTGTGTGTAGGAACTACAATTGAATAAATATTTATGCTTGAATCGAGTGTTGAAGCGATAGAATTTAGGCTATTTGCGTATTTTAAGGCGTTTTCATCAGTACCTATAAAGCTTTCGTATCCTACATTTTTGTATATAAATACATTTCCGTCAAGATAGCCCTTGTCTTCTTGCTTGCTTGTTTCTGATTTCGAGCTTTCAGCTTTAGAGGCATCTTGCTTGGAAGCCTCTTGTTTTGAGGGTTCAGACTTTGAACTCTCCGCTTTGCTTTCTGGTTTAGAACTCTCAGTCTTACTTAGAGTAGAAGATTCCGCAGAAGATTCTGCACTAATAAAATTTTTCTTTGAAATATCTACTAATTTCGGAATATATACTGAACAGCAAAATACCACAAATGAAGTTGCAGCTACAACGGCAAAGGATAAAGCAACAGCCTTGCCTAAGCCTGTGCCCTGAGAGCCTGTTGAAGCAGAATATCTTCGATAATGGTTATATCCACGATAGGAGGAGGTTCTTTTTATTTTATTGCGTCTGTTAATGCGATTTTTGCTCATTTTTTCTCCCTTCATACCTATCTTGATATAAGCAAAGTATCTTTTCAAAAAATACTGTCGATTTTTGATAATTCCCTACCATATATTATATAATGAATAGTAATGGAAAACAAGTAATTTTGAATATAAAGTCCGTAGAAATTTACGCAAAAATCTGCACAATATTTCGACAGATTTTTAAAATGCGCTAATAGACATTTATTTCTATATATGATATATTTGTTTTGGCATAAATATAGAGGGGAATTTAATGATGATATTTACGAAAATGGTGGGTTTTGCTAAGAAAAATGTTGTCCTTATGGTGGCAGTTCTTGCGGCGGTGATTACCTCTTTTATTATACCTCCTGATGAACAATATATTTCGTATTTTGATTTTAAGACCTTGAGCTGTTTGTTTTGTGTTCTTGCTGTTGTATGTGCTTTGAAAAATATAAATTTCTTTTATATACTCGCACAAAAAATAGTCAAATCTTGTAGGAATATTCGTGCGTCAATACTTACGCTTGTTTATATAACCTTTATAGGCTCTATGCTTATTGCGAATGATATGGCATTGCTTACATTTTTACCTCTTGGATATTTCGTGCTTGAAAGCACAGGCAAACAAAGATATATGGCATTTACATTTATTATGCAGAATATTGCCGCAAATCTCGGAGGAATGCTTACTCCCTTTGGCAATCCACAAAACCTATATCTATATACAAAGTATAATATAAATGATTATGAGTTTGTAGGGATAATGTTTGTGCCGTTTGCGGTTTCGGTAATTCTTATAACTATTTGTTGCTTATTTGTAAAAAAAGAACCGCTTGAGATTTCCGAAAAAATCGAAAGCCTTAACAAAAAACGCACTATCCTATATGCTATTCTCTTTGTGCTGGCAATAGCAATAGTGTTCAGAGGAATACCCTATTATGTAGGTTTGATAATAATACCTATTGTTTTACTTTTTGCCGACCGAAAAGCACTTAAAATGGTTGATTACCCACTATTGCTGACCTTTGTTGCATTTTTTATCTTTGCGGGAAATATGGCAAGAATAGACGCCGTGAGAAATCTTTTTTCTTGGTTGCTCGAACAGAATACCTTGCTTTTTAGTGCAATTTCTTGTCAGGTTATAAGCAATGTTCCGTCTGCAATATTGCTTTCGCAGTTTACAGACAATTATAGGGAATTGCTTGTTGGTGTAAATATTGGTGGAACAGGAACTTTGATAGCTTCACTTGCAAGTCTGATTACATTCAGAGAATATACAAGGCATAATCCGACTAAGGTTAAGTCCTATATAGGAATGTTTTCGGCATTTAACTTTGGCTTTTTGATAATTTTGCTTATTGTTTCATCATTGCTATTTCATTGAGTGGTAAGAAAATTAAAGGCTTTGCTTAGCCTTTTAAGGGCAAAACACTTAGCATTTTTGGAGTTGATAGAATGGCTTCTGAACAGAAGAAAAGGTTGCTTTATCTTAGAGAATATCTGCTTAAATATACAGATGAAGAACACGCTCTTTCACGAATAGAGATAGAGCAGGTTCTGGCAGAAAAGGGCTTTGAATTTGGCAGAAAAACTTTCTATGATGATATTAATGCTCTTAAAGAGAGCGGAATGGATATTTTGAGTACAAAATCTGATACAGTTAAATATTATGTCGGAAATAGAGAGTTTCAGCTTTCTGAGCTTAAACTATTGATAGACGCTGTTGGCTGTTCGAGATTTTTTACATTAAAAAAAACAGAGGAGCTTATATCTAAGCTTGAATGCCTGACAAGCGTTTATCAGGCGGAATTGCTTAAAAGACAGGTTTTTGTTAAAAACCGAGTTAAAAGTATGAATGAAACTATCTACTATGCGATAGATACAATTCATAATGCAATAAATCTTGATAAGGCAGTGTGCTTTAAATATTTTAAATGGATAATTGATGAAAATAATAAGCCAGCTATGGCCTTTAAGCATCAAGGAAGTCTTTATGAAGTTTCGCCTTGGGGAGTAAGCTGGAGTGATGGCAACTATTATCTTATAGGCTTCGACCATAAGGACAAGATTATTAAGCATTTCAGAGTTGACAGAATGAGAAATACTGCGGTTTCGGATAATTCTCGGATTAAGAACGAGAATTTCAGGGAATTTGATATAGAAAGCTATTCCTCAAAAATCTTTGGAATGTTTGGTGGCGAGGAATGTTATGTTAAGATGAAAATTCCAAGCAGATTAGTTGATGTTTTTGTTGACCAATTTGGAAGTAGTCTTGATATATGTGGAAATTATGACGATAGCTATGTTGTCGGGGCAAATGTCGCTGTTAGCAGGCAGTTCTTTGCGTGGCTTTTGGGACTTTCAGAGCCTGTGGCGATAGTTTATCCGCCAGAGGTGAATGAAGAAATGAAAAGCTTTGTTGAGAGTATTAAGTGTCAATAAATTGTAATGTTACAATTATGTTTATTGACATAAAAGAGATGTGGAAGTATAATAAATTTGCGTAAGAATGTGCTGTTTTACTGACAGATTTTGATAGTTGGGAAAATGGGAGGAAATTATAAATGAAACGAATTTTAGCAGTATTGCTTTCAGCTATGGTTTTGTCATCTATTGCAATGCTTTCTGGTTGTAAGGATAATGGAAACGGTTCTGCGGTGGAGTCTGTAACAGAATCAAGGTCTACAAATAATGCAGTGGTAAGCAAGGAAAAGCTTGCAGCACTTTCCACCGAGCTTGAAACATATAAATCACAACCGAATTTTAATGCTACAAAATCAATAGATGCAAAGAAAATTTCTAAAAATAAGAAAATAGCCATTATTTCAGATTCAAGCAGTAATACTTATTCATCTTATATTTCACAGGAATTAAAGTCTGTTGCAGAAAAGGTTGGGTTTAAGGAAATTCTCGCTTATGATACCGATGGCACAGCAAATTCCCATACTTCAGCACTTGAAAATGCGGTTTCTGACCAGTGTGCAGCCGTAGTTCTTATAGGAAATATAAATAAAGATAAAATTTCTCTTGCTATTGAAAATGCTCAGGCACACGGTATAAAGGTTATAAGCATTGATAATACACAGGTTGGTACAAATGACCATTTTGTGGATTCAAGTGTTAAAACTAATTATGTCGCTGAGGCCAAGGCTTTGGCAGATTATGCTATTGTTGAAAAAGAAGGCAGGGTTAATGCACTTCTTGTAACCCCATCAGATGTAAGCTATGCTGATGAGATGAAAAAGGCTGTTACAGACGAATTGACAAAGTATTCAGACGGTTATTGCACTGAACTTGCTATGGAGATTTCAAACACAGCAGTAAATATTTCCGATGCTGTAAAAAAAGCCTTAGAGAGAGATACAAATATCAACTGCGTTATAGTTCTTCATGACAATATGCTCAAAGATAGTGTTGATGCTCTTGAAATGACGCAGGCAATGTCAAGGGTAACATTTCTTGCAAGGGGTGGAGGCACAGAGCTTTTCACGCAGGTTCAGAATGGTAATATTGCAACAGCAGTAAGTGAAAGCTACGAATGGACAGCTTATACAGCGGTTGATTATATTCTTAGAGTTCTTAATGGCGAAGATAACCCAGAGATTTCTGATATTCCATTTATGATGATTTCATATGATAATGTTAAGAAGATTGAGGAGAGCGAAGGCACTGAAGAGTCTTCAAGTGATGAAGAAAAAACAGATGATACACCGCTTATAGAAAAGATATTTACAAAAACATTTAAAAATCAGTATCTTAATCTTTGGGGCTTAGGCGAAAATTCTTAGGATTCACAGACCGAGTAAAATTAAATGACTTGAGTTTGATAATGACTTAAAAACCTTGTTAAGCAAATTCATATCTTATACAGCGCAGGTGTTCTGTCAGGGAACCCCCTGCGAGGGTTCCCTACGAAAAACATTCCATTTGGAATGTTTTTCTACCCTCCTGCGCTTTGAGAAGTATAAAGAGTTTCGCCGTCTGCGGACGGTGACAAGGGCGTTGCCCTTGACCTACGAGCCTTTAAAAAGGCTCGAGAGAAACTTTTAACTTTAAAAATTTAGATGCGAATGATAAACAATAATTTAACAAAGAAGTAGAACGCATCTTGGGAGTGGCGGCTCGCCGCCTCGAGTGAAACTTTTAACTTTTAAGATTTATTGAACTCACATTAAATAATGATATTTAAGGTGAAAAACTCTTTTGCGGGTTTTCCTTTTATTTTAAGATTAGAAAGGAAGTAGATTATGGATTGGACGGAGATTATAGCCGAGGTTGACGCTAAAGATACTGAGCGTGCAGAAAATATTGCAGTTATGACTGTACCCTATGGAATATATATTGAGGATTATAGCTCACTTGAGGAGGAAGTTCTTGAAATAGCCAAGATAGACCTTATTGATGAGGAGCTTCTTGCAAAAAATCGTGAAACTGCAAGAATACACATATATATAAGCCCTGAAGATAACCCTGCTGAGGCAACGGCTTTTCTTGAGGAGCGTTTTCGTGCGGAGAATATAAATTTTAAGATTCTTACTGATAAGTGTGATGTTGAGGCTTGTCTTGATAATTGGAAGAAGTATTTCTATCCGATAGAAATTGGCGAAAAGTTGCTTGTCCGCCCTGTATGGCGTGAGGACTATGACCCTAAGGGCAGAACTGTCCTCCATCTCGAACCAGGTATTGCTTTTGGAACAGGTACTCACGAAACAACCCGCCTTTGCCTTGAGGCTCTCGAAAAATATGTTAGTGATGGAGCAGCTGTGCTTGATGTTGGTTGTGGTAGCGGAATTTTGGCGGTTGCATCACTTTTGCTTGGCGCTAAGAGTGCAATCGGAATAGATATTGATGAGCTTGCTGTTAAATCCTCAATAGAAAATGCAGAAAGAAATGGTGTTTCTGATAGATATACAGCTATTCACGGCAATTTGGCTGATGAAGTAACTGGAACATACGATATAATTACAGCGAATATAGTAGCTGATGCGATTATTATGCTTTCGGGTGACATAGAAAAGCATATGCACAAGGATACAGTTTATATTATGAGCGGAATAATAGATTCTCGCCTTGAAGATGTTCTTTCTGCTTTGCCAAAGACACTTAAAATAATTGAAACCCGTACAGATAAGGGTTGGTATTGCTTGGCTGCTAAGTTAATTAGTGACACTGAATAATTATTTTTAGCTTTGCTTTTAATTCTATTTTGACATTATATTATGATTAACTGTGATAGAATGTATATTATACTGATTTTGGAGGAATGATTGCTTTGAAAAATAAAAAAAATAAATCTACTCGCAAGAAAAATACAGGAGGATTAGTTTTCTCCGCTATACTCATAACTGCCTTTGTAGTTTGTTCATATTTCTTTATGAGTATGATTGATAAGGTAGGTCAGGCTTGGCTTCGTGCTTTGCTCTGTATAGTTGTTTTCGTTTTGTTTGGACTTTTTCTTTTCTATGCAACTCGTGTTGGTGATGGCAAACAGGTTATAAGATTTTCTCCTGCAACTCTCATAATTATGGATTTGCCTGCACTCTATATCATTCTTGCAGCTATGATAAGTCAGCTTCCTTTCTCAGCAGAAATCGTTTCTTGCTCACCTATTATCTATCTTGCGTCTATCGTTCTTGGATATGGTATACCGTATACTTTTATTAGCGGGTATGAAATAGATAATTCTGATTCTGTTCAGCAAGATACAAATGTAACAGATGATGAAATTAATGATGATGATTTTACTGTTGAATCTGAAGGCAGTGGCGAAGTTGTTATTAATGATGATGACGATGAGGACGCTATACACGCTGAGGCTGAGAATGATAATAGTAGTGAAGATAAAGAATAATATTTACCTTAGGGAGTAAAAGAAAATGTCTGAAGAATGTACACACGATTGTAGCTCGTGTTCTGCCAACTGTGAAGCTCGTGATAAAAAAAGCTTTCTCGAAAAGCTAAATGAGCATAGCAGTGTTAAGCACATTATAGGAATAGTAAGTGGAAAGGGCGGAGTTGGAAAGTCGCTTGTAACCTCATCTCTTGCGGTTATGTTCAATAGAAAAGGTTATAAAACGGCTATCCTCGATGCCGATATTACAGGTCCGTCTATTCCAAAGGCTTTTGGCATTAAGGGAAAGCTTATTGGTAGCGATAAAGGACTTGAACCAGCAACAAGTGAAACAGGAATAGAAATTATTTCTGCAAATCTTATACTTGATAACGAGAGCGACCCTATTGTCTGGCGTGGACCTATGATAGCAGGTGCAGTTAAGCAATTTTGGGGCGAAACACATTGGGATAATATCGACTATATGTTTGTCGATATGCCACCGGGAACTGGTGATGTTCCGCTGACAGTTTTTCAGTCAATTCCTCTTGATGGAATTGTTATAGTTACTTCTCCACAAGAGCTTGTTTCTATGATTGTAGAAAAAGCTGTTAAAATGGCTAAGATGATGAAGGTTCCTATTTTTGGCGTTATTGAGAATATGAGTTATCTTGAATGTCCTGATTGTGGCAAGCGACTCTATCCTTTCGGTGAAAGTAAGCTTGATGAGGTTGCAAAGGCTTATGGTGTTGATATTCTTGCAAGATTCCCGATAGATTCGGAATTTGCAAAGATTTCTGATAGTGGCAGAATAGAGTCCATTATAAATGAGCCAGCTGATGAAGCAGCAGATATTATAGAAAAGAAAATTTCTATTTAGCAAATTATAAAATCTCTGATGTTTTAATGTTAAGCATCAGAGATTTTTTTGTTGATTTTGAAATCAAGTTAATTATAAGCAAGGCTTTTAAGTGTCTTAAATTAGTTCTAAGATAGAAAAAAGTTCTGCTGATTAATGTGGATTCTTTTATATATAGTTTTAAGTTGACAACTTCTGAATAATAAACTACAATAATAGCATAATCTTACTTAGGGTGATTGAAATGGTCTGCACAAAATGCGGGAAATCCATAGAAAAAGGTCGTAAATACTGTGGCTTCTGTGGTGCAGAGGTCAGTGAAAATGAGTCGACATCGAGCAAAAGGCATACGATACTTCTTGCTGTAATAAGTGTAATTGCCGTATTATTTATAACATTAGTGGTAATTATTATGTGTGTAGACCTATTCTCAAATCATAATAGCTATACAACAGTTATAGAAAAAGAGCTTGATGCTATTCAGGAAATAGATGCCAACGAATATATGGAAATCTTGCCAAAGGAATATATAAATTATACTTTAGAAACCAACAAGAATTATAATAAGTATGATGATATGGTTCTTGATTGCGAGGATAAGCTGTGGCAAGAAAATCGTAGCAATAAAAAAAAGTATGGAACAGATTTTAAGATTGTTTATGAAGTACAGAGCGAGGTGCTTTATAAAGACGACAAAGACCTCTCTGAGCTGACAGAGAAATATAATAACAAATATGATTCAACAGCAAAAATAGAGGGAGCTGCCAAGGCGACTGTTATAACAGAGGTTAAAGCAGCTGATGCGGTAGGAAATTCAACCATTTCTGAAATGTGTTTCATAAAAATAGATGGTACTTGGTATCTGGATATAGATAATATAACAAATTTATTAGCAGAATAATATAAGCAGCTGCCCTATTTATTATAAAAATGGGGCAGTTATTTTTATGAAAAAGGCTTGAAATCTAATTAAGATTTCAAGCCTTTTGGTATTAATCATTATCTTTTTCTATTTTGCGTTTTTCAATGTGTGTATCGACAAGCACATCAGATGAATCTATAAGTGTGAGTTTTGCGTTTTCATCATACTTATATGGCTCTGTTGCACCGTGCTTTTTGTATGAGGAATAAATGCAGATACATACAATCAGGGTAATTACAAAGCCCGAGCCGAGCCCTATTGCAAGACTCTTTCCAAGAGATTTATCTTCTGATGTTTGAGCTTCGTAAAGCTGAATCTCTTGGGCTTCTACGGCCTCGTTATCTGCAATTTCGCTGACAGAGGTTTCTGGCTCAGTTGAAATATTATCTTGCTCATATGCAAAACAGCTTATTCCTGCAAAAAGCATTGTAGCCATAAGCACCGCTATAAGTGCGGAGGATTTTCTTACTATATTTTTCATAGACAATACCCCAATCCGAAAATTATCGCACTAAGCACTACGAATAATCCTGCCCCGAAAAGTGCAAGCTTTCCGAGTGAGCATGGCAATTCACCATATGTCTTACCTGTCTGACCATTGATAGCAAAAATCTTTTGCTTATCCTTATATTTATAGGTCATAAGCCAGACTGGGAAAAGTGCGTATTTCCAATCTTCCTGAACTGTATTCATTTGAATATTGTCGAGGGTTACGCTGTCATATTGTGACATTGTATCCTTGAATATTTTCTTTGAGTATTCGAGAAGCTCCTTATCGACCTGCTCCTGAACATCTGCCCTCTCTGTATCACGCTTTTCAGCCTGAAAACCAGAAAGATATGACATAGAGAAATCGGTTAAAGCCTCATTATCATAAGGATTAACGAATTTCATCATCTGGTGGTCTTCTTTACTTAGAGCTGATTGTGGGAACTTTTGAAAAGCAATATTACCCATTCTTGAGATAGAATAAGTCTTTGTTTCTTTATACTCATAATCGCCTGAACGCCATGTTCTATATTTCTTACCAGTAGCGTTACAAGAGCCTGCCTTATCTGAATCTACAAGCCAATATGGATAGTAGACGCCTTTCATCTTGTCTATGTGTGCGTCCGAAACAAAATCCCTTGGCAAGAACCACTTTTTCTTGCACATAGCATAGAATTTTTCTTTTGCGTCTTTTTCTGTAAAACCAAACGGAATAACAAGATTTGGCTTCATATCGCCTGCAAGTCTGCCCGAAAGAACGACTGGACTATGGCAATATACGCACTCAGTAGCTGCTGTGGTTTCGTCTGTGACAATCTCTGCACCGCAGTTTGGGCAAGAGAAAAGCACACCGCCAAAGCCAAATTCATCATCTTCAGTCTGAGTTTCGTCAACCTTGTTATTTTCATCGTTAAGCTTTTCATCAAGCTCGCCGAAATGGTCTTTAAGTTCTTTTTCTGTAAAATCACTTCTACAGTATTCGCAAGAGAACATCTGCTTTGCAGGATTAAATTCAAGTGGACCGCCACAGTTTATACACTTATATGCAACTGTACTCATAAGCTTTATGCCCCACCGATTAAGACGGAGCTACCTACCTTCCATTAAATTTTAGCAAAGCATTAAATCATATCGCCTTCATTGATTGGGTCACCACAGTTAGGGCAGAACTTTGGAATAGGACCGCTCATATCAGGCTCATATCCACACTTGTCACATTTAATCTTCTTTGGCTTTTCTGGTTTTTTTGTTCCGCAGTTAGCACAGAATTTGCCACTATTTTGATTTCCGCATTCAGGACAAGTCCATGGACCATTATCAGCAGGAGCTGGCTTTGGTGAGCCACATTCTGCACAGAACTTACCTATGTTTCCTGTCTTACCACAAGAACAAGTCCAACCATCTGCTACTGGTGCAGGAGCTGGTGCTGGAGCAGGCTCGGACTGAGGCTGTTGAGGCTGTGCCTGTTGCTGTTGTTGCTGATAAGCGGCCTGCTGCTGAGCTTGTTGTTGTGCCTGCTGTTGCATCTGCATTTGCTGCATATTGTTGTTAGAAGCAGCACCCATAAAGTTACCGCCGGTATTCATACCAATGCCCATACCCATAAAGCCAGCCATAGAGCCATTTGCGTTGCTGCCAGCTGCCTCAAGGCCTCTTGCAACAGAACCCTGTACATAGCCTTCTCTGATAGTTGCGTCCTTAAGCATAGCACCCTTGTTGCGCTCTGTAAGGATTTTCTTTGTTTCGTCGTCGTAGGAAACTGTAACGCCTACATCGCCGATAACGATACCACGGTCTCTTCTCCAGGATTCATAGAGAAGGTCAGAAATTGTACTCTTGAGGAGGTCTCTGTTAGCTCTTGTGCTTATCTGAGAAATTCTTACATTATTAGCAGAAATTTCTGTAAGAGCCTGCTGAAGAGCATCGAGGAACTCCATAATGTAGTTTTCGTTGATAAGGTCGCCAATATCGACAGCCTCGTTATTTGTGACAGCAGATGTTGGAATAACCTTCTTATAGAATTCGAGTGGGTTTTCTGTAAGTGCGATTGAGAATTTACCAAAAGCACGAACGTTCAAATCCATATCATAAACACCATCATAATAGTTGATAGGTGTCTTTGTGCCGAAGTTGATACCAGCCATTTCGGCGGTATTTATGTAGAATACCTTCTGAACGCCAGGAGTTGTGCCGCCAAACTTGATACGGTTAAAGGTTTCTTTAACGCTTGCACCAAACTGACCATTAAAGAGTGATGGCAAGGAGGAATTATCAACCTTGAAGTAACCAGGTTCAGCTGTGTAGTCAACGATAGCACCGCCGTCTACGAGAATCATCATCTGATGTTCGTAAACATGAATGATAGAACCGTTGGAAACTGTATTTGAAGTGCCCTTTGTATTGCTGTTACGCTTATCATTTCTGCCTTGTGGAACTGATACACCAGGTGCAAAAACAGTTCTCATGTCCATTTCTGATGGCTCGATAACCTCCAACCATGAATCAGCAAGACCGCCGCCGATTGAGTCAATAGCTGCTCTGATAATACCCATAATAAAACATCTCCCATTTAATAATATTTTTTAGTTTGCGTGTTTAATTCTTTTATATCGTTGAAGCTCCAGCTTCTGATATTTATTTCTTTAACGCCAGAACCGCAGTATTCGCAGAATTTTGTTCCGAGTTTTTTAATCGGAGCACCACAGTTCGGGCAAGAAAGACTGATTGAAGAGTAGAAACCTGCCTGCTGCATCTTATCAGGGTCTTGAATATAGATAAGCTCCTGAGAATAAACTGTCTGCCTTTTCAGAGATTTATCTCCGCCTACAACTTTATCGTTTTCATCTGTAATGAAATCATAAAGTCCGACAGCAGATTCAAGAGTGATTACGCAATAGCCTTTTTTGGTTTCATAGTTGGATAATTCGGTTTTGTGGATAGTGACCTCGTCAAAGTGTTGAGTTCTGTTCATAGATGCGAGGTCTGAAATTATTCCCTGAACCTTATCTTTAATGCTATCTGTTGCAGAAACAGCCTCAAGCTCTCTAAGATTTTTAGCCTCTATCGAATTGAAATATGCACGAAGCATATTTTCGGCCTTTTGGCGAAATTGTGCATAATCAAATTCTGGAAAATCTCGGCTTATTGCTGGCAAAAGTGCATTTGTCATAGCGTGAAGTGACCGAGGAGTTTCTGCAAGACTTTCTTTTGTTTGCTTATATCCTTCAAGCAAGCTATCTGTTCCAAAAGCTTGTCGGGAAAAATCTCTTATTTTTCTCTTTACTTTATATGTAATAACTATTCCAATTATCAATAAGGCACATACTACGCCAAGAAATATCCATGCTCCAGTATTGATATATACCACCCTCATAACTTCATTATAGCGGTCTATTATACTTATTTTTGAAAAATCAGCTTAGTAAATAGTCAGCCACAACACTTTGCTAATATATTATACCGTAAAATTTGTATAATTTCAACTGTTTAATAAAAATATAATAATTTTTACAAATAATGAAAGGAATAAAATGTAGGATTATGATATATATGAAATAAATTTAACGATGGCTCGAGCTTTTTTGATATAAGTTTTATATTATTTGCCATTTTGTTATTTTTATGTAAGAGGTTGAAAATATTTTTTTAGTGATTTTCATATGCTGATGTAGTTATTTATTTTTCCATAACTCTTTTATATAGCTTATTTTTATGGTAGAATTATTTTTAAATGATTTATGAGGTGAGGACTTTGAAAAGGCTTTCGACTTTTATTGCGTTAATTCTTTTTGCTACGGCTGTTGTAGTGCCGAGCCTTAAAGTGCTTGCACTATATGATTATAAAATAGAAAATACTGCTGAGCTTTCTATACCAGATAATATAGGTATAGAAATTCCAAAAACAAATGAAGGTGTCCCTATAATTGGTATAATAATGTGGGCTTTGGTGGCTGTTGTGGCTATGGCGGCTTTGATTGTGATTTTTGCGAATATAAGTGGGGCGAATTCGATAGATAAATCGGTACGCCGAGAACGCTATAAGAAAAAGTCTATGAAAAAAAGCAAGTATTCTAAATATAAATAATGAAGATTTGTATCTACGCTTAGCTGACGCATTTCTCCAAGACACTTAAAAGTTTAGGCGGCGAGCCGCCGCTCCCAAGACGCGGAATCGCTCGACAAGCCTCGCTCGACACTTGCAAGAGAAGTTTGTTGACGCGGTTGGAGAAGCTACCGCTTAGCTAACAAACTATCCTAAGACACTTAAAGTTTAGGTCAAGCCTTTTTAAAGGCTTGCAGAGTCGAGGGACGGAGTCCCTCGTGGGTTTTAAGGGCGAAGCCCTTAACATCTCTTGCCCCCAAAGGGCGGACAAAGTCCGCCCTTATTGACTAATGTTGCTAATGAAAGAAAATGAATCGGTGGACAAAGTCCACCGATTTAGGAGCAAAGAATGTTGGGCTTCGCCCAAAGGTGTTTCGCTCTCTGCGGAGAGCGACAAGGGCGTTGCCCTTGACCTACGAGCAGCTTTCACCAGCAAAGCTGGTGTAGAAAAGGCTCGAGCGAAACTTTTAAGTGTCTAAGAAAAGTCTATCAGCTAAGTGATAGCTTCTTCGACCGTGTCAACAAACTTTTATTTTAATGATTTTGGGAAATTACCAATTTTTGACAATTATTTTATTTCCCGTGCGTTACAATATCAATCATAAAGACTGTTTAAATTGAAAAGGATTGATATTGTGAGAGAATTAGTAATGAGAATAAGAGGTGGCTGTGGACAAGCTTTCGGGAATATTGCTTCTCGTGGAGCATTTGTCCAGATAGTTTATTTTATTTCAGGATTTATAGCTTCTCGTGCTGCTGTTTTTGGCTCATATGCTCCATTTGGTATATCTATTATGGCGGCAGCACCATTCAAGAATATGCTTGCAAGCGTTTTGGGGGCAGCTATTGGCTATTGTACTATAAGCGGTACAGGAAATACTATTCGTTATGTTACAGCTATGATTGCCCTTGCAGCGATAAGATGGACCTTGAATGACATAGCAAGAATCCGAAAAAGCAAGTTGTTTGCACCGATAATAACATTTATGGCACTAATTGCAACAGGCTTGGCTATGATGAGTGTAAGCGGATTTTCGGGTAGAAGTATGGTACTTTATATGATAGAGGCGGTGCTTGGTTCATCAGGGGC
Source organism: Pseudoruminococcus massiliensis (assembly GCF_900291955.1). GTDB lineage: Bacteria > Bacillota > Clostridia > Oscillospirales > Acutalibacteraceae > Pseudoruminococcus > Pseudoruminococcus massiliensis. The sequence goes on along the minus strand of NZ_OLMR01000002.1, from coordinate 449,560 downwards.
GTATTTCCTTTCGAGGACTATAACAATATCCTATGGCACAAAAAGTCTTGGAATGTTATCTATACCAGAAATTTCTTGCCTTGTACTTTCACTTTGCATAATGATACTGTCATTTTCGAGCATAACAATAGGTTCACTTTCTATTGGAAGAATTTTATCAGTAGTTGCGATACTTTTCTGTGCGAGATATGGCAGTATTTCGGGAGGTGCTATCGCAGGAATTTCTGCAGGAATAGTAATGAGCCTTTCAAGCTCAGAGATGAGCTTTCTTGCGGGTTCGTATGCTTTCGGAGGACTTATGGCAGGTATGTTCTCAACAGCAGGCAGACTGGCTTCAGCCATAGCGTTTATACTATGCAATGGTATAATTTCTATGCAGACAGGAGATTTAACACTTGTAATACTCGGACTTTATGAAGTATTGGCGGCGAGCTTGATATTTATAATCTTGCCAAAGGATACGGGAAGATTTCTCGGTGCGATATTTATGGAGAAGGATAGCGATACACGCTGTGAGGGCTTGCGAAGGTCCGTTATTATGCGTTTAGATTTTGCATCTAAAGCACTTTCTGATGTTTCGAGTGATGTTGAAGATGTTGCACAAAAGCTTGCAGAGGTAGTTTCGCCAGATATGAGCGGAGTTTATAAGAAAGCTGTTTCTGAAACTTGTAGACGCTGTGGACTTAAAACCTATTGCTGGGAGAGGGAACACGGCGCAACGATTGCGAGCTTTGATTGTCTTGATGAGGTTTTACGCAAGAATGGCGAAGTAACAGAGGACGATTTTCGACAGGATTTCCGTAAACGCTGTTGCAAGATACACGAAATGGCTAATGCTGTCAATCGCAATTACGATAATTATATCACCTATGAGGCAGCTCAACGCAGAGTTGATGAGGTTCGTGCAGTTGTTGCAGGACAGTTTTGCGGTTTAGGCGAAATTCTCGGAGAAATGGCTGAGGAATACGAAAGCTACGAAAAATTTGATACAGACGCCGCACACAGAATAAGTGTTATGATGAAAGATGAGGGTTATGTTCCTATGGATATAAGCTGTCGCATAGACAGGCTTGGCAGAATGAGCGTTGAGATTGAAACCGCCGATACGGAAAGAAGTGTGCTGAAAAGGTCTGTGCTGACAAGAGAGGTTTCTAAGCTTTGCGGAAGAAGATTTGAAAATCCGGCGGTTACTATGGTTAATGGCAGATGTAGGATAGTTTTCAGCGAAAGACCTGTATATGATGTTGATATTGCAACGGCTCAGCATATTTGCGGAAACGGCAGACTTTGTGGCGACCATTTCAAGTATTTTTGCGACGGTATGGGCAGAATGGTAGCTGTAATAAGTGATGGTATGGGAACAGGCGGCAGAGCGGCTGTTGATGGAAGTATGGCATCAAGCATCATTGCAAAGTTAATTAAAGCGGGTTTAGGCTTTGATTGTGCTTTAAAGGTTGTAAATTCTGCATTGATGGTTAAATCGGGTGATGAATCACTTGCTACACTTGATGTGCTTTCCTTTGATATGTTTACAGGTGGGATTGAGCTTATGAAAGCTGGAGCGCCTATGACCTTTATTAGAAAGGGCGGAAAGGTTTTCTCGATAGAATCGCCCTCCTTGCCTGTCGGAATTTTGCCGAATGTTGAATTTTCTTATAGTACAGAGGCGTTGTTGCCTGGGGATATAGTAGTTATGCTTTCTGATGGTGCAGTTGCTACGGGAGAAGATTGGATAGCGAATATTATTCGTAATTGGAATAAAAGTTCGCAAGAATTGGCAAACTTGATTACAGATGAGGCAACGGCAAGAAGAAGTGATGGGCATGATGATGATATAACGGTCTTGACGATGATAGTGCAGTCTGCGAATGGCGATGAAGATGAATAAGTGGTGCGTGACCGCACAGGACAAGACGCGGAATCGCTCGACAAGTTTCGCTCGACACTTATAAGAGAAGTTTGTTGACGCGGTCGAAGAAACTACCGCGTAGCTAATAAACTACCCTTAGACACTCAAAAGTTTTGCTCAAGCTTTTTCAAAAGCTTGCGGATTCCAAAGGTAGTCACCTACGGCAGAGCCTTTAAAAAGGCTCGAGCGAAATTTTTAAGTGCCTAAGAGAAGTGCGTTAGCTATACGGTAGTTTCTTCGACCGCGTCAACAAACTTCTCTTATAAGTGTCGAGCGAGACTTGTCGAGCGATTCCGCGTCTTGGGAGCGGCGGCTCGCCGCCTGATGTTGCTAATGAGAGAAAATGAATCGGCGGATAAAATCCGCCGATTTTAGGAAAAAATAAATGTTGGGCAAAGCCCAAAGGTGTTTCGCTCTCTGCGGAGAGCGACCAAAGGCTCTGCCTTTGGAAACTGCAAGCCTTTGAAAAGGCTTGATCTAAACTTTAATTGTCTAAGGGAAATCTATCAGCTAAGCGGTAGTTTCTTCAACCGCGTCAACAAACTTTTCTTGCAAATGTCGAGCGAGACTTGTCGAGCGATTCCGCGTCTTGGGAGCGGCGGCTCGCCGCCTAATGTTGCTAAAACGAGAGAAAATGAATCGGCGGATAAAATCCGCCGATTTTAGGAAAAAATAAATGTTGGGCAAAGCCCAAAGGTGTTTCGCTCTCTGCGGAGAGCGACCAAAGGCTCTGCCTTTGGAAACTGCAAGCCTTTGAAAAGGCTTGATCTAAACTTTAATTGTCTAAGGGAAATCTATCAGCTAAGCGGTAGTTTCTTCAACCGCGTCAACAAACTTTTCTTGCAAATGTCGAGCGAGACTTGTCGAGCGATTCCGCGTCTTGGGAGCGGCGGCTCGCCGCCTTGAGCGAAACTTTTAATTTTTGTTCAACTTACGAAAAAGGCTGAGAACTAATGAAAGTTCCCAGCCTTTTGTTTTAAGCACCGATCTGTTCAGAGAGGATTTTGTTGAGAGCGGTAGCACTGCTTGAATGACAGCGATAAACAGGTATGTTACTGCGTTTTGCCTCGCCTAAGGCACTGATTACCATTTTGTGAGAAACTGTATTTGTGAAAAGGATAAGTAGGTCAGGATTGCCCATTTTCTTATCTAAAGCACCTCGCTCCTTAACGAATATTTTCGCTTTGCAACCGTAATTCTTGCATATATCTTCATACTGGCAAACCATTCTTTCGTTTCCGCCAACGATAACAATACTCATTTTGCATCACCTTTCTTTAAATAAATCGAGTGTATGTGTGGTTATAAAAAATATATAAAGCTTCATTTTGTTAGTTTAAACTAACTACTTATCAATTAAATAGGCACTTCTAAAAATCATAAAGAAGCTCCTTGAACAATAAAATATTGAGTTAGTTTTAACTAATTAACCATATGATACCATTACTTTCTTAATATGTCAAGCGTTATGTTAAAATATTCTTAGGTAGTGATTTTATAATAATTATTTGCAAAGTCAAATATCTAAGCAAAATATCATAAAATTTTCTTGACAATAATTGATAGAACAGCTATACTTGTATTATATTAATAATACAGAATGATTTCGAGGAGGAAAATATGGAATACGCATTAAGAACTTTTGAACTCACAAAAAAATATGGCGAAAAATTAGCAGTAAATAATGTTAATATGAATATCCCAAAAGGTGAGGTTTATGGCTTTGTTGGAAAGAATGGTGCAGGCAAGACAACTCTTATCCGCCTTGTGCTTGGTCTTGCAAACCCAACATCTGGAAATTTTGAGTTTTTCGGTGGAATGAATAACTATAAGGCTCGTGCAAGAATAGGCAATCTTATTGAAAGCCCAGCAATATATCCTAATATGACAGGTCAGCAGAACCTCACCATATTCTGCAAAATGCTTGGTGTAAATGAGGAGAAAATTCCTGAGCTTCTTAATCTTGTTGGACTTAATGATGTTGGCAAGAAGAAAGCAAAGGATTATTCTCTTGGTATGAAGCAAAGACTTGGCATAGCAATCGCTCTCTTAGGTGACCCGGAATTTCTCATACTTGATGAGCCTATCAACGGTCTTGACCCATCAGGAATTATCGAGGTGCGTGACCTCATCATCAAGCTTAATAAGGAGTTTGGAAAAACGGTTTTGATTTCAAGCCATATTTTAGGAGAGCTTAGTAAGCTTTCTACTTGCTATGGCATTATCAGCAACGGTATGCTTGTAGAGGAGCTTACCCACGAGGAGCTTATAAGCAGATGTACAGCAACTACTGTTATCAAAACAAATAATCCTGAAAAGGCAAAGCAGATTATCTCAAATCTTCTTGCAGATAAATATGGAACAGTTCCAACACTTTCTATCAATAATAATGGTGCAGTTGTTATTGGTTCGGCTATTGAAGATACAGGCTCAGTTACAAAGGCTTTGTTTATGAATGATGTAGTTGTAGAATCGTTGACAACAGCTGGCAGTGACCTCGAAAATTACTTCGTTGAAAGAATGGGTTAATTGTTTTTTATAAAGAAAGGTGGTACAAAATAATGCAAAATCTATTAAAATCAGATTTTTATAAGCTTTTTAAGATGAAAAGCTTTTATGTATGTGCAATAATTGCTACAGCAATGGCGGCAATCTCAATGTTTCTTGATTCACAATTAAATAATATGATGCAATCAATGTCAGACACTGTGGGCGATATGATGACATCGCAGATGGTAACTCTAAAAAATATCTTGCCAACTATAATTTCTCCAACGGGTGATTGGTTTATACTTGTAATAATCGGCGTCTGCCTTTTTATCACAATAGAGTATAATGCAGGAACTCTTAAAAATATTGCCGCAAGAGGTTTCAAGAGAGAATACATATTCTTATCAAAGCTTATTGTTTGTGTAGTAGAGGCTTTTATAATTACACTTTGCTTTGCAGTAAGCTGTGTAATTTTCGGATTTGCTTTTCTTGGAGTTCCAACAGGCGGTTTTGGAGATGGATACTTCACAGAGCTTTTTACCATATATGGAGTGGATATTCTCATACTTATAGGCTATGTATCACTTATAGCTATGGTAGCCTACCTTATTCGTACGAATGGTGGTACTATTGCAATAACACTTTGTGCACATTATCTTGTCCCAGTAATTATTACTATGTTTAATGTAGTAACTATTATGAACGATACTTCTGATTCGGATTTAGAAAAGATGATGTCTTATACCAGTAATCAATACGGACAGGCTGCTTATTACTGGATAGGAACATTAGGCGGAGCAGTTTCCGAAAGCTATCATAACGGAACGATATATATTCCGATATTAGTAGCACTTGCATATATAGTTGTAAGTGGTGCAATAGGTATGTTAGTATTTAAAAAGAGAGATATTAAGTAATATCAGAGAGATATAAAGAATCCCGCAACTTATATTGGTTGCGGGATTTTTTGTTGCTAAAGAAAGAATTAAGCGGTGGACATAGTCCACCGCTTAGAGAGCAAAGAATGTTAAGGGCGTTGCCCTTAAAACCCACGAGGGACTCCGTCCCTCGACCCTGCGAGCCTTTGAAAAGGCTCGAGCGAAACTTTTAAGTGTCTTGGGGAAAATTTGTTAGCTAAATGGTAGTTTATTGGGGAAGTTTTTGAACTAATCGGTTATTACTTTATGAAGGGGATACCAAGAGGGATTTGCTGTGTCAGACAGTGAAAATTGCCGCCGCCAATAAGAATATCCCTTGCATAAACACCAATAACTTCTCTTGTTGGAAATAGTGACGCAAGAATATTTCGTGCGATTTCGTCATTCTTATCATTAAAGAATGGCATAACGATTGCACCATTTGAAATGTAAAAATTTACATAAGATGCGGCAAGTCGCTCGTTTGCTGTTCTTGTCGGTAAGCCGTCCATAGTGTCAAGACCTTCACATTCGTGTTCGGTGATGAGTACGGGCTTAGGCAAGGGCAATTTATGGACAGTAATTTTCCTGCCGTCTGCGGTTGTGGAATTTTCGAGAGCTTTAAGACAAGCTGAAGAAAGCTTATATTGTGGGTCGTTTTCATCATCAGTCCACGCAAGAACAACATCTGTTTCGGAGGTAAAAGCACAGATATTATCAATGTGTCCGTTGGTTTCATCATTATATATTCCATATGGTAGCCAAATGATTTTTTCTGCACCGAGGGTATCTTTGAGCTTTTGTTCGATTTCAGCTTTTGTCATATGGGAGTTTCTGCCCTCACTCAAAAGACATTCTTCGGTTGTAAGTATAGTACCAGCACCGTTTGAATGAATAGAGCCACCCTCAAGGATAAAATCTCTCTCATCGTATACATCAACATCGTAGAGATCGCAAAGCTTTCTTGCAAGCTGGCGGTCACGCTCCCAAGGAAAATAAAGTCCGTCAACAAGACCTCCCCAAGCATTGAAATTCCAGTCTATTCCACGGATTGTTTTGCCGTTAGTTACGAAAGTAGGAGCAGTATCTCTTGCCCACGAATCATCTGTTGAAAGCTCAACAACACGAATGTTTTCCGCAAGCACAGCACGAGCATTGTTATATTGAGCCTCAGAAGCAAGAACTGTTAATTTTTCTGATTTCGCTATAATTTCAGCAGCTTTTATGAAAGCCTTTCTTGCCTCATATCCGCCATATTGCCACGAATCACCACGCTCAGGCCAAATCATTATACAGCCATAGTGTGGGGAAAATTCAGCGGGCATATAGAAGCCATCATTTTTCGGAATCGATTTTATTATTTTCATAGCAATCTCCCTAAGAAAATCTTATTATATACTTTATTATATCAAATTCAAGTATTACAATCAAGCTTGCTTAAGGTATGCTACTCGACAAAAATTAATGATTATGTTATACTGTGTGTAATTAAATCGAATCCGACAATTTTAATATTATTTTTGTTGTTTATTCATTTGAGTAAAATATGCTTAAAAAATTCGGCTATAATATTTCTAAGACATAAAATAAATTTGGAAAAGAGATGCTATCTTGGAAAAGAAATTTTTTGATAAAGAGAGTAAAGAGCAGTTTAAAGTAATGCTTTTCTTACTTATAATAATTTGTATATTATTTACGCTTTGTTATCTGCTTAGCTCAAAATCTGATAATAAAGTGGCTAATTCCTCTGCGAATACCTCATCGGAAACTGTTTCTGCTGTTTCTGATAGTAACAGCAAGGTTGAAAGCAAAAACACAAGTAAAGCTGAAGCTTCTAAGCCTAAGGTTCAGCCAGCACCAAAACTTGATGGCACACAGCAGGCTATAAAGCTTGATAATAATGATGTTCATAAGGGAAGTCTTATACTTGTCAATAAGGATTATCCATCTTATGTTGATGGTGAAGATGCGGTTTCACTCTATGACTATAAAACGAACACATATACTGTTGCGGATACTAATGTTATGATAAATAAATCTATTGTTGATACAACAAATAAGATGTTCGATGATTTTTATAGTATTTATGGCGAAAGCGACCTTTATATTGCTTGTGCATATAGAAGCTATGCTACACAAGAAGGGCTTTATCAAGACGAACTCAATAGTGACCCAGAGGCAGGCGTAAACCTTGTTGCACCTCCAGGATATAGTGACCACCAGACTGGCTATGTTTTTGATGTTGACCACTATAATGCTACGGAGAAGAATGGTATAGCTTTTGACGGAACTGGCAATGATGAATGGTTCTTAAATAATTGTGCGAATTATGGCTTTATAGTTCGTTATCCTGAGGATAAGGTAGATATAACAGGATATTACTATGAACCTTGGCATTATCGTTATGTTGGCATACCTCATGCAATATATATGAAACAGAATAATCTTTGCCTTGAGGAATATCTTGATAAGATTAAGAATAATACAAAGGATAATCCTTTAACAGTAAGTGCAGAAGACGGCACAACATGGAGTATGTGGTATGAGAAAGCATATAAAGATGGCGATGTAACTCAGATAGCTATTCCAAAGGATTGTGATTATGAGATTTCAGGAAATAATGTAGATGGCTTTATTATAACCGTTAAGTCTAAGTGATAAATTTTACTTGATACTCGCAAGGGAAGTTCACCCCTACGATTAAATTTCTTTAAGATACTCAAAAGTTTCGCTCGAGGCGGCGAGCCGCCGCCCCCAAGACGCGGAATCGGTTTTGCAAGCAAAACCTCGACATTCTAAATCAACTTATGTTGACGCGGTCGGTAAAACTACCGAACGGGCGAACACAGTTCGCCCCTACGATTAAATTTCTTTAAGATACTCAAAAGTTTCGTCATTAAGGAACGAAAAAAATTCGATTGAATTGGTAAAGCGTACTAAATAATTAGTGCATAATTTGTCAGTATGTGCTATAATGTTTTTATTATATGATTTATAAAATGATTTTCTGAAGGAAGTGAAATTGGATGAGAGTTATTACAGGTAAGGCGGGCGGAAGAAAGCTTGAAACACTTAGCGGCAACGATGTCAGACCTACTACCGATATGGTTAAGGAGGCTGTTTTCTCAATAATTCAGTTTGAGCTTGAGGGCAGAGTATTTCTTGATTTGTTCGCAGGCTCTGGACAGATGGGTATAGAGGCACTCAGCAGAGGAGCAAAAAAAGCTATATTAGTTGATTCCTCAAAGAGTTCGCTTGCTGTTATAAACCGTAACCTTGAAACAACAGGGATTTCTGAGAATGCCGAGGTTAAGTCTTCTGATTCGATTTCATATTTAAAGGGTTGTGACGAGAAATTCGATATTGCTTTTCTCGACCCGCCTTATAGAAAGGGTTTGCTTGAGAAAGCCCTTGATATTTTGCCTATATTTATGAACAGAACAGGAAAAATAATCTGTGAACACCCAAGAGATGAGGAGCTTCCGAATCAGATTGGGGAGTTTGTTATCAAAAAGCAATATCGCTATGGCAAAATTATGCTGACAGCATATATTCACGAAAGTATGCTATAATAAACATTCAGAGGGTGGTCGGATAGATGAAAACAGTTATTTGTTCAGGTAGCTTTGACCCTGTTACCGTAGGACACATTGATATTATTACAAGAGCCTCAAAGATGTTCGATAAAATTATCGTAGCAGTTTTACATAATATGAATAAACAGGCTTGCTTTACAGCAGAAGAAAGAGTAAGGCTTTTAGAAAAGGCAACCTCAGACTTGCCTAATGTTGAAGTTACAAGCTTTGATGGTTTGCTTGCGGATTTTGCGGCACAGAAAAATGCTACTGCAATAGTCAGAGGACTTCGTGCTTTATCTGATTTTGAATATGAATTTCAGATGGCACTTACTAATAAAAAGCTTAATCCTGAGCTTGAAACAATCTTCCTTACAACAAGGTCAGAGAATATGTTCCTAAGCTCAAGTATCGTCAAGCAGGTGGCACAGCTTGGCGGAGATATATCATCATTTGTCCCCGAATGTGTTCATGATGAAATTATAGAAAGATTGAGAAAGGAATAGTTGTTATGAATAATATTAGTGTAGAAACAATGATAAATGACCTTTATGAGATGATAGACGCTTCTGCAAAATTGCCTCTCAGCAAGGACAAAGCAATAGTAAGTGTGACAGGCTTTAAGGATATTCTTGATGAGATTAGGGCTAATCTTCCTCAGGAAATCCGTCAGGCAAGGGGAATTGTTGCTGATAGAAACAGAATTATAAGTCAGGCTAATCAAGAGGCAGAGGCTATAATTCATTCTGCTGAGGATAGGGCAAGAAAGATGGTAGCCAAGAGCGAAATAGTCCGACAGGCACAGCATCGTTCAAGCGAGATGATAAGCGATGCAAAGATGAAATCTGGCGAGATGAGAAAAGCTGCGGCGGAATACATAGATGACATTATGAAGCAAGCTGATGATGATATGAGCAAGACGCTTGCAGAGCTTAAAAAAGCAAGACAGAGTATAAAGGCATCACAGAGAAAGTAAAGATTTTTAAGAACTGAGCGGCGTTTTCATCAGTGAAATTCGCCGCTTATTTAATCAAATTATTTATGGAGGATAGCAGATGAAAAAAACTACTTCAGGAATTGTATATGTTTTGTTTTTTATTATTCTTACAGCAGTTTTCACCTGCTGTACAATCTATTTCATAAATCTTGGCAGAACTACTATTATAGATAATAAATCTACCAGCCCTGATACGATAAATGCCGTAAACATAGATGGCGATGATACCGGGCTTTCTTATCGTACTGTTATGCTAAAAGATTTTTCGGAATCTCCTTATTATAAGCCTATAAAAACAACAAAGGGCAGAGAATCACTTAGTTCAGAATCTGAGAAAAAGCTTTATGACCTCATCACTAAAAGTGTTACTATCATAAGCGAAACTAAGGACGAGAACGACCATTATCGCACCGAGAGGGCTAATATTGAGGGCATTCATATGTCGGAAAGCGAAATTCGCCGTTCAATAAATGCTTTTGTTTTTGATAATCCGCATATATTCTGGCTCGATAATCTTTTTGGCTATGCTTATGTTGGCGAGGATACTATGGTGGAATTTTATTCCGTAATATCCGCAGACGAATGTGAAAAAAAATATTTAGTTCTTAATAGTGCTGTAAATAGAATTATGGCATCTCTTGAGGACGGAATGAGCGAATTTGAAAGAGAAAAGTTTATGCACGATTTCGTCATAAATAACTGCATATATAAAGGTACAGTTGCAAGCCTTAGTGATGGTTGGGAATATTTTTCTGCTTATGGTTCTATTGTTAAAGGTGAGGCTGTATGTGAGGGATATGCGAAATCTATGCAGCTTTTGTTAAATCTAAGCGGTATAGAATGTATGACCATTCGTGGTGATAGTGAGGGCGTAGGCCATATGTGGAATGTTGTTAAAATAGATGATGAATGGTATCATCTTGATTCTACATGGGACGATACAACCAATGGTGCGATTTATGATTTCTTTAATATTGATGACGAAATGATAAAAACAAGCCATACTATAAGCCCGATTGTTGATGAAGTGAGCCTTGACCAAAGCAAAGAGAATGATTTAAGATACAATTTCTTTATTCCGCAATGTACCTCTACACAGGCTGGATATTACTCCAAAAATGCGGCGGTAATTACAACATTTGATGAGGAAACCAATAATAAGGTTATCTCGGCTTTGATAAATGCTGCGAACAGTAAGGAAAAGTATCTTCCGATAATGTTTGGCAAGGAAATGCAATATGAGGAGTATATAAATACTCTGTTCTTTAATCAGCCATATAAGTTTTATTCCTATGTTAATTCGGCAAACGAACAGCTTGACGATGAGCATAAAATCGACAGAGATGGACTTTCCATTGTGAAAAATGAAAACGCATCACTTGTAAGAGTTGTTTTGGCTTATACCAGCGATAGCGAAGAATCTTAGAGAGAGGGATTAGCAATGATAGATAAGCAAAGAGTAGAGGCTGCTGTAAAGGAACTTTTAGCAGCAATCGGAGAAGATGTCGATAGAGAGGGCTTGCTCGAAACACCAAAGAGAGTAGCTAATATGTATGAGGAAATTTTTGCAGGCTTAGATGATGACCCTAAAAAATACCTCAAGATATTCAATGTTCCGGAACAGGAGCAAGAGCTTGTAATAGTTCGTGATATACCGATGTATTCAGTTTGTGAGCATCATCTTTTGCCATTTGTAGGTGTAGCACATATTGCATACATACCTAAGAATGGAAAGATAATCGGTTTATCAAAATTTGCGAGAATAGTAAGCTGTTTTGCAAAAAAGCCGCAGGTTCAGGAGAGATTGACAACAGAAATTGCTGATTTCTTATATGATAATTTAGAGCCTTTGGGTGTGGCAGTTGTTATAGAGGCAGAACATTTGTGTATGACAATGCGAGGAGCAAGAGCTGCCGGTGCTAAAACGATGACTTCAGCGTTAAGGGGAGCAATCAGGACTGATGCAAAGACAAGAGCCGAAGTAATGTCGCTTTTGACAAATAAATAAGAATGAGAAGAAATTTTTCGCAGTAGTTAGCTTAAATTGTGAATATCGAGCGAGGTAAATCCGAGCAATTTCACATCTTGGGGGCGGTGGCTCATCACTTGGTAGTTCATTGGGAATTTCCCCGACCGCGTCAATTACCTTCCCTCACTTACTACGAGCGAGGCAAAGCCAAGCGATTCCGCGTCTTGACTGCGGCGGCACGCCGCTTTAAAAAGGCTTGTGCGAAACTTTTATCTGTATTCTTTTTTCTTTAGCTTATATATTGGAGGATAACTATGCAAAAGGTATTTAAAGCAAGAAACTATACTCTCCCACTTGGTGAAAAAACTTATGTTATGGGCATACTCAATGTCACCCCAGATTCATTCTCCGATGGCGGAAAATGGTTTAACATAGATTCCGCAGTAGAACACGCTCTACAAATGCAGAATGACGGTGCGGATATTATTGATATAGGAGCTCAATCCACCCGCCCAGGATATACAAAAATTTCTGCTGAGGAGGAAGAAAACCGTCTGATTCCTTTCTTAAAGGCTGTCAGAAAGGCTGTAAGCGTGCCGATTTCTATTGATACATTCTATCCGTCTGTTGCCGAAAAATCCCTTGAATACGGTGCAGATATAATTAACGATGTTACAGGCTATGTAGATGAGGAAATGTATAAAATCTCTGCAAAATCTGATTGTGGCTGTATTATTATGCACGATAAAGCAGACGGCATTAAAGAATTTTTTGAATCCGTTATAGAAAAGTGCGATAAATATGGTATAGCAAGGGAAAGAGTTTGTCTTGACCCAGGAATAGGCTTTAACAAAACGCATAGTATGAATCTTGAAATCCTCAGAGAATGTGGAAAATATCGTGTAGATGAATGTGCAATTCTCATAGGTGCATCAAGAAAGAGAGTTATAGGTGCGGCTTGTGGAAATCCACCATTTGACCAAAGACTTGCAGGAACTATTGCGGCACATACACTTTCTATTGCGTCAGGGGCAGATATTATAAGAGTACACGATGTTGCAGAGTCGGTTCAGGCGACAAAGGTAGCGGATTCTATTGTGAGGGGATATAATGGACAGGATTGCTATTAAGGATTTGAGGATATATGCCTATCATGGTGTGCGAGATTTCGAGAAAGAGCGTGGACAGCTATTTATATTAGATGTTGATATTTTCGCTGATTTAAGCGAGGCTTGTCGAACAGACAAGCTCGAGGCAACAATAAACTATTCACAGGCAACGCAGAGCATAAAGCGTGTTATGACCGAAAATCGCTATGATTTAATTGAAGCGGCGGCACAGGCTGTTGCAGATTGTATTCTTGCGGAATTTAGCCTTGCTAAGAGTGTAAGAGTTTGCTTGAAAAAGCCTAATGCACCGATAGCGGCAGATTTTGGGTATGTTGCAGTTGATATTACAAGAAGTAGGGAGTCTGAATAAATGAGAAAGGCTATACTTTGTTTAGGCACGAATATAGGCAATCGTCTGGAAAATCTCAAGGGAGCGATTGAGGCTTTGTCACTTTTGATTGATACAGAGCTTGTTAAAGCTTCAGCAATCTATGAAACAGAGCCATTTGAAACACCCGACGAACAGCAGAATTTCTATAATTGCTGTGTTATGATAGAAACCGAGCTTTCATCAGAAATGCTTATGGGAGCTTGTTTAGGCATTGAGGCTAAAATGGGCAGACTCCGCCCTTATAAAAATTCTCCAAGAATTATAGATATTGATATAATTCTTATCGAGAATGAAACTCGAAATGATGAAGCACTTACACTTCCGCACCCGAGATTTCTTGAAAGGGCATTTGTAATGGTTCCACTTCTTGATATTTTCCCGAATGGAAATGCTTTCGGGATTGATTTCAAGAAAAGTCTTTCAAGCCTTGATACTTCGGGTATAAATAAGGTGGGGTAGCTGTGAGCTTATTAGATTTATTTTTTCCGAGAAAATGTCCGTATTGCTTAAAGCTTATTGAAAGAGGAAGGCTTGAATGTGCTGAATGCCGTTCGGAATTTCCAAAAGAGCCTTATATAAGAACTATACCAAGCGGAAACGAATGTGTTTCCGCTTTTATGTATGACAGCAAGATTCGTGACGCTTTAGCGAGATATAAATTTCGTGGGAAACGAGAGTTTTATAAAAGCTTTGGTGCGGTGCTTGCAAATGCAGTTGCAGAAAGTGAGATTATAGCAGATATGGTAACGAGTGTACCGCTTTCAAAAAAGCGATTGTATATGCGAGGCTATAATCAATCCGAGCTTATAGCAAGAGAGCTTGCAAAAATTCTTGAATTAGATTACGCAGAAACTCTCATAAAATGTCGTGATAATCTCGAACAGCATACTTTAAATCACGAAATTCGAGCAGAGAATATTATTGGAGTTTATAAGCCGATAGATAAAATAAATTTGCAGGGCAAGAGGGTTTTGCTTATAGATGATATTGTCACAACGGGTTATACACTTTCTGAATGTTGTAGAATACTCTCAGAAAACAATGATGTTGATATTACTTGTGCCACAGTAGCAACAGCTTTTTAATAATTTCCAAATCGAGGTAAAATTATTTAAAGGAAATAAACAATTAGATTTATATAAGTTCACCAAAATAAGCTATTATTATACAGTTATTCCGTTAAAAAGTCAATATAATGTTAAACAAACGAAACCATAGTAACAAAATTGTTAATGGAAATTATAGGAAAATATGGTATAATAGTATTTGGGTTGAGGGGATGGAAATAAAAACGAAAGCTGTGATAATTTGAAACATTATTCGATAACAGTTACAGAACTATATGACGATGAACTAAAACAATTAACTATCTACGGAATCGAATACAGCAACGGTGAAAGAAAACTTGTGATTACAGATATAACCGAAGATTACAAACGCTTAAAACGGCTTGTAGACCTTTGTAATGAGCTTGAGCTTGAGGTGTCACAGCTTAATGATGTAGTGGAAGATTTTCTCTCTGAATAATTTAATAAGATAGTTTTAAAACGGTAAGGCTTAGCGTTTATTAAGCTTACCGTTTTTTCTTTGTCTATAAAAATTGTAGGCAATATCTTTATAGTTTGGCTTTATTTTATTGTCGAATTATGGTATAATAAAGAATTATAAGAGATTTGCTAAATGTTTCAGTAACAGAGGGGAGCGGTTTTTGATGGGTTTATTCAGAAAAAAGCAAAAAGATAATCCAACAGCATTAGAGATGAAAAGCCTTGCAGAGAAAGCCGTTGAGCATGGCAAAAGATTTAATTATGATTTCGATTATAAAAGGGAAAGCATAGAGGAGCTTGAGGAGGTTCTTGATAAATATGAACCTGCTACAAAAAAAATTTGTGCAACAGATGAAGAAATATGGGAGCTTTCCCTTATATTTGGAGCATATCTTGGAGAAGTGCTTTTGCGGACAGGCTTAAAACACGCTGGCTTTGTGTGGGTAGATGAAAATGGAATGCCAATACTTAAAAAGAACGAGCAGACAAAGGTTTCTCCGATTTCTAAGGTTTTTAAGCGTCTTAAAAATGGCAAGGAGGATAATATCAAGCCATTCTTTGATATAGGTATCTGTATTGCTCAACAGGAATCTAAGTTTAAAATAAAATAATGTATATTGCAAACCTGAGAGGCTCGAAAGTGCCTCTCTTTTTAATTTCTAATGAATTAGCGAACTTCTCCAAGAAGCTTAAAGTTTAGGTCAAGCCTTTTTAAAGGCTTGCGGTTTCCAAAGGTAGTCACCTACGGCAGAGCCTTTGGTGGGTTTTAAGGGCGAAGCCCTTAACATCTCTTGCCTTTAAAGGGCGGGCTTTGTCTGCCCTTAGAGACTAATGTTGCTAACGAAAGAAAATTAAGCGGTGGGCGAAGCCCACCGCTTTAGGAGCAAAGAATGTTGGGCTTCGCCCAAAGGTGTTTCGCTCTCTGCGGAGAGCGACAAGGGCGTTGCCCTTGACCTACAAGCTTTTGAAAAAGCTTGAGCAAAACTTTTAATTGTCTTGGGTAAGTATGTAAGCTAAGCGGTAGTTCATTGGAAATTACTTCGACCGTGTCAATAAGGTTTCATTTACTCGCACCGAGCGAGACTTGTCGAGCGATTCCGCGTCTTGACTGTGGAGGCACTCCGCCTCGAGCGAAACTTTTGAGTGTCTTGGGTAAGTATGTAAGCTAAGCGGTAGTTCATTGGAAATTACTTCGACCGTGTCAATAAGGTTTCATTTACTCGCACCGAGCGAGACTTGTCGAGCGATTCCGCGTCTTGACTGCGGAGGCACTCCGCCTCGAGCGAAACTTTTGAGTGTCTTGGGTAAGTATGTAAGCTAAGCGGTAGCAATCTGCTTAAACCTGTTACAAAATTGTTACACTAAAACGCGGATTTCGACAGAAAATGTAATTTCGCAAAAATGGTAGCTTAGCCACGAAATATATCATATTTGAGTTGAAAATGGCTTTGATTGTGAGAGAAAAGGCTATTTTGTATTATAAAAATTAAGTGATTTTATAGGATTAACATTTGGAAAAATATTGTAAAATGATTAAAAAATCTTAACAAAGCTTTTAAAATGAAATTTAAAACGATTGCACAAAAATAACAATGGAAACTTGTGGTAATTACATCAAAAAGCCGATAAAATAGCGAAAAAATACTTGATTATTTAGGAGCTAATCTACTCAATATGTATAAAAGTGACCTTTTAGGGAGCTTTTTAAGCTTGTTACTTATTTGTAACATTTGATTTTCTGCAATTTGCACAGACTTTAAATGAAATTAATTCTTAAAAAGAAGTATAACCCAATAATTATAGTTTATTCGACCGAATGTTCGTTCGAATTGTCGGCAAAATGCACAATTGTTAACCTTAAAACCTGTTTGACATAATGCAAATTCAAGACTATAATAGCCACATCAACTAAAAGTTGTCCAATCGTTAGTGTTATTATCAAAGTAACGATTTAAGGACAGTCGTAAGGAGATTACATAATGAAGTTACCTAAGAAGAATTATGTGGCAAAAAGAGAAAAGAAAACCACTAGTAAAGCGACTGGTAAAATCGTTAAGATTGCTGTCTTTTCTGTAATGGGTGCGGTATGTCTTTCGGCGGCACTTTCAGTCACAGCTCTTACTAAGACTGTTAAAATTACAGATGGTGAAAATACAACAGTTATAAATACAATGAACCTCGACCAGAACGCAATCCTTGAGCAGGCAGGCGTTGAGCTTGGCGATAATGACAAGGTTGTTCTTACAGAAACAAGTGGCAACGGCGTAGAGGTTTCTATAATGAGAGCCTTTAATGTAAACCTTGAGGCTGATGGCGATGTTAAGAGCGTTGTCTTTAGCGAAGGAACAGTTGCAGATGCACTCAAGGCTGCAAATATTAAGGTTAATGCTTCTGATTCAGTTACACCTTCCGCAGGAACAACACTTGAGCCTGATATGAAGATTCAGATTAAGCGTTGGTACACAATCTCAATTAATGACGCAGGCAAAACAGTTTCTAAGGATGTTCCAGAAGGAACAGTTGCAGAGGCACTTGAGTTCCTCGGCATTAAGCTTTCGCCAACAGATAAGCTCAATGTGAAATCTGATAGTAAGGTTGAGGACAATCTCAAGCTTAAGATTAACAGAATTACTTATAAAACAGTTCAGTCAAAGAAGGCTATTGCCTTTAAGGAAGTTGAAAAGAAAACTGATAAGCTTTATACAGGTGAAACAGAGGTGCAGACTGATGGCTGTAATGGTACAAAGCTTATAACTTCACAAGAAACATATGTAAATGGCAAGCTTACATCTACAAAGAAGATTTCTGAAAAGACAACAAAGAAAGCTGTAAATAAAGTTACTCTCGTAGGCACAGCAAAAAGACCTGAGCCAGCTCAGGAAGAAATAGCTTCAGAAAGTTCTTCAACAAGCGGTGAGAATTACTTCAATAAGAATGCTGCTGATTCAGCATCATTCAGTTCAAATGCTGCTGAGCAGACCTTCACAGATATGAACGGCAACACAATTAAGTATCTCCGTTCATACACAGGCTCTGGCACAGCATATTATGCACCAGCAGGCTCTTCAACTGCGTCAGGCAGACCAGCACAGCCTGGTAATGTAGCGGTTAACCCAAATCTCATTCCATACGGTTCTAAGCTTTATATCGTATCTAATGACGGTCAGGTTTGCTATGGATATGCAACAGCCGCAGATACAGGCGGAGCACTTTTCGATGGTTCTGCAATCGTAGACCTTTATTACAACACACTTGGTGAATGCACACAGTTTGGCAGAAGAGATGTTACAATTTATGTCATCGAAGAGGGCGACAATGCCTATGTTGGCTGATAGATAATAAAATATTCAAACGCTTCGTTTTAATACGGAGCGTTTTTTGTTTTATAAAATAGAATTATTTAAATTTCTCTAAAGCAATTATTACTTCAAATAGCTAATATATAATTAAAAAGAAAAATATTTTATTTAAAAATAAGTATTTTCGACATTTTTACATTTATGATGGATATGTGTCTATAATAATTAAATTATAAGGAGAAGATATTATGGGTAATAATTCAATTAATGACGCATTTAAAGAGTTGGAATCTATGTCTAATCAAATAAAAAATAAAAAACAAGCTCAAAGCCAGAATGCTAACTATGACCAATATAATGAATTGGATTCTTTTAGCAGAGAACGAAATGAACGAGCTGCCGACCCGAGGGTATTTTTTAATAATACAGGCAATCCATTCTTAGGTATTATGCACTTTTTGCAAAGAAAGCCTGTTCCGCCAAAACCGATTGATGAGCAAAGACTTTTAGAATCATTTTCAAAGTGTGCAAAAAAGCAAAGAAATTTTAAAAAAATGCTTAGGCTGATAGTTGTTATAATACCGGTTTCAGTAATTTTGAGTATGCTTATTGGTGGAGTAACAGGAGTGATATTAAATTTTCTACCATTTATTATAGTTCCAGTATTAATTATTTATTTAATTATGAATTCCGTAAAAGGTTATAAAAATTCAGATTATACGATAAATGATTATAAGGCATATGTTATTAAAAAAGCTATTGAAGGTCAAGTAGAGGGTCTTGTTTATGAACCAAGATTTGGTTTACCAGAAAGCGTTTATAGTGATTTAAATGTTATGAGGCACGGAAATCGTTATCATAAGGAGGACCTCATAACTGGAAAATATAAAAATGTATATTTTGTGCAATCAGATCTTAAAGTACAATATGAAAGTAATGGCGAACATGACACAACAACTACATACTTCAGAGGCAGATGGATAGCTATTGATTATCCTAAGAAATTTAATGGAACAGTTGTAATTATAGATAATAGCTTTGCTTATGGTGTAAAAAGAAAAGAGCTTGAAAAGATACAGCTTGAAAACCCTTATTTTAATGATATGTTTACAGTAAGAGCAAGTGATATACAGTTAGGCTATTATCTCTTGACACCACAGCTTGTTGAAAAAATTATGGAGCTAAAGCAAAGTACCAACGGAAATATAATTGCTTGTTTCAAGAATGGTTATCTACATATATTTATTAATGACAAAAAGGATTCGTTTGAGCCAAATATAAATAATGTTAATCTTATGGGTGATATACAGAAATTTATGCAAGATTTTACCCTTGTTAGTGGCACAATAGATGTTCTTGATATTAATAATAGTGTTTATGCTCAAGGCAATGCATGGCCACCTGTGCAAGCTCCATATCAAAATTATTCTAATTCTACACTGCCAAATAACAATAGTAGTTCAGGAATAGGCATACAGGGTGGAAGATTCTAAATTATTTAGGAGTAATTAAAAATGGAAGAAAATGATGTTTATAATGAATTTGATATAAATGAAAGAAATGCCAATGAATATGAGGCCGACCCAAGCGTATTTTTTAATAAAACTGGCAATCCTTTTGTGGGTTTTATGCGTTTTCTGAAAAGAAAACCTGTTCCACCAAAAGAGATTGATGAGCAAGAAATGCTTCAAGCTCTTTCTGAGCATTTTAGCAATAGAGCAGAATATGGCAGTAAAGCTGGGATTCAGGCAGGCGGAGTAGTTGTTTCTGCCTTACTCTTGATTGTCTTTTTATTTATGTTTAAGGCTATGAATGTATGGTTTTGCTTAACCTTAGTTTTATTGTCTGCAATATCACTTGCTATATTTATTGTGTGGAACATAAAATCCTCCTCCGCTTTAAATAAAAAAGATAATAAAAGTTATACAATAGAGGAATATAAAGCACATATTATTAAAAAAGCTATTGGTGATAAGGTTTCAGAAATAATTTATGAGCCTTATTGCGGTTTGCCTCAGAGTGTATATTGCGATGTTAATATTGCCAGCAGAGGAAATACATATCATAGAGAGGACCTTATAACTGGTAAATATAATAATGTTTATTTTGTGCAATCAGACCTTAATGTATCTTCTAAAAATACTGGTTCAGAACAAAGACGCACATTTACACACTTTAGTGGTAGATGGATAGTTATTGATTATCCGAAAAAATTCAGTGGAACAGTTATAGTTAAAGATAAAGATTTTGTTGGAATAAGCAGAAATGACCTTGAAGTAATAACGCTCGAAAATCCGACATTTAATGAAATGTTTACGGTAAGCACAAATGATGTGCAGTTGGGCTATTATATCTTAACACCACAGCTTGTTGAAAGATTTATGGAATTAAAGCAGAGTTCTAAAGGAGCAATAATAGCTTGCTTTAAGGACGGTATGCTTCATATAGGCATACATAACAGAGAAAACGCATTTGAGCTTGATGTTAATAACTTAGATATTGCCAAGGATACAGAAAGCTTTGCTAAAGATTTTTCTCTTGTCAGCAAAACAATAGATATTTTAGAGGTCAATAACGGCTTTTATGCTCAAAGCAAAACACAGCCATCGCAGTATCAGAACTATTCTAATTCTACACCTCCGAAAAGTAATGGCTCAGGAATAGGCATACAGGGTGGAAGATTCTAAGGAGAGTTTATATGGCGAAAAACTATCAAACAAACGATGTGTATAATGAGATTAATGTAAACGAAAGATATAAGGCAGAGAGAAAAGCTGACCCAAAAATATTTTTTTATAAGGAAGGCAACCCATTTTTAGGCTTTATGCACTTTTTGAGGAGAAATCCTGTTCCGCCTAAGCAGATAGATGAGCAAAAGTTAATGATAGATTTGACAGATTATGCAAGAAAGGATAAGCGTAGTAAAATAATTTCTGGTATAGTGTTTTTTGTTTGTACTATAATAATGATTATACTCAAAGGCTATTATGAAATAAACATACTAATATTTTTGGAGATAGTAGGAGCTATAATTTTAATATCGACTATCATAGCAATTATAATGTTTATTATAAAAAGCTTAGTGAATAAAGAAGACCCGAACAAATATACATTGGCAGATTATAAAAATTATGTTATCGGAAAAGCTATTGAAGGAGAGGTTCAGGAGCTTGTATATGAACCGCATTTTGGCATACCACAAAGTGTTTATAAGGATTTAAATGCTATTATTAACGGAAACATGTATCATACAGAGGACCTCATAACAGGAAAATATCACGATGTATATTTTGCTCAATCGGACCTTGTTGTAGAATATAAGGACGATGATAGTTCTATGACATATTTCAAGGGAAGATGGATAGGGTTTAATTATCCAAAGCAATTTCAGGGGACAGTTATAATAAAAGATAAAAAGTTTTTTTATGGAGCAAAGAGAAAGAAACTTAGTGACATACAGCTTGAAAATCCGCTTTTTAACGAAATGTTTACTGTAAAATCAAGTGATATGCACTTGGCCTACTATTTGCTTACACCACAGATTATAGAAAGACTTATGTATTTAAAGCAGAATGCAAAGGGTACAATTGTTGCTTGTTTTAAAGATGGAATTTTACATATATTTATAAATAATGGTCAAGATTCGTTTGAACCAAATTTACGCAAAATTAATCTTATGTCAGATATACAGAAATTCAAATATGATTTTAGCCTTGTTAGTGGTATAGTGGCAATTCTTAATATTAATGATAATATTTATGTTCAGCACAATGAAGAACCATCATATCAACAACCATATCAAAATAACCCAATGCCACCAATAAATAATAATGGCTTCTAAAATTAAGAGTAGCAATATAAATAAATTCAGATTTAATTGAGCTTATGAAAATAGATGATAATGTTTATGCAAATAATTTATATTTAATTTTTTAATTATTTAAAAATAATTTTCTTATAATTCTTTTAGACAATTATTGCTTATAGTCCGTAATATATAATTATCTCAATCAATTATTAAGGGGAATATTCCGATGTGAAGCTAACGCTTTAAGTATTTAAATAAAAATTTACAGACAGCTTTAACTGTCAGAAGGAGTTTATTATGGATATTGGAATTTATATTATTATAGGTATTGTAGCTTTAGTTCTTATCATTATTATAGGTTGGTGGATTTCTACATCAAATAACTTCCGCAGAACAGAAGTTAAAATCAATGAGGCGGAATCTGGAATAGATGTAGCCCTCACAAAGAGATATGATACACTTACAAAGATGCTCGATATTACTCGTGCATATGCAAAGCACGAAACAGATGTAATTCAAGGCACAATCGAAAAACGCCAGATGAATTCTATGCAGGACCGCTCACAGTTCAATAATTCAATTAATGAGGCTATGGGCAGAATCAATGCTGTTGCTGAACAGTATCCTGTACTTCTTTCATCTCAGGTATATAAACAGCTTCAAATGGCTGCTTATGATGTTGAAGAACATCTTCAGGCTGCAAGGCGAGCATATAACGCAAATGTTTCTCAGTATAACCAGATGATAGTAACATTCCCTAAGAGCATTGTTGCAGGTGCAATGAGTCTTCAGAAAAAGGAATTCTTTGAGGCTGAATCAGCTAAGAGAAATGATGTAAAAATGAGTTTTTAAGTTGTAATAAATTTATGTAGGATAATTAAAAGTTTCGCTCGAGCCTTTTCTACACCAGCTTTGCTGGTGAAAGCTGCTCGTAGGGCAAGGGTAATACCATTGTTACTCTCCGCAGAGAGCGAAATACTTTATGTTCCTCTAAGTGTATGAGAGTTCCCTGAAAACTACTGCATAATTTAATATTGAGAACGGCTACCGCAAGAAAATTGCGATAGCCGTTTTTTTATTTCAGATATTTTGCAACGATTAAAATTTTGCAATCATCAATAATGTCTTTAAGATGGTTGGTGATAAATTCGGGGCTGTCCTTCATTCCGGTAGTTATCCAGTCGATAATAGTGCCAGTTATTCCGTAAGCAAAGAATTTAGCTACATAAACTCTGTCTAAGTCATCTACTGAATTTTCACCAGTTAATGTGCCAATAAGATTATAAAGTAGTTTTTGTGTAAGATTAAGTAGATAGGCTCTGAATTCTCCGCCATAAGATGTATGCAGGGCGTTTTTATAGAATTTAGAATTTTTTTTCAAGGTGTTGAGCATGGTTAAAAACTTTTCTGCCCAGTTATCAATTGAAAATCCATCAATAAGTTCAACTATTACATCATTATAAAATATAGTATTTAAAAGCTCGTACTTATCGTGAAAGTGGTAGTAGAATGTTTGACGGTTTATTTTAGCCTCATCTGATATATCAGAAATCGTAATTTTATCAAAAGATTTTTTCTCCATAAGGTTTTTAAAACTCTGGCTTATAACATCTTTAGTATCAATATATGGCATTACTGAACCTCCTTGAATTATTTACATTATAAATTTAATTATATCTTTTATTGGAAAATTTATCAATCCCATTTTCAAAAAACTATTATAGATTAAATGCCTATTAGATTACTGGGTAATTATAAGTTGATTTTATCTATGGCTTGTAGTATAATAAACCTATCCTAAATCGTAAATTTATGAGAGGTGAAGCCTATGCCAAAGGGCAAGGTTCTTGTTGCTATGAGTGGTGGTGTAGATAGTTCGGTTGCCGCTGTTCTTTTAAAGCGAGATTACGAGGCTGTCGGAGTAACGCTCAAGCTTTTTACAAACGAAGATATTGCACTCGACCGAACAAAGACCTGCTGCTCACTCGATGATGTTCAGGACGCAAGGAATGCCGCATTTAAGCTTAGTATGGAGCATTATGTGTTCAATTTTGGTGACCGTTTTCGTGAATGTGTTATAAACCGCTTTAATAATGCGTATATTCACGGCGATACACCAAATCCTTGTATCGACTGTAACAGATTTATCAAGTTTGACGCACTTTTAAAGCGTGCCGAAATAATGGAATGTGATTATATCGCAACGGGACACTATGTTCGCAGAGCATATGATGAAAAAACAGGCCGTTATCTTCTCAAAAAGGGCAAAGACCATAAGAAAGACCAAAGCTATGTGCTTTATGCCTTGACACAGGAACAGCTTTCAAAAACTCTCTTTCCTATAGGTGAATATACCAAAGAGGAAACCAGAGAGATAGCAAGAGAATTTGGCTTAATCAATGCAAATAAGCCTGATAGTCAGGATATTTGTTTTGTGCCTGATGGTGATTATGCTTCTTTTATAGAAAGAGATACGGGCAAACATTTTCCAGCAGGAAATTTTGTTGATGCTGAGGGAAATATTCTTGGCAAGCATAATGGCATAATTCGCTATACAATAGGTCAGCGAAAGGGTTTGAATATTTCGCTTGGTGCTCCAGCTTATGTTGTTTCTAAGGATATGGAACATAATACCGTTACACTCGGCAAGAATGAGGATTTATTCACAACAGGACTTATTGCAAATGACATAAACCTTATTTCAATAGAAAAATTAGCAGAGCCTATGAAGGTGACTGCAAAGACAAGATATAGTCAGGTTGAAAAGCCAGCAACAATATATCCGCTCGAAAATGGAGATATAAAGGTTATCTTTGACGAGCCACAAAGGGCTGTTACAACAGGACAAGCAGTAGTATTCTATTCAGGCGATATTGTTGTAGGTGGCGGAACTATTTCTAAAACAAATGTAGAATAAAATTCATTTTTGTTTAATCTTATATTAATTATGGGAAAATTAAAAGTTTTGCGCAAGCTTTTTCAAAAGCTTGCAGTTTCCAAAGGTAGTCACCTACAGCAGAGCCTTTGTTCGCTCTCCGCAGAGAGCGAAATACTTTATCCTTCTAAAAGCATAGGAGGGCAGAAAAACATTCCAGTGGAATGTTTTTCATAGGGAAGCCTCGCAGGGGGTTCCCTGAAAGATAAATGTTAGTTAAGCCTTGAAATTGATAGTTTTTCAAAGTTAATTATAAATTAATATTTATCATTGAGCTTATATTATATTTAAGGGCAAACTTAGTTCGCTTGTTCAACAGCATTAATATTATGAGAGGAAGTTAATTATGATTAGAGATGTACAGGATAAGATTTTAAAGCTTAAAAAGGAAAAAGATGTATTTATTCTTGCTCATAGCTATGTTGCAAGAGAGATTACAGAAGTTGCTGATTTTGTTGGTGATTCATTCACGCTTAGTCTTGAGGCACAGAAAACAAACGCAAAGAATATTCTCCTTTGTGGTGTTCACTTTATGGCTGAAACAGCAAAAATGCTTTCTCCCGATAAGCGTGTATTCCTTGCAAATCCGCTTGCAACCTGCCCTATGGCAGAGCAGATGGAGCCTGATATGATTTCACAGCTCAAAAAAATGGAGCCAGATAGAACAGTTGTAGCATATATCAACACAACAGCCGCACTCAAGGCAGTATGTGATGTATGCGTAACCTCATCAACAGCCGTAAAAATCGTCAAGAATATGGAGAGTGATAAAATCTTATTTATCCCTGATTGCAACCTTGGAGATTTTGTAAAGAAAAGTGTTCCTGAAAAGGATATTAAGCTTTTGCAAGGTGGCTGCCCTGTTCACGCGTCTGTTACTCTCAAGGATTTAGAGGAGGCTAAGAAGCTTCACCCAGCAGCACTTGTGCTTGTCCACCCTGAATGTATTCCAGCAGTAGTAGAGCGTGCTGATTATGTAGGTTCTACATCAGGCATCGCAAATTATGCCAAGAAATCCGACCACAAAGAATTTATTATCGGTACAGAAATGAGTATTGCAGAGGACCTTCAGTATGAATGTCCTGATAAGGATTTCTACATTCTTTCAAAGAAAATTCTTTGCCCTAATATGAAGCTTACTACCCTTAATGATGTTCTTCGTTCAATCGAAAATATTGATAATGGTAAGGCCTTTGAGATTAAGATGACCGATGAAGAAATTGCACAATCAAGAAAGTGCATAGATGAAATGATTCGTCTTGGCAACGCATAATTTTAATTCATATATTTAAAATTAATTCTGTTAAGCAGATAAATAAAACGGGCTATCAAATCTGATAGCTCGTTTATGTTTTATATAAGCTTTTAATTATACTCGCTTATATATATTGATTAGTCCATTGATTTCACTTTCCATAACAGTGCCGTTTTCTTTTAGCTTATATTTAACTGAAACTGGTTTATTATTGCTATTTTGAGGTTTACTGGTTATTGTAACAGATTCATCATCATATATGTATGAAAAATCTACATCTAACTTAGTATCTCCAAGTGTCATATAGGCTGTACCATCATGGCGGAAAATAAGATAAAAGCTTCTGTCATATGGGTCTTCTACATCTAAGCCGTCTACTGTTTTTGTTTCGATATTTTCCCATTTGCCAATAGGATTAAAAGTAAAATCACTACAGCCAGACATAAAGACTGAGCCGCAAAGCACAAGTATTGAGATAATAACAGCATATAATTTTTTCATATAATCAGCCTTTCATACAGAATAAACTCTCAATATATTGTACAAAACTTTTTTATAAATTGCAAGTCTTTTGTAGCGGTGGCTCGCTGCCTTGAGCAAAACTTTTAATTTATTAGCTGCGGGCTTTTTTGCTGAATACCATTTTTAATGCTTGACCAAGCTTTGGTGGCTTGCCATAGAGAAGAACACCTACTCGATAAATAGCAGCAGCAAGCTTTCCGAGTATGAATACAGATGCAACCTGAATTGCTACCGAAATAATAATTTCCCAAGCGGCTACATCGCTCATTGCTATTCTTGCAAACATAGCGATTGGTGCTGTGAAAGGTATGTAGGATATTGTTATCATAAGAGGGCTATTAAGCTCACCACTGTTCATACCGAAAACAACAGCCATAAAGACAAATATAATTATAAACATAACCGGTGACATAATACTGCTTAAATCTTCTATTCTTGAAACAAGAGATGCTATTGCAGCAAAAACAAAGGCATATATAAAGAAAGCAAGAACAAAGAATAGTATAGCAAAAAGTGCCGATTCGATAGGGAAAGAAATTATAGATTTAAGGTCAGCAGGCATAGAGTTTAACATAACAGGAAGTGATATTGCTCCTACTCCGAAAATTACTGCTATTTGAGTAAAGCCTGCAAGCCCAGCACCGATAACCTTTCCAAACATAAGGTCTGATGGTGAGGCACAGGTTATAAGCATTTCCATAGCACGACTGCTTTTCTCTGTGACAACGCTGTTAGCAACAAGCTGTCCATATGCAAGAATAGCCATATATAGTGCCATAACAAGAATATATGTAGAAATATATGCAGTTGTTTGGTCTGTTCCAAGTGTAACAATATTTCGCTTGGCCGAGGCTGAAAGGATTTTTTCAGATTCCTGAGCAGAAATGCCCTTTTTCTCAAGCTCTGTTGTGCGGTATGCTGATGTAATAGCAGTATCCACCATATCGGTGGTTGTATCATAAATGGATTGTGTGAGCGTGATATAGTTATATTCAAGCGGTTTATTAAGGATTATAGAGAAGCTGTATAGTCCATCTTTAACGCCTGTTTGAGCATCACTTTCACTTTTTATGATTTCTACATCATAGTCGTTAAAGTTATCTGTAATAGCTTTTACGATTACATCGTCTTTTTCGTAAGCCTTGTTTACAACTGCGATTTTTGGTTTTTCTGTTTCTTCGTCACTACTATCAGAGGAAGTAAGTCCAATAATAAGTGCAGGCAAAAATGATGTAAGAATCAAAGTAGCAACTACAAGTATTGTACTGATTATAAATGCCTTATTTTTAATTACAGAAATATATTCAAAGCCAAGAATGGTTTTAAAGGCACTCTTTCTTTTGGTTTTCATATTTTGTCCTCCGTATATTCAACAAAAATATCATTTAAGGTCGGCTGTATAATGCCCATTCCATCAATATCTATTCCGCTTGAGGAAATAAGATTATATAGTGACTGTTTTGAGGACGGTTCCTTTAATTTGACCTTAACTCTGTTATCAATTTCATTATCGGCTTCGGCTGAGATTATCTCATTAGAGAATTTCTCAAAGATAAGCTTGAGAATATTTTTATAATCAAGTGAATCAATAGCTATCATATCTCTACGATAACTGCGTTTTATGTCATTGATAGCACCATTAAGAACGATTGTGCCACCATTAAGAATTGCAATATCTTCACAAAATTCTTCGATATAGTTCATTTGATGGCTTGAGAAAAATACTATGGTGTCTTCATTGATAAGCTCTTTGATAATATCCTTTAAAAGCATAGCGTTGACAGGGTCAAGGCCAGAGAAAGGCTCATCGAGAATTACGACTGGAGGCTTGCACATAACTGCCGTTGCAAGCTGAATTTTTTGTTGATTACCTTTAGAAAGGGTTTCGAGCTTGTTATTGGCATATTCTGTCATATAAAGGCGTTCAAGCCATTGCTTTGAAGATGAGATAGCATCATTCTTACTTAAACCATGAAGCCTGCCAAAATAAACAAGCTGGTCGATAATTTTTTTCTTTGGATACATTCCTCTTTCTTCTGGCAAGTATCCGATAGTCAGTTCATTTCTGTTGATTGGCTTATCATCGACAAGAATTTCTCCACTATCTGCAGGGAAAACCCCCATAATAATTCTGATAGTGGTAGTTTTGCCAGCACCATTTCTACCAAGCAGACCTAAAGCTTTGCCACTATGGGCATTAAGGCTTATTCCACGAAGAACTTCTTTTTCGCCGAATGACTTAGTAATATTATTTACTATAAGCTGCAAAATTTTTCCTTCTTTCTTCCTATTGTCTTAGATACATAATACAATATACGGCACTTATTGTCAACATTATATACATATTTTTTATATTTAATTTTAAAAAGTTGATATTTTATACTGCTTGTGATATATTTATTTTATTATAAAAATTAATAGCTTTTAAGAATAGAGGTGATTTATAATAAAAAACACTCAAGATGATATATTTTTGGAAACCGAAAAAAGTGACCCTGACTTAAAGAAATCTATGAATCAATTTCGTAGAACTATATTTATACTTATTGCCATAGTTGTTTTTTCGGCTATTATAGCAACTGCGATATTATTCTTTAAAATCAATTCTTTACATTCAGAGCCATTTTTTAAGATGATTTCTGCCTCAAAAAATACGTTTACTGCTTATAGTGCAAGGGTTGACGCTACTTTAGAAAACCCATTTAAAGATAGATTTAGTACACTTACGGGCAGATATGAAATCAATCTAGACGGCAAAAAGCTTACTGCGGAATTTGATATTATTTCCAAGCCAATTACAAGCGCTTCTAAAAAGGAAGATAAGATAAATATAAAAATAAATTGCGTAGGTAATGGTGGGAAAATTCTTTATAATCAAAATGACAAGACAGAAATTATAGATATAACTGAGAAAAATGCTGAAAATTTCTTTGCTTTATTTTCTGAAACTAAAGATTTTAGCATAACAAATTTCAATAATGATTGGCAAGGCCTTATAGATAAAATAGGTTGGCAGGATTATGTTAATGCTGATGAAATCGAAAATTCGCTGGCTAATATTTATAATATTCTAAGTAGTGATGAGGGCAAAACTGAAATTCTTGGTTTAACCACAGAAAGCACTGAAAATGGCGATATTATGACTTTTGCTATGAAACCATACTCAATAGCTGATTGTATACTTACAAATAGTCAAGCTGTTTTTAAGAGAAACAAAGATTACAGCTATTATAGAAAGCTAATTGATGATAATAAATCAACATTAGATAGCCTTGTAATAAATTTTGATGTGACAATTTCTAAGGAAGGCTTTTTAAAAGAGATTTCCGCAGATAATCTTGGCATTAAATTCAATTTGAAAATAAGCGATATTAAATCATAATTGTTTGATTTTTTACAAACAAAAATGGCGTTCAGACTTATTCAATCTGAACGCCATTGCTATATTTAATGATTAACCTTGTGCAGAACTTTCTGATTTACTTGCTTCGCTTGCAGTCTTAGATTCTGTTGAAGATTCTGTGCTTGCTTCGCTTGCAGTCTTAGATTCTGTTGAAGTTTCCTTGCTTGCTTTGCTTGAAGTCTTAGATTCTGTTGAAGATTCTGTGCTTGATTCACTTGAAGCCTTTGAAGATTCGTCCTTTGAATTATCGGAATCAGGAATAACTCTTGATGGTGTATATTTATTATATGCGGCATCATTGAATTCGTAATCAATTTTCTTTCCTTGCTCTTCGATATACTTATCGAATTCATCGTCTTTTATAGAGTGAAGAATTGTAGAACGATAGTTGCTTGTGTTATTCTTATCAAGTGCGGAACTTACTTCGTCGGCAATAGGTGTCTTATAAAGGAAGTAGTATGCAGAAGAAGTTGCAACATAAGCAGCCTCATTATCTTTCATTTCCTTGAGCTTTTTCTTGACTTCATCACCAAATACGAAGTTTTCATTGCTCAAATCTTCTATTGATGATTGTACCGAGCTGCTTTTTGTTGTAGAAGAATTAGAGCTTTCGGTTGAGCTTTCAGTAGAAGCTTCAGATGAAGTTGTTTCAGGCTGACTTGATTTTTCTGAAGAGGCTGATGAGGTTGTTTCTTGGCTTGATTCGCTTGAGCTTTCAGTAGATGATTCGGAAGGATAATCTTTATCATATTGTGCAGCAACATCATCTATTGTTTTGCCTTGCTCATTTATGATTTTTACATATCTTTCATATTGAGCTTTGACAACCTCCTTTTCTTCGTCAGTCATAGTTGTAGATTTTCCGTCGCTATCTTTTTTGTTTAAAGAGGTTGTAAGATATTTATAGCTTACATAGTTTTCTTTGAAATATTTTTCAAGCTCGCTATCCTTAACTTCCTTACTGCCTCCCTCGCCATAAAGCTTATTGAAAAGCTTGTCTTTTTCGAGAGCAGTCTTGATTATTGCGTTCTTATATGAATTTTCGGAAATACCCATAGCCTCATAGCTTTGCTTAGACATAACCCACATATCAGAATATGAGTAATATCCATAGAAAGCACTCTTATCAGTATAAGTAGCGTTTATTTCGTCATCTGTTATATTAATCTTATTATCCTTGCAAAGCTTATCGAGAGTCATTTGCTCTACGCAAAGCTCCTTTGCTCTGTCACGAATCCATTGGTCGCCTGTTTTCTTATCAATAGTTTCGCTGAGAACAACATCGCCAGATTTGCCAGTTTTTTCTTTGGCTTCGCTATATGCTTGAGTCATATAATAGATATATGTGCCAACAGAAAGAGTTTCATCATCATTTTTCTTAACGCTCCATGAAGTATCTGCACAGCCAGCCATACTCAAAAGCAAAGCACCACAGATTGTAGAAGCCGCAATTTTTTTTATAGCATTTTTCATTATAAACTTTCCATCCTTTCGGAATATTATACAAATATAATTTATTATACCTCAAAATTATTCAAATGTCTACTTTAAAATGTCTACTTTTTGCAAACTTATTTTATAAGCATATGCAAAAAGGCATAGCTCATAATTAAGCTATGCCTTTAGCAGTCAGATATACTGCTGTTTTAAATTATTCATAAAGTGGAAATTTAGCGCAGATTTCGTTTGCACCTGCACGAATATCATCTGCGTTGCCCTCAAAATCATTTACGCAAAGTGAAATGAAGTCAGCAATCTTGTCCATTTCCTCAACGCCAAGACCTCTTGTAGTAACCGCAGGAGTACCAATTCTGATACCGCTTGTTACGAATGGACTGCGTGGCTCGTTTGGAACAGTATTTTTATTAACAGTTATATAAACCTCGTCGAGTCTATGCTCAAGTTCCTTGCCAGTGATTTCTCTATCACGAAGGTCAAGGAGCATAACATGGTTGTCTGTACCGCCAGAAACAAGGTTAAGACCTCTTGAAACAAGACCATTAGCAAGAGCCTTAGCGTTCTTAACGATATTTTCGCCATATGTCTTGAATTCAGGCTTGAGAGCCTCACCAAAGCAAACAGCCTTAGCGGCTATTGTGTGCATGAGTGGACCTCCTTGAGTACCAGGGAAGATAGCCTTGTTAATCTGCTTTGAGTATTCCTCATTGCAAAGAATAAGACCGCCTCTTGGACCTCTAAGGGTTTTATGAGTAGTAGTTGTTGTGAAGTGTGCATATGGAACTGGGCTTGGGTGAACGCCTGCTGCAACAAGACCGGCAATATGAGCCATATCTACCATAAGATATGCACCGACCTCGTCGGCAATCTCTCTGAAACGCTTGAAGTCGATAATTCTTGGATAAGCACTTGCACCGCAGACAATCATCTTTGGCTTAACTTCCTTAGCAATTTCAAGAACCTTGTCATAGTTGATTCTGTGTGTTTCAGGGTCAACGCCATAAGGGACGAAGTTGAAGTATTTACCAGAAATATTTACTGGTGAACCGTGAGTAAGATGTCCGCCCTCGCTTAGTGACATACCCATAACAGTATCACCTGGCTCAAGCATTGCAAAATAAACTGCTGTATTAGCCTGAGCACCTGAATGTGGCTGAACATTAGCATATTCTGAACCGAAAAGCTTGCAAGCTCTGTCGATAGCGATTTGCTCTACAACATCAACGCATTGGCAGCCACCGTAATATCTCTTTCCAGGATAGCCCTCAGCATATTTGTTTGTAAGAACTGAACCCATAGCCGCCATAACAGCAGGAGAAACGATATTCTCAGAAGCGATAAGCTCAAGGTTTCTGCGTTGTCTTTTAAGTTCATCGTTCATTGCAGCAGCGACATCTGGGTCGTATTGAGCGACAAGACCGATTGAATCGCACAAATCTTTGTACATTTTAATAACCCCCATTTTTTATTTTTTCTACATTATACCCTATTATAGTTAAATAATCAAGCATAGACAATTTTTCGCAACAAAATCAATTTTAATATATTGTAAAAAATATCTATATAATATTCCTTTTTGTATTTAATTTCAAATTTATACTAATAGTAATAATTTTGTGGTGAATATTTATTTTAGCAGTTTTTCACGCTCTTTATAATCGGGCAGATATTTTTCTATTAAGGCATAAAAAGCTTTGCTGTGATTTTTATATTTGATGTGTGCAAGTTCGTGAACAACAACATAATCAATGGCTTCATCAGGATAACGCATTAGCAAATAAGAGAAGCAAATACTATCCTTACCGCTGCAACTTCCAAAACGAGTTTTTGCAGCGGTAATTTTTAATGCTGTTGGATATAAGTTCATAAGCTTAGAATAGTATGCAACTTTATCAGGCAGAATTTTCTTAGCTTTTTCTATTAAAGATTTAGCCTCATTTTCAGAAATTTGACTTGGATATTTTTCAGTTCTTGTTTTCATCTTTTCAAGATTTTTAGTTATCCAGTCATTTTTTGATGTAACAAAACGGTCTATTTCTGATTTAGGAAAGCCATATGGTGAGCGGACTATTATATCTAAATTCTTAGAAATCTCAAGAGAAATAGATTTACGCTTAGAGCGTATCAATTTGTATTCATACATTGAAATCTTCCTTTCGTTATTAAATAATAACATAATTTTCAGAAAAACACATCACAAGATTTATATAAGGCAAGGTTGACAATCAAAAAATATATGAGTATAATGTTAGCTATAGAACGGTTAGTTACGAAACAATTCGTAAACTAACAATTTTAAGGAGATGATTCTTTTGGCATATAAGCATACAATCGGATTTGAGCTTAGAGCTGTAAATAATATGTTGCATAGACAGATTATTGCTTCTGAAAACATAAAGCGTGTTGATGAGCTGACAGGTGCTACAGGCTGGCTTATAGGCTATCTTGTACATAATCGTGATAGGGATATTTTTCAGAAGGATATAGAAAAAGAATTTTCTATCCGCCGTTCGACAGCCTCAAAGGCTTTATCTATTATGGAAGAAAAGGGACTTATCAAGCGTGAATCCGTACCATATGATGCAAGACTTAAAAAGCTGGTTTTAACTGATAGGGCGATTGAGCTTAATAAAATTATCGAAATTGATATTGTAGAAATCGACAAAAAAATGACAGCAGGTCTTAGCGATGAAGAAATCAGTGCATTTATTGCAACAATTCAAAAAATCAAAAAAAATTTAGAGTAGAGCAGGAGGTAAAAATATGGTTAGAAAGCTCTTAAGAAGTGTAAGAGAGTATAAAAAGCACTCTATACTTGCACCTGTCTTTGTTATTTTTGAGGTTATAATGGAGGTTGTAATACCACTTCTTATGGCGAATCTGATAGATTTCGGTATAGATGATGGCAACCTTGAATATATCGTAAAAATGGGCGTTGTGCTTGTAGTATTTGCGCTTATATCCTTGATTTTTGGCATACTTTCGGGACGAAGTGCAGCTATAGCATCAGCTGGTTTTGCGAAAAATCTTCGTAAGGATATGTATTACAAGGTTCAAAATTTCTCTTTTTCAAATATAGATAAATTTTCTACCGCAAGTATCGTAACAAGACTTACAACAGATGTAACTAATGTTCAGAATGCTTATATGATGATTATAAGAGTTGCGGTTCGTGCTCCGATAATGCTCATATGTGCATTGGTTCTTGCTTTTAATGTAAACTCATCTATGGCACTTATATTCCTATATATTGTGCCTATTCTTGCAGTAGGCTTGTTCTTTATAATGTCTAAGGCACACCCGATATTTGAGCGTGTTTTTAAAACTTATGATAAGTTGAATAATGTTGTGCAAGAAAATCTTTATGGAATAAGAGTTGTAAAGTCTTTTGTAAGAGAAGACCACGAGAATGAGAAATTCGGCAAAATCTCGAAATCCATTTTTAAGGATTTTAGTAAGGCAGAAAGACTTCTTGCTTGGAATATGCCACTTATGCAGTTCTGTGTTTATACTTGTATGCTTTTGATTTCATGGTTCGGAGCAAGACTTATAGTTCTCTCTGGCAATGACCCGGCTGTTGGTATGACAACAGGTCAGCTTATGAGTCTTATAACCTACGCGATGCAGATTCTTATGAGCCTTATGATGCTTTCAATGATTTTTGTTATGATTATCATTTCTCGTGCATCTATGGAGAGAATAGCAGAAATTCTTGATGAAGAAAGCGACATCACAAATGGCGAAAATCCAGTAAAGGAAGTCAAGGACGGCTCTATTATTTTTGATAATGTCAGCTTTGCATATAAGAAAGATGCTGACGAAATGTGCTTGAGTGATATTTCGGTTTCGATTAAATCTGGCGAAACGGTCGGTATAATCGGTGGAACGGGTTCAGGTAAGACAAGCCTTGTAAATCTTATCCCAAGACTTTATGATGTTACAAAGGGTAAGCTTACAGTCGGCGGATTTGATGTCAAGGATTACGATATAGAGGCTTTGCGTGATTCTGTTGCGGTTGTTTTGCAGAAGAATGTTCTTTTCTCAGGAACGATTAAAGAAAATCTCCGCTGGGGTAATGAAAATGCAACAGATGAAGAAATTGTCAATGTATGTAAGCTTGCACAGGCAGATAGCTTTGTTTCTACATTTCCAAAGGGCTATGATACATATATCGAGCAAGGCGGTACAAATGTTTCAGGCGGTCAGAAGCAAAGACTTTGCATAGCAAGAGCCTTGCTTAAAAAGCCGAAGATTCTTATTCTCGACGATTCTACGAGTGCAGTTGATACCAAGACAGATGCGCTTATCAGAAAAGCTTTTGCTGAAGAAATTCCTGACACAACAAAGATTATCATAGCACAAAGAATTTCCTCAATCGAAAATGCTGATAAGATAATCGTTATGGACGATGGCGGGATAAATGCTGTCGGTACACATGAAGAGCTTCTCAAGACAAATGAAATTTATCGTGAGGTTTATACTTCACAGACAAAAAGCTCACAGCAGTAAAATTCATACAGAAAGGAATGAGATTTAATGAGTAATCAAAAACAAACAAAAAAACCTGTAAGAAGTAAAAATACAGGTAAAACCGCAAAAAGACTTCTTTCGTATGTGTTTAAATATAAAGGCAGATTGGTTGTAGTTCTTATATCAATCCTTGCAAGTGCATTAACAGGTGTTGCGTCCTCGCTTTTCTTGCAAACACTTATAGATGATTATATAGAGCCTCTTTTGATTGAGGCTGTCCCGAATTTTGCAGGACTTTTCAAAGCAATAATCTTTATGGCTGGAATATATATTATAGGCATTGTGGCTACGCTTTTATATAACCGACTTATGGTTACAGTTGCACAGGGTGTTCTTAAAGATATTCGTGATGAAATGTTTGAGCATATGCAGACCTTGCCTATAAAATATTTCGATACACATTCACACGGCGATATTATGAGCCGTTATACAAATGATACCGATACGCTCAGACAGATGATTTCTCAGAGCCTGCCACAGATGTTCTCATCGCTTATTACAATAGTTTCGGTATTCTTTGCAATGCTTGCAACAAATATATGGCTTACACTCCTTGTAGTAGTTTTCGTATCATTTATGCTTTTTGTTACAGGTAAAATTGCTGGCAAAAGTGCAAAATACTTCGTCAAGCAACAGCAGTCAATAGGTGATATCAATGGATATATAGAGGAAATGATTAACGGTCAGAAGGTTGTTAAGGTTTTCTGTCACGAAGAAAAGGCAAAAGAGGGCTTTGATGAGAAAAACGAAGAACTTTGCAAAAATTCCGCAGCCGCAAATATGTTTGCGAATGTTCTTATGCCGGTTATGAATAATCTCGGTAATGTTCAGTACATTCTTATTGCGATAATCGGCGGTGTTTTCGCTGTTAATGGAATTGGTGGAATTACGCTTGGTGCTATTGCATCATTCTTACAGCTTTCTAAGTCATTCACACAGCCTATGGGACAGATTTCCCAACAGCTCAATGCAGTTATTATGGCTCTTGCAGGTGCAGAGAGAATTTTCGAGCTTATGGACGAAGAATCAGAGGTTGATGATGGTTATGTAACTCTTGTCAATGTAAAGTATGGCAAAAATGATGAACTCGTTGAAGTTGAGGAGCGTACAGGAATATGGGCTTGGAAACACCCACATTCAGATGGAACAGTATCCTATACAAAACTTGAGGGCAAAGTAGAGCTTCACGATGTAGATTTTGGCTATGTTGAAGACAAGATAGTTTTGCACGACATAACACTTTATGCCGAACCTGGGCAAAAGGTTGCCTTTGTTGGTGCAACTGGTGCAGGCAAAACAACTATAACAAACCTTATCAATAGATTTTATGATATTGCAGACGGTAAGGTTCGCTATGATGGCATTAACATAAACAAAATCAAGAAAAGCGACCTCCGCCGTTCTATTGGTATAGTTTTGCAAGATGTTAATTTGTTTACAGGAACAGTTATGGATAACATCCGCTACGGTAATCTTAATGCAAGCGATGAGGAATGTATAGCTGCCGCAAAGCTTGCTAATGCGGACGGTTTTATCAGACATTTGCCAGATGGCTACAATACAGTTATTTCAGGTAGTGGTTCAGACCTTTCACAAGGACAGCGACAGCTTTTATCTATTGCGAGAGCGGCAGTTGCAGACCCGCCTGTTATGATTCTTGATGAGGCTACAAGTTCGATTGATACAAGAACAGAAGAAATCGTACAGCGAGGAATGGACGGGCTTATGTATGGCAGAACAGTATTTGTCATAGCACATAGGCTTTCAACTGTAAGAAATTCAGATGTAATAATGGTTCTTGAATTAGGAAGAATTATTGAGCGAGGAAGCCACGAGGATTTGATAAAACAGCACGGACAGTATTATAGATTGTATACAGGTGCGTTTGAACTGGAATAAGATTTAAAAACTTTCCTAAGACAATTAAAAGCGGCGAGCCGCCGC
This sequence comes from Pseudoruminococcus massiliensis, assembly GCF_900291955.1. Taxonomy (GTDB): domain Bacteria; phylum Bacillota; class Clostridia; order Oscillospirales; family Acutalibacteraceae; genus Pseudoruminococcus; species Pseudoruminococcus massiliensis. Next base: position 411,502 of record NZ_OLMR01000002.1, on the reverse strand, counting down.
TCCCAAGACGCGGAATCGCTCGACAAGTCTCGCTCGTAGTTGATTAGGGAAGATGGTTGACGCGGTCGAAGAAATTAGCAATGAGCTACCGATTGGTTAATAAATTTCTCTAAGATAATTAAAAGTTTCGGTCGAGGCGGCGAGCCGCCGCTCCCAAGACACGGAATCGCTCGACAAGTCTCGCTCGTAGTTGATTAGGGAAGATGGTTGACGCGGTCGAAGAAATTAGCAATGAACTACCGATTGGTTAATAAATTTCTCTAAGACAATTAAAAGTTTCGGTCGAGCCTTTTCAAAGGCTCGCGGATTCCAAAGGCAGAGCCTTTGGTGGGTTTTAAGGGCGAAGCCCTTAACATCTCTTACTCCCTAAAGGGGCGGACAATGTCCGCCCCTTTTTGACTAATGTTGTCAACAAAAGAGATTAAGCGGTGGACAAAGTCCACCGCTTAGAGAGCAAAGAATGTTAAGGGCGTTGCCCTTAAAACCCATGAGGGACTCCGTCCCTCAACCCTGCAAGCTTTTGAAAAAGCTTGAGCAAAACTTTTAAGTTTCTTGGGGAAATGCATTAGCTAATCGGTGTTAATAGTTCATAAATTGTTAACCGTAACTTTAAGTAAATTTAAGGTATTAAGAGTAATATTTATATCAGCAAGAGGAAAACAACTTGCTAAGATTTTTTCTTTCCTTTCTAATTTTTTTGTTTTAATAACAAACCTTTTTTCAAACCTCGTTTTTAAAGAAACCTGCGGACAGCACACCGCAGGTTTTTTGCTTTGTTGAAAACTTTCTGTTTTTAAATTTTATTAAGTTTTTTCAAAAAGCTTGTAGGGATTTTGAAATTTATTGCGTATTATATTATACAAGGGTATGTTCTTGGATTTTTATAGTAAAGAATGTAACAAAAAGGATAGATATTTAAAATAAGGGGGTGATTATTATGCCGTTACCTGATGAATTTTTACAGGAACTAAAATTAAGAACAGATATTGCAGATGTTATATCATCATATGTAAATTTGAAAAGAGTAGGTCGAAATCTCGTCGGACTTTGCCCTTTCCATAGCGAAAAAACGCCTTCATTCAGCGTTTCACCTGAAAACGGCTTTTTTCATTGCTTTGGCTGTGGCGTAGGCGGAGATGTGATAACTTTTATTAAGCGTATAGAAAACCTTGATTATATTGACGCAGTAAAGCTTCTTGCCTCTCGTGCAGGGCTTGAAATACCGACAGATACACAATCTAAAGGTTTGAGTGAGCTTAGAAAACGCATTTTCGAGGCAAATCGTGAGGCGGCAAGATTTTTTCATAAGGCTTTGTATTCGCAAGACGGTGTACACGCACTTTCATATTTGCGTGGCAGAGCTTTATCCGAGGCAACAATAAAGCATTTTGGCTTAGGATATTCGCCACCGTCACGCTTTGCACTTGTCAATTATCTTAGAGCAAAGGGCTTTAAGGATTCTGAGCTTGTCAGTGCAAACTTAGCTTTTACAACAAGAAGCGGTCATACAATGGATAGATTTTTTGACAGAGTTATGTTTCCGATAATTGATGTAAGAGGAAATGTAATCGCATTCGGCGGAAGAATAATGTCTGATGAAAAGCCTAAGTATCTTAATACATCAGATACGCCTGTGTTTAAGAAAAGCTCAAATCTTTTTGCACTTAACTTTGCAAAAAATGTCGGAGAAAATATGCTTATTCTGTGCGAGGGTTATATGGATGTTATCGCACTTCATCAAGCAGGCTTTCAGAATGCCATTGCTACGCTCGGAACATCTCTTACAACCGAACAGGCAATGATTATAAAACGCTATTGCGATACGGTTGCAATATGCTATGATGCCGATGAGGCGGGTCAAAAGGCAACTTCTCGTGCAATCGGGATACTTCGTCCGACGGGTATCGACATAAGAATAATTACCGTTCCAAGTGGAAAAGACCCTGATGAATTTATCCGCTCATATGGCGAACAAGGACCAGTAAGATTCAGAAAGCTTCTTGAATCAAGCGGAAACGATGTTCGCTATCAGATACAGAAGGTCCGCAAGAAATATGATACGCAAATCCCCGAACAGAGAATAAGCTTTCTTAATGAATGTGCCAGACTTCTTGCTGAACTTAACAGCGATATTGATGCAGATGTTTATGCAGGAGAGCTTGCCGAGGAGCTTTCTGTTTCTAAATCATCTATTAAGAATGAAATTGAAAAATATAGAAAGCGTTCCTTCAGAAAAGAAAGTAAAGAGCGAATAAGAAACATACAGCTTAAAACCTCTGCCGCTAATGACAGGATAAACCCCGAAAAGCATAGAAATCTTCGTGCTGCAAATGCAGAGGAGGCAATAATTGCTATACTTATAAATAACCCAGACCTTGCGGATACTATAATGTCAAGGATTTCTGCGGACTCGTTCGTCACTTCATTTAATAAGCGAGTTTTCAGCGTTTTGCTTGAGAGGGTTAAGGAAATGCGTTCAGTTTCGCCTATGGATATATCGGAGGCTTTCACCGCTGATGAGATGAGTAGCATTACTTCGATTTTATCATCTCGTCCACGAGAAAATAATCCGAAACGGGCGATTCAAGAATATATTGATATTCTGCTTGAAGAGAAAGAGAAAATTTCTCCAGAGAAAGCAGCATCAGCCAGTGATGAAGAAATGTTGGAATATTTCAAAAAATTGAGGGAAAGAAAAAAGTAGGAGGACAAAAATATGAGTACATTACAGCAACAGGATAAGAAGCCGGCAAATCCACTTAAAACGCTTCTTGACTTAGGAAAGTCAAAGGGTCAGCTTTCAAGTAAGGAGATACTTGATGTTCTTGGTGATGAATTAGACCCAGAGCAGATAGAAAAAATCTATGACGCACTTGAATCTAATGGAATTGAGATTATAGAGGATACAGAGGATTTATCTCTTGATGATTTAAACATAAACGAAAATAGCGATGATGATTCCGAACCAGCACCAGATGGTGTTTCTATTGATGACCCAGTTAAGATTTATCTTAAAGAAATCGGACGAGTTCCGTTGCTCTCGCCAGATGAGGAGGTTGACCTTGCGATAAGAATTTCACAGGGCGATGTGGCCGCAAAGAAACGCCTTTCAGAAGCTAACCTCAGGCTTGTTGTAAGTATAGCAAAGCGTTATCTTGGCAGAGGTATGCAGTTCCTCGACCTTATACAAGAGGGCAACCTCGGACTTATCAAGGCTGTTGAGAAGTTCGACCATACAAAGGGCTTTAAGTTTTCAACCTATGCAACATGGTGGATTCGTCAGGCAATAACAAGGGCTATTGCAGACCAGGCAAGAACAATCCGTATACCTGTTCATATGGTTGAAACTATTAATAAGGTTAAGAAGGTTTCAAGCCAGCTTTTGCACCAAAATGGACACGAGCCATCAGCAGATGATATTGCAGCAGAGCTTGATATGCCGGTTGATAAGGTAAGAGAGATTATGCGGGTAGCACAAGAGCCAGTATCTCTCGAAACACCTATTGGTGAGGAGGAGGACAGCCACCTTGGAGATTTCATACCTGATGATGATGCACCAGCACCACAGGACGCAGCGTCACATACATTATTGAAAGAGCAGCTATCTGATGTTCTTTCGACCTTGACTTCAAGAGAAGAAAAGGTTTTGCGTTTGCGTTTTGGACTTGAGGACGGCCGTTCAAGAACACTTGAAGAGGTTGGCAGGGAGTTTAATGTTACTCGTGAGCGTATCAGACAGATAGAGGCTAAGGCATTGAGAAAGCTTCGTCACCCAAGTAGAAGTAAGAAATTAAAGGATTTTCTTGATTAAATTTTCTAAAAATGTCGCTTAGCTAATACACTTATTTTAGACACTTAAAATTTAGGTCAAGGCGGAGTGCCTCCGCCGTCAAGACGCGGAATCGCTCGACATTGATAAACGAATATTATTGACGCAGTCGAAGAGATTAGCAATGAACTACCGATTGGCTAACAAGCTCATCTAATACATTTAAAAGTTTAGGTCAGGCCTTTAAAAAGGCTTGGCCTAAACTTTTGAGTATCTTAGGGAAGTGCATTAACTAAATTCTCTCTGATAATATCAATTCATAATTATCTATATCTTGAAACTTTCCTTTCTTATAGCCGACCTCGTGTATCGTTCCGCAAAAATTAAAGCCAAACTTCTTATGAAGCTTTTTACTTGCCTCATTTCCGCTGGTTATGACAGAAACTATCATATGTATAGTATCGTCATTTTTTGCAATTTCAATAATATTTTTCATAAGCTCCGTTGCAACTCCACGATTTCTATATTCGTGACCAACATATACCGACAATTCAACCGTTGAGCTATAAGCCTCTTTTTCACGATATTCTGATAAAGAGGCATAACCCATAACTTCATCATCTTCAGCTACAATTATAGGGTGATTGTTGCTATGCTTATTAAACCACACCGTCCATTCCTCAAGAACTTTTGGCTTTATATCTAAAGTCGCAACTCCATTTACAACCTCATAGTTATATATTTCAAGCATTTTTTCAACATCGTTTATATCAGCTTTTCTGATTTTCATATTATCACCTTTATAAAAAATAAATCTTAATTCAGCGTACCGCCAACGCTTGAAAACAATCTCTTAACCTCAAAAGCAAGTGGTTTATGCTGTTTTTCGGAAAGCGTCGGGTCATCTGCAATAATCATTTCGGCGGCCTCTTTTGCATCATTTATAGAAACCATACTCGAAAGCCCTGCTATCTTCAAATCGGGCAATCCATGCTGTCTTGAACCAAAGAAATCACCTGGCCCACGCATACGCAAATCCTCGTCCGCAAGCTTAAAACCATCATTCGTCTTACACATAATCTTCAAGCGTTCAAGAGTTCCTTCGTTCTGTGCATCAGAAACAAGTATGCAGTGGCTTTTCACCGTTCCACGACCAACTCTGCCTCTAAGCTGATGTAACTGTGAAAGTCCGAATCTTTCCGCATTTTCAATCATCATAATAACAGCATTAGGCACATCAACGCCGACCTCGATTACGGTTGTTGATACAAGAACATCAATATTTCCATTCTTAAACTCCGTCATAATCTCGTCTTTTTTAGAGGTTTTCATTTTACCATGCAAAACAGCAATTCTGCAAGAGCCTAAAGCAGTGTCTTTCAGTCTTTCAGCATATTCCTCAACGCTTGCCATATTGGTATCATTTTCCTCAACAAGCGGACAAACAATATAGCATTGATTGCCATTATTGATATGCTTTTTCATAAAGTTCAATGCACGAGGTCTTATTGTTGAATCTATTAAATATGTAGAAATTTTCTGTCTGCCGGGCGGAAGCTCATCAAGAATGGATAAATCCAAATCGCCGAAAATCATAAGTGCAAGTGTTCTCGGAATAGGCGTTGCCGACATAACAAGCAAATGCGGACTTTCGCCCTTTTCAAGAAGTTCGGCTCTTTGCGCAACACCAAAACGGTGCTGTTCGTCTGTTATAATAAGTCCAAGCCGATTAAATTCCACTCCCTTTGAAAATAAAGCGTGAGTTCCGACGGCTATATCAACTTCACCACTTTTCAACGCTGAATACACAGCTCTTTTTTTAGCTGCTGTGAGCGAGCCTGTAAGTAGTGCTATATTTATTCCGCTATTTTCAAAAAGCTGACAAAGAGAATTATAGTGCTGTGTTGCAAGAAGCTCTGTCGGAGCCATAAAAGCACATTGCAGTCCGTTCTTTACCGCTGTATAGCAACAAGCAGCACCGACAGCCGTTTTTCCTGAGCCAACATCTCCCTGAACCAATCTGGTCATAGGCTTGTCAGTTTTCATATCTAATATACATTCCGAAATCGCTCTTTTTTGTGCTGATGTCGGCGAAAAACTCAATAGCTTATAAAAATCCTCCGTAAAATCCTGAGTAATTTTATGAGGGGTTTCTTTTTTTACGGAATTTTTTCTAAAAATCATTCCAAGCTGAAGCACAAGAAGTTCCTCAAAGGTAAGTCGCTTTTTAGCGGTTTCGAGAGCTTTTATATCCGCTGGAAAGTGTATATTTCTTATTGCAAAATCAAGTGAGCAAAGCCCAAATTCCTCTCTTATATTTTCTGGAATAGGGTCGTTTGTTTTTTCGGGCAAACACTTTAAGGCCTCACGCATAGCAACTTCTATTTTGCGTGAAGTCAGCGTACCAGTTTGTTTATATATAGGGTGAATTATCGCATCACTTTCTGTCGATAAAACAACAGGTGATGCCATCTCAAAATTATTTATATTTTTCTTAAATACGCCATAAAACAGGAATTCTCCGCCATACTTTAATTTATCATACATATACTGTTGATTAAAAAAAGTAATTGTCATCTGACTTTCGTCATCGCTGACAGTAATCTTATAGATAATCATACCTCCACGAACTCTTACAGGCGGATTGTTTCCTACAATATGAGCCTTTATGCAGACTGTTTCGCCAGATTGAGCCTCAGAAATAGAAACGGGATTACTCAAATCCTCATATGTTCTCGGATACATTCTGATAAGCTCGCCGACAGAATGAACACCAAGCCTTTCATAGAGTGTGGCTGTTTTAGGCCCAATTTTTGGCAACTCTGTAATTTTCATACTAAAAAGTGACATATTTCCTACCCCATTTCCACATAAGACTCTAATGAAATAATCACCAATGAACTCCCAATTAGCTAATGCACATATCTTAGACACTAAAAAGTTTCGCTCGAGACGGCGTGCCGCCGCTGTCAAGACGCGGAATCGCTCGACAAGTCTCGCTCGTAGTTGATTAGGGAAATCTGTTACCGCGGATAACGAAATTACCAATGAACTACCGATTAGTTAGCAAATTTTCCCAAGACAATTAAAAGTTTCGCTCGAGCCTTTTCAAAGGCTCGCAGGGTTGAGGGACGGAGTCCCTCATGGGTTTTAAGGGCAAAGCCCTTAACATTCTTTGCTCCTAAAGCGGTGGACTTCGTCCACCGCTTAATTTTCTATCGTTATCAACATTAGTAATTAAAGTGCGAACAAAGTTCGCACTTAGAAAGAAATACAGGTTAAGGGTTTCGCCCTTAAAACCCACCAAAGGCTCTGCCGTAGGTGACTACCTTTGGAAACCGCAAGCAGTTTTCACCAGCAAAGCTGGTGTAGAAAAGGCTTGACCTAAACTTTAAGTGTCTAAGGATAGTTTGTTAGCTAAGTGGTAGTTTATCCAACCGCGTCAACAAACTTACCTTGCGAGTGTCGAGCGAGGCTCGCCGAGCGATTCCGCGTCTTGAGAGCGAAGGCACTCCGCCTAAATTTTAAGTATCTTAGGGTAACTTACTACTATCTTATAATTTAGTTATATCACATTTTATATAGTCAGTGCAACCAAAAAACAAAAAAGCCTGTGGTTTTAACCATAGGCTTTTTGAAGGGGTGTATTTTGCAGCAATAGTGCCGAAGTAATCTAAATTAACAACAAAATCTTTGTTGTTCCTCTTAATGTCTAAGATTATATTATCCCAACCTTAATTTTAACTTAAATTTCCATTAAATATGCATCTTTTTTCTGATTATAGCTTTCAACTTAGCCAGTCTTGAAACTACCAATAACAATATTGTTATTGCCGTACAAGCAATTATAGCTGGCAAAGACCAATAAGCTGTAATCCCCTTGCCTAAGAATAGATTTGTAAAAATATCAACCGCCACAGTAAATAACCCAAGCATAAAGATTGATAAAGCAATTATAGTTATAGGTCTTGGACGAAAAATCTTGCACAATATCAATATAATCATAAGCATAATCATCAGTAAACACACTATTGGCAAAGAAAGGGCATCAAACCAATCTGACTTTGTCGGTGTAATCATATTTACTAAATATAGGAATAATAGTATCGAGAAAAAATCCAGCCAAGCACATTTTATTATTATATCATGACGCATGATTATAGGCGGGACTATCAATATCCATCCAAGCACTATTCCCAAAATCGCATATAGTGACCATGAGATATTCCCAGTTACAAGATAATCGCATAATGGACATACTAAGAGAGGAACTAACAGCACTACTGAAATCAACAAAGCAGTTGTATTCTTAATTTTTCTTTCAACTATAAATTCACTTTTCGGCGGATACGGTGGCAAATCCATTTGTTTGTTGTCGATATTCGGATTTATTACAGGTGTTGAGCAAAGCGGACAACGCTTTTCATTTGAATTAAGCTCTACCCCGCAGTTTACGCAATAAGACATTCAAAAGCTTCCTTTCCTCAATTATTTATAGGATAAAAATTGCTCTCAAGCTTAACATGAACACCCATTTTTACCAATTCCGTAAAAAATCTGCGTTCAACATCTTTTTCTACAATTCCACTGCTCCACGAAATGCAAAGCTTATCTCCAAAGCTTGCCGCAGCAACACTTGGCATATCACGCTTAAAGCGACCAAAGACAAAATCAAAATGGTCTATATATTTTCCCATTTCATCAGGAACCTTTACCATACCAAGATTTGAAAAAGTAGAAGAAACCAGATTTTCTCCATACATATTAAAGGCAATTCTCATAACAATATTTTTTATAAAAAGAGGAACAACTCTTGTTATAGGGTTCATCTCATCACTAAGATTTTTACACATAATCGCATTGAGATACTTTTCCTTGTTATTCATTCTCATAAAATGGTGAACATCTTCAATAATTTCCTCAAGGGTAAATTCTCCATATCTCGGCTCTATTCCAGGATTTATATATAACGCAAAATTCCTTAAAGTTTTGCTCGGATAAATCTTCCTAAGATTTATCGGAACGCTGATTTTCACAGGCTTTTCAACATAGCATTTACTTTCGCTCTGACACTGCATAAACGAATAAATCATAAGTGCTGTTATAAATTCGGTCACAGTAACCTTATAAGATTTAGAAATAGAGTGTATGTGACTTGCCGACATAAGCCCAGTAATAATATTTATATCATGCGGTTTTAGCTTAGTTCCCTTAAAATGATAGCCCTTTAGCTCCTGACGGCTTTTAACCGCCTTAAATCTCGCATAACGCTTAAATGCGTCCTCCATTTCCTCTTTATCAGGTTCAGAATTAATATCAATAATACCATTCTCCGCAGGAATCTTTTCGCCATATTTAAGCGTAATATATCGTGCAGTAAGCGTTTTGAGGATATTCATAGCACCTGTGCCGTCCGCAAGTACATGAAAAATCTCAAGTGCAATTCTATTTTCATAAACACGAATACGGCAGGGCTTTTCTCGATTGCGTTTTCCGCCGAATCTCGCACAAGGATTTCGCACATCTTCAGTTGCTTTTACACTCTCACCGCTATCCTCTAAATAATACCAAAAGAATCCTCTGTGTAAGTTCAACCTAAGGCTAACAAGTCTTTCCGCCGTATCAGCAAGAGCCTTTTCAAGAATTTTCATATCAACTTTTTCTTTTAAGCTTACAGAAACCCTGAAATTTCCAGACCATTTCTGAGTTCTTACAGCAGGATATATTTTTGCGGCATTATCTAAGCGATACCACGCTTTTCTTGTGTCAGCCATAAGCTACACCTTTCTTTTAATAAATTCGTCAATCGCAGTAATTGCCTTATCTGATTCCTCAATCTGCCAGATATGAAAGACATGCCACATCTTCGGATAAATTTCTATATCGACATCAACTCCGCCATCTTTCATAGCATTATAAAGAAGCTTTGAGTCATCAAGCAAAACCTCGTCACTGCCAGCCTGAATAAGTGTCGGTGGAAATCTATCATCATAGCTTGCAAAGGCGGGGGAGATATAAGGGTTAAGTGGCGAATCATCTCCGACATATGAATCCGCAAGTCTTTTCAGATATTTTCCACGCAATAATGGGTCTTTATCTTCATTGAGGAAATATGTCTGACCAGTTGCAGTGAGGTCGCTCCAAGGTGAAATAGTCACAAGACACTTAGGAGCTTCCTTTCCCTCTGCAATAAGCCTAAGAATATTAGAAACCGCCAAGCCTCCGCCTGCTGATTCTCCAAAGGCAATAATATTTCCTGGGGAATATCCTTGTCCAAGAACATATTCATAAGCTTTCTTTGCATCATCGAAGGCGGCAGGGAAGGGATGTTCCGGAGCAAGACGATACTCAAACGAAAAAACTCGTATTCCTGTCTTTTTTGCGATTGGTGCAATCAATGCCCTTGATGAAATTAAATCTCCCATACCATAGCCACCGCCGTGCGTATAGAAAATTACCTTTTCGGGGTCCTCCTCAGGAGGTATTACCCATTCTGCTTTATACGAAAAGTCCTCTATCTCATCATATATTACATCAGAGGGTAGAGGTTTTAGCGTGAAAAATGTCGTTTGATACGACCTTTGGTTCATCAATGGTATTCGATTAACTATCGGTTGAGCTGTTTTTAAAAAATTTTTTATAAAATCGCTTTTCATTAGCAATTTCTCCCATATATTAAAATCTGCTTTTAAACAATATTATAAATCCATTTGCCTTATTTTGTCTATATCTCTCTTTTATATTTTTAAGCAGTTCTGTAAAAATTCTACAAATAATATAAAAATTACCCGAACCATATCAGTTCGGGTAATGAAAATTTTATTTATTTCTTCTCTTTACAAATACTATCAAGCCTGCACATATAACCGCTATCGGCAAACCGACATAGCAAACTAAGCCAATAACTGATGCCGAATTATTATCTATTTGAACATCATATTGTGTAAGCTCTTTCGCCTCAACTGATATCTCTTGGTTTACTCTGCCACAAGATTCACTCAGCATAGCAAGTATATATTTTTGGTCGCTATATGTTGAAGCAAGAATTGTCTTTTCAAACATTGTCGATGAACCAAATACAAAAACTGTTGAAATCTTATCACTGCTCTTTTTATCATTAGCAAAAATTCCGTTTACACCATAACCAGCAATAATTATATTTCCCTTTGCATTACCTGTGAAATCGTAAGAATCATCTGCATCACTCGGACAAACTCCCGACTTAGAAGAATATTGAAGCAAGGATTGAGTTTCTGCATCGGAATCAAGTGTAATCGGTCTTGCATAAGAGGAAATAACAGGAGCGGAATTATCATCAAATTTTGAAGTAAAAGCATTGCTTCCCATATAGCAAAGTATTCCATCATACATATTTCTGCCATATACTGAACTGCTCTCAAGCTCATATGCAAGTCCGTCACCAACTGTAATTCCCCAATCAGAAAGAACCTCATCAAGGTTTGGCGTTTTATAAGTCTTTGAGCTTGGAATATAGAGCATATTCTTGCCATATTCTTTGTTATTCTCAAGATATGTGCGAATTTTCTTTGCAGCTGTCTTTGAGAAATCCTTTTCAGGTGTAAAAACTATAAGCATCTTAGCATCTTTCGGAATATCTTCCTGTTCAAGCTTTACGCTGACAAGCTCATAGTTATTCTGTTCAAGAATATTCTTAAAATATGTGAAATCTTCTGTTGAATTATCTTCAACAATCGCAAGCTTTGTGCTTTCTGTACTTGTCACCGAAAGAATAGCACCATCAAAAGCCTCCTCAGCCTTTGATGAGGCAATATAACTGTATGTGCTGTAATAGCTCTTGACATTAAAAATATCGTATTGGTCGAGTATACGATACTTATCGCCACAAGAAACAATAATATTATCTGCACTAAGAGTTTCCTGCGGATATTTATTTTCAAAATTAGGATTATCAACTATGCTGATATATTCCGCAGAAATCTTATTGTTATACTTGCCATATTCCTCAGCAATAGCCATAACCTGTGCATAGTATGTATTCGAGCTTGCCTTTGAACGATAAGATTGCTTATCATCAAGGAAAGTAATCTTCAAATCCTTCTTAACATTTTGTGCAAGCTTTATTGAAGTTTCAGAAAGCTGAAACGCACCTTTACTTGTAAGGTCTATGCTCATTCCTGGCAGCTTATCCGACATAAGCGAAACAACAACATTCAGCAAAATAGTCGCAACAAGTACAACTGCGGTTATCACCAATGCCCCAATAGTGTGGTTAAATCTTGCCTTAGACATCTTTTGTCTTGGTGCTTTAGGAGATTTAGTTTTTTTCTTCTTTGAGTTTTGCCCATCACTATTTGTATTATAAGCTTTAACTTCCGACTTACTATTTATTTCAATTTTTTCTGTTTCAGGCTTTTCTGCTTCGATAATTTCTTCGGCAGAAAGTTCCTTTTTATTTTCATCATTGTTCATAAATATTCATCACCTTTCTGAGTTCTGCATGGATTAAATCAGCTCCAACGGCGTTTATCAATAACTCTTATTGTCAGGAACAGGAATAGTGCCGTAACGCTCAGATAGAATATCATATCTGCAAGGTTAATAAGGCCAAGTGCAAAATTGTTATATCTTGTTCGGAATGAGAATGCAAGAAGTAAATTCTTGAGGAAATCATTTGAAACTGTTGAAGCAAATGAATCTAAAATATTTATAACAAACTCAATCGCAAAAGTAACAAGTGCCGCAACAGCCTGACTTTCTGTAAGAGATGAAACAAATATACCGATTGATATGAGTGAGCTTCCGAGAAGGAGAAGTCCGAGAATATTTCCGAATATAACTCCTACCGAAGGTGTTGCTATAAAAGCAAGAATTATCTCAAAAACAACAAATATCAATAAGCATATTGCAAACATTGCTATTGCAGAAAGATATTTGCCTATAACTATTCTTGTTATGCTTATCGGCGAAGTAAGCAAAGCTTGGTCGGTTTTCTGTTTTCTTTCCTCACTGAAAAGCTTCATTGTGAAAAGCGGTATAACAAACATTATAACCAAAAACATAGATTGAAAAACATAATACATATCTGATGTCTTTGTATATAAGCAAGTCGTATAGAAATATAATCCGCTGAAAAAGAAAAATACAGCCATAGTTATGTAGCCTATTGCCGAATTGAAATATGATGTAAAATCTCTTTTGAATATTGCGCCCATTATTTATCTCCTCCTTTGCCCTGTGTAAGCTTGATAAATACATCTTCAAGGGAATATTCATCTCTATGAAGCATAAGAATCGGCATAGATTGTGTTGCCATAGTTTTAAATAAGGCTCTGCGAATATCCGCTTCATCTTTACATTCTATTGTATATTCACCACAGCCATGCTCAGGCTCACCAGTTTTTCTAACATTCACTACGCCCGAAATATTGCGTATAGCAGAAATAACTCCTTGTTCTCTGCCCTCAATAACAGCAACAAGCTTGTTATCAGCCGCTCTTGAGGTCATAGAGTCCTTCATATCATCAGCCACAATCTTGCCTTTATTGATAACAACAATTCTATCGCAGGTTGCCTGAACCTCTGACAAAACATGAGATGACAGAATAACTGTATGCTTTTTGCCGAGCTTGCGAATAAGGTTTCTCATTTCGATAATCTGGTTCGGGTCAAGACCAACAGTCGGTTCATCAAGTATCAGCACAGGCGGATTTCCCAATAAAGCCTGAGCAAAACCAACACGCTGACGATAACCCTTAGAAAGATGCTTAATAAGACGGTTGCTGACCTTATCAACACCGACAAGCTTAGAAACCTCTAAGATATGTTCTTTCTTTGGCAAGGTTAATTTTTTTATATCGAACATAAATTTAAGATAGCCTTCAACCGTCATATCGCCATAAACAGGCGGAATCTCAGGCAAATATCCAATCTTAGATTTAGCCTTCTTTGGTTCTTCAAGAATATCAATACCATCAATAAGCACAGTTCCGTCTGTTGCGGATATATATCCTGTAATGATATTCATTGTAGTAGATTTTCCTGCACCGTTAGGTCCGAGAAAGCCTAAAATTTCGCCGTCCTTAACGGAGAAAGTAACTCCGTCAAGAGCCGTCTGCCTCCCATAATTTTTGACCAGATTTTTTACTTCAATCATATATAATACGCTCCTTAGCAATATCTTTATCAGCAAAATTATGTTAAATCATCTTTTTTGCCTCTAAATTTTTAAAATTAAAAGCTTGCAGTTTTAAAAGGTAATCACCTATGAAGCCACCTCTACCAAGACCTTTAATTAAATATCAAGCTCCAAAGTAACAGGGCAATGGTCGCTTCCGAGAACCTCTGTCAGAATATTTGCAGAAGTAATATTCTGCTTAATCCTGTCTGATACGATAAAATAGTCAATACGCCAACCCGCATTATTCTGCCTTGCTCTTGCTCTGTATGACCACCAACTGTATATACCCGTTTCATCTGGGTGTAAGTATCTGAAAGTATCTATAAAGCCCGCACCAAGAAGCTCACCGATTTTTCCTCGTTCTTCATCAGAAAAACCAGCATTTCCACGGTTTGTCTTAGGATTTTTAAGGTCTATTTCTTTGTGTGCGACATTCATATCCCCGCAGAGAATAATAGGCTTTTTCTTATCAAGCTCAATAAGATACTTACGCAAATCGTCCTCCCAACGCATACGGTAATCAATTCGTTTCAAGCCGTCTTGTGAATTTGGCACATATACATTTATAAGGTAAAAATTTTCATATTCAAGGGTTATCATTCTACCCTCGTGGGAATGTTCTTCTATATCCATACCGTTATATGTTACAGAAAGAGGCTTATGCTTTGCGAATATTGCCGTTCCCGAATATCCTTTTTTCTCCGCACTGCACCAGAATTGCTCATAGCCATCAAGCTCAATAGTAGCCTGTCCTAATTGCATTTTAGTTTCCTGTATACATATAAAATCAGGATTTTCCGCAAGAACCGACTCAATAAAGCCCTTGCCAAGACAAGCCCTTATACCATTTACATTCCATGATAAAAATTTCATATTCCGCTCCCGTCATTCTGATAGCTTCATTTAGAAAAATATATAAAATTCTTCTAACGAGATAAGTGTTTTTAATTATTTTCGATTATTATTTCATTTTACCATACACTCACACACAATATCAAGTAAAATATATACTATTTACATAACGCTCAAAAGTTTTTACCTATATAATCTAAGATTTTATAATATATCAGTTGTATAGCTTTATTTAGTATGATATAATTAAAATTAATTAAAATATATGAAAGTGGTGTTTTTATATGAAACAAACTCCAAATAATAATTTCATGACCTCGGATATGCTCGAATTTGAAGACATCTATAACAAAACCAATAATGTTATTTTCTTTTTAGCCAATCTTATCTGCCCAAATTCTGAATTAGCTAATAAGCTATATTTTTCAATTTATAATAAAATATATATGTCAATTCCACTGCCAAAAGATGATGAAAAAGCAAATGAGCTTTTAGATAGGATAATCATTAAGCAAAGTGTGATTATTATTACATCATATAGTAATGCACCTATATTTGACAATAAAGAAGATTTAGCAAATAAATTTGATGAGCAAATGGAAAATTATGATAAAATTCCCCTTGATGTTGTCAGTGAATATGCTAAGCCTGAATTTACTTCTAAAATCATAGATATTTTCAAGCAACTGTTAGATAGCGCAAGATTATGTTTAACATTATTATATTATAGAGATGTGCCATTAGAGCGTATGGCAAAGTATATGGGTATTACCTTAGCCTGTGTTAAACACATAATCTGCCAAGCCAATAGCGATATAGAGCTGCAAATGGAAAAAGAAACTGGTAAAAGAAGTTATCCCACACCTTCATTTTTGCCAACGATTTTTCGGCGTGCCGAACAGCTAAGCCATAAGACAAATCCTCCACCAAATCTTGTTGAAACCTGCACAAATGCCTTGAATTTCAAAGAACATAGAGTTGAGCGAGAAAGTGTAGCAGAATTTTATACTGATGAGCATACTCTTGATATTCTAAAAAAGAAGCCTGTCAAATTAGATAAAGAAACAACTAAAAAGGCTGGTATCGTAGCAGCAATCATTATTGGAATTATAATTACAATAATAATAGTCTTGAAAATTTTAACCGCCATATTTAATTGGATTTCTAACATTAATGCACCTGAAAATTCCCCAGTTCAAGAAATGTCCTACGAAGAAAAAAGCAGAGAACGAGTCTTGCACGATAGATATCAAGACCCTGTCACAGGTGAATATACAGAATTTTCATTAAGATTTTTATGGGACGGAGATTATGAATATAGTGTCACAAAGGACGGCTACAAATTAACTCTTTTAAAAGGTTCTGATATACTTGAAGATTATGCCTTTTGTGATTGTGAAGATTTAGCCAGTATTAGTTTGCCTGAAAGCATAAAAAGTATAGGAAAAGATGCTTTTGAAGGTTGCAATAGCTTGAAAAGCATAGATATTCCAAGTAGTGTAACAGAAATCGGTGACACTGCCTTTAGAAGTTGCGAGAGTTTACAATCTATACATCTTCCCGACGGACTTTTAACGATAGGAGAGGAAGCTTTTCAATCTTGCCGAAGTCTAACACAAATCACTATTCCAAAATATGTACAAGATATAAAATCAAATACTTTTAGTGATTGCTCAAATCTCACTCATTTTACACTTTTATCAAGCTTCAAAACCTTTGATCTTGACATTTTTGGGGATTACACACCTATCAAACGAATAGACCTACCAGATACTATAAGTTCTTTAGAGTCTTATGATTTATCCATAATTAATATTGATTTTTATTGCCGACAAGGCTCAAAAACAGAAGAAACCCTAAAAGCCTGTAAAGCTCCAAATATATATTATATTACAGACTAACCCAAGAAATCCTTAATAGCACTATATTCTTCAATAAGCCTTTCAAGCGTAAACCGACAATTAGCCGGACTTGTCGATGGCAAAGAAATAGCCGAAATTTTAGTTTTCGGCTCGCATAATTTCTCATAAAGCGAAAAAGCTTTTTTTCCAGTTGTGAAAATAGCCTTTATATGACAGCTTTCGAGAATAAGAGATAAATCATTCGGTATAGGGTTCTTAATTGAACTATCCTCAGCACCTTTGATTTCACAAGATTCCAAAACATCCCAAAGAGCGATTCTGTGCTTTAATAAAAGTGCAGTTCGCTCTTTATTATTTTCAGGAAGTTTTTCGCCAAAAATAGCTGATAAAACTCGCCAAAATCTATTTTGTGGGTGTCCATAATAAAAATTATTTTCTCTTGATTTTGGCGAAGGCATTGTGCCAAGAATCAAAACAGCCGAATTTTCATCAAAAATCGGTTTTAAAGGGTGTGTAATAATCTTATTTTCCATAACCTTACCTACTTTATAATTGATGTTTTTTCTTTCGGGTGGTATACTAAGTTATATATCGACAGGAGGGCAGTAAAATGGCTAAAGTTCTGATAGTTCTTACTGGTGGCACGATTGGCAGTATAAGTGACGGAGAAATAATTGATGTTGATGAAAAAGCATCTTTGTTGCTTATAGATAAATACTGCGAAAAATATGGAAAAGGGGACAATTTCACCCTCGTTCAGCCCTTAAATATCGCAAGCGAAAATCTCGAGCCTATACATTGGGAAACTATGATAAATTTCATTCTCGAATATAATATTAACAGTTTCGATGGAATTATCATAACTCATGGAAGTGATACTCTTTCATATTCATCTGCAATGCTTTCGATGTGCCTTTGCCATTTGCCTATTCCGATAGTACTAATTGCTTCTAATTATATCGTTCTTGATGAAAGAAGCAATGCTTTAAATAATTTTCATTCCGCAGTTTCTATTATTAAATGCTTTTCAAGGGGTGCTTTTACTGTTTTCGGCGATAGAATCGGCAAAAGTCGAGTATTTCTGCCAACAAGAATATTAGAGGCTGACGGCTTAACCGATACTTTTCAAAGCTTTGGTGGTAAAGAGCTTGGCTTTGTTAATGGCGAGAAATTCGAGTTCACAGAGCTTTCTATAAATCCCACTAAAGCCGAAATAGAAAGCCCTCGCAAGCCCATCTTAAATGGAAAATTAAAGCTTAATAAAAAAGTCGTTTTTATCAGACCTTACCCAGGACTTGATTTCAGCAAAATTGCAATAGGTGAAGATACAGGAGCGGTTTTGCTTATGACCTATCATTCAAGTACAGCCCGTACTGCTGGCAAGGGAAGCGTGCTGACATTGATTGAAAATTGCCATAAGCGTGGTATAGATGTATACTGCACACCTTGCAAAAATAAAAATGAGCATTATAAATCGAGTGCCGAACTTATAAAAGCTGGTTGTCTGCCGATTTACAGCACATCTCCAGAAAGCTCCTACGCAAAACTTCTCTTGGCTTGTAATACCAATATTAACTTACTAAATCACAACATTTATTTTGAAACGGTGAGCCACCACTGCCAAGACAATTAAAGTTTCGCTCAAGCCTTTTTAAAGGCTTGCAGATTCCAAGGGCAAAGTCCTGAGCATCTCTTTCTCTAAAAGGCAAACGCAGTTCATCGCAATAACTAATTATCTTTTGCAATCCCCTTATTTCAAAAAATTATTTATTTTTTTTGAAAAAGTACTTGACAAATCCTTTTTGCCGTTGTATAATGAACAAGCTGATTATTCAACGGCAAAAAATATGGCGGTATAGCTCAGTTGGCTAGAGCATTCGGTTCATACCCGAAGTGTCGTAGGTTCAAGTCCCACTACCGCTACCAGATATGGCCCGGTGGTCAAGCGGTTAAGACACCGCCCTTTCACGGCGGTAACACGGGTTCGATTCCCGTCCGGGTCACCACACTTCAGAGTGAGCAGTTAGATTTATTCTAATTGTTCACTTTTTTTATTTTGTAAATTACAAAATTTTCTTGCACTATCTGTATAAATAAGCTATAATTATTTGTGGTATGCAAAAATACCATAAATCTGTAAACTTTCTTAATTTAAGCGAGCGGATTTAAACAAACTAAATTCGGAGGATTAAAATGAAAAAGATATTACCAATTATTCTCTGTGCCGCAATAGTATTTTCAGTTTCAGGCTGTGTAAGCAGTGGTACTCAGCTTACTGCTCTTTCAACTGATAATGTTCCTAAGGCGGATTCTGTTAAGGTAAAGGACTATGACGATAACCTTGATGGACTTGAGAAATATCTTAAAAAGAGAGCTTTCCTGCCAGATATGGACGGAACAGAAATGTCATATGGTATGATTGGTGCAAAAGCTGGTCATAGATACATGTTTACTTTTAATAACTCTCAAGTAACAGCAGAATTTTATGAATACGACCTTAAAAATCTCAATGATGAAGCTAAAAAAACAATCGAAAGCGTAAAGAAAGATGGTAAATTTGAGCTTCTCGGAATGACTACAGAAGCCACTCTTTCCGATAATGGAAAATACCTCATGGTTTATACCGATAATTCGGGTGAAGAGCTTAACAAAACAAGAAAATCAGATGTTCTCAAGGCTTTCAAAGAGTATAAGAAATAATTATGAGGTGATATAATGAGCTTTCTAAAATCTTTTTTCGGAAATTATAGTAAGCGTGAGCTTAAAAGAATTAACCCTATTGTTGACAAAATCCTTTCTTTAGAGGATACATATAAAAAAATGACTGACGCAGAACTTCGTGAGCAGTCCGACAAGTTCAGAGAAAGACTTAAAAACGGCGAAACTACCGACGATATTCTTCCAGAGGCATTTGCTGTCTGTCGTGAAGCTGGCGACCGTGTTCTTGGTATGCGTCACTTCCCTGTACAGCTTATTGGTGGTATAGTTCTTCATCAGGGAAGAATCAGTGAAATGAAAACTGGTGAAGGTAAAACTCTTGTTGCTACACTTCCCGCATACCTCAACGGTCTTACAGGTGAGGGCGTTCACATTGTTACAGTCAATGACTACCTCGCAAGGCGTGACTCTGAATGGATGGGCAAGCTTTATCGTTTTCTTGGACTCACCGTTGGTCTTATCACTCATGATGCCTCTAATGATGAACGCCGCAGAGCTTATGCCGCTGACATTACATATGGCACAAATAACGAGCTTGGTTTCGACTATCTTCGTGATAATATGGTTGTCTATAAAAATCAAAAGGTTCAGCGTGGCCACGCCTTCGCTATCGTCGATGAAGTTGACTCCATTCTTATAGATGAAGCAAGAACTCCTCTTATCATTTCAGGCCCTGGTGATAAATCAACAGATATGTATGAGAGAGCTGACAAGCTTGCTAAGAAGCTCACCAGCAAGAAGTTTGTTGAAATCGACAACAAAGAAGATAATGACGAGCTTTACAAACAAGAGGGCATAGACTATATCGTTGATGAGAAGGCTAAAACAGCTACTCTTACACCTCTCGGTGTCAAAAAAGTTGAGGAATATTTTGGAATCGAAAACCTCACTGACCCTGAAAATGTTGTCTATCAGCACCATATAAACCAAGCTATCAAGGCTCATGGCATTATGCGTAAGGATATTGATTATGTTGTCAAGGACGGAGAAGTTATCATCGTTGACGAAAGCACAGGCCGTCTTATGTATGGCAGACGATACAATGAAGGCTTGCATCAGGCTATCGAGGCTAAGGAAGGCGTTAAGGTTGAGCGTGAAAGCAAAACTCTTGCTACTGTCACATTCCAGAACTACTTCCGTATGTATAAAAAGCTCTCTGGTATGACTGGTACTGCTATGACCGAAGAAACAGAATTCCAGGAAATTTACAAGCTCGATGTTGTAGAAATTCCTACAAATAAACCTATCCAGAGAATCGACCTCCCAGACGCTATCTTCAAAACAGAGCAAGGCAAGTTTGAAACTCTCATAGAGGATATTATGGAGGCTCACAAAAACGGTCAGCCTGTTCTTGTTGGTACAATTTCTATCGAAAAGTCCGAGGTTCTCAGTGCGTTGCTCAAGAAAAAGGGTATCAAGCACAATGTCCTCAATGCTAAATATCACGAAAAAGAAGCTGAAATCATCGCACAGGCTGGTAAGCTCGGTGCTGTTACTATCGCAACAAATATGGCTGGTCGTGGTACTGATATTATCCTTGGTGGTAATGCCGAATACCTCGCAAAATCTGAAATGCGTAAGATGAAAATTCCAGAGGAGCTTATTGTCGAAGCAACAGGTTTTGCAGAAACTGATAACGAAGACATCAATAAGGCTCGTGAAACATTCAGAGCACTTGAAGCTAAATATAAGAAAGAAACCGATGCCGAGGCTGAAAAGGTCAGAGAGGCTGGCGGTCTGTTCATTATGGGTACAGCTCGTCACGAATCTCGCCGTATTGATAACCAGCTTCGTGGTCGTGCAGGTCGTCAGGGCGATAAGGGTGCAAGCCGTTTCTATCTTTCAGCTGATGACGAACTTCTCCGTATCTTTGCGGGCGACAGACTTACAAAGATTATGGAAACTATGAAAGTACCAGATAACGAGCCTATCGAAAACAAGCTCCTCACAAATGCTATTCAGAGCGCTCAGGAAAAGGTCGAATCCAGAAACTTTGCAATCCGTAAGAATGTTCTCCAGTTTGACGATGTTATGAATCGTCAGCGTGAAATTATCTACGGTCAGCGTGACCAGGTTCTCGATGGCGAAAACCTTCGTGAAACTATTCTTAAGATGGTTACTGATGTTATCACATCTGCTGTTAATCTTTATCTCTCAAGTGAAGATAAAGAACATTGGAATCTTGATGGTCTTAGAGAGCATCTCAGAGGTTGGTTCCTCGATGAAGATAAAGAAAAAGAATTCCTCGAATTTAGCGATGAAGAATTTGAATCTCTCGAGAAAGATTACCTCAGAAACCAGCTTGTAGAATACGGTCAAAAGCTTTATGAAGAAAACGAAACCCTCATTCCAGAGGAAACAATGCGTGAGATTGAGCGTGTCTATCTCCTCAAGAATGTTGACCGCTACTGGATGGACCATATCGACGCTATGGAAGAACTCAAGCGTGGTATCCGCCTAAGAGCATACGGACAGCACGACCCTGTTGTTGAGTATCGAATGGAAGGTTTCGATATGTTTGATGAGATGATTGCATCTATCCGTGAAGATACTGTCAAAATGCTTCTTGTTATTCCAAGAAAAATTCACGAGAAAACGGAAGAACAGAAAAAGCTTCGTGAGCTTGCTCTCAAGCGTGCAGCAGAAGGTCGTGCAAGAGCCGCTGCATATGCACAAGCTGCGGCAATGGCTGCAAAGGCTGAATCTGATGAGCTTTCTGCTGTAAATGAAGATGACAGCGAGCCAATGTCCGCTGACCTTGAGGTTGAGGTTGAAACTACCGATAAAGATGTTCAGAATATAGCTGAAAAGTATACACATCGTGAGCAGGTTGCAGAGCCTACCATGACTAATGCTGATGGCTCAGACGGTCGTTCAAAGACTGTTGTTAAGAGTGCAAAGCAGAGAATCGGCAGAAATGACCCATGCCCATGCGGAAGTGGCAAGAAGTATAAGAAGTGCTGCGGCAAAGACGAATAAGCACGGCGAGCCGCCACTCCCAAGACGCGGAATCGGTGGCGAGCCGCCACTGTCAAGACGCGGAATCGCTCGGCAAGCCTCGCTCGACATTCTAAATTAACTTATATTGACGCGGTTGAAGAAACTACCGATTAGTTAGCAGACTTTCCCTAAGACACTTAAAAGTTTCGCTCGAGCCTTTTCAAAGGCTCGCGGATTCCAAAGGCAGAGCCTTTGGTGGGTTTTAAGGGCGAAGCCCTTAACCTGTCTTGCCTTCTAAAGGCGGACTTTGTCCGCCTTTAATACTAATGTTGCTAACAAAAGAATCCAATCGGTGGACATAGTCCACCGATGAGGGAGCAAAAAAATGTTAAGGGCGTTGCCCTTAAAACCTACGAGGGACTCCGTCCCTCGACCCTGCAAGCCTTTAAAAAGGCTTGAGCGAAACTTTTGTTTTTCTAAGATAAGTACGCAGTATAAATAAGCTGAATTTCAGCCAAAATACTTAATAAGAAAATATACTTAATTCTTAAATAATTTCCACCGAACCAACCTGATTAAAAAATCGGGTTGGTTTTGGTGCTTATAAAGATAATGTCAAGGCTGCTAACCTCAGCCTTAGGAGTTGTATTATTATGTTATTCTCAAAGAAAAATTCTACTGAAAATACAGGCAGCATAGAATATATTATCGTCGGTCTTGGAAACCCTGGTTCTCAATATGAAAATACCCGTCATAATGCTGGCTTTATCACCCTTGATACAATCGCCAAGAAAAACGACATCAAGGTGGATAGACTAAAATTTAAGTCACTTTGCGGAGCAGGTACAATCGGCGGAAAGCGTGTTCTCCTTATGAAACCGTCAACCTTTATGAACCTTAGCGGTCAAGCCGTCACAGAGGCTATGGCTTTTTATAAAATTCCGCCTGAGCATACTATTGTTATATTTGATGATATTTCCCTTGAACCGGGTAAACTCCGTATCCGCAGAAAGGGCAGTGACGGCGGTCATAACGGCATTAAAAATATCATCTACCTTTCAGGAAGCGACAAATTTCCAAGAATTAAGGTTGGCGTAGGTGCAAAGCCAAATCTACACTGGGAATTAGCCGACTGGGTACTTTCAAGATTTACAGAAAGCGAAATGAAATCCCTGACCGAGGCCGCCGAAAATGCCGCACAGAGTGTCGAATATATGGTAAATGAACAGACTGACAAGGCAATGAATCTCTTTAATTCGTAATCAAACCCAAATAAATTATTAGGTACAAAAATGAAATTTTTAGATAATATATTTTATAAAATTCCAGAATACAGAGAGCTTTCAAGAGCTATCGACTTATCCCGTCTGCCCGCTTGCGTGACGGGACTTTCGACTGTCCATAAATCTCACCTTATATATTCTCTTTGTCGTGAAAAACAAGCCCCCGCTCTTGTAATTGCCGCTGATGAGCAAGAGGCTCAAAGCTTTTGTGCAGATATTTCCGCTATGGGACTTAAAGCACTTTATTATCCCGCAAGAGATTTCATTTTCTATGATATGGCTGGACGCTCGCACGAATACGAACATCAACGCATACACGCCCTTTTTGCCTTGCAAAATAAGCTATGTGATGTAGTAGTCGCTTGCATTGACGGCTTATTGCAATATACAATTCCAAGTAAGAGCCTTAAAACTGCGACTATATCCGCACATATCGGCGATGAAATCCCGCTCGATAAAATCGTACTTTCACTTGTAAATGCAGGCTATGAACGCACCGAGCAGGTTGAGGGAACTGGACAATTCGCCGTCCGAGGTGGTATTCTTGATTTCTTTCTTACAACAGAAACAAGACCTATGCGTGTAGAATTCTGGGGAGATGAAATCGACAATATTTCCTATTTCGACCCCGAAACCCAAAGAAGAACAACCGAAACCTGCGATTCATTCATAATCACCCCATCAACGGAAATTCTTATCAACAATAAAGAAAAGCTTATAGAAGCAATTACCAAAAAAGCCACTTCACTTCGTGGCAAAACTTCCGCAATAGCAAAGGAAAAGCTTTTAAACGAATGTGATATTCTCAGAGATACGGGCAATCTTCCTTGCGTTGACAAGTTCTATTCGCTGATTTATCCTAAGAGCGAAACATTATTCGATTATATAGATAACGATATGCTTGTTTTTGTTTCAGAGCAAGTCAATCTTCGTGAACGAATGAAATCCGTTATGTGGCAGTGGCACGAGGATATTAAGGACTATTTTTCAGACGGAACTCTCTGCAAAGGACTCGATACATTCTCGCTTGATTATCAGGATTATCTTGATAATGTTCAGCACCGTAATACTATTCTTTTAGATAATTTTACAAGAGGAACTTCCGACTTAACACTCCGAGAGCTTTTCAATATGAGCGTCAAGCGTCTTTCCATATGGAGTGGTTCTGTTTCAATACTTTGTGACGATTTAGATGCTATGCTTGCTCAGGGATATACAGTGGTCGTACTCTGCGGAACAGAAAAAGCTGCCAAAAATCTCTGCGATGATTTAAAGACCCACGATAAAAACGCCGTTTTTATCGCAAACAATTCTCCTCTCGGAGAAAATAAGCTATATGTTGCGGCTGGCAGTCTTTCGGCTGGCTTTGAATATCCTGCGGCTAAATTTGCTCTGATAACACACGGTCAAGTCAGCATAGCAACAAAAAAACGCCGTAAAAAGCATACAAACGGTCAAAGAATTTCAAGTATTACCGACCTTTCAATCGGTGACTATGTAGTTCATTCCATACACGGAATAGGCATTTTTGACGGCATACACAAGATAGAAACCCAAGGTGTAACAAAGGATTACATCAAGATAAAATACGCAAAGCAAGATGTTCTCTATGTTCCCGTAACACAGCTCGACCTTGTCGCAAAATATATCGGTCCTCGTGAAGATAGCACCGTCAAACTCCATAAGCTTGGCGGTACAGAGTGGCAAAAGACCAAAACAAAAGTACGCACAGCCGTTAAAGATATTGCGCATGAGCTTATAAAGCTTTATAGCGAGCGTATGAAAGCACAAGGTCACGCTTTTCCAAAGGATACCGAATGGCAAAAGGATTTCGAGGCTCGTTTTGAATACGAAGAAACTCCCGACCAGCTCCGTTGCATTGAAGAAATCAAAGAGGATATGGAGCGAACCGTTCCTATGGAAAGACTGCTCTGCGGAGATGTTGGTTTCGGCAAAACAGAAGTTGCACTTCGTGCCGCCTTTAAATGCGTAACCGACTCAAAACAGTGTGCCTTACTTGTCCCTACAACAATTCTTGCGTGGCAACATTATCAGACAATCCTCCGCAGATTTGAGGGTTTTCCCGTAAATATAGAATTACTTTCAAGATTCCGAACCGCCAAAGAGCAGAAAGAAATCATTAAAAAGCTCAAAAACGGTGATATTGATATAATTGTCGGCACTCACCGACTTCTCGGCAAGGATATTGAGTTCCGAGATTTAGGCTTAGTCATAATTGACGAGGAACAGCGTTTTGGTGTCGCTCAAAAGGAAAAATTCAAGGAAATGCGTAAGAATATTGATGTTCTCACACTTTCCGCTACACCTATTCCAAGAACACTTAATATGGCTATGTCGGGTATTCGTGATATGTCCGTTTTAGAGGAAGCCCCACAAGACAGACACCCTGTTCAGACCTATGTCCTCGAACAAGATAACGATGTTATAAACGAGGCAATCCGCCGAGAATTACGCCGAGGCGGTCAGGTATTCGTACTTCATAATTCCGTTGAAACTATATCGCAAAGAGCCGCCAAGATTCAGCTTGATATTCCCGAAGCAAAGGTCGGCTTTGGACATGGCAAAATGAACGAAAACGAGCTTTCCGAAATCTGGCGAAAAATGCTCGAAGGCGAAATAAATGTCCTTGTCTGCACAACGATTATCGAAACAGGCGTTGACCTGCCTAACGCCAACACCTTAATAATTGAAAATGCCGATAGAATGGGACTTTCCCAGCTACACCAGATTCGTGGACGAGTTGGCAGAAGCTCTCGCCGAGCTTATGCCTACCTCACCTTTACAAGAAACAAAGTCCTAAGCGAAATCGCCCAAAAGCGACTTTCAGCTATTCGTGAATTTACAGAATTTGGGTCAGGCTTCAAGATTGCTATGCGTGACCTCGAACTCCGAGGAGCAGGAAATATCCTCGGTGCTCAACAGCACGGTCATATGGAAGATGTCGGATATGATATGTATTTAAGATTGCTCGGTGACGCTGTCAGTGAAGAAAAGGGCGAAGAAAATCCCGACAGAGATATTGACTGCCTTGTTGATATACACATTGAGGCACACATTCCAGAAGACTATATCGAAAATCTCAGCCATAGACTTGAGATTTACCGCAGAATTTCCGAAATCCGCACAGAAGAAGATTTAAGCGATGTTACAGACGAATTGATAGACCGTTTTGGCGACCCGCCTAAGTCCGTACTTGGACTTCTTACGATTGCACTTGTCAGAAGTAAGGCAGAAAGTTCAGGAATTTATGAAATCAAACAGCGTGATGGCTATGCTATGATGTTTGTAAGAAATATAAAGACGCCTGCGGTTGCAGATATTATAAGTCGAATGAAGAGCAGAGCAACCCTTAGTGCGACAAATAAACCATATATAGCTATTAAAATGCAGCCAAATGAAAAGATTTTGGATTTATTATGCACAACCTTAGATATTAAGGGCATAGGATAAGGCTTTGCGTTATATATATAAATTTTTCAGGTGATTATTATGGAAAAACAAAAACCATCTAAAAATTCAATCCTCGTTTGGCGTATAAGAGCCACTCTTATTTTATTCGGCACCGCATTTATACTTGGTGCTTTATTCGTGTTTTTCCCAATAATATCATCTATCATCGCTACTCTTATAATAATAGCATATATTCTTGCTATAACTATTTATTGCCCTAAGCTCTATAAGCATACAAATTTCTATTTAGTCGGAAATAACCTCACCATAGAGCAAGGTTTTTTTGTCAGGCGTAAATGTATGCTTAGTCCTGAACGCATTCAATATATTATAACTCTGAGCGGACCTATTCAACGCCACTTAGGCGTTTGTTCTCTATCGTTTATGACAGCAGGTTCTACTCAAACACTGCAAAATATCACCCCAGAGGACGCACTAAAAATAAAAACCGCTCTCGACCTTTCAAAAAAGGAGGTGCGTAGTGAAAGAAAGAAGTCTTAAAAAACAACACCCTTTCGCTATGCTGTCAAAATTGACAGGCTCAGCACTTCTACTTTTGTTGCCGGTAATACAGCAGTTGTTATATAGACCACAGAACGCAATTGAAATAATCGGTTCAATGGGTATTTCAGCACTTTATGCCATAGGAGTTATAACTGTTGCACTTATTTTCTATAATACCTGTCGATATAAAAGGGTCGCAAATGGCATATATCTTGAGCGTGGAGTTTTGATAAAGCGAAAATACACTGTTCCGTTTGAAAATGTTTCAACTATAACTGTTGATAGAAATATTTTCGCAGCTATTTTTAATGCAGCAAAAATAAATATAGATACACCCGCAGGCTTCAGCAAAAAGCGAGATATTTCCCTCTATATGCGTAGAAGTAAAACTCGGTTTATAATTATTAAAATGCTCGACGGCCTAAAAACAAGCTATATATATATGGCTGGTAATTTTCGTATGGTGCTTATGTCAGCCCTTTGGTCAAACCCAATGACAGGCTTGCTCTTGCTTGCACCACTTATTGAAAAGACAGGTAATATTCTTGGCAAGGAATTTAACAGCATAGTAATTAAATCCGTCGATTTCCGGACAAACCTTGTTTCAGTCGGCATTACACCAGCTGCGGCAACTATCGCAAATATTCTTGTACTTGGCTGGGCAGTCGCTATGCTTTTCCAATTTTTCAGATACGCAAGATTTTCCTCAAAGCGTATTGGTGATTATATTGCCATAACAAGAGGAATCGGAGTTAAAAACGAACGCTATACAAAAATTCATGAGGTTTCGGCTCTTACTATAAGCCGTACACTTTCTATGGCTATGCTAAAGCTGAGAAGTGCAGGAATTTTCGCCGTAGGCTCTGGCAAAGATAAGGGCGATAAAAGCCTTATCGCAATAGCCGCTAATGACCGAGAGCTTGCCTCTGCAATTAAGGGCATAGTTGGCTTTGATACTCACTATAAAAGACGCCTACGCCCCGAAAAGAGCCGATTTTTCTCATATATTATGGTTCCACTAATAGCTATGGGAACAGTTTTTGCGGCGGTCAGTCTGCTTATATTTGTGCCATTGCTTGACGATTTGTATTTCACCGCATTGTTAATATCTCTTGCCCCGCTTGCGTGGTGGATAGCCTTTCGTATTTATGCGTTTTATAATTCCTCAATCGGTTATAATAAAAGCTGTGCAATGTTCTGCGGATATAGAAAGCTTTCACTCGTTGAGTATGTAATCCCATATCAACATATACAGTTCGTTGAAATCAGGCAAAATCTTTTTCAACAACATTCAGGCTTTTGCAATGTCAGAGTTTATCTCTATTATGAACAAAAAGCGATTCATACAGTTAAGCACTTAAGATTAGCCGATGCCGAAGAAATAGTCAAACAAATAGAAAAAAGAATAGGTAGCTAACAAACTCACACTAAGACACCTAAAAGTTTCGCTCAAGGCGGCGAGCCGCCGCTCCCAAGACGCGGAATCGCTCGACAAGTCTCGCTCGTAGTGAGAATAAGAAGTTTTCACACGCGGAGGACTAAACTACCGCTTAGCTAACAAACTTCTCAAAGACACTTAAAAGTTTCGCTCAAGGCGGCGAGCCGCCGTTCCCAAGACGCGGAATCGCTCGACAAGTCTCGCTCGTAGTGAGAATAAGAAGTTTTCACACGCGGAGGACTAAACTACCGCTTAGCTAACAAGCTTCCCAAAGACACTTAAAAGTTTCGCTTGAGCCTTTTTAAAGGCTCACAGTTTCCAAAGGCAGAGCCTTTGGTCGCTCTCCGCAGAGAGCGAAACACTTTATGCTCCGCTAAGCGCAGGAGGGTAGAAAAACATTCCTGCGGAATGTTTTTCGTAGGGAACCCTCGCAGGGGGTTCCCTGTGGGTAACCATCAATGGCTAATGACACAAAATTGCTCAATCTTTTTCAAAGTCATTATGAAATAAATATACTTTAAGAAAGGACTTATAAAAAAATATGAAAAATGAATATTGTATAACATGGAACCTATATAAGTCTTGGGTAACTGCTAATATGTTCAAAGGAAAATCCTTATTTTTCAGAATCTTTTGGTGCTTTCTATTGGTTCTGATGATTGTGTTCGGTATAATATCCCTCAATATTGGTGATGTAAAGGCAATTAGCATATATTTCTTTTTGCTTGCTTTACTTTGTCTATACAATGCCTTTTTAAGACACATACTATTAGCTAAGAAAACATATCGCAAACTATCTGAAACATATGGAAAAGAAAACTGGACAAGAAGTATTCTATTTGAGAATGATAATATCTTACTTACTGATAACAATGTATCAATTAAATATAAATACTCTGATATAGTTGATATTAAAGAAAACGGAAATGAGATTTTTGTTATTTTTAATAATAAATCATTTATCAGATTATATAAATCCGCCTTTATTGGCTGTGATTGGAGCGAATGTAAAAAGTTTTTGAAAGATAAAAGTACATTAACTTATCAGTAACATTAGTTATAAAGAGGCGGATAAAATCCGCCTCTTAGATGCAAAGAAGGTTAAGGGCTTCGCCCTTAAAACCTACGAGGGACTCTGTCCCTCGACCCTGCAAGCCTTTAAAAAGTATTGACCTAAACTTTGAGTGTCTAAGAAAAGTTGCTTAGCTAAACAGCAGTTAATTCAAATGCAGTATTTTTGAGTTTTATCGAACTCATTCAAAATAGAAAGGAAGTCTAAAAATGATAGGAATAATAGGTGCTATGGATATCGAAGTAGAGGGACTTATCTCTGCTATGAGCAATAAAGAAGAAAAAAAAATCAGCGGAATAGTCTTTCATTCAGGAAAAATCGGTGATAAAGAGTGTGTTGTTGCTAAGTGTGGTGTCGGCAAGGTTAATGCCGCTGTCTGCACTCAGACAATGATTCTTGAATATCAGCCTGAGTGTATTATAAATACAGGTATCGGCGGTGCAACTTCCCTCGAAACCAAAATCGGTGATGTTGTAATCGCCACAGAAGTAGTTCAGCACGATATGGATACAACCGCTCTTGGCGATGCTCCAGCAACGCTTTTTCTTCATAATGGCGAATACGATAAAATTCCTTGCGATAAAGCCATTTCAGAAAAAATCATTTCCGCTTGTAAAAGCTGTGGCATAGAACCAAGGCTTGGCATTGTCGCAACAGGTGATAGATTCATTGCAGGTAATGGCGAACGCATTAAGCTAAATAAAAGCTTTGGTGCAATCGTTTGTGAGATGGAGGGCGGAAGTATAGGACAAGTTTGTTTTATAAATGATATGCCATTTACCATTTTGCGTTCAATTTCAGATAGTATGAGTGATGAAGAAGATAGCGTTGAATATATGACATTCTGCAAAAGTTCTGCTCAAAAATCTGTTACTGTACTCAAAAAATTCCTCACAGAGCAATAAAATTCCAATTTTATATTTACATATCAAAAAATTATGATAAAATAAGATAAATAAAATATTGGGGAGCTGCTCATAAATGAAAAAAATGCCTGTATTCGTTCTATTGGCACTTATAATAATTCTTTTCCCGTTTATTATGCTTATCATACAAATGGGAAATAACAGCGAGATTATGAATAGCAAGAATAATATTATAGAAAACTACTCCAAATATGAAGAAAAGCTAAAAGAAAATGGCTATAATACGAAATTAGTCACCGAAAACGGCGAAAAATATCTTGTAGTTTATGAAAAATATATAACTTATAAATTCAATAAGTTAAATTCCTGCATTGCTGAATTCAGCAATAAAGATGTTGCCGAGCAAAAATATACTTGCACGATGTATACAAAAAATATTGGTGAAAGCAATATCAATGTAACTCTCCATGAAACATATCAAAATTCCGTACTTGATTTTTCTTGCAACTATTCACCAAATGATTTTAATACCATTATTACAGATACTCCAAACTATGATAAAAACGACCGAGAGATTAAAAAACTCATTGAAAATGACTATAAATTATCCGTAATTTACGCAAATATAAAAAATATAAACTCCGATTTAAAAACTATAATAAGCGAAAAGTAAAGAAGCAGTCTGTCCCGTAATTTCAGGACAGACTGTTTTATAGCTTATAAAAAAGCAAACAAAAATCTGACTGCCCACAACGAACAGCCAGATTTTTGTTTTAGGAGAAAATTATGATTAAGTTAGGAGTAAGCAAATTATTCATCGAGGTTAAAAAAGAAAAGCTCCTCGAATCTTTTGTCAAGTGCGATACAAAGAAGTAGAGCAAGCTTTGCACTTGGGCAAAACTGATTATTTTCGATTGAGCTTATAGTTTGTCGAGAAACTCCGACCATATCTGCAAGCTCACCTTGAGATATTTTTTTCTCTGCACGGGCAACCCTTAGTTTGTTTTGAAGTTCCAACGGTTTACTCATTACTCAAACACCACAAACGCAATAATACAAGCCACTGCAATAACAAAAGTTGCAACTGCAGCAATCAGATATTTCGTTTTCCTTAAATCCTTATATTGATAAAAGAAAGTAGTTGAGAGGTATGCAGTCATAATCGCACCAAACTCAAAAAATTTTTCGCCATGAAAGGCTCTATAAACGCTAAAGACCAAGCAAAGAACAGCGACAACAACCGCACCGAAACCGAAGGAACGGCTATAAACAGTTTGTTCTCTCTCATCGAGACCATCTTTTTTGTTTTTAGCAAGTATTTCTTGTTTATTCATATTCAAGAACCGCCTTAAACAATTTTATTCAGCCCATCTCTCTTGGCTGATTATATATTACCACAGCTCTGGCAATTTGTCAAGTACCCTTGTCAAAATTTCTTCCAAACTTGTCAGCGGTGGGTGCCGACCCACGGCGAAGACGCGTAATCGCTCGGCAAGCCTCGCTCGGTGTGAGTATGGGAAATTTGTTGACGCGGATGAAGTAGCTACCGCAGCCGAACTGGCTACGCCGTTCGGCTCTACCGATTAGCTAATAGACTTTCCTAAGATACTTAAAAGTTTTGCTCAAGGCGGAGTGCCTCCGCCGTCAAGACGCAGAATCGCGTCAGGTGACTACCTGCGGCAAGCCTCGCTCGGTGTGAGTATGGGAAATTTGTTGACGCGGATGAAGTAGCTGCCGTAGCCGAACGGGCTACGCCGTTCGGCTCTACCGATTAGCTAATAGACTTTCCTAAGATACTTAAAAGTTTTGCTCAAGGCGGAGTGCCTCCGCCGTCAAGACGCAGAATCGCGTCAGGTGACTACTTGCGGCAAGCCTCGCTCGGAGTGTATACGATAAGTAAATTGACGCGGATGAAGTAGCTGCCGCAGCCGAACGGGCTACGCCGTTCGGCTCTACCGATTAGCTAACAGACTTTCCTGAGATAAGTGCGATAGTTAAAGCGAAAAACAAAAAACACAGCTCGAATTGAGCTGTGCTGTTGCATCTCGTAATTTAATTAGTCGATTTCGACCATTATTTTGAGGTCGTTTCTTATAGCTGCTGCACGCATAACTGTGCGAATTGCTTTAGCTATTCTGCCTTGCTTGCCGATTACTCTGCCCATATCCTCTTCCGCAACATGAAGATGGTATACTATGACACCTTCATCATTTGGTTCGTCTACATCAACAGTAACCTGCTCTGGTTTCTCAACAAGACCCTTTACGATAGTAACAAGTAAATCTTTCAAGATTCTAACCTCCTAATTAAAGGATATTGTTGTTCTTGAAAAGAGCCTTAACTGTATCAGTTGGCTGAGCACCATTGCTGATCCACTTCTTAGCCTTTTCCTCATCAACCTTGAATGTCTTAGGCTCTGTGAGAGGGTTGTAGTAACCGATTTCCTCGATGAATCTACCATCGCGAGGATATCTTGAGTCAGCAACTACGATACGATAAAAAGGTGTTTTCTTAGCACCCATTCTACGAAGTCTGATTTTAACTGCCATTTCATTTCACCTCCAAAAAAGTTCGATTGCACCAAAATAAGGGTACATTTCGATATATCTTCACCAATAATCATTGGGTGAATGCGTAATTATTTCTTAAGACCTTTGAGGTCATTCATATTAGGTGGTGTCATTCCACCCATAGGCATACCGCCAAGCCCTGGAAGTCTGCGTCTTTTGCCACCCTTAGTAGCCTTAGGTCCGAGCTTTTTCATCATCTGCTGCATTTGTTCAAACTGCTTAAGCAGGCGATTGACATCTTCAACCCTCATACCACTACCGTTGGCAATTCTGCGTTTTCTTGACGGATTTATGATTGATGGGTTTTCTCTCTCAGCAGGAGTCATAGAAAGAATAATCGCTGCAACTCTATCCATTTGGCGGTCGTCAATATCGACATCTTTAAGCTGTTTATCCATTCCTGGGAGCTTGGAGAGAATACTCTTAAGAGGCCCCATCTTACGAACCTGATTGAGCTGGTCGAGGAGGTCGTTCAAATCCATTTTATTTTGACGGATTTTCTTTTCGATTTCGCCAACTTTTTTAGCGTCAATCTTGCTTTCTGCATCTTCTATAAGGGTGAGAACATCGCCCATACCAAGAATACGGGAAGCCATTCTTTCAGGGTGGAAAACCTCGAGATTTTCGAGCTTTTCGCCTGTACCAGCAAACTTAATAGGCTTGCCTGTGACTGCCCTTACTGAAAGTGCTGCACCACCACGGGTATCGCCGTCAAGCTTTGTGAGGATAACGCCAGTAATATCGAGCAAATCGTTAAAGGATTTTGCAACATTGACGGCGTCCTGACCTGTCATAGCGTCAACTACGAGGAGAATTTCCTGTGGCTGAACCTCATTCTTGATACGCTTGAGTTCGTCCATAAGCTTTTCATCTATGTGCAGACGACCTGCAGTATCTATGATAACCATATCGTTGCCATAGTCCTTAGCGTGAGCAATAGCCTTTTTGGCAATTTTGACAGGGTCTTCTGTACCCATTTCAAAGACATTTACTTCTGCCTGAGCACCGACAACCTTTAGCTGCTCAATAGCTGCCGGACGATAAATATCACAAGCAACGAGGAGAGGTCTATGCCCTTGTTTTTTAAGCATTTTTGCAAGCTTACCTGCATGGGTTGTTTTACCAGAGCCCTGTAAACCGCAAAGCATAATAACTGTCGGTGGCTTCTGTGCTGTCTTGATTCTTTCATTTTCGCCGCCCATAAGAGCAGTAAGCTCCTCACGGACAATCTTGACAACCATCTGTGCAGGAGTAAGGCTTTCCATAACATCAGAACCAACGGCTCTTTCAGTGACAGTATTGGTAAAATCCTTAGCAACCTTATAGTTTACATCAGCCTCGAGAAGTGCAAGCCTGACTTCTCTCATAGCGTCACGAACATCTTTTTCGCTCAGCTTACCTTTATTTTTAAGCTTTTTAAAAGCTGCGCCCAGCTTATCAGATAATCCCTCGAACGCCAAAATGCGTCACCGTCCTTTCATTCTCCCGAAAGTCTTTCGGAAGCTGCTTTTATTATTTTAGTATAATTTTTAATATTAGCTTTATATTCCTGCGGAAGATTTTCGCCTATTTTTTCTATGCTATCTGCCGCTCTTATAATTTCTGCAAAGCCCTGTTTCATATCAGAAAAGCGTTTTGCAAGACCGAGCTTTTCTTCAAGCTCTGTTAAAATCTGTTCAGCTCTCTTTATATTATCACGAACGCCTTGTCGTGAAATATCTGCTGCCTGAGCGATTTCTGCAAGAGATAAGTCATCATTATAGTATAAATCTATTGCGTTTCGTTGTTTTTCGGTAAGCATATCGCCATAAAAATCAAGCAGATAAGCAATCTCAAGATTTTTTGCCATAAACTCACCTCATAGTAAAAAATCGCCCTCGACTGTAAAGTAAATCATCTTTACACCTTGAAGATTATACAATAATTTGCCCGACTTGTCAACAGCATAATAGAAAAGTTTTTAAATTTTTTTTAAATATTAAAAAATATAGTGACATTTACTATTTTTCGTGTTATAATATAGGCAAATTCTATTTTAATTATATATTTTTTACGATTGTTAGTAACTTATTTTCGATTGGGTGGTTGAATGTTTGAACAAACGATAAATATTGACAGAATGGAGCAGGCAGTAGCACTTTTTGGAACTTTTGATGAAAATATCAAAATTATACAAAATGAGTACCTTGTGTCGGTTACTGTCCGTGGTTCGGAGCTTAAAATCAGCGGTGATGTTGAAAATGTTTCAAAAGCGGTAAGTGTTATAAATAGTTTACTTACACTTATAAATCACGGCGAGGCATTAAGTGAACAAAATGTCAGATATTGTATGTCGCTTGTTAATGAGGGCAGCGACCAGAAAATCGAAAGTCTTTCTGGCGATTGCATTTGCATAACCTCTAAGGGGAAACCAGTTAAGCCTAAAACAATCGGTCAGAAAAATTACTGCAACGCTATTAAACAGAATACCATTACTATTGGTGTCGGTCCGGCTGGTACAGGTAAAACCTATCTCGCTGTTGCTATGGCGGTAACTTCTTTCAGAGCTCACGAGGTCAATAGAATTATTCTTACAAGACCTGCTGTTGAGGCGGGCGAAAAGCTTGGATTTCTTCCAGGTGACTTGCAGAGTAAGGTTGACCCGTATCTGCGTCCGCTTTATGACGCACTTTTCGATATGCTTGGTGCGGAAACCTATCAAAAATACCTCGAAAGAGGAAATATCGAGGTTGCTCCGCTCGCATATATGAGAGGAAGAACGCTTGATGACAGCTTTATTATTCTTGATGAGGCACAGAATACAAGTCCTGAACAGATGAAGATGTTCCTTACAAGGCTTGGCTTTAACTCTAAGATGGTTATTACTGGTGATATTACTCAGATAGATTTGCCGAGTGGCTGCCATTCAGGTCTTAAAGATGCAGTAAGAATACTGAAAAATATAGATGGCATTGCGAACATCAGCTTTACCGAAAAAGATGTTGTTCGTCATAAGCTGGTTCAGGACATTATCAAAGCATATGAGCGTGCCGCTGAGCGTAAGGATAGAAATGATTCAAACAAAACTTTTATAGAAAGGAAGAGCCATAATGGACAAAATTAAGGTTATTATTACTAACAAGCAGAAAGATGTTAAAATCCCTACGGGGCTTAGAATGTTGATTCGTCGTTGTTGTAATGCTGTTTTAAGAATGGAAGAATTTGAAGGCTCTGTTGAGGTTAGCGTAACTATCGTAAATAATCAGCAGATTAAAGAGCTTAACGCACAGTATCGTGATAAGGATATGGAAACAGATGTGCTCTCATTTCCTATGGGAGAAAACGGAAAATATGATATTGACCCGACAACAGACTCAAAGATTCTTGGGGATATTGTTATCTCTATCGAAAAGGCAGTTGAACAGGCTGATAGATATGGACATAGCCTTCAGCGTGAGGTTGGTTATCTTACAGCTCACTCTATGCTTCATCTTCTTGGCTATGACCACGAGGATAACGGGCTTCAGCGTTTGCGTATGAGAGAAAAAGAGGAGCAGATAATGACACAGCTTGGACTTCCTGCATCGTCAAGCTATGTTATGGACGACAACAGATGAGAAAATTCCTAAGAGGCTTTAAGTTTGCGTTTAAGGGAATTTTATATTGCATAAAAAACGAGCGGAATATGAGAATACATACAGTTGCAATGGTGTATGTTCTTATTTTCGCACGTTTTTTTCAGTTTACGAGGACTGAATATGCAATCTTGATTATTACAATCGCAATGGTGCTTGCAGCCGAGGCTTTTAACACTTCTCTTGAAAGAATAGCCAATAAATTCGGTATGGAATATAATAAGCTCATAGAGGCAGCTAAGGATACCGCAGCAGGAGCGGTACTTATACTTGCAATAGGAGCGGTGGGCGTTGCAATAGCATTATTCAGTGATGCTAAGGGTTATATAAACATATATAATTATTTTATGGGAAACCCGATAATGCTTGCAATTTTAGCGATTTCGATTATAATAGCCTTAATATATATAATATTTTTACCAACTATATGTAGAAGATTTGGAAAAACTAAAAAGGGCATTGATTGATAAAAACGGCTGTCATAAGCTGCTTTTGTGAGATTTAAAAGGAGAAAATTATGGGAAATGAAAATGTTCAGAGTAAGACAGCGTTTATTGCAATAGTGGGCAGACCTAATGTAGGTAAATCTTCTATTCTTAATACACTTCTTGGACAAAAGGTGGCGATTGTTTCGTCTAAGCCACAAACTACAAGAACAAGAATTATGGGCGTTCTTACCGAAAACGAAACTCAGCTTGTATTTACTGATACGCCAGGCTTGCATAAGCCAAGAAATTCGCTTGATAAATTTATGGTACGCTCTGTAAGTGAATCTGTTGCAGGTGTTGATGCTTGTTTGCTTGTTACAGAAGCGGGCAGAGAGGTTTCGCCAGAGGAGCTGGAGCTTGTTGAAAAATTTAAGGCTCTTGATATTCCGGCGGTTCTTGCGATAAATAAGACAGATACTTTAAAAGATAAAACTATACTTGCAGGACAGATTGCAAAGCTTTCTAAGCTTTATGATTTTGAGGCGGTTGTGCCTTGCTCTGCTCAGACAAATGACGGCATAGATGACCTGAAAAATGAATTGAAGGCTCTTGCTATGGAGGGTATGCACTTCTTTGATGATGATACCCTTACAGACCAGCCTGAAAGAGTTCTTGCGGCTGAAATTATTCGTGAAAAAATGCTCAGATTGCTTGCAAAGGAGGTTCCTCACGGTTCGGCTGTTGTTGTTGAAAGAATGAGAGAGCGTGAAGACAGCAATATTACAGATATAGACGCAACAGTTTATTGCGAAAAGGCAAGCCACAAGGGAATTATTATTGGTAAGGGCGGTTCTATGCTTAAGAAGATAGGCAGTTATGCCCGTGCTGATATGGAAAAGTTTTTTGGCTGTAAAATTAACCTTACTATATGGGTAAAGGTTAAAGAGGATTGGCGTAATAGAGAGGGTATACTTCGCTCACTCGGCTATGACGAAAGAAATTTTGATAACTAAAGTATTGACATGTAACGACCTGTGGCAAAGTTCCTCAAAAGTTTCGCACAAGCCTTTTCAAAGGCTTGCGGGGTTGAGGGACGGAGTCCCTCATGGGTTTTAAGGGCAACGCCCTTAACATCTCTTTTTTCAAAGGCGAACATAGTTCGCCCTAACGGTAGTTCATTGGGAATTTCGTAATTCGCATCAATAATCTTCCCTTAATTAGTCACGAGCGAAACTTTTGAGCTTCTTGTGGAAGTTTAATCTTAAAAATTTCTTGCGGTAATATTTTCAACTCATATATTTTGCTTTCTAAACAAATAATTATAGTGAGAGAATTATTTGTTTGAAGGAGGCGTTCTATATGGATAGGCTTGATGAAAATACAGCGTGGCTGAACTTTACTTCAACAGGCAAGGTTGAAGATTATCTTATTTATTGTACGGAAAAATATTCTAACTCGTCAGGTGATACACAATATGAGGATACAGACAAAGGGACTTATTCTGACAGAGCAGAGCGTTGGAGAGAGCGATAAGCTCGTTACTGTGCTTACTGAAAGTGACGGTATTATTCGCTGTTTTGCTAAGAATGCAAAAAATATAAAATCTAATCTTTGCGTCGGAACACAATCTCTTTGCTATTCCCGTCTTTCTATCTTTAAGGGACGGGATAAATACATAATTGACCAAGCTGAGTCTTTGAGCGTGTTTTATGAATTGAGGCTCGATATAGAAAAGCTTGCACTTGCTCAATATTTCTGCGAATTGATGATAAATATTGTTCCAGAGGGTGCGGAAACTGTTCCTTACCTTAGATTGATATTGAATTCACTTTATTTTGTCGCAAATGGAAAGCGTCCTATGCCGCTTATAAAGGCAGTTTTTGAGCTTAGACTTTTGTCACTTGCAGGCTTTATGCCAAATTTAGTATGCTGTGATAAGTGTAAAATATACGAATCTAAGATTATGTATTTTTCTAAGGCGGAGGGAACATTGCTTTGCGATTCGTGCTATAAGGGTGAGGAAAATTATATTCCGCTTAGTATAGGAGCTTTGACTTCTATGCGTCATAGTATTTATGCAGATTTTGAAAAGATTTTCTCTTTTAATGTTACAGGTACGGCTTTACAGGAATTTTCCTATGCCACTGAACAATATTTAATATATACAGTTGGCAGACACTTTGCATCGCTTGATTTCTATAATACTATGAAATCGTGATTTGAAATTTTGAACTGCTTTATTTGAGGATTTGATAATATATGGAAAATAAATTTTATAAATGTCTTGAGCTTGACAAAATACTTTTACTTCTTGCGGACGAAACCTCTATTGAGCGTTCAAGAGAAGCCGCTTTGGCACTTGAGCCATCAAGCGGTTTATTTGAGGCGAATGAGCTTCTTGCCGAAACAAATGACGCACATATGCTTGTTGGGCGTTTTGGTACACCGTCATTCGGAACTGTTCGTGATATGACTAATGCTATCCGCAGAGCACAGGCTGGTGCGGTTCTGAATACTCTTGAGCTTCTTAGAATTGCGGAGCTTCTCAGAGTTATCCGCTCTCTTGAGGAATGGCGTAAGAAAAGTGCCTCTATCGAAACTAAACTCGATATGAGGTTTAATATGCTTGCTCCTAATAAGTATCTTGAAACTAAGATTACAACATCTATTCTTTCAGAAGATGAAATTGCGGATACGGCATCACATAATTTGCAGGATATTCGCAGAAAAATTTCTATTGCATCTTCTAAGGTAAGAGAAAGGCTTGATAAGATTATACACAGTGCATCTTATCAGAAATTTTTGCAGGATTCGATTGTTACTATTCGTGGCGGAAGATTTGTTATTCCAGTAAAGGCAGAATTCAGAAGCTCTGTTCCCGGACTTGTACATGATACCTCGGCGAGTGGTGCGACAGTCTTTATCGAGCCTATGGGAGTTGTTGAGGCTAATAATGATATTAGAATTTTACGCTCTAAAGAACAGGCTGAAATCGAAAGAATACTTGCAAATCTTTCTGCGGAAATAGGTGCTTATGCGGATTCTATGTGCAAGAGCTATGATATTCTTGTACAGCTTAATCTTATCTTTGCTAAGGCAAATCTTGCATATAAGATGAAGGCAACTGCACCGATACTTAATGCAGATGGAAGAATTAAAATAAAAAAGGCTCGTCACCCACTCATTGACCCTGAAAAGGTTGTTGCAACCGATATTGAACTTGGAACAAGCTTTGATACTCTTGTAATTACAGGCCCTAATACGGGCGGTAAGACGGTTACGCTTAAAACTATCGGTCTTTTTTCGCTTATGGCTATGTGTGGGCTGATGATTCCTGCATCGGATAATAGTGAACTTTCTGTTTTTGATGATGTTCTTGCGGACATTGGCGATGAACAGAGCATTGAGCAATCACTTTCGACCTTCTCTGCTCATATGACTATGATAATTCAGATTTTAAAGAGAGCGAATGACCGTTCTCTTGTACTTATAGATGAGCTTGGTTCGGGAACTGACCCTGCCGAGGGTGCGGCTCTTGCAACAGCTATTCTGGAAAGGCTTCGTTCTATGGGTGTAAGGCTTGCCGCAACAACTCACTATGACGAAATCAAGCGTTTCGCCCTTGAAACAAACGGTGTTGAAAATGGCTGCTGTGAATTTGATATTAAGACTTT
This sequence comes from Pseudoruminococcus massiliensis, assembly GCF_900291955.1. GTDB lineage: Bacteria > Bacillota > Clostridia > Oscillospirales > Acutalibacteraceae > Pseudoruminococcus > Pseudoruminococcus massiliensis. The sequence goes on along the minus strand of NZ_OLMR01000002.1, from coordinate 370,282 downwards.
AAGACCAACTTACAGGCTTTTGATTGGTATGCCTGGCAGGTCGAATGCCTTTGCTATTTCTAAAAGTCTTGGTATTGATGATGAGATTATTGCTCGTGCGGAAGAGCTTGTTTCACAAGAGAATACTCGCTTTGAGGAGGTTGTTAAGAAGCTTGAGGACAGCAGAAGTGTTCTTGAGGAAAAGCTTATTGAAGCCGAAAATACTAAGCGTGAGTCTGAACAGATTTTAAAAGAGGCTAACGAAAAGGCTGAACGCATAGAAAAAGACGCTAAAAATGAGCTTGACCTCGCAAAGGCTCAGGCTGGAAACATAGTACAAAAGGCAAGGGCACAAGTATATGCCCTTCTTGATGAGCTTGAGGCAGTTAAGAAAAAACAGAATGTTACTGCCGAGGATAAGGCAAAGCTAAAGGCTGGTATCAGAAATATGGAAAATGATGCCGACCCTATCGAACGCAGAAAGAATGACGAATATGTTCTGCCAAGAAAGTTGAAAAAGGGCGATAATGTTCTTATCTTCGACATAGATAAAAAGGGAATTATTCTTGATATTGACGAAACTGCTCAGAATGCTTTGGTTCAAGCGGGAATTGTCAAAATGCGTGTGGAATTTTCTAACCTTAGACTTCTCAAGGAGGATACAGTTAAAAAGCCTATCCGCAAATCGACAAGAACTGTTAAGACTGATGTCAGCCGTACAGCTTCGACAGAGGTTGATGTGCGAGGTCAGACCGCTATGGAGGCGGTTATGTCGGTTGATAACGCAATAGATTCCGCTATACTTATGAACTTGAACACTTTGACTATTATTCACGGAAAGGGTACAGGAGTTCTTCGCAAGGAAATTCAGGCACACCTTAAAAAGCACCCCTCAATCCGTTCATACCGTCTTGGAACATATGGCGAAGGCGATGCAGGCGTTACCATTGCAGAGTTGAAATAGTTTTAATAGTGTGGGTTTGATAATAGCTGTTAGTTCTTAATATAGCTTTCAGGGAACCCCCTGCGAGGGTTCCCTACGAAAAACATTCCTTTGGAATGTTTTTCTACCCTCCTGCGCTTTGAGAAGGATAAAGAATTTCGCTCTCTGCGGAGAGCGACCAAAGGCTTTGCCGTAGGTGACTACCTTTGGAAACTGCAAGCTTTTGAAAAAGCTTGAGCAAAACTTTTAATTTTTATCGAACGCATTTAATAATATTTTATTGGATTTGGGGAGAGATGATGAGCATTGAAAACAACAAAAAATAAGCACATATTATTGAAATCAATTATTATAACACTCATTAGCCTTATAGTTATGGCACTTATATTTTGTACGGTATGTGTTATTCTTGCTATGCAGGACCCATATAAGGAGAAATATTCTACCACAGATACTGTTGAAATAAATGCTGACCTTGTTGCAGATATAGCCGAAGCTGCTGTTTTTGGCAAGGCTTATACAGCCAATGACCAAGAAGTTAATTCATACATAAGAAAGAGCGTAGACTCTAAGAGTGAGTCTAAGATAAAAGACCTTGCGGTTTATTTTCACGATGAAAATAAGGCTGATATTTATGGCAGAGTTAATTTGAATATACCTCAGCTTAATTATAGCGGTGATTTCGGCGTATATTGCGAGGCGGAATTTAATCTTGATAAATCTCAGAAAATACTTGAGGTTACTTTGTCAAATACCAAGCTTGGTATGCTTCCTATTCCAGATTCTATGCTTGGAGATATTCTTAAAAAAACATTTGCAGATAAGATTAAATGCAAAAAAAATATGCTCCAGCTTCCTGTTTCTCTTGAAACTACCGTTGAAGGTATAGATTTGAAGGTTTCGCTTGAAGAATTTATTCCGGAAGAGGGGAGTGTTACATTAAAATCTAATAAGATTCTTGCTGATACGCTTGATTCTGCATCAGATAAGGCTAAGGAATGGATTATTGAACACAAAAAACAGCTTAGAGAATATGGAGATGATATGGCACAGTGGCTTGATGATAACAAAGATAAGCTTGCTGAGTATGAAAGCAAGGCTGAAGAATGGGTAGAACAAAATAAGGATACTATCTCAGAATATGGCAAAAAGCTTGAAAAATGGGCAAGCGAAAATTCTGGAACAGTGTCTGAATATAGCGATAAGGCTAAAAATTGGCTTGAGGAACAATTTTGGTGATGAGGTGAAAAAATTGTATTTTGAAAAAATTATTGAAAAGTTTAGTAGTTTAAATGAAGTAGAAGCAATTGCTCTTGGAGGCTCAAGAGCGACGGGTGCAAATGATAAGAAATCTGATTATGATATTTATGTATATACAACTGATGAAATATCTGTAAGTACTAAAAGAGATATTCTGAGCGAATGCTGTGATATTATGGAAATATCAAACCACTATTGGGAGCTTGAGGATAATTGCATTATGAAGGACGGCATAGAGATTGATATAATTTATCGCTCTATCGACAGAATGAGCAGTTTTATCGGAGAGGTTGTTGAAAAGCATACTGCTCTAAACGGTTATACAACCTGCTTCTGGCATAATGTGGTTACTTGTAAGGTGCTTTTTGACCGAAACGGAAGATTACAGGCTATGAAGGAACGCTTTACTGTTCCATATCCACAAGAGCTTAAAAAGAATATTATTGAAAGAAATATGAATTTATTGAGTGGCTGTCTGCCTTCGTATGATAAGCAAATTGCTAAAACTGTGGCAAGAGGGGATTTTGTCAGCGTAAATCATAGGCTGGCAGCATTTCTTGAAAGCTATTTTGATATAATTTTTGCTTTGAATGAAAAGACGCACCCAGGCGAAAAGCGACTTGTAGAGATGGCAAAAAAGCAATGTGAGATTTTGCCAAATGACTTTGAAGAAAATCTTGATGAGCTTTTTAAGGCTATGTATACGGAAAATATGAACGAGGTTATAAAAAGAATTTATTCTGAATTAAAATTAGTTGTTGATAAAAATTCATAATTATTACAAGAATTGATTAACTGCTATAAATCCCTTGATAAAGCGTTTTCAACAGCTTATAACTTTCCATAAAAATTATACAGATAATGCTTTACATAATTACAAAAAAGTGATAGAATTAACTAAACGCAGTATGTCAGTGGCATAGCTATGTGCGACTGGTTTCGGAAAAATAGAATAATTTAGTTCCGCTGCCAACGCTTGGAAGATTTTAGTACAGCGTTGATTATTTCTTTATAAACTCAAAGGAGGAAATTCCAATGGCAAGAAAAATGAAAACAATGGACGGTAATAATGCTGCCGCTCATGTAGCGTACGCTTTCACAGATGTTGCCGCAATCTATCCAATTACTCCATCATCAGTTATGGCTGATGAAACCGACAAGTTCTCCGCAGCAGGTCGTAAGAACCTTTTCGGCAGAGAAGTTCAGGTTACAGAAATGCAGTCTGAGGGTGGTGCGGCAGGTGCTGTTCATGGCTCACTCGCAGCAGGTGCTTTGACAACAACCTTTACTGCTTCTCAAGGCCTTTTGCTGATGATTCCTAATATGTATAAGATGGCTGGCGAGCTTATGCCGAGCGTTATTCATGTTTCTGCTCGTGCTCTTACAAGCCATGCTCTCTCAATCTTTGGCGACCATTCAGATATTTATGCTTGCCGTCAGACTGGCTATGCTATGCTATGTTCAAATAACCCACAGGAGGTTATGGACCTTTCTGCTGTTTCTCATCTTTCAGCAATTAAGGGCAGAGTTCCTTTCCTTAACTTCTTTGATGGTTTCCGTACATCTCACGAGATTCAGAAGATTGAAGTCTGGGATTATGAGGACCTCGGCGATATGCTCGATTGGGACGCTGTTGAGGCTTTCCGTCGCCGTGCATTGAACCCTGAGCATCCTGTAATTCGTGGTACAGCTCAGAATGACGATATTTTCTTCCAGGCTCGTGAAGCTTGTAATGTATATTATGATAAGATTTCTGATGTTGTTGTTGACTATATGAATCAGGTCAACGCAAAAATCGGTACAGACTATAAGCCATTCAACTATTATGGTGCTCCTGACGCAGAGAGAGTTATCATTGCAATGGGTTCTGTCTGTGACGCAACAGAAGAAGTTGTTGATTATCTTAACGCAGCAGGCGATAAGGTTGGTCTTATCAAGGTAAGACTTTACAGACCTTTCGTTGCTAAGTATCTTCTCGATGTTATTCCTGATACTGTTAAGTCTATCTCTGTTCTTGACAGAACAAAAGAGCCTGGTTCTATCGGCGAACCACTTTATCTTGATGTTCTTGCAGCACTTCAGGGCTCTAAGTTTGGTATGGTTCCTGTTTATACAGGTCGTTACGGCTTAGGTTCTAAGGATACAACCCCTGGCGATATTGTTGCTGTTTATAGAAATATGGAAACAGACGAGCCAAAGAGACGCTTTACAATCGGCATTGTTGATGATGTTACACATCTCTCTCTTGATGTTAAGGAAAATCCTGACACAACTCCTGCTGGTACAAGCTCTTGTAAGTTCTGGGGTCTTGGTGCTGACGGTACAGTTGGTGCAAACAAGAACTCCATTAAGATTATCGGCGACCACACAGATATGTATGCACAAGGTTACTTCGCATACGACTCTAAGAAGTCTGGCGGTCTTACAGTTTCTCACCTTCGTTTCGGACATCAGCCAATTAAATCAACTTACTATATCAGTAAGGCAGACTTCGTAGCTTGCCATAACCCATCTTATGTTGATAAGTATGAAATGGTTGAGGACCTTAAAGAGGGCGGAAGCTTCCTCCTCAACTGCCCATGGAGTGACGAAGAGCTTGAAGAAAGACTCCCTGGCAAGATGAAGAGAATTATTGCTGAAAAGAATATTAACTTCTATACTATTGATGGTATTGATATTGGTAAGGAAATCGGTCTTGGCGGAAGAATCAATACAGTTCTTCAGGCTGCATTCTTTAAGATTGCCGGCATCATTCCTGAGGAAGATGCAAAGCAGTATATGAAGGACGCTGCTACAAAGTCATATAGCAAGAAGGGCGAAAAGATTGTTGCTATGAACCACGCTGCTATTGACAAGGGTATGGAAAGCTTCCACAAGGTTAATGTTCCTGAAGCTTGGAAAACTGCTGAAGATAACAGAGTTGATACTCCTGCAACAGGCGATAGAGCTGATGTTGTTGAGTATGTAAATTCTATCCTCAAGCCTGTAAACGCATATCAGGGCAACAAGCTTCCTGTTTCTGTATTCTCAAATCATGTTGACGGTACAGCTCCACAGGGTTCTGCTGCCTATGAAAAGAGAGGCATTGCTGTTGATGTTCCTGAATGGAATCCTGCAAATTGCATTCAGTGTAACTTCTGCTCACTCGTCTGCCCACACGCTGTAATTCGCCCTGTAATTATGAGCGACGAAGAGCTTGCAGCTGCTCCTGCAAACACAAAGTCTAAGCCTGCGACAGGTCTTGCTGGCTTCAACTTCTCTATGACAATTTCTACCCTCGACTGCACAGGCTGTGGCTCTTGCACACAGGTTTGCCCAGGTATGAAGGGTAATAAGGCTCTCACAATGCAGTCTATCGACTCACAGCGTCCACAACAGGAGGTATTCGATTACGGCAGAACTATTGAGCCAAAGCCAGAGGTTGCCGCTAAGTTTAAGGAAACTACTGTTAAGGGCAGCCAGTTCAAGCAGCCACTCCTTGAGTTCTCTGGTGCTTGTGCAGGTTGTGGTGAAACACCTTATGCAAAGCTTGCTACACAGCTCTTTGGTGACAGAATGTTCATTGCTAATGCAACAGGCTGTTCTTCAATCTGGGGCGGTTCTGCACCGGCAACTCCATACACAGTAAACCACAAGGGCTTTGGTCCTGCTTGGCATAACTCACTCTTTGAGGATAATGCTGAGTTCGGTTTCGGTATGACACTTGCACAGAATGCTATTCACGACAGACTCAAAGAGAATGTTGAAAAGATTGCAGAGCTTTCTGCTGATGAAGAAGTTAAGGCAGCAGTTGCTAAGTATGTTGATACTCTTACAGATTCAAAGGCAAGCAGAGAGGCTACTGACGCTCTTATCGAAAAGCTTGAAGTAATTGCTGGCGGTGACGGTGAGGCTGCTGAGCTTGCTAAGAAGACACTTATTGATAAGGATTCTCTCGCTAAGAAGTCTATGTGGATATTCGGTGGCGATGGCTGGGCATATGACATCGGCTTCGGTGGTCTTGACCATGTTATCGCAAGTGGTAAGAATGTAAATATCCTCGTATTCGATACAGAGGTTTATTCAAATACTGGTGGTCAGGCTTCTAAGGCTACACCTGTTGGTTCTGTTGCACAGTTTGCCGCAACAGGTAAATCAACAAAGAAGAAGGACCTCGCAGCTATCGCAATGAGCTATGGCTATGTATATGTTGCACAGGTAGCTATGGGTGCTGACTACAATCAGTGCGTAAAGGCATTCGCAGAGGCTGAAAGCTATAACGGACCTTCAATCATTATCGCTTATGCTCCTTGTATCAACCACGGTATTAAGGGCGGTATGGGCATTTCTCAAATCGAGGAAAAGAAGGCTGTTGCTGCTGGCTACTGGAATATCTTCCGCTTTGACCCAAGACTTGCAGATGAGGGCAAGAATCCATTTATGCTCGATGGCAAGGCTCCAAGCGAAAGCTATCGTGACTTCATCATGGGTGAGGTTCGTTATAACTCTCTTACTCGTTCATTCCCAGAGCGTGCCGAAGAACTCTTTGAAAAGGCTGAAAAGGTTGCCGCTGAGAAGTATGAGCATCTCGAAAAGCTTGCTGGTAAATAATCAGTAAATTGGCTTTCAGAGTTGAATTTATACGCATATAATCTGAATATATAAAACGGGACTGTTATGGCAATATGGCTATGACAGTCCTTGTTTATATATCTTAATATTCCAAGAATTAAAAGGAGTATAGAAAGTATGATTATGGAAAAATCTTTTTTTGAGAGATTGAAACGAATTTATTCGGTTGAAGAATTTTGTGGTTATGAAGCAGTGTTTGCATTTGAATTTTGTTCAGATGATATTTATGAATTAACTGGAGAGGAATTTTCTTTGATTGAATCTCGACTTGAAAAATATCCATTTGAACTGAAAAACTGGATTGATGTAAATATTAAGCTATATTATAATGACAGCGACAATTTGCTTGCTGTTTTATACGGAAATGATAATGACTATTTTCAGATGTTTTATGGTGCTTCAAGCCAACAGGGATACGAGAAACTTTTTGATTCAATCGGTGACATCGGAGATGAAATGTGAAAAGCTATAATATAGTTTTTTATATTGATTTTTATGCAGATTACAGAATATAATCGTACTATGGTTTCTGAACCTTCTATGAAAGGATTTTAGTTTTATTAGCAGAAACACCAGTGATATTTATAAATAGGAGGTTTTATTTATGACTGCTAAGACTGCACAAATAGCTGAAATGATTGATATGCTTCCAGATAAAGAAATTGAGGAAGCAGAGCAAAGCGGATATATTTCCGCTAATTGAGATTGACTGGGATAATCTTGACAAGATAGTTTAAAAAATGCTGTAAAAAGCAGTATTTTTTAGAGCGGTAGACTTCGGTCTGTCGCTTTTTCTTTGTTTATCGGGAGCGAAATTATACCGCTCTCGGCTTTACTGGAGGTAAGGGGGCAGGCTAAAAAGTTTCCGAAAAGGTATAGCCACATAGGGTGGCTCTGTTCTATGAAAAAAATTCCTTTTATTTTTAAAATCTTCAGTTGCTCATATTTTATTACATTAAAGCGACAAACTTTTTTGTATAGCTGTCTTAAATATTACATATTGCGTGTAAATAGCGTGTGGTTAATCGTGTGAATGTTTGTATGGTTACAGACTTTAAGCTATTGTTATTGTAATAGTAGACAAATCGACTTTTTCACGCATAAAAAAATCAAGCCCACTTCCGAAGAAGGGCTTGATTAAGCGGTTAAGTTTACTGCGAATATACGCATATTCAAACGCGTGAAAATAACTTAAAACAGAAAATGCCCCGCACGCGTAATGCGTGTCGAGGCACTCGACTGGAGCTGATAGGCAGGCTCGAACTGCCGACCTCATCCTTACCAAGGATGCGCTCTGCCGCCTGAGCTATACCAGCAAAATTGGCGACCCGGATCGGGTTCGAACCGACGACCTCTAGCGTGACAGGCTAGCGTTCTAACCAACTGAACTACCGGGCCAAATGGCAGGGGCAGAAGGACTTGAACCCTCGGCACGCGGTTTTGGAGACCGCTGCTCTACCAACTGAGCTATACCCCTATGTGAGCCGAATATAATATTATCATATTCGGCGTGGTTTGTCAAGAATTTTTTGAGATATTTTATAAAAATAGAGTAGGAATTATCCGGCAGCTTTAGCCTTAGCAGAGAACATAAGTGTTAAGGTTTTGTAATCGCAATTACCAGATTGAGTCAGCTTATTAGCCTTTTGGAAAGCCTTTACAGCCTTTTGAGTGACTTCTCCATAGTAGCCAGACTTTTCCTCATTGAAGTATCCAAGAGCCTCAAGACGGTTCTGAACCTTTTTAATATCGTCCTTAATGTCGCCGAATTCAAAGAACATATCTTTGGTTATTTTCAGGGAGGTATCAGCTTTAACCTTTGAGGTAGTAGCTTTGCTTGTTTCAGCTTTGCTTGTTTCAGCTTTGCTTGTTTCGGCTTTGCTTGTTTCGGCTTTGCTTGTTTCGGCTTTGCTTGTTTCGGCTTTGCTTGTTTCAGCTTTGCTTGTTTCAGCTTTACTCGATTCAGTTCTCTTTGTAGGGTCTTCTGGATTGATGGAAACCGAAGGATACATAATTTCAATCATATCAGTAAGAGCCTCTACAAGAGAATTTCCCTGACGAGAGAAAAGCTCTGATGAAAGCTCATAGACCTGTTTGTTTTTAACAGCGGAAAAATCCTTGAAAAGCTCACTTTTCATAATCTTATCTTTAACGCCTATATCGCAGAAGATATATTGCGGATTGGCAAGCTTTAGTGCATTGAAAGCCTCATCATCAGCAACACCAGCCTTGCAGACATTAACAGCGTTGAGATATTCAAAGAGCTTGCCCGAGGGTGTATCGTCCTTGAGAGAAGTACCTTTCTCATCATATAGATAGCAGGCAGTTACAAGAACCTTGCTCTCTGGAATAAGCCTTTGCAGGTCGTCCATAGTTACAGAGAGAGTTTCGGCTCTTTCCTCGCCGATTTCTCTGCCTGTTGTTTCGCCAGCCATAACAGCACCAACATTGCCGAAAAGGTCGCTGATACCGCTCATACTTGTAGCAGGAACGAAGGTGATTACTGTAAAGCCCGATTCATTTAGCTTGGTGAGCTGTTCTTTTGGCATATCGCTGTCGGCAAAGATAACATCAGGGCTAAGAGCGGAAATCTTTTCGAGGTCAGGCTTTAATTTAGAGCCAACAGTCTTAACACCAGAGATTTCCTCCTGAGTACACTCGTCAGACCTGCCCTCTATCTTCTTGATAAATCCGCAGGAAACGAGAATATCTGCGATAGAATCCGAAAGTACGATAACTCTGTCTGGAGCTTTGCTTATTGTGATATTGGCTAATTTCACAGGATATTCCTCAGAACGGCTTGAGTTACAGGCCGTCGCTGAAAGTACCATACCTGCCACAAGTGCCAATGCAACAATTTTCTTAAACATTTCACATTTCCTTTCCGAAAAAGGTTAGTTGTTTTTAAGCTGTCTTGCCTCTGCTATGGCGACAAATTGCTTTGCACATCTCGGAGAACGACCGCCACGCTCTAAAGCCCACTGTTCAGCCTCATTTTCAAGAGTTTCGATGTCTATCTCAAGACCCTTTTCATTTGCGAGAGAACGGACAATCTCAAGATAGTTTTCCTTATCAGGAACGCTGAAATTAACTGCAAGACCAAATCTATCTGAAAGTGAGAGAGTTTCTTGCATAGTATCATTTCTGTGCAGGTCATCACTGCCTCTGTCGGAATATGTTTCCTTGATGAGGTGACGGCGGTTAGATGTTGCGTAGATGAGAGTATTGTCAGGACGAGCCGCAAGACCACCCTCAAGAACAGCCTTGAGCTGTGCATAAGTTTTATCGTCAGTAGAGAATGAAAGGTCATCTATAAAGATGATGAATTTAAGCGGCAGAGCCGCAATTTTATCTACGAGTATAGGGAAGTCGCCAAGCCTGTCCTTAGGCATTTCTACCATTCTAAGGCCGTCCTTATAGAATTCATTGAGGATAGCCTTTACGGTTGAGGATTTACCTGTTCCTCTATCGCCATAGAGCAGGCAGTTATTGCAGTGTATTCCGTTGAGGAAGGCCTTAGTATTATCAACAACAAGTCCACGCTGTATCTCGTAGCCCTTGAGTGAGGAGATAGAGATTTTATCAGGGTGTACGACAGGTTCAATGTTGCCGTTTCTCCATATAAAGGCTCTGTATCTTGCGAACATACCACAGCCATTTTTAGCATAATAATTTACGAGCCTGTCTACACATTCTCTGAGTGTGGCAAATTCCTCGCAAGGCTTGCCAGTACCCCATCTTGGCAGGGAATGTTCAAAAGAGCCAAGCTCATCTCTGTGTTCATAGCCAAGGAGAATTTGTTCAGGAGTTATTCGGCTTATTTTGATGATAGCGGCAATATCACGCTTAGTTGCGGATAAAGCCTCTGCGGAAAGCTCATTTATGCGGTTATCTGCGGCAAGCATAGAGAAGCGATTCTCGTCAAAGAGAGCAGTTTCTGTTATACAGCCAGCGAAATTGCTTGCGAAGCCTCTGTCACTGAGAACCTGAAAGAATTCTCCCCAAGCACCAGCAAATTCGATAGGCTCTTTATCGAGTGAGCAAAGTAGCTTAAAGAAAGCCTTAGGCACAGTGCGGTTTAATATTCCTCTATATATTGAAAGTGACGACATCAGAAGTGATGCTTCTTTTGCTAAACTTATCATTATAAATCCTCTCCTTGATTTTGCATTTAATTTGCCACTTAGCTGACATACTTTTCTTAGACACTCAAAGTTTCGCTCGAGCCTTTTTAAAGGCTCGTAGGACAAGGGCAACGCCCTTGTCGCTCTCCGCAGAGAGCGAAACACCTTTGGGCTTTGCCCAACATTTATTTTTTCTTAAAATCGGCGGATTTTATCCGCCGATTCATTCTCTTTTGGTAGCAACATTAGTCAGTAAGGGCGGACAAAGTCCGTCGCTTAATTTTCTTGCGTTGCTGACATTAGTCAACAAGGGCGGACTTTGTCCGCCCTTTGGGGGCAAGAGATGTTAAGGGCGTTGCCCTTAAAACCCACCAAAGGCTCTGCCTTTGGAAACCGCAAGCTTTTGAAAAAGCTTGAGCAAAACTTTTAATTTTCTTAGAGAAGTGCATTAGCTAATCGGTGTCAGTGATTTTTTCAATCTTATTACGAGTGTATAAATGCCCCTAATGTAGATATTTTACGACATTTTGGCATATAAGTCAAGATAAGGCAAGGCTTGCCTTATTGCTCAATAACTGTGATTTTCTTGAGTATTCCTGTGTTTGGATAGTACTCTATATCAATATAATTAATATGATGCAGATATGAAGTATTGATGACATAGGAGTTATTTACATCTACTGCGTTGTTGTCCTCAAGATAGCTGAGTGTAGCTTTATCAAGCCTGAGAGCTTCTTCGTTATTTTTGTTATCGGAAAAATATATGCTTTTGTTGTTTTCCTTGCCAATTACTGAATAATCGCTCGTTATAACATTTACAGCTTTGCTCTTGAAGTCATTTATATAAGGCACACCTAAGAAGCCCTCACCGATAACACAGCCAAGCATAACTATTGTAATAACTGCAAATCCAAGGGATAGTACCTTTCGCTTTATACAGCTTATTATAAAGGTGATTACGCTTATAATTCCTGCAAGCATTTGCAGAGCAAAAGAAACGCTGAGTGCATAGAAATAAATATCGCCAACCATAGGCACCATAGCCTTAATAACAAATTGCAAAGCGGTAATCAAAAGAAATATAACAAAGCACCAGACAGATAATTTCATAGCACCGCCGGTGTCTTTTTTCTTTGAGTTTTTCATAATAATCTCCCCTTAGCTTTTACTAAATAATATCACATCATAAGATAAAAGACAATAAAAACCGTTCTTTTGCGGAAGATATTCCCCAAAATTTCATACATTTAAAATAAATTTCATATCATACATAAATTTTCGTTTTTCGCAGAATACTTCAGCTATGATATAAGCAGTGGATATATCTTTGAGGGGGAGCAATATGAAGAAACAACAAATTAAAAGTATAAAAAAATTCATTCCGCATATATCAGCGTCTTTGTTGTCGATTCTTGCAGTAGCTTGTGTAATATTCAGAGTAATGAGTTCTCCTCTTGATTATAACGAGGCTATGGTTTTTGCGGCAAAGCTTTCTTTGCCAACAGGCAATACCTCAATGAGCGATAACAAAGAAGCGAGCAAGGCTGAAAGCCAAGAAACAAGCGAAACATCAGAAGATAAAAAGCAAGAAGCCTCAGAAAAGCCTAAGAAAAAAGCAGAGGCTGTTCCAGTGAATGCGGAGCTTTCAGAGCCTACTGAGGAAGAGCTTGCTGAATATGACAAAGCCCACGAAGGCGAGAATAAATTTACTGTCTATGAAACAAATATAACAGGTGCAGGGGAGAAGTATGATAATTTTTATGTCAAAAATAATGCCTCAGCTGATATAGATATAGGAGAGGAATTGAGCGGAGAGCTTGGCTTTACTATTGAAAAAAGCGACCAACCACAAGTTTTGATAATACATACGCACACAGGCGAAAGCTATCTTAAATACGATACAGGATATTATTATGAAAGCTACTATCCACGAACAGATGATAATAACGAAAATGTATGTGCTGTTGGTGCGGCGATAACGAAATCTCTCAATAAGCGTGGCATAAAGACTATACACGATACCACAAAGCACGATGAAAGCTATAACGGAGCATATGATAACAGTATGGAAACTATTCAGAGCTATCTTGAAAAATATCCATCTATAAAGGTGGTTTTAGATATTCATAGAGATGCCTTCAGTACAGATGAGGACGGTGCAATGAAAAAGCCAACCTTTAAAACAGCAGATGGTCAAAAGGCGGCACAGATAATGATTATGGCGGGTTGTGATGTTGACGGAGTGAGAGATTTCCCAGAATGGCGATATAATCTTCGTCTTGCACTAAGGCTACAGCAGACAGCAGAAACACTATATCCGGGTATGACCAGACCGCTGAATTTCGGAGATTTCGTATATAATATGAATGCGAATACAGGTTCATTGCTTATAGAGGTCGGCACAGACGGTAATAGTCTGAATGAAGTCAAGCTTGCAGGCAGTCTGCTCGGCAATGCCTTAGCGGAGTGTCTTGAAAAAAGTGCCTCTCCTGGAAATAGCTAAAGGCTTTGCTTGAGCCTCTGAAAGGCTCGTTAGCGATATTAGTTAATAAGGACGGACCTTGTCCGCCCTTATTAGGAGATTTCATTTGAAAAACTATCAATTAATTTTCTTATCCGAAAGGTATTCCATGTACAAGTTCTTTTAGAGAATCTCCACGCATAGCAGTAGAGATTAACTCTATTGAGCGTAGGTGTGCTTTGTCAAATAGCTCATAAAAATTATCTGTTCTTATTTCATCAGGATTGAATGGTGAACGCCATTCTTTATGGGATAAATTTGCATAATCATACTCAATTTTATTGTTTGCTGGTCTTAGAAGAGATGAAAGTACAGGCGGAAGCTTTACAGCCTTTTCTCCGATAGAAAGAACCTTGCGTTTAAAATGTGTTTTGTCGTTAATTAATGCAAGACCATTGTGCCAATCGTGTTGAGCGGTTATTATTTCACGCTTTGTCATAGTTGGCAAGGAATACATTACCATCAAACTGTGCATCATATCGGCAATAACCGTCATAACATTAGAATCTAATGGTGAGAGTGTTTTCAGATTGATAGTTGTTAATGGCTTGTTATAAAAATGTTCGTATAGAAGAACATCAAGGTTTGCCTCTATATCATTGTGACAAGTTGATTCGTGCAGACCTATTTCAGATTTTGCAAGCTCTGAGGCACGACATAGTATATATGGGTGAGCGGTACTATCAAAAGCATAGTGTGAAATAAATCCGAGGGCATAGCTGAGAGCGGTATCGCTTTCGTGGTTTTTCGCATATGCAACAAGATAACCAAGAATATTTTCAGCAGGCATTTTGTGCATAAGCGTGCCGATTTTGTTATAGCTTTTACCCCTTTGCCAAGGCATAATTCTGTGGCAGAAGAAAAAATCAGGGCCATTTCCACCCCAGATAAAGGCGGTTCGGTTGAGCTTTAGTGATGGGTAAAATTCGTGTATATCATCAATCAGCCTTTCGGACATGATATAATGTGAAACAACGGCTGGCATCGGGCTTCTCCTCTCCATTGAAACCAACCCACAGCAAAAAGCAGAATTGTTCGTAGTGGGTCGGGAAGGATTGTTAATGCGGTCGAAAAAATCACCAATGAATTATTGTTCAGGCGTATGTAGGGGTGAATATAGTTCGCCCCTTTATTATTTCTTCAAGCTGTTTGAAAGAAAGTTTGCCATCAGCTTTTTTGTACCGACTTTCTCGAAAGAAACTTCTAAAAGCATATCACTGGCTGTCTTTGTTGCGGAAACGATAAGTCCAGGGCCAAAAATCTTGTGATTGATTTTGTCACCGACTTTGAATGTTGCACTGCTTGATTTAGCAGTTGTCGGTGTTATGGTGCGTTCTACATCATATGTAGGCTTAGGACGATTTTTCTTTGCGGCAGATATAGAGGTTCTTGTATGCTCAACACGCTCAGATTTTACGAATTCTGTAGGAATTTCAGAGATAAAGCGTGATGGGCGGTTTCTTGAGGTCTTGCCGAATACGGTTCTTGATTCAGCGTTTACAAGGTAGATTTCTTTTTTCGCACGAGTAATGCCAACATAAGCCAAACGGCGTTCCTCCTGTAAATCCTCCTCAGAAAGTGTTGCATGATAGCCTGGGAATATTCCGTCTTCCATACCAGGAATAAATACATATGGAAACTCAAGTCCCTTTGCAGAATGAAGTGTCATCATAACTACACTATCAGACTCGGAATTATAGTTATCTATATCAGTAAGCAATGCAATTTCCTCAAGGAAGCCCTCAAGACTTGCGTCTTCACCGTTTTCTTCCTCATATTGCATAATGCTTGATTTAAGTTCTTCGATATTTTCGATAGCGGATTCTGCGTGGTCGCTTGTTTTTAAAAGGTATCTTCTATATCCTATGCTATTAAGCAGACAATCATACACATCAGCTATGGCTTTGCCCTCATCAAGCATTCTTGTAAGGTCATTTATAAGCTTGCAGAATTCAAGCAAGCTTGGTGAAACTCTCGAAAGTATCGAAAATTCATCACTTGTATTCATTATATGGAAGATACTTTCGCCGAGATTGCCAGCAATATTTTCAACACGAGCAATACTGCCTTCACCGATAGCTCTTTTAGGGACATTGACAATACGCTTTAAACGAACATTGTCATCATGGTTGCAGATGACAGCGAGATAGGCTATCATATCACGAATTTCCATACGCTCAAAGAAACGGTGTCCGCCGATAACTCTATAAGGAACAGCCATTCTTGTGAAAGCTCTTTCTATATTCTGAGATTGAGAGTTCATTCGATAGAGAATAGCAAAATCTGAGAATTTTGCACCCTTAGAAACCTTATCTGTAATAGTTCTTGCGATATATGATGCCTCGCCCTGTTCGTCAAAGGCAGTAAATATATGAATAGGTTCGCCGTGGTCATTTTCTGTCCAAAGGGTCTTGCCCTTACGCTGTTCATTATTTTCGATAACTCCATTTGCCGCAGAAAGAATCATCTTTGTAGAACGGTAGTTCTGTTCAAGTCTGATAACCTTTGCATTTGGGTAATTATCCTCAAAGTTGAGAATGTTTTCGATAGTAGCCCCTCTGAATTTATATATACTCTGGTCATCATCACCAACAACACAAAGATTGCCGTTTTCACCAGTAAGAAGTCTTATAAGCTCATATTGAAGCTTGTTTGTATCTTGATATTCGTCAACCATAATATACTTGAATTGTTCTTGATATTTTTCAAGAACTTCAGGATATTGCTTAAAGAGTTGGACAGTATTAAGGATAATATCATCAAAATCCATTGCATTAGCAGCTTTAAGGCGTTTCTGATACATTTCGTAGATAGCGGCAACGGAAACAAGCTTGCTATCTTCGCCAGCCTTGTTTTTAAAGTCGGCAGGAGCTTCGATGGAATCCTTTGCACGAGAAATATAAAATTGGACACTTCTGACAGGCAAGGTCTTGTCATCAATTTGCAATGCTTTCATACAGTCTTTAATAAGCTTTTTGGTATCTTCTGTATCATAAACTGTAAAATGTGGAGTATAGCCAAGAAGTTCTCCTTTACTGCGGAGTATTCTTGAGCAGCAGGAATGGAAGGTTGATGCCCAGATTTTAGAGCCATTTTCACCAACTTTGTTACAGATACGCTCTTTGAGTTCATTAGCGGCTTTATTTGTGAAGGTGATAGCGAGTATTCTCCAAGGATTTACTTTGCCAACGGAGAGTTTTTCAGCGAGTTCATCAGATAAGCTTGTTTCACCTCTTGCGGCGGAGATGATTTCTGAACATTCCTCATCAGAATAATTTCCATAGAGTTTATCGCTTTCATAAGCCTCACCGAAGCGTAGGATATTAGCGATACGATTTACGATAACGGTAGTTTTTCCACTTCCTGCACCAGCAAGAATTAACAGTTGACCATTAACACTAAGTACAGCTTTTTTTTGCATATCATTCATACGATTAAATTCGTTTTCAATAATTCTTTTTCTAAGTTCAATGATTTCATTATTATTCAAAGACATTTAATTCATTCCCTCTAATTTCATCATATTTTCTACCCTTATATAATACCTCATTTCAAAAATTTATTCAAGTGTGGGTGCCGACCCACGGCGAAGACGCGGAATCGCTCGGCCTTGCCTCGCTCGTAGTGGGTAGGGGAAGTTGGTTGCCGCGGATGAAGTAGCTACCGTAGCCGAACGAGCTACGCCGTTCGGCTCTGCCGTTTAGCTAACGCACTTTTTTAAGACAATTAAAAGTTTCGCTCGAGCCTTTTCAAAGGCTCGCAGTTTCCAAAGGCAGAGCCTTTGGTCGCTCTCCGCAGAGAGCGAAATACTTTAAATTGCAGAAACTACAGAATGGGCTACGCCGTTCGGCTCTGCCGTTTAGCCAACGCACTTTTTTAAGACAGTTAAAAGTTTCGCTCGAGCCTTTTCAAAGGCTCGCAGTTTCCAAAGGCAGGGCCTTTGGTCGCTCTCCGCAGAGAGCGAAATACTTTATGCTTCACAAAGCGCAGGAGGGTAGAAAAACATTCCAGTGGAATGTTTTTCGTAGGGAACTCTCGCAGGGGGTTCCCTGTGGGTATTTAATGATTAGCTAACAGGTATAATTGAATTAAATGCAGAAACTACAGAATGGGCTACGCCGTTTAGCTAACGTACTTTTTTAAGATAGTTAAAAGTTTCGCTCGAGCCTTTTCAAAGGCTCGCAGTTTCCAAAGGCAGGGCCTTTGGTCGCTCTCCGCAGAGAGCGAAATACTTTAAATTGCAGAAACTACAGAATGGGCTACGCCGTTCGGCTCTGCCGTTTAGCCAACGCACTTTTTTAAGACAGTTAAAAGTTTCGCTCGAGCCTTTTCAAAGGCTCGCAGTTTCCAAAGGCAGGGCCTTTGGTCGCTCTCCGCAGAGAGCGAAATACTTTATGCTTCACAAAGCGCAGGAGGGTAGAAAAACATTCCAGTGGAATGTTTTTCGTAGGGAACTCTCGCAGGGGGTTCCCTGTGGGTATTTAATGATTAGCTAACAGGTATAATTGAATTAAATGCAGAAACTACAGAATGGGCTACGCCGTTTAGCTAACGTACTTTTTTAAGATAGTTAAAAGTTTCGCTCGAGCCTTTTCAAAGGCTCGCAGTTTCCAAAGGCAGGGCCTTTGGTCGCTCTCCGCAGAGAGCGAAACACTTTTGGGCGAAGCCAAACATTTGTTTTTTCTTTAGGCGAACGCAGTTCGCCATAAATTATTTAGCTAATGAATTTTTAAATATATAAACAATGTTGTTGTGCCGATAGTGCTATGTAAAGGGATTTATACTTGATAAAAATAGGTTTATGTGTTATGATTGTATTAGAATGGTATGATGTTGCTTGGAGGTGACTTGAATGGATTGGGAGATAAAATCTGACAGACCAGTATATTTACAGCTTATGGAAAAAATTCAGTTTGATGTTGTTTCTGGTATATATAAGCCTGGGGGAAATATCCCGTCTGTTCGTGAACTTGCCGCTCAGGTTGGAGTAAATCCGAATACTATGCAGAAAGCCCTTGTTGAGCTTGAGAAAAAAGGCTTGCTCTATGCTAAGGGAACAAGTGGCAGATTTGTCACAGATAATATTAAGCTTATTCAGGAGATTCGAGAGGATATTGCAAGAAGTAATGCAAGGCTTTATCTTGAAAATGTAAATAATCTTGGATATTCATTTAATGAAGCTGTTGAACTTCTTAAAAAGGCTATGGAGGATGAATAATGCCGATTCTTGAAATTAAAAACCTGATAAAAAAATATCATACAAAAAATGTAATAGATAACATAAGCCTGAATGTCGATTCAGGAAAGATAGTTGGTCTCTTAGGGCCTAACGGAAGTGGAAAAACTACACTTATAAAGCTTCTTGCGGGTTTGCTTACAGCAACAAGCGGAGATATACTTATTGATAATAAAGAAATTGGCATAGAAACGAAAGCGATTGTTTCGTTTTTACCAGATAGGCCATATTTTGCGAACTGGATGAAGGTTCACGATATTTTAGCTTTTTTTGCTGATTTTTATAGAGATTTTAGTATGAAAAAGGCTATGGAAATGCTTAAGCTTCTTAATATAGGGGTTAATGATAGAATTAAAACTATGTCCAAAGGCACTAAGGAAAAGCTGAATCTTGTTCTTGTTATGAGCCGAGCTGCAAGGCTCTATCTTCTTGATGAGCCTATTGCTGGAGTTGACCCAGCCGCAAGAGATTACATACTTAGAACAATCATATCCAATTATAGCGAAGATAGTAGTGTAATCATTACAACTCACCATATAGCTGATGTTGAAAAAATTCTCGATGATGTTATTTTCTTGAATGAAGGTAAAATAGAACTAAATTCTGCAGTTGAAGATTTAAGAGAGGAGCGTGGAAAATCTGTTGATGAAATTTTCAGAGAAACATATATATGCTTAGGGGGAATAATATAGATGTTAGGAAGGCTTTTTAAGTATGAGCTAAAAGCTACTTCAAAGGTTTTAGTTCCGATATATATTGCTTTTATAGCAATTACAATCATTTCAAGAGTATCTATAGACCTTCAGGTTGATGAAGGCTCTCTTTGGAGTTTTATCAATGGTATGGGGCTTTTTGTCTTTATAATCTCTGCTATAACAATGTTTGTCGCTACTGCCATTGTAATAATATGGAGATTTTATCGAAATACCTCAAGCGATGAGGGATATTTGCTTTTTACGCTTCCCGTTAAAGTGGATTATATAATTATAAGTGAGTTTCTTTGTGCCTTTATATGGGGCTTTCTTATGTCCGTTTTTACAGTTTTAGGCATTTTTTTGATGATATTTAACCGCAATATTGATGACAATATTATCAATTTTTCATATTTTGGCAATATTTTATCATCATTAACAGCAGACGGAATAAAAGCAATTTTTTATCTTTTCTTAGATATATTAATATCAACCTTTCAGGAGATTATGTCTATATATTGTGCAATTTCTCTTGCCTCATTATTTAATAAGCACAGACTTATTTTTTCGGCTACATTCTATATAGGTTTGCTTATAGTTGTTAATGCTTTTTCTATTTTAATTATGAATATTGTAGAAAAGATTTTTCCATCAGGAGTATATAATGCTTATAGCGAGGATATATCTTTTTCAGATATAGTTACAAGTTGGAATACTGATGTAGCTCCAATTATAAATTCTGTTGTATCAATAGTAGATTGGGTTTTTCTTCTTGTTGTTATCAGTATTGAGTATATTATTATAAGAAAAATTTTAAGTAAGAATTTAAATATCTGCTGATAGTTTTTAATAAAATATTTTGTATAAATCATTGAAATTTTGGTGCTTTTATGATATGATAAAATTAGATTTATATATGAAAGATGCATCTATTTTAAGGAGGAAATTTTATGGAAAATAATAATAAGCTACAATTTTGTCCAAAATGTGGTTCACCATTAATCGCAGGCAAAAACTTTTGCAGTCAATGTGGAACTAATATTACGCTTGCACAACAACAGCAACCAGCTCAGCAAGCTAATCCATATGCACAACAACAGCAACCAACTCAGCAAGCTAATCCATATGCACAACAACAGCAACCAGCTCAGCAAGCTAACCCATACGCAAGACCACAGCAACCAACTCAGCAAGCTAACCCATACGCAAGACCACAACAACCAACTCAGCAAGCTAACCCATACGCACAGCCACAGCAACCAGTTCAGCAAGCTAACCCATACGCAAGACCACAACAACCAACTCAGCAAGCTAACCCATACGCAAGACCACAGCAACCAACTCAGCAAGCTAACCCATACGCAAGACCACAACAACCAACTCAGCAAGCTAACCCATACGCACAGCCACAGCAACCAACTCAGCAAGCTAACCCATACGCAAGACCACAGCAACCAGCTCAGCAAGCTAACCCATACGCAAGACCACAGCAACCAGCTCAGCAAGCTAACCCATACGCAAGACCACAGCAATCAGCTCAGCAAGCTAACCCATACGCACAGCCACAGCAACCAGTTCAGCAAGCTAACCCATACGCAAGACCACAGCAACCAGTTCAGCAAGCTAACCCATACGCACAGCCACAGCAACCAGTTCAGCAAGCTAACCTATACGCACAGCCACAACAACCAACTCAGCAGACTAACCCATATATTAATAATCAATCAACACAAGGCGTAGTTAATTCTGTTGAGAAAAATTCTGCTGATAACGATTTTTCACAACCTATCAATCCTTATGCACCCAGTATGACAGCAAGTGAAAATCTTGTTGCACCTAAAAAACGCTCTAAAAAGCCGTTTATTATTGCGGGTGTATCTGTTGTTGGTGTTGCAGCCGTCGCAGTTGCGGGCGTAATGGTACTTAATATGTTGAAGCCATCGGGCGGTCCTATCACAAAGATAGCCGACAGTGCAAAACAGCTTGCAAAGGCTAACAGTGCAACAATTTCTGCGAGTGTAGAGGCAAACGGAGAAAAAACAAAGTGCGATATAAGCTATGAGCTTGATGCAAGCAAGAAAGAAATCGTTCTTGTTATGAATGGTTCAAACTCAGGTGATACATTTAAGGGTGTTGTCTACTGCAAAGATGGTGTACGCAAATCAGCAATTACAGCAAACGGCAATACAACATATACAGAGATTGATGAAGAAACACTTAATAATTTCTTTGACAGCATTAATAAAACAAATGCAGAGCAAGAGCTTGATTGGAACTCCTTGCTTGAAGATGCTGATCTTAAAGATTACATAGATACAACAAAAATAGACGCAGTTTCCAACTCGCTCAAGAATACATTTGAGAATGGTAATGGAAAAGAGGCTCTTGGTATAAAGGAAAGTGCTGTTGATAATGGTACAAAATACAGCTTTGATATAAACACATACAAAACTATTTCAATTATTGTTGATGAGATAGAGCCACTTTTCAAGGATAAGAGCAAGTATAATGAGCTTAAAAATGAACTTCCAGAGGCAGAAAGCTATTTGAATAGTATAAATCTAAAATTTGATATTACAGTTGATAACGCAGGTTATTTAAGTGGTTTTGCTTTTAATAGTTTTGGTGCTAAGATTGATTTCTCAATCTCAAAGATTGGCAATACAAAGGTAGAGCTTAGCGAATCTGAAATAAATGATATTAAAAATGCTAAAGCAACTCCATCAACAGGCTATATTCCAGATAAATATTATGATGGAGATAATGCTGTTGATGATATTAATCAGGTTTATGACTTTACATAATTGATTTAAGATAAGTAAAATAAAAATGACGCAGTTTTAAAACTGCGTCATTTTTTGTATAATTTATTCTTCGGAATCTTCTGTACTTGCAGTGAGCTGACCATCAACAACTCGATTATCTGCGTCTTGAGTTATAAGCGTATCAATATTTTCTGCATTACCACCGACAACTGAATATGCTGCCATAGTAAAGAGAACATCTGTTATATCCATATCATTTATGAAGTTGACAAGATTACACTTGAAATATCTCATATCTACAACATAGATTTCTTCAAACGAATTTGTATAGAATGGAATTTCGGCATTTCCGTAGCTATCCTTAACAACAAGGAGCTTTCTGCCATTGTTTACACCAGTTTTAATCTTTACAGAGCTGTCATCTCCGCCCATAAAGCGAATATATGAGTTTGCAACATCTACATCATATAAAAGCGAGCCTTCATATTGATAATCAAAGCTTTGGTCATAATAGTATGTAGAGTATTCTGTTTTTGGTTCGTAATAAGTAAAGCTTTCAGGGTCATTTTTTATACGCTCATCGCCGTAGAATGCGTAAAGTGTTCCAACATAGCCCTCATCAGTAACCTTGTTATATTTGCTTATATCATCAAAAGAAACTCCAGCTGCCTCAGCAAAGGTTTTAGCAGCATAGTATGCTCCAAGTGGCTGCCAGTGGTGGTCTGTACGGCAATAAATGTTTTCTTCAGTGTGTTGTTTTAATACTGAACAAATATCTACGCTTGTGATTTCTGAATTAAGCCTTTTAGCTATGCTCGAAAAACAATCCGCCTGACTTACATAGTTATCAGAAAGGTTTGATGGTGTATAAAATTCGCAGGCAAGAGGAGCGGGCATAGAATAAATCTTAACGCTGCTATCAAGCTTATCTCTTAGGTTATTAAGGCTTTCAACATAGCTATCACCAGAGCCACCACCGAATTGCTCCATAGCTCTCCAGTGGTTATCTTGCTTGACAATAAGAAGTCCGTCATCAGTAATTTCGCCTTCGGCTTTTTCTTTTGTATAATCTCTTGCCTTTGAAACCTCAGCTTCTGAAGATTCCTCTTTTGAAGATTCTGAGGCTTTACTATTTGTTTCAATTTTAGCTGATGATGTTTGAGAAGCGGTGGAGCTTGATGGTTCTGCTTTTTTATCAGAATTAGAACAACCTGCCACCATAGCCGCTAACATTGCACAAAGCAACAGAGATACTATTTTTTTCATTTTAAAATAACCCCCATAATATTTTTAGTTTATTCTACTACTATAAATTCATAATTTCAATAATAAAAATCTTGATTAATTAAAAATATTTTTAAAAATAATATAATTTGTAGAAAAACATAATTTATATTATAATTTTTTTAAGAACTATTCATATAATGTTCATATATTATAGTTATACTATAGCTTGTACTCAAAATGATGGAGCCGCAACCATCAGGAGTATATGTTCTACCCTCCTCAATGTACCCCTCATAATTTTATTGAGAAAAGTCTGATAGTATAGCTATCAGGCTTTTCCTTTTTTGTTGATAGATTTTTCTAAGACAATTAAAAGTTTCTTGCGGTGTGTGAGGACAACTTGTTGACGCGGTCGAAGTAATTACCAATGAACTATCAAATAAAACCTCCCTAAGACAATTAAAGGTTTCGCTCAAGCCTTTTTAAAGGCTTGCAGAGTCGAGGGACGGAGTCCTTCGTGGGTTTTAAGGGCAACGCCCTTAACCTGTCTTGCCTCCTTAGAGGCGAATGAAATTCGTCTTTTAAACAATTATGTTGTTTTGTTACAAATTTCACAAAAGTATTTGAATGATTATTAAAATTATGATATAATAATTGAAATATACTTTTGCAAAACATAAAATGATTTTGCAATTTTAATCTAACAATAAACTAAATATAATATGTAGTAATGATTTCTAAACCAAATTTATAGAATAAAGGAGAACAAAATATGAAAACAGAAGATTTCAGCAAAGTAACACCACAGATTTTTGCACTAAGTCAATATTGTATGAGATGTGACCAGATTGACCCGAATCTTTATACAAAAAACGATGTTAAGCGTGGCTTGCGTGACATTAACGGAAAAGGCGTTGTTGCTGGTCTTACCGAAATATCTGAGGTTTGTTCATCTTGCGTGATAGATGGTCAGACTGTTCCTTGTGATGGTAAGCTTTATTATAGAGGCGTAGATGTTGAGGATATAGTCAGAGGCTATATTCACGATGATAGATTCGGCTTTGAGGAAGTTGTCTATCTTTTGCTCTTTGGTTATTTGCCAAATAAAGATGAGCTTAGCGACTTTAATAAGCTTCTTGGTTCATATAGAAGCTTGCCAACCTCTTTTGTGCGTGATGTTATTCTTAAAGCTCCAAGCCCAGATATGATGAATGCTCTCGCAAGAAGTGTTTTAATGCTTTATTCTTATGATGAAAATGCTGATGATATATCTATTCCTAATGTTTTAAGACAGTGCTTACAGCTCATTGCACTTTTTCCACAGCTTTCGGTATATGGCTATCAGGCATCAAGCTATTATCATGATGGTCAGAGCCTTATTATTCATGCTCCGGACCCAAATCTTTCAACAGCAGAAAATATTCTTCATATGCTAAGACCAGACTCAAAGTATACTCATCTTGAGGCTAAGCTTCTTGATATGTCACTTGTTCTCCACGCAGAGCATGGTGGTGGTAATAACTCATCATTCACAACTCATGTTGTAACCTCATCAGGCACAGATACCTATTCAGCTATTTCGGCGGCATTGGGCTCACTGAAAGGCCCTAAGCATGGTGGTGCTAATATTAAGGTTGTCCGTATGTTTGAGGATATGAAGCGAAATATCAAGGATTATAGCGATGAAAAGGCTATCTGTGATTATCTCAGAGCTTTACTTCATAAGCAAGCTTTCGATAGAGCAGGTCTTATATATGGTATGGGACATGCTGTATATTCACTTTCAGACCCTCGTGCAAGAGTTTTCAAGAAATTTGTTGAAAAGCTTGCTTTAGAAAAGGGAAGAATGGACGAATTTCAGCTTTATTCTTCTGTTGAAAGGCTTGCACCGCTTATTATTTCTGAGGAAAGAAAAATCTATAAGGGTGTTTCTGCCAATGTTGACTTTTATAGTGGCTTTGTTTATAGTATGCTCGACCTTCCACCACAACTTTTCACACCTATTTTTGCAATAGCAAGAATAGCTGGCTGGAGTGCTCATAGAATCGAGGAGCTTGTCAACCAAAGCAAAATTATTCGTCCTGCATATAAAGCTATCCACGAAAGAATAGAATATAAAGAGCTTAATGAAAGATAATTATTATTTTATTTATAAAATATACACTAAAACAATTATACTATGATGCTACTTTTATGTATATAATATCGCA
The DNA here is from genome assembly GCF_900291955.1 of Pseudoruminococcus massiliensis. Taxonomy (GTDB): domain Bacteria; phylum Bacillota; class Clostridia; order Oscillospirales; family Acutalibacteraceae; genus Pseudoruminococcus; species Pseudoruminococcus massiliensis. The sequence goes on along the minus strand of NZ_OLMR01000002.1, from coordinate 344,714 downwards.
ATATTTTCAGCTTTTAGATTGACAGTAAGATTTAGAGAGTGTATAATTATAGCTATAATATTTATTTTTTAGGAGGAAAAATATATGCAATTCTGTAACCAATGTGGTGCTCAGATGAATGATGGTGCGAAGTTCTGCCCTAAGTGCGGTGCAACTATTGGTCAGCCACAAGCTCCACAATATTCTCAGCCCAATAATGACCAAAGCTTTAATGCTCCTGGCTTCAATCCTGCTCCCAATAATTATCAGCAACAAACACAGGTTCCACCCCAGCAGCAGGTTTATGGACAAGTTCCACCACAACAACAGCAGCCACCAGTATATGGTCAAAACACACAGATTCCACCATATCAGGCACCTAAAACAGGTAACTTCTTTAAGGATATTTTAAATACACCTGATTATACAGCTCAGTATGACCCGGCTGATATAGCAAATAGCAAGGGCATTACTATTGCCAGCTATTTCTGGATTCTTTTCTGGCTTCCACTTGCAGTTAATAGCAACTCAAGATATGGCCGTTTCCACGCAAATCAGGCTCTTCTTATGTTGATTGCTTCTGCGGCTTGTGGCATTGTTAGTGGTATTCTTCAAGCAATCATTAATGCTATATTCCGTACAGAGATTACTTATTTTGGTATTGGCACAGGCGTTTATGCTACAAATGGTTTTGGCTTGTTCCTTTCTGGTTTGTTTGGTTTTATTCTTGCAATTCCGTCACTTGCTTTCCTTATTCTTGGTATTATCAATGCTGCTAATGGTAAGGCAAAGGAGCTTCCTATTATTGGTAAGTTCAGAATTATTAAATAAATTCTCTCTCTTTATTTTAATAAAGAAAAGACTGTCAACCTTGTGTCGGCAGTCTTTTTTGCTTGCATTTTGTGCTAAGATATACGATTTTTAGTTCTTTATCAGAATTTAAAAGTACATATATGTGTTATAATAACAAAAGTTGGCAGATTTTATAGAATAGGAGCATCTGTTTATGGGATATGTTTATGCAGCTTTGTGGTTTATAGTAGGAATGATACTCGTCTTTAAGATGGGAAAGGAAAATAAAGCGTTTTTTGCAGTTGGGGGCTTTTTCTTTTTTTGGGGAGTATGGCAAACGCTAAATGAAGTTCTTGCGATAGATATGTATTCTGGCATTTATGGCTGGATACATAAGGGTGTAGCACTTTTAGCATTGATACTCTGCATTTTAGTTGTTTATGGTGAAAGAAAGAAGTCTGCTAATTCTGTAAGAAATTCTCAAAGCTCTAAAACAAATGATTCAGAAAAATCTGATAAAGAATAGCCTTAGATGTTGTCAATAAAGCTAAAAACAGCATAGTATGTATTGCGGGGTGTGGAATTCCCCTACCGCTTTTTAATAGATAGAGAGTCATATTGCCGAAAGCCACTCGGCAATATGGCTCTTATTTATGTTAGCTTTATCAAGATAAAACAATACTCGACATATAAAAACATAGGTCTTGAATTTATCAATCTACAAATATATAATAAGGTCACATAGTATATTAAATGGAGGATATGCAAAATTGAATGCTACAAAATCATCTAAGAAACAAGTAGATATGCTTAGTGGAAGTCTTTTAAAGAACATCATCTTATTTGCACTTCCTCTAGCGGCGAGCAGTATCTTACAGCAGTTATTCAATTCGGTAGATGTTGCTGTTGTTGGACATTTTGCCAATAGTCAGGCTCAGGCAGCCGTTGGCTGTAATGGCCCTGTTATAAATATGGTTATAAATCTCTTTATCGGCATATCTATCGGAGCAAATGTAATAATATCTATATATGTTGGTCAGAAAAAGACAGAAAATATCAAAAAAGCCGTTCATACGGCAATGCTTGTTGCGATTATAAGCGGTATATTTCTTACGATTCTTGGTTTATTTATATCACGGCCACTATTAACTCTTATGAATACACCAGCAGAAGTTTTAGATTATGCGGTAATATATTTGCAGATATATTTTCTCGGTATGCCCTTTATTATGGTTTATAACTTTGGTTCAGCAATTTTAAGGTGTATCGGAGATACTAAAAGGCCTTTATACTGTTTACTTGTTTCAGGTATTGTGAATAGTGCTTTAAATTTATTTCTTGTTATTGTTTTTCATCTCGATGTTGCAGGTGTTGCTATTGCAACGGTAGTATCAAATATCATAAGTGCTTGTATGGTTTGGCACTTTCTCACTAAGGAGGCTGAGCCTTTCAATCTTTCGTGGAAAAAACTCAGTATATCAAAGAATGAGCTTTGGAAAATGCTTAAAATCGGCATACCAGCTGGTATACAATCTATGGTTTTCTCTATATCAAATGTAGTTATTCAGTCTGCATTAAATAGCTTTGGTGCAGATGTTGTAGCAGGCTCTTCTGTTACACTCAATTACGAAAGCATAACATATTTTGTTATTACTGCATTTAGCCAGACGGCAGTTACATTTACAAGCCAAAATTATGGTGCAGGAGAATATGACAGATGCAAAAAGGTATTCCGAATAAGTATGATAGCAAGTATGATAACAACAGGTTGTATGAGCTTATCAATTACGGCAGGACACAGCTTTTTCATATCAATTTTTACACCTGATGCAGAAGTAATCAAATATGCAGAAATTCGTATGTTTATAGTTTTGATGATAAACCTGATTGCAAGTACATATGAGGTTGGCGGTGCGGCACTTCGTGGAATAGGCTATTCTACGACACCAGCGGTTATAACCGTTCTCGGAACTTGTGCATTGCGTCTGATATGGGTTTATACAGTTTGTCAGCAATTCAAGAGCTATGAAACGCTTTTGATAATATACCCAATTTCTTGGGTTATAACAGGTGTCGCAATGCTAACAACATACTTCATAATTCGCAAAAAGACATTTTCAAAGGCAAAGAGCTTAGCATAGCTTTATATGAAAATAGCATTTATATTCCTATTTACATATTCACTTGAAAAAAAGGAAGAATAGTATTATAATAGGGACAAACTCTTCATAAATTGAAAGGATTGATAAAAATGGCACAGATTAATAGACAAACAGTTATCGGAGATATTCTTGATTTAGATGGAACAACAGCACCATTCTTCCTTGAGATGGGTATGCACTGCCTTGGCTGCCCAGCATCAAGAGGCGAAACAATTGAGCAGGCTTGCGAGGTTCACGGCGTAGACGCTGACGAGCTCGTAGCAAAGCTTAACGCACATCTTGCTGATAAGTAATGAATAGCGAGAAAAGAGATTTTTCGATTGATGAGCGACTTTCGCTTTGTGCTTCATTCGTTCGCTCAGGAACACGACTTGCTGACATCGGCACAGACCACGGCTATCTTCCTATTCGTCTTTCTTTAGACGGAAAAATAGAGAGTGCTGTGGCGGCTGATATTAGGGTTAAACCTTTGAAAAGTGCTGAAAGCAATATTCAAAAATATGGTGTAACGAATATAAAAACCGTTCTCTCTGACGGTTTACAAAATATTTCGCCAGAGGACGCATATGATATTGTCATTGCCGGAATGGGCGGTGAGCTTATCGCAGCTATAATCGAAAATACGCCGTGGATTTGCGAGGGTAACAGAAGGCTTATTCTTCAGCCTATGACTCGTGCAGATTCGCTGCGTTCTTTTCTTTATGCAAAGGGCTTTAATATAATTGCCGAGAAAGCCTGCATAAGCTCGAAAAAGGTCTATTCTGTTATTGTCAGCGAATATGACGGAATTATTCGTGAATGTTCACCAGCCTTTAAATACTTAGGCTTATTGATTGATGAAGTCGATTCGGAACGGGATATTTACATAGCATCAGTTGTTAGAAAACTCGAAAAGAAGATTAACGGATTAAGAGCCTCCGGAAATATTGCCGAAGCAGAGATTTATGAAGCGGATTTGAAAGCTATAAACGAGGTGCTTAATGAACATAGTTGAAATTCAAAAGCGGATATATCAAAATAAAGTTGATAAAGGCTTTAATGTTACCGACATAAATAAGGAATTTTGTCTTTTATATGGCGAGATTGCAGAGGCATATGAAGCATACAGAAAAAAAGATGAGGGTCTAGGCTCTGAGCTTGCTGATATAGCAATATATTTACTGGGTATATCCGAGATTTTAGGAATTGATTTAGAAAGTGAAATTAAAAGAAAAATCGAAATAAATGAAAAAAGGCAATATAAAAATGTAAATGGAGTTAATACAAGAATCGAGGATTAAGCTATGACTAAAATTGTCGATATTTATAACTACATAGATAGTTTTGCACCGTTTGATACAGCTATGGATTTCGATAATGTCGGAATCCTTGTTGGTGATAAAAACGCAGAGCCAACTCGTGCTATTGTCACACTTGATGTAACCGATGAGGTTGTTGCCGAGGCGAAAGAAAAATCTGCACAGCTTATTATCAGCCACCACCCTGTTATATTCAATCCGCTTAAAAGGCTTTCTGCGGATAGCGTTGTTTATAAGCTTGCACAGAGCGGAATATCTGTAATTTCCGCTCATACAAACCTTGATTTAAGCAGTGATGGCACTAATACTGCAATGTTCAACGCTCTTGAACTTCAAGATATGGAACAGCTTGAAATTGACGGTGGGCTTATCGGAAGCTTGAAAGTTCCTATGTCTGCAAATGAATTTGCAAATTTTATCAAGGTGAAATTTAATTGCGACGGCTTGCGTTTTTCTGATTGTGGAGAGAAAATCTGTCGAGTGGCACTTGTTGCAGGTGCTGGCGGAGAAGGAATTTTCCTTGCAAAAGCTAAAAATGCTCAAGCGTTTGTTACAGGCGAAATCAAGCATCACGAAGTTTTATTTGCAAGACAGAATAATATTGCGATATTCGATGTTGGACACAGTAAATGTGAAGAATTGATTGTGCCTGTTTTGTGCGAGAAATTAAGTAAGGAATTTCCTGAAATAGAATTTTATCAATCGGAAAAATATACAGATGGTATAAAATATATTATATAATGTTAGTTCGATGAAAATTAAAAGTTTTGCTCAAGCTTTTTCAAAAGCTTGCAGTTTCCAAAGGCAGAGCCTTTGGTCGCTCTCCGCAGAGAGCGAAACACTTTATACTTCTTAAAGCGCAGGAGGGTAGAAAAACATTCCAGTGGAATGTTTTTCGTAGGGAACCCTCGCAGGGGGTTCCCTGAAAAATAAATGTTGTTTAAAACTTTGAATTTATATTATATAATCTTCATTTTTGTGCGTTGAACCTCTCAACGCACCGATTTTTTAAGCATATTTTTACTTGTATTTATTATTAGGAGGTCTATTATGGCACTTGACGGTGTTTTCTTACGCCACATTAAAAATGAATTACAAAAGGCTCTTGCCGATAGTCGTGTAGATAAAGTCTATCAGCCTTCAAATGATGAAATTGTTCTGACTATGCGTTCTCGTGATAGTGGCTCGAAAAAACTTCTTCTTTCCGCAAGAGCTAATAGTCCCCGCATAAATATAACCTCTCAGATACCCGAAAATCCACAAACTCCACCTATGCTATGTATGCTTTTGCGAAAAAGGCTTGCAGGAGCAAGACTTCGTGAAATTCGTCAGCCTGAGCTTGAAAGAATACTTTTTCTTGATTTTGAGGGCAAAAATGAACTCGGCGATACAGTTATGATGACACTTGCTGTCGAAATTATGGCACAGTATAGCAATGTTATTTTCATAGATGGTGAGGGTATGATTATTGACGCACTAAAGCGTGTTGACCCTACTATGTCATCAAAAAGACTTGTACTGCCCAATGTTCGTTACGAACTTCCACCAAAGCAGAATAAGCTCAATATGCTTGAGGTGTCAGCCGAGGAGATACTTTCAGCAATAAAAGCCTATCCGAAAAATGCAGACCTGTCTAAGGCTATTCTTGCAACGGTTCAAGGCGTTTCGCCTATTATATGTCGAGAAGTTGCACATCTCACAGGCAGAGGAAATGATGTATTTTCAAAGGAACTAACCGCCGAAGATGAAAAGCGTTTGCTATATTTCTTAAATAGAACTATCGAAACAGCTAAGAATATAAGCGGTTCGCCTATACTCATAAAGGATAACACAGGCAAACCAACAGATATTTCGTTCCTTGATATAACACAATACGGAAATAGTGTTTCTATCGAACACCCCGAAAGCTTTTGTAGCCTGCTTGATGAATTTTATTCAAGGCGAGATTCTATCGAGAGAATGAGAGCGAGGTCACAGGATTTATCAAAGCTTTTGACTAACCTTTGTGAAAGAATTTCCCGAAAAATTATCGCACAGCAAGCAGAGCTTATGGCTTGCGTAGATAGAGAGCATTTGAGAATTTGTGGAGATATACTTGAAGCAAATCTTTATAGAATAAAAAAGGGCGATGAATTTTGCGAGGCGGAGAATTTCTATGATGAAAACCTTGCTAAAATTAAGATTAAATTAAATCCAGCCCTTTCTCCAACACAAAATGCTCAGAAATATTATAAGGATTATCGTAAGGCTAAAACAGCCGAACAGATGCTCAAGGTTCAGCTTGAAAAGGCACACGAGGAATTGCAATATCTTGAGGCTGTGCTTGATTCTCTTGGCAGAGCGGAAACAGAAAGAGAACTCAATGAAATCCGCACAGAGCTTGCAGAGCAAGGCTATATCCGTACAAATCGTAAAAAGCAGAAAAAAGAAGCCACACTTCCACCGCTTGAATATAAATCCAAGAGCGGATTTACTATTCTTGTCGGCAGAAATAACCGCCAAAATGATAAATTAACTCTAAAGCAAGCTGATAAAAACGACCTTTGGTTTCATACTAAAGAAATTCCTGGTTCACATACGATTATAGTCACTAATGGACAAACTCCTGATGATGATGCCATTCTTTATGCAGCAAGTCTTGCGGCATATCATAGTAAGGCAAGAAATGCAGGAAAAGTTCCTGTTGATTATACAAAAATCCGCTATGTTTCTAAGCCACAGGGTTCAAAGCCCGGTATGGTAATCTATGTAAACCAAAAAACTTTATATGTAGAGCCTATGGAAAACTAAAAGTTGAAGTCAGGAGGTCAAATAAATGAAAAAGCAGATTAGATATATTATTATCGCAGGAATAATTTTAGCTATTCTTATCGGAGCGTTAGTTTTCTTGCTTACAATGCCAAATAAAGAAGATGAAAGCACAAGTACAAGCTCCAGTACGGCAACAACACTCATTGAGCAGGCAACAGGTAATATAGAGAAAATTGTAGTACAAAACAGCGGTGGAACATATACACTTATGGGTTATGGTGCTCAGGTTGAGAGTACAGTCGAGAGCAGTGGTGAAACAAGTACTGTTACAACAACAGAAATGGTCTTTACAATGCAGGAGCATAGCTCTTATCTTATAGATAAGGATAAATCAGATGCCCTTGCCTATGATTGTACGAATCTTGTTGCCTCTAAGGTGGTTAATGCTAATAATAATCCGGATTCCGACTATGGTCTTGATAAGCCTCGTGCTACTGTAACAGTCAGCTTTTCTGATGGTTCAGAAAAAACCATAAAGGTTGGAAATGATGTTCCAGACGGCAAAAGTGCTTATATAAGAATGGGGGATAGCAATAAAATTTATGTTGTTGCTCTCGATTCAGTAAATAGTATGCTTGTTGAAAAGCTTCAGATGTTCGATAAAACCATACTTAACAGCCTTAGTGATGACGAAACACTTAGTCTGCTATCTGTAACGGGTTCGGGCAGAAAGAAAGCACTCAAGCTTGAAAAGAAAGCTTTCTCTAATATTTCAAGTTATTATCTTTCATCACCAAATCAGGCGGCTTGTGATGCAGATAAAATAGAAAGCTTGTGTAATTCAAGCTTATTCCCACTTGTTGCAGATTCTGTTGCTGCAATAGATGTCAAAGAGAGTGACCTGAGCAAATATAACTTAGATAAGCCATATTATATTTTAGATGCTAAGACAAGCACACGCTCATATAAAATTCTTGTTTCTAAGCCTGATAAAGACGAAAATTGTTATATTATGCTCAATGGAGCTGACATTATCTATAAGATTGAGAGTAATGTTATTGATTTTATGGGCGGAGATGGAAGTGATATAGTGTCAAAAACTATTTTCTATCCTAATAATCTTAAACTCAAATCTGTTGATGTTTCTTATGGCAAGATTAAAGATACCTATACTATTGAAAACACGGTTACAAAGAATGAAGATGGTGTAGATATTACTACAACAAAGGTTTATTATAATGGTGAAGAAACTAACATTACTTTATTCAATAAGTTTATGAGAAATCTTTCTGTTTTGGAAAGAGCAGAAAAAATTCCAGCATATGACGAAAAATCAAATCCAGTTTTAAGCGTATCAGTTACATATACCGATGATACAATAGATACTCTTGAAATTTATAAGGGAGATAAAAAAGCAATAGTTGTATTAAATGGTAAGGCTGTTGGCACAACTGAGCTTGAAACGGCTGAAAAGCTTAATAATTGTGCGAAGCTTCTTGCAACAGGCACAGACTTTGATTCTCTTGTTGAGGACAAAAATGAAACATCTGATAGTAGCCAAGCGACTGCATAAAGGAGATTAAAAAATGGAAGAGCAGAGTAGATTGAAACAGTTATACACAAAGTATAAAGAAATGATTCTCTATTTGGTTTTTGGTGTACTTACAACAGCTTTGAACTATATAGTTTATTTCATTTTTGCAGTTCCACTTGGTGTTCACTATGAGATTTCAAACTGCATTGCGTGGGTAGCAGGTGTAATATTTGCATTTTTAACAAACAGAAGTATAGTATTTAATTCTCAGGCAAAGGGCTTCAAGAAGAAATTTATTGAAGCAATAGAATTTGTTGCCGCAAGATTATTCTCGCTTGTAGCAGAAATGGTTATTCTATGGTTCTTTATAGACATAGTTCCGCTTTATCCTGATGAAAAATGGAATAGTCTTATCGCAAAATTCATAGGTGCAGTAGTTGTCGTTATACTTAACTATATTGCAAGTAAGTTTGTTATTTTCAAAAAGGATAAAGATGAACCGAAAAAGTAAAACTCTTGTTTCTGAAAGTTTATATTAGGAGTTGTATCTTGCTGTGAATGATATAAGATATATTTGTCCCATTTGCGGAGAGCATCTTGCAAGAATTGAAAAAAGTTTTGTTTGTGAAAATAATCATAGCTTTGATATTGCAAGACAAGGCTATGTCAATTTACTTCCAGTAGGTCAGAAACATTCCTTAAGACCTGGTGACGATAAAGAAATGCTTAATGCTCGTAGAAATTTTCTGAATAGTGAATTTTATGAGCCAATCGCAAATAGCGTTACAAGTAAAATACAAACACTTACAGCTAAGCAAAAAGCACCAGTAATAATAGATGTCGGTTGTGGTGAGGGCTATTATACACGCAAAATAGCGGATAATATAGTAGGCTCGCATTGTGTCGGTGCAGATATTTCAAAAGATGCCACAAGAATGGCGTGTTCTCGTGGCAAGGATATTGAATATTGTGTTGCAACAGCCTCACATTTACCTTTTGAATCTAAAAGCGTAGATGTTATAACAGCGATGTTTTCGCTTGTCTGTGAAGATGAGTTTGCAAGGATTTTGCGTAATGGTGGCTATATTGTCGAGGTTACAGCAGGTACAGAGCATCTCATAGAGCTAAAACAGGTTATTTATGATGAGGTTTTTCCGCAAGATAAGCACCCAGCACCTTGTGGAGAAAAATTCAAAGAAATTTCTTGCGAAAATTTTAGTTATAAGATTGATGTTAGCGGTGATTTGCTGAAATCCCTTTTAGAAATGACACCACATATTCGCAGAATAAACCCTGAACACAGAAGGCGTTTAGATTCTCTCGAAAGCCTAAGCTTGACAATCTCTTATTGGCTGACAGTAAGACAGGCTAAAAGCTAAGCAACTTACTTGTGGCAAAATTGCATTTACAACAGGTTATGGAAGATTTTTACACAGTTTAAGTAATTACCAATAAACTGCTGAATGGGCAACCAAAGTTCGCACTATGATTAGCTATCGAAAAGCTACAAATAAAAATGCTATCACAATATCAAGGTTGTGATAGCATTTTTAGATTTATCAAGAAATTTACTTATGATTTTTATGCTTTAATGAGCAACCACAATCTTCGTCAAGCTCAGTTGACTTAGGTGGGAAAAATTCGTCTGTCGGGAAATCTATTCTGCTGAAAAGCTCGCAAGGATTATCGCAAGAGGTTACACATTCCTTATCAGGAATGCAGAAATCATACGCAGGAATCATCATCTGCACATTTCTCTCAATCTGAACGATTGTGAATATACCGATTGTAACAAGAACCTCTTTTTCAGATTTATCCCCTTGAAATTCTCCGCCATATTTCTTGCAGATACACTCAGGTATTCTGCAAGGTGGTGGACAGCATTTCTTTTTCTCACAAAGCTTTGCCGAAAGTGCTATCGGCTCGGCAACCTGTACAGTTGCTTTTGGAAGATTACGAACAAACATATTTTGGTGGTCAAATTCATCAAGCTTAAAATCAGAGCTGAATACCTTTACATTTCCCTCACTGCCATAGAGAATGACTTTCTTGCTAAAGACAGATAAACCAGAAACTGTTACAGGTACAGCCGCAGGCTGCATAAATACATCAAGGCATACATCAAAGAAGAAGGTCATATCCACAGAGTAAAAGCCCTTATGGAATGGTACAGGTTCTAAATCAAGCAGAACCGTTATAACCTCAACATCACGCAGTCTTACATTAGTTGCCTTATCAATTATATTTTGTGTTGGAGGAGTAAAATAAACCTCTAAATCTTCAAGACAATCCTTATCTCCGCATGAATCATAAACTCTTTGAGCGTCTATGCAAACGGTTTCGTTAAAACCGCCATTTTGAGAGCAGTTATTAACTTCTCTTGTATCAAATTCATTTTCTGCCATATAATTACAAAGCTCCCTTCATAGAATGGATTACAGTAACATTCTATGTGGGAGCAGTAGTTTTGTGCAATTATTTTATAGAAAAGGTCTTACGTTATGAGCAAGGTGTTCTTCAAGCTCAATAAGGTGTTTTGTGATTTGTTTTGAGGTTTCGTCCGCCGCTTTATATTGATTAAGGTATCGGCTGAGAGATTTCACACCCATATTGCAACCGTCAGTGATAAGGTCGGCAACAGTGCCGTCAGATTCATTGACGGCAAGCTTCATATTTGTTTTAAGCCATGACATACTTTTCGCCATAGCGTTGGGGTCTTTGCCGTCATCGTGGTATTTATCAAGTAAAAGCTGAATTTGATTTTCAAGCTTTTCGTGGTCATTCTTGCAACGGTCGAGATGTTTTTTAAGGTCGGTATTGCTTACATAGTTGAGTACATCTTCTATACTTGCTACGCCCATTTTTATTCCAGCATCACACTCTCTTAAAAGCTTAATGGTATCAGATTCTATCATAAAATTCTGCCTCCGTTTTTATTTTATAGAATTAGTATGGGTGAAATTTTTATCATTATTATAAAGTTAAAAATTTTTAATAAATTTATAACTTATCTATATATTGGTTAAAACATTTAAACTCTATGGCTAAATCTGACTACATTCGGCATATTCTGACAAGTTGACTTTTAGTTATTATCGTTATATAATATAAGTTACACCTTAGGATTATTATAAGGAGGAATAGCTATGACAAAGCTCTATCTTGCCATACCTTGCTATAATGAAGAAGAAGTTTTGCTTGATTCCGCAGAAAAGCTTTTTAATAAATATAGACAGCTTATGAAAGCGGGCAGAATTTCAAAGGATAGCCGTATTGTATTTATAGACGATGGTTCATCAGATAAGACATGGAGTATTATTCAAGGACTCCATGAGAAAATACCTATGTTCAGTGGTATTAAGCTTAGTTGCAACAGAGGTCATCAAAACGCCCTTCTTTGTGGTCTTATAACCTTAAAGGACTACGCAGATGCAGTTATTTCTATTGATGCTGACCTTCAGGACGATATTGATGCAATCGACAAAATGCTTGATAAATATGAACAGGGTTCGGATATTGTTTATGGTGTTCGTTCAAGCAGAGAAACAGACACAAAGTTCAAACGCTTTACAGCAGAGGCATATTATAAAATTCTGAATAAGCTTGGTGCAAAGACTATCTTTAATCATGCCGATTTCAGACTTATGAGCAAACGAGCTTTGAATATCTTTGCTGAGTATAAAGAGGTTAATATCTTCCTTCGTGGCATGGTGCCAATGATTGGCTTAAAAAGCGATATTGTTGAGTATGAACGCAAAGAGCGTCTTGCAGGCGAAAGCAAATATCCATTAAAGAAAATGCTTGCTCTTGCTTGGGAAGGTATAACATCTCTTAGTGTTAAGCCTATAAGAATTATTACTTTTATAGGACTTATATCCGTACTTATCAGTATAATTATGCTCCTTGTATTCCTTATTCAGTGGATATGCGGAGTAACAGTTGCCGGCTGGACAAGCATTATCTTCTCAATATGGCTTCTTGGTGGATTGCAGATTTTTGCAATCGGTATTGTTGGCGAATACATAGGTAAGATTTATCTTGAAACAAAGCATCGCCCAAGGTTTATTGTTGAAAAATTCCTTCACGATGAAGAAAAGCCAAATAACTAAAATTTAATATTCAAAAGATTAAACGACTTGAAATCTCAAATTCAGATTTCAAGTCGTTTTTTAGTTATTTTCTGGGATTAAGCCTTAGTGTGCGAAGATAGGCTTTGTGTTCAGGACTTACTCGAAAGCTTTCTATTGCTTTTTGAATGGTTTTGTTATGAACCCACGGAGTAAGTTTTTTCTGTTCTATAAATTTAATTGCCGAAGAATATTGCTTTGCAAGAGCTGTTGCAAAATACCACGCAATCATCATATTTATGTAATATTCATTGCTAATGATTTTTGAGGCAAGCTCAAGGTGATTTTCTTCAAATTTTTCATCAAGAAAATATCGCATAAGCATACCAAGTCCATATCTTACAGTATAAGCTTGTTCTGAATTTATCCATTCGTTTATTTTTATAAAAAGTTCGTCTGTATGTCTGGCAAAAATTTTTGGTGACATTAAATCGCAGGTTGCCCAGTTATCTATATAGGGAAGAAATTCATCTGTTAAGCTTATAGCCTTATCATAATCCTTTATGGGTTCGATAAGTAACGAGTGAAGATTATTTTCCTCATAATATTTATGTGGAAGTATTGTTAAAAACTCATCAGCTTCGGCAGTTTTTGCAAGAGATTTTGCATATTTCCTTAGAATCGGCATTCTTATGCCGATAATAGTTTCAGGATTGACTGTCGGCATAAGCTTTGAATGAAAATTTTTATATTCTAAATCTTGCAAGGAGAGAAGCTCGGCACGAATCTTATTTTCTGTATTCATAGTATGCTACCACAGCTTTCAGCCTCTTGCTTTAAGTAATTAACAATTTCTTTTTCACTTTTCATTTTGAGAACATTTTCTGCAACTTTTTTTGCGTGAGCCTTGCTCCATTTTGAGATAGCTCGTCTTGTTTTGAGAGTTACTGCTGCCGAAACGCTGAATTCATCAAGTCCGAAAGCTATTAAAAGCGGTATCATAAGAGGGTCGCTTGCTGCCTCACCGCACATTTCAACTGGTATTCCAGCTTTGTGTCCACTTTCAATAATATGCTTTATAGCACGAATTACAGAAGGGTGAAAGGCGGAATAGAGATAGGATACATCATCATTTCCTCGGTCTACTGCCATAATATATTGTGTTAAATCGTTTGTTCCTATGCTGAAAAAGTCAACTTCTTCGGCGAGAATATCTGCTATCATCATTGCTGATGGAGTTTCTATCATAATGCCGACTTCAATATTTTCTTCAAAGCATTTTCCATTTTCTTTGAGCTGTTCTTTTGCAGTTTCAATAGCCTTTTTGACAGCTTTTACTTCTTCTATGCAGGTTACAAGTGGAATCATAAGCTTTATTTTTCCATAAATGCTTGCACGAAGAATAGCTCTTAGCTGTGTGAGAAAAATATCCTCTTGTTTCAGGCAATATCGTATAGCTCTGTTGCCAAGATATGGATTCTCTTCTTTCTCAATATTAAGATATGGAATTATTTTATCTCCGCCAATATCAAGAGTTCTGATTTTTACGGGCTTATGTCTGAATGTAAGTGCTGTGCGTTTATATTCAGTGTATTGCTCGTCCTCTGTGGGAAGTCTGTCTTTTTCAAGAAACATAAGCTCTGTTCTGAAAAGCCCGATACCCTCAGCAGTACACTCCTTGGCTTTTAAGGCGTCATCTGATGAAGCGATATTGCAGAAAAGAAGTTTTTTATCTCCATCGGCTGTAACTGTTGGAGCATTTTTATATTTTTTAAGCTCATTACGCTGTTTTATGTATTGGAGCTGTTTTTTGGAATATTCTGCAAAGGCTGCTTTATTTGGAGAAATAATAACATCACCTTTGTTTCCGTCAACAATAACAGTATCACCATTTTTTATATTTTGAAGTGCATTATCTACACTAAGAACCGCTGGAATACCTAAGGCACGAGCGATGATTGATGAATGAGAGGTTGCTCCGCCATTCTCTGTTATGATTCCTACAATGTTTTCACTATTTATTCCTGAGGTCATAGATGGAGTAAGAACATCTGCCACCACTACTGTTTCAGGAGGTGCGTCTTTGAGATTTATTTCTTCTATGTTAAGCAAAATAGCTAATAATGAATTTTTTATATCGAGAACATCTGTTGCACGCTGATTAGTCAGTTCATCATCGACAGAGGAAAACATTGAAATGAAGGAATCGCAGATTTTAGAAACTGCGTATTCTACACATTGACCACTTTTTATAAGGCTTTCGATTTCGCCCTGCATATAAGGGTCTTTGACCATTATTATATGACCAAAAAGAATTTCTGCCTCTTTTTCGCTTGCATTAGTGGCAATATTGTTTGCCATTTCCTTTGTTCTCATAATGAATTTTTCTACCGCCTTGTGATAGCGTTCAAGTTCCTCATTAATACTTCTGATAGCATAGCTATCAAATTTTATATCATGGCTTTCTATAACTAAAGCTTTTCCTATTCCAATGCCCTCAGATACACCTATGCCTTTTAACATAACTAATCACCGCCTTATTTAATAAAAATAAAATAGAACTATTTGATAACCGAAGTCATCAATCGGCGGATAAAATCCGCCGATTAGGAACAAAGAATGTTAAGGGCTTTGCCCTTAAAACCCACCAAAGGCTCTGCCTTTGGAATCCGCAAGCTTTTGAAAAAGCTTGAGCAAAACTTTTAAGTGTCTTAGGGAAAGTTCATTAAGCTAATTGGTAATTACTTCAACCGCGTCAACACAAGTTGATTTAAAATGTCGAGGTTTTGCTTGCAAAACCGATTCCGCGTCTTGACAGTGGCGGTACGCCACCGAAACCTTTAAGTATTTTACAGAAAAAGTGTAGGGGCGAACTGTGTTCACCCGTTTGATAACTTTTTTGATTGTATTAATACTAAATAGGTCTGATATTTGTTTTAATCAACATTAAAATCAGATGCTATGAGTTTTTCAGCCTTTTCAATAGCTTCTTTTTCATCTATACCATTGCATTGAAGCTCGATTTCGTCACCACATTTAATGCAAGCCGCCATTATATTTAAAAGGCTTTTTGCATTTATCATATCGCCTTTATATAAAATTTCAGAATCACAATCGTATTTGCACAGTTCATTTGCCAGAATCCCAGCAGTCCGAAGATGTAAACCCTCTGCTGAGATGATAGTAAATTTTTTATTAAGCATTTTAATATTCCTCCATATACCTTTAATAATAAAATCCATTTTTGATTAATCAAAAATTCCTGTATCTAAACTATGTTTTTTTATTGGTTCTCTTCGTTTTAGTACTGCAATTATAAGCATAGTTGCAAGTGAACCTGATAAAATTGCAAATAAATATCCTGATGGGTTTCCCATAAATGGAATTACAAAGATTCCGCCATGTGGAACTTGAAGCGTACAGCCTAAGGACATAGATACATTTCCTGCAAGCACTGAGCCTAAGAAACACGATGGTAAAATCGCCAAGGGGTCAGCCGCAGCATAGGGGATAGCTCCTTCTGTTATAAAGCACAGCCCTAAAACATAGTTTACTGCACCGGATTTTCTCTCTGCGTCTGAAAATTTACTTTTAAAGAAGGTTGTTGCAAGTGCTATGCCGAGCGGAGGTGTCATGCCACCAGCCATAACCGCTGCCATAACATCATATTTACCCATAGTAAGTGAAATTGTTCCATAGAGATACGCAGCCTTGCTGAGAGGACCGCCCATATCAAGAGCCATCATTCCGCCGAGAACGGCACCAAGCATTATTCTAGCATTTCCGTCAAGCATATTCAAATCATACATTAAATATTCATTTAATAGCGAGGCGAATGGATTTATAGCACCCATAACAAAGCCTATTACAATCATACCTGCAACAGGATATATCAAGACCGATTTTATGCCAGCTATACTTTTTGGGATATGTGAGCATAGACGCTCTAAGAACCACATAAAAATACCAGCGAAAAATCCTGCAAGTAACGCACCAATAAAGCCAGAAGATACGCCGCCTTGAGGATTAGTGAAGGTCATACCTATATTTGCCATAAGACCTCCGACAGCACCGATAGCAAGACCCGGTCGGTCAGCAATACTCATGGCGATATAGCCTGAGAAAATCGGTATCATACATTGAAAGGCGTATTCTCCAAGAGTATTTAAAAATGCGGAAACCTGTGTTCCTGTACCAAATACACCAAAATCAAGTGCGGAATTTCCAAGCATTATCATATCTAAAAAATATGACAGTGCGTGTAATATACCACCACCAATGGCGAAGGGAAGCATATATGAAACACCACTCATAAGGTGCTTATAACATTTATGTGCAATAGTTTCGTGCATTGGTATGGACGGCTTACTTATATATTCACTTCCTGATGTATCACCTTTATATTTATAAAGCTCTTTATTGCTGAGAGCGGCTTTTATAGTTTCCTTTGGCTTTCTTAAACCATCAGTAACAGAAGTTATAAAAACACGCTTGCCATTAAAGCGTTCCATATCAACATTTTTATCAGCGGCTATGATTATGACTTCGGCTTTCTCTATTTCTTCATCAGTTAAAACATTTGCCGCACCAGCAGAGCCATTTGTTTCAACCTTTATAGAATAGTGCATTTCTTTTGCAGTCTTTTCGAGGGCTTCTGCCGCCATATATGTATGTGAGATTCCCATAGGACAGGCGGTAACAGCAAGAATTTTATAGCCTTTATTTTCTTCTAAGGGCTCTGGATTTTCCGAAGCTTCATCTGGGAAAAGCTTATCCTCTAATTTATCTATGAAATCTATGAATTCGGCGGGAGTTTCAACGGCTGTTAATGATGAAAAAAGGCTTTTATCCATCATAAGCGTTGCTAAATGAGAAAGCAAATTCATATGTTGTTTGCCATCATTGGGCATTGCTATCATAAATATAAGGTTTACAGGTTTACCATCGAGAGATTTAAAATCTACACCATCTTCAACTGTCATAGCAGTTATGGCAGGTCTTTTAACTGCTTCTGTCATAGCGTGGGGAATAGCCATACCACCACCAATGCCAGTGCTTGTACTTGCTTCACGCTCTAAAACAGCTTTTCTGAATGAATCTTTGTCATTCAGGTTGCCAAGCCTGAAATGACATTCAACAAGAGTGTTGATTACTTCTTCTTTTGATTTTGGTTTACTTTTAAGTAAGATACCATCTTCATTCAAGAGGGAAGAAATTCTCATAGGGTCGCCTCCTTATAAAAATATGGCGTTAATATAGTAATTTGTATCTATATTACCATAAATTATGATGTAATCCAAGCACTTTTTACAAAAATCGTTTAGGCGTAAAGGGCTATTATGAGAATTAATAGAAGCTTGATGATTAATTTATAATAATTTTGAGAGAATCTGTAAGCTTACGAGTAATTTCTTACTTTGAATGAATAAAATTCTGACAACAATAATATAATGGCTAATAAAGAATTTTCGGAAGGGAGCTTGAAAATAATGGACTGGCACGCTCAATCCTCAGCTGATGTAATAAAAACTCTTAAAACAAATGAAAGAAACGGACTTTCGTCTGCCGAAGCTAAAAAAAGACTTGAAAAATATGGGAAAAACCGTCTGCACGAGCCTAAAAAGCCATCTCTATTTGCTAAATTTATAGCACAGTTTTCTGATTTTATGGTTCTTATACTCTTAGCTGCGGCTGGAGTTTCATTTGTAACCGCTATAATCGAGGGAACTGGAGATTTCATCGACCCTATAATGATTTTACTTATTGTTGTAATAAACGCTGTAACAGGCGTTATTCAAGAAAATCGAGCGGAGAAAGCTATTGAAGCACTTAAAAGGTTATCCGCACCACACGCAAAGGTTATTCGTGACGGTAAAGAAAAAAGTATTTTATCAGAGGAGGTCGTTCCGGGAGATATTCTTGTACTTGAAACTGGCGATATTCTTTGCTGTGACGCAAGAATAATATCCGAAGCCTCTCTTAAGTCTGAGGAATCATCTCTTACAGGAGAAGCTGTTCCGTCTGAAAAAAGTGCCAATATAATCTGTGAAAAATCTGCACCTATCGGTGATAGACACAATATGCTTTTCTCTACTGGAATTATATCCTCGGGAAATGCCCTTGCTGTTGCTGTTGAAACAGGTATGCGAACTCAAGTAGGAAAAATCGCCAAAATGATAAATGATGAGGAAAGCCCTAAGACCCCACTTCAGAAAAGTCTTGCGAAAACTGGTAAAATGCTCGGTATAGGTGCTATTGCAATTTGTATAATTATTTTTGTGCTCGGCTTATTACAGCAAATTCCGCCACTTAATATGTTTATGATTTCAATAAGCCTTGCTGTTGCGGCTATTCCTGAGGGCTTGCCTGCGGTAGTTACAATAGTTCTTGCACTTGGCATAAAGAAAATGGCGGCAAGACGGGCAATAGTCCGCAGAATGCCAGCTGTTGAAACGCTCGGCAGAGCAAATGTCATATGTTCAGATAAAACAGGCACTCTTACACAAAACAGAATGACTGTTACACGCTTAGAGCTTCCGAAGGGTTCGGCAAGCTTTAATTCTCCCGAAGGCGTATTTGCTCTTTCTTTATGCACACTTTGTAACAACAGCCGTATCAACTCTGACGGTACAGCCTCAGGTGACCCTACCGAGGGAGCTTTGGTTCTTGCGGCTCTCAAGGCTGGTCGTAAAAAAGAAAAGCTTGAACAGGAGCTTCCTCGTGTAAAGGAATTTCCTTTCGATTCAACAAGAAAGCGTATGACCACTATACATAAACTAAAAAATGGCGGTTATCGAATTATCACAAAGGGTGCTCCTGATATGTTGCTTCCGCTGTGTTCGGCAAGTTCAGACGGCAGAGGTATGACCGAAATTTCCCAAAAAGCTGTCATTTCAAAAAATGAAGCTATGGCGTCAGACGCTTTAAGAGTTCTTGCAGTTGCTTATCGTGATACAGTCACTATTCCCAAAACTGCTGATGAGGCTGAAAAAGGCTTGATTTTCACAGCGCTTATCGGAATGATAGACCCTCCTCGCCCAGAGGCAAAGCACGCTGTTGCAAGATGTAAAACCGCTGGAATTAAGCCTGTTATGATAACAGGCGACCATATCGCAACTGCAAAGGCTATTGCAAAGGATTTAGGCATTTTTTCTGGGAATGATAAAGCTATGACTGGTGTGGAGCTTGATAAAATTTCAGACGAAGATTTGACAAGAAACATTTTTTCATATTCGGTTTTTGCAAGGGTTTCGCCTGAACACAAGGTGCGAATTGTAAAAGCTTTTCGTTCGGCATCTGCCGTTGTAGCTATGACTGGTGATGGTGTTAATGATGCTCCTGCACTCAAAGCCGCCGATATAGGCTGTGCTATGGGTATTACTGGAACAGATGTCGCAAAGGGTGCGGCTGATATGATTCTTACTGATGATAATTTTTCAACAATAGTAGAGGCGGTTTCTGAAGGTAGAGGTATATATGAAAATATCAAAAAAACTGTTCATTTTCTGCTTTCAAGCAACATTGGCGAAATTATAACTGTATTTACGGCATTTCTTTTAAGACTTCCGTCACCGCTTTTTGCTATTCAATTACTATGGGTAAACCTCGTAACTGATAGCTTGCCCGCACTTGCTCTTGGTGTTGAGCCTACTCCTCAAGACATTATGGAACGCAAACCAAATGATGCAAAAAAGAGCCTTTTCGCTGACGGAATGATTTTCAATATTGCCATAGAGGGCTGTTTTATTGGTGCATTATCATTTCTTGCCTTTACCATTGGCAGAGTTTTCTTCGATAATGGTGGTGAACCTGTTGTTGGCAGAACTATGACCTTTGCTTCACTTAGTCTTTGCCAGCTTATACACGCTTTTAACATAAAAAGCGAACAATCAATTTTTAAGGGAGGGTTATTCACCAACCCAAAGTTAATTTTATCTTTTATAATCGGAGTTATAATGCAAGTTTCAGTTATATCAATACCAGCTTTAGCAACGATTTTTAAAGCTGTGCCTCTTTCACCTATTCAATGGCTTATAGTTGCGGGCTTATCGTTTATACCGCTTGTTGTAGTAGAGATTGAAAAGTTTTTTCAACATAAAACAACAAAGCATAAAGCTCCAACCTTAATTCATACAAAATTTAAATCAACACTTTAACTAACCGACTACCCTAAGACACTCAAAAATTTTGTGCAAGCTTTTTTAAAAGCTTGCAGGGCTGAGGGACGGAGTCCCTGATGGGTTTTAAGGGCAATACCCTTAACATTCTTTGCTCTTTGAGCGGTGGATTTTGTCCACCGCTTAATTTCGTTTGTAAGTAACATTAGTAAAAAGTGCGGATATTGTCTGCTTATTTGATATTAATGGTTTCGTCCTTAAAACCCATCAAAGGCTCTGCCTTTGGAATCCGCAAAGCCTAAACATTAAGCGTCTTGAAAAAGTCCGTCAACCAAGCTATAATCCATATTTTTTATAAGTATTATTGACATTATAAATTTTAATGATTATACTTGTATCACAACACTAATACATATTTTAAGGAGATGATACGGAATGTTTAAGCTGAAAAAGTATCTTAAGCCGCATATCGTTGCGATAATTCTTGCAATACTTTTTCTCTTTGGCGAGGCTGTCTGTGAGCTTGTACTTCCAAACCTGATGTCCGATATAGTCAATGTCGGTATTCAGAATACAGGTGTAGAAAATGCCTCCCCAGAAGTAATCAGTACTGACGGTATGACGCTTCTGAAACCTTTTATGAGCGATAATTCAAAAAAGCTCATAGAAAAATCCTATAAGCTGGTTGAGAGCGGAACAGATTCTGCCAAGGACTATGAAAATGCTTACCCAATCCTAAAAGAAAGCGGAAAAGGCGTCTATATCCTTACAGATTATTCTGATAGGTCTGCTCTTGATGACACCTTTGGAAAAGCGAGCGTAGCACTTATTGCTATGATGCAGGATTTTGCAAAGCAAGGAAATACATCAGCAAGCTCAAGTAAAGATATGGATATATCAAATGCTGATATAACGGAAATGTATAAAATAAATCCTATGCTTTCTATGATACCTCAAGCTAAGTTTGATGGATATATCAATGATAGCAATAATGCTGATAATCAGATTATAAACACTGTTGGCTGTGCAATGACCAAGCTTTTTTATAAGGAAGTTGGCATTGATATGGGACTGTATCAGTTTAACTATATCGCTAAAATTGGTGTATATATGCTTTTGATAACACTTGCAGGTGGTATCTTCGCTATTTTGGTTAGTCTTATAGCATCAAAGGTTGCCGCAGGTGTTGCCAAAGACCTTAGACGAGATTTATTCCAAAAGGTTGAAAGCTTCTCAAATCGTGAATTTGATAGTTTTTCCACCGCTTCCCTCATAACAAGAACAACCAACGATATTACACAAATTCAGATGTTTGTTGTTATGGCGATAAGACTTATCTGCTTTGCACCTATTATGGGCATAGGCGGTATGATTATGGCATTACAGCAGGGCGTTTCACTTAGTTGGATAATTCTGCTTGCTATTGTACTCTTAATTATTGTAATGGTTGTAATATGTATAGTTGCTTTGCCGAAATTCAAATCTATACAGAAAATGGTAGATAAGCTCAACCTCGTAACCCGTGAGAGCCTTACAGGTATGATGGTTATTCGTGCGTTTGGCACACAGAAGAACGAAGAAGAACGCTTTGATAAAGCTAATAAAGACTTGACCTCAGTAAACCTCTTTGTTAATAGGGTTATGGTCATACTTATGCCAATCATTACACTTATTATGAATGGTGTTACACTTTTAATTGTGTGGGTAGGTGCTCATCAAATTGAAGCCGCTCAAATTCAGATTGGTGATATGATGGCATTTATGCAATATGGAATGATTATTATAATGGCATTCCTTATGATTTCAATGATGTTTATTATGATTCCAAGAGCATCTGTTTCCGCATCTCGTATAGCAGAGGTTCTTGAGAGTGAGCTTTCTATTAAAGACAGCAAAAATCCAAAATCTCTCGGAGAAAATTCAAAGGGTGAAATTTCTTTCAATAATGTTTCATTTAAGTATGGAAATGCAGAAGATAATGTCATTGAGAATATAAGCTTTACCGCAAAGCCTGGTCAAACGACCGCCTTTATCGGCTCTACTGGTTCAGGTAAATCTACACTTGTAAATCTTATTCCAAGATTTTATGATGTTACAGCTGGTTCAATCACTTTTGATGGTATTGATATTCGAGATATAACCCAACACGAGCTTAGAAGTAAAATCGGTTTCGTACCACAAAAGGGTGTACTTTTCTCTGGTGATATAGCATCTAACCTCCGTTATGGTAAGAGAGATGCAAGTGATAGCGAAATTGCCGAAGCTGCTAAAGTTGCTCAGGCAGAGGACTTCATAAATTCCAAGCTTGAAAAGTATGAATCACCTATCGCCCAAGGTGGAACGAATGTTTCAGGTGGTCAGAAACAAAGACTTTGTATCGCAAGAGCCTTAGCTAAAAAAGCTCCTGTATATATCTTTGATGATAGCTTTTCTGCACTCGATTTCAAGACTGATGCCGCTCTCAGAAAAGCTCTTAAAAAATATACAGGCGACTCAACAGTTTTGATTGTTGCACAGAGAATAAGTACAATTATGGACGCTGAACAAATTATTGTTCTTGACGAAGGCAAGATGGTGGGCAAGGGAACTCACAAAGAGCTTATGCAAAGCTGTCCAACCTATCGTGAGATTGCTTCATCACAGCTAAATGAGGAGGAATTAAAATGAGCGAAAAAGTAAATAATTCACCTCAGAAACACAGAGGTCCTATGGGCAGAGGGCCTATGGGAGCAGTTGAAAAGCCTAAAAATTTCAAAGGCAGTACAAAAAAACTTTTAAAATATATGGGCAAATATAAAGGCAGAGTATCGCTCGTTATTATATTTGCGA
Organism: Pseudoruminococcus massiliensis; assembly: GCF_900291955.1. Taxonomy (GTDB): domain Bacteria; phylum Bacillota; class Clostridia; order Oscillospirales; family Acutalibacteraceae; genus Pseudoruminococcus; species Pseudoruminococcus massiliensis. The sequence continues at coordinate 321,185 of NZ_OLMR01000002.1, read as the reverse complement.
TATGCTCGACAATATTTAACATTGTTGGTCCTAAAATCTTAGGAAATGCAACTACAATCCTCGCAAATGGTCTTATGTCATCATTCACAGGAAGTGGCGAAGGAATCGACTTTATAGGAATAGGAAATATAATTCTCTGGCTTGTAGGACTTTATATAGTAAGTGCTTTATTCTCTTATATTCAGGGCTTCATTATGACCGATGTTTCTATGAAAGTAACCTACAATCTTAGAAAAGATATTTCAAAGAAGCTCAACAAACTTCCTTTGAAATATTTTGATGGAACAACAAACGGCGAAGTTCTTTCAAGAATCACCAATGATATAGATACCCTCAGCCAATCGCTGAATCAGAGTCTTACACAGATTATAACCTCTGTTACCTCTCTGATTGGTATTGTGATTATGATGTTCTCGATTAACTTCTATATGACACTAATCACACTTTGCATAGCACCTATTTCTTTTATCTTTATTATCGCAATAATCAAGAAATCTCAAAAGCATTTTAAGAATCAACAGGAATATCTCGGCAATGTAAACGGCCATGTTGAAGAAATGTATGGCGGTCATACAGTTGTTAAAGCTTTCTGCGGAGAAGATGAATCTCTCGAAACCTTTAATAAATATAACGATAAGCTTTATGAGTCCGCATGGAAATCACAGTTTCTCTCTGGAATTATGCAGCCAATTATGAACTTTGTTTCCAATATAGGTTATGTCGGAGTTTGTATTCTTGGCGGTTATCTTGCAGTAAGTCAGGGCTTGGCTGTCGGTGATATTCAAGCTTTTATGCAGTATGTAAGACAGTTTACACAGCCTATTATGCAGATTGCAAACATTTCAAATGTTTTGCAGCAAACTGTTGCCGCTTCTGAAAGAGTTTTCGAGTTTCTCGAAGAAGATGAAGAAATTCCAGAATCCGACCACCCAATCACAATTAACGAAAGTGATAAGCCAGACTCAGAGCTTAATGTCACAATCGAGGGCAGTGTTCAATTTGCTCATGTTCATTTTGGATATACAGACGATAAAATCATAATAAATGATTTTTCAGCTATTGTTGAACCTGGACAAAAAATTGCTATTGTCGGACCTACTGGTGCTGGTAAAACAACTATGGTCAAGCTTCTTATGAGATTCTATGATGTCAACGAGGGGGCTATTCTTGTTGATGGTTATGATATTCGAGATTTCAAGAGAGATGATTTAAGGTCACTCTTTGGAATGGTTTTGCAGGATACTTGGCTTTATAGCGGAAGTATTAAGGATAATATCCTCTATGGCAACCTTAAAGCCTCCGATGAAGATGTCATTAAAGCGGCTAAGGCAGCACAGGCTGACCACTTCATCAGAACACTTCCTGGTGGATACGATATGGTTCTCAACGAAGAAGCCAACAATGTATCGCAGGGTCAGAAACAGCTTTTAACTATTGCGAGAGCAATTCTTGCCGACCCTAAGATATTGATTCTTGATGAAGCAACAAGTTCTGTTGATACAAGAACAGAGGTTCTCATTCAAAAGGCTATGGATAATCTTATGAAGGGCAGAACAAGCTTTATAATCGCACATAGACTTAGTACCATCAGAGATGCTGACTTAATACTTGTTATGAATAACGGTGACATTGTCGAGCAAGGAAATCATAATGAGCTTATGGCTAAAAACGGTTTCTATGCCAATCTGTATAATAGCCAGTTTGCAGGTGCGGCTAACTAAACCTTAGCTAACACACTTTCCAAAGACAATTAAAAGTTTTGCTCAAGCTTTTTCAAAAGCTTGCAGGGTTGAGGGACGGAGTCCCTCATGGGTTTTAAGGGCAACGCCCTTAACATTCTTTGCTCTCTAAGCGGCGGACATAGTCCGCCGCTTATTTTTTTGTTATCAACATTAGTAAAAAGGGGGCGGACTTTGTCCGCCCCCTTCAGGAAGTAAGAGATGTTAAGGGCTTCGCCCTTAAACGGCGAGCCGCCGCCCCCAAGACGCGTAATCGGTTTTGCAAGCAAAACCTCGACATCTACAAGAGCAGTTTATTGCCACGGATAAAGAAATTACCAATAAACTACCCGAGGCTCTGCCATAGGTGACTATCTTTGGAAACCGTGAGCCTTTAAAAAGGCTCAAGCGAAACTTTTGAGTTTCTTGGGTAAGTGCATTAGCTTAAATGATGATTATTTTGCCCTTTAAGTATTTGTGCTTGAAATTTCTTCATTTGGCATATCAGGTGGTGTCATTCCCGAATTTTCGCCATTTGGCATTTTTGGAGGCTTGCCATTGTTGCCTCTACCAAAGCCGTCAGGCTTATTACCACCCATTCCGCCACCGCCGAAGCCATTTGAGCCATTAGAATATACTGTCGAACTCATTTCTATATCATAGCTTTCACTACCAACAGTAAGCTTGTATGCTCCGCTCTTTGTAATCTTAGCTGAGCTTATCACAACAGAGCTAAACTGCTTTGTTGATGTATAAGAAATAATCTCATTTCCGCTTGAATCAGCAAGCGTAATCTTTTCATCAGTAGAATGGCTACTTGAAAGATTATACAGAATTGAGCATTGAGTTGAGCTATCTGAGAAACCCTGTACCATTCCTGAACTACCAACTGCAACGAAAGTTCCACCGCTGATAGTTGCTGTGCCGTCATAATCCAAAGCACCGTTACCGTCATTTGTAGGACCGTTTACATAAATTTCACCGCCCTCAATTATGAGATTGCTGTTAGAATCAAGCCCGTCGCCAGAGGCATCAACTGTAACCTTACCGCCTGTAATCTTTATATAAATATCAGAATTTTCGGTAAAGCTGTTTTGTCCCATTCTTCCGCCCATAGAAGAGCTGTCACTGCCACCTGCGGAATTTATTCCGTCATCGCTTGCAGTAAGTTCTATTGTACCGCCATTTATAGTTACATTAGAACCCTCAATGCCTTCATAGCTTTTCTCTATAACAATATTACCGTTGTTAATAACTGTTGAGGTATCAGCGTGTATGCCGTCATCACCAGATTTAAGATTAAATGTTCCGCTCTCTATGGTAACATTAGAATTTGAGTGAATGGAATCGTCCGAGGTATCTGCGGCAATAGTTGCATTGCTGATTTTTATATCACCGCCTGCTTTAAGACCCTTTGCACTTGCAGTATCTTCTTCCGTTGTAGATGAATCCTCTTGTCCCCACTTACCCCATTGAGGATTGTCCTTACCTTCAGAGGTCTTTGAGGAATTTTCGCTTCCGCCACCAGTTTTAAGATTAATTTCGCCTTTTTCTATTGTAAGCGTCGTTTCTGCCTGAATAGCGTCAGTTGTAGAGGTTATGTTGATTTTTCCACCACAGATATAAATATATCCCTTTGAAGTATCCTCACTATTGTTAGATTTAATACCGTCACCCTCGGACTTAATTGTAATATTGCCGTCCGCAATTTTAACGCAGTCCTTACCGCAAATACCATTATTTTTTGCATTAACAGTAATCGTACCGCCTGTAATCACCAAATCATCTTTTGAAACGATACCATTTTTCATATTTCCGTTGACGATCAGAGAACCACTGCCGTTTATAGTCATATCCGCTCTGCTGAAAATAGCTGCATCAACATTGCTTTCATCGTCTGCAAGGTCTGTATAAGAAGTACCGTCTGTTATAATATTTTTAGTGTCATCTTTGAGGGTAATAAAAACCTTATCCGCAGATTTTATAAATATCGGTGAATGTGTTGTGCATTTTATCGTAAAGCCATTCAGAACAAGCTGAACCTTTTCACTATCCGTAACATTTACCACTATTCTGCCCTCATCTATTGAACCGCTCAGTACATATGTACCCTCCTTGTTGATTGTAAGCACACCGTCTTTAGCCGTTGCACCACTTCCACTTATGCTAAATTCACTTCCGCTACAAGAAATTTTAACTGCATCTGTTTCTTCATAACCAACATCCATATCACGAGCAGTAAAGTTTGCATTTACAGATTCCGCTTTAACTGTCTTGCTCGATTCCGAACTACTTGAGCTTGTGGTAGCTTTACTGCTGTCAGAAGTAACAGAAGTTGTCTGTGGCGAATCGCCTGAACAGCCCGCAAAGGCTGAAACTATAATAAGTGCGGACATTAACACCGCAAAAATTCTTTTACCTTTCATTTCAATCAATCTCCTTTATCATAAATTATAATGTTTCTTGATTAAAAGCCGCTCTGCAACAAGAGATTTCAAGATTACCATTTCTGCAGCGAAGGTCATCTATAAATTGCTTTTCTTGGCTCTGCTCTTTAAGTATAACTATGTATCTAAGCTTATAAAGGCTTCCCATATTTGCAGTCTTTACTTCTACAAGCTCATTTGACTTTGTATACTGCTCAAAAAGCTCATCAAAAACGCCTGTATAATCTAAGCTTTCAGGAATAGTAATTCTAAGCTCCTTCTTAACAGAAGTCTTATCACCGATTTTGATAAAGCTAAAGATAAGCTGAATTGTACAAATAACAACAACCAAAATTCCTGCAAGGAGAAGATAACCCATACCTGTTGCAAGTCCTACTGCCATTGCTAAGAATATACTGCAAATTTCCTTTGCACTTCCTGGCACAGAACGGAAACGAACCAAATTGAAAGCTCCCATTACTGCAATTCCCGCACCGATACTGCCATTCACAAGCATTATAACTACTTGTACGATTGCAGGAAGCAGAGCAAGCGTCATAACAAAGCTTTTTGAAGTTGAATTTCTGAAGGAATAAACAAATGCAATAATCAATCCAAAAGCTATTGATGCACCCATACAAAGGAAGAATAAACCCTCTGTAAAACTTGCTGTTGACTGATTTGATAATACGCTGTTAAAAATATCCATTATAATCTCTCCTTATGCTAATTTTTTAATTTCTTGAACCTTTTCAAGTTCAGATGTATTTTGTTTTTTCAATGAATTTATGTATCCCGTACCATACTTAGAAAATGACGACGGAAAAATTTTTAATCTATCTAACTCATCTGCAAGCCAAAGTGGCATTGCATATGGTGTTTTAACTTCCATAATATAAAGCCCGTCCTGAAGAATTGTTTCTCCCCATATTCCGTCAGCTAATGAAAGCTTTTCTTCTCTGATAAGTGGGTTACTATCAAAGGTAATTCTCAAGGTTGAATCTTGAATACCGCAATAAGAATCCCTCTCATAGCTTACAAACATTGCTGGTTCTATGCCTTCGTAATATTTCAATGCCCATGCAAGCTCTTTTTCAATCTGTGTTTTCGGCAAAAGCTTACCAGAAAGAAACATTTCCGCCTCACGAAGTGTCATAGCTGTACGGCGTTTATAAACTACACCACGATATTTTTTCTTTAGCTCTATGAAAACCTTATCATCAGCACTTGGTGTACCATAACTGCGAAGTCTTAATTTTTCTTTATATATAGGCTTTTCAATAGAGTTGCGAATCATTAATCTTGACGGGGTATCATAATATATACTGCAAATAGTGCTATGAAAATATTTATCCTTTGCGAGATACAGCTTTGCAGTTTCAAGGATTTTTTGTTTTTGCCGAGATGTGAGAATATATTTTTTCTCATATCTTTTAAAGATACTTTGGAATTGGCTCATAATATCTCATCTCCTAATAGGTTGGTTTGTTTTCTATGTCTATATAATAATTGTCCTGCCTTAAATTTACTTTAAGCTTACAAAAAAATTAAGAGGAATTTTAAATTTGATTTTTTGTTAGATATTTACTATATTTTATTAAAGTTAATTTTATTATTATACATCTTGCGAAAACTCAGCTTTTATGTTATAATTGGTTTATAAACCAATTATATATCAGAAAGCAGTGATTAAAATGGCTCGAAGATATGATAAGGAAGACTCAAAAAGACGAATACTATCCGCTTGTGTAAAGCTTTTCATAGAGAAAGGTTATCATAATACCACATTAGCAGAAATATTAAGAGAAGCCGATGTTACAAGCAGTACATTTCAAAATATTTTTCACACAAAAGACGGTGTACTTATGGATTTAGTTGAATTTATGTTTGAAAATCAATTCGGTATGGCAAGAACAATAGCCAAAACCTCAAATCCTGTACTTATATACGCCGTAGAAACATCTATTCAAATTGCCTTAGCAGAATTAAACGAAAACCTTCGTGATATTTATATAGAAGCATATTCAAATAGTCAGACCATAGAATATATTCATCAACATACATCTACTGAATTGCATAAAATATTTGGCACTTATCTTCCAGACTACGAAGAAAGCGATTTTTATGAGCTTGAAATTGGCTCATCAGGAATTATGTGTGGATATATGGCAAAGCATTGCGATAAATATTTCACACTCGAAAAAAAGATTCAACGCTTTCTTGCTATGAGTATGACTGTCTATGCTGTTCCTGATGATGAACAGCAACAAATCCTTAGCTATATATCAAGCCTTGATATTCGCCATATAGCCAATCAAGTAATGCAAAAGCTTTTTATTGCATTAGCAATGAAATTTGATTTCACTTTTAATACTGAATGGAGGAAATAAGATGAAAATATTAAAAAGGACGCTCCTTATTTTAGCTGCACTTATAGTTGTAGTTGCTATTGTTTTTACAACTATCTATTTCACAAGATTCCAAACATCGGCAACTATTCAAAAAATCACAGCATATGATGAATATAACCTCTACCGTATGGATATTAAATATGATTACAGTATTGAAAACATCATAAATTATGGTATAACTGATAATCAGTCCTTTGTTGACGCTGTAACAAAAGAAGCTTTGCCACTTTTGCCAGTACATATTGAAGTTCCCGATTTTGGTTGCAGTGCTTTCAGCGTTAAGGATACCGACAATAATAACCTTATGGGCAGAAATTACGATTTCAAAAATGATAGTTCAGCAATGCTTGTTTATTCAACTCCAAAAGATGGATATAAGTCAGTCGCCTTTGCTGCTCTTGATAATATTTCTGCAAATACTGCTGATGCAAGCCTCAAATCCCGACTTGCCTGCCTTACCGCACCATTTGTATGCTTAGACGGAATGAATGAAAAAGGTGTATCTATCGCTGTTCTTACTCTCGATAGCGAACCGACCAAGCAAAATACTGGTAAACCAACCATTGCTACAACCTTAGCCATAAGATTAGTGCTTGATAAAGCCGCATCTACTGAGGAAGCTGTCGAACTTCTAAAAAACTATGATATGATGGCAAGTAGTGGTCGAGATTATCATTTTTATATAACAGACTCAAGCGGTGACGGAAGAGTAATCGAGTATAGCCTTGATAGCGAAAGAAAGCTTGTTGCAACACCTGCTCGTGCTGTAACAAACTTCTTTGAAATGTATAAGGATAAGGTAAAGCCAAATCAACACAACGAAAATTACGGTCATGGCAAGGAAAGATATGATGCTATGGAAGAAATTTTCAACAAAAATGAGGGCAAAATCACAAACAAAGTTGCGTGGGACGCACTTAAGGCCGCATCACAAAAACCAAGCAAAGATGATATAACCAGCAACACTCAATGGTCAATCTTGTATAATAATACCGACCTCACAGCCGAAATTGTTATTCGTAGAGATTGGGATACAGTAACAACCTACGACCTTGACCTCAATGAAATAAATGGTGGCGAAGATTAATAAATTTCAATATATCTACTTAAAACACAAAAAAACGGTAAAGCCAAAATTAGGCTTTACCGTTTTTATAGTTTATATTATTTTACTTTGCGTAATCGAATGCTCGGCTTTCTCTTATGATATTAACCTTAATTTGTCCTGGATATTCAACATCAGACTCAATCTTACGGCAAATATCTCTTGCGAGAAGAACCATCTGGTCGTCCTTAATCTTTTCAGGCTTAACAATGATTCTGATTTCTCTACCAGCCTGAATTGCAAAGCTACGCTCAACACCATCAAAGCTTGATGCGATTTCTTCAAGCTTTTCAAGACGCTTAATGTAGTTTTCGAGGTTTTCTCGTCTTGCACCAGGTCTTGCAGCGGAAATGGCATCAGCTGCCTGAACGATACAAGCAATAACCGTTTTAGCCTCAACATCTCCGTGGTGAGCATGAATAGCATGAACAACTGTTTCGCTCTCTTTATACTTGCGGGCAACATCAACACCAATCTCAACATGAGAACCCTCAATCTCGTGGTCGAGAGCCTTGCCAATATCATGAAGAAGTCCTGCTCGGCGAGCAAGTGTCGGGTCAAGACCAAGCTCCGAAGCCATGATACCAGCAAGATATGCAACTTCAAGCGAGTGGTTAAGAACATTCTGTCCATAGCTTGTGCGGTAACGAAGTCTGCCAAGCAGCTTAATAAGCTCAGGGTGTATTCCGTTTACGCCAGCCTCAATAACAGCTCTTTCGCCCTCTTCCTTGATGGTATTTTCAACCTCTCTGCGAGCCTTTTCATACATTTCTTCAATTCTTGCAGGGTGGATTCTTCCATCAGAAATCAGCTTTTCAAGCATAACTCTTGCTATTTCTCGTCTTACAGGTTCAAAGCAAGAAAGTGTGATAGCCTCAGGTGTATCATCAATAATAAGGTCAACGCCTGTGAGAGTTTCTATCGCTCTGATATTTCTTCCCTCACGACCGATAATTCTGCCCTTCATCTCATCATTTGGCAGTGGAACAACAGATACTGTTGCTTCTGTAACATGGTCAGCCGCAACACGCTGAATAGCAAGTGAAATAATCTCTCTTGCCTTTTTTTCGCATTCGTCACGAGTTTTCTGTTCGTAATCAAGAACCTTAACAGATTTTTCGTGAACAAGCTCATTTTCAAGTGTTTTGAGCAAATAATCCTTTGCCTGCTCTGAAGTAAACTTAGATATTGTTTCGAGAACCTCTATCTGAGCCGTTTTGACCTTTTCAGCCTCAGCGAGCTTATCATCAGCCCCCTTGAGTTTTTTGTTAAGAGTTTCGTCCTTAGCCTCAAGGCTTGTCATTTTCTTTTCGAGAGTTTCCTCTTTTTGTTGTATTCTGCGTTCCTGACGCTGAATCTCTCTTCTGCGTTCGTTAAGTTCTTTGTCTGCTTCATTACGCAAACGATGGATTTCATCCTTACCTTCAAGTATGGATTCTTTCTTTTTGGCTTCTGCGGATTCTTTAGCAGCCTCGACTATACGCTCAGCTTCCTTTTCAGCAGAACCGATTTGGCTTTCTGCAACCTTTTTACGATAGTTTATTCCGGCGTAAAAAGCTACTATGCCGGCTATTACAGCAAAAACTATAATAAGTACAATCGCCAACCATAAATCCATAGTTATAGGCACCTCCTTTTTAATCTTTAGTATTTCAAAATTATGTCAGTTGCCGAGGAAGTGCCGCTATTATATTTTATAAAATTTTTAATCTGAGTATTATAAAATCAGTCCGAAAAGTCGTGATACTTCATAATAACGCACTAATCCCCTACATCAGCACATTATTTCTAAACAGATTATTAAGGCTCAGAAAATATATCTATTCACCGCAATAAATTCTTTTACGGAAAAATATATGAATTCGAAAATCATTTTTTGAGTTAAGAACTATTATAACCCAATAATGTGGAATCTTATCATCATTTAATATATATAATAACAGCCTTTCGGCAGAAAAATAGTATAACAGCAGAACCGTTATAGGGATAGTTGACAAACTACCCTAAGTATTATTTTAAACGGTGATATATAAATTGTCAAGCGATTTACAATCGCATTTAAAGTATAAAATTGCTGTATAAATTTGGTTATTATTTTTTACAAATAAGACAGCTTTAAAACTTAAAAGCTTTGAAGAAGTATATTGAGCCTATGAATGGCGAGAAATTGGTAAAATTCATATTATAGTAAGAGTAGCTATTTAGGGGGGTAGGCTATGGAAATATTTGGATTGCTCTTACTATCAATGTCACTTTCAATAGATGCATTTACAATTGGAACAAGTTGTGCATTAGGTGGAATAAAGGCCTCTTGGAAATCGAGACTGATAATTTGTGCAATTTCTGTACTTATTATGGGTATTTCAATATTCTGTGGTGAAGCTTTGGCAAGATTTATAAGCCAAGAAGTGGCAAGATATATTGGCTGTGGAATGTTATGTATACTTGGTATTTATATAATTTTTGGGAGCTTTGCCAGAAATAAAAAACCAAAAAGGAAAAGCATAACACTGGCCTTAAAGCCTTTAGGAATAACTATAAGCATAATAAGAGAGCCTTCTCTTTGTGATATTGATAAATCAAATACAATAGACTCAAAAGAGGCCTGTTATATTGGTACAGCACTTTCAATAGATTCGATTGGAGCAGGGGTTTCTATGGGAGTAAGCGGAATAGGTGCAATTTCGGCAGCAGGTTTATGTGGAGCGTTTCAGTTGATATTTCTTTGTTGTGGTCTATTTTTAGGAAAAAAGCTGAGAGGAATAGAAAGAATACCATCTGAAATTTTTACAAGGATTTCAGGACTTGTTATAATACTTATTGCGGTTATAAGGCTATTTATATAGAAGATATTTTATAATCTGTATACTTTGAAGATTGTATAATTGCGTAGTATATTATTATGGTTAAAATGTGCAAATTTATATATGAATTTTTGGAAGTTTTTTTAATGATAGTGTCGTTTTGTGCAAAATGCCGTCAAAAAGCATTAAAAAACCCAAAAAATGCTAAAAATGGGGAAAATAGTTCTTGGCTGGAACTATTTTTAACAAAAAATAAAAAAGCTATTCAAAATTTTGTCAAAATATTACGGAAGAATTATATTAAAAATGCACATAAACAGGAAATTTAATTTATGCAAAACGGAAAAAATCATAAAAAAACGAGTAATATTAAACAAATTTAGGATACCATTTATAGTTATATGAATAAAAATTACAATTTATAGTTGCAAAGTTCAAAATCATATGTTATTATTACTACAGAGGCGGAGGGGTTCGCTGAGCGTATATGCGATTTAAACAAAATTGTTAATTTTCGTTATTATGCTCCGAATACCTCGCTGAGAGGTATAAAGCAGATGCTTTATATGCAAGTCAGAACAAACAAAAATTTTTTAGAGAGAAGGATTTTAAAATGGCAAGTAAGGCAAAAAAGACCACAGCGTTGCTTCTCGCATCTCTAATGTGTGCAGGTGCATTCGCAGGTTGTGGCGGTAACGGCGGTACAACAACTAGCACAGCAAGTGGTTCTTCAGCAGGTAGCACAGAAAGCACAGCTTCTACAGCTTCTACAGCATCTTCAGCAGGTGATGTTTCTATTCCTACGGTTGCAGAAATCACAGAGAGACTTAAGACAGAAGCTAAAGACGGCAAGATTTCTCTTAAGGTATGGGCTCCTAGCAATAGTAAGGACTTCATCAAGAGCATGGTCGAGAAATTTAAGACAACTTATGCTGTTGATGGCGTAACATACGAAATTAAGGTTGTTGAAAAAGGCGAAGATAAGTGCATTAACTCACTTACAGAAGACGCTTCTAAGGGTGCTGATGTATTCCAGTTCCCAACAGACCAGCTTCTCACAGGTGTCAATGCTGGTGTTCTCGCAGAAGTTCCTACAGTTTTCCAGGGTCAGATTTCTTCTGAAAATATGGAAGACGCAGTTAAGAACTGCACATATGATAACAAGGTATACGCTTATCCTATGACATCTGATAACGGATACTTCCTCTATTATAATAGTTCTAAGTTTACAGCTGATGATGTTAAGTCTTTTGAAACTCTCCTTGATAAGGCAGCTAAGCAGAAAGTTCAGGCTTTTATGACAATTGGTGACGCTTGGTATACCTCAAGCTTCTTCTATGCAGCAGGCTGCGATATTAAGCTTGATACAGCAACACAGAAGATGGATCTTATTGACTTTGATACAGATAAGGGTGTTGCAGCTACTAAGGCTATGGCAGACCTCGTAAACAACAACAAGGATTCTTTCGTATCTACAGGTGACAATGCTGCTATTCTTACACTTCTTTCATCTGGCAAGCTTCAGGCTGTTGTAACAGGTACTTGGAATACTGCTGCTATCGAAAATGCATGGGGCAAGGAGAATGTTGCAGCTACAAAGCTTCCAACAGTTAAGATGAATGGTACAGATACACAGCTCCATTCTTTCGGTGGTTACAAGCTCGTAGGTGTAAACTCTGCTTCTAAGTTTCCACTTGCTGCTGCTACACTCGCAACATATCTCACAGGTCCTGAAGTTCAGCAGGAAAGATATAACCAGCTTAAGGTTATCCCAACAAACAACGCAATTCTCGCATCAGACGCACTTAAGAATGATCCAATCCAAAAGGCTATTGAGGCTCAGCGTCCATACTCACACTCACAGAGCGTTTGCACAATGAAATACTGGGATCCAGTTGCATCTGTAGGTTCTGATATTAATAACGGTAACCTCAAGAGCAGCGATGAAGCAGGCATTAAGGCAGCTCTCCAGAAGGTTGTTAAGAGTGTCGAGCAAGGCTAATAGCACCACAGACTGAATAATAACCGTATAATAAAAACGGTGAAACTTTATGCGAGCAGCCTGATATTTAATGTTAGGCTGCTCAAATAAAGTTAAGAACATAAAAACTTATATTTTTTCAGAAAGAGGGTGCAAAACCGCATGGATTTTCTTGATTATATGCAGATGAGTGCAGGTCAAAAGTTTGCTTATAAATTTAAGACATTCTTTAAAACTCTGCCTTCAAACATCGGCAAGGTCTTTACCTTGTTCGGTCAGAAAGTCATTAAACTTTTAAACGCTATCGCCAAAGGCTTTGCTAACTATGGCAGAAATTTTGTAAAAGGCGATATTTTCACAAAGCTTTCTTATATTATTATGGGTGCTGGTAGCATCGGTCATAAGCAGATAGTAAAGGGTATCCTTTACCTTGTGCTTGAAGTTTTATACTTCTTATTTATGATTGGTTTTGCGGTTCCTTATGGACTTTCACAGTTCTTCACACTTGGTACAGTAGAAACTCATAATGAAAAGGATACATGGGGTGTTCAGACTGAGATTCAGGGTGATAACTCTATGCACATTCTTCTCATAAGCGTTATGGCAATGATTGTAACTATTGCATTCTTTGTATTCTATCTTATGAATATCAAGTCTGCTATTGCTGCACAGGAAACAATTAAGGCTGGCAAAAAGCCAATCGGCATTAAGAGGGAGATTCTTATATTCCTTGATGAGCGTTTTCACATCACTCTTCTCAGCCTTCCTATTGCTCTTATCCTTTGCTTTACAATCCTTCCGATTATATTTACAATCTTTATTGCTTTCACAAACTATGACCGGTTCCATCAGGCTCCACAAAAGCTCTTTACTTGGGTAGGTTTTAAGAACTTTGCGGATGTTTTCTATGATAACCCTGAAAAGTCTTATACCTTTGGTAAGATTCTTGGCTGGACAATTGTTTGGGCTTTCTTTGCAACATTTACCAACTACATAGGTGGTATGGTTCTTGCACTTCTCATCAATAAGAAGGGCATTAAGTTTAAGGGACTCTGGAGAACACTCTTTGTTATCACAATCGCTGTTCCTAACTTTGTTACACTCCTTGTTATGAATCAGCTCCTTGCTGACCAAGGTACTCTTAACCTGACACTTAAGGACTGGGGACTTATAAGCGACAGTATTCCATTCTTATCAGATGCGAACTATGCTCGTGTAGTTGTTATCTTGGTTAATATGTGGATTGGTGTTCCTTACACAATGCTTAGTACCAGTGGTATTCTTATGAATATTCCTGAGGACCTCTATGAAAGTGCTAAGATTGACGGTGCGAATGCTTTCCAGACATTTATGAAGATTACTCTTCCATATATGCTCTTCGTTACAACTCCGTACCTCATTTCTTCTTTCGTAGGAAACATCAATAACTTCAATGTTATCTTCCTCTTGACTGGCGGCGAACCAAAGAGTACAGATTATTACAGCGGTGCTGGTAAGACAGACTTGCTCGTTACATGGCTCTATAAGTTGACTGCTAATAATAAGGACTATAACCTTGCGGCTGTTATAGGTATTATTATCTTCGTTATCTGTGCTATTGCATCGTTGATTACCTATAATATGTCAAAATCTGCTAAAGATGAGGAGGCATTCGGATGACACAGGCTGCCGGAGAAAAATCATATTCCAAAAGACAAAAAACAGTCAACATTGTTATTTATGTTATACTTGCAGTTATGGCGGTTATTTGGTTGCTTCCAATCGTTTGGTTGGTTATCACATCATTTAGTGACCAGATGGGTCCGTCCGCAAGTTTCATTCCAAAGAAGTGGACTTTCAATAACTATGTAAGACTTATTACAGACGAGAGCTTCCCATATTGGCGTTGGTTCTTGAATACACTCTTTGTTGCGATTGTCTCTTGTGTAATTTCTACACTCTTTGTACTTATGACAAGCTACACATTGAGCCGTCTCCGTTTCAAATGGCGTAAGAAATTCCTTAACATAGGTCTTATCCTTGGTATGTTCCCAGGCTTCATGTCAATGGCTGCTATTTATGCTATCATCGAATGGATTGGTCTTAGCCAGTCACTCTTCGCACTTATTCTTGTATATTGTGCAGGTGCAGCTATGGGCTTTCAGATTAGTAAGGGCTTCTTCGATACAATTTCACATTCACTTGATGAGGCTGCTACTATTGATGGTGCTAATAAAAACACCATCTTCTGGAAAATTATTCTTCCACTTTCAAAGCCGATTCTTGTATATACAGCTTTGACAACATTTATCAGCCCTTGGGTTGACTTTATATTCGTCAGCTATATCATGAAGGACAACAAAGATAATTATACTGTTGCTTTTGGCTTACAGCAAATGCTCGAAAGAGAGAACAATGCAAAGTATTATACAACATTCTTTGCGGGTTCTGTTATAGTTGCACTTCCTATCACACTTCTTTTCATTAAGATGCAGAAGTATTATGTTGAAGGTGTTACAGGCGGAGCTGTTAAAGGCTGATTTTATTCAAAAACGAAGCAAGGAGTGGCTCTTGAGCTATTCCCTGCTTCCTTGTTTATAAAGGAGAGATTTACTTGAAAAAAAGACTTTTAGCACTTACTCTTTGTGCGGCTATGCTTGTTTCAGCGGTATTGACTGGTTGCCAGAATGGTGGAACAACAGAAAGCAACAATTCTGTTGTTTCTAATACTGAATCTGCTGCATCTTCAAGCTCTGATAGCAGTATCCCTGAAGATGGCGGTTTTAAAACGATAAGCTATGAGGCATCTAAGGACAAGTATAGAAACTATTATGAGATTTTTGTATATTCTTTCTGCGATTCAGATGGTGATGGTATAGGCGATTTTAAGGGTCTTACATCTAAGCTCGATTACCTTAATGACGGCGACCCTAAAACAACAGATGACCTCGGTATTGATGGAATCTGGCTTATGCCGATTATGCCTTCTGGTTCATATCATAAGTATGATGTTGATAACTATAAGGATATTGATAAGAGCTATGGTACTCTTGAAGATTTTAAAACATTCCTTTCAGAGGCTCATAAGCGTGGTATAAATGTTATTATTGACTTTGTTATTAACCATACTTCTAATACTAATGAATGGTTTAAAAAGGCTAAAGAGGAGCTAAAAGAGGGCAAAACTGATGGTTATGCTCAATATTATAACTTTGTTCAGTCAGCTTCAAAGCCAGCAGATGTAGGTGCTTCAAGTTATTATTATGCTGGAACAAAGGGCTGGTATTATGAATCGGCATTTGCTCAGAATATGCCTGACCTTAACCTCAAGAACGAAAAGGTTCGTAAGGAGATAGAAGGCATTTGCGATTTCTGGCTCAAGGATATTGGTATAGATGGTTTCCGTCTTGATGCTGCATATCACTATGACCAAAATTCAAACGAATCTATTAATGACATTAAATGGCTATATGACTACTGCAAGAGTATTAAAGACGATGTCTATATGGTCGGAGAAGTTTGGATGGGCGGAAATGTTATTTCCGATTTCTATAAGAGTGGTGCAGACAGCTTCTTTAATTTCGATATGCAGGGTACTTCTGGACAGGTTGCAACTAAGGCTGTAAACCTCAAGAATGTAAAGGGCTACTATGACTATGTAAAATCTTGGGTTGATACAATTACTGAAAACAATAGCAAGGCTATAAGTGCTCCGTTTATTTCTAATCACGATACTGCAAGAAGTGCAGGTTTCCTTACAAGAAATACTCAAAAGGAAAAGAACGCAGCTATGGCTTATCTCCTTACTCCAGGTAATCCATTTATCTATTATGGCGAGGAGATTGGTATGACTGGTTCTGGAGAAGACCCTGATAAGAGAACTGGTATGGTTTGGTCACTTTCTGATAATACTGGCTATGTTGCAAGTATTCCGGGTGCTACTACAAATACTGAAAAGCCTGAAGAGGGTGTAGCAGAGGCACAAAAGAATGAAAACTCTCTCCTTAATCTCTATAAGAAGGTTATAAGACTTAAGCTTCAGAACCCTGAAATCGCAAGAGGCACATTTACTCCTGTTACTCTTGATGAGAATAATAAGGCTGTTGGTGCATTCATCAGCGAATACAATGGTTCTAAGGTGATGGTCATTCTTAACCTTAGCGATAAGGCAACTGTTACAGTTCCTAAGTCAGCAATGTCTTATTCAGGTGTAAGAGGCTATATTGTGAGTGATACAACTAATACAGAAAAGGTTGAGCTTAACGGCGAACAGCTTACTATTCCTGCAAATAGCGTTGTAGTTCTTAAATAATTTGATTTTATAGTTTGACACCCCGTTTATCGGATAATTTCTGATAAACGGGGTGTTGCTATTTTTGGGAAATTTATAGCAAATTAAACTTAACTTTAGAATGCATTAGTTTTAACTAATTGGAACTTTTAAATATAACATTTTAGATTTGTATGTAAGTTTTATGTAAAGCTACTTAAATTAAATAACTTTGGTATTTCACTTTAATAATTGACAAATATTAGTAATAAATGTATAATTTTAATGGTATTTTTTATATTTTTTTATTTTAATAAATAAATACAATGTATATTAAATAAGTTTTAGTTTTGTATAAGTAAAATTTACTTTACATCTATTATGTGGTTAGTGATAATAAATGGGGTGTGAAAATGAAAATAAAACTTGCAATCTTAGAATCTGATGTTGATTTTTTGAAGAACTATTCAATAGCATTGTCTTCTAGATTTTCTGATAAACTTGAGGTTTATACATTTAGCAATCTGGAAAATGCGATGTCAGCTCTTGCTGATTCAAGAATTGATGTATTTCTTGCAGGAGATAATTTTGAAATAGATACAAGTAATATTCCTGAAGAGTGTGGTTTTGCATATCTTGTGGATTCAAATGATATTAAATCTTTTAAGAATGAACATACCGTATGCCGTTTTCAAAAGATTGACTTAATATATAGAGATATACTTGGAATTTTTTCTGAGAAAGAATATATAGTTTCTGGCAGTAATATGGCTAATACGAATTGCAAGGTTTTACTTTTTACTGGTATAGAGGGTGGCACAGGTGCATCTTCAGCAGCAGCAGCATGTGCATTATATTTTGCACAAAATGGCAAACGCGTCTTATATTTAAATATTGAAAAATTTGGTTCAGCGGATATGTTCTTCTATGGCGAAGGACAATACACAATGAGTGATATTGTTTATAACATAAAGAGTAAAAAATCTAATCTCTCTTTAAAGCTTGAAAGCTCTGTGAAAATTGATAAGAGAGGGGTATACTTTTTTTCTTCACCAAACCTTGTGCTTGATTTGCTTGAGCTCGATATAGAAGATAAAAAACTTCTTATAAATACATTAGTTATGTCATCACAATATGATTATATTGTGATTGATTGTGATTTTGGAATGCAGAAAGATGATTTAGAATTATATTCAATGGCAAATGAAATTATACTTGTTGGCGATGGTTCAGAAATCTCTAATGATAAAACCGTAAGAGCAATTGCTTCTATTCAAATTTTGGAGCAAGAAAAAAATATGTCTATTTGTAGAAAAACTATGCTTTTATATAATCGCTTTAATAATTATACTGGTAGAACTATTGAAAATCTGGATATGAGGACTATAGCAGGAATTCCTCCATTTGAGAATCTGAATACACAGCAGATTATTACAAAAATTTCAGGAATGCAATTCTTTAATGTGCTTGAATAATTTTGATGGGGGAAAATTATGGATTACGAGCAGGAGCAAAAAATTGTAAGTGATTCTAAAGAGTATGTATCACAAAATTTGGCATTAAGCCATATAGATGATAACGAACTTAGAGAACAGATTGATAATATAGTAAACCAAAGAATAGGAAGCTCATATTGTTCACTGAATCAGAGAGCATCTAT
Source organism: Pseudoruminococcus massiliensis (assembly GCF_900291955.1). Taxonomy (GTDB): domain Bacteria; phylum Bacillota; class Clostridia; order Oscillospirales; family Acutalibacteraceae; genus Pseudoruminococcus; species Pseudoruminococcus massiliensis. Next base: position 302,831 of record NZ_OLMR01000002.1, on the reverse strand, counting down.
GGTTGAGCAGGTATATAGTTCTATCAGAGGTTTTGGTTTGCTCGATACGATTATTTCTGATGATAGCATAACGGAAGTTATGATAAATGGTCCAGATAATATTTTTATAGAACAGAACGGAAGACTTACAAAACTTAATAAAAGATTTGAAAGCACAGAAAAGCTGGAAGATATTATACAGCGTATAGTTGGACTTGCTGGCAGAGAAGTAAACCAAGCAAACCCAATATGCGATACCAGACTTCCTGATGGTTCGAGAGTAAATGTTGTACTTCCACCTATCGCTCTATGTGGACCTACTATTACAATAAGAAAATTCTCTAAAACGCCTATGACCATAGAGAAACTTATAAGTTATGGCTCTATAACGCAAGAAATCGCTGATAAATTGGAGGTTCTTGTAAAATCAAAATATAATATATTTATAAGTGGTGGCACAGGCTCAGGTAAAACAACTTTTCTTAATGCTTTATCTAATTACATTCCTAAAGATGAGCGTGTAATCACAATAGAGGACTCGGCTGAATTGCAGATAACAGGAATTGAAAACCTTGTAAGTCTTGAAACCCGTAACGCTAATACATCAGGTATTGGTCAAATCACTATAAGAGACCTTATAAAATCTTCGCTGAGAATGAGACCTGAACGAATTGTAGTTGGTGAGGTTCGTGGCGGTGAAGCTCTGGATATGTTACAGGCGATGAATACTGGTCACGATGGTTCTTTATCAACAGGACACGCCAACTCAACCCACGATATGTTGAGCCGTCTTGAAACTATGGTGCTTCAGGGTGCGGCTGGTTTGCCTCTTGATGCTATAAGACAACAAATTGCTTCGGCTGTTGATATTATAGTTCATCTCTCAAGGCTTCGTGATAAATCCAGAAAAACCATGGAAATAACTGAAGTTGTAGGATATGAGAATGGTCAAATTCAGCTTAATCCTTTGTATGTTTTTGAGGAAGATGAAAAAAGTACATTAACAAAGGTTTCTGGAAAATTAAAAAGGACAAAAAATCCAATGAAAAATACATTGAAACTTCAGATGTCTGGTATGAATATTGAAATTTAGGGTGTGGGATAATGTCAAGAAGTAAAAAAAATAAAGAACCACAATATTACATATCAAAAATCAATACACAGTTACTTAATTATAATGTTTATTATATGAGTAAAAAGGAAAAGCTGATGTATTATACAATAGCTTTTGTTGCAGGTGGAGTTATTGGTTTGATATTTTATGGTGGGCTATTTAAAAATGATGGTGTAGAAACACTGGCAACTCATATAAGCAATATTGTAGTTTTTGTTTTAGTTGGCTTTATAGGATTAAAAGTTTTTATACCAAATATAACAGAAAAACTCAGAAAGAAAAGAATACGCACACTAAAGCTTCAATTTAAAGATTTTTTGCTTGCTCTTGGAAACTCTATCTCAGGTGGTATGAATTTTAATGATGCATTGGCATCATCTTATAATGACCTTAATATGCAATACTCAAGTGACTCATATATAGTAAAAGAAACATACGAAATATTGAAGGGTATTGAGAATAATGTTTCTTTTGAAGAAATGATGCAAAATCTTGGAGAGCGTAGTGGTGACAGCGATATTTATAACTTCGCAACGGTCTTTAATATTTGTGTAAGGTCTGGTGGTAATTTAAAGGAAACTATAAAGCGTACAGTTGACATTATCGCATCTAAGATTTCTATGAGTGAGGAAATAGAAACCTCACTTACATCAAATAAAACCCAGTTGCTTGTTATGGAATTTATACCTATTATATTAGTATCTATGATGAGATTGATGAGCTCCGATTTTAATGAAAGCTTTTCATCAGTACTTGGAGTAGTAGCGATGACAGCTTGTGTAATTATTCTTATTATAGCATATAAGCTGGGTCAAAAGATTATGAGTATTAAAGGTTGAGTGAGATATGAGATTAGCAATGATGATTATTGGAACTTTACTTGCTGTTTTTCTTATAATCAAATATATAAAAGGCAAAAAATATGCTGATTTGATTGAAGGTCTTGAGGACGATAATGAGTACCCCTTAAAAGACCTTTATGTTATAGGATTTTCTATGAATGATAATTCTATATTTAAAATTCATGATAAAAACAAAGATGAACTTATTTCTCAAGCAAAGCTTTTATATGATAGCAGATATTCAGAATATTATGCTATGGTAGCTTGGGCACAAACCTTGACTTTTGCTTATCTTGGTGTTGTTTTTGGAGTTATCATTGGGGGAATTTTTAATTCAATATTCTTTGTTTTGGTAGGTGCGATTTTTGCGGCAGCACTTGGAAACTATTTTTATACAAAGATGAAGAATAAAGTTGAATCAAGAAAAGAAGACTGTGTTTCTGAATTGCCTGAGGTAGTTTCTACTATTGCTATGCTTATGAATTCTGGTATGACACTTAAAGAAGTATGGGAACTTGTTGCTAATAGCAAAGAGGGAACAATATATTCTTTAATGAAACAATCTTGTATTGATATGAAAAATGGTATGACAGAGAAAGAAGCAATATCAAAGTTTGGTATATATTCAAACTCTGCTGAAGTAAAGAAATTTACAAGCGTACTTATACAAGGTATTGATAAGGGAAGTAAAGACCTTTCGGAGATACTTGCAGAACAATCTATTCAACTTTTGGAGGCAAAGAAACAATATATGCTTCAAAAGGGTGAGGCGGCTTCTTCAAAGCTATTGTTACCTACAACTTTAATTTTTGTGGGAGTAATGATTGTAGTTATTGCGGCAGCAGTAGGTTTACTTTTAGGATAATATTGGTGAAAAACCATTATTATAAATATATTTAATATTTTTAAGGAGGAAGATGTTGATGAATAACATCAGTACTAAGGCGGCACTTTTTCTTTTTGACGCTAAGAGCAAATTTGGTAAAGCAAAGGATTATTTAGGAAGAAAAGCAAAGAGCATTGTTAAGGAAGAAAATGGTGATACAAACTTTATCTCTATCATTATTATTCTTGCAATCGTTCTTTTGGTTGCTGTTGCATTTATGATATTTAAGGACCAGATTATTGGATGGTTCAATGGCACTACACAAACTTTCTTTAATCAGACAGATAGTGCAGCAAGTTACACAACCAGCCACTAATTGTAATTTTTAAAAAATACATAATATAACTGAGGAAGTTTAATTTATGATTTATGTTGTAACAGGCTTGTGCCTATTAGTATCATTCGCTATTTGTGTGTTTTCTTTAGTATATGCAGAAAACAGAAAACAGAAAGAAGCAGTCCTTGAGGCTGTTGAAGCTTCGGAGGAGAGTTCAGAAGAACAGGAATCGGAAGATAAAAAAATAGGCGAGAATTCAGACGAGGAAAATAAAGGTACTAAACAGGACGCAAGCCTGCGTACAACTTTTTTTTATAAAATAAAAACTCTTACCGTTTGGCAATGGGTTATCTTTGTTTTGATTTCAATAGCTTCATCTGCATTACTGTGTTTAGAAACAGTATGGATACAGTCTAATTCAAATAATTGGATTACAATTATAAAACTTTTCTTGACTATGGAAATGCTTATTTCAGCTTCTATCATTGATAAGCAGATAAAAAAGATTCCTAATAAACTTGTGGTTTCAGCGTATTTAATAAGAGTAATTTTGTTTGTGCCAGAATATTTTCTTTTTAATGATACCTTTTTTAGAGTATTAATGGGTAGTGTTTTCGGATTTGCAATTTCATTTTTTGTATTTTTTCTTATGTCTATTCTTACCAAAAGTGGTATCGGAATGGGCGATGTTAAGCTTGTGAGTGCTATGGGCTGTCTTATAGGCTTGAGTGGAACATTTTTTAGTGTATTCTATGGAATGGTAGTATGTATGTTTATGGCAATAGGATTTATTGCATTTAAAAAGCGAAAAGTCAAGGACAAAATAGCTTTTGCTCCTTTTATATATATTGGTTATCTTATAACAATGCTTTTAGGAACATTTTAATTTTAAGGAAATGATTTAATGAAAAGGACAGTGTTTATAATATTTATAGTTATATTGCTTGGAATAGGCTGGGCATTTACAGTTTCAGATTTTTTAAGTGAGAAGTCTAAGGAGAATTATCAAGAACAACTTATTACAGATGCTGATAATTATTTTAAGGAAGGTCTTTATCAAAGAGCAATAAATAATTATAAGGAATATTTAAATAATAATCAGTCTGAAGAAATTTGTAAGAAGCTTATAAACGCATATGATAAAAGACTTGCAGAAGATGATAGAATAACCTCGGATTATATTTCAAGTATGGAAATTATAACTGCTACTTATAAGAAAAATGAAGCTTTCGTTGATAAGCTGGCAGACTTATATCGTAAATCTAAAAAGTATGAAAAAGAATATCAATGCTTATCTAAAGCTATGAAAAATGGTATTGATTCAGCAGATATTAAAAAGAGAATAAATGAAGTCAGGTATATGAATAAAATTTCTCCTTTAGCTTATAGCGATGTTAAAGGTCCATCAAATGGAGAATATGTTGTCACTTATAATGAATATATGATTACATTTAGCGAAGCTGGTAAGTCGAGTCGTTCATTATATGAATATATGAGTTTGGCTAATAATAATGGTGATAGAATTTATACAACCGACAAAGATAGTAGATTAATATCTGGTAAAGGTGTTGCTCTTGGAATTTTTGATTTTAAGATTTTAGAAGATGCGGGTGTATATTCTCAAGGATTAGTGCCTGTAAAGAATAATGGAAAATATAGCTATTATGATGAATTTGCTAAAAAGGCCTTTGGCGATTTCGATTATGCTGGTTGCTTCTATAATGGTAAAGCAGCTGTAAAGAATAATGGCGTATGGTATCTTATTAATACTAAGGGTGAAAAGGTGGGTGATGAATATAAAGATATAGTATTATCTGAAACTGGCTCATATATGAGTAATGATGTTATGATTGCCTCTACTAAAGAAGGAACATACACTATTTATAATAATAAATTGGAAGAAAAGGCTAATGTCACTTGCTCTGAAATTGGAAAAACTTCTAATAATGGATTGATAGCATTTAAGAATAATAATAAATGGGGTTTTGTTAATGAAGAAGGAAAGATAGTTATTGAACCTCAGTATGATAATGCTAAAAGCTTTAGTTATGGCTTAGCTGCGGTTTATTCTAAAGGGAAATGGGGATTTATAGATAAAAATAACGAGGTTGTTATTGATTATAAGTTCAAAGATACTGATAGTGATGCAGCGTATTATTTCAACTCAAATGGTAGTTGCTGTGTGGGAACAGATGATAATAACGAAAATGAAGATGTAAAATTACAACTTTTATCATTGATTATAGGAATAAAAAATGATTAAAAGTTTTAATAATTATAAAAATTTTAAGGAGAGAGAAAAATGAAAAAAATTTTAATTGCACTTTTGGTAGTAACTATGGCATCTTCTGTTATGATAGCAGGATGTTCTAATAAGTCTGAGGATAAAAATACATCTTCTGGTAATAGTATTGCATCAGAAGAATCATCGAGTTTATCGGAATCATCTACAGAGGATTCATCTTCAAGTTTTGATTCAGATTCAAGCAAATCAGAGTCTATAAGTTCTGATAGTAACGAGGCAACAGATGGAGATTTTGTATGGGAAGACGGTAAGTATATTACAGATTTATCAGAAGAAGGTGCTAAGAAAAAGGAAATAGTTATTCCTAAAAAATGCCAGATGTTTATGATGTCAGATTTTCAAAGTGGCAATTTTGGCGATAATGATAATTTAGAGAGTATTATTTTTGAATCAGATGATATTAAGGATTTACCCTCAGGATGTTTTATAAATGATATAAATTTAAAGAAGGTTGAATTACCTGAAAAACTCAAAAAAATATCTGAAAATCTATTTAGTGGCTGTAAATCACTTGAAAGTATTGAGATTCCAAGTTCTGTAACGGAAATAGAGGACCAGGCGTTTGAAGATACAGCAATAAAAGAGCTTAAAATTCCGGAATCAGTAACATCTGTTGGTGAAACAGTATTTAGATATACTAAGATTGAAAAGCTATATTTACCAGAATCATTAACTACAATAAGTAGTTCATTTCTTGGCGATTTAGATGATACAGATACATCTTACAAGCTTACTGTTTATGTTAAAAAAGGCTCATATGCAGATGAGCATTTTGAAGAATATCAATGGTCAGGTGTAACTAAGGAATATTATTGATTTATTTAAAATAGATTATTAAGTGGCTTATAAGGAGGATTTTACTTGAAAAAAATAAAAAAAATGCTTTTAAATGATGATTCGGGCGAAGTAATGCTGGAATCAACTATAATATTTACTATTACAATTTTCCTCCTTTTAGCTTTACTTAGTATAGGATTTATATTTTATCAAAAAGCTATGTTAAACTCTGTTGCAGATGAGATTGCCTCAAGTGTTGGTGCAACATTTAAGTTTAAAGACAGCGATTTGATGGAAAGAGAGATAGGAAGCAACGAATTATCATCTAATCAAATGTATAGATATATGTTTCATAGAGATGATACACTTGATGCTAAAAAAATCAAAGCAAAAGAGTATATAGGCAAACGCGTAGGACTTACTAATCTTGGAATTTCAAATAAGACTCCTGAAGTAGAGGATATTAAACTATATACTGATAATATAGGAAGATTTCATGTTACAGTAGATGTATCTATGGAAACAGAAATATTATTTATGGGGGTTTTAAAATATTTTAATATTTTAGATTCAACTCCAAGATTTACAGCATCTTCATCAGCAGAGTGTTTGGATATTACTGAATATAATTCATATCTTAATATGGTGCATGGGGTTATAAATGGAATAGCAGGCGATGGTACACCTATAGCAATTGTAGGAAAAGTTGTTGACATATTTGATACAGTTAAAGGTTGGATAACTGGTTAAGTTAATAAAATTATTTGAGGAGTTACAGATATGAAAAAATCGGTGACAAAAAAAATTAAGCAATCTTGTAAAGGCGCTATGTCTATTTTTCTTTGTGTGCTTGTAACACCATTTGTTTCTATTGCGTGTGGCTTAGTTGAAGTATATAGATATCAAGGTGCAGTTCAGACATATCGTGATGTAGTAGATACAACTCAATTTTCATCTTTGGCTAATTCTGATGAATATTTGAAAGATAGATTTGGATTATTCGCTATGTCACAGCAAGAAGATGATGATGTCTTTAAAAACTTTATAAATGACCTAAATGACAATTTAAGTATTCTGGGAAATGCAATAACTACTGGAGATACTAAAGCAAATGGTAAAAATCCACTTAGTGAACCTGATGTTCTTAAAACACAGATAAAAGACAATGCAGAAATAAATGTTCCTGTAAATATGTTGAAGGATATAGTGGGCTCAACAGGTGTAATGGAAAAAATAGAAAATAGGTTTAGCGATGAAACAAAGGAAAAGTTTGAAAAGGTAGAAAAAGGTGTAGATGCAGCAAGTGCTGTTGCAGAAGTATTGGATAAGGTAGCTAGCTTTATAGATGAAATAAAAAATTCATTAGAAGATTTGAAAACTGATGAGTTTGAAAAAAAAACAAATGAATTTATCAAAGCAAACAATGAGTTTCTTACACAACTATATAATGATAAATTTGATTATCATACTGACAATAATGATGCTGCTGATACTAAGTTAGAAAACATCTTAGAGAATAATACTTATTTTTCTAAAGTAAAGAATATTTATAATAGTGCAAAAAAACTTTCTGACAATGATGGAGTTTATGCTATTCTTAAGGGCAAGCTTGAAAATATTCTGGAAATAATAGAGAGTTTTAATGAAGCTAAAGAAAAAGTAGAAAAATTACACAAAAAAACTAGTGATGAAAAAGTAGGATTTGAAGATGTTATAGATAACCTTTACGAAAAAATGGAAGAAGCAGCAGAAGATTTTAATAAAACAGAATTTGAAAAATACATAACATTATTGGATAATTTTATTTCAAATCGGAATAAAATATCTAAACTTTCAAAGAGTGATGCATCATCTTATTCCGAATTGACTAGTTCAGACAAGGATAATATTAAGAGTTTTCTTAGTACCCTTATGGGTATCTATTATGATGACTGGAATGATAGTTCCTTATCTGAATCAGAAAGAAATGAAAAATTAAATAACTCTATAAAAAAAATATATGGTTTGGATGGTGGTTTACTTGGTATTGGTGATTTTGCAAATAGTATAACTAACTACATTGATGCTATGAATAATCTGCTTAAAGATTTTGTTAATAATAGTTCTGATAATATAGATGGATTTCTTGATGAGCTTGTAAAAATGATGGAATCATTATTTAATATGCATACATTATTTGATGGGAGATTAAATGCAAAGCTTAGTCAAGAATGTGTAAGTAATTTATTATCAAGCGGAGATAGTCCGTTTCAGACACTGCTCGAAGGTATTCAAGAGTTAATGGATGGTATTAGAACAGTTAAGTCTTCACTTACTTCTGACCCGTCAATTTTAGACTTTTTTAAAGGTTGTAAACAGATATTCAATGGAGCTAAAGCGGTTATAAAATCTGTTTCAAGCCAAGTTTCTAGTAAAATAGCTAAAGTACAGGAGTTTATAGAACAAATTAAAGACCCAAGCAAAATTTATGATGAATTGTTGATTGATGGATATATAGTCTATAATTTGCCTAATAGGACGAATGCAGCTAATGGAGTCACAACATCATCAATCAAAAATCAAGAGAGAGTTAATCTTGATGGAGAATCGCTTACAGGTTATAAATATGAAGATATTATAACACAAAGTACCCCATTGTCAGTTTCTCAGGAAGAGTATCAAGCTATGTTAGAAAATATGTCCAACGTAGCATATGGAAGCGACAATATGTTTAAAGGTGCAGAAGCTGAATATGTTTTAGTTGGTACATCAAATGAAATATTTAATCAGGTACAATCATTCTTTGATGTTTTTATGCTGAGATTAGTGTCTAATATTTATCCAGTTATGAAAGATACAACAATAAAAGGAATTGCCTCAACCGCAGGCTTATTTGCTTTTGTAGTTTATATTGCTTTTATTCTTGCGGAATCATATATAGATACTATATTATTAGTTAATGGCTCTGATGTACCATTGATTAAAGAAACCTGTTATTTTTCGGCAAGTGGAATTCCAGTATTATTAGGTAAGATTAAAGATGCTGCTATTGAAAATGGAGATATGAAGAAGGCAGTAGAAGGAGAGATTAAGAACCTTCAAGAATCAAATGAAAAACTTAAGAATAGTAAAAATGATTTTAAAGATGGTTTAATTGACATGAAATATAATGCATATCTATTTTTTGCATTAAAATTAGGGCCTACGGTCGATGTAAAGCTGGGAAGGTTAGCAAATATTATTCAGCTTGAAGCAGATAGCTATTATCGTAACGGAGACCTTGAGAAAATAGAAGATGAGATAAAAATTATACAAGGTGGTACTACTATACCTGAAGAAGATAAGACAGTAGATAAGGGAAGTGGAAGTTACTTTAAGATAAATCAGGCCTACACAACAATAAACACAACATCTAAGGTTACCTTTAATCCTTTTATTTCTATATTGAATATATCTGATAATAGCATATTTACGAAACAATATAGTCAGGATTTAAGTTACTAAGGAGGTGCTTTGAGTGTTAAAAAAAAGAAAAAGTGAAGATGGCACAATTTCACTTGAAGCATGTATAGTTGTTCCGATTTTTATTTTTCTTATACTTTTTATATATGGGTTTATTGTAATGTTTATGGGACAGCAAATGATAAGCCATTCTATGCTACAAAGTGCTGAAAGCCTTTCAATAGATTCTTATGGAACGGAAAAAATCAGAGATGAAGATGATAACCCAGCAACTGAATTGGTGATAACCTTTATGGAGAATTTGTTTACTGGTAGTTTTTCTGCAGATAGTATAGATTCTACCTTTGCATCTACTAAGCGTTGGTATGATAAGGATGCTGATGACTATAAGCATGGAAACAGAAATGAACTCTATGAAATTGATAAGAACGAAGTAATAAAAAATCGTTTCTTAGGATATTTAACTGGCGAATCGGACATAACAAAGGCAGAGGAAAAAGCTAAAGAAATATATAAGCTCATCGGAGTTGAGAATGAAGAATTAGATTTTTCTGAGAGTACGGTTGAAGATGGTGTTTTAACTATGGTTATTAAGTACAGACAAAAGTTTGTATTTGATTTTCAAGGTCTTGTTGGAATTGATAGACGGTTGACTATTAAAGTGAATATGTGGTAAATTATTAAGAGAATGCTTAAATAGGTTAGTTATTGCTTTAAGTTATCAATAACATTAACTTCGATTATGATAGGGGAGTTAGATATTTTATGATGGAAAATTTTTCGTATGAAAATCAAGGAACAAACACATATTTAAAGTTTGTTTTTCCTAAAAATGCAACACCTGATAGGCTGGCATTAGGAATGATTAGCAATAATAACATTGATGGTTTTTTGGCTTCTATTTATGGCTGTGCAGATGGTATTTCATTCATAAAATATAATATTTCGGCAAAAGTTAGCGTAAAACAATTTTTTACAGGTACAGTTAATAAAAAGAAGGTTATTGGTGTTCTAAAAGGCATCTTGACAGCTTTTATTTCTGCAGAAGATTATATGATTAATACTAATTATATACTTCTTGACTTAGATTGTATCTTTGTTAATGTTAGTACTTGTCAGACTGAAGTAATTTGTGTTCCTTTTAATGGTATTGCAAATGAAAATAATAATTTAAAAGATTTCTTCAGAAATATTGTTTTTACATTAAATTATGACCAAACAGAAAACTGTGATTATATTGCAAAGCTTATAAACTTTTTGAATAGTTCAGCTTCATTTTCAATTAAAGGCTTTAAAGAGGTACTTGATAGTATTGATGGTGGAAAAAATGATGCAATGAAAACAGAGGCTGTGCCAACTTCTGTGGCAGTTCAGAACGCTATACCTCAAAATGTTCAAAAAACTAATGTACAAGCTACACCAGTTATGCCAAAACCAGCAGAAACTACATATCAGGCACCAACAAGTTCACAGACTAATACAAGCGTAGGTTTTCAAGGTTCAGTTCAGAAACCTAAAACACCAAATAATATTGCAGCACCTGCACAAAGTATTACTATTCCACAAAAATCTCCTACTATGGCTAAACCGCAATCATCATTTGCTGTGCCAGGAAAAGTTCAACCAGAGAACGTTTCTCAGCAAACAACTGAAAGTTCTGAAAAGCCGATGAGTATGTTTTACTTATTGCAGCACTATAACAAGGAAAATGCTGCAATATATAAAGCACAAAAAGAGGCTAAAAAAAGTAGTGGTAAGAAACAAAATCTACAGCAGCCTCAAGCTCAACCGCAAATTCAATATACACAAGTACAGCAACCAACATCAACTTATAACCCTATGCCAGCACCCAATACGGTTGTAACACCTGCAAAAGTACCTGCTACTCAAGTGGCAAATAATAGTGCTGTTAGTAATAATGTGCCTATAAATAATTTTGCTCCAGTTCAGCAGCCTGCTAATATGGCACAACCTAATTTTGGAGATACAACAGTTTTATCAGGTGACAATATTGGTGATACGACTGTTCTTGGAAGTGATATGGGAACAACATATCAACAAGCTAAATCAGCATATTTGGTAAGAAAGAAAAATAATGAAAGAATAAAAATAACAAAAGATGTCTTTTATATAGGTAAAGAGAGAAGCTTTGTGGATTACTTTATAGGTGATAATCCTGCAATAAGCAGAAGCCACGCAAATATAATTTGTAAAAATGGTGAATATTTTATTGTTGATACTAATTCTACAAATCATACCTTCTTAGATGGACAGATGCTTACAAGTAATGTTGAAGCTAAGCTTGAATCAGGGTGTGAGATTACCCTTGCAAATGAAAAATTTACTTTTGAGATAGTATAATTTAAGCTTTCATTTTGAAAGGGTGTAAAATAATGGATTTTATGGTTTCAGCAGAAACTGATATTGGAATAGTAAAAAATACAAATCAAGATAGTTTGAGCGTTAAAATTATTGATACATATCAGGGACGAATGGCTTTCGCCATAGTATGTGATGGTATGGGCGGACTGCAAAAAGGTGAGGTTGCAAGTGCAACAGTAATAAAGGCCTTTGATAAATGGGTGAATGAACAACTTCCTATTTTGACAAGACAAACCCTTGACCAGTCAGTTATATTCTCTCAGTGGAAAGATATTATCTCAGGACAAAATGAAATCATAGGTCGCTATGGAGATTCACAAGGAATAAAGCTTGGTACAACGGTTGTTGCTATGCTGATAACTCAAAGTGAATGTTATATTATAAATGTAGGTGACTCAAGAGCATACATTATAAATGATGACATAAATCAGATAACACAAGATCAGACTTTTATTGCTCGTGAGATAGCACTTGGACATATGACACCTGAGCAAGCTAAAACTGATAGAAGACGAAATGTTTTGCTGCAGTGCGTTGGTGCATCTGAGAAGGTTTACCCTGATGTTTTTTACTTAAAATCAGATATAAACACAGTATATATGTTATGTTCGGACGGTTTTCGACACGAAATAACTCAAGAAGAAATATACACAAAATTAAAACCAGAATCATTGATTAGCAACAATATTATGACGCAAAATTCAAAAGACCTTATAGAGCTTAATAAGGAACGAATGGAGCGAGATAATATTTCTGTTGTGCTAATCAGAACATTTTGATTAAAAATTAGGGCAGCACCGCATAAATAATTATAGGAATTTTTCTTTATTTGTGTGGTGGTGCCTTAGTTAGTTTGTTTTTGAGGGATAATTATGCTAAAGATAGGGTCAATTATAGACGGAAAATATAAAATTCTTAACAAGGTAGGACAGGGCGGTATGAGTGTTGTATATCTTGCTATGAATGAAAAGGCAAATAAACAGTGGGCTATTAAAGAAGTCAGAAAAGATGGTGTAAAAGACTTTGAGCTTATAAAGCAAGGACTCATTGTTGAAACGGATATGCTTAAAAAATTAAGTCACCCAAGTTTGCCGAGTATAGTCGATGTTATAGAAGATGATAATACTTTTCTTATAGTTATGGATTACATACAGGGTAATCCTTTGAGCAAAACTTTGGAAGAGTATGGGGCACAATCTCAGGAAAATGTTGTTGAATGGGCAAAGCAATTATGCGATGTTTTAGGATATCTTCATTCAAGAAAACCCCCAATAATATATCGAGATATGAAGCCTGCAAATGTTATGCTAAAACCAGATGGAAGTATTACTCTGATAGATTTTGGCACAGCGAGAGAGTATAAGTCTAAAAATATAGCTGATACAACTTGTCTTGGAACAATAGGCTATGCTGCACCAGAGCAATTTGGTGGAATGGGACAGACAGATGCAAGAACAGATATTTATTGTCTTGGCGCAACTCTTTATCATCTTGTTACTGGAATGAATCCTTGTGAACCGCCTTATGAAATAAAACCTATCCGTCAGATAAACCCTGCACTTTCAAATGGTCTTGAAAAAATTATTATGAAGTGCACACAGCGTGACCCTGACGCAAGGTATCAATCTTGTGCGGAGCTTATGTATGACCTTGAGCATTTTGATGAGATGGATAATACCTATAGAAGAAAAATGAAATTTCGTTTGGGAATATTCATTACAAGTGTTATACTTACAATAGGTTTTGGTTGTGTAGCCATATGGGGTAACGCATCAGCCGAAAATATTAAAAGTAAAAACTACTCTTACATACTTTCAAATGCTAAATCTTTAGACGATTATTATAATGCAATCTTGACTGACCCATCAAAAACTGATGCTTATATTGAGCTTGTTAATTATCTGAGAACAGATACACTAACAAAAGAAGAAGCAGATGGACTTAATCAGCTTCAGGCTGGACTTGACAGAAAAAATTCTAATGGATATTCAGAAACGGTAAATGTTCTTGAAGAACTTAAAGAAAAAAATTATGATGGTTATATTGATGTATGCTATGAATTTGGAAATGCCTTTCTTTTTTCATCAGATACAACAAATGATAGAGAAAGATATGTTAATGCCTCAAAATGGTTTTCAGAGGCAAAGAATAAATATGAAATGGCTTCTATTTTTTGTGATATTGCGTCTTGCCTTCAACTTATTGACCAAAATCATCAGTCTACAATGGTACAGAAAGGTAAAGAACTTCAAGAATATAAGAACCTATGGGATAAGCTTACTAAGCTTGAATCTAAGATAAACGTTTTAGGAAAAACTCCTGAGGAAAGTGACACCAAGATAAATGTTATAAACAGTATAACAAATATAATTTATAATAATGCAAATGGTTTTGTGAATGCTATAAAAAATAATGGCTTGAGTTATAATGATATTAATACACTTCTGAGTGATATGAATTCAAGTCTTGCGGATATTGATGACTCTATATATAAAGAGCAAAAGCAACAGGTTAGTGCTATGATTTCTGATACTATGGAGAAATATAAAATAACAAGTGCAGAAAAAGGAAGTGGCAATGAATGACATATGAAATATATCAATATATCTTCTATGGCTCACTTATAATGTGCATAATTATGTTGGTTTTGTCTATTATACTCTTTTTTGTCTTTAAAATTCCTAAGATAGTCGGTTTTTTAACTGGTGCTACGGCACGAAAGGCAATCAAAAGTATAAATGAGCATACAGAACAATCAATGAGCCAAAGACTTAAACACAAAAAAGGTAAAGCACATAACGAAATTGATTTTTCGTCTTCTGGCAAACTTATGAAGAAGACAAATGTATCAATGGACTCGGATTCACCAGTAACTGAAAAGTTTAAGACGGCATCATTAGCACCTTATAATGAAACTATGGTGCTTAACCAAAGAGGTAATGAAACTACGGTTTTAGTGCAGATGAGTTCGTTAGAAGAAACAAGTGTTTTGAATAATAAGGCTGGTACTTATAATGGTTCAGAACCAAAAGAGTTTGCGGTTATATATGATATTACATATATATGGACAGATGAAATTATAAATTAGGAGGTTACCTAAATGAAAAATGAGAATAGTAAGGGAAAAGCTTTTCTCTTGTTATCAATGATTGCATTTTTTATAATGTCGGCTACATTTTTAGTAATGCCACTTATACATACGAATATTGATAGTGGAAGTAATGCTTATAATATTATCGTTGGTATTATCTTTTGGCTTACTTTAATCTTTGGTATGATAAGCCTATTCTTAGCTAGAAAAAATATAAATGGAATAAAAGAGGCAAAAAGAGGAATAGGTATTATAAAATTCTTTCAGAATAAAATTGCT
Organism: Pseudoruminococcus massiliensis; assembly: GCF_900291955.1. GTDB lineage: Bacteria > Bacillota > Clostridia > Oscillospirales > Acutalibacteraceae > Pseudoruminococcus > Pseudoruminococcus massiliensis. The sequence continues at coordinate 287,458 of NZ_OLMR01000002.1, read as the reverse complement.
GCCATTTTTGATATTTTGTTGATAATCAGTATTATAGGACTTATTATCTTAACGATTGCAACTGATGGTACATTATATATATGTTATATATTTTTTAGTGCAGTTACTTTTACATTTATTATGCACTGCATATTAAATGGTAAGATGTTTAATTGCTTGATTATAAATAAAAAAAGGAGTGAAGCTTAAGATGGCAGATAGTAATATTAAACTTAGAGATAGAATTGTTTCTGGTGTTCTGGCATTACTTATTCCAATACTTGGACTTAATATAGGAAGCTCGTTTAATTCAGCAGAAGCAGTTTCTTATAATGATGAAAGTACTAACAATCTAAGTGTTTCTCAACATAGCACTGAGAACACAGATAATAAAATAACTTTGACTTTAAATGCAATTACTAAAGGTAAAAGTTCCAATATTCCTGTGCCGAATACGGTTTTTAAGTATAAGGTATATGCTGATATAGATAAAAAGAATCTTATTTCTGATGAAAAGGTTGCTTATTCAGGCAGTAATGGTCAAGCAAAAATTGAATTAGATGATAATGGAACTGTATATGTTGATATAGTATCAGCTGACGCCTATGGATATATTTCAAGTGGTATAGATATGGTTGAAGTTCAGTCAAATACTGTTTCTAATATTATGCTTTATAAAGACAAGGGAGCATATTATTCAATCTCTTTAGAGGAACTTATATCTGAAGGCAGTGTAAATAAAAATGTTGTAGATTCCTCTAATTTTGAAAATAACAGCATACTTGTTAAACACTACATAACAAATGAAAATGGAAAATTAGTTCTTGATGAGCGTGGCAGTAAATATATGAGGTATACTGAAGGACTAAATAAGTATACAACCGAGCTTTATCAGAATGAAATATATGAATTTACACTCACATCTAGTGAATATCAAACCCAAACTGTGGTATATAACAACTTAAATCCTGATAATATTGAGGTTGCAGAAAGTTCATTAACAGGAAATATAGATAATTTTAAAGGTAAAAAAGTTTATGAAATACGACCTATAACTGTTGAAAAATTACTTGGTAATGAAAGTCTGAGGCTTGCATATAGGTTAGAAAATGGTAAAGAAAAAGAGTTTTCTTCAGCACTTGATATGATTTATAGTCATAGTATGGATATATATGTAAAACCAGATAACTCTAATAGTGAGTATTTAAGCAATATAACAGCAACATCTTCTAATGAAAAGATAGTTTCTGTTGTAAAAAATGGTTCATATATTAACCTTAACGCCAATAGTGTTGGTGAGGCTACTATTAATGTAATGGTGCCTTATGATGGAAAGTATAAGAAAAGTAAATTGAGCTTTAAGGTGACAGTAAAGAAAAAAGAAATAGGTAACGACAAGGTAACACTTTTAGGTATTCCTCAAAATCCTGAAGTAAATAGTAAAAGTAAACTTGATGTATCAGTTTCTACTTCTGAGAACATTGGAAAAATTACAAAAACATATTCTATATTAGATGTTACTAAGCTTGATGGAAGTGAGGTTGAAAAAGAATCATATGATAATTATGTTAGAATTGATAATGATGGTAATTTTACTTTCCTTAAAGCTTGCACATTTGAAGCAGAGGTAAATGTAACAAGTGAAAATTCAAATATTATTTTTGCACCAGTAAAAACAGGAACAATTACCATCAATAAAGCTAAATTAAGTTTAAATTTTGAAAAAGAAAACTTAAGCATTAAATATGGAGAAAAAGCTGAAAATAAACTAAATGGTTTTAATTCAGAATATGGTACTTTGACATATTCCTCGAGTGATAGTAAGGTTGCATCGGTTGATACGAATGGAAATGTGACTGGAAATGATATAGGAAAAGCAACTATCACAGCTGCACTTGATAGCGAATCATATGTATTTGGATATGATTCAGATGGCAGAGAAATCAATGAAGCTTCTTATTCAGTAGAAGTAGGAAAAGCAGACCAAGATATTTCTTATTCAAATAAAATGATTGAAATTGTTAATTATGGTGACGAAATAGAAATTAGCCCTACTTGGTTTAGTGGCATTCAAGAAAATGCGACATTATTAAATGCTGAAATTGAAGAAAACGATTATGTGGAATTAAGTGAAAATAGGATAATAGTTAAAAAGGCTGGCGATAATGCACAATTTAACATTAGATTTAGTTTTGATGAAACAAGACATTATAATAAATTTACTACTCGTTATTTTACAGTAGCTGTTAAGCGTGGGGACAGAAGCATTGATATTTTTGCTGGTAATAAGAAAATTACAGGCCATACACTTGAACTTAATTATGGTGAACAAAAACAATATCAGCTTTCGTATGCTTTGCCAAAAGAGGAAAATGTAGATGTAAATGTTAGTTATAATATTTACAAGCTTCATAATGGTGTTTATGAGAAGTTGATTGGCGAAGGAAAAACCTCAATAGACAATACAGGACTCATAAAATTTGCGGATAAAGATATTGGAAAATATAAGGTAACTATTAAAAATGCACAGGGCGAGTGCTATAATGAATCTAATGCAGAGGCATATATCAATCTTGATATTGCAAAATCAGATTCTTTATATTGTAATTATTCTAAGACAGATTATAATGACTGGTATAACACAACAAATGGTGTCACTATTACCCCTCCTGAAGGATATAAAATTAGTGATAATATGAGCATTAGTGACAGTAACTGGAAAGATGAATATGTATATACTAACAATGGAAAAAATCAGCATATTCAATTTTATGTTAGAAATAATGAAAATGGAATAGTTTATGGAGTAGAAAAAGAAAATATAAATATTGATAATACTAAACCTTATAATCTTGATATTTCTTATAAGAGCGAAAAAAATGTATATAATACTATTCTTGATTATATTACATTTGGACTTGTAAGCAGTAGAGATACAAATATTGAAGTAACCTTGAGTGCTTATGAGGATATTTCTGGTATAAAGAGTTTTTCTTATGAGTTAATACCTGAAGCTGGCAGAGAGCTTGACACAGAAAATAAGGTTAGTGAAAATGTTATACTCGATAATATAGAAACAGCGATAGATGACAACGGAAAGACCTATTATAAAGCATCATTTAAGATAGAGGCTGAGTTCAGAGGCGATATTAAGTTTACTGCAAAAAGTAAGGCAGGACTTGAAACAGAATACGATAAAAATGCTAAGATTATAGTTGATAATAGAAAGCCTGATGTTGATATTAAGCTCGATTCTGAGGCTGTGGCAACTAATGGACAGTATTACAATAAATCTGTTGTAGCCAATATTAGCATTTCTGAAAGCAATTTTGATGCGGACAAGGTTGATATTTTTATCAATAATAAGAAGCTTTCTGAAAGTGGATATAAACTTGAAAATGATGAATGGGTTAAGAATGGCAATACAGCAAAGATAACATGGACAAACTCAATTAAATTTAGTGAAGATGGAGTTTATAACATTTCTGTTATTGCAAGTGATGAGCTTGGACAGGTTTCTGATGAAAAAACATCAAGCTTTGTCATAGATGAAACAAAACCGATAATTTCTGTTGACTATTTTTCTGATTCTCCGGCTGTGAACGAAAAATTCTATACAACAAAAATTAGAGCAAAGGTATCAGTTGATGAAGTAAATTTCAGAGCCGATGATATTATATTTGAGCTTAAAGCACAAGATGTTACACTTAATAATATAAGCGATTATGAAACAGTTCTTAAAGAATTGAATGATACACTTCATAATGGAGAGTGGATTTCTGATGGAAATAATCATTATATTGAAATTGAGTTTAACGCAGATGCAAATTATAGTTTTACATTAAATTATACTGACCTCGCAGGGAACGATGCTGAGGAAAAGTATAATTCACCTGATTTTACGATTGACCAAACACCACCAACAAATCTTAATGCCAAATATTCAGAGGAAAAGAACTTCTTTGAAGAAATTATTGATAATATTACATTCAATACCTATTATTATAAGGATAATGTAACAATTAAATTTAGCGCAGATGATATGACTTCTGGTATTGATTCGATTGATTGGGAATATCAAAGACAGGTCGGTTCAAGTGATTCGTCTGTTGCTGATGTAAGTAAGCACTTTAAAAAAGAAGATGTTACATTCTCTGAAGATGGAAAAACTGGTGAAGTAACAGTTGAATTGTCAGCAGAGGAAAGCAAACAGTATCGTGGAACGATTTCGTTTACAGTTACTGATATGTCAGGAAAAACAGCAACTTATCCAGTAGAAAACAAAGATGAGAGAATAACTGTTGTTGATAATATTTCACCGACAAGAAGTGTTGAATATCAAACAAACAACTTTGTAAAGTCAATATATGCAGATAGCTTTAAAAATGCTACATATGATATGAAGTCTGACGCTAATAATTATAGACTCTATTATAAAGACGATGCCACTCTTAAATTTACAGTTAAAGAGGCTAACTTCTTTAGCGAGGATATTAATCTATATGATAATGGTAAGTCTATAAACTTTAGCGAAAATTGGCAACAAAATGGTGATGAGTATACAAATACGCTTACCCTAAGTGATGAGGGAGAGCATATTATTAAAATGACATATACGGACCGTTCAACTAATGAAATGAAGTCGTATGAGTCGAATGTTATAATTATTGATAGGACAAAGCCTGTTATAGATGTTCAATATTCTCCAGAAAATAAAATTTCTGATGCAAATAAAAATGTTTACTGCAATAAACAGCAGACAGCAACTATTAAAATTACTGAGCGTAATTTCCGTGCAGATGATGTTGCAGTAACAGTTAGTGCTAAGGACGCAGGTGGAAATAACATCAAAGTAACTGACTATGCGGCATATCTTTCGTCAAGAGATAGCTGGAAAAAGAATGGAGATACATATACAGCAACAATAAAGTATTCGGTAAATGCAAATTATACTTTTGATATTTCTTATTCTGATTTAGCTTCTCACTCTGCTGGTAACTATAAGCAGGATAAATTTACAGTTGATGAATATGCCCCAGCAACTTCAAAGATGAAAATTTCATATAGTAAAGAACTTAATTTCTGGGAAAGTGTATTAAATGGCATTACTTTTGGTTATTACGCATATCAGAAAGATGTTACAGTTACTTTGACAGCGGTTGATGATATTTCAGGCGTTGAAAGTATGACATGGACATATACAAGAGAAAATGGTTCAAGTACTACTAAAAATCTGAAAAGTGATGGCGGAACTATTAACCGTGAAAATATGACAATTACATCAGATAAGAAAATAGCAACTGCAAAATTCACTCTTACAGCCGATCAATCAAAACAGTATAGAGGAAAAATTTCCTTTACTGCAATTGATAGGTCCGGAAATCCAAGCAATGTAAAGAATGATAGTAAAAATAGTATTCTTATAGTCGATAATATCTCACCAACAAGAAGTGTTGAATTTAGTAAGGCTGATAGGATTGTTACTGCATCTGATATGAATGATGTAAGTAATTACAACTATGGTACAGAAGGAAATTTATATAAGCTATACTATAAGGACAGTGCAACAGCTACTATTAAAATTACTGAGGCAAACTTCTATTCAGAAGATGTTAATATAGAAGTTAATGGCTCAAAGCAAAAGCTGAATAACTGGAAACAGAATGGCGATACTTGGACAGGCAGTCTTACACTCTCAAAAGAGGGAGAGTATATCATAAAGATTAGTTATATTGATAGGTCAAATAATAAGATGAAAACTTATACATCGAATGAGATTATTGTTGACCATACTAATCCTGTAATCAATGTTGCATATTCTCCAAATAAGGTTGTAAATACTGCTAATGGAATTAAATACTATAATTCTGCACAGATAGCTACTATTAGTGTTATTGAGCGTAATTTCAGAGCAGATGAGATTGCTGCAAATATTACTGCGGTTGATGTTAATGGAAAGGCTGTTGGTGTTGAGAATTATGCTCAATACCTTAGCAAGAGAAGCAACTGGATAAAAAATGGCGATGTATACACAGCAAATATTAAATATTCGACTGATGCTAATTATACCTTTAAGATAGAGTATGAGGATTTGGCTGGAAGAAAAGTGCAGAACAATGTTGAGGATAAGTTTACAGTTGATAAGACTGCACCTAAAAACTTGAGAATATCATATAGCCAGAATGTTTTTCAGAATGTGCTTAATTCTATAACATTTGGTTATTACAATGCACCTGTTACTGTTACTATTTCAGCAGAAGATGATACTACAGCTATTGGAAAATTTGTATATAGTTATTTGAAGGATAATAATTCAAGTAATGTTAATGCACAGCTGCTTAATGAAGCAATAAGCAGGGCTGATATAAAGAGAAATGGCAATGTGAATACTGCAACATTCAAAATTCCAAAATCAGTTCTTGATGCTCAGCATCAGTATAATGGTACTGTTAAATTTACAGCATATGATATGTCACAAAATGATAGTGATAAATCAGATACTAAGAAGATAATAGTTGATAATATCAAACCTGAAATAGATGTAACTCTTAATAAACCAATATCAACAGCAGATGGAACAGCTTATTATGATGGTAAAATAGATGCCACACTAAAAATAAATGAAGCTAATTTCTATTCTGAAGATGTCAGGGTTATGGTTTATGATATAAACGCAGAGCGTACATTGAACCCTTCAGTAAGCTGGACAGATAATAGTTCAGATTTACACACAGGTACTTTCTCGATTGATAAGGACGGAAAATATCGTATAGAGGTTGAATATACAGACCGTTCAAAGAATAAGATGAATAACTATACTTCTGATTATCTGGTTATTGATACTAAGAAACCAAGCTTAAAGGTTACTAATATCAAAAATAATACTGCTAACAAGGATAAGACCTATGGCTTTACTATTGAGGCAAGCGATACTAATATTGATTATAATAGCTTTAAGCCAGTTCTTGAAGCACTTATGATGACAAGCTCAGGACAATTTACAAGAGAAAGCATTGACCTTAGCAAGTATCTCAGAAAAAATAGCAGTACATCATATTCATATGTTGTTGATAATCTTAGTGATGATGCAGTATATACACTTAGCTGTTCTGTTGCAGATATGTCTGGCAATAAGACAGACAAGATTCTTCTTGATGATGGCAAGACATATGATAATGCAGAATTCTCTATAAACCGAAATGGTTCAACCTTTAAGATTGATGAGAATACACAAAAGCTTTTAGATAACTATTATGTTTCAAGCGTTGATAATGATATAGTTATTCAAGAGATAAATGTTGACCCGATAGAAAATTATGTAGTTAAGCTTAACGGAACAGCTCTTAAAGAAAATGAGGGATATACAAGCTCTGAAACTACAGATGCTTCTAAGTGGTGCGAGAGAAAATATGTTATAAGTTCATCGTTGTTTGAAAATGAGAGCGATTACGATATAAAAATTGAATCAACTGATAAGGCTGGTTCTGTGGCTTATAGCGATTTGAAAGGTCTTGAAGTTAAGTTTGTAGTTGATAAGACTCCACCTACACTTATAGTCAGTGGTATAGAGGATAATGGTCGTTATCAGGTAAAGGAGCAGAAAGTTACAGTTATTCCTTCGGATAATGGAGGAAAATTGGGAAGCTTGAGAATAGTTATTCTTGATTCTAATGGCAAGGAAATAAATGTTTTGTTTAATAAATCTGGAGAGGATTTATTAAAATATCTGAGCAGTAATAATGGCAAGGTTGAATTTAATATTCCAGAAGGTTTTGAAAACCAAGTCGTATTTTACTGTGATGATTGTTCGGTAGGTTCAAATGGACAGTTTAATGAAAATAAGAAAATTATTTCAAATATAACTGTTTCACCGAATAATTTCGTTATTTTCTATGCTAATAAGCCAATGTTCTATAGTGTAACTATTGGTGGTTCTGTTTTGATTATCGGTATTATTGCAGCGATTGTTCTTATTGTTCGTAGAAAAATGAGAAAATATATATCACAATAATATTGGCTTTATAAAATAACACCCCATTTATCGGATAATTTCTGATAGGCGGGGTGTTGCTATTTTGGAGGAATTTATGAAAAAATGGTTGTTTTTCGATGTCGGTTCTACACTTATAGATGAAACAGAATGTGAAAAGCAAAGAATTATTGATACTATCAATGGGAGTTCTATTAGCTATTATGAATTTTATCATAATATGGAATATTATGCTTGTTGTAATATGAATTTCTATAAATGTGCTTTAGAAAGATGTGGACTAAAGAAAGTCCCTTGGAAAAGTGAACTTGAAACTATTTATCCACAGGCAGATTATGTTTTAAATTATTTAAGTGTAAAGTATAATCTTGGAATTATTGCAAACCAAAATAAAGATTTATCAGAAAGGTTAAGACAGTTTGGAATATATGATTACTTTAATATAGTTGTTTCTTCGTCTGATATTGGTTTTGCAAAGCCTGATGAACGGATTTTTAAATTTGCATTGAAGCAGGCAAATTGTCCGGCACAAAATACTTATATGATAGGGGATAGGCTTGATAATGATATTATTACTGCACAGCATATAGGAATGAGAACAGTGTGGATAAAGCAAGGATTTGGAGGATTGGGAAATCCTGACAAGCTTTCAACATTTCCAGACTATATTGTTGAAAACTTATCAGAACTCTTAAATCTACAATTTTGAGTTTACAAAAAAGTGGTTACAAGCTTTTTAGGCTTGCAACCACTTTTAATTTATTATTTTACAGCGAACTGCGATTGAATATAGACATTATAGAAATCTGAGAAGAAGTTTTCTCCGAGAGAAATTTCTGTTTTCTCACCAGTTTCCATATTTTTGAGCTGTGCTTTGCCACTCTCAATCTCACTATCGCCGAGGACTATGCTGAACTTTGCTCCGATTTTATCAGCATATTTCATCTGTGCTTTAAGGCTTCTGCCTACAATATCACATTCAGCAGAAAGTGATGATGAACGAACTGTTTTTACAAGCTCAAAGGATTTAAGCTGTGCTTTTTCGCCTAAGCCTGCAATATAAATATCACAGGTTGGTGCGGCTGGAATTTCAATGCCTTGAGCTTCAAGCAAGAGAAGAAGTCGTTCGATGCCGATTGCATATCCGAGAGATGGTGTGTGCTGACCACCAAGCTCTTCGATAAGTCCATCATAGCGACCACCGCCACAGACTGTACCCTGAGCACCGATAGATGAGGAAACAAACTCAAAAACTGTGCGTGTATAATAATCAAGTCCACGAACGATAGTTGGGTTTACAGTATATTCTATACCAACGGAATCAAGACACTTTTTTACACCCTCAAAGTGCTCTCTACAATCATCACAGATATAATCAAGAACAGTTGGAGCTTTTTCTGCAATTTTAGAGCAGATAGGACTTTTGCAGTCAAGTATTCTCATTGGATTTTTCTCAAGTCGGGAAAGGCAGGTTTCGCAAAGCTCTGATGTGTGTTCTGCGAAATATTCTTTAAGGGCTTTGTGATAATTTGCACGACAATTTGGACAACCAATAGAGTTAATTTCAAGGTTTAATCCCTTAACTCCAAGACGCTTGAATATCGAATCTGCTGCACATATAACTTCAGCGTCAGCAAAATATGAGGCTGCACCGTATACTTCCATACCAAACTGGTGAAATTCACGAAGTCTGCCCTTTTGAGGCTTTTCGTAACGGTAGCAAGATGTAAAGTAGTAAGCCTTGATAGGATAGCCATCATTATATACACCGTGTTCGAGGATAGCTCTTGCTGAACCAGCTGTACCCTCTGGACGGAGTGTGATTGAATCTTCGCCCTTAGTATTAAATGTATACATTTCCTTTTGGACAACATCTGTTGTATCACCAACTGAACGCTGGAAAAGCTCTGTATGCTCAAAAACAGGTGTACGAATTTCCTTGAATGAGTGAGCATTGGCTTCTTCTCTCATTATTTTTTCGATAAACTGCCACTTATAGCTTTCTTTTGGCAGTACATCTTGAGTTCCTTTTACACTTTTAGTAATTAAATCCATTTTCTATCTTCCTTTATGTTCAAAGTTATTTGCTTGACTTTTAGCATTTTAGAGATTATAATTAGACAGTACGGAGGATATTCGCAGTAAGCGGTTCTCCCAAAATCGTGTTAAAAGAAACACCGACATTTTGGAAGTGTGGCGGTGTTTCTTTTATTTTATACTAAAAAGTAAAGAGTGATAATTTCAGTCAACATAATGACAAACTGAAATAAGTTCGCTGTATGTAACTATATTATCACCTCCCTTATTCAGGGAGAACCGCCTACCGTATGTGCGAATATCCTCATACTGATAAGTATACACGATATAATAATACCTGTCAATCGTTCCTTATATTAAAATAAATAACTGCGTATCCTTAGTTTAAGGAAACGCAGTTATTTTAGTTTGTAGATATACGCTACATTTATTGCAGAATTTCCTAATACTGCTTGTATTAATAAAATATTTATTTCTTAATTCAATTAAGATTTTACGATATTACGCCAATCAAGGTCACCACGCTCAAGACCATGGATAAGAACTTCACCAGTGGCAATATTTGTTGCAACTGGAATATTGTGCATATCACAAAGGCGAAGAAGGTTTATATCGTTTGGTTCGTGTGGCTTTGGATTCTGTGGGTCACGCAGAAAGATAAGCATATCAACTTCATTGAATGCAATTCTTGCGGCGATTTGCTGGTCACCACCCTGAGCACCGCCGAGAAAACGCTGAATCTCAAGACCAGTTGCTTCTGCTACAAGCTTGCCTGTCACACCTGTTGCACATAGGGTATGTCTGCTTAGAATACCACAATATGCGATACAGAACTGAACCATAAGTTCCTTTTTTGAATCGTGTGCAATAAGAGCTATATTCATTAAAAATTACCTCCTAAGAGTTTAAGTTACAATTTGTATATAGGGCTTATTTTATTTCGAGAGGAACATTCTCTCCGTCCGCCCTTGCGGCAAATCGGTTAAAGGCATAGACAGCATCAGAGTTTCCTTCAATAGGTTTGCCCTGTTGAGAAAGTGCTGACGCAGTAAAATCTTCTGGAATTACTGCTATAAGTCTTGCACCTGCTTCGTCAATGACTGCATCTAAATCTTCGTAGAGATTGGCTTTTCTGAATTTTTTTTCAGAAAATTTGTTGATTACAAGTCTTATATCTGTTATTCCTGCCGATTGAAGGTTTTCTCTGACCATAGAACAGCCACGGGCCGAGAGCGGGTCTGCGTTACAGACGAGGAATGCTCTATCCGCAGGAGCGATAGCGGCCTCAAAGCCTGAGCCGATACCTGCGGGGCAGTCGATAATTATATGGTCGTAATATTTACGAAGAATATTTGTAAGCTGTCGCATAAGATAGGGGCTAAGCTCATCGTGAACGCTCTGCGGAGCAGGCAGCACATAAAGCTCTGCCATATTTTTGCAAGGATAGATAGCACTCGCAGGCGGACAGCTTCCGTTAATAACATCTGCTATATCAAAGACAAGGTCACTGCTGACACCAAGCATAAGGTCGATGCCACGCATACCAGCGTCACAATCTATAAGCAGAACTCTGTTTCCACGGCGAACAAGTGCCGCCGCTAAACCTACGGAAACCGTAGATTTTCCTGTTCCTCCTTTGCCGGAGGTTATAACTGTTACCATTCCCATTTTGCAATACCTCTTCTAACATTTTAGCACAATCTAACGCAAAAGTCAAAGATTTTTTTGTAAATTTTGTAGGTGCAGATATAAATTTTCTTTGATGTCAATATACATAGTTACTAATATATATTATTTTGTTATAAGATAAACTCCACCTGCTCCGAAAATAAATCCTGCTATACAGGCAATCATAATATAATTATTTGGTATTCCCGGAAAAATTTCTATTACACAAGTAAGCATTAAACCCATTATTATAAGGTGTGTCGGAGCGAGAAAATGCTTGATTGTGAAGCTAATGATTTTTGATATAAACAGACAACCTATAAAAAATCCGAGAAAAATAAAAAATAAGTTTAGTAAATCAAGGCTGATAATTGATGAAAGTATGGAATTATACATTCCAATAAAATATAAGCTATGCGAAAGACTTATTCCTGGAATAAGTATAGCTATTGCCGATACTATACCACTTATAAACAGCATTCCATAGATTTGAAAGTAATCTGTTGGATTGATTATGGGGTGATTTTTAGGTAAAAAATTAAGAGCATAAGCAAGTCCTCCGCCAAGAATTATCCATAAAAGATAGAGAGGTTTGAATTTTTTGATTTTTCCTCGGCGGTAAATTGACGGCAGAGAACCAATAATTGCACCAATAAAAAGGTATATCATAGGGTATTCAAATTTTTGCATTAAATCTAATATTATCTGCGAAAACAGGAGTATCCCAACGACAATGCCTGCTACAATCTGCAAAAGCAGTAGAAAATTATAATTAAAGTTTTTGAATAGCTTGCCTATTGAGTGTATAAGCTTATCATAAAGACTAACTATATTTGCCATTGCTCCACAGTTTATACCACCAACAAATATTGTAGAGCCGATTATAATTCCACCGAAGATATTTTCAATAACCTCTTTAATATAGAATAGCGGTCGTTGATGGATATGCTTTTTAGTTGTGAAATTTTGAACTGCCCTATCAGGCATTTTTTGCGGTATGCTATTGCCTCGTGCCATAGGTTCAGCTCCTAACAAATTATTGTCAATATTTAAAAGTTACTTTTATATAATAGTAGTTTCTTGGCGAGCGAGCAAAGCTTGCCCATATATATTGGGAAAGCTCAATTATTCATTAAGTGCAATTTCAATTCCAACAACACCATATTGCTTTTGTTTTTCTGGAGTGTAATATTCGTTCATATCTTCAGGATTCGCAAATTCATTATCTTCATAACCGATAGAAGCTTTATCAAAATGCTTGTAAAGCTCTGCGAAGCTTTCATATTTATGTAGTGCTAAGACTGTAACACTTATTGTTTCGCCATCTTTAAGATTTCTAAAGATAATTTCATCGCCAATATTAAGCTTTCTGCGTTTTTCGTCATAAAGTCTAAGCTCAATATTTTTTCTGCCGTTTTTAATCATATTGAACGGCTTATTGTTTAGTTTCATTTGATGTATTTTCACTAAACTCACCACCATAAATTTATTTTACCACTTTATTGGAAAATCTTCAACATCTGTAATATTTTCGAGCTTTAGAAGGAATTTAAGTTTATCTACTCCTCCGCCATACCCCTTTATAATGCCTTTTGCACCGACAACTCTATGACAAGGGATAGCTATTACAATAGGATTTTTGTTATTCGCCATTCCGACAGCTCTTGCCGCACAAGGCTGATGTATTTTATTTGCAATGGTTTTATAGCTTGCTGTTTTGCCATAAGGAATTTCTGTTAATGCTTTCCAAACTGAAAGCTGAAATACTGTTCCAGAAGGCTTTAGTGGAAGATTAAATTCTTTGCGTTCACCGTTGAAATATTCTGCAAGCTGTTGCTTGGCTTGGCTTAAAAGTTCTGTTTCGTTTTCGCAAGAAGCTTCAAGAGTTATCTCGCCATATGCAATATTAGTTATATAGTCGTTTTCCTCAGCAAGAGTCATTTTACCAAGAGGAGTTTCGATAAATATATAGTTTTTCATATTTATACACCTTTTTTATCAATGTATTTTTGAATTTCGGCAAGGAAGATTGAACCGTAGCGTTTTAGCTTATTATCGCCGATGCCATTTATAGATAAAAATTCTTTTTCGGTTCTTGGCTTAGTGCCTGACATTTCTCGCAGTGTTGCATCTGAAAATACAACATAAGCAGGAACACTCTGTCGCATAGCGATATTTTTTCGCAAGACCTTTAAATGCTCGAAAAGCTCCTTATCGGGAATGACTTCCTCTTTGGTATAGCTTTCAGTTTTGCGGATTGGTTTTATAATTTCTGAATAGTCATCGTTTGCGTAACCCTCACATACACTGCAATTATTGCAATGCTGGGGTGCATACTCACCGAAATAATTAAGCATACGCTTTCTAAGGCAAACTGTTTTTGAGGTAGAGTAGAAGGTCATTATTCTTAGCTTTTCAAGCTCTTCTTTAAGAAAAGCTTTTCTTTCTTCGGGAGTAAGACTTTCGTTTTCCTCACTGCCTTTGTTAATCATAAATTTATTAAGAGAAACATCTGAACCGCTATAAAGTAAGATGCATTCGGCTTTTTCACCGTCACGACCTGCACGACCAGCTTCTTGATAATATTGTTCAATATTTCTTGGCATATGGTAGTGTATTACAAAGCGTACATTTGGCTTGTTTATGCCCATACCAAAAGCGGAGGTCGCAACTATAATTTTAACTCTGTCATATATGAAGTCGTCCTGATTTTTGGTTCGTAGTTCATCGGACATTCCTGCGTGATAGGGTAGAGCGTCTATGCCATTTTCAGAAAGTGTTTCACATAATCTTTCAACTATTTTTCTTGATGAGCAGTAGATTATGCCTGATTCATCAGAATTTCTTTCAAGATAATTTAATATCCAGCTTTCTTTGGAGAGAGGTTTATAAACGGCAAAATGAAGATTTGGTCTGTCAAAGCCAGTTGTAAGCTCAAATGGCGAATGGAGCTTTAGCTTTTCAGCAATATCTTGTTTAACAAGGCTTGTTGCTGTTGCAGTAAAGGCGGCAACTATTGGGCGATAGGGCAGAAGCTCTATAAAATCTGAGATTTTTGTATAGCTTGGTCGAAATTCGTGTCCCCATTGAGAGATACAGTGAGCCTCATCTATTGCAAGAAGTGATATATTTGCATTTTTAGCGAAATCAATAAAGCTATCGGTTAGAAGTCTTTCCGGAGCAACATATATTATTTTATATGTACCAGCCTTTGCCCTTTCGGTGGCAAGGGCAAGCTGTCTTGGTGTAAGTGAGCTATTCAGATATGCCCCTCTTATGCCCATTTCTATTAGTGAGCGAACTTGGTCCTGCATAAGTGAAATGAGCGGTGAAACGACTATTGTTATTCCGTCAAGTGCAAGGGCGGGAACCTGATAGCATACAGATTTACCCGCCCCAGTTGGCATAATCGCAAGAACATCACGATTAGCAAGTATTGAATTTATAATTTCTTCTTGACCTGCACGAAACGAATGATAGCCGAAATATTCTCTTAAAATATTATGAATATCAGTCATTATTGTCCAGTATCCTCCAAAAGAACTACTGATACGCTAAAGCTCTTAGCTTTGCCATCAGAATTGAAGTTTTTAAGTCTGAAAAGCTTTATGCTTATTCTATCACCAGGCTTATGTTCATCTATTGCATCAAACATTGATGAAAGGTCTTTGATGGTTTTGCCATCAATTTCTGTGATAATGTCGCCTATCTGAACATCAGAACTTGAAAAAGCATTTTCTTCTGATAAAGATTCGATTTTGACACCAACTGGAGTATCATTTTTCTTAGCAGCATAGGTTGACCATTCTGATGCAGTAATGCCAAGGTAAGCTCTGCCCTTGACATAGCCATTTCGGATAATATTATTAACTATGCTTATTACTGTATTGCTTGGAATGGCAAATCCCATACCTTCATATTCCTCAGAAACAAGCTTAGATGTATTTATTCCGATAATCTGGCTATAAGAATTGATTAAAGCACCACCTGAATTTCCTGGATTGATGGCGGCATCAGTTTGAATATATTTTACAGCACTACTTGAGCTTATAGTTCTGTTTATTGCAGAAATTGTACCTTTTGTAAGTGAATTTGAGAATTGCAAGCCGCCAGGGTTGCCGATAGCATAGGCATTTTGTCCGATAGTTACACTATCAGAATTTGCAAATTCTGCGACTGGAAGATTTTTTGCATCAATCTTTACAACAGCAAGGTCAGTACGCTTATCAAAGCCAACAACTGCACCGATATATTCTTCATTGGTGCTTAGCTTAACAAGAATACCAGTATCTTTTGAGTCATTTATTACGTGACTATTGGTAGCTATATAACCATCACTGCTGATTATGATGCCAGAGCCTTCGCCAGATTCTGTTATTGTGTAATCTGTTCCTGCTGGATAAGAAATTATTCCAACTATACTTGGTGAAACCTTATTATAAATTGTTACAGCCTCATTATTATCACTATTTTCGGGTGTTGATGCAGCCTCAATCTGAGGACCGTTAGGGTTTGCGGAAGCATCTGGTGCTTGTGATGTCTGAAGCCACGAATTTTCTGGAACATAATAAGAATATTCGCCTGAGGAATCATATTTTATGCTATCATCTTTGTTAGAATAATTTATTTTTATACTTGCGATAGTGAAACCTATGGCTGTACTTGGAATGACAACCGCAAGTGTGATTGCAAGAACTTTCAGACCCTTTCTCGTTCTGTACCTTCCATTCGACATAGGAAGCGGAGGAGTATATGGTGTGGAATATGGCGGTTGATATTGTTGATTATAGCTGAGATTTGGTTGATTTGAAAAGGTATTCTGTTGCTTGGGGTAGCTTTCTGTTGAATGAGGATTTTCTGCTTGATAGAAATAGCTGTTATTAGGTTGATATTGTTGGCGGTATTGCTTAGTAGTATTTGTATTTTCTGATGGACCGCTATATTCGTTATCAACATTATAATGAGTTTGAGGAGAACTAAAGCCTTCCTTAATATCATTATGGTTATTATCTTGTGGAAGCTTTTGTTCTTCCTGCGGTGTGGACGGTTCGGAGCCTGGCTGTTTATACTGCCAAGAATTTTGGTTGAAATCGTCCTCTCTGCGTTCATCGCTCATTTTTCTGAATCTCCTTTTTTGAAGGGAAGTTTAGCATTTTTATTTTCAAGCTTTGAGACTTTATTCTCGTGTCGAGATTTCTTAGGTGTTTTGCGTGGAATATAGAAATCAAAGCGACAATATTTATTAATTTCACTTGAAACAGTAATTTTACCACCGTGAAGTCCGATAATAGTTTTTACAAGATAAAGTCCTAAGCCCATACCCTTCTTATCAATGCTCCTCGACTTATCTGTTTTATAGAATTTATCAAAGACAAGCCCAAGGTCGTTTTTGTCAATGCCATGACCGCTATTTATAATAGCAAATTCGGTTTTGTCTGGCAGGTCATTTATGATAAATTGAATATATCCATTTTCATTAACGAATTTTACGGCGTTTTCTATAAGGTTATAGACTACCTGATGAATAAGGTCGGCGTCACCATCAATATAAACGCTCTGCATATCTTCAAGTCCACGAATTTCAATATTCTTGCGTTCTATCTCAGCCTCGAAGGTTACAAGAGCGGAAATAAGCGTAGAAACAAAATCGAAATTCTGATAATTTAGCTTTAGTTCGCCATTATCAATTTTAGAAAGGTCGAGCATAGAACGGACAAGGCGTGAAAGTCTGCGAACCTCGTCACTTACTATTTTTAGATAGTAATTTTGTTTTTCTGGCGGAATAGTTCCATCAAGAATACCATCTATAAAGCCTGCTATGGTTGTCATAGGAGTTTTAAGCTCGTGTGAAACATTTGCTATAAAGCTGCGGCGAATGTTTTCAGATGAACATAGTGATTCTGCCATATTATTAAATTCATCTGCAAGCTGACCAATTTCATCTCGTGATTTTACTTTAACCCTTGTGCTGAAATCGCCTTGACCAAATTTATGTGCGGCAAAGGCAATCTGACGCAGGGGCTTGACCATATAATAGGTATAAATACCAATGGCGATAATTGCAACTGCAAAGGTTATAAGTGCAGAAACAAGAAATATATTGAGCATAAGTGAGGTGAACTGATAGTATTCGGAGGTATCTGCAGTTGTGAAAGCTATACAGACAAGCTGATTACCGATATAAACCGGCTGACCGTAGATATAGTGATTTTGCTTGAATACTCCGCCGAGGTCGGTTTCGTCATAATATTTGTCATTAAGAATAGTTTTTTTAACAACTTCATAGTCAATGAATTTACCTTCAGTAGCATATACGGCATTGCTATTAGCAACGATGATTTTTCCGTTGGCATTGACGAAAAATACCTCACCACCGATATTGCTTGAAATAGTTTCCATAATATCTTGCAGAGCAATACTTTCATCAAAAAAATAATCTTGCTTGATAGAATCTTGTAATCTTATGTATCTTGTGCAAAGTGACGCAAGTGAGGATGTATTTTTGCTCATAGTTTCCATCTTATTATTTGTCCAATATTTTGTCAGGACGCTCATAAGAATAAAGCCTAAAATCAAAAAGCTGAGAAGTATAATGACAAAGCTTATTGCAAGATATTTATGGAAAAGAGTACTTTGTCCGTTAAGCTTAAATTTAATCTTTAGCTTCAAATTTATATCCAACTCCCCATACTGTCTTTAATGCCCATTTATCAGAAACACCTTCTAACTTTTCTCTAAGGCGTTTGACATGGACATCAACTGTTCGTGAGTCACCGTAGTAATCAAAGCCCCAGACCTCATCAAGAAGCTGGTCACGAGTGAATACTCTGTTTGGATTGCTTGCAAGGTGATAAATAAGCTCAAGCTCCTTCGGAGGAGTATCAATTTGAACTCCATTAACTTTAAGCTCATAGTTGGTGAGATTTATAGAAAGCTTATCATATTTAACAAGCTTGATTTCTTCTTCGACTTTGTCGCCGCCTGTTCTTCTGAGAACAGCTTTTATTCTTGCTATGATTTCCTTAGCTTCAAATGGCTTTACTACATAGTCATCTGCACCAAGCTCAAGACCGAGAACCTTATCGAAAACTTCACCCTTTGCAGTGAGCATGATAATTGGCACTTGTGAAGTCTTTCTGATTTCACGGCAGACATATAGTCCATCGTGAATAGGAAGCATTATATCAAGCATAATGAGGTCTGGCTGTACTTCTTTGAATTTTGTAAGGGCTTCTTGGCCGTCATTTGCAATTTCTATATCATAACCCTCTTTTTCGATATAGAGCCTAAGAAGTTCACATATATTTTTATCGTCATCTACTACTAATATTTTCCCTTTTGTCATAGTTTCTAATCCCCCTCATATTTGAACAGCAAAGCTGATTTTTTATTTATATTGTTTACTGGTGAGTATGGCGGAATTCTATTGCCATATACATAGAATAAATTATAGCATAAATTTAAATAAATTTAAATAAATTTTATGAATTTTATTTTAACAATCATTTTTAGATGAAATAAAGTAGACTCAATATTATAGAAATTTGGTGACGAAAATTACTTTTTTTCGACGAGTGGGAGGTATTATACTTTATTTTTGAAAGGTGATTTTCGGGCTTTACCTAAGGTTTATGTAGATTTAATGGTCATTTTTCATAAAATATACAAAAAATTATTAAAATGAGCTAATAAGACTTGAAAATTATCCAAAAAATTGGTATGATATACATATATAATTAAATGGAATACCAAACTACATCGTTTTTGAAATAACCGCAGAAAAATTTTAGTAATTCTTTTCTGTGCTTGTGTATTTTAAATAAAATAAGGTCAAAATCGGTTTGTTTTGGCATTACTCAAAGAGTAGGAGGAGTATATATGATTCTCGAAAACAAAAAAAACCTTGAAATGTCCCCTATTGAATCATTCCACAACGGTGAGAATTATACAGCCTATAATTTTTTTGGCGTACATAAGGTTAAGACTGACAAGGGAATATCTTTTGTGTTTCGTACTTGGGCACCAAACGCAAAGACTGTTTCAGTCGTAGGTACTTTTAATGACTGGGACAGAGAAAAAAATCCCATGCAACGAATCAGCGATGGCGGAGTCTGGGAATGCTATATTGATGAGGGTATAGAAAACTTTACTATATATAAGTATAGCATAGAAACCTTTGATGATGTTTGTATTCTAAAGTCTGACCCATACGCCTATCACTATGAAACACGCCCTAATAACGCGTCTGTATATTTTGATATTGATGGCTTTAAGTGGACTGATGACAAGTGGTATCAACATAAGAAAAATGTATCGCACTATTCAAGTCCTGTGAATATTTATGAGCTTCATATTGGTTCTTGGAGAAAGTATGCAGATGGAAATACTTTCTCTTATACAAAGCTTGCGGACGAGCTTATTCCTTATGTTAAGGATATGGGATACACACATATTGAGCTTATGCCTTTGACAGAATATCCATTTGATGCCTCTTGGGGTTATCAGGTTACAGGATATTTTGCTCCGACTGCACGATATGGTACACCTTTTGATTTTATGACATTTATAGATAGATGCCATGAAGCAGGACTTTATGTTATTATGGACTGGGTTCCTGCACATTTTCCGAGAGATGCTTATGGCCTTGCAAAATTTGATGGTACTCCTTGCTATGAATATGCCGACCCAAGAAAGGGTGAACACAAGGATTGGGGAACTCTTGTGTTCGACTATGGCAAAAATGAGGTTGTAAGCTTCCTTATTTCAAGTGCTATTTTCTGGATGGACCGCTATCACATTGACGGAATTAGAGTTGACGCTGTTGCTTCTATGCTCTATCTTGATTACTCAAGGCGTGATGGCGAATGGGTTCCAAATAAATTTGGTGGTAAGGAAAATCTTGAGGCAGTTGCTTTCCTCAGAAGGCTTAACGAGGTGGCTTTCCAATACTTCCCTGAGGTTATGATGATTGCAGAGGAATCAACCTCTTGGCCAATGGTTTCTCGTCCTACATATTCGGGCGGTTTGGGCTTTAACTATAAGTGGAATATGGGTTGGATGAACGATATGCTACATTATATCTCACTTGACCCACTTTATAGACCATTTAATCACGATAATCTTACATTCTCATTCTACTATGCTTTCTCTGAAAACTTCATTCTTCCGATTTCTCACGATGAAGTTGTTCATGGAAAGGCTTCTCTTATCAATAAAATGCCAGGCAGCTACGAACAGAAGTTTGCAGGAGTTCGTACCTTTATAGCATATATGATGGCTCACCCAGGCAAGAAGCTGGTCTTTATGGGTACTGAATTTGGTCAGTTTAAGGAATGGGATTACGCAACAGAGCTTGATTGGATGTTGACAAGCTATCCTGCACACAATCAGCTCAAGAAATACTTTAAGGCTATTAACCATTTCTATCTTGAGAATAGTCCTCTCTGGGAGATTGATTTCTCTTGGGAAGGCTTTAATTGGATTTCTAACGATGACTATACACAAAGCTGCATAAGCTTCAGAAGAATAGATAAGAGTGGTAAGGAAATTATTGTCGTATGCAACTTCCAGCCGGTCCTTAGAGAAAATTATTCTATTGGTGTTCCTTTTGATGGTACATATGCAGAAATATTCAATACAGAAGCAACTGAATTTGGCGGTTGCGGAATATCAAATGGCAAGGCTATTCGTTCAGATGGTGCTCCAATGCATGGATTTGAACAGTCTATTACATTGACATTGCCACCACTTTCTGTAATGTTCTTTAAGCTTGTAAGAAAGCGTGCCAAGAAAAAGACTATTGATGCTGAGGTTACAGAGAAAAAGAGCAAGGCTAAAGCAAAGGCAAAGCCAGTTTCTAAAGACACAAAGGGCGAAAAGAAAACTAAGACAACTAAAGCTAAAGCAAAATCTAAGCTTATAGATGTTGAGCCTGCCGAGGTTAAGGCAGAGCCAAAGGCTAAAGCTAAGAAAGAAGCTGAGGCAGAGGTCAAGGTTGAGCCAAAGGCTAAGGCTAAGAAAGAAGCTGAGGCAGAGGTCAAGGTTGAGCCTGTCGAGGTTAAGGCAGAGCCAAAGACCAAGGTTAAGAAAGAAGCTAAGGCAGAGGTCAAGGTTGAGCCTGTCGAGGTTAAGGCAGAGCCAAAGACCAAGGCTAAGAAAGAAGTTAAAGCAGAGGTCAAGGTTGAGCCTGTCGAGGTTAAGGCAGAGCCAAAGACCAAGGTTAAGAAAGAAGCTAAGGCAGAGGTCAAGGTTGAGCCTGTTGAGGTTAAGGCAGAGCCAAAGACTAAGGTTAAGAAAGAAGCTGAGGCAGAGGTCAAGGTTGAGCCTGTCGAGGTTAAGGCAGAGCCAAAGACCAAGGCTAAGAAAGAAGTTAAAGCAGAGGTCAAGGTTGAATCCGAGGTTAAGGCTGAACCAAAAAAAGAAATTAAAAAACCTAAAAATAAGAAAAGTAAGGTATAAATATATTGACTATAAAATCGGATAACAAAAGGTTATTCTAAGGAGGAGTACAGATGTATCCAAAGCAAGAGGTTGTAGCAATGTTGCTTGCAGGTGGTCAAGGAAGCAGATTGGGCGTATTGACACAAAAAATTGCAAAGCCAGCAGTTCCGTATGGTGGTAAGTATCGTATAATTGACTTTCCGCTCTCTAACTGTGTGAACTCAGGTATTGAGGCTGTTGGTGTTTTAACGCAATATCAGCCATTAGTTCTTAACGAATATATCGGCAATGGTCAGCCTTGGGATTTGGACGGCATGAATGTTGGCGTTCAGGTTCTTTCACCATATGAGAAAAAAGGTGGTGCGGATTGGTATTCCGGCACAGCAAATGCTATATACCAAAATATAAACTACATAGATAGATATAATCCTGAATATGTTGTTATCCTTTCAGGAGACCATATCTATAAAATGGATTATTCTAAGATGGTTGCTTATCATAAGGAGCATGATGCAGACTGCACTATTGCGGTTATTGATGTTCCGCTTGCAGAGGCTTCACGCTTTGGTATTCTAAACACTAATCCTGATGGTTCTATCTACGAATTTGATGAGAAACCAGCTCATCCAAAGAGTACAAATGCTTCTATGGGTATTTATGTATTCAGTTGGGATAAGCTTAGAAAATATCTTATTGAGGACGAGGCTAATCCAGATTCTTCAAACGATTTTGGTAAGGATATTCTTCCGAAAATGCTTGCAGATGGTCAAAGAATGTTTGCTTATGCATTTTCAGGATATTGGAAAGATGTTGGAACAATCGAAAGTCTTTGGGAGTCTAATATGGACTTGCTCGACCCGAATGTTACTCTCGACCTTGCAGACGAAAACTGGAAGATTTATTCAAGAAATCCTGTTGTTGCTCCACATTATGTCAGCCCAACAGGCGTTGTACAAAATTCGCTCATCTCTGATGGCTGTATAATCGAGGGCAATGTTGATTTCTCAGTTCTTTTTTCTAATGTTACTATTGCTCCAGGTGCAGTTGTAAATGATTCGATACTTATGCCTGGTGTTGTAGTTGAAGAGGGTGCTGTAATTCAATATGCTATCGTATCTGAAAATGCAGTTATCAAGAAAAATGCAGTTGTTGGTGCAAGACCTGAAGATATAGAAAACAAGGAAGATTGGGGAGTTGCCGTTGTTGGCGATAACCGTACAATCGGTGAGGGTGCTGTCGTTGCCCCGAAAGAAATGGTCTACGAAGATAAAGAGGGGGTAAACTGATATGCGTGGAAATAATGTTATAGGCTTGATTTTCACAAACCTTCATGGAGAGCTTATAAGCGAGCTTACTGATAAGAGAACAATGGGTTCTGTTCCTTTCGGGGGAAAGTATAGACTTATAGACTTCCCGCTTTCTAATATGGTAAATTCAGGAATCAACAAGGTTGGTGTTATTACAAAGAATAATTATCAATCACTTATGGACCATATCGGAACAGGTAAGGCTTGGGATTTATCAAGAAAGCGTGACGGACTATTTATGCTTCCTCCTTTTAACAACAGTGAGGAGGAATACAGAAACAGAATAAGTATTCTTAACTCAATTAAGAAATTCCTTATTAATTCTAAAGAAGAATATGTGCTTATTTCTGATTGTGATACTGCTTGCAATATAGATTATCAGAATGTTCTTGAAAAGCATATTTCTAATGATGCTGACATAACTGTTGTGTATAAGAGAGGTCAGCTGCCAGAGCATCAGGACGAACCGACAGTATTTTCTCTTGATTCTACTGGCAGAGTTAAAGATGTCCTCATTAATCCAATCATCGAAGGCCCATGCAGTTTCTATCTTAATAAGATTCTTATGAAGCGTGAGCTTTTGATTTCTCTTGTAAGCGAATGTGTAAGCAAGAATAAGAACAACTTTAAGAGAGATATTATTCAAGGACAATTTGATAAGCTTAAAATTTATGGCTATGAATTTGAAGGCTTCTGTGCAATTATGGATTCTATGAGCAGCTATTTCAATGCAAATATGCAGCTAATGGATTTAAATATAAGGAACGACCTTTTCAATTCTGCAAGACCGATATATACAAAGGTTCGTGACGATATGCCAACAAGATATGGTCTTGGCTCTAATGTTAAGAATACACTTATCGGTAATGGCTGCGTTATCGAAGGCGAAGTTGAAAACTGCGTACTCTTTAAGGGTGTTCATATCGGCAAGGGTGCAAAGGTCAGCAACTGCGTTATAATGCAGGATACAGTCATTGGTGCAGGTTCTAATCTTAGCTATGTTATAGCTGATAAAGATGTTGTTATAAAGGATAATCGCTCTCTTATGGGCTTCCTTACATATCCTGTTTATATTAACAAGGCAAGCACAGTTTGATTTTAAAACTTAAATAACTCTCTTGCTGAGAGTGATTATATGCCGATTTTGTGTAGGGGCTTTCATACTATCGGTATGTATATAAAAATATTCTATACAATGCTTTTTGTATTGTAGTTTTAAGGAGGTATAAACCTTGAAGGTTTTATTTGTAACAAGTGAAGCACAGCCGTTTGCAGCATCAGGCGGTCTGGCAGATGTTTCTGGTTCGTTGCCACAGGCTCTTCGCAGAAGACTTATAGGCACAAGAATTGTTATGCCACTTTATGATGAAATACCACAAAATCTAAAAGACGAAATGCGTTTTATCACAAGTCTTTCTGTGCCTGTTGCATGGAGAAGACAGTATTGTGGTGTTTTTGAGGCTCGTTGGGGCGGAGTAATTTATTATTTCCTCGATAATCAGTATTACTTTAAGCGTTCAGGTCTTTATGGCCACTATGATGATGCAGAGCGTTTTGCTTTCTTCTCAAGAGCGGTTCTTGAAATGCTCCCATTTATCGACTTTAAGCCTGATATTATTCATTGTAATGACTGGCAGACAGCTCTCGTGCCTACATACTATTCACTTTTTTATGGGCAAAATCAATGGTATCAGGGTATTAAGACTATCTTTACTATTCATAATATCCAGTATCAAGGTAAGTATGGCACAGAGCTTTATGAAGAGGTTGTTGGTATTCCACAACATCAGCGTTCAGTCCTCGATTGGGACGGCTGCATTAACTTTATGAAGGGTGCTATCGAAACAGCTAACAGAGTAACAACAGTTAGCCCAAGTTATGCTTGGGAAATTCGTGACCCATGGTTCTCACATGGTCTTGACCCAATTCTTAACGCCCGTTCGTGGAAGCTTTGCGGCATACTGAACGGTATTGATACCGATTCTTATAATCCTGAAACAGATATTCAGATTTATAATAACTTTAGCGTTGATGACCTCAGTGGTAAGGCTGAAAATAAGCGTAAGCTTCAAGAGCGTCTTGCACTTGAGCAAAATCCTGATGTTCCGATTATTGCTATGGTTACAAGACTTGTATCTCATAAGGGTCTTGACCTTGTTAAGGCTGCTCTCGACCAAATGATGCGTGAGGAATATATCCAGTTTGTAATACTTGGTTCAGGCGATTGGGAATACGAAAGCTTCTTCCAGTCAATGCAGGATAGATACCCAGGCAGACTTTGTGCTTGTCATGGCTTTATCCCTGAGCTTTCAAGAAAGATTTATGCAGGTGCAGATATGTTCTTGATGCCTTCTAAAGCAGAGCCTTGTGGACTTTCTCAGATGATTGCTCTCCGCTATGGTACTATTCCGATTGTTCGTGAGGTTGGCGGTCTTCGTGACTCTATTCAAGATAGTGCAAATGGTGATGGCAATGGCTTTACTTTCAAGAATTACGATGCGATGGATATGCTTGGTGCAGTAAGAAGAGCTATTGCAGGATATTGGCAGCGTGATGGCTGGAATGTTCTTGTTAAGCGTGCTATGACATGGGATTTAAGCTGGAATAGAAGTGCTGGCGATTATATCAATCTTTATAAGACTGTTATTAACGAATGATTTTGTTAATAATTGAAATAAAATTGAACAGCTAATAATAAAGACAAGTGATGGCTTAGAATATCACTTGTCTTTTGTTTATTTTTAGATATAATAGCAGAAATTTTCATATATAATCTTGTGTAACAGATTTGTAAGTTGATTTAGAGCATAAACCATATTATTCTTAATTATATTAATATTATTTAGATTTTGGCAAGGAGAATTTCTATGCGTTTTATTAAAATATTTTTAGCTGGCTTTTTGGTGCTTAGCCTTATGCTTTTTATGTGTGGCTGTTCTGATGATGGAGGAAAATCAGAACTGATTATAAAATATAATATCGAAAGTGAACCTATCACACTTGACCCACAGATTGCCAATGATAGCTCGTCAAGGCTTGTAATTCTTAATATTTTTGAAGGGCTTATGAGGCTTGATGAAAAGGATAGGGTCATTCTTGGAGCAGCAAAAAGCTATGAAGCAAACAAAGATTACACACATTTTATATTCACTCTGTGTGATGATTTAAAATGGAATGACGGCACTGAACTTACAGCAGAGGATTTTAGATATGGAATTGTAAGAGCATTATCGCCTGAAACTGGTTCTGAAACAGTTGAGAACCTTTACTGCATAAAAAATGCAGAAAATTTTCATAAGGGCAAGGCTAAGAAATCAGAGCTTGGAATAAGTGTTGATGAAAATAAGATAATCTTCGATTTGGAATATTCGGATGAGGCTTTTCCTAAAGTTTTGACTTCTCCGCCAACTATGCCTTGCAATGAAAAATTCTTTTTGTCAACAAAAGGACAGTATGGCAGAGATGATGAGTTTATTTTGTCAAATGGTGCTTTCTATATTAAAAACTATGGTTGGTCACATAACAATAGCATAAGCCTTGCAAATAATAAAAATTATGTTGGAGATGAAGAGGCTATTCCTGCGGGAATTAATATTTCAATAGGAAGTATAAGAAATGGTTATCAGGCTATTGCTGATGGAAAGGTAGATTGCTATGCAATTTCGGGCAGTGATTTGGAAAGCGCAAAAAATTCTGGAATGACAATTAAGGAATATGATGACACAACATGGGGCATTTGCTTTAATATGCAAAACGAAACTATGCAGAATAGTAATATAAGAAAAGGCTTGCTAAAGGCTCTTAACAGAGAAAATATTGAAAAAGCTGTGCCTGAACATTATAACATCACAAGAGGAATTGTGCCGAAATCTGTGGAAGTAGGTTCGCAGAATTACCGCACAAAAGCTGGCGAGATGTATCTTAAACAGGACAAAAATGCAAGACAGTTTGTTTATGACGGTATGCAAGAGCTTGAATTGACAAGGCTTACTGATATTGAGATTCTTTGCCCTGATGATGAAAAACTTCAACCGCTTATAAATGAAATACTTGAGGATTGGAACGAAAGTACAGGATATTATTTTAATAAAAATCCTGTTCCTCAATCTGAGCTTGAATATGCTGTTTCTGTCGGAAATTATACAGCGGCGTTTTTGCCTATTCAAAGCGACGGTGATTCTCCCTTTGATACACTTAAAAAATTTCGTACAAATGAGAGCGGTAATGTATCAAATTTAAGCTCAAAGGAATATGATTCTTATATCGAAAAAATAGAAGATTCTTCAGATTATGAAAGCTTGGATACAATTATTAAAGCTGAAAAGTATCTTTGTGATAATGCGATATTTTATCCGATTTGTACTGAAACAAGATATTATGCAAGTGCAGAGGGAATAGTGGGGATAATGTTTCATCAATTTGGTGCAGAAGCAGATTTTCGATATGCTTCGGCTGTTGGAGTAGCTAACGATTAGTTAGCATATTTTTCTAAGACACTTAAAAGTTTCGCTCGAGCCTTTTTAAAGGCTCGCAGTTTCCAAAGGCAGAGCCTTTGGTCGCTCTCCGCAGAGAGCGAAATACTTTATACTTCCTAAAGCGCAGGAGGGTAGAAAAATATTCCAGTGGAATGTTTTTCGTAGGGAACCCTCGCAGGGGGTTCCCTGAAAGCTAAATGTTAATTAAAACTTTGTATTTTTATAGTTTTTAAAAGTTGTTATGAGATAATAATTATTGGGGCGAATACAGTTCGCCCCTTTGTTTTTACAAAAATTGTGTTTATTAGGCAAGGAGCAGACAGAAATCTTCTACGCTTAATCCTTTATGCAAGGCACAATTTAAGGACATTCCAACAAGACGAGAGGCTCTTTCTATTAAAAGGTCTATTTCTCGTGGTGTTACTATCATTTGTTCACCACGAGGGGATACAAGACCTTTTTGCTGATATGAAAGCTTAGCTTCTGGGATAAGCTCTAATGCAAGAGTTTGTGCGTCAACTACCGTTGGAACGCCTATGCCTATGACAGGGATTCCCATTGTTTCTTTATTAAGGCTAAGGCGATGATTGCCAACGCCTGAGCCTGGAGAAATTCCTGCGTCTGAAATCTGTATAGTACAGCCAAGCCTTGAAAGACTTCTTGAGGCAAGAGCATCAATCGCTATAACCGCTGAAGGCTTTATGCTCTCAACAACGCTCTTGATGAGTTCGCCTGTTTCTATTCCTGTCTGACCGAGAACACCTGGTGCAAGAACAGCAACTGAACGAAGTCCGGAAAGCCCTAAGGAATGCTTTAATTCTCCTGTTATATGTCGAGTGGCAAGAATATTATCCGCACTTTTTGGGCCGAGGGCATCGGGAGTTATGGTTTCATTGCCTATTCCAGCGATAAGAATAGTCCCTTCTTTTGGGAGCAAGGGTTCAATAAGCTTGCCAATATATTCGGCTTTGGAATCGCCATCACGAAGATTATCTGTGAGCGGTGCAAGTTCGGCGGTTATATATGTTCCGATTGGTTTATTCATCTTTTTGGCGGCTTTTTGGTTGAGGATTTTAATTTCAGAAATTTTAATGCCGTCTTGTTCTTCCTCTTTGACAACTACACCTTCTTCTTTTTCATCAACAAATTCTCTTGCTTCAAGTGCAAGGTCTGTTCGCAGCTGCATAAAAGTTCCTCCTGATAACAAGTTTATTGTTAATAGCTTGCCCAAAAGAAAGCAAATATTACATTTTTCATATTTCGAGGAAATTTAGCATAAGATATATGGAAATAACTGCGGGGTGATATTGTGCTTAATCAGAAATATCTCTATGCACCTAATGATGAACATAATAGGAATTATCTTATAGGTGAGCTTTTTTCTAAATATCCCTTTCTAAAAAAAGAG
This sequence comes from Pseudoruminococcus massiliensis, assembly GCF_900291955.1. GTDB lineage: Bacteria > Bacillota > Clostridia > Oscillospirales > Acutalibacteraceae > Pseudoruminococcus > Pseudoruminococcus massiliensis. The sequence continues at coordinate 258,154 of NZ_OLMR01000002.1, read as the reverse complement.
TGTATAGGTGTAAGTCATTGTGGACGAGAAATTCCTATGCTTAGCTTTGGCACAGGAAAAAAAGTTTTATTTGCGTGTGCCTTTCACGGTATGGAATGGCTGACTACACTTGTTATTCTGAGGTTTCTTGATGAACTTTTGGAAAGCATAAGCAAGAAAAATTTTTTCTGTGGCATTAGAACAGAAAATGCTTTTCACAATCGTACACTTTGTGTTGTGCCTTGTGTAAATCCTGATGGGGTTGAAATTTCTATCAATGGTGCGGAGAGTGCTGGCGAATATTGTGATAGCATTAAGGCAATAGGCAGTGAAAAGCGATGGCAGGCTAATGCCACAGGAGTTGACATAAACCATAATTTCAATGCGGGTTGGAAAGCTTTGAAAGCACTTGAAATAAAGAACGGAATTAACGCTCCAGCACCTACAAGATTTGGTGGAAAATTTCCCGAAAGTGAACCTGAAAGCAGAGCTATGGCAAGGCTTTGCAGAAATAATGATTTTATTCGTGCGTTTGCGTTTCATAGCCAAGGAGAGGAAATTTACTGGAGCTTTGGGAAATATATGCCCGAAAATGCAAGGCTTCAAGGAGAATTACTGGCTGAATTGAGTGGATATACGATGAGTGAACCTGATGGTCTTGCTGTTGGTGGAGGATTTAAGGATTGGTTTGTGGAAACTTTTAATTCTCCCGCTTTTACAATAGAAATAGGAAATGGAAAAAATCCGCTTCCTATTTCTGACCTTGAGGGCATTTATGAAAGATTAAAACAAATGCTCTTGATTTCTATTGTGATGTGATATATAGGAATTAGAATGATTTTAGTAGCTGCGAGCTGTGTTTGCCCAATAAAATGACTTTTGAAAGGCTTGAATGAATTATATAAAGCTAAGCTTACCATACTTGAAAAATGGAGGAAATTGTGATAGTATAGGGTTACGATTGTATGGGCTTTGACTTTGAAAGGAAAGGATAATTATGAAAAAAAGTTATAGATTTATCGCTGTTCTTAGTTCGCTTATTATCTGTGTGGCAGCTTTTAGTGCTTGCGGTGCTGATAATGAAAATAATAACAGTAACGATAGTAGTATAAGTAATTCATCTGCACAGAGTTCTTCCGATGAAAGTTCAGAAAAGAAAACCTCAAGCGATGACGAATCTAAAAATGATGAATCAAGCGAAGATTCTGAAAAAAATGAGAACTCAGAAGAAGGTTCTGAAACAACCGAAAATTCAGATTCAAAAGATTCGTCTGATAAGGAAAGCTCTAAGGCTGAAAGCAGTGTCAACAGTGAACAAAATGCTAGTAATGCAAGTGAAGCTCAAAAGCCTTCTGAAAGCTCAAAATCTACTGGTAACAAGGATTTCGATGAGGTATTTAAGGATAATAAGCTTGATATTTTATTATCAAACGATATGAAGAGAGCAGATACAACAGAGGCTATGTCCGAAACTTTAGCGAAATATGAAAAGCTCTGGCTTGCTGAAGCTGAAAATGCAAATAATAAGCTTCAGGCATCATCTCTTTCTGATGAGGAAAAGAAAGCAATTCAAAGCGATTATGATGCTTGGATAAATGGTTTTCAGACAAAAAGAAAGGAAATTGTAAAAGAAGAAAAATCAAAGTGGGATAGCGGTTCTATTTATATAGTCAATGCTGCTGAGAAAATTAAGGATTATTGCAGAGATTATGCTATGAATCTTTATGAAAAGCTTTATAGAGTTGATGGTAGCTTTGAACTGGCTTATAGCGAATGATTTTATCGAAAGGGAGTGCCATTGAATGACACGAGCTGTCAGACTTTTTAAGAGGTCATTTAGCTTATTATTTTTGGCAGGAATGATGTTTGTCTTGTCGGCTTGTTCATCTGCTGAGGCAAGTAAGCAGAATAATGAATATTATGAGCAGCTGAGCAAATGTACTGATACTTTTCTTATGAAAAACAGAGAGCTTAAAGAAATAAGTAATTCTTGGAGTTATAAAGATAAAGCTTCCACAGAAAAATATATAAATAAGCTTATTGAAATAGAAGAAATTGCCGCAAAGACTAAGAATATTGATGCAAGCAAAAATTTCATTGAATTTGATAAGGAAAATGTTGAAGAACCTTGCGATAAGGTTCTTGAAACTGTTGCTATAACAAAAGCTTTGGTTCAATCAGCATATGATAACAGAGATGATTCTGATTATCAGAAGGTTAATGAGGAAAATTCTGAAATCTATAACGAGGCATATGATGATGTAATATCTTCAGTAGCTACTCTTAGGGCAAGAATCAGATAAACTAAGCTTGCATATATTTACAGAAAATTTCATATAAATTACCACTAAACCATAGGAGGGTAATTATGTGAAAGGCTTTGTAGAACAGAGAGCGGTTGAGCTTGGAGAATATATTATCCAGAGCAAGGCTACTGTAAGAAAGACAGCCAAAAAGTTTGGAATAAGTAAAAGCACTGTTCATAAAGATGTCAGCGAAAGGCTGAAAAAGGTTAATCCACAGCTTTATCGTGAGGTGAAGAGTGTTTTAGAGATAAATAAGGCACAGCGTCATATCCGTGGTGGTATGGCTACAAGAAGAAAATATAAGGGAGATTGCTGAAAGGAATTTTAATTATGAGGAAAGTTAAAGTTGCTGCTGTTCAGATGTCTATGAGCAGTTCTCGTGAAGAAAACATTTCAAAGGCAGAAAAGCTAGTAAGAGAGGCTGCGGCAGAAGGGGCTAATATTGTGCTTCTTCCTGAACTTTTTGAAACGCCATATTTTTGCCAAGAAAGAAATTACGATTATTATTCTCTTGCTTTTGAGGCAAAAAAAGACCCTGCTGTTATAAGAATGACAGAGCTTTCTCGTGAACTTAATCTTGTTATACCTGTAAGCTTTTTTGAGAGAGCAAGGTATCTGAGATATAACAGCGTTGCTATTCTTGATTGTGGAAGCTTTCTTGGCGTTTATAGAAAGACGCACATTCCTGATGACCATTTTTATCAGGAAAAATTCTATTTTTCTCCAGGAGATACAGGCTTTAAAGTATTTAAAACTACTTTCGGAAAAATCGGCGTAGGAATTTGTTGGGACCAGTGGTTTCCTGAGGCAGCAAGATGTATGGCATTAAAGGGTGCAGAGCTTTTATTCTATCCAACTGCGATTGGTTCTGAGCCTATTCTCGAGGTTGACAGTATGCCACACTGGAGGCGTTGTATGCAGGGACATTCAGCTGCAAATATCATTCCTGTAATCGCCGCAAACAGAATTGGCATTGAAAGCGTTGAGCCATCATATGAAAATAATCATCAGAAATCTTCCTTAAAGTTCTATGGCTCATCATTTATCACTGATGAATTGGGCGAGATAAGAGCCTCTGCGGATAGAGAATCCGAAGCTGTTATAACCACAGAATTCGACCTCCACGAGATTGAGGAAGAAAGATTAAGCTGGGGAATTTTCAGAGATAGACGACCTGAACAGTACGGAATTATTGCAGGTCTTAAAGACTAAAAGTTTATAATACAAAAAAGCTACTCTTGCTTATTTTTAGTTTGATATGTATCTGGAATTTTAGACACATATCACTTAGCAAGAGTAGCTTTTTATTTTGTTATAGTATAGCTTTAAAGGTGATTATACCATCATCAACTTTTGCGGAAATCTTTCCCTTGTGAGCCTCAACTATTGCTTTTGCAAGAGATAAGCCTATTCCATAACCACCAGTTTCTCTCGACCTTGACGAATCAGCTCTATAAAATCTATCAAATAATCTTGAAAGCTCGTTTTGCTTTAATGTACAACCTGTATTGCTGACAGCAAGAATTGTTCCTCTGCTATTTCGAGTGAGGGTTACTTTTATTGTGCCGTTTTTATCTGAATATTTTAGTGCATTATCTATTAGAATACCTGTCAATCTTGCTATGCTCTCAGAATCTCCCTTTATAGAAAGCTGTGGAGTTATCTCGGAAACGAGAGTTTTATCAAGCTTTTTGGCAATAGGTTGAAAATCTTCAACAGCGTGTTCTATCGTACCAGAAATTGAAAACATACACATATTTAAAGTGGATTTGCCCTCATCGACCTTAGAAAGCTCAAGCAATGATTTAACAAGGCTATTAAGACGCTTAGTCTGATTGCGTATACTGTCTATCCATTCAGATTTGCCTGTATCAAGCTCAAGAACATCAGCATTAGCAGAAATTATAGCAAGTGGAGTTTTAATTTCGTGACCGGCATCAGTTATGAATTGTTTTTGCTTTTCCATATTTTCTATAACAGGCTTTATTGCTCGGCGTGAAAGCAACGAAACAAGAATAAATACTATCAAAAGGCTTATTGCACCAATAGAACATGACCATATGAGATATGTTGATAATGTTTTTAGCTGATTACTGCGGTCTACAAATACTATAAGCTTTCCATAGCTTTGTTCAGTTATGCGATATTTATATGAACCATAGCTTCCTGAATTTGAACCACTATTCAGCATTTCAAGTGCAATGCTTTCTGCCTCATCTGGTGAAACTGCGGCGATATGTCCTGTGTCCAGCTGAATAATATTATTATCTGAATCAACCATAACAGTAAAAAAGCGTGTTTCAAAGGGCGTTTCTTCTGTCATCATACTGAAATCAAAGAAAGGCTTTCTTTTGTTGAAATCTTTGGGTTCAGTATGGTTATTATTTTTCGGAAATTTACCATCATTATCAGAAAGTATATTGAGAATATTTTCGGTTGCCTCATTTTCGTGAATAGTGACAGCTATATTTATTCCGCCTACTATACATACTATAACTGCAAGAAATGAACACATGGCTATAAGTACAAATTTTTTTTGAAGTTGTTTAATCATATTTCAACCCTCGTTTAATCAGCTTTTTCGAGAGTATAGCCAAGTCCTCGTGATGCTTTAATCTCAACAGTCGAGCCTATTTGAGCGAGCTTTTTTCTTAGTGATGAGATATAAACCCATACAACATTTATTTCTGCTTCGGAATCATAACCCCATACTCGCTCCATAATTTTTTCTGTGGAAATCAGGCTTGCAGGGTTTGAGATGAGAAGCTCGATTATGCCATATTCCTTGCCACCAAGACGGATTGTTTCTTTAGATGTTGAAAGCTCAAAGCTTTGCTTATTTAAGGTTAAGTCGCCATATGTGATTGTATCAATGGCATTACCTGTACTTCGTCTGGTTACAGCTCTTACTCTTGCAAGAAGCTCTCCCATATCAAAGGGCTTTGCGAGATAATCATCGGCGCCGAGGTCAAGACCTGTTATTTTGTCTTCGGTTTCTGATTTTGCGGTGAGGATAAGTACAGGAGTGTTGTTTCCGTGACTTCTAAGTGTTAAGAGTACCTCTAAGCCATTCATTTTTGGCATCATAAGGTCAAGAATAATGCCGTCATATTGGTCGGCTTCTGCATAAGCAAGTGCGTCTTCTCCATCATAAACTGCATCAACAGTATAATTATTATGTCGGAGAATTGCTTTTAACGCATTGGAAAGTTCTTTTTCATCTTCACAAAGTAGAAGCTTCATAATCTCACAACCTTTGAATTTATTCTTTAATTTAAATATATAGAAGAAAACTAAAATTAAATTAAAAATGTTGTAGTGGCTTTTAAGTTTTATAGTTGGTTTTGTAAGAAAAGTTTATTGCCACTATTGAAGATTTTACCAATGAATTACCGACAAGGCGAACTTCGTTCGCCAGAAAGGTGTTTTTAAGGCAACATACCTAACATAAAGGCTATGACATAGGTTATGCCAAATATTATTGGCTGATGTGCAACATATATCAGAAGTGCGTGTCTGCCCAAGAATGAGAAAAATGGAATATGGCTTTTATAAGCGAATTTCGGAAACCTTTCTTCTGCAGCGTACTTACCTATATATGTTCCGAAAAGAAATGCGAAAAGCCATGGTATCAACGGAAAATAGTCTGATGAAGAAAAGCTTGCATTTGGAAAGCCTATCGGAAATAGCCAAGATGTTGAATAAAGTACATTCGGAAGCTTTATTGCAAAAATATTTGGTATGCCAAGGTATCTATACGGCACACAATAGCTTATTGCAAACAGAACTGCGAATAAAATCATTCCGAATATTCGTGGTATTTTTGAGAGTGGCTTTTGCATCAATCCATATATTAGCATAGAAACAGAAAGCATATGCAGGACGCCAAACTGGATTATATATTCTGGCTCTACGACTGATGTTACAAGTGTTACTGCCATTGCCACTATAAAAAGCTTTGCACCACGAGATAGATTTGAGTGGCTAAGATTTGAAGATATTCCTGATATTATTATAAAAATTGCCGCAAAAAATGGTTCTGCCGGCATAAAGAATTTTAGTAAAGATAAAAAGAATGGAACTTTGAAAATTTCACCGATAGAAAAAAATGCGTGATAAAATACCATACAAAATACAGAAAAGCCTCGCAGTTCATCAAGAGCATAAATTCGCCTTCGATTTGATTTCGGTTTTTGGGTTTTGTTGAAAAATTTTTCAATATTCATTTTATTTCCTCCAATAATGCCGAAATATCTTAGTGGGGCTTTTCGCAATCAAATATATATGCTACAATTATAACAAAGAAAAAGGGATTTTTCAACTTGAAGGAGAGTTGGGTAATGAGAAAGTATGACGCTGTATTTTTTGACCTTGACGGAACTCTTAGCGAATCCGGAGAAGGCATACTTTGGTGTGTCAGAAGGACAATAGAGGATTTAAAAATAGTTGTTCCGGAAAATTTCAGACTTGAATCATTTATCGGTCCGCCACTTGCAGATAGTTTTTATAGGCTTGGTCTTGATGATGAAAAGGTCAAGTTTGGTGTTAAAACTTATAAGAGCTATTATGATACTAAGGGCAAGTATATGAATAAAGCTTATGACGGAATCAAAGAGCTTTTAGAAAGACTTCGTGAAAAGGGTTACAAGCTTGGAGTTGCAACCTCTAAGTATGAGCTTTTTGCAAGGCAGATTATAGATAATATCGGACTCTTGCAATATTTTGATTTTGTTTCGGGTGCTACGGCAAACGCAGAGCGTCAGAAGAAAATTGATGTGCTTAATTATGGAATTAAAAATCTTGGTGCTACTCCCGAAAATTCTGCCTTGATTGGCGATACCAAGTTTGATGCAGAGGGAGCAAGGCTTTGTGGCTGTGGCTTTGTCGGGGTTTTATATGGATATGGAACTCGTAAAGAAATGGAAGCCGAGGGTGCTGTGAATTTTGCCGAAACAGCAGGCGAAATTGAGAAGTTTCTTTGAGCTTATATGCACAAATTGACGAAAAATCTTTTTTCCGACTGAAAATTAAAATTAGTGCTATGATTATTCGAAATTATATGTTATAATAAAAAATAAGGGTGTAAAAACACAAGAAGAGCTTTGAAAATTTGCTCTGTGCAAAATGCACATCGTATTTTAGCCAAAAATTGCACATTATTTTAAGGATTTTTCGCTATTATGTATTGAAAAAATCATAAAATTGTGTTAATATCTATTTATGGGCTGTTATTTTGACATATTTGTAAAATAAAGTTAGTATAATTTAAATTGGTGTGTAGATTTTATTTGGAAGTTTATACATTATTTAATTCTGCTTGAACAGCCAAAATTTATTTTGTAATTATTTCGCCATTATACCTTTATAAACCCAGGCGGAGAAAATTTTATATGGACGGAGATGATTTCATGGCAAGAAGTGCCGGAATTCTTATGCCGATTACTTCCCTTCCGTCACCATACGGAATTGGTACTATCGGCAAGGCGGCCTATGACTTCGTTGATTTCTTGAAGTATTCAGGTCAAAAATACTGGCAGATTCTTCCTGTTGGACCGACAAGCTATGGCGATTCGCCATATCAGTCGTTCTCAACCTATGCAGGTAACCCATATCTGATTGACCTCGACTTCCTTTGCGAGGAAAATTTGCTGATTCGTGATGAGATTACAGCTTTAGATTGGGGAGAAGACGAGGAAAAGATAGATTATGCAAAAATCTATAATAATCGCTTTAAGGTTCTGAAAATTGCTTATGACCGCTTTATGGCTCTTGATGACAAAGAAAAGTGGGATTTTTGGAAGTTCTGTGACAAAAATGACAGCTGGCTCGGAAATTATGCTTTGTATATGTCTGTAAAGAACTATTTCGGAAACAAGGCATGGACAGAGTGGCCTGATAAGCTTATAAGACATCGTAACCCTGATACTATAAATTATTATAATAAGCTTCTCGGATATGATGTAGGTTTTTGGAAGTTTGTTCAGTATAAGTTTTATAGCCAATGGGCAGACTTTAAGAAATACGCAAATGACAACGGTGTTCTCATCTTCGGAGATATGCCTATCTATGTTGCAATGGATAGTGCTGATACATGGGCTAACCCTGATGTATTCTGGCTCGATAGTGACCGTAAGCCTGTATGTGTTGCGGGTTGTCCTCCGGATTATTTCTCAGAAACAGGTCAACTTTGGGGCAATCCACTTTATGATTGGATTTATCTTGAGGAAACAGGCTATGACTGGTGGTTTAAGCGTATTGAAAGTGCATCAAAGATGTTCGATGTAACTCGTATCGACCATTTCAGAGCTTTTGCTTCTTTCTACGCTATTCCGTATCCTGCGGAAAATGCTATAAACGGTTCTTGGATCGAAGGACCTGGTATGAATTTCTTTAATAAGCTTAAAGAGCGTCTGGGCGATATTCCGATTATTGCCGAGGACCTCGGTCTTATGACACCCGATGTAATCAAGCTTCTTAAAGATACTGGATACCCAGGAATGAAGATTCTTGAATTTGCATTCGATTCTAAGGAGGATAGCGACTATCTTCCACATAACTTTAGTTCAAATACAGTTTGCTATATTGGCACTCATGATAATGATACAGTCTGTGGTTGGTATAACCATGCAAGTGAAGAAGACCAAGAATTTGCTAATGAATACTGTAACCTGAATAAAAAGGAAGGCATAAACTGGGGCTTTATACGCACAGCATATCAGAGCGTCAGCGATTATGCGATTGTTCAAATGCAGGATATCCTCGGACTTGGCTCTGAGGCTCGTATAAATATCCCTTCAACGCTCGGTGGCAACTGGGCTTGGAGAATGAAAGCAGGTGCTAATACACCTGAGATTTCAAAAAAGCTTTATAAGTTATCAAAAATCTACAGAAGGCTGGAGGACAAAAAAGAAATGAAGAACAACATCATCGACAACCTTATTTTGACAGCGAAGAACGAGTATTGTAAGGAGCTTGAGGAGCTTTCTCCTGCAGAGCTTCATGAATGCCTCGGCAGAGCTATGATGGGCGAAATCACTGAAAAGTGGGCTAAGGCTAAGAAGAACCACGCAAATTCACGCCGTGCTTACTATTTCTCAGCAGAGTTCCTTATGGGACGAATGATGTATAATAACCTTTATGCTATGGGTGTTCTTGACCAAGTTAAGAAGCTTCTCGCTGACAAGGGCATTGATATCAATGTATTCGAGGAAATCGACGACGCTGCTCTCGGTAACGGCGGTCTCGGCAGACTCGCAGCTTGCTTCCTTGATTCTGCTGCAACTCAGGATGTACCTCTCGATGGCTATGGAATCCGTTATAAGTACGGTCTTTTCAAGCAGAGCATTGAAGACGGTTTCCAGGTAGAAAGAGCTGACGATTGGCAGAGCTTCGGTGACCCATGGTGCATCAGAAGAAATGAGGATACTGTTATTGTTAAGTTCGCTGATCAGGTTGTTAAGGCCGTTCCTTATGATATGGCTGTTATCGGCTATGGTACAGACAACATCAATACACTTCGTCTTTGGGAAGCAGAAGCTCTTAATGACTTTGACTTCCTCCAGTTTAACGACAGCCATTATGATGCTGCTGTTCAGGATAAGAACGATGCAGAAAACATCACAAAGGTTCTTTATCCTAACGACAACCAGTATGAAGGTAAGGTTCTTAGATTAAAGCAGCAGTATTTCTTCTGCAGTGCTTCTCTCCAAGATATTATTAAGAGATATAAGGCTAAGTATGGCAATGATTATTCTAACTTTGCTAATCATTGTGCTATTCAGCTCAACGATACACACCCAGTTATCTCTATTCCTGAGCTTATCAGACTTCTTGAGCTTGATGGTCTTTCATTTGATGCTGCTTTCGATATTGCTCAGAAAACATTCGCATATACAAACCACACTGTTATGTCAGAGGCTCTTGAGAAGTGGGATATCAACCTCCTCACAGATGTTATTCCTGATGTTGTTGAAATCATCAAGAATATCGACGCTCGCCTCGTAGCTGACCTTACAGCTAAGGGTCTTAATGTTCCTGTTGAGTGTGAATGTGCTTGTGCTAAGGCAGACGCTAAGAAGGAAAAAGAACCTGTTAAGACAAAGCTTGATGGTATGAGAATTATCGACGGCAACCTTGTTCATATGGCAAGACTTGCAGTTTATGCTTCAAGCTATACAAACGGTGTTGCTTGGATTCATACAGAAATCCTCAAGGATGATGTTCTCAAGGATTGGTATGCTATCTATCCAGAAAGATTCCAGAACAAGACAAATGGTGTTACACAGCGCCGTTGGCTTGGTCTCTGCAACCCACAGCTTTCTGAACTTATCTCTGATAAGATTGGCACAAAGTGGGTAAGAAATCTTGATGAGCTTTCTAAGCTTAATGACAAGATTGATGAAGACCTCGTTAAGCAATTCAACGCTATTAAGCTTGAGAAGAAGCAAGAGCTTGCTGATTACATCGCAAAGCATGATGGCGTACAGCTCGACCCTAACTTCATCTTCGATATTCAGGTTAAGCGTCTTCACGAGTATAAGAGACAACTCCTCAATGCTTTCTCTATAATGGCTATCTACTTCCGTTTGAAGGAAGGCAAGCTTCCTAACTTCACACCAACAGCATTTATCTTTGGTGCTAAGGCTGCTCCTGGCTATGCAAGAGCTAAGGCTATCATTAAGTATATCAACGAAATTGCTAAGCTCGTAAATAACGACCCTGATGTTAATGACAAGCTCAGAGTTGTATTCGTAGCTAACTACAATGTTTCCTATGCAGAGAAGATTATGCCAGCTGCTGATATTTCTGAGCAGATTTCTACTGCTGGTACAGAGGCTTCTGGTACAGGTAATATGAAGTTCATGATTAATGGTGCTGTTACTCTCGGAACATTCGATGGTGCTAATGTTGAAATCGTTCAGCAGGCTGGTGAAGAGAATAACTACATCTTCGGTGCAAGAGTTGAGGAAATCAACGAGCTTAAGAACAACTATGACCCTAAGGCTATCTATGAAGCTAACCCAGAAATCAAGAAGGTTATTGATACTCTTATTGATGGTCGTTTCACAGACGGTGGCAACAAGACAGGCGAAGGCAGCTTTGCAGAGCTCCGTCAGTCAATTCTCGAGGGTGCAAGCTGGCATCAACCAGACCACTACTTCATTCTTAGAGACCTTCCTGATTATATTGATGCTAAGCTTAAGGCTAACACTGATTATAAGGACAGAATCGCATTTGGTACAAAGTGCCTTAAGAACACAGCTAACTCTGGCACATTCTCAAGTGACAGAACTATCCTTCAATATGCTAAGGAACTTTGGAAGCTTATGTAATTTAAAGCCTACACTCGTAAGCTAAAATGATATAGCGATTTAGCTCTCCTTGAATCTGTATTTTGCAGATTTAGGGAGAGTTTTTATTTTAAGAGCTTATTTTAGCTTTAGTGCATGGGATTTATCAAGTGCTTTAATACTATATATTATTTGTTAATTCGACAAAATTTTCTGGTATTTGTTGACAGGCATTATGATTGTATAGTAAGCTATTATACGTAATAAAATTATGAATGTGGGGAAAGTTATGACTAATACTTCAGTACTTCAGGGCTTGGCGAATAATTGCAGACTTCAATATGTAAATGAGCCTGAGCCTGCTGCTTTTGGTGTATTTGACAACTTTGGTATTGTTGTTAAATATTTAGCTTCTGAGCGACAGTATATCATTCTTGTCAGTGCGGCGGCAACATCTGATGAAGCTGTAAATGGTATGATTTCAAGTCTAAGCCAATTTGCAGGTGAACGCAAAAAAACGATAAACTATACAAGCTATCTTGATAAGGTAGTTACTATCAGCGTTCGTGATGTGGGCAAGAATACAATTTCTGCATTGCAGGAGGCTGTCGGAGCAGCTACTTATTTTTGTAATCAGTTTGGATTTGTTCCAGTATGTAAGTATTGTGGAAATCAAATGGATTTAGGGTTTTTTGCTATTGGTGGAACTGTTGATACTATGTGTACACAGTGCTTTAATAAAAAACAAGCTGAAACAAGCAATATGGCTATGACAGAGGCTAACAAACAATTTAATCTTCCTATGGGAATTTTAGGGGCTGTTTTAGGAGCACTTATTGGAGGAATTGTTTGGATTATTACTTATCAGCTTGGATTTCTATTATTTATTACAGGTGCGATTATAGTATTTTGTTCATGTATGCTTTTGAAGAAAATGGGTGGAAAGCTTACCGTAGGTGGACTTATTACTTCATTGGTTATTTCGCTTGTTATGGTCTTTGCTGCTGAATATCTTGCTGTGGGTATAAGTTTATTTACACAAGGAGGTTCGGAATTGATGTTATCATTTGGAGATTCTTTTAAGCTTTTGAATATGCTCTTATTTGATAACAGTCTTAACGATATTGGATATGGAATGTCATCAGCCATAAAAGAACTTAAATCTGGAATGGCTGAAGATATGATTTATGGCTTGATTTCTTATGTGGTTGCGGCAGTACTATTTATAGTAGATTATGCTAAAGAGAAAAAAGTTAAATATCAGGCTATAAGATTAGGATAATTTTTAAGAATGTTCTGGGCGGAGGTTGCTTCGCTCAGGCTTTTTTTTATTTAAAATATATAAAAGCTAAAATTGACTTTAATTTTTAATTTTCTTGTGATAAAATATATTCTAAGTCCGAGAAAAATTTGGAATAAATTTGCTTTGGAGGATTGTTTATGAGGATACTTGCCATTGGCGATGTTGTGGGGAATATTGGTTGTCGTTTTCTTCGTAAGCGACTTCCTGCACTTAAAAAATTAAAAGGTGTAGACCTCGTTATAGCAAATGGAGAAAATTCTGCAGATGGAAATGGTGTTACGCCAATTTCGGCAGATTTTCTTTTTTCTAGTGGAGTAGATGTTATAACAACAGGCAATCATTCTTTCAGACGCAGAGAAATTTATCCCTATTATGATGACGCACCATATATTTTAAGACCAGCTAATTTTCCTGAAAAAACTACGCCCGGAAATGGTACGCTTATATATGATATGGGCAGAGTTCAGGTTTGTGTGATAAACCTTATGGGTTGTGTTTTTCTCGAAAATCTCAAAGACCCATATGAAACGATTGATGAAATTTTGAAGAAAAATACAGCGAAAATTACGATACTTGACTTTCACGCTGAGGCTACCGCCGAAAAGCTGGCTATGGGATATTATTTAGATGGAAGAATTTCAGCGATGTTTGGAACACATACTCATGTTCAGACGGCTGATGAATGTATATTTGAAAATGGTATGGGATATATAACTGATGTAGGAATGACAGGACCTATAAAGTCTGTGCTTGGTGTTAAACCTGAGCTTGCTATAAAGAAACAAAGGGAAAAATTGCCGGTTCGGTTTGAAACAGCCGATGGCGATTGCAAAATGGATTGTATATTGTTTCAGATAGATGAAAAAAGTGGAAAGACCATAAATATTGAGCGTATAGAAATAAGATAATTATATTTTAACCAAAAAATTCAATAAACCCCTTGCAAAATATTGCATTTTGCTATATTATTATATCATGGTTAATGTTAAGGTAGCTTAAATGCCTTGACTATATTTAGGAGGAATAAAAAATGGAAGTACTAAAGGTTTCATCAAAATCTTCACCAAATTCTGTTGCAGGTGCTATAGCAGGTGTTATCAGAGATTACGGTTGCGTTGAGGTTCAGGCTGTCGGAGCAGGTGCTACTAATCAGGCTTTGAAGTCAGTCGCTGTTGCGAGAGGTTATCTTGCACCTATGGGTGTAGATATTATTTGTATTCCAGCATTTACAAGCATAGAGATTGATGGTGCAGAACGCACTGCTATGAAGCTTCTTGTAGAGATTCGCTGATTATTTGGTATTGCTTTAAGATTCGGTAGATTTTTTACTGATATGATTTATTAACAATTTACTATATTACGAGGAAGTGTTTAAGATGATAAATGGAGTTCTTTTGAAAAATGCCATTATTTCAGGTGCGAATAATATAGTACGCCATAAAAAAGAGGTCGATGAGCTTAATATTTTTCCTGTGCCTGATGGCGATACAGGAACAAATATGTCTATGACAATTACTGCTGCGGCAAAGCTTCTTGCTGAGAGTGAAGAAGTGATTTCTGTTGCTGAGGTTTCTAAAATGACTTCTTCTGCTATGCTAAGAGGTGCGAGAGGAAATTCTGGCGTTATTCTTTCACTTTTGTTTAAGGGAATTGCAGAGGTTTTAAAGGAAAGTGAAGAAGTTGATGGGGTTCTTTTTGCTGATGCACTTACTCTTGGTGTAGAATATGCGTATAAGGCAGTTATGAATCCAACAGAGGGAACAATCCTTACAGTTGCAAGGCTTGCTGCTGAGGCTGCAAGAATTGCTGCTGATGTTGAAAATGACCCTATAATTGTTCTTGGCGCGGCTTGTAATGCTGCGGAAGATGCTTTGGCTCAGACTCCTGAGCTTCTTCATGTCCTTAAAAAGGCTGGCGTTGTCGATGCAGGCGGCAAGGGACTTTGCATTATATTTGAAGGTATGCTTTCTTTACTTCGTGATGGCGTAATGATAAATATTGATGCACCTGTTGAAGTTAAAAAGGAAAATACAGACGATTTCTTTAAGAATGCTGCGGCTGAATTCGATAGTGAAATTAATTTCACATATTGCACAGAATTTATTGTGGGCAAAAATGATAATGCTACTGCTGATTCTGTGGCAGAGCTTCGTGCATATCTTGAAGGAATTGGCGATTGCGTTGTAGTTGTTGAAGATGACGATATTATAAAGACTCATGTTCATACTGAAAATCCTGGTCTTGCTCTTGAAACTGCTCTTAAGTATGGTCAGCTTCTTACTGTTAAGGTTGAAAATATGCGTGAACAGCATCGCATTGCCGCAGAAAAACACGAGCAGGAGCTTAAGCTTTTAGAGGAATCTCCTGAACCAGCTGAACCTGAAAAGGAATTTGGCTTCGTGTCTGTTGCAGCAGGCGACGGCTTACATGAGCTTTTTAAGGATTTGGGCGTTGACAGAGTTGTCAGCGGTGGTCAGAGTATGAATCCAAGCACAGAAAATCTCTATAATGCGATTATGGCTGTGCCTGCTAAGGTTGTTTTCGTCTTCCCAAACAACAAAAATATTCTTATGGCTGCAAGACAGGCTTGTGAGTTGATTACAGACAGAAAAACTGTGATTATTCCAACAAGAACAGTTCCACAAGGAATTGCAGCAATGCTTGCTTATGATGAGCAAGCTACTGTTGAGCTGAATGTCGAATATATGATGGAGGCTGCAAAAAAGATTCTTACTGGTCAAGTTACTTATGCGGCAAGAGATTCCGAATTTGGTTCAACTAAGCTTCGTGAGGGTGATATTATAGCTCTTAATAACGGAAAGCTTGTCTTTAAGGACAAAGACCCGGTTAAGGCAGCTATTAAGCTTGCTAAAGAAATGGTAAGTAAATCTACTGCATTTATTACTATTATCTATGGTGAGAAAGTCAGTGAGGCTCAGGCTAATCTGGCATATGATGCTATTCAGGCAAAATATGGTTCTTCAGTAGATATTACTTTGGTTAATGGTGGTCAACCACTTTACTACTTCTTGATTTCAGTAGAATAATATTTTTGAGTAATTAAAACTGCCACAGCTCACTTAAAAATGAACTGTGGCAGTTTTTGATATTGTGAATTTGGCAAAGCTTTCGCTAAAATCTGTTCGAGGGTTTATAGTTCAAGTGTAACGACCTTTTGCCTACACCGAGAGCAAAAAACTTGATACCCCACAAAGCATAGGAAAGTTTCTTAAAAGATAAATGTTAAATATAATTTTGATATGAAATAATAACTATCATCAAACGCATATTAATTATCTTAACAGGCAGATTGTATGGTTGATTTTTCTTTGTTGCTATATTATAATAAAATTTATAAAAGCATATAATAAGAGCAATTTTATGCTTTTTTGTTATTATATGTAAAATGGGAGTGATGATAAATGGATAAACTTAGGCGAATTAAACTCAAAAATATGATTATGCTTACAATAGCGGGTGTAATCAATGCAATCGGAATTACAATATTTCTTTCGCCTGTAAAACTATACGATAGCGGAATATCAGGAACATCTATGCTGTTAGCTCAGATTACACCAGATTATCTCACACTTTCAATGTTCCTTTTGATTTTAAATATTCCGCTTTTTATCTATGGATTGAAAAAGCAAGGAGCATTATTTACTTTTTATGCGATATATACAGTTGCGATATATTCTGTATGCTCGTGGCTGATTACTGATATTCTGCCGGTTGATGTTACATTTGCCTCACCACTTGCAGGAACAGATTTACTTTTGTGCGCTTTATTTGGTGGCGTTATTTCAGGTATAGGAAGTGGTCTGGCGATACGCTTTGGCGGAGCTATGGACGGAATTGAAGTTCTTTCAGTTATATTTGCGAAAAAGATAGGAATATCTGTTGGCAGCTTTGTTATGATATATAACATTTTGCTTTATATTACTTGTGGTTTCGTTGTTAATAGCTGGATTCTTCCACTTTATTCTATTGTTACATACTTTGCGGCCTTAAAGACAATTGACTACATTGTTGAGGGTATTGACAGAGCAAAAGCAGCTATGATTGTTACAACTATGCCTGATGAAATTTGTAAGGCACTCTCTGAAGAATTTGAAACAGGAATTACTACCTTTAATGCAAAGGGCTGGTATTCACAGAATGACAAGACAATGATTTATTTTATTGTAAATAGATTTCAAATTGGTAAGATGAAAGAAATTATCCATGGAATAGATGCAAAAGCATATATTTCAATTTATGAGGTTGCTGATGTTTTAAGTGGTGACAGAGAATAAAAACTTATAAAGACTTGGGAGCTGAGTTGATGGAATTAAACAAGAAAAATGTTAAAATGCTGATTTTCGTTATTGCGATGGGGATACTCATATTCCTTGGCCTGCAAAATATGAATTTGGTCTTTGGCTTTTTGGGGTGGATACTTTCAGTTTTTACACCAATGCTTATAGGCCTTGCATTTGCTTTTATATTTAATGTACCGCTAAAATTTTTTGAGCGTAAGATTTTTACAAGAAAAGATGGGACATCAAGACTTGGTAAGGCTACAAGACCTATTTCACTTTTACTTTCGGTTTTGCTTGTACTTGCAATAATTGCGGCAATTTTACTCTTGATTATTCCTGAATTATTAAATAGTATTATAACGCTTGTGCAAAATTTGCCAGATACATTTATAAATTTGCAAAATTGGATAGAACAGCTATCAGAAGACCACCCACAGTTTAAAGAGTTCTTTATGAGTACTAATATAAACTGGAATGAAATTTTTAATAGCTTTATTGGAACTATTCAGGATATTTCTATAAACTTTGTTTCTCAAGCCCTTAATATTCTTGTTGGAACAGTAAGCTTTGTTGTTAATATATTCCTTGGCTTGATTTTCTCGATTTACTTTTTGCTCAAAAAGGAACAGCTTTATGCACAGTTTAAAAAGCTTACTTATGCTTTTATTCCAGAAAAAAAGGCAGATATGGTTGTTTCAATCTTTAAGCTTACAGGAGAAACATTCTCCCGTTCTGTTGCAGGCTCTATGATAGAGTGTACTATTCTTGGCACAATTACTGTTACAGCTATGCTTATATTTGGTTTCCCTTATGCTATGATGATTGGTGTTATTGTGGCAGTTATGGCTTTGATTCCTATGTTTGGTGTGACAATAGGTATAATTATCGGTGCATTTCTGATTCTTACTGTAAATCCGACACAGGCTGTATGGTTTGTTGTTATGATGATTATTATTCAGCAAATTGAGGGTAACTTGATTTATCCGAGAGTTGCTGGCAGTGTTATGGGCTTGCCTGCACTTTGGGTTATGACATCAATTATCGTTGGTGGCAAGGTATTTGGTTTTGTAGGTATGCTTGTTATAGTCCCGATTGTTTCGGTTATTTACACAATTTTAAGAAGAGTTGTTCATGTTCGTTTAAGAAAGAGAAAAATCCCCAAGAATAAGATTAAGACATCTAAGGTGCTTGTGACTACACCTATTCATGCAGTAAATCCTAATAGTGAAAAGGGTAGAGAGGCTAAATCGGTTATAGGTTCTTTAAAGAAAAAGACTACATATTCAATTAAAAAGCACACTTCGAATAATAAAAAGAAGTAAGGAGATTTTAATATGCTTTCTGAAGTTAATCTTTCTAAGAAAATTGATAAGAACGAATATAAATTAAAAATCAAGCCTTTAAAAACAGAGCTTGAAATTTTTCAGAGAACTATTCAGAAGCATAAAATTTCTGTGATAATACTTATGGAGGGTTGGGAAGCGGCTGGAAAAGGTACGGCTATTAAGAAAATTATTGAACCGCTTGACCCAAGAAACTTTAATGTTTTTTCTGGCACAATTCCTACGGAAGTAGATAGGCGTTATCCATTCTTAAAGCGTTATTGGGATAATATCCCTAAGGACGGGGAAATTCTGATTCTTAATAAGAGTTGGTATAGCGATATTTATAGTGACGCTTATAATGGCGGACTTTCTGATGAGGAGATAGAAAAAAGGATTGAAAGTGTAAACACCTTTGAAAGACAGCTTGCCGATAACAGAACCATTATTCTAAAATTTTTCTTGCATATAAGCAAGAAAAAACAAAGTGAGCGCTTTGAGGAATTGCGTTCTGATGAAAATACTCTTTGGAAGGTAAGCAAAAAAGACCTTAAACAAAATGAAAAATATCAAAAATACTTCAAGAAAATTGATGAACTTCTTTTGAAAACAAATACACCTTATGCAAGGTGGAATGTCATTCCATCAGAGCAGAATGATTATGCAGTTCTTGAAATGTATAAGATTATTACAGCTCAGCTAAAAAGAGCAGTTGAGTGCGTTGAGTCTGGCGAGGCTCTATATGATAATCACGAAGTCGAAAATGAAAGAGGACTTCACCCTAATATAGTCGTTAAACCGATTTTAAAAAACTATCCTGTTCTGAGTGATATAGACTTAACACTTAGTATGGATAAGGCAGAATATAATAAAAAGCTTGATAAGCTTCAAAAGCGTCTTGAATATCTGCATAGCGTTATTTATAATAGGAAAATTCCTGTTATTATAATTTATGAGGGTTGGGACGCAGCAGGTAAGGGCGGAAATATTAAGCGTGTTAGTGAAGCCTTAGACCCAAGAGGCTATGTTGTTAATCCTATCGCTGCACCTGACCGAGAAGAGCTTGCTCATCATTATCTATGGAGATTTTGGAGGCGTCTGCCTAAAGATGGACACATTGCTATATTCGACAGAAGTTGGTATGGCAGAGTTATGGTTGAAAGAATAGAAGGCTTTTGCACAGAAAATGAGTGGAAAAGAGCATATCGTGAGATGAATGAATTTGAAGCTGAGCTAAGACGCTGGGGAGCGGTCATTGTTAAGTTTTGGGTAGATGTTGATAAGGACGAACAGCTTAAAAGATTTAAGGAACGAGAGGAAAATCCTCAAAAGCGTTGGAAGATAACTGATGAGGATTGGAGAAATCGAGAAAAATGGGAACTGTATGAATCAGCAGTTGATGAAATGTTCCGCAGAACAACAACAGAGGTTGCCGAATGGACAGTTCTTGAATCGAATGATAAGCTATATGCAAGAATTAAAGCTTTGGAGGTTATTATTTCAGCGATAGAAAAGAATTTATCAGAATGAAATAATAAGCTTTAGATAACAGTTTTAATGTAATTTAATTAGATATTTATAATTTAAATTTATGCACAATGACATTTTGAAAGAAATGTCATTGTGCATTTTGCATATTGTGTTGTTTTTGTGTTATTCAATAAGCTGAATTTAGGGCTTGCTTTTTTGGCAAAATAAACTAAAAAATGATTTTAATGATTAATTTTTAATGAAATAATTGTGCTAATTGGGAATTATGAACAAATTATGTCCTTTACATAAGATGATTGATAATATATAATAGTTTAAGAATGTAGACGATTTTATATTAAGGAGGATAGGTTATTATAGTACAAAAATAAAAGCATTCTATATTTCGCCCATAAGCTATTTAAGGAAAGAAAATTGGAGGAATTTTAGTGAAAGTAATTAAAAAAAGCGGGTTTGCTAAAAAGGCTGCTGCGTTTACACTCTCAGCGGCTATGATTACTTCTGCTTTTTCAGGATTGAGTGCGGTTAATTTTGAGCAGAGTAAAGTAGAGGCAGCAGCTATTGTTGATAACGGTCTTAGACCATCTTCTCAGGAAGGCGTTATTCTTCACTGCTGGAACTGGTCTTATAGCAATATCAAAAAGTATATGAAGGATATTGCTGCATCTGGATATACATCTATTCAGACTTCTCCTGTCACACAGCCAAAGGACTACTATTGGGAAGGTATTGCCTATGGCAATGTAGGTATTCCTGACGGTACTGGTGGTTACGAAGGCAACTGGTGGAAGGTTTATCAGCCAGTTACTATGTCAATCTGCGACAACGGTCACACATGGTTCGGAACAAAGGCTGAATTTAAGGCTATGTGTGATGAAGCTGAAAAGTATGGTGTAAGAGTTATTGTTGATATAGTTGCTAACCATATGGGCAATATCAAGGGCTGGAAAATCGGCAGCGTTGAAGAAGTTATGGGAGATATTTCTCCACAGGTAGGTGAATTCTGGAACCCTGATATGCTTACAGATTCATCTTATTGGCATATAAGCACATCTTGGGTTCATTCAAGCGATGGTCGTTTTGATGTTACTCAAGGAAATATGGGTATGCCTGACCTTAATACAGGCGATAGCAAGGTTCAGCAGATGGTACTTAACCTTTTGAAGGAATGTATAGACTGTGGTGCTGACGGCTTCCGTTTTGACGCAGCTAAGCATATAGAAACTCCTGCTGATAACCCAGCTTTTGCAAGTAATTTCTGGGATGTAGTTCTTGACGGTGCAAGAGATTACTATAAGCAAGTAAATCACTATGATGGTGTTTATTTCTATGGCGAAGTTCTTAACCGTATTGATGATGCAAATGCTGAGGCTTATTACAGAAGTAAGATGTCCTTAACAGACAACTCTACAAGTGACAATATCAGAAACAGCGTAAAGTATAAGTCTGCAAGCGGTGCTGCACAAGGCGGTTACTGCGGTTATATTGCAGGTGAGGGCGACAAGGCTGTTCTTTGGGCAGAATCTCACGATACATATATGGGTGGAGGTTCCTCCTATGATGTAAATGACAGCGATATTAAAAAGACTTGGGCTATGGTTGCTTCAAGAAAGGATTCAACAGCACTTTTCTTTGCTCGTCCATATTATTCAAAGTATATTCTTAAAAATGACACTTCAGGTTATGAGTCAAGACAAACTTATGAAGAAATTTTGGCTCAGACTGACCAAACTCAAATAGGTGATGTAGGTACATTGACTTGGGCTGATAAGGAAGTTGTCGAGGTCAACAGATTCCATAATTTCTTCGTAGGTCAAAGTGAACAGCTTGGTTCTTCAGGCGAGTGTGCTTATAGTGTAAGAGGCAACAGCGGTGTTGTCATCTCTAAGATGGACGGCGCAGGCGATGTAAGCTTTAGCGTAAATATGAAAGACGGCACTTATACAGACCAGGTTTCTGGCAATAAGTTTACTGTTTCTGGTGGTGAAATTTCTGGTACAGTTGGAAGCAAGGACGGTATTGCTGTTGTATATAATCCTACAAAGCAATATGCTGACCCATCTCCAGTAGAACCAACAATTATTAAAATTTCAGCAAATGCACAGGACGGTTCAACAACATTTACGACAGATTCTGTTGATGTTGTTATGAAGGTAGAGAATGCTACATCTGCTACTTACGAAACAAGTGAAGGCGATAAGGGTTCTTTCACAGGCAGCAAGACAATTACAGTAGGTTCTTCTATTGCATCAGGTGAGACTGTTAGAATTGCTATTAAGGCAACTGCTGATGACGGAACAAGTAAAGAAAAAACATTTATCTTTAAAAAGAAAGCACCAAGAACAGGCTATCCAAAGCTTAGCAAGGCTGGCATAGCATTTGATAATGCAAGCTACGGTTGGTCTAATGTTTATGCTTATGTTTATAACGCAAAGGACGGCAACAATGGTGCATGGCCAGGCACTGCAATGACAGAGGTTGACGGCGATTACTGGACATATGAGCTTCCTGATAAATTCAGTGGAACAGTTAATGTTATTTTCAGCGATGGTTCAGGCACACAGCTTCCAGGTGCAAACAAGCCAGGTCTTGAAATGGCTGCAACAGAGAAGAAGCTCTTTGTAGATGGTAATCTTATTGACCTCCCTGAAACTCCTGCTGGAGAGCTTAAAGTAAGTCTTTCAAGCTCAGCATCTTCTATCGACCTCGGCAATTCAGTTACTCTTAGTGCAAGCAGCACAGGCGAAAATGGTTCTGTTACATATCAGTTCTCAGCTAATGATGAAGTAATTCAAGCTTATGGTTCAGCTAAGACCTGCACATGGAAACCATCAAAGGCTGGAGTTTATACAATTAATGTAACAGCTAAGGATTCCGCTGGAAATGCAGCTTCAGATAACAAGACTGTTACAGTTAATGAAGTAGTAACTCAAAAGCTTACAAATAATTCAACAATCAGTGCAACAACAATTACTAAGGGCCAGACAATAACAATGACAGCAAATGCAGCAGGTGGTACTGCTCCTTATAAGTATAGATATTATTGCAAGCCAGAGGGCAGCTCAAAATATACAGCACTTACAGGCACAACAACAGCTACAAGCTTTAGCCATAAGCCTGCAAGAGCAATTACTTATAAGTATGCAGTTAAGATTGCTGACGCTAATGGTAAAACAGCTACAAAGTACTTTGATGTAAAGGTTAATGCTTCTGCTTCAACAGCACTTACAAATAATTCAACAATCAGTGCAACAACAATTACTAAGGGCCAGACAATAACAATGACAGCAAATGCAGCAGGTGGTACTGCTCCTTATAAGTATAGATATTATTGCAAGCCAGAGGGCAGCTCAAAATATACAGCACTTACAGGCACAACAACAGCTACAAGCTTTAGCCATAAGCCTGCAAGAGCAATTACTTATAAGTATGCAGTTAAGATTGCTGACGCTAATGGTAAAACAGCTACAAAGTACTTTGATGTAAAGGTTAATGCTTCTGCTTCAACAACACTTACAAATAATTCAACAATCAGCGCAACAACAATTACTAAGGGACAGACAATAACAATGACAGCAAATGCAACAGGCGGTACTGCTCCTTATAAATATAAGTACTATTGCAAACCATCAACAAACACTGCACTTACAGGCACAACAACAGCTACAAGCTTTAGCCATAAGCCTGCAAGAGCAATTACTTATCAGTATGCAGTTAAGATTGCTGATGCTAATGGCAAAACTGTTACAAAGTATTTCACAGTAACAGTTAAATAAAAATTAAATTTCAAAAATTCCTGCAAGATTATTCTTGTGGGAATTTTTATTTTGAATTGAGAATAATTGATATATTTAAAATTTAAAATATATTAAAAAATAATTAAATTGCTTATAATTCTTATACAGAATTTATATTTAAATTTTGTATGATATAATGCTTTCTAAAATACGAAAAAAGAAATATTTGTATTTTATGTGCTTATTAATGAAAGGAATTTAATTATGGCTGAAGAAGGAAAGAAAGTTTTTACTGTTAATCCCAATGGAAAAAAAGTTAAGATTATTGTTGGCGTTTGTGTTGCGTTATTACTTATTGTGGCAATATCTATTGCATCAATAACAATAGTTCCAGCTGGTCATAAGGGTGTTACACTCAATATGGGAGCGGTTACAGGGGCAGTTATGAATGAGGGTATTAATTTTAAGATACCATTTGTTCAAAACGCAGAGATTATTGATGTTCGAGTTAAGAAATATGAATCTAAGGATAATTCCTCTGCGAGTAAGGATTTACAAACAATTAAAAGCTCTATTGCAGTGAACTATCGTGTAAACCAAGACCATGTAGCAGATTTATACCAGAAAATCGGTATGAGCTATGAATCTACGGTTATAAATCCAGCAATTTCTGAGTGTATAAAGTCTGTTACATCAAGATACACCGCCGAGGAGCTTATAACAAAGCGCACTGAGGTTTCTGAAGAAATGAAAAAATTTCTTCAAAAGAAACTAAGCGAGAAATATATCCTTGTAGATAGTTTTAATATCATCAATTTTGACTTTACAGATGCTTTTAATACTGCAATAGAGGAAAAGCAGATTGCAGAACAAAACGCCTTAAAAGCAAAATATGACCTTGAGAGAATAAAAACTGAAGCGGAACAGGCTGTTACAAAAGCAAAAGGTGAGGCCGAGGCAATGAAGCTCAAAAACGAGCAGATTTCTCAGAGTATTATTTATCTTGAATTTATAGACAAGTGGGACGGAAAGATGCCTACATACTATGGCTCAGATAACCTTTTCTTGGGCTTAGATATGAATAATATACAATCTGCAAATACAGGTAATTCAACAAAATCTGAATAAAATTAAATCTGAATAAACTTTAAGGGCTATCGTAGATGCGACAGCCCTTAATATTTGTCTTTTTTAGCCTTTAAGCATTGCCTGCACATTATCAAGAAGGCTTTCTACGGCATTCACAGCGTGTACAGCCTTCTTCTTGGTCTTTTTTGGCTGTTGCTTCATCTGACTACCTACATAACCTACAACAGCTCCTGCAATAAGACCTGCACCGATACCTTTAACAACATTCATTGTATTCTTAACCATAATTGTTGACCTCCAAATAAAAAGTATGAAATTAATCATATTCATAGTGTTCTTCCTTTTGCTGAATTTAAGCCTTGAAAAATTTACCAGTTTTGAACTTCAAGAATTAAGGCTCTTGATTTATCCTTTGCAAAGTATTATCATTTATTTATGTTTTATATGGAGGAAAATTTTATGGCAGAATTAAATATTGTTTTAGTTGAACCTGAAATTCCGCAGAATACAGGTAATATTGCAAGAACCTGTGCAGCAACAGGTGCAAGACTTCATCTTGTAGAACCTATGGGCTTTAAAGTTGATGATAAAAAGCTTAAAAGAGCTGGTCTTGATTATTGGCATTTTTTGGATATAACCTACTATAAGAGTCTTGATGATTTCTTTGAGCGTACAAAGGGCGGAAAATATTATTATTTCTCAACAAAAGCTCCGCAAAAACATACGGATATTTCATATCCTGACGGCTGCTATATACTTTTCGGTAAAGAAACAAAGGGCTTGCCTGAATGGCTTTTGCATGATAATCCAAAAACAACAGTTCGTATTCCGATGATTGATGAGGCAAGAAGTCTGAACTTATCTAATTCAGTTGCGATTGGAGTTTATGAAATACTCAGACAATGGGATTATCCAGAGCTTCTTGAGAATGGCAAATTGAGAGAGTTTGAGTGGGAAAAGTAGTCTTAAAAAATTTTTCAAAAAAATTAAATTTTTTTGAAAAAAGTGTTGACAAACAGAATAGAGTGTGTTATTATATATGAGCGTCAGGGAGATGCTGGTGTAGCTCAGCTGGTAGAGCAGCTGATTTGTAATCAGCAGGTCGGGGGTTCGAATCCGTCCACCAGCTCCAGACTAAAAAGAGGGCTGTTCAAAAGACAGCCCTTACATATGGGAGAGTTCCAGAGCGGTCAAATGGGGCAGACTGTAAATCTGTTGTTTCGGCTTCGGTGGTTCGAATCCACCCTCTCCCACCAAGATTTTGAAGGCGATAGGTTTTACCTATCGCCTTTTGATATACTATGAAGTTTATAATAGCGTTCTTAAAAAACAATTTTAATACTTAGAGTATGTTGTGTTATTTAATATCCAAAATAGAATTGAAACTATTGATTGATTTGTTGAAAAATGCTATAATATATCCATTGAAATAGATTTTACAAAGGGTATAAACTAAATTTCAAGTTTATATATCGGTGATATTATGAAAGAAAAAGTGTTGCTTCTTTTAAAAGAAGGAGAATATATTTCAGGAGAAAAATTGAGTGAAATTCTTGGAGTTTCAAGAACAGCCATTTGGAAAGCAATTAATTCCCTGAGAGATGATGGCTATGAGATTGATTCTGTTACAAATAAGGGATATAAGCTTGTAAAAAAGCCAAATGTACTTAATGCAAGTACTATAAGTGAAGGGCTTAATGTCAAGGTGGTAGGTACAGAAATAATTACACTTAAAACTGTCGATTCTACAAATGAAGAAATTAAACGCAAAGCTCACGAAAATGCAAGGAGTGGTTTAGTTGTCATTTCTTGCGAACAAACAGCAGGAAAAGGTAGACTTGGAAGAAAATGGGCTTCTAATGAAGGTGGGGTTTATTTTTCATTTTTGTTAAGACCTGAGCTTCCTCCGAGTGATGTTTCAGGTATAACTTTAGCAGCTGGTTTGGGTGTTTGTCTTGCAATAAGAAAATTTACGGGACTTGATGCCAAAATTAAATGGCCGAATGATGTTATAGTTGGTAATAAAAAGATTTGCGGAATACTCACTGAAATGACCGCACAGACAGATATGGTTGATTTTGTTGTCATAGGAATTGGAATAAATGTTTTGCAAGAAAGCTTTCCAGAAGAAATTGCTTATAAAGCAACATCTTTAAAAATAGAAACTAAAAGTGAACCAGACCTTTCAGAGCTTATGCATGAAATAATAGCTACTCTTGATAAAACTATTTTGTCATATCTTTTTGGAATTTCTCAAGACGATTTAAAGCTTTATAAAAGTATGTGCGCAACAATCGGCAGAGAAGTTTCACTCGTAAGAAACGGTGAAAAACTTACAGGTAAAGCCGTTGATATTACGGCTGATGGTGAGCTTGTTGTTTGCCTTGAAAATGGTAAAAAAATAGCTGTAAACTCAGGAGAGGTTACAGTTCAGGGAATATATTAAAAATTAGGGTTTTGTTTTATGCTTTTGCATAGGCGAAACCTTTAATATTATATGTGAAAGGGTATATTTGACTATGATAAATGTATCTCATCTTACCAAAAAATATAAAAATACCCACGCAAACGATAATATCTCATTTATAGTAGATTCAGGAGAAATTGCTGTGCTTGCAGGTTCTAATGGTGCGGGAAAGTCAACTGCTATTAAGTGCATAGCCGGACTTTTGCGATATGATGGCGAAATAGAAATTTGCGGTTTTAAAAATAAAAGCCTTGAGGCTAAGAGAATTACAGGGTATATTCCTGAGCTTCCAGCTCCCTTTGATTTGCTTACGGTTTGGGAGCATATGGAGTTTATTGCAAGAGCTTATTTGCTTGAAGATTGGCAGAATGACGCTGAAAAACTTATGGAGCGTTTTCAGCTTATAGATAAAAAGAATAAGCTTGGCAAAGAGCTTTCAAAGGGTATGCAGCAGAAAGTAAGTATTTGTTGTGCATTGCTGATAAAGCCAAAGGCTGTGCTTTTTGATGAGCCGTTTGTGGGTCTTGACCCTCACGCAATAAAAGAACTTAAAGCTATGATTCTTGAACTTAAAAAGCAGGGTGCGTCTATAATTATTAGTACACATATGCTCGAAAGCGTCAGCGAACTTTGGGATAAGGTTCTCATAATGATGGAGGGTCGTATAGAAGCAGAAAGAACAAGAGAAACTGTTGAAAAAAATGGCGAGGATTTAATGGAACTATTTTTCAATATAACCGAGAAAGTTTCACAGTGAGGTATGTATGAAAGCCATTGTTTATATGCTAAGAAAAACCATAAAAAATGGAATAATTGATATATTTCATCACCCTATGCAACTGATAGTTTATATTTTTATAGCTTTGACAACAGTTAGTGGTATTATTACTGCAATGACAAGTAATATCAGCGAGGAAGAAACACATTTTGATTTTCGGATATTGCAGGGAGCATATCTCTTAATACTTTATTTTATAAGCGTTCCTATTATGCTTAAAGGTACAAATGCCTCTACAACTTTTTTCAAGATGAGTGATGTTGCTAATGTTTTTACAGCACCTATTTCTGAAAAGAAGATTCTTATATATGGTGTTGGCAGACAGATGGCAACAATTTTATTATTGCTTGTATGCTTCGTTTCATATGGTGCAATGGCAGTTCAGTATTTTTCGCTTACGATATGGGACGCTGTTTTGCTGTTGCTTGGTATAGGTGTAATGCTGTTTGAAGTGCAGATGAT
The DNA here is from genome assembly GCF_900291955.1 of Pseudoruminococcus massiliensis. Taxonomy (GTDB): domain Bacteria; phylum Bacillota; class Clostridia; order Oscillospirales; family Acutalibacteraceae; genus Pseudoruminococcus; species Pseudoruminococcus massiliensis. The sequence continues at coordinate 229,629 of NZ_OLMR01000002.1, read as the reverse complement.
TACGATTTTAATTTTCTGTGTTTGCAATGGCAGACCAACACGAATAAGAATGATGAAATATGCGATATATCTTATAATAGCCTTTCCGATAGCTATTGTATTATTGCAGCTTTTTTCAAATGGATTTACATACGAAAATATTCTTTCAGCAGTATCCTTGCCATATTTGAATTATATTCCCATAGTTGGCTGGACAAGCGGTATGTTTATAGGGATAATAACAGGTAATATAACTAACATATTGGTTTATAGCAGTTTACTTGCATTATTTACTATTTTTGCAATAGTTGTATTTATTCGCAGTAAGGCTGATTACTATGAAGATGTCTTGCAAAAGACCGAAAGCGTTTATGAATTTCGCAATGCAATAAAAACTGGCAAGGTCAGCGATAAGAATATGATGAGTGATAAAAAGAAAATCAAGCTTGGCAGAATTGGCATAAATAGAGGTTCTGGTGCGTCTGTATTTTTTTATAAACAGCTTAGAGAGATGTCAAGACGCTCATTTATCCCCTTTGTAAATGTGAATACAGCGTTTTTGACAGCATTTGTATTGATAGTTGGCTTTGCATTAAAAACTATTAGTGATAGTGAAAATTTAAATTCATCTACAATACTAACAATAGTTGCAGTTCTTTCTTGCTACGTACAGTTCTTTTTTACCGTATCAGATGATTGGATAAAGGAATTACAAAAGCCATATATATTTATGGTTCCTGCAAGCCCGGTTAAAAAGCTTATTATGTCTTGTGCTACAAGTGTAATAAAACCACTTGTTGACGGAGCAGCAGCGTTTATAGTTGGTGGAATAGTATTTAGTGCAAATCCGCTTGATATTTTAGCTTGTATAACAACATATTTTAGCTGTGGACTTTTATATACATCTATTAATGTGCTTGTTCAAAGGTTTATGGGTAAGGCAGGAAATAGGGGAGTACTTATGGTTGTATATATGATTTTACTGTTTATTGCATTAGTTCCAGGAATAGCAGTATCCTTGGCTTTGTTTTTCCTCTCATCAATGCAAGGTGCATATAATGTATTTTTTGCGGCAAGGTTATGTTTCCCAGCGGCAATCTGTAATTTTATAATAGCTTTTTTAGTATTTATGTTGTCAAAAAGAACGCTTAATAATATGGAATATTAAAAGAAAAGGGGATAATATGAGGGTTAGAAGATATAATGCAAGAAATTGTGGAATATTTTTCTTTGCAGGAGTAGCAACATCTCTATTGCTTGATTTACTTGGTGCAACTCCACTTTCTACGGTTTCGTTATTTGGTTTTGGAATGAATTTTTTGAGTTTTTGGTTTGTTCCAATCGTATTTGCAATTGTAGGAGTTTTTATAGGAATATTTTCAAAGCAAAGCATATGGGCGTTGACTTATTCTGCTTGCTTTGGACAGCTTCAAATGTGGCTTTCTATAATTGTTTATTATTTTATCACACACGAGGGAACACCTTTTGATATATGGCTTCGTGCCTTTTGTGGAGTAATTCCGTGTGTAATGTTTGCTGGAATATCTTCGTCAATAAAAGATTTGATTAAGGCAAATAAAAAGCCTTAAATAGCCTTGCTACATGCTTGACGAAATACATGAAAATGTGTTATTATATACAAAAATGTGCTTATAAAGTCTAAATCTTTATTTATGCTTGAAAGGAGCAAAATATAATGAGCGAAAAAGAAATCCCATACAAAATATACCTTGAAGAAAGCGAAATGCCTAAGCAGTGGTATAATGTCAGAGCAGATATGAAAAATAAGCCTGCTCCACTTCTCAATCCTGCAACTCTCAAACCTATGACAGCCGAGGAGCTCGGTCATGTTTTCTGTGATGAGCTTGTTCAGCAGGAGCTTGACGATACAGACCCTTATATTGATATTCCACGAGAAATTCTTGATTTCTACAGAATGTATCGTCCGTCACCACTTACTCGTGCGTATTGTCTTGAGAAAAAGCTCCAGACTCCGGCAAAGATTTACTATAAATTTGAGGGTAATAACACAAGCGGAAGCCATAAGCTTAATTCTGCAATCGCACAGGCATATTATGCAAAGAAACAAGGCTTGAAGGGTGTTACAACTGAAACAGGTGCTGGCCAGTGGGGAACTGCTCTTTCTATGGCTTGTTCATATTTTGACCTCGATTGCAAGGTATATATGGTTAAGGTTTCTTATGAGCAAAAGCCTTTCCGTCGTGAGGTTATGCGTACTTATGGTGCAAGTGTAACTCCATCACCATCTAATCAGACAAATATCGGACGCAAGATTCTTGAGGAATTCCCTGGCACAACAGGAAGCCTTGGTTGTGCAATTTCTGAGGCAGTAGAAGTTGCAACAAACACAGAGGGCTATCGCTATGTTCTCGGCAGCGTTCTAAATCAGGTACTTTTGCATCAGTCAGTTATTGGTCTTGAAACAAAAATTGCTCTTGATAAGTATGGCATTAAGCCTGATATTATCATCGGTTGTGCAGGTGGTGGCTCTAACCTCGGCGGACTTATTTCACCATTTATGGGTGAAAAGCTCAGAGGAGAGGCTGATTATCACTTCATCGCTGTTGAGCCAGCATCATGCCCAAGCCTTACAAGAGGTAAGTTTGTATATGACTTCTGCGATACTGGTAAGGTTTGCCCACTTTCTAAGATGTATACACTCGGCAGTGGATTTATTCCATCAGCTAACCATGCAGGTGGTTTGCGTTATCATGGTATGAATAATGTTCTTTCACAGCTTTATCATGATGGACTTATGGAGGCTCGTGCTGTTGAGCAAACAGAAGTCTTTAAAGCTGCTGAACAATTCGCAAGAGTTGAAGGTATACTTCCAGCTCCTGAAAGCAGTCACGCAATTAAAGTTGCTATTGATGAGGCACTCAAGTGCAAAGAAACAGGCGAAGAAAAGACAATCGTATTCGGTCTTACTGGTACAGGTTACTTTGATATGGTTGCATATGAAAAGTTCCACGATGGACTTATGACAGACTATATTCCAACAGATGATGACCTCAAGGCTGGTCTTGCAGGTATTCCTAAGTTTCCTGGCAACGAAATAGACTAATAAAAAATTTAAATCTATAAAAGCTAAAGCTCCATTCACTGAAATCTCGGTGAGTGGAGCTTTTTCTATTTGTCTTTATCTTTTTTGTTAGGTTTTCGCATACAGTATGGGAGCGGATATTTATTATTCTTTTGGTGGTGTTCTATACATTCTTTGCAGTTGCCATATCGTTTGCAGTTTTTCCAACGGCATTTACAGACCTTATTTTCCAAAGTGTTCACTTCCTGAGGATAGTTTATGTCTTAGTAACATCAATTATACAGTCAAGAAATGTATTGACACAGCAAAGATATTTATCATCGATGCTGTCTATCTTGTTTATAGCAAGCTGTCGTGAAAGGTCTGTATCTTCTGGGTTGCTTATGCCAATTAGATAGTCTGTTGGAACTTTAAGAAGTAATGATATACTTTTTAAAGTAGATATAGAAACTCCGACTTCTCCACATTCTACACTTGCAAGAAAACGGGGACTTACAGATAACATTTCAGAAAATTCCTCTCTTGTATATCCGTTTTGTTTTCTTAGTTCTTTCACTCGTTGACCTAATACTACATTGATTTCTTTTTTCATTGCTGATTCTCCTGAATGTATTATTAGTTATATTATAATATGAAGTAACGCCTCATAAAAATGATGTAAAAATGGCTTGACAAATGAATTATTACTTCATATAATAATGATGTAACAGTTCATAAAATATAATGTTCCCAAAGGGGAAGTTATATATACTTTAGAAACAAAATTTTAGGAGGTTTTATTTATGAAAAAGAGTAAAAAGATTACAGCACTGGTTTTATCATCAATGCTAACCATTGGAGCATTTACGACTTTGCCGTATAATGTTTCAGCAACATCAATTGATTTCGACTCGAATAACACTGTTTATTTTGCGAAGCCGTCAGATAAGTTATTGGAGAATTTGAATCTTGATTTCTGGGGCGATAACATTAAAGTTCATGCTTGGAACGAGTCGGGCAATCTGAACGGTGATTGGCCAGGTGATGCGGCTACTCATGTTGAGGGTAACATATACTCATATACTTGGTATGGTGTCTTTCCAACGGGTATTATTATCAATAATGGCGACAACGGTGTTCAGACACAGAATATTGACGGTGGATATACTGTTCCAAAGTCAGACGAAACACAGGCTCGAAAGAACCCTGAGCTTGAGTATGGTAAAGTATATAAGGCTACTGGAGAAAGTGTAGAAGATAGCAATGGTAACACAAATATCGTAGTAGCTATTAATGGAGAAAGTACATATAACGATTTTAGATACCGCCTTGAAGATGATGACACAGTAACTATTTTGGGCTATTTCGGTTCTGATGAAAGTATAACAATACCTGATGAGATTCATGGTTTCCCTGTTAAAGAAATATCAAACGAGGGATTTGATAATTGCGAATATATTACTGTATCAAACAATAATAATTTTTATTGTTCAGAAAATGGCGTTTTATTTAATAAGGATAAAACCAAGCTTATTCGTTATCCAGGTAAAAAAGCTGACGCAAAATATTCCATTCCAGATAGTGTAGTAACTATTGGTGAAAGTGCATTTGCAGTTAATAAATCTATCGAAAGTATAGAAATTCCTGATAGTGTACAAGAAATATGTGACCGTGCTTTTTTAAGTTGCACAAAGTTAAAGGATATAAATATTCCTGATAGCGTTGTGCTTATTGAAGATGGAGATGGTGCAGGAATATTTTCATATTGTACAAGCTTAACAAATATAACAATTCCTAACAGTATTACAACGATACCTTGGTATACATTTTCGGGCTGTACAGGGTTGACAGATGTGACAATTCCTAATAGTGTTAATACCATAGGTTGTGGTGCTTTTTCAGGTTGTACAGGACTTAAAAATATTACAATTCCTGATAGTGTTACAGAAATAGAGTCAAATGCTTTTGCAGATTGTTCAGGATTGGAAAGTATTAATATACCTGATGGTGTTACATCTCTAGATAATAGTGTTTTTGATGGATGCACAACTCTAAAAGATATAAAAATCCCTGATAATGTTACACTGATAGGAAACTATACATTTAATGCTTGTAAAAGTCTTACAAATATTGTAATACCTAATAGTGTTGAAAAGATAGCTAGTGGTGCATTTTCTAATTGTGATAACTTGAAAGATGTAACAGTTCTAAATAGTGCTGCGGAGATAGTAGATAGAGCGTTTGGTGATGTTCAGGATTTAACTATCTATGGCTATGTCGGAAGTACCGCTGAAACATATGCTAAAGAAAATAATATACCATTTGTAGATATTAACTCAAAGGTATTAACAAGCAAGGTTAATAACATATCCGTTAAGGGTACTTTTGATGACGGTGTAACACTCAATGTAGAAGAAGCCACTGTTAAAAATGCCGTTGCAGCTTATGATATAACTCTAAAAGATGAAAACGGCGATAATATTCAGCCAAATGGAACAATAATAGTTTCAATTCCAAGTGACAATGCAAACTGCAAGGTATATTGGATAAAGGAAGATGGCACAAAGGTTGATATGAATGCAACCTATAATAATGGAAATTATGAGTTTACTACTGACCATCTTTCTATCTATGCTTTGATTGCTGATACAACTGAATCAAGTAGTGAAGAAAGCAATACTACAAGTGATTCAAATAAATCAAATAACAATGGTGATACAAATAATACAGATAGCGTTAAAACCCCAAGTGAAACAGGCAAAAATGCTGTTAATACAGGAGATAATAACAATGCAGTTGCAATAGCTGCGATATTTGCAGCTGGTGCATTAGCAGCTGTAATCCTTATGCGTAAGAAGAAAAAAGCGTAAATAAGCAAAAAAATCAGGAGCTATACGGGAGAAAATCCGTATAGCTCCTTTTTGTTGTCTAATAATCTATGCTCATAGTTGCTCGTGCATTAAGCTCCATACCAGCGGTATGACCAGCAAGAAATTCATAATAGCCTTGAGCACCTACCATTGCACCGTTATCTCCACAAAGATTGAGTGGTGGATAGTAATATTCCCAGCTACGCTTTTCACATTCTTCTTGAAGTCTGCGTCTTAGAAGTGAGTTTGCTGAAACTCCGCCAGCCATAACAAGCTTATTGTAGCCGAGGTCTGTTGCGGCTTTGATGAAATTTTCAATTAAGCAATCAGTAACAGCCTTTCTGAAAGATGCACTCAAATCCTCAACTGAAAGTATTTCGCCTTTTTGTTCGGCATTGTGGATAAGATTTATTACAGCAGTTTTTAAGCCAGAAAAACTGAAATCATAAGGAGAACCGTCAACATGAGGGTGTGGAAGCTTAAAGCTGAGAGGATTTCCGTTTTCAGCTTTCTTATCAAGGTGAATACCGCCAGGATAAGGCATACCCATTGTACGAGCAGCCTTGTCAAATGCTTCTCCAGCGGCATCATCACGAGTTTTACCAACAATTCTAAGCGTAGTGTAGTCGATAACCTCAACTATATGGCTATGTCCACCAGAAACGACAAGGCAGAGAAAAGGCGGCTTGAGTTTTTCGTGAGCAAGGTAATTAGCTGCGATATGTGAGCGGAGATGATGCACAGGTATAAGCGGAAGTCCTGTTGCAAAAGATAAGCCTTTTGCAAAATTTACTCCGACAAGTAAAGCGCCGATTAAACCAGGTGCGTGCGTTACAGCAATGCCATCAAGCTCATTAAGTGATAAATTTGCATCAGCAAGAGCCTTTTCGACAACACCATTTATATTTTCGCAGTGCCGGCGAGAGGCTATCTCAGGAACAACACCACCATATTTTTTATGCTCCTCAACCTGTGAAGAAACTACCGAAGAAATAATTTTTCTGCCATCTTCAACAACGGCTGCGGCTGTTTCGTCGCAAGAGCTTTCTATTGATAAAAGTTTCATTTCAATACTCTCCAATTTATTGATAATATAAATTATTATACTACTTTAATGCAAATAAGGCAACGAGGATTTTATTATGTTGAAAATTTTAAGAATAGCAAAATTTAGAGATTAATATCTTTTTAGAAAAATATTTGGAAGTATTTGCATAAAAAAGACTATACAAACTTTAATTTTTTATGTATAATATATTGTAGAATAAAGTAGGAGGTCTTTTTTGTGACCAAAGAAAATAAAGCTTTCTTTAGAGAGAATAATATTGATATTGATATGGCTCTTGAAAGATTTTCAGAAAACGAAGAATTGTATTTAAAGTATTTTAATTCATTTCCTGAAGATAATACTTATACTAATTTTATAAATTCATTTAAGGCCGATAAATTGTGGCAATCGCAAAATTTGCTCATAACTTTTATGGCTATTGTTGGAAATCTTAGCTTTACTGATTTATATAATGATTCTCGTGAGTTACTTAAAAAAATAAAAAATAATAGTGTAAGTGATGCAATAATTCTCTTTGAAAAACTAAAAGATGATTATTCTAATATAATAGATTTTATCGAAAACTTTAATATATAAGGTGGTGAGATAATGGCAAATCGAGATACTATTTTGATTGTTGATGATATAGAAATGAATAGAGCTATTCTTTCAGAACTCTTCAAAGATAAGTATAGAATTTTAGAGGCTGATAATGGTTATGATGCAGTAGCTATTGCTGATGAAAACAATGATAAAATAGCTGTTATTTTGCTTGATATGATTATGCCAAAAAAAGATGGTGTAGAGACACTAAGAGAACTAAAGGATTTTGGTATAACAAATATTATTCCAACTGTTCTTATGAGTGCAGAATTTAATGATGAATCATTGTTTAACGGACATGAATATGGCGCTTGTGATATTATTGAGAAACCATTTGACCCTCATGCGGTCTTAAGGCGAATTGATAATCTGGTTGAGCTTTATGAGCAGAAAAATAAGCTTGAAACACTCCTGAAAAAGCAGGCAACTTATTTAATGCAACAGAATGAAAAAATTCATCAACAGCAGAGTACTATTAATAATATGAATAATACTATGCTTGATACTCTTAGCACTGTTATTGAATATCGTGATGTTGAAAGCGGAAAGCATGTTCATAGAATACGCAAGTTTACTGAAATTCTTTTGCGTGTTGTTGCTGAAAGATGCCCGGAATATAATCTTACTGAAAGCAAAATTAATCTTATAGTTTCAGCATCATCAACTCATGATATAGGTAAGATAGCTATTCCAGATGCAATACTTCTTGCGCCAAGACGACTTACATATGATGAATTTCGCATAATGAAAGAGCATACAACAAAGGGCTGTGAGATTCTTAATTTACTTGATTTGCAGGAAAAAAATGAATATTTTCAGTACTGTTATAATATTTGCCGTTATCATCATGAGAAATGGGACGGAATGGGTTATCCTGATGGCTTGCAAGGAGATGACATTCCAATCTGTGCACAGGTTGTTTCTGTTGCGGACTGTTATGATGCCTTGACCAGTGATAGACCATACAAAGCTGGAATACCGCATAAACAAGCCGTAGAAATGATTAAAAATGGTGCATGTGGTGTGTTTTCCGAAAAGCTTATGGAATGCTTTAATCTTGTTCTTCCGCAGTTTGAAGAGCTTGCGAGAATATATGCAGATAAAGCCCATATTGATAAAAATAATCAAACGAAAGGCTCTATTAAAGCAGCCGATAATATGACCAAACGCAACTTTAGTGATACTGCTATGAGTATTTATGCTAATATGGGCAGAGAAGAGCTTATAAAGGCTTTAGATCGTCAGAAACAGGTAGCAAAAGAAACTCATGAAAGAGATTGCCAAATCTTTTATAGAATAAATGACATTGTATTTGAATGCGATTTAAAGCATGATAATTTTTATGTTCGTAAGGGCAATTGGGAAAAGATGTATAATTATTTTCCTAAAAATTATACCGAGGCTGTAACTATGATGTCATCATCTTGTCATGCTGATGATGTGGTTGCTTTTAAGAAAATTTTTCGTCTTAGCAATGTGCAGAGGGCTGTTGATAAGGGAAAAGAAAAGCTTGAATTTGATGGCAGATTTATTATAGGAAAAAAAGCCTATCGTTGGTATCGTTGTATAGTAATTCCTTTCTGTGAGGATGGTAAGCTTAGAAAGCTATATTGTTGTGCATCTAAAATCAGTGAGAAAAACTCTAAAAACGGAGATGACCGCTATAATGTTCAGCACGATAATCTTACAGGTCTTTGGAATGTGAACTATCTAAGAAAAGCTGTTGATGATTATCTTACGCATTCTGGCAAAGATGGTATGCATATATTGATAAATATAGATATAGATGATTTTAAGGCTTTAAATTCTGCTACAAATACTACTTTTGGAGATGAAGTTCTCTGTAAGGTTGCTGAAAAATTAAAGGAGCATTTTGAAACCAATTCATTAATTGCAAGAATTGGTTCAGATAATTTTGTGATTTTCTTGCGTGATTGCCTTGATGTAAAAGAACTCCTGAATGCGGTCGAAGAACTTTATAAATCTATGCATATGTCGTTCGATTATTTATTGAGCAAACATAATATTTCGGTAAGCATAGGTGTTGCACAGTATCCTAATGATGGAACAAACTTTACTGAACTTATGAATAATGCTGATTTTGCAACAGAGATGTCAAAGCTTCGTGGCAAGGATATGTATCTTTTCTATAATAAAGAGATGCGAAAATCCTTTGAAGAAAATCCCTCACTTTCGCTTATTTCTAATGAAGAGCGTGTTAATATTTATGACTTTAAAAGAGTATTTTCTCCATTAATAGATTCTGAAACAGAGAGTATTATTTCTTATGATTATCTGGAATTGCCAAGTACGGATATTACATATACATTTAATGAGCTTTGTGAAATGGTATCTGTTGCTGATAATATAACAGTTCTTGGTTTGAATAGTATTAAACGCCTTTTGCTTGGATTATATGAGCTTCAAAAGGATTGTGATATATTGCCTGAAATATCACTTTATACTATGTTTAAAGGCATAGATGCACCTGTTCTTTTAAAAAATATCGAGAATTTTCTTTCTGAACATCCATTAAATTGTAGGAATATAACTATAAACATAACACAAGATATGCTGAACACTATGAGCCATAGGGAACTTGTCAACTTCTCATCAGCGATTCATTCATTTGGTTTTAAGCTTGGTCTATTTGGCTTTGGTTTAGAGTATATCAATATAAAGTGTTTTAGTGAAAAGCTTTTTGATTCGGTATCTTTCTCAGCAAGCTTTATAAGTGGGATTATTGATGGTTATTATCCTAATAAATTGCTTAAATTTGTTTTTGATTATTTTACATCAAGTGGAGTTTCTATTATACTTCCATATAATCTGAGTTCTGCGATAATAGAAACTGTTAAAAAGTTTGGATGCAATAAATTTGCATATCATAGCTCTAAGTTACTGAATTTAGATGCTTTTAGAATGGAAAGAGAACTTACAAAGACTATGCCAAAAGCTCCTATGATTTGCCACGAAAAATATGAGCTTGCACTTACAACAAATATGTATAGTGAAATTTTCAAGGATATGAAGTTCGTTCTGTTTCGTTGGCAACTTAGTAATGATGCAGTGTGGTTTTCAGATTCTTTCAAGGAAATATATGGCATAGAGCCTCCAACAGAAAATCCAATAGAATATATTAAAAATTGCGAGTTTATTTATCCAGAGGACAGACAGAAATATCTTAATAAGCTTTTAGCTGTAAGAGCTGGTTATCATGATGCAGAGTGTTTTGTAAGAATTATAAAAAAATCTATAAGCGACAACTATCGTTGGAGCAAGCTGAGATTTACTTGCATTTTTAATGAACAAGGTTTGCCAGATTCAGTTATCGGCTTTGAAAGCGATATTGATGATGAAAGGCGTGAGCATCAGAATATGAAAAATATGCTTAAACACGATTTTCTGACTCAACTGCTTAATAAAGATAATCTTAAATATGAAATTGATGATTTCTTACAGACTGTAGAAGGCGAAAGAGGCATACATGCCTTTATGATTGTTGATATAGATAATTTCAAAAATGTTTATGACCAAATGGGACAGATTTTTGCTGATGCTGTTCTCAAGGATATAACAAAAAGACTCAAAAAACTTTTCAGAGAATATGACCTTATCGGCAGAGTAGGCAGAGACCAATTCGTTATCTTTATAAAATGTTTAGAGAGTAATGATATTCTTCCAAAGAGAGCTGAAAGTATTTGTAATATCTTAAAACAGGATTTTGAGTCTGGAGATAATCTTATTTCAGTTTCTGGAAGTGTTGGAATTTCAATTTATCCACACGATGGGGCTAACTTTGATGAGCTTTATAGTAATTCTAAGATAGCACTTTTCTCGATAAAGCATAAAGGAAAGAATAGCTGGCTATTCTATAATCAGGAGCTTTCTGATGATGAGGAAGAATAATTGAGAGATTTTCTAAGACAATTTAAAATTTTGCCCAATCTTTTTCAAGATTATTATGAGCTAAAGGTTATTATCAAACTCACATAATGATAAAAGTTAAAGCGGAAATCCTTTATAAAAATATGGATTTCCGCTTTTTTAGAAAGTTTTAAAAATATAAATAAAAGCTATTGACAAATAGTTTGAATCGTCATATAATGTAATCACAGTAAAACATACTAAAAAGATAGGAATACAGGAGAATAGAAAAGATGCTTTATATCGACTTTCGATGTTGCCGCGTATAATCCCTAATCATAATCTGAATTAAATAAAAATATATTATTAGAGGAGATAGATATTATGTCAAAAATTGCTACTAAACTTACAGACCTTATTGGAAATACACCTTTACTCGAAATCACAAACTATGAAGCTAATAATAATCTTGATGCTAAGATTATTGCAAAGCTTGAGTATTTTAACCCTCTCGGAAGCGTTAAGGACAGAGTTGCTTATGCTATGATTGAAAAAGGCATTGCTAATGGCAAGATTAACAAGGATACTGTTATTATTGAGCCTACAAGTGGTAATACAGGCATTGGACTTGCGTTTGTTGCTGCTTCAAAGGGTTTAAGACTTATTCTTACAATGCCTGAAACAATGAGTATTGAGCGTAGAAAGATTGTTTCAGCACTTGGTGCTGAGGTTGTGTTGACCCCTGGTGCAGAGGGTATGAAGGGTGCTATTGCAAAGGCTAATGCACTTGTTGAGGAATATGGAAACGCTATAATTCCACAGCAGTTTGAAAATGAGGCTAATCCAGAAATTCACAAAAAGACTACTGCTGAAGAAATCTGGAGAGATACTGATGGCAAGGTTGATATTTTTGTTGCAGGTGTTGGCACAGGCGGTACTATAACAGGTAATGGCGAGGCTCTCAAGGCTAAGAATCCTAATGTTAAGATTGTTGCTGTTGAACCTGAATCATCACCAGTTCTTTCGGGCGGAAAGGCAGGTCCACATAAGATTCAGGGTATTGGAGCAGGCTTTGTTCCTGGCGTAATGAATCTTGATATAGTTGATGAGATTATAAAGGTTTCTAATGACGATGCTTTTGAGGGTGCAAGAGCAGTAGCAAAGAGTGATGGCCTTCTCGTGGGTATTTCATCAGGTGCTGCAATTCACGCTGCAACAGTTCTTGCAAAGCGTCCTGAGAATAAGGGCAAGAATATTGTAGTTCTTCTTCCGGATACAGGCGAGAGATACCTCTCAACAACACTTTTCTAAGTTAAATAAATTAAGTATAAATAAAGGATACAGCTCAGATTATGAGTTGTGTCCTTTTTTATGTGGATTAGATTTACTTACCTAAGATATGGAAAAGTTTTGCTCAAGCTTTTTTAAAAGCAAAGTCTTTGGTCGTTCTCCGTAAAGAGCTAAATCTCTTAACTATTATCTTAAAACAAAATAAACAGATTTATCCGCTACTTGTGTTTTTCGACAATATAAAGTATAATGATAATATAATCGGCTAATTATATAAAAAATCCACAGCCACATTATACTATAAAACGACCTACATATGTCTAAGCGTGCATATGAATTAAAAACGGAGGTAATTGTTATGAAGCGTTTTACGGCTATTTTAGCTGCACTTTTGGCGGCCTCGTGCGTATTTTCTTCTGCCGTAATGGCTATTCCTGGTGAAACCGACCCGCAAACAGGTTACAACCAATATGTACAAGATAATATTAGATATGATGCATTAGGATATGCGTATATTGATGATGAAGACGGCACAAGAATATATTATGACCTTAACTCCTATGGATATTTTGTTCCTATAAATAATCCATATGAAGAGCCAAGCCAAGAGCCAAGCTCTGAACCAAGTGTTGAAGAACCAAGCCAAGAGCCAAGTCCTGAACCAAGTGTTGAAGAACCGAGTCAAGAGCCAAGCTCTGAACCAAGTGTTGAAGAACCAAGCCAAGAGCCAAGCTCTGAACCAAGTGTTGAAGAATCGAGCCAAGAGCCAAGCTCTGAACCAAGTGTTGTAGAATCAAGCCAAGAGCCAAGCAAACAAGAAAGCTCAAAAGAAACCTCTAAAAGAAGTGATAAAAGCGAAATCCCCCTTATCAATTATAAGCTTGACGCACTTAAAATGAATATTGCTCTCCCAAATGATGTTTATGCAATCTTGAGAAGTGGTGAGCAAAACGAAAAAGCCCTTGAGCTTTTTAAGATGACCGCAGAAGAAGCTGTTGCATCTCTTAAAAAATCTAATATGTATCTCAAGGCTTCTCCAGAGGATTTTGCCTATGATATAACCGTAACTATGACACAAGATGAGGACAGTAAAACAATAAATAACTTCACAGAACTTTCTGACAAGGATTTAATTGAAATTACAAACTCTCTTACAAAACAAAAAGAATACACCTCTTGCACACAGAAAAAATATGGTGATGTTCTATATCTTAGCTTAAATTATCATTCAACAGAAGATGGCGATGATATTGCTGGTATTCAAAATTATACTGTTGTAAATGGTCAGAAAATTACCATTACACTTCAAACTCGTGCGAAAGACCTCAGCGACCAACAAAAAGAAATTCTTGAAGCTGTTATGAAAAGCGTTTCCTTTACAGACATTAAGCCACCTGTTAAAGCAGATACAAATGATGACGAAATCAAAAATATGATGATTCTCATTTATACTACTGCTGGTGTATGTATTCTTCTTTTCATAGTTTTGATTTCAGTTCTTATAAGTCGCTCTTGCAAGAAAAAGAAGCTTTTAGCCGAAATTGAAAATAATAATATTTCAGAGCAAAAACCTGAAAAGAAAAATTCTGAAACAAAAAATAAGTCCGAAGACAAGTCAAAGAAAAAAGATGGTAAAAAAGCCGAAAAGTCAGACAAAAAACAGAAGCCTAAAAAGCAAGATAAAAAAAAGGATTCTAAGAAACCTGACAAACCTAAGCTCGAATCAAAAAAAGAAGTAACATCTATTGAACCTAAGTACGAAAAAAATTCTGAGTCAAAAACAGATGATAAAAAGACTGAAACAAAAATAGAAGAAAAAGCTGTTTCAGAAGAAAGTGCTTATAAGTTTGATGATTTTGCACTATTTGATGCACAACCAACGATAGAGAAAATTGAGATTTATAATTCAAATGATGAGAAAACTAAAGTAAATCCAAATCTTCCAAAAGCACCTAAATATAATCCTCCTGGAACAGTGGATTATATAACAACTGGTGTTTCTAAAACGCCTGAGCAAGCTGGTATTCAGCTTACAACTGAAACCTTTACCGTTCCAAAGACTAAGAATGATATTAAACCAATCGAGGAAGAAACCTCTGAAAAAATTGAGTCTGCTCCAGTAGTTGAGGATAAGAAAGCTGAAACTATAGAGTCTGCTCCAGTAGTTGAGGATAAGAAAGCTGAAACTATAGAGTCTGCTCCAGTAGTTGAAGACAAAAAGCCTGAAACTCTTGAGCCTGTTACTGAACAAAATGCTCACGAAAATAAGGATAAGTCTTTAAAAAGCTTCCTTGGAAGAATTAAAAAGGCTGTTGTTCCTGAAATTGATGAAGATGCTTTTGAGCATGAAAATACAATAAATGCAAGCACTAAGCCTATCGACAATACTCCAAAGCCAGTAATTGCACCTGCAAAGCTTGTTGAAAAGCCACAGCCTATTGTTGCGCCTGTAGAACCCGTTGAAAAGCCACAGCCTATTGTTGCGCCTGTAGAACCCGTTGAAAAGCCACAGCCTATTGCTAATCCTGCAGAGCCTGTTAAAAAAGCTCCATCTGCTCCAATAAAGGAAACTACAACAGAAAGTGATATATCTTCAAGATACGAAAAACTTTTTGGCAAAAACGATTCATCTTCTGAAAACAGCGAAAGCCTTGATAAAACAGAATCCCGTTTTGAAAAGCTCTTTGGTGTTAAAAATTCAACAGAAAATAACGAGAGCACCGACAATAAACAAACCAATGCTAATAACGAGCCAAAAGATGATAGCATTGTTTTTGAAAAGCCTATTCAAAATGATGAAGAAAATGTACACAACAGAACCCCTCAAAGCACAATTCCTGCTCTAAAAACAGAATCTCGCTTTGAAAAACTTTTCGGAAAAAACGACCCTGAAAGCCTTTCGCAGTCACAGACTAAGGCACAGCAGACAACAGATGAAATCAATAATTCCGAGAAGAAATAAACTTATATTAGCTTGGCTGATAAAATTTCAAGAAAGGTTTGATTTCCAATGGATAAACTGCTCATTAAAAATGTGCATATCATCGACCCTTCACAATCCCTTAACTGCATAAGCGATATTATGATTGAGGACGGCGTTATATCAAAGCTTGGTAAAAATCTTACTGTCGATTGCAAAACCATTGATGGTTCAGGTCTTTATGCCGCTCCAGGTCTTGTAGATATGCATGTACATCTTCGTGACCCAGGCTTTACTGATAAAGAAGATATTATGACTGGGTGTAAAAGTGCAGCGGCTGGCGGTGTAACAAGCTTACTTGCCATGCCAAACACAAAGCCTGCTGTTGATACTCCAGAAACTGTAAAGTATATTCTTGATAAAGCAAAAAATGCAGACGCAAGAGTTTATGTTGTCGGAGCGATTACTAAGGGCTTAAAAAGTGAGGAAATGACTGATATTCCTGCACTTAAAGAGGCGGGAATTATTGCTCTCTCTGATGATGGCAGACCTGTTGTAAATACAAAATTTATGGCAGAGGCTATGCAACTTGCTGATGAGCTTGGTCTTACAGTTACTGCACACTGCGAAGATTTATTTCTTGCAGACGGCGGAAAAATTAACGAAGGCAAGGTTTCTAAACTGCTTGGTATAAAAGGCATACCTGCCGCCGCTGAGGATACTGGTACAGCAAGAGAAATTGCAATAGCTGCTGCATATGGAACTGCTATTCATATATGCCATGTCAGCACAGCTACTTCTGTTGCACTTGTTCGTGATGCAAAGGCTCGTGGTGTTCGTGTTACCGCAGAAACCTGCCCACATTACTTTACCTTTACAGAAAATGAACTTCTCAAGCGTGATGCAGATTTCAGAATGAACCCTCCTCTTAGAACAGAAACAGACAGGCAAGCTATCATAGACGGACTTCTTGATGGCACTCTCGATGCAATCTCAACAGACCATGCACCACATACTCCAGAAGAAAAAGCTGATTTTGAGAAGTCACCTAACGGAAGTATTGGTATGGAAACTTCTTTCTCGGCTTCATATACCGCTCTTGTAAGCACTGGTATTATGTCGCTCGAAAAGCTTATAAAGCTTATGTCAACAACCCCTGCAGAAATTCTTGGAATAAATGCTGGCTCACTAACAGTTGGTTCACCTGCTGATATTATGCTCTTTGACTCTGATGAAGAATGGGTAGTTGATGAAAATAAACTGCACGGAAAATCAAAAAACACACCATTTAAGGGTAAAACTCTTAAATCTCGTGTTAAATATACAATTTGTGGTGGCAGAATAGTATACACTGCAGAATAAAATTAAACGGAGGCTGATTACAATGTCATTTGACAGACTTATCGCTAAAATTATTGAAACTAAAAATCCGACAGTAGCAGGACTTGACCCAAAGCTTGATTATATTCCTGTATACATTAAAGAGGAATCCTATGCAAAATATGGCAAGAATCTTGAGGGTGCAGCAGATGCTCTCCTCACATTCAACAAGGCCCTTATTGATGCTCTTTGCGATATAGTTCCTGCTATAAAGCCACAGGCAGCTTACTATGAAATGTATGGTTTCTATGGCGTTAAGGCTCTATATGAAACTATCTCATATGCTAAAGAAAAAGGTATGTTCGTAATTACAGACGGCAAGAGAAACGACATAGGCACAACTATGGAGGCTTATGCAACTGCTCACCTTGGCAAAACAGATGTTGAGGGTGTTAAGTTTGAGGCTTTTGGTGCAGATGCACTTACTGTTAATGGTTATCTCGGAACAGACGGCATTAAGCCATTGCTCAAGATTTGTGAAGATTCTGACAAGGGAATTTTCGTACTTGTCAAAACATCTAATCCATCATCAGGCGAACTTCAAGACAGAGAGCTTGCAGACGGCAAGTCTGTATATGCAACTATGGGCGAAATGTGCGAAAACTGGGGCTCAGAGCTTGTCGGTAAATATGGATATTCAGCAGTAGGCTCTGTTGTAGGTGCAACATATCCTGCACAGCTCGGAGAATTGAGAAAATCTATGCCCCACACATTCTTCCTTGTACCTGGATATGGTGCACAAGGTGGCGGTGCAAAAGATGTTGCTCCTGCATTTGATTCAAATGGTATTGGTGCTATTATCAATTCTTCTCGTGGAATTATGTGTGCATACAAAAAAGAAGGCTGTGACGAAAAGGATTTTGCAGCCGCCGCAAGACGAGAAGCTATCCGTATGAGAGATGACATCAATTCTGCCATTTCTGGCTGATAATCTAAGACAGATTCTAAAATAAAAAGCTTGTAGAATCGGTGGACGGAGTCCTTGTGATTGTTAATGATAAGGTTCTTAATATCTCTTTGTTTCTAAAGAGGCGGACTATGGACAAGTCTGTAAAAAACGGAAAATAGAAAAAGATACCCTCTATGGTGGAATAAAGGAAACTACCATAGGGGGATTTTTTATATCAAGAAGTTACAGATATATAAGCGATTAGAAATAGAAAACATATTAATACGGGATTTTCTCTTGCTCACAAAAAGAAAGTGGAGTTATCTATTGAATATCAAGTAGCAAATATTGTGCTTTAGCTGAAAATTTCTTTTTCATACTCAAAACCGAGTGTATCCACAGAATACATCAACTTCTACGACAATTACCGTATTCAAACAAAAACAAAACTGACTTCGCTTGAAAAACGAAATCAGTTTGTTTCTTAAAATTTAATTTTCTATCTTAAGTACACTTTTTGTACTGTCTGCACAATCTGGGGCAGATTAGGTCACTAAGTTCACCTCTTTTATTTTTCTTATCAGTAACATTAGTTGAATAGAAAACCCTTGATAGAGTTCCCTACGAAAAACATTCCACTGGAATATTTTTCTACCCTCCTGCCCTTAACTCGGGGAAAGTTATATCAAATTACTTAGAGGATTTTTTTCTTTTTCTATACATTGCTATTGCAATAATAGAGGTACTTGAGATTAAACCAAGTGTAAACCATATAATCATATTGTCTGCACCAGTTTGAGGAACGTTTCCATTTTGATTGGAAGAATTATTAGGAATGCTCGGGGTAGATGGGTTATCAGGTGTAGCTGGTTCGTCAGGATTGCTTGGGTTATCAGGTGTAGCTGGTTCGCCAGGATTGCTTGGTTTATCAGGTGTAGCTGGTTCGCCAGGATTGCTTGGGTTATCTGGTGTAGATGGTTCACCAGGTTTGTTTGGCTTTTCAGGATTAGATGGGTTATCTGGGTCAGTGTTTTCTGTTGGCGTCATAGAGATAAGATTGGAAGTCCAAGCTTCGACACTAGCGTTATAATCAATATCTTCAATATTGAAATCTATGTCTTTTCCGTTAATTTTAATCGTAACACTATCAGCTAAGCGATAACCTTCTTCCCATGCGTCTCCATCTATTCTAAAATATATACTGTATTCGTAGTTGACGCCTGACTTGAATTTCTCAATATGTTTTTCAAAAGCCTGATTGAAGAATGGACTTGTACATATACCTTCACCATTGACATTATCACGCCAATATTCTACAATACTATATTTACTGTTTTCGGGTTCTTTGCCTGTAAATTTAGGAGCATCACCCACATTGAATGTCAGTGTAGCATTGTTAACCTCTATCGTATCAATTACTTTGTAATTGTCAAGAGATTCAAATGTCGTTGTGTGCATATTCTTTATGGTAAGAATACTTTCATCTTCAGAAACAGTGCAAATTGCATCATCTATATCTTCAAAATGCCAAGAGTCTTTAATCAGATATTTGGCAGTTTTATTGAACTTATATCCGTCTTTTGCTTTAAGTTCCATACCATAAGTGTAGCTGCGACCAGATTCAAATATATCGTATTCATGTTTGCCTGATGAAGAGTTTACTTTGCCATCGTCACGAACCCAAAATTCGTTTATAATTTCATATTGTTGGTCTGAATCGAGTGTTAACTCACCATAGGCGCAATGGTTGCTGTCTACTTTATTGCCAGGACTTATAAGTATCCAAGTCCCACCTGGGTTAAAAGCAATAGTTGTGTCTACATCGGTCTTTTGTGTTTCAACAGAAAACTCTGTTTCAGCCGTACCACTTTCAGATACAATTGCGATTGTATGTTTGCCAATAGTAAGAGTTTCGAGATATGAGGCTTTAAGTTTTACAATAGTGCTTCCTGATTCAACAGTATAATTCTCTGTTGAGAGGTCTGCACCATCAATAGTAACTTTGATAAAATCATCATATTCAGCATCAGAGCGGAAGCTTGCTCCTTCGTTTGAAGCCTTTATCCATGTTTGCTTTGAGCCTTCGGTTATTTCAGGCGCTTTAGCAGACTCCCATTTGGCATATAAATCCATATTCCAGTTACTACCCTCAAAAGGTTCGCCTTTATCCTTATAATCATATACACCATCACCATTCATATCATAGGTGCGGTCATCATTAAGACCATAGAATGGACGAGTATAATCGGAATCAAGATACCAGCCTGCAAAGGTATAGCCATTTCTGGAAATGTCCAAATCAGTTTCATCAAAACCTATATATTCAGTGACATCTTTTTCCTTATTATATTCTTTGTCAATTTCGTAAATATAATCACTTTGATTATTTACTGTGCCCTTCATACCATGAAAACTCATAGTGAAGCCTGGTTGATAGTTTGCAACTAATTCGGAATCTTTAAAATCACAAGTACCCAACGAATTATCATCCAAACTCCAGGTGAAATCAGTGTATGATTGTCCTTTTGCCTTACCAGTAGGATAAATAGTTGCACTATTTCCCCATGGAATACTTCCGCTCCAGCGGTAGAAATGTTCGCCTGCCATTGTAGGTGCAGGAATATTAAGAGTATAGTCTTCATTAGTTATATAATATTTATCTGGCAGGTTTTCTACTTGAACTGTACCGCCTTGTAAATCATATGAGAAATTATATTCAGGTTCATATGCTTCTAAGGTTACATATGCTTCACGAAAAACTACGCCTGCAACTTGAACAACATTATTTTCTGCACTCCATATATTATATCCAGCAATACCTCCAGATCCAGTACACCATAGTCTAAGAATCTTACCAGTATTGTTGGTAAATCCGGTATTGGTTTTTACCATATCACCTTTTTGAGTATTTTCTCCATCAATACTATCATAATTTCGGCATTCAGTTGTTGTAAATTCAATTTCAGGTAAGTTTGATTTCAGATATGTGGTATCATATTTTTTTATGCTGAATCCTGCATCTACACTAGTCCATGCAACATCTTGACCATATAAGCCTTTTTCTATAGAATGTTTTGTTTCACCTTTATATACTACACTGTCACCTGGCATAATGACATAATTAAAAGGTCCTCCCAATTCATGGGTCAGCGTCCATGTTTTTGGAGTATGTTCGGGCGGAAGATTTGTTTGTATTTGTTCATTTTGTGTAGTGTCAGTTACTAAAGTAGCCGAAGCCGCTGTGGTAGCTGATAATAGCATACAAGACGATAACAAAACCGACAGCACTTGGTTTGTTTTTTTGATTGATGTTTTTTTCATATTTTCTCAACCTCGCTTTACTAAATAATTTATTTTAGCTTTGTTTAGTTTAAGTTTTAGTTACCATAGCTAAAATACACCTCCATAGGCTTGAAATTTTTACACTTTTATTATACTATAAGATATTATAGTGTAGTGAATTATTTCCATAATGTCACTTTCCAATTTGGAAAATAACTTTTATAATTTAACATGGGGTGTATAATTATATAGAAGTGTGGGGTTTATAAGATGGAATTTAATGAAAGACTTAATGATTATATAGAAATTATAAATTGTACTGCTAAGGATTTATGTAAGGTTTCGGGTTTATCACCCTCTACTATCAGTCGCTATCGTTCTGGTGAGCGTGTGCCTGAAATTAATAGCGAGGCTTTGGAAAGGATTTGTGAAGCTATTGTTATATTAGCAGAAAATAAACAACCTAATATAACAAAAAAATCAGTTATAGATTCTTTTCTTGAATGTGATGATGTAAGTACAGCAGATAGAGAGCAATTAAGAAAAAATTTTAATACATTGATTTCAATAATGAATATAAATGTATCAAAGCTTTGCAAATATATAAACTATGATTCTTCAACAATATTCAGAATAAAGAGTGGTTCTCGTCAGCCTGCTGAGCCTGTTAAATTTGCAGAGGGTGTTGCATGCTGTGTTGCGAAAGAAGTAGAGAACGATTCTCAGATAAAAATACTTTCTGAACTTTTGGAATGTTCAAAAGAAGAACTTTCTGATAATTCAAAGCGTTTTGAAAAATTAAAAGAATGGCTTATAAAAGGCAAGAGTGATAATAACATATCAAATTTTTTAGATAAGCTAAATGAATTTGATTTAAATGAATATATTAAAGCGATACATTTTGATGAACTAAAAGTACCAACATTGCCGTTTCAGCTTCCGACATCAAAAAGCTATTTTGGTTTAAAAAATATGATGCAGAGTGAGCTTGATTTTCTCAAGGCAACAGTTCTTTCTAAATCTATGGAACAAGTTATAATGTATAGTGATATGCCAATGGAAAGTATGGCTAAGGACGCAGATTTTCCTAAAAAATGGATGTTTGGTATGGCTATGATGCTAAAAAAAGGCTTGCACTTAAATATGATACATAATGTTGATAGACCGTTTTCAGAAATGATGCTCGGGCTTGAAAGCTATATACCTATGTATATGACAGGTCAGATTTCGCCATATTATATAAAAGGTATACAGAATAGCGTTTTTTTGCATTTCCTTAAAGTATCAGGAACAGTTGCATTATCTGGTGAGGCTATTTCTGGTTATCATAGTGACGGAAAGTATTACCTTACAAAATCTAAGGACGAGGTTGCCTATTATAATAAGAGAGCGAACGAACTGTTAAGCAATGCACATTCCCTTATGGATATTTATAGAGAGGATAGTGTAAGTGCATTGAATGCTTTTTTATTTTCAGATGTTCACACAGAAGGAAAGAGAAGAAGTATTTTATCTTCACTACCACTTTATACTATGGAGGAGAATTATTTAAAGAAGTTTTTAGAAAAACATTCTCTTTCGGAAGCAGATAAACAGAATATAATGTCTTATGCTGAACAACAAAGAAATATTGCAGGGCAAATTCTTAAAAATAATATCATTGAGGACGAAATTCCTTATATAACTAAAGAAGAATTTGAAAACTATCCTATGTCGCTCTCTCTTTCCGGAATGTTTTACGAGAATGATATACTGTATACATACAAAGACTATCTTGAACATTTAAAGCAAAGCCTGAAGTATGCAGAAAAACACCCAAATTATATTTTTAAGCAGACATCTGCACATACTTTCCGCAACTTGCAGATAATAATACATCAAGGGCAGTGGGTTATGATTTCTAAGGGAAAATCTCCAGCAATTCATTTTATAATTCATCACCCAAAGCTTAGAGAGGCAATAGAGAATTTTACTCCACCAATGCAGGAAAGTTAGTTTATATATAAGAAAATCCTATCTATTGGGCAATTTATTGCTTTAATAGATAGGATTTTTAATATGACATAAATTAAAAAAATTTAAGACTTATTTTAATGGTTTTTTATTTTTTGGTTTATCTTTTTAGCTTCGTTTTTATAATAAAGCCAAAAGAAAAAGTAAATTACAAATGATAGTGCAATCATAATTAAAACAGAACTTATAACTATTCCTATGCCTAAACTAATTGGAAGCCAACCAGCAATAAAGGCAGTAATAAAATAAATAATAAAGCCGATGCCAAGGTGAATAAGACACTTTATTCCTTGTGAGAGCTTTTCGTTTTCATATATAAAAGTTGGCAATGCAAATGCTATTCCAACAACTGCTGAACAGATAAGCTGTTTGAGATATTCATTCGCAGTAAAATAAATTTTGCCTTCTGAAAATGATATTATAAGCATAACAAGGCAGTTTATAGTACAGCCCCAAGCAATTCCTAAAAAAGTTCTTCCTAAAAATTTTTTCATAAATAAAACTCCTCTCATAAACCAAGATATTTCTTAAATTCAGACAAATATTTTCTTGAGATATATTCGCTTTGTTTGTTTTTTAGAAAAAGTTTCATCATACCGCTGAATGATGGTTCAACAAAATCAATTTGTTTAAGATTTATTACTGCACTTTTTGAGATTTGCATAAAATCTTTGCCAAGTAATGATAAAAGCTCATAAAGCCTTTTCTTAGAGCGGTACTTATGGCTTTCGCAATAAATAATAGTTTCTGAATTTTCAATACGAATCATATAAATTTCTGTGGGTTGAATAATAATGATTTTTTCATCATCATTTGCGGTGATAAGTTCTGATTTAGTATCAAGTAATGAAACCGCCTGTTGAACCTCTGGTGTAATTTTATTTGTATATATAACCGCATAAGGTTTATTTGTGTCGATTATTTCAATCCGAATGTTCAATTTTAAAACCTCCTTTCTTTTGATATTATTATATATAAATGAAGTTTTGTTGTCAGCAAAATTACGCTAAGAGGTATATATTTGCTGCTGAAATTCAAATATCGAGAGCTGAAGGAGTTAATTGATTTTTAGTTTTATATAAAAATCCGCTTTTGATATAAATACCAAAGGCGGATTAAAATTTTAAGCGATAGTATTTAATTTTTCTTTGATAACAGTGACAGCCTCTTGAATTCCATCATCACTCATAGGAAATTCTTTGCTATATAAAATTTCGCTTTTTTCCTTGCAAAACTTTCCAGTCCAAATTTCTAAAAGTAGAGTGCGTTCTTTTTCGTCATTATCCTTTGGTGAAAGACAATAGCGAAAATTTTCTTCGCTTTCAGAAAATGGATTATCACACTGAAACCATAGTAAGAGCGGCATATCGTCGCATATCATATCTGAATCGCTCCTTAGGTGAAGTAAACAAGCTCTTCGTCAGGTTTTTTGCCCGGTTCAACTGCAAGAATATATAGAACAGGACCAACACCTTGATAAGCTGAATTATTCTCAACCTTAATCTTAGCTTTAACCTTATACCAACCTTTATTTTTAAGCTTGAGGTCAGTATTTGAGTTGCAGACAAAGCCAATATAATTTATATCCTCAGCACAGCAGGTCATACAGAAGCGCCCTGCGATAAAGGTATTTTTAGGAAGCTTAGGGGATTTTGCAACAATGCCCGTATAGCTGATAATCTTACCATCATACTTATCAGGCTCGTCCATAGCGTCAAGATAAAGTATACCGAAATCCTCGTCCTTAATCTCAACAATAGGTGCTTTAAGGTCAAATGGCAATTCGTCCTTGATGTCGTCTGGCTCGATAGAACCATCTTTATATTCAAAAACAATACTTGCTCGGCGATTCAATGCACGAACTGCATTATGGAATTTAGCCTTATCAACACCAGGCTCACAACGATTTATTGCAATCATTTCTGCGGCGGAGAATTTATCTATCATAAGCTGACGCATATTAGCATTATAAATATCAAATGTTGTAGCATCAAGCATCATCATTGTTTGATAGATTTGCCAGTTCTTAGGAAGTGCTTCGGCAAGCTGTTGAATAAGCCACATACCGTTATATTCGATAAGAACTCTTTCAGCTCTGCACTTTTTGCGAAGTTCCTCGAGGTGCTTGGCATTAAGCTCGGCTTCGTCCTCTATAACTGCTATTGTAACATTTCCACCATGGAATTTAGATGTATCGAATTCCTCGATACCCTCTTCACAAACAACAATAAGTGTTCTGTCGCCATCGTGAAAGCGTTTGTCAGACATAGATTCTTGAATGAACTTAGTTTTTCCGCCCTCAAGAAATCCCAAAAACAGATAAACAGGTATAGTCATTTAATCAAATCCTTTCGGGAAAATCTCTTAGCAATCGAAAAGTTCAGCAAGAGCAGCCTCATTAAGTTTAGAACCGATAACACAAAGCCTGCCAGTATAGTCAGCAGAACCATTTCTTACATTTGATTCCTTAGGAACGAAGTCAAAGTGAATCCATTCACCGTTTTCACCTGCAACAATGCCCTTTGCACGAAGTATGAAACCATACTTTTCAGTATCATTCAAAGCAGAGAGAATTTTTTCAATTTCTTCCTTTGTGAAGTGCTTTGCAGTTTCCTTGCCCCAGCTTGTGAATACTTCATCAGCATGGTGATGATGTCCGTTATGGTCATGACAGCAATGCTCGTGGTCATGCTCATCGTGGTCATGGTGGCAATGCTCGTGGTCATGCTCATCGTGGTCGTGGTGGCAATGCTCATGGTCATGCTCATCGTGGTCGTGGTGGCAATGCTCATGGTCATGCTCATCGTGGTCATGGTGATGATGTCCACAGGTTGGGCAAACTTCAGCCTCTTTGAGGAGGTCCTCTGTGAAGGAATTGTCACCTTCGATTGCTGTAAGAATGTTTTTACCAGAGATTTCGCTCCATGGAGTTGTAACAACTCTTGCTTTGCTATTATGCTCACGAATAAGGGCGAGAGCGGCATCAAGCTTTTCCTGTGAAAGATTTTGAGTTCTGCTGAGAACGATAGTGCTTGCATATTCGATTTGGTTAAGATAAAACTCACCAAAATTCTTAATATACATCTTGCACTTTGTAGCGTCTGCAACTGTAACAAAACCGTTAAGGCAAACCTTATCTGTTACGACAGCCTGAACAGCCTTAATAACATCTGAAAGCTTACCAACGCCTGAAGGCTCGATGATGATTCTGTCAGGAGCGTAGTCCTCAAGAACCTTGCCGAGAGCCTTTTCAAAATCACCAACAAGAGAACAGCAGATACAGCCAGAATTCATTTCGTTAATCTGCACGCCAGCCTCCTTGAGGAAACCGCCGTCAATGCCGATTTCGCCGAACTCATTCTCAATTAAAACGAGCTTTTCGCCCTTAAAGGCTTCTTCGATAAGCTTTTTGATAAGTGTAGTTTTTCCTGCACCGAGAAAGCCTGAAAAAATATCAATTTTAGTCATAAAGAATCCCTTCTTCTAAGAAATTTGCATATTATAGTTTGTGTGCTATAAAATTTGCCTAATCTTTATTATATACCTTTTTTGCGATAATAGCAAGTATTCGCAAAAACACAATTTCAAGTGTCATATAAAATATAAAACCATTGCCAGAAGATTTCCTTTACAAAATGTATTTGAGGGTGTATAGTATTAGTTACAGAGTAAGATTGTGTGCGTTAAGTGTCATACGAACGGGGAGTTGTCGTATGAACGAAAAGAATTTCTTGCGGTACGCAGTCTGCATCCCGCTGTTTGATAATGTAAAGAAGTAATCTTCTTATTTCATTACAGCGATTCTGTAAAAATAAGGAGGTTTTTTTATGTTCAAAAACAAATTGAATGAAACAAAAAGTCGCAAAGCTAAGCTATCAACACAAACAATGGCAGTATTTGCAATTCTTATTGCCGCCCAGTTTGTAATTTCACAATTTCTTACATTTCAGGTGTGGAATATCAAAATAAGTTTTTCATTTATTCCAGTAGTTATTGCCGCAAGACTTTATGGTGCGGTAGGTGCTGCAGAAGTAGCAGGTATCGGAGATATTATCGGAGTTATATTCCGCCCTGTTGGAATATGGTTTCCGCCGATTACGATTTCGGCTATGCTTGTAGGTGCTGTATTTGGATTTTTTCTTAAAAAGAGTGATAGCTTTATAAGAATTTTAATTTCGGTACTTATATCAGAGTTTGTTTTTAGCTTGTTTATTACACCATTGTGGTTGACGATACTTTATAAAGGTAATGAAACAGATTTCTTTGCATTCTATTTTTCTACCCTTGTTTCACGCCTTTTTGTTCAGATAATACCAATGACCATAGTGAAGCTTGTTGTTATTACAGCAATGCTTAAAGCTATGGATAAGATTAAATTTGTAAAGCGTATGACAGAAGTTAATACATAAAATTTTCTATATTTATTAATATTTTCAACTCCCATAAAGGACATCAGACGCATTTTATAAGAGTGTGTTTGATGTCCTTTTTGTTATATAATCAAAGCTTAATATAACAATTCTAAAAATATTGACAAAGTCACCATTAAATTTTATTATAATGTAAAGTTGATTTAAAGCTGAAAGGATTGAAATAGTATGTCAGAATTTAAGACAAATGTTATGCGTATTCTTGATAAAGCAAAGATTACATATAAAGCACATACCTATGACCATAGTGACGGAGCTATTGATGGTGCAGCTGTTGCGGAAAAGATGGGACAAAATCCAGAACAGGTTTTCAAAACATTGGTTACAAAGGGTGCGGGCAGAGATTATTATGTTTTTGTAGTTCCTGTATTAAAGGAGCTTGATTTAAAAAGGGCGGCAAAATCTGTTGGCGAAAAGCATGTTGAAATGATTCATGTTAAGGATATAAATAAGGTTACGGGATATATCAGAGGAGGCTGTTCACCTATCGGAATGAAAAAGCAATTTGTAACAGTATTTGATAAGTCCGCCGAGAATATAGAAACAATCATAGTAAGTGCAGGAAAGATAGGTTATCAGATAGAGCTTGCACCAAAGGATTTAATTGAAATTGTTGGTGCAAAAACTGCTGAAATTACAGCGGATTAAGCAGAGGTGAAAGCTATGCCTTACTCAATAGAAATAGACTTGCATGGCCATACTGTTGAAAGTGCGAGAAGTCTTATAACTTCTACACTAAAAACCTTACCAAAAGATGTAAGGGAGGTTTCTGTGATACATGGTTATCGTGGTGGAATGGCTCTTAGAAATATGGTGAGTAAATATTCTAATGCTAAAATAGAGAGAAAAATATTAGGACTTAATCAAGGTGTTACTATCTTTGTGATTAAGAGATAAGAATATATTTTGAAAAGTTCATCACTTTGGTGATGAGCTTTTTATATGTAAAGATTAAGAAAAATCTTGATTTTAAGTAGATTAGTGCTTGACAAAATATATTTGGCTGTGTTAAAATCATAAATTGTGGGCGACTATTGTTTGCTGACTGAAATCTGGAAAATAAAATCCCAGTTTTCGCATATTTTGCTTGTTATAGAGCCATAATAATCAGGCTCTTTAACATATATATTTTGAGCAAGGAGGTGGATTTGATTGCCAACATTTAACCAATTGGTACGCAAGGGCAGAGAGGTTTCTGAAAAGAAAGCTAAGGCTCCTGCACTCCGTAAAGGCTGGAACTCTAAGAAGCGTGTAGCTATTGACCAAAACTCTCCACAAAAGAGAGGCGTTTGCACAGCGGTTAAGACAGCTACTCCTAAGAAGCCTAACTCAGCTCTCAGAAAGATTGCCAGAGTAAGACTTTCTAACGGTATCGAAGTTACTTCCTACATTCCTGGTGTAGGTCATAACCTTCAGGAGCACAGCGTCGTTCTCATCAGAGGCGGACGTGTAAAGGACCTTCCTGGTGTTCGTTACCACATTATCAGAGGTACGCTTGACGCACAGGGCGTTGCAAAGCGTATGCAGTCCCGTTCTAAGTATGGCGCAAAGCGTCCAAAGGCTGGAGCTGCAAAATAATTTCGCATAGAGCGAAAGAAAATTCTCTAAGGATAAATGTTTAATTGATTATGCAATACAGAGATGTATTTTTATATATAGCCTCTGTATGGCAAACGGAAGAACAAAATCCTTTCGAGTACCTAAGAATTCATCATTATGAAGGAGGGAAGTAAAGTGCCAAGAAGAGGTCAAATTGCTAAGAGAGATGTCCTGCCTGATCCAGTGTATAACTCAAAGCTCGTCACTCGTCTTATCAACAACATCATGTATGACGGAAAGAAGGGTGTTTCCCAGAAAATCGTTTACGGTGCTTTTGATATTATTTCCGAGAAGACAGGCAAGGAGCCATTAGAGGTTTTTGAGCAGGCTATGGAAAATGTTATGCCTTCTTTGGAGGTTAAGGCTCGCCGTGTTGGTGGTGCTACCTATCAGGTACCTATCGAGGTTTCACCTGAGAGAAGACAGACACTTGGTCTTCGTTGGATTGCTAAGTATTCAAGACTTAGATCTGAAAAGACAATGAGAGAAAGACTTGCCGGAGAAATCCTTGATGCTGTCAACGGAACCGGCGGTGCTGCTAAGAAGCGTGAGGATACTCACAAGATGGCAGAAGCAAACAGAGCTTTCGCACATTACAGATGGTAATTGCGTACTCTATTCGGCTTAATATCCGCAAGCTGAGGACAGTATGCGTAAGCAGAAGACTTACGACAAAACATTAAGGAGGATACAAAGATGGCAAGACAAGTTTCACTTGAAATGACTCGTAATATCGGCATCATGGCTCATATCGATGCTGGTAAAACAACAACAACAGAACGTATCCTTTTCTACACCGGTATCAACCATAAAATCGGCGAGACTCATGATGGCTCTGCTACTATGGACTGGATGGTACAGGAGCAGGAAAGAGGTATTACAATTACATCTGCTGCTACTACTTGCTTCTGGAGCGGAAGCAACCACGATAAGGGTAAGCACAGAATCAATATCATAGACACCCCAGGACACGTTGACTTTACAGTTGAGGTTGAGCGTTCTTTGAGAGTTCTCGATGGCTCTGTAACAGTTCTTTGTGCAAAGGGTGGCGTTGAGCCTCAGTCCGAAACTGTTTGGAGACAGGCTGACAAATATGGCGTTCCACGCATGGTATATGTCAATAAGATGGATATTATGGGTGCGGACTTCTACCGTGTTGTAGAAATGATGAAGGATCGCCTTAAGTGTAATGCTGTTCCAATTCAGCTTCCTATCGGTGCTGAGGATACTTTTAAGGGTATTATCGACCTCGTAGAGATGAAGGCTGATGTCTATTATGATGATATGGGCCAAGATATGAAGGTTGAGGAAATCCCTGAAGATATGAAGGAGCTTGCTGAGAAATATAGAAGCGAGCTTATCGAGCATGTTGTAGAGCAGGACGAAGAACTTCTTGAGAAATATCTCGAGGGCGAAGAGCCAACAACAGAGCAAATCAAGAGAGTTATCCGTGAATCTACAATCGCTAACCACATGGTTCCGGTTACATGCGGAACTTCTTATAGAAATAAGGGCGTACAGAAGCTTCTCGACGCTATTGTCGATTATATGCCTTCTCCTGTTGATGTTCCTGCTATCAAGGGTATCAATCCTGATACAGAGGAAGAAGTAGAGCGTCTTTCATCTGATACAGAGCCATTCGCAGCTCTTGCATTTAAGATTGCTACTGACCCATATGTTGGTAAGCTTTGCTTCTTTAGAGTTTATTCAGGTACATTGAACGCAGGTTCAAGCGTATATAACTCTACAAAGGGCAATACAGAGCGTATCGGTCGTATTCTTCAAATGCACGCTAACCACAGACAGGATATTGAAACAGTTTATGCAGGTGACATCGCAGCAGCTGTTGGTCTTAAGAACACAACAACTGGTGATACACTTTGCGTAGAGAGTGCTCCAGTTATCCTCGAGTCTATGGAATTCCCAGACCCAGTTATCCGTGTTGCTATCGAGCCTAAGACTAAGGCTGGTCAGGAAAAAATGGGTATTGCTCTTGCAAAGCTTGCAGAAGAAGACCCAACATTCAAGGCTTATACAGACGAAGAAACAGGACAAACTATCATCGCTGGTATGGGTGAGCTTCACCTCGAAATCATCGTAGACAGACTTCTCCGTGAGTTTAAGGTTGAAGCTAATATTGGTAAGCCACAGGTTGCATACAAGGAAACAATCCGCACAACAGCAGAGGTTGACGAGAAGTATGCAAGACAGTCTGGTGGTAAAGGACAGTATGGTCATGTTAAGATTAGAATTGAGCCGAACCCAGGCAAGGGCTATGAGTTCGTCAATGCAATCGTTGGTGGTGCTATTCCTAAGGAATATATCCCAGCAGTTGACCAAGGTATCCAGGGTGCTATGCTTTCTGGTGTTCTTGCAAACTATAATGTTGTTGATGTTAAGGTTACACTTTATGATGGTTCTTATCATGAGGTTGACTCTTCAGAAATGGCATTTAAGATTGCCGGTTCTATGGCATTCAAGTCAGCTATGAGAAAGGCAGACCCTGTTCTTCTCGAGCCGATTATGAAGGTTACAGTTATCGTTCCTGAGGAATATATGGGCGATGTTATCGGTGACCTTAACTCCCGCCGTGGTATGATCCAGGGCATGGAGGCTGTTGCAGGTGCACAGAGAATCAACGCTATGGTTCCACTTTCTCAGATGTTTGGTTATGCTACTGATATGCGTTCTAAGACACAGGGCCGTGGTCAGTATGTTATGGAGCCAAGCAACTATGCAGAGGTTCCAAAGAGCATTGCTGAGGAAATTATGTCCGCAAGAAATAAAAAGGATTAATTTTATGTAAATTTTAGTCTATTTTTATTAAAACACTTGCATTTCTCATGATTTATTGGTAAAATGAATCCAATATGCAAATGCAGTGTATTATATTTATAGTATAGGAGGAAAATTCAAATGGCAAAGGAAAAATTTGAAAGAAACAAACCGCATATTAACATCGGTACTATCGGCCACGTTGACCACGGTAAGACAACTCTTACTGCTGCTATCACTAAGGTTCTTAACCTCGAAGGCGATGCAGATTTCGTTGACTACGCTAACATCGACAGCGCTCCAGAAGAGAGAGCTCGTGGTATCACAATTAACACAGCACACGTTGAGTATGAAACAGACAAGCGTCACTACGCTCATGTTGACTGCCCAGGACATGCTGACTACGTTAAGAACATGATTACTGGTGCTGCTCAGATGGACGGTGCTATCCTCGTTGTTTCAGCTGCTGATGGTCCTATGCCACAGACAAGAGAGCACATCCTTCTCGCTCGTCAGGTTGGTGTTCCTTACATCGTTGTATTCATGAACAAGACTGACCAAGTTGACGACCCAGAGCTTCTCGAGCTTGTTGAGATGGAAATCCGTGAGCTCCTTAACGAGTATGACTTCCCAGGCGATGATACACCTATCATCAAGGGTTCTGCATACCTCGCTCTTACTTCTACTTCTACAGACCCTAACGCTGAAGAGTACAAGTGCATCCGTGAGCTTATGGACGCTGTTGACGAGTATATCCCAACTCCTGAGCGTAAGAGTGACCTTCCTTTCCTTATGCCTGTTGAAGACGTATTCACAATCACTGGTCGTGGTACTGTTGCAACTGGTAGAGTTGAAAGAGGTACACTTAAGATGTCTGAAGAAGTTGAAATCGTTGGTCTTACAGACGAGAAGAGAACAACTGTTGTTACAGGTATCGAAATGTTCAGAAAGCTTCTCGACTTCGCTGAGGCTGGTGACAACATCGGTGTTCTTCTCCGTGGTATTCAGAGAACTGATATCGAAAGAGGTCAGGTTCTTGCAAAGCCAGGCACAATTCACCCACACACAAAGTTCAAGGGTCACGTTTACGTCTTGACAAAGGATGAAGGCGGCCGTCATACACCATTCTTCAACAACTATCGTCCACAGTTCTATTTCAGAACAACAGACGTTACAGGTACAATCTCTCTTCCAGAGGGCACAGAGATGTGCATGCCTGGCGATAACGTTGATATGGATGTTGAGCTTATCACACCTATCGCTATCGAAGAAGGCCTCCGTTTCGCTATCCGTGAGGGTGGTAGAACAGTTGGTTCAGGCGTTGTTTCTGCTATCAACGAATAATTTAAAATTGTTAAAACTTTAAATTTTTCATAAAGAATACCCGTCAGGAAACTGGCGGGTATTTTTGTTGTCTTTAAGTATTTTCAACAGCTTGCACTAAAGTCGGAGAAATGATAATTTCAATCCCAAAGCGGTCACAAATCTTATTACAGAGTATGCGTGTTTCATCGTCCATGCCTTTATCAAGGCATATTATGCGGTGATTTTCAGATGACCAATTTGCCCGTTCGTATGCGCAGCGAATACGATATTCAATATTTTCGCAATGCCCTTTAATTGGAATAACGGTTATAATTTCTCCGTCATCATATTTTAAGAGCCACATAATA
This sequence comes from Pseudoruminococcus massiliensis, assembly GCF_900291955.1. Classification (GTDB taxonomy): domain Bacteria; phylum Bacillota; class Clostridia; order Oscillospirales; family Acutalibacteraceae; genus Pseudoruminococcus; species Pseudoruminococcus massiliensis. Next base: position 195,968 of record NZ_OLMR01000002.1, on the reverse strand, counting down.
ATTTTTCTTACTATATTTACAAGTCCAAAAATGCTTAATATTATGAATAAAACTATAAATATCTCTGGCATATTTATCACCCATAACCATAATATTCAATTTTGTATATAGGGTGCAAATAGGAGAAGTAAGCATTAAATTTTGAGTTATATAAACTAACCCCATCATTCAAGTAAATTTTTCTCGAATGGTGAGGTTAGTTGTTTTGTATAGATAAACAGGAATTGGTATTCATGTCTATAGTCTAAGCTTTTCCCAATCTTTAACTGATTCAATCACAGGTATCCAGCTATCAATTTCAAATTTTTCTTTTATAGGTAGGTCTGCATATCCATCTACTACAAGTGTTCCACTACATTTTATATGAGCCCTTCTCGCCAGTCAGTAGAATATTCCATACATATTTTCAGACACTTGCGGAATCATCCTCGTGCTATTTCTGAATTTTAGATATTTCTTTATCAATGTCTTTCTTGGCATCTGGACTAATATAACCCACTGTTTCACGCTCAATATCTTCCAGCACTTGTCGTGTAATCTCCCGATTTCTCTGGAGTATATTTTTCAAATATTCCCGGCTCATAGGTTCTGCCCTCCAAGGATTCGGAGTATATCTGCTCTCCTCAAACAGTTCCGTTTCAATGCCCGCCTTGTCAAATTCTCGCAGCAGTTTTGCCATCTGGCGTACACCGTCATGTTGGTATTTCTCCATATCAGAAAGAAATACATAATCATTCGCCTGGATTTTCGCCCGAAGTTCCGAAAAAGATTGGGTTGGAAAACATTGACGGAGCAGTTTCAAAGCTGTGGCATCCGCAGTAGTCTTTTTCAATTTGATTCCATACCTATGCTCAAACATGTTTAACCTCCTATTGCTTTTTCACTTATTTCTGCTTTTGTTTCCATTGTAATCCTCATAAATTTGTAATATACAGTCTTTTGTTATATACATAATGTCGATAGGTCTCATTTCGTAGATTTTATGTAATTATAAACTGAAATTTACGTTGCCTATGTTGTTTAAAATTGTATCACTCAATACTCGCGATAGTCCCGTATCTTTTTGACAGTACCGACATAATCATGGGCTGTACCTTTGAAACTTTCCGGATTGATAGGATGATGGATATTGTAAAGAATTCCTGTTTCTCCCGTCCTTCCAAGATTATTTTCGTCTATATGATTTTCATCAATATGGACATTGACTATTTCGAGACATACCAAAACATAGTCATCACCTTCAGCAATTTCTTTCTCCCATTTGAAACGGCACTCCAGATTCATAAAGCATTCATCAATAAGGGGAGCATTTACCTTTTCTGCTTTTACAGAAGTTAAACCGGCGGTTTTAATTTCATCTATCTCAAAACCGTTGTTTTTACAGGTTGACATACACTTATCATACAAATCGGCAGACATAAAATTGATGACAGCTTCACCTGTTTCATGAAGTGTCCGATATAAATGTCCATATTTGCTGACAGCAGAAACAATTGCAAAGTAACCATTTTTTCCACCCGTGAATGTTGTCCATGACTGCATACAGGCATTAGGCTGTCCATTGCTTTTATATGAAGTCATTATGTAGAGTGGAGATGGGACAGAGATAACAAACTCCATCCAATTAAAGCCATACATCTCCATGTCCTTCATTGATTCAGGCAAAGTGCTATAATTCTTTTTCATATTTACCTACACATTTTCTAATTTGACATTACGATTACTTATTTTCCCTCAACTTGTTTAACCGCCTTTTTGAGAGCGTCAACCTTATCAAGCTTTTCCCAAGCTACACCAAGTTCTTCTCTGCCCATATGACCATAAGCGGCAAGCTGACGATAAATCGGACGGCGAAGGTCAAGGTCACGAATGATTGCGGCAGGTCTGAGGTCGAAAACCTTAGAAACAGCCTTAGAAAGTACATCGTCAGATACGACGCCTGTGCCGAATGTATCAACCATTACAGAGATTGGCTTTGCAACACCGATTGCATATGAAAGCTGAAGTTCGCACTTCTTAGCAAGACCTGCACCAACAATATTTTTAGCAACATATCTTGCTGCATATGCTGCGGAACGGTCAACCTTTGTTGGGTCTTTACCTGAGAATGCACCACCGCCATGACGAGAGAATCCGCCGTAGGTGTCAACAATAATCTTTCTTCCCGTTAAACCACTGTCGCCGACAGGACCACCAACTACAAATCTGCCTGTTGGATTTACAAGTATTCTTGTATCCTTATAGAGTTCAGTAGGAATAATTGGCTCAATAACATATTTAACAAGGTCTTTGCGTATGGTTTCGAGTGAAACATCTTCATCGTGTTGTGTTGAGATGAGAACAGTATCAATGCGAGTGATTTTATCATCATCATATTCAACAGTAACCTGAGTTTTACCGTCAGGACGAAGATATTTAAGAGTACCGTTCTTTCGAACCTCTGTAAGACGCTTTGCAAGCTTATGTGCAAGAGATATTGCAAGAGGCATAAGCTCTGGAGTTTCGTCACAAGCGTAACCAAACATAATTCCCTGGTCGCCTGCACCTATTTGGTTAAGAGCGTCGCTTTTGCCATCACGAACTTCATAAGAAGCATTTACGCCTTGTGCAATATCAGGAGATTGAGAATCAATAGAAGTAAGAACTGCACAAGTATTTCCGTTAAATCCACTTTGTGCATTGTCATAACCGATGTCATTCACAACATTTCTTGCAATTTGGTTTATGTCAACATAGCAGCTTGTAGATATTTCGCCCATAACATGAACCATGCCTGTTGTTGCAGTAACCTCACAAGCAACATGAGCATCAGGGTCTTGCTCGATGATTGCGTCAAGAACTGCGTCAGAGATTTGGTCGCAGAGCTTGTCAGGATGTCCCTCAGTTACTGATTCAGATGTGAAAAAGTGCTTTGCCATAATTTATAACTCCTTTTGAGAAAAATTCTTAACTGCCTTTGATTTAATCATTTAAAAAGCCGCACGGCAGAAGACCGAACGGCTAAGTTTATGTTACTCATCTTTCGGCTTTACCGCAGGATTTGGCACCTTACAAAAAAGCAGGTTGCCGGACTTCACAGGGCCTGTTCCCTCAGTCGCTCTTGATAAGTTGGTAATTTGTTAAGTTGTAAATTTAATATAGCACCTAATTGAGTGTTTGTCAATACTTATACTTGGTAATAATAGTTTGCTCTATCAATACTGATTTTATAAGTTGAATAAGCTTTTAGATTATATTAAAAGCACATTAAATTAGGTATACCAATTTAAATCGAATTATGGTATAATATAGAATAAACCGCTTTTAAGGGTGAAGTTCAAATAAAAAATGAGGGTGAGATAATGCGTGTTTTCTTTGTAATTCTTGTTTGTAAACTACTGCATTTTATAGGTAAGTTGATTGGAAAAGGAAGTAGTCTTCCTGGTAAATATGCTTTGAAACTTGACCGTAATATTCTTAAAAAGATTAAAATGCCTGAATATATCATTGCGGTAACGGGCAGTAACGGTAAAACCTCGACTGTTGAAATGATAGCACATATTTTGCAAGAGGGCGGGAAAACAGTTGCTTATAATAAAGAGGGTTCTAACCAGATTGAAGGTGTAACAACCTTTATTCTTTGTAATTCCACAATGGGTGGTAAGGTTAAGAGCGATATTCTTTTAATTGAGAGTGACGAACGCTTTGCACAATATACATTTAAATATTTTAAACCTACACATTATGTCATTACAAACTTGTATCGTGACCAGCTCACAAGAAATGGTCACCCAGAATGGGTTTATGATTGCTTAAAGAATAGCATACATGATGGAACACAGCTTATCCTTAATGCTGATGACCCGCTTGTATCTTGCTTTGGTTATGGAAAAGATGATGTTATATACTTTGGTGCGGATAAGATTTCCGTTTCTCACGAGAAAAATAACAGCGTATATAATGACGGAATTTTCTGTCCACACTGTAAAAAGCGTCTTTCTTATGAATACTACCATTATAATCATATTGGAAAATATTCCTGCCCTAATTGCGGACTTAAAAGAAATAATACACAGTTCACTGTTACTTCCGCAGACCTTGACAAGGGTGAGATAACTATAAATGATAAATCAACAATAAAGCTTGCATTAAAGAGCCTTTATAATGTTTATAATATTCTTGCAGCATATTCTGTTTGCTCTATTGCGGGAATTGATGATGCAACTATTTGCAAGAGTATAAATAACTATGTTCTTAAAAATGGACGAGTTATAGAATTTAGTCTTGATAAGCGTCATGGAACATTGCTTACCTCAAAGCACGAAAATTCAGTTTCTTATGACCAATCACTTACACTTGCTGCCAATGATAAGCAGGGCTGTGATGTACTTATCATAGTTGACGCTATTAGCCGAAAGTATTTCACAAGTGATGTTTCTTGGCTATGGGATATTGATTTTGAACTTCTTTCAAGCAAGAATGTTGGTGAAATTGTTCTTGCAGGACTTTATTCAGCCGATTTACAGACACGCTTTTCGTTTACGGGCATTGAAGAAAGCAAGATTAAAGCCTTCAGCGATATTGGTGAAGCCACCGAATATCTAAAGACAAGCAGTGACAGAAAGCTTTATGTAATAACCTGTTTCTCAGATAAGGGAAAATTCCTTAGTCTTGTTAAGGAGGAAAAATTATGATTATTAAAGTCTTACATCTATATCATGATTTAATGAATTTATATGGCGAATATGGAAATATTGCTGTTTTGTGCAGATACCTTGAAGATGCTGGAATTGAAGTTCAGCTTGATAAGGTAAGTGTGGACGATAGCTTTAATATTACAGATTATAATTTCGTATATTGCGGAGCAGGTACAGAAAGAAATCAGAAGGTTGCACTTGCTGACCTTATTTCTCATAAAGACGAATTGAAAATCTATATCAAAAATAATGGTACAGCGTTATTTACAGGAAATTCTCTCGAAATGCTCGGCAAAAGTATCTGCGATAGAAATGGAGATACCTTTGAGGCTCTTTCGCTTGCTGACTTTTACACATATCAGGGCGGAGAAAGCTATAAAAAGTATATTTCGGCTAATCCGAATGATACAGAACTTATTAAGAACGACACAAGAATTACAGGTGATGTAATTTTCAAGGCGGATTTTATAGAAAAGCCACTTGTTGGTTTTGTCAATAAATGTGGATTTATTAAAGGAAATTTCAATCCATTATTTAATGTAGTTTACGGAATAGGCAATAACCGCAATGATAAATCCGATGGAATACGCATAAATAATATTCTTGGAACATATCTTACAGGACCTATTCTTGTCAAAAATCCTGCAATGCTGGATTATGTTATTTCACTTATTACAAACGGAAACGCTAAAAAGCAAAGCTATGATTCGCAAAATCGTGGCTATGAACTGACATATAGAGAGCTTATGAAACGCTTTAATCCGCAAGGCTGACAGAGTCCTCTGTATCAGTAGTTCATTGGTAATTACTTTAATAATGTTGACAAGCTTCTTTAACTTATTATGAGCTATGCTCGCTAATTTAAGAAAGGAACTTATAAATGAGCGATGAATTGTTAGAGCTTCAAGGCTCGGTGGAATCTATAATTTATCGTAATGAATCAAACGGATATACTGTTCTCAATCTTTCTTGTGAGGATGGTGAAACTGCCGCTGTCGGAATGATGCCAGAGGTGTCTGTTGGTGAAGAAATTGTAGTTCAAGGACATTGGCAAACACATAAAAGCTATGGCGAGCAATTCGCTGTAACCTCTTGCACAAGAGCAATGCCAACAGGCTCAACAGCCATTCTGAAATATCTTTCGTCAAGAGCAGTAAAGGGAGTGGGTCCAGCAACTGCGAGAAGATTGGTTGAAACATTTGGCGAAAATACTCTTGAGGTTATAGAAAAAGAACCGCTAAGAATGACTGAAATCAAGGGCATATCTCGTGAAAAGGCTATGTCGATAAGCAATGAGCTTAAGAAGATTTTTGGTATGAGAGAGGTTATAGTTTTTCTTGATAAGTATAATGTTCCTCCCGAGATAAGCGTTAAGATTTGGCGTGAGCTTGGAGCAAGGTCTATTGAAACAATAGAATCAAATCCATATGTTCTTTGCTGTGATGAAATCGGTGTATCCTTTGAACACGCAGATAGAATTGCCGCATCTATGGATATGGCACAGGACTATGAGTTCAGATTAAGAGCAGGAATAATATATATAAACACATATAATTCCAACAACGGACATACTTGCTTACCAAAAGGAAAGCTTATTGAGGTTTGTGCGAAATTTCTCAAAACAGAGCCTGAACGAATTTCCGAGATACTCGAAAAGATGATTATAGACAAAAGCCTTATTGAGGATACGCTTGAAGGAAAAGAGTTTATCTTTTTGCCAGATTTTTATAAGAGTGAAACCTATTCCGCAGGACGAATAAAGCTTATGAAACAATTTCCGCCTCAGAGAATTGTTGGCATAGAATCTGCTCTTGAAAATTTTGAAAAACAGCAGGGTATAAAATATGCCGAACTTCAAAGAAAAGCTATTTTAGAGGCTATTTCGGGTGGACTTCTCATATTAACTGGTGGACCTGGAACAGGTAAAACAACAACCCTTAATGCAATTATCAGCTTATTAAAGGATAATGGTATAAAAGTTCAATGTGCCGCTCCCACTGGAAGAGCCGCACACAGAATGTCAGAGCTTACGGGTTGTGAGGCGAAAACCATACACAGATTATTAGAGGTTGAATGGGATAAGCACGATAAACCATACTTCAAGCGTGATGAGAGAAATATGCTTGATTGTGATGCACTTGTACTTGATGAACTTTCTATGGTAGATTCAAAGCTTTTTGAAAGTGTACTTCGTGCCTTGCCTATGGGCTGCCGACTTATTATGGTTGGTGATAGCGACCAGCTTCCAAGCGTGGGGGCAGGAAATGTTCTTGGAGATTTGATAGCTTCGGGTGTAGTTCCAGTTGTAGCTTTAACTGAAATCTTCCGTCAATCTATGAAAAGTCTTATTGTCACAAATGCACATAAAATCGTAAAGGGTGAAATGCCAGACCTTAATATACACAATAAGGATTTCTTTTTCTTGCCCTGTTCATCAGCTGATAAAATTACAGAAACAATTATTGGTTTGTGCAAGGATAGACTTCCGAAAAGCTATGGCTATTCCGCAATGACAGATATTCAAGTGCTTTGTCCAGGCAGAAAAGGCTTGCTTGGTGTGATTGAGTTGAATAAAAAATTGCAGGAGGTACTTAATCCACCGATTGGTACAAACCTTGATTTGAACATTGGAACATATTCTTTGCGATATGGTGATAAGGTTATGCAGATTAGAAATAACTATGACCTTATCTGGACTCGTGGAGATGACGATGACGGCGAAGGTGTTTTCAACGGGGATATTGGTACTGTTGTAAGGGTAAATAGCAAGGCTGGAACAGTAAGCGTTAAATTTGATGATAAGCTTGTTGAATATGATAGAGAGAGCGTCAGAGATTTAGAGCTTGCCTATGCAACAACAGTGCATAAAAGCCAGGGCAATGAATTTGAGGCTGTAATTATGCCAATGTTCAGAGGAGCACCTCAGCTTTATTATAGAAATTTACTTTATACTGGTGTAACTCGTGCAAAAAAATTACTTATTCTTGTAGGTACACAGTCAACAATAGAAACAATGGTAAATAATAATAAGAGAACAAAACGCTATTCAGGGTTAAGAGTATTTCTTTCAGAAACAGAAAATAGTGATTTTGAAGAAAAATTGTAGCTGAATTTACTTTATTATGAATTAATAAACTTCTCTAAGATAACTAAAAGTTTTATCATTATATTGATATGAACGGTTATTTACCGTCAGAAAGGAGTCCTTTATGGGGATTGATATAGCAATAGACCTTGGAACATCAAGAACAAGAATTTTTCTGCCTAATAAGGGTGTAGTGGTTGATGAACCATCAGTTATAACTGTTGACCTAATGACAGATGCTATAATTGCAGTAGGGCAAAAAGCCTATGAAATGCTCGGAAGAACTTCAGAGCGTATGTCGGCTATGTATCCGTTAAGTGGTGGAGTTATAACAGATTTTTCTCTTGTAGAAAATATGATTAAGATTATGCTTTCGGATATTTCTATTGGAAAAGTAGGTATGCCTAAGGTTGTTGCCTGTATTCCAAGCGAAATAACAGAAGTCGAAAAAAGAGCAGTAGTTAATGCTATAAGTAGTGCAGGAATAAGAAGAGTATGTCTTGTTGAAGAACCTGTTGCGGCGGCTATGGGGGCAGGAATTGATATTACAAGCCCACACGGTTCAATGGTTGTCGATATTGGTGGAGGAACAACGGATATAGCTGTTCTTTCTCTTGGTGGAATTTCAGTTTCACGAAGCATAAAAAAAGCAGGAAATGCCATAGATGACGAGATTATAAAGTATGTTAAAAAGAAATATAATCTTCTTATTGGTAAGCGTACTGCTGAAAATGCAAAAATAGCTATTGGTTGTGTTGGAAATATCGGAGAAAATAAAACCTTCAGGCTCAAAGGCAGAAATTGTGTTACTGGTATGCCTATGCAGGCTGATATAAGTTCTTATGAAATTTCTGATATATTAGTTGATATTATTACAGAGATTGTGTATCAGGTGCAAGATGTATTAGAAGAAACCCCACCTGAGCTTATGGGAGATATATATTCCGATGGAATAATTCTCACAGGCGGTACAGCACAACTCAAAGGTATGGCAGAAATTATAAATGCTGTCACTAAAATAAAAGTAAGGGTTGCGGATAACCCTTCACTTTGTGTTGTTAAAGGCTGTGGAGAAGCTCTTAAATATATAAAGGCATTTGAAAAAGGTGAACTTTCACCAATCAGTGAGCAATACTAAGGAGAAATGATGAAGTTGAAACGCAAGCAAAAATTATTAGAAGAAGAAAAACAATTTATTAAAAAAGAAGAGGAGATAATTAAAGAGGGCGAAAAAAAGCTTATCAAGGACGAAAAAGAACTTTTTCTTGAGTGTGAAAAGAAATGGGTATTTTTACTGCTTATGATGAGCGGCGGTTTTATGGGTGCGTTTACATATACTATAAGAGGAAATGTTTTCTGTAATGCACAGACCGGTAATATGGTTCTTATGGGTATAGCACTCGGAGATGCAAATTGGCTTGAAGCGGCATATCTTTTGATTCCTATTTCAGCATATTTTATTGGAGCAATAATTTCTGAAATTTTGCCAAAGAAAATAAAGAAAATAAATTTTCTGCGATGGGATACTTGCTTAATAGGCTTTGAGGTTTTAGTGCTAATAGCACTTGGGTTTGTTCCCGAATCAGCCCCTTTTCAGATTTCGCAGATTGCGATAAATTTTATATGCTCTATGCAATATAATACATTCAGACAAGCTGAGGGTGTGCCTATGGCAACAACTTTCTGCACAAACCATCTTAGACAAACAGGTGTACATCTTATAAAATGGGTAAAGAAAAAGGACCAAAAAGCTAAAGAACGCTTTTTAATTCATATATTTATGCTTGGTATGTTTATTGCAGGTGCGGCAGTAGGAACTGTTCTTAGCAGACTTATTCTTGGCAAAGCTATATGGGGAGCAGCTATAATAATGATGATAATTTTCATAGGCTTATTTAGAGCAGACCGTACAAAAGAAAAAGGTATGCTCGAGAGAGTTCCAAAGGGACACTGAGCAAACCTTATCTAAAATATATTGGTATGCCCGACAGGAATTGAACCTGCGGCCTACAGAGTCGGAGTCTGTCGCTCTATCCAACTGAGCTACGGGCATATATAAATGCATACCAATGATTATTATATCATAATTTATTTTAGTGTTCAAGTCGGATTTAGGAGGACTAATATGGATGTTCGTGTAGGCGATATTCTTGAAATGAAAAAACAACACCCATGTGGAAATAAACGCTTTCGGGTTTTAAGGGTCGGTATGGATTTCAAGATTAAATGCGAGCAGTGTGGACATGAGATAATGCTCCCTCGTGTTAAGGCTGAAAAAAATATAAAAAAAATTATAAGAGAAGACGCTTAATTTAACGGAGGATTTTTTGATATGTTTGAGAAAATAAATGCTCTCGATTTGCGTTATCAGGAGCTTGCAAGAAAAATTTGTGAGCCAGATGTAATCAATGATACGGAGCTTTATAGAAATATTATGAAAGAATATAGCTCTCTTGAGCCAATAGTTCTTAAATATAGAGAATACAAGAAGGCACAGGAGAACGAAAAAGAGGCATTGGAGTTGCTTTCAGGCGGTGGCTTAGATAAAGATTTTCGAGATATGGTTTCTGAGGAACTTAATGATGCAAGAGAACGCATAGAGAATCTTTCAGAGGAATTAAAAATCTTACTTTTGCCAAAAGACCCGAACGATGACCGCAATGTAATTGTTGAGATTCGAGGCGGTGCAGGCGGAGAGGAAGCTGCACTTTTTGCAGGCGTACTTTATCGTATGTATAGTATGTATGCTGTTAAAAGAGGTTATAAGACCGAAATAATAAATGCCAACGAAACAGAGCTTGGCGGATATAAAGAAATCAGTTTTATGATTACTGGTGATGGTGCTTACTCAAGATTGAAATATGAGAGCGGAGTTCATAGAGTTCAGCGTGTTCCAGAAACAGAAACACAGGGCAGAGTTCATACTTCAACAGTTACGGTTGCAGTTTTGCCAGAGGCTGATGATGTTGAGGTTGATATAAATCCAAATGATTTGCAGATTGATACTTTCCGTTCAAGTGGTGCTGGTGGTCAGCATATCAATAAGACTTCATCAGCGATAAGAATTACACATATTCCAACAGGTATGGTTGTAGAATGTCAGGACGAAAGAAGTCAGTTTAAAAATAAGGACAAGGCTCTTAAAGTTCTGAAATCAAGATTGCTTAAAATCGAGCAGGAGAAACAACATAATGAAGTTGCACAAGAAAGACGCTCACAGGTTGGAACGGGTGATAGAAGCGAAAGAATCCGAACATATAATTATCCTCAGGGAAGAGTTACTGACCATAGAATAGGATTAACACTCTATAAAATTGACGATATTCTTAATGGCAACATTGATGAAATTATAGACGCACTTATTACAGCAGATAGAACAGAGCAATTAAAAAATTCAGAATAATTATAGGAGGATTCATATTGTTTAGAAGCGATGTTAAGGGTGGATATTGGACAATCATAAAATTAATTCTTGGATTTGTAGCGTTTGGCTTGTTTATTTATCAAATATATTTTGCAGGGCAGTGGCTTATAAGTAATAAACACGAGGGAAGAAAAATAAGTTCCACTGACTATTCAAGCCTTAAAAATGGTGAAACGGTTTATGGAGAACTTGAGAATATAGTTAAAGATTGTGGAAGTGGTGAAGATGCTTATGGGCTACCACTTATATATTATTTGGTAAGAACAAGCGATGAAAAACTTTTAGTAGTCAGAACAGAAGCTGGTGAAAAATGTGACCAAGCTATATCTAATGCTTTAGGAAATTCAGGAAAAGTTCCTTTTGTTGGTTATGTTAAACCTATGAAAGAAAAAGAAAAAACCTCTTTATCGCTTATAATGGCTGCTGATAATACTCTTTATAAGCTCGGAATTAATAGCAACTTTAATGATACTGTTTTAAATCAAGTTGTTGATATTTCTTATTATAAGGAATATTCAGATGAAAGAGTTTTTATAGCTTCCGTAGTTAGTGGATTGTTTATGCTTGGTTTATCAATTCTATTTCTAAGAAAATCAATTAAAAATATTATATACTCTATAAATGTTGCAAGAGGAAAAATAGATATATATATGCCAGAAGTTGATTTTGTTCAGCACAAAGATGAATTTAAGAAATATGAAGAAATAAATCCGGATAATGCGGAGGATATTGAATATTATAATGATTATGAAAAGGATTCCGTAGATTTTAATATAGAAGAGAAACACAAAACAATATATGGTAAAGAATATACTAAGCCGACACTCGAAAAAGATATACCAACCTATGAAGGGTATCAATATGATTCGCTTGATTTTGCACAAGAAAAAGTCGAAAAGAAGGATATAAATAAATTTTAGAATAATTCTATACGAATATTGAATAATATGTCAAATAGTGGTAGACTATAATTTAGTTTATCACTATTTTTATATTAAAATGGAGTGGGATAATGAAAACACTTTTACTAAATAAAAATGAGATTGATATAGCTGCCGATATTATAAAAAAAGGTGGCATAGTTGCTATGCCAACAGAAACTGTCTATGGACTTGCCGCAGACGCTTTAAATGGAGAGGCGGTTGCTAAGATATTTAAGGCAAAGGGCAGACCAATGGACAATCCACTTATAGTTCATATTTCAGATATTAAGCAGATTGATATGCTTGTTGCAGAATTTTCAGATAAAGCAAAAAAGCTTGCAGAGAAATTTTGGCCAGGTCCACTGACAATAGTTTTGCCAAAATCTGATATTATACCTGATGAGGTGAGTGCGGGACTTTCAACTGTTGCAATACGCTTTCCATCACACCCTATTGCACATGAGCTTATTGCAAAGTCATCACCAATAGCCGCTCCGAGTGCAAATCTTTCAGGAAGTCCAAGTCCAACAACAGTTCGTCATGTTTTAGCAGATATGGACGGTAGAATAGATGCTATCATTGATGGTGGAGATTGTGAGGTAGGAGTTGAATCTACTGTTATAACTCTTACTGAAGATGTTCCTACATTACTTCGTCCAGGTGGAGTAACTCTTGAACAGCTTAGGGCAGAAATTGGAGAAGTTAAGGTTCACCCAGCAGTGTTAAAATCACTTGGAAAGGGAATGAAGGCTTCAAGCCCAGGAATGAAATATAAGCATTATTCCCCAAAAGCAGAGGTTATTTTGCTTAGAGGTTCAGAACAAGGATTTTGCGAGTATATAAAGGAAAATTCTGATGATAAGACAGCAGTTCTTTGCTATGAAGAAGAAAAAGACAGCTTTAAAAATTATATTGTCTTAGGAAAAAGAGATGATGAGGTGGCTCACGCACATAGACTTTTTACCTGTCTTAGAGAAGCTGATGAAGATGGCTATACTCGTATTTACGCACATTGTCCGAGAGCTGAAGGTATAGGTCTTGCTGTTTACAACAGAATTTTAAGAGCGGCAGCGTTTAATGTTATAGAAGTATAAAATAAGTTCTAAGGAGTAAATTTAACTTTGAAATTATTAAACATAGGTTTGATAAGATATGTTATCATTATGCTTGGTCTTATATTAGTATCAATGTTTTGCTTTTATATGGCATCAACTGAAAATGTTATTGAAAACGATGAGCCACTTGATATAAGTAAAGCTACCGTTGAGCAAATCTCAGAAAATAAGTTTATTGATGTAAAAATAACATCTACTGTTTGTCAGTTGAATAAAGAAAAGACTTTATTCGATTTTGATAATGATGAATATTATTATCTTATTCCTATGAAAGATGGAAAATTTATAGTTTTTGTTACTGAAAATATAAAACAAAACAAAGAGTTAGAGGATTTTATTGATAAATATAATAAACAAAAGAAAAAATATAATAGAATAGAAGAAGCTTTAAATCTTGATATTAATTGCAGAGTTTATGATTTAACAGAATATGAAGAAGAAAAGTTTTTTAACTATGCTATAAAAGCAAATTTTGGCATAAATTCTATTCAAGAGGCAAAGCAATGTATTGTTCCATATAAAATAGTAAACAATGTGACTTGTCTTTCTTGGGTTTATATTTTGACTGCAATAGTATCCTTAATCACTGCGATATTTATAACAATATTATTAGTACGAAAACTAAAGGCAAATGAAAATTATATAAATGTTATGCCAAATAATAGTTGTAGTTTAAGTGAAAATACTCATAATTCATATTCAAATGATGAATACTATACAGGCTATAATCAACAAGATGATGTAGATTCTCAGGCAAATAATAATCAAAATGATATTCATAGGTTCTGATTTATATGAAAAAAATTGTAATAGGTCTTACAGGTCAAACAGGTGCAGGCAAAAGCACAGTTTCTAATGCTATGAAAAAGTGTGGATGCGGAATAATAGATGCGGATAAAATAGCAAGAGAGGCTGTTGAGCCAAAAACAGCTTGCCTGAAAATGCTGACAAACGCTTTTGGCTGTGATATAATAAATAAAGATGGCTCGCTTAACCGAAAAAAGCTTGCCGAAAAAGCATTTTCTTCTAAAGAAAATACACAACTTCTCAACGAAATTACCCACCCATATATAGTTGAACTCACAAAGCAAAGAATTGCTGAATATTTTGCAAGTGGCTGTAATATAGTTGTCTTTGATGCACCACAGCTTTTTGAAAGTGGCAGTGATAAGCTTTGTGATATAATAGTTTCCGTTATAGCCTCGCAGGAATGTCGTCTTGCAAGAATAATATCTCGTGATGGTATAAGCAGAGAGCAGGCTCTTTCTCGTATGAAAGTACAGCTTAGTGAGGAATATTTTTTGGAACATTCAGACTATATTCTTAATGGTGAACAAAACATAGATAACCTTATTAATGATGCAGAAGCTCTCGTTAGAATGGTTAAAGATGGCAGTTTCATAAGTAAGAAAGGTAGTGGCAAGTGAATAAGGCATTAAAAATAACACTGACAATTATTCTTTTTGCGATAGTTTTTATAGCAATAATAATAGGTGTGAAATTTGCATATGATACATATATCAACTCCTCATATCCATTAAAATATGAAGATGAGGTTTACTCAGCCTCGGCTGAATATAATATTCCTAAAGAGCTTATTTATGGAGTTATAAAAACAGAAAGCAATTTTAATCCCGATGCAGTTTCGGCGGCTGACGCTCGTGGGCTTATGCAGCTTACTCAGCCGACCTTTGAATGGCTGCATACTTATTACTCAGATGATGATTATGATTCGAGCAACGCAGATTTGCTTTTCGACCCAAAGATAAATATTAAATATGGTACGCTATGTCTTTCAGTTCTTCTTGAAAGATATAATAACGACCTCGATACGGCGATTTGTGCATATAATGCAGGCTTAGGAAATGTTGATGAATGGCTGACTATGAGCCAATATTCAGCAGACGGAAAAACACTTGATTCAACACCATTTGGTGAAACGAATGAATATCTTAAGCGTGTAAAAAATAATCGTGATAAATATGCCGAACTGTATTTTAGCAAATAACTCTAAAGTTTTGTTATAAAATATCAGAGGTAAATTATAGAAAGGAAGATATAATATGGCAAATGAAGAAAAATCTCAAGCAAAGCTTTTAAAAGAAAAGCTTATGATGAACAAGGAAAACGGCTCTAAGCGTGTAAGTGCTAAGGAAGTCGCTCAGGCAGATGATTTCTGCGAGGAATATAAGGACTTCCTCAATAAAGCTAAAACAGAGCGTGAAGCTGTCGCTTACGCTATTCAGATTGCTAAGGAGAACGGTTTTACTGAATATTCTGTTGGCACAGAGTATAAGGCCGGCGATAAGGTTTATGTCAATAATAGAAATAAGGCAATTATGCTTGCAGTTATTGGCAAAAACGGTGTTAAGAACGGTGTTCATCTTGGTATAGCACATATAGATTCACCAAGACTTGACCTCAAGCCAAATCCACTTTATGAATCTAATGATATGGCTCTCTTTAAGACACATTACTATGGTGGAATTAAGAAGTATCAGTGGACAGCTATTCCACTTTCACTTCATGGCGTAGTTGCTCTCAAAGACGGTTCAACAGTTACAGTTAATATCGGTGAAGATGAGGGTGACCCTTGCTTCTGCGTTACAGACCTTCTTCCGCACCTTGCAGTAGAGCAGATGCAAAAGACAATGGTTAAGGCTTTCACAGGCGAAGACTTAAATATTCTCGTAGCAAGCCGACCATTTAATAACGACCCTGAGAGCGAACAAGTTAAGCTCAATGTTCTTAATATCCTCAATGAGAAATACGGAATTACAGAAACAGACTTCCTCTCAGCTGACCTCGAGGCAGTTCCAGCATTTAAGGCAAAGGACCTTGGCTTTGATAGAAGTATGATAGGCAGTTATGGGCATGATGACAGAGTTTGTGCATATCCTGCACTTATGGCTGCCATTGATGTTGAGCTTCCTGAACAGACTTGCATTACAGTTCTTACTGACAAAGAAGAAATCGGCAGCGATGGCAATACCGGTATGAAGTCACTTTATATGTATGACTTTATCGCAGACCTTGCAAAAGCTGAAGGTGTTGAATTAAGACATGTTCTCGCAAAGAGTACTTGCCTTTCTGCTGATGTTAATGCGGCATTTGACCCGACCTACGCTTCTGCATATGAAGTAAATAATTCTTGCTATATCAACAATGGTACTGTTATAACAAAGTATACAGGCAGTGGTGGCAAGAGTGGAACAAGTGAAGCTACTGCTGAATATATGGCAAAGGTTCGTGCAATCTTTGATGATGCAGGTGTTCTTTGGCAGGCAGGAGAACTTGGTAAGGTAGATGGCGGCGGCGGTGGAACAATCGCAAAGTTCGTTGCTAATCTTAATGTTGATGTAGTGGATTTAGGTGTTCCAGTTCTTTCTATGCACGCACCATTTGAAGTTGTTTCAAAGCTTGATGTGTATATGACATATCGTGGAATCCTTGAGTTTTATAAAGCAAAATAACAGAATATTTTTCTTAGGCGGAAAAATATTCTGTTAAAATGTAAAAAATATATAGACTTTTATTGTACCACAGAAGAAATTTCAGCGTTAAAAAGCTATTTTCTGTGGTACTTTTTTGCGTTTTTTACAATTTCTTTTTGTTAAATTGAGTTTTTAGTGACGGTATGTAACAATAAATTTTAAAGGTCTTGTAAACATTGACAAGTTCGCTCGTTTGTATTATTATCAATAAGAGACGGTGTATATTATATGTGTGTTTTGAATTGTACTGACGGAAAATCATAACCGTTCAGGTAGTCAGATGAATTGCTCTGACCTCTCATCGTCTTTTTATTATACACATTAAAGAAATTTAAAAAATTTGTTCAAAGCTTTTAAAGGCTTATTAAAATATATAAGCGTAAAAAGTGAGTTTTTATTAACTGAAAATCAACGCTGTTTTCATTAAACAGCTTTCTTAAATATTATGTAAAGTCGGGTTCTTTAACCCAGATACTTTTTGGGAGTGTTTTAGCTTGGAGAAATTTGTTATTACAGGCGGAAATAAACTTAATGGCGAGGTTTCAATCAGCGGTGCAAAGAATGCCGCTGTTGCAATCATACCTGCTGTTGTTCTCTCTGACGGAATATGCAGAATTGAAAATGTTCCTAATATTGCCGATGTGTCGATTATGGCAAGCATTCTAGAGGCTATGGGAGCAAATATTAAAAGAATAAATAAATCTACTTTAGAAATAGACCCAAGAGGAATTAAAAATCCTGTTGCATCATATGAGCTCGTACGCCATATGAGAGCATCATATTATCTTCTTGGTGCATTACTTGGAAAATTCAATAGTGCTGAAGTTGCAATGCCAGGTGGCTGCGATTTTGGTGTTCGCCCAATAGACCTTCATCTTAAAGGCTTTGAAGCTCTTGGTGCTGATTATAGCATAACAAATGGCGGAATGATTTGTGTAAAAACTGATAAGCTTGTAGGAAACCATGTCTATATGGATGTTGTTTCTGTTGGAGCTACTATGAATATAATGCTTGCTGCTGTTAAGGCAGAGGGCAAAACAGTAATAGAAAATGCTGCGAAAGAGCCACATATAGTTGACCTTGCAAATTTCCTTAATTCTATGGGTGCAGATGTTCGTGGTGCTGGCACAGATGTTATTAAGATTTCAGGTGTAAAAGCTCTTAATGGCTCTACATACTCTATTATTCCTGACCAGATAGAGGCTGGGACATATATGGCTGCCGCAGCTGCGACAGGTGGGGATGTTCTTATTAAGAATGTTATTACAAAGCATCTTGAGTCTATTACTGCAAAGCTCAGAGAAATGGGCGTAGAGGTAGAAGAATATGATGATGCAGTAAGAGTAAAACGCACAGGTGAGCTTAATCACTGTAATATTATTACTATGCCACACCCAGGTTTTCCAACAGATATGCAGCCACAGATGGCAGCTGTACTTATCAAGGCTAAGGGTACAAGTATAGTAAGAGAAAGTGTATGGGATAACCGTTTCAGATATGTTGATGAGCTTAGACGAATGGGTGCAAAGATTTCAGTTAATGATAAAACTGCTGTTATCGAAGGCGTTTCTGAACTTAATGCTTCTCCGCTCAAATCGACAGACCTAAGAGCGGGTGCTGCTATGATTATTGCTGCGCTTACAGCTAATGGTACATCTTATATTGAAGATATTAAATATATTGAGCGTGGTTATGAAGATGTTGTAGAAAAGTTCAGAAATATTGGTGCTGATATTAAACGCATCAAGACCAATGAACCAGGATCTCAATCAGCAACAGCATAAGTTTTATTTAATGGAGGGCTTAAATTGGCTCGATTATGTCCGCTTTTTAGTGGAAGTAGTGGCAATAGCTATTATATAGGAAATGAAAAGGAGGGAGTTCTCATTGATGCAGGGCGAAGTGCCAAGCAGATTGAGGATGCCCTTAAAACCAATGGCCTTGACATTATGGCTGTCAAGGCTATTTTTGTAACGCACGAGCATATAGACCATATAAAGGGAGTAAGGGTGCTTGCCTCAAGGCATAATATAAAAGTTTATGCAACAAAGGGGACACTTTCAGCCCTTGAAGATAAGGGAGAGCTAAATGGCAAATATGATTATGAAGTGATTTCTCCTGATGGCAACGAAGTTGCTGATATGGAGATTAAATCATTTCCAACATCACACGATTGTTGTGAAAGCTGTGGTTATGTTATAAATACAGCAGATAAAAGAAGCCTTGCTATAGCCACAGACCTTGGGTATATTTCAGATAAGGTTCGTAATGCTGTTTCAGGCTGTGACACAGTTGTTATAGAATCAAACCATGATGTAAATATGCTTCAAAACGGACCTTATCCATATTTGTTAAAAAGACGAGTTTTGTCGAATTCTGGACACCTATCAAACGATACTTGTTCTGCTGAATTGGCGAATTTTGTAGAAAATGGAACTACACGAATAGTTCTTGCACATCTCAGCGAACAGAATAATTTTCCAGACCTTGCCTATGTAACTTCTAAAAGTGCGTTAAACCTTGCAGGAATGGTCGAGAAAAAAGATTTTATTCTTACTGTTGCACCAAAGGAAAATACGAGCGGTTCAATGATATTTTAGTTGGTGATTTTATGATGAATGTTACTTTGATTTGTGTCGGAAATCTAAAGGAAAAATATTTTAAAGACGCTTGTGCAGAATATACCAAAAGACTTGGTGCATTTTGCAAGTTTAATATAGTTGAAGTAAATGAAGAAAAGCTGCCAGATAAACCCTCACAATCTGATATAGACAATACTATTAAAAAAGAGGGAGAAAGAATTATTGCAAAAATTCCAAAGGGAGCTATGATTTTTGCAATGTGTATAGAAGGAACACTGATAAGTTCTGAACAGCTTGCTGATAAGATTCAGACAGCAGGTCTTGATGGAAAAAGTGAATTAGTTTTCATAATCGGAGGTTCGTGGGGACTTTCAGATGAAGTTAAACGAATTTCAAATGCAAGAATTTCAATGTCAAGAATGACATTTCCGCATCAGCTGGCGAGAGTATTGCTATGCGAACAGATTTACAGAGCATTTCAGATAAACTCTAATGGAAAGTATCACAAGTGAGAGCCTTAAAGTAGAGTAATAGCTTTATATAAGGCTTATGTGACATAGGAGGAGATATAATAATGAAGTTTTGCAAAAACTGTGGAACAGCCGTAGATAAGAACGATAAAATTTGTGTTGTCTGTGGTGCGAAAATTGACGAAGAATCTGAAAAGAATATCAATGAAAGTGCTATCGCAGATTCTGCGGAAAAACAAAATGTTATTAGCTCTGAAACAGAGGAACCTCAAATGCAGGTAAATGACATAGAGGTAAATAAATCTGAAAATAAGCCTCAGGCACAGTCTGAAGGTATATCTAAAGCTGAAAACAAAGTTCAACCTATGAGCAAAAAAACTCAGCAAGCTGAACAAAGGTCCAAAAAAAATAACTCTGAAAAAAATAAACCTAAAAAAGAACCTATAAATACAGGTGCTAAGATAAATAATGAGCCTAAAAAAGAGGTTTTAGAAAAAAATCCAAACTTGCATAGCGAGTTTGAGGATATATCTTCCTTTACAGCTGAAAGTGGTAAACCTAAAAAAAGCAGAAGGCCAGTTATAGCTCCAAAAAATGAGAATAATTCTACAACGAAAATTGTCAGCTCTGTTGATGATGTTGAATCTAAAACAAGAGAAGTAAATTCTATTGCAAAAGATGAAACTGAAAAAAATTCAGAAAAAATTAAAAAGAAAAAACCACTTTCAAAGGGACTTAAAACAGCTATAATTGCTGGCTGTTCAATTCTTGTTATAGCTGTAGGAATTATAGCTACTTGTGTGATTATAGCTAATAGTGGTCCTACTGCTGAGGAACTTTTTGCATCAGGACAGCAAAAGTATAAATCGGAAGATTTTTATGGTGCTATCACAGACCTTTCAGAGTGTGTAAAGCTTGACACATCTGATGTAGAAGCATATATGCTGCTTGCTGATGCATATGTTGCAACAGGTAAGGAAGATGAAGCAGTTTCTGCTCTTGAGATTGGTTATAGAGAAACAGGAAGTACAAAAATAAAAACAAGGCTTGATGCCTTGAGTGAAAAGCTTAGAGTAGATAAGATTTATAATAATCTTGTAAGTGAAGGCAATGCCGCAATCAAAAATAACGATTATAATCTTGCTATAACAAAATTTACATCAGCTATTGAAACTAAGCCTAATATTTCAGAGCCTTATTTTCTTGTAGCAAATGTTTATATTAGCCAAGAAAATTACGATAAGGCATTAACTGTGCTTCAATCGGGAGTAGATAAGCTTGAAGGAGATGAGCTTGATAAGCTTAATTCAAAGCTTTCTGAAGTAGAGGCTACTGTTAAGAAGATTGAAGAAGAAACAAAGAAAAAAGAGGAGGAAGCAAGAAAGAAAGCTGAAGAGGAACAAAAGGAAAAAGAACGCCTTGAGCAAGAGCGCCTTGAAAAACTTGCAAAGCAACCAGTTTCATTTGAAACAAAGGTTGATGAAAAGAATATTGAATATAAAGGAACAGAGATTTATAGAGGCGAAGGAAGATGGATTGAAATTACTGACAATAGAGAGCTTCCGGGAATAACATATGCTAATAATCTTATTCAACAAACCTTAAATAGCTACTACGAGCTTGATATGGATTTATATGGAGTTAAAAATGAAAAGGAACTCTATAATCTTGTAAAGGCTTCAAGAGATACAATAGCTCTTTCACATTGCAGAATTACTGTTACTTATAATAAAAATGGAATATTCTCATTTGTAATTTATAAATATTATATGCCACCTACAATCTCTAACTTTAAAGAAACAGTAGAAACTCATACTATAAACCTAAAAACAGGTGAGGAGTATGATATTAATAACATACTAAACACAAGCGATATTTATACTGTTATAAAAACTCAAGCAGAGCTTATTGGAGTTTCTTTAACTGATGAACAGATAAATAGTTATAGATTTTTCCTTGCAGGTGATAGACTTATATTCTGGGTTAAGATTCGTGATTGGGAATATGAAGAAATACCTTTACCATATTCAAATACAGATATGTTTAAGCTTACTATTGAAGAAGATACAGACACAACATATCTTAGTTTACAATAATTTATTATTTACTTATTGTTAAATTAGTAGTATAATTATGATTATAGATTCACTTTTTTGTTAAAATAGCTGTTTGATGATATTTTTAGGAAGTGCATTATGAAAATTTTCAAGCACATTAAGAAAAAACAGAATAATGAGACTATAAATCTTCATAAGGTTAGTATAAATGATACCGCAGGCTTTTCAGGAGTTTCAAAGTCGATAGTTCTTGCGAGTACAGCTTTTGTAGTTGCAGTATTGCTTGCCACAGCTTCTATAATAGGAAATAATAAAGAGGATATGATTTATTCAGATATTGCTACCCTTGCAAATGAAAAGCTTAAATCAAATGATTATAGCGAGGCTATTGAGCTTTTTAAGCAGGCAATAAAAATCAATCCCACTGATGAAGAGCTTTATATTGGTTTAGCAGATTCTTACAATGGAGTTAATGAAAGTGATATGGCTCGTGAAACCTTGGAAACAGGCTATATCGAAACTAAGAGCGAAAACATAAAAACCGAGCTTAAAAAACTTGAAGAAAGTGAACCTGATAGTTTGCCATCTTATATCTCTAAGAAAAATTCATCAGAAAGCTCAACAGAATCTAAGCCACAAGACTCATCTTCAGAAAAAAGCGAATCTTCTGCACAGAGTAGTGAGTCTTCTAATGAAGCCTCACAAAGTACAGATACAAAGGGTATAGTTTCTGTAAAGACTCTCAATAATGATAATCTCAGAAAATATAGTGATACAGAGATTTTTAAGAGTACAGCTGAATGGTTTGAACTTAGCTCTAAGGAAAATCTGATAGGTGTAGATAAGATTAATTCTTCTATCAATGAACTTCTCAACACATACTTTAAGCTTAATCCATCAGTGTATGGGGCTGAGGGTGAAGATGAAATTTATTATCTTGTAAAATCTAAAGGCAAAAGAATAGAAACGAAGATTTCTGCAAGAGTAACATATAATAGTGATTACATACTTTCTTATGTTGTAGACATTGATATTCAATCCCCTAATACAGCCGATTCTTCTTCCGCCGTTGAACTTCATACAATAGATATGAGGACAGGCAAAGAGCTTAGCCTAAATGATGTTATTAGTGGTGATGAAAATAGTATAAAAAATATGGTTACAGAAGCATTTTCAGCTGAAGGCATAGAGCTTTCGGAAAGCGATTATGAAACTCTGAAGTTCTATCTTGATGGTGATAAGGTTGTTATTATAGGAGCATTAGGTAAGGCCTATATTTCCCCTATAAAGGTATCAGATAGTGTTTCTTTAGAGAGTGAAGAACCAGTTTCTTCCTCAGAAACAAGATAATAATTTTATAGCAGGCAAAGGATTTTTCCGATGCCTGCTTTTGTATTATTTTTGATGAAGATTTTCTCGTTTTTAGTGGAAAGATAGATTATTATATGTTATAATTCTATTGAAGATAACCGTAATATTTTATCAGAATGGAGTGAAATTATCTATGAATATTTGGCACGATATTGATTCCTCAAGAATTAAACCAGAAGATTTTATGGTTGTTATTGAAATTCCAAAGGGAAGTAAGGCTAAATATGAGCTTGATAAACAGACAGGAATTTTGAAGCTTGACCGTATACTTCACACATCAACACACTATCCTGCAAACTATGGCTTTATCCCGAGAACCTATGCAGATGATATGGACCCTCTTGATGTTCTCGTTCTTTGCTCGGAGCAGATTTATCCTATGACTCTTATCCGTTGCTATCCTATCGGTGTTATAACAATGCTTGATAATGGACATAACGATGAAAAGATTATTGCTATTCCATATAGTGACCCAACTTATAACGAGTATAAGGATATTTCAGAACTTCCGAAGCATATTTTTGATGAGATGACACATTTCTTTTCGGTTTATAAATCTCTCGAAAATAAGGAAACAGTTGTTGACGAGGTTAAGGGCAGAGAGTCAGCAATAGAAATTATTGGACAGACTATTGAAAGCTATAAGGAAAAGTTTACCCAGATTTAATAGCTGGTGATTTATTATGAACTGCCGATTCGTATATTTTCGGTCGGCAGTTCTTTATTTTACACAGAAAGGAAGTTTAAAGAGTTGGCTAAGAAAATAGGCGGCGATGAATTTAACGAGCCAAAAAAAGAAAATACTCAAAAAAAATCTAAAAAAGGCAAAACGGTTTATAATGTTCCAGAAGTAAAAAAGCGTAAAAAGAAACGCTCAGAAAAGTTGAGAATTTCATTATGTATTTTATTTTTAATTGGAATTATCAGTGTGTCGTTTCCATTTACAAAGTTTGATGTTGAAAGAGTGCTTGATACCGAAAAAGATGTTGCAGAATATCAAACACAGCTTGATAATGCCTGCAATAATATAAAAAAGGCTGAAAATAATCTCAAGAAAGCAAGTGCAGAAGAAATAGAGGAAAATAAGAAGCTTGAAAAGAGTAAAATTATTTATCCTAAAACTCTTGCAGAGGATAATATAATCGGTCAGAAGTGTCAGACTGATGAAATTCTTAATGCTATTGACGATGCGGCACACATTGACAGAAATTTATATACTAAAGAAAGCTATAATGAACTTCTTGATAGTATATATAATGCAACGGGTTTGCTTACCTCATCAACTACAATTAGTGATACAGGATTCCAGCTTATATTCGGAAAGAGCTTTTCAGGCTCGGCAGTAGATAAGCGAACAGAGGGAACATTTCAAAGATTGATTTATTCTGTTTGGTTTTTGGTTATTCCGATAATTGGTTTCTTGGTAGCAAGCTTTGATAAAAAGCGTCATATCAAAAATGCTGTTGCAACTATTGGTTCAGCACTTTTGCTTTTCGATTTATTTACATTCTTCCCATTAAATTATATTGAATATGGCGCAGTAGTTGTTGCAGTTCTTTATGTAATTATACTTTTTGTTGGTATAGCTGGCTTTTATACAAAACAACAGGAAGATTATTGGTATGCACATTATGAAGAATGTGTAGAAAAGGGAATGACCAAATGGTTACCTGATGGTTATGATGATGATAAGAGGACTCTTGAGCAAATTAAAGCTGATAGGGAACATCAGGCATTAGTAGATTCAGCAAAGAATGCTCAAAAACGCAGAAGCAAAAAGAAATGATTATGTGTGACCACATGAGGCAAGATATTAAGTAACTACCGATTAGTTAATGTGCTTTCCCAATATAATTAAAAGTTTTGCTCAAGCTTTTTCAAAAGCTTGCGGTTTCCAAAGGCGGAGCCTTTGGTGGGTTTTAAGGGCAACGCCCTTAACATTTCTTTCTCCTAAATGAGAACGGAGTTTGCCCATATAATTTGTAAATGCAAAAACGCCACAGCTCAAATAACGAGCCGTGGCGTTTGATTTATTTATAAAATTCAATCGCGTTTAAAATATTCTTTGGTTGTGATTATTAAAAGCTCTTAGCCGATAAACTTAAATCTTGGAACAAGGTTTCCGTCAATGTTTACCATCTGATAGAACATTGATGCAGGTCTTGCCCAGACTTTACCTTCACCGAAAAGTTCTCTATAGATAACTAAATCTTCCATTGTTTCACTGTGCTTTGCAAGTGCGATAACCTCATATTCACCGCCCTTGAAATGACGATGCTTGCCGAGAGTTCCCCAAGCTGGAAGTACGGGTTCTTCTTTCTTTTCAGTTTCAGCGACTGGAGCAGTTTCTGCCTTTGTTTCCTCAAGCTCTACATCTTCAAGTGTTGGAGTATTTGAAGTTACAAGTATTCTTGAGGAATGAGCTGGAATATCAATATTAACATAACCGTTGTTTACCTGATAGCTTTTTCCGCTAAGCTTATCAACAAGATACGCACCATCTGCATTAAAGCCCATATCCATATTGTTATCAGCAAGATTAAGAGCAACATAAGCTGTCTGAGAATCTACACTGCGTTTAAAGATAAGCTGTTCATTCCTTATCTGTACATTCTCGAAAGAACCATACTTTAAAGCCTCAGTGCTTGTCCTTGCCTTGCCAAGCTTTCTGATGTGTGCGAGGAGAGCATTATCCTGAATATCAGAAACATTGAGTTCAGGGCGGAGCGGATAATCATAATCAGTATTATTTTTCTCACCCTTAATACCCCATTCACTGCCATAATATATTGATGGAACACCTGGCATACAATACATTGTTGTATAGATGTTTTCAAGATTTGCAGAATTTCTTACAACACTTGCAACTCTGTTTACATCATGGTTATCAACAAAGTTATAGGTATAGATGCTGCGATAGATACCACCATTTGCAAATTGACGATTGAGTGAATGTGCAATCTCAAAGTAGTTTTTATCATTGTGTGATGAGTAGATGCCCTTGTAGCATTCATAGTTTGTTACGGAATCAAGCATTTCAGGGTTAGCCCAGCGATTATAATCGCCGTGAATAATCTCACCCATAAGCCAGAAATTGCTATCTTTACTTTTAGTGTAGTGGCGAAGAGCCTTAAAGAAATCAGGGTCAACACAATCTGCCGCATCAAGGCGAAGACCGTCAATCTTAAATTCGTCCATCCACATTCCGACAGAATCAAGAAGATAATTCTTAACATCAGGATTTTTAAGGTTTAGCTTAACAAGGTCGTAATATCCATGCCAACCCTCATATGAGAATGGGTCGCCATAAGGGCTTTTACCACCAAAGTTAAGATTTTGGAACCAACCACAATATTGTGAAGAATTTCCCTTTTCACGAACATCTTTAAATGCCCAGAAATTTCTGCCAACATGGTTAAATACGCCATCAAGAACAACTTTAATGCCATTCTTATGAAGTTCATCGCAAATGTGTTTGAATGATTCATTTGTGCCAAGCCTGTTATCAATTACACGATAGTCGTCAGTGTCATATCCATGAACAGTTGATTTAAAAACAGGACCAAAATAGATTGCATTTATACTCATACTTTTAAGATGAGGAATCCAATCGATTACCTTATCAAGACGGCAGACGGTTTCACCGTCATTAACTCTTGGTGCGCCACAGAATCCAATAGGATAGATGTGATAAAATACAGATTCGTTTACCCAATAACTCATTTCCCAATCTCCTTTTTTGAACAATAATTGCCTTATTTATAATAATTATTGTGCTGATACACAATCAATATTCAACAAGGATTATTATAGCATACCTTACCAAATTTTTCAAGTCTAAATTTATACAAATTGTGCAAAATATATCAAAAAATATTAAATGTTGATTATAGAGAGGTTTATAAGAAATTTTAATTATGGCTTTTTTCTCTCTTTATGTAAAATGTATTTAAAGTTTTAATAAAAATACTTGTCAAAATATTTCCTCTAGTGTATTATTAAAAATAAGTAGGATTTTTTAATAGTGTTACTTTTTATGAAAAAAAGAGGGGTAGAATAATATGAGAAAGACAAAAATTATTTGTACGCTTGGTCCGTCAACAGATAATGAGCAGGTTTTGCGTGAGCTTATGCTCAATGGTATGGATGTTGCTCGTTTCAATATGTCGCACCAAACACATGAATATCATCTTGAAAGAATTAAGCTCGTAAAAAGACTTAGAGATGAACTTAATCTTCCTATCGCTATGCTTCTTGATACAAAAGGTCCTGAAATTCGTACAGGAACCTTTAAAGACAAGAAAGTTTTTCTCGAAACAAACCAAACCTTCACACTTGTTACAAATGAAAGCATTGAAGGCGATGAAAATCATTGCTCTATTAGTTTTAGTGGTCTTTATGATGATGTTAATATCGGTTCTAAGATTCTCATTGATGATGGCCTGATTGAGCTTAAGGTCATCGAAAAGAAAGATGGCGGTATTATTTGTACGGTCATAAATGGTGGATATGTATCTTCTAATAAAGGTATAAATGTTCCGAATATCACCCTTTCACTTCCATTTCTTAGTGATAGAGATAGAGATGATATTAAATTTGGCGTTGAAAATGATTTTGATTTTATTGCAGCTTCATTCACAAGAAGTGCTCAGGATATTGAGGACTTAAAAGATGAGCTTGAAAAAAATCATTGCAAAAATATAAAGATTATTGCAAAAATCGAAAATTCAGATGGCATTAATAATATTGATGAAATAG
This sequence comes from Pseudoruminococcus massiliensis, assembly GCF_900291955.1. Taxonomy (GTDB): domain Bacteria; phylum Bacillota; class Clostridia; order Oscillospirales; family Acutalibacteraceae; genus Pseudoruminococcus; species Pseudoruminococcus massiliensis. The sequence continues at coordinate 168,013 of NZ_OLMR01000002.1, read as the reverse complement.
TAAGAGTTTCTGACGGGATTATGGTTGCAAGAGGTGACCTCGGAGTAGAAGTTCCTCTTGAGGAAATACCTGTACTTCAAAAACAGCTTATTAAAAAAGCATTTGATGCTGGTAAGCAGGTTATCACAGCAACTCAGATGCTCGATTCTATGATTAAAAATCCTCGTCCTACAAGAGCTGAAACAACTGATGTTGCGAATGCTATCTATGATGGTACAAGTGGAATTATGCTTTCTGGTGAAACAGCTGCAGGTCTTTATCCTGTTGAATCAGTAAAGACGATGTCTTTAATTGCAGAGAGAACAGAAATGGATATAGACTACATCGGAAGATTTGAGAAGGCTTGCAGAAATGAGCGCCCAAATGTTACATCAGCTATTTCCCATGCTACTTGCACAACCGCTCATGACCTTGGTGCAACTGCAATTATGACAGTTTCAAAATCGGGTAAAACCGCTTCTATGATTTCAAAATATCGTCCACAGTGTATGATTGTTGGCGGAACAACAAGCAAAAAGGTTTGGCGTCAGATGAACATACTTTGGGGTGTTAAGCCTATTATGGTTGAAGAAAAGCAAAATACAGATGATTTATTTAACCATGTAATTGAAGTTGCTGAGAGAGAAGGACTTGTTAAAAACGGTGACATTGCAGTTATTACTGCTGGTATCCCTCTCGGAATTTCAGGCACAACAAATATGCTCAAGGTTCATCTTGTTGGTGATATTCTTGCATCAGGCACAACTGTTGTTGGCAGTGGAATTGCTTGTGGCTCACTTTGTGTATGTAATACAGAAGATGAAGCAATAGAGAAATTCAGAGATGGTGATATTCTTGTTCTTCCAAAGACATCTAATAGAGTTCTTCCATTAATTAAAAAGGCATCTGGTGTAATTACGGAAATAAATGGATCTACATCTCATGCAGCTATTGCTTGTCTGGCACTTGGTAAGCCTGTTATAGTTGGTGCAGAGAATGCAACAAGATTATTAAAGGACGGAACAACTGTCACTATGGATGCAGGAAAGTCTATTGTCTTTAGTAAATAAGCGGAGTGCCTCCGCAGTCAAGACGCAGAATCGGTTTTGCAAGCAAAACCTCGACATTCGCAATAAAAGCTTGTTGACGCGATCGATGAAACTACCGATTGGCTACTAAACTTTTCCCTAAAAAATTAAAAGTTTTGGTGGAGTGCCTCCGCAGTCAAGACGCGGAATCGGTTTTGCAAGCAAAACCTCGACATTCGCAATAAAAGCTTGTTGACGCGGTCGAAGTAACTACCGATTAGCTACTAAACTTTTTTCTAAAAAACTAAAAGTTTTGGCGGAGTGCCTCCGCGGTCAAGACGCAGAATCGGTTTTGCAAGCAAAACCTCGACATTCGCAATGAAAGCTTGTTTATGCGGTTGAAGTAACTACCGATTAGCTACTAAACTTTTCCCTAAAAAATTAAAAGTTTTGCTCAAGCTTTTTCAAAAGCTTGCAGGGTCAAGGGACGGAGTCCCTTGTGGGTTTTAAGGGCAAAGCCCTTAACTTTTCTTTCGCCTAAAAGGCGAACGCAGTTCGCCGCAAAACTCATATAAATAATAAAATGCGATAAACTCGAAAAATCGGGTTTACCGCATTTTTGTTTATTCAATTAAATCTTTGTATTCATCGAGCATTTTAAGCCCTATGTCAGTGATACGATATGTGCAATGACCTTTAGTCCCGATTTTCTCGAATAGCTTGTAGTAGTTCATTCGCAAAATCGAAGATGTTTTTTCATAACCGCAAAATTTGCGGATTTCTCTTGCAGAAAGCTCGCCATTCTCAGCAAGAATTTTTGCAATAGTCAATGATTGTTCTTTGTATACTGTCATTATTTTTCGTCGATTAACACCGCCTGTGTTGATACTTCCTATTCTGCCGTTGTGTTCAGAAATGACAGCCATACGCTTTTTAATATTTTTGCGAATAGGCTTTGTAGGTTCAGGATTAACAGCAATATCAATTTGTGCTTTTCCATTTGTTGTAAAACCAACTAAAATCAAGCCTATTTCCAGCCGTTTGCAAAGTGTAACCATATCTTTATAATGTGGATTCTTATATCCACGCTTAGGAAGTGGAATTGCTACATAAACGCTGTCAGCGATTTTCTGCCTTTCAATAGCCTGATATAATAGCTCTATTGTGAACCCCTTTTTCAGTTCAACAACAATAAGCTCATCATCTTTTATTGCAGTTATATCGCAGTCTTTAACCTCGCCTTTGGTATCATAACCTAGAGAATCAAGATAATCCTTGATGGGCTGATAAAGGTCGCTTTCTTTTATTTTGTCCATACAATTATTTAATGTAAGCCGCAGGACCTATTATGTTTTCTGATTTTATAACAGCATTTCCTACAATTATGCTTGCAGGAAGAATAGTTGCTCCAGCTTCTATCTTTACATCACAGCCAATCATAACACCATCTCTGCAAGGAATATTTACACCGTTTGCAAGATGCTTTTCGATAATTCTGTTTCTTGCGATTTCGTTGAGCTGTGCAAGCTGTGAACAATCATTTGCACCGAGAACAGAATCAGAGGAAGCTGCCTTAAATGCAGAAACGGTTTTGTCTGTTCGCTTGATAATCTGAACAGTATCAGTGAGGTAATATTCGCCTGTCTTTTCGCTTGGAATAAGCTTATCAAGAGCTGAAAGTAAACTATCAACATTAAACCAGTATGCTCCGGAATTTACTTCCTTGACAGCACGCTGAAAATCATCGGCTTCCTTTTCTTCAACGATAGCTTCAAGTGTAGATTTGCCTGTACGGATAATTCTTCCGTAGCCGAATGGATTTTCAAGCTCAGCAGAAATTACAGTACAGCCGTTGTTTGAATGAAATTCCGCAGATTGCTTTATAGTTTCGCTGTCAATAAACGGAGCATCACCATTCAAGACAAGGACATTCTTTCCGCTATGAGCCTTTAAAAATTCTTTTGCAGTCATAACTGCGTGACCTGTTCCAAGTCTTTCTGTTTGAATGACAGTTTCAATATGATAAGGGAGAGTAGAAATATAGTTTTCTATAATTTCGTGTTTAAAGCCTGTTACAAGGCAAATATCCTCTATACCTGCACCTCTTACAGCATCTATAACCCATTGGAGCATAGGCTTAAAAAGAACCTCACTCATAGCTTTTGGCTTATTTGATTTCATTCGTTTTCCTTCTCCGCCAGAGAGAATTAACGCACAAGATTTATTTTCCAAGATTAGTCCTCCTAAATTAGTTTAAAGTAAATTTTGTAGTCCTTTTAATATATTTTATATGTCTACGATAATTATTGCAACAATTCAAAGCTTTTTCAAGTGATTTTATTAAAAAATATAATTTAAATTAAATTTATCAAAATAGTCCTAAATTTTTTTTCATTTAAAGCAACTTTTTTGAAAAAAACAATAGAAATTTATTTTTGTTTATGATATAATATATGCAAGCGACTTATGTCGATTTTAAATTTATCTCAGGGGGTAATCCAATGGCTAACAAATGGGTCTATTTATTCAGCGAAGGTAACGCTAATATGCGTAATCTTCTCGGCGGTAAGGGTGCTAACCTTGCTGAAATGACAAATCTTGGTCTTCCTGTTCCACAGGGCTTCACAATCACAACAGAGGCTTGTACTCAGTATTATGAAGACGGCAAGAAGATTAACGACGAAATTCAGGCTCAGATTATGGAGTACATCGTAAAGATGGAAGAAATTACTGGCAAGAAGTTCGGCGATAAGGAAAATCCACTTCTCGTATCTGTTCGTTCAGGTGCAAGAGCATCTATGCCTGGTATGATGGATACAATTCTTAACCTTGGTCTTAACGAAGATGTTGTTGAGGTTCTTGCAAAGAAATCTAACAACCCTCGTTGGGCATGGGACTGCTACAGAAGATTCATTCAGATGTTCTCTGATGTTGTTATGGAAGTTGGTAAGAAGTACTTTGAAGAGCTTATCGACAAGATGAAGGCTGAAAAAGGCGTAACACAAGACGTTGACCTTACAGCTGATGACCTCAAGAATCTTGCAGGTCAGTTCAAGGCAGAGTATAAGGAAAAGATTGGTAAGGACTTCCCATCTGATCCTAAGGAACAGCTTATGGAAGCTATCAAGGCTGTTTTCCGTTCATGGGACAACCCAAGAGCAAATGTTTATCGTCGTGATAACGATATTCCTTACTCATGGGGTACTGCTGTTAATGTTCAGTCAATGGCATTCGGTAACATGGGTGATAACTGTGGTACAGGTGTTGCATTTACTCGTGACCCTGCAACAGGTGCAAAGGGTCTCTTCGGTGAGTTCCTTACAAATGCACAGGGCGAAGACGTTGTTGCTGGTGTTCGTACACCAATGAAGATTAAGGAAATGGCTGACAAGTTCCCAGAGGCATTTGCTCAGTTCAACACAGTTTGCTCAACTCTTGAGAATCACTACAGAGATATGCAGGATATGGAATTTACTGTCGAAGATGGTAAGCTTTATATGCTCCAGACAAGAAATGGTAAGAGAACAGCTCAGGCTGCTCTTAAGATTGCTTGTGACCTCGTTGATGAGGGTATGAGAACAGAAGAAGAAGCTGTTGCAATGATTGACCCTCGTAACCTCGACACACTTCTCCACCCACAGTTTGATGCAAAGGCTCTTAAGGCTGCTACACCAATCGGTAAGGGTCTTGGTGCTTCTCCAGGTGCTGCTTGCGGTAAAATCGTATTTACTGCTGAAGATGCAGAAGTTTGGCATGCAAAGGGCGAGAAGGTTGTTCTCGTAAGACTTGAAACATCTCCTGAAGATATTACAGGTATGAAGGCTTCTCAGGGTATTCTTACAGTTCGTGGCGGTATGACATCTCACGCAGCTGTTGTTGCTCGTGGTATGGGTACTTGCTGTGTATCTGGTTGCTCTGACATTATTATGGACGAGGCTAACAAGAAGTTCACACTCGCAGGTAAGGATTTCACAGAGGGCGATTACATTTCTATCGACGGTTCAACAGGTAACATCTATGAGGGTATTATCCCAACAGTAGACGCTACAATCGCTGGCGAGTTCGGCAGAGTTATGGCTTGGGCTGATAAGTACAGAACTCTTAAGGTTAGAACAAATGCTGATACACCTGCTGACGCTAAGAAGGCTCGTGAGCTTGGTGCTGAAGGTATCGGTCTTTGCCGTACAGAGCATATGTTCTTCGAGGAAGACAGAATTGCTGCATTCCGTGAGATGATTTGCTCCGATACAGTTGAAGAAAGAGAAGCAGCTCTCGAGAAGATTCTTCCATATCAGCAAGGCGACTTCGAGGCTCTCTACGAGGCTCTTGAAGGTAATCCTGTTACAATTCGTTTCCTTGACCCACCTCTCCATGAGTTCGTTCCAACAGAAGAGGCTGACATTGAGAAGCTTGCTAATGCACAGGGTAAGACAGTTGAGCAGATTAAGGCTATCATCGCTTCTCTCCACGAGTTCAACCCAATGATGGGTCACCGTGGCTGCCGTCTTGCAGTAACATATCCTGAAATTGCAAAGATGCAGACAAAGGCTGTTATCCGTGCAGCTATCAATGTTAAGAAGGCACATCCTGATTGGGCAGTTAAGCCAGAAATCATGATTCCTCTCGTTTGCGAGGTTAAGGAACTTAAGTATGTTAAGAAGGTAGTTGTAGAGACAGCTGATGCTGAAATCGCTGCTGCTGGTATTGAGCTTGAGTATGAAGTTGGTACAATGATTGAAATCCCAAGAGCTGCTCTTACAGCTGATGAGATTGCTAAGGAAGCTGACTTCTTCTGCTTCGGTACAAACGACCTTACTCAGATGACATTCGGCTTCAGCCGTGATGACGCTGGTAAGTTCCTCAACGCTTACTATGATTGCAAGATTTTTGAAAACGACCCATTCGCAAAGCTCGACCAGACAGGTGTAGGCAAGCTTATGGAAATGGCTATCAAGCTTGGTAAGCCAGTTAACAATAAGCTCCATGTAGGTATCTGTGGCGAGCATGGTGGCGACCCATCATCTGTTGAGTTCTGCCATAAGATTGGTCTTGACTATGTATCTTGCTCACCATTCCGTGTACCGATTGCTCGTCTTGCTGCTGCTCAGGCTGCTATCAACAACAAGTAATTTAATTTACACTGAATAAATAGACCATAAACTAAAAGAATCCGTCTGTTGTGAAAACTCACAGCAGGCGGATTTTTTATTTCTGAAATTTATAAAATTATCGTTCTATATGAAAATTAATAACCTCAACATTTCCATCCATAGATTTTGAGGCTATTGAAAATCCACATTTTTGAGTATAAAACTTAATATTTTCCTCTTTATCGGCAGGTGTTATAAGTGTAATCTTTTTCCAATCAGAATAAACCGATTATATATGCTTAAAAGCTTGAGTGCCAATTCCTTTGCTCTGATATTCAGGAATAACACATAAACAACCAATATAATAATTTCCATTTCCTTTATTTTGAATAGAGATTACGCCAATAGTTTTTTTATCGCAGAGAATTATTGTTTTTGGAAATCTTTCTGTTGATTTTTCCATATCGGATATTGTTCTGCCGTATGCAGGACATTCTCCATATTTTATAAAATCAGAGTAAAAGGCTGCATTATAAATATCTACTAATAATTTTGCATCATTTTTTGTAGCATTTATATATTCAATTAACATAGTTATAAATCTCTTGAGTTGATAAAACCACTCGCTGATAATTAATCAACGAGTGGTTTTTATTCTTAAAATATAAATTTTAGAGTTTTAAAGATGTTATCTTTAGTCATCAATCTGATTTTCAGGGATTGGAGGAACTACCTTGTCAGAACCGAAATAGATATTATACCAAAGTAAGAAAACATAGATTGTCCAAACCTTACGGCTGTTATCCTCTTTGTTGTGGAAATGTTCGTCAAGAAGTTCAACAAGAATATCAGTGTTAAAGAACATTTCAGCAGTTTCAGACTTGAACATATCCTTAACAATGTTGTAGAATTTCTCATCACGAAGCCAGACTCTTGTAGGAACAGGGAAACCAAGCTTTTCTTTTTGAGCAGTTTCTTTCGGAAGGTGACGGAGAGCAGCCATACGCATTGCGTACTTTGTATTCTTTCTATTTACACGAAGATTTGTAGGAAGCTTTCTTGCAACCTCAAAAACCTTTCTATCAAGGAACGGAACACGAAGCTCAAGAGAGTTAGCCATACTCATACGGTCAGCCTTGAGAAGAATATCACCAACCATCCAAAGGTTGATGTCGAGATACTGCATTTTGGTAACATCATCATAGCCACGAACTCTGTCATAGAACTTTTTGCAAAGGTCCTGTGGACGAGTTACGATTGAAGTATCCTTAAGAATTTCGTCTTTTTCTTTATCATCAAAGAGGAAAGCGTTACCAATAAATTTTTCTTCAGTAACTCTTTCACCACGAAGAATAAAGCCTCTGCCTTTGATGTGTGGCATTTTACGAGCCTTATTAGCTAAAGCAGTTCTTGCCTTTTGGTTGAAAATTTTCTGATAAAGCTTAAATACATGAGGTTCATTATAGACAGTATATCCGCCGAAAAGTTCATCAGCGCCCTCACCAGAGAGAACAACCTTTACATATTTACTTGCTAACTTTGAAACAAAGTAAAGTGCAATGCATGATGGGTCTGCGAGAGGCTGGTCCATCTGATACTGAACTTTAGGAACAGCACCCCAGAATTCATCAGAGCCGATAAGCTTTGTGTGGTGGTCAACGCCGATTTTTTCAGAAAGACGCTTTGCCCAGCTTATTTCGTTGTAGTGGTCGCCGAAGTCAAAGCCGACAGTAAATGTCTTTTGGTCAGCAAAGTATGTTGAAACATAGCTTGAGTCAACACCGCTAGAAAGGAAACAACCAACCTCAACATCACTGATTTTGTGAGCATTAACAGAATCCTCAAATACAGCCTCAATTTCGTCAACTGCTTTATCAAGTGTGAGTGATTCATCAGGCTTAAAGGTTGCCTCAAAATATCTTGTAGTAGTAACCTTGCCGTCCCTATACCAAAGGTAATGACCTGGTAAAAGGCAGTAAATGCCCTCAAAGAAAGTTTCAGGTGGAACTACATATTGGAAAGAAAGGTAGTTATCAAGAGCTTTGTGGTTGAATTTCTTTTTATATTTTGGATATTCAAGGATACTCTTAATTTCAGAGGCATAGACAAAAGAACCATCAACCATAGCGTAGTGCATAGGCTTTATGCCGAAGAAATCTCTTGCGATAAATAAAGAACCGTCCTTTGTGTTATGAATTGCAAAACCAAACATACCTCTGAGCTTCATAAGCATATCCTCGCCCCATTCTTCAAAGGCATGAATGAGAACTTCAGAGTCTGTCTGAGTATAGAACTTGTGACCAGCCTCCATAAGCTCCTTACGCAAATCCTTATAGTTATAAATCTCTCCATTAAACATAAGAACAAGTGATTTATCTTCATTATATATAGGCTGACTACCTGCATCAAGGTCTATAATACTAAGACGGCGAAACCCCATAGAAATCTTATCGCTTGTATAGTAGCCATAGCTATCAGGACCTCTGTGAGTGATGACATCGGTCATTCTTTTAAGGACATCATCTCTGTCGATTATTTCGCCAGTAAATCCGCATAATCCGCACATAATTTATCTTCCCTTCATTTTATGAACAGTCATTTTACAAAACTATATCAATTTTATCACACAGAGAATAATCTTTCAACTATTTTGAAGTGGGTTTTATTCTATAAATATAATTAGCCCGTTTTTAGAGGCAAACTTTGTAAAATATGTTAAGGCAAAAAGAAGTAATAAAGTCAATTCACTTTGTAAATTTACTAAAATTACAGTATAAAATCGTGAAAAAGCCTGATTTCTTGCCACTTGTTTTTTACCCTTGTGTATTGTATAATCAATTAGATAATTTTGTAAGATGATTTAATTAAATCGTTTTTTATTTTTAGGAGGAAATTATTATATGCTGAGATTTATTATTAGCCTTTGGGCATCAAAGCTGTGCTTGTTTTTGTTTAAGCATACAGGCAGAGAGCGTGACGACAGACCAGGTATTCTTGCTCTCAGACTTTGCCCAGATTTTCTTGATAGAGTTAAAAAACCACAGCTTGTTGTCGCTGTTACAGGAACAAACGGTAAAACAACAATATCAAATCTCGTCAGCAATATATTAAATCTTGAGGGCAAAAAGGTAGCGTATAATACATGGGGAGCTAACTATAAGGCAGGACAAGCAAGGTGCTTGCTCGATGCTGTAAGTATTTTCAACAGACCTACTAAAGACGCAGCAGTTGTTGAAGTTGATGAACTTCTTTCTTATAAGACTTTGCCGTGGATTCAGCCAAATTATGTTATAGTAACTAATATCTGTCGTGATTCTATAAGAAGAAATGCTCATCAGGACCTCATTTTCAGCAGAATAAATGAGGGTGTATCAAAGCTTCCAAATGCTACACTTATCCTTAATGCTGATGACCCGAATAGTAGTTTCTTAGGTGAAAATAACAATAAGCGTTTCTTTGCAATAGCAGACCAACACGCTGATGTTTTTGAAACAAATGTTTCAGACTTCCCAGTTTGTCCTAAGTGCGGAACTATTCCAGTGTTTAATTATCGCCATTATCGTGCAATCGGAAATTTCTATTGCCCTCATTGCGGTTTGAAGTCCAAAACAGGCGATTTCATTGGCACTAAGCTTGATTTTGACAAAAGAGAAATGCTTGTCAAAGAAAAGGACGGAGAGTTTAAATATCCGCTTGTTTCTGATACAATTTTTAATGCCTTTAATATTATGGCTATCATTACACTTTTCCGTACTATTGGTTATTCTCCAGAGGTTATTGCTGAACACATCAAGCATATTAAGCTTCCTGAAAACAGAGTTGCCTGTGAAGATTTGGGTAAGATAAAAATGTATACATTCTCCGCAAAGGGACAGAATGTTTCTGCTGCATCTACCGTATTTGAGTATCTCGCAAAAGAGCCATCGAAGAAAGAGCTTATCCTTTTGCTTGATGAGCATTACGGAGATGACCCTAATATTGAGACAATCACTTGGCTATATGAAACCGATTTTGAATATCTAAAAAATGAGAATATAAAGAAGATTATCGTTGCAGGTCAGCGTTACCTTGATTATAAGCTTCGTTTGCGTCTTGCAGGAATCCCTGTTGAAAAAACTGTCTGCGTCTTTGATGAGCAGACTATTCCAGATTATGTATCAACAGATGGAATCGAATCAATTTATGTTCTGCACGATGTTACAACAGTTCTCAGAGCTAAAAAGATTAAGGACAAAATCAAAGAAAAAATCACTAACCAATGAGCCAATAAGGAGGATATATGAAAATAGAAGTACTTTACCCCGAACTTTCTAATCTTTATGGGGATTATTACAACGCTAAATATCTTGCTATGTGTATTCCTGATAGCCAGACAGTTTTTACCTCAAATAATGATAAACCAGCTTTTCTTAGTGAAAAAGTTGATATAATCTGTATGGGTTCTATGTCAGAAAGAAATCAGGAATTTGCAATTAAGCATCTTATGCCATATAAAGATAAAATCAAAGAACTTGTAGAGAATGGAACTTTCTTTCTTGCAACTGGAAATTCCTTTGAGATTTTTGGCAAACATATAGAAGATGATGACAAAAAAATAGAATGTCTTGGTGCAATAGACTTTTATTCAAAGCGTCAGATGAATGATAGAAGAAACTGTTTTTTTCTTGGAGATTTTCAAACAGAAAATGATGAGGATATTAAAATAGTCGGTCATAAATCGCAGTTTTCATTCTCTCATGGAAAGGCTACCGAAAAGCCTTTTATAGGTGTTGAGGGTGGCTTCGGAATAAATCTTGATAGCAAGAATGAAGGCATTCATTATAAGAATTTCTTCGGAACATATATCCTTGGTCCATTTATTATGCTTAATCCTAAATTTTTAAAGTATCTATTAAGGTCAATGAATCTCAATGATAGCTTGCTTTATGAAGAAGAAATCAATAACGCATACGCTGACAGACTAAAAAGACTTCAGCGTGAAGGCACAGAGTTTCTTATGGGAGCGGAATAATTTTATCAAAGGTTTGGTGTTTATAATATGGGAAAAGTCAGGTTTCTTATTAAGCGTATAGCTACTCTTGATTATAAAAATCTTATGAAAACAGCAGGCGAAGTTCATAAGGCGAGTGGAAAGAGCAGAATTTCAGCTTTTACTGATATAGTTAAGTGCGGAATGAAATATCAGGCTGGCTATATGGATTATAAGCTTTTTAAGATGTATGAGCTTAGCGATGAAGAAAGAGCAAAAATTCTTACTCGTGGCAAAAATGACGCATATGTCCGCCGTCTTAATGATAAGGAGTATGTCGGAATTTTCTCTGATAAAGCGGAATTTAATAAGCATTTTGATAAGTATCTTTGCCGTGAATGGATTTTGCTTGATGGTAATAATGAAGCTGATTTCGCAAAATTTATTCAAAACAAGGAACAAATTATAGTAAAGCCTTTGGGCTTGTGCTGTGGTAAGGGAATCGAGATTTTAGACCCAAGGAAATATGGCATACACGAGCTTTATGAATATCTTATAAAAAATCAAAGCTACCTTGTTGAAGAGGTTGTAAAGCAAAGTGCAGAAATTTCAGCAATTTACCCTTCATCTGTAAATACAATAAGAATAGTTACAGTTCTCAGCGATAATAATGTTCCGTCTATTGTTGGTGCATATATGAGGATAGGGACAGGCGGAAATGTTGTCGATAACTTCAACCACGGCGGAATAACAGCTCCTATAAATATAGAAACAGGAAAAATTGAGCATAAGGCTCGAAATAAGAGTAATGTATATTTCAGCAATCACCCAGATACAAACGCTCAGATTCTCGGATTTACAATTCCAAATTGGTCTGGACTTACTGATTATGCAAAAAGTCTTGCTTTGGTTATGCCTAAGATGAGATATGTCGGTTGGGATATTTGCATTACAGAAAAGGGCTTTGCAGTTATTGAGGCAAACGAATATCCAGGCAACGACCTTTATCAGATTCCAAAGGAAGATATTGGAACAGCAAATCTTATAGAAGATGCTCTTAAAAAGTGATTGTTACAGTTCAGAAAACTACCGATTAGTTAACAGATTTTCCTAAGATACTCAAAAGTTTTGCTCAAGCTTTTTCAAAAGCTTGCAGATTCCAAAGGCAGAGCCTTTGGTGGGTTTTAAGGGCGAAGCCCTTAACATCTCTTTCTTTTCAAAGTGGCGGATTTTATCCGCCGCGTAAAACTTTCTTTATCAACCATCTAACGAGTGTGCGAACATAGTTTGTCAATATATCTGTTGTCATAATTTATTATGTATTTTCTTGAAATTTATCTTGCATTTTCTGTTTTGTTGTGGTATAATCGTTTTTGTTATGTAGCAGTGTTGAAAGAGGTGAACCGAAATGAAAGAGAATATTCATCCAAATTATAAGCAGACAACTATTACCTGTGCTTGCGGTAATGTTATCGAAACAGGCTCCACAAAGCAGGATATTCGTGTTGAAATATGCTCAAAGTGCCATCCGTTCTTTACAGGCAGACAGAAGCTCGTAGATACAGGCGGTCGTGTCGATAAGTTCAGAAAGCGTTACGGCATGGGCAAATAATTATGTTTTATGAAAGGACGGCACAGCTTGTGTCGTCTTTTTTGTTTGGTGGGATATTTTATGGAAATATATAAAACAATTAAAAATGAAGCTCAAGACGAATTTGTTGAACGCCGTTCAAAATTTATAGGCTATATCAAGCCTGTTCAAGAGGAACAAGAAGCTATCGACTTTATAAACGAAAAAAAGCGTATCCACTGGGACGCAACTCATAATGTATATGCTTATATCTTGCAAAATGGTCAGATAAAGAGATATTCAGATGACGGAGAACCTCAAGGCACAGCAGGTATTCCTGTACTTGATGTTTTGCAAAAAGCTGGAATAGTTGATGCTGTGGTAGTAGTTACAAGATATTTTGGTGGAATACTTCTTGGTGGTGGAGGACTTGTCCGAGCATATTCTCACGGAGCGTCCATTGCCGTTAATGCAGGCAGAATAATTACAATGGAAAAATCTCTGAAAGTTACTTTGAGCTGTGATTATAATCAGTATGGCAAGCTTTCAGGGGTAGTTCCATTATTTGGTGGAAATATATACAATAGCGAGTTTACGGATTGTGTTGGCTTGGAATTTTATTTGCCAAAGGATAAATATGAATCTTTTACAAAAGAACTTGCAGATATAACTTGTGGAAGTGTTGAAGCAGAAATTATAGGCGAAGAATGGGTAGAGGCAAATTGATTTCATAAGGCGATAGTATTCTGTATTTGTAATAAAATTATTGGCTTTCTTTGACAATATTTTTACATATGATGGCTCAATATATTATTGTTAAAACATTGACAAAGGGATAAATAAGGTCTAAAATTTATTCTGTTAGAAAGCAACTTGTTTTGAATGGCATTTTGCCAAAACAAAACAACTTATAATTGGAAGGGGTATGAATTTATGAATACCGAAGTTTTTGAAAACTATGAATCCAGCGTTCGTTCATATTGCAGAAGATTTCCTACAGTTTTTAAGAAATCTAAGGGTGCATTTATGTATGACGAAAATGGCGAAAAATATATAGACTTTTTCTGCGGTGCAGGTGCAGTAAACTACGGTCATAATAATGATTATATCAAGCCAAAGCTTATTGAATATATTGAGAATGATGGCATTATGCACGCTCTTGATATGTATACAACTCCAAAGAGAGAGCTTATCGAATATCTTGAGGAAAACATTCTCAAGCCAAGAGGACTTAATTTCAAGGTTATGTTCCCAGGTCCTACTGGTACAAATGCAATTGAGGCGGCTTTAAAGCTTGCTCGTAAGGCAAAGGGAAGAAGTAATGTATTTTCTCTTATGGGTTGTTTTCACGGAATGACTCTTGGTGCATTGGCTCTTACAACTGATTCAGCAGCAAGAAAGGGTGCGGGTGTTAAGCTTAACGATGTAACACATATTCCTGCTCCTTATATGTATCCTGGTTTTGATACTATTAAGTATATGCAAGATTTGCTTGATGATGACCATTCAGGCATAGAGAAGCCAGCAGCACTTGTTATAGAAACAGTTCAGGCTGAGGGCGGAATTCATGTTCTTGATGTAGAATGGCTCAAGGCTGCAAGAAAGTTCTGTGATGATAATGATATAGTTCTTATTGTAGATGATATTCAGGTTGGCTGTGCAAGAACAGGCACATATTTCTCATTTGAGAGAGCTGGAATAGTTCCTGATATTGTTGTTCTTTCAAAATCAATAGGTGGTTATGGTTTACCGCTCGCATTGACACTTGTCAATCCTGCAATCGACTGTTTCACACCGGGCGAGCATAACGGAACTTTCAGAGGCAATCAGCTTTCATTTATTGCAGCTAAAGCAGGTCTTGAATATATGCTCGAAAATAAGGTCGAAAAGCAAGTTCAGGAAAAAGCACCTATCGTTAAAGAATTTATCGAAAAAGAAATTCTCCCACTCGATAGCCGTTTAAAGCTTCGTGGAATCGGTCTTATCTGGGGTATTGACTGTTCAGAATTCCCTGATAAGAATTTCAGCGATAAGGTTACAAGAAAGGCATTTGACCATAAACTTATAATAGAGCTTGCAGGCAGAGATAATTCTGTTGTGAAGCTTATGCCTCCGCTTGTAATTGACAAAGAAACTCTCATAGAGGGACTCAAGGCTCTTAAAGCCGCTTTTGAAGATTGCCTCAAAGAATTAAACTAAAGATAATTTAAAGTTGAAACTTTTAACATTAAAATCTATTTGCATATTTTTTAGGGAAAAGGCTTTATATTTTCATCAGAATATTGTATAATATATATGCAGCGCGAAGCTAATATTAAAGTAGCGATGCGTAAATAATTATGGAGTGTGATAAAAATGCCATTAGTTAATGCAAAGGAAATGCTTACAAAGGCAAAGGCAGGTCATTATGCTGTTGGTCAGTTCAACATCAACAATCTCGAGTGGACAAAGGCTATTCTCCTTACTGCTCAAGAGCTTAACTCACCAGTTATCCTCGGTGTTTCAGAGGGTGCAGGTAAGTATATGTGCGGCTATAAGACAGTTGTAGGTATGGTTAACGGTATGCTCGAGGAACTCAACATCACTGTTCCTGTTGCTCTTCACCTTGACCACGGCAGCTACGAAGGTGCTAAGAAGTGCATCGAGGCTGGTTTCAGCTCAATTATTTTCGATGGTTCTCACTATCCAATCGCTGAGAATATCGAAAAGACAAAGGAACTCGTTGCTATCTGCAATGAGAAGGGACTCAGCATCGAGGCAGAAGTTGGTTCTATCGGTGGTGAAGAAGACGGCGTTATCGGTATGGGTGAGTGTGCAGACCCTAACGAGTGCAAGCAGATTGCTGACCTCGGCGTAACAATGCTCGCAGCTGGTATTGGTAACATTCATGGTAAGTATCCTGCAAACTGGAAGGGACTTAGCTTTGAAACTCTTGATGCTGTTCAACAGCTCACAGGTGCTATGCCACTCGTTCTCCACGGTGGTACAGGTATCCCTGCAGATATGATTAAGAAGGCTATTTCTCTTGGCGTTTCTAAGATTAATGTTAATACAGAGTGCCAGCTTGCATTCGCAGATGCTACAAGAAAGTACATCGAAGCAGGTAAGGACCTCGAGGGCAAGGGCTTCGACCCAAGAAAGCTTCTTGCACCAGGCTTTGAGGCTATCAAGGCTACTGTTAAGGAAAAGATGGAACTCTTCGGTTCTGTCGGCAAGGCTTAATCTGATTTTATTAAGTTTATTCTCCCTGTTTGAGGAGGTTATTTTGATGGTATATGTAATAACTGCAATTATTGTAATTATACTTTTAGTTGTTGGCAACAAAATGTCAAAAGACCAAGGGTATACTATCGGTAAGGGTATGTTTAAAAACAGTGAACATTATCTAGATGAAGATAATGGGAAATTAAAGGACGCAAGTGACTTTGACTATTGGAATAAGAGCCAACTTAAATAAGCATAGAATATAAATTTAATTTCAAATTTAGTAACCATAAAAATGTCGTATTCCAATCGGAATATGGCATTTTTGCATTTGAAAACTTTTAATCAAGCACATATTAAATAGAAAAGCTAAGCAGAATAAAACTGCTTAGCTTTTTGTATGTTACTTATCAGCTTAAGATTTATTATGCAAGAGCCTTTCCAAGCTCATTAAGAGCCTCAAGTGTATCTGCCTCAGGAGCATCATTGCAGATAACAGGTTCTGCAACAAGAACTGCACCATCATTTTCGCAAGTTGCTTGCCAGTTTCTCATCCATTCGCCATCGCCCCAACCGTATGAGCCAAAGAGAGCAATTTTCTTGCCTTTGAGATTAGCCTCGCAATCATTGAACATTGGCTCAAATTCGCTGTCTTCAAGCTGTTCGCTGCCCATTGAAGGGCAACCAAAAGCAATAGCGTCAAAATCGTTTACCATTCCGCCATTGAAATCACTTGCACTAAATTTAGAGCATTCTGCACCAGCAGCCTCTATACCCTCAACAACAGCGTCAGCCATAGCCTCTGTATTGCCTGTGCCACTCCAAAATACTACTGCTATTTTACTCATTATAGATTCAACCTTTCTAATATTTAGATGTGTATATATTATCGCACCGGATTTTATCTGATGCGAAAATATGCGAAATTATTTTGCCACAGCTGTGGCGGTTAGCTGCATAAGAGGTTTTCCTCCGTTATATAGCTTCTGATAAACCTTTTTGCATTTTTTATATTTCTCAAAGATTTTGAGTGTTTCATTTTTGTTGCAATAAACCTTCCAAAAGCCAGTGTATAGACTATTTTTTCCTTTGTTTTCAATAAACCCTGTAACATCTCCAAGCGGATACCCGAGAAACAAACCTATTTCGTGAGGAAAGTTTTCTGATTCACAGATTCTTTTGCTTAATCTTTCGATACAGCCCTGAATATTAGTAATATCATATCCACAAGAGAAAAGAAATTCAGCGACACCATTTTTTTTGAAATCCTCTTTAAGCTGCTTTTCACGATACACATAAATCAGAGCATTTCCTTTTGAAAATCTTAGAACTTTTAGTGAAACGCCTTTAGAGTTAAGCCGTCTGTTCCAAAGAGCGATTATAAAAGCAAGTTCTGCACGAGAATGTGAACCATATTGGCAGTTGAAAAGATTTGCAGTTTTTATTCCTGCAAGAGTAGGAGAGCAATATTCTACAAGCAAATTAGCAAGCATAGTTTACACCTCCGAAATTAATTGACAAATTTTCCTAAAGACCCTTAAAAGTTTTGCTCAAGCTTTTTAAAAAGCTTGCGGATTCCAAAGGCAGAGCCTTTGGTAGGTTTTAAGGGTGAAGCCCTTAACATCTCTTTTTTTCTCAATCGGCGGATTTTATCCGCCGATTAATGTTTTTAGTAGCTATTTCCTTGAAAGATAATAGCTTAATAAAACTTTGAATTTAAACTATTTATAAATAGTTTTTCCTGAAAATCAAAGAGAAAACATTTTAAAATATGGAATTAGATATAACTAACTCAAATTCAAAAAAATATGAAATTTACTATATTCTACCGAATATGAGAAAATTTCATAATTAGTCTAAACTAACCAACAGAATTATAATAGCATAGAATTATTATAAAGTCAAGTGGTGTATATGAATTTATGTTGGCTTAACCTAACAAAATAGCTTTTGTTAAATTTTGTATATATTTATCTTTGGAATTTAAAATGCATAGTCCTAAAAAATTAACTCTGCAAAAGTGAAAAACATCGCAAAATTGACATTAGATAGGAGTTGTATTATAATATATGCGAGATTTAAAAAATATATCTTGACAACTTGAGTTTGATTTGTCATTATTAGAGCATAATTAAATATATAAATATAAAATTAAAAGGCGGTTGAAATTATGGTAAACGCAATGATATTTGCTGGAGGTACAGGTACTCGTATGAAAACCTCCGATATTCCTAAGCAGTTTATTGAGGTTGACGGAAAGCCTATTATTATAAGAACACTCGAAAACTTTTCAACACACCCAGAGGTTGACGGAATCGTTATTTCATGCCTTGAGGCTTGGATTGATGAGCTTTGGAAGCTAATTGAAAAGTGGAAGATTGCCAAGGTAGTAGATATAGTTAAGGGCGGTTCAACAGGCCACGAATCAATCCATAATGGACTTGTTCGTGTAGATGAATTTACAAAGCCTGAAGATATTGTTCTTATCTGCGATGGTGTTCGTCCAGTTATGAGTGAACAGCTTATTTCAAATTGTATTAAGCTTGCAAGAGAGTATGAAACAGCTGTTCCAGTAACACCGAGTATAGACTCTGTTCTCTGGAGCGATGATGGAGAACATTGCTCTAAGGCATTGCCAAGAGGTTCTATGTATATAACCCAAGCTCCGCAGGGCTATACTATGAGAAAAATTATGGGAGCTCATCTTGAGGCTGAAAGGCGTGGAATAGTTTCGCCTACATCTTCAAGCGAACTTCTTATAGAACTTGGACAGGAGATTCATATTTATATAGGTGAGCGTGATAATATCAAGGTAACAACACCTGAAGACTTATTGACCTTGCGTTCACACTATTATTATGAGAGATATAAGAGCTTTGCTCGTGAGGAATTGAAGTACGGACTTGAGTGATTTTCAAAAATCTGAATTGTAGTTCAGAATTATTGAAAGTATATAGTGTTTAATCGGGGTAGGGTATGGCTAAAGATTATAAATTCAGCATAAGTGTGTATATAGATAACGAGGAGCTTTTGCCTGCTACTATTGCATCAATTACTGCTGATAAGGAATTTTTCCGCAATAGCATACAAATTGTTTTAATCGACTCTCTTGTAACAAAAGAGAGTACTGAGTTATGCCTTAAATACACCGATGATTACCCCGAAAATATATATTTTGTTGATTGCCAAGGCGAAAATATGGCAGAATGCTTTAGCGATGCAAGAGTTATATGCACAGGAGCTTATGTAAGCTTTATTCGTGCTGGAGATGAATATTCCTACGAAGCACTTAAAAAGCTTTCAGAAGAACCTGCATTTACAAAAGCACCTGCAATATGTATTGCCGCAGAAACTTCTAAACGCCGAAATGGTTCAGTTCCGTATAATTTTGGTGCTAAGGACGGGACAATCAAACTTAAAACTAATCCTGATAAAGTAAGTCTTATTCTTGGAGCATATTTTTTCAGAAACGATACTATTGCAAATGTTCGTTTCAAGAAAAGTCTTTCAAGTGATTTTACAATGGCTTTTATCCTTGATTATTTCTATCATATCGGTTCTTATGTTTATACATCAAAGTTTAAGTTTATATCGCCATATCCTGCTGAGAATGATATAAAAAACCTAAAGGAACAGTATAATAAATCATATTTCACAGATTCTATAATAAGATTTGCCATACCTATGCTTGAAACAAAGGGCAATTCTGCTGTGATTATGAATATGGTGATGTATTTAATTTATATCAAGCTTGCTTGTGGACTTGGCGAAAGATATATGTTTACTATGGGACCTAATGGCGTAAACGATTTCTTTAATCTTATAAGTGATGCTATGCAAAATATAGATGATGCTGTTATTCTTAATAGAAATATAGCAAGGAGAGCTTTATTCCCATCAACGCTCACCTTTAAGATGCTCAGATTGAAATATCATAATAAGGCACTAAAGCCTGATATTGATTTCTTTCCTATTGGAAATTCAAGTCAGTTTGAATTTAGAGATGCGTCGCTTCGTCCTCGTAAGATGAAAACAAGCGGTGGATTTATAGCAACTTTTGGTGGTGCATTGATTTCATCATCAGAGCATATTGATGTTAAAATTATGTCGCTCAAAGCTGAGGGTTCTAATTTATATATAAGTGGCTGCGTTACAGATATTTCATTTCTCGATAGAATAGAATATAAACTATTTGCCGTTTCAAATAGAGAAAGAATACAGTTTAAGGATTATCATTTCTATTCTCTTAAAACTCTTTTTGAGATTCCTTTTGATAAAGACCACGGTTTTACAATTACTATTCCGCTTAAAAATATCAAGGAAATGACGGTTCTTTCTTTCTATATTTCCATTGATAAGATAAACTATAAGCTGAGATTTTCTTTTGGCTCAACAGCAGCTCATCTTACAGAAAAATTTCCGCATAGTTATTGCGTTTCGGGTGGCAGGCTTATTACCTTTGATTTAGAAAAACGCTCTATAACAATTCGTAGAGCAACATCTTTTATGCAGAGCCACCACGAAAGGCTGTTCCTTTCTGATGTAAAGAAAGCTGTTTCTGTTCAGAAATATCTCAAAATTAAGCGTCTTAGAAAACGCTATCATTCAACTATTGATAAATACGCCGAAAGACGAATCTGGCTCATGTGTGATAGCAAAAATGCCAATTCTGAAGATGCTCACGATATATATAACTATATCAATTCTTTACACGATAAACGAGGTATAGAGGTATTCTATTCGCATAGAGAGATTAACCCCGATGATAGCTTTATTATGACAGCCTTCCAAAGCAACAACCTTGCAAGTGGTACTATGACTCAAAAGATTATTGCAATGAATGCAGATGTAATCATCTCAAACGGACATAATGTTTATAAAAATCTCGGCTTTGAAGATGGAGAAGAAATCTATTATCGAGATTTACTTATGGCAGATATAGTTTCCTTTGGCGATGGAATATCAATGCTTCGTTCGGCACAATTTGAGAATAAGATGTATGATGATACGGCATTGCGTTTTTGTGGCTCTGAGCAGGAGTATGAAAGACTTATTCACCCAATATACGGATATGACCAAAAGCATTTGTTTGCATTTGGTTATCCTCATATGGATACTCTTATGTCGGTGCCATCAAAGCAGATTCTTGTATGCCCAGCTATGCGTAGAGGTTTTGCAAAGTATGCACATATAGGCTATCAGAATTTCACAACAGAACCACTTTATTCTGTATTTAATTCATTTATTGCAGATAAAAAGCTTCTTTCTGCACTTCATGAAAATAACTGCAATCTTGTTCTGATTTTGCCAGAGGAACTTGCAAAGCAAGAATACTTATGGAATAAGAGCGAATATGTTTCTGTTTCATCATTTGAAAATTTAGGCTATAAAGAAACAATAGAAAAATCAGCTATGCTGATTACAGATTACAGCAATATTGCTTTTGATTTTGCATATATGCGTAGACCTATAATTTACTATCAAAACCCAAATGTTTCTTTACAAAATAATATTTCTACATTTAGTTATCGTGAGAGCGGTTTTGGTGATGTAGTAACAGATGCAGATGAGCTTGTAGAAAAAGTTATTTCAATAATAAATTCCAATTTTGAGGTATCGGCCGAATATCTCAAACGCAGAAAAGAATTTTTTGCCTTTGATGATAGAAATAACTGCAAGCGTATCGCTAATGCGATTTACGATTTTGAGTATAATAATAAAGTCCCTACTGCCGATGTTAAGGGCGGTTTTGGAGAAGTAAAGCCAAAGCCTGAGCCACAGCCTATTGCTAAACAAGCTTCTAATCAGGAAAAGGCTGAGAAAACTATAAAACCAGTTGAGAAAAA
Organism: Pseudoruminococcus massiliensis; assembly: GCF_900291955.1. Lineage (GTDB taxonomy): Bacteria > Bacillota > Clostridia > Oscillospirales > Acutalibacteraceae > Pseudoruminococcus > Pseudoruminococcus massiliensis. The sequence goes on along the minus strand of NZ_OLMR01000002.1, from coordinate 146,327 downwards.
GCCACAATCACAGCAGCCTAAAAAAGTGATTAAACCAAAAGAAGAGTATGAAGAAGTAGAGCATCAGGGAATAATATATTCTGATGTTCCTAAAAAGCAAGAGATTGGATATTCTAAAGAGCAGAAAATTTCGCAGACTTATAGTCCAAGACCAACCGAGCCACCTCGTCAGCCAAAACAGCATACAGCTGAAAGACGAGTACAGCCACAGCGACAACAACCCCAGCAAATTCGCTACGCAGAGGCTCCTAAAAGACAGCGACCAGCCGAGCCACCTCGTCAGCCAAAACAGCATACAACTGAAAGACAGGTACAGCCACAGATACAACAAACACAGCAAATTCGTTATGCAGAGGCTCCTAAAAGACAGCGACCAGCCGAGCCACCTCGTCAGCCAAAACAGCATACAACTGAAAGACAGGTACAGCCACAGCGACAGCAAACACAGCAAATTCGCTATGCAGAAGCTCCTAAAAAGCAACCAAGACCTGTACAGCCACAACGTTCAGGTGGTGCAAGATATGCTGAACCAAGCCAGCAAAGAAATCCGCAAAAATCTTCAGAGGCAAGACGAGTTGCACAAAGTCGTACTACTGCACAGCGAAAAGCACCAACTTCACAAGAGAGTGTAAAACAAACAACGGCTCAACCAAAACACGCTGATAAAAAATCTAAAAAAAGTTTCAGAATTTTCTGATAAATAAAAAAAATTCACCGCTTTAAATGAGTGGTGAATTTTTTATGCTTTAAGAATTAATATTAAGCTTTCTTTTGAATAATATCTCTGTTGATAGCACAGAGAACAGCCTTGATAGATGCTTTGAAAATATTTGTATGAATACCTACGCCGTATATTGTTTTGCCCTCAGGAGTTTTTAAACCGATATAAGCAACAGCCTTAGAGTCCGAACCACTTGAAATAGCGTGTTCAGTGTAGTCTATGACTTCATAGCCTGTAACACCGATTTCCTTTATAGCATTACAGAAAGCGTCGATAGGACCATTTCCGTTACCCTCTATTATCTGTTCACTTGCAGAGCCATCACTAATTCTAAGTTTGCCTCTAAAGTACATAATATCATTGCCATGGTTTTCGAGAACGGTGTGTCCGAGGAGAGAATATCTTTTGTGAATGTCAATGTAGTTATCCTCAAATACTTTGAAAACTTCCTTTGGAGTAAGTTCACGACCTTCATCGTCACAAACCTTCTGAACCAAAGCACCAAATTCAGGGTGCATTTTTTTCGGGAGATTATATCCGAAATTATTTTGCATAATAAAGGCAGCTCCACCCTTGCCTGATTGAGAATTGATTCTTATGATAGGTTCATATTGCCTGCCAACATCAGCAGGGTCTATTGGAAGATATGGAATTTCCCACATATCACTATCGTGTTCTTTCATATAAGCAAAGCCTTTATTGATAGCGTCCTGATGAGAACCTGAGAAAGCGGTAAAGACAAGGTCGCCGACATATGGCTGACGCTCATTTATGTGCATTTTTGTGCAGCGTTCAAAGATTTCACGATACTTAGGAAGATTGCTGAAATCAAGCTTAGGGTCAACACCTTGAGTATACATATTCAAACCGACAGTAACAATATCAAGATTACCTGTGCGTTCGCCGTTACCGAAAAGTGTACCTTCAACTCTTTCTGCACCAGCAAGAAGTGCAAGCTCAGTAGCAGCAACGCCTGTACCTCTGTCATTGTGTGGGTGAATACTGATTATAGCACTCTCTCTATTTGGAAGATTGCGAATAAAGTATTCAATTTGGTCAGCATAAGTATTTGGAGTACACATTTCAACTGTGTTAGGAAGATTAAGGATGACAGGATTTTCAGGAGTAGAACCAAGAGCCTCCATAACAGCAGAGCAGATTGAAATAGCATTATCAGGCTCTGTGCCTGAGAAGCTTTCTGGTGAATACTCAAAACGAATATTTGTATCTCCTGCAAAATTTTCAGTAAGCTCTTTGATAAGCTTAGCACCATTTACAGCGATTTCTGTAATGCCGTCCATATCCTTGTGGAAAACAACCTTACGCTGTAAGGTTGAAGTTGAGTTATAAAAATGGACAATAACATTTTTAGCACCCTTAACAGCCTCAAAGGTTTTTCTGATTAAGTGTTCACGAGCCTGAACGAGAACCTGAATAGCAACATCATCGGGTATGAGGTTATCATCAATAAGCTTACGGCAGATTTCGTATTCTGTTTCGGAAGCAGAAGGAAAACCGATTTCAATTTCTTTAAAACCCATATCGCAGAGAGCTTTAAAAAACTCAAGCTTCTGCTCAAGGTTCATTGGGTCTACAAGTGCTTGGTTTCCGTCACGAAGGTCAACAGAACACCAGATAGGAGCCTTTGTTATAACATTATTAGGCCACTGTCTATCTGGAATATTTATTTGCTTAAACGGTGCATATTTTCTGAACGATTCTTTTAACATAAAAAATTCCTCCATATATCAATAATTTTATCCCACAAATTAGCTGACAGGAGGCATGGGTGTTATCAACATCAAAAAAGCCCGCCCCCTTAATAGCTAAGGGGCGAGCATAAAATTCAATGCACGCGGTACCACCCTGATTCAAACGCAAAAAGCGTTCCTCAGCGAATCTCCAACAAGATTCTGGTCTATAACGGGACCTTACGGTCTGCCTTTAAATATTCGGGCAGACAACTCCGGGATGAGCTATACATATATAAAGCCAACACTATCTTACACCAACCGATAGTTCTCTTTGCTTGTTTTATATATCTTATTCCCTTCACAGTTTTTGCGGGATTATCTTAATATTTATTATACGCACTGAGTTTAAAAAAGTCAACTGAATTTGTAGAAATTTTACGCATTTATGGAAAATCAATATATTTAGATATGGTGCGAATTATGTTCTTTTCTTGTCCTGAAAATATTCTCACGCAACAAAGCAATTTTGCATATCATATATCAAGGTGTCGAATATTCCGACAAGCCTTTCAGGAGATTCCAAGGGGGATGATTCTGTGGATACACGGGAATTATTTGCAAGACTTATAGAATGTGAAGCAGGCGGAGAAGGAGAAGACGGCATGAAAGCCGTTGCGACAGTTATTATGAATCGTGCAACAGTGCCGTATGGCGAATTTGCAAGAGTAAGCAACGGCGGAGATATTCGTGCGATTATTGAACAAGCAGGTCAATTCGTATGTATGATGACTACAGTCGGCGGAGAATATAATCCGCAAAATGTTTATAATATAACTCCATCATCCGAAAGCTATGAGATTGCAGATTGGGCGATTGACGGAAATCTTTTTAATCCAGTCGCCAATAGTTTATTTTTTATGAATCCATATAGTTCCAGATGCCCAACATATTTTCCTGTTGGTGGAATAGGTGTCGCATTTAATAGAATAGGTGACCATTGTTTTTATATTCCAACAGAAAAATATGCTCAGACTTGATTTTAGATAATTTTTACTTTAAAGGTGATATTTATGAACAATAGAATGAACGATGATTATGCAATAGACCTTGCTCAATATTATGGAGTTTCTTTTAGTGGTTCGGATAAATCTTCTGCCTCAACAAACTATCACCCGAATCTTCCATCACTTGAGCAGATAGCATCATATAATCTTCAAAATGCCCGTGCAGAGGCGGAAAGACAAAATTCAATGAACAATCAAGCCCAACAAGGAATGAATAGCTCAAGTATGGAAGGTTTGGGTTCAAGTTCTCAGATGTTGACTGCACCTGGAACTGGAACATCAAGCTACCCTACAAATGATAATTCTATGAATATGGGTACAACTGGCGGTTCAGGCACTATGACCCAGACATCTTTATCTCGACCAATACTTGAATACAATCAGCCATATCCGATAACAGCCGAGAGCATACAATACTTAAATGGATTTATTCGTTCACAAATAGGAAGAAATGTTAGTATAGAATTTCTTGTCGGCACTAATCAGCTTATAACTAAAGATGGCTTTTTATTAGCAGTTGGTGCAAACTTCATTTTGCTTAATCCAAAGGGAACAGATGATATACTTGCCTGCGATTTCTATAATATAAAATTTATTACATTCTACTATTGAAGATGAATTTTATTTTTAAGATAACAACTTTTTATTTTGTGTAATTTTTCAATACAAATAATTTTTATACAATCTGTGGGTGGACTATGTTCGCCCATAGATTGTATTTTGTTAAAAGACGTGGGTTTGATGAATATTCTTAGTTTATAAAAGTAGGGGCGAACTGCGTTCGCCCGTTGGGTAAAGAATGTTAAGGGCTTTGCCCTTAAAACCCACAAGGGACTCCGTCCCTTGACCCTGCAAGCCTTTGAAAAGGCTTGAGCGAAACTTTTAATTTCTGTCAAACTCACGTTAAAAGCTTTATGCTAATAATTTAATTATGCTTATTGAGCATTATAGCAAAAGTTTTTATGAATAAATATGCTAAGTGACTTGCTAAACTCTTGACTATAAAATTGTGAAATGCTATAATAAAATCTAAACAAAAATCTATTTTAAAAGTTAAAGGGAGGTCAGAATATGATAAGCGGTGCTGATATTATGGTTAAGTGCCTTGAGAATGAGGGCATTTCCGTTATATTTGGCTATCCTGGTGCAGCTATCTGCCCTTTCTTCGATTCCTTATATGATTCTAAAATAAGAACAGTTCTTGTAAGACAGGAACAGAATGCAGCTCACGCAGCGAGCGGTTATGCTCGTGCTTCAAGCAAGGTTGGTGTATGCGTTGCAACTTCTGGCCCTGGTGCAACAAACCTTATTACAGGTATTGCAACAGCTTATATGGATTCTATTCCGATTGTTGCGATTACAGGACAAGTTCGTTCAGACTTAATCGGACGAGATGTTTTTCAGGAAGCGGATATTACAGGTGCTTGTGAACCTTTTATAAAGCATAGCTATCTTGTTAAGGATACAAATGATTTAGCAAGAATTTTTAAGGAAGCTTTCCATATAGCTACAACAGGCAGACCTGGGCCAGTCTTGATTGATGTTCCGATTGATATACAGCAAAATAAGATTTCGGGTTTTGAATATCCGGAAGATGTAGATATTATAGGTTATAAGCCGAGTGTTAAAGGACACCCTATACAGATAAAAAGAGCCTTAGAGCTTATTGCTGAATCAAAAAGACCAGTAATATGTTCTGGCGGTGGAGTTCTTTCCTCAGGTTCTAAGCCCATTTTTGCAGAATTTGCCGATAAAACAGGTATTCCAGTTGTTTCAACAATGATGGGTATAGGTGTTATGCCTTCAGATAATAAGCAATATCTTGGTATGCTTGGTTCATTTGGTACAGTTCGTGCAAACAGAGCTTTGCTTGAAACAGACCTTTTAATTCTTTGTGGAGCAAGAGTTGGTGACAGGGCGGTTGCCGCCCCTCATCAAGTAGCAGAGAGAGCAAAGGTTATTCATATTGATATTGACCCTGCTGAAATCGGCAAAAACATACAGACAACCGTTCCGATTGTCGGAGATATGAAAAATGTTATCACTGTTATGAGAGATAAGATTAATTATCATGTTTCTGATGAATGGAAAAATGAGTTTATGTCTTGGCAAGAGCCAGAAATCAAGCCTATAGAGGGCTTTGTTGAGCCGAGAACCTTTATATCAAGGCTTTCAGAAATGCTCAGACACAAGGCAATTCTTGTTGCTGATGTTGGACAAAACCAAATCTGGTGTGCAAATAACTTCAAAATTTCAGATGGCAGATTTTTAACCACAGGCGGTATGGGAACTATGGGATATTCACTTCCGGCTGCCCTTGGAGCAAAGCTTGCCCGCCCTGAAAGAGATGTATTTGTTGTTTGTGGTGATGGCTCATTCCAGATGAGTATGTCAGAATTGGCAGTTGTCGTACAGAGCAACATAAATGTTAAAATTATCATTATGCAGAATGGCAGACTTGGTATGGTTAGAGAAATTCAGGACAAGCTTTATGGAAGCAGATATGCTGCAACTATCCTTAACGATGCTCCGGATTTTGCAAAGCTTGCTGAAGCATATGGGATCAAAGCCTATGTTGCTACAACAAACAAAGAAGCCGAAAATGCTGTTGCAGAAATGCTTGAATCAGACAAGCCTAATGTGCTTATCTGCCAAGTGAGTCCTGAAACACCATCGAGATAAGGAGGATTATATGAAATATACACTTTCTGTTCTCGTTGAAAACCAAGCAGGCGTTCTTTCTAAGGTTTCTGGATTGTTTTCAAGACGAGGCTTTAATATAGACAGCCTTGCAGTTGGAATTACAGAAGACAGCTCAATATCTCGTATGACTATTGTTGTTGACGGAGATGAATATGTTGTTGAACAGCTTGAAAAACAGCTTAACAAAGTAATTCCTGTAATAAAAGTCAGAACCTATGCTCAGGGCGAGTTTATAAGTCGTGAGCTTAGTTTAATAAAAGTCAACTGCCCTGCAAAGCAGCGACTTGATATAATGAAAATTGCAGAGCTTATGGGTGCAAAAATCGTAGATGTTGCGGTTAATACACTTACTCTTCAATTTGCAGATACTCATGAGCAATTTGAAACATTGCTCGATTTACTTAAGCCATATGGTATCCGAGAAATCGTTCGCACAGGTACAGTAGCCATCGAAAAAGGCTCTAAAACAACGGTTTAAGGATTCATATATATTTTATTTTTCATTATGAAAAGCGGAGGTAATTTTTATGTCAAAATTCACACCGAAAATCTACTATCAGGCAGACTGTGACATCAATGTTCTTAAGGGCAAGACTGTTGCTATCATCGGCTACGGTTCACAGGGTCACGCTCACGCTCTTAACCTCAGAGATAGTGGCGTCAATGTAATCATTGGTCTTTATAAGGGCAGCCGCCGTTGGGATCATGTTAAGGAGCTTGGCTTCGAGGTTTATACAACAGCAGAAGCAACTCAGAAGGCAGATATCATTATGATTCTTACACCTGATGAGAAGCAGGCTGATATTTATAAGAACGACATCGAGCCAAACCTCACAGCAGGCAAGGCTATCGCATTTGCTCACGGCTTCAACATTCACTTTAAGCAAATCACACCTCCTAAGGATGTTGATGTATTTATGATTGCTCCTAAGGCTCCAGGACACACAGTTCGTTCTGAGTATGTAGAGGGCAAGGGTACACCAGCTCTCGTAGCTGTATATCAAGATGCTTCAGGCCACGCACTTGACATCGCTCTTGCATATGGTGCTGGTATTGGTGCAGCTCGTGCAGCAGTTATGGAAACAACTTTCCAAATCGAAACAGAGACAGACCTCTTCGGCGAGCAGGCAGTTCTTTGCGGCGGCGTTACAGCTTTGATGCAGGCTGGTTTCGAAACACTTGTAGAAGCAGGCTATCCACCAGAGAACGCTTACTTCGAGTGCATTCACGAGATGAAGCTCATCGTTGACCTTATCTACACAGGTGGCTTCTCTATGATGAGATATTCTATTTCTGATACAGCTGAGTTCGGTGATTACGAGACAGGTAAGAGAATCGTAACTCCTGAAACAAAGGCTGAGATGAAGAAGATTCTTGAAGAGATTCAGGACGGTACATTCGCAACAAAGTGGATTGCAGAGAACAAGAACGGTCGTGCACACTTCAATGCAACTCGTGCTATCAAGGCTTCTCACGAACTCGAGAAGGTCGGTGCAGAGCTTAGAAAGATGTATTCTTGGAATGCAACTGATAACAAGTACGCTGACTAATTTCTATACTTGTATAGAAAAAGTTGCATAGCTACTTGACATATACTTCTTGTAAATAATAAACCCGCACTTTGATAATAGAATCAGAGTGCGGGTTTTGCTTTATTATAATAGTTCCATTTCGTCATTCATTTTTGTAAAGCCATATTTTTCATACATAGGTCGTCCCATAGCAGTTGCTTCAAGAGTTATATGGTTAATTCCCTTTTCTCTTGTCGCTTTGATAAGTAAATCAAGTGTTTTATAGGCAATGCCCTTTCGTCTGTATTCGGGAGAAGTATATATATTCATAAGATATGCTTTTTTGCCTGTTGGATTATGGCAAGTTGGCATAACCCTGAAGAAACTAACTCCACCACAACCAACAAGCTTATCATCATCGAAAACAAGATAGACTATACATTCGCCATTTAGAATAGCTTTTCTACAATAATCATAAGATTGAGCTTTAACTTCTGACATATCTGCGGAATCATCTAAGTGATTAGCTTCGCGAAGAACCATTATTCTCGATTTTACTAAAAGCTCTATATCATCAAGGTTTGCTTGTTTATATGTAATATTCATTCTGAAAATCCTTTTTAAAATCATATTTAATTATAAAAGTTTACTTAAAAGCCACTATTAAAATTATATCTTAATTTTAAAATCCGTTCAACCTTTTATCTATAAATTGTTTCAGCCAATTTATATCTGTAAAAATTTGTTGGTTTATGATATACTTAAATAATATGTAATTTTAAATTTAAAATGGGTGATAATAATGAGAAAACTTAAATTCTTTATCAGATATAAAGAGTTTTTGTATTATCAATATATTTGCAAAAAATATGTTGAAGTTACTATTGTGTTAATTATGGGTAGTATGTTATTTGTATATCAATTTATAATGAAGTATAATAAAATCAAGCAATTCGGATATATTTTGCTTATATGCTGAGTTTTGATTAAATTTGTAAAAATCATTATAATACAAATTATGAAGAAACGAGTTGTTGTTATTGTTTAAATTGAGAAGATTTTTGAAAAGCTATAAGCTGCAATTAATATTTGGCCCACTTTGTAAATTGATTGAGGCAATATTTGAGCTTATAGTGCCATTAGTTATGGCGGATATTATTGACACAGGCATTAAAAATCAGGATTATGTCTATGTGTGGCAAAGAGGCGGACTTATGATTTTGCTTGGTGCATTAGGCTTGTGCTTTGCCTTAGTTTGCCAAAAAAGTGCCTCGATAGTTTCACAAGGCTTTGGAACGCAGGTTAGAAACGCTATGTTTAAGCATATAAATAAGCTTTCACACCAAGAACTTGATAAAATTGGTACACCATCACTTATCACGAGAATGACAAATGATATAAACCAGCTTCAAGTGGCGGTTGCAATGCTTATAAGGCTGGTTATAAGAGCACCGTTTCTTATTATCGGTGCATTAATTATGGCTATGACAATAGATTTAAAACTTTCTATAATCTTCCTTATAGCTTCACCGATTTTAGCACTTGTGCTTTATATTGTTATGAGCCGTTCAGTACCGTTTTTCAAGCAGATTCAATCAAAGCTTGATAAGCTTTCACTTATCACTCGTGAAAACCTTTCAGGTAATAGAGTTATAAGAGCATTTTCTAAGCAAGAGAGCGAAAAGAAACGCTTTAACGAAAAAAGTGATGATTTAGCTAAAACTGCAATTACAGTCGGCAGACTTTCTGCTTTACTTAATCCTTTAACAACCGTACTTATCAATATTGCAATAGTTGCGATAGTATGGTTCGGCGGTGGCTTTGTTGATAAGGGCGAGCTTAGCCAAGGCGAAATTATAGCTTTAGTAAACTATATGACTCAGATTTTGCTTGCAATGATAGTTGTTGCAAACCTTGTAGTTATCTTTACAAAGGCATTTGCTTCAGCACATCGTGTAAATGAAGTTTTTGAAACAGAACCAAGTGTTATTGAGGGTACAAAAACAAAATCAGATAATAAGAGCAATAACGAAATTGAATTTAATGATGTAAGTTTTGCTTATGGTAAGGGAAAATACGCCCTTGAGAATATCAGCTTTAAGGTCGAAAAGGGTGAAACGATTGGTATTATTGGCGGTACAGGTTCAGGTAAGTCTACATTGATTAACCTTATTCCAAGATTTTATGACCCGCAAAAGGGTGATGTAATAATAGACGGAATGTCCGCTAAGGAATACACATTTTCTGCACTTCGTGCAAAAATAGGCGTTGCACCACAGCAGGCAATACTTTTCAGCGGAACAATAAAAAGTAACCTACTTTGGGGCAATAAAGCTGCTACCAATGAGGACATAGAATGGGCTTTAAAGGTTTCACAATCCTATGAATTTGTTTCAAAGCTTTCTGATGGAATAGAACACGAGGTCCTTGCGGGCGGTAAGAATTTTTCAGGTGGTCAGAAGCAGAGATTGACTATTGCAAGAGCAATAATCTCAAGACCTGAAATTCTCATACTTGATGACAGTGCAAGTGCCTTGGACTTTGCAACAGATGCTGCATTAAGAAAGGCTCTTGCAACAGAAACAAACGGTATGACAACAATAATCGTTTCTCAGCGTGTAGGAACAGTAAGATATTCTGATAAAATACTTGTTCTTGATGATGGAAAGCTTGTTGGAGTAGGAAAGCATGATGAACTTATCAAGAATTGTGAAGTTTATAAGGAAATCTGCTTGTCACAGCTTAGTGCTGAGGAGGTGAAGTGAGGGTTATGAAAAAATCAAAAGCCAAAAAGGGAACTATGAAACGCATTCTTTCATATATAAAGCCCTATAAAAAACAAATTATCGGTGCAATGCTTACTGCAATTCTTTATGTAGTTCTTAACCTCACAACACCAGTTCTTATTGGACAGGCTATTGATAAGGCTATTGGCAAGGGCAATGTTGATTTTCAGGCTATGTTGAATATTATCGGTTTGATAATGCTTACAGTTATCGGTTCAGCATTTTTTCAATGGCTTATGTCACTTTTTACAAACACAGTAAGCTATATGACTGTAAGAGATATGAGGCGTGATATTTTCGCAAAATTTAACGAAGTTCCTCTTAAATATATTGACGGACACCCACATGGTGATTTAATTAGCCGAGTTATAAACGATATTGACGCAGTGGGTGATGGATTACTGCAGGGTGTTACACAGCTTTTTTCAGGCGTTGTAATGATAATCGGAACGCTTATGTTTATGCTTTCGATTGATTTCAGAATTGCAATAGTTGTTGTAGTCATCAGCCCGCTTTCAATATTCGTAGCAACTATGATTACTCGACTTTCACACAAAATGTTTATTGAGCAATCCAGAACTCAAGGTGAGGTCAGTTCATATGTAGAAGAGATTGTCGGCAATCAGAAAATGGTAAAAACCTTTGGTTACGAGGAACGCTCTATTGAAGGCTTTGAAGAAATTAACGAAAGACTTCGTATCTGTGGTCAAAAATCGCAGTTCTATTCATCACTTGCCAACCCAAGTACAAGATTTGTCAACGGCATAGTAACCGCCGCTGTAACTATTGTAGGCTCAATAAACGCAATTAACGGCATTATTTCTATAGGGCAGATTTCTTGTTTCTTGACTTACGCAAACCAGTATACAAAGCCATTTAATGAAGTTACAGGCGTTATCCCTCAGCTTCAATCAGCGCTTGCAGGTGCATCAAGAGTTTTTGAGGTACTTGATGAGGATAACCAGACACCTGATTCCGCAAATTCAGTAGAAATGAGCCATTGCAAGGGTGCTATTGATATTGAGAGTGTCTGCTTCTCTTATTCACCCGAAAGAAGGCTTATTGAGGGCTTTAACCTTAAGGTCAAGCCTGGACAGAGGGTTGCAATAGTCGGCCCGACAGGTTGCGGAAAGACTACCCTTATAAATCTTCTTATGCGTTTCTATGAAATAAATAGCGGTAAGATTTTGATTGATGGTGTTGATACTCAAAATATCACAAGGAACAGTTTGCGTGGGCTTTATGGAATGGTATTGCAAGAAAGCTGGCTTTACAATGCGACAATAGCTGAAAATATCGCATACGGCAAGCCTGATGCAACCCCTGATGAAATTCGAGAGGCTGCAAAGAAATCCTATATTGATGGTTATATCAGGCGTTTGCCAGATGGCTATGATACAATTATCACCGAAGACGGTATGAACCTTTCGCAAGGGCAACGACAGCTTATGTGTATCGCAAGAGTTATGCTCTGCGACCCACCTATGCTTATTCTTGACGAGGCTACAAGTAGCATCGATACAAGAACGGAAATTCGAGTACAGCAAGCGTTTAATGCAATGATGAAAGGCAGAACAAGCTTTATTGTTGCACATAGACTTTCAACTATCAAGGAAGCTGATATTATTTTGGTTATGAAAGACGGCCATATTATTGAGCAAGGTAATCACGAAGAATTGCTTGCTAAAGGTGGATTTTATAATACTCTTTATAATAGCCAGTTCGCAAGGAGTGAAGGTGCGTGAACTCACAAGACACATAATTAATAGACATTCTTAATAGACCTATGTTTATGTGAGTAACTACCAATTAGCTGATAAATTTCCCCTAAGACACTTAGAAGTTTCGCTCAAGCCTTTTTAAAGGCTTGTAGGTCAAGGGCAACGCCCTTGTCGCTCTCCGCAGAGAGCGAAATACTTTATGCCCCACAAAGCGCAGGAGGGTAGAAAAACATTCCAGTGGAATGTTTTTCGTAGGGAACCCTCGCAGGGGGTTCCCTGTGGATACCTCTACAAATTTATCTGCCGAAGGGGTAAACAAAGTTTGCCCCTACATATAACTCGTTAGCTTATTGATGAACATAGAAAAAGTGACGGATAAAGTCCACCACTTGTGAGAAAAGAATTTTAAGGGATTTGCCATTAAAACCCACGAGGGACTCTGTGGGCCTTTAAAAGGGCTCAAGTGAAACTTTTGAGTTTCTTGAGGAAGTTTGATAATTTAAGCGTGAGTAAGAAAATTACCACATACTAAAGTTAGGAGGTTCTCTATGAAAAAGATGTCACTTTTCAGCCTTTCGTGGCCAATCTTTATTGAAACTTTACTTTTTATGATGCTTGGTTTTATAGATGTATTTGCACTAAGCCAGTACGATGACCTTGCGTCTGCGTCTGTCGGAACGGCGAATCAGGTTGCGGGTATATGTAATCTGTTGTTTTCTGTTACTGCTACCGCAAGTGCTGTAATAATTGCACAAAACCTTGGTGCAAAAAATAGGGAGAAAGCCTCGGAGACTGCGGCACTTTCTATTTTCTTTAATTTTTCTATTGGAATAATTGTAAGTGTAGTGTTGGTAATTTTTAACCGTCCTATGCTTTCTGCACTTGGAGCAGAGGGGAAGGTGCTTGATTTCGGCAGTGAATATCTAACTATTGTTGGCTGTTTTATGTTTGGTCAGGCTACGCTCAATTCAATGAATGTTGTTTTAAGAAGCCATGGTTATACACGAATCCCGATGTATATAACTATTGTTATGAATATAATAAATACAGTTCTCGACCTCACATTCGTTCTTGGTTGGTTTGGTATGCCTGTTCTTGGTGTAACAGGTGTTGCATTAGCTACAACCTTTAGCCGACTTGTTGGTGGAACTATACTTGTTATAATTTTCTTTAAAAAGGTTGAAAAGCCATCTATTTTCAAAAAACTTTTCCCGTTCCCATTCAAAGATTTTTGGCAGATGCTTAAAATTGGCATACCAGCCGCCTTTGAATCTATAAACTATAATATAGCACAGCTTGTGGTAACATCTATCGCACTTAGATTTATGACTGATAATGAATATATAACAAGGTCATATATTCAGAATATAACATCAACTTTCTATATTTTCTCTCAATCAATCGGACAAGGTTCCCAGATACTTACAAGCCATCGAGTTGGTGCAGGAAAGTATGACGAGGCATATCATGGCGTATGGCGAGGGCTTTTAGCAGGCTACGGGCTAACGGCGGTTATGTGTACGCTTGGAGTTATATTCCGAAGTCAGCTTATAGGTATATTTACTGATAATCCAGAGGTTATAGCAATCGGTGGTACACTTATAATTATAAATGTAGTTCTTGAAGCAGGAAGATGCACAAATCTTATTGTTATAAATAGTTTGCGTGGTGCAGGAGATGTATATTTCCCGACAGCCGCAGCAATTTTCTCCATGTGGGTTCTCTCGACCTTTGGCTCATACCTTTTCGTTGTAGTATTTGGTTGGGGTATTTATGGAATGTGGATAGCTCTTGCAGCAGATGAATGCTTCCGAGGAATACTTATGGTTTGCCGTTGGAAGGGTGGCAAATGGCGTCAGAAATCCCTTGTTAAAAACTAACAAAATTAGAATATGTTCCCCTGTTCAATCATATAGATATTGTAGATATGATTGAACGGGGGTTCTTTTTATGATAACAGCATTAACAATTAAGCACGAACAGCCAAATAGCTTAAAAGAAAGGTTTCGTGCATTATTTTCCCCGTATGAAATAAATGTCAAAAGAATAAACGATGACTATCTTGGGCTGGAAATGATTCATATTACATATGTTCAGAAAAGTGGCAGAATAAGATTTGGAAAAATCAAGAGGTCAGTTAATGCTGATTTTCATGAAACAGTGTGTTCAAGCGGCCTGAGTTTGCCAAGAAAGCTTGGATTTAAGCGTTTTGATAATCCTATGTATATCCGCAGACTGTGTATAAATGCGGCAGAAAGCTATATTAAGAGCCTTAATTGTGACCCTAACGAATTGAGAATCTCACTCTTTGACCCAAGCGGTAGATTTAGCTTTGCCGCAGAAAGATTCATAAAGTATACGAATTCACTTCAGGTTGCAACAAGTGCAGTGAGATTTTATGAGGCCGAAAATGAACGCTTTATGCGAGAATATGGAGCGACTATTTTCGTGCATAGTAATTTCTATGATATAATACCTTGTGATATTCTTGTTGCACCGCAGACTATTACAATGCCGATTTCCTGTGGTAGTACAATGACAATTTTTACAGGTAACAGACCTAAAGTACCTGTATGCGGAATAGTACACGATAATTTCAGTGTAAGGCTTCCTGTGTGCCTTGAGGATATAAAGCCAAAGGAGCTTTCAGATGCATATTTTCTCAGTGCTTTGTATACTCTTGGCAAAATGAAATGGCTTGAGCGGATTCCAACTAATGGAGGAAGAACGATTTTACCTAAAAATAATAAGAATACCACTAAGGAAAGTTGTGATTCCATAGATATATTATGATTTGATAAATTAATTTCTTATAAAATCTCCTAACAAAAAACGGCGAACAGTTTAAGCTGTTCGCCGTTCGACTTTATGTTATGACACTAACTTTAGTGTGGGATTTGGCTGATGAGAACACCGGCAGCAACTGCTGAACCGATAACACCTGCAACATTTGGTCCCATAGCGTGCATAAGAAGGAAGTTTGCAGGATTTTCTTCCTGACCAACCTTCTGTGAAATTCTTGCTGCCATAGGAACAGCAGAAACACCAGCAGAACCGATAAGTGGGTTGACCTTGCCATGTGTAAAAGCACACATAATCTTACCAAAGAGAACGCCACAAGCAGTACCCATGCAGAATGCGATAAGACCAAGGAGAATAATTCCAAGTGTGCTTACGCTGAGGAATACTTGACCTGTTGCTGTTGCACCAACTGTAACACCAAGGAAGATTGTAACAATATTCATGAGCTCGTTCTGAGCTGTGTTACTGATTCTTGAAACAACGCCACTCTCTTTAAAGAGGTTACCAAGCATAAGCATACCAACGAGAGGAGCTGCATCTGGAAGAAGAAGTGCAATAATAACTACAACGATGATAGGGAAGAGAATCTTCTCAATCTTAGAAACAGGACGGAGCTGCTGCATAACGATTGAACGCTCTTTCTTTGTTGTAAGAAGCTTCATAATAGGTGGCTGAATGATAGGAACAAGTGCCATATACGAATATGCGGCAACGGCTATCGGACCTAAGAGATTCGGGGCAAGCTTTGATGTAACGAAGATAGCTGTTGGACCATCTGCACCACCGATAATAGCGATTGAACCAGCCTCGTTAGCAGCGAATCCAAGAAGTGTTGCACCAATAAATGTAATAAAGATACCAACCTGAGCAGCTGCACCAAGGAGGAAGCTCTTAGGGTTAGCAATGAGAGGACCGAAGTCTGTCATTGCACCAATGCCGAGGAAGATAAGCGGAGGGAAAATACCAAGGTGAACGCCTTGATAGAGATAATAGAACAAGCCACCGTTTTGACCGACATTATAATAGGTTGTTCCATCAAGAACTGTGGTTGTATATGAAGCAGGGTCAAGATTTCTCGCCAAGACCTGTGCTTCGGTGAGCATTTCATTTGTTGGGTTTGCCATAATACCAGGGAAAACATTAACAAGTAGCATACCGAATGCTATAGGCAAGAGCAAAAGTGGCTCATACTGCTTTTTAATAGCAAGATATAAAAGAATGAAGGATATGCACATCATAACATAGTTTTCCCATGATAGAGTTGCTAAGCCTGAGCTTGTGAAAATACTGCAAATAGATTCCCATAGGGAGTTTAAGATTTCCATTTAATTATCAATCCTTTCTCAAATTTATCGAATTACACTCTAACCGACAATATGTCAGAAAGGCTTGGTATTCTCAAAAAGACCTGCATTTCTCCAAGAAGAACCTGAGTTAGCACGACTGCGTCTTACAGACTTAATCTTAAAAGGCTTGTCGTACATAGCGTCAACAGCCGCTGCAATAGCTGCGATAACCTCGCCCGGAATAGCTTCGTTATCAGTAGCTGTTGGTTGAGCTGTGCTTACCTGTGGTTCTGCTTTAATAAGCTCAGGTTTCTTTTCAGCAGCCTTTTTGGCATCTTTTCTTTTTTGACTTCCGTTTTGGGCAGCTTGAACTATTGTACTGTAAATCTTGATTATAAAAATCAAGAGAACAAGGACAAAGAAAACTATAACGATGCCCGCTAACAGAAGATTCAAGGCCATTTCCATTTACTTATACCCCTTTTCAATAAAAATATGATGCGAAATGAATTTTATAGAAGTGAAACGACGATGTCGCCCATTTCGCTTGTGGAAACTTTCTTAGTGCCTTCTGTATAAATATCAGGAGTTCTTACTGTCTTGAGAGCTTCAGAAACAGCCTTTTCAATAGCTTCAGCAGCCTTAGGCTCATCAAGAGAATAGCGGAGCATCATAGCAACAGAAAGTATTGTTGCAAGTGGGTTAGCGATACCCTGACCGGCAATATCAGGAGCAGAACCGTGGATAGGCTCATAAAGACCGCTTTTTCCACTGCTAAGGCTTGCAGAAGCGAGCATACCAATAGAGCCACTAATCATAGAAGCCTCATCAGAGAGAATGTCGCCGAAGATATTTGATGTAACGATAACATCAAATTGCTTTGGATTTCTTACAAGTTGCATAGCACAGTTATCAACATACATATGAGAAAGCTCAACCTCAGGATATTCCTTAGAAAGACGAATAATAGTTTCTCTCCAAAGTCTTGAGGAATCGAGAACATTAGCCTTATCAACGCTTGTGAGCTTTTTGTTACGCTTCATAGCCATATCAAAAGCTACTCTGCCTATTCTTTCAATTTCAGTTACAGAATACTTTTCTGTATCATAAGCGGCAGGAACACCATCTTCCTCAAATTTACCTCTCTTGCCGAAGTAGATACCTCCAGTAAGCTCACGAACAATCATAATGTCCATAGAGTCGCCGATGATTTCAGCCTTTAGTGGAGAAGCGTTTTTAAGTGGTTCAAAGATAACAGCAGGTCTAAGATTAGCAAAAAGACCTAATGCACCACGAATACCAAGCAAGCCAGCCTCTGGGCGGTTGTTACCTGGCTGATTGTCCCACTTAGGGCCACCAACAGCACCAAGGAGGACAGAGTCAGCAGCTTTACATTTAGCGATAGTTTCCTCAGGAAGAGGTACACCAGTTGCATCAATAGCACAGCCACCAAGAAGAGCCTCATCATAGTCTACTTCAAAGCCGAACTTTTCTGCTGTCTTGTTAAGAACCTTAATGGCCTCGTTTACGATTTCAGGGCCGATTCCATCGCCTTTAAGAACAGCAATTTTATACTTATTCATATTAACCCTCCAAATGCGAAAAATTCCGCAAAGTATCAAATTAAACCAATCTAATTATAGATAAAAATTTCGCAATAGTCAAGCAAAAACCCGTATTATAAACAGAAGATTCTTACTGTTTATTTAATATTTCCATAGCAGAAGAAACAACATCTCTATTAACATCATCAATGCTTCTTGAGGCATTAATAATGCTTATATTTTCGCTGTTCTCAAGCAAATCAAACACTTCAAAAAATCTCTTGCGAATTTTATTGAGTGTATCAACATTTTCAAAAATTTCCCTGCTTTGGCGGGAACCCATTCTTTCATCACATTGTTCTGTTGGAACATCAAGGAAGATACATAAATCAGGTTTTAAGATTTCCGGACAATTTAAATTCATATTCATAACCCATTTAAGGTCGGTATCTATACCTTGATAAGCAAAAGATGAATAATAATATCTGTCGCAGATTACCGTTACACCAGAATCAAGCAGATGCTTGATTCCATTTGCAGAGGTATTGTGGAAAATTCTGTCTGTCAAAAAGAGCGCTGCAAGTTCATATGCTGTACGCTTTTGATAGCCTGCAAGCGTATCACGAATAAGACCGCCTGTCGCAGATTGAGTAGGTTCAGCCGTTTCATAAATGATAATACCTTTTTCGTTGAGAAATTTTGAGAGCAAAGAAATTTGTGTTCCCTTGCCCGAACCGTCAAGTCCTTCAAATACAATAAATTTTCCACGAGTATTATTCGGCATTATTATTTTCCTCCGAATCAACAGTTTCTGTATCCTCAGTAGTTTCTTCATCTTTTTTCATACTTTTAGAGCCTGATTGAAACAGAATAGACGCACACGAAAATGCAGGAATAGAGCAAGCACAAGCTATACAGCCGAAGGTAATAGACCTGTTTGAATTATTTAGTGCATCACAGATAATTGCACACAGTAAAGCAGTTACAGTGGCAATAGTAAAAACTAAGGTCATAGTTAAATAGGTTGATTGACGCATAACAAAAACCTCTTTTCTATTAAATAAAACGATAAGATTATCTTTATTGTGCGAAAATATTTTATTTTCGCTATAAATTGCTGTGGGCGAACTGTATAAGCCAGTTCGCCCGCCAGTAATTATTTTGCTTTATTACATTGATTCAGGAGCAGTTATCTTGAACATAGTGAGAACATTTTCGATAACAGTTTTAGTTGCTACGCAAAGTGCAAGTCTTGCCTGCATAAGTGATTCATCTTCGCCCTTAACTCTGCAAGCATTATAAAACTTATGGAAAAGTGTAGCTGTTTCATAGACATAGTGAGTAACTCTTGCAGGGTCATAAGTCTTTGCAGAAGTTATGATTTCACCAGTAAGAGAAGCAAGCTTATTGATAAGTTCAATTTCTTCAGGAGCAGTAAGTAGAGCAAGCTCCTCATCTGTGCAAGCTCTTTGTGTAATACCGCTCTCAGCAAGCCCCTTTACAATATTGCAGATTCTTGCGTGTGCATACTGAACATAGTAAACAGGGTTTTGTGATGATTGCTCAATTGCGAGGTCGAGGTCAAAATCAAAATGGCTGTTTGGCTCTCTAAGGTTAAAGAAGAAACGAGCTGCATCAATCGGAACTTCTTCAAGGAGAGTTACAAGAGTGATAGCCTTGCCACTTCTCTTAGATGCCTTAACGATTTCGCCGTTTCTTACAAGACGAACCATCTGCATAAGAACAGCATCAAGTCTTGAAGCGTCAACACCCAAAGCAGTAAGAGCCGCCTTTAATCTCGGCACATAGCCGTGGTGGTCAGCACCGAGAACATCAATAGCCTTATCAAAGCCACGAGTTACAAGCTTGTCATAGTGATAAGCAATATCAGGCACAACATAAGTTGGAATACCGTTTGAGCGAACGAGAACGAAATCCTTGTCAGCACCAAATTCAGTAGCCTTGAACCAGATAGCACCGTCTTGCTCATAGGTATGTCCTTTTTCCTTGAGAAGCTCAACGATGTTCTTAACAGCACCGCTCTGATGTAAAGTGCTTTCTCTGAACCATCTGTCATACTTTATACGATATTTAAGGAGGTCATTTTCAAGACCTTGAATATTCTTTGGAAGTGCGAAAGCTACAAGAGCCTTTCTGCGTTCTGAGCTTTCAGCATTGACATACTTATCGCCATTTATTTCAGCAAAGTTTTTTGCGTGGTCGATAATATCTTGTCCATGATAAGCGTCCTCAGGAAGCTCTATGCCGTCCTTATAGATTTGAAGATAACGGATTTCGAGAGAGGTAGCAAACTTTTCGATTTGGTTTCCGGCATCGTTAACATAGAATTCTCTTGAAACATCATAACCCGCTGCGGAAAGAACACTTGCAAGTGAATCTCCCAAAGCACCGCCACGAGCGTTACCGATGTGCATAGGACCAGTTGGGTTTGCAGAAACAAATTCTACAAGTATACGCTTACCTTGACCGAAATCGCTCTTGCCGTAATCAGCACCTTTTTCTTCAATTTCTCTGATGACTGATGTATAGAATTGCTTGCCGTAAAAGAAATTGATAAATCCAGGACCAGCTATTTCAAAACGGTCGAGGTTAGTTCCTTCAAGCTCAATGTATTTTGTAATTGCCTCAGCTATTGCACGAGGAGCTTTCTTAAATGCACGAGCCGAAACCATAGCTACATTTGAAGCTAAATCGCCGTTAGTTCTGTCGGCTGGAGTTTCGATTGTAAAATTTGGAGTAGGAGCAAGAGGAAGCTCGCCTGCGGACATAGCTCGTCCCATAGCGTCAATAATAGCATTCCTCAATAGGCTGACAGTGTTTCCTGCTGTATCAGACATAATTTATAACATTCCTTTCGGTTGATTAAATTTCTTTTACGGTAAGGTTGAGAGTATTTTTGCTTAATTCGTTGCCATCAACGATTAAGCTATATTGAAGTTCAAGTTCTCCACCATCATCGCTAAGACTATTTGCAATTTTAAATGCAGAAACTTCAAGCAATATATTGCCAAATGGAGTTGGATAATTGCAAGAGTGAGTTTTTCCGATTTCGAGAATCATACCTTCGCTCTTACCTTTTATAATAGTAACAACCCCGTCTGGTTTGATTTTTATAGTTGTACGAAGCTTGTTTTTAGTGTCCTCATCTACCTGAATATAAGAGATATAGCGAGTTTCATTTATTTTAACATAAGACGCATTCATCTCAAAATCCATATTGAAAGCTTCACTTTCAACAACCTGTGTTGTCTTAATCTTTAAATTATAATTATTCTCCATAATGCTTCACTTCCTGCACTACTGATTTTATCCCAATTTGAATTTTTTCGCAACATCTTCTATGTCAATATGGCTTACCTGTCCGGAAATATCTCTGCCAAGGAAAATTCCCGCAAGAGTAGAGAAACCTTCTGTTGTATCGCTGACATAAAATTCACATTTGCCCTTAAGATTATCCTCAGAAAGTGAGTTGCTTTCCTTTAATAATGAAGCTGCATAGATAGCAGTTTCTCTGCCAGAGTCTATAAGCCTTACATTAGGCAAAGCCTTAGATATTGCCTCAGCTATTATAGGGTAGTGCGTACAGCCGAGAATAAGAGTATCAATATCTGCCTCTCTTAGAGAAGAAAGGTATCTTTCAACTACGAGTGTTACCACTTGGTCATCAGCGGATATAAAACCATTTTCAACAAGCGGTACAAAGAGTGGACAATCCTGCTCATATACATCTATATTAGGATTGATTTTTTTAATTTCTCTTTTATAAGAGCCTGTTTTTATAGTTGCAGTTGTGCCAATAACGCCAATTTTCCCATTTTTAGTTGCACGAACAGCCGCAGCGGCAGTAGGAGCAACAACGCCTGTAAATGGTACAGAAAGATTATCACCGATTTCAGGTGCAACAGAGCTTGCTGTGCCACAAGCGGCGATGATTAGCTTGACATTTTTAGTAAGCAAAAATGTGGCGTCCTGCATAGAATATTTTTTGATGGTTTCTCGGCTTCTGTTACCGTAAGGAACACGACCTGTATCACCAAAATAAACTATATTTTCGTTTGGCAATACAGAGAGAAGCTCTCTTACAGCAGTAAGACCACCAAGACCTGAATCGAAAACACCGATTGCCTGTTTAGTCATTTATATTTTCCCATCTTTCATAAAATCGGAATATTTCTTTATCTTTAAATAAAGTTATCTAAAAGTAGGGGCGAACTGTGTTCGCCCGTTTGGTAGCTACTGATTTAAGCCATATTTTTATTTAAAGCGAGGTCGATAAGCTCAGCGATAAGCTGTTTACCTTCTTTTCCACAATTAGCCATAAGCTTAGGATACATACTAATTGAAGTAAAGCCCGGAAGTGTGTTAAGCTCGTTGAGAAGAACTCTGCCGTCTTCTGTTACAAAGAAATCAACTCTTGTAAGTCCAGCACAGCCAAAGAGATGATAGGCCTTTTTAGCAGTTTCTCTTACCTTTTCAATAAGCTCATCACTGATTTTTGCAGGAATATAAAGTTCACTGCTTGCACTCTGATATTTTGCCTCATAGTCATAAAATTCCTTTGCAGGTGCAATTTCACCAGGAATTGAAGCGAAAATATCCTCATTGCCGAATACAGCACATTCAACCTCTTTGCCGATAATATTTTCCTCAAAGAGAATTTTGCTATCCTCTTTTATAGCAATTTCAATAGCGTTGATGAGCTGTTCACGATTTTTAGCTTTATTTACACCAACAGAAGAACCTGCGTTTGCTGGTTTGACAAAGATAGGGTATGCAAGAGCATTTTCAACCTGTTCAATACATTTTTCAGGCGAACGCTTATATTCATATGTATAGAACCAAGTGAAATCAGCTTCATCAATTCCGCTGTCACGAAGCATAATGTTTGTAAAAACCTTATCCATACAGCAAGCAGATGCAGCTACGCCACAACCAACATATGGAATCTTGCTAAGCTCAAGAAGACCTTGAACTGTACCGTCTTCACCATTTTTGCCGTGAAGAACAGGGAATACAACATCAAGCTTGACAACCTCACTATGACCGTCACTATTAAGAACAACAAGACCGCCTATTGTTGGAGCAGGGGAGATAAAAGCTCTCTTGTTGTTTGTGTCATTTTCCCATTCGCCGTTTGCAATTTTAGCTGTTGGTGCGGTTGTTAAGAACCAGCGACCGTCTTTTGTAATACCTATTGTAACAACATCAAATTTTTCTTTATCGATGCTGTTTATAATATAAGCTGAAGAAAGTCTTGATACCTCATGTTCAGATGAAGCACCACCGAATATTACGGCAATACGCTTTTTGCTCAATGAACTCACTCCTAAAAATGTATTATCTGATATATACTTAGGGTTTTAATTTATTTTATCATAATTTAAAAGTACCTGCAAACTCTATATTAAGAAAGAGCGATTTTTGACATTAGAAATCTAAATTATCTAAAAATTTATTTTGTTTATTTTGCCCAAATTTGCATATAAATTGCTTGTATGCTCGAAAAAGGCTTGATTTTTACGGAAAATAATGTTATTATG
This sequence comes from Pseudoruminococcus massiliensis, assembly GCF_900291955.1. GTDB lineage: Bacteria > Bacillota > Clostridia > Oscillospirales > Acutalibacteraceae > Pseudoruminococcus > Pseudoruminococcus massiliensis. Next base: position 122,934 of record NZ_OLMR01000002.1, on the reverse strand, counting down.
TTACCAATTTGTAATTACTTTTACAAATTTATAATTTCGCATATGTATTGTGGTTCGTGGAATTCGCCACGAACAATAGCGAAAAATGCCTTTTTGGCAAGCAGACATTATAAAAGGAGTTTTTCGATGAAAAGAAGTTTAGGAAAATCAGTAACTAAGAAAATTGTTTCTGTTGCAATTGCAGCAGCACTTATTCTTTCAGTTGCTACAACTGGTGTACTTACAACATCAGCTTCTGATAGTACAGGTGTTGGTCTTTCAGCACACGCACTTCAAGCATATAACGAGCATTGGTCATATGTTTGGGGCGGAGCAAGCTATGGGGCAGTTGATTGCTCTGGCTTATTCATTACTTATAACGGTGTAGGTGGCAACAGAACAGACCTTTTAGGCTCATCATCAGAATGGGGCTATGTAGCTGATGGTATTCCAAGAATACATGGTCTTGGACTTCACCAGCCATACCATGTAGGTATCTATATCGGAAGTGGCACAGCTATTGATGCAAGAGATGAAAATTCGGGCGTTGTTTATCACGATGTATATTCAAAGCCATGGGTTGAATGGTTCAAGGTTGCAGGAGTTTCTTATCCTACAACAGGCTGGGTATTGTTTGATGGCGATTCTTTCTACTATGAAAATGGTCAGTATATTGTTAATACATCAAGAACACTCGATGGTGTGACATATTATTTCGATGCTAATGGTGTTTCAAATATTGCACCTCCTTCAAGTGCTTATTCACAGACAGATTACAGCACAGCAACAGCAGCCCCAGCACCAAGTAAGCCAGAATCAAGCACAGAACCTGAGCCAGAACCAAGCTACGAGGAATCAAGCACAGAACCTGAGCCAGAACCAAGCTACGAGGAATCAAGCGAAGAACCTGAGCCAGAGCCAAGCTACGAGGAATCAAGCGAAGAACCTGAGCCAGAGCCAAGCTACGAGGAATCAAGCGAAGAACCTGAGCCAGAACCAAGCTACGAGGAATCAAGCGAAGAAGTATCTGAGCCAGAATCAAGCGTTGAGGAATCAAGCAAAGAGGAGTCAGAAGTAAGCAAAGAACCTGAAAAGCCTAAGTTTGTAACACTTACAGAGGGCAACATGGACGAAACTATTGCTGATGCAAAGATAACAGAAATTCAGCAAACTCTCGCAAAGCTTGGTTATTATACATATGAAGTAACAGGTTACTATGGTGAAGCAACTACTGCTGCTGTTAAAGATTTCCAGGCAAAAGCAGGAATTGAAGTAACAGGTAATGTTGACGAAGCTACATGGAATGCTATTTTTGCTGATTCAGCTCCAGTAAAGTATAATAGCTATAAGAGTGGCGATTATGATGAGGAACAGACAGGCATTAAGGATATTCAAGATAAGCTTGTTGCTCTTTCATACCTCACAGCAGGTGAATATGAAGAAGGCAAGTTTGATGGAAATACAGTAATTGCAATGCAGCTTTTCCAGAGTGCTAATGAAATAGAGGCAACAGGCGAAGCAGATTTCAATAGCCAACTCGTACTCTTTAGTGGCAGTGCTGTTGAAAATCCAAATGCTGGTGCAGTTATCTATGGTATGAGTGGAAGTGCTGTTACAAAGCTTCAAGAAAGACTCAAGGCACTAAGATATACAACAGATGAGCCAACAGGCATATTTGATGATGCTACATTAAAGGCGGTCAACGCATATCAGAAGAATGCAGGTCTTGAAGTAAGCAATTCACTTTCTGCTGAAGAATTAAAGGTACTTTATTCTGATAAGGCTGTTAAGTCAGAAGATTATGATAATCTTCAAGTAGGTTATAACGGCAGCGATGTTAAGTCACTTGAAGGTGACCTCACAAAGCTTGGTTATTATGAAGGGTCTATAACAGGCGAATTTAACGATGAGCTTGAAACAGCAGTTCAGGATTATCAGAAAGAGAATAAACTCGAAGCAAACGGTGTTGCTGATGATACAGTTCGTAACAGCATCACAAAGAGCATTGCAAGACAAGGCTCAGAGAACGCACAGGGTATCATTACAGATACTGCGTCAGTTGCAAACGAAGCAATGTCAGGACTTGCAACATCTAAGACAGAGAAGCTTTCATTAGAGAAAGAACAGAGTGATAACCACCTTTCTAATGTAAGGAATATGCTCTATATTCTTCTTGGTTTGATTCTTGTTCTTAGCGTTTCTGTTGTAGCCGCAATGGTAAGGTCTAAAAAGCGTATGACAAAAGCTATGAAAAAAGCAGTTGCACAAAGACACGCTAACGACAACATCAGAAAGTTCTAATTAAAATACACACCTTTCAACACAAAAGACGACTGATTGTTAAAAATCAGCCGTCTTTTGTTATATATAAATTTTCTAAAAAAGAAATCAAAAAATCCGAATGTTAAAATAACATTCGGATTTTTTGGTGGGGCATCAGGGACTCGAACCCCGGACCGACCGGTTATGAGCCGGTTGCTCTAACCAACTGAGCTAATGCCCCTTATTCAGTTGATAATGCTTCCAATCAAGCAAGAATTATTATATCACTTAAAGCCTAATTTGTCAAGAAAATTTTTCCGAAATTGAAAAAAATAAATAAATTTTATTTTATAGCTTTTATTACATCACTAAATATGCTATTATATATTTAGTAATAATTCTTAAAATTGGAGGAATTTATAATGTCAAATATTACAGTTTCAGACTCCATCAGATATATTGGTGCAGATGACCTCGATATAGACCTTTTCGAGAGTCAGTATGTAGTTCCTAATGGCATATCCTATAATTCATATGTTATTCTTGATGATAAGATTACTGTTATGGATACCATTGATAAACGCAAAACAGATGAATGGCTTGAAAATCTCGAAAAAGTCCTTGATGGTAAAAAGCCAGATTATCTTGTTGTTCAACACTTAGAGCCAGACCACGCAGCAAGCTTAAAAATTCTTGCAGACAAATATCCAGAAATGAAGCTTGTCGGAAATGTCAAAACCTTTGCAATGATTCCTCAGTTTTTTGATATTGACCTTGAGGATAGAAAGGTAGTAGTAAAAGAGGGTGACGCTCTTAATATTGGTTCTCATACACTCAAGTTTATTATGGCACCTATGGTTCATTGGCCAGAGGTTATGGTCACATATGAAGAGAGTGAGAAAGTTCTTTTCTCAGCTGATGGTTTTGGAAAATTTGGTGCATTAAGCACTGATGAAGATTGGACTTGTGAGGCAAGACGCTATTACTTTAATATTGTCGGTAAGTATGGTTTTCAGGTTCAGGCTCTCCTCAAGAAGGCAGCAGCACTTGATATTCAAATGATATGCCCACTTCATGGACCTATCCTTAAAGAGAATCTTGGATATTATATCAACAAGTATGATATTTGGAGTAGTTATAAGCCAGAAGATGAAGGCATCTTTGTTGCCTATGCTTCAATTCATGGTAATACAGCTGCAGCAGCAAAACAATTTGCAGAGATGCTAAGAGAAAAGGGTGCAGTTAAGGTTACAGTTTCAGACCTTTCACGCAGTGATATGGCAGAAAATGTCGAAGACGCATTCAGATATAATAAGCTTGTCCTTGCCTCAGCATCATATGACGGCGGGGTATTCCCAGTTATGCAGGATTTCTTGCTCCACTTAAAAGCTAAGAACTATCAGAATCGTACAATTGCGATAATCGAAAATGGTTCATGGGCACCGTCTGCAGCTCGTACAATGAAGGGTATACTTGAAACAATGAAGAACCTTACAGTTTTAGATAATATTGTTACAATCAAGTCAACAGTAAAGCCAGAAACACTTACAGCCCTTGAAACTCTCGCAGATGATATTATAAAAGCATAGTAGAAAATTTTCTTGAATTCAAAAAGCCACAGTTCATAATTGAATTGTGGCTTTAATTAATATATTTTAGTTTTTTTGAGGAGAATTACGGCTATCAGATAAAGGCTTGTTAAAAGTAATGTGAAATTATATTTTGATTGAAGTAATAACAAAAAGCCAAGTACTGTACATGGGAATAATATTACAAGAGATAATATAAGCATAGTTCGTTCGGTAGCTTTTTCTGATAGCTTTGATGAGAGGATTAAATATAATGCCTGACCACCATCAAGAGTATCTATTGGCAGAAGATTATATATAAGTAAAAGAATATTAGCTCCTGAAAGAACAATCAGAAAATTATATTTGAAAATAAGATAAAGTATAAAACATACTGAACCGAAAATTAAATTTATCATAACTCCACCGAGAGTGATTAAAAGCTCTTGATGAAGAGGACGATTAAATTTTTTGTGGTCAATTATAGCAATATCAAAAAGGCTTATCTTAATTTCTTTCGGAAATGAATTGAAATGCCACATAAAAAATAAATGACCTGATTCGTGCATAAGGGCAGAAAAACAACCAAGCATTACAGTTTGTGAACTATCAAGAAGTATTATTGCTGTCATTACACAGCATAGTGGGATACTTACTATTATAGAGAGATTTCCAAGCTTAATTCTCATAGCTATTTACTATTTTCGGAGGAATTATTGCTTGCTCCGAAGATTGAGAGATTATTATTTTCACCGCTTATGTATATAGAATCATAGTAATTTTTTTCATACCAGTTGATTATTCCATTGCAGAAATCACCACCTATTAGCTTGATTACAAGCATAAAAAGCAGAGCAATGCCACAGATTATTAATTGAATTATAATTAACAGTTGTTTACCAATTACAATTTTCTTTTCTTGAATGGATTCTTCCTCGGTGGGAAGTTCTTCATATTCATCATATAATTCTTGTTTATCGGAATATTCTGTCATTTCATCACCTCGTCCATTTATATATAAATATGCTATTGAAGTAATAAAAATGAGAAAAAATAAAAACTCACAGCCTTAAGCGGTGAGTTTTGGCGGATATGTAATTTTAATCATTGTCTGGAATATCATCAAATGCTTCTTGTGCGTCCTTTATGCCAAACATAACCTCGATAATTGCATCACCAAATTTATTGAACATATATGCCGGAATCATTATGCTATCTTCAATAACTTCTTTTGGTGGTATGCAATTTTTGCAGTTTGTGGCGGTTTTATAGCGAACCTCTCCATCAGAATAATCAATTTCAAAGTTTCCGAAAATTAAGCCATAGTTAATCATTGCAAGAAGTTTTGCCATTTGATTTTTATTAGGTTCATCACAATTAAGATTGATTAGTCCATATACCATATATTTATCTTCACGAATATCTATGATGATTTTACATTCTTGCAGACGATTACTAAGGTTGACACCACAACGAATTACATTATTTTCTTTATCGAGAGTATAATGCCATTCATCATCTCTAAGGTATTTTTCTATAGCTGATTTAATTTCATTTAAAGAAGACATAGATAAGTTCACCTCTGTAATATAATATTAAAATTTCATAAAATGTTACCCTATATTTTATCATTAAGCATTATAAAAGTCAAGAAATGAAAAAAGGGCAAGCTTATTAGCCAGCCCTTATTATACAGTTTATTAAATTCAAATTTTGTCAATAATAGATGTAGTCATCATTTTTATCTGGATTTTCTGTTTGACCACAATATGGGTTATTGATAACATTGTAGCCAAGACCACCAAATGTTCCACCTGTGCTTTGAAAAGTCCCTGGTAAAATTATTTGGTGATTTTTGGGAAAATCATTATCAAGAGGGTCAAACGGAACTCCTGGTAGTTGCTTAATTTTTTTCTTTTTTTCAATCTCGATTTGTTTCTTTCTTTTGTCCATAATTTTCCTCCGATATTCCTAAAGGGATTAGCGGTTTCATTCCGCATAATATATAATTCCCCCAAAATAAGAGAGTATTCGTAGAAGAAATTAAGAATAAAATGTAAAGTTTATCTGAAATTATGACAAGTATACTTGACATACAACATACTTAGTGATAAAATACACATATAGTAAGAAAAATGCCGTCTACAAGATTTTGTAAACGGCAAATTGCTTATTCTTCAGTAGTTTCATTATTCTTTTTGATAAAAACATCTTTTGGAGCACCACAGATAGGGCAAGTCCAATCATCAGGAAGCTCTTCAAAAGGAATAAGAGAATTGTCATATTCATACTTGCATATCTTGCAGGTATAAACATCTCCAGCAGGCTCATTATCAGGAACATAGGTTGGTGCATATTTTGGAGATTTTCCTTTTATAACATCGTGATAGAATTTGTATGTCATAGGTGTTCCGGTGATTTTTTCACTGCCTGCGGTAAGCTCGCCAATGAAGATAGTATGTGTTGTTGTTTCAATAGAATCACGAACCTTGCATAAGAACCAACAGCATATATTTTCCTGAACTACAGGAGCACCCTCACGCAAAATTTTATGGCGGACATTTTGAAGCTTATTGCTTTCACGACCAGAATTAAAGCCTAAAGCACCAATTATTGCACCTGAGGTATTCTCTGAAAGAACAGAAACAGTAAATTCACCCTGCTTTTTGATACATTCATTGGTATAATTTGCGTGATTTATGCTTATAGCAACCATCATTGGAGATGATGTAATCTGAAAGACAGTATTTACTATACAAGCGGTCGGATATTTTTCTCCTTTTACTCCGACAGCATATAATCCATAGGAAAGTGATTGGAGTATTCTATTATTCATAAAAATGCTCAACTCCTTAGTAATAAAGGTGATAAAATTTTATACATTACATATTTTACCACAAAACCTTCTTTATTACAAGAAGTTTTGTATATAATTACAGACAAAATTCATCATAATGTTTGCATTTTCCAAAATCTATTGAAATAGCTTTATTATACAAAGAATTATGCCATAGATTACAGACGCAACTGTGCCATAAACTATTACAGGACCTGCGATTATAAACATTTTCGCACCTAAGCCGAGAACATAACCCTCGCTTTTAAATTCTATTGCCGGTGAAACAACAGCATTAGAAAAGCCTGTAATAGGAACTATACTACCTGCACCTGCAAATTTTGCAAGGTCATCATATACTCCGATAACAGTGAGAAATGCACCGAGGAAAATCAGTGTTGAGCTTGTTGCGGCTCGGGAATCAATTTCTTGCAAGCCAAAACTTCGATACATTAAAAATAGGCTGTGTCCTATGGTGCATATAGCACCGCCGACCAGAAAAGCACAGATACAATCCTTGAGCAATGAACTATTTTTGGATGCTTTATCGGTCATACTTGAATATTCAGTTTTAGTAACCCTCATAGAAAGATACTCCTCTCAAAAAGAATGTTAGTGTTATTCAACAAATAGCCTTTATAACCTATATTTTCCCCGAAAAAGCTCTTTATATTCGCAAAAAAATGTAGTATAATAAAATGTACGCTTTGAGTGGTGTATTTAAAATTTTTAAGATTAAATTGATTGTATGCTGAAATATACTTTTATTTGATATAAAATAGAAATTTAATTGAATATATTTGGTGGTATTTTAATTGAGTAAAATTGTTTATCTTGATAATAGTGCAACAACAGTTGTCTGTGAGGAGGCCGCTAAGAAAGCCTACTATATTATGACTGAAAAATATGGAAATCCTTCGTCACTTCATACACTTGGCTTTGAGGCGGCTAAGGAGCTTGAGGCGGCAAGAGATGTTATTGCAGGTTCTCTCAGCGTTTCGCCAACAGAGATTTTCTTTACCTCAGGTGGAACAGAGAGCAATAATACAGCTGTTTTTGGAGCAGTTAATGCACTTAAACGCAGAGGAAACAGAATCGTTACAACGGCAATAGAACATTCTTCGGTTGTAGAAGCTGCCGAAAAGCTTAAAAAGGACGGTTATGAGGTTATATTCCTTGAGCCTGATGAATCTGGTGTTATTCCAAAAGAAAAATTTATTAATGCTATAAATTCTGATACAATTTTAGTCAGCGTTATGGCGGTTAATAATGAAACAGGTATTATCCAACCTATAAAATTGGTCAGCAATATAATAAGCAAGAGCGGTTCGCCTGCTTTATTTCATTGTGACGCTGTTCAGGCTTTTGGAAAGGTTAATTTGAAGCCTCAAAAGCTTGGCGTTGATTTGATGTCTATAAGCTCACATAAGATACATGGTCCGAAAGGTGTGGGAGCTTTATATATTAGAAAAGGTGCAAGAATTGTCCCTTTACACTATGGTGGAGAGCAGGAAAGAAAAATTCGTCCTGGTACAGAATCACTTCCTTTGATTTGTGCCTTTGCTGAGGCTGTAAAGGTTTTACCAAATATTGACGAACAGCACGAAAGGATTTCAGAGCTTTGGGAGTATTGTAAAGAAAAGGTTTTAGAAATTCCGAATGTATATATAAATTCTCCGGACGGAGTTTTGCCGTATATATTGAATATATCAGCCGTTGGAGTTCGCTCGGAAACAATGTTGCATTATCTCGCTGAGAGCGGAATATATGTTTCAAGTGGTTCAGCTTGTGCTAAGGGCAAAAAAAGCCATGTATTGACGGCAATGGGTTTATCTCCTGAAAGGATAGATTCTGCTATAAGAATCAGTTTTTCAAAGTTTAATACAAAAGGTGATATTGATATATTTGCAGAAAAACTTGCTGAGGGAATGAAAAATCTCGCAAAATCAAGATAAATAAGGGGTATTTTATGAAAGAAACAATACTTATTAAGGTTGGAGAAATAGCTTTAAAAGGTCTTAACAGAAGAAGCTTTGAAGATGTTCTCATAAAAAATATTAAACGCAGAGTTAATTGCATAACTCCTTGCGAAGTTAAAATTGCACAATCTACAATAGCTGTAACACCATATAAAGATAATGTTGATTTTGATGAGATTGAGGAATGTATATCTAAAATCTTTGGTATAGCGACATATTCAAGAGCTTGTATCGCTGAAAAGAATATGGAATCTATTCTTAGCTGTGCTAAGGAATATCTTGCTGAAACACTTAACGAGATAAATTCCTTTAAGGTTGAATCTAAGCGCTCGGATAAGAAATTCCCTTTGACATCACCTGAAATAAGTCGAGAGGTTGGCGGTTTTCTTGCAGAGGAATTTCCACATCTGATAGTTGATGTACATAATCCTGATTTGGTTGTGACAGTAGAAGTTCGTGATTATGCGGCGTTTATTCGTGGAGCAGCTAAAAAGGGTGCTGGCGGAATACCTGTCGGAACAGGCGGAAATGCGGTTATACTTATTTCTGGTGGTATAGATTCTCCGGTTGCGGCTTGGACTATGGCTAAGAGAGGTCTTTCACTTACAGCTGTTCATTTTGCAAGCCCTCCATATACAAGCGAAAGAGCAGAAGATAAGGTTGTAAGACTACTTAAAAAGGTATCTGAATATAGTGGCCGTATGCAGATGTATACAGTTCCGTTTACTAAGATTCAGGAACAAATCAAAGATAATTGTCCTGAGGAACTTTTCACTATAATAATGCGTAGATTTATGATGCAGATTTCTGAGAGGATTGCAAGAGAGAAAAACTGCGGTGCTTTGATTACAGGTGAAAGTCTTGGTCAGGTAGCAAGCCAGACTATTGGTGCAATAGGCTGTACTGATGAGGCTTGCAGACTTCCTGTTTTCAGACCGCTTATAGGTATGGATAAGGAAGAAATCATTGAGATTTCGAGAAAGATTGATACTTTCGATATTTCAATAGAGCCGTTTGAAGATTGCTGTACGGTATTTACACCAAAGCACCCAAGAACTAAGCCTGTACTTAAGTATGTTGTAGAGGCACAAAATAAGCTTCCTGTTGATGAATTGATTGATGAGGCTGTTAAGAATGTAAAAGTTACAGAGATTTCTTTCTGATAGTTGAGATTTGTTGTGGCTGAAAGGAGTTCTAAAAATGAATGCTGAAATTTATCTTTTAAGAGGTGGAAATGCTTCGTCAGCCTGTGGAACAGAGGATTTTAACAGACAGATGAAGGTTCTTGCTGAACATAATGTCTGTGTTCTTTATAAAACTGCTGTTGATAATAGCGAGAGCAGTTTGAAAGAAGCTTTAAAGCTTTCGCTTACTGATGATGAGGGTATAGATGTTGTAATTGTAGCTGATGCTATTGAAGAAAGCACAAGGCAAAATGCAGAGGATTTTTTTGCAGTCTTTGGAGTTAAGAAAAAAGATGTAAGAAAAATTTCTGTTGAATTTGATATATCTACATCTGAGGCAAAAGATAATGATAAAGAAATTGAAATAGGCAGTCATTCAGAAAAGAATAGTTCTGAAGCTGAAAAGAAAAATGTAAATGTTTATTCTGCAAGAGTAGGCGGTAAAAATGGAGTTAAGATGATAATTCTTCCAAAGGCAGAATCAGCAGATGTTGAATTTTCAGATTTACTTTATGGTGCTATATATAATTCTTGCATAAAAAATAATCAAAAGAGAGCATGGTGGAAAAACTTTATTCCAATAAAAGGAGATAAGCCACTTGAGATTGTAAGAAAATCTATTCTTATGCTTGCTATTGCGACATTTTTGGTTTCAGGTACATTGCTCTTTAATGAGCTTGTTATTAAGCCTGCGGTTGCAGATAAAACTAAAAGCGAAGTTAAGGACTTATTAACAGAGGCCACTGGTGGCGGTGATAGCGATGACGATGATTATAATGCTGTTGCACCAAAGCGAAAGAAAATTGTCATAGGTGAAAGTGAAATTTTACCAGACTTTGAAAAGCTTCTTAACGAAAATAAGGATACTGTTGGTTGGATTAAGATTCCTAATACACAGATTGACTATGTTGTTTGCCAGTCACAAGACCCTGAACAGCCAGAATACTATTTGAAGCGTGATTTCTACGGAAATTACAGCGATTACGGAACAATCTTCCTTGATTACAGAAGTCCACTCGATGCAAAGAATCTTATTCTACATGGACATCATATGAATGACGGAAGAATGTTTGCAAATTTACTTTACTATCAGGATATTAATTTCTATAAGGAAAATCCTGCCTTTACATTTAATACTATATACGAAAAGGCAAAGTGGAAAATTATTTCTATATATAAGACTAATACACTCGAAAGTCAGGGTGAGTTTTTCAATTATCTGAGAGGAACTTTTGAAACGGAATCTGATTTTATGAACTATATATATCAGGTTCGTGCAAGGTCTATTATAGATTGCCCTGTTGATGTTAATGAAGACGATACACTTGTAACTCTTTCAACCTGTGCATATGATTTCGACCAGTTCAGGTTTGTTGTTGTTGCAAGGCGTGTTCGTGAGGGTGAAACAGCAAAGGTAGATACATCAACAGCTAAGATGGCATCTAACCCTGTTTATCCAGATTGCTGGTATGAGGCATATGGTGGCAAGAAGCCTGTTTTGACAAGCTTTGAGGAGGCTCTTGCTGCAAAGCAGATTACTTGGTATAATAATCCTCATAAGAAAAAGTGGAGTGCATCAGAAGCTCAAAAGGAAGCCACTAAGAAGGCAGAAGAACAAAAGAAGAAAGAGGAAGAAGCCTCGAAGGCTGCTGAAAAAGCAAGCAAGCTTAAAAGTGCAAAGGCTGAGCTTGAAAGTGCAAATTCATATCTTGATGTAGCAAAAGAAAATTATAATATTGCCAATGAAGTGTATTCTGATATAAAATTATTGGCAAATTCTGCAAAAGAGGCATCAGCTACTGCATATAATAATGCAAGCAAGGGTATCCCTAAGGCCAAGTCTGAGAGTGCAATAAATAGTCTTATTAAAGATATGAACAATGCAAAAGCTCTGAATAATCAAGTTATAGCTACTGATATGAGCAAATGGAAAGATGCTATTGATAGGCAATGTGATGGTGTAATAGAATATGTAAATGCTGCTTTGAAATATTCTACATATAAAACTATAAAAACTGAGGCGGCAACCTTAAAGAAAAGTGCAGAGGATTATAAGAAAAAAATCCAAAGTATTATTGATGGTTTGGAAAAGCTTATATCAAGTGCAAAAGATAGAAATAGCAAGCTTGATAATATGATTGAAAAGGGTAATGCAGCTATTAAAAAGCTTAAAGCACAAGAAAGCAGTAAGCCAAAGCCAAGCAGCAGTAAACCAGAGCCAAGCAGCAGTAAGCCTGAACCAAGCAGTAAACCAGAGCCAAGCAGCAGTGAGCCTGAATCGAGTAAGGAACCCGAATTAAGTATAGAGCCTGAGCCAGAATCAAGTATGGAAGAAACGACACATCCAGAAGAGCAGACCGCATAAAGAGGCAGCCTAATATAGAGTAACGGAGAGATTTATTATGGATTACGAACTTATATATTACACCGCAGGAAGAACTGCTGAGGTAGAGCGTGTTCTTGATAAGAACCTTTCTCAGATGGGACTTTCACATTCGGCAGGTGAGGCGGCAACTACTACATCTGAACTTGCTAATGCACTTGCGAAAAAGTTGAAGAAAAGCCAGCTTATATTTGTTATTGGTGGTCTTAATAATGGTTATGATAGTACAGATAAGATCCTTTCTAAGATTCTTGTGACTAATGATTCTAATGTATTTTCTAAGCGTGTTGACGGGGAGAAAAACAGTGGATATATTATTAGGGCAATAGGTCAGACTATTGTTATTTTGCCTGATGAACCTGATGAGGTTTCTAATATATTAAAAAATGGAATTATATCAGATTTGGCAATAACATATTCTTTGAAAACACCTAAAGAAGAAACAAATAATGTAGATGACATTATGCAAAATCTTGATGAAAGCCTTTCGGGGGTTCAAAGGGTAAGATTGATTTCTGCTCCGCCTAAACCTAAGCTTTATAAGCGTAGCCGTAGAGCAAAGGTTATTATTGGGGTGTTGATTGCATTGGGAGCGGTTCTTGCTATAGCTGCCACAGCTGTTGCAGCTATTTACTATTTCATTCCATATTCAACAAATGTTTAATTAATATACAGGAAAGAGGTAAAGTCTATTTCAGGCTTTACCTCTTTTCTTATAGGAAATGGGTCTATTAGGAAGAAAATATTTTATTGTGATAGCTAATAATCTTAAAAAATATTAAATTCAAGATTTTCGCTAAAATTGGAATTTCAGGGAACCCCCTGCGAGGGTTCCCTACGAAAAACATTCCACTGGAATGTTTTTCTACCCTCCTGCGCTTTATGGAGTATAAAGTATTTCGCTCTCTGCGGAGAGCGACAAGGGCGTTGCCCTTGACCTATGAGCCTTTAAAAAGGCTCAAGCGAAACTTTTAAGTGTCTTACGGAAGTTTGTTAATTCATTGGCAGTTTCGTCAGACGCATGAAAAGTCTAATCTACTATGAGCGAAAATTTTAATTTATTATATCAGCGTTACAAAATTGCTATTTACATAGCCTTGAAGTCCATTGTAGTTTATGAGATACCACGGGCCATCTGTGCCTAAAATTGTAAGAATTGCACCACGAGGTGCCTGACCGATAACTTGAGCATTGATTGATGGTTGATTTCTTATATTTAGAGCAGTGTTTTGCGTTGTAACTCTGCCTTGACGGGGAACGCTTGGCTCTTCTTCAATTACACCGAGAAAATCAGTTACTGATGTGGATAAATTTTCGGCTATGGCGGAAATGTTATCACGAATCCATTGTGCCTCTTCCGGATTATCATGATAGCCTACTTCAATAAGAATAGCAGGTGCTTTCGTTCGAACAATTTCTGCAAGTGATGTTGTAGGAATTGTTTTTACAAGTTCAGGATATGGATAAATTAACTTATAGTTATTTGCAAAGATTGTTGCGGCTCGGGTTCCTTGACTACTTGCTGCTGAGTAATATATGTCAGCTCCTTTGACATTGCCAGCGTTTGATGGAGGAGCGGCATTTGAATGTATGGCAAGATGAAGATTATAGTTTCCTGCATTAGATTGTGCAATAGCCTGAGAAAGAGTTTGTTCGGGACTATTTCTGCCCACCTCTATCCCACTTGATGTGAGAATAGGAACCATTTCATCGGCAATTAAATTCATATAATATTCTTCGTTTCCGCCATTTACATAGGGATTGTATTCTTGAAGTGACGGACTTAGAAAAACACTTGGCATAAAATCTCTCCTTTAATCTTATAGACTATAATATAAATATTATCCTGAAATGTTTATTATTCTATTTTTGAGAGGATTTCAGCAGAGCTTTTATTATGTGGTCGTATAAAACGATGCAATTCGTGCAAATCGGCTTCACTTTTTATATGATTAAGTTTTTCTGAACAGTCAAAGCTTGCTCGAAAGCCTAATTCCTTGATTATATCTGGAGAATTTTTAGAAATTGCACCATATGGATAGGTAAAAGCTGTTGGAGTTATGTTTAATTCAGCTTTCATTCTTTCGTTAAATTTTTTCAAATCTTCTGAAAGATTTTTCCGATATTCTTCATCGGATTCGCCAATTTTTTGGCTTGCTCCAATTCTGCCTATTGATGCGTGCATATTATATGTATGGTTTTGGATTTCTACCAAACCTGAATCTGACATTTCACGAAGCGTATTCCAATCGGCTTGTGCATAGGCTGGGTTTTTATCACCATTTTTGCTGTATTCATCAATACACTTTCCAATAGGAGAAAGAATCATTTTTGCATTATATTTTTTTAATAATGGAAAAGCATAGGTATAGTTATTAAGGCAACCATCATCGAAAGTTATCATAATTGGCTTTTCAGGAAGGGCTTTGCCATTATCAAAATATTCAAGCAAATCGGCAACAACGATTGTTTCATAGCCATTTTCTTTTATATATTTTAGGTCGGATTCAAATTCATCGGGGGATATTACATATTTGTTCTGTGCAGAGTTATCTTTTCTTATGCCGTGATACATAAGTATGGGCAATTTGATTTCTTTGGCAGATGATGTAGATGCTTCAAGACTTGTTGGTTTTGAACCAGCAAAAATACATATAGTTATTGCACTTATAATGCAAATTGCAAGAACAGCTGGCAAAATCAAATGCTTTAATCTTAATGATATAAACATAGGATATACGCTCCTTGGCTATGTTGTTAAAAGTATATTCAAAGGAAAAAACTATTATGATTTTTTGGTAAATAAAAAAATTAGAAAAATTTACGAAAAAGACTTTACAAATTGAAATTTATATGCTATATTATAAAAGAAATCAGTAATGATTATCACTTTTCAGAGGTCTGGTTATGAATCGTACAAATTATAGTGCCAAGCGTGAAGCTATATATAGTGCAATATGCTCAACAACAACTCACCCTGACGCAGAATGGATTTATAATAAGGTTCGGGCTGATTTTCCAAATATTAGTCTTGGAACAGTTTATCGTAATCTGGTTATGCTAAGGAATGAGGGGAAAATTATTTCTCTGGGGGTAGTTAAGGGCTGTGAACGCTTTGACGGAAATGTTCGTGAACATTCGCATTTTATATGTACTGAATGTGGAAGAATAATTGATGTCAGCAGAAACTTTGCTGTGCATATAAGCAATCTTGATGAGCTTGTTCAGAAAGAGCTTGGTGTAAAAGTAGAAAGTCACGACCTTGCTTTTTACGGGAAATGTGATTTGTGCATAGAAGGTCAAGAAAATTAGCGTTCATTATCCAGAAGGATATAAAAACAAATTATACAATTGGAGGTAATTTAATATGAAAAAGTTTGTATGTCAGGTATGCGGTTATGTTTACACAGGTGATGAGGCTCCAGAGCAATGCCCAGTATGTAAAGCACCTAAGGAAAAGTTTAAAGAGGTTAAGGGCGAGGCTTCTTATGCAACAGTTCACGAGGTTGGCTGTGCTAAGGGCGTAGACAAGGTTATTTATGATGACCTCGTTGCTAACTTTAACGGCGAATGCTCAGAGGTTGGTATGTATCTTGCAATGTCAAGAGTTGCTGACAGAGAGGGCTATCCTGAAATCGCAGAAGCTTTCAAGAGATATGCTTTTGAAGAAGCAGAACACGCAGCAAAGTTTGCAGAGCTTCTCGGTGAAGTTGTAACAGACAGCACAAAGAAAAACCTTGAAATGCGTGTAGACGCTGAGGCTGGTGCTTGTGCAGGAAAATTTGAGCTTGCTAAGCTTGCTAAGGCTCAAAACCTTGATGCTATCCACGATACAGTTCACGAGATGGCTAAGGACGAAGCAAGACACGGTGCAGGTTTTGCAGGACTTCTCAAGAGATATTTCGGCGAATAATTTAATATTAAACTAATTTGGGTTGGCACATATTGTGTCAACCCATTTTTTATGACTTTAAAACATTAAAAATTTACAATTTTGTTACTTTCACCTATTTTAACGAAACTTGTTGAAATATATTGACTTATTTTAACAAGTGTGATATTATAAATTTATACAAATGTAAACTTATATAGAAAGGAAAAAACCAATGATATAAGATATTTTTTTATAGGTTTGATTTTAAATTATTTAAATAAAGGGGTGTTTTATATGAAAAGGAATAAGCAAAAGTTATCAATGGTTTTAGCATTATTAATAACAAGTTACTCTATTTTTTGTCCAACACAAATTGTTAATGCAGAAGCAACTGCTGATAGCAAAGTGATTTCTTCAGAAAGTAGCAAATTGATTGAAGATAAAATGAAACCTGATAATACTAAAATTTTGGCAGATGATGAACTTGCAGAAGTACTTACCGAAAGAGGAGTAATTAACCAAACCCATACTGAAAGATTGTATGATAAAGAAGATGATTTAAATACTTTAGTTTATCTTGATAATGATGGAAGCGAAACTGCATATATATTTAATGAGGCTGTAAAGTATGTAGATAGCAACAATAATATTAAAGATAAAAGTAATGTGATTTCTGATAATATAGCTAATAAAAAGTTTGTAGACAAATATGCCTATGTAAATGATAAAAATGATATAAACTCATATTTCCCGAAAACTCTTGAAAAAGGAACAGGAATTGTCCTTGATAGTAAAAATGTTTCAGTGGAGATGTATCCTAATACTAATACAGTAGCTAATGTTAAAAAGCAAAATGAAAGTCTTGTAGTATATGATGATGTATTTGGTAAGGATATACAGCTTCAATATGAACCTATCTTTGAGGGCTATAAAGAAAATATTGTTCTTAATGACGATAAAGTAAACAAATTTTCATTTATAATTGAAGCTGATGGCACATATCTTGAAAAGAATTGTGAAGCAATAAATATTGTTAATTCAGAAACAAAGAAAACAGTGGCAGTTATAAATCCTATTTATGTATATGATAGCTTGCAAGGGGATACTCCTGAAGGAGAAACACATTATACTTTTGCCAATAGTATGGATTTTTCAAAAATAAGTGATGGCAAATATGAAATAGTTGTTACAGTAAATCAAGAATTTCTTTCCAGACCTACTACTATATATCCTGTTTATGTTGACCCAACGATAGTAACAGTGGACGCTGATGAGGGTTATAGAAAAGGTATAGAAGATTTGCCATTATATAATGGTAGCGCTGTAGCAAAAGTTTCCTCAGGTGCAAATACAGCTGGTGTTATAGGATATGTTGATAGTACATATGGTGTCGGTCGTATGCTTATGAAATTCCCAAGCTTAAAATCAAAAGTATTTATGAATTCTAAACATACAATACAAATGGCTCGTTTAAATCTTACAGATGTTTCAGGTCAATCTTCATCAGCATATGTTACTGCCTATTATTATGGAGGAACACCTTGGACAGAAGAAAGTGTTTATAGTTTATCTGAATGGGTTGGTGCTGGAGACAGAATAGCAAGTGCACAATTTTCATATCCTGATAATACTCAAAAATATATAAATCTTCTTTCAGCATTTAAAAGGTGGCAGAATGATGCTGCTGAAAAAAATTATAGTTCAATGCAAAATGGTATTATGCTAAAAAATACCACAAGCGAAACAAATACAAAATACTATAAGGGTATTTGTACTTCCGAAAGTACAAGCAATAAGCCATATGTTACTGTTAAGTATTTCTTTAATGGTGTTAGAGAGAAAAAGTATGAACCATTTACCACTAAACCAAATATAAATTGCTTAGGCTATGCGTTCGATGTTTCTGCTGGTGATGCTGATAAACTTCGTGTTTATATGAGTGGTACTAAAGTTAATAAAAACACAGAAATTACTGAAGCGTTAAAAGAAACAAAAACACAAATGAATAAATGGCTTAATGAGGAATTTACAAGTTCTGGATGGAGAGAAGTGGGAAGTTATGATGCTACAATAAATTCAAATGAATGGTTGGTTTGTATGCGTGTTGGGGTGAATAAGGATTTAGTCGATGGAGATACTAAAGGATTATATGATTACCATTTTTGGTATAGGGCAAATGATGGAAAGTGGTATAATAAGCATGGGTGGTATAAGGAGTCAAAATGTGTTGAAGGTGTTTTAAATCCTGCAAGTACTATGGCTAATTCTTCATCTGGCTGGGAATATGAAACAAAAGATGGTATAATATATAAAAATTTTTATTCAAGTGATACGGTATTCTATGCTATAAAAGCAAACTAAATAATTTAAGGAGGATTTTCTATGAGTAAAAAAGTAATTACAATCTTGCTGATGTCTGCTTTAGTACTTTCTCTTGCTTGTGGCTGTAAAAATAATGATACTGAAAATACAAGCAGTACGGATTCTAAAGTAGAGAGTTCTGTAAGTTCAAGCACAGAAAGTAGTAAACAGAGTGAATCAAAAGCGGAGAGTAGTAAGCAGAGCGAAGCAAGCACTGATAAAGACTACGAAGAAATGATGAGCTATGTTAATAAACTTTCTCCGGAACTTACAGCTAATCAAGTTATTGACATCTTAGGAGAACCAGATGCTTATTCTGGTTCTGGAATTCAGTATACATATTGGTATTTCGGTAAGCATCATATATTGATGGAAGATCTTAATTACCGTATTACTATATATGATGATAGAACCGGTAAAAGTACAGAAATATATACCCAAAAAAGAGCTTTGAGCAGTCAGCAGACTGAATCAGAGACAGTAAGTAGCGAGTAAAACGAAAAAGGTCGGTACATAGTGTGCTGACCTTTTTTAAATGACTTTAAAATATTAAAAGTTTACATAATTGTTATAATTGCTTAGTTATTGTAATACTGTTATAAAATTATTGACTTAATTAAACAAAAATGATATTATAAAAATATACAGAAGTATAATAGTTGAAATGAGGGATTTCCAATGGTTTGTAATTTTTTAATAAAATATAGAATATAAGGAGGACTTTCTATGAGTAAAAAAGTAATTGCAATCTTGCTGATGTCTACCTTGGTGCTTTCTCTTGCTTGTGGTTGTAAAAATAATGATACTGAAAGTACAAGTAGTACAGTTTCTAAAACAGAGAGTTCTGTAAGCTCAAGCACAGAAAGTAGTAAACAGACTGAATCAAAAACAGAGAGCAGTAAACAAAGTGAATCAAGTACTGATAAAGATTACGAAGAAATGATGAGCTATGTAAATAAACTTTCACCAGAACTTACAGGTAATCAAGTTATTGACATCTTAGGAAAACCAGATGCTTATTTTGGTTCTGGAATTCAGTATACATATTGGTATTTCGGTAAGCATTATATATTGATGGAAGATCTTAATTACCGTATTACTATATATGATGATAGAACCGGTAAAAGTACAGAAATATATACCCAAAAAGAGCTTTGAGCAGTCAGCAGACTGAATCAGAGACAGTAAGTAGCGAGTAAAACGAAAAAGGTCGGTACATAGTGTGCTGACCTTTTTTAAATGACTTTAAAACATTAAAAATTTACAATTTTGTTACTTTCACTTATTTTAACGAAATTTGTTAAAATATATTGACTTATTTTAACAAGTGTGATATTATAAATTTATACAAATGTAAACTTATATAGAAAGGAAAAAACCAATGATATAAGATATTTTTATAGGTTTGATTATGGTAATGCTTTATCTAATGAGAAAGTAGTTATTTTTAGAACTTGTAATGCAGGAGAGAGGAACTTCTGCAAAAAATATGCTGATTATTGGACAAAATTTTATCATTTGGGCTTTGATGGAGGCACTGGAAATCGTTTGTTGAGGGGTGGAGGAGGTTTGACATTATAATGATTGTAAAAAATATAAAAAAGATTTGTGCTGTTATTATAATATTGATATTTATATCAGTTAGTACGTTTTTAATTGATAGCTGTTTAGCTGAAGATAATAAATCTCCAATATTTTCTTTTCCATATGCACATATAAATGATGGTGGCTCGGTTTGCTATTTGGGATTGGGCTATCAAATTATCAAATGGAAAACTTATTCTGAAGATTTGAAGTTTTATAATGTTGGTGTTGAAAAACACTATATTTTTGGAATAAATTTATATCCAGAAAAACCTAATGTTCAATTGGTTATAAAAAACGATACAAGTTTATAAAGGAGGATTTATATGAAAAAATACAAGTATTTAAGTATATATACTGTAATTATAGCTGTGATAATAGTTATGTCAATAAATGTATATGCGGGCAATATTAAAATTAAGGATATAACAATAAATGATGAATGTTCAAAAAGAATTGGTGCTTTAACATATTTAAATGGGGAACCAATGGATGTTCAGTATAAAGAAACTAGGATAAATAATGAGTCTAATAAGGAAAATCATGTATATACTGATAAATCAAAAAATCAATATATATTTAATGAATATGGGAATATGATTGGTTTTATTTCTGTGGTGAACCAGAATAATCTGGATACGATAAATTCAATAAAAATTTCTGCCGATGATCGTAGACATATATGTGAAGATTTTTTATCTCAACAAATTGGTAGTATATTAGGTTATAAATATTTTGGAGAAACTTATGTTGATGAACAAGGGTATTATGAACTGTTGTATTATAAGATGATAAATGGAATTAAAACTTCAGATTTTATATTTATTGATATATCACCTACAGGAGATATAGTTGCATTTGCAGCACCAAATATAAATTGTTTTTCAGAGATAAAAGTTCCAGAATTTTCAGTTGATGATTATAGCGAGAATATTTTTGATATATTAAATCAAAAATATCCTAATATGATAAGTTATGATATTAAAGATGCAATTTTACAAAAAAATTTAAATAGTATAGATTTGGTGGTATACATTGAAGTTAGTTTATCTGATACTAATAAAAGTTATAAACAAGGTGATAATGTTACTGTAACAATAATATGAGTATATTTCTAGCAATTTGAAAGAATAAAAACTACGAGTTTAAATAATTGAATGAAAATATATAATATAACAATCTAAATAAATTACGGACTATAAATTATGTGAAAACTGCCAAAAACAAAAAAAGCTATTGACTTTTTAAGACCACTGGTATATACTAACACTTGTAAACAGCAATGGCGCTGTAGAACGACAAAAGGTTCTACAGCGTCATTTTTTATTCAGAAAAAACTTACAAAGGATAGGTGTTGAGTAATGTCAAGTGTACCTGAGATGTTTGGAAGTCTTGTTTTCAACGACTCTACTATGAAAGAAAGATTGCCTAAAGATATTTATAAGGCATTCAAAAAGACTATTGATGAGGGAAAACCTCTTGATTTGACTATCGCAAATGCAGTTGCTAATGCTATGAAGGATTGGGCAGTAGAAAAGGGTGCAACCCATTACACACACTGGTTCCAGCCTATGACTGGCATTACTGCTGAAAAGCATGATAGCTTTATCTCTCCTGTTGGCGATAAGGTTATTATGGAATTCTCTGGCAAGGAACTTATCAAGGGCGAGCCTGACGCATCAAGCTTCCCATCAGGCGGTATCCGTGCTACTTTTGAAGCAAGAGGATATACAGCTTGGGACCCTACTTCATATGCGTTTATTAAGGACGGTTCACTTTGCATTCCAACAGCTTTTTGCTCATATACTGGTGAGGTTCTTGATAAGAAAACTCCGCTTCTCCGTTCTATGGAGGCTATCAATACACAGGCTCTTAGAATTCTTAAACTTTTCGGCAACACAGAGGCTAAGAGAGTTATTACAACAGTTGGCCCTGAGCAGGAATACTTCCTCATTGATAAGGAAATGTATAAAAAGCGTAAAGACCTTATCTACTGCGGAAGAACACTTTTCGGTGCAAGACCTCCTAAGGGTCAGGAACTCGAGGACCATTACTTCGGCGTAATTAAGCCAAGAGTTTCTGCTTATATGAAGGAGCTTGATGAAGAGCTTTGGAAGCTTGGCATTCTTGCTAAAACAAAGCATAACGAAGTTGCTCCTGCACAGCACGAGCTTGCTCCTATTTTTACTACATCAAATGTTGCAACTGACCACAATCAGCTTACAATGGAGATGATGAAGAAGGTTGCTGACCGTCATGGTCTTGTTTGCTTGCTCCACGAGAAGCCATTCGCAGGCGTAAACGGAAGTGGTAAGCACAATAACTGGTCAATGTCCACAGACCTCGGAGAGAACCTCCTCGAGCCAGGCAAGAAGCCAAGCGAAAACAAGCAGTTCCTTCTCTTCCTTGCAGCTGTTATCAAGGGTGTTGATGAATATCAGGACCTCCTCAGAATTTCTGTTGCAAGTGCAGGCAATGATCACCGTCTTGGTGCTAACGAGGCTCCTCCTGCTATTATTTCTATCTTCCTCGGTGATGAACTCAAGGATATTCTTGATGCTATCGAAACAGGTACAGAATACCATGCACAGGGTAGAGCTATTATGGACACTAAGGTTGCTGTTCTCCCTAACTTCTATAAGGATACAACAGACCGTAACAGAACTTCACCGTTTGCATTTACAGGCAATAAGTTTGAATTTAGAATGGCGGGTTCTGCTGAAAACATCGGTTGCCCTAACGAAATGCTCAACACAATCGTAGCAGAAGAACTTGAGCAGTTCGCAGATGTTCTCGAGAAGGCAGACGATTTTGATAAGGCTGTTATCGACCTTGTCAGAAAAACATATCAAGAGCATAAGAGGATTGTATTTAACGGTGATAACTACTCTGATGAGTGGCTTGAAGAGGCAGAAAGAAGAGGTCTTTATAACCTCAGATCTATGCCAGAGGCTATGCCTCATTATGTTGCTGAGAAGAACCTCAAGCTCTTCAAGAAGCACGGAATCTTTACTGAGGCAGAGGTTCGTGCAAGATATGAAATTCAGCTCGAGAACTACTCTAAGATTATCAACATTGAAGCTCTTACAACACTTGATATGGCTAAGAAGGATATCGTTCCTGCTGTTGTTAAGTATTTGAAGCTTCTTGCTGATTCTGCAAGTGTAATGAAATCTGTTGATAGTGAGATTTGCACTTGTGCAGAAACAGAGCTTCTTAAAAAGCTTTCTGCACTTCTCACAGACTTTACTAAGAAGATTGATGTTCTTGATAAGGCTGTTGTTGGTGCTAAGGATTACACAGATGTTCAGGAGCTTGCTAACTACTATAGGAATTCTGTATTTGCGGCAATGCAGGAGCTTAGAGCAGTAGCTGATGAGATGGAATCAAATATGTCTGCTGAATACTGGCCATATCCATCATACGGAAAGTTGCTTTTCAGCGTCTGATTTAGAGCTACATATGAAGGGGATAAAGGGGTAACTCTATATAAATGAGATAATAAAATGCGGAGTTCTTGCTACCGCATTTTATTATACAATATTTTGAGATTTTTAATATTTAAAAATGAGAGGGGAAATAGATTATGGGCGAATATTCTGCTGTAAATACCATATGGGTATTAGTTGGTGCGGCACTTGTTTTTTTCATGCAGGCAGGCTTCGCAATGGTCGAAACAGGTTTCACAAGGGCTAAAAATGCTGGTAACATCATTATGAAAAACTTGATGGATTTCTGTATCGGCACACCACTTTATTGGCTGGTTGGTTTCGGAATAATGTTTGGAACATCTTCAGCATTTTTCGGAAACATTGACCTCTTTGCGGTAGGAGGTTACAGCGGTGCATATGATAGCATACTTCCTGACGGAGTTCCGTTATATGCATATATGATTTTCCAGACAGTTTTCTGTGCAACATCAGCAACAATCGTTTCTGGTGCTATGGCAGAAAGAACTAAGTTCAGTGCTTATTGCGTATATTCAGCAATCATCAGCTTGATTATTTATCCGATTTCAGGACACTGGATTTGGGGCGGTGGCTGGCTTGCACAGCTTGGCTTCCACGATTTCGCAGGTTCTACAACAGTTCATATGGTTGGCGGTGTTGCAGCACTTGTTGGTGCAATCTTCCTCGGACCTCGTATCGGTAAGTATGGCAAAGACGGCAAGCCAAGAGCAATTCCAGGTCATAGCTTGACACTTGGTGCTTTGGGTGTATTCATTCTTTGGTTCTGCTGGTTCGGATTTAATGGTGCTTCAACTGTTTCTATGACAGGTGATGACACAATCGCAAATGCAGGTTTGGTTTTCTATACAACTAACCTTTGCACAGCAGTTTCTACACTCACAGTTATGTTTATTACTTGGGTTAAGTATAAGAAACCTGATGTTTCTATGACACTGAATGGTTCTCTTGCAGGACTTGTTGCTATTACTGCTGGTTGTGATACAGTTGAGCCTTGGGCTGCTGCTGTTATCGGTGTAATTGCAGGTTTCGTAGTAGTATTTGGTATTGAATTTATTGATAAGGTTTGCAAGATTGATGACCCTGTTGGTGCAGTTGGTGTTCACGGAATGTGCGGCTTTGTTGGAACAATCTGTGTAGGTATTTTCTCTAATGGCTACGGTACAAAGGGCAAGGGTCTTATATATGGTGAATTTGAATGTTTAGGCATTCAAACACTCGGTGCTGTGGTAGTTGCACTTTATGTAGCAATTGCTATGACAATCGTATTCTTTGTAATCAAGCATACAATGGGACTTCGTGCTTCAAGAGAAGAAGAAATCAAGGGTCTTGATATTACAGAGCATGGCTTGGTAAGCTCTTATGCAGACTTTATGCCAAATGTATCTTCTGTTGCTCTTGATGATACAGACGCTGATGTTGGTGAAGTTCCTGTTAATGAGGCTGTTCCTGTACAGGTTGCATTTACTCCTAAGGAAAAGAACACAGTCACAGCCTCTGATGTTAAGCTTTCTAAGATTGATATTGTTCTCAAGCAATCTAAGTTTGAAGACCTGAAGAATGCACTTAATGAAATCGGTGTAACAGGTATGACAGTAACTCAGGTTCTCGGCTGTGGCGTACAGAAGGGTAAAACTGAATACTATCGTGGTGTTGAGGTTGAGATGAACCTTCTTCCTAAGGTTCAGGTTGAAATCGTTGTTTGCAAGGTTCCGGTTAAGGCTGTTATTGATGCGGCAGTAAAGGCACTTTATACTGGACATATTGGCGATGGTAAGATTTTCGTATATGATGTTGAAGATGTTGTCAAGGTAAGAACTGGTGAAACAGGTTGCGACGCACTTCAAGGTGAAGACGATATTTGATTATCGCATTTAGGGTACTTACATATACTTTCTGAATAAATTTGCGGCAAGCTTGCTCTTGGGTTATTACTCAAGGGCAAGCTTCATTTTTGCAGAAAATTCTGTAAAATATTTTTTTAAAAGACTTGACTTTTTATTGATGGTTTGATATAATATCATTCGTTGACAAGAGATGTCAAAAAAGTTGATATTTGCGAGTGTGCTGGAATTGGCAGACAGGCACGTTTGAGGGGCGTGTGTTTTACGACGTACGGGTTCAAGTCCCGTCACTCGCACCAGATTATTACGGTGGTTTTGAAAAATCACCGTATTTTTTGTTATAGTATGTATCAGAATTTTTAGATATTAGGCAAATGAAGAAGTATATTCCATAGGATTTGAATGATGTTAAGTACTTGATTATTAAAGTAATTTTGGAAATCCTGTTGCGTTTATGGTAACTGAAACCAATCGTTTGAAAATGCTGTTTATTTTTCCAACAAATTCAAGAGTCTGCTATCAACGAAAAGAATATATAAGAGGTTGGATTTTATAAGCATTTAGGCTTTGAAATATATAAACTAACTGATTGTGATAAGGAAAGAAAATCTTAATTAATAAAAATTTGTAAAATTATTTAAAAAAGTTCTTGACAACTAAAATACTTTTTGATATAATACTACTTGTTGAAAAGACAAATTGATATTTGCGAGTGTGCTGGAATTGGCAGACAGGCACGTTTGAGGGGCGTGTGTTTTACGACGTACGGGTTCAAGTCCCGTCACTCGCACCAAATTTATGAAGTCCGTTGCATACGCAACGGGCTTTTTCGTCAATAAATTTTTATTTGGAGAAAACAAATATGAATCAATCGGAAAGACAACTATATTTAATAGATGCACTTCTTGGTGAACAACCTATGGGCAAAGGTGCTTTTATACCTCAAGGGGAAACTGAGCGTTGGAATTTTCTTCGTTCGCTTTTTAATATCCGTATGCCTAAGAGAGCAAGTGAGAAATTTATTGAAATTCAGAACGAATTTTTGCAAGAAGAAATCCGCAAAAAGGGTATAACTGATATTTCTGAGCTTGAGCCTATAATTGATGATATTTACCTATGGAAAGGTGACATAACAACTCTTAAATGTGGTGCAATCGTAAATGCTGCAAATTCTGAGCTGCTTGGTTGCTTTAATCCTAATCATTTATGTATTGATAATACAATTCATACTTATGCGGGAATACAGCTAAGGCTTGAATGTAATGATATTATGAAAGCTCAAGGACACAGTGAACCAATAGGAAAAGCAAAGATTACATCTGCTTATAATCTTCCAAGTAAATATATTATTCATACTGTTGGACCGATGATTTTTAATAAGGTTATGAAGAAGGATTGTGACGCACTTGAAAGCTGTTATCGTTCTTGCCTATCGCTTGCTGATGAATATGATGTAAACAGCATTGCGTTTTGCTGTATTTCTACAGGTGAATTTAAATTTCCTAATAATGTAGCCGCAGAGCTTGCAGTGAGAAGTGTAAAAAGATATAAGCAAGAAACAGGCAGTAAGATTAAAGTTATTTTTAATGTATTTAGGGAAAATGATAATCAAATTTATAAAAAATTACTTGAAGAATAAATGGAGGTTAAGACTATGAATGAAACTATAAAAAATATGATTGAGAGAAGGAGCATCAGAAAATATACTTCTGAGCCAGTTCCACAAGAGATTATTGATGAAATAGTTGAGGCTGGAACATATGCCGCAACAGGCAGAAATGCTCAATCGCCAATTATTATTGAGGTTACTAATAAGGAATTAAGAGATAGGCTTTCTGCTCTTAATGCAAAGATTATGGACAAAGAGGAAGGCTTTGACCCATTTTATGGTGCAAATACAGTTTTGATTGTTCTTGCAGATAAATCAAAACCTACTTATCTTTATGACGGCTCTCTTGTTATGGGAAATCTTATGCTTGCTGCCCATTCGCTTGGAATTGGTAGCTGTTGGATTCATAGAGCAAAAGAAGAATTTGAGATGCCAGAGGGTAAGGAAATTCTTAAACAGCTTGGCATAGAGGGCGATTATGAGGGCATAGGACACTGCATTTTAGGCTATACTGATGGCGATATGCCAAAGCCACATAAACGCAAGGATTCTTATGTTTATAAGATAAAATAAGTTATAAAAGACTTCATATACACAGTGTTTTTATGGACAATTCCATATTAAATACTGTGTATTTTTATGTTCAATTTTGCCATTTATGTATTATAAATTTATTGTAACTTGACTTTTGTGTATTGGGTGATTATTATATATTTTATAGGAGAATTATTTATTGTTATTATTTTAGCTTAATAGCCTTTACTTTTAGGGGAATTTAATATAAACTTTGGCTACTTTTGTGTCATTTTATAATGGCTTTTAAAGTGATATTTCTATTTCTGTCGAGGGCAGTTTTAATATAATTAAAATTAAAACGGAGGTCTAAAGTTTGGATACAAAAAAAAAGAAAATATCTGGAAAAACGGTTTTTAATTTCATAGTTTTTGCTTTGTGTGGCTTTATGATTGTATACTTCTGCTTTTCTAAAGGTGGTTTGGTAGAACTTATAAACTCATCACAACAAATAAATATTTTTTGGCTTATGCTTGCCATAGGTGCGCATTTACTTAATATTGTAATTGATGCAGTGATTTTACATAGATTTTTAAATCTTTCAACTAATGGTGTTAAGATAACTCATAGCATAAAGGCTGCATTGGCAGGACAATTTTTCTGTGCCGTTACACCTAGCTCTACGGGTGGTCAGCCTATGCAGATTATGATTTTATCACATTATGGTGTTGATGCCGGGAAGGCAACATCTGCACTCGTTCAAAAGTTTCTCGTATGGCAGTTTACATTGACAGGATATACAATAGCTGTAATACTTCTGAAATTTAATTTCTTCGCCGAGCGTTTAAGTCCGTTTCTTTGGGTTATGTCTGCGATAGGCTTTATCGTTCAAGCGGCTATGATATTTATACTTATATTAGTATCATTTTCACACAAAATTACATTCAGGCTTATAAAATGGTTCTGTAAGATAGGAAACAAGCTTAGATTTATTAAAAATCCTGAAAAGACTCTTGATAAGATTGAGCAACAGCTTGTATACTTCCACAAGAGTAATAAAGAGCTTTCTGAACACAAAGGTTTTCTTGCTATAAATTATATTCTTACAATAATACAAATGACAGCTATATATATTGTTCCATATTGTGTTTATCGTGCATTAAGCCCTGATAGCACTATCAATGTTGGAGTTTTTGATATTATTAGTGCCCAATCATTTGTAAATATGGTTTCAAGCCTTGTGCCGCTTCCTGGTGCATCTGGTGCGGCAGAGCTTAGCTTCGCTGGG
Organism: Pseudoruminococcus massiliensis; assembly: GCF_900291955.1. Lineage (GTDB taxonomy): Bacteria > Bacillota > Clostridia > Oscillospirales > Acutalibacteraceae > Pseudoruminococcus > Pseudoruminococcus massiliensis. Next base: position 94,203 of record NZ_OLMR01000002.1, on the reverse strand, counting down.
TTCTTTAGCGGTATTTTTGATGAAACTACTATGAAATCTGCTATTCTTATCTGGAGAACTATTACTTATTATGGAACAATATTCATTTCAGCTCCATTCTCTGGTATGGGAAAGAAGAAAGCAACAGAGCTTGTTACTGAAATGCAGGAAGACATTGAAGAAGTTGAGGAAGAACTTGAGATAGGGGAAAAAAGTGGTGAATGATTTATGGGTGATATAAATAAGCCAGAGATAAGCATCATTATACCTATATATAATGTTGAGAAATATCTTAGTCGTTGCCTTGGTTCTGTCGAAAAGCAAACCTTTAAGGATTTTGAGGTTATTATGGTTGATGATGGTTCCACTGATGGCAGTGCAGGTATTGCAAAGGAATTTGCAAAAAGAGATGAAAGATTTAAATTTTTCTCAAGAGAAAATTTAGGTGCATCTAAAACCCGTAACTTTGCTATGGAACAAGCCACTGGAGAATATATTTCTTTTATAGATTCTGATGATTATGTTTCTTATAATTTTCTTGCAGTGCTTTATTTAGCTATTAAGCGTAGTGATGCAGATATTGCTATGTGTGGATTTAATATTCATTATGAGCAAAACGCTAAGAATAAATCTGTTAAAAGCCTTAAGGCAGGAGAATATAGCAGAGATGAAGCTTTGGGATATTTGCTTAAAGATAATGAGATTCGTTTCTTTATATGGAATAAGCTTTGGAAAACAGATTTGCTGAAGAATAACGATATTCAATTCAGGGATATGTATTATGAAGATATTCTTTTTTGCACAAGGGCTTTTGCCCAAATAAATAAACTTGTAGTAGTAGATAAGAAAGCTTATTACTATTCAAGAAGAACTAAGACTTTTCTTGAATCATCTATGAGCGATAAAAGAATTAACGATTATATCTATACAGTAGAATTTTTGCGTAAATTTCTTGAGGAAAACAATCTTTATGAGAAATATAAGGATTGCTTTAAGGTTCATGCAAATCATGTCTATTGGTCTTTACCTATTTTGAATATTCAAGCAAGTCATAGCTCAAAGAAAAAAGGTTGTATAAAGAGAATTATTGATGGCAGAAAACAAGTCAAAAAGTATAAGCCATAAATAAATTTTATATAAATCAGGCAGGAGGTATTATAATGCAGGAAACTAAAAATCCCGAAATCAGTATAATAATTCCTGTCTATAATGTGGAGCCTTATATAAGAAGATGCCTTAATTCTATTAAAGCTCAGACTTTTACTGACTTTGAAGCCATTATTGTTGATGACTCGTCGCCTGATGGAAGTATTAAAATTGCTATGGAATTTGTTGCGGGTGATTCAAGATTTAAGATAATTACTCGTGAAAATGGCGGTCTTAGTGCGGCAAGAAACACTGGGATAGAACATTCAGTAGGCAGATATATAGCTTTTATTGATAGCGATGATTTTATTGCTCCAACTTATCTTGAAAAGCTTTATAATGCTTGTGAGGAAAATAATGCTGATATGTCATACTGTGGCTTTACTTATTATATTGATAAGAACGGTATGAAAAAAAATCAGATGTTTATTGTTAAAGATTGTGTTATGGAACATAATGAGGCTGTGGCAAGAATTATAAGTGACCACGGACTTCATAGCTATGCTTGGAACAAGCTATATAAACGCACAATTTTTACTGAACATAAGATTACATATCCTACTATGTATTTTGAGGATGTTGCTACAAGCCCGAAAACAGTTTTTTATGCAAATAAGCTTGCTGTTGTTGGGGAATGTCTTTATTTCTATGTTAAGCGTCAGGGTAGTATTCTTAGTACAATGAATGTTAAGAAAATAAATGACTTGCTTTATTCGGTTATGATTATAAGCAACTTTTTGAGAAGAAATGGCGAATATGCTTCTTTTGAAAATGAAATTAGGCGAATAATTACAAAGTTTAAACTTGTTAATATCTATTCAATTATAAGACAGCATATTTTAGCTTTTTCGTTTAAAGGTATGCACAGCAATCTTAAGACAAACTTTAAAATGGCAAGATATATTTTAGATTGCGAATGGACACCAACAGAAGGCTTACCAGAATTGCCTTATGCTGTTAAAGCACCAATTAAAAAAGATAAAAAATAATATTCTGAGGGGCGAATTATTTTCGCTCCTTTTATTATTTGTGTCCATATAGGCAAGTATAGTTTGCCCTACGCTTAGTTAATAAACTTCCATAAGATAATTAAAAGTTTCGCTCAAGCCTTTTTAAAGGCTTGCAGGGTCGAGGGACGAAGTCCCTCGTGGGTGTTAAGGGCAAAGCCCTTAACATCTCTTGCCAAAAGGTCCGCTCAAATCGGTAGTTTATTGGTAACTTCTTAATTATTAGCAATAAACTGCTTAAGCCTAAAAATATATTATTTTAGTTTTTATCAGAATTTAGAATAATTTCGAAAAAAATAAAAAAACTTTTGAAAAAAGCTTGACATTTAAAAGCTTATATGGTATTATAATTCTCGCAGTCACAACAGTGGCGAAGATAAATGGAGAGGTGTCCGAGTGGTTTAAGGAGCTAGTCTTGAAAACTAGTGATCCCGAAAGGGACCAAGGGTTCGAATCCCTTCCTCTCCGCCAATTTTTATTATTTTATTTGTTTTATTTACCATTGGAGGATTACCCAAGTGGTGAAGGGGCTCCCCTGCTAAGGGAGTAGGTCGGGAAACCGGCGCGAGGGTTCAAATCCCTTGTCCTCCGCCATAAGTCCACCGTAATTTTGATAGAATTGCGGTGGACTTTTTCTATGCCTGAAAACCGCATGAAATCAAGGTTTTCACCATTCCAGAGCATAAACGAACCCCGCCACAGAGCAATTCTGCGGCAGGGTTTTGTGCGTTTTAGGAGGATTGTGGCTTTCTGCTCTGCCATAATCGTTAAACTGGGGATATTTGTTTAATCAGTTAAGTTTCTATTATTGGTACCTTTGAGGATTGTCGTGCTGTTTCGCTGTGGGACGCCACCCTTCCAGTTCTTTGTCCAGACCGACATGGAGAACTTTGTAAGGGGCGAGGAAGTCGTCGATACCTTGTTTCAGACTGTATGTATAAATGTGTTCGCCGAAGTAAGAAATATTGGATACCTCTTACTTCGGCGTAGTAGCCACTTCACCAACGAGCGAAACGCTGCATCAGGCTGTGAGAATTCTTCTCGGCTTCTGAAAATTCGTAGTCGATTTGGTCAATCAGTCACACCGCAGTTTCGTTCCATGGGGTATAACTCCAAGCACAGCTTTCGGGAATATAGCGGAATAATCAGCGTTTCCTGTACGGTGTTTTTCTCAATCTTGTGTTTCATTTCAACGAATGAATATCATAATGTTTTCTCTAATCTTATCCCAGTGACACATCAAGCATCATCATCACACTGAAGCCGACTGCAAAGAAAACCGTTCCTATGTTGGAATGCTTTCCCTGCGACATTTCGGGAATTAGCTCCTCCACCACAACATAGAGCATTGCACCTGCGGCAAAGCTCAAAAGATACGGTAGTGCCGGAATCACGAGCTGTGCCGCAAGGAGTGTCAGTACTGCGCCGATAGGCTCAACTATTCCCGAAAGGACGCCGCCGAGAAATGCTCTGCCTTTACTTTCGCCCTCGGCTCGGAGAGGCATGGATATTATAGCACCTTCGGGAAAATTCTGAATGGCAATGCCTATTGATAAGGCGAGTGCACTCGCCGCCGTAATTTGCGTATTTCCCGCAAGAAAGCCCGCATACATCACACCCACCGCCATTCCTTCGGGAATGTTATGCAGTGTCACCGCCAACACCATCATAGTGGTGCGACCGAGCTTGCTTTTCGGCCCTTCTGCCTGGTCACTCCCTATGTGAAGATGTGGAATCAGTCGGTCAAGCATGAGCAAAAACAGCACACCGAACCAAAATCCGATAAAGGCGGGGAGGAAGGAGAGCTTGCCCATATTTTTCGCTTGCTCTATCGCTGGAATCAGTAGGCTCCAAATAGATGCCGCAACCATAACTCCTGCGGCAAAGCCCGCGAGTGCACGCTGCACCGAAACACCAAGTGACTTTTTCATAAATAAAACACACGCCGAGCCGAGCGTCGTTCCGAGAAAGGGAATCAATATTCCGAATAATATTTCCATTTGCTTCACCGCCTTTGAGTTGCGTTTTTATTTGTGTCTTCTGAATCCCGCCTGGTCCCAGTATTCGGAATGCTTCTTTTAAGTATGAGTCTTTATCACCACAGATAATATAGTCGCATTTGCAGTCGTCCACGCAGTTGAATGTCCGTATCAGACTTGTGTTGAGTAGCTCCTCCGTTGCCAGTTATGCCGTAAATTCATAATAGGTGGGCTTATCTTTATTGTAAGGTGCAACTATCATCTCATAATGTGCCATTTGTCACAGCCACATTTCGCCCGAACGAATGCTTTGTACATCAGCTTTTTCCAGAACGGCTTGTTGCAGTCAACAAACATCAGTTTGCGGAAGGTCGGCAGAATCAGATTTTTTCTCCATTACTATGAGACATGAAAAGCCGTTCACCGTGACTGTTTCATAATACACCTTGTAGTCGGTAGACATAAATACGCCACGATGGAGGTTTTGCTTTTCGATTTTCTTTCGAAGCACGTCCTACGGCAAGGCGAATTTCTTTTTCGTGATAGAGAGCTTGTATATGCAAAAATGCTCAAGCTTTATTTCCTCATTTTCGTGCTGTGACGCACAGCCAGCCCGCTTTATTCTTGTGTATCTGAATATCTTGAAATTTGGCCTGCTCCAAATACACATTTAATTCAGTGTCCTTATAGATGGTCATACCGTCTATTATATCCGTCCACTTTTCGTCCTTGTTTGTATCGCCGTTGCTTTCGTTGCAGATAAGAAAGGTTCCGCCAGGTTTCAGCACTCGCCAAACCTCTCTAAAGCACTGTGACAAGTCGGGCCAGAAATAGATTGTTTCAAAGGCCGTGACCACATCGAACTGCTCCGATTCAAACGGCAACTCTGATACGCTTGCACACAATACGGTGCAGCGTCCTTTTGTAATGGCAGATTTGTTGACTTTCTTTGATTTTTCTACGCTGACGGTTGAATAGTCGATGCCTTTTACAATACCCTGCGGGCATTTTTTCAGCATTCTTTTAATGTTTGCTCCGCCACCGCAGCCACAATCCAACACCTTGTCGTCCGGAGTAAGTTTCAAAAAGCGAAGTCCCCACCTCGCCACGGCACTATGTCCAATGTTCATCATATCAACCATAATTTTCCCGCCAAACCCCTCAGGCTTGCGAGTGTTTTCAAAAAATGACATTTTATCATACCTCCGATTTTGCACATTCGGTATAAGTTAATGGGAATGATGCTTTCAGGGTGGTGCTTTTCAGCACTGTCCAAGCATTCTGCCACAGGAAATTCAGATATTCCTTGTAGAGATGGAAGCCTGCAAATCTCCTGAAAAATGCCTTAACCTTGCCGAAAAACGAATTTTCAGAGTAGGTGAGGGTTGAAACAATCAAAACACCTTCGTCCTTCAGTAGCAGTTCAGTGTTCGTTGCAAGCTTAGCCACTGTCTTAGCTTTCACAATCAGTTGAATAAGTTTGTACATCTTTTTATATGCCTCCTAATCCTTTTGTATGAAGTAGTTGTATAAACTGGCATTTCTGTCCCTAGAATTCTTGTGTTCTAACATTGCTATCATTCCTTTTTTGTTAGATTTGTCTAAACATATAAAGCAAAAAGTTAGGTTGAACTAACTTATGCATCTTTGAAAAGCCACATCTCTGTGACATTTTGGCTTATTCAAATAATTCCCTGCAAGTGCCGTGCAATAGAGTTTCTGGCACTTGTGGGTACAGCTCTCCTAATTGCTCCTTGTGACTGTGAGAATCAGTATATGTACAGTCGTAGTGATGAGTGAGCCCTCGTTTTGGGATAAGGTCATATTTCTCCGAAGGCTGATGAATGTATGTCTAGTTTCTTTCAGTAGTGCCTTGCGGAGCTGTTCTGTTTCGTATTTGGTAAAAGCCAAGATTGAATCTTTCAAAAATATGACCGTTTTGGTCCTTTTGGTCATATTATATCATGCTACTTTTTATTTTGCAAGAGGTGCAAGAAAAAAACATACTCATTTTAACAGAAAAATCGGCTCGGTTTAACGCAATGCTTCATGATAATACTGCACCCACTAAATGGAAAATTGCCCCTCTATTAAATAGTTTCTGTTAAAATTAGGGTTATTTACCAGAGTTCCATCGTGATTTAGAATTACGGTGGAATTTTTGTTGGCTCAATGGTCAATATAGTTGTGGTAGAAAAAGAACTTACAGACAAAAAGTAAAAAAAGTAGAGCATATTTTACTAAAATCTGTTAAAATAGAATTGCTTAGAAAGTTGAAACGGAGGACAAAATATGCTCTACAAGTATTTTGTCAGCGATATGTGAAAACCATTTGCAAACATTGGCTCGGTATTGTTCTCGGTATTGAGGGTATTGAAATAGTTTTCTATACCAATCACCAACAGCAAAATCAAGGTTCTCAAAAGAAATGCTTAAGGCTATAGAAATTTCAAGCGATTTCGCAATCACATTTTACATATGTTTTCCAACAAACATATATATTCTACAATAAAACAAGCGACAGTTTAATTCTCTGCCGCTTGTAAGTACACTTTATTCTATTTTTCGGGTTACCCCAACTATTGATATTGAGCCAAAATAATTTTAGTTTTTCATATGGTTGAATGTTGGAACAATTTCAGCAATTAGCTTATCTATGCCGTCCTTATCATTTTTGAGGGCTACCTTTTTTAGCTCAATAAGTTTTTCATGAAATTTTTCTGTATCAAGCTCTATTGGCTTGCCAATGAAGATTTTTTTGTTTGCAGTCTTTTTCATACCCTCTTCATTAAGAAGGATTTCTTCATATAGTTTTTCGCCTGGTCGCAGACCAGTAAACTCAATCGGAATATCTTCATATGGCTTAAAGCCCGAGAGGCGAATTAGATTTTCTGCAAGGGTCAAAATCTTAACAGGCTCTCCCATATCAAGTATGAAGATTTCTCCGCCCTTAGCAAGTCCTCCTGCGGTTAAGACAAGAGAAACAGCCTCTGGAATAGTCATAAAGAAACGAATAATATCAGGGTGAGTAACTGTAACAGGACCACCTTCCTGAATTTGTTCCTTGAAAAGTGGAATAACAGAACCATTAGAGCCAAGGACATTACCAAAACGAACAGCAACAAATTTAGTTTCACTTTGCTTATCCATAGTTTGAACTATCATTTCACAGATACGCTTTGTCGCACCCATAATATTTGTAGGGTTTACGGCCTTATCTGTTGAAATCTGAACAAATTTTTTGACATGGTATTTATCCGCAAGCAATACAAGATTTAATGTTCCGAAAACATTATTTTTTACTGCTTCTTCTGGAGTTGTTTCCATAAGAGGAACATGCTTATGTGCTGCAGCATGGAAAATAACATCAATTTTATTTTGGCTGAAAAGGTAATCGAGCTTGCGTTTATCACGAACAGAAGCTATTTGTGTATCAAGATTTAACTTTTCGTGATATTGACGAATAAGTTCTTGCTGAATTTCATAGGCATTATTTTCATAAATATCAAGTATGATGAGCTTTTTAGGAGAAAGCTTTGCTATCTGACGGCAAAGTTCAGAACCGATTGAACCGCCACCGCCTGTTACAAGAACAGTTTGTCCAGTAATATAAGCACCATATTTTTCGGTATCGAAGACAATAGGTTCTCTGCCAAGCAAGTCCTCTACTTCTACCTGTCTGATTTTTGATGTTACTGATGCACCATCTTTGATAAGGCCATATACATTTGGAATAATCTTTACTTCAAGGTGAGTCTTTGCACAAATATCAAGTATGCGTTTCTTATCTGCAAGGTTTATCTGTGAGATTGTGAAAAGGATAACTTCAATATCCTCACGCTCACATATTTCTGGAATATCATATGTTGAACCTTCTATTTTGACACCGCCGATTCTGCGTCCGATTTTTTCGGGGTCGTCATCGACTAAGCATATAGGAACATATTCATTCTCGGGTGATTTGGCAAGTTCACTTAGAACAGTTGCGGCACCTTCACCACCGCCAACAATCAGAAGTCTTCGCCGATTTTTATTACTGGTGTTTTTTCGCTCAATGATTTTATTAAGTCGATAAACCAATCTAAATATAAATGTAAGAAAGGTTGAGAGGAGCGACATTATAATGTAGATTCTTGCACCATAATTTAATCGGTTTTCGTCTGTGCCAATTATCATTGTAAATGACATAAAGACAAGGTTAGCTGTTAAGGAGGCTATGCCTGCATAAAAGAAATCCTCTATATCCGCATATCGCCACATCTTATCATAAAGCCTGAAACATAGAAATACAGCTGTAAATATAATATTTATAAAGAGGAGTCCCCACATAAAGGGTTCTTCCCAGCCCTTTAAAACGAAGCTGCTTTTGTTGACTACGAATGATATATAGTAAGAAACATTCCAAAGACAGAAGTCACATAGAAATAGCAAAAGCTTTCTATGTGTTTTGAGCTTTTTATATAGTTTATTCATTTTTTATCCTTACTGCGAAAGAATGAATATCTTTCAACTATTTGGTTTTAATTTATCTTAAAAAGTGTAAACTTGAAACTTTACGCTACTTAATAGAAGTATATAACGAATCTGTGCAAAATTCAATACTTTTACAATAATTACAAGTTAAATCAAGATTTTAATATACTTTATAGAATTAAAATATTCATTAGCTATTATATAATTAAAAATGAGAATGGACTACCATTCACCACTACGATTTTTTGTAAGCTACTTAAAAATTTCACTCAAGCTTTTTTAAGCTATTAATTGATATAGATTTTATGCCTTGAATAATTTTCAGAAATTATTTTGATTTATTGAAAGTTTTGTCTGTTTACTTTTTATGTCGGATATTGTATAATAACATATTAGAATTTTATGAAGTTACATATATATTGTGCCACTGTGTCTTGATTTATTACCTTGGCCTGGAAGGGGAATGAAGCAAAATAATGATGAAAATAGGTTTGGATATAGGTTCTACAACAATTAAATGTGCTGTTCTTGACGATAATAATAAGCTTATATATAAAAGCTATGAGCGACATTATTCTCAGATAACTGAAAAAATTGCAGAAATTCTCGAAAATATCCGCAGAAATGTTAAGGGTGCAGAAAATGCTTATTTCGCAATGTCTGGTTCAGCAGGTATGGGTGTTGCTGAAAGCTGTGGAATAGATTTCGTTCAGGAAGTTTATGCAACTCGTGTTGCAGCAAACACATTTATAGAGAATACTGATGTTATTATTGAGCTTGGTGGCGAGGACGCAAAGATTCTTTTTCTTTCAGGTGGTATGGAAGTTAGAATGAATGGCTCTTGTGCTGGCGGTACAGGTGCTTTTATCGACCAAATGGCAATGCTATTAAATGTTCCTATGGACGAGCTCAATGAGCTTGCAAAGGAATGTGAAAAAACCTATACCATAGCGTCAAGATGTGGCGTTTTTGCTAAGAGTGATATTCAGCCATTACTTAATCAAGGTGCTAAAAAGAGTGATATTGCAAAAAGTATATTTGTGGCAGTTGTTAATCAGACTATTGCAGGTCTTGCACAGGGCAGAGAAATTGCAGGAAAGATTGTATATCTCGGAGGCCCGTTGACATTTTTGCCTGAGCTTAGAAAGAGCTTTGATGAAACTCTGAAAACAACAGGTATCTGTCCAGAAGATTCGCTCTATTATGTTGCTATGGGAGCGGCTTTGTGTGCAGATGAAAGAATAAATTTTGATGAGATTATCGAAAAGGTAAAGCATTATAGAGGAAGCGGAAACTTTGCTTTTAATAAGCCTTTATTTGAAAATGAAAAGGAACTTGAAGAATTTAAGGCAAGACACGCAAAGGCAACTGTCGCAATAGGTGAACTTAAAGGCTACACTGGCAAGGCATATATAGGAATAGACGCTGGTTCTACTACCCTTAAAGCAACTGTTATTTCTGAAGATAAGAAAATTCTTTTCTCGCAATATCAATCTAATAGCGGTAATCCTGTTCCTATTGTTAAGGAAATTCTTGAAAAGATTTACGATATTAACCCAGATATAAATATAGTTTCTTCTGCCGTAACTGGATATGGCGAGGAAATTATCAAAAATGCTTTCGGAATAGATATAGGTGTTGTTGAAACAATAGCCCATCTGACAGCCGCAAAGAACTTTATGCCTGATGTTGAATTTATTATTGACATAGGCGGTCAGGATATTAAATGTTTTAAAATTCATAATGGTGCAATCGACAATATTTTCTTGAATGAGGCTTGCTCATCGGGCTGTGGTTCATTCTTGCAGACCTTTGCAAATGCTCTTGGGTATTCTGTTGAGGAATTTTCTAAGCTTGGACTACTTGCAAAGCAGCCTGTTGACCTCGGTTCTCGCTGTACTGTCTTTATGAATTCATCAGTTAAACAAGCACAGAAGGACGGTGCAACAATAGAGGATATTTCTGCGGGTTTGTCAATTAGTGTTGTTAAAAATGCACTCTATAAGGTTATAAGAACTTCATCGGCGAGCGAGCTTGGAAAGAAAATTGTCGTTCAAGGCGGAACATTTCTCAATGATGCGGTTCTTAGAGTATTTGAGAAAGAAACAGGCAGAGAGGTTATCCGCCCTTGTATTTCCGGTCTTATGGGTGCTTATGGTGCGGCTCTCTATGCTATGAATAAATGCAAGGGTGAGGGAAAAAGCACTATTATAAAGCGTGAGGCTCTAAATGGCTTCTTCCATAAGATTGTTACCACCAATTGCGGACTTTGTAACAATAACTGCCGTCTTACTGTTAATACTTTTAGCGATGGCAAAAGATATATTGCAGGAAACCGCTGTGAGCGACCTATAACTAAAAAATCCCCTGATAATAGCTTTAACATCTATGAATATAAGAGAAATCTTCTTGATAGCTATAAGCCTGTAAAAGGCTCGAGAGGAAAAATTGGTATCCCTATGGGACTCAATATGTTTGAACTTCTTCCTTTTTGGCATACTTTCTTTACAAAGCTTGGTTTTGAGGTGGTTCGTTCCCCATATTCAACAAGAAAGCTTTATTTGAGTGGTCAGCATACTATTCCAAGTGATACTGTTTGCTTCCCTGCAAAGCTTATGCATGGTCATGTTCAGTGGTTAATTGATAATGGAATAAAGACAATATTCTATCCTTGTATGTCATATAACTTTGATGAGCATATGGGCGACAACCACTATAACTGCCCTGTTGTTGCGTATTATCCTGAGGTTATTCATGCAAATGTCCGAGATATAGAAAAGGTAACTTTCTTCTATGAATATTTGGGAATACACAGAAGAAAGGAATTTCCTTATAAGATGCATGAGCATCTCGAAAAGTATTTCGGAAAAATTGATGTTAAGGAGGTTAAGGCGGCGGCGAGAGCGGCTTATGACGAATATGAAAGCTATCTTGCAAAAATTCGTACATATGGCGAGGATATTATAAAAAGGGCAGAGAAAGAAAATAAGCCGATATTTGTCTTGTGTGGCAGACCTTATCACGCTGACCCTGAAATAAATCATGGAATTGACAGAATGATTGCAAGCTTTAATGTTGCGATAATTTCTGAAGATGTAGTAAGTAACAAGGTTGATAAGTTCCCGACAACCGTTCTTAACCAATGGACATATCATTCAAGACTTTATTCTGCGGCAAAGTATGTTTCTACAAAGCCTAATATGAATCTTGTTCAGCTTGTTTCATTTGGCTGCGGTGTTGATGCTATTACAACCGATGAGGTTCGTGGAATATTGGAACAAAAGGGTAAGATTTATACACAGATTAAGATTGACGAAATCACCAATTTGGGTGCAGTTAAAATCCGAATCAGAAGCCTTTTAGCTACGTTAGATGAGAGTTAAAATATTTTTATACAGATAACGGCTTAATGTAAGATTTTGGAGTTAAATCGGAATTTATAGAGAAAATCAAACAGCTAGGAGAGCATTTATTTATGAATAGTTTTACATATGCATTGGAACAAAGAAATCTGGAAGAATTAAGAAAGTATCCTAAGGCAGACTTGCACAATCATTTTGTGCTTGGTGGAAATAGAATGTTCATATATCAGAAAACTTGTAAAAAAATTGAGCCATTAGTTAATCCTTTGTCATCAATGGATGAGATGAATCAATGGAGTCAAAAATATATTGATCAAGATTTTAATAGCACTGCGATGAGAAAATTTTTAATCAGAGCAACCTTTGAACAAGCCAAGGAAGATGGAGTAACTGTGCTTGAAATTGGTGAAGATGTGTGGGGATTAAATGAATTTTTTAATAATGATATTGATGAGTTGGTTAATGCTTTTACAAGTGCTCAAAAAGAAATCGCTCCCGATATAGAATTAAGGCTCCAAATTGGATTATCAAGACATTGTCCAATCAGTTATTTAGAAGATTGTTTATCGCATTTTTGGGGAAATAAGAATTTTTATTCTATTGATTTGTACGGTGATGAATTAGCACAACCTATCGAAAATTTTAAAGGAATTTATCGGCGTGCAAAAAAAGAAGGATTAAGGCTAAAAGCGCATGTTGGAGAATGGGGGACTGCTAAAGACGTAAGAACAGCAGTAGAGGAATTAGAACTTGATGAGGTTCAACATGGGATAGCAGCAGTCAGCGATGAATCAGTAATCCGCTTTTTGGCAGATAATAAAATCAGATTAAATATTACACCAACAAGTAATATTTTACTTGGAAGGGTTGCAGATATGTCTATGCATCCGATTGGAAAACTGTATCGTAGTGGTGTTGATGTTACTATAAATTCTGATGATGTATTAATATTTGATTCAGATGTATCCAAAGAATATCTACGGCTTTATGAGTCCCAGTGCTTAACTGCAGAAGAATTAGAAAACATAAGAAAAAATGGACTGAAACCTATAATTGTATAGACAAATTCCGGTTTATCTGATTGGGAATAAATTAAAATATATTTTGAAAGTAAGTTATCACAGAAAGGAATGGTAATATAGAATGGCGAAACTTGTTTATGATAAAGACGGCAGACTTATTTTTACTAAGGAAATGAAAAAGGAATATACCATACTTTTGCCGATGATGGCGAAAATTCATTTCTCGCTGATTAGAAATGTTTTTACTCAGTATGGTTATAAGAATGTTTTGCTTGAGGACGACGGACCTGAAATAGCACAGGTTGGCTTGAAGTATGTACATAATGATACTTGCTATCCGGCATTGCTTGTTATCGGACAGTTTATTCACGCACTTCAAAGCGGAAAATATGATGTAAATAAAACTGCTCTTATGATTACACAAACAGGCGGTGGCTGTCGTGCGTCTAATTATATTCATCTTTTGAGAAAGGCTCTGAAAAAAGCTGGTTTTGAGAATGTTCCTGTTATTTCTCTCAATGTTTCTGGTTTGGAGAAGAACAGCGGATTTTCTCTTACTGTTCCTATGATTAGAAAAGCTCTTGCTGGTCTTGTTTATGGTGATGCTCTTATGCTTTTTAATAACCAGACAAAGGCTTATGAAATAAACAAAGGTGAAAGCGATGCTTTGGTTGAGCAGTGGATTCAAAGACTTTCTGATGAAATGGAAAAAGGCAACGGTTATTCATCATCACATATCAAAAGAAATCTTGATAAAATGGGTGAAGAATTTGCTCAGATTTCGCTTAATAAGGTTAAGAAGATTAAGGTTGGAATAGTTGGAGAAATTTATGTTAAATACTCTCCGCTCGGAAACAATCATCTTGAGGATTTTTTGCTTGAACAGGGCTGTGAGGTTAATATTCCAGGCATTATGGGATTTGCGTTATTTAAGGTTGATAACAGGCTTGAAGACCATAAGCTCTATGGTGGAAATAAAATAAAATTTAATGTTCTTAGTGAGGTTATGAAATACCTTACAAAGATGGAAGGCTATGTCATAGAAAGTGCAAAGAATCATGGCTTCCATGCACCTGCAAGCTACGCGGAAACAAAAGAAATGGTTAAAGGCTTGATTGGATATGGCAATAAAATGGGCGAGGGCTGGCTATTAACAGCGGAAATGGTTGAGCTTATAGAAAGTGGCTATGAAAATGTTGTTTGTACTCAGCCTTTTGGCTGCTTACCAAACCATATTTGTGCAAAGGGAATGGTTAGTGCCATTAAGAGAAAGAATGAAAAGGCTAATATTGTTTCAATAGACTATGACCCAGGTGCACCAAGAGTTAATCAGGAGAACAGAATTAAGCTTATGCTTGCGGTTGCGAAGGAAAATATAAAAGCTGAGGAAAAAGAAAAAGCAAAGGCTGCCAAGCAAGCTGTAACAAAATAATCTATAAACAAATCCACCGACAAGGCTCTTAGGCTTTATCGGTGGATTTGTTATTTATTTAAAAATTTTATTCTTTTTTAAGAAGTCTTTTATAGAGCAATTCTATAAAAAATGCTCCAAGTGGTGCAGTAATTAGTATTGAAAGTACTGCAACCGTCAGAACTATATTTCCGCAAGAAAGTCCCATTGTCAAAGGAATATAACCTATTGCTGCCTGAACTGTTGCTTTTGGGCAGTAAGCTATCATACAGAATATTCTTTCTTTTTTGTTTAGCTTTGTTTTTATAAGGCATATAAGTACACCAATCATTCTGAATACTAATACTCCAAAGATAAGTAAGATTGCCATAATTCCTGCTGAGAAAGCATATTTTATATCAACTGTTGCACCAACGAGTACGAATAACATAAGTTCAGCGGCAACCCATAGCTTTGAGAATTTTGTGGATATTCGTTTAGATGCGTCTGAACGGATTTTTTGTAGAGAAATTCCAATACTCATTATAGCAATTAGTCCTGAAATTGGAACGATTCCTTTAAGGCTATTTTCTAATGTGACAAGCAGAAATGATATACTCAAAATTATAATTACTTTGATTGAATCTCTCATATGTACTTTTTTAAAGAAAAAGCCGAGGAGTATTCCTATTAAGATACCAAGTCCTATTCCTAAAATTATAGAAATTGGTACTTGTATAAGGCTTATCGGAGAAAAGCTTTCTCCTTGTGCAAGTCCTGTGAAAGATGTGAAAAGTACAATTACAAATACATCGTCAACAGAAGCTCCAGCCATTATCATTTGTGGGATACTTTTATCCTTGCCATAGCCAGTTTCGATTAATTTTAGCATTTTTGGAACTATAACCGCTGGTGAAACTGCAGCTACAACTGTACCCATAATTAAGGCATCAAGTATTGATATGCCTAAAAGCGGTGGTGCAAGCAGAACCATTCCTATAATCTCAAAGCAAGCTGGCACAAAGCACATTAGAATAGCCGGTCTGCCTACTTTTTTAAGGGAATTTATATCGAGATTAAGTCCTGCACGAGTGAGTATGATTATCAATGCTATTTGGCGTAAATCTGATGAGATTGAAAGAACAGATTGGTCTATAAGATTTAGTGTGTGTGGACCTAAAATTATTCCTGTGATAATCATACCAAGGAGTGGCGGAAGCTTGATTTTTTGAAAAATTGAACCAAGCAGAAGTCCGCATAAAAAGATGAGAGCTAAACTTGTAAGCATAAAAAACCTCCAAAAATTTTATTTTAGGGAACAAAAAAAGCCAATGACTCTGCAAAATGCAGAAGTCATTAGCTTAATAAGCGGTTTTGGCAAAGCCAAGGGAGAACCTCATTCCCTTTATTGAGTTTATTTTAGCATAGGTTTTTAAAATTGTCAAATGCTTATATTATGGTTTAGGTTCTCCACAAGAACAAGTTGTTACATAATTATAGTTTATTTTTCCACATTTTGGACAAGTCCATATATTGGTGCTGACCACTGGTGCAGTTTGTTGATTAAGGGTTGTAGCATTTTCTGATGATTTTTTAGAAGTTTTATTATTAGTTTGTGCATTATTATAGCTAATTTGATTCATAAGTCTATAAACCATCATAGTTGTTTCTTCTGATGCTCTTGCGATACAAGCGAGGGCAGAAAATTCTACTTTTATAAAAATAGATGAAACAATCAGTGAAATACATGATGCCCAGTTAAATGAATACTCAACCCTTGAATAATAAGAACCGCTAGAGTTTGCTACTTGAAAGGCAAAACCAGATATAATGCCTAAAACTATACCTATTATCAGTATTACTGTACCTATAACATTTATTGTGTCTGAATTTCTATGGCTATCATTCATTAAAATTACCTTCTTTTCATGTTATTTTTGTGTTATGTGACTATAAATTTATTGGTTACAATATACCATATATATTTGTTGATGTCAAGTATATATAAAAAATAATTTGAAAGTCTTTATATTTTGATATATTTTAGATAATTATATCAAAAAAGAGCCATCACAAATGATTTTCTCATTGTGATAGCTCTTAAGATTTTAAAATGCTTTATCTTGGTTCTTTAGTCGAAAGGAATTTTAGCTCCTTATTATAGAGAGTAACAAAGAAAATAACCGAAACTATAATTGATAGAATTTCTGCAAGTGGGAAAGCGAGCCATACATATGTTACACCAAAGAATGAAAGAACATATGCTATTGGAAGAATAAGACAAAGTTGTCTGAGCAGGGAAATTATAAGTGAACGAATGCCTCTGCCAACTGCTTGGAACACTGTTGAGAACATTATGCCGACTGCCGCAGGCAAGAAACATAGGCTAATTAATCTTAGTGCAGGTATTCCTATTGCGTACATATCATCTGTTGCATTGAACATTGCTAAAAGCTCTCTCGGGAATATTTGAAAAATTATAAGCCCTATACCCATAATTACTAAAGCTATGAAAAGTGAATATTTCAAGGATTTCATAAGCCTGTCTTTATTCTTTGCTCCGTAATTATAGCCCATAATAGGCATAACACCATGTGTTAAACCGAAAACTGGCATAAATATGAATGATTGAAGTTTATAATATACACCGAGAACATTAACAGCAGTGATGGAAAAACCTGTGAGGATTAGATTTAGTCCAAAAATCATAAATGAGCCTATGCTCTGCATAACGATTGAAGGCAATCCAACTCTATATACATCAATAATAACTTTCCAATCTATTTTTTTGAAAAAGCTGAAATCGACTTTTATACCATTTTTTCTGATGAAAAGTACAAGAAGTGCAAAAATCATTGAGAAAATTTGTCCTATAATGGTAGCAATAGCTGCACCCTTAACACCTAAATCAAAGGTAAAGATAAAAATAGGGTCAAGTATAATATTTGTAATCGCACCTACAAGCTGAAATGCCATAGGAAAGACTGTGTTTCCTGTGCCTTGTAATGTTTTTTCTATATTTACCTCTACGAAAATGCCAATAGAAAAGATAAATACAATGCTGAGATATTCAACACTATATTGATATGTTTCTGGGTCGTTTGTGAAAACGGAAATCAGTGGGTGTACTGCGAAAATTCCCAAGAACAAGAATATAAGCCAAGAAAAAATTCCGAGCATAAGGCTATATGTTGCTGTTTTATCTGCCTCCTGCTTTCTGCCCTCACCAAGTCGCCTTGAAACAAGAGAATTGATTCCTATACCAGTGCCGACGGCAACGCTTGTCATAAGGAACTGCATAGGAAATGCAAGATTTACAGCACCGAGAGCGGCTTCACCCTTCATAGAAACAAAAATACTGTCTACAATATTATACAATGCTTGGACTAGCATCGAAAACATAGCAGGCAGTGCCATAGACATGATGAGTCTGAAAAGAGGTGCTGTACCCATTTTATTTTGCTTTAATTCATTTGTGTTTTCCATTACTTCTCCTTTTTATTTTTTAAATTTTTATAATCCTCGACAATTATACAACTTTAAAATTCGCATTTCAACCATAGTATATGATATATTAGTACAAAAAGATGGTAAAAGTCAAAAATTAGTTATTTTATATGAAGCGACTTAAAATTTGATAAAAAAACTAATTAAAATGTCAAAATTATATTGAAAAATAAGAATAAAAATGATATAATTTGATTATATGTTGAAGGCTTCAATATATAACCCTGATGAAAGGAAAATTCTCAAAACGGAGAATACCACTCAATTATGGCTGATAAAGTTAAAGAATTTTTCGTTAATAACCCTAAATATAATGAAGATAAAGATTTTGAAGCTTATTCTTCAATGACTCTTGCAATCAATTTGTTATTTATTGTTAATGTTTTACTTCATTCTGTATATCTTGTAGGCTTTTCTTTGGTAGGAATTCAAGAGCTTGCTATAGTAGAAATAATTGATGTCACACTCTATGCCGCAGGAGTTATATTTATTAAATATGTAAAATGGTCATGGATTCCTTGCTTGGCATATACTATACTTGAAACCTTTTCGCACCAAATTATGTGTTTATTGCTCTTTGGTAAGGAAACAGGCTTTGAATTTTTATTTATACCTATAATTATAATTGTTATGTTTATAGATGCAAATAATAGAGTGCTTGCTTATGTCAGAGATATAATTGTAATTCTTGCGTGTTTTGTTTTTGTATTTTTTTCAATAGTTATGAGAGATTATACTCCAGGATATACTATTATACATATCCCTGATTGGTTTGAACTTTCTCTTTTTATACTTAATTCTCTTGCAAGCTTTCTTATTATGGGTGTTTTTACACACAAGATATTTCTTTCTCTTGAAAAGCTTAGAAAATCACTTAATTCTAAGGTTGACCAAAAAGAAAATCAAATTGATACCTTGCAAAATAAAATTATAATTAGCTTTGCTGATATTATAGAGGCTCGTGATGGCAGCACAGGTCAGCATGTTAAGCGTACAAGTGAATATGTAGAAGCTATCTTATATGAGCTGAAAAGAGAAGAAGATTTTGATGATATTCTTACACCTGATTATATGCATAATATAATTCTTTCTGCTCCACTTCATGATATTGGCAAGATTACTATTCCCGATGCTATATTAAAAAAGCCAGGAAGACTTACTGACGAGGAATTTAATATTATAAAAATGCACACTGTCAACGGAAAGATGTTGCTTGAGAAATCTTTGAGTGACCTTGAGGATGAGGCATTTCTTAATATTGCAAAGGGTGTTGCGGCATATCATCACGAGTGCTGGGACGGTTCTGGCTATCCTTATGGGCTTCGTGGTGCAGAGATTCCGCTTGCGGCAAGAATTATGACAATAGCTGATGTGTTTGATGCTATTGTCTCTAAGAGATGCTATAAAGAGGCTATAAACTTTGATGAGGCTTTTGACTTGATAAAGCAACAGCGGGGCAAGAAATTTGACCCTGTTATAACTGATGCCTTTCTTGAGATAAGAAAGCAAATAGAAGTTATAGCAAGAAATTATAGATAATTGCCATTTTATGAGCGTTGACAACTTTAAAAATAAGTGTTAGAATTATTAAAATAAATTGTTTATAAGAAAATGAATGGAGTGACGCACTTCTTGTCGCTCCATTTTTTGTGCTATATTGTGATTTTTGCATAGTAAAAAGTTTTTGCTATGTCTTATGTCATTGGAGGAATGAAAAATGCCTATAAAAATACAGAGTGAACTGCCAGCTTATGAAGAATTGATTTCTGAAAATATCTTTGTTATGACTATGGATAGAGCAAGCACACAAAACATAAGACCTATTCGTATAGCTATACTTAATCTTATGCCAACAAAAATAGAAACTGAAACTCAACTGCTGAGATTGCTTGGCAATAGTCCATTACAAGTAGATATTGAATTGATGCAGGTTGCATCTCATGTTCACAAAAATACTCCACAAGAACATCTTACTAATTTCTACAAGACTTTTTCAGAGTTGAAAAATGAATATTTTGATGGAATGATTATCACTGGTGCACCAGTAGAAAAGCTTCCTTTCGAGGAGGTTGATTATTGGGAAGAACTTTGTGATATTATGGAATGGTCGAAAACCCATGTTTTTAGTACACTTCATATATGTTGGGGTGCACAGGCAGGGCTTTATTATCACTACGGTATACCAAAGTATGAATTTGATGAGAAGCTTTCTGGCGTTTATAAGCATAAGGTTACAGAAGTTTTTCATCCTCTTATGAGAGGTTTTGATGATAGATTCCTTATTCCACATTCAAGATATACAGGTGTACACCGTTCTGATATAAGAAAGCATAAAGAGCTTATTATTCTTGCCTCATCTACTCTTGCAGGTGCAGCTATTATTGCAAGCAGAGATTTTAGAAGGGTATTTATACTTGGCCACGCAGAATATGACAGAAACACTCTTGCTAACGAATATTTCAGAGATTTAAAGCGTGGTTTAAGGCCAGAAATACCTTATAATTATTTTCCTGCTGATGATACTTCAGCATTGCCACCTATTACTTGGAGAAGTAATGCAACACTTTTCTATACTAACTGGCTTAATAATGTATATCAGGAAACACCTTATAAGCTTGAAGATATTAAAAATATTCCAGTTGGAATTTATGAGTAAATAGTATATTTATAAAACTGCTTAACTGACTTTGAGTTGAGCAGTTTTTCTTTTGCTTGACTAATGCGAACTAATGTTCTATAATTAAATTAATGGAGAAAATTATTGAAAGGGTGAAAGAATGGATAAAATTATTATATCTTTAGATGATTTAAGCGATAGACAGCGTGAAATTGCGGAGGTTATAGGAATAGAAAACTATATTAAGCTTTCAAAACGCTTTGGCGGTGAAGATTCTGTTTATATACAAAAATATTCTGAGATTATCAAGAGTGTGCGTAATAAGGAAATTCGTAAAAAATATAATGATGGACATAATATTTCAGAGCTTGCCAAAATTTATAATCTTTCAGAAAGATATATTCGCAAGTTGTGCCATAATAAAACTTGAGCGGAATACTTTCTTAGAAATAATTCCACTTTAATATTTCTACACAAATAGTGTATCATTAAATTGTAAGGTTTAGTGATACACTTTTTGCGTTTACTAAGGAGGAAATATGAAATTAAGTATTACAAGAGGTACAACAATGTCGTTTCTTCTTACTATTCAAAATGATGATGGAACGATATATTACCTTAAAGACGGAGAAAAACTTATTTTTGGAGTAAAATTTGATATAGAAAGTGATGAGTATCTTATAAAAAAGATAATTATAGCAGAAAACAGAGAAGAAAATGGCTACTTGATTTCTCTTAAGCCTGAGGATACTCAAAAACTGGAATTTAAGGATTATCGCTATGATATAGGCTTGCAAACTAATGATGGAGATTATTATATGCTTGTTTTATGCAGTCCCTTTGTTGTTAATAAGGCTGTTACAGCTAAGGAGTGATTTTTTTGATAGGTATAATAAAAAAGCAAGAAAAAATCTTTGGTAATCTTGAAAAATTGAATGAGAAAATTGTATATAAAAGTGACCATAGAATAGTAAACACGAATTTACTAAATAGAATTATAAAAACAAAAGTAAATACAACACAAATTGTGTATGAAAAATGAGGTTGAAAAATGAGTTATATCAATAAAACGGTAAGCATAAACGGAACAGAAAAGGATTTTATCAAAGCATTTGCGAATGAATTAACATCAGCAGATAGCAGAATTACTTGCGAAACAGATATTGACGCAGAGTTTGCTAATGAAGATTCATCTCATATCATTACTATAATTTTTGATGTGAATAATTGCTATAAGATAAAGCTTATAAGAGCCGTGGCGATTAATAGGGCGACTTATCAATATAATATACAGACAGTAGTCAATAATGTGGATAAATCAAGTGCAAGTTTGTATTTTTTAAGTACTATGAAAACAGTAACAGATATAGCGACGAGAACATTTAACTTTATGTTAATTTCAAACGATAACACAGTAGTAATGTTGTTTGGTGATTATAATCAATCTCTGCCGAATGTTTATAAGTACAATTTAATGTCATATCACGAGCAGGACTTTAATGTTATAGCTTATAATTTAAATAGTATAGCAAGCAAAGCGGAGTATATTCGTACAGATGAAAATCATCAGGGCGAAACTTATAAAATAACTAATCGCTTGCTTTATAGTCGAGATGAAGATGTAGAAATTATAGAAAGTAAACCGCTTGTGCAAAATAATATTGCAGTACACGATATGAAAAGCGTGTATGATTGCTCGAATGTTCTTGCTGGAAATATCCTTTCGTTTGAGGATAATAGGTATTTTAGTATAGATACTAACACTTTAATTAAGATTTAAGCTATATAAAAATGGACGGGCTAAATGCTCGTCCATTTTGCTTATAAATATTAAAATTGATTATTCTACACCAAAGAAATGCTCTGCATATCTTACAGTTTCCATAGCGTCCTTTGCGTAGTAGTCAGCACCAATCATATCTGCATATTCTTGTGTTAAAACAGCACCACCGACAACAACCTTGCACTGAGGGCGTTTCTCACGAAGTTGCTTTATAGTTTCTTCCATACTTGGAACAGTAGTAGTCATCAATGCACTAAGTCCTACAAGGTCGATTTCTTCTTTGATTGCTGTTTCACAGACTAATTCAGGCGGAACATCTTTTCCGAGGTCGATTACTTCATAACCATAGTTCTCTAAAAGTACTTTTACTATATTCTTGCCTATATCGTGAATATCTCCCTTGACAGTTGCAAGAATAATTCTTCCCTTAGAAGCCTCGCCATTGCTTGCCATAGATGCTTTAACAACATCAAAGCTTGACTTTGATGCTTCCGCACTCATAAGTAACTGTGGCAAAAATACGGTCTTTTCCTCAAAGCCCTTTCCAACAATATCAAGTGCTGGAATAATTTGTGTATCAATCAAGTCGAGCGGTGAAACTGTTTTGAGCATTTCAGCAGTTATGGCAGCGGCTTGTTCCTTTAATCCCTTGATGATGGCTTTTTTAAGTGGCTCATCATCGTTGCTTTCAAGCTTTGTGCCTGTTGCAGAGGTAGTGGTTACTGTCTGAGTAACAACAGTAGAGCAGAAATTGATATAATCAGTGCAGTTATCATCACGATTAGTAAGAGCGTTAAAGCAATAATATACTTTCATCATTTCTTGCGAATATGGATTCATAATTGCACAGTTAAGACCATTCTGCAAAGCCATTGCAAAGAAGGTTGATGTTACAAACTCTCTATTAGGCAAGCCAAAAGAAATATTTGAAACACCAAGACTTGTCTTTATTCCCATATTGCTTAATCTCTTGACTGTTTCAAGGGTTATATTAGCACTGTTTGTATCGCTTGAAATTGTCATTGCAAGAGGGTCAACAACAATGTCTTTTTTATCTATACCGTATTCTTTGGCAGTTTTTATGATTTTTTCTGCAATCTTTATTCTGCCTTCAATAGTTTCAGGAATACCGTCTTCATCAATCGTAAGAGCAATAAGTGTGCCACCATATTTTTTGATAAGTGGGAAAACATCTTTCATATTCTTTTTTTTGCCATTTACAGAATTGACAAGCGGTTTACCATTATATAATCTCATGGACTGTTCCATAGCTTCAATATCGACTGTATCAATCTGAAGTGGCAAGTCGATAACACTTTGAAGCTCAAATACAGCATTCTTAATCATTTCGACTTCATCAATTTCGGGCAGGCCAACATTAACATCAAGAATTTGTACGCCTTTTTCTTGTTGTGCGATTCCCTCATTGAGAATGTAGTCCATATTATTTTGACGAAGTGCTTCCTTAAATTTAGATTTACCCGTTGGATTTATTCTTTCGCCGATAAGTATAGGAGATGGGCCAATCTCAACTGCGTGAGTATATGAAGAAACAAGGGTGGTATTTTTGGGAACAATAGGTTGTGGTTTTAAGGATTTAGTTTTTTCAATAGTTTTGCGGATAAATTCTGGAGTAGTTCCGCAACAGCCACCTAAAATTCTTGCACCGCTTTCTGCAATCTCAACCATAATATCCGAAAATTCATCAGCATCAACATCATAAACAGTTTTGCCGTTTTCGCTTCTCGGAAGTCCGGCATTAGGGTTGACAATTACAGGAATACTTGCTTCTTTTGTGAGCATAGGAACAATTTTTTTCATCTGTTCAGGACCAAGTGAGCAGTTAAGGCCTAAAGCGTCAACGCCTAAGCCCTCCAAAATTGCTACCATACATTTAGGATTAGCACCAGTCATAAGCTTTGCGTTTTCATCATAAACGGTTGTAACGAAAATCGGTAAATCAGAATTTTCCTTAGCCGCCAATACAGCCGCCTTTGTTTCGTAGGAATCATTCATAGTTTCAATAAGAATTAAATCTACATTGAGCTTTGAACCGATTTTTACTGTTTCTGCGAAGATTTCAACAGCCTTTTCAAAATCGAGGTCACCAAGAGGTTTGAGCATTTTTCCGATAGGACCTATATCAAGAGCAATATAAGCATTTTCAAAGCCATCTCTTGCTTTATCAGCATTCTCGACAGCTTTTGTTATAATTTCCTCAAGATTATCAAATTTAAGGCGGTTAGCACCGAAAGTATTTGTCTTGATTATATTAGCACCAGCCTCAAAATATGAGCGGTGAATATCTGTGATTATTTCTGGGTGTAGAATATTCCATGTTTCTGGAAGTTCACCTGGTTGTAAGCCACGCTCTTGAAGAAGTGTTCCCATACCTCCATCAAAGTATACAATTTGATTTTTTATAAGTTCTTTGATATTCATTTAAAGCACCCTTTACTTTCTATATTCGCAGTCTGTTTTTTCACAGCTTACACAGCCTGTACGACATTTTGTGGGAAAGTCGCTTATTCCTA
This sequence comes from Pseudoruminococcus massiliensis, assembly GCF_900291955.1. Taxonomy (GTDB): domain Bacteria; phylum Bacillota; class Clostridia; order Oscillospirales; family Acutalibacteraceae; genus Pseudoruminococcus; species Pseudoruminococcus massiliensis. Next base: position 69,404 of record NZ_OLMR01000002.1, on the reverse strand, counting down.
CAATGGCAGTAACTGATTTAACAGGCGTCATCATAAGATTATCTGTTATATTAAGACCTATTTTTCGGCTTGTATCGAGAAATTCGAGAATCTGTGGCTGAAATTCAAGCGGAAAATCTCCATAGCCACAGCTAAACCTTGGACGAAGAAATTTACCATTCTGTGAGCTTAAATCTGCAAGCATTTTGTTGAGCATATCGCAAAAATCTTCAATAGATGCTGAGCCGATAGCGTCTGTTACTATTCCTTTGAGAGCAGAAAGCTTATTATGTTTCATAATTAATCTTTCAGCCATAGAACCTGTTGTAGTGGCAAATATATATGCACTCTCACAACCACGAAGATTTATAGTCAGAGAATGGCTTTTAACCTGCATAAATCCGAAATCTATAATTTCGTTTTGCTCATCAACAGAAATATCAACCTTTGCGTAGCAGGCCCTATAATTTACATATTTATTAAATTCGTTTACACACTCATCTATGAGAGCAGTGACTTCATCACTTGGATAAACTCTACCATAGCCGAGGTAACGATAGATTTCTTTTTTTGTAATATTGACTTCCTGAGAATTTAGAGAATAAGTATATATCATTTTGAAATTCACCATAAATTCATATAGATTTTAGAATATTATATCATTATGAGAATAGCCCGTCAACCAAGTTATTTGACACTGTTTTTATTATAATATATAATGAAAATAGTAGATTACATTTTAGCTGATGCACTTATTTTAGACAGATAAAAGTTTCGGTGGCGAGCCGCCACTGTCAAGACGCGGAATCGCTCGACAAGTCTCGCTCGTAGTGTATTAAATAAAATAATTGCCGCGGTCGAGGAAATTTCCAATGAACTGTCGTTTAGCTAATGAACTTACCTTAGACAGATAAAAGTTTCACTCGAGCCTTTTTAAAGGCTCGCAGGGTTGAGGAACGGAGTCCCTCATGGGTGTTAAGGGCAACGCCCTTAACATTCTTTGCTCTTGAGCGGCGGACTTTGTCCGCCACTTAATTTCTTATGTCAGCAACATTAGTTATAATAGCGAACCAAGTTAGATTTTAAGTGCGAAATTTATTCGCACACAAGGAAGATAATATGAGTATTACTGATGAAAAAATATTATATAGAGAAATAGATAATAATGCAGAGCTTTTGCGAATTTTTTCAATCTGCGGAGATATAATACTGCCTGAAAATATAGATAATAAAAAGCTTATCGGAATAGGAGCATATGCCTTTGCAGAAGAAGGTTCGTGGAATCGTGTTTGTAAGAAATATAATGATGTTATAGCTTGCGGAGAATCATCTTACCCTGCGATTTGTACCAATGAACTTACAAGTATAGCATTGCCAAGTTCTATTGAATATATCAGTGATTATGCTTTTTATAATTGCAGAAATTTAAGAGAAATATCTCTTTTCGGAGGAGTTCAGAACATAGGTGGCGGAGCGTTTATGAATTGTGGAAAGCTTTCTAAAATTACACTTAGAACGAATCGGAATGAGCATACTTGCCTTAATAAATTACTTTCTGAACTAACTAAAAAGCAATATCTGACTATTATTTTTACGGATACTAATGAAAAAGCTGTTATGCTTATGCCTGAATATTTTGAGGAATCCATAGAAAATGGGCCAGCGAGAATTTTTGAACATTTTACAAGGGGTAGTGGTTTTCGTTATAGGCAATGCGTAAGCAATGGATTGATAAATTTTGCAGAATATGATTCGTGCTTTAAATTTGCGGTGATTGATGAAAACGAGGAAATATGTTCAGAAATTGCAATTCTGAGGTTGATGTATCCAACAGAACTTTCTACTGAGGCTAAATCGACTTATATAGCTTACCTTTCGGAGAATATTTCTATTGTGCTAAATCGTAAAATCAAGAATGGAAATTATGATGCTGTGGTATTTTTGTGCGAAACAATTAAACCTGATGAAGATATTCTTGAAAATGCTATTCTTACAGCAAGAAATAAACAGAAAACAGAAATTCTTGGATATTTGATGAATATCAAAAATGAGCATTTCGGAAAAAGCAGACGCAGACGCTTTGAATTATAGGGGCAGCATTATGAGTGATGAATATACAAAAGCGATAGAAACTTCCAAAACCAAGCTATATATAGCTATGAGATTTTTAGGGCTTGCACTCGGAAGTCTTACTCTTGAGGAAAATGATAAGCTTTCAAGCTGTGCAACAGATGGCTTTAAATTCTATTACAATAAGGATTATATAGAAATTTCTAAGGGTATAGCCTTAAATAGGGCATATCTTCATTCCGTTTTGCATTGCCTTTATCGTCATATTATAATGAGAAATTCAAGGGATAAACTCCTTTGGGATATTTCTTGCGATATTGCCACAGAACATATTATAGATTCTATTATGAATAAGTATGTTCAAAGACATCAATCACACGAAAGAGCAACAGTTTATGCCTTGCTTCGTGCGAAAAAATCATCTTTTACAGCTCAATCTGTTTATACAGTTTTAAGTAGCCAACAATTTGATGAGCAGACTTTGATGTCTATTTCGCAAGAATTTTATATTGATGACCATTCTTTGTGGTGTGATGAAAACGCGCCTAAACAAAAAATCGAAAGCCTTATGCAAAAATGGGGAAAAATAGGCGAACATACAGATTCAGAGGCACAGACCTTTGCAAGAGAAAGTGCGGAATCAGCTGAGGAACTTATTGATGTACTTAATCTTGCAAACAGAAATGATAAAAGCTATTCGGAACTTTTGAAAAAATTTTCTATCAGGCAAGAAATTTTAAAACCTGATGAGGATAGCATAAATACTTCCTTTTATATGTACGGATTTTCGCTTTACGGCAATCTTGCTTTGATTGAACCACAAGAAACAAAAGAGGAAAAGAAAATCCGAACCTTTGCAATAGTCATAGATACTTCAATGTCCTGTTCAGAGGAGGTAATCAGAAGTTTTTTGACCGAAACCTATGAGATATTGGTTTCAGATGAGCTTGCACCAAACGCAAATGTTCGTATAATTCAATGCGATGATGGGGTTCGTTCGGATATGGTTTTACGCTCAACGGCTGATATAAAGAGATTATCTGAAACTTTTACAGTAAAAGGCAGAGGTGGAACAGATTTTCGCCCAGCTTTTCAGTATATAAATGATTTAATTGACAAAGGAGAGTTAAAGGGTTTAAGAGGAGTTTTTCTTTTTACGGACGGAGATGGAATTTTTCCGAAAAAGCGTCCTAAATATGATACAGCCTTTGTTTTCCCGAATGAAGAATATCCCGAAGAAAAAATTCCGTCTTGGGGCATACGCTGTGTTATGGAGTGATATAGTCAAGGTTTATATTTCAGGGACCCCCTGCGAGGGTTCCCTACGAAAAACATTCCACTGGAATGTTTTTCTACCCTCCTGCGCTTAGAGAAGTATAAAGTGTTTCGCTCTCTGCGGAGAGCGACCAAAGGCTCTGCCTTTGGAAACTGCAAGCCTTTGAAAAGGCTTGAGCGAAACTTTTAATTTTTAGACACAAATACTTATTTATTGCGGTTTGCGGCTATAAAAAAAGCTTGCAAGTTTAGGTGATGTATGATATAATATTTAAGCGTTTGAATCTGTCGGCCTAAGACAGGTTTCAAAGCTCGTCAAAAAGACGAACTATGAAACGGACAGTCCTCTGCATTATTTATAAAAAATTATGCAAGAATGTCTTAAATAACAGGAGGATATTAAAATGGATGCACTTAAGACAATCGCAGCTTCTTCATTGAAGGCAGAAACACCAAAGTTTAACATCGGTGACACAATTAAGGTCGGTGTTAATATTCGTGAGGGTGAAAAGGAAAGAGTTCAGATGTTCGAAGGAACAGTTATTGCTAAGAAGGGCAGCGGCGTTGCTGAGACCTTCACAGTAAGAAGAGTTTCTTACGGCGTTGGCGTAGAAAGAGTTTTCCCAATTCATTCCCCAAATGTAGTAAGCGTTGAAATCATCAGACACGGTCGTGTACGCAGAAGCAAGCTCTACTACCTCAGAGATAGAGTTGGTAAGGCTTCTAAGGTTAAGGAACAAATCAGATAATGTAACTTGGGGACGCTATGTCCCCTTTTTGCTATTTCCATAATTTTTATGGGTGATTTATTTCTTGCAGAATTTCTGTAAGTAAAGGGAGGTCTTTTTTTGTCGGAAGAAATTAAAAAGACGGAGAGCTTATCTCCCGAAGAAAATCAAGAAACAGAAAATGTTTCTGTAGAAGAACAGAAAACCGAATTTAAAGCTGAGAAAAAATCTGAAACAGATATTACTAAGGAGGCAAAGACAACCTCCTATGGAGCAGTAACATCAGTCTTTGAATGGGTACAGCCACTTCTTGTTGCACTTATATGTGTAACCTTGCTTCTTACCTTTGTATTCAGACAGGTTACAGTTTCAGGTAGCTCTATGTATGATACTCTCGAAAACGGTGATAGGCTTATTGTCACAAATATGTTCTATGAACCGCAGGTCGGCGATATAGTTGTTATCAGCCATGGTCAAAGCTATGACCACGCATTGATAAAGAGAGTTATCGCCTTAGAGGGACAAAAGCTTTCTATAAACTTTGAAACAGGCGATGTAGTTGTTGATGGTGTATTGCTTGATGAGAAGTATATAACTGGTAAGACTATCGAAGACCCAAGAAGTCCTTTAGAGGTTCCGTCTGTTATACCTGAGGGCTATGTATATGTAATGGGTGATAACAGAGAGCATTCAAGCGACAGCCGTAATACAAATATTGGGCTTATAAAGAAAAGTGATATTGTAGGTAAGGCACAGTTCAGAATTTTCCCGTTTAATTCATTCGGTTCTATTTATTGATGGTGAAATATGGAAGAAGTAATTTCGATACAGTGGTTTCCTGGTCATATGACGAGAACAAAGCGTCAGCTTGCGGCAAGTTTAAAGCTTGTTGATTGCGTTGCAGAGATTATAGACGCTCGTATTCCGTTTAGTAGCAGAAATCCTGATTTAAGAAAGCTTATAAATAACAAACCTCGTATCGTACTTATGAATAAGTGCGATATTGCAGACAAGACTCAAAATCAAAAGTGGATTGCTGTATATAAAAACGCAGGGATTACCGCTTTGCCCGTAGACTGCAAAACTGGTAAGGGCTTAAATGCTTTTATGCCAGCCGTAAGAACAGTTCTTTCGGATAAAATCAAGGCTTGGGAAGCTAAGGGCATGAAGGGCAAAACCATTAAAGTTATGGTCGTTGGAATACCTAATGTTGGTAAATCAAGCTTTATTAATAAAATGGTTAAACAAAGTAAGGCTAAGGTTGAGGACAGACCTGGTGTTACAAGAGGTAATCAGTGGTTTACTATTGGCAAGGGCTTTGAATTGCTTGATACTCCAGGCGTTTTGTGGCCTAAGTTTGAGGATAAAATCGTTGGTGAAAAGCTTGCCTTTACAGGTGCGGTTCGTGACCAGGTTATTGATACTGAAGGACTTGCTGCAAGATTGCTTTTGCTCTTGCGTGATAGCTATCCAGATGCAATAAAAACCCGTTATAAGCTTGATGCTGATATTTCAGAGCTTCAAGGTTATGAAATGCTTGAGCTTATCGGCAGAAAGCGTGGTATGCTTATTTCGGGTGGAGAAATTGATACTCTCAGAGCCGCAGAAACCGTTCTTGATGAATTTAGAGGCGGTATTCTCGGAAAAATTACACTTGACAGGACTGAGGATTATGGAGCTTTTAGAATATGAGAATGAGCTTTATGCTAAGGGCTACACCACCATTTGCGGAGTAGACGAGGCAGGCAGAGGTCCACTTGCTGGCCCTGTGTGTGCAGGAGCAGTTATTCTTAAAAAAGGTCAAGTTATAGAGGGAGTCAATGACTCAAAAAAACTTAGCGAAAAAAAGCGTGAAAAACTTTTTGATGTTATAAAAGAAGAAGCCGTAGCCTATGGAATAGGTTGGGCGAGTGTAGAAGAAATTGAAGAAATCAATATATTGAATGCCGCCATGCTTGCTATGAAACGAGCAGTTGAACAGCTTGCGATAAAGCCTGATTACGCTTTGATTGATGGCAACAAAACCCCTGAATTGGAAATCCCCTCAATGGCTATTGTTAAGGGGGATTCGCTTTCAGAATCTATTGCGGCGGCATCAATCCTTGCGAAAGTTAGCCGAGACAGACTTTTGCTTGAGCTTGCAAAGGATTATCCTGAATATCACTTTGAAAAGCATAAGGGCTATGGCACTAAGCTACACCGAGAAATGATTTTGAAGTATGGACCTTGTGATATACATCGTCCGTCATTTTTAAAGAAAATTCTTGCGGAGAAAGATGATGTCTGATAGACTTTCTCGTGGAAAACTTGGTGAGGATATTACCGCAGATTATCTTTGCAAGAATGACTTTGAAATCGTTGCAAGAAATTATCATAGCCGTTATGGTGAGATTGATATTATTGCAAAAAATAGCGAATTTATAGCCTTTGTTGAAGTTAAAGCAAGGAATGAAAAAGCACTTGAAAGACCAGCTGCCGCAGTTACTTCTGCAAAACGCAGAAAGATTATACAGACAGCACTAATATTTCTTTCAGAGTTTGAATATGATTTACAGCCGAGGTTTGATGTCTGTGAAATAACTATTGACAATCGAACCGATGTGCTTATAGAATTAAATTATATTGAAAATGCTTTTGATACGGAGGGGTTTTTATGAAGCTTTTCGACCTTCATTGCGATACCTTATATCGTGCGTTCTTTGAGAATGGCGGTCTTTTCAATAATGATTTCCACATTTCTTTTGATAAGACAGATGATATAGAGCCATATATTCAGTGTATGGCGGTTTGGGTTCCTGACGAATTCAGAAACAAGAATGCGATACAGCTTTTTGAAAACTGTCGCAAAAAATTGAATGATGAGCTTAAAGATACTAATATAAAAATCATTTATTCGCAAGATGACATTATAGAGATTGAGTCTAAAAAGGGTAAGGGAGTTGTGCTGACCGTTGAGGGCGGTGCGGTTCTCGGTGGAAAACTTGAAAATGTAGACTATCTTGCCAAATGTGGCGTTAAAATTATGACGCTTACTTGGAATGGAAATTGTGAGCTTGGCGATGGTATCGGAGTTGAGGGTGCAAAGGGATTAACCGATTTCGGCAAATCTGTTGTTGCTAAGATGGAGCAGAATAGCATAGCTGTTGATGTATCACATTCAAGCGTGCCAATGTTCTATGATGTTGCAGAGCTTTCAACAAGGCCATTTTGTGCGACACACTCAAATTCAAAGCAAATTTGTCCGCATAGAAGAAATCTTACAGATGAGCAATTCTCTATTATAAGAGATAAGGGCGGAATTGTCGGTCTTAATCTCAGCAGAGGATTCCTGCGTGAGGACGAGGACAAAGCTTGTATGCTTGATGTTCTCAGACACGCAGAACATTTTCTTTCACTTGGCGGAGAAAAAACTCTTGCCATAGGCACTGATTTTGATGGAACAGATATTCCGATTGATATGACTGGAATTGAATCTATGAATAAGCTTTATGAGCTTTTCTTGAAGCATAACTACAATGAAAAGCTTTTAGAAGATATTTTCTTTAATAATGCAAGAAACTTTTTATTAAGGTTCTAAGGGAAGGCTAACAAACAAAATTGAAAGAGGGACTTTTTATGAAGTATAACAGTACCAGAAACAAAAATACGGTTGTTACAGCGGCTCAGGCGATTTCTCAGGGTATTTCTGAGGAGGGTGGTCTTTTCGTACCACAGGAGCTTCCTAAGTATTCTGCTGATGAGCTTCTTGCTCTTTCTAAGCTCGATTATAAGGGCAGGGCAAAGAAAATTCTTGCAGATTTCCTTTCAGACTTTACAGCAGAAGAAATCAGCGAAAGTGTAGACGCTGCTTATGCCGCAGAAAAATTCGGCGGCGATAATCCTGCTCCTATTTCTTATCTTCATAATGGCGATGAGAATATGTATATCCTTGAGCTTTGGCATGGTCCTACATCTGCTTTCAAGGATATGGCACTTCAGATTCTTCCACATCTTTTGACAAAGTCTATGCACAAGGTTCATGACGGCAAGGAAGCTGTTATTCTTGTTGCTACTTCTGGTGATACAGGTAAGGCTGCTCTTGAGGGCTTTAAAGATGTTGACGGAACAAAGATTATGGTATTCTACCCTGTTGACGGCGTAAGCCCGATGCAAAAGCGTCAGATGACAACTCAAAAGGGCAACAATGTCAATGTTTTTGCTATTAAGGGTAACTTTGACGACGCTCAAACAGGTGTTAAAAAGATTTTCACTAACGATGCAATAAAGGCACAGCTTGCTGATAATAACAAGCTCTTCTCAAGTGCAAACTCAATCAACTGGGGCAGACTTCTTCCACAGATTGTATACTATTTCTCAGCTTATTGCGATTTGATTAACGCAGGCAAGATTGCAAATGGCGAAAAGATTAATATCACAGTTCCAACAGGTAACTTTGGTAACATTCTTGCTGCTTTTTACGCAATGAATATGGGACTTCCTGTAAATAAGTTCATCTGTGCTTCAAATGCAAATAATGTTCTCACAGATTTCCTTGCAACAGGCACATACGACAGAAACAGAAACTTCTATGCAACAATGTCACCATCTATGGATATTCTTATCTCGAGTAACCTCGAAAGACTTCTTTATCATCTCACAGGCAATGATGACGCTAAGGTTGCCGAATATATGAAATCACTTTCAGAAACAGGCAAGTATACTGTTGATGATAGCGTAAAGGCAAAGCTTGACGAATTGTTCTTTGGTGGTTCTTGTGATGATAAGGGTACTCAGGCTACTATTAAGAAAACATATGATGAGGAACACTATCTTTGCGATACACATACAGCGGTTGCAGTTAATGTATATGAGCAGTATGTTGAAAAGACAGGCGATAAGGCAACACCAGCTATTATCGCATCAACAGCAAGTCCATATAAGTTTGCTAAGAATGTTCTTGGCTCAATCGCACCAGAGGCCGTAAGCGATGATGAATTTGCAACAGTTAAGGAGCTTTCTAAGCTTACAGGAACAGAAGTTCCAAAGCCACTTGCAGAGCTTGAAAATGCAGAGGTTCGTTTCACAACAACTTGTGCAGCAGACGAGATGAAAGATGTGGTTCTCAAGGCTCTCGATATATAAGCGAGTAACAATACATAGTTGAAGTAACTAACTTATCAAAACAAAAATAAGTAAGTGCGAACTATGTTTGCCCATTTAGAAGATTTATAGATGCTGTGGAGTACAAATCTTATGTTGTTTGGTATATCATTAAAAGGAGAGGTGAAGAAGTGGCGGTTTTTACAATAGCTGATTTGCATTTATCGCTTGGCACAAATAAGCCGATGGATGTTTTTAAGGGTTGGCATAATTATACTGAGCGAATCAAAGAAAACTGGACAAGAGCGGTTTCTGATGAAGATACAGTTGTTGTTTCGGGCGATATTTCTTGGGCGATGAGGCTAAAGGATACTGACGCTGACTTTTCCTTTATAAATAACTTACCTGGCAAGAAGATTTTTATAAAAGGCAACCATGATTATTGGTGGGATACCAAAAGCAAAATGGACCGTTATTTAGCCGAAAAGGGTTGGAGTACAATTTCTATTCTGCATAATAATTGCTTTACTGCTGACGGAATTGCAATATGCGGTTCAAGAGGCTGGTTCTATGATGCCGAAAGCGATGAGGATAAAAGAATCCTTATGCGTGAGGTTGGCAGACTTAATACATCTATTGAGCTTGCAAAGGCTACTGATTTAGAACCAATAGTATTTTTGCACTATCCGCCAATTTATGGAAACGCTGAATGTGAAGAAATCCTGAATGTTCTTATTGATAGCGGAATAAAACGCTGTTTCTATGGGCATATTCATGGTTCGGGTGCAAGATACGCATTCGAGGGAGAAAAGTATGGAATACAATTCAAGCTTATTTCTGCCGATTATCTCAAATTTGACCCGATAAGAGTTATATAAATAAGTCTTTTTCGGAACTATAAAAAATAAATTTCAAAAAAGTATGGAATTGCTTGAAATCTTATGATATAATATACTATATTTTGCAGCTTTTCAGGAGGAATATTAAATGTCATTAAAATCATCAAACAAGGTTGAAACTAACCGTTATGAACTTACCGTTGAAGTTGACGGCGTAACTTTCGAGAACGCTGTTAACAAGGTTTACAAGAAGGAAGTTAAGAGAATTAACATACCTGGATTCAGAAAGGGCAAAGCTCCAAGAGCTATCATCGAGAAGATGTATGGTTCAGAGGTATTCTATGAGGACGCTATGAAGGACCTTTATCCTGAAGCACTCGAGAATGCTGCTAAGGAAGCTGGTCTTACTCTCGTAAGAGATAAGATTGACCTCGATGTTGAAAATGCAGGCAAGGATGGTTTTGTATTTAAGGCTACTGTTACAGTAGAGCCAGAGGTTTCTATTGAGAACTATAAGGGCATTGAGTATAAGCCAATGTCACTTGAGATTACAGAAGAAGATATTGATAACGATATTAAGAGAGTTCAGGAGAGAAACTCAAGACTCGTTACTGTTGAAGGCAGAGCAGCTGAAAACGGCGATGTAGCTGTTATCGACTTTGAAGGCTTCCTCGATGGTGAAGCTTTCGATGGCGGTAAGGCAGAAAACTACAGCCTTACACTCGGCGAAGGTCAGTTTATCCCTGGCTTTGAGGAGCAAATCGTTGGTCATAATGCAGGCGAGGAATTCACAATCAATGTAACTTTCCCTGAGGATTATCAGGCAGAAGAACTCGCTGGCAAGGCTACCGAATTCAAGATTAACCTCCACGAAATCAAGAAGCGTGAGCTTCCTGAGGTTGACGATGAATTTATTAAAGATGTAAGTGAATTTGAGACTGTTGCTGATTATAGAGCTGATGTCAAGGAAAAGCTTGCTAAGGCTCGTGAAGAAGAAGCTAAGAACGATAAGAACAATCAGGTTGCTAAGAGCCTTGCTGAAAAGCTCGTTGCTGAGATTCCAGACGCTATGTATGAGAATGCTATCGACAACTTCATTGGCGAGTTCGAGATGAACCTTCGTGCACAGGGTCTTGACATCAACACATATATGCAGTATGTAGGTCTTGATGAGCAGGCACTCCGTGAGCAGTATAAGGAGAGAGCAGAGGCTCAGGTTAAAGTAAGACTTGCTCTCAGAGCTGTTGCTGAGGCAGAGGGCATTGACGCTTCTGAAGAAGAAATCGAAGAAGAGTACAATAAGCTTGCTGAGGCATATAAGGTAGATGTTGCTCGTGTAAAGGCTGCATTTACTGCTGAAGATATTGCGAAAGATGTTAAGAACGAGAAGGCTATGAAGCTCGTTCAGGAGAGTGCTGTTGAGGCAGCTGGCGAAGAAGCATAATTTCAAAATAAATTGATTATTTTAGCTTAGAAATGTCTATGCTTTGATTACCGTTATTTGAAGGAGGTTTTTTATATGGCAACAATACCTTATGTTATTGAACAGACAAGCAGAGGAGAGCGTTCCTACGATATTTATTCAAGACTTTTAAACGACAGAATTATTATGCTCACAGAGGAAGTTAATAATGTAACTGCAAGCCTTGTTGTCGCTCAGCTTCTTTTCCTTGAGGGACAGGACGCATCTAAGGATATTTGTCTTTATATCAATAGTCCAGGTGGTTCTGTTACAGACGGTATGGCTATTTATGACACAATGAATTACATCAAGTGTGATGTTTCTACTATTTGTATGGGTATGGCTGCAAGTATGGGTGCTTTCTTGCTCGCAGCAGGCACAAAGGGCAAAAGACTTGCTCTTCCTAATTCTGATATTATGATTCACCAGCCAAGTGGTGGTGCTCAGGGTCAAGCAACAGACATTATGATTCATGCTGACCATATTATCCAAACAAAGAAAAAGCTTAACACTATCCTTTCCGAAAGAACAGGTCAACCATATGATGTTATCGCAAAGGATACAGAAAGAGATAACTTTATGACAGCTGATGAGGCTCTCAAATACGGTCTTATTGATAAGGTTATTTCTCATAGATAAATAAAGGAGTTCACGAATGTCTACAAAAAGCAGTGACAGAACCGTTCTTTGCTCATTCTGCGGAAAATCGCAGGAGCTTGTCGGCAGAATGATTCAGGGCAGAGGTGCATATATCTGTGATGAATGTGTAGAGCTTTGCTCATCTATTCTGCACGCAGAGGACGATGACGAAAATGAGGATTTCTTCGCAGGTGGCTCATTCAATCTTTTGAAGCCACAAGAGATTAAGGCTAAGCTTGATGAATATGTTATCGGTCAGGATAAGGCTAAGATTGCTTTATCAGTTGCGGTTTATAATCATTATAAGAGAATAAATTTACACGATACTGACGATGATGTTACAATCAATAAGAGTAATGTTCTTATGCTCGGCCCTTCTGGTGTAGGTAAAACCTATCTCGCACAAACTCTTGCGAAGATACTTGATGTTCCGTTTGCAATAGCTGATGCTACTACTCTTACAGAAGCAGGCTATGTCGGTGAAGATGTTGAAAATATTCTTCTCAGACTTATTCAGGCGGCTGATTTCGATATTGAGCTTGCTGAATGCGGAATCATCTATGTTGACGAAATAGACAAGATTTCAAGAAAGTCAGAAAATCCCTCCATTACTCGTGATGTCAGCGGTGAAGGCGTTCAGCAGGCACTTCTGAAAATCCTTGAGGGAACTGTTTCTAATGTACCTCCGCAAGGAGGCAGAAAACACCCACAGCAAGAGTTTATTCAGATTAACACAAAGAACATTCTCTTTATCTGCGGTGGCGCTTTTGAAGGTCTTGAAAAGACTGTTGAAAGACGAATGGATTCTACAAGCCTTGGCTTTATGGCTGATGTTAAGACAAAGCAGGAGCTTGACCAGACTAAATGGATGAGTGAGGTTATTCCTCAGGATTTAGTTAAGTTTGGACTTATTCCTGAACTTGTTGGCAGACTTCCTGTTATTACAGCTCTTGATGGTCTTGATGAGGAGGCTCTTGTAAAGATTCTTCGTGAGCCTAAGGATTCAATTATAAAGCAGTATTCAAAGCTGTTTGCACTTGATGGAGTAGAGCTTGATTTTGATGAGGGTGCTTTAAGTGCTATTGCTCAGAAGGCACTCGAAAGAAAAACAGGTGCAAGAGGTTTGCGTTCTATAATGGAGAGTATTCTTACTCCGCTTATGTATGCGATTCCATCAGACCCATCAGTAACTAAGGTTATTATTACTAAAGAGGCTGTTGAAGATAGTGCTTTAGCTGATGTGGAGCATGATGAATCTAAGCTTACTGCATTACCTGCGGAAACTAAAAAGTCTAAGGCAAAAAAAAGACCTAAAAAAAATGATACAGCATCTTAATTTGATGTGATAAAAACGGGTAGCGTTTCAGAATTTGAAATGCTGCCCGTTGTGTTTTGTGGCGAATTGCCACTTTTAAATTGCCATAGCTGAAGTAGATACTGAGCGAACATAGTTCGCCCTCGCATTTTTCCTGTAAGGAAGTAAAAAGCTTCACTCAAACTTTTTATTAATACTGATTTATGTATTGTTATTGTTATATTGACAATAGACATAAAATAAAGTATGATATATAATATAAAATTGTCGTAAATTTACAATTAAAGGGGTGTGTATTATGAAGGGTGTAAGATTAATGAAGTATATTGGAGCTACAACGCTTGTTTTACTTGCCGCTACGGCTATTGCTAAACCAACAGATGTAAGCGCATATGAACTTGATTATCCAACACAGGAAGAAATTAGACAAAAATATTCTGAAATGGAATTTTCTGTTTTAAAAGATGTTGAGTATACAAAAGATTACTCAACAAAAAAACCATATGATATGGGTGATATTTCGCTTGATGATAGAATTCAAGCACTTAATTCAGTTAATTTTTGCAGATACCTTGCAGGTTTGCCAGCAGATGTTACGCTAAATGATTTTTATAACGAAACTACTCAAGCGGCGTCTTTGGTTAATGCCTCAAATGATGTTTTAACGCATTATCCATCACAACCATCTGGAATGTCTGATGAGCTTTATAAGCTTGGAAGTAATGGTGCAAAAAGTTCTAATATTGCAAGTGGTTTTTCTAATATTACTTCATCTGTTATAGATGGATATGTTGCAGATACAGACGCAAGCAATATCGATAGAGTTGGTCATAGACGCTGGGTACTTAACCCCGCAATGAAACAAACTGGCTTTGGCTTTGTTAAAAACTATACTGCAATGTATGCCTTTGACAGAACGAGAAGTGAAAGCTTTACTGGTGATTATGTAACATGGCCACCTAAAAATATGCCAAATGAAATCTATACACAATCAAGCTATGGATATGCTTTCTCTGTAAGTCTGAATTCAAGCTATGAGTACCCAAGCCTTGAAAATATTACGGTAGATTTAAGCTCAAAGCTGCTTAATAAATCGTGGCATCTTGATAAGACATCTACTGATATGAAAACAAATTATCTTACTGTAAATAATGATGGTTACGGTATGAATAGATGTATTATTTTTAATGTTGGTCAATTTCCTGAAAATGATACTGTAAGTGTTAAGATTAATGGTCTAAAAAAGGATGGTATTTCAACATCAATCTCATATGATGTTAATTTCTTCGACCTCTTTGATAAAGACAGCCAGTATAATGAGCTTGGTTTTAAAGAGGATAACTATACTGTATATGTCGGAGATACTATTTCAGTAGTGCCTTATAATAATCCACTTAAAACCTTGAATTTCTCTTGGTCACTGGGTGGCAGTTATGATTCCTTTGATTATTACCTTTCATCAGGAAGACTTTTTATAACAGCTAAAGATTTAGGTACTATGAGGGTATACGCAACATACAATGGAGTTACATATACTACTGATATTACAGCAGTATGCAAACATGATTATAAGCTTACATCTGATGTAGCAGCAAGCTGTACTAAAGAGGGAAGCAAATCGTATACTTGCTCTATCTGTGGCGAAACTAAGAACGAGATTGTTCCTAAAATAGCACATAGCTATTCTAAGGATTGGACGATAGATGTTGAACCAACTACTACATCAGAAGGAAGTAAATCACATCATTGTACAGTATGCGGAGATAAAACCGATATAACTGTTATACCAAAGATTTCTCAACCCCTTGTAAATACTTCAACAATTAGTGCAACAAATATTACACTTGGCAGTTCTATTAAGCTTACAGCAAGTGCAACAGGTGGAACAGCACCTTACAAATTTAAGTATTATTGCAAGCCTGAGGGAGATTCTAAATGGACAGCCTTAACAGGAACTACAACTAATGCAACACTTACTAAAAAGCCTGCAAGAGCAATCACTTATCAGTTTGCAGTTAAGATTGCAGATGCAAAAGGAAAAACATCTACTAAGTATTTTAAAGTATGGGTTAATCCAGCACTTTCTAATGTATCAACAATCAGTGCAACAAATATTAAGCTTGGCAGCTCTGTTAAGCTTGCAGCAAAGGCAACAGGTGGAACAGCACCATATAAGTATAAGTATTATTGCAGACCTCAAGGCGATTCTAAGTGGACAGCTTTAACAGGAACTACAACTAATGCAACATTTACTAAAAAGCCTGTAAGAGCTATTAAGTATGAATTTGCAGTTAAGATTGCAGATGCAAATAGAAAGACTGCTACTAAGTATTTCAAAATTACAGTTACAAAATAATATTATGAGTATTCAGACAGCAATTTAACAGTTGCTGTCTGTTTATTTGTGTTCTTAGTATGCTTGATTTTTTATAATAATAGTAGTATTATACATCATATAAGAAAAATAATGCGTATAGCTGTAAATTCAGAGAGGTAGAAATTTTGATTAATGAAAAAATAGAGGGTGGATTTTTAAAGAAAATAAAATCCTTTACTCCAATCAGACTTGTTGTTTTGAGCTTTGTACTTTTAATGCTTTTAGGTGGCTTGCTTTTAAAGCTGCCGTTTTCATCTGCTGATGGTGTATCAAAACCGTTTATTGATTGTTTATTTACAGCAACATCGGCGACCTGTGTAACAGGATTGAGTATATGTGATACCTTTACTGGTTGGTCGTACTTTGGACAAGCAGTAATATTAGTGCTGATTCAATGTGGCGGACTTGGATTGCTTACATTTGCTTCTGCATTTACGCTTATTGCAAGAAAAAAGCTTGGTTTGCGTGATTTGCAGATTGTTAAGGAGTATACAAGTGGAAGTATTACAGATATTCCTAAGTTGATTAAAATTATAATGCTTATGACATTTTCTTGCGAAATTGTTGGAGCAATATTGTTAAGCTTTGCATTTATACCGAAATTTGGTTTGCTTGGAATATGGATTTCTATTTTTACAGCTATATCATCATTTTGCAATGCAGGTTTTGACCTTTTTGGATTTATTGAGCCGGGCAAAGGAATGATTCTTTTTGCGAATGATATTTATGTTTCGGTTATTGTTATGCTTTTGATAGTAGTGGGTGGAATAGGGTTTTTGGTTGTATTTGACCTTCAGAAACAGATTAAGGAGAAAATTACTCGCAAGAGAAAGCGTATAGAAGTTTCCTATCATTCTAAAATAGTGCTTATAACAACAGGAATTTTAATAGTATTTGGTGCGATTGCATTTTTCGTAAGCGAGTGTAGCAATACACTTTCTGGCAGAGGCATTGCCGAACAGATAAATGTTTCATTCTTTCAGTCTGTAACTTCAAGAACAGCAGGTTTTGCAGCTGTTGATTTAAGTCAGGTTCACGATGTGACGAAGTTTATTACTGTAATATTGATGTTTATAGGTGCATCACCTGTTTCAACAGGTGGCGGTGTTAAGACTACAACTATTGTTGTTATTTTTGCAACGGTTATAAGCGTACTTAAAGGTAAGGACGGAACTGTTTTTGGTAAGCATAAAATAAATCAGAAGGTTGTAAATAGTGCTATTGCAATTTCAGTTATATCATTAACATATATTCTTGTCATTACAGGCATTATTGCCGCAATAGAAAGCGAACAGAATATATCTATGTTTAATATATTACTTGAAACGACCTCGGCATATTCTACAACAGGGCTTTCAGCATCGGTCACAGCAAATCTTTCGATTGTCTCAAAACTTATTTTGATACTTACTATGCTCATAGGTCGAGTAGGACCACTTGCATTGTTCCTTTCAGTTTCAGGCAGAAAAGCTAATCCTAATGGAAAAATTCTTCCAGAGGGAAAGGTTATTGTAGGTTAAAGCTTTTTTATAATCTATGAATATTTCCCTTATCCTGTGGGAAAATAGATGTAATATTGAAAAAAGCGGTGGGATTCTATGAAGAAAAAGCTGTTTTCGCTTTGGGGAACTTTGGCAGGATTTCTAAACGGAATGTTGGGGGCTGGAGGAGGAATGGTAGTTGTACCCATTCTTAAAACTAAGCTTTCTGAAAAACAGGCTCACGCAACAAGTGTTGCAGTAATTTTACCCATATGTGCAGTGAGTGCTTTATTCTATCTCCAACAGGGAGCGGTTTCTGTTTATGATGCTTGGCCATATCTGCTATGGGGCTTGCTTGGCTCTGCCATAGGCGTTGTGCTGATGAAAAAGCTTAGTGGAAATATGCTTAGAAAAATCTTTGCACTTATGATGCTTTGGGCAGGGATAAGGCTGATTATACGATGAACTTTCTTATAGGAGCGATTTCTGGAATAATCTCAGGAATTTTTGCCTCACTCGGAATGGGCGGAGGCGGAGTTTTAATAATCTGTCTGACCTTATTTCTTGAAATTCCACAGCAACAAGCACAAGGAATAAACCTAATATTCTTCATACTTCCTGCAATTTTTTCAGTTGTTATATATACTAAAAGAAAGCTGATAAATTGGAAGCTTGCAGTTCCCTTTGCTTTTATGGGAATTTGCGGAGCAATAATAGGCTCTATAATTTCTGATTTCATAGATGGCTATTGGCTTTCTAAACTTTTTGGGGTACTGCTTTTATTTATAGGTGCAAAGGAACTTTTCAAAAAGCCTGCGAAAAAATAGCGTTTTAATCAAGAAATTTGTTCTTGAAAAAGTTGTAGCTTTTTTCGATTTTTACTTGACAAAATGCGAGAAAGTCTTTATAATTATTGATAGTGCGTTATTAGAACGCAAGTGTCTTGCGTCTGCATCTCGGCACTTTTTTAAAATCCACGGTGGTGATTATATGCTTCTTGAACTTAAAAAAGTATTTTTAACCGAGGGTGAAAGCTTAGAAACCTCTTTTGAGTTTCTGCTTGGAGAGGAATTGCAGGCAAGACGCTTTGAAAAACCTGTTAAGGCTGATGTTTTAGTTAGAAACAGAGCTGGTCTTATTACTCTTGATGCTGATGTTGAGCTTGAGGTTATTTTCGATTGTGATAGATGCGGAAAGAGTACAACAAGGGTTTTAAACTATCACTTTGAGCATATACTCGTTCTTTCGCTTTCTAATGAAAGCAGTGACGAATATATAGAAGTACCTGACTATAACCTTGAAATTGAAGATTTGCTGAGAGATGATATTTTTCTTGAGTTTCCAGCAAAGTTACTATGTAAAAAGGATTGCAAGGGATTATGTCAAAGGTGCGGAAAAAATCTGAACGATGGAGAATGTGGTTGCGATAAAGACGAGCCAGACCCTCGTTTAGCTGTGCTAAAAGCACTTTTGCAGTAAAAGATTTCAGGCAAGGAGGTTTATAAAAATGGCAGTACCTAAGAGAAAAACGTCAAAGGCGAGAAGAGATAAAAGACGCTCAAATGTCTGGAAGCTCAATGCTCCTGCCCTTATGAGATGCCCTAACTGCGGCGAATACAAAGCACCGCACAAGGTTTGCGGAAGCTGTGGCTATTACAATGGCAGAGAAGTAATTAAAAAGGAAGCTTAATCGTTTCTTTTTAAGTGGGAGAAGGAGCAATCCTTCTCTATTTTTTT
Source organism: Pseudoruminococcus massiliensis (assembly GCF_900291955.1). GTDB lineage: Bacteria > Bacillota > Clostridia > Oscillospirales > Acutalibacteraceae > Pseudoruminococcus > Pseudoruminococcus massiliensis. Next base: position 50,423 of record NZ_OLMR01000002.1, on the reverse strand, counting down.
CTTTAAATATTATTGGTACAAGTTTATGAAAAAAGGGAGTTGATAATATGGCAAGACCAGTAGTTGCGATTGTCGGCCGTCCAAATGTCGGCAAAAGTACGCTTTTTAACAAGCTTATCGGAAAGCGTATTGCAATAGTCGATGATACGCCCGGCGTTACAAGGGATAGAATCTTTGGCGAATGTGAATGGAGAAACAGAAAGGTTTCGCTGATTGATACAGGTGGTATCGAGCCTTATTCTAATGATATTATCCTGAGTCAGATGAGAAGACAGGCTCAGCTTGCCATAGAAGCGGCTGATGTCATTATTTTGGTTACAGATGTAAAATCAGGTCTTGTAGCTACTGACCAAGAGGTTGCAACAATGCTCCAAAAGAGTGGCAGACCCGTTGTTTTGTGCGTAAATAAGTGCGATAAAATCGGTGAGCCTGACCCTGAATTTTATGAGTTTTATAATCTCGGCTTAGGCGATCCTATTCAGGTTTCATCTGTTCACGGAACAGGTACAGGCGATTTGCTCGACGCGGTTTATGATTTGCTTCCAGAGGAGGCTAACGAAGATGAAGATAACGAGATTATCAATGTTGCAGTTATTGGCAGACCTAATGTCGGAAAGTCTTCTCTTATTAACCGCATTACGGGCGAGGAACGCTGCATAGTTTCAAATATTGCTGGTACTACTCGTGATAGTATTGATACACTTGTAAAGAATGATTTCGGTGAGTTTAATTTTACTGATACAGCGGGATTAAGACGAAAGACCAAGGTAGATGACGAAATCGAAAAATATAGTGTTATTCGTGCGAAAATGGCAATCGAAAGAAGCGATGTTTGCGTTATTATGATTGATGCGACAGAGGGCTTTGCAGACCAGGATTCTAAGATTGCAGGCTTAGCACACGAATCAGGCAAGGCTTGTATAATTGCTGTTAATAAGTGGGACGCTGTTGAAAAAGATGGAAAAACTATGCAAAAGATGCGTGAAAGCCTTGAGAATGATTTCTCGTTTATGTCTTATGCACCGATAGTATTTATTTCTGCAAAGACTGGTCAGCGTTTAGATAGCCTTTTTGAACATATAAATGCTGCGGCTAATGCTAATGCAATGAGAATAAAGACTGGTATGCTCAACGATATTCTTGCTGAAGCTACCGCTCGTGTACAGCCTCCAACAGATAAGGGCAGACGACTCAAGATTTACTATATGACTCAGGCTTCTGTAAAGCCGCCAACATTCGTATGTTTTGTAAATTCATCAGATTTATTCCATTTCTCATATCAGAGATACCTCGAAAACCGAATCAGAGATACCTTTGGCTTAGAGGGAACACCAGTGCGATTTATAGTTCGTGAGCGTGGAGATAAAGAATAGGAGTGATTTTGCGTGAGCTTTGGTGAGGAATTTAGCTTTGTTTTTGGTAGATATGGCATTTATATTTTGATTGCGGCAGTTATTGCATATCTTATCGGAAGTATAAATACTTCAATCATTACAACAAGAATCGTTGCCCATAAGGATATAAGAACTATGGGCAGCGGAAACGCAGGCTTCACAAATGTTCTGCGTACTGTCGGAAAAGGTCCTGCGATAGTGACATTTATAGGAGATTTTCTTAAAGGAGTTGTTTCGATTCTGATTGCATACCTTATTCTTATAGGGTTTAATGACGAAAAAATGAATCTTGTAAGACAATATGCTTTCTACATTTCAGGCTTGGCTTGTGTTTTAGGTCATATGTATCCAATCTTCTATGGCTTTAAGGGTGGTAAGGGTGTTGTTACAACTGCTTCTGTTATGCTTATGACAGACTGGAGAACACTTGTAGCTGCACTTGTTGTATTTGCGATTATGTTTGCAACAACAAAAGTTATCTCTAAGTGTGCCTTAGTAAATGCGTCGGTTTATCCGATTACTACTTTCTGTTTTAGGTACTTCTTAGACTATATGCCTAACCCATCTAATTCGCTTGTCTTTGTATTCTTTGCAACCTTTATAACTTTGATTATAGCGATAATGGTTATATACAGACATAAAGACAACATAAAAAGAATTATAAACGGAACGGAAAAAAAGATTACTGCAAAAAAATAAATATACATATAAAACTATAAATCGTCACAGCTATTATGATAGGCTGTGACGATTTTTTTGGAACTTTGTCGAGAAATGTTTTTTACAATAGTCACTGTTTGTAACAATTTTTTATGGACTTTTTTTGAATACTTGGTTATATTGCTTGACTTTTTGTTTAAAATAGATTATTATATGAATAAGTTACTTGATAAATTAACGGAGGTGCAAGTTATGAATTTCAAGAAAAATTTTGGTTGGATTATAGCGATTGTTGCAGGTACTGTTGCGATTGCCTCTGCTGTTACAGCATTTCTTATCTTTAAGGACAAGAAAAAGAAGGATGAGGAAGAGCTTGAACATTATCTCGATTGCTCAATTCAGTGATTTATTAAATTAGACAGCGTGTATCAATTTTAGTTTGATACACGCTGTCTTTATTTTACTATTTTATTGTGAGATTCGAAATATGAACCGATTCTTAGATTATCATAGATTTCATCACTATATTCATTTCTTAGCTTTAAAAGGTAGATGTCATTATGGATATGCTCTGTTATAATCTCTACAAGCAATGGATTATTTGTTATAGAGGCAAACCATTCGCCTGAATTATCGGAATTAGCTATAAGAGTTTCAGATTCATCATATGAAAGCATAAGACGGCTTGCGATATGCTTATTGTGTCTATTATGGGTGAAAATTTTGCAAGGAAGCTCTGTATCTGGTTCATAGAATGAAAAAACTGTAATTTCTGTACCATTTTCAGAGGCTTTTTCTATTTCAGCTTTAAAAATAGACAACTCTAAATCTGTGTTTATAAAAACTTCCTTCTGAGCTTTGATAATCATATCTTTGGCATATTCAATTATGGTTTTTATGCCTTTTATTGCGGAAAGACGATTCTCAAAGTGATTTTCTGAATACTGTGTGAGTGTTTGTTCAGCAAAAATAGCATTCTCTGAAAATTCTTTGCTGAGCTTTTTGAAGATTATTTGTGGTGGCTGAGCTTTATATTCTGAACTATTGCCTTGAATCTTTTGAACGATTCCCTTTTCAAACATATGCTCAAGTGCCGCATAAACAGACGGTCTTGCTATTTCAATTTTTTTGGAAATCTGATACCCAGACATTTCGCCCCCAAGAAGTGTTATATAGATTTCAGCCTCAAGTCTTGAAAAATTAAGATTTATTAGTGTTGAAATGATTTGCTCTTTGTCCATCTTTTTTCCTTTTTGAATGTTTATGATTATTTTCTTTTAAATCCCAAATTAGTAAAACTGTGTCTATAGCTAAAACTACGAATATAACAATCAACTCAAATAATTTCATTTTTATCATTTCCCTTTCTAGATATATAAAAGAATAAAAATCTTTTCTTTTACATATTAAAGCACAATATTAAACATATTACAATAAGTAAAATAAATAATTATTATATAAATTTTAAAAATGATATTATTTATATTAACTATATATTTTCAGCGAGTTTTAAAAGTTCTTGCTCTGTAAGAAAACCTGATGAAGCACTTTTATCTCCAATTTTGTATGAAGCGAAAATTGATGCAAGTTTTAGAGAATCTTTTGGAGAACAGCCGTTTGTGTAGAAATGTGTAAAAGCGGAAAGCAAGGCATCGCCTGCACCAATTGTATTAACTGCTTTGCGTGTTTTGTAAATAGGAAGTTCAGTAAAGCTATCATCAGATTTAGTATAAAGCAATGAGCCTTGAGAACCCATTCCAACTACAATTATAGAATTTCCAAAGTGTTTTGCGGTTTCTTTAACAAATGATTTTGCATTACCAAGATTTTCATTACTCATAAATAAAATGTCTGCGTACTGCATAAAGTCACGATTATATTCATCATCAAGAGATGAAATAACATGAACATCTGTAACTATTAGCTTATTGAGTTCTTTTGCGATAGGGAGCATTTCTCTTGAAAAATTGATATTGCAGAGGCATAGACAATCACAGTTTTTAGCTTCTGTTTTGAATATGTCTATATTATATGTGGTTTCTTGAGCATCTTTTAGGTCGCAGATTATCTGTCTTTTGCCGTTTTTATCATAGAGAACAACGGATTGTGGAGTTTGTGAGAGAATGGATAGAATATGCTTTGAGCTGATATTTCTATTTTTAAGTTCTTGCTTGATAACTGAACCTAAGGTATCATTTCCGCAAATAGAAAGTAGTGAAACCTTATCGCCAAGAGTTGTCAGTGCTGAGGCGAGGTTCAGACCTACACCAGATGGCATTGAATTTACACCGAAAAAATTATAATCTATGGCTTGATATTCAATGGGAAATGAGTCTACAGATGCGGTTGTTTCGATGTTTATAAGACCTGAAACGAGTATATTTTTCATAGCTATTTCCTCCTCATTTAGTGGTTGTCTTTCTTCAATAATAGCAAGGTAAGCTTGTATTGTCAAGAATTAGTTGCATAAATTATTCAACTAAAAATACAACTTTAAACTTAAAAGTAACAAAACATTGACAAAGTGCCAATGATGAGAAGTTCCTTATAAGCTCAAAAGGGTTAAAATTTGTAGCTTTCCCCAACATAAAATCTTTAAAACGATAATATAATAAAAAGTTTCGTTAAAATGCACAAAAAACAAAGGTTTTTATTTTGTAACAAATTGATTGAATATAGCGGTTTATAATATGCTATATTAAACGATGGTATCAGGTGTCGATTTTGAGTAAAAAGCCGCATTTTTGCATATTTTATACCTATTTTACATAAGAATAGTCGATATTTAAGACGAGGCAAAAACCGCATAAAATAGAGGATTTTAAGGCCTTTTATAGCTTATTGTTATTAAAAAGAAAAAAGAATAATGAATTTTTAATCATTGATTCAAAAAGAGTGAGTTTATTGGTAAAAGTAACGAAAATTTAATAATTATGAATTTTTTGTAGCTTTTTAATGCGAATTGTGCTAAAATGTATATAAGGCCACATTATATATTATTTTTATTGTATGCATAAATAAAATAACACTATATATTGTAGTTTTTAAATTCTCAGTTCATCTGCATTATGTGTTGTTTTTTTTAATATAATAATGTATGATTTACTATTCCTTTATAAAAATTTGGTTATTCTTTTCATTGCTTTATACTTGCTTTTTTGGGGGCGGTATACTATAATAATTACATAAAGTGGTGAAAGGTGGGTAAAAGTAGAGCGAAGTGAATAAAACGGAACTCATTTACCTATTGTGTGGCAGATTATGTTGATGGGAACATACCAACATAATATTGACTCTAAAGGTCGTGTGATTATGCCTGCTAAGTTTCGTGAAGAGCTTGGTGGTGTATTTTATATTACACGAGGTCTTGATAACTGCCTTTCGGTGCTTTCTAAGAGTGATTGGGATAGTCTTGGCGAAAAGTTGAGAGGTCTTCCAAGCTCACAGACAAAGGATATTCAGCGTTTCCTGTTTTCAGGGGCGGCAGAGCTTGAGCCTGATAAGCAGGGCAGAGTTTTGATTCCACAGCCACTTAGAGATTACGCGGGCCTTACAAAAGATGTTGTAATCATAGGCACAGGACTTAAAGCCGAAATCTGGGACCTTGACAGATGGAACGAATATAACAATAAGGTTACTGAAGATAATATGTTTGATTTAATGTCTTCACTTGGAATTTAACTATGGAATTTGTACACAAACCTGTTCTGTTGAACGAAACGATTGAAAATCTTGATATTAAACCTGACGGAATCTATATTGACGGTACGGCAGGTGGTGGCGGTCATTCGTCAGAAATTGCAAAAAGACTTGAAAACGGCAGACTTATCTGCATTGACCAAGACCCTGAGGCAATTTTGACACTACATAACCGCTTTGATAATGATAATAAGGTAACTATATATAAATCGAATTTCTCTGAAATGAAAGAGGCGGCTAACAAGCTTGAGATTTACTCAGTTGATGGAATTTTGCTTGATATAGGCGTTTCATCAAGACAGCTTGATACACCGGAGCGTGGTTTTTCATATCACCACGACGCACCTCTTGATATGAGAATGAGTAAAAATGGTACAACTGCTGCGGACTTAGTAAATACACTCCCCTTCAACGAGCTTTGCAAAATTCTTACGCTCTATGGTGAAGAAAAATTTGCGAAAAGTATCGTTCGTGCTATTGAACAGAGAAGAGCAGTTAAGCCAATCGAAACTACGCTTGAGCTTGCGGAAATTGTCGCTAATGCGTATCCAGCAAAAGCAAGGCGTGATGGACACCCTGCGAGAAAAACCTTCCAAGCGTTGAGAATTGCCGTAAATGGCGAGCTTGATAGACTTTCAGAAGGGCTTGACGCAGCTTTTTCATTGCTGAAAAACGGTGGCAGGCTTGCAGTAATTACTTTCCATTCGCTTGAGGATAGAATCGTTAAGCAGAGAATGGCAAAATGGTGTCAGGGTTGTACTTGCCCAAAGGATTTTCCAATTTGCGTTTGTGGTAATACCCCAAGTGCAAAGCTTGTTACAAAAAAGCCTATTGAAGCTTCTAATGAAGAGCTTGAGGAAAACCCAAGAAGCAGAAGTGCAAAATTAAGAGTTTGTGAGAAGATTAAGGATTATAAGAGAATTGACGAATAGTTAGCTATTCTGAAAGGGATGATGAAATGAAAGAGCAAGTAAACAGTGCATATGACCTCTCTTTATTTGAAGCTGCACCTGAACTTGAGCCTAAAAAACACCCTAAAAAGAATAATGTGATAGTGCTTCCTAAAGAAAAAATTGATAAGGAAGCAAGAAGACGACATAATATATTTTATGTCGCTGCAATTTCTATTTTTGTTGTTATTTTTACGGCTATTTCGATTACTATTGTACAGTCAAATGTACTTATAAACGAGTTAAACACTCAAATCGTCGCAGCAGAGAATGAAATTAGCATACTTGAGGGTGAACAGACACAATATCAGATTCAGATTGACAGTAAGCTTTCTGAGGAGAAAATCGAAAGCTATGCTGAAAGCAATCTTGGTATGACTAAGGCTGATAATATGCAAAAGGAATTTATTACAATGTCGGGTGAGGATAAGGCAGAGATTCTGCAAGGAAATGCTCCTAAAAATGTTTTTGAAACGATAGCCGACGCATTTACAAGTCTTTGGTCATAAAGCAGAGCTTTCAAAAAAAGTATGGAGAGTAGGGCGGGGCTGTAACAAAGCGGTTGCTGATGTGACTGCAAATTGTTACAACCCTATTTTCGCATTACAAGGAGGAACAGTATGGCAAAAAAAGGTCCCACAGTTATGCTTTGGAGAAGGTCGCTCATAGTTTTGCTTGTGATTTTGATTGCAGGTTTCGGCTCAGTTACGGCAAGACTTCTTTATCTTCAAACCTATATGGCTCCTGAGCTTCAGAAAAGGGCTGTTAATCAGCAGCTTGCCGACACTACTATCAGTGCAAAGCGTGGAAGTATTTATGATAGAAACGGTAAGGTGCTTGCACAGAGTGCTACTGTCTGGAAAATAGTTATTGCTCCGATTTTTCTTGAAACTGATGAAGAACGCCATATAGTTGCCGATGGTCTTGCAAAAATTCTTGAGCTTGATTCAGAAGAGCTTTATAAAAAGACATTGAAAAAGTCATACTATATAGAGGTGAAGCGTCAAGTAGAAACTGAGACTCGTGATAAAGTTCTTGAGTTTGCTAAAGATATAAAATCAAAGTATGGTATTGTTCAGGCGATTGATACCGTTGAGGACTTTAAGAGAAGCTACCCACTTAATGAATTTGCTGGAAGCGTTCTTGGTTTTGTCGGAAGTGACAGCCAAGGTCTTGAAGGTCTTGAGGCTCAATATGATGAGTATCTTACAGGTAAGCCAGGACGAATTATAACTGCTCAAAATGCGATTGGTACAAATATGCCATATCAGTATCAGCAGAAAATAGAGGCACAAGATGGATATAATCTGACACTTACCCTTGACGAAACGATTCAGCGAATTATGGAAAAGTATGTCAAGCAGGCTATTGTAGAGAATAAGGTCGCTAACCGTGGTTGTGCGATTATGGTTAATGTTAAGACTGGTGCGGTTTTAGGAATGGCTGTTGAAGACTCCTTTGACCCGAACGACCCGTTTGATATTGCTGATGAAAAAACTAAAAAAGAAATAGAAAGTCTTCCAGAAAATGAACAAGACCAAGCAACAAGTGATGCTCTTACTAAGCAATGGAGAAATAAGGCTATAAGTGATACGTATACTCCAGGTTCTGTTTTTAAGCCAGTAACAACTGCGGCAGTTTTGAGCGAAAAGCTTGTTGACGATAATACTCGGTTTAACTGCACAGGTTCTATTATTCCTTATGAGGGAGCGGCACCTATTGGTTGTCACCTTTTTAGTGGACACGGCAGCCAGACTCTTACTGAGGCATTGATGAATTCTTGCAACCCTGCTTATGTTCAGATGGGCTTTATGCTTGGTGCAGAGAAATTCTATCAATATTATGTTGCATTTGGCTTCTCTGAAAAAACCGGTATAGACCTTCCTGGTGAAAGTGAGGATATTTTCTTTGACCAAGATGGTGTTGAAGGCAAGATGTATGATATTGACCTTGCAGTTGCACCTTTCGGTCAGAACTTCCAGATTACACCTATGCAGATGATTATGGCTATTTCAGCTATTGCAAATGATGGTAAGCTTATGCAGCCATATATCGTTTCACAGATTACAGATTCTGATGGAAATGTTATTAAGTCTACAGAACCGACAGTTAAGCGTCAGGTTATAAGTAAAGATGTTGCAGACCAAGTTCTTGCTATGCTTGAGCAGAACGCAATAAGCGGTGGTGCAAAGAATGGTTATGTAGCTGGCTATAGAATAGGTGGTAAAACAGGTACATCAGAAACTCACAGAGATAATAACAATGATGGCATAGATGACTATATTGCATCTTTTGCCGGTATTGCACCATGTGATGACCCAGAGATTGCTTTGCTTTGTTACTTTGATACACCGCTTGGTGATAGCTACTATGGTGCATCGGTTGCAGGTCCTTGCTTTAGAAATATTATGTCTGAAGTTTTGCCTTATCTTGGTGTTGAAAAGAAATATAGTGAAAGTGAGCTTGAAAATCTCAGCACACAGATTTCTGCATATGGTGGAATGGCTGTTGATGAGGCTTCTGCGGCAGTTTCAAATGCTGAGCTTAAAGCAGTTATAAAGGGTGATGGTGATACAGTTATATCACAAAGCCCTGACCCATATTCATATGTTCCAAAGGGTGGTACGGTTATCCTTTATACTGATGATTCAGCAGAGAGTGATACTGTTACAGTTCCAGATTTTAAGGGATTGAGTATGTCTCAAGCATCTGATTTGGCAACTCAATCTGGATTGAATATTACAATTTCTGGTACATTTTCAAGCGATGATTCTGTAACCGCAGAGGTTCAGAGCATAGAAAAGGGCAAGGTTGTATCAAGGGGAACAGTTATAACCGTCACCTTTGAACAAAAGAGTAATATAATGTAGATATTTTTAGATTAGCTTAAAGTATTTAGCTGTATAGCCGTTGATATGGTTAGATGTGAGGTGCATTAAGAATGATTGATAAGAAAGTCAGACTTATTGCTGTTTTAGGTGAGACAGCAGAACAGGCGACAATGCTTTTGACTAAAATTTTGCGTTCGGCAGGTTTTATTGTTTCAACTCTTAATCAAGAAGAACATAGCTGTAAAGATGCTCTTATGACAGCAAGCAAGATTTGCGATTTTATCATTTTAAATGCTTCGTTACTCAAAGAAGATATTCTCAAAGATTTTAATCTTGAAACTATTCTTGTGCTTTGCGATGCGGAAGAAGTTAATGCTGATTTTATTGAAAAATTTAATAACATTGTACTTCCTTATTCGTTCAGCGAAAATCTTAGTATTAAAGAAAAAAATGTGCTGTTCTATTCTATTAACAGCAATGAGGCGGATTTGATTGCTAAAAATATAAATCCACAAGATGACAAAACTGTATTTGAGCTTCTCGGCACAGGTGTTATCGGAAGAGTTAAGCTTTCAAAATCAAGCCAACTTTCAGTAGAACTGGTACTTGCGGTTTCTTCAACACTTGTTGCTATGGGAGTTCCGCTTGCGGTGGTTCTAAATGTTATAAATCAACTCTGAAGTCAAAAATATACAGAGTAAATTTGAAGGGTGGAATAATAATGACAGGAATGTGGACCATTATTGCGGCGGCGGTGTCGTTCGGAATATCGGCATTGATGGGAGTATGGCTTATACCTTTTCTACGCAAGGTTCATTTCGGTTCTACAATACTTGAGGACGGTCCAAAGTGGCACAAAAGCAAGCAGGGAACACCGCTTATGGGTGGATTTATGTTCATTGCAGGAATTATAGTTTCTACTATATTGTGCGTTACTTTGTTTCATTCAACATCAGAAGAAACTCGTCTTGCAACTATTAAAATATATGCCGGACTTCTGATGGCGGTTGCATTTGGTGCAGTTGGTTTTATTGATGACTACATAAAGGTTGTCAAGAAGCGTAATCTTGGCTTAAAAGCATATCAAAAGCTTTTGTTCCAATTCCTTGTTGCAGCAGCATACTTGCTCTCAATCTATCTAAGCGGTGGCACAAGCACTACTTATATTCCTTTTGTTGGAACAGTAGATATTGGTTTATTCTATTGGCCGATAGCAGCAATTCTTATTGTTGGTATGGTTAATGCTGTTAACCTCACAGATGGAATTGACGGCTTATGTGGTTCAGTCACATTCTTTGGTGCAATTTTCTTTATGATGATTGCAAGCTTTAGTGGATATATTGGTATGAGCATTTTCTCCGCAGCAGTTGCTGGTGGCTGCCTTGGATTCTTGATTTGGAATTTCCACCCTGCAAAGGTATTTATGGGTGATACAGGCTCATTATTCTTAGGCGGTGTAGTTTGTGCCTTAGCATTTGGAATAGATATGCCTATCCTTATGATTCCTGTTGGAATTGTTTATATTGTTGAAATGTTCTCTGATATTCTTCAGGTTCTTTATTTTAGAGCTACTCATGGCAAGCGTATTTTCAAAATGGCTCCTATTCATCATCATTTTGAGATGTGCGGTTGGTCTGAGGTTAAGATTGTTCTTGTATTTTCAGTAGTTACTATTATAGGCGGTGTATGTGCATTCATACTTTCACGCGTTTAAACCTTTATTGGCTTATGAAAGGAAGTGTTTATTTTGCCAAGTCAGACATCTGGTGCAAGGGCTAATAATGAAAATGTCGGCGTAAGATTAGAGCAAAGACAACACCAAGCTTCACCGAGAAAAGTCAGAGCGAAATTAAAACCCTTTTCAATAAGACTCGGTCTTGATATGCCGTTTTTATTTTTAGTTATTGCACTTCTTTTTATAGGTTTGGTAATGATGTTTTCGGCAAGCTATCCTGCGGCATATGCCTATCAAAATGGCAACAGCTATTATTACTTGACAAGACAGGCAATTTTTGCAGCCATAGGAATAGGCTTAATGTTTATTCTTTCATATTTTGACTATCATCATTTGCATAAATTTGCTTTTCTTATATTGATTTTATCATTCCTGCTTTTGACAGTGGTTTTATTTATACCATCATCAACAGGTGTTCATAGATGGCTGCCACTTGGAATATTTACCATGCAGGCTTCTGAAATCAGTAAGTTTGCAATAATCATTTTCTTTGCCCACTGGGGTTCGGTACATATAAATGAAATGGGAACATTCAAAATAGGAGTTCTGCCAGAGGTTATTATTCTTGCAATAACTGTTGTTCTTATGGCATTAGAGCCTCACTGGTCAGGTATTGTTATTATTATTTCCCTTGCAGCGGTTATGATGTTTGTAAGTGGTGTTAAGCTTCGTTGGTTTGTTTTGGCTGGAGGACTTATTGTAGCTGCTATTCTTGTTTTGTATTTAACTGATAATCTTGGCTATGCAATGGACAGAATTGGTGCTTGGGGTCAGGCTCTTGACTATATTGACCAACAGACTTGGGACGATACTTACCAAACAAGAAACTCTCTATATGCTATTGGCTCAGGTGGTTTCTGGGGTTTGGGGCTTGGACAGTCAAGACAAAAGCATTTGTATCTGCCTGAAGCACAGAACGACTTTATTTTCGCTGTTGTATGTGAAGAAATGGGCTTTATCGGTGCTTTGATTATTCTTTTAGTTTTTGCACTCCTTGTTTGGAGAGGAATTACTATTTCAATGAGAGCTAAGGATAAATTTGGTTCACTTCTTGGAATAGGACTTACAGCACAGATTGGCATACAGGTTGTTATCAATATTATGGTTGTTACAGATTTGCTTCCGAATACAGGTATCAGCTTGCCATTCTTTAGCTATGGTGGTTCATCGTTGATTATGCTTTTAGCACAGATGGGAATAGTTCTCTCTATCTCGAGAACTGCCAATATAGAAAAGACTTAAAGCTTTTAAGCTTTGTTTCTAAAATAATTTAAAGCGAATTTCCAACTATTATAATTAAGGAGAGTTGTAGCTTGAAGATTGTATTTGCAGGTGGTGGCACAGCAGGTCATATTAACCCTGCACTTGCCATAGCAGGATATGTTAAGCTTCGTCAGCCTGACGCTGAAATACTTTATATCGGAAATAAGGGCGGTATGGAGGAAAGGCTTGTAGCTCAGGCAGGGTATGAATTTAAATCAATTTCTATTCAGGGCTTTTCGAGAAAACTTACTCCAGCAGGAATTAAGAAAAATATTGTTACAGCTAAAAAAGCTATTACAGCAAGTAAAGAGGCTAAGAAAATTCTTTTAGAGTTTCAGCCTGATATTTGCGTTGGAACAGGCGGATATGTCAGCGGTCCAGTAATAAGGACAGCCGCAAAGATGGGCATTCCTACTGTAATTCATGAACAGAATGCGTTCCCTGGTGTTACAACTAAAATGCTTTCTAAGCTTGTTGATAGAGTTATGCTTGCTGTACCAAGTGCAAAGGATTATCTAAAAAAGAACTGCAAAACAGTTGATACAGGTAACCCAGTAAGAGGTGAAATCCTCACAGCTGAAAAGGAAGCCTCAAGAAAAGAGCTTGGCTTGGATTCAAGGCCTGTAATTCTTTCCTTTGGTGGAAGTCTTGGTGCAAGAATTATCAACGAATCTCTTGCTGATATTATTGCAAGAAGTGCCAATGACGGAAAATATCAGCATATCCACGCTTATGGACAATATGGAAAATGGTTCCCTGATTTACTCAAAGAAAAGGGTACTGACCTCGAAAAAGCTACTAACCTCGATATAAGAGAATATATAAACAATATGCCAACTTGTCTTGCGGCGGCTGATTTGGTTATCGCAAGAGCGGGTGCTATTACTTTGAGCGAAATTCAGGCACAGGGCAAGCCTTCAATCTTGATTCCGTCACCTAATGTTGCGGAGAATCATCAGTATCACAATGCTATGGCTCTTGCAAATAAAAATGCCGCTGTTGTTATTGAAGAAAGCGAACTTACACCTGAAAGGCTTACAAGAGAAATTGATAAGCTTGCATCTGATAGTGAGCGTCTTGCAGAATTTACTAAAAATGCAAAGGCAATGGCTATTACTGACGCTACAAAGAGAATTTACTCAGTTATTATAGAAGTTTTGTCTGCAACAAAGGCAAAAAAGAAATAATTAAAGTGAGCAATAAAAACTAAAAAGTTTCGCTAAAATGCGGAGTAACTCTGCTGTCGAAACGCATTCAATTTTTTCGTTAAATTAACATCTGTTATTTGCTTCTGAATTTTCAAACTTAAAAGGCTCATAGGTCAAGGATGATGCTATTGTTACTGTCCGTAAGAGGTTATATAAAAGATAAGTAAATTAAATATTTTTTTAATCTGTCACCATTAAACAAGCCATTTCATAGAATATATATGTAGTAATATATTTTATGAAAAGGGTGTTGATTTTGGAAAAGCTGATTATAGACGGTGGAACAAGGCTATGTGGAGAAGTTAAGCTTCAAGGAGCAAAGAACAGTGTTTTGCCGATTTTGGCGGCAAGTATTCTTTGTGATGATGAATGCTATATTGATAATTGCCCGAGACTTTCAGATTGCAATGTATCGATGAGAATTATCAGACATTTGGGAAAATCTGCCTATCGTGATGGAGGCTCCGTTATAATCGGTAACGAGGAAATCACTAAAAATGATATTCCAGAAGATATGATGCGTGAAATGCGTTCATCAATAACATTTCTTGGTGCAATAATTGCTAAAATGGGTGAGGCAAAAATTTCTTTGCCTGGTGGTTGTGAATTAGGACCAAGACCGATTGATATACATATTTCGGCATTAAAGCAGATGGGCGTCGATATTTCGGAAAATCACGGCTTGATTGAATGTAAGGTTCGTGATAAACTAAGGGGTGCTATGATTGCACTGCCATATCCGAGTGTTGGTGCTACTGAAAATATTATACTTGCGGCTGTTTTGGCAAAAGGAACTACAATTATTTCAAATGCGGCAAAAGAACCTGAAATAGTTGACCTTACAATTTTTTTGAGAAGCTGTGGAGCTAAGATTATAGGAGCAGGCGAAAGCACAGTCATAATCTGCGGTGTTGAAAGTCTTAGTGGTGCTTATCATAAGGTTATCCCTGACAGAATTGAAGCAATAAGCTATATGTCGGCTATTGCTATTACAGGTGGTACTGGAGAAGTGATTGGTGTATTGCCCGAGCATATAATGGCAGTGATTCCGATATTTGAGGAATCTGGCTGTAAACTACAATCAACTGATAGTGGGCTTTCAATTACTGCACCCGAACGCTTAGGTGCAGTAAAATATATAAGAACTATGCCGTATCCTGCATTTCCTACTGATGCACAAGCTATTATTATGGCACTTATGGCTCAGAGTATGGGTACGAGCGTATTTGTCGAAACCGTTTTTTCTGGAAGATATAAGCATATTGCTGAGCTTCAGAGAATGGGTGCTAATATCAAAGCAGAGGACAGAGTTGCTGTTGTGAGTGGAGTTGAAAGACTTTCAGGAGCGTCTGTTTCGGCAACAGATTTGCGTGGTGGGGCGGCTCTTGTTATTGCGGCTCTTGGGGCAGACGGAAGAAGCGAAATTTCTAATATTCATTATATAGACAGAGGTTATGAAAATATTGAGGGCAAGCTTAAAAAGCTTGGAGCTTGCATTGCAAGAGTAAATTCATAACCATTTTATAGAATTAAAAATCTTTATTTTGCGAGAGTATAAAAAGGGGAGAATCAAAAGATGAGTGAAAAACAGAATAATGATAAGTCTTTTGAGCAGAAAAACCAACAAAAACGCAGAAATAATCCTGCGAACGATTCTGTTCCTACTATAAGCTATCGTGAGATAAGAGCTAAATCTGAGAGCGAGCGTAAGAAAAAAACTCAAAGTGGTAAGGCGAAGGCTCAAAAGACTAAGAATGATAAACGCCATACGCCACAAAATCCTGATGAACTACATAAAAATCATTCTCAGCAACAACAGGCTAAGCCAAAACAGCCTATGGATAATCACCCTAAGCAAAAATCAAATCAGAATCAAAATGCTGCTAAGAATGAGCATAATTCATCAAATGGTGAAAGTAGAAAAAATCCAAAGGTTGAAAATCAAGCTGATATAAAGCATAATCCTGAAAAAAATGATAGTCAGCAAAAACCAAAGAAAAAGCGTAAGATGAAGCGTTCATCTAAGCCGTTTTCGGCAAAGAAAAGGCGAAGAAAGATTCTTGCAATGTATACTTCAATGGTTATGATTATTGCAATGATTGCAGCTGTGCTTTGTCTGACTGTTTTCTTTAAGATAGATTCTATCACTGTTGAGGGCAAGACGAGATATTCACCAGATGAAATTATAGATGCGAGTGGAATCGCTATTGGAACCAATCTCCTTCTTTGCAATACAGAACCAAGCAAGGAGATTATTGAAAAAAAATTTCCTTATATTGAGTCGGTAAGCATTAAGAAAAATCCATTTAATTCAGTTACAATTTATGTTGAGGAGGCTAAGCCTACTTCTGCAATAGAAACAAATGGAAAGTTCTATATTTTGAGTGCTAAAGGGAAAATTATAGAAATTCTTGATAATAATAAATATAATGTTCCACTTATAAAGGGTGCTGAACTCAAGAAAACGGAACTTTCGGCTACTATAGAATATAAGCTTTCAAATATGAACAACATTATAAATGATGTTACACAAGCATTGAATGAAAATGAAATAAAAAAGGTTTCTACAATCAATGTTACTAACCCTTCAAATGTTAAGCTTAGCTATGATAAGAGACTTACAATAATTCTTGGTATTCCAGAAAATCTTAATTATAAGGTTAAAACAGCTAAACTTATTATAGATGAAAAGCTTGAGAAAGACAGCAAGGGAACAGTTGATGTTTCTATGTGTGCAGAGGGAGGAAAGTATTCATATTATGACCCTTCCGGAGCACCTGAAAATTAGTGGAAAAAGTTCAAAAATATGATTATTAAGTTATAATTTATGAAAAATCCATTTGTTTTTTTGCTATTCAAAATGTTATAATTATACGTTATAAGTTTATTTTGGAATTATTTATTAAAGCTAATGGTTGTTTTACACAAAAAAGAATTAGCAGAAATTATTTCATAGGAAAACATTTATAAAATAGCGTAATTGTATTGAAATTTGCCGAAAATGGTGGTAAATTATATAATAGACTGTATAAGCGAAAGTTGTCGCTGGCAAAAACATGATGTCGAATTGAGAGGAGCAAAAATATGCCTTACGAGTTTGAAGAAGAGATGAATAACATCGTACATATAAAGGTTATTGGTGTAGGCGGAGGCGGCGGAAACGCTGTTGACCGTATGGTTAACGAGGGAGTAAGCTGTGTAGAATTTATTTCTATTAACACAGACCATCAGGCTCTTGGCCGTTCAAAGGCTACACAAAAGATTCAGATTGGCGATAAGATTACACATGGCAAGGGTGCAGGCTCTATGCCTTCTATCGGACAGAAGGCTGCTGACGAAAGCAGAGATGAAATCGCAGATGCACTCAAGGATACTGATATGGTATTCATTACCGCAGGTATGGGCGGTGGCACAGGTACAGGTGCAGCTCCTATCGTTGCTGAGATTGCAAGAGAAATGGGTATCCTCACAATCGGTATAGTTACAAAGCCTTTCCAGTTTGAGGGCAAGCGTAGAATGGCTCAGGCTGAACAGGGTATTGCCGCTCTCAGAGAGCAGGTTGATTCTCTTGTTGTTATTCCTAATGAAAGACTTAAGTATGTCAGCGAAGAAGCTATAACTCTTCAAAATGCTTTTGCTGCTGCTGACGATGTTCTCCGTCAGGGCGTTCAGAGTATTTCTGACCTTATTCTTCTTCCTGGTATTGTTAACCTTGACTTTGCTGATGTTACAGCAGTTATGAAGGATGCTGGCTATGCTCATATGGGTATCGGCAGAGCTTCTGGTAAGGACAAAGCAAAGGTTGCAGCTTCAAATGCAATCTCAAGTCCGCTTCTTGAAACAGCTATTGATGGTGCTAAGGGTGTTATTATCAATATCACTTCCTCACCTGACATCAGCCTTGAGGAAATCAACATTGCTTCTACTATGATTGCTGAACAGGCAGACGAAGATGCAAACATCATCTGGGGTGCTGCATTCAACGACCAGATGGAAGACGAAATCAGTGTTACTGTTATTGCAACAGGTTTTCCTACAACAGCTGATGCAGCATTTAAGCCATCAGGCACTGCTCCTGTAAGCAACAAAGCTCCTTATCAGCTTGGTGCTACACCAGGTGACCCATCAGCAAAGCAGGCTGAAGCAACACAGCAGGCTCCTGTACAGCAGACTAGCTTTAACCAGCCAAGAGTACAAAGACAACAGCCAGTTGCACAGCAGGAGCGTCCACAAAGACAGCAACAGCCTGCTGCACAACCACAGCAACAAGCACAGCAGACAACAAATGCTGCTCCAAATGATGACGATGACTCATTCTATGATATTATGTCTATCTTCAATAGATAAGATAAATAATTAAATAGTAAAATTTGCGGTAAGTCTAAATGGCTTACCGCTTTCGTTTTTCATTGAATAGCTGTGTTGACTTTTATAGAGAAAATGTGTATAATTATAAAAATATCTAAAATGCGTTGATGAGAAGAAGTAGTGCGATTTGTTCTGCAAAGAGATGTGGCGGTTGGTGCGAGCCATTCAGAACAGCGTATGAAATACATCTCTGAGTATCCCTTGTGAAGATTATTTAATTGCGTAGTGAGGGACGATTGGCACTCGTTATTGTGCAACGGCTTTTGCCGTAAGGCTGTTCATTTGCTGAACAGTGAATGAGGTGGTACCGCGATATTCGCCCTCTGCATTATATTTGCAGAGGGTTTTATTATTTTATTTTTAGAAAGGAAATAAACCAATGGGAGTATATGAGGAACTTCAAGAGCGTGGCTTAATCGCTCAAACAACTAATGAGGAAGAAATCAAAAAGCTTGTAAATGATGGAAAGGCAGTATTTTATATTGGCTTTGACCCAACAGCAGACAGCCTTCATGTTGGACACTTTATGGCACTCTGCCTTATGAAAAGACTTCAAATGGCAGGAAACAGACCTATCGCACTTATTGGCGGTGGTACAGCTATGATTGGCGACCCATCAGGTAAGACTGATATGCGTAAGATGATGACTAAGGAAACTATTCAGCATAACTGTGATTGCTTTAAAAAGCAGATGAGCCGTTTTATTGAGTTTGGTGAAGGCAAGGCTATGATGGTAAACAATGCTGACTGGCTACTTAATCTTAACTATGTTGAGCTTTTGAGAGAGGTTGGTGCTTGCTTTAGCGTTAATCGTATGCTTACAGCTGAATGTTACAAACAGCGTATGGAGCGTGGACTTAGCTTCCTTGAATTTAACTATATGATTATGCAGAGTTATGACTTCTATAAGCTTTTCCAAGAGTACGGTTGTAACTTGCAGTTTGGCGGAGATGACCAGTGGAGCAATATGCTCGGTGGCACTGAGCTTATAAGAAGAAAGCTTGGCAAGGATTCACACGCTATGACAATCAAGCTTTTGCTAAATTCCGAGGGTAAGAAAATGGGCAAGACAGAAAAGGGTGCGGTATGGCTTGATGCTGATAAGACCAGCCCATTTGAATTTTTCCAGTATTGGAGAAATGTTGCTGATGCTGATGTTATTAAGTGCTTGAAAATGCTTACATTCCTGCCACTTGATGAGATTAAAGAACTTGAAAAATTAGAGGGACAAGAGCTTAATAAGGCTAAGGAAATTCTTGCATTTGAACTTACAAAGCTTATTCACGGTGAAGAAGAGGCTAAAAAGGCACTTGATGGTGCAAGGGCATTGTTTGCAAAGGGAAGCAATACAGATAATATGCCTCAAACAGAAATTTCTGCTGACGATTTAACAAACGGTGAGATAGGCATTCTTGATTTGCTTGTTAATGTTTCAATAGTTCCGTCAAAGGCTGAGGGCAGACGAGTTGTAACACAGGGTGGATTATCTGTTGACGGTGAAAAGATTACTGACCCGAACTATACAGTTAAAACTGCTGACTTTGAAAAGGGTTATATTGTAGTTAAAAAGGGTAAAAAGGTATTTCATAAGATAATTCTGAAATGAGGGGATTAAGCTATGGAAAATAATAAGAAATTAACTAACAGACGACAGGAAAGAGAAGAGGCTTTTACACTTGTCTTTGAGCGTATGTTTAAGGACGATGATTCTGAAGAGGTTTTCGATAGTGCTGTTGAGGCTCGTGACGCATCTATCGGAGAATTTACAAAGCTCCTTACAAATGGTGTTTATGATAATCTTGAGGCTATTGATGAGCTTATTGAGAAAAATCTCAAGGGCTGGAGCAAGAGCAGAATTTCTCGAGTTGTACTTACACTTATGAGAATAGCTACTTTTGAAATTATGTTTGTTGAAGATGTTCCTACAAGTGTTTCTATCAATGAGTCTGTTGAGCTTTGTAAGAAGTATGCGACAGAAAAGGACGCCTCTTACCTTAATGGTGTGCTTGGTGGAGTTGCTCGTTCAGCAAAGAATAATGGTGAAAAATAATGCTTACTCTCGGAATAGATACAAGTAATTATACAACCTCTGTTGCTATTTATGATGGGGAGAATATCCTAAAAAATTGCAAAAAGCTTTTGCCTGTTAAGGATGGTGAAAGAGGTTTAAGACAGAGTGACGCTGTATTTCATCACACAAATCAGCTTGCAGATGTTTTTGATGAGGCGTTTGACAGCTTTAACGGTAAGCTTGATGCAATAGCTGTTTCATCAAGACCTCGTGATGTTGAAGGTTCATATATGCCTTGCTTTACAGTTGGAGTTAATTCTGCAAGAATTTTAGCTAAGGCTTTGAAAGTTCCACTCTATACTGTTTCACATCAGGCAGGTCATATTACGGCGGCTCTCTATTCAGCTAAAAAGCTTGAATTGATGAATGAAAGGTTCATTGCTTTTCATGTTTCTGGTGGTACTACTGAGGCTCTCTTAGTTCAAAAAGGAACGGAAAATCCGCTTGATATTGAGATTATCGCAAAGACTTTAGACCTTAACGCAGGTCAGCTTGTAGATAGAGTCGGAGTAATGCTCGGACTGCATTTTCCTTGTGGAGCAGAACTCGAAAAGCTTGCTTTGAAGTATAGTGGAAAAGTTACTGCAAAAGCTACTCTTAAAGGTACAGATTGTTGCCTTTCCGGTGTTGAAAACATTTGTGCAAGAATGTTGACTGACGGTGCATCGCCAGAAAAAGTGGCTTTTGCGTGTTTGATGAATATACAGAAAACGCTTGATAAAATGACAGAAGTTCTGATTGAAAAATATGGTAAGCTTCCGCTTGTATATGCTGGTGGAGTTATGTCTAATTCAATTATCAGAAAGCATTTTGAGGAAAGATATGGTGCTTTTTTTGCCGAACCCAAGTTTTCAAGCGATAATGCCTCTGGTGTTGCTATACTTGCAAATAGACTACACGAAAAGGAGTAGAAATAATGGCAGTAAGTTCTGTAATAACAGTTTCACAGCTTAATTTTTATATAAAGTCATTGCTTGATGAAAGTCCTGCTCTAAGAGAGATTTATATAACAGGAGAAATTTCTAATCTTACTGACCATTATCGTTCGGGGCATATTTATCTTTCGCTCAAGGACGATAAAGCTCTTGTTCGTGCGGTTATGTTTGCAGGAAATGCAAGGCATCTTCGCTTTAAGCCTGAAGAAGGTATGAAGGTTATTGCGAGGGGCAGAGTATCTGTTTATGAGGCTACTGGACAATATCAGCTTTATATTGAAGATATGCAGCCAGATGGAATAGGTGCTTTGAATCTTGCCTATGAACAGCTTAAAAAGAAGCTTTCAGCCGAGGGACTTTTTAGCGAGGATATAAAAAAGCCTATACCCGCATATCCAAAAAGAATTGGTGTTATAACTTCTCCAACGGGAGCGGCGGTTCAAGATATTTTGAATATTCTTGGCAGAAGATACCCTATTGCTGAGGTGGTTTTCTGTCCTGTACTTGTTCAAGGAGAAAATGCTTCAGCACAGCTTATTGATGCTATTGAAAGATTTAATAAAGCAAATGCCGCTGATGTTATAATCATAGGCAGAGGCGGTGGCTCTATTGAGGATTTATGGGCATTTAATGATGAAAAGCTTGCAAGAACTATTGCTAAATCTGATATACCAGTAATTTCTGCTGTTGGTCACGAAACGGATTTTACAATTTGTGATTTTGTTGCAGATTTAAGAGCCCCTACACCATCAGCGGCGGCAGAACTCGCTACTCCTAATATGACAGAATTACTTTCATATTTTAAAAGTGTAAAAGATAGTCTGCCCGCTATTATGCAAAGACGAATAGATTTTGAAAAGCAAGAGCTTGATAATTTAGCTTCATCAAAAGTGTTGCTTAGTCCAAAGGAGTTTATAAACATACGCAAGAATGAACTTGATATGCTTTCAGCAGATATGATAAAGGCTTTTAAGGCTATCCTCTCAGAAAATCAGCGAGATTTTGTGGCTCTTTCTGCGAAGCTTGATGCCTTAAGTCCGCTTTCGGTTCTTTCAAGGGGATATAGTATTGTTCAGAATAAGAATAAAGTTATAAAGAGTGCAAAAGAATTAAATATCGGTCAAAATATTATGGTTAAGCTTTCAGACGGAAAAGCAGAATGTGAAGTTAAGGCGATTACTCTTGATGAGAAAGGATAATTCTTATGAGAAAGATTTCTTATGAAACTAATATAACAAAGTTGCGTGAAATAGTTGAAAAGCTTGAGAGCGGAGAAGCCAGCTTAGAGGAATCGCTAAAGCTTTTTGAGCAAGGAATAAAGCTTTCAAACGCTTGCTATGAAACATTAAAAAACGCAGAACAGAAGATAACCGAACTTTCTGAGATAGAGGAGGAGAATGCTGATGAATGAATATTCAGAGATGATAGAAAAGGCTCTTGATGAATTTCTGATAAAAGATAATGATGTCAAAGGTCTTGTTGATTCTATGGAATATAGCCTTATGGCTGGTGGAAAAAGAATCCGTCCTAAGCTTGTCCTTGAATTTTGTAAGGCTTGCGGAGGCAACCCAGAAAATGCACTTTCTTTTGCCTGTGCAATAGAAATGATTCATACATATTCACTTATTCACGATGATTTGCCTTGTATGGATAATGATGATATGAGAAGAGGCAGACCATCAAACCACCGTGCTTTTGGAGAAGATACTGCTCTCTTAGCAGGTGACGCATTGCTCACTTTAGCTTTTGAAACTGCTCTTTCGGAAAAGGCTGTTAAGGCAACCTCAGCTAAAGCCGTTGCAGACGCTGGAAGAATACTTGCAAGCTTTGCAGGTGTCAGTGGAATGGTCGGAGGACAATTTATAGATTTAAGCATTGAGGGCAAAAAGGTTGAGGCTGAAACCTTAGAAAAAATGTATGGCAAAAAAACAGGAGCTTTGTTAAAGGCTTCATGTGTCCTCGGATGTATTGCCGCAGGGGCAGATGATGAAAAACTTAAAGCCGCAGAAGAATTTGGCGGTAAAATAGGACTTGTTTTCCAAATTATTGACGATGTGCTTGATGTTGTTTCTACTCCTGAGGTTCTCGGCAAGCCTATTCTCAGTGATGAAGAAAACGAAAAGACAACATTTATGTCAATTTATGGTGAAGAAAAGTGCCGTCAGATTGCTAAGAAATTAACTGATGATGCAGTTAAGGCACTTGATATATTTGGTAAAGACGAATCAGCAGAGCTTCGTGAACTTGCCATAAATCTACTTAATCGTAATAAATAACAATTATTAAAAACTTGTACGACATAAAAACTCGTGGTATAATATAAGGCAACATATCGTAATATAGCTTTGTCATAAATGGAGTAAGTGAAAATGGAAGATAAGCTTCTTGAAAAAATTGAATCACCGCAAGATATAAAAAATCTTTCGGTAAAAGAGCTTGAAAATCTCTCGGACGAAATTCGCCAAGAGATTGTTTCCGTTGTGTCTAAAAATGGCGGACACCTTTCTCCAAACCTTGGCATTGTTGAACTTACAGTTGCTTTACATAAAGTTTTTGATTCGCCAAAGGATAAGATTGTTTTTGATGTTGGGCATCAATGCTATGCACATAAGATGCTTACAGGCAGATATAAGCAAATGGATACCTTGCGTAAAGAGGGCGGACTTTCGGGTTTTCCATCACACTTGGAAAATCCAAATGATGCCTTTGGTGCAGGTCATAGCAGTACATCAATTTCGGCAGCCTATGGACTTCAATGTGCCAATATCCTTAATGATGATGACAGCTATGTTGTTGCTGTTATCGGTGATGGTGCATTGTCTGGAGGACTTGCTTTCGAGGGATTGAATAACGCTGGTCGCTCAAAGAAAAATTTTATCGTTGTGCTTAACGATAACAAGATGTCTATATCTAAAAATGTTGGTTCTATGGCAAGGTATCTCACAAGCATAAGAGTAAATCCATCATATCTGAATACTAAATCTAAGGTTGAGAGATTTCTTACGAAGATTCCTGTTATTGGCAAAGGCTTGCTTGGATTTTTCAGAGGATTAAAAAATTTCATAAAGCGTAGAGTTTTTAAGAGCAGAACTATTTTTGAGGATATGGGCTTTTATTATTATGGGCCTTTTGATGGTCATAATATAGGAGAACTCATTACTGCATTAAATGCGGCTAAAAGGAAAAAAGGTCCTGTGCTTATTCACGCAGTTACAACTAAAGGCAAAGGCTATGAATTTGCGGAAAAAAATCCGAAAGGCTTTCACGGAACAGCACCTTTTGATGTTGATACTGGTCTTACAAATGGTGGTTCAAAATCTTATTCTGATGTTTTCGGAGAAACTCTTTGTCAGATTGCGGAGAAAGACGAGAAAATTTGTGCGATAACTGCAGCAATGCAGCTTGGTACGGGTTTATCAAGCTTTGCACAGAAATATAAAAGCAGGTTTTTTGATGTAGGTATAGCTGAAGAACACGCAGTTACTTTTGGCTGTGGTTTGGCTATGGGTGGAATGATTCCGGTTTTTGCGGTTTATTCAACCTTTTTGCAGAGAAGCTATGACCAGATTATACATGATGCTTCAATTCAAAAGCTTCATATTATTCTTGCAATAGACAGAGCGGGAATTGTCGGTGAGGACGGAAAAACACACCAAGGCTTATTTGATACTTCATTTTTGAATAATATTCCAAATGTTACAATACTATGCCCTTCGTACTTTGACGAACTTAGGTTTATGCTTAAAAACGCTATTTATAACGAAAGTGAAATAGTTGCAGTAAGGTATCCTCGTGGCAGAGAATTGTATAAACCTAAAAATTTTTTGATAAAAGATTCAAAATATGTCTTTTTCGGAGATGAAAAAAGTGATATACTTATAATTACATACGGAAGATTATTTTCATTCGCTTGTGAATGTATGGAAAGACTTGAAAAACAAGGAATCTCTGCTTGTATATTAAAGCTTAATACTGTTAAACCGATTGACAGTGGTGCTGTTATCGGAGCAAAAGATTTTAAATATTGCTTTTTCTTTGAAGAAGGCATAAGCTGTGGCGGAATTGGAGAACATTTTCTATGTAAGCTTATTGAAAATGATTTTACTGGAAAATATACTTTAACCGCAATAGACGACCAGTATGTTGAACAATCGACAGTCGCTTCAGCACTTAAAAAATATAAACTTGATACTGACGGTATGGAAGAAGTAATTCTAAAGAAAATAAAATGTGACGGTGAACTTTGTGGCAAAGAAAAGACTTGACCAACTTGTAGTTGAATATGGCATCGCTGAAAGCCGAGAAAAGGCTAAAGCACTTATTATGGCAGGACAGATTTATGCGGATAATCAAAAGGCGGATAAACCAGGAACTACTTATGGTGATGATGTGAAAATAGAGCTTAGGGGAAATAAGCTTAAATATGTAAGTCGTGGTGGTCTGAAGCTTGAAAAGGCTATGACAGCTTTCGGCTTGAAGCTTGACGGAAGGATTACTATGGATGTCGGTGCATCAACAGGCGGATTTACAGACTGTATGCTGCAAAATGGAGCTAAAAAGGTTTATTCCGTTGATGTGGGCTATGGTCAACTTGATTGGAAGCTTCGCAATGATGAACGAGTAGTAAATCTTGAACGCACAAATGTCAGATATATTACTGAAGAACAGGTTCCTGATAAAATCGAATTTTTTAGTGTTGATGTTGCATTTATTTCATTGTGCCTTGTACTACCACCTGTCAGAAATCTTCTTGCAGATAATGCCGAGGCTGTTTGCCTTATAAAACCTCAATTTGAGGCAGGCAGAGATAAGGTTGGTAAAAAAGGTGTTGTAAGAGATATATCCGTTCATATTGAGGTTATAGAGAAAATTTATAATTTCTGTCTTGAAAATGGTTTTGATGTACTGGGCTTGGATTATTCCCCGATAAAAGGTCCTGAGGGAAACATAGAATATTTGATTTATATAAGAAAATCAGATAATCCAAAGGCTGTTGACGGTATAGATATAAAGGCTCTTGCGGAGCTTTCACATTCAACTCTGGATAAAACATAATCAGAAATTTATATTTTGTACTGCTTTAATTAAGCAGTTGGGAGGTAAGTATGAGAGCATTAAAAAGAATTGCCTTAATACCAAACCTTACAAAAAATGGAGCATATGAAGAATCGCTGAAAGCTATAAGACTTCTGAAATCATTCGGCGGTAAAATTTTAATGACAGCCGATTTATCAGAAAAATATTCTGATAATGATATAGCTTTTTTTGAATCACACGAAGTTCTTATACAGAAGTGTGATGCTGTTGTAACTATTGGCGGTGATGGTACTATCATTCACGCCGCCAAACACGCCGCAAATTTTGAAAAACCGCTTTTGGGAATAAATATGGGCAGACTTGGCTTTGTTGCCGAGCTTGAACCTAATGAACTTCCTATGCTTGAAAGGCTTTTTTCTGGAGATTATAATGTTGAAAAAAGACAAATGCTAAAGGTTACGCTGAAATCCAAAAGTGGAAGCAAATCGTTCTTTGCCTTGAATGATGCGGTAATTTCTCGTGGCTCTATGACAAAGATTATCGACCTTGATGTTTGGCTAAAAAAAAGCTATATCTGCCATTATTGTGCAGATGGTCTTATTGTAGCAACACCGACAGGCTCAAGTGCTTATGCACTTTCAGCAGGAGGCCCTGTAATAGAGCCGTCTATGTCTTGTATACTTATGACTCCGATTTGCTCTCATTCTTTATTTTCAAGACCTGTGCTGTTTAATCCATCATCTGAAATTCTTGTTAATGCAGCTTCAAGAGAGGATACAGATTTAACGCTTACAATAGACGGTGAAACTACGATTCCGATAACTGCTGACGATACAGTAGTTATAACTACTGCGGAAATATATGCAGAATTGATTGTGTTAAAGGATAAGACTTTTTATAGAGTTTTAAGTGATAAATTTACGGAAAGAGGACTTTAAATATAACATATATTTAATAATAGCACTTAGTTCATAATAAATTTGAAAAGGCTTGAGCGAAACTTTTGATTTATTGAACTTATGTTAAATAAGCAAAATAGCTTTTAGAAATTTAATCCAAGCTCTGCTTGTTTGCAGAGATACTCCATAAGGAATGGTGATTTGATGAAAGCACGAAGACAAACAAAAATACTTGAACTTATAAAGGATAAAAGAATTGAAACTCAAGAGGAACTGCTGAATGAATTAAGAGGTCAGGGCTTTAATGTAACTCAGGCTACTGTTTCAAGAGATATTAAGGAGCTTAGGCTTATAAAAATTCCTGCTGGTGACGGAAATTACAAATATGCTATTGCACCACAAAAAAATCCAATAATTCCATCAGATGTACTTAGTATTTTTACAAGCTCTGTAACAAGCGTTGATTATTCTTTTAATATAGTTGTGCTAAAGACACATAGTGGTATGGCTCAAGCTGTATGTGCAGCGTTTGATAATGTTCATCGCCCTGGTGTTGTAGGAACGATTGCAGGTGATGATACAATATTTATAGCAACAAGGGGAGAGGAAGCTTCTCTTGCTCTTGTTACTGAGTTGAAAAGATTCATCTCTTCTGGCAAGGTATAAGGGGAATTTTTATGCTTTCAAATTTATACATTGAAAATATTGCAGTTATCGAGAAAACAAGCATAGACTTCAAAAAAGGTCTTAATGTAATGACGGGTGAAACTGGTGCTGGTAAATCTATTGTTATAGATTCTATAAATGCTGTTTTAGGTAACAGAACCTCTAAAGAATTGATTCGTACAGGTGCATCTTCAGCTTTTGTCAGTGCGGAATTTACAAATTTATCCGAAAAGGCTCTTGCTGTTATTGATGAAGCAGGCTTTGAGCTTGAGGACGGAGAACTTCTTATTCAGCGTGAGATTAGCACGACTGGCAAGAATAAATGCAGAATAAACGGCAGACCTGCAACAGTTTCAACACTGAAAGAAATAGGAGTTCAACTTATAAATATACATGGTCAGCATGAAAGCTATGAGCTTATGTCCCCAGAACTGCATATATCCTATATAGATAAACTTGCAGGCTTGGAGAGTGAAATTGAAGCTTATCAGGAAGTTTATAAGAAATATAAAAAGCTTTCCGCTGAGCTTAAAAAAGCTACTGTCGATGAAAGCGAAAGAGAAAGAAAAATCGACCTTTTAAAGTATCAGATAGATGAGCTTGAAGATGCAGATTTGCGTGACGGAGAGTATGAAGAGCTTAACGAACAAAAAGCAGTTTTGCAGAACAGTGAAAAAATTATTGAAGCAATTATGTCCTCTCGTGCTTTGATGAACGGTGATGAAGAAAGCTCTGGCATTCTTGAAAATTTACAGGAGATAAACTCACAGCTTTCTGATATTTCAGAATATATGAGCGAGGTTGAGCCAATAAATTCAAGAATAGAATCAGCGATTTATGAACTTGAAGATTGTCTTTCAGAGCTTACAGGCTTGACAGATTTAGTTGATACAGACGGTGGTTCACTTGACAGTATAGAAGAAAGGCTTGACCTTATTTATACACTCGGTAAAAAATATGGCTCTACAATTAAGGAAATGCTTGATTTTCTTGATAAGGCTAAAAAAGAGCTTAATGCTCTTGTGATGTATGACGAGAACAGAGAGGCTCTTATAAAAGAATGTGATAAGGCTTATAAAGAAGCAGAAAAGCTTGCTAAAGCCCTATCTGAAAAGAGAAGAGCAACATCATCAGAATTTGCAGATAAGGTTTGCGAGGAAATGGCTTTTCTTGATATGCCGAATGTAAAGCTTGTTGTTGTGCAAGAAAGTTGCGAGCTTAATTCTCTTGGCTGT
This sequence comes from Pseudoruminococcus massiliensis, assembly GCF_900291955.1. Classification (GTDB taxonomy): domain Bacteria; phylum Bacillota; class Clostridia; order Oscillospirales; family Acutalibacteraceae; genus Pseudoruminococcus; species Pseudoruminococcus massiliensis. The sequence goes on along the minus strand of NZ_OLMR01000002.1, from coordinate 21,472 downwards.
GATAATATTGAATTTCTGATTTCAACTAACCCCGGAGAACCCCCTAAGCCTATTTCAAAGATAGCGTCAGGTGGTGAGCTTTCAAGAATGATGCTTGCTGTTAAGAATGTTCTTTCTGATAAGGATGATATTGATACGCTGATTTTTGATGAAGTTGATACAGGTATAAGCGGAAGTGCCGCACAAAAGGTTGGTTTGAAATTAAGAGAGGTTTCAAAAAGCAGGCAAGTTCTTTGTGTAACGCATTTGGCACAGATTGCGGCTATGGGAAATTCGCATTTTAAGATTTCTAAAAGCGTTAGGGACGAAAAGACTTTCACAAAAGTTGAAGAACTTGACCACGAGGGAAGAAAACAAGAGCTTGCAAGAATTATTGGCGGTACTGAGATGACAAAAGCGTCTTTGGACTACGCTGAAGAAATGCTAAGAGCTGGCGAAAACATCTAAAACGCATTGCCTTAAGAAACTTAAAATTTAGGTCAAGCCTTTGGTGGGTTTTAAGGGTGAGGACCTTAAAATCTTTTGTCCACTTTTTGACTAATGTTGTTGATAAGAAAAATTTAAGCGGTGGACAAAGTCCACCGCTTTGGGAGCAAAGAATGTTAAGGGCGTTGCCCTTAAAACCTATGAGGGACTCCGTCCCTCAACCCTGCGAGCCTTTGAAAAGGCTCGAGCGAAACTTTTAATTGTCTTTGGGAAATTTATTAGCTAATCGGTAGTTTAGTCTTCCGCGTGAATAAACTTCCCTAACTTAATACGAGCGAGGCTTGCCGAGCGATTCCGCGTCTTGGCTGCGGCGGCTCGCCGCCTCGAGCGAAACTTTTAATTGTTTTAGATAAGTGCAATAGCTGAATGGTTGTGAATTTTTCAAAACCAATTCTGGATTTTGGTTATATAAAATTATAAAAAGGAGATTTAAAAATGGAAGATTGTATTTTTTGTAAGATTATTAAGGGAGAAATTCCTTCAAAAAAGGTTTATGAGGACGATGAAATATTAGCATTTCACGATATTTCACCTATGGCTCCTATTCATGTTGTAATTATTCCAAAGAAACATATTTCTTCAGCTAATGAACTGACAGAGGAAAATGCCAGCTTCATTTCTCATATCTATGTAACTGCGGCTAAAATTGCAAAGGAACTCGGCATTGACGAAAGCGGTTATAGAATCGTAAATAACTGTGGTGCTGACGGCGGTCAAACTGTTTTCCATATTCATTTCCACCTCTTGGGAGGCAAAAAGCTTAATACTGAGCTTGCATAATATGAGTATTGAACTTATAAGACTTAATAAAAAATCACCTGACTATAAAAGCGTCAAGAGGCTTTATAAATCAGCTTTTCCTGCTGATGAAAAAGCACCATTTGGTTTGCTTATGCGTAAATCTAAAAAGGATAATGTGGACTTTTGGGCGGCATATAGCAATGATAAATGGATAGGTCTTGCCTATGTGTTGAGTTACAGAGATATTTCATATCTGTTTTATCTTGCTATTGATGATAAAGCAAGAGGAAATGGCTTTGGAAGTGGTGTTCTTGGTGCATTGAAAGAAAAGTATAAGGGTAGAAATCTTTTTCTTGCAATTGAGGAGATAGATGAAAAGGCTGAAAATTATGCCGAAAGAATTAATCGCAAGAAATTTTATGAGAAGAACGGTTTTCATGACCTTAATTGTAAGTTGAGAGAGGCAAGCGTTGTTTATGATTTGCTTGGTTTAGGCGATAAAATTAAGCCTAAGGATTATGCAGATATGTTTGATGAATATCTTGGAAAGATGTTCAGAAGATTTGTTAAGATGGAAATTTTAGATTGATTTTTAATATTAAAGGCTGAAGTATTCATTTTTATGGAGGAATATTATGAAGCGTCCATTCGCGGTATTGGGATTTACTTATCTTACTGCCCTTATGGTCGCTTTATTTGTTGGCTCAAATATTGCATACATTCTTTCGAGTGCTTTAGCAGTTTTGTTTGTTATATCTCTTTTTGTCAAAAAACTGCGTAAACGAATCGCATTGCCATTTATATTTATAACATCAGCCGTTGCAATGCTTATGTTTTCAACATTTGTGGAGCAAAAGTTGAAAACTGTTGAAGTTTTGTCAGGCACAGAACAGAGAATTACTGCAACAGTATGTGATGAAGTTTACGAAAGCAACGGAAAATATTACTATCCTTTGGAGGTTACAAAAATCAGAAATTCAGAGCTTTCAGGGTTTAAAATCCTTGCAAGCTCAAGCGTTTTGTATGATGTTGATGTTTATGATGAACTTGATGCGAAAATTACTCTATATCAAAATGCTGATTCTGTTTTTGGAAATTATGATATTTCTAAGGGATATTTTCTGCGAGGTGTAATAAAGCATTATAGCGGGGTTGTGACCGAAAAAGCTTATGAAAAACCGTTTTATTATAACTTTATTTTACTTAGAAGAAATATAAAGAGTGTTATTTCTGAATATTTGCCACAGGATTGTGCGAATTTGCTTACGGCAGTTATGCTCGGTGATAAACATAGCTTTACAACCGAAGAAAAAGAAATGTTTTCATCGGCGGGTGTGTCACATCTAATGTCGGTTTCTGGCTTTCATGTAACAATTGTAGCACAGCTTTTTATGCTGATTTTTGCAGTGTTTTTTCGCAGAAAGCGTATTGGTGCAGGAGTATCAATCCTTGCATTACTTGTATTTATGGCAGTTACAGGATTTTCTCCGACAGTTGTCAGGGCAGGAATAATGCAGATAATATTTTTAATTGGATTGATGATATTCAGAAGTCCCGAACCATTTAATTCGTTAGGCTTTTCTGTGCTTGTGATATGCCTTTTGAATCCGTATAGCTGTGCAGACTTTGGATTTTTAATGTCTGTTGGAGCTACTTTTGGAATTTTCTGTGCCTCTGAAAGAATTAAAACAAATATAATTGAAAGATTGCAACAGAAAAAGCCAAGAAGATTTAAGAAATTTTCATTGAGAAGAATTATTCCGAAAAAGAAAGCCGAAAAATTTGTTTCCTCGATAGTATCAGTTATAGCTATGACAATTTCTGCGACTGTATTTACGCTTCCTGTAACACTGATAGTTTTTAAGCAATTTCCGATTTATTCTGTCATATCGAATTTGCTGATTTCGTATCCGGCAAGTATTATGATAGCTTGCGGAATAATTGCTGTGCTTTTTAATTTTTCTGAAATTCTATCATTTTTGACAGTGCCAATAATGTTTGTTTGTGAGCTTATTGCAAAATATATTATGTTTTGGACAGAAACTATTGCGAATCTGCCATTTTCGGTTATCAGAATGAATTACTCGTTTGTACCATTTTGGTTGGCTATTGTGATTTTGGCTTATTTTATTGTGCGAAAGCTTAAAAATCGTAGATTTGCAGTGAAATTTACAGCAATAAGCGGAATTGCAACACTTGTTCTGATGATTCTTGCTTATGACTTTTATATGGTGACAGGAATTTCAGTTTATATTGCTGATTGTAATAACGGAATAAATATTGCAGTAAGTTCAAGTGAAAATAATTCTATGGTTACATATGGCGGTAGTAAGGCTTATGACTTATTTGAATATTTAGAAACAAGAAAAATTTCTGAGTTTGAATATCTTATGATTACAATACCAAGTTCATACTATTCAAAAAATGCTGATGAAATTTTGCAAGATTATTCTGTAAATAATATCGGCATATATGATATTGAAAAAGCTGATGAAAATTTATTAAGTCTTGCAGAAACAAAGGGCAGAATTATTGAATATAAGTCTGATATACAGAATAATGTCAGCTTACCTGATTATAAAATTACAAGTATAGAAACAAAAAGCGGAGTGTTTACGCATTTTACTTTTTCTGGAGATTTTGATATACTTGTTATACCTAATGGTGGAGATTGCTTAGAGATGCCAAGAGAATGGCTTAATTCAGCAATTTGTGTTATGAGTGAGTTACCAGAAAATTATGAATTGCTAAGACCTGTTGAAATTATATTTTCTTGCAGTGATGAAAATGTATATGAGCCATATAGCAATTTAGAAAGCATATGTGATACAATTTATGCTACTTGCTTTGATGATAATATTCGTATGAGAATTTCGCAGAGCGGTGAAGTTTCGATTTGGAGTGAGAATAATTGGCTGTTTTAAATGAACAGGATTTTAAAAAAGAAATTTTATCAGGAAATTTTTCACAGCTATATTTGATATATGGCGAAGAGAAATATCTTGTTAAAAAATATACAGAATATCTTTGCTCAAAGCTTATAGGAAAAAAATCATCAGATTTTGACAGCGATATTCTTTCAAGTGATGCAGATTTACAGAGTATTGCTGATGCCACAGAACAGTTGCCGCTTATGAGCGAAAAACGCTGTGTATGTGTGAATGACTTTGATTTTGAGTCCCTTTCTGAAAGTGACCTAAAAAGTCTGATAGCTTTTTGCTCTGATTTGCCAGAAAGTACGGTGTTAATTTTTTCCCAGCCTACTTTGACATCAGACAGCAAAAAAACAAACAAGACTAAGAAATTCTCAACAATGGCTGAAAAAGTAGGAACAGTTCTTCACTGTGAAAAAAGGGGAGAAATTGCTCTTGAAAGAAATATAATATCCTGGGCAAAAAAGCTTGGCTGTGAGATTGACGAAATAAATGCTGCAAAGCTTGTTGCAAGCTGTGGCACTGATATGAATACACTTGAAAATGAAACTCAAAAGTTATGTGCATATGTTGGTTCTGGAGTTATAACTGATGATGCTATTAAAGCTGTTGCTGTGAAAAATACGGAAGCAAGAATATTTGCCCTATCAGACTCGATAATCAGAAGGGATTATAATTCAGCTTATAAACAGCTTGATTTACTGTTCTATCAGAGAGAAAAGCCTGAAGTTATATTAGGAGTCTTAAGCTCTGCATTTGTAGATATTTATAGGGTGAGAACAGCTATTGAGAGCGGTGAAAAGGCAAGTGCTTTAAAGGATATTTTTCCATATAAGGGCAAGGAATTCAGACTTAGAAATGCTGAAAGAGATATGAAGCAATATTCAAATAAGGCAATTTCTAAAATTCTTGATGCGATTGCTTATGCTGATATAAGGCTTAAATCTAATGTAGGCAATCAGCGTACGGTTTTAGAGATGTTGATTGCAAAAATACTTCTGATTGTAAAAGAGGACAGCGGTAAATGATTAAGGTTAAGGAAGCAATTATAGTCGAGGGAAAGTATGATAAAATAAAGCTTTCCTCTATAATTGATGGATTGATTATAACAACAAATGGTTTCGGAATTTTTAATGACAAGGAGCGGCAATATCTTATTCGTGAGCTTGCAAAAAAGCGTGGAATAATTGTTCTTACGGATAGCGATTCTGCGGGCTTTGTTATAAGAAATTTTCTGAAAGGTTCTGTGCCTAAGGAACAGATTAAACACGCATATATCCCTGATATTTTTGGCAAGGAGAAACGCAAAGATAAGCGTTCAAAAGAGGGAAAGCTCGGTGTAGAGGGGGTTTCTAAAGAGCTTATACTTGAAGCTTTGAGAAAATGCGGTGCAAGCTGTGAAGACAGTGATTCAGAGTTTATTGAGAGGGAAGAAATTACAAAGGCGGATTTCTTTGTTTATGGTTTGACAGGTGGAAGTAATTCCTCAGAAAGACGAGAGTTACTTAAAAAGCGTTTGAATCTTCCGGAAAATATGACTACAAATTCAATTCTTGGAGTTTTAAATTGCTTAATGACAAGAGATGAGTTTATAGACCTTATGGAAGAACTTTATTTAGATTAGTGGTGATTTTATGAATACTCCTTTATATAATGCACTTGTCAATCATAAAAGATTGAATAGGTCATCTTTTCATACTCCTGGTCATAAGTCATCAGGAATAATAAATTCAGAATTATTGGAACTTGATTATACTGAATTACCTGATACAGACGCTCTTTTTGAGGCAAGTGGTGTTATTCTTGAGTCAGAAAAAAATCTTGCAAAACTTTTTGATGTGAAAAGAACGCTTATATCTGCTGGCGGTTGTTCGCTTGCAATTATGACAATGATAAGACTTGCAACTATGAACGGTGGAAAACTTCTTTGCGGAAGAAATATACATAGAAGTGCGGTTAATGCTATGACACTTCTCGGAGTTGAGCCTATATGGCTTTTGCCAAGAAATAATGGAGCTTTTACGGGTAGGATTTATGCTGAAGATGTTCGCAAGGCTCTTGCTGAAAATTCTGATATTTGCGGTTGTTATATTACAAGCCCGACTTACTATGGAGAAATTTCTGATATAGTTGGAATTTCTAAGGTTTGCAAGGAATATAATATACCGCTCTTGGTGGATAATGCACATGGTTCACATCTGAAATTCCTTTCTGAAGATATTCACCCTATAACACTTGGAGCAAGTATGACTGCTTGTTCTGTGCATAAAACACTTCCTGTTCTGACGGGTGGTGCTTTGCTGAATATTAATGATGATAGATTTATTGAAGGTTCAAAGGAGGCAATGTCGCTTTTTGCTTCAACAAGTCCGCCATATCCGATAATGGCATCAATAGACCTTTGTGCAGATTATATTTCTAAAAATGCAGATATTTATAAAAGGCTTGAGCCTATAATTGCAGAAATTAAGATTTTAGCCGACCGCTTAGGAATATTACAGCCTGATGGTTTATGCGACCCTTTGAGAATAGCTCTGAATACTGCATCTATCGGAATTTCAGGAGAAACAGCAGGAGAATTTTTCAGAAGTATGGGCGTTGAACCCGAATTTGCTGATGATGAAAATGTTGTATTTATATGTACTCCGTTTAATTCTGAAAATGATTTTACCAAGCTTAGAAATGCTATTAAATTACTCACTAAACTTGATAAAGATTTTGTTGCAAAAGAAAAATCTGAAATTTTTTTGCCAAAGCGTGTGATGAGTTTAAGAGAGGCTGTTCTTGGAAAGAGTGAATTTATTCCAAGAGAAAAAGCGATTGGAAGAATTTCAGCGGATACAGCTTGCCCTTGTCCGCCCGGAATACCTGTTTATATGCCAGGCGAAATTATAGAATCTTATGATTGCTTAAATGAATTTGTAAAGGTTTTGATTTAATTTTTATCAAATTTATTCTGTATAAAAAACCAGCCATAGCTCAAAAAATAAGCTATGGCTGGTTTTTCGTAATTTATTAAATTATTCAGCAAGGAATCTATTCATAAGTGTGCAGCCTGGTTCAATATAAAGTCCGGTCTTTTCTGCTGTTTCCTCACAGAATGTAGAAACACCACTATTCTTCTCATCATTACTTCTATAAATGAGGAATGGAACAGGGTCAGAAGTATGAGTTTTTAAGCAAATTGGTGTTGGGTGGTCAGGAAGAATCATAATGCTATAATCATCTCCACAATCCTTTAAGTATGCAATAAGTGGAGTGAGAATTTTTTCATCTATAATTTCAATAGCAAGCTTTTTATTCTGAATTTCAGCTCTATGGCCACATTCATCAGGAGCTTCAATGTGAATATAAACGAAATCTTGTCCCTTTTTGAGTTCGTCTATGGCAGCCTGAACCTTGCCATTGAAGTTTGTGTCTATATAAGCTGTTGCACCTTCAACTTGGCAAACATTCATTTCTGCACACTTACCAATACCCTTGAGGAGGTCAACAGCAGAAATCATAGAACCTGATTTTCCAAACTTACCTTTAAAGCTATCAAGCTTTGGTTTAGTACCTTCGCCCCAAAGCCAGATTGAGTTTGCAGGACGCTTGCCTTCGGCAATTCTCTTTTTGTTGACAGGGTGTTCCATAAGGAGGTCGTAGCTTTTTTTCATCATATCATAAAGTTCAGTTATATAGTCACCCTTTGGAATATAATCAGTAATTTTTCTATCAGAAATATCGTGTGGAGGTGTTAATACTCCAGGGTGTGGCTCACCCTTTGCCCAAACAAGGCAATGACGATAGCTTACACCAGCATAGAATTTGAATTTATCAGAGCCAAGCTTTTCGTCAATGTATTTGATAAGTTCTTCTGCTTCAGGTGTAGAAATATCTCCTGCGCAGTAATCAACCATTGTCTTATCTTCGTAATTTGGCTCATCTGAAAGTGTGACAAGGTTGCAACGGAGAGTTACATCATCAGGCTTGAGGTCAATGCCGATACTTGCTGCCTCAAGTGGAGAACGACCTGAATAGTAAATTGCAGGGTCATAGCCGAGAACAGAAAGGTTAGCAACATCGCTGCCAGGCTTTAAGCCAGCACCAACTGTTTTAACTAAACCAACTTCACCTTTAGAAGAAAGGTAGTCCATATTAGGTTTATTTGCAGCCTGCATAGGTGTCATATTATTAAGCTCTGGTACAGGTCTGTCAGCCATACCGTCGCAAAGAACAACTGCGTATTTCATTATAAATCCTCCTAATTTCGCTTTAAGATAATTTACTTATCTTGCATAAATATTATATTACTATGAAAGCAAATTAGCAAGTCCTAATTGATAACTGATATAGAAAATATCTGCTCACAGAAAGCTTAATTATGGCTTATATCTTGTAAAATTTGGTTTATGTATAAATTGCGTGATTTTTCTTAAATGGTATGTTATACTATAATAAATAAACTAATTAATAGGAGATTTAAATATATGAAGGTCCAAAGAAATAAAAGATATGCTGTGAGAAAGCGAAAAAATCATACTGCTCTTAAAGTTACAACTGTATTGTTGACGCTTTTAGTTCTTGCCGCAGGAACAATTTTTGTATGGTCATTGCTTAAAACAGACCCTCAAACAGCATCAACAGAGCTAAGCTCATCTCAAGGCTCTGTTGAAAGTAAAGCAGATATTAAGGTTGAATCTTCGGAAATATCTGAGGATATTCCTAAGCGTGACCCTAAATTGCCTGATTATTCAAATAAATTTAAGTATACTGAAAAGTTGATAAAGGATTCTGCATTAAGTGACAAGCTAAGCTCTGAATATGCAGTTTTATATGACACTGCAAATGATATAATTCTTTATAAAAAGAATGCTGATGCTAAGTGTTATCCTGCAAGCACAACAAAACTTCTTACTGCTATTGTTGCAAATAAAATTCTTGATAATGATGAAGTTATAACAGTAGGAAATGAAATAACTCTTATCGGTGAAGATTCAAGCGTTGCAGGACTTGAGGTGGGTCAAAAGCTTACGGCAAAACAGCTTTTATATGCAATGATTCTTCCATCTGGTAATGATGCGGCATATACTATTGCGGTAGCGTCTGCAAGAAAATTCAAGGAAAATGATAAGCTTCCTGCGAAAGAGGCAATAGAAGTTTTTGCGGAACTTATGAATGATGCGGCTACTGAATTAGGTGCAGAGCATTCTCATTTCACAAATCCTGATGGTTTTCACGATAAGAACCACTATACGACCGCTCTCGATATGGTCAAGATTGCAAGTTATGCAAAATCTATACCATTGATTTCCGAAATATGCGGAACTTATCAGATAACACAAAAGCTAAAGAGTGGAGAAGAATTTTACTGGGTAAACTCTAATAAGCTTTTAAATCAAGGCGAGGATTGCTATTCTGAATATGCAGACGGTATGAAAACAGGCTTTACAGATGAGGCAGGAAGCTGCGTTATTTCATCATTTACAAAGAATGGCAAAACTATGCTTACTGTCGCAATGAATTCTCCTGAACTTTACGGAAAATATTATGATACGCTTATTCTTGCAAAGCTTGGTTTTAAGCAGAATAAAATTGATTTCAGCTACACTGAGCAGTCAGAAGAATAGAAAGCTATCTTGAAGTCAGAAGATTTGAAAAAATTACAGAGAAAACAGACCAAAAGGTCATTTGTTCAACGTCGCCGTCAGCCGTAATAGGGCTGACGGCGATTTTCTTTTTATCGAGAGTATATTCAACAGAGCCGACCTTATCACCTTTTTTAATAGGTGCGTCTATGCTTTCAGGAAGATTGAGCTTTTCTGTTATACCCTTTTCTTCGCCCTTTTTGATAAGTATAGGTGTAGTTTCATTTACGGCTGTTTTAACAGTGCCTTGCATACCACCAACAACCTGAATGTCTGTCACCGCTCCATCTGGTGCTTTTGGTGTATACATAGAATAGTTTGCAAAACCATAATCGAGAACGGTAGCTGCATCTGTAAATCTTTCTTTTCCCGAAGCACTTCCGAGAACAACACCGATTAAGGATAAATTTCCTCTTGTGGCTGTTGCAGTGATACAGCTGCCCGCATCGCCTGTTGTACCAGTTTTAAGACCTGTTATTCCATTATAGCTTTTAAGCAGTTTATTTGTATTTACAAGCTGAGTCTTGCCGTCACGAAGATAGTCCATCCATATTCCAGTATATTTGAAAATATCCTTATGCTTTATAAGCTCTCTGGACATAAGTGCGACATCATAAGCACTCGTAAGATGACCTTCTTCATCAAGACCGTTGCAGTTTTTGAAGGTAGTATCTTTCATACCAAGTTCTTTTGCTCTTTGGTTCATTTTTGCAACAAATTCTTCTTCTGTTCCACAAAGATGTTCGGCAAGAGCAACGGCGGCATCATTGGCTGAGGCGACAACCGTTGCCTTAATCATCTCATCAACCGTCATTGTTTCGCCTTCTTCAAGCCATATGTCAGAGCCACCCATAGATGCTGCGTGGGCACTTGCTGTAACAGTTTCGTCCATAGAAAGTTTGTTAGAATCTATTGCTTCAAATACAAGAAGAAGTGTCATAACCTTTGTTATTGACGCACAAGCACGAATTTCGTGTGCGTTTTTTTCAAATAGAACTTTTCCAGTTTCAGGCTCCATAAGTACGGCAGATGGGGCAGTTATAGAGGTTTCTTCAAGAGCATTAGCACTTATAGGCATAGCTGTTATAAAAAATGTGGACAGAAAAATGGCGATTGTTCTTTTCCATAATTTCATAAAAACACCGTCCAAATAATAATCTTTTATAAAGCTTATGCAAGATATTTTTATGATATAACTCTATTATTTGTTTTTCTTATTATGCTTTTTGCCAAGATTATATGCAAGGAATACTAATACTACAAGGATTAGCATACCTCCTGCACCAAAGATAAAATATGTAAAACCGTTTTCTGATTTTATTGATTTTCTATTTCCAATAGAAATATTTGTCGTATTTTCTTCTGTATTTTCATTGCTTTGTTCTTCGCTGGATTCCTTATTAAAGTTATTTTTAGACCTTGAGGTTTCTCGTTTCTTATTGGATTCTGTTTTGTTTCTTTCTGTTTTAGAACTTGTGTTGCTTGCGGAACTTATTACATCACCGCTTTTATTGACAGTGATAGATGGTGAATTTTCTATTGTAAGATATTCTGCATCAGAATTGACAGCCTCAAAAATTTTGGTCGAGAAACTATAAGAAGCATTATCAGTTGAGTTTAATGGCTTGAATCTTATAGTAAAAAGCCTTTCGCTTTGAGAAGATGTAGTTTGTCCGCTGTTATTTAGCCAAACTATTCTTACAGTTCCGCTCTCTGGTTCGTAAGTATCTATATCAGTATTTGCTGTTGCTGAAAGAAATTTAAGTTTAGAATTATCATATTTAATATCAAGTCTTAAAGCTGAAATTTTAGTCTGAGAATTACTTTTAGCGTTGAAATATATATCAAAGCCTCTATTAAGTTGAATTTTATCGCCACTATATTCTAAATCAAAATAAAGCCCATTGGCGGAATGAACATAGTAAGGTATATAAAACATAAAAACTGCAAAAATAAAAGCAAGAACTTTTTTCATCAAAATCACTTCCATATTATGGAATTATATTATAAAATCATTATAATTGATATTCTTATGTATTGCAAGAAATGGAGTTTATTTATGAAAGATGAATTAAGTGAAGTTTTTGCAAAGTTGTATATTTACTTGCAAAAAGTCTAAAAGTATAGTATAATATAATATAAAAATTGCACAGTAGGAGGGGAATATGGACTATACTGGAAAAAAATGCCCCATTTGTTCCGAAAAATTCAAGGCTGATGATGATATAGTTGTTTGCCCAAAATGTGGTGCACCATATCATAGAAGCTGTTATGAAAAGGAAGGAAGATGTATTTTCCTTGACTTGCATAGAAGCAATGAGGCTTGGAAAGACGAAGAAGATGATACTCAAAGTGAGCAGGAAAACACTAAAACCAAGAAATGCAGATTTTGCGGTCATATGAATGACGAAAATGCAGTTGCTTGTGAACAGTGCGGAAGAAGCTTTATAGAATATCAATATCAGAATATGAATGATGACGGAGGCAATCCTAATCAAGATTTTGAAGGATTTCCCGGTGGCTTTGGTGGCGGTATGCCGATAAAGATTGACCTTATGGCAGGTGTTAAGCCTGATGAGGACTTTGACGGCGTGAGTGGCGAAGAGCTTTCAAAATATGTTAAGAATAATACCATATACTATATGGGAATATTCAAGCGTATAAAGGATACAGGTAAGAGCAGATTTAATTTTGCCGCCTTTCTCTTTGGCGGAGGCTGGATGCTATATAGAAAGAAATATGTTTCTGGTGGAATTTTAACCGCTATTATGGCAGTCTTAGCAATGACTATGACTTATGTGACATATTTTGTTTCTGCAAGTGTGCTTGATACTGTTGCACAAGGGCTTAATCAGGCATATCCGAGAGGTTATACTGTTATAGATTTCTTTAATGCAATTTGTCAGCTGCCTTTTGACCAAGGGCTTATTGCTATTCTTCCATATGCACTTTCGTTTTTGAATTTTGTAATAATGCTTATAATAGGTTTTACTGCAAATAGGTCATATTATAAATTTGTTATTAAACAAATAAAATCAATAAAAGCCGAACAATCTATAGCAATTACAGAGGGTGCCTCTGATGATTCACAAGTATCAGAAAGCAATAAGAAAGCATTGAATGAAAAGCTTATGGAAAAGGGTGGAACAAATAATGCACTTGCAGTTTGTCTGCTTGTATGCGATTTATTATTGTCATTCTTACCACAGTTTTTTATACACTGATTATTACTTAAAAAATATAAATATAAAAAATTAAGGAAGTGGAGTTTTGAAAATTACAAAAGCAGTTATACCTGCCGCAGGCTTAGGAACAAGAGTTCTTCCTGCAACTAAAAGTATGCCAAAGGAAATGTACCCTATCGTAGATAAGCCAGCTATTCAATATATTGTTGAGGAAGCTGTTAATTCGGGTATTACAGATATTCTTATCATAACAAACAGAGGTAAGAATATAATTGAAGATTATTTTGACCGTTCTCCTGAGCTTGAAGGTCGTTTACTTGAAGATAAGAAAGAAGAATTTTATAATCAGGTGGTTTCAGTTTCTAAGCTTGCAAATATCTTCTTTTTAAGACAGAAGGAAACAAAGGGTTTAGGACACGCTGTCAACTGTGCTCGTTCATTTATTTCAGGAGAACCTTTTGCAGTTCTTTATGGTGATGATGTTATCATCGGCGAAGACCCTGCTTGTGGTCAGCTTATCAGAGCATATGAGAAGTATGGCAAAGCAGTTGTTGGTATTAAAGAGGTTGCTAAAGAGAATATCCATAAATATAGCTCACTTAAGGTTGAACATCTTGATGGTACATATTATAGCTGTACAGATATGGTTGAAAAGCCAAAAACAGAAGCAGATGTTCTCTCATATTTTTCTATTCTTGGAAGATGTGTTCTTACACCTGATATTTTTGATTTGCTAGATAAGACTACTCCTGGTGTTGGTGGAGAAATTCAGCTTACAGACGCTATGAGAGTTCTTGCACAAACAGTCGGAATGATAGGTGTTGATTTTACAGGCAAGCGTTATGATATAGGCAATAAGCTTGGTATTCTTGAAGCTACTGTTGAGCTTGCACTTAAGCATCCTGAACTTAAAGACGATTTCAGAGCTTATATTAAGAATCTTGCATCAGAGCTTTAATTTGATTAGCTTTGAGTAGTGACAAACGGAATTTAATATGATATAATCAAAATCACCGATAACTGCATTAAAGCTTATCGGTGATTTTGCATAACTATCGGGAGTGAATATAATGGAAATACAGAGTGCGTTCGATTTAGTAGCTGATAAGGTAGAAAAAGCTCTTGCTGAGCAGGATTATAAAAGACAAAATGTAGATTCACAAAATGATAAGGAAATTACAGCACTTTATACAAGTGAAGATACAGCTTATAATATAGTATATTATAAAGCTAAAATGCGTATGGTTCTCCGTCAGTGCGAGATGTCTGGTGCTGAGCCTGATAATAACTGGAAATCTGTTGCAACTTGGCTTTTTGACCCAGAAGTTGATACTGAAAAGGAAGCTGATAATATAGCTTCAGATTTTATTGAAACAATTCAAGGCCCTAAGCAACAGGCTATTACACAGACACGCAAGAAAAAGAAAAAGGATAATGACGGAAATGTTGATTCCCTTTTCTTAGCTAATAGAATGGTAAATTATTTTCCAGAGCTTAAGGAAGATATAGCTTATGAAAAATTGCACTATGCTAATTTCAGAGGAATAACTTTTGCTAAAGAAAAGATTTTGCCACTTTTCAAGAAATATGTTGAAAATGAAGGTGCAAATAACCTTGAAAAGCTTTCTAAGTCATTGAATGATATTTATAATATGGGCGACCTTGATGTTAAGGGAATTATATCATATATTCTCTTTAATTCTATTGAGGATGAAAAAAAGCGTGAAATGCTTCTCGAAAATTTTACAGAGGCTAATAAAAAAGTTATTGTTGCTGCTTTTTCACTTCGTGGAAAGAAAATCAAGCCAGAAAAGCCAAAGAAAAAGCGTTCAGGTATGTTTATGGAGGCACTTGAAGCTAAGCAACAAGCAGGAAAATAGTATAATTTATGCGTAAGTTATAATCTGACTTACGCTTTTTTATTTAAATTTGTTATTTTGTCTATTGACTGCATTATACTGTTGAGATAAAATATTGTTGATAGAAAATAAATATCTATCGTAAATTTTTAAGGAGTGTATTAAATTTATGAAAAAGAAAATTGCAGTTTTATTTCTTGCGTCAATTTTAGCTCTTTCAGCAGCAGCTTGTAACAGCAGTTCCTCAGGAACAACAAGCAAGGTTGAAAGTGTAGGAGGAACAACATCTTCAGTTTCTTCTGTAAATGAGAATGGCTCTGATAGTAAGGCAGAAAGCAAAATTGAGAGCAAATCTGATGATAAAACTGAAAGCAAAGTTGATGAAAGTAAATCAGAGACATCTTCTTCAAATTCAGAAGTTAAAGACCTTCTCAAGAAGAGCTATATTGATATAGTTAAAGATGGTAAGTATTATATGAATATGACTATTGATACTTCATCTATGGGCTTAAGTAGTTCCTCTGATACTCCATCAGAAATTACAATGGAAATGGCAACAGATATAGCTAATCAGAAAATGTATGTTGATTTGGGATATTCTATGATGGGCTTCCAGAAGATAATTGTTGCTGATGGAAAGCAATGGATGCTTGACGATAAAAATAAAGTTGCATACTATACACCAACAACAGATGATGTTCAAAAATCTCTTGACAGCATGACAAGCGGTTTACTCGGTTCAGCTGAAGATATAGAAAAGAATATGAAGTATGTTAGCGATAGTGTAGAAAACTTCAATGGTAAGGATTGCTATGCTGTTGTTTATGAAGTTAAGAGTGAAGTAAGTCTTGCTGAGGGCGTTTCAATGACAAGCTCAAGCGGACTTAGCACAGAACAGACATATTATTTTGATAAGGAAACTAATAAGCTTGTTGGTATAAAGACAAATGCAATGGGTGTAAATGCAAGTATTGTTATAAACGAACTTACATCTGAAGTTCCAGCCGATATCTTTACAATTCCAACTGATTATAAGCAAACAGATATGTCCTCTATGATGTCAGCAGCATCAGCTGAATAATTAAAAATTAAATAATACTTAAAGGCTTGACTACTTGAAAAGGTAATCAAGCTTTTTTTTGCTTGAATAACACATATATCCTTTGGGGATAATTTATTTGGTGATGCTTATGTATTATAATTATCATAGTGTAGCTAAAAAACTTATTCGAGAAGGAAAGCTGATAGATTGGTACTATATAGAAAGGCATAATAAGATAAGCCCAGCATTGGTACTTATATTTGATGATTTTAAGCACCCTGTTATGCCTATCAGAGAAGATAGATGGAATGAGTATGAACAATTAATAAATTCTATGAATGACAAAATAAAATAAGATTAAATGCTTTAAAAAAATATAATGATAAAATGTACAAAAATTATTATAAAAGAAGAATATTATATAATTTTATTTGACTTATTGTTTGATTGTGCTATAATTATAACATAAAAGCAATTTATTTTTATTTAATTATTACTATTGAAATTGTTGAATGGGGCGATTTTTATGAAAAATAGTATTTTAAAAAGAATATTTGTTATATTGCTTTCAGGTGTTATGGTTTTTTCTGCTTATGGCTCTATGCCAATAAGTACAATCTCAGTATCAGCAACAGAAACATCATTGAGTAATATGCCAGCAGCAATTACAGGCTTAAAATTTACTTCTCAGACAAATTCAATTACACTTTCTTGGAATATGTCAGAAGATGCCTCTGGATATTATGTTTATGTTAAGTCTTCTAAAGAACCATATAATTTTTTTAAATATGCTACTATTGAAGATGGAAAAACTACAAGCTGGACAGGCGAAAATCTGACAGCAGGAAAAATTTATGAATTTAGAGTTCAACCATATAAAATGGTTGATTCAAAAATATATAAAGGTGACTATGAGGAGATTGCTACAATAACCACTCCGGCAACCGTAAGAAAAATATTGGCTTCAGATATAACAGATACCTCGATAACACTTAATTGGGGAGCTGTTACTAATGCTGATGGATATTACATATATAGAAGACTTGATTCCGAGTCTGAGCCTAAGCTTATAAAAACTATAGATGACCAACAGACTATTCAATGGACAGATATTGAGCTTGATTCAGAGTCAATTTGTGAGTATGATATTAAGGCTTATAAGGAATTTAATGGCGAAAGAATTTTTAGTGATGATGTATGGCTTTTTACAGCTACAAATCCATCTGGTGTCACAAATTTAAAAGTAAGCTCACGAACAACTAATACAATTACTTTGAATTGGTCTGGCAGCAAGGGAGCTATAATGTACGATATATATCAGGAATCAAGTAAAACTCCAGGTGCCTTTGTTAAAGTTGGCACAGTTGATTCATATACAACTTCGTATGTTAGAGAGGGGCTTTCATCAGGAACAGAATATACCTTTAGAGTGCAACCAATTAAATCACATCAAGATAAAATGTATAAGGGTAAATACGAGGAAATTAAAACTATTACACTGCCTGCAAGCGTAAGAAAAGTATTAACATCTGATATAACTGAAACATCAATTAATATAAATTGGGGGGCTGTAACAGGTGCAACAGGATATTGTATTGATAGAAAGCTCACAACAGAAAAAAAATATACTCGTGTTAAGGTTATAGCGAATCAATCAGTTACTAAGTGGGCAGATAAAAACCTTCAGGCAGGCAAGGATTATTATTATGTAGTAAGACCATATAAAAAGTATGATGGAAAAGTTTTTTATGGCAAGTATATTAAAATTTCTGCAAGTACGCTTCCTTCTGCTACTAAGGAATTAAAAACGAATGCTCGCACTTCAACCGCTATAAAGCTCACTTGGAATCTTTCTGAGGGTGCTACATCATATGACATATATCAGGAATCTGCAAAGACACCTGGAACATTTGTAAAAATAGCGAGTACTGCGAATGGACAAACTAAATCATATGTTATCAGAGAGCTTGCTTCTGGAAGAGATTATACATTTAGAGTTCAGCCAATAAAGAAAGTCGGAGATAAAATCTACAAGGGACAGTATAAAGAGATAGCTACTACAACTCTTCCTGCGAGTGTTAGAAGGGTTATAACTTCAAATACAAGTAAAACCTCAACAACATTAACTTGGGGAGCAGTTAGCGGAGCAGATGGATATATTATAGATAGAAAATTTACGACTGTTGTAGATTATGACAGAGTGAAAGTAATCGAAGGTCAGGATATAACACAATGGACTGATACAGAGCTTGAAGCAGGTAAAGATTATTATTATGTTGTAAGGGCATTTAAGAGATTTAATGGTACAATTTTGTATGGTGATTACATAAAAATTTCTGCAAGTACTTTGCCGGAAGATGTAACAGGTCTTAAGCTTAGCTCTCTTACAACAGACGCAATAAAACTTGTTTGGAATACATCGTCAGGTGCAACAGAATATGACATTTATCAAGAATCATCTAAGACACCAGGAACTTTTGTAAAGATAGAAAATATATCTGCAAATTCATATGTAATCAGAGGGCTTGCCGCAGGAAAAAATTATACTTTCAGAGTTCAGCCTATAAAGACAGCTGGCAATAAGAAGTATAAAGGTGCTTATCAAGAAATTGCTGTTGGAACACGTCCAGCCACTGTTAGAACTGTTGCAACAGGAGAACAAACTTCAAATTCTATTCTTGTTAAATGGAGAACGGTTAGCGGTGCAGACGGTTATGTCATTGTCAGAAAGCTTAAAGATGAAACCGCATATAAAACCATGAAAGTTATAAATAAACAAGAAACTAATGAATGGACAGACACAGATTTGCTAGCAGGTTCAGATTGTTCTTATGGTGTAAGAGCTTATAAAATTATAGGTGGAAGTAAATATTATGGCTCATATATTTATAAGGACGGATATACTTTGCCAGAAGCTATTAATAGTCTTAAAGTTATTGATTATACTTCTGATTCTGTTAAATTTAAGTGGGAAAGCTCTGCTGGTGCAGATGGCTATGATATTTATAGAGAATCAACAAAGACACAAAATTCTTATAATAGAATTGCAAGTCTTAAAGCAGATGCAACAGAATATGTGGATAAAGGACTTAGCTCAGGAACAGTATATAATTATAAAATTGATGCATATAAACTTGTTGGAAAAACTAAAAAATATGGTGAAATATCGTATATAAGTGGAGAAACAATTACAGCAGCGGTTAAGGGTTTAAAAGTTGATGAGAATACAACAAACTCAATAAAGCTTGCATGGCATTCTTCGACAGGTGCAGACGGATATATAATTTATAAAAAAGCAGAAGGTGAAACAATATATTCTGAATATAACGAAATTATTTATATTCATAATTATAATCAATACAATAATTATAATTATGACAATGATGGTATCATTTACTGGACAGACGATAACCTTGAATCGGCAAAGGCTTGCTCATATAGAATTGTAACTTATAGTTATGTAGATGATGTATTGAGAAAAAGTGATTTTGCCGAGATAGATGCTTGTACTTTACCAGAATCAGTTAAAAACTTAAAAGTAATATCTACAGGATATTCAACACTACGCCTTTCTTGGGACAAGGTTGCAAATGCAACTGGATACTTAATTTATAGGCAAAGCACAACAGATATAACAAAATATGGATTAATTGCAACTGTAAGTAATGGTGCAATAACAAGCTATACGGATTCGGAGCTTCCATCAGCTTCTGAATTTACTTATCGTGTAGTTGCTTATAGAGAATTTAATGAAAAAAAGTATTCTGGAGAATATGCAGAATCATCTAATAGCACATATCCATATAGAACATCTGCAATTAAAACTGATACACAGTCTACTTCATCTATAACATTTTTCTGGAATGAAGTATCAAGAGCAGATGGATATAAGATTTATGTTGCACAGGCTGATGGGGATTATAAACTTTTAGCAACTCTTAATAGTCAAAGCTTAAAATATTCTGCAAGAGGGCTTGCTTCTGGAACAGAATATAGATTTGCTGTTGCAGCTTATAAAAATTATAATAATACAACACTTATCGGAGAAAAAGTTGAGCATTTGTCAGTAACTTGTCCTGATGTTACAACATTGTTTACTTCATCAAGCAGACAGACAGGTTCTCTGAAACTTAACTGGAAATCAGTAAGTGGTGCAGATGGGTATTGTATTTATAAGAAAAATAATAATACAGGCGAAATCTATGTCAGAAAGATTGTTGAGGGTGGCAGTACAGTAAGCTATCAGGACGATGGACTTTACCCAGGGGAAAGCCAGTATTATAGGATAGCAGCTTATAAAGAGCTTTCTGGAAATAAGGTGCTTGGTGATTATACTGAACTTACTACTTATACAATTCCTATGTATGTAGATGGTTTCAGAGTTGAAAACAAAACTGATAAAGCAATAAGAGTTGCTTGGAATCAAATAGAGGGTATAAGCGGATATAAAGTAGAAAGAAAGCTTTCGACAGATTCAAGCTATAAAGTTATTGCAACTGTTAGTGGTTCAAATAATCTTCAATTTGTAGACAGAAATCTTACATCTGGCGCGAAGTATAATTATAGGATTCGTACATATAAGAATATTAACGGTTCAACTGTATATAGTGCCTATAAAAGCATAACAGGAAGTACATTCTCTCAAACAGATATAAATAATATAAAGAGTGAGATTATCAGACTTACTAATGTGGAGAGAAATAAAGCTGGTTTAAAAACATTGTCAGTTAATTCAAAAGGTGCAAGTGGTTCTGCGGTTCGTGCGAAAGAAACAGCAACTCTATTTGACCATACTCGTCCAAACGGAACAAAATTCTATACAGCATTTAATTTTACTTGTGACTATATAGGTGAAAATATAGGTTGTCAGCCAGATATGACAGCAGAAAGTATAGTTAATGCGTGGATGAATTCGTCAGGACATAGAGCAAATATACTTAATTCTCATTACACATCTATTTCAGTAGGCTTATATTTAGATATTGATTCTGATGCAGTAATGTATGCAGTACAGAACTTCTTTGGATAAATTTTTCTGAAAAATTAAGGGCAGGCTTTCATTTTTATGATTCATGCGAATCTTTGGAAGCTCTGCTCTTCTTCTTTACTTTGTTTGTATACCATATTTTCTGTTTATAGATTGTTCAAAAGACTATATTTAGTATGTAAAAATTTTTTAAAGAAAAAGTTTAAAAAATCCGAAAAAATGTGTTGACATTTGGGTTGGGTTATGATATTATAAACAAGCTGTCGCGAGAGAGCGGCGAAAAAACCCGATAAAATGGGGATTTTCGAGAAAGACAAGAGTCGAAAATGAATGTTCGGAGGATTGAATTCCTGAATCGAAATTCAAAGAAAACTCGAAAAACTTTAGAAAAAAGTTTAAAAAAGTCTTGACAATAGCTTGAAGATATGATAAAATATTAAAGCTATCGCACGAAAGTGATGAAAAACTTAAAGGTTTTTCAATCAAGAAAAGAGTGAAAAGTGAGTAAAGCACAGATTGATTTCTGGATTGCAAATTCACAAAAAGCTCAAAAAACTTTTTGAAAAAGTTTGAAAAAAGTCTTGACAAACGCTTTCGAGTGTGGTAAAA
>NZ_OLMR01000014.1 GCF_900291955.1 Pseudoruminococcus massiliensis | reverse complement strand
GCTTATAAGAGCCGTGGCGATTAATAGGGCAACTTCTCAATATAATATACAGACAGTAATCAATAATGTGGATAAATCAAGTGCAGGCTTGCTTTTTTTAGGTGCTACGAAATTCGTAACAGATATAGCAACGAGAACATTTAACTTTATGTTAATTTCAAACGATAACACAGTAGTAATGTTGTTTAGTGACCATAATCAATCTCTGCCGAATGCTTATAAGTACAATTTAATGTCGTACCACGAGCAGAATTTTAACATTGTAGCTTATAGCAATAGTATTAATACAATAGCAAGCAAATCGGAGTTTATTCGTACAGACGAAAAACATAAGGGCGAAATTTATAAAACAACTAATCGTTTGCTTTATAGTCGAGATGAAAATGTAGAAATTATAGAAAGTAAACCGCTTGTGCAAAATAATATTGCAGTACACGATATGAAAAGTGTGTATGATTGCTCAAATGTCACAGCAGGAAGCATATTGATTATTGATAGCAACAAATACTTCGCTGTTGATAGCAATACATTGATTAAAACTTAATTAAGAATAGGTGATGAAAATTGAATGTTGAAATTATACTAAGTTTATTATCTGCACTTTGCTCGCTTATAGGTTCTCTTGGCGGTATTTTAGTTACCTCAAAGCTTAATCTCTACCGCCTCGAACAGCTTGAAAAAAAGGTTGACAAGCATAACCATCTTGTTGAGAGAATGTACGAAATTGAGAAAACTGTCACAACGGCAACCAGTCTTTATGATGAAGAAATCAAGGTTATCAATCACCGTATCAGCGACTTAGAACAAGATTCAAAATGAAGGAGAGGTTAAATATGATGAGTACAAAAGCTAAAAAATGGATNTAATCTCACCTTCGGTGCTAATGGTGCGATTATACCAACAAGCATTGAAAATAAGATTATTGATAAGGTGAAAGAAATTTGCCCTATTTTTGAACTTGCAACAAAGTATAATGTCGGCGGTACTCTTACAATTCCGTACATTGATACAGATACAAGCGATAATAAAATGGCTTATGCAACAGAGTTTACAGAGCTTGAAAGTACATCGGCAAGCTTTAAGTCAATTTCTCTTACAGGGTTCCTTGCTGCAACACTTTGCAAGATTTCTAAGTCACTTATCAATAATTCACAATTTGATATTGTGTCATATACAATTCAGCATATGGCTGTTAATATCGCACAGTGGATAGAAGGTCAGCTACTCAATGGTACATCAGGTAAGATTGAGGGCTTGAGCGGAGTTACTCAGTCTGTTACTACTGCATCAGCAACAGCTATTACAGGTGATGAACTTATTGACTTGCAGGAAAGTATTCCTGATGTATATCAAAACGGTGCAGTATGGATTATGGCTAAGAGTACACGCACAAAAATTCGTAAGCTCAAGGACGGCGAGGGTAATTATCTTCTCCAGCGTGATTTTACAGCTCCCGCAAGATATATTCTCCTTGGCAAGCCTGTATATATTTCTGATAATATGCCGAATATGGCAGCAGGTAAGACAGCTATTTTCTATGGTGATATGAGTGGCCTTGCGGTAAAGATTACAGAGGGTTCACAGTTTAATGTATATACAGAAAAGTATGGTACTCAGCACGCAATCGGTATTGATTGCTGGCTTGAAATGGACGCAAAGGTTGAGAATGCTCAGAAGATTTCAAAGCTTGTTTGCAAAAGCTCATAAGGAATGATATAGCGTGAAGATAAGTGAAATCACTATTGACAGCGTAAAGGAATATTGTGGTATAAGCAGTAATGACAGTGATGTAATTCTGACAGCGTGTCTTGCTTCGGCAAAGGCATACGCTGTCGGTTTTACCGGCTGTGCTTTGGCAGAACTTGAAGAATATGAAGATGTATCGTTAGCTATTATGATGTTGGCTAACGATTACTTTTTATTCAGATTCAGCGGTCAGGGCAACGATAAGCCGAATCCTGCAGTTGAAAATATACTGCATATGCACTGTAAAAATTTTTTATAGGGTGGTGTCTTTATGCAAAATATTGTTTTTAAGGACCGTATAAAGCTTGAAAAAAGAAAAAACGGCTACGGAAGTCACCCGGAACCACAGACTGTCGCTGAAAAAGATGTGTGGGCTTGCGTATGCTTGCCAAGTATGACAGCTAAGACAACTGCTTTAAGCGTTGGTATAAGCATTGATTTAACTATACATATGTTCAGAAATGAATATATAGGTGAAAGCTATACGCACATACTTTATAACAATGAGCGTTATAAAATTGAGAGTGCAACAGCTTCGATAAATAATTTATATATTAAGCTGTCAGTATCAAGGGTATAGGGCTATGGGCTTTATAGATTTTCAGATACCAGATGTTAATAGCTTTATGGGCAACCTCGAAAATTGTAGAGATAAGCTTAACGAAAATGTCAATAATGCATTATTAGAAGGCGCGAAAGTTATTGAATCAGAACAGAAAAGAATTATTTCTGCAAAATCCGCGAAACTTGCAAAGCTTATAACTCATAAATTCGGCGTAACTAAAAAAGGCAAGATGTATTACAAAATCGGCTATCTTGACGGTTCAAGGGTTGATGAATGGCTACACGGTGCAGTTCTTGAGTTTGGCAGACCTGGCGCAAGACACAGAAAAGAAATCAAGCGAAAGATTAAAACAAAATCAGGCATAAAAGAAATAACCGTCAAAAATGGTGCTATTCAGGAATATTCGCATATACGCAGAGGCTTTGAACTCAAAGAAGAAGTTACTACGGAAAATGTAGAGAAAGCCTTTGACAATACATTAAATAAATTGGGGGATTGATATGATATACGAGATTATCGACAGCATAATTGAAAGTTTTGGTTATCCTTTTTATGTCGGTATGCCGAATTTTGGAGATGATGAACCAGAATTGTATATCGTATACACTCTTTGGGAAACTCCTGATTTTTATGGGGACGGCGAATATCTGGCAACTAAATATACGATAAGTCTGCATTTTTTCTGCGATATAATGCACTTTTCTGAATGCAGACGAGTTGAAAAGCAAATCAAAAAGAAATTACTTGAGAATGATTTTGGTTATATTGGTTCGCAAACTCCGTCTTACGGAGCAGATGAACCACAACAAAGACATATCATTTATGAATTTACTAAGATTTTAGAAAGCGAGGAATAATATTATGGCAAAGAAAACAGTAGGAACACTTGTTAATATCAATAATCTTACAATGTGGTCAAGAAATGAATCGGAGGAAACTGCTACATATGGTGAGGCAGTATCTTTTCAGAAAAGATTTATGACAGTATCGGATACACCAACAACAGTAAGCGACCAGCTTTTCGGTGATGGCGAAGTCGCAGCCGATTACAATGCAGTAACAGGCGGTACTCTTGAGCTTGGACTTACAGACCTTAGCAATACGGATAGAGTGCTTATCTATGGCGAAAGCGTAAAAGACGGCACAAATGTTATTACAACAGACACAAACAGTGGATATAATGTTGTTGCATATTCAGGCAAACAGCAGAACGGTCTGCTTACGCTTGTTAAGTATCTGCGTGTCAAGTTTGCACCGGGACAGGAACAGGCACAACAGGTCACAAATAGTGGCGTGAACTGGGCTACAAAGACCGTAAGCGGTACATATTCGGCAGACCCTGAAACAGGTATATTCCGCTATATTCGTGACAATGTAGACCCTACCAAAGATTCTGAAATTATTACAAAATGGTTTAGCGACGCCACATATTACGGAAAGGTTGGCGTATAAGAATGTTGAACGACTTGGAGCGTAAAAGCTATATGCTCCATATTGGCGGTGCGGAGTATCATATTAGATACTCCTTGAACAGCCGATTATGCTTGGAGCAAAGCTATAAATCACTTGAAGATATATTGCTTATGAAGGTGCAGGATTGGAGCATAGATGATGTCTTACAGCTTGTAAGAGCGGGCTTTGTAGATATGTATTATAACAAGCGTGCAGTTTTAAGGCGAGATTGGGATAATATAAAAATCAAGCATAGGAAAAAGTATCTAAGCATAGCAGAGCTTGGAAAAATCATCAGCCAAAAGGATTTAATTGCTATTAAAATTGAGCTTATGGAAGCAATTATCGGCAGTTTTCCTGAACCGATTTATGGCGAAACCGAGGATTTTAATAATGGGCGGAGCGATATTGATTATAAGCCGCTTTGGGCTTGGTATGTTGCAATACTGCACCGCCCTGAATCCGAGTTTTACAGAAGCACTCTAAAAGAGATATATGAAAGAATTGACAGTTATTTAATCATTAAGGGTATGAAAGACAAGCCTGCGGAAGTATCGGAATTTATTGATTAGCTTTAAAAAATTGATGAAAAACCTTTACAATTTGTGAAAAATATGGTATTGTTTTTACGAATACTAATACTAATAATCATAAAAATTGGAAAGGTAGTGTAGTAAAATGAGTGTGTTGGCAAAAGCTTCAATTTGGGTTTTAGGAGGAATTGCTTTAATAGTTGTTATTGGTATAATCGGAGGAATATTTGATAAACGAAAAAAAGAAAGAGATTTAAAACGGACGATACAAAGTGCTATCGAAGACAGTGCCCCTGAAACAGAAAAAATGTCAACTCGTATTAGTATGTTTACACAAATTGTTGGAGTTACTAAAAATAATGATGAGGGTGTAAATATTCAAAATATTTTACCAGAACTTGAAGTTGGTAGCAAGTTGACATTTATTCGTGAGCCTAAAAATTTTTACGATACAAATGCGATAAAAGTTATTTGTGATTATCAACATATCGGTTATATCAAATCCAGCTTAGCAGAAGAAATTGCCCCGATAATGGATTCTGGCAGAAAACTTAAAGGTTACATATCTGAAATAACTGGGGGAACTGATGGAAAGAATTATGGCTGTAATATACATATATCTATATAAAAGGAGAGTTTCTTATGAAAATCAACCGCTATCGCTATCGTTCTGACAATATCATAACTTTTGCGTGGGTATCAATTATTGCTGGAGTTATGCTTGGAATATTTGCTGGAATGATTACATTTAGCACAGAGTATACTACTCACGGAATAATTGAATCTTTTAATTGGACGAATGCTTTAATTGCGTTTATCCCACTTTTTGCAGTAGGTATGCTTTTATTTGGCTTGGCACAATTTTCAATTATGATTGAAGAACTTAATCACGATGAAGATGATGAAGAATAGTATTTGTAATTAAGGAGTGCGTTTTCATGAAAAGAAAAGTTGTTTCAGCTATTTTGCTTGCTTTATTGGCTTTGTCTGCTTGTGCAGGTTGTGGTTCAAAATCAAATAGCATAATAGAATCAAGTAATACAAATAGTACAGATAAGAGTATAATATCTTCTGTTGTTAGTACTGAAAGCTCTAAACAAGAAAATAGCAAAGAAATTTCCAAAGTTGAAAGTCATGCAGAATCTTCAAAACCGGAAGTTAGCAAAATTGAAAAGAAAATCACAAGTATAAAATTGAACAATTCTGATAATGTTAAGGTATACGATGATGAATGTAAATATGATTATATATCATTAAAAGGTTCAGGATACAATAATTATACTAACGAAGTAAAATTTATTAGCACAAATCCAAAAGTAGCAACTGTAGAAACTTATGGCAATAAAGGGTATAAAGATAGAGTCTATTATAAAGTTAAAGCTGTATCTGCTGGTATTACCACTATTTATGCACAAACTAAAAATGGCGAACTGAAAACGGACAAAGTGACATTTACTGTAAAATCAAAAGCAGAGGAATCACGATTAGTTGAAGAATCAAGGCTTGCTGAGGAATCGAAAAGAGCAGAAGAATCACGCTTAGCTGAAGAATCAAAGCTTGCTGAGGAATCAAGAAAATCAGAAGAATCAAGATTATTAGAAAGTAGTAAAAATGCGAATACTACAAATACAAGAGGAAACGGAAATAATTTTAATACATATGATAATGAGGAACAACAAAACACAACTCAGTATGTATTAAACACAAGCACTAAGAAAATTCATCGTTCTCATTGTAGATTTGTAAAAAAGATTGCCCCTCAAAATTATAGTACAACAAGCGATTTGCAATCGGCTCTTGCACAAGGGTACAAAGAATGCAAAAAATGCTTTTAAGTATAAAGGGAGTTTTTAATGAGAAAAAGTACTCTAATTTTACTGTCTTTAATACAGTGTAATGGCAATGTCATTATTCTTTAAATAGGTAAAACTTAATATTCAAGCGTACATCAGAAATGGTGTGCGCTTTTATTTTGCGATTTTATAAGGAGAGTGAGCAATATGTCGCAAAGGTCCGTAGATGTTAAGATAGGTGCAGATACAAGCGGATTCTTGACGGGTATAAGTGATGTGGTTGCTAAGCTTAATGTACTCAATAAACAAATGCTTGAGAGTCAGGCGGCAACTAAAAAAATTAATCAGGAAATGCGTGAGTACGAAAAAGAGCAAGCTAAAATACAAAAAGAAATAAAAGAATCAGGCAGTGCTACCGATGAGCAAAAAGAAAAATTAGCAAAACTTGAACAAAAGCTTGATGAGGCAAGGTCAAGAGCGGCAGAATTAAAAACAGAGCAATCAAAATTGAAGTCGGAAATCAAAAGTGCATCAAAAGAACTTGATGAACAAACCGAGGGTTTGAATAAAGTAGCTAATGCGGAAGATGGTGTTAAGCAAGCAACTGATGAAATGAAAGTATCGGTTGAAAAATCTTCCGAAGGCTTTACAGTTATGAAAGGTGCTATATCTAACCTTGTTTCAGATGCGCTTAATACTGCTGTTGATAAATTCAAGGAAATGGCTGTATCTTCAGAGCAAGCCTTGAATAGCTTACAAGTTAAGACCGGTATGTCGACCGAGGCAGTATCGGAATTAAAAGACGAGATGTACGCTATTTACAAGGATAATTTTGGTGATAGCTTAACAGATGTTGCAGATAAGATTGCGTTAGTTGCTCAAAATATAGATGAAAGCGACCCAAGTAAGATTAAGAGTATTACAGAAAATGCAATCGGTCTTAGCGATGCTTTTGGGTCGGATTTTGAGGAAAATCTAAGAGGCGTAAACGGTCTTATGACTAATATGGGTCTGACAGCAGAAGAAGCATTCGACTATATAGCGAAAGGTTCGCAGAATGGTCTTGATAAGACGCATGAACTTACTGATAATCTCGCAGAATACAGTCAAATATGGTCACAGGCAGGCTTTTCGGTAGAAGAAATGTTTTCTATACTTCAAAACGGTCTTGATAGTGGAGCATATAATCTTGATAAAGTTAATGATTTTGTGAAAGAATTTGCAATTTCGCTTGCTGATGGCAGAATTGCAGAAAATATAAGCAGTTTTTCAAATGAAAGTAAAAATCTGTTTGAAGAGTGGAAGTCTGGAAAAGCTACTCAAGCAGATGTATTTCAATCTATAATAAGCGATTTATCAAATATGACAAATCAACAAGAAGCATTAACTTTAGCGAGTACGGTGTGGAGTTCGCTTGGTGAAGATAATGCGATGTCTGTACTTACTTCACTTAATAAGGTGAATGACAAATATACAGATGTTGCTGGTACAATGCAAGAAATCAACGACATACAATACAATGACGCTGGTAGTCAAATAGAGGCTCTCGGCAGGCAATTTGAAGTAGATATTTTACAACCGATTGTTAATGGTATAACTCCTTCAGCTAAAGAAATTATTTCATTCGTTTCAAAATCATTACCACAAATAGTAAGCTTGGTTGCTGCTTTAGTAACAGGAACAAAAACATATAAAAGTATAACTACTGATGGGGCATTTCTGAATAGCATAATCAATGGATTTAAGCAACTTAAAACAAGTACAGAAGCGGCAACAACTGCCCAACTTGCTAATAACGCAGCAGTTAATGCTAATCCTTATGTTGCTGTTGCATCCATACTTGTTGGGTTAGTATCATTATTTGCTACATATTCTATTACTGCAAATAATATGTCCGAAGAAACTGATAACGCAAGTGATAGTTTAAAAGATTACACTCAAATTATAACAGATACTAAAAATGCTATGGAGGATAAAAAATCTCAAACAGAGTCAGACATACAACTTACAAAAACCCTTAAAAGTGAATATGATGAGCTACGCAAAAAAACTAATCTTACAGCTTCGGAACAAAGTGAATTAGATTTTGTAGCTAAACAGCTTGCAGAGACGCTTGGCATAAACACGAATAGTTTAAAAGAGCAAAGTGGAGCTTATAAAGATTTAACTGCCAACGTTGATGATTATGTTGAGTCATTGAAAAACCAAGCGATTTATGAAGCAAACGAAGAAAATTTCAAGGCGGCTGCACAAGCAGTTGCGAATACTAAAAAAGAATATGAAAAAGCAGAGAAGTCTTACGATGAATATATCGAAAAAATGAGGTTAAAAAGCCTTGAAGCTAAGTCAAAGGGAAAAAGTTTTTTGATTCCTGAAAATGATACAAATGCAGCTTTAAGTGTATTAGGAAAAGGTGAATCTATAAGTGATATTCTCAATTCTTTAATTTCGCTTCCGAATGATAAAATAAAAGAATATGATTTTTTCTTGGAAAAAGTTGGGGGAAGTGCAGACGAAGTCATTAAGCTAAAAAATTCTATAAGTGAATATAGTAAGCAACAATCCGAAGCAGAATCTGCATTGGAAGAATGTGATGCTGCACTTAGAAATAGTTATAAAACAATAAGTAATCATGTTACTAAAGTTAAAGAGCTAAATATAGAATTTTCAGATTTAATTGACCTTGCCACTGTAGCGGCAAATGCAGAAAAGGAATATGACGAAACAGGAAGATTAAGTATATCTACATTGCAATCTATAATTTCAAAATATCCCGAACTGGAAAATAGCGTATTTAACTATATGATTGGCTTAACTGACGCTAAGTCGGTTATAGAAAGTATGCAATCAACATATTACAATGATGCGGAAGCTTTCCTAAAGGTTCAAATAAGTAAAAATGCAAATAATACTGATTTTTATAAAAATGTTATGCTTGCTAATACGGAATGGGTAAATGATTGTAAGAATAAATATAACATTGATTTAACGAATTATGCCACATGGGCACAAGCAAGAAGTAATATTACGAGTAAAATCATTAAGCAAGTTTCAGCTTTGCCCGGAATAGGACCATTATTAGGTAATGTATTAACATCTGCACAAGACACTTGGTTTGATTATGTATTATCTCAATATACATCAAAATTTGTTACTACTAAAGACAGTTTTCTTAATCTAAATAATATAAATAATTCTAACGATGAGAAAGATAAAAAAGATAAAATAAAAAAATTAACTGATGAATCGAAAAAAGCAGAAGATACGCTACTTAAAAAATATGAACTTGTTGAAGCTGCATATAATCGCTTGGTTGATAAACGAATTGAGCGTATACAAAAAGAGCAAGAAGCAAAAGAAAAAGCTAAAAATGCTGCAATAGCTGCTATTGATGCAGAAGTCGAAGCACGAAAACGATTGAATGAAGATAAAGAATCGCAAAACGAACTTGATACAATCAATGCAAGGCTGAAATATGAAAAACTCGATGAATTGAGCAGAAGAGAACTTATGCGTAGAAAACAAGAATTGCTCAATGAGCAGGCAGAAACCAAGTGGCAGCGTATGATGTCAGATAAAAAAGACAAGCTTCAAAGTAGCTATGATAGTTATAAAAACAACAGTGATTCTATGATTGAAGCATTACAAAGAGCTGCCAACAGTGCTGCCGATTATTTCGATACGCTTAAGAGTGGTTATAAAACAAACTCATATATCGTTAATAACAATTCTGATACACGCAATATACAAATTATTCAAAATGCTTTGAGTAATCAGCAGATGGTTGATAAATTGCTTAAAGCAATATACAGCAAGTAATGAGGTGATATTACGAAAAAGAGAATAAGATATAGAGCGAATAACGGCTTGATATTTGAATTTGGTAATAAAGCACCGTATTTTCTTGAAAATATAGATGCAACGAGCTTGCAAGGCTCATTTTCAGCGGATAATTTGCTTGGAACGGTAGGACAGATAACAGCAAGCAAAACATATGGCAATCGAACAATCTCGTGTGAGTTAGCTGTGGTTTTTAATGAGCCAAGTATGATTATGTTTAAGCCCGAAATATTGCAAAAAATTATAGCAGCATTTAGCCCTTTGATTGGTGGAAAACTTGAAATTATTTCAGATAGCGGAACATACGATATTGAATGTTATCCGAGCGAAATTCCAAAGTTTGATAATAGTAAAATATCTTATATATATAGATTTACGGTAGATTTTATATGCGATTTTCCTTATTTCCGTAATATCAGAGAGCAAAAGGCCTCCCTTGTTGCTGATAAAGCAATATTTCTTAAATCTCAATCATATGTAAATACGCCTTTACATATTTACATACCTGATTGCTCTAAAGGTATGATTCTTACAAATAAAACAAGCGGAAAAAGTTTGAAACTTA
Source organism: Pseudoruminococcus massiliensis (assembly GCF_900291955.1). GTDB lineage: Bacteria > Bacillota > Clostridia > Oscillospirales > Acutalibacteraceae > Pseudoruminococcus > Pseudoruminococcus massiliensis. The sequence goes on along the minus strand of NZ_OLMR01000014.1, from coordinate 3,363 downwards.
TTGCTTTTAGTGGAGGACCTGTAACGGTTGATACAGGTACCTATTCAGTTGCAAGTGCCGCAGATGGTTCTGATATTTCAAATCGTATTGATTTAACATCAGATATGGACGGTTTCGGTCTTGTTTTTGGCAAAAATGAGATAGTTTCAAATGTAGCGATAAATATAAGCTATCACGATTATGCTATAGGGGTGATATAAATGGTACTTAAAGCGTTTGCTCCTCCAACGGAGCTTAATAGCTTTCAATCAAGTTTATTGTTTTCAACGGACAAAATTATAAATCTTACATATACAAAAAAGTTTGTTGGTACGGGAAATTTTACATTGACGCTTCCGATAAAGGAGCTTTTTATTGAAAAGCTAATTGAAAATGTATTACTTAATGTCGATAACGATTGGTTTGTTGTTAATAACATTAAGCGAGATGAGAAACAAATAGAATTATCGGGTACAGACTTGAATGGCTGGCTTGATTTGAGAATAACCGTTTTTGGCAAAACGCAAGTTTCTGGTGCAGAGGGATACGATGTCGTCAAAGGTACTACAGGGGAATGTATCAATCATTATATGATGAATAACGCAATATCGCCAATCGATAAAAACAGAAAGTTGCCACGCTTAATTATAAAACAAACAGCACAAGGAAAGAAAGATGATAGCTATATGGCGAGATTACAGCTTTTATCTGAGGTAATTGGGAATCTCTGTAAAAACGCTACTATTGGCTACGAAATATCCGCAGATGTCGAAAATAATCAATTTTTATTTAAGACAATTGTAGGAACAGACCGTTCAGTTGAGCAGAATAACAGACCATATGTAATTTTTTCGCCGACATATGGCAATTTGTTGTCAGCCACATATGAGCGTGGAAATTCAGATTTGCTGAATGCTATATATGCTACTGGTGCAGGTGTAACGCAGACGGTTTATCGCAATAATAATAAAGCCGCAGGGGTACTCCGCAGAGAAACTGCTATTGATGTGTCCGTGTCAACAATAGCGGATATTGAGGATTACACGCTTAATCAAGTTTCGGGAAACATAGCTAATAACAGTTATGAACTTGATGTAAGTGCGATAAATGATTTTGAGGTGAGATACTTTCTTGGTGATTATGTAACAGTAGCAGACCCTAAAACAGGTAAGCATTGGACAGCTCAAATAGAAGAAACAACACTTACTAAATCTGCAACCGAAACAAAAAGAACTTTGACCATAGGAGATGCAAAAACAAAGCTGTTAAACAAAATTCAAAACAGTGCAAATTTAACAATCAACAGTAATGCAAACAAAACGCAGAATGTTGCTGAACATCTTACAGACCTTATCACTGGCAATGAGGGTGGATATTTAGCTATTCATAAAGATGAAAAGGGTCAGCCTTTTGAACTTCTTATTATGGATAATGAAGATTATAGGCTTGCTCAAAACATTTGGAGGTGGAATAAACAAGGGTGGGGACATTCTGGTAATGGGTATGATGGTCCTTATACGCTTGGAGCTACTATGGATGGAGCAATAGTTGCAGATTTGATAACAGCAGGAACCTTGAAAGGTATAGAAATTATCGCAGAAAAAGGAAAAATTGCTGGTTGGACAATCAAAGGCAACACGCTTGTATCAAATGACGGTACTTTCGCTATTGATAGTGCTAATAACTGTATTACTGTAAATGATACAAATAATATACCGTTGATGAAAATTGGCACAGGTGGTATCAAGTATATACGCAGCGGAATTGAAATCGGTAGTATAGGTATAACAAAAGGTGCAGAAAGTGAGACATATGGCATAACTTTCAATCTTAAAGACGGTGATGCAATGACCTGGAGTGTGTACGATAAAAGTCAAAAAGTATATGTAAATAAGCTTAGATACACCGAATCAGAGGGCTTAAATGTAAGCAATAACTTTACCTGCAATCAGTTCTTTGGTCATAATGTAACGGATATTGACCTCGGCAACGGACTACACGCTTGGGGATATAGTATAGGGGGTGATTAGATGCTTAACATAATCAGAGGAACAACACAAAATTTGTTGATTACAATTACTGATGAAGTAGGGGAAATATATAAACTTCAAAACGGAGATGTACTCAGATTTGGTATAAAGCGTAATTGGCAAGATACAGATTATGGTGTTTGCAAAGAAATAACAACTAATAATTTGCAAGACGATGGGTATATTATCGCTCTTGCTCCTGAGGATACTCTTAATTTACTTGCTGGAAATTATTACTTTGATGTCGGTTTACAAACTGCCGACGGTGATTACTATATGATAATCCCTTGTAGTCGGTGCGTAATAATGCCCGCTATAACGCAAAAGGAGGCTACACAATGATAGCTTTAAAAGGACAGATAAAACAGGTGCAACATCTATCAGGCAAGCTTGGCAAGCCCACAGGTGGCAAGTCAGACCATTATATAGCTAAGCCGCTACATTTTGCAGTAAAGACACACACATTTAGTATACCAATAGAGTATTATAATCTACCGGATATAATAAGTGGCAAAATAATGGAAATAATCAGTGGCACTAAATCACTTGATAATCCATCAATTTTTGTGTGCAGAAAAGTAAATGGTATAGAATTGTATAGTTTGCCTGATAACACTTGCGATACAATTGCGATTACAGATGGTGTAGTATCAGTTGAGAAAAAATGCGGATACGCTGTAATTGACGGAGATACTCCGATTACGGCAATTATAAAGAGCGGAGATTCAAGGGTTGCAAGCGGATTTTTTGCGATAGGCTATACAAAAACAACATTTAATGATTTGATAGAACCACAGGCAACAAATGTATATTGCAATAGATTATCTGTAAGTAAGCAAAAAGCTTTAACTGCTGTAACTGAAACGGCAATATACATAAACAGCTCGCAAGCACTTTATATCGTTTTGCCGACAGGGACTTGTGATGAAGATAGTGAAAGCGTTGTCGAATGGCTCAACAATCATAAAATCGAAATTATATATCCCATCGCTGAATTAAGTACAACATCAAACTTAGATAATGAGGAGGAAATATTATGTCTTATGTGAATAAAATTATAAGCATAAACGGCACAGAAAAGGATTTTATCAAAGCATTTGCGAATGAATTAACATCAGCAGATAACAAAATTACTTGCGAAACAGATATTGACGCAGAGTTTGCTAATGAAGATTCATCTCATATTATTACTATAATTTTTAATGTGAATAACTGCTATAAGATAAAGCTTATAAGAGCCGTGGCGATTAATAGGGCAACTTCTCAATATAATATACAGACAGTAATCAATAATGTGGATAAATCAAGTGCAGGCTTGCTTTTTTTAGGTGCTACGAAATTCGTAACAGATATA
>NZ_OLMR01000019.1 GCF_900291955.1 Pseudoruminococcus massiliensis | reverse complement strand
ACGGAATTGTAAGAGTACCGCCGACATTATACTTTGTTGCAAGTTCAAAAATAGGGCAAATTTCTTTCACCTTATCAATAATCTTATTTTCAATGCTTGTTGGTATAATCGCACCATTAGCACCGAAAGTGAGATTAGTATCGGCACGAGTTTCAACAGCCTTCGGATTTCGGATATAAGCTTCAAAAAGTCTTGTTTCGGTTTCTTCTGTACTGTTCTTTTTATTATCAGGTTCGTCAATTTCAGCTTCTCTTGTTTCTTTTACGGCTGAAATAGTCTTATTGAGCCTTGCAAGCTCTGCTTTGATTTCATTATAGCGATTAAGTTCGCTATCCTCAAACGCCCTGTTCTCTGTCTTTGCTTTATTGATAAGAGCGTCTGCCTCATCAAGTAGAGCATTTTTCTTTTCGATTAGTGCCTTCATAATAAATTACCTCTCTTTCAAAATTTCAAGTTCTTTTTCATAGATTTCTAAACTGTTTGCTTTCGGAGATTCTTTTCCGATAAGCTTTATGTTTCCTGCAATTCCCCTTGTTTCAAAAACATTCGATTCTTCTTCCCTTACTTCAACGGAAGTGCCAAAGTAAGCTGGTGTTTTGTCGAGAATTGAAACTTCTTTCAAATCAATGTCTTCAAGCGTTCGTCTGTCAAGCTCGCCTTCTTTATCCCAGGATTCACCCTCAGAGATAAAGCCAAATGACCACCCACGCAACTCCCCACGCTGAGCCTTTTCAATAACCTCTGTATCACTGATTATTGCCCTCGCATAAAGGCCGATATTATCTTCATAGAGTTCAAGATTCTTTGTGGTATCGCCTATTATTTTGTCATGATTAAAGCGAAGCTCTATTGGCGTTCCTCTTTTTATAGCCTTATCGAAAGTGCCTGCCCTAACTCGCTCAACAAAACTTCGTACCGCAGTTGCTCCCTTGCCTTTTGGCATTATGCGACTATCACGCTCAACAGCATTCACATAACCGCTTATAACAGCCTCATTGCTACTTCTGATTTCGATTTGCAACATTCTCACCTACCTTCGGGTATAAAAATAGAGCAGTTTTAAGCCATACTCAGGGCATTAAAAAAGCACCTTGATTTCTCAAAGTGCTTAGTTTCTTTTTATGAAGCGTTCTTCAATAAATTCTCGGAAATCCATTGTTTCACCTACTTTCGGGCATAGAAAACCGCCCTCAAGGAGCGGTTAAATTTAATCAAGTATAGGCCGAGAAATTTCTCCTTTCAGCCACTTTTCACGATATTCGTTAAGACTTAAATAGTTACAGCCAGACATATCAGGTCTTATTCTTTGCAATCCGTCATCAAACCAACCACAAACGGGACACATATCGTAAGTATCTGGTTCTTCAAAAATGTGTTGTCCACATACAGGGCAAGGATATGGTTCAGTTAAGTTAATCATCTTGTATTCCTTCTTCTTTCAGTTTTTCATCAAAATACTTTTTTCCTTTTTCGGGCTTAAACATTGTAAAAATTCCTTTTTTAGGGTTTCCTTTTACAAAATCATTTTTATCAACATCATATCTAATAATTTGACCAAGTGAATTTTTATACCCGAGTATCTTCTTACCATCCGCAGGACTTTGCACCAATTCCAACGCTCTTGCTTGATACTGTTCGGGTGTTGTTATGCCATCTTGCATATATTCATTTCTATGTGTACGACCATTCTTCCAATGATTATTTAATGCCTGTTTATTTTTAAAGCCTTTAACTGTAAACTCATTTCTACCTTTAGCTGACACATTCGGTACATTTGATGGATATATAATAAAAAAGTGGACAAGTATGATAAAATAGAAGACAGAAAAAGGAGGAATAAAAAATGTCTTCAAAAAATCCGAAATACACCCAGGAATATAAGCAAACAATAGTCAATCTGTACCATTCGGGAAAAACATATTCTGAAATACACAAGGAATATGGAATTTCTCACAGTGCTTTATCCAATTGGATAAAGCAGTACTCAGAAGTAAAAATTGATGATGAAACAGTTTTTACAGCCAAACAAATAAAGGAGCTTCAAAAACGCAATGCCCAACTTGAGGAGGAAAATCTAATACTAAAAAAAGCCATTGCGATATTCACGCCAAACTCAGGCAAAGACTGAATGCCGTAAAGCTGCTGTCATCAGAACACGCTGTTACAACGCTTTGCCGTGTTCTTAGTGTCAACAGAAGCACATATTACAAATTTCTTCATCACAAGCCCTCTGAAAGAGAGCTTGAAAACCGTAGGATTCGAAGTTGTATTGCCGAGCTTTATGCAAGATCAAAAAAACGCTTCGGAGCTTACAAGATAAAAAATTGCCTTGCCGGTGAATATCGCATAAATATAAGTACGCAAAGGGTTTATCGCCTTATGAAAGGTATGAATCTGCCAAAAATGAGTACTATCAAGCCGTCCTATCCAAAACACAAAACAGCTTCAAATGAGCATTGCCCAAACATATTGAAACAGCGTTTTAATCCATCCCAACCTAATAAAGTATGGGTATGTGATTTTACATATCTTCGTGCCGCGGGAAGATTTTATTACCTTTGTGTAATACTTGATCTGTTTTCAAGAAAGGCTATCGCATATAAATTATCTCCACATCTCAACACAAAGCTTGCAATTGAAACACTTGATTCAGCTGTCGCCAACCGTAATATTTCAGGCAGCCTACTCTTTCACAGTGACAGAGGTTGTCAGTTTACAGCAGAAGCTTTCAGGAAACATTTGGACGAGCTAAATATTGTTCAGTCATTTTCCGCAAAAGCGCATCCTTATGATAATGCTGTAATGGAGTGCTTTTTCAAGTACTTGAAAAAAGAAGAAACCAACCGCAGAACTTACTCTTCCTTTGATGAACTGAAACTGAGCATTTTTCAGTATATCAACGGTTTCTACAATTCTTTCAGACCTCATTCTCACAATAACGGCCTCTCTCCTGATCAGGCAGAAATNCATAGCCAATTCGGGTTGCAATAGAGCATTGGACGATAGCCAGCAGACTTGATTCTATCGCAGAAGGCAATAACAATGCTTGTAAGAGTGTCTTTGCCAAGATGAGCTTTGCGAGATTAGTTGCTCCAAGCGTCAATGTATACGCTGTCTGTCCTGTACGGTCAGCAAGAGCCGTAAGCATTGCTACAATTGTATCTACGCTGTATCTTGTGCTTGCTGATAGGTCAAGATTATTGCAATTAAAGTTGTTGCCAAGCGTAACATTTGTGAGTTTTGAGCAGTTGGTAAATACTGATTTTCCTAATTTTGCGACAGTGTTAGATATTGTCATATCAATAAGAGATGTACACCCATAAAAAGCATTATTTCTAATTTCTATTACACCATCAGGGATATTTATACTTTCAAGACTCGAGCAGAAGTTAAATGCCGTTATCCCTATTGTCGCTATATTATCAGACAAAGTAACACTTGTCAGCTCAGTACAAGTATTAAATGCACCTCGTCTAATTTCTGTCCACTCGCTCGGCACAACAAACTCAGTAACTGTACCTGTCAACACACTCTCATACAAGTCAGATTGCTGTTTATACTTATCTGCCTCTCGCTCCGACTGCTTGATTTTGCAGTACATTGCAATGTCTGTTAAGTCCATATCAATCACCCTTTTTTATTTGCTTATAGATTTGATTTGCATAAACGCTTGCTCCAGCACAGAGAATACCTTGCGTAATTGCTGCAAAGATTGCAGTCCAAACATCTTGTGTTGATATTATTTAAGCAGCTGACCTTCTATCCACTGTGCGATATTAACAGCCATATGCTGAATTGTATATGACACAATATCAAATTGTGAATTATTGATAAGTGACTTAGAAATCTTGCAAAGTGTTGCAGCAAGGAACCCTG
>NZ_OLMR01000007.1 GCF_900291955.1 Pseudoruminococcus massiliensis | reverse complement strand
CCAAGCTACAATTGTGCAATCTGGCAGTACTCAGAAAATGGCAGTGTGCCAGGCATTTCGGGTTCAGTTGATATGAACTGGATTTTTAAAGACTACACATCTACCAAACCCACAACAACTAAGCCAGTTACAAAGCCAAGCAGTGTTAAAAAGACAGATTATTCTGTCAAAGTCACTGCTCAGGCTGGGCTTAATGTACACAAGGGGGCAGGTACAAACTTGGGAACATTCTTCGGCATTCATATATAGAGAAATCATAAGGCGGTTTTAAACCAACATATTTTCAAACTTCCTTTTTTATGAAATCGCAGTATTTAAGCCGTACTGTATGTGTGTCTTTAACCGCCTGCAATCTTTTCTGTCCCAAGGTAAGTCACCTTTATTCTCGCGACTTACTTTGACTTTAGCTGAAGTTCTATAACCGTCTGCTTTTTGTCCAACAATACTGTCAACTCATCGGCAGACAGACCGCTGATATGTCCCAATTTGGTATAGCTCCACGAATTCGAGCCGAAAAACACCACAAGCTGATTTCTAGAATACAGAACGATATCTCCCGACTGCGTGGTCATCTGTGTAGACTTGATTTTTCATGATATAATACACCTCTACTTGAGTACATCATTTTTCATTTGCTTATTCATTAATATTTTGCTTACTTATTCAAAAAACTCAGATTTTACTTCATATTACTTGATTTTATTAAGAATTAGTAATAAAATATTTATAGGTATGCCAAAAAAGGTATAAATAACGCTATCTCAATAAACTGATATAGCGTTCGGAGGTTTAAAAATGGCGGAAAATCTTGTTTCTAAAATTGAAAAGCAGTTACCGAGTTTTTCTAAAGGACAAAAACTCATAGCTACATACATAAGTGACCACTGCGATGAGGCGGCCTTTATGACAGCATCTAAGCTTGGAAATGCTGTTGGAGTAAGTGAATCGACAGTTGTTAGATTTGCCACAGAGCTTGGATATGATGGATATCCAAAATTGCAACACGCTATGCAGGAGATGATTCGTGAGAAGCTTACTTCTGTGCAGAGAATTGATGTTACAGCAAAGCGTATCGGCAAAAAGGATATTCTTGAATTTATCCTACAAGAAGAAATAGACAGAATAAATTCAACAATAGAAGAAACCTCAAAAGAAGATTTTTATAATGCTGTTGATGCTATATCAAAAGCAAGAAAGATATATATATTTGCAGTAAGAAGTTCCGAGGCATTGGCAAATTTCCTTGGATATTATTATTCAATGATTTTCGGAAATGTTACGGTAATCAATACATATAGCGAAACAGAAATAAGCGAAAAGCTTATGCGTATGTGCAAAGATGATGTTATGATTGGAATAAGCTTTCCGAGATATTCAAAGGCAGCTGTTTTTGCTGTTCAAACAGCAAGAAAGCGTGGTGCTAAAGCAATAGCACTCACAGATAGTCTTATAAGCCCTTTGGCGGATTCGGCTGACTATTTGCTTCTTGCAAGAAGTGGTATGGCAAGTGTAGTCGATTCTCTTGTAGCACCTCTTGGAATGATTAACGCACTTATTGTAGCTACTGTTCTAAATAGGCGTGAGGAGGCGGAAAAAACCTTTAATACGCTTGAAGAAATCTGGTCGCAATATAAAGTCTATAAAAAAAGCGGAGAGGATGACGCTCTTGACAAAAAATAAAAGTGTAATTGTTGTCGGAGGCGGAGCGGCAGGCCTTATGTCGGCAATCCATTCGGCATGGAGTGGGGCAGAGGTTATAATTTTCGAGAAAAATCCCCGACCTGCACGAAAAGTACTCATAACAGGCAAAGGCAGATGTAATGTTACGAATAATTGCAGTATCGAAACTGTTATGAATAATACACCGACAAATCCTAAATTTCTTTATAGTGCATTGAATCGCTTTTCACCAGAAGATACTATGAGCTTTTTTGAAATGCTTGGAGTAGAACTTAAAACAGAGCGTGGAAACAGAGTTTTTCCTGTTTCGGATAAGGCTAAGGATATAGCAGATGCTTTGATAAGCTGTGCGGAAAGTGCAGGCTGTTCAATCTATGAGAAAAATATAAAGTCACTTATAATAGAAAATAACACTATAAAAGGCGTTAAGGATTCAAATGGCATTGAGTATTTTGCCGATAGCGTGATTTTAGCATGTGGCGGTGCATCATATCCTAAGACAGGAAGTGACGGCTATGGCTATGTTCTTGCTCGTCAGGCAGGACACACTGTAACAAAGATAAAGCCCTCGCTTGTACCGCTTGAATCTATTGAAAGCTACTGTTGTGATATGATGGGACTTTCACTTAGAAATATAAAAATAGACCTTTTAGACACAAAAATAGAAAAAACAATTTATTCAGATTTTGGAGAACTTTTGTTTACCCATTTCGGACTTTCCGGACCGATTGTTCTGAGTGCCTCATCGCACATAAAAGAAATGGAGAGCGGAAGATATAAGATTATTATAGATTTAAAGCCAGCACTCTCCGAGGAACAGCTTGATGTAAGAATACTTCGTGATTTTTCCGAATTTAAGAATAAAGACTTTATAAATTCACTGGGCAAACTTTTGCCGCAGAAAATGATACCTGTAATAATTTCACTTTCTGGAATATCAGAACATAAAAAATGCAATGAGATTACAAGAGCAGAGCGACACAGACTTTTGGAATTGATTAAGGCTTTTCCGATTACGATTAAGGCTTTCAGACCGATAGCCGAGGCAATCGTCACATCAGGCGGAGTAAGTGTTAAAGAAATAAGCTCAAAAACTATGGAATCAAAATTAGTAAAAGGCTTATATTTTGCAGGAGAACTTATTGATATAGACGCATACACAGGTGGATTCAATCTTCAATTAGCATTTGCAACAGGAGTTGTTGCAGGGGAGTCGGCTGCTATGTAAAATAATTGAAAGAGGTGCTGAAAATGAACACCTATACAATTATAGCGGGTTTAGATTGCACAGGAAAAACAAGTCTTCGTGGAGTTCTTGAAGGTCAGGGAATGATTCTCGGACGAATAATTGACGCTGATTATATTGCAAAGGAACACAATTATAATAATATTTCCGCAGGCAGACAGGCTATAAAAATTATAAATGACTGCCTTGAAAAGAATATATCCTTTACTCAAGAAACGACTCTTTCAGGTCATATGACGCTAAGTACAATAAAAAAGGCTCGTCAAAAAGGTTACTATGTCAGAATGTATTATGTGGGGTTAAGCACTGAGGACGAAAGCCTTTGCAGAATAGAAAACAGGGTTCGCAAGGGCGGTCATGATATTCCAAAAGAAGATGTTCATAGGCGTTATTCAATACGCTTTCAATCTCTTAATGCAGTTATTCTATATTGCGATGAGGTTATATTCTATGATAACGAAAATGGTTTTGTAAAGGTTGCGGAAATAAAAAACGATATTTTTAGATATACAAATGGTTATCGTCCTAAATGGCTGTCTGAATTTGAGGGCTTAATAGGAAGTCAGCTTTAATACTGGAAAGGTGGATTTTATGTTCAATGATTTTGATGAGAATGAAAATATAATTCTTAAACAGCTAATGAAAGAAAACTATACTCAAAAATATTTTGATGAATGTAATTATATTTGGAAAAATTATGTTCCTGAGATAGGACAAGCCAATGTTTTACAGGGAGAATTACTGAGAGAGCTTGAGAAGCTTCGTTATGAAGCACAAAACAATGGCAATATGAACTGGGACAAAGATTTCGAGTATTTTTGCGATTTTATATCTGAAACGCTTTGTAAGCAAGATATATATTCCGATGACGAAAAAAGAAAAATTACATTGATACTAAAGCATTTTAAACGCTGTGGTCAGTATGCTACATATGTCTTGGACGAAATGAACGATGATGAAATGGTAAACTTAGATTTGCTTGCATACTGTGAGGATAATCTGTATGATATTATTGCTGATGATATAGGATTTTTTCAGATGAAAAGCTCCGAACCTATTCCATTTGTTAAGAATGATAATATTATGAGATAAAATTGTATTTTAAAATGATTTCAATAGCAATAGACGGACCTGCCGGTGCAGGAAAAAGTTCAATATTTTTAGATATACAAATGGTTATCGTCCTAAATGGCTGTCTGAATTTGAGGGCTTAATAGAAAGTAAGCTTTAATATTAGAAAGAAATCATATCAATTTAACAAATATAGACTTGGAGAGGTGTTTTAGATGATTGTCAGAAAATTTAAAAATGAAGATAGTGTAGAATTGGCAGAAGTTATTGCTAAAACACTAAGAACAACAAATTCAAAAGATTATTCAAGTGAGTACATAGAAAATGACATTAGTTTTTTAACTGCCGATAAACTAATTGAGCGTTCAAATTGGACGAAAAATTATGGAAACACTTGAGCAAGATGATTATTTTTTTAGAGCAAAGAGAATTGAAATACCCGCATCGATTACGGCGGTAAAATTTTACAAAAGTTTGGCTATGATTATAAAAATGGTGTTAATGAAATTGATGATGAACAATTATATAGACTTGAAAAATTTAGATAAATTTTATAGTGTTTTTTACAGTTTCAAGACTGACAATATAAAATAATATTTTGAAAGGAAGTTTAAAAATGATTTCAATAGCAATAGACGGACCTGCCGGTGCAGGAAAAAGTTCAATCGCAAGAGCCGCTGCCGAAAGACTTAACTACATTTATGTTGATACAGGTGCTTTGTATAGAACTATTGGTCTTGCAGCTGCAAGAAGTAATACCAATATTCAAAACGAAGCAGAAGTCGAGAAACTTTTGAAAAGTCTTGATATTAACATAGTTTTCTTTAATGGTGAACAGCATGTTTTGCTTGGTGATGAAGATGTTTCAGAAAAAATTCGTACAGAACAGGCATCAATGATGGCATCTAAGGTTTCGGCAATTCCTGCGGTAAGAGCATATTTGCTTGATACGCAGAGAGATTTCGCAAAGACTGATAATGTACTTATGGACGGCAGAGATATTGGCACAGTTGTTTTGCCTAATGCAAGCGTCAAGATTTTTCTTACAGCCTCACCAGAAATTCGTGCAAAACGCAGAGTTAAGCAGCTTGAAGAAAAAGGAATAAAATGTGATTATGACGAGGTTCTAAAGGACATAATAACAAGAGATTATAACGATTCTCATCGTGAGATTGCTCCTTTAAAGCCTGCAGAAAATGCCATAATTCTCGATACCTCAGATATGACTCTTGAAGAATCCATAGATGCCTTGGTTAAGCTTGTAGAGGAGAGAGTCTGATGAAACGAAATCCACTTTATGTAGTTGGAAGAATTGTTGTAATCCCAATATTTAAACTGTTATTTTTCTATAAAGTTAAGGGAAAGCACAATGTTCCTAACGATGGTGCATTTGTTGTTGCATCAAACCACCTTTCAAACTATGACCCTGTACTTCTTGCACTAACTCAAAAGCGTCAAATATTTTATATGGCTAAAGCTGAACTTTTTCATAATAAATTTCTTGCAAAGCTGATAAGAACACTTGGTGCTTTTCCAGTCGAAAGAGGAGCGGGTGACGGCAAAGCTATCAATGAGGGCGAAAAACTTATTTCAGAGGGAAAGCTTCTCGGAATTTTTATCGAGGGTTCTCGTTCTAAGACAGGTGAGCTTTTAAGGCCTCGTTCGGGAGCGGCTATTGTTGCACATCAGATGAATGTTCCGATAATTCCTGTATGTATTACCCCAAAAAATAAGAAAATCAAAGTTTTTCAGCGTGTAACTATTTCGTGGGGAAAGCCTATTTCCGTAGAGGAGCTTGGAATTAAAAACGGCGACCGCCAAGAATACAGATATGCAAGTAATGTTGTAATGGATAGAATCAAGGAAATGCGTGCAGAGGAGCTTAATTCAAGAAAGTAACAGTCTATTTTGGAGATATTTTCCGAAAGGACAGTTGTACTAATGTACCATTTTTTAAAAGTATTGTGTAGGGTCTTGTTTTTTTTTCTGTTTCGAGTTAAAATAATAGGAGAGCAAAATTTTCAGGGGAGTGCAATTTTATGTGCAAACCACCGTTCCTTGCTTGACCCTATAATTATTTCCTGCGTTATGAAACGGAAGATTTATTATATGGCTAAATCAGAGCTTTTTGATGACCATGGAAAGCTTTTTGCATGGCTTTTGAAAAGTGTAGGAACTTTTCCTGTTGCAAGAGGCAGTGCTGATAAATCAGCAGTTCTGAAAGCGGAGAAGCTCCTTGATGATGGTTGTATAGTGGGAATTTTTCCTCAGGGCAAAATTGTCAATGATGAAACCAGTTTTAAGATTAAAGCTGGTGCGTCACTGCTTGCCATGAGAGCTGGAGTACCAATAATTCCAGTTTCAATATACTTTGAAGGAAAAATTCGTCCGTTTAAAAAAATAACAGTAAGAATAGGCGATACTATACAGGTCGAAAAAGAAAACGGTACTTGTGCAAAGAAATGTCGATTTCTTTCGGAAAGGCTTTCTAAAACAATAGAAACTCTCTTGGAGGTGAAGCATGAAAATAATTTTAGCAAAGTCAGCGGGATTTTGTTTCGGAGTGAACAGAGCCGTTACGATAGTAAATAATCTGCTCGATGAGGGCAAGAAGGTTACTACACTCGGTCCTATTATCCATAATCCGCATATGGTTGCGGAGCTTGCAGAAAGAGGCGTTGAAATCGCTGATACTCCGAACGATTTGAGCAGTATGGACAGAACACTCGTTATACGCTCTCATGGAGTTCCTCAGAGTGTGATTGATGAAATCGAACAGAAAGGAATTTCATACGAAAATGCTACCTGTCCATTCGTTTCAAAGATTCATCAAATCGTAAAAGACAATTCTCGTGAAGGCAAGGTTATACTTATTGCAGGAGATGAAAATCATCCTGAGGTTCAGGGTATCGTAGGTCACTGCGAGGGCGAGCATTATATCTTCAAAAATTACGAAGATTTGGGAAAATTACTAAAAAAACTCGAAAATATTGAAAATATTTCTATATGTGTTGTCGCCCAGACTACTTATGATGTAAAAGAATGGAAAAATTGTTTAAAACTTCTCAAAAAAGTATATACAAATGCTAAAATATTTGATACAATATGTAGTGCCACATCAATTAGGCAATCAGAGGCAGAAGAACTTGCCTCTATCTCCGATATTATGGTTGTCATAGGCGGAAGGCAAAGCTCTAATACGGCAAAGCTTTTCTCGGTGTGTAAAAGCAATTGTGAGAGAACTTATCTTATTGAGAGTGCTGCCGAGCTTGATGACATTGCTCTGATTGATGCTGATATAATTGGCATAACTGCAGGGGCTTCTACTCCTGCAAGGATTATTAAGGAGGTATTTAATACCATGACAGAGAACATTGAAAAAACAGAAAACACAGCAGAAAACTTTGCAGAGCTTCTTGAGGAATCTCTCAAAAATTTTAATACAGATGAGAAGGTGCATGGCGTTGTAGTTGGCATAGCTCCTAACGAAGTCTATGTTGATGTCGGCAGAAAGCAGGCAGGCTTTATTCCTCTTGCAGAGCTTTCTAACGACCCTAATGCTAAGGCTGAAGATCTTGTTAAGATTGGCGATGAGCTTGACCTTTTGATTATGCGTACAAATGACCAAGAGGGTACAATCATGCTCTCTAAGAAGCGTCTTGACGCTATCAAGGGCTGGGACGAAATCATTAAGGCTAATGAAGAAGATACACCTGTAACTGGCTTTGTAACTGATGTTGTGAAGGGCGGCGTCATTGCAGTAGCTAATGGTGTTCGTGTATTCATTCCTGCATCACAGGCAACTGCTACAAGAGGCGAGCCACTTGAGAATCTCCTCAAGAAGGAAGTTTCTTTCAAGATTATTGAAGTAAACAAGGGCAGAAGAAGAGCTGTCGGCTCAATTCGTGCTATCCTCAAGGAAGAGCGTCAAAAGCTTGCTGATAAATTCTGGGAAACAGCAGAAATCGGCAAGAAGTACACAGGCACAGTTAAGTCCCTCACTTCTTACGGTGCATTTGTTGACATCGGCGGAATTGACGGTATGATTCATATTTCTGAACTTTCATGGGGACGCATTAAGCACCCATCAGAGGTTGTAAAGGTCGGCGATACTGTCGAAGTTTACATCAAGGACCTTGACCGTGAAAAGGGCAAGATTTCTCTTGGCTACAAGAATACAGAGGATAACCCTTGGGAAATCCTTAAGCGTGATTATCCAGAAGGAACTGTAACAGAGGCTACTATCGTAGGTATGACAGACTTCGGTGCTTTCGCTAACATTCTTCCTGGCATTGATGGCCTTATCCATATTTCACAAATCTCTACTGAGAGAATCGAAAAGCCACAAGATGTTCTTAAGATTGGCGATAAGGTAACTGTTAAGATTACTAAGATTGACTTCGATAAGAAGCGTATCAGCCTTTCTATCAGAGAGCTTCTTGAGGATAAAAAGTCAGAAGAAGCAACTGAAGAATAATTCAGTTGATTAAGTAAAATAGTATAACTATTGGAACATAGGCGTTCTGCTGATATGGCAGAATGCCTTATGCTCTATTTGAGAGTTTTATTGGGAGTGATTTTATGTTTGAAGAGCTTACACAGCAAGCAAAAACAGCGGTACTTGAAATTATTGAGCAGGCAAAAATTGGCAGGGGAAGTATTTTTGTTGTTGGTTGTTCATCAAGTACAGTTAAGGGTGAAAATTACGGCAAGGCATCAAGTATGGAAATTGCACAAGCAATTTTTGACGGAATTTATCCCGAACTTAAATCAAGGGGGATTTTCCTTGCGGCTCAATGCTGTGAGCATTTAAACAGAGCAATCATAACAGAGCGTGAAGCCGCCGAAAAGCTTCGTGAGCCAGAGGTTAATGTTGTACCTCAACCAAAGGCTGGCGGTTCGTTCGCTACGATTACCTATAATACACTTGAAAATCCTGTTGCAGTTGAGCATATTAAGGCTGATGCAGGAATCGACATCGGCGGAGTTCTTATCGGTATGCACCTTAAAGAAGTTGCTGTACCGCTTGTGATTTCAGTTAAGAATATTGGCAAGGCACATATTACAAGTGCAAGAACCCGTCCTAAATTTATCGGCGGCGAAAGAGCCCATTATAATGACGATATGAAATGAGGTATCTATGACAAACAAGGAAGAATTTTTGCAGATTTATAATGAGTATGTCAAGCGTCAAGGTTCACAGGAATTTCTTGATTGGCTTTTGAAAACAGATTTTTTTACAGCACCAGCAAGCACAAAATATCATGGTGCTTGTGAGGGTGGACTTCTACTTCACAGTCTTAATGTTTATAAGACACTTCGTGAAAGATATTTTGAGGAGGGCAAGGATAGCGAGGAAAGTTTTGCTATTTGTGCTTTGCTCCACGATTTATGCAAGGCTCAATTCTATAAGGTTTCGACAAGAAATGTTAAGAATGATGTTACAGGTCAGTGGGAGAAAGTTCCTTATTATACGGTTGAGGACGCATTTCCTTATGGACACGGCGAAAAGTCAGTATTTCTGATTGAACGCTTTATGCGTCTGAAAACAAGCGAGGCTATGGCTATTCGTTGGCATATGGGTGGCTTTGACGATTCGGCAAGGGGAGGAAGCTTTGCAATAAGTCTTGCTTATGAAAAGTATCCGCTTGCGGTTAAGCTGCATTTGGCAGACCTTGAGTCTACATACCTCAAGGAAAAGAATACGAGCGTTGTGCGGGTGCCGACCCGCGGCGGAGACGCGTAATCGCTCGGCTTTGCCTCGCTCGTAGTGTATATGGGAGGTTTGTTCACGTGGAGGACTAAACTACCGCTTAGCTGGCATATTTATTTAAGACACTTAAAGTTTAGGTCAAGCCTTTTTAAAGGCTTGCGGATTCCAAAGGCGGAGCCTTTGGTGGGTTTTAAGGGCGAAGCCCTTAAGCGGCGAGCCGCCGCAGCCAAGACGCGTAATCGTTCGGCTTTGCCTCGCTCGTAGTGTATATGGGAGGTTTGTTCACGCGGAGGACTAAACTACCGCTTAGCTGGCATATTTATTTAAGACACTTAAAGTTTAGGTCAAGCCTTTTTAAAGGCTTGCGGATTCCAAAGGCAGAGCCTTTGGTGGGTTTTAAGGGCAAAGCCCTTAACATTCTTTGCCCAAACGGGCGAACGCAGTTCGCCCCTACAATTTATCTTTTAGCAAAAAGGAACCCCGCTTACAGAGTTGCTGTCTGTAAGCGGGGTTTGCTATTGATATTTAAAATTTTTATCAGAGATTCAAATATTCTTCTTCAATTCCGAACCAGTATCTAAGAGAAAAATCAGGTTCGTAATCTTCATCAAATAGTTCTATTAAAGAAGCATCAACAGTTATAGAAAAACTACAACAATAAATGTCATAAGTTGAATCATTAACTTTCAAAATAGCTACAAGATAATCTTTAAGAAGGGTAGTATTTCCAAACTTTTTTGATGTTAGTTTAGCGGTCTTTAATATTTTACCATATCTTGTTACATCTTTGAAAGAAGCTTTTTTGGGCTCATATTGATATACTGGAATTTCTGATGATTCATCGGAAGATTCTTTTGAACTTTCTACTGAACTTTCAGAAACTGCC
Source organism: Pseudoruminococcus massiliensis (assembly GCF_900291955.1). Lineage (GTDB taxonomy): Bacteria > Bacillota > Clostridia > Oscillospirales > Acutalibacteraceae > Pseudoruminococcus > Pseudoruminococcus massiliensis. The sequence goes on along the minus strand of NZ_OLMR01000007.1, from coordinate 121,018 downwards.
TTAGAAGATTCCGCAGAACTCTCGCTTGATGATTCGGTGGAGGATTCTTTTGAGCTTTCAGAAACTTCCTTAGAAGATTCAACAGAACTCTCGCTTGATGATTCGGCAGAGGATTCTTGTGAACTTTCTGTCGAGCTTTCGGAAACCGATTTAGACGATTCGGCAGTACTTTGTGTTGTGGTTTGCGAATTGTTGCAAGCTGTTAGTGCTGAAATAATTCCAAGTGCAAGAAGTGCCGCTAAAATCTTTTTTACAGTGTTTTTTCTCATTAGTATTCTCCTCCTAAAATTTTATAAATCGAGAAAATAAAAAAGTGCGTAACCGAAGTCACGCACCGAAAAGCACATAACTCCGATTGTTGCGACACAATTCTAAAACTCTACTCTTGCAAGAAGACTTAAAGAAAGGAGAATGTGTTTTTACCAAATGTAAAAAACATTCTTCTTGCAAGAATAAAGAAAAATCTTTATAAATAGACAGAAAAATTCTACTATTAGAGTTATTGAATTGTGTCGCAAGTCTATATTACCATAAGTGACTAAAAAATACAAGGTTTTTTACTTGGTAAATATACATAAAATTTAATCTAAAAAGCTGTTGAAAATCTACAACAAAAAGTCCAAAAAAGTGCTATAATATTTTATAGAGAATATTGTGAATATATATGGTATTGCGGAATGGGTGTTGACTTTATGAGCAGTGTTAGAGTTTCGGTTATTATTCCAACAAGAAATGTTGCTGAAAATATTGCAAATATTATTAAAGCGGTAAGCAAAAATTGCATTGACCTTGATGTTGAATATTTGATAATTGATATGAATTCGACAGATTCTACCATTAGAAACGCACTGAATGCTATTAAAGTCAACAAGCTAAACGGCTTTGTGCTTCAAAACGGCAATTCTACTGTTGGAAGTGCCTTGAATACTGGAATTTATAAGGCATCTGGAAAGTATATATCCTTTGTTTTCGCAAGAACGCTTTATAGTGATTTTATTCCAAGCTATTATGAGCTTGCAGAAAAAAAGGGGGCGGATTTTGTATTCGCATCGTCTAAGCTTTCTGATAAGGAAGCCAAGGCACTGGCTGTTGGTTTGAACAATATCAAGGGTGAAGATTTGGCAACAGCGATTGCAAGGTCAATTATCTCAGTTGAGATTCCTGCGATTATGCTCAGAAATGATTTTGTACAATCAAACAGAATTTTATTTTCGGAAAATTGTCGCAGAGGTTATGCGGAGCAGTATATTTATAAAATTGCTTTGTCTAATCCGAAAACAGCTTTTTCTGAATTTAAGCTTAAAAAGGATATAGAAAATCAAGCACCTATTAAAGAAAGCAACGACAACAAGGAACTACATATTCTAGAGAGAGTAGACGCTATCCGAGAAATTGCAGAGCTTGTTGAAGCAAGATTCGGCAATGACAGGGAACTTTGTGAGCTTTTCAGATATGAAAAGCTTCCTGATGTCATTATGAATTGCGTTGATACGCTCCTGAAAAACGGCGTGAAACCGTCTTCAATAAAAACAGCTATGAAGATAAAACGCTGTGATGAAATGCTTGAGGTTTCTAAAAATGCTCCAAGCAGTCTGAAAAAGCGTGTCTTTATATGGAAAAAGTTCCCTAAGCTATATAACCCCCAGTAAAAAATAAAATGTTCAAAAAATCGAAAAAAGGCATTGACAAATTATAAGTAATGTGGTATATTTATTTTACCTCACAAGGGGCTTATTTTTTTGCCCTTTATTATTGCAAATGCCTTTTTCATAAGCAATATTTGCAATAATAAAAGCAGACCGAGATTCGGTAATCTGTCTGCTTTATTGATTGCAGAGGGTCAAAGATTCCCTGCAAGAGGGAGGCTAAATTATTCCGAAATACCGGGAGGTGCCGTCATGAGAGTAAAAGTTACATTAGCCTGCACGGAGTGCAAACAAAGAAACTACAACACAATGAAGAACAAGAAGAATGACCCCGACAGACTTGAGATGAACAAGTATTGCAGATTCTGCAAGAAGCACACTCTTCATAAAGAGACAAAGTGATCACGCTACGGAGGTAAATTATGGCTAAAAAAACCGATAAAGAAAAAAAGCCGAATATCTTCGTGAGAGCAGGTCGGCGAATTAAAAAATTCTTCCGTGACACAAAAAGCGAGATTAAGAAGATTGCATGGCCGACTCCAAAGGCTACCTTTAAGAATATGGGTATAGTCCTTTTGGCTATTGTCATCATCGGTGCGTTTATTTTTGCACTCGACAGTGGACTTTATGCCCTGCTCGGTTTGGTTATGCATGTTTCTAACTGAGTACGATCGGAGGAGGAACTATGGCTGACAACGAAGCAAGATGGTATGTTGTCCATACTTATTCGGGTTACGAAAACAAAGTAGCTTCTAATCTCGAAACAACCGTAGAGAACAGAAATCTTGGACATCTTATCCAGGAAATCAGAGTTCCCACCGAAAAGGTAACAGAGATTAAGGACAATAAAAGCCGTGAGGTTGAACGCAAGGTTTTTCCTGGCTATGTTATTGTCAAAATGATTATGAATGACGATAGCTGGTATATTGTCCGCAATATCCGCGGCTGCACTGGCTTCGTAGGTCCAAGCTCTAAGCCTGTTCCGCTTACTGATGAAGAAGTAGAACGCCTTGGAGTTGAGATTAAAAATGTTGAGGTCGATTATAATGTCGGTGATTCTGTAAGAATTATTGATGGGCCGTTTGATGATTCAGTCGGTATAGTAGACGAGCTCAACAAAGAAAAGAACAGCGTTCGAGTTATCATTCATATGTTCGGGCGTGAAACACCGGTAGAACTTGAGTTACATCAGGTTGAGCCGGTCGAGTGATTAAGCCAATAGCAGAAACGGTCTAAGCCACCGCTTCTGTTGTTATTGAGGGCATAAGCCCTCGTGGGAGGAAACGGCAAATCCGTTTTCCGCATTTATACCACGAATTTTGGAGGTGCAAAGAAAATGGCTCAAAAGGTAACAGGCTTTATTAAGCTTCAGATACCTGCAGGAAAGGCTACCCCGGCACCACCTGTTGGTCCTGCACTTGGACAGCATGGTGTCAACATTATGGCATTTACGAAGGAATTTAACGAGCGTACAAAGAATGATGTAGGAATGATTATTCCTGTTGTTATCACAGTTTACGCAGACCGTTCATTCACATTCGTAACAAAGACTCCACCTGCTGCCGTTCTTATTAAGAAGGCTTGTGGAATCGAAAGCGGTTCGGGCGTTCCGAACAAGACAAAGGTTGCAAAGATTACCCGTGAGCAGGTCAAGAAGATTGCTGAGCAAAAGATGCCAGACCTTAACGCAGCAAGCGTTGAGACAGCTATGAGCATGATTGCGGGCACAGCTCGCAGCATGGGCGTAGAAGTAGTCGATTGATCAAACCCGGGTGGGAGGAAATAATCCGATTTTACCACTCTACAGGGAGGACAAACCAATGAAACACGGTAAAAAATATGTCGATTCGCTCAAGCTTATCGACAAGTCAAAGAATTATGAAGCAAGCGAAGCTATCGCACTCTGCGTACAGACAGGTAAGGCTAAGTTTGATGAAACTGTTGAGGTTCATGTAAGACTTGGTGTTGATAACCGTCACGCTGACCAGCAGGTTAGAGGTGCTATAGTTCTTCCAAACGGTACAGGTAAGACTGTACGAGTACTTGCTATCTGCAAGGGCGATAATGTTGCTCTCGCACAAGAAGCAGGTGCTGAATATGTCGGTGCAGAAGAGTTCACAACAAAGATTCAGAATGAAGGCTGGATGGACTTCGATGTTCTTATCACAACTCCTGATATGATGGGTCTTGTTGGTCGTCTTGGTAAGGTTCTTGGTCCTCGTGGACTTATGCCTAACCCAAAGGCTGGCACAGTTACTCCTGACATCGCTAAGGCTATCAAGGAAGCTAAGGCAGGTAAGATTGAATATCGTCTTGATAAGACAAACATCATTCACTGCCCAATCGGTAAGGTTTCTTTCGGTGCTGAAAAGGTTTCCGAGAACTTCAATGCTCTTCTTGAGGCTATCATCAAGGCAAAGCCAGCTGCTGCAAAGGGTCAGTATGTTAAGAGCATTGCCGTTACAACAACAATGGGACCATCTGTCAGAATTAACACAGCTAAATATATCTGATTTAACTCTTGACAACGGTTTGAAATTGTGTTATAATAATTAAGCTGTTCCAAAGACAGCAGGTATTGTATAACGGGTTTTCCCACCTGCCGAGGAAAGAGCCAGACTTAAGATATTTCTGTGCCTTTCTCCGGAAAAAGGGGTAAGGCACTTTTTTTGTGCCAATTTTCAAGGAGGTGAAATGTTATGCCAAGTCAGAAGGTTTTGGAGGCAAAGAAGCAAGTAGTTGCTGACCTTACCGATAGAATCAAGAACTCTGTTGCAGGTGTTATCGTTGATTATCACGGTATCTCTGTTGCAGACGACACAAAGCTTCGTAAAGAACTTCGTGAGGCAGGCGTACATTATACTGTTATTAAGAACACACTTATTAAGTTCGCTGCTGATAATGCAGGTCTTTCAGGTCTTGATGATGTACTTAATGGTACAACTGCTATCGCAACAAGCGAAACTGATTATGTAGCTGCTGCAAGAATTCTTGCTAAGTATGCTGATTCACACGAGAAGTTCGCTATCAAATCAGGCTATCTCGATGGCGAGGTTATCAGCCTCGATAAGATTAATAGCCTTGCTAAGCTTCCTTCAAGAGAAGTATTGCTCGCAAATGTTCTTGGTGCGTTCAACGCTCCTATCGCATCATTTGCTCGTGCTGTCCAGGCTATTGTTGATAAGGACGGCGAACCTGCTGAAGCTGTTGAAGCTCCTGCAGAGGCTTAATTTATTTTAAAATTACATTTTTCGGAGGTAAATATCATGGCATCAGAAAAGGTTACTGCTATTGTTGAAGAATTAAAGGGTCTTACAGTTCTCGAGCTTTCAGAGCTTGTACACGCTGTTGAAGATGAGTTCGGTGTTTCCGCAGCTGCTGCAGTTGTTGCAGGTCCTGCTGCTGAGGCAGGTGCTGCTGCAGAAGAGAAGACAGAGTTTGATGTTGTTCTTAAGGCTGCTGGCGCTGAGAAGATTAAGGTTATCAAGGTTGTTCGTGAAATCACAGGTCTTGGTCTTAAGGAAGCAAAGGCTATCGTTGACGAAGCTCCTAAGACACTTAAAGAAGCTATTTCTAAGGACGATGCTGAAGCTATCAAGACTAAGCTTTCAGAGGTTGGAGCAGAAGTCGAGATTAAGTAATTTGGCTCTTGCCGGATAATTTAATTTTTCGATTTTCTATGCGGATTGAGCCGATTTGTCACGGCTTGTCCTGCTGACACCATAAGGAGGTGCATACAATGGCAAAGTGTGATGTATGCGGAAAGGGAGTTACCTTTGGTATTAAGGTTTCTCACTCACACAGAAGATCTAACAGAGCTTGGAAGCCAAATATTGTCAAGGTTAAGGCAGTTGTTAATGGCAGTCCTAAGCGTATAAATGCCTGCACCCGTTGTCTGCGTTCGGGAAAGGTTACAAGAGCTGTCTAATGCTCTAACGATAGAAAAAGGCTTCCTTCGGGAAGTCTTTTTTCGTTAAGGGTTTTGTCCCTTTAGAAAGTATTTGTAGGAGTGGATAAAAATGGCTTTGCTTTCGGTTAATTCGCTTGATATGGGTTTTGGCGAAGATGACCTCTTTTTGAATATGTCTTTCGAGATTCAACCTGGTGACCGCATTGGTCTTATCGGCGTAAACGGAAGCGGAAAGACAACCCTTTTTAAACTTCTTGTCGGAGATTATAAGCCCAATAAAGGCACAATAAGTCTTGGCAAGGGTACAACTATCGGCTATATGGAGCAGCATGTCTGCCGAAATCTCGACCGTTCAGCATATAATGAGGTTGTGTCTGTATTTTCACACCTTTCTGATATTGAGATGGAGCTTGATACTCTTAATGCCCAAATCAGTGCTGGAATTGGCGATACAAATAAGCTTGTTGAAAGACAAGCAATGCTTCACGATGAGTTTACCCGAGATGGCGGTCTTACATATCGAAGTAGGGCAAGGTCTGCTTTGCTTGGACTTGGTTTTGATGATAGCCGTATGAGTTTGCCGGTTGGCTCACTCAGTGGTGGTCAAAGAGCAAAGCTTCAGCTTGCTAAATTGCTTTTATGTGGTGCAAAGCTTTTATTGCTCGATGAACCTACTAACCATCTTGATGTTCAAGCGGTGGAATGGCTTGAAGAATATTTGCTCAATTCAAATAGTTCTTATATAGTTATTTCGCATGATAGATATTTTCTTGATAGGGTTACGAATAAAACCTTCGACCTTGAGCATAAAAGACTGACAATGTATAAGGGTAACTATTCAACTTATCTGCCACAAAAACAAGAGCGAGAGCTTACAAAACAGCGTGAGTATGATAATACTATGCGTGAAATTCATAGGTTAGAGGGCATTATCGAACAGCAAAAGCGTTGGAACAGAGAAAAGAATATCAAAACCGCTGAGAGCAAGCAAAAGGTTATTGACAGACTTCAAAAAAATCTCGAAAAGCCAGAAAATGCTCCTGGTGAAATTAACTTCACGCTCTCTGCGAATGAAAGAAGTGGTGATGATGTTCTTTTGGTTGAAAACCTTGCAGTTGGTTTTGATGGCAACACTATTTTCGAGAATGTCAATATGGATATAAAGCGTGGAGAGCGTGTATTCCTGATTGGACCTAATGGTTGTGGAAAAACTTCTTTACTTAAAACGCTTATGAAACTTTATGAGGCACAGAGTGGTAGGATTACGCTTGGTGAAGGTGTTAAAATCGGCTACTATGACCAGATTCAGCAGAATATTGATAGCAATAAAACTATCTTTGATGAGATTTCGGACAAGTACCCAGCTATGACCAATACTGAAATACGCAATACTCTTGCAAGGTTTATGTTCAAGGGTGAAGATGTATTTAAGTATGTTTCTGATTTAAGTGGTGGCGAGAGGGCAAGGGTTCTTCTTACAGAGCTTATGCTTTCTGGTGCAAACTTTCTATTGCTTGATGAACCTACAAACCACCTTGATATAAGCTCTTGCGAAGCTTTGCAGACTGCCCTTATGAATTACGAGGGTACACTTCTTGCGGTTTCTCACGATAGATATTTGATAAATTCACTTGCAGATAGGATTTACTATCTGACAGATAGAGGCGTAGAGGAATTTCGTGGTAGTTATGATGAGTTTATGGAGAAAACTCATAAAGACGAAGTTATTCAAAAGCCAAAGCAAAAACAAGAAAGTGAAAATAAGCTTGATTATAAAAATAAAAAAGAGCGAGATGCTCAAAGACGCAAGGCAAAAGCTGATTTAAATAGGCTTGAGGCAAAAATTACAGAAATAGAGGAGAGTATTTCTGAATTTGAGGAACAGCTTCAAGCACCTGAAACAGCGAGTGATTATGAGCTTGCAACAAAGCTTTCAGAAGAGCTTCAAGCAAAGAATGATGAGCTTGAGCAATATATGGATAAATGGGCTAAGCTTTCCGAAATTGTTGAATCGGCTGAATCCTGAAATTCTTTAACTGTATTTAAAAATATAATCGTTTTTAATCATCAATTCAAAGAGATTGTATGAAAAAAATGTAGACAAATTTCAGAATTAAGGTTGACCGAATCAAAAAATACTGCTATTATAATATGAGCAGAGCGAATTTCTGCAAATAAATTTTTTCGGCATATTGCTGTATTATAAATTTTTATTTGGGGGTAATTAAAATGTATTGTACAGATATTTTTCTGCCAAATCTTGAAGATGTAAAAAACTTTGTGGATATGACATCTAAGTATAAGTCCTTGCCAATTAACCTTGTGTCAGATAAATATGTTATAGATGCTCACTCTATAATTGGTATAATCAGTCTTGATATTACTAAGCCAATTGCACTAAAGATTGATTCTGAAGATGTTCCTCAGTCATTTTTAGTTGATATTGAGCCATATATCTATAAAAACGCTTAAAACAAAGATACTTCTCCGTATCGTAGTTGCGATACGGAGTTTTTTTATGTATAAGGTAATTTTAAATATTTGATATTACACATAAATTATTATTAAACTGTTAATTTTATAAAATGTGTTGAGTAAATTTTTATAATATGATACTATATTATAAGATATTTAAATAATTAAAAAGGTGAATCTTTTAATGTTAGCTAAGATTATTACTCTCGGCTGCAAGGTTAATCAATATGAGTCTGAGGCTATGATGAGAAACCTTAATGCTGCGGGATTTAAAACTGCAGAAGAAAACCAAAATGCAGATATTATTATTGTTAATTCTTGTGCTGTTACAAGTGTGAGCGAGCATAAGGCACAAAAAATGGTTCGCAGAGCAAGACGAGAAAATGAAAACGCTGTTATTGTTCTTACAGGTTGTGTTCCGCAGGCATTTCCTGATATTGGTGATAAATATCCAGAGGTTGATATTATCCTTGGAAATAAATGCCGTGCAGCTTTAGTCCCTGCAATAGAACAATATCTGAAAAATCATATGCGTCTTATAATGATAGATAAATATGAAAAGAATGATAAATACGAGGAACTTTCTGTTCCGTCATATCAGAAAAGAACTCGTGCATTTATAAAGATAGAGGACGGCTGTAACCGTTTTTGCTCATATTGTATTATTCCATATGCAAGAGGCAGAGTTCGTTCAAGAGAACTTGACGATATAAAAAATGAAGTCACCTCTCTTGCAAAATCAGGCTATTCTGAAATAGTTCTTGTTGGAATAAATCTTTCGTGCTATGGAACTGATATAGGCTTAGAGCTTTGTGACGCCGTTGACGCTGTGTGCGAGGTTGACGGAATAGAGCGAGTAAGACTTGGCTCCTTAGAGCCTGAGCTGATGAGTATAGAAGTGCTTAACCGTCTTAATAAACAAGCGAAATTCTGTCCGCAATTCCACCTTTCATTGCAAAGTGGTTGTGATGAAACCTTAAAGCGTATGAACAGAAAGTATACAACGGAGGAGTATGCAAAGATTGTCGATAATATAAGGTCAATCTTTGATAATTCGTCTATTACAACAGATATTATGACGGGTTTTCCAGGAGAAACCGAAGAGGAATTCGAGAAATCCTGCAAGTTCGCAGAGAAAATAGCCTTTGCAAAGGCACATATATTTCCATATTCACGCAGAGAGGGAACTGTTGCGGATAAAGCCCCGAACCAAGTTCCTAATGAACTCAAAAAAGAGCGTGCTAATATAATGATTGATATAACCGAGAAAACACGCCAAGCTTTTATGAAATCTCAAATTGGACTTATTCAAGAAGTTCTGCTTGAAACACGCACAAAAGATGGTATGCTCGAGGGTTATACTAAGAATTATACACCTGTTTTAATTGAGGGTGATAAGGATATGTGTGGAAAAATAGTTAAAGCTAAGTTAGAAAAGGTAGATGGCGAATATTGTATAGCCTCAATTATATGACAGAGATTAACGGAGGGCTTTTATGAAGATAGATAAAGCTATAAAGCAAGAGTCGATATATCTGTTGATTGGTGTTGTAATTCTTAGTGCAATAATGGAAGCTGTATTCTTAATATGCGGTGCATTTGATTATACTGTAATTTTAGGAAATATTCTTGGCGGTGGCATTGCAGTGTTTAATTTCTTCCTTATGGGAATAACACTACAAAAATCTCTTACTGATACTGAAATTAAAACTGCAGAGAATAGAATGAAAATGTCACAGTCATTTAGGTTTCTTATGCTAATTATTGTTGCAGTAATAGGTGGAGCTTTACCTTGCTTTAACATTGTTGCAGTGGTAATACCGTTTTTCTTTCCAAGAGTTGTTATGACAATTCGAGGCTTGAAAATAAAGGATTCTCCAAAGGCAAATACTGAAACATCTTCAGAATCCGAAAAGGCTACTACACCATCTGATAAAGAGGGAGGTGATAGCAAATGAAAAAGAGTGCAAAAGCGGTAATAATTGATATTCTGCTTATTGCGATGATGATACTTCCGCTGGCGGCTTGTATTGTTCTTAAAATTCTATTTTCACCAGCGACAGAGGGAATAACTGTAACAGGTGCAATAATTTATTTCACTATTCCAATGCCGATAATGGATTTGCCGATAACAGAATCACAGGTGAATTCTTGGGCAGTTATACTTACTATTCTTGCGATATGTCTGTTTTTGACACGCAGATTGAATATTAAATCTGTTTCAAAAAGACAATTTTTAGCAGAACTTATCGTAGAAAAAGCAGAAAATCTTGTCAGGAGCAATATGGGTGAACGCTTTATGGGTTTTGCACCATTTATTGCAGCAATTCTTGGTTTGTCGGCGTTATCAAGTTTATCAAGCCTTTTGGGCTTATATCCACCTACATCAGATATAAATATAGTTGCCGGTTGGGCGATATTAGTATTTATTCTTATTACACACTATAAGCTAAAGGGTGGACTTGGAAATTACCTAAAAGGATATACAGAGCCTATTGCAGTTTTCACACCGATAAATATTATCAGTGAGGTTGCAACGCCTGTTTCTATGACATTCCGTCATTTTGGAAATGTGCTTTCAGGTTCAGTTATATCAGTATTGGTTGCAGCCGCTTTGCAAGGCTTGACATCTTTGCTTTTAGGCTGGCTGCCTGGATTATTAGGAGATATACCTTTCTTGCAGATAGGTATACCTGCTGTATTGTCTTTATATTTTGATATATTCAGCGGTTGTTTACAGGCATTTATCTTCTCAATGTTGACAATGCTTTATATAGCAAACGGTTTTCCAGAGGAAGCCTACGAAAAAAGGCGATTGAAAAAACACAGAGCGTAATTTCTTGATATAGTTTCAAGAAATTATTGAAAAGTTTAAAAAATTATTGTTGATATTAAAATTATCAGGAGGATTATTTAAAATGGAACTTGCTATTGGTATTATTCTTGGTTGTTGTGCACTTGGTGCGGGCATTGCAATGATTGCTGGTATCGGACCTGGTATCGGTGAAGGTTATGCAGTTGGACAGGCTTGTGAGGCTATTGGCCGTCAGCCTGAGTGTAAGGGTTCAGTTACATCTACAATGCTTATGGGTTGTGCTATCGCAGAATCTACAGGTATTTATGCCCTTGTTATAGCTATTCTCCTTATTTTTGTAGCACCAAGCTTCCTTGTTGGTGTTCTTCAAGGTGCTGTTGCTTAATTATTAATACAGCCCGAAAAGGGGGAATTAAATTTGATACAAACTCTTGATGTTATTTCTATAAACATCTGGCATATAATCATTTCACTGCTTAACTTGCTTATACTTTTCCTTATTTTGAAAAAGTTGCTCTTTAAGCCTGTTAAAAAGATGTTCGCAGAGCGTCAGGCTAAAGTTGATAATATCTATGATAAAGCAAACGAGGCAAACGAACAGGCTCAGGCTAATAAGCAAGCATATGAAGAAAAGCTTTCTCATTCTAAAGAAGAGGCTACAAATATTCTTCGTAATGCAAGAGAAATGGCAGAGCAATCAAGTAATGAAATTTTGCAAGAGGCTCATAATAAAGCTGATTTAGCTGTCAAAAAGGCTAATGCAGAGATTGCCAGCGAGAGAAAGAAAGCTATTAACGAAATTAAGAACGAAATATCCGAAATATCCATTGATATTGCAGAACATGTTGTTGGTCGAGAGATTGACGAAAAAGACCATACTGAGCTTATCAATGACTTTATAGAGAATATAGGTGACTGATATGTACGATGTTTCCACTGAATATGGCAGAGCGATTTTTGAGCTTGCTCTTGAGGAAAATAAAGATAAGCTCTATCTTGAACAGCTCAGAGAGATAAATAAACTTCTTGAAGAAAATCCAGAATTTATTCATCTTCTTTGTTCCTTGAATATTCCATTAAGCGAAAGATTACAGGTAATTGATGAAGTATTTGAGAATAGGGCAGAGGAATATATTTGTTCCTTTATGAAGCTTATTACCGAGAGAGGATATGCTGCTCAGATTCCTGAATGTATAAAGGCATTTGAAAAGCTATACTATAAAGAGCATAAAATCACTATCGCATATGTAAAGAGTGCGGTTGCCCTTACTGATGGGCAGAAGTCCGCACTCATCAAAAAATTGCAGGTATACAGCGGAAAAAATGTCGAGCTTGACTGCACTGTTGAGCCAAAGCTTATTGGCGGAATAAGTGTAAGAATAGATGGCAAGCTTCTTGAGGGAAGTATAAAGCATAAAATCGACACAATCCGTTCTAATCTGCAAAAGGCAACATTATAAAACGGGAGAGGTGGACTATGAATCTACACCCTGAGGAAATCAGCGGTATAATTAAATCGCAGATTAAGCATTATAAAGATAAAATAGACCAAGCAGAAGTTGGAACTGTTGTTATGGTAGGTGACGGCATCGCAAAGGCATACGGACTTGAGAACTGTATGTCTAATGAACTTCTTGAATTTGAGGGCGGAGAATTTGGAATTGCACAGAACCTTGAGGAAAATTCAGTTTCTATTGCACTTCTTTCTAATACCTCAGAGATTAAAGAGGGAGATATTGTCAGACGAACACGCAAGGTTGTAAATGTTCCTGTTGGCGAAGCAATGCTTGGCAGAGTTGTTAATGCTTTGGGAGAACCTATTGACGGCAAGGGAGCTATTTTCTGCAATGAAACTCGTCCGATAGAATCCGAAGCACCTGGAATAATCAAGCGTAAAAGCGTTAAAGTTCCGCTCCAGACAGGTATTAAGGCTATTGATAGTATGATTCCTATTGGCAGAGGTCAGCGTGAGCTTATCATCGGCGATAGACAGACAGGAAAAACTTCTATTGCAGTAGATGCAATCATAAATCAAAAATCAACAGGTGTTCTTTGTGTTTATGTTGCAATCGGTCAGAAAAATTCTACTGTTGCACAAATCACAGAAACACTCCGTACAGCAGGAGCATTAGATTATACAGTAATCGTATCTGCATCAGCGTCAGAAACAGCACCTTTGCAGTATATTTCACCATATACAGGCTGTGCTATTGCAGAATATTTTATGGCACAGGGTAAAGATGTTCTTATCGTATATGACGATTTATCTAAACACGCTGTTGCATATCGTGCATTATCATTGCTTATCAGAAGACCACCAGGTCGAGAGGCATATCCAGGTGATGTTTTCTATCTTCATTCAAGATTGCTTGAAAGAGCTGCAAGAGTTTCTGATGAATATGGCGGAGGCAGTATAACTGCACTTCCGATTATCGAAACTCAGGCCGGAGATGTTTCTGCATATATTCCAACTAATGTTATATCTATCACTGACGGACAGATTTTCCTTGAGAGTGAGCTTTTCCATGCAGGCATTATGCCAGCAGTAAACCCTGGTATATCTGTTTCTCGTGTTGGAGGTAATGCTCAGGTTAAGGCTATGAAAAAGGTCGCAGGTACACTAAAGCTTCTTTATTCACAGTATCGTGAACTTCAGAACTTCTCGCAGTTTGGTTCAGACCTTGATGCAGATACCAAGGCAAGACTTGCACAGGGCGAAAGAATTGTTGAAATTCTGAAACAGGATAAAAACACACCGGTTGCTGTTGGCTGTCAGGTAGCGATTATATATGCGGCTGTTCATAACCTTATGAAAGACATAGAGCTTGAAAATATCAGGGAATATGAAAAAGAGCTTTATTCTCATATGACCTTAGAGCATAGAAAGCTTATGAAACGCTTTGCTGATGGATATTATGAGGAAAGCGACCAAAAAGAGCTTGATGAGGCTGTCAGAAGCTTTACTGAAAGATTTGTCGGCTTGCATAGCTAAGGAGGTTGAAAAGCTTTGGGTGCTAATATTAAAGCAATAAAAACCCGTATAAAAAGCATAGATTCAACTATGCATCTTACTAAGGCTATGCAGCTTGTTGCCTCATCTAAGATGAAGAGTGCAACAGAAGCTATGGAACAGAGCCGCTGCTATCTTGATGCACTTATGGCAACAGTTTCTAACCTCATCTCTAATGAAACAAAAAACTCAGAATTTATCAAACCTCGTGAGGTCAAAAAAACCTGTCTTATTGTAATAGCAGGTGATAGGGGACTTGCAGGTGGTTATAATGGCAATATCTATAAAAAGACTGATGCAGTAGCTGAAGGAAAATCTGTCTGTATCTTGCCGATAGGAAAGCGTACTGTTGAGCATATGATTGCTCATAAATATGAAATCCTTTCGGATAAGTATATCAGCACAGAAAAGCTTACTCTTTCAGATTGTGCAGAGCTTGGCAGAGATATTACAGAACGCTTTAAAAATGGAGAATTTGATAAGGTTGAGCTTATTTCTACGAAGTATGTTTCAATGCTGGCTCAGGTTCCACAGAAAACACAGCTTTTGCCTATTCCGCAATCAGAAGATAAAAAAGCTGATGGATATATTATGTTTGAACCAGATAGTATTACGGTTCTTAATTCAATTATTCCAAGCTATATTTCGGGTATGGTCTATGCGTCTACAAGAGAAAGCTTCACAAGTGAGCTTTCAGCGAGAAGAAACGCTATGGATAGTGCAACGAAAAATGCAGAAGACATGATGGACAAGCTGAGTATAGAATACAATCGTGCAAGACAAAGCACAATTACTCAGGAAATTACCGAAATTGTTGCGGGTGCAGAGGCATAATGCAACATACGGAGAGCGAGGTAAATTTACTTGGCAAATGAAAAAAATATCGGAAAAATAATACAGGTTATAGGACCTGTTGTTGATGTTCGCTTTGATGAGGGAAAGCTTCCTAAAATCCTTAATGCACTTGATATTCAAAATGGAGATAAGAAGGTAGTTGTTGAGGTTTTTCAGCATATAGGAAACAATGACGCTCGTTGTATAGCTATGAGCAGTACCGATGGACTTGTCAGAGGTATGGACGCTGTTGATACTGGCAGAGCGATAAATGTTCCAGTTGGAAAAGAAACTCTCGGAAGAATATTTAATGTTCTTGGTGAACCTATTGATGAACTTCCAGCTCCTAAGGATTGTGAGCATTGGGATATTCATCGTGACCCGCCAAGCTATGAGGAACAATCCTCAACAACAGAAATTCTCGAAACAGGTATAAAGGTTGTTGACCTTATCTGCCCATACGCAAAGGGTGGAAAGATAGGCTTATTTGGTGGTGCTGGTGTTGGTAAGACAGTTCTCATTATGGAGCTTATCAACAATATTGCAAAAGAGCATGGCGGTATATCAGTTTTTACGGGTGTAGGTGAGAGAACCCGTGAAGGTAACGACCTTTATAACGAGATGAAAGAATCTGGCGTTATAAATAAGACAGCACTTGTTTATGGTCAAATGAACGAACCACCTGGAGCAAGAATGAGAGTAGGACTTTCAGGCTTGACAATGGCAGAATATTTTCGTGATAAAGAGGGACAAGATGTTCTTTTATTTATAGATAATATATTTAGATTTACTCAAGCAGGTAGTGAGGTTTCCGCACTTTTGGGAAGAATGCCATCAGCTGTTGGTTATCAGCCAACACTTGCAACAGAAATGGGTGCTTTGCAAGAGAGAATTACTTCTACAAACCACGGTTCTATTACATCAGTTCAGGCTGTTTATGTTCCTGCCGATGACCTTACGGACCCTGCACCTGCAACGACATTTGCACACCTTGATGCAACTACGGTTTTGAGCAGAAATATTGCTTCTCAGGGTATTTACCCAGCGGTTGACCCGCTTGAGTCAACAAGTCGTATACTTACACCTGATGTTGTTGGCAAGGAGCATTACAGAGTTGCGAGAGCGGTTCAACAGATACTTCAAAGATATAATGAGCTTCAGGATATTATCGCAATTATGGGTATTGATGAGCTTAGCGAAGAAGATAAGCTGACTGTATCAAGAGCAAGAAAGGTACAGCGTTTCCTTTCACAGTCATTCTCAGTTGCAGAACAGTTTACAGGCTTGCCCGGAAAATATGTTCCACTTAAAGAAACAATCAGAGGCTTTGCAGAAATTATTGACGGCAAGCATGATGATTTGCCAGAATCGGCGTTCCTTTTTGTCGGAACAATAGACGAGGCTATTGAGAAAGCTAAGAAGGGGAGCGAGTGATGAAAAAATATCATCTTCGTATAACGACTCCTGCAGGAAATATTTTTGATGGAGATGCAGTTCGTCTTTCAGTACGAGGTGTAATGGGTGACCTTGCGATTATGGCAGGGCATATACCTTTTGTTACCGCTTTAGAGGACGGAGAAATTAAGATATATCTAAGCGATATCGAGATTAAGAGAATAACTTGTAGTGGAGGAGTTTTAACAGTATCTAAGGATATGGTTCAGGTTCTTGCATCAACAGCAAGTTATTCTCAAGATGTATGATTTTATAAATAATTAATATTTTATATGGAAACCCCAGTAACAGAGCTATTTTTAAGTTCTATTGCTGGGGTTTAGTTTATAAATTAAAATACTGTTATTATTAAGACGCTCGATAAAAAGCTGTCTTTACAATCACTTTTGCTTGTAAAGGCTCTTAGATATAGAAAAACTTTCTATAAGGAGTATGGCTGATCAAGTCTTTCAGTTTTTTTAAATATATTATTTTATTAGCAAATATATTAGATATTTCTCTTACAAGATTAATTATAGAAATCTCATAGGTGTTATAGATTTGAAAATAAAAGGTGAAATATTTTTATTGAAATTTTATGAAAAATATTGACATTGAAGTATATTATGCGTTATAATTCCAATTAGAAGAATTGCTGAATAAGTTTGAACTTTGTTACATACTTTTATTAGTTAATTACAACTTATTGGCAATTTAAAATATTTTATAATAAATACTTAAATAATGGAGGTATACTTACAATGGCACGATTTACTTTACCAAGAGATTTATATCATGGAAAGGGTTCTCTCGAAGAACTTAAATCATTAACAGGAAAGAGAGCTATCGTTGTTGTCGGTGGTGGCTCTATGAAGCGTAACGGTTTCCTTGATAAAGCAGTTGATTACCTTAAAGAAGCAGGTATGGAGGTTCAGCTTTTTGAAAATGTTGAGCCAGACCCAAGTGTTGATACAGTTATGCGTGGTGCAAAGGCTATGGCAGAATTTAAGCCTGATTGGATTGTTGCAATGGGCGGCGGTTCTCCTATTGATGCAGCAAAAGCTATGTGGGTATTTTATGAATATCCAGACACAAGCTTTGAGAATTTGATTACACCATTTAGTTTCCCAACACTTCGTACAAAGGCTAAATTCTGTGCTATTCCATCTACTTCAGGCACAGCAACAGAGGTTACTGCTTTTAGTGTTATTACAGACTATGAAAAGGGTATTAAGTATCCGCTTGCTGATTTCAATATCACACCTGATGTTGCGATTGTTGACCCTGCACTTGCAGAAACAATGCCTCAGAAGCTTACAGCTCATACAGGTATGGACGCTATGACACACGCAATCGAGGCTTATGTTTCAACCTTGCATTGCGATTATACAGACCCTCTTGCACTTCATGCAATTAAGCTTATTCATAATAACCTCAAAAAGTCTTATGATGGCGATATGATAGCAAGAGATACTATGCACAACGCACAATGTCTTGCAGGTATGGCTTTCTCTAATGCACTTCTCGGTATAGTTCACTCTATGGCTCATAAGACAGGTGCAGCTTTCTCAGGTGGTCATATCATTCATGGTTGTGCAAACGCTATGTATCTTCCTAAGGTTATTAAATATAACTCAAAGAATGAAGAAGCTGCTGAACGTTATGCAGAAATCGCAAGATTTATCGACCTCAAGGGTGAAACAACAGAAGAACTTGTCGATGCACTTATCGCAGAACTTCGTTCAATGAATGACCAGCTTAATATTCCACAGGCTATCAAGAATTATGGTCCTGGTGGTGTTAAGGCTGATGAAAGCATTATTGATGAAAAAGAATTTATGGATAAGCTTCCAGAAACAGCAAAAAATGCTATCGCAGATGCTTGCACAGGTTCTAACCCAAGAATTCCTACACAGGAAGAAATGGAAAAGCTCCTTGTTGCAGTATATTATGATAAGGATATAGATTTCTAATAATCTATATTAAGCTGAAAATTTTATTTTTATATGCGTACAGGGTATTTTCGCCTTGTACGCATTGCTATGCGGTGACTTATTATAGGTTCTCAACATTCTTTTGACAAGCAGATTATTTTGTTGTATAATGTAAAAGTTACTTTAATTATTTGAAAGGATGAAATAAAATGTTTAAAATAGTCGAAAAGCAGCACTTAAATCCGACTGTTGCAAAAATGGTCGTTTCTGCTCCGCTTATCGCAAAAAAGGCTGAACCTGGTCAGTTTATCATCTTCCGTACAAAGGAAGACAGCGAGCGTGTTCCTCTTACTATTGCTGATTATGATAGAGAAGCAGGCACTATTACAATTATTTATCAGATTGTTGGTGCGTCTACTATGGAGCTTGATACTCTTGAGGCTGGAGATTATATCCACGATTTCGTAGGCCCTCTTGGAATTCCAAGCCATACTGATGGACTTAAAAAGGTTGCTGTTGTAGGCGGTGGTGTAGGCTGTGCGATTGCTTTTCCTATTGCTAAGAAGCTTCATCATCTTGGCTGTGAGGTTCACAGCATAGTAGGTTTCCGTAATAAAGACCTTGTTATTCTTGAGGACGAATTCAAGCAAAATAGTGATAAGCTTTGCATGATGACAGATGACGGAAGCTATGGCACAAAGGGACTTGTAACAAACGCTCTTGAGGAGCTTATCAAAGAGGGTAACCAGTATGATGAGGTTATCGCTATTGGTCCATTAATAATGATGAAATTCGTTTGCCAGCTTACTAAGAAATATGATATAAAAACAGTTGTAAGTATGAACCCAATTATGGTTGATGGAACAGGTATGTGTGGTGGCTGCCGTTTAACTGTTGGTGGAGAAACAAAGTTTGCTTGTGTTGATGGTCCAGACTTTGACGGTCATCTTGTAGACTTTGATGAGGCTATGAAGCGTGGCACGATGTATAAAGAGTTCGAGGCACACCAGCGTGAGGCTTCATGCAACTTATTCAAAAAGGAGGTCAAATAATATGGCAGTCAAGAGAAATATGAGTCCTAACAAATGTCCTATGCCTGTTCAGGACCCAGAAGTAAGAAGAAATAACTTTGAAGAGGTTGCTCTCGGCTATACATATGAAATGGCAGTAGAAGAGGCAAAGCGTTGTCTTAATTGCCCTAAGAAGCCTTGCAGAAGTGCTTGCCCTGTTGCTATTGATATTCCTGCATTTATTGAGAGAGTTGCTAATGAAGATATGGAGGGTGCTTTTGAGATTCTTTCCGCTTCAAGTGCATTGCCAGCTGTTTGTGGTCGTGTTTGCCCACAGGAGAACCAGTGCGAAGGTAAGTGTGTAAGAGGCATCAAGGGTGAGAGTGTTGGTATCGGTCGTCTTGAAAGATTTGTTGCTGACTATCATCGTGAACACGCTACTGCTACTCCAAAGGTTCCAGAGCAGAACGGCCATAAGGTTGCTATCATTGGTGCAGGCCCAAGTGGACTTACAGCTGCAGGTGACCTTGCAAAGCTTGGATATAAGGTTACTGTTTATGAAGCACTCCATGTAGCAGGTGGTGTTCTTAGCTACGGTATTCCACAGTTCAGACTTCCTAAGGAAATCGTTCAGAAAGAAATTGATAATCTCAAGGCTATCGGTGTAGATATAGAAACAAATATGGTCATTGGTAAGGTTCTTACTATTGATGAGCTTTTCGAGATGGGCAATGAGGCTGTTTATATTGCAAGTGGTGCAGGACTTCCACGCTTTATGAATATTCCAGGTGAGAGCCTTAATGGAGTTTATTCTGCAAATGAATTCCTTACAAGAATTAACCTTATGAAAGCTTATAAGGAAGGTTCCAAGACACCTATCAAGCATTCTAAGAATGTTGCTGTTGTTGGTGGCGGTAATGTTGCTATGGACGCAGCAAGAAGTGCAAAAAGACTTGGTGCAGAGAATGTTTATATAGTATATCGCCGTAGTATGAATGAACTTCCTGCAAGAAAAGAAGAGGTTGAGCACGCTGAGGAAGAGGGCATCATTTTCAAGACACTTACAAACCCTGTTGAAGTTATCGGTGATGAAAACGGCAATGTATGCGGTATGAAGTGTGTAGAGATGGAGCTTGGTGAGCCTGATGAGAGCGGTCGTCGTCGTCCTGTCGTTAAAGAGGGTAGCGAGCTTACTCTTGATATAGACACAATGATTATGTCTATCGGTACAAGTCCTAACCCACTTATCAGAAGCACAACACCTGGTCTTGATACAAACAAGCATGGCTGTATCATTACAGATGGCGAAGATGGTCTTACAACTCGTGAGGGCGTTTATGCTGGTGGTGACGCAGTTACAGGTGCGGCTACTGTTATTCTTGCTATGGGTGCAGGTAAGAGTGCTGCTAAGGCTATTGATGAATACATCAAAAATAAAAACGCTTAATTGTTTTTGAATAATGCTTTGCTATAAGGTATCTTAGCAAAGATTTGTGACTTAATATAGGAACGCTCAAAATTCAGTATTTGAATTTTGAGTGTTTCTTTTTAGGTTGAAATTGGCTGGTAATTATGCTATAATGACAACAATCGTTAAAAAAGAGGTTGATTTTTATGATGGATAATTATAGTGAACAGATTGTCAAGAAAAGAGTAAATCCTGCTAAGTTTACTTTTCTTATACTGTATTTTGTCTTTGCGTTTATATTTATACTTCTGACAGTATATCTTTCACAATTTTTTGATTGGATGATTCCAGTAGCTTTGCTTATTATCGGCTTTGGCTGTTATGGCGGTTGGTATCTTTGGTCACACAAAGGTATTGAGTATGAATATATCGTAGTTCAGGGCGAAATGACTGTCGATAAAATTATCGGTATGAAAAAGCGTAAGAGAATGTTAAAATTTGATGTCAAAAGCGTTGATATGCTTGGAAAACTAAGTGAAAAGCCAGCTGATTTTGACGAAAAGCAATTTAAGGATTGTGTATATCATGCCACTGACTATACCGAGAGTGAGAATACTTATTATGCAGCTTTGCATGATATTTATTCAAAGAAGCATTGCCTGTTATACTTTGCTCCAAATGAGAAAACTCTCGAAACTATGAAACCTTTCCTTAAGAGAGAGCTTAAGGTCAAGATTTTTGGTAAATAATAAATTTAGCCGTCCGAATATCTGGACGGCTTTTTTGTAAGGAGATGTTGATTTATGAAAGTTTTATCCGCACAACAGATGAGAGATTTAGAGCAAGCTGCTGTTGATAATGGGGCAACTTATATCAAGCTTATGGAAAAAGCCGGTACAGCCGCCGCAGAGGCACTAATTAAATATGGTGCAGAGAGTAAGAAGGTTGTCATAATTTGTGGTAAAGGCAATAATGGCGGTGACGGCTATGTTATAGGCAGAGTTTTAAAAAAATATAGCTGTAAGGTTGATATAATTAGGCTTGGAGAACCAAGAACAACCGATTCCAAGCTTAATGCAGAAAAAGCTATCAAACTTGATATAGCTATGGTAAATTTTCCAGAAGATAAAGAAACTGCTTTTGAACTTATCAAAAATGCAGACTATATTGTTGATGCAGTTTATGGTATAGGATTTCGTGGAGCTTTAGATGAGAATACCGCAGAGATTGCAAAGTTTGTCAATACTTCTAAAGCTTTTGTAATGGCAGTTGATATTCCAAGTGGTGTAGGCTGTGATGACGGTTCAGTAAAAGGAGAATGTTTCAAGGCAAATCTGACTGTTACATTTACAACATTAAAGCCAGCACATATTTTATATCCATCAATGGATTATTGTGGAAAAACAGAGGTAGCAAGTGTTGGAATTTCAGATGAACTGATAAATTTATCTGAATATATTATGCAGACAACAGATGAATTTCTCGGAGAAAAACTCTTACCTGAGCGTAAAATATCATCAAATAAAGGTACTTTTGGAACCTTGCTTGCTGTTGTAGGAAGCTATGGTATGGCGGGAGCAGCTATTATGTGCGGAAAAGCTGCACAAAGAAGTGGTGCAGGCTTGGTGAATATTGCTTTGCCTAAGTCGATTTATCCAATAGTTGCAGGAAAGCTTATAGAAGCTGTTTTCACCCCCTTGGCAGAAAAAAACGGCATTTCATCTGCTGAAGACTGTAATAAGCTTGTTTCTCTTGCAAATAAATCTAATGCAGTTGTTCTTGGCTGTGGTATGGGGCATAATGAAGATACCGAAAAGATAGTCTGTGAAATACTTACAAATTGTAAAAAGCCAATTATTCTTGATGCAGATGGAATAAATTCAATTGTTCCGCATATACATTTATTAAAGAAAGCCAAAGCCCCGGTTATACTTACACCTCACCCAGGAGAAATGGCAAGACTTCTTGGTTGTACAGTTGCCGAGGTTCAGCAAAATCGAGCTGAAATTGCTTTGAATTTTGCCAAGGAGCATAATGTAAGCTTAGTTCTTAAAGGTGCAAATACACTTATATCTGATGGCAATATTTTGCTTGTAAACAGAACAGGAAACGCAGGAATGGCACGAGGCGGAAGTGGCGATGTGCTTGCAGGAATGATAGGTTCGCTTGCTGCACAGGGAATTAATCCGTTCAGAGCTGCTGTTTGCGGAGTATATGCACATGGGTTGGCAGGGGATAGGACAGCGAAAAGGCTTTCAGAAACAACAATGCTTCCTACTGATATGATTGAGGATATTAGCTTCTGAAACTGAGGGTGATGTTATTGCGTAGAGTATTTAAAATAACATTTACTATTGCTGTGGCAATAGTACTTATATTTTCAATAAGTTCTTGCACAGAAAAAGTACCGAAAATACCTGAGCTTGTTACAGGCTTTTCGGGTAATGCTGATGTAGAGCTTGGCGAAACAAAGCTTAAATGCAATATTTCGCATACTGAAAAAGGTGTGTCCTCGATTATTATATCAAGCCCCGAAAACCTAAAGGGTATGTCTTTTAAAAATCTTGGCGGTACATACGCAATATCATATAATGAGCTTATCTGTGAAACAGAGAAATCATATTTACCAAGTTCTTGTTTTGCACAGGCTATGACTAATGTTCTTGATAAAGCCTCTGAAGAAAATGGTGCAATATATCAGAAATCAGAAGATAATAATGCAATATTTACAGGCGCAAGTAAATCAGGCAATTTTACAATTTATGCTGATAGCAAAACTGGAATAATTAAAAAAATAGAAATTCCTGAAATAAATTTTACAGCTAACCTTACAGATACTAAGGCTATATAATTATATAAAAATGGCACAGTTCGCTTATTTGAAGTGAACTGTGCCATTTTATAATTGTATATTTACTGAATCTTAATGGCAGGAATCCTCACCATGTTCATCGTGTTCCTCAATTTTACCAACGATTGGCTCTGGGTCAATACCCTGTCTGCGGTAATAATCACTTAGAGCTGCTTTAATAGCCTGTTCAGCAAGAACTGAGCAGTGAACTTTAACTGGAGGTAAACCATCAAGAGCTTCCATAACAGCCTTATTTGTAAGCTTGAGAGCATCATCTATTGATTTGCCCTTAATAAGCTCTGTTGCCATAGAGCTTGTTGCAATAGCTGCTCCACAGCCAAAAGTCTTAAAGCTGACATCAACAATAATGTTGTTTTCAACCTTAATATACATCTTCATTATATCTCCACAGCGTGAGTTTCCGACTTCACCAATTCCGTTTGCGTCAGGAAGTTCACCGACATTTCTTGGGTTTGCAAAGTGGTCCATAACCTTTTCACTGTATGCCATTTATATTCAACCTTTCTATATATAAATCTTAAATAATAAATTATGAATTTTTGATTATCTTTTCCCATAATGGTGACATAGAACGAAGCCTCGTTACTATTGGTGGGATAACCTCTAAGAGATAATCTATATCTTCTTCAGTATTTTCATCGCTGAAGCTAAGTCTTAATGAACCATGAGCGACTTCATGAGGAAGTCCGATTGCTAAAAGAACATGGCTTGGGTCAAGAGAGCCTGATGTGCAAGCTGAACCAGATGATGCTGAAACACCCTTTAGGTCAAGAGAGAGGAGGAGAGATTCACCCTCAAGCCCATGGAAACACATATTGACATTTCCAGGAAGTCTGTGAACTCTGTCACCATTTATTCTTGAACGGTCGATTTTCAAAAGTCCGTCAATAAGTCTGTCACGCATTTTCTCAAGTCTTGCATTTCTTTCTGCCATAATTTCGCAAGAATGTTTAAGAGCAACACTCATACCAACTATGCCAGCAATATTTTCAGTGCCAGCACGACGGCCACTTTCCTGAGCACCACCATCAATAAGGTTAGGAAGCCTTAAACCTTTACGCATAAAGATTGCACCAACGCCCTTAGGACCATGGAACTTATGTGCTGACATAGAGAGCAAATCGCAGCCGATTTCCCTAACATCAACAGGAATAGCACCAACAGCTTGAACAGCGTCTGTATGGAAAATAACCTTGTGCTTTTTGCATATTTCACCAATTTCTTTTACAGGCTGAATAGTACCGATTTCATTATTAGCGAACATAATAGTTACGAGAGCGGTATCTTCACGAATGGCATTTTCAAGTTCATCTGGACGAACAATGCCATTTTCGTGAACATCAAGGTAAGTTACTTCAAAACCCTCTTTTTTAAGAGAATCAAGAGTATGGAGAACAGCGTGATGCTCAAATTTAGAAGTTATGATATGTTTTTTACCTTTTTTAGCTCCGAGATGAGCAGCACCTTTGATAGCCCAGTTATCAGCTTCACTTCCACCTGAAAGGAAGAAGATTTCTTTAGGGTCGGCATTAAGGCACTCTGCAACAGTATTACGAGCATTCTCGACAGCCTGACGAGATTTTACACCGAGTGAATAGAGGCTTGATGGGTTGCCATAGTAATCTGTAAGATAAGGCATCATAGCATCAAGAGCCTCTTTAGAAAGATGAGTTGTTGCGGCGTTGTCCGCATATATTTTCTTCATATAGGTTTCACCTCAAATATATATATAATAAATCAATGACTTTTAATATCCTTTGCCATTGTATGGAAAATTATACACCTATTCAATAGGAAATGCAATAGTTATTTTGATAATTTCTATCGTTTTAGTAGGAAATATTTAGTGTAGCCTAACTATCTTAATTTAATTGAAAAATAGTATATTTAGCTAATATGATTTATTAGTTATCAGTTAATAATTTAAGGCTCAAGCGAAACTTTTAATTTAGGATTATTTCTTGAACTTAGCCGCCTCTGCAACAGCCAATTCGTCACAGCGTTCATTTTCTGGGTGTCCTGCGTGACCTTTAACCCAAACAAATTTAACTTTGTGTTTATCAAGAAGATTTAGTAATTCTTCCCAAAGGTCAGAATTTAAAGCTTTTTTCTTATCGCTTTTTATCCAGTTATGAGCCTTCCAAGACCTTGCCCAACCTTTGGTTACAGCATCACATACATACTTTGAATCGCTTGTAACAGTTACTTCACAAGGCTCTTTAAGAGCCTTGAGTGCCTCAATAACACCACGAAGCTCCATACGATTATTTGTGGTTTCAGCCTCACCGCCAGAAATCTCTTTAATATGTTCATTATATCTAAGAATTGCACCAAAACCACCTGGTCCAGGGTTTCCACTGCAAGCACCATCTGTAAAGATTTCTATTTTCTTCAAATAAATCAATCCTTTCGAGATATATTATATATAATAAAGCTATAATTAGCAAGCTATCCGTTGAATAAAGTATCTTTTAATAGTTATAAGTAGCTTTTAGTTAATTCTATAAACTTGACAGAATTGCATTTGCGGAGTAGAATTAAGTTACTGATTTTGTTCGGAAAAATAAATATAAAGATGGAGGTTATTTTTAGTGACATCAGAATATAATAAGCAGAACCAATCCCTCGGCGATTTTCAAGGAGGTAGCTCTCAAAGAAAGGGTAGAGGGATAGGTCGAGGTATGCCCCAAAGACAGGGTTCACTTTCTCCTTATGAGAGAAGACAGCAGAGCAAGGCGGCTATGATAGAGGGTTCGTCTGCAAAGCTTTTCGGAAGAATTAACCCTAATAATCAAGATAGACAGTCAGCTCAGACTCAAAAGGGTCGTTTTCAGTCGGCTGACCAAAAGCAAAAGGCTTTTAAAAAGAGAAACCCACAGGGAAAGGCACAAAAAAGAGGTTATTCACCGCTCCCAAGCGTTAAGATTACATTTCTTGGCGGACTTAACGAAATCGGCAAAAATATCACACTTTTCGAGTGTGATGGAGATATGTTCCTGCTTGATTGTGGTATGGCATTCCCTGATGGTGAAATGCTTGGTGTAGATTTAGTTTTACCTGATTTTACCTATATAGAGAGAAACAAAGATAAAATCAAGGGTATAGTTCTTACACATGGACACGAAGACCATATCGGAGCTTTGCCTTACTTATTAAGAAAGCTTAATATTCCAATGTATGGCACAAGTCTTACACTTGGACTTGTTGGCAGTAAGCTCAAGGAGCATAATCTTCAGTCAAAGGCAAAGATGAATGTAATAAAGCCTGGTCAGAGAATAAAGCTTGGTTGTATGACAATAGAATTTATTCATGTAAACCATTCCATTCCTGATGCGGTAGGTCTTGCAATTCATACCCCTGGTGGAACAATTATCCATACAGGCGACTTCAAAATCGACTGTACACCTATAACAGGTGATATGATAGACCTTGCAAGATTCGGAGAGCTTGGCAATGAGGGTGTGCTTGCACTTATGGCGGATTCTACCAATGCAGAGCGTCCCGGATACACTGTAACAGAGCAAAAGGTTGTAAATTCCTTTGAAATGTTCTTTAGAGAGGCCGAAAAGGAAAGAATTATAATTGCAACCTTTGCATCAAATATTGGTCGTGTTGAGCAAATTATTAAGTGTGCCGCCAGACATGGCAGAAAAGTTGCTTTCTCAGGCAGAAGTATGATTAACTATATGACTATTGCCACAGAGCTGGGCTATGTTGATATTCCTGATGGTGTTGTCATTGATATTGATATGCTAAATAAATATCCAAAGGAGCAGATAGTTCTCATTACTACTGGAAGTCAGGGCGAGCCTATGTCTGCACTTTCAAGAATGGCGTATTCAGACCACAGAAAGGTTGCAGTAGGTCCAGGTGACTTTATAATCATTTCAGCTAATCCTATTCCTGGTAATGAAAAAACTGTTGGAGCAGTCGTTAATGAACTTATTAAACATGGCTGTCATGTTGTTTATGAATCTATGTATGAAGTTCATGTTTCAGGACACGCTTGCCAAGAGGAACTTAAAATTATTCAGGGACTTACAAAGCCTAAATATTTTATTCCAGTTCATGGTGAGCAAAAGCACTTGCAAAAACACGCAGAATTGGCTTATCAGATGGGTATTCCAAAGGAAAATGTCTTTATCGGAAATATCGGAAATGTAATCGAACTTAACAGAGATTATATGAAACAACTTCCTGATGTTCCTGCTGGTCAGGTACTTGTTGATGGACTTGGCGTCGGTGATGTAGGAAGTATCGTTCTTCGTGATAGAAAACATCTCGGACAGGACGGCTTAATTGTAGTTGTAGTAACAATAGATTCTGAGGACGGTCATGTTGTTTCTGGTCCTGATATAGTTTCAAGAGGTTTTGTATATGTAAGAGAAGCTGAACCACTTATGGATAACATCAAGGCAAGAGTTGAGGATATTCTTGATGATTGCTATAATGAAAATATCCGTGAATGGGGTGTTATGAAAACAAAGATAAAAGACGAGCTTTCCAAGCTTTTATATGATAAAACCAGAAGAAGTCCGATGATTCTTCCTGTAATTATGGAGATTTAATCGTGCGTATTTTTAGATGATTGGGGGGTGGCTGTCTTGAATAAAAAAATATGGGTGACAACACCTGTCTTTATAATATTTTCGATTGTAATGTTTGTTATGGCAAGTGTTTCTTACTATTATAATACAACTATTTTTATAATTGAGCTTCTTGCGGCAATAGCATCTGCGGCAACAGTATTTCTTAGCACCTATAAATTTGGCAATTATGTCAGCCGCATTATAAAGAGTGCCTCAGGTGCTTTTTCGATTATGAATCAGTCATCACTCGACCTGATAAATGTTGCTGCCATTGTAGTTGATGATTTTGGCGTTATTATGATGTGCAATAAAAATTTCACTCAAAAGATGTGCAATAATGAGGATAAAATCGGAGAAACTGCGGCACAATTTATAGAGTCTAAAGATATAAGGGATTATTTTAATCACAATGGCATAGATGTTAGCTATAACGATAAATGGTATGTTGCTTTTGGAGTTCTTGCTGAAAACGGCGGAATAATATATTTTGTTGATAATAGCTTATATAAAGCAAATTCTGATGAATATTTACTTTCAAGGCCTGTTGTAGCTCTTATTGATTTCGATAATAAAAGCGAAATAGAGAGAGCAAGTGACGAAAATGTCTGCGACCAGATTTCTATATTTATAGAAAGTAAGCTTCAGGAATGGGCTACAGGTATGAAAGGCTTTTATAAAAAGCTTGAAAAGAATGATATGTACCTTGTCGTTATAGAGGAAAGAAATATTCAGACGCTTATTGAGCAGAAGTTTAAAATCCTTGAAACCATAAGAAATATTAGAATAAATGATGTTTCTGGTGCGACAATATCTATTGGTATAGGTCATTGCGGAAAAACTCTCAGAGAATGTGAGCTTCGTGCAAGACAGGCTCTTGAGATGGCACACGGACGAGGTGGCGACCAAGCCGCAGTCAACAACGGCGAGGGATACGAGTTCTTTGGTGGCACTTCTAAGGGTGTTGAAAAAAGAGATAAAGTAAGAACAAGAGTTATTTCTGCGGCACTTGAGGAACAAATAAGAAAAAGCGATAAGGTCATCATTATGGGACACCGCTTTTCGGATTTAGATAGTGTGGGAGCGGCTGTTGGTTTGTGGAGTACCATACAAAAGGGTATGGATATGGACGCATTCATCGCCATAAACAAGAATCAAAGTCTTGCAGGCTCAGTTATTTCAAATATAGAAAAATCAGGCTTGCTCGATGTTTTTATAGATGAACATACCGCACTTAATGAGATAACGGAAAGAACGCTTCTCATTGTTGTTGATACACATTCGCCAAGCTTTCTTGAGTTCGCAAAGGTTTATAAGAAATGCAAGAGAGTTATTGTAATAGACCACCATAGAATGATGGTTAATCATATAGAAAACGCAATGATTTTCTATCATGAGCCTTATTCTTCTTCGGCTTCTGAAATGGTTGCGGAGCTTATCCAATATTTAGGCAGTGATAATCTTACAAGGCTTGAGGCAGAGGCACTTCTTGCAGGAATTATGCTTGATACTAAAAACTTTGTTTTGCGTACAGGTGTAAGAACTTTCGAGGCGGCAGCATTCTTAAGAGGAAAAGGAGCAGATACGGTTGAGGTTAAGAGATTGTTCTCTAACTCAATCAGTACATATAAGACTAAATATAAGCTTGTTAGTGAGGCTGAAATATTCAATTTCTATGCAATAGCTTGTGCAGATGAGGAAACCTCTGATATCAGAATAGCTGCGGCACAAGCGGCAGATGAACTTCTTGGCATAGAAAATGTCAAGGCATCATTTGTAATGTTTCCAACAAAGAACTGCATAAATATTTCCGCCCGTTCTCTTGGAGATGTAAATGTTCAGGTTCTTATGGAGAAGATGGGTGGTGGCGGTCATCAGACAATGGCGGCTACTCAGTTAAAGGGTGTAACTATGGAAGAGGCAAGAGAACAGCTTGTTCAAATAGTAAGTTCTATCAATAGTGAACAGGTTCAAAATCAAACAGAATCTGCAGGTGCGGAGTCAGCATTTATCGAACCACAGCAATAATACTTATAATTTAAGGACGGGTTTTGCTCACCTATTTGGTGATTTATAATAAAAATTTAAAGGTTTATAGCTTTAAGCCTTTTGTTATGAGGAAGGAAGTTAGATTAGTAATGAAAGTAATGCTTTTACAAGATGTTAAGGGTACAGGAAAAAAGGGAGAGCTTGTTAATGTAAGTGACGGCTACGCAAGAAACTTTTTGTTTCCAAGAAATTTAGCAAGAGTTGCCGATGCACAGGCTCTTAATGAGTTCAAAAATGCAGAGCAATCAAAACAGTATAAAATTGAAAAGCAGACAAAAGAGGCACAGGCTATTGCTGATAAGCTCAAAGATGTAACTCTTGAGCTTAAAGCAAAGGCTGGTCAGGGTGGCAGACTTTTCGGCTCTGTAACAAGCAAGGAAATTGCTGCTGAAATCAAAAAACAGTATAATTTCTCTATCGACAAGAGAAAAATTTCACTCGATTGCGATATTAAGGCTTTTGGTGTCTATAATTGCGAAATTAAGCTTTTCGGCGGAGTTGTCGCAAAGCTTAAGGTGTCTGTAACAGAGCTTTAATTTTGGGAGGTCTTTATAAATGGCGGATATAGATTCCGTTTCATCTTCGGTTGACGGTATGAATCTTCCGTATAGTCCTGAGGCAGAACAAGCTGTTCTTGCAACTATCATTATGGACGGAGAATGTATGGCGGAAGTTATTCAGATACTTCCACAGGCAGAGTGTTTCTATCTTGCAACACATCGTTCTATATATACTGCAATGATAGAGCTTTTTGTTATGAATACGCCGATAGATGTTATCACAATTCTTGAAAAGCTCAAACAGCAAAAAGACTATGATGACGCTTCTTTCAAATCCTATCTATATCAGATTTCAGAGATGTTGCCGTCAAGGTCTAATATTACTGAATATGCTGAAATTGTTAAGAATAGCTATCAAAGACGCAGACTTATTTTAGCTTCAAGAGAAATCATAAATAATGCTTCTGAATATGGCGATAATGTTTCTACGCTGATAGATTCTGCCGAGCAGAGCATTTTTGATATTCGTGATGACAATAGCAATCGCACGGGTCTGCAGAGAGTAGACAGTATTATTCTTGATGTTCTTGATAGAATAGATATACTGAATTCTCCAGAAAGCTCTGAAATGAGAGCTATTCCTACGGGCATAGGTACGCTTGATAATGTTATAACAGGACTTAACCGTTCGGACCTTATAATTCTTGCGGCTCGTCCTGGTATGGGTAAAACCAGTTTTGCACTAAATATTATGCGTCATGTTGCCGTAAGCGTTAAAAAGAGGGTGGCTTTTTTCTCACTCGAAATGTCAAGAGAACAGCTCGCTTCAAGACTTATCTCAACAGAAGGTATGATAGAGGGTACAAAGCTTCGTACAGGAAAGCTTCAAGATGATGATTGGGCAAGACTTATCGAGGCTGGCGATGTACTAAGAAAAACAGAAATGTATTTTGATGATACACCAGGTATATCTGTTCCAGAGCTAAAGGCAAAGCTTAGACGACTTAAAGATGTAGATTTGGTAATAGTCGATTATCTTCAGCTTATGTCTGGTTCAAGAAGAACTGAAAGTCGTGTAAACGAAATAAGTGAAATCACAAGAAGTCTGAAAGCCCTTGCTAAGGAATTTAATGTTCCCGTAATAGCACTTTCACAGCTTTCTCGTGCAAGCGAAAAGCGTGAAAATCGAAAACCACAGCTTTCCGACTTAAGAGATTCAGGTTCTATCGAGCAGGACGCAGATATTGTTTTGTTTCTTTATCGTGAGGGCTACTATGATAGTATAGGCAGTGGCAATGACGAAGAAAAGGACAACAACAGCGGTGAATGTATTGTCGCAAAGAATCGTCATGGTGAAGCTCGTTCAGTGCCATTACATTGGCAAGGCGAATATATGCGTTATACTGCACAGGAGTTAAGCCGTGGAGAATAAATTATTAAAAGCAATCAAAGAATATTCTTTAATTGAAGATGGAGATAAAATAATAGTTGCACTTTCGGGCGGAGCAGATTCAACAGCACTGCTCTGCTCTTTGATGTCTATAAGAGAAAGCCTTTCTCTCACGATTTATGCTTGTCATATAAATCATCTTTTGAGAGGTGATGAAAGCTTTCGTGATGAAAATTTCGTGCGTGAACTATGCGAAAAGCTTGGTGTAGAACTTTTTGTCCTACAATGTGATATAAATAAGCTCGCTTCCGAAAGAAATCTCGGAAGCGAGGAATGTGGCAGGCAAGTTAGGTATGACTTCCTGAATAAAAATGCCACAAGACTTGGTGCAAAAATCGCAACTGCTCATACTTCGACCGATAGTATGGAAACTATACTTATGAATATAAGCCGAGGCAGTGGTATAAAGGGTGCAAGAGGTATACCGCCTAAGCGTGATAATATAATCAGACCGCTAATTCTTGCCTCGAGAGCAGATACAGAGGAATATTGTAAATCTCATAATATTCCATATGTAAACGACAGCACAAATTCTGAAAGACTTTATACAAGAAATAAAGTTCGCCTTGATGTTGTGCCGGTTTTAAGAGGGATAAATCCCTCGATAGAGGAAGCATTTCTTAGATTTTCTAAAAGTATGAAAGAGCTTGATGAATTTATAGAAAAATCTGCTCAGACTGCACTATCAGAAAGCAAAATCGAGAATGGTTATTCTTGCGAAAAGTTGAAAAAGCTTGATAAGCCTATTCTTGCAAGAACGATTGAAATTCTCTGCAACAAGGAAAATATTGAGCCTGAAAGTGTTCATATAGAACTTATTGAAAAAGCTATTAAAAATAATGGTGCTGTTTCAATTAAAAATGGTATTATGGCAATCTCAAGTCAGGGAATATTCAGAATTTATCATAAAAATTCTTTGAATGACTCTGAGAGAAAATCAGAAATTCCAGTATTTATCAATAGTTCAGCGATGATATGTAATAAAAATATACGAACAGAATTGGTAAATATGGAGGAATTTCTTGCAAGAGCAAAATTTACAAAAAATTTATTTACCATTTCGCTTGATTATGCTACAATATCCGATGGAGCAGTTTTTAGAAATAGAAAAGCTGGTGACTTCATTGCACCGAAGGGCAGAGGACTCACAAAGCCACTCAGAAAGCTTATGTCTGAGATGAAAATTCCTGCTGAAAAGCGTGATTCTGCTATTTTGCTTGCCGATGAAAATAATATTCTATGGGCAGAGGAAATAGGCGTTTCTGAGCAGTGCTGTGTTAAAAATACTACTCAAAAGGTTTTAATGATATACATAGATGAATAGAGGTAAGGCTATGATAAATGATATATCCAAAATTTTGCTTAGCTGTGATGATATAGAAAGACTGACAAGTAGAATTGCAAAAGATATAAGTCAGAAAAATCAAGACGGAAATTTGCTAATGGTTTGTATTCTTAAAGGCAGTTTTATGTTTTTTGCAGATATAGTCAGAAAGTTGAGCGTCCCTTGTGAAGTTGATTTTATGCAGGCATCAAGCTATGGCTGTTCGACAGTTTCGAGTGGTAAAATTAATATTCTGAAGGATATTTCAATAAGTGCTGATGGAAAGGATGTTGTTGTAGTTGATGATATTCTCGATACAGGTTGTACATTATATAAGCTTAGAGAGTACTTTCTTGAAGAAAAGAATGCGAAATCAGTTACAGTTTGCACACTTTTGGATAAGCCAGCAAGAAGAAGCTTTGATATAATTCCAAACTATAAAGGCTGTGAAATTCCCGATGAATTTGTTGTAGGCTATGGTCTTGATTATGATGAATATTATAGAAACCTACCCTTTGTTGGTATCTTGAAAAGGGAAATCTATGAAAAAAGTGAATAAATCAGCTTTTCAAAAAAATAAATAGCTGTTTATGGCTAATTTAAGCGGTTTACCACTTGAAATTATTCACAATTTACGATAAACTAATATAACAATGCAAAAATAAGGAGGCAGAAATTTTGGATAATAAAAAAACCATAAGAAATCTACTGATTTATCTTGGTATTCCGATTGTTTTGATAATAATTATTGCAGTTATTTTCAGTTCACAGAGAACAGAACAACCTACTACTTCCGAGATAGTTTATTACTTTAAGGATATGAAGGTTAAGGAATATACAGTAGATTTTGGCACAGGTGCTATTGAGCTTAAGCTCAATGATGACAAAGGCACTGTTGTTAAGGCAACAGCCGCAAGTATTACAACTTTTCTTGACCAAATCAACCCGTATGTTGACCAGTATAACGAGAAGCATCCTGATGAACCGATGAAGTATGACCATATCAGGGCATCAGAAAATTCTTGGTTGATAGATTTGTTGCCGAATATTATATTGTTTGGTGCATTAGTAGTATTCTGGATATACTTTATGCGAAAGCTGTCTAATGGTATGGGTGGCGACGGCAAAACAATGGGCTTTGGAAAGGCTAAAATTAAGAGCATTTCCGATGAAAAGCGTAAGACAACCTTTGCTGATGTTGCGGGTGCTGACGAGGAGAAGGAAGAACTCCTTGAAATCGTTGAGTTTCTCAAAGACCCTAAAAAGTATAATGAGCTTGGTGCAAGAATACCAAAGGGCGTTTTGCTCGTAGGCCCTCCAGGAACAGGTAAAACACTTCTTGCAAGAGCAGTTGCAGGTGAAGCAGGTGTTCAGTTCTTCTCAATCTCAGGCTCAGACTTCGTTGAAATGTTTGTTGGTGTTGGTGCATCAAGAGTTCGTGACCTCTTTGAGCAGGCTAAGAAAAATAGTCCTTGTATCATATTTATAGATGAAATTGATGCAGTAGGTCGTCAGCGTGGTGCTGGTCTTGGCGGCGGACACGATGAGCGTGAGCAGACACTTAATCAGCTCCTCGTTGAAATGGATGGCTTTGGTGCTAATGAAGGTGTAATTATGATTGCTGCAACAAACCGTCCTGATATTCTCGACCCAGCTCTTATGCGTCCAGGTCGTTTTGATAGACAGGTTATTGTTGGCAGACCTGATATAAAGGGTCGTGAAGAAATACTCAAGGTTCACGCAAAGGGTAAGCCTCTTGCTCCAGATGTTGTTCTTAAAACTATTGCAAAATCTACAGCAGGTTTTACAGGTGCAGACCTTGAAAACCTCCTTAATGAAGCTGCACTTCTTGCTGCAAGAAAAGACCTCAAGGCTATTACAATGACTGAAGTTGAGGAAGCAACAATCAAAGTTGTTGTCGGTGCAGAAAAGAAATCACGAGTAATGAGTGATGCTGAAAAGAAGTTGACAGCATATCATGAGGCAGGACACGCAATCGCAACATATTTCTGCCCAACTCAAGACCCAGTTCACCAAATTTCAATTATTCCAAGAGGTATGGCAGGCGGATTTACAATGTCCTTGCCAAGCGAGGATAAGTCATACCGTTCTAAGAAAGAGATGAAAGAAGACATAGTTGTTCTTCTCGGTGGAAGAGTTGCAGAAGCACTCATTATCGGAGATATTTCAACAGGTGCGTCTAATGATATTGAGAGAGCAACAAAGCTTGCTTTCGCAATGGTTGCACAATATGGTATGAGTGATACGCTTGGACCTATTGCATATTCAACAGATGACAGCAATGTTTTCTTGGGTAAGGAACTTGGTCATTCCAAAAATTACTCCGAATCCACAGCTGCTAAGATTGATAAGGAAGTCAGCGATATTATCACAACTGGCTATAATAAGACAGAAGAAATTCTCAAGAATAATATAGGTAGACTTCACGAAGTCACTAAGTTCCTTATTAGCAACGAAAAGATGAGCGGTGATGAATTTAAGAAAGTTATGGAAGGTGCAAGTGCCGAAGAACTTCTTACAGAGCTTAATAAAGACGCTGATGAAGTCTAATAAAAATTTAAATCTATTCAGATGAATAACTAAACGATTTTTTGTAGTTCCTTTAAAATTATGAGTAATTATGCAGTTAGTTTTTTTCTAACTTAAATTCTCTAAAAAGTCGCCATAAAGACGATTTTTAGCTTTTATATTATATCATACAATACTTGGATTATGATTACAGAAGCCGCTCCTAACTTGAAGTGAACCCCAAATATTAGACAAATAAATATTAACTTGCAAGAGAATGAGTTCGGTATTGTACCGGGCTCATTTTCAATTTAGAAACAATCCTTTCGTTATTGTAGTAATAAATAAATGTATTCCTTGAGACAGTTGATGAATGCATTAGAAGCCAACATTCTGAGACATACACATGAGTAGACAAGCTTGTATCGCTTAACAACATCAAGAACAGAGATTTAATCTATGTTGGGCAGAAGATTAGAGTGAAATAACATATAGCAAAGATTAATCCCGTTCTCAGTGCTTAATAGCTCTGGGGCGGGATTTTTTTAAATTTTTAATCCATAAACACCAAATAAATACCAAATCACTATATTTCGTTAATTCTAAATAAAATAAAAATCCCCTCGAACGCAGTGTTCAAGGGGGAAAATATGGAGCTTGTGGCAGGACTCGAACCTGTGACCTGCTCATTACGAATGAGCTGCACTACCAACTGTGCTACACAAGCATAGTATTCAATAGAAACTATTATACACGATTGATAGGTATAATGTCAAGTATTTGATTAGTATTAGAAATAGTATAGGCTTGTATAAAAGAAAAATAGCAAATAGCTTTCTAATGTATTGTAAGCAATTTGCTGAGCTGAAGTAAGCTTAATATATTAGAAATTATTTGCTATTAAAATAATTATATATTATATAGAAATTTAGTTTTCATCTGACCTATTCATTTGTCTTTCCATATATTGCTGTTGTGTAAGAAGTACCTGTCTTGGTTTTGAGCCTTCGTGAGGACCAACAATTCCCATTGTTTCCATTTCATCAATAAGTCGTCCTGCTCTTGCGTATCCAAGACGCAATCTTCTTTGTAAAAGTGAGGTCGAGGCTTGTCCAGCTTCAACAACACACTTAATTGCTTCTTCAAGCATAGGGTCTTGGTCAGAGTCTTCATTGGCAATAGCCTTTGAACTGTTATTTTCAGTTATAGAATTGTTTTCAATTTCTTGAGCGATGCTTTCATCATATTCACAAGCTCTGTTATTTTTGATAAACTCTACAACATTCTCAACCTCTTCATCATCTACAAAACAGCCTTGAACACGCTTAGGCTTTGATGCTCCGATAGGTGCAAAAAGCATATCACCTCTGCCGAGAAGCTTATCAGCACCGCCTGAATCGAGAATAGTTCTCGAGTCTATTTGCGATTTAACCGCAAAAGCAATTCGGCTTGGAATGTTAGCTTTAATAATACCAGTAATGACATCAACAGATGGTCTTTGTGTAGCAATAACAAGGTGCATACCAGCAGCACGAGCCATTTGCGCAAGTCGGCAAATAGCATTTTCTACATCATTAGGGGCGGCCATCATAAGGTCAGCAAGCTCATCAATAATTATAACAATTTGTTCAAGCTTTTTAAGTTTTTCTTTCTTAGGAGGCTTTCCACTGTTTTCTGCTTCTGAAATAGCAGCGTCCATAATTTGTCGCTCTTCAGGAGTTTGAGGCATCTCAAACTCATCTGAATTTTCATCATCGCCTATTTTAGTTTCTTCTTTGTCTATTTCAGCGTTTGTTCTTTCGACAAGTGCATTATAGCCTCTTATATCACGAACATTATTTTCAGCAAAGAGCTTATATCTTTCAAGCATATGGTTTACAGCCCAGTTTAATGCACCCGCCGCTTTTCTTGGGTCTGTGACAACTGGTACAAGTAAGTGTGGAATACCATTATATACTCCAAGTTCAACAACCTTAGGGTCAATCATAAGCAACTTTACTTCTTCTGGTGTTGATTTATAAATCAAGCTGATAAGCATAGAATTTATACATACAGATTTACCAGAACCAGTGGAACCAGCTATAAGCAAATGAGGCATTTTAGCAAGGTCGGCAATAGTAATATTACCTTCAATATCTCTGCCAAGTACAACAGTAAGCTTGCTTTTAGCATTGTTAAATTCAGGTGATTCTATCAATTCACGCATTTTAACAATGCTTACTACCTTGTTAGCAACCTCAACACCAACAGCAGCCTTTCCTGGAATAGGTGCTTCAATTCTTACGCCAACAGCGGCAAGGTTCATAGCAATATCATCAGCAAGATTTGTGATTTTACTGATTTTAACACCAGCAGCAGGCTGAAGTTCATATCTTGTTACAGCGGGACCACGACAGATGTTTACTATACTTGCTTTAACGCCAAAGCTTGCAAGAGTTTCTATAAGCATAGAGCCATTTTGATTAAGCTCTGTTGCAATATCGCCTTCGTTTGTAAATGGAGTGGGTTTCAGAAGTGTTATAGGTGGTTTGAGATAAACACTATCATTTGATAAATATTCAGAAGAAACATTCTGTATATCAAAGCTTATAGGTTCTTCAACAGATTTTTTCTTGCTTTTTTTCTTTTCAATCTGCTTTAAAGCGTCAGCAATAGTCTTGTTATCCTTTTCTGAAAGAATACCATCTAATTCTTCAAAAGAGCCTGCTTCGTGGTTTTCATCAAAGGTTGTTTCAGATTGAATAGATTCATAAATAATAGGCTCTGAGTTATTTTGATTTTCAATATCAGGATTAGATTTTTTTCTTTTTTTACGCTTTTGAGTTGTTATCGTCGGGGTATCATAATCATTTGCATTAAAATTATTAGATTGTTTAGGTATATACTGTTCGCTTATAAAATCATCGGGGAGCATATTAGGCTTTCCTGAATCATTTCCAAGAGGTATATCTATATGGTTCGTTTTCGATTCATCAGCTCTTCTGCCATAAATATAGAATGATTGCTGTTCTTGTTTTTGTGCTTGCTGATATTCTTGACGAATAGCTCTTTGTCTGCTTATTTCCTGTTTGGTTTCAGAAAATTTAGATGATACCTTAGTAGAAACCTTTTCCACAGGCTTTTTAAAGAAATCTATAAAGCCTATAATTGTCGCCCCTGAGGCTATCATAATATCTATAAAGAGCAAAACAGCTATAATAATTCGAGAACCTGTTGCACCAATAAATGCCATCATAGGAGCACCAAGTATAGAACTGATAAGTCCGCCCCCACAATAATTAATACCTTCTATATAAGCGTCACCCATTGCGAAAAAAACATTTCCTTCAACTTTTCCGTGAGAGAAAAGATATACAGCGGTTGTAAAAAGTACAGCTAGTGATATAGCTATAAAAAATCTAAGATTCATACGATATGGAATATCTGTTTTTCCACTTTGATATGCTATATATATCATTAATATAGGAATTAATATTCCGCAGAAACCAAAAATTCCCCAAATAAACGAGTGTACAGTTGTCCAGAACATATCGCCACGAATTATAAATAAACAGAATATTAAAATAGCAATACCTGATATTATTATAGATTTTATTCGTCTGCGTCGCCTTTCTGCGGCTTCTTGTTCGGCTTTTATTCTTTCCTTTTCAGCCTTGGTTATTCGTTTGGTTTTAGGCTTTGATGCTTGTATATTTTTTGTAGTTTTCGTGCTTTTTGTGGCGGTATTTTTATTGCTTGATGAAGCTTTTTTAGTCGGATTTTTTTTAGAATCATTTGCCAAAATTCATACCTCCTATTGAAAATCAATGTCACCGACTAATGGAATCGGTGACATTTTTAAGAACGAGTATTTAATCAGGTTTCCTTAAAGCAAGTATTGCTCAATATCGGCGAAAGTAGTTTATTGCTACTTATTAAGAAATTACCAATGAACTACCGATTAAGGCAAACTGTGTTCGTTAAAGTGAACCTATTTTATTTGATAATTAGAATGTAAGTGGCTGCTGTGTAAAGAGGTTTACTCCTGAAATAAGCTCTATAATGCTGATAACAAGGCAAATTATACCAGCACCGGCCGTATAGAGAACAAAATAATACATTCTGTTTGTAGAAAGCAACCATTTGAAAAGTCGAATAGCAAGGAAACCTACAATAGCAGAAGTAATAATTCCAATTAAAGTAGGTAAAAATTCGATTGCAACCGCTGAACCGTCAGCAGGGAAAAGAGCGTCTTTTCCTTCAAGGAGAGCGGCCGCAATAATCGCAGGAGTTCCAAGAACGAACGAATAATCCAAAGCACGCTGTTTGTTTATTTTTCTGAATTCTCCAGCAGTAAGGGTAGAGCCTGAACGAGATATTCCAGGGAAGATAGCGGCTACTGCCTGAAAAAGACCAATAAAAACTGCATCAACAGGGTTTAGCTTTCTTCTTCCCGCACCGTCTGCACGAAGCTTGCCATGACTCTTATAAAGAATTGTAGTTTTGCGGTTTGCATTAATTCCGATAACAAGAAGAAAGCTTGTTACTAAGAGTGAAATAGATGTAATTATCAGATAACCATCAGAATTCCATTTATCAGCGAGGTCTTTAATTTTCATACCTCCTCCAATAGGCAAGAACAGTAAGAAAAGTGGCAACAGACCAATTATAATCATCATAACGAGGTTTTCATCAGCGTCCATTTCGCTCCATTTAAATTTTCCTGTAAAGATTTTTTTCAGTATCATAAAGAAACTTTTGATAAGTCTTAAAAATAATCTCCAGTATACAGCACAAACAGCTGTGAGTGTTCCGACATGGAGCATAACATTAAAGAAAAGGTTGTTATCATTTAACCCAAAAAAGTGCTGAAATATAGCAAGGTGTCCACTGCTCGAAACAGGAAGAAATTCTGTCAGTCCCTGAACCGCACCAAGCACAATGGCTTCAAATATGTTCATTATGTACCTCCGTTTATTTAACTAATATATATGTAGGGCGAACTTTGTCCGCCCAGACTTCCTTAGGTTTTACTTTTTTTGGAAGTTTTCTTTTTAGCTTTTTTTTCTTTATCAATCATAGCATAAAGAGCGTCAAGAGCATCAGAAAAACTGCCAAGATTATCAATCAATCCCTCTTTGACTGCGTCCTCGCCGTCAAGAACAGTTCCTACATCGAGTACAAGTTCTCCGGTATTCATAGCAAGCTCATTATATCTTTCTGGATTGATATTTGAATTTTCACATACAAATCTCGTAATTCTTGCCTGCATACGCTGAAAATATTCAAATGTCTGAGGAACTCCAAGTGTAAGACCAGTCATTCTTACAGGGTGAATAGTCATAGATGCGGACTTTGCTATGAAAGACTTTTT
Organism: Pseudoruminococcus massiliensis; assembly: GCF_900291955.1. GTDB lineage: Bacteria > Bacillota > Clostridia > Oscillospirales > Acutalibacteraceae > Pseudoruminococcus > Pseudoruminococcus massiliensis. The sequence continues at coordinate 79,879 of NZ_OLMR01000007.1, read as the reverse complement.
TGCCGCAACTGCGAGCGGAACGCCTATTGAGTGACCTCCGCCAAGTACCATAGAAACTGTTGGTTTGCGGATTCCTGCAAGAAGCTCAGCAATAGCAAGTCCAGCCTCTACATCACCGCCAACAGTATTGAGCAGAATGAGAAGCCCATCTATACGAGGTTCTTCCTCCACAGCAACAATCTGTGGAATAACATGTTCATACTTAGTGGTTTTGTTTTGTGATGAGAGAATATAATGTCCCTCAATTTGCCCGATAATCGTCAGACAGTGGATAGTATATTTGCCATTAGAAGCAATTATACTTCCAGTTTCGATAATAGAATCCGTACGCTTTTCGCTTGTAGGACCATTTTCATTAAGTTCATCAGCTTTTTCGTCAGGCTCTGAAGGATTTTTTATATATTGCTCATCATTTTTTTGATTTTTTTTCATTATATCAGACCTCCTTTGATTAGTTTATCAAATTTAGTCGTGATACATACATTTTTATTATATCATTCAGGATTAAATACATCAAGGCAATTTTTTCTTTTTAATTTTAATACTTCTGAAAATATTTTGGCAACAAAGTAATTTTTTATGTCATATTTAACTGATTATTAAAAACAAAAAGAGCGAAAGTGTTTCGCCCAGAGTAAATATTTAATATGAGTTCAATTAAAAGTTTGAGAATGAGGGAGTCTACCATAATTAGGTAGCTCGTTGATATTTTTATTAAAAGCTTTAAGCACCATAATCTCGTGAAAGTGCAATAACCTTGCCTAAGATAGTGACATCATCTGTGATAATAGGTTCGAAATCGGGATTATGTGGCTGCAATCTTACATAGTTATCTTCCTTGTAAAAAGATTTTACAGTTGCTTCACCGTCTATCATTGCGACTACGATTTCGCCATTTTCCGCAACAGGTTTTTTTTCACAGATAACAACATCACCATCAAGTATGCCAATATCTTTCATACTTTCGCCAACAACATTAAGTGCAAAAAGCTCTCGTCCTTTGCGTTTACTTTCAGGAAAAGGTACATATCCAGAAATATCCTCAAAAGCAAGAATAGGAACACCTGCAGTAACCTTGCCAATGACCGGAACCTGTGATGCTTTTTCTTCACCAACAATACGAATTGAGCGGTTAAGACCAGTTGTACGAGTTATGTAACCGAGCTCCTCAAGAGATTTAAGATGAGAATGAACCGTTGAGGTAGAGCTAAGACCTGTTGCTAAACAAATTTCACGCACAGAAGGAGTAATTCCATCTGCAATGCTTTCCTTTAAAAAGTCGAAAACTTTTGCCTGACTTTTAGTAAGTTTTTTCATAAACATCACACCTTATTCCTTTGTTTTTTATCAGCAACCAATTTATCGTGATAGAAATAATTTTTAAAATTAAGACCTTGACTTTCACAATATCCATTTATTTCAAGAGCAAGCTTTTGCCAGTACGAAAAATCATTTTTTATGTAAATCTGCTTATAATAAGGATAATATTCAGGATAGTTCCTTTTTATGTAGTTAAGAATAGTATATTTGTAACTACTCCTGAGATTAAGATTTTCAAACCAGTATTCATTAATAAAACTCTTAGATTTCTCAATTATAGCCTTAAAATCTGTAATATAAGGGAAGATAGGCGACATAAACAAAACAGTATAAATTCCATTTTCGTGCAGAGATCTTAAGGTTTTAAGCCTGTCTGAGATACTACTTGCATTATCCATATCCGATTGAAATTTTTCATCAAGCGTGTTAATTGACATATCGACTTTAAGATTTTTGCATTGCTTGAGTAAATATGTATCACGCAAAATAAGCTTTGATTTTGTAGAAATCGTAAGCTGACAATCAGCGTTTATAAGCTGTTCGAGAATTTTTCTTGTTATGCGAAATTCTTCCTCATAAGGATTATAGCAATCTGTAACTGATGATAAAAATACAGATTTGCCTTTTATTCTCGATAGGCTTATTGGCTTTTCACATTCTTTAACATCAAGAAAGCTTCCCCAGTCCTCGTTATGATTTGTAAAACGCTTCATAAAACAGGCGTAGCAGTATGCACAAGCATGAGGACAACCCACATATGGGTTTATAACATAGTCACTTTCGGGAAGCTTTGATTTAGTAAGATAGTCATTAACCGTAATGTGATTTATCTTCATTTCAATAGCCACACCCAACATACATAAGCATAATATTACCCTAAAATTATAACATATGTTCGAGAAACTGTCAAACAAAAGTTTGATTTTCGCCAAAATTCGACATATTATAATTAAGAAATTCTCCTAAGACACTTAAAAGTTTTGCTCAAGCTTTTTCAAAAGCTTGTAGGTCAAGGGCAACGCCCTTGTCGCTCTCCGCAGAGAGCGAAACACCTTTGGGCGAAGCCCAACATTCTTTTACTCCTAAACGGTGGACTTTGTCCACCGTTTTTTGCTGATGTTGTTTACAAAAGAAAAAGCGGCGGATAAAATCCGCCGCTCAAAGAGCAAAGAATGTTAAGGGCTTCGCCCTTAAAACCCACCAAAGGCTCTGCCTTTGGAAACCGCAAGCCTTTAAAAAGGCTTGACCTAAATTTTGAGTTCCTTAGGAAAATCTTCAAGCAAATGGTATGGGCGAACTATGTTCGCCTGTTCCATAGTGTATTTACATTTTTTCGACTGCAATAGTTTGCTATATTAGGCTTTCTTTTTTCTTCCTATAAAGAAAGTTATAAAGTAAATTATTGCCGCAAATAATACTATTGTTCCACCTGCTGAAGTTCCAAAATAATATGATGAAATCAATCCTGAAACTCCCGAAACCATCGAGAATACAACTGATGTGATGTGATATGAACGCATAGAAGAAGATACATTTCTGCCTGCTGCGGCTGGAAGTACCAACAGAGAATTGATAATCATAATTCCAACCCATTTAATAGAAATAGTTACCAATAAAGCAATCATTATAACAAATAAATTATTATAAAGACGAACTCTTACTCTTTTGCTTGATGCCAAGTCCGCATTGACACTTGCGAGTAAAAGCTTATTGAAAATAATAGCCCACATAACAACTGCTACAACAAGAACGATTGCGAGTAGTAAAAGTTCGTTCTGAGAAATTGCAAGAATATCACCAATCAGATAATTGGAATATTTCGTGAACCCTCCATTCGCCGAAAGCAATACAACTCCCAATGCAACTCCAACAGCCGAGAAGACACCTATTATAGTATCGCTTGAGGCTGTTTCAGATTGAATTATTCCCGTTATACATAAGGCAAAGAGTAGGGCAAAGCCTATCATAGAGAGCATATAATTGTCTACACCAAGCAATACGCCGATACCTATACCCGTCAATGCTGAATGTCCGAGTGCGTCAGAGAAGAACGAAAGCTTGTTGTTGACTATCATAGTTCCTGTTAGTCCAAGAAGTGGGGTAAGCATTAAAACCGCTAAAAGGGCATTTTTCATAAAATTATATTCTGCCCAATCGAAAGGCAAAAGAAAATCCATTACCGCATAAATTCCGTCCATTAAAGTATACCCTCCTCTCCAAGTCCGAATACTTCTCGAACTTCTTTGTGTTTAAGAATATTTTTCGCAGTGTCAGTAAGTACAATAGTTCCATCAACAAGAGCCGCACGAGTGCAGTATTTTGTGACATGACCTAAATCGTGAGAAACAAGCAAAACAGGCATATGATACTCACTTCTTAAAGAAGTTACTAAATCATAGAAAGAGCTTATTCCTCGTCTATCGAGTGCGGAAACAGGTTCATCAAGTATAAGCATATCAGGCATAGGGTCGAGTGCAAATGCAAGTAACACTCGTTGCAATTCACCACCCGAAATTCTGCCAAGTGGCTTATCAATAAGCCTTTCTGCACCAACATGGGCAAGCATTTCCTTTGCGTGAGCGAGCTTGTCTTTTTTATGTCTGAACCATACTGGCATCATACCAGAGTTTGCACAGAATAAATCTGCAACAGTAAGTGGAGTTCCTCTGTCAAAGCTCAATGATTGAGGAACATAGCCAAGCTTTGGCTGAGAAATTTTCTTTCCCATACTGTTGAAATATGTTACCGTTCCAGTATGTGGAATACGGTCCATAATTGCTTTAAGCAGAGTTGTTTTTCCTGCACCATTTCGTCCAATAATTGCTGTTATTTCGCCATGCTTAACCTCAAGATTAACATCATCAAGAATCTTTTGATTACCTCGTGTTACTGAGAGATGTTCAATCTTAACACTGCAATGGCATTCCTTGTGTAAATCAGTCATTTCAGAATCCTTTCTATAACTTAGGTTAATGCTTTTTGCAAAACCTTCAGATTTTCTTGCATCATAATAATATAGGCATCTTTATTCATATCACCGCTTACTCCAGGGTCGAGTGTATAAACCTTAGCATCAGTTTCAGCGGCTATTATATCTGCGGAAGTGTCAGGATACTGCGGTTCAACGAATAGAGCCTTAACACCAGTTTGATTGGTTAAGTCGATAATAGACGCTAAATCCTTTGCATTAGGCTCACTTCCGGGTTCACGCTCTATAACACTTACAATGTTTAAGTTAAATTCCTCAGCAAAGTAGTCGAATGCCTCATGAAATGTAATAATATTTCTATCAGAAATATTTGCAAGACCGCTTTCCATTTCATTTTGTAGCTTAGTCAATTTAGAAATGTATTCCTTGCTATTCCTTCGGTATTCCTTTTCGTGAGCAGGGTCAATCTTTACAATTCCCTCAGTTATATTCTCAACTTGCTTTATATAGTTGGCAACAGAAACCCAAAGATGAGCATTATATTCGCCGTGGTCATGATTATGTTCATCTTCATGCTCATGGTCGTGTTCATCTTCATCTTCATCTTCATCATGATGATGTCCGTCTGCAAGAAGATTTATACCTATGCTGGAATCTATTATATGCAGACCGTCAACTCTGTTTGCAATATCCTCAATAAAGCCCTCCATACCAGCACCATTGATTATAAAGCCGTCAGATTTTTCAATATCTCGCATATTGTCAGTCGAAAGCTTAAAATCGTGCAGACAACCAACTTGAACCTCAGCCATACAATCAACCTCAATACCTTCAACGCCATCAACGATATTAAGAGCCATTATATAGATAGGGTAGAAGGAGGCTAAAAATTTAACCTTGTCTTTTTGATAGTTAGTTCTTATACAGCCCGATAGGGAACCGACTGCGATAGTCGTTGTCAAAAGCAAAGCCAATATTTTTTTCATAGTAAAATATCACCAACCTGTCTTTAACATTAATATATGAGTGAGTGAACATATAAAAGGGTGAACAATTGTTCACCCTTTTGCTTATGCTTTATTTATTTTTTGTATTGCTTACACTGATTATGCCATCATCAGAAATAACTATCATATCGCCACATTTAGCTTCTTTAGGCATTTCATTTTTTTCGATAGCAAACATTTTCTTTTCTTTGTCCTCACAGATAAAGAAGTTTCCTTCTGTGCGGTCAACTTTAAGTTTTCTCATTGTGTTCTCCTTGCTTAATTATTCTTCATCTTCTTCAGCTTCAGACGGTGTGTATACAATAATCATACTTAAAATTCTCTGGTCGAGTACCTCACGAATAGTAATTTCTAATTCCTTGTATGTAAATTGTTCACCTGGCTCAGGAATATTAGCGAGCTGTTCTAATGCCCAACCACCAACAGAATTGCTTTCGGTTTCGATATATTTTGTAGGCTTATCAAAAAGCTCAAGCATATCTGAAATAGGCATATCACCGCTTACTTCGTACTTATTATCAGAGATTTTAAGGGACATTTTTTCTACTTCTTCGTCCTCGTCCCAAATTTCACCAACAATCTGCTCAAGCAAATCTTCCATAGTAACTATACCAAGGATTCCGCCGTAATCATCAGTAACAACGGCAAGATGAATCTTATTATACTTGAAGTCTGCAAGCAATGCAGAAAGTTTTTTGGTCTTATAAATAAAATGTGCTGGCTGGAGCATAGCCTCAATATTTGGCTTTTCATTATTATTTATAAGAGCCTCGAGATAATCTCTTGTGTGAAGTACACCGATTATTTTATCAATGTTATCTCTGTAAACTGGAATACGAGAGTATCTTTCTTTAAGAACGAGTTCAGTAATTTCTTCGACAGGGTCATCAATGTCTATTGCGACCATATCTACACGAGGAGTAAGAATTTCCTCAGCTGTTTTCTCATCAAATTCGAGAGCGGACTGTACAAGTTCACTTTCTTGCTGTTCAAGAACGCCTTCTTCCTCAATGCTTTCTATTATATATTTAAGCTCATCTTCTGTGACAGAAGGTTCTTGATGATTGCTATTTCTTGCAAGCTTCTTATAGAGCTTGTTTATTCCCATAAGAATAATAGAAAGAGGTGTTAGTAAAACCATGAGGAATTTAAGAACAGGTGCAAAGGTCATACAAATTTTTTCTGCATTGTCTATTGCAATATTCTTAGGTAGAACCTCGCCGAAGATAAGAACAACGATTGTAATAACAACTGTGCTGATTACAGTACCCTGAGCTTCACCAAAAATGTTTACGAAGAAAACGGTTGCCAAAGCAGAGTTTGCAATGTTTACGATGTTATTTCCGACGAGAATGGTTGTAAGAGCCTTGCTATATCTTTCTGCAACATATAGTGCAGTTTTAGCTTTTTTGTTGCCATTATCGGCAAGGTTTTTAAGGCGAATCTTACTTACTGACGAGAATGCCGTTTCCGTTGATGAAAAGAATGCAGAAAGCAAAAGTAACACAACGCAAATGGCAATCGTAGACCAAGGATCCAAAAATCATCACTCCAAATAAAATTGTTTATGCACAATTTGAAATATTTCATTGTGCAATTAAGAATCACTTCTTCATATTATATAAAGTATTAACGCAATTATATTTCTCGATTAGAATAAAAGATAAAATAATTTAAAAACTTCCCTAAGATAATTAAAAGTTTTGCTCAAGCTTTTTCAAAAGCTTGCGGATTCCAAAGGCGGAGCCTTTGGTGGGTTTTAAGGGCAACGCCCTTAACTTTTCTTTGCCCCAAAAGTGGCGGACTTAGTCCGCCACTTAATTTCTTTTGTTAGTAACAGTAGCCAAATAGCGAAATTTCTCAAACAGAGTACCTTTGCCAAGACACGGAATTGCTTTGTGAATTCACTCAAACCTTTTTATCAGCTTAAATTATCCACGAACAGAATAATATATAGTTATTTTTGTTACAATATTATCTTTAAACTCAAGCGAAATCATTTTACTTGTGTCCTCACTTGATGTATAAGTATAAGTTCCAGAATTTTTCTCGGACATACTTCTTGAGTCTGGCATACCAAATGCTTTATCAGCATCATCCATACTATCTCCAACGGTGATTCCAAGAACAGAAAGTAGAGCTTTACTTTCCATTACATCAATATTTTCTTGAGATATTATATCTAATTTTAATTCTTTAAGCTTTTTTTCATCGCTTTGCTCATCATTGCTTACATTATATATATCATAAGAAATTGCTTTAGCTTTGTTGCTAAGTAAATTTCCTACAAGTCTGCCAGAATTATTTTCGTCACCACTAAAAAGCTTAGTTCCAAGAGTAAAGTCATTTCCAAAATCAGAAATGCAAGGTGGGGAAGGAAGCATAGTTCCATTTATTTGTATACTATTAAAGGCTTTTTTAATATTGAAGTTTTCATTAGTTGTAATACTGCGAGTTTCTGAAACAATACTTTGATATTCAGATAAAGTGTTGCTTTCGTTATTAGCTTCACCTTGAGAGCAAGCCGTAGTAGAAAGTAAAATCATAGCAGAAAAGGCAAGAGCAGTTATTTTAAAAGTTTTTTTCAAGATAATCACCTTTCATTCAGTTGTTTATTTCAGGGGAATATGGAATTGTATTATAAACCTCAATAACCTTATCACGCATCCAAAGGCCAGGGGTTATTCTTGTTGCATAGCCATAACCACAGTCCATACGCCAATCATAGCTGTGAGCCTGAGGAAGTCCATATACAGCAAGAAGTGTCATAATTACTCCACCGTGAGTAACGATAGTTGCGGAAGAAATGCCAGAAGTCATCATAGAGTTTACAAGACGCTCAAAGCCACGGCATACTCTGCGAGTGAAGTCTGCACCACTTTCACCGTTTGGTGGAGGAGTTTTTTCGGAATTTGAAAGCCATTCGGCAAATTTAGGCTCACCAGCAAGCTGAGTGGCAGTTTTACCCTCCCAGTCGCCAAAATTACATTCTGAAAATGCACCATTCAAAGTAACATTCTGTGATGGAAAAATCGCATCACAGGTTTCAAGACAGCGAGAAAGAGGACTTGATATAAGCATTTCTGTGCGTGGATAGCCTTGCTCATCGCTTATTTTCAAAAGCTGTTCTCTGCCTTTTGGCGAGAGGTGTACATCAGTTACACCTATATATGCACCTTGAAGATTAGCCTCAGTTTGTCCATGGCGGATAAAATTGATTTGATAAGATTTCATATAAAAATTCTCCTTAAAATTTCTTTACAAATAGTTATGAGAGTAGTATAATCTACAATAAGTATTTTCACGAGGTGAATCACATTGAATACAGATTTCCCACGAATTATTACACTACTAAGAAAAGAAAAAGGTATGAGCCAAAAGCAAGCTGCTGCTGAACTCGGAATATCTCAGGCATTGCTTTCGCATTATGAAAAGGGAATAAGGGAATGTGGATTAGATTTCCTTGTTCGTGTAGCAAAATATTATGATGTTTCCTGTGATTATCTTGTTGGTATTACTTCCGACCGAAAGGGAGCTATACTTAATATAGAAAGCGATGAGAGCAATACTCAAGAAACTGGAAAACCACTGTGTGATAGTCATTGTGCCAATCTTGCCAATCTTAATAGAAGACTTGTAATGAATTCTATTTCTGTTATTTTCAATATACTTGCACAAGCAGGAAATAAGAATCTTACAAGCGAAGTTTCGTCATATCTTATGGTATCTGTTTATAAGATGTTCAGATTGTTATATAATGCTAATCCACAAAATCCACAAGACTTTTTCGCTATAAATATGGAACTTCAAAGAGGGCTTTCTTCCGCTCTAATGCTCGTTAATGAAACAAACGCAGAGATTTCTGCAAAAGCATTTATTAAGACCATATATAAGGATAGAGAGATAAGCCTTTCACCAAGTGTAATACAAGAGCGTTATCCACAATATGCTGCAGCACTTTCAGACCTTATAAAAATCGCAGAAAACAATATAACAGATTATTATTCATAATTTTATATAAAATTAAGCGACTGTTTTATGACAGTCGCTTTTTTATTTAAGTTAGTTTATTACTTAAGCAGAAGTTTCTGCACCAAGGCTTACAGTAATTGTAAGCTTAGAACCATAAGGAGCGGTGTCGCCAACCTTATAATCCTTATATCCAATAACAGCACCCTTTGCAATTTGGTCATTTGCAACTTCTGTCTTGTTGACTATAAAGCCCATACCACTAAGAGTTTTAATAGCTTCTTCAACAGTAAGATTGTTTATTGCAGGAAGTTCTCTCTGTTGAGGACCTTTACTTACGACAACTACGATTGAAGAGCCTTTAGTTACGACTGAGCCAGCCTCAGGAATCTGAGAAATTATATTTCCTTCTTTAACTGTATTGCTGAACATTGCCTCACTTTCTTGAAGAATACTATATTCAGCATTGCTTGAGTCTGAAAGAACACGAGTGTATTCCTTATCACAGAGATTAGGAACAACAATAGAATCAGGGTCAGAAGTATCAACAATAGCAGAAGATGCAGATGAACTTGCAGAAGACTCTACATCGGCATTGCTTTCACCATTAGAAATAACAATATTAAAGTTAGATTGGCTAACCCATATAATAGCAGCAACTACAAGAATAAGTAAAGCTGAAAGACATGAAACAAGCACCCACGCAAAGCCAGGTATACCACTCTTTTTCTTTGCATTGTAGCTTCTTACTGCGGCTGCCTGAGCTGCGTTTCGAGTTGCCTCATTCTGAATAGCACGAACAGTAGGAGCAGCAGAAAGCTGAGTCTTGAGGTCTGCACAAGTTTTTGTTCTTGCACTTCTGAGAACCTGAAGTCCACCAGCAAGAGCTGTTACAACATGAGGTGGAAGCTGCTTAAAAACAGAAGTAGGGAGTGGGAGCTTGCCATCAGGCTTACGCTTGTCCGCATCTTCCGGAAGACGACCTGTCAAGGCGAAGAATAAGGTTGCTGTAAAGCCATAGACATCTGTACGCTCATCAAGATAAGCGTTAGGGTCATATTGTTCAGGAGCAGAGCAACCATCAAAAAGCTCAGCGTCAATCATATCATTCTGCTGACGAATTTCTCTTATAGCAAAGCTTTGAAGCCTGAGCTTTCCAGCGGGTGTTACAACAAGGCTTTCTGGGTTAATGCCAAAGTGAGTAATTCCTGCCTCGTGAATTGAAGTAAGAGCAGAAAGAACAGGCATAAACATTGGTCTTGCAGTATTCCAGTCGATAGAACCACCGCTTCTTTCGATATATTCACCAAATGTAATGCAATCAAGCTTTTCCTCAACGGTATAGCAAGTGCCATTCTCAGAGAAAATATCGTAAATTGGTGTTATAGATGAAAGCTCACGAAGTCTTGCGAGTGTTCTGTAATATTCAAGAAAAGATTTTTTAAGAGTTTCAAAGGTCTGTTCGCTTCCCTCACGAATAACAAGGTCTACGTTTCCAGGAGCTCGTCCACAGATTCCAGAAGGGAGAAATTCGTGAATAACAATAGCAGAGTGCATAAAGTTATCGTAACCTATATAGTAAGCACCCTCAACACTGTTGTCGATTTGCTTGCCTACTAAATAACGCTCTTGAAGGATTGTACCCAAAGGAAGAAAGGGTGCAGATTGTACAGAGTCCTTATCAAATCCGCAATGTGGGCATTTTTGCTCACCGTTAATTTCGCACATACAACCTAAACATAATTGCGACATGAATAAAGCCACCTATCTCCGTGCTGAATCAGAATTTTAGAAGTAATTACAAGCAAAAGCTGCACGGTGCTGACTGCTTGTTTGCCAATATATAACTGATTATAGCATAGTTGATAGCAAAAAAGCAAGTTTTAGTAGAGCAATAAGAATTACAAATTTGTAAATTAAAACATAATATTAGTAATGTATATATAATTTAGAAAAACTTATAAAATTTAGTTTGAAGTGTATAGAGTGTTTTGTATAAAATTAATATTGAAATGATATATAGAAATGATATATAATTGTAGCAAATCAGATGGGGGTATAGCTCAGCTGGGAGAGCGCTTGAATGGCATTCAAGAGGTCAGCGGTTCGATCCCGCTTATCTCCACCATACCTTGGTTAAGCATAAATAAATTCTCTCGAGAGCTTTCGAGAGAATTTTTGTTTTAAAAGGAGAGTGCAATTTTTGCATTTATTGGATAAAATTTTTCATTATTTGTTTTTAAAATTGATACTCGTATCATAATAGCCAAACTTGCACAATAGTGTAAAAAACTAAAATGCTTATATTTGCCCTAATATACATATTATTATAAGAAATAATTGTAAAATAATGACTTTTTTTACCTAAATGTTGACGATTTTGCATAAAAATGCTATAATCGAAAAAAGATTAAGAAAATTTATGTAAATAGTAGGCTACATTCCATTATGAGATGCAAAAAGATTTATGGAGGTTTATGCTTTATGATAATAACATCTAAACGAAAACTAACATCAAGTGTGGCAATATTATGTGCCTTAATGATACTCATAGGCATTTTTCCTATGAATCTTTTCAGCGGAAAAAAAGCTGATGCGGCAAGCATAACTTTAGAATCGAAATATGTCTATTTGGATATATCAAACTTTTCTGATGAATGGAATAATAATGTCTATATGTTTGTTGATACTTGGGGTACTTTACAGAAAGGTGAAAAAATTTCTGGTACAGATATAATTCGTTGGGATAAGAGCGGTTGGGGAAATATTGGACATATCTTTGGGTTCAGTTGCTTTGATAATTGGAACGATATTAAAGCTCAAGATTATAGAAGAACTACTATGACATCAATCAATTTAAGTGATGCGGGTGCCAAATATTTTTACTGGGACGGAAGTTCTACAGCTATAATAGACAGTAAAACAGTATATTCAATTAGTGTTTCAGATACGCCGATTTCAAAAAGCTTAGAAGGCAAAACAATAAACTTCAAGGATATGACAGGTAAACTTGCAGGAAATATAACTGCTATATTTACCGGAGCTGAAGTTACAGAAACAAGTTCAAGTCTTACAAATAATCAAATAACAATTCCTAATGATATAAATGACAAACCTTATACAACAGTAGAATTTAAAAATGGTGATACTTCTCTTGGAAAATATAATCTATTTAATGAAAACAGCAGTGGTGTTACACCGATAAGTTATGATGAAAATACTTGTAATACATTCTACTATGGTGCAACAGAAAATCTTTCTAATAACTCGGTGATTTCTTATTGGGGAGCTGAGCCATCAACAGCAAGTGATTCTATAAATAACAATAAACTTTATCTTGATAAATTCTTTTTTGATACAACTTCTGGTGTCGTACCAACTATTACAATAAAAGATTCTAATGGAACTTTTACAAAAGATTCAGATGATGATAGTACTTACAGCTATATAATAAATACTTCCGCAACACAGCAGGATATTATAAGCGTTACATATAATAATATGAGATATAATTTCCTTTGGAGCGATTTATCTAAAAACAAGTTGAGTATTAATGGAAGTATAGCAAGTATTTCTGGTGTTTATAGCAATAGTGATGGCTTGGATTTATATTTTGATGCAACCCTTTCAAAGCTATCATATTTAGGTTCAACGGTTAATAATGCTACAATGCCTATACAAGATAGTAATGCAAAGATGTTTGTTCATTTGTTTGGAGCAACAGATGGTTCAACAGTTGGTTATGAAATGACAAAATTATCTTCAAAGACAGTTGATTCTAATACATGGTCTGATGTCTATTTTGTAAATATCAGTAAGCAAGATGTTGAAAAATATAGTAAGGTGATTTTTTATAGTAGTACTAATAAAGGCACATGGCCTAATGCTAATGCTAATGCAAGTAAAACAGAAGATTTAGATTTACCTAAAAATACAAATAAGACTTGCTTCTATGCCGATTCAAGTGATAAATGTATTTATGATAATAGTATGCGTTCAGGCTACTGGGATAAGGTCTATACCATTCGTGATGCAGAATCAGGCAAAAATAACCCAGTAGTAGATATTAAAGCATCAAGCTTTAGTAGCGAAAAGAGCAATTACGGAAGTACTGAAGTAAATTATGTAAACTCTACTTTCTATGATTACTATACAGATTTTGAGTTGAACGGCAGCAACCGTGATGATTATAATGGTGAATCAGGATTGCAAAGTGGAGCGTCTCATAGAAACTGGGTAAATTTCAGACAGTTCGACCAAGCTCTTAGTGATTATTATAAAAATAAAGGTGTAAGTGTCAACGACGCAATTTATACAGGTCATTTTCAGCCAACACATAGTGACTGGGGTTTTCCTTTTGGAGCGATAGCTGATACTATGGATTTATATGGTTGGAGCAAGTATAATACTTTTATTTCAAATAATAACTCTAATGTAAATTCAGATGGTACGGTAAAGATAGGGTCAGATGGATATTATATGTATGCAACACAGGGTATCGTTAATAGTAGTTTGGATAACGGTGTTCTGAAAACGCATGACGGCAAAGCAGCTTCACCTTATTTTGACGAGGATTTCCTAAACGGAAACAATAGCAAAAACACAAAATTAGGTAAGGTATATAACAATGTTGCTTTCCCATTTACAAAGAAAGATGTCTTTGGTGAGGGAGTTGATTACTGGTGGTATGATAGTGCAAGCACAACTCTTGCAATGCAAAAGGATACCGCAAGCGACAATTACTATTTAGCAAATCATTCTTCAGATATCAATAGAAATTGGAGTAAAAACTTAAATAGTAGTGGTATATATGATGGCGGTGATGGTGTTTCCAACATATATGGTTTGTTCCCATTTAACTATGGTGATAACAGTGCGAAAAACAATAATGGTTCTACATATAATTATGGTTATGGAGCAAAGCTTGAGTTTAAATTCCGTCTTACAGATGATGGAAAAGTAATCAATCGTAATGGAGACAAAGTAGATATTAAATTCCTGTTCTCTGGCGATGATGATGTTTGGGTTTATATTGATGGACAGCTTGCACTTGATGTTGGTGGTGACCATGGTCAGGTTACAGGTATGTTAGACTTTGCTAATAAAAAAGCTTATGTAAGCAGGGTTAAAAAATCAGCTAATAACTCTGATGTATCGGGAGGCTCTTCAGTAAGGTCAATAACATATCACGCTGATGGTGAGTCTGGCACGGAAAATAAAATATATGATTTCTATCAGCAGGAAGATTTCACTCTCGAGGGTGATAATTCTACTGAACATACACTTACCATGTACTATATGGAGCGTGGTATGTGGGAATCAAATATGAAGGTTGCATTTAACTTCCCTGACAGCAGTGAACTTGAAGTTGAGAAAACTGTTGATAAGAGTGATGTTAACACAATGTTCTCTAATCTCTTTGATGAAAACGAAAACTTTGAGTTTCTCATTCAGAATCGTGTAACACACTTTGGCACAAAAGCTGCTAATGGTAGCACAGGATTGACAACGCTTAACTTCGCTGAGAATTTCACGGGTAATTTATTTGTAACATCTGAAGGTAATATATTTGAAAAAGCAGATAGCTATAATGGACAAGATAATGTTGTACATTGGTTTGCTAATTACTCAAATGAAAATAATGAATATACACAAGCAAGATTAGGTAATTTAAGTGCTGATGATAATCAGTTGAAAGATATAAGCGAAATGACTTATCTTAACTTTAAAGCCTATATTGCCAATGATATTGCATCGTTAAATAATATGTATATTCAATTAACTGATGTAAACGGCAAAAAGCTTTATGGTTTCTTAGATGCTAATAAGGTTAAGGATACTGTTCTTAGTGGTAATGCTTGGTCAAAAGTAACTGTAATCTTAGATAAGCTTACTGCGGAAAGTGGTTTTGATAAGACTAAAATTAGCACTATAAGTTTTCAGTATAATATCGAGTGCGATGTTTACCTTGACGATTTCATCTTTAAAAATAATGCTACTTCCATAGGTACAGGCTTTACTACTGCTCAAGAAAACATTCCTGACTATGGTTCAGCTACAAGCGGAAATCTCGAAAATACAAAAAATGCACAGTATTATAAAAAGGATAGTAGCTCTTCATCTTCAAAGGGTACACTTGATTTAGTTGATGAAAGTGGTAATTTCTACTTAAAGAATAAGCAATTAGTTACTTTCTATGACCAGTTCCGTAGAGGAAGTTATATTTCATTAAAAGAAAATCTTAGTGCATCTCAGAAGAAACTCTATACGACTACATATACTGTTTACGAAGATGGCTCTGCTGTAACAAGTATGGCAAGTGGAAGTACAGTAACCAACGGCAGTATCTCGAATCTGAAAAATGTTACTGGCACAGCCGTAAATGACGGAAGAACAGAAAAGCCAGACAGTAGTTCCCCATTAGCTAACTATACAGGTACTAAGCCTGATGCAGATACTATGGTTTTCCGTTCGTATACTAACCCGGACGGAACAAATCAAAGCACAAAGTTAAAGGTTCAATTCAATAATAAAGTAAATGTCGGAAGCATCAAGATTACCAAAGATAAGGTTGGTAATGTAAACTTAGTAGGTAAATATAAATTCTATGTTGAGTTTAAGAATGTCGGCGGTTCTGGCTTGGAGGGTGCTAATTCTATAGTATCTAATGTTATTGAGCTTGGAGTTGGTGAGAGCAAGACAATCACAGGTATTCCAGTAGGCACAGAATATATTATCCACGAGGTTGATGAAAACTCTGATTACGCAGTGCTTAAGAAAGTTACAACTGGCGGTAACGATGTACTTATCAGCCAGAATACAGTTAATGGAATAGCTACTCATTCAGTAACAGGAACAGTTGTTGCTAAAGAAACTGAGTATTCATATACTTTCTATAATACTCAAATAGCTACAATGGACCTTAAAATTAGTAAAAATTGGTTTAATGTAGATGAAGCTGATAGAGATAAATATATTCCTACTGCTAATGCAGTAAGATTCTGCTTGCTTCGTCGTTCAACTGATAGTTCTTGGAGTAAAGTTCCTAACTATGAAAGTTTTACATTAGATTCCAGCTGGGAAAAGACAATTACTAAGCTTGAAACATATGATGATAATGGCTTCCAATGGCAATATGCTATAAGAGAATTAGACAAAGATGGTAACCCTATTGATAATGACAATACGACTACTATCACCGCTGCAAGTGGTAATGTAACTTATAAAGTTGAATATACTACTAGTACTTCTTCCAATATTACTACTGGTTTGATAGTAAATAATACTCGTATAGTTCAAGACATCAGTATGCCAGAAACTGGTGGTGAGGGTGGAAGCCCTAACGAATTTAACTTCGTTTTATTTGGAGCAATAGCCATAGTATTAGCAGGTGGTTTATTGCTATTAAATAAAAAATATGCCTTTGTGCATATAGGCAAGTCGTCAAAGAAGGTGCGATAATCCTCCTTGAAAAAAAGTTATAGATTATCGGTTAAGTGCGAGGCTATAATTTATAACTAAAAAATAAAAGAATTCGCACAAAATAATATTATCCGATATGGAGGTAAAAAATTATGAAAGCTAAGAAAATTTTCAAAGGAATGACCGCTGCTGCCGTTGCTGCTGTTCTCGCAGCTTCTATGGTACCAATGACTGCTTTTGCAGCTGCTCCAGGTTATGATGATTTAACAGCTCAAACAGTTACAATGCCATCTACTTTATCAAGTGCAAAATACAATGTATATCTTGTAGCCTCTGCGGCTCATAAGACTGGTGATGCAAGTGGTGTATATGAGTATACCCTTGAAACTGGTTTTACTAATGTTCCAGGTCTTGCTGTAAATCCTGATAATAAGAGATTAACTTATAATGGTTCAGTCCTTAGCACTTCTACATCTGCTTCTGATCTTAAGAATCTTGCTGATGCCCTAAAGACCGCAAGTTCAAGTGCTTCTACTGTTACAGATGGAAGTGACCTTGCAAGTGGTTCTTCCTTAACTCTTGCTCCTGGTTATTACCTTGTTACAACAACAGGAACACAAATGAAGTCTGCTCCTATACTTGTTTCTGTTACAGATGCAGCTAAAACACTTACAGCAAAATCATCTGACCTCACATTTGAGAAAAACATTGTAAGTGTTAAAGATGGTCAGGGTACTGTTGATGGTACTTTAGATAAACATAAGTCTGCTGAGGTTGCTGTAGGTTCAGAAGTTACATACGAAATTAAAACAAACTTCCCTTCATATAGTGACGAAGTTGTAGCAGCTGTTAATAGAACTGACGGTCCTTCTTTAAATATTACAGACTTTGTTATTACTGATGATCCAAGCAGAGGTATTACCCTTAAAGATATTGTAGTTAAAGTTGATAACACAGAAGTAGCTACATCATCTGGTACTTATGTCATTGATGACAGTGTTACTACAGGCAAAAATGGAGGAACAGGTTTTAAAATTACATTTGATGATGCCTATGTTGTAAATAATAAGGATAAGTCAGTTGTAGTTTCATTCAAGGCTGATGTTAATGAACATGCAGCTTCTCAGGATGCTATTCCTAATGACGCTACACTTAATTTTGCTAATGATTATGCAACAGGTGGCGGTAGTGGTGAACTTAAAGATGAAACAGACATTTATAGAACAGACCTTATAATCTATAAGACTGATGAAGCAAGTAACCCAATTGAAGGTGTTGGCTTTACAGTTTACAAGACGAATCCTGCTACTGATGCTGGCGTAACAAAGGGTGATGCTATTGGTTTGGAAAGATATACAGATGCTGAAGGTAAAATCACAATTACAGACCTTCCAGCTGGCACATACATAATTTCAGAAACCAAAGTACCTGCTAACTATAAAAAGGCTGATGATGTCACTATTACAATAGAGGCTATTAAAGATACTGCTTCTAATAAGTACACAGGTGCATATAAATTTACAGGTACTGATAAAATTTCAGATACTGAAAATGATAATATGAAGACAATTGTAAATATTAAGGGTCAGGAACTCCCAGGCACAGGTGGAATGGGTACAATCATCTTCACAGTTGCTGGTGCAGGCGTAGTACTCGTAGCTGGTATCATGCTTATCGTTTATATGAAGAAGAGAAAGATTGAGGAATAATTTATACTTATTCTTTAATTTTACTTAGCTAATCGTTAAAATCTGCTCCGCTTCCGCTTTGGACGGAGCAGGTTTTCCAAGGGGCTTGGCTCAAAAATGGGGCAAACCTCTCGGAAAACTTTGCGAAAGGGCGTAAAAACTTGAAACACAAAAAGCTTAAGAAATGGCCGCTCTTTGTTATGGCAATACTCTTTATCGTTGGTGTTGCGTCCATTCTTTATCCATTCGTGGGTAATTTGGTTTCGGTTATGACCGCCAATGTTGTTATCGGCAGCTATGATGATGAGGTTAAAAACCTCGATACATCAGAGATTGATGAGCTTTTCGCTAAGGCTAATGAGTATAACAAAAGCCTTTATAGTGGCTCGAAAACCGATATAGACGCAAAGTGTCTTAACCGCACTGATGGCATAATGTGCTATGTAGATGTACCAAAGGTTAATATCTATTTGCCAGTATATTACGGAACTTCTAATGAAGTTCTTGAAAAGGGCTGTGGCTATCTCGAAAATACTTCTTTGCCAGTTGGTGGTAAAAACACGCATAGTGTAATTTCAGGACATACGGGTTTGCCGAGTGCAGAGATGTTCACACAGCTTGACCAAGTCGAAGTAGGCGATATGTTCTATATACATATCTTGAATGAAGTTCTTGCTTATAAGATTGATAAAATTCAAGATGTTAAGCCAGATGAAACAGATACTCTTAGGATTGTTTCTGGCGAAGACTATGTCACACTATTAACTTGCACACCTTATGGCATAAATGACCGCCGACTTCTTGTGCGTGGAACTCGTGTTCCATATACTCCTGATGAAAATAGCGGAAGTACTTCAGAAATTCCCGACCAGCCTACATCTGATAACTCTCTCTCTCAAAATGTTATCAATCAGATTCTCGTAATCGGTGCGATTGTACTTGTTGCTATTATCGTTTTCATTATTGCTTGTATAATACTTCATAATGACCGTAAAAAAGCGGAAAAACGCATTAAAGATAAGCAATCAGATGAAAAACAGGAGGAATAGCAATGGGAACAATAAAAAAGCGTGTAAAACGCAGGCTTCCTCTTGTGTTCATCTTTCTATTTTTACTTGTTGGTATTGCAATTTTTATGTACCCGAAAGTTAGTAATTGGCTTTCGGTATATACATCTCGTGTAGAAATTGGCTCATATAATAATGCCGTCAAGGAAATGGACAACTCACAAATTGAAGCCCTCGAAAAAAAAGCAAATGATTATAACGAAGCCCTTGCAAAAAAAGATACGCAATCACTTTCAGTAATAAACTACGAAGCACTTCTAACCGTCACAGACGCAATCGGCTATGTAGATATTCCTAAAATAAATATTTATCTGCCGATTTTTCACGATATGTCCGATGAGGTTCTCCAAAAGGGCGTAGGTCATATGGAGGGAACATCGCTTCCAGTTGGTGGAAAAAGCACACATGCAGTTTTGCCGGCACACACAGGCTTGCCATCTGCGGAACTTTTCACAGACCTTGATAAAATGGAACTTGGCGATGTATTTTATATTCATGTTCTTGGAAAGGTTCTTGCATATAAGGTTGACCAGATTAAGGTGGTTTTGCCCGAAGACGATAGTGATATACAGATTGTCGAAGGCGAGGACTATGTCACACTTTTAACTTGTACACCATATGGCATCAATGACCACAGACTTCTTGTTCGTGGAACTCGTATTCCATACGAAGAAGAAGCAAAAGAAATTGCTACCACACCGCCAACACAAGATGACGGAGAAGAACAGCTTTCAGTAGAAGTTATAGTAACTATTGCAGTGATTGTTCTTGCTATAATAATTATAGCAATAATTTTGTTGATACTTTTCTTGCCAGTAGGCAAAGAACGCAAAAATAAAAAAAGAGCAAGCAAAGAAAAACAAAAATCTTAGCAGGAGGAAATTTTATGAGATATAAATATCTGAAAAAAATCGTAGCAATGTTTCTGTTATGTGCCTTTGCAATAAGCTTTTCGGTTATAGGTGTTAATGCAGCCGATACAAAGCTTGGCTCAATAACCGTTGAGGTAAACGAAATACTTCAAGGTACACAGCTAAAGTTGATTGATGTTGCCGATTATGTCAATGGAAGCTATGTAATGAATGATAATTTCAAAGATTGCAAAGTTTCTTTTGATGGTTGGTCAGATACAAGTACAGCTAAGAAAATCAGCTATACACTTGAAGAATATGCAAAAAGCAATAATATTTCTGGCATAGTAAACGAAGTTCAATCTGACGGAAAGGCATATTTCACAAATCTTTCAGCAGATAAGGTATATCTTATAATTCAGCCTGATGAAGATGATGAATATATAATTCAGCCGTCAATAACAGTTATGCCTTATATGAGCGATAATCAAGAAATATATGATGTCAATATAAAGGCAAAGTTTGCAGATAATTCAATTTTCAGCCAGTCCGCAGTAATTTTGAATAAGCGTGGCGATAATACAGAGCCTCTTGCTGGAGCAACTTTCAGCTTCCAGAGCAAAATTTATTATAATAATACCGAAAGTATTCCAGATAATACCGAGAAGGGTTCAGATGCTCAGGGCAATTATTATTGGAAATCTTACGGTTCGGATTTAACTACAAATGCACAAGGACAGATAGTTATTAAGAAACTTCCATTTGGAACATATCGTTTTATAGAAACTCAAGCTCCAATCGGATATGTACTGGATTCAACTCCTCGTGAATTTACATTATCAAATCATGGTTCAGTCAAGCTCGAAAATGACCGTTATATTCGTAGAGCGGGTACTATTGCAGAATTAACAGTTGTTAATACTAAAGAGATTATAGATAGTTCAGTTCCGTCTACACCAACACCACCTGTAAAAACTTCTGACGACTCAAATAATACACCATATATATTTATGTTCTGTATTGCAGGTTTGCTTGTTTTTGCAATAATTAAGAGCTATTCTTTAAGAAAGAACAATAAATAAAAATGATTTTTAATATGCACCGTGGAAGTATAACTTGCTTTCAGGGTGCATATTAGTTTAATCAATACTAGAAATTTTGTGGCAATTAAAAGTTTCGCTACAAGCCTTTTTTCAAAGGCTTATAGGTCAAGGGCAAGGCTCTTAGCTCTGTCCACAGACAGCGAAATGCTTTATACTTATTAAAACTTTAAATAATTACTAATATATAGTTATGGAGAAAATGTAATGGCGAATAATATTTTTGATTATATGTTCTGGCGTGGCGATTTATCCTTTAGTGAAAGAGAATTTAATGATGTTGATGGAGTTATTCTTGCAAGATTGTCTTATTTGCCGTTTGAGCTTATAATGAATCAAAATTCCAGTAAAGAAATAACAATCGCAGAAATGGCAAAAAAGTTGATAGCCTATCCCAATATAGAAAATATGGTCATACAAAAAGAGGATATTCAATTTTTGAATGAACTTTTGAATAGTAAGCGTTTTAATAGTATGAAATTGTTTGATTATATAAATAAAATTGATGAGAAAACGCAGACGCAATTTTCTGCTATTACGATAAAAATCAATGAAAATGAGCTTTATATATCCTTCCGAGGAACAGACAATACACTTATAGGTTGGAAAGAAGATTTCAATATGGGCTTTGTCTTTCCAGTGCCTGCACAAGAATTAGCTGTTGATTATATAGAGAAAATCGCATCAAGACATAGTGAAAATATGCTTGTCGGTGGACACTCAAAGGGTGGAAATCTTGCAGTTTATTCAGCGGCATTTTGTAGTGAGGCTGTTCAAAATAGAATAGAAATCGTTTATAATTTTGATGGACCAGGTTTTGATGAAAAAGTTTTGCAAAAAGATGGCTATAAGAGAATTTGCAATAAAGTTAATACCTTTGTGCCTCAATCATCTGTCGTAGGAATGTTGCTTAATCACGAAGAAAGATATATCATTGTACATAGTACGCAACTTGGACTTTTACAGCACGACCTTTATTCTTGGAGTGTGCAGATAGATAGTTTTATTTGCCTTGAGGCTGTTGATAATACAAGCAGATTTATTGATTATACACTCAAAGCGTGGATTGCAAATTTAGATTATGAACAGCGGGAGAAGTTTGTTGATACTATGTATACAATTCTTACAAAGACAAATGCCAATACTGTAAAAGAACTTGAAGGCAATCTTTTTATGAATGCAATAACTATGCTGAAATCAATCAAAGACCTTGATGAGCCTACACGCAAGGCATTAACTCAAGTTTTTATGTCGCTTTTAAAGAGTACAAGAGTAGGACTATTGCAGGTTGTCATAAATAAAGACCTGATTGTTAAATAATGTAGATTGTTAGTTCATAGCAGCTTTAAGTTTAGTTCATTATCAGAGGTATAGGTTTTACTTAAAAAATTGGTGAAATTTTTAGCTTTTGTTAAATGAGAAAATAAACAAATTTTATCCTATAAGCTGTTGATTTATCTTCAAAAATATATTAAAATAGGGTAAAGTTCATTTGGATTGGAGAAAAATTTTATGTATAAAAATTATCTTTTCGACCTTTATGGAACATTAGTAGATATTCATACAGATGAGGGCAAAAAAAGCCTTTGGCATAGTTTTAAGAATCTTCTTGCTATGTATGGTGCAAAATATAAAACAAAGGAACTTCAAAGTAAGTATAATGAACTTTGCGAAAAAGCAAAAAAGGCTGTTCCTGCCACAAAGTACACAAATGAGCCAGAATTAGAGCTTATTGACGTTTTCAAGGGGCTTGTAACTGAAAAAGGAGCAGAATGTAGCGATGAATTAGCTGCATTTTTGGCTGCATCATTTCGTGCAATGTCATTAAAGTATATTAAGCTCTATGACGGTGCTTTAGATTTACTTCGTTCTTTAAAAGAGGCAGGCGGAAAGGTTTATTTACTTTCCAACGCACAAAGTTCATTCACAAAGCCAGAATTAAAGCTTCTTGGAATTTATGATGAATTTGATGGCATAGTAATTTCTTCTGATGAGGGCTGCAAAAAGCCTGATGTAAAATTCTATCAGACAATTCTCAAACGCTATAAACTAAAGAAATCAGAAACAATTATGATTGGCAATGATTATATAACCGATATAAAGGGTTCACACGATGCAGGACTTGCTTCACTCTATCTTCATACAAATATATCTCCTGAAATTGAGGGCGAGCTTCTCGCTGATTATAAGGTTATGGACGGCAGCCTTAAAAAAGCCAAAAAACTTTTACTTAAATAATATGTCCGTTTTGGAGGATTCCTTATTATGAATATACTCATAATTGGTTGTGGGAACTTAGGTTCTGTTCTTGCAAATGAGTTTGATAGAAATGGTCACGATGTTTCTGTTGTTGACGAAAATCCTGATAGAATACATCTTCTGCATGAAGATTTTGATGGACTTTTTGTAACAGGCATAGCTATGGATATGGATGTTCTGCGTGATGCAGGTGTAGAAAGTTGCGATGCTGTTGCAGTAGTAACATCAGACGATAACCTCAATATAACTGTTTCTCAGATTGTGAAGAAATTTTTTGGCGTAGAAAATGTTATTACCCGAATAACTAATTCCTATCGTGAAAATGCCTTCAAAAATAAATTTGGTCTGAAAACAATATGCCAGACCAATATTTCAGCTAATACTATCTATTCTGCCATTATTGGTGGAGGAGATAACATCAATATTGCTAATAATTCCAATTTTATGATTGATTCAATCAAGGTTGACGATAAATATGTAGGCAGAGCGATTTCAGCCTTGCCGTTAAAAGATGGTGCGTCATTATTTGGAATCAAGCGTAAAAGCGGAAAAGTGCTTATTTATGACTTGATGTCAAATATAGAGGTTGAGTCAGGGGATACAGCACTATATATCAGAGAAGGATAATCTCAGTACGAAAGGAAAAAAGCTATGAAGGTTATAATTGCAGGCGGAGGAAGACTTGGTTATAGCTTGGCAAGAAATCTGATTGACCGAAGATATGATGTATCAGTTATTGAAATTTCAAAACAAGCAAGCGAAAAAGTCGCAAACGAACTTCAGATAGAAGTTGTCTGCGGAGATGCCACAAATATAGAAACACTTAATTCTTTAGATTTCAACAATGTAGATTGCTTTATAGCAGTTACAGGTCGTGACCAGGATAATATAGTAGCCTCACAGCTTGCCAAAAATGAGCTGAAAATTCCTAAAGTTATAGCTCGTGCCAATAACCCAAGAAACCTTGAGGCTATGAGAAAGCTTGATATTGATATAGTTGTTAGTAGCACAGAAATAATCACTAAGATGATAGAGCAAGAGGTTGTAAACGCTGGTGCTCAACTTCTTGCAACCTTGAATAAAGGCAAAGCAGCAATATTGTCGTTTACTTTGCCAGAAAATTCAGCACTTGATGGCTATGCAATCAAAGATATAAAAATGCCAGCATCATCTCTTATAGTATCTGTTGTGAGGGGGGAACAGTTGTATATCCCACGAGGAGATACAGTAATTCATTCAAAAGATGAGATAGTAATATTCTGTGGTGATGATTCGCAGAAATCAGTTAAAAAACTATGGACTGCCATAAAATGATGACCGAGCCACCGATTAACTAATAAACTTTCCTAAGACAATTAAAAGTTTTGCTCAAGCTTTTTCAAAAGCTTGCGGTTTCCAAAGGCAGAGCCTTTGGTGGGTTTTAAGGGCAACGCCCTTAACATTCCTTTCTCTCAAGGGCGGACGGAGTCCGCCCTAATCGGTAGTTCATTGGTAATTTCTGCATTGGCTACCATAAAACTTATGTTAGAATAATATAAACTTTATAGTATATTATTTATAGTAGGAATTTCCAAATCTCTGAAATGCTCAAGTTCATTTTCAATACGCTTACATTCTGCATAAAATTCAGGGAGTTCACCACTTTTCAGATAGCTTTCTGCGACAGCGATATTTTCGCAGATTTCGTCAGGCTTTTCGTGAGAAATAAATATCAGCATAGATTCAACATTGCTTTCCCAAAGCTCTTTAAGCTTTTTCATTGTTTGGATAGCTTCTTTTTCGTTACCGTCAACCATTTGTTGCTGTGCTGTTTTTAAGTATTCAGAAGCGTGTTGAGATTCTTTTGTATTCAGCGTAAATTCAAAAGTGCATAATCCCGCTACAATAAAAAGCAAAATAATGGCTATAAACAATCGTTTCAAATCTTACACTCCTTTTCAATAATTTTATATTCGCCTTGTCCGTTGGCAATCATAAGGAAAACATCGTTTAGTTCGGTGTTTTCCTTTTTTAGTGTGTCAAAAAGCCAATCTCTGCTAAGACCACATATTTTGAGAGAACATTTTGAAATTTCTCCGTCACTTATTATAACGACCTCAAGACCTTTATCATTAGTTTTTATCCCAAGTTCCTCAGCAGTAGGTATATCCTTTTCGGGCTTTTTAAGAACGCTAAGCTTGCCATTTGTTTCTACAATAGCAAATCCTACATCTTCAATGTTAAAAATACCCTGTTGTCTAAGTTCCTCAGATAAATCTTCCGTACTCATTCTAAGTCGGTGCATTTCACTTTGATTGATTTTGCCATCAGATATTATAACAATAGGCTTTCCACAGATGATTCTGCGAAAACCAGCTCGTTTAAGCATAAGGAAAGATATTATAATTTCACAGACGATAAGAATAAGAATAGGCACAATACCGCTCAAAAGACTTTGTTCAGTATTTTGCATAGGAATTGCGGCAATATCAGAAATCAGAAGTGTAACGACAAGTTCGCTTGTCTGTAATTCGCCAATCTGTCGTTTTCCCATAATTCTTATCGCAAGAATAATCACTATATAAAGCAGAATAGTTCGTATAACAGAAATAATCATAATTCAACACCTTTCAGTTATATTGTATCAATAATTTGTGGAATAATTCGCAAGAAATTCCTCAAAATAAAAACAGGTTAAGAGCATTGCCCTTAAAACCCATGGGGGATTCTGCAAGCCTTTAAAAATTTTAAGTGTCTTGGAGCGGCGTCTCGCCGCTTGAGTATAACAATCTGAGGTGATATTGTGTATCGTTTTATAAACGAGCTGAAAGATATATATCAAAAATCCGAACCAAAAAAGAAAGAAGAAAAAACAACTCCGCTCTCAAAATCTTTAGATGAGAATACTGCAATTCTCGAAAAGCGTTTTGATAAAAGTGCCGACCTGACAATTCATAAAATGACTTTGAATGGTATCCGCTTTGGAATAATCACAATAGAGGGTATGGTTAATAAGGAAATTCTTGCCTTTGGTGTAATCAGACCAGTTTCAAATGAAAGCTATGAAGGTACTCCAGAAGAAGCTTTCAGAAAAATTTCCGATACTGTTCTCTGTACTTCCGAGCAGATAGAAATTGCAACTATTGAAGATGTAGACAGATTTATTATGTCAGGTTTTGCGGTAGTTGCTGTTGATGGTTACGCAAAAATGCTTGCACTCGGTATACAAGGTTTTAGCTTTAGAAGTGTTTCCGAACCGGATTCCGATGTAGTGCAAAGAGGTTCCAAAGAGGGCTTTGTAGAACCGCTAAGAATAAATATGTCGCTCATTCGCCGAAGAATGAAAACTCCAAAAATGAAATTTGAAACAATGACAATCGGCAGCGAGAGTAAAACCGATATTTGTCTTTGTTATATGACAGATATAGTTTCTCCAAGTATTTTGCGAAAACTGAAAAAGCGTCTTAATTCAATAAATCTTAAAACAGTTATGGCTTCAGGTTATATTGCACCTTATCTTGAACAAAAGGGTGATTTTTCATTTTTCAGTGGGGTTGGAATTTCCGAACGCCCCGATACAGTTTGCGGAAAAATCTCCGAAGGAAGAATTGCGATATTAGTTGATGGAACACCCTCTGCTCTGATAGTTCCGTTTTTGTTTGTAGAATATTTTCAAACGCTCGATGATTATTCCAATCGTGCATATTTTGCGACATTTACCCGTTGGCTGAAATATATAGCATTTTTTATAGCAATAATGCTTCCTGGAGTATATGTTGCAGTAGGCTCATTTCACCCTGAATTATTTCCGTCACAGCTTTTAGGGAAAATAGCAGGTTCAATAGCGGCAACGCCGATGCCACTCGGTGTAGAAACAATAGTAATTCATTTTGTCTATGAAATAATGCGAGAAGCCGGTTTGCGTATGCCACAGCCCTTAGGACACGCAGTAAGTATAGTCGGAGCATTGGTAATAGGGGAAACCGCTGTAAACGCAGGCTTAATTGGAGCACCAACACTTATGGTCGTAGCCCTGACAGCGATATGTTCATATGTAATTCCGAGCCTTTACGCTCCGACAGCAGTTTTGAGGTTTTTATTTATAATAGCTGGTTCATTTCTTGGAATATGGGGAGTAATGCTCTTATTCTGTATGGTGCTTGTAAATATCTGCGGAAAGAAAAGCTTTGATGTTCCATATACAGCACCAGTTTCTCCATTTAGTATGACAGCTATGCGAGATGTATTTGTGAGAGCGGGTTGGAAATTGCTTTCAAAATCTACATCAACTATTCAGAGTATGCCTGGCACAGAAATTCAAGGAAGTGATGACGATGACGACTAACAGAGGAATGATAACAGCAGGACAACTTTTTGTATTGCTGTTCATAAGCCGAGCAATCGTAACAATAACATACAGCCCCGAGTTGTCTTCGGGTGATGATATGTGGAATCACTTGCTTTCGGCGATATTTGCTTTTCCGCTTTCATTGATAATGCTTATCCCAACACTTCTCTTGTGGAAGCTGAATCGTGATATGTCTGTCTTGGAATATGGTGAAGATATTTTCAAAAGGCTTTCAATTATAATTTCGTTGTTTTATGCACTGTATTTTATAATGGTTTGTGGATACGGAATTGCACTTTATAATAAATTCGTTTCTCTTGGAGTTAATGGAGAAGCACCTGTTTTTGCGGTAGCAGTAGCGGTTTTAGTAGCCTCGTGCTATGGTGCATTTAAGGGAGTTGAGGCAATAGCTCGTGCGTCAGGACTTATTCTGATAGGACTTATTGCAACTGTTCTTATTCTGATTTTTGCTCTTACACCATCTATAAACACCGAAAACTATCGTACAATTTTATCAACAAGCTATATTTCAACCTATAATGGTACAATTCTTATGCTTTCAAGAATGTCCTGCATACCTGCGATAGCGGTTTTATATCCGATAGTAAAAGGAAATATTGCAAAAGGTAGTGTGCTTTGGTGCAGTTCAATCTTTATCTTAGTAATGATTTCAATAATTCTTGTAACAGGTTCGCTTGGAGATTACCTCAAAAATAGCGTATTCCCAGTTTATCAAGCAGCAAAAACTGTAAATATTGGCTTTTTGCAAAGACTTGATGCATTGTTTATAGGATTGTGGACAGCAGGCTTATTCTGCCGGCTTTCTCTCTTTCTATATCTTTTTGCCCTGTGTGTAGGTAAAGCTTTTGGCAAGAGAACATCACGCTTTGCAATTATAGTTGGCGGAACAGCAATATTAATATTTGGGACGGTGACAGCAGATATGGGATTTACAAGCTTTATCTTTAATATCAATTTCTGGCTATGGTTTACTCTTGTTTCAGCGGTATTTATACCAACATTTTTACTGATATGCTATGTAGTAAAAGCAAGCGGAAAGAAAAATAAAACTCACAAAAAGAGCGGAGCAAAGGCACTTATTTTAACAATAGGAATAGGCTTGACAGTTCTTACATTTTCAGGCTGTATGAGTAGGGCAGAGCTTAACGAAAAAGTCATAGTAGAGGGTATAGGCATAGATAAAGAAAATGATAAATATACGCTTACAGCTATGGTATTAAATATCAAGAGTACAGAGGAGGCATTACCACCTAATATAATTTCTGCATCAGGAGGTTCTGTTGCAGAGTGCTTTGATAATATTTCACGCAATACAGGCAGACAGGTTATGCTCAGCAGTAACCGCTTTATAGCTATGAATAAGACTGCCGCAACGGTTGCTGATGAAGTCCTTTCATATTTTAATAATAGCTTTGAGGCAAGACCTGATGCCCTTATATATGTAACAGAGGGGAATACCGCAAATATATTAAGTAACGAAAAGGTTCTTGACACAATGACCGCCGAAGATATTGCTATGATTGGTGGAGATTATTCAAACGGTACAGTCAAAGCCTGCGAATATAAAGAATATAAAGCGTCAGATAATAGTGGAATTTATGATATTGCTGTTCCTATACTAATGCTTGATGAAAGCAAGACACAAATAGTTCCTGATGGTGTCGCTTTATTTTGTAAGGGAAAGATGAGCGGAACGCTTACGACAAATGAATCTATAATTCTTAATATTCTTTCGGATAATGTAAGTGGTGCAGTAATTTTACTTAATGACGATAAAAAAACGCCTATAAAGATAGTTTCAGCGAAGTCCGAAAATAATATCAGCCATAATAAAGATATATTTAATTATTCAAAAAATCTTGAAGTATCTCTTGAACTTCCCGAGGGCAGTAATTCGCAAAACAAAAAACTTCTCGAAGAAGTCGAGAAGTTTTTGAAAAAATCGTGTTGTGAAACTGCTGAAAAAGCTATAAAAACTTATAATAGCGATATTCTTAGAATAGGGAAAAAGGCACAAAACGGTTTTTATTATGATTTTGAAAAAATCAAAGATTGGCACGAGGCATTACAATTTGTAAAGCTTGATTTTTCAGTTAAAGCAAATTTTGTACGCTCATAGATATAATATCAAATTTCTTTTCGTTTGAATATGTGACTTATTCTTTTATTGTTTTTTTGAATATTACCAAGATAGAAAGAAACGATAAACCCAAAAATTAAAAACAATATTGAAATTGCCGAAGTAGTATTCAAGCTTAATACACAGCTTTCATTCAGAACACTTGGAATTATAGAAATAAACAATCCAAATATTATTGAAAATGTAGCTGTATAGAAATTTTTAACCAAAAAATTCATTATAAATGAAATTAAAAAAGCACCGATAAGTAAGCCAAATCCGGCAGGAATCAATACTCTGAAATTTAAATTTGCAAGCGAGCTGACATATAGCTCATATAAACCAAATGTAGATAATATTATTGCACTGTCAACACCTGGAACAATAGATGAAGCTGCCACAGCTACTCCCAATAATACAGACTGTAAAAAGCTCGGATTTTTTATTTGAGAAAAAGCACCGCTATTCAGCGAAAAAAGTGCAATACCTACACAAGCCGCCACAACTATAAATATATAATATTTTTTTGAAAATCCATTCCTTTTAACTTCTTTAAAAAATAATGGAATTGTGCCAAGGACAAGTCCAAGAAAAGTAAAGCGAGTCTGCATTTCAAAATTATTTAAGAAAAAGTCAACTACCTTACTGAAAATCAATACACCTATTCCGAATCCTATTATAAGAGGAATTAGAAAAGCAATATTTTTCTTAAAATTCTTAAAAAGAGTGCTTATGGCATTGAGCGCTTTTTGATACAAGCCCAAAATAACAAGTAATACACTTCCACTCAAGCCTGGAGCAATACCACCTATTCCGACAATTATTCCCTTTAATAGAGTTTTCATAGTCAACCTCACAATCAATATTATAGCTACTGGGCAGTTTTGAGATATATTATATAATATTATAGGTCTAATATACAATAAGATATTTAAAATGCTCTTATAAATTTAGTAAAATTTTAGTAAAATAACAGTTTTGAGTTTATCCATTATACAGAAAAATAATTTTCATATAATGCCATATTTTCTTTTGTTGTTAGCAGATGAAAAAATCATTATTATATTATTATTTACTTATGTTGTAAATAATTCCGAACAAAATAAAACAGCTCACAAACCATTCTAAATAGGTTTGTGAGCTGTTTATATAAGTTTATAAAGAATTATTCTTCCTCAAAATCTTTTTCTTCGAGTAGATTGGTCATACTCTTTAAACTAATTCCCAATGTTGACATATTGTGAAATAGAGCAGATGTTGTCGGAAGAATTACGCCGCTTACACCGAGAATAATCAGCATAAGATTAAATGAAACGATAAAGCGATAGTTTCTGTGTATTCTTGCCATAAGAGCTTCACTTAGTTTTCTCAAAGTAACAATTTCAAAGAGATTTTCGGAAGCGATAGTTATATCGGCAATTTCCTTGGCAATAGCTGCACCAGTATTTATAGCGATACCTGCATCAGCCTCAGAAAGTGCTGGAGAATCATTAACGCCATCACCAATCATAATAACCTTTCGACCTTTTGCTTTTTCACTTCTTATGAAATCAGCTTTATCCTCTGGTAGAACTTCGGCATAATATTCATCTACGCCAACAATCTTAGCAACTGCTTTGGCAGTCTTTTTGTTGTCACCTGTCATCATTACGACCTTAGATATACCACACTTGTGTAAAGCTGCAATAGCGTCCTTTGCCTCTGAACGGAGTGGGTCATATATGCAGATTACCGCAGCAAGTTCACCCGAAATGCAAAGATAGAGGTGAGAGTATTCCGGAGAAAGTGAATGGAATTTTTCTTCATCACCCTCAGGAATAGAACAGCCCTCGTCCTCAAATACAAAATGATAACTGCCTATAATAACTTTCTTATTATTTACAGCACTTGAGATTCCGTGTGCAACAACATACTTAACTTCAGAGTGATATTCCTCGTGTGAAAGACCACGCTTTTTAGCCTCATCAACAACAGCGTTCGCCATAGAATGAGGATAATGTTCTTCAAGACAAGCTGCAAGACGGAGCATTTCGTTTTCAGTATGATTACCAAAGGTAACTATTTCTGCAACCTTTGGAGTAGCATAGGTAAGAGTACCTGTCTTATCAAAAACAACAGTATTAGCGTTTGCAACAGCTTCAAGAAAGCGTCCGCCCTTTACAGAAATGTTGTAATCGTTACTTTCACGCATTGCAGATAATACCGCAATAGGCATCGCAAGCTTTAATGCACAAGAAAAATCAACCATAAGAACAGCCATAGCTTTTGTGACATTTCTTGTGAGTAGATAAGTTAGAATAGTTCCTCCGAGCATATATGGAACAAGCTTGTCTGCAAGAGAAGATGCCTTATCTTCGGCTACGGATTTAAGCTTTTCAGATTCCTCAATCATACGAACGATTCTGTCATACTTACCGCTACCGGAAGCTTTATCTACGCAGATTACACATTCGCCTTCCTCAGCAACAGTTCCGGCATAAACATAGCTACCTACTGTTTTAACAACTGGTAAAGATTCACCTGTCATAGATGACTGATTAACAGTAGTTTCTCCACTTACAACCTTGCCATCAAGCGGAATCATATTTCCTGTTCTTACAACAATCTTATCTCCTGCCTGTATATCTCCAATAGGAACAAGCACTTCACAAGTATCAGTTTTGAGCCATACCTTATCAACATTCAGTGACATTGTACTTGCAAGGTCAGCAACAGACTTTTTATGTGTCCAGTCTTCCAATATTTCGCCAAGATTAAGCATAAACATTACAGAAGAAGCGGTGCTGAAATCTCCTCGTATAATTGAAACAGAAACGGCTGTTGCGTCAAGAACCGAAACTGAAAGTTTGCGACTCAGTAAAGCTTTCAAGCCTTTTCTAATATACTTAATAGAGCGGAAGAGTGTGAGAGCGGTTCTTATTGGCACTGGTAGAAAAAGCTTTGTCGCTATATGAGATACGGTAGTAAAAATAAGCCTATCTTCAAAATCTCTGTGAAGTTGTCTTGATGTATGTTCAGGAACAAGTTCAATAGCTTCTTTAGCTTTAAAAGAAAATTTCGCTAAAGCACGAATAATATTTTTACGCTCAGTTTTATAGATTATAATTGCGTCTTGGGTTCGGTCGTATACCTTAACACTTGTAACACCATCAATATTGCGCATATAATATTCCAAAATATCGGCGTCGTGAAGTGTCATGTGGTTGCACATAAGATGCACACGAATACGGCCACGAGATTCATGCAATATTTTACATTTCATTATTTTGCCTCCAGATAAAAAGAAAGAGCCGACAAAAGAACGGCTCTTTTAAATTATGCAATAGGTACATAAAAATTATTGAAAATTATTCTTCAACTTTTGTTTCTGTTTCAGCAGTAGCCTCAGCAGGAGCGTCCTCGTTATTTTCTGTTGATTCATCAGAAAATACATCTTCAGAAGCAACATCTTCGATAGATTCTTCTTTTGCAGCACGCTGTTCGTTGATTTCCTTAGCATCTGCAAGAATATCATCAGCATTTTCCTTAATAGTAGTAACTGTTGTCATAACGCTTTCCTTAGCACGAAGAATAGCAGCAGTTGTATGTGTGTATGCTTTCTTTGCGTCCTTGCTGCTTAAAAGCTTGATGCCAGCAGTTCCGAATAGAACACCAGCAGCAAAAAGACCTAATTTAGCGAATTTCATAATCGAAACCTCCTATTAATTTATTATATTCGCATATAAAAGTCTGAATAAAATATGATACTAACAATAAAATTGTTGTAATCATAATCAAAATTCTGTGTATAAATATAATATCACAAATTTCGACAATATTCAAGGTTTTGTAAAAAGTTTTTAAAAATTAAATAATTTTTTATTGTTGTATGTAAAAAATGAATATAAAATCAGCGTTTAGCTTTTTTCTTCATAGCCGATTCATAAGCGGCTATGAATTGCTTTGCCATATTGTCACTTGGAATATCATTTCTTGAACGCCTTACAACATTCTTGATAATTCTCCTTCCGTCAATATCAAGAGAAGAAAGCTGTTTCATTCTATCACCAAATTCAGAAGCCTTTTCATAGGTGAAACCGTTTACGCCCTCCTTAACGAATTCTTGCGTATACTTGTCACGCTTCAAAAGTACAGGCAAACCACAAGCTATTGCCTCAAGCACAGACATAGACATTAAGCCTGTTGTTGCGGCACTTACATATACATTACTTGCGGCATAATATTCAGGCATAAGTGAATGTGGAATTTCTCCTGTAAATGTAACTTGACTTTCAATTTTCAGATATTTTGTCCAATCCTTTAATGAATCTATTTCTGTTCCATCACCAACAATCATAAGGTGCATATTATCGCTTACACTTATGAACTGAGCCCATTCTTGCAAGAGATATTCAACGCTCTTATCAGTATCAAGTCTTCCAGCAAACATTGCAAGTGTAGTATCAGGCGAGATATTATATTTTTTACGAAGTTTTTGAATACTTTCAGGTGTAATATTTTGATAATTAAAAGAACTTATATCTGTATCAGAAGGAATAACTCTAATATGCTTATCCTTTCTGCCCGAAGAAGCAAGGTATTCATGAGCACGGCCACTTGATGCAGTAATAACATCGCAATTATCAATCATATCAAGAAGACGGCTTTTTTCTACCATAGTTCCAATTTTAAGTTTAATTTTTGAATTTTCGTAGAAAAATCGATCCTCATAATAATCCTGAATAGAATATACAGTAGGTATACCAAGCCTGTGAGCAATAGAAAGACCAAGCTTCCCCATTGCGGTGTCGGTATTTATATGAATAATATCAGGGTTGAATTCAAGGATTTTTTTAAGCATTGTCTGATTGTTTGAATTTTTCAGTGACATACCATATTTATTATTTGCAGATTTAGCAGGACAGCGAAGTATACCGTCCTCAAATGTTGTTGAAGAAACATCAGTAGATGAAGTGATGACGAGAACCTCATGCCCGAGTGAGATAAGGCTTTTTCTAAGAACACTTATAAAGCTTGATATTCCGCTGAGATATGGTAAATATATTTCGCTGAAAATTGCAATTTTCACAAAAATCACCTATTCCTAAAATTTAGTAATTTATTAAAATCTTTATAAAACAAATTTATTATAGCTTAACAATTAAAAAAATTCATACTTAATATAATTATAGCATAGAGATAGCTTTTTTCAAGTATTATTAGAGAAAAGCAGAATTGTTGTTATTTTTGACGAACAAAGAATATTCAATATAAATAAAATATTTTTTATTTTTAGATTTATATATAATCAATATAAAAATTGGAAACAAAAATAACTGCACAAAATTTGAACTATGTTATAATGTGTTTATATTCATAAAAATTCAGGAGAATTATGCAATGGTTAGTTGAGTTATAGAGATTAATGAAGAAAATATAATGGTTGCAGATTTTGTGCAAAGGCTTGAATTAAGCTTTAAATTTCTTAGAGAAGTCTGTCAATATGGAAAATGAGCTCGGTAAAATTCCGAACTCATTTTTGTTAGCTGTTTAAATTTAATTATTTAATCTTATTTCTAAGATTTTTTGTTGCGGTAACCAGATTTTTAAGGCTTGCAGTTGTTTCGGTTTCGCCTCTTGTTTTAAGACCACAGTCAGGATTTACCCAAAGCTTATCAATACTGATTTTTTCAAGCATTTTTGTAATAGCATTTTCAATTTCTTCAACAGATGGAACTCTTGGAGAATGAATATCATAAACACCTGGTCCGACTTCTGTCTTGAAGTTATTTTTCTTGAGAGAATCGAGTATAAGCAAATCAGAACGAGATGCCTCAAAGGTGATAACATCAGCGTCCATTTGGTCTATTGCAGGAATAATATCAGTAAATTCGCTATAACACATATGTGTATGAATTTGAGTTTCAGCCTTTACACCACTATGAACAAGTCTGAAAGCTGGAATAGCCCAATCGAGGTATTCGCAGTACCAGTCAGATTTACGCAAAGGAAGCTTTTCACGAAGGGCAGCTTCATCTATTTGAATTACCTTTATTCCGTTTGCCTCTAAGTCCAAGACCTCATCACGAATTGCGAGGGCAATTTGATAAGTGCTTTCCTTAATAGATATATCTTCACGAGGGAAAGACCAGTTAAGTATAGTAACAGGGCCAGTAAGCATACCCTTTACAAGCTTATCTGTAAGGCTTTGTGCATAAACAGACCATTCAACCGTCATTGGCTTAGAACGAGAAACATCGCCCCAGATAATAGGTGGTTTTACACAGCGTGTACCGTATGACTGTACCCAGGCTTTTTCAGTAAAGAGATAGCCGTTAAGCTGTTCTCCGAAATATTCAACCATATCATTTCTTTCAAATTCACCATGAACGAGTACATCAAGTCCGATTTCCTCTTGCAAAGAAATGCACTCGGCAATCTTTTTGCGGTTAAACTCATTATATTCTTTTTCGGAGATATTTCCCTTCTTGAAAGAGGAACGGTTTGCTTTAACATCAGAAGTCTGAGGGAAAGAACCTATTGTAGTTGTAGGAAGAATAGGAAGTTCAAATTCCTTTTTCTGAATTTTTTCTCTTTCGTTAAATTCAGGAAGTCTTGTAAAATCCTTTTCCTGAATGCCAGCAACTCTTTTTTGAACAGCGTCATCATAGCAATTAGTTCTGTTTTCAAAAAGCTTGCAGTTAGCAATATATGCGGTTTCATTTTCAAAATTATCCGTATCTGTAAGAAATTTAAGTTCAGCAAGCTCAATAAGCTTTTCTTCTGCAAAGGAGAAATGGCTTGTATATTCAGCAGAAAGCTTAGTTTCATTTTTAAGTGTATAAGGAACATGGAGTAGGGAACAGGAGCTGCTTATAACAGTGTTTATACCCTTTGTTTTAAGTTCAGAAAGAAGTGCAAGTGTTTTCTTATAATTGTTTTTCCAAATATTCTTGCCATTCACAACGCCTGCAAATAAAAGCTTATCTTCTGGAAAACCATTTTTCTCGATAAGTTCAAGAGTTTTCTTGCCCTCGATGAAGTCAAGACCTATGCCATCAAAATCAAAAGCAGTAAGCTGATTATAAATATCACGAACATCACCGAAATAAGTTTGAAGTAAAAGCTTTATAGATTTTTTATTACTTATAATTCCATTGTATAGCTTGTTAAAGAGTGCAATATCTTCCTTATTTAAATCGTGTACAAGATAAGGCTCATCAAACTGTACCCATTCTGCATCAAGCTTTGAAAATTCAGCAAGTAAATCAGAATAAGCCTTGATAATATCATCGCAGAAATCCTCAGCTTGCTTTGAGCCAGTATATCTGATTAACTTTAATAAAGTAAATGCACCTACGATAACAGGCTTTGTCTTAACTCCGAGAGCCTTAGCTTCATTAAATTGTTCAAAAGGCTTTGTGCCAGCAAGCTTAATTTCTGTTGTATCTTCAATTTCAGGAACCATATAATGATAATTTGTGTTGAACCATTTTTTCATAGCTAAAGCCTTAACATCGCCGTTTTCGCCCTGATAACCTCTTGCCATTGCAAAATAAGTATCAAGCTCGGAGATATTAAGCTTCTTATAGCGTTCAGGAATAATATTAAAAAGTACAGCTGTATCAAGTGTGCAATCGTAGAACGAAAAATCATTTGATGGAATAAAATCAAGACCGCTGTTTTTCAGAGTAGCCCATTGAGTTTGCCTGATATTTTTAGCTGTTTGTTGAAGTTCGCAAGCTGAAATTTCGCCTCTGAAATATTTTTCTGTTGCGAATTTAAGTTCTCTGAGAGTACCAACTCTCGGAAATCCGATTATAGATGTAAGCATATATCATTTCTCCTTTTGACATAAATATAATTTAATCTTACTACTGATTTTACTATCACAAAAAGAAATTGTAAAATATCAAAAATTATCGCTTTGATATAGCTTAAAACTATATCAAAAAATAAATTAAAAGTTTCGCTCGAGCCTTTTTAAAGGCTTGACCTAAACTTTAATTGTCTTAGAAAAGTGTATTAGCTAATCGGTAGTTCATTGGTAAATTTTATCGACCGCGGCAACAGATTTCCCTAATCGACTGCGAGCGAGACTTGTCGAGCGATTCCGCGTCTTGGGAACGGCGGCTCGCCGCTTTGCCCTTAAAAACCCATGAGGGACTCCGTCCCTCAACCCTGCAAGCTTTTGAAAAAGCTTGAGCAAAACTTTCAATTGTCTTAGAAAAATCTGTCAACTAATCGTAGGGGCGAACTGTGTTCGCCCGTTTGGTAATTTTTTCGACCGCGTTAATTAACTTCCTTTGCTCACTACGAGCGAGACTTGTCGAGCGATTCCGCGTCTTGGGAGCGGCGGCTCGCCGCTCGCCGCATTAAACTTGACAAAAAATAGAAGTAGAGAGTATTATGTAATAAATGCTTTTGTTAGGAGTGTTAAAATGAAGATTTTTATAGCATCAGATATTCATGGCTCAGAACATTACTGTAAAATTATGGCTGAAAAATATCGTGAAGAGAGTGCGGATAAACTGTTACTTCTTGGCGATTTACTATATCATGGACCACGAAATGATTTACCACTCGGATATAATCCAAAAGGCGTTATATTGATTCTTAATTCTCTGAAAAACGAGATAATATGCGTTCGTGGAAACTGTGATACAGAGGTTGACCAAATGGTTTTAGATTTTCCGATTATGGCAGAATATGCAATAATTTATGACGGAAATAAAACTATTTATGCTACACATGGACATAAATTTAACCCACAAAATTCACCAATGCTTAAAAGCGGAGATATTCTTTTGAATGGACACACGCATATTCCTGCAAATGAAGCTTTTGGAGAATTTTATTATGTAAATCCAGGCTCAGTTTCCATTCCAAAAAACGGAAGTAATCATAGCTATATGATTTATGAGAACGGCAAATTTACATTAAAAAATCTGTGTGATTGATGTAAATATAATTCTTTTTGCAACATAATCTGCATAATATGCAAGAAACACTGTCAATTTATGCGGATTTTTTAGGAGTCTTTATATTGACAAGGCGATTTATAAGCACTATAATTAAAGAAGTACTTATCATAATATTATGCGGAAAAACCGCAAATTTATTGGAGGCTAAATATAATGAGCAGAGTATACAATTTTTCGGCAGGCCCTTCTATGCTTCCCGAATCAGTTCTTAAAAAGGCAGCAGCAGAAATGCTGGACTATGAGGGCAGCGGTCAATCCGTTATGGAGATGAGCCACCGTTCAAAGATTTACGGTACAATTATCGAGGGTGCTGAGAGCCTTCTTCGTGAGGTTATGAACATTCCTGATAACTATAAGGTTCTCTTCCTCCAGGGCGGTGCATCAACACAGTTCGCTGCTATTCCTCTCAACCTTATGAATGGTTCAGGCAAGGCTGATTATGTTCTTACAGGTCAATGGGCAACAAAGGCTTATAAAGAGGCTGCACGCTATGGTGAAGCTAATGTAGTTGCTTCCTCTAAGGATAAGACTTTCTCATATATTCCTAAGCTCGACCCATCAACATTCACAAAGGATGCTGACTATTTCTATATTTGTATGAATAATACAATCTATGGTACAGTTTATCACGAAATCCCTGAAACAGGAAATGTACCACTTGTTGCTGATATTTCTTCTTGCATTCTTTCCACACCACTTGATATTTCTAAGTTTGGTATGGTTTATGCAGGTGCTCAGAAGAACATGGCTCCTGCTGGTCTTACAGTAGTAATCATTCGTGAGGACCTTATTGGTCACGCTCGTGACATCACTCCTACAATGCTCGACTATAAGACACACGCAGATAACGGCTCTATGTTCAATACACCACCTTGCTATACAATCTACATTGCAAAGCTTGTTCTTGAGTGGATTAAGAACGAAATCGGCGGTCTTGAGAATATGCAGAAGCTTAACGAGAAGAAAGCAGCATTGCTTTATAACTTCCTCGATAACTCTAAGATGTTCAGAGGCACAGTTGTTCCTGAAGACCGTTCACTTATGAATGTACCATTCGTTACAGGCAGTGATGAGCTTGATGCTAAGTTCGTTAAGGAAGCAACAGAGCAAGGTCTTGTCAACATCAAGGGACATAGAACAGTTGGCGGTATGCGTGCTTCTATCTATAATGCAATGCCATATGAGGGTGTAGAAGCTCTTGTTAAGTTTATGGCAGAGTTCGAGGCTAAGAACGCCTAATTACAAATAACATTAGAGGGTTGATTTTAATGTATAATATTCTTACACTTAATAAAATCTCTAAGGCAGGACTTTCCCGTCTTGGCGATAATTACAATGTTGCAGATTCTGTTGAAAATCCTGATGCAGTTCTCGTTCGTTCAGCATCTATGCATGATATGGAACTTCCTTCAAGCCTTCTTGCAATCGCAAGAGCAGGTGCAGGTGTCAACAATATTCCTCTTGATAAATGCACAGAGCAGGGTATCGTAGTTTTCAATACACCTGGTGCTAATGCAAATGCTGTTAAGGAGCTTGTTCTTTCAGCATTGTTCCTCAGCTCAAGAAAGATTGTTGAGGGTATCGAGTGGGCAAAGACTCTCAAGGATAATGCAGATGCAGCAAAGCTCGTAGAAAAAGGCAAGAGCCAGTTTGTCGGTCCTGAAATAAAGGGTAAGACACTTGGCGTAATCGGTCTTGGTGCTATTGGTATTCTTGTTGCTAATGCAGCAGTTTCACTTGGAATGAATGTTCTTGGCTATGACCCATTCATTTCTGTTGATGCAGCATGGGGACTTTCACCAAAGGTTAAGCATGTTGTTTCTCTTAATGATATTTTCGAGAATAGCGATTATATCACACTTCATGTTCCGCTCACACCAGAAACAAAGGGCGTAATCGGCAAGGAAAATATTGCAAAGATGAAAGACGGTGTTCGTATTCTCAACTTTGCTCGTGGAGATTTAGCTGATAACGAAGCAGTTCTTACAGCAGTTGCTGATGGCAAGATTGCAAAGTATATAACAGACTTTGCAGCACCAGAGCTTCTCGATGTTGAGAATGTAATCGTAACACCTCACCTCGGTGCGTCTACACCTGAATCAGAGGATAATTGTGCAAAGATGGCTGCTGATGAGATTAAGGACTACCTCGAGAATGGTAATATCAAGAATTCTGTAACACTTCCAGCGGTTTCTATGGTTCGTGGCACAGGTACAAGAATTTGTGTTATTCACAAGAATGTTCCAAATATGATTAGTGCAGTAACAACTGCTCTTGCAGGTGCTAACATTGAGAATATGCAGAGCAAGTCAAGAAAAGAATACGCATACACAATACTTGATGTAACAGGCGATTTTGATGTAGCTGCTATTGAAGCTATTGATGGCGTTATCAAGGTAAGAGTAATCAAGTAATTGATTTAAATAAGCATAATAAAACAGCTCAAGGAAATTATCCTTGGGCTGTTTTTTTCTTAGTTTACTTACTTTCCCAAGAACCTTAAAAGTTTCGCTCGAGCCTTTTTAAAGGCTCGTAGGTCAAGGGCAACGCCCTTGTCGCTCTCCGCAGAGAGCGAAACACTTTTGGGCGAAGCCCAACATTCTTTACTCCTGAGCGGCGGATTTTATCCGCCGCTTTTTTCTTTTGTTAGCAACATTAGTTATTAAGTGCGGACTTTGTCCGCACTTAGAGTGCAAAGAATGTTAAGGGCGTTGCCCTTAAAACCCACCAAAGGCTCCGCCTTTGGAAACCGCAAGCCTTTAAAAAGGCTTGACCTAAATTTTCAGTTGTCTTAGAAAAATCTGTCAGCTAATCGTAGGGGCGAACTGTGTTCGCCCGCTCGGTAGTTTCATCGACCGCGGTAACAATCTTATCTAATTAACCACGAGCGAGGCAGAGCCGAGCGATTCCGCGTCTTGACCGCGGAGGCACTCCGCCTTGACCTAAACTTTAATTGTCTTAGAGAAGCTTGTCAAATATAATACATAAACTGAGCCTCTTGGTTATCAAGTCTTTGGCGGTAATCATCACAAATATCTTTAAGCGTAATTTTCTCCGTATAGTTCTGCAAATATGAAGTCATATTATTCCATAAATCATCATTTATAGTATCTATCATAGTTGAATTTTTGTTATTAGTATCAAAATAAACATCAGAAAGAATATTAGGGTCAAGTGCATTTATAATATCCTTTAAGGTAATTTGATTACATGGTTTTGTTATGATATATCCACCGTTAGAACCTTTCTGACTTCTTATAAGCATAGCAAGTCTTAGAGCAGGGAGTATCTGTTCAAGATACTTCGGGGAAATATTCTGACGCTTAGAAATACTTGTTGTGGTAACAACTCGTCCGCCTTGTGAATTTGTGGCAATATCTATCATAGCCAT
This sequence comes from Pseudoruminococcus massiliensis, assembly GCF_900291955.1. GTDB lineage: Bacteria > Bacillota > Clostridia > Oscillospirales > Acutalibacteraceae > Pseudoruminococcus > Pseudoruminococcus massiliensis. Next base: position 37,446 of record NZ_OLMR01000007.1, on the reverse strand, counting down.
AATACCTAATTGAACTTTCATTGGTACTTTCAAAAAGAACACGCTCCTTATAAAATCTCATCTAATTACATACGAAACATATATTAATAATAGGTTATCACAGAATTTCTGGAAAATCAATATATACTAAATAAATAGACATTGTAAGAAATGTAAAAAATAGCCTTCTATAAAAATTAAAATTATGTAAAACGCTAAAATCTTATAATACCTATTGAAATTATATGTTAAGTAGGTTATAATTGGAAGCACTTCAAGGTTTGTTGAAAAGGGTTGGTGATATTATGGAGTTCAATACAGCTTTATTGCACCGAGGATTTGAAATTGATAAAAAGACAGGAGCTACACTTACTCCGATTTATCAGGTAAGTGCTTTCTCGCAGGAATCTGCTGAACAGCTCGAAAAAGTCTTTAATAATAAAGCCACTGGTTTTGCATACACAAGAATAAGTAATCCGACAGTTTCATCTTTCGAGAGCCGAGTTGCTTCTATCGAAAATGGAATAGGGGCGATTGCCTGTTCATCAGGTATGGCGGCTGTTACAATGTCACTTTTAAATATATTAGAAGCTGGCGATGAGATTATAGCAGGTTCAGGGCTTTTCGGAGGAACGATAGATTTGTTCTCAGACCTGAAAGCTTTCGGAATTACAACTAAGTTCGTAGAGCATATTTCAGCCGAAAGCATAGAACCTCTTATAAATAATAAAACAAAGGCAGTTTTTACAGAACTTATAGGAAATCCAAAGCTTGATATTGTCGATATAAAAGAGGTTTCAGAGCTGGTTCATAAATATAATATTCCGCTTATAATAGATAGCACAACAGCTACTTTCTATCTTATCCGACCGATAGATTTCGGAGCAGATATAGTAATTCATTCCTCATCAAAGTATATAAATGGCGGAGGAAATTCCATAAGCGGAATAATAGTTGACAGTGGCAATTTTAAATGGGATACTGATAAGTATAAGGGAATGGCTGAATATAAGAAGTATGGAAAATTTGCTTATCTCGCAAAGCTAAGAAACGGAATATGGAGAAATGTTGGTTGTTGTCTTTCACCATTCAACGCATTCCTTAATTCCGTTGGTCTTGAAACTCTCGGTTTACGAATGGAGCGTATTTGTGATAACGCACTGAAGCTTGCTAAATATCTAAGCACAGCAGATGGAGTTGAAGTTAATTACCCAGCCCTTGAAAGCTCACCATATTATCCGCTTGCAAAGCGAATGTTTAATGGAAAAGGTGGAGCAATCTTAACAATTCGTGCAGGTAGCAAAGAGAGAGCCTTTAATCTTATCAATAACCTTAAATACTCAATAAACGCTACTAATATAGGTGATGTAAGAACTCTTGTTATTCACCCATCAAGCACGATATATGCTCATAGTACAGAAGCTCAGAAGCAATCCGCAGGCGTTTATGAAGATAGTATTCGAGTAAGCGTTGGTATAGAGGATATAAAAGACTTGATAGAAGACTTCGAGCAAGCAATAAATAAGATGAATGCTTCCAGCTATAATTCTTAACATTTTATAAATAAAGTTTAGGTCAAGGGAGAGAATTCCTTGCAAGGAGGAGTAACAAATGGCAGTCGATTATGCAACTCTTAAAAAAGGCGGATTTATGCGTCAAAAACAAAAAAATAATTTTTCTCTTAGGTTGAGAGTTGTCGGAGGAAATCTTACAGCTAAGCAGCTTGCAAAAATTGCAGAAGTTTCTGATAAATACGGAGATGGTTATGTACATCTCACATCAAGACAGAGCGTAGAAATTCCATTTATTAAGTTAGATGATATAGAAGAAGTTAAGAATACACTTGCAGCGGGTGATGTAGAGCCTGGCGTCTGCGGACCGAGAGTTCGTACAATAACTGCCTGTCAGGGACAAGCAGTATGTCCAAGTGGCTGTATTGATACATATGCTCTTGCAAAGGAGCTTGATGATAGATATTTCGCAATGGAGCTTCCACATAAGTTTAAGTTCGGCATAACAGGCTGTCAGAATAACTGCCTTAAATCCGAAGAAAACGACTTAGGAATCAAGGGCGGAATAAAGGTCGATTGGAGAGAAAGCGATTGTATCGGTTGTGGCGTATGTGTAAAAGCTTGCCGACAGAATGCAATCACTCTTAAAGACGGCAAAATCACTGTTGACAAGAACAAGTGTAATTTCTGCGGAAGATGCTTCAAGGCTTGCCCAACAGATGCGTGGGATACAGTTCATGGATATATAGTTTCCTTTGGTGGCTTGTTTGGTAATTCAATAAACAAGGGCGAAACAATAATCCCATTTATTGAGGACAAAGAAAAGCTTATGAGAATTTGTGATGCTGCTATAAAGTTTTTTGCGGATAATGCAAAGCTAAGCGAGCGTTTCAAATTTACAATAGACCGAGTAGGAAAAGAAAAATTTGAAGAAAAGATTTTGGAGGCATACAATGGCTGATTTTATTATTGATGATACCGTAGATATTACAGATGTAGTTTGCCCTACAACCTTTGTAAAAGCAAAGGTTGCCTTAGAGGAGATTGATGACGGACAGATTTTGTCAGTCAAGATGAATGACGGCGAACCAGTTCAGAATGTTCCTAGAAGCATTAAGGAAGAGGGACATCAGATTCTGAAACTCATAGATAATGAGGACGGCACTTATAATCTTATCGTAAAAAAGGTTGGTGATTAAATGGCAGTTCGTGTTAATACAGAAAATTTTGAGCAGGAAGTTCTTAATTCAGATAAGCTTGTTTTAACAGACTTCTATTCAGATAGCTGTATTCCTTGCAAAAGATTGTCACCAGTCCTTTCGGAGCTTGAAAAAGAATACGGTGATAGCTTAAAGGTTGTCAAGGTAAACATAAACTTTGATTCAGTTCTTATGGAAAAATACGAAGTTCAGGCATCACCAACAATTATTTTCTTTAAGGACGGTCAAGAGCAGTTAAGACTCAGAGGTGCTGTCAAGAAGTCAGAAATAGTTGATGAGATAGAAAAATTAAAGTAAGCAGGAGAGATAATTATGAAAATCACAGTAGCAGGCGTAAACAAAGAGGTTGCAGATAATCTTACAGTTGCACAGCTCGTTATAGATGAAAAGGTAGAAACCCCAGAATATGTCACAGTTACAATCAACGATGAATTTGTCGAGAGCGGTGCATTTGAAAGCACAACTTTCAAAGACGGCGATGTTGTAGAGTTTCTTTATTTTATGGGAGGTGGTCAGTAATGGCTTTCACAAACGAACAGCTTGAGCGTTATTCAAGACACATTATATTAAAAGAAGTTGGAGCAAAAGGACAGAAAAAGCTCCTCAATGCTAAGGTTCTCATCATTGGTGCAGGCGGTTTAGGTTCACCGGTTGCTCTATATCTTGCAGCAGCAGGTGTTGGAACTATTGGTATCGCCGATGCAGATGATGTAGATTTATCAAATCTTCAGCGTCAGGTTATTCACACAACAAAAGATGTTGGAACTCCAAAGGTTGAATCCGCAAAGAAAACTATGGAAAAAATCAACCCTGATGTTAAGGTTATTACATATCATACCTTTGTTACAAGTGAAAATATCCTTGATTTGATTAAGGACTACGATTTCGTTATTGATGGCACAGATAACTTCCCAGCAAAATTCCTTATCAATGATGCTTGCGTAATGGCAAAGAAACCATTCTCACACGCAGGAATCATTCGTTTTCAGGGACAGCTTATGACTTATGTTCCAGGAAAAGGTCCTTGTTATAGATGTGTATTCAGAAATCCACCTCCAAAGGACGCTGTTCCCACTTGTAAGCAAGCAGGAGTTATTGGTGCAATGGGTGGAATTATCGGAAGTCTTCAGGCAATGGAAGCTATCAAGTATATTCTTGGTCAGGGCGATTTGCTTACAGGCTATCTCCTTACATATGATGCTCTTAAAATGGAGTTCAGAAAGGTTAAGCTTCCAAGCAATACAGATAATTGCCCAATTTGTGGCAAGCACCCGACTATCACAAAACTTATCGACTACGAACAGGCGGAATGTGACGGTGTACATTTATGATTAAGTTATCAAAATCAGATTATGAAAAAATTCTTGCACACGCAGAAAAAGAACTTCCAAATGAGGCTTGCGGTCTGATTGCAGGTATAGTTGAAAACGGTGATAAGACAATAAAGGAAGTCTATCTTCTCACAAATATAGACCATTCCAATGAGCATTTTACACTTGACCCGAAAGAACAGCTTGCCACAATCAAGGATATGAGAAGTAAAGGTTACGCACCTCTTGGCAACTGGCATTCTCACCCAGAGTCGCCATCAAGACCCTCGGAAGAGGATAAAAGACTTGCCTATGACAGCAAAGCAAGCTATATGATTTTATCTCTTATGAATAGAGCCGAGCCTGTATTAAATTCATTCAAAATCACTGGAGATACCGCAGAAAAAGAAGAACTCATAATAGAGGATTAAGAATAAACCTTCCATAAGACACTCAAAAGTTTCGCTCAAGCCTTTTTAAAGGCTTGCAGGGTTGAGGGACGGAGTCCCTCATAGGTTTTAAGGGCAACGCCCTTAAGCGGCGAGCCGCCGCACCCAAGACGCGGAATCGGTTTTGCAAGCAAAACCTCGACATTCGTAATGGAAGTTTGTTGACGCGGTCTAAGAAATTACCAATTAACTGCCGATTAGCTAACAGATTTCCTAAGGATACTCAAAGTTTAGGTCAAGCCTTTTTTAAAGGCTTGCGGTTTCCAAAGGCAGAGCCTTTGGTAGGTTTTAAGGGCAACGCCCTTAACATTCTTTGCACTCTAAGTGCGGACAAAGTCCGCACTTAATAACTAATGTTGTTAACAAAAGAAAAAAGGCTCAAGCGAAACTTTTAAGGTTCTTGGGAAAGTGCGGTAGTTTCAAAAAATGAGGGAAGCAATATGAAGACAGAAAAGCTTACAACAGATATTCTGATTATAGGTGGCGGAACAGCAGGCTGCTATGCGGCTTTGACAATATCCGAAAATTCTGATAAAAAAGTTATAATCTGCGAAAAGGCACACATAAAGAGAAGTGGTTGCCTTGCGGCTGGTGTAAACGCTCTTAATGCGTATATCACAGAGGGCAAAACTCCTCAGGATTATGTTGATTACGCAAAGCACGATGCAGATGGCATAGTAAGAGAAGATTTGCTACTTACAATGTCCGAAAGACTTAATTCCGTTACACATAGGCTTGAACAGCTCGGACTTGTAATTCTCAAGGACGAAAATGGCAAGTATGTAACACGAGGAAACCGCAACCTTAAAATCAACGGTGAAAATATAAAGCCTATACTTGCTAAAGCAGTAGAAGCCTTGCCAAATACAACTATTCTCAACAGAGTAAATATAATCGACTTTGCCGTAAAAGATAACAGAATCCAAGGTGCTTTTGGAATAGGCATAGATGATGATACATTCTATACTATCGAGGCTAAGGCAGTAATAATTGCCACAGGTGGTGCGGCGGGACTTTATAAGCCAAATAATCCGGGATTTTCACGCCATAAAATGTGGTATCCGCCATTCAACACAGGTGCAGGCTATGCAATGGGAATAAAAGCTGGTGCAGAGATGACCACTTTTGAAATGCGTTTTATAGCTTTAAGATGTAAAGATACGATTGCCCCGACAGGTACTCTTGCCCAGGGTGTCGGTGCTAAACAAGTAAATTCACTTGGAGAAGTTTACGAAACAAAATATGGCTTAACCACTTCAGAGAGAGTTTACGGCACAGTTAATGAAAATCAAGAGGGCAGAGGTCCTTGCTATCTCAGAACAGAGGGTATTACGCCCGAACAAGACGAATCCTTGCTCAAAGCATATTTGAATATGGCTCCTTCACAGACTATAAAGTGGATAGAGAGCGGAAAGAATCCATCTCAGCAGAATGTTGAAATCGAGGGTACAGAGCCTTACATAGTAGGCGGTCATACAGCAAGTGGCTATTGGGTTGACACAAAGAGAGCAACCACAATCAATGGTTTGTTTGCAGGTGGTGATGTTGCCGGAGGTGCTCCGCAGAAATATGTAACAGGTGCTTTGGCAGAGGGTGAGATTGCAGCCCTTTCCGCAGTTGAATATGTTTCAGAAAATGGTATTTCACCTATCGAGAGCAGTAATATAGATAGCCACATTTCAGAGGTTGAAAGCTTTCTTACCAAAAAGGATTCCCGCTTTACAACAGAACAGCTTGAAGAAGCTATGCAGAGCGTTATGGATTCCTATGCAGGCGGTATTAAAACAAATTATCGTTTTAATGAGAAACAGCTTGATATTGCAGACTATAAAATTAAACAGCTCACAGAGCTTTCAAATTCGCTTTACGCAGAAGATTTTCAGGAGCTTATGTATATCTATGAACTTCGTGAAAGACTTACAGTTTGCAGAAGTGTTATAGCACATCTCAAAGCAAGAAAAGAAACCCGTTGGCATAGCTTTGCAGAAAATCTCGATTATCCAAATAAGGACGATAAGAACTTCAACAAATATGTAAATTCACGCCTTGAAAACGGCGAAATAAAAATAATCCTTCGTGATTTAGTACCGGGAGGTAAGAGTTATGAGCATAGCAATTAACAAACAAAAATGTGTTGGTTGTGGAAGATGCCAAAATGTCTGTCCCGGAAGTCTTATCAAAATAGATGAGAGCGGTAAGGCATATATCAAGTATCCAAAGGATTGCTGGGGCTGTACCTCTTGCATTAAAGAATGTCCTGTACACGCAATAAATTTCTATCTCGGTGCGGATATAGGTGGTATGGGCAGTATGGTTCATACCGAAAAGAGCGGAGATATTCTAAGCTGGATAATAGAAAAACCTCATGGCGATACCATTAAGATAGATATAAACCAAAGGGAATCAAATAAGTATTAAGGAGAGAAGAAAATGAGTGAACTTTCACATCTTGACGAACTCGAAGCAGAAGCTATATACATCATCAGAGAAGTAGCTGCCGAATGTGAAAAGCCAGTAATGCTTTATTCAATAGGAAAAGATAGCTCTGTAATGCTTCATCTTGCTATGAAAGCGTTTTATCCCGAAAAACCTCCTTTTCCTTTTATGCACATAGATACAACATGGAAGTTTAAGGATATGATTAAATTCCGTGATGAAACAGCCAAAAAACTCGGTATAGAAATGATAGTCTATACAAACGAAGATGGAGTTAAGCAAGGAATAAATCCATTTGACCACGGAGCAGCTTATACTGATATTATGAAAACTCAGGCTCTCAAGCAGGCACTCACCAAATATGGCTTTACAGCGGCATTCGGTGGTGGTAGGCGTGACGAGGAAAAGTCAAGAGCAAAGGAAAGAATTTTCTCTTTCCGAAATGAAGCTCAGGCATGGGACCCAAAAAATCAGCGTCCTGAAATGTGGAAGCTTTATAACACAAAGATTAAAAAGGGAGAGAGCATAAGAGTTTTCCCAATCTCAAACTGGACAGAAAAAGATATATGGCAATATATCAAGCGTGAGAATATAGATATAGTTCCTCTTTATTTTGCAGCTGAACGCCCTGTTGTAGAGCGTGACGGCAACATCATAATGGTTGATGATGACCGTTTCCCACTCAAAGAGGGAGAAGTTCCGCAGATGAAGTCAGTTCGTTTCAGAACACTTGGTTGCTATCCGCTTACAGGTGGTATAGAATCCACCGCAACTACACTCGATGAAATCATTGATGAAACTCTAAGCTCAGTATCCTCAGAGCGTACATCAAGAGTTATCGACAATGAGGCGGCAGGAAGTATGGAGCGTAGAAAAAGGGAGGGCTATTTCTAATGAAAGGATTACTCAAATTTATAACCTGCGGAAGTGTTGATGACGGAAAATCAACACTTATCGGACATATATTATATGATGCAAAGTTGATTTATGCCGACCAAGAAAAAGCTCTTGAACTTGATAGTAAGGTTGGCAGCCGAAACGGTGCAATAGATTATTCACTTCTCCTTGATGGACTTATGGCAGAGCGTGAGCAGGGCATTACAATAGATGTTGCCTATCGCTATTTTACAACAGATAACAGAAGCTTTATAGTTGCCGATACACCAGGTCATGAAGAATATACAAGAAATATGGCAGTCGGTGCGTCCTTTGCAGATTTAGCTGTTATTCTTGTTGACGCTTCACAAGGCGTTCTTGTTCAGACAAGGCGTCACGCAAGAATCTGCAAACTTATGGGTATTCGTTACTTTGTCTTTGCTATAAATAAGATGGATTTAGTCGGTTATAGCAAGGAACGCTTTGATGAAATCGTAAAGCAGATTGATGAGCTTAAAGAAGAACTTAAACTTGATAATGTAAAGATTATTCCTTTGTCAGCAACAGAGGGCGATAATGTCACCACCAAGTCCGAAAATATCAAGTGGTATGACGGAGTTCCGCTTTTGGAGTATCTCGAAACTGTCGATATATCCTCCTCAGACGAGGAAAAAGGTTTCTATATGCCAGTTCAGAGAGTCTGCCGTCCAGACCATACATTCAGAGGTTTTCAAGGGCAAATTGAAGCAGGAAGTATCAGCGTAGGCGATGAGATTGTCGCATTACCAAGCAACGAAAAAGCAAATGTCAAGAGTGTTTTCGTTACAGATAAAGAGGTAAAATCAGCACATAAAGGTCAGCCAGTAACAATAACCTTAGATAAAGAGGTTGATGTTTCAAGAGGCTGCGTGCTTTCAAAGAATGCTGATATTGCAGTATATAAAAAGCTCAAGGTCTCACTTCTTTGGATGGACGATGAACCACTCGTTATTGGCAAGGATTATCTTGTCAAGCTTGGCACAAAGACTATTTCTGGCATTATTACTGCCATTGATTATGCAGTTAATGTAAATACAGGCGAGCATATCAAGACAGAAACTCTCGAAAAGAATGGTATAGCTGTTTGCGAAATTCTCCTCACAGAAGCTATTGTTGCAGACCTTTTCTCAGCACATAAAACACTCGGAGAAATTATTCTCATTGATAGAGTTACCAATATGACATCAGCTTGCGGTGTTATTGAAGATGTCAGTCAAAAGGCAGTTTCAGGCTCAGCAAAGGCATCATTTAAGCTTGGAGATGTTGAAGCAAGAGGCGATATATTCGAGGAATTCTACTATGATACATCAAGCCTTAATGTTTTGAAGTATCAGCCAGTAAGAAACACCTATACAGTCGGTGATGAAATTCCTGTTGACGGTGAAAGCTACCATTATCCAGATAGCTTTGATATAATCGTACTTCGTGACCAAGTAGCTATCAGCGTAAGAGATAAGAAGATTACAGCTATTATTCCTGCAAGCGAGTATGAATATAGCGGTTTCCCTGTCATAAATGGACGAGGCTTTGAGGTTGTCGCAGATAATAACGAAGCTGTACAAGACTTCCTTAAAGAATATAATTCTCTTGCAGATAGCAACGACCCACAATTCTTTGCTAAGTGGATTAAGTTCAATACTTATCGTAAGATTATAATTAAAGCCTAAATTTATTAACAGCCTAAGTCAAAAATAGACTAAGGCTGTTTACTTTTTTATTTAAAAAGTATATAATATAGCTAATTAGTTTTCCAAGCGGAGAACTAAACTGCCGATTAGTTAGCAAACTTTCTAAAGACGCTCAAAAGTTTTGCTCAAGCTTTTTCAAAAGCTTGCAGGGTCGAGGGACGGAGTCCCTCGTGGGTTTTAAGGGCAAAGCCCTTAACATTCTTTGCTTTCTAAGTGCGAACGAAGTTCGCACTTAATGACTAATGTTGCTAATTAAAGTATTGAGCGGCGGACGAAGTCCGCCGCCTAAGAAAAAACAAATGTTGGGCTTCGCCCAAAAGTGTTTCGCTCTCTGCGGAGAGCGACCAAAGGCTCTGCCTTTGGAAACTGCGAGCCTTTGAAAAGGCTCGAGCGAAACTTTTAATTGTCTTGGGAAAGTCTATAAAATAATATGGAGGAATCTAAAATGAGTAAAAAGTTAGTAGCGTATTTTTCGGCAAGTGGTGTAACTGCAAAATTGGCAAAAAGACTTGCTGATGCAGTAGATGCTGATATTTTCGAGATAAAGCCCGAAAAACCATATACCACCGCAGACCTTGACTGGACAAATAAAAAAAGCCGTTCAAGTGTAGAAATGAGCGATAAGAGCTTCAGACCTGCTGTTGCTGAGAAGCTTGATAATATCGCAGATTATGATACTATTTATGTAGGATTTCCGATATGGTGGTATGTCGCCCCTACAATTATAAATACATTTCTTGAGCAATACGATTTAACAGGCAAAACAATTATACCTTTCGCAACCTCAGGCTCAAGCCGTATGGGAAAGACAAACTCAGAGCTTGCACCATCTTGCAAGGGAGCAATTCTAAAAGAAGGCAAGCGTTTTGAAGAAAATGCTGATGAAATAGAACTCAAGAAGTGGGCAGATAGTATCCGTTAAGAGATTAAATAGTGTATTGAATTTTTATCATTGATGACGACCCCCACAATGTCCATAGAAACAAAAAGTAGGTAGAATGATAAAATGTGCAGAGAATTTGACCCACAGCATGTATTGCTGGACATTATGTTAATATTTTATATCGGATATTATATAGTAATAGTAAGAATCTATGATAAAATAGTAAAGTCATGAGCAAATACCGATTTGCCTATATAACCTATATAAAAAGATAAAGGCATCGCATTGTTTTTGCGGTGCCTTTGCTTTAAATGGTGATTAAAAATGATGGATAGATGTTTGCAATAAACCATCCACTTAATATTATAGCGAAAAATTTCGATTTGTGTTAAAAGTTGTAAAATTTGACGACTTCTGGTAAACTTTGTACGAATAATTCTTTTAGAGAATAAAAAGTTATTTAATCAGCAAACAAAGCATATGATTATATTAAAAAAGTTTTGGTGATTTATATGTTTTATTCTCTGAAGTTAAAAAAATTAATTCCCATGATAGTAAAAATTGCAATGATTTTATTATTCTGTACTTTGCTTACAATCTTTCCGAAAGGTGCATCTGAAGGTGCAAAAAAGGGACTTGAATATTGCCTTGAACTTTTAGTACCATCTTTGTTTCCATTTATGGTATTGTCATCGTATATAGTTCGTTCTGGGGTATCGTCAATACTTGGAGAAATGTTTTCTCCAATAATGAGATTTCTGTTCCGACTTGATGGTTCAACAGCACCTACTGTAATAATGAGTTTCATAGGAGGTTTTCCTGTTGGCGCAAGAGGCATAGCAGGAATGTATGAAACAAAGCAAATCTCTTTGAATCAAGCAAGGCGAATGTCGCTTTTTTGCGTCGGTGCAGGACCAGCTTTTTTGATAACAGCAGTAGGAACAGTTCTCTTAGGCAATACAAAGCTTGGAATAATTCTACTTGTATCCCAACTTATATCAGGCTTAATCTTAGGAATAATCTCAAGATTTTTCTATCCTGAAAAATCTATTAAAGAGAAAAACAAGCCAAAAGATACTATCAGCCAACAAAACGCTTTTATAAAGGCGTGTACAGATGGCTCAAAAGGAATAATTTCGTTGTCAGCTTTGGTTATATTATTTCAGACATTTATAGGAATTATAGAGCAAAGTGGGGCAGAGCAGTTTATAGAAAAAATATTTTCATCTATGGGGTTGAGTTGTTCAAAGATAATTTTGCCATCAATTTTAGAGGTTACTGGTGCGTGTAATGTAATAGCAGAAGGGACATTTCCGCTATATATTTTATCTGCGGTTATAGCATTTGGTGGCTTTTGTGTATATTTGCAAATATGGGGTATACTTTCAGAAATACAGCCGAATAAGCTGTTGTTTATTCTTTTCAGAGTGTTTGCCGCCATACTTAATGGATTTTGCACATATATAATTACATTGTTCTATAAGCCAGTAAGTAATGTTTTTAATAGTTTTTCAGAGAGAGCAACACCAAATACAGCAACGCATCTTACTGGTGGAATAGCAATTCTTGTATTGTCAATGTTGTTTTTGTTGAGCATATCTGTCAAAAAAAGAGCAAAATAAAATTATGGCGGTGCGTGACCGCACAGGACAAGACGCAGAATCGCTCGACAAGTCTCGCTCGACACTTTTAAGAGAAGTTTGTTGACGCGGTCGAAGAAATTTCCAATGAACTACCGATTAACTAACGCACTTCCCCAAGACATTTAAAAGTTTCGCTCGAGCCTTTCCAAAGGCTCGTAGGTCAAGGGCAACGCCCTTGTCGCTCTCCGCAGAGAGCGAAACGCTTTTGGGCGAAGCCCAACATTTATTTTTTTCCAATCGGTGGACGAAGTCCACCGATGAATTCTTTTGTTAGCAATAAATTTTCCTTGTGCTTTATACCTTTTTATCAGCGTCAGTCTGTTCCTCTTGAATATCTTCTTCATCAGGATATTTTATATTCGGAATAGGATTTTCAGAACTTTCATCAAATTCATTTCCGAGCGGAATATTATTGCTCGTATAGAAATTATTTTTAATTTTAGTCAAGGTATCCATACTTTTGCAAATACGCTTATATAGAGTATCAAGCCTATCATCGAGAGTTATAGTACCAATCTTTATATCACGCCTGAGCCAAGCTATATCCTCACGAAATAGATTAACCTCTTTTTCAATCGTGTCAATAACATTGACAGCGTCCATAGCCTTTTCCTGAGCCTCATCAATAACGCCTAAGGCACGAGCCTCAGCCTTCATTTTTATATTCATAAGACTTTCTTGCAAGTCATCATATCTTTTTGCTTTAATTACAAGTAAGTCGTATTTTTCTTGCAACTCGTGTTTTTCTTCAAGACGCAGACGAAGTTCTGCTTCATATGCCTGTATATCGTTTTCACGCTGTGCAGTGACATCTGCAAGCTGCATTTGTAGTGACTGAACCGATTTATATAGAGCGTTTCTTGCGGCCGTAATTTCAATTAAGGAAGTCTTTTTGTCTGAAAGCTCAAGCTCTGCTTCGTGTAAACGCTCTTTAAGTTGTTCAAGCTCCATTTCAGAAGTAAGCTTTTTTTCAACTATACTCTTTTCATTGTTGGCAATGTTATTGTTCAATATTTCGTTCATGGATACCACCTCAAAAAAATCAATCATATCCATTATATCAGAAAAAATAATATTATACAATGCTTTTTTGTATAAAATAAACTTCTCTAAGACAGTTAAAAGTTTCGCTCGAGCCTTTTCAAAGGCTCGTAGGTCAAGGGCAACGCCCTTGTCGCTCTCCGCAGAGAGCGAAATACTTTATGCTTCTCTGAGCGCAGGAGGGTAGAAAAACATTCCAGTGGAATGTTTTTCGTAGGGAACCCTCGCAGGGGGTTCCCTGAAAAAGTGTTTTGTTCTTAAAATATAAAATCGTTTAATAAACCTATTGTTAAACTTATGCTAATTTATCATCTTATCCTCAGCAATAATTATTTTTAATGCCTCAATAGCAGTAAGAACGGCATTTTTAGTATTGATATTTTCGGAATTATCTCCAGATTTTCTGCGTTCCTGATTCCATATTGCGTGTAGAATAGAACCAGCACGAATATTTCTCACTGCTGAAACAGTAAAAAGAGCTGCTGTTTCCATTTCAGAAGCGAGTACACCACATTTTATAAAGGCTTTCCATTTGTTTTCAAGCTCATATGAAACAGCCATAGTTGCAGGATTATGCTGACCATAGAAAGAATCTTTACTATGTATAATTCCCGTATGATAATGTTCATCAAGCTTTGTTGCAGCTTTAACTAAAGCTGATGTAACTTCAAAATCAGCAGTAGCAGGTAATTCTATTGGAGCGTATTCCTTAGAAGTACCCTCCGCACGAACCGCTGAAGTAGCTATGATAAGGTCGCCCGATTTTACAGTTTCTTGCATACCACCACAAGTTCCAACGCGAATGATAGTATCTACACCGAGCATATGAAGCTCTTCAAGGGCAATAGCCGTAGATGGACCGCCTATACCAGTCGATGTTACCAAAACATTTTCACCACAAAGAGTGCCAAAATAAGTAGTATATTCTCTGTTTGAAACGAGATAATCCGCATCTTCAAGGTAAGAGGCTATTTTTGATACACGAGCAGGGTCTCCCGGAAGAATAGCATATTTTGCCTTAACCGTTCTAGGAATTTGTAAATGAAAAAGCACATTTTCATTCATAACTCATAAGCCTCCTTATATAAAAAGTACCTTATACAATCAGAACATATCATTCTTTTTGAGAATTATAAAAGCCGAAATCATCAATATAGCTGATAGTACGAATGGGAACCACCAGAAATCATCAAATGGAAGTCCTCCATCAATATTCATTCCATATAAGCCAGAGATAACCGTAGGAATAGAAACAATCAGTGTCAAAGAAGCAAGAACTTTCATAACATAATTAAGGTTGTTGCTTATAACAGATGAGAAAGTATCCATTGTGCTTGACATAATGTTAAGGTGTATTCCAACCATTTCTATTGCCTGTTTAATTTCAATAAGAACATCTTCAAGAAGGTCTTGGTCGTCCTCATAAAGCTTGATATGTCTGCCACGCATAAGCTTTTCTAGAGTAATTTCATCAGCCTTTAGTGAAGACGAAAAATAAACCAGCGATTTCTGAATTTCAAAAAGCTGGATAATCTCTTTATTTTTCATAGATTTTTTCATTTTTTCTTCTACATGCTCGCTGATTTTATCAATCTGCTTAATATATTGCAAATATCTCGCTGCAACTCTGAGCATTATATGAAAAACAAATTGAGTTTTATAGTTAGTAAAGACATCTTTAACGACGCCCTCGGAAAATTCACTAAGAATAGGAGTTTCCTTAATAGAAACAGTTATAACATTTTTTGGGGTAATCATAATGCCGATAGGCATGGTAGCATATCTTATACTCTTGTTAAACTTTTCAACAACAGGAATATCTATAATTATAAGCGTAACTCCGTTTTCATTATCTATATGAGAGCTTTCCTCTTCATCAAGAGATGCCCTGAAGAAATCAGGTTCAATATTAAAATCCTTTATAAGACTTGCAACCTCGTCCCCCTCAGGTTCAACGCAGTTTATCCAACAGCCTGGTTCATAATTATCAATAGCCTCAATTCTATTGTTAATAGTTTTATAGTAGCTTATCATTTTTGTGCACTTCCTAACAAAATCAAATCAGAGCACAAAATACATTATGTGCTCTGTTTATAGCATAAATAATAGCAATCCGTATTCGACCGACAGACGGGTCAGAGCCCATAATGTTTACCCCTTTCATAGTTTAAAATATAAAAAAATCAAAAGCAAATCAACATTTTCTTAATATATTATACCAATAAATTCGCCGAAACGCAAGAATTTTACGAAATATTGACTCTTGTTTTTCGTAAGATTTATTTTTAGTTATAAGAAAAATAAATCACTCAAAAACACTATCTTAATTGTGCAAAATTATAGACTAAAGTTCATGTTTGTGTTAAAATAAACTTTAATATAATTAAAAAATTCGGGTGATTATTTTATGTCTAAAGAACTTAGCCAATGTCAGATGATAGAAAGAAGTCTTTCCAAGACCTATCGAAAAAGAATATGGGTACCATTTATTATGGCAATAAAGAAATATGAACTTATCCAAGAGGGAGATAGAATAGCTGTTTGTATTTCTGGTGGAAAGGATTCCATGCTTTTGGCAAAACTTCTGCAAATGCTTCAAAGACATAGTGATTTTCCCTTTGAACTTGTATTTCTTGTTATGGACCCTGGCTATAATAGCATTAATCGAGAAAAGATTGAGAGTAATGCAAAGCTGCTCGAAATACCAATAACAATATTTGAAACTGATATATTTAATATAGCCGATAGAACCGAAAAAAATCCTTGTTATCTTTGTGCTAAAATGCGTAGAGGTCATTTGTACAGTCAAGCTAAAAAGCTTGGCTGTAATAAAATCGCACTTGGACACCACTTTAACGATGTTATAGAAACTACCTTATTAGGAATGTTTTATGGTTCTCAGCTTCAAGCTATGTTGCCAAAGCTTCATAGCACAAATTTTGAGGGTATGGAGCTTATCAGACCGCTTTATTGTGTACACGAGGACGATATAATAGCTTGGAAAAAATATAATCATCTGGAGTTTATCCAGTGTGCTTGTCGTTTCACAGAGAAATCTGCTGAAAGTGAGGATGGAATAGGAGCATCAAAGCGAAAGGAAGTAAAGGAGCTTATCCGTAAATTAAAGAAAGACAATCCAAATATCGAGAAAAGTATTTTCAATAGTATACATTCAGTTTGTTTAGATACGATGGTTGGTTATAAATCGAATGGTGAAGAACATTCTTTTTTAGATAATTATTAAAAATTGTTTACCTCCAATATAGCTACTGTACTTTCCTTAAGACACTTAAAAGTTTCGCTTGAGCCTTTTCAAAGGCTCATAGGTCAAGGGCAACGCCCTTGTCGCTCTCCGCAGAGAGCGAAACACCTTTGGGCTTTGCCCAACATTTATTTTTTCTTAAAATCGGCGGATTTTATCCGCCGATTCATTCTCTTTCGTTAGCAACATTAGTTATTAAGGGCGGACTTTGTCCGCCCTTTTGGGGCAAGAGAAGTTAAGGGCTTCGCCCTTAAAACCCACAAGGGACTCCGTCCCTCGACCCTGCAAGCTTTTGAAAAAGCTTGAGCAAAACTTTTATCTGTCTTTGGGAAGTGCATTAGTTATCGGTAGTTTAGTTCTCCGCGTGGGTAAACCTCTCATATTCACTACGAGTGAGACTTGTCGAGCGATTCCGCGTCTTGACCGCGGTGGCACGTTGCTTTGAGCAAAATTTTTAATTGTCTTAGATAAGTTTATTAACTTAGTAAAAAACCTCAACAATGCAGTATGCAAGGATACAAAAGACGATGCCGAAAAGCTCAAAGCATATTTTAACACAGTAGTAAAATTCAAAGCTGAAAAATTCGGCGGTATCTGGAAAGAATTTTATTCATTGCGTGATAAAGCACGATAAATATTAAGCTTATCAGTAATTTAATATTTCAATTTTAATGTTGTTTTCAGAAAGATTCTGATTTTCAGAAAATATACTCAACATATATTCAGAAATTTGCTTTGTATAGAATTTACTGCTAAGATTTTTATTAGTAACATCAAAAGATGATAGGGGAGTGGAAAGCCCTGTGCCAAGGAATTTGACATAGGCTTCCTTTTTCGTCCATATCTCATAAAAAGCATTGCCTTGGCTTTCACTTTCGAGAATATACTTATATTCATTTTCCGAAAAAAAGCGTTTTGCAATTTCTATTCGTGCATCTGAGATTATTTCTGCATCAATTCCTATTGGTGAAGTATCACTTGCGAAAGCGACACAGTTCCCCGAATGAGAAACCGAAAAATGAAATTCCGAAAAGTTTTTAATTGAAGGCTTTTCGTGTTCATTATATTCAAACTGGATTTCATTAGATTTAATACCCGCTTGTTTAGATGCCTCTGTACATATCAATAAGCCTGAAAATAAAGAAAGTATTTTATCCTTGTCAAATCTGAAACGGGAGATTTTTTCTAATCTTTCATTGGGCAAAAAAGAAAGATATTTTTTATATCTTGAAAATTCGCAAGAAGTATCAACAAATAATAATTTTACATTAATCATAATAAATCGTCCTCAAAATAATTGTTAATTTATTATAGCAAAATTTCTGATTGTTTACAATCTTTGCTATTTCAGATTTTTAAGCTTAAAAGTAATTGACATTTTATAAGATATTTGATATAATATTTAGGTATCTTAAATATGCGGATATGGCGGAATTGGCAGACGCGTATGGTTCAGGTCCATATGAATGCAAATTCATGCAGGTTCAAGTCCTGTTATCCGCACCATAACTTTTATAATCCCATAAATACTGAAAATGCAGTGTTTATGGGATTTTTTCTTTGTTCTAAATTCGTTAAAAACAGGCTTATAAGATATATATAACTAACAAATAACTAACAAGCAACTAACAAAATAAACACCCGTACAGTTGCTAAAGCTATACGGGTGTTATGGCTGAATTTAGATTAAATTTATTGTGTTTATAAGCTCTTGAATTTCAATGTGAGTATATACTTTTTCGGTTAAATTCATTATTGATTTATGACCGACTATTTTCTTAATAACTGTTTGATTAGCATTTTTTTGCACAAGCTGACTTATACAAGTATGACGAGTTTCGTGTATAGTATGATTCATATCTAGACTAATCATGAGATTATTGAAATAATTTTTTCTAAAATTATCATATGTCATTCTTTTGCCATCTTCGGTACAAATTACATATTTACATGTTGAATGTTCAAGGAAATACCTCCAAAATGGAAGGACTTTATCAGCTATCGGAACGATTCGTATACCTGAGTCAGTCTTAGATGCACGAACATAAAAATATTGTTCATCAATATGTAAGTCTTCCTTTGTTAAGTTCAGAAGTTCTGAAACTCGAACACCACTATATATTAGCATAAGCACTATTTTTAAGCTATCTATTTTCTGAGCTTTCCAAAGCTGATTTATTTCTTCTGTCGAAAATGCATTTTTGGGCTTAGAATCGTATTTCACATTGATTTTCAAACATTCTGCGTAATTTTTCTTTATGCAGTCGTGTTGTATGCACCAGCGGAACATTTTATTAAATAAGATATGCACTCTTTTAACACTTGCATAACTCAAATGTAAGTTGTCTAATACATTTTGCATATGAATAGGTCTTATATCTAACATTTTCATATTATGAAGTATTTCGCAGTTTTTATATGCAGCTTCGTAGTTTCGCTTTGTAGACTTGTTCGTGTCTTCGTTGAATTCATCCGCATACCATTTTTTATAGATTTCGGCAAAGGTTATCTTTCCAAGCTCAAGGTCATATGGATTGAAGTTATAGTCTGCCAATGCTTGTAAAGCTTGCTGACGAGTAGCGTAATAGCCTATGATAGAATATAACTGTTTGCCATTATCGTCATAGCCTCTTGTTTTTCGTGCAATGTATGGCTTTCTTCGTTTTCCAGAAAGTTTATATACACTGCCATATCCGTTTGGTAATCTCATATTAACACTCCTTTTCTTAAAAAAGAGTGCAAAAATCCCTTGTAAACTCCACTTGAAAAATTTACAAGGGTATGATACAATATTTTTGCGAAATTCGTATCATTGCACCCGTTGTAATGATTCCCGCTCTCACTGATTGGTACTCGATGGGAGCGGTTTTTATATGTTTATATGAATTTTGCAGCTATATGATTTATCATTTTTATTGACTATTATTTCAGTTATTATTCCTTTTGGAATTCGGCCACAATCCATCAGAGGAGCAATCTTTTCTGCAAGCTCTGATTTTATATATCCAATGTGTTGATAATCACATATGACTTTTATTGCATTCTTATCATATTCATTTTGAGGTTCACGCACAAAAATTAACTTGTCACCTTTGTGTAATGCTGGTAATATAGCCTGTATTTCTTTGCCTTTGTCATTAGTACATTTTACACCAGCAATTCTCGTATCTATTGAATATTTATTTTTATCAATAGTAATTGTTTGAGTTGCATTATTTTTCATGTATGATAATTGAGCAATGATTTGCTGTGCAAGTCGTACTGTATTGCTATATGTAGTTGATGATGTATTGACAGCTTCGGATATTAAGATGATAGATACCAATGGGCTGTTTGCATCATTAACCCTAATATTAATAGACATATTATTGACTATAGACTCTTTTTGAGCTGTACCTGCTCCAACAACCGCTCCTGCTGTACCGAATAATAAACCTCCAACAACAGCTCTTGTAATACCATTTTTTGTTTTATATTTTGTACCATTTTGAATAATTTCAAAATTTACTATATCAGAATAACGATAAGCTCTATCATATCCATAAACATACCAGTATTTTTTTCTTTCATCAATATATAAATTGCCAAGCTGCTTAGTTGTTTTATACTTACTATACCATACTTTTTGCATTACTTTTTGTGCGTTATAGCGTATGTTATTGTTTTTTAGATTGAATATGATAAGTAAAATAAAAGGTAATATACAAGCCAATATAATTAAAACAATTACTAAATCTCCCATAGATACATCTCCTTAATTCAATTTTTGCTTTATAAAATCATCAAATTGCTGTCGCACTTTGCGCTCTAGTGGATGAAAATAATATTTGTTTCTTGCTTCGAGTACTGCCATTCGCTCTGCACGATTTTTCGCCGCTGACATAGATATATTACATACTTCTGCTATTTGTTCAGCAGTTGTTGCGTGTAGTTCGTGCAAAACGCAGGCTGGGGCAAGTAACCGAGCGGCAAACATATCTGCGGCTTGTTCTACTTCTGGTTTGTTATCGAATGTTCGAGCATAATAGCCTTTTTTTAGTTCGTGGCCAAGGAATATGTGGCCAAATTCATGAGCTATCGTGAAACGATTCACAGAAGTCTTAATATTATCATCATAAACAATAAGCCATTTGTCTCCGTCATAAACTGATATTCCACGCTCAGTTGCCCTAAGCAAATTTACAACACTATTTTTAACTATTTGTATATTTGATTTATTTGCTATTGACACAAGACTTATAGGCAGCTTTGTTATATTATAATCAATTATGCATTGCCAACTTGCGTTTCTTATATTTTTATATTTGCCATATATCAAGTTTTGTCACCTCAAAGGTAGTATACCCTTTGAGGTGATTTTTTATTTAATTAAATTATAAATCTTCATCTGTCATTGGAGCGTTTTTTAATTTTTCCAATACATCTTTTGACATTTTTACAATTTCATCTTCATGGTTATCTTCCGAATGTGCAGCCCTATATACTTTTACTGTTGTGCAACGTTCGTATTCTTTGTCAAGTATTGTATCAATAACATCTCGTCCAAAATCATCTAACGCATAATATTTTTGTGTAAAACTTGGTGGCATATTTTTTTTGCTTTGCTCTCGAAATTCATTGTAGAATTCTTCTGGGTCACAGTCAAGATATTCACATATTTGCAAAAATTTTTCAATTTCAATTTTGGTATTATCTCGAAGTATCATACTACTTAATGTAGTTTTAGGTATTCCAACAGCTTCAGCGAGCTCAGCCTGTTTTATGCCTTTTTTATTCATTTTTTCCTCTAATAATTTCCCGAAGCCCATTTTACCACCTCACTTTATTTTAATTATAATACAAAGAATTTATAAAATCAATACAAATATACGAAATTGCGTATAAATATATTAAATTTGTACGAAATATATAAATTTTAAATTTGTCTTTGTGCAAAGAGTAGAAAACCGAAAATGCGTACAAAACTACTTGTTTTTGTACGAAAATGAGTATATAATATATTTACAGAACGAAAAAGCGTTCAAATTCTAAAAAAATAAAGCGAAAGGAGAATTTATATGTATATCAATTTAAATGAATGTTTAAAAAGAAAAGGTATATCAATAAATGCAGCGGCAGCATTAGTCCATATGCCGGAAGCAACATTTCGTACAAAAGTTCAGGAACGTAGCTTTAGTATAGAAGAAGCTTTTATAGTAAAAGATAACTTGTTTCCAGAATTGGAACTCCGATATCTTTTCGAAAAGCAATAAAATGTTTCAAAACGATTTGAACATGAGAGGGGGTGAGATGAAATGCAGACAGTGGTAATTATCGTTTTGACAGTTCTGTTGATATTAGCTATATGGAAAATACTTAAATATAAAATGGGTTTACGACTTATTACCTATTACATTGAGAAGCACAATATACAATTAGATAACGTAGAAATGCAAAAGTGCAAGAACGAGATAGTCAAAATTTTGACATCAGAAATTTTGCATAAAAAGAAATAAGCAATGCGAAACTTAAAAGCTTCACGCTGCCTATTACAAAATCAGGTTGAATTTGATGAATCAGGAAGATGAATATAGTGATTAATCGTATCGGTTAAAATTGTACTTGTTACTGATTTTATAATATCAACAGATATTGTACCGATATTTTTAAACACAGATTTTGACTTATCCCAAACGGTTTTAGGGCGAATTTGTTGTAAAAATTGATGTCCTGAATAAGTAATGTTGAAAATTACACCATCAACAATACGCCCATCTCCAAATAAAAAATTAGCGTCTAAGAACCCTGCTTGCTCGAGATTATAAGCACTGTAAAAAATATCTTCTACACTATAATCATCAGATAAAGCCTGATACAGATTGTCAATGTTCATACTTTCAATAGAGATAGTACCGTCAGAGTATTCACAAGTTAAAATCTCTTCAAGTTTTAAAAGAACATCTCTGACACAATCGTAATTCAGTTTCATAGCATTGCACCTCGCTTTCAATTATTTATATTGAAATTTTACTGCAAGGATATATAAAATTCAATACTTTTTATAATTGTTTGTGAGGAAAATATGCACTCAAGTAAGAAAAGTGAGAGGGGTGAGGAAAATAGTAATATTAGGAACAACCTTATTAGTAGTTATTGTTTCTGCTCTTTCTTCTTTGATAACAGGTAAAATAATAGCCGTCTATTTCTTTAAGATAATAGACAACTTCGCAGAGCAAATGTTGGAGATGATTATGGATTTGGTTTCTTATTGGGTAAAGGGTTCAGGCAAACAGAAATAAAGGTATTCCCTAATGGAGTTAATTGAACCACACCCTTTTCATAATTTAAGTCATATTTTTTTGTTGGTTATCTCAGAATATTTGTCACTAACAATAGGTTGTTTAATTAATAAAAGGAGGTGAGGTTATGTCTTCAAAAAGAATAAGCGTAGCTGAGGCGGCAAAGATAATGGGCGTGAGCCCACAGTTTGTAAGAATAGGCTTGCAAAGAAACTTGTTGCCTTTTGGTTTTGCAACTAATATGGGCGGTGGTTGTAGATATACATACTACATAAACCCAAAGGAATTTCAGGAATATCTTGGATTAAATAATGCAAACCAAATATAGACAGTTAATATCCAGACGTATGGACAAAAGGAAGTAGTTTAAATGCGCGTAATAATAGCTAAATGGCGTGGAATCAGTATGCAATATTGCCAGGATAGTAATAAATACATAGTGACAGTAAAAAGTACAAGCAAAGAATATGACAATCCTCTCGAGGCATGGAGCACTTATCTAACACTAATAGATATTGCTGGACGCAGATACATTGGCAATATGTTATCTAAACAAGGTAAAAACAGATATACAGGCGAAATTTCAGAATTATGAAAAATGACGGTTATAAATATAGGGTATGTAAAAAATGTTCTAACAAATGGAATATAAGCGTGCTTACTAAAAGCACTAAGTGCTATATATGCCCATGTTGCGATAAGAAACTGAAAAGAGGCGAGAAAAACGGGTAAATTTAAATATTTTCGCAAGAATATTTGCTTAAAAATCAAAAAGAAAGTTGCAAAGAAAAAAGCTACAAAGTTAGAAAAGAAGATGAATAAGCTGGCAGCTAAGGCTGATAAGATTTGCAAAAATCGCTATGATTTTGAGATGCTTGCAGACAAAATATACCAAAAGCGAGATTATCGTATTTACATGAGTAAATTCAAACCATGTAGTTATAAATTCGATGAGTAAAAGGAGAAATAACAATGTCAGAAATAAAAGAAAAATCCGCCCCAGAAGTTGCAGCTTCGGGAGCGGAAACAAAAAGATTTATGAAAAATTCTAATTCTATTTTAGAACAAGCAAAACAAAAAATCAAGTCTTTTGAAGCAAAAAAACTTGGTCAAAAGGCTAAAGTTATTGCAGAACCTACTGCAAATGCACTCATTGCATTTTGTGAACAATCAGAAGAATTTGCAAGAGCCGTTATTGATGGTGATGATTTTATTAATTGTCTTATCACGATTTCCGAAGATTTTGGCAATGCCGTTTCAGATTTTGAAGTTTACAGCAAAGCTGTTCAGTTTTATTTTCCAGGAGCAGTTATTAAGTTTGATATGAAAATTCTAATGTCAGAATATGAATTAGAGTCTACATCTAACAAAGAAAACCTATCACTATCACTTGATAGTCTTCTTGATTGGTGAGGTGGCAGTATGATACCTAATGCTAATAGCCTGCTTGAAAACTTACCAAGAATCAACAGAGAACAAGAAAATGCCATAGCAGATGAATTTCCCCAGTATGCTTTTTATGAACGCATAAAAAACGGTGTTGAATATTACTGCACCAGCTGTCACCGATGGCAGAAAAATTCATCAGATATGCGTACCTTCTCCGTTCCAGCTATATGGAAACATAATCAATTATATACTTGCCCATATTGCGGAAAGCAAGTTGTTGCAAAATCTGCTGGCCGAGGTCATAAAACTTTAAAAAACAAAGGGCACTTTATAGTTTATACAGCTTACAAACAAAGGCTATATGCTTTTGTTATAAAAGCTTATCAATCCTTTTGCAATGAAGAGTTTGAGCCTGATTATTATCTTAGTAATCAATATCTCTATGTATTTAAAAAAAATCATATGCAAAGATTTAACTGGACCTACGATAGCAATTTGCGACATAATATTTGGCATCCTTTAAAAACAGACAAAGGCTTACCACAATGGAGCTATATGACAAATACAGGTTATGAGGACTCAATAGCAATAACCCCTGAACAGATATATGAAACAGATTTAAAATATAGTGAAATGGAAACATTTTCGAGTAGAGCATATACACAAATAGAATATCTAATCAAGTATATTAAGCACAATAATCTTGAATATATCGTAAAAGCAGGCTTCCTTGGCATTGCGAATGATATTGTGTTGGGATTGAGCAATTCAAAAATAATCAAATGGAAAAGCAATAATTTGCTTAAAATGCTTGGAATAAGAAAGCAAGACATAAACCTTGTGAAATTATGCAATATACAAGAATTAAAAGTGTATCAATACGCTATAAAAAATATGCCTAATGCTGATAACATAGCTGAAATTGTAAAAATAATTTATAGATTTGGAATTGATTATATAGAAGAAATAAAAAATTTAACGAATCTAAGCATGAACCAAATTTTCAGCTATGCCAAGACAATACAAAGATTATCTCAATGGAAAGACTATCTTTATATGGCAAGTAAATTGCCTGGAGGTATTGGAGGTATTGGAGAAATTAAGCCTAAAAATTTACAAGCTGCTCATGACAGAGTGTTAGCAGAAAGTAATTTCCTCGCTAAAAAGCATCAAGAAGAGCAGATACAAAATCGTTTTAAGCAATTACAACCATTATTATTTGAAACAAATGAGCTTATTATGAAAGCCCCTGAAAGCGGAACGGAAATAATACTTGAAGGCAAGATGTTGCAGCACTGTGTTGGCGGTTATGTTCAGCGTCACGCTGATGGAAAAACAAATATTTTATTCATACGCAAAAAAGATGAGCCAGATATGCCTTATTTCACAGTCGAGGTTAGCAATGATTATCAGATTATACAGTGTCATGGCTACAAAAATGAGGCCACTTGTGCTAAACCAGATGAGATTATTGATTTTGAAAAACGGTACACTGATTTTTTGGAGGAATTAAAGAATGAGCGAAATCAAAGAAATGCAGTCTGCATCAAAACAGCCTGATGTGTTATCAAAACAATATATTGAAGCGAGCAAATTACATCAACATATAATTGCTTCCGCCGAGCTTGCACAGCAGAACATTATCGAAATGTGTCAAGGACTCAAAAAAATGCGTGATGGTAAAGCTTATACTGCTTTTGGCTATGAAACATTTGAAGATTATTGCGAGAACATGGTTGGTATGAAACGCAGCAATGCTTATAAATACATAACCATAGTAGAAAATCTATCGGAGGATAAAATCCAGACGTATGGACAAATCGGAATAAGCAAATTATCCTTGCTTGCGAGTTTGTCTCATGTTGAACAAGATGAAATCGTTAATGTTGTAGATGTAAACAATGTTAGTTATCGAGAACTTCAAGCGAAAATTAAAGAAATTGAAAAGCGCAACAATGAACTTGAAAACAAGTATGAGCAAACAACGCTCGAATTGTCTACCGCCAATGAGCGAATAGAAGAACTCGAAAACCGTCCGGTTGAAGTGTCTGTACAGGAAGATACAGAGTCTAAAAAACGAGCTGAAGAACTTGAAAAGCAACTTAGTACAGCTCAAAAAGAAAATGAAAAGCTCTCCGAAAGTGTTACTAAGCTTAAGGATGAACACGCAAAAGCAGAAGCAAAGCAAAAAGAAGACTTTGAAAAAGAACATTTGAAAATCAAACAACAGCTTCAAGCTGATAGAGATGCTTTCAATCAGCGAATTAGTAGTTTGCAAAATGAGGTTGAAAAAGCACGCACCGAAAACAAGCATTCTGATGCTGATAACAAAGAAATTTTCAAAGCTTATTATAAAAACTGTATTGGTGCATTTAATTCGATGATTGAGTTTGTTAATAATATATCTTCCGATGAGGCTAAGTTTTGTAGTGAGAAAATCAAAATACTTATAAAATCATTTGAGGACAAGCTGGAGGTATTGTGATGAGTTGGCTTGATGAAGAAATTGAAATAAACGGAACTAAAAATACAGTCAGAATGTGGCTGAGAATATCAGGTCTTAAATATGATACTGTAAGAGAAAGATATAAAAAAGGTAAAACGGGAGCGGACTTATTCGCTTCGGTTGACATTAGAAATATCAAAATCCAGATTCGCAATGAGGTTCATACAGTAAAAGAATGGGCGAAAATAAGTGGCTTAGACGAAGAAGTAATAAAGGCTCGCTATTATAAAGGAAAGCGTGGCATAGACTTAATAGCTCCAACACAAAAGAATAAGATTTGGGGAAAATGGTACTATCGAGGTATAACAGCTAAAGCGAAAACTCGACAGTCAGCAGGAAAGATAATCATTGAAACATGGTAAAGAAAAAATCCGAGAGCGGAAAAACCGTTCTCGGATTACTCATAGGAGGATATTATGACAAGTCAAGAACTTAAACAAGCACTTGTAAATAGAAAACCAGTTATATTTAAACGAGTGAATGGTGACAGGTTGGAATATGCCTATATTTCTGGCATTATTTATCGTATGAAGAATGGTAAGCTTGATGTTTCTGCGGAACTTATGGATAAAAGTCTTCATTCAGTCACTATTGTAAGTCCAAGTCAAGTATCATATCTGAATAAGGAGGAATAGTGTTGAATAACAACGATAATGTAAATCACCCTGTGCATTACGAAACTGGAAAGTTTGAGTGCATAGAGGTAATGCTCGAAACTCAGGGAAAAGAAGCGGTACAGAACTTCTGCATTTGCAACGCCTTCAAATACCTTTACAGGCATAAGAACAAGAACGGTAATGAAGATATTGCAAAAGCAGTCTGGTACTTAAATAAATACCTTGAATTGCAAGAAAATTAAAATTATAAACGAAATTATCTAAGATGAAAGAAGGAAAAATATGTCAAATCTTATGGACATTACAGTCAAAAAAGAGATACGCCCATGTATTGTTGATGGTTCAACACCAGCACTGTTTCATTGTTGGAGCGAAGAAAGTTACATACACATAGCCGTTTTGAAAGAAGATGTTTCTGGCGTAGTTAAAGGTACAGTTGGAATTTTGGAGTTTAAGGACGGACATATTGAAAAACGCAAACCAGAGGATATCCAATTTACAGATAAGCTGTTTTCGCAGTATATAGGAAAATAAAAAGCTCGTCCGCTCCGAACGGACGAGCCAAAAGTGACATATAAGCCACTTGCTGAATGCAATTAAATTATATCATAGCAGTGGTAATTCGTCAATATAATACGGGCATAATGCCCATTGGGGTCTTGTATTGTATATTATCTTATCGACGATATAAGGAGTACACTGAAATGATTAGACAGCAAAAAACAAAATCAGGCAGATTGTTAGAGATAGATTCTTTTCCTGTCTGGAATGATGGAAGGAGGGTAAGCTCAAGAGCACCAAAAGCTAAACCATCTACAGAGGAACAGAAGAGATACAACAAAAAACAAGCTGAGAAAAAGCTCATACGCTTAATCAATGCAAATTTTGATGAAGATGATATAATTATGCACCCAACCTACGAGCCAACTAATGCTCCACAAGATGAAAAGCAAGCTCGTAAAGATTTAACAAATTATTTCCGCAGGCTTAAAACTCGAAGACAGAAAGAATTAGTGAAGGTTAAGGAAGCTCTGAAAGCTTTGCCAGAAATAGAAATTCTTGCAGAGCAAAGAGAAGAATTGCTTAAACAAAAGAAAAAGTTAGAGGCTCCTTTTAAGTACATATATGTCATTGAATGTGTTACATACAAAACAGGAGAATTGAAAGGCTGTAATAACTATCATTTCCACATAATATTTACTGGCGGTATTTCAAGAAAAGAACTTGAAGCAATGTGGCAGAATGGAATCAGAACAAACGCAGACCGTTTTCAGCCTGATAAGTTTGGACCCGAAGCTATTGCTAAATATATGCTTAAAGACCCACAAGGTTCTAAACGCTATGTCTGCTCGAGAAATCTCGCGAAACCAAAAGTTACGATTCAAGATAATAAAATTACAACTCGTGGATTGGCAAGAATCGCAAGGGAAAGATTAGACGATACAGCATATTGGGAGCGGAAATATAAGGGGTATCGCTTTGTTAAATGCTATGCAAGATACAATGAGTATAATGGGTACTGGTATATGTCGGTCATAATGTATAAGACAGACGGACAAACAGTACCACGATGGGAGGTAAAAGATTGGTTAGACGATTAACAAGTAAAGAATTGACTAAGAGAATCATCAAAGAAAAACAGAAAATATTGCATTACAATGCGTGAATTGTAGAGCGATGTACGAAATCAAGAGTAAGTTTTCTGATGGCTGTATATGTTCTTCTTGTGGTTTGCCTTGTAAAGCAATAGGCTTTTTAAGTTCTGCAAAATTACATAAAAGTCACACACAGCACGAAGCCGCCGAGCAAGAAGCTTTATTCCGTTGGGCATCATATCAATATGGGATATATCCAGAGTTGCGGCTTATGCATCATATTCCAAATGGCGGAAGCAGAAATAAACAAGAGGCTGCAAATTTAAAAAAGCAAGGTGTTAAATCAGGAGTGCCGGACATATGTTTGCCAGTTCCTCGTGGAAAATATCATGGACTATATATCGAGATGAAAGCAGGCAAAAATAAAGCAACAGACAATCAAAGCAAATGGCTTGAAGCGTTAAACAATCAAGGGTATGTTGCTGTAGTTTGTGTTGGCTGTGCTCAGGCGGTTGAAGTAATAACAAAATATTTAAGTGGAGGAAAATAAAATGAGTGATAAAGAAAATAAGAAAATCAATTTTGAAGGCGTTTGTCCGTTCTGCGGACAGGTTTCACTTAATGAAGAATGTAATTGTGACGGTGCTCAAAGAGAACGAAAAATTCAAAGCCAAATACAGCGTGCTACAGATACTATTTATGAACTATTCGGCCCTGATTGTACAGAGAATGGCTATATTCCTATTGCAGATGAAAGTATAAAACTTATGCGTGAAATTGTAGAACAAGTAGCATATTGGAAAATGTACTCTGCTTCGCTACATATTGCTAATGGAATAAAAGCAAAGATTTCGAGAACTGCAAGCGGTAAAATTAAAATTGAGCGTTCTGAAACTAAAAAGCAATCATTAGAAGTTGAAGATTAAAAACAAGAAGATGAGAGCGGAATATGGAGGTGTCTGTCGTGCCCAAACACAGAGATTTAAAGCTTGACAACATATCGAAATACAGATACAGAGAACTATATAACTGGTGTCTACAATATTGGGATTGGCAGAAACCGAAGACGAAAGAACTTTTTGTACAGTACAGAAAGAATTGTGATTTGCTCGAGTTGACATTACATCAAGCTATCATTGAGATATACGGAGATAATACTGAAATAATATATCCGATTATGCTTGAAGCAATAACAAATGAAAATGTTACATACGAATATCTGTCTATAAAAAGAAATATCCCTTGTGGAAAGTACTTGTATTGGAAAATCCGTAGAAGATTTTATTATCTATTGGACAGAAAAAAATAGTATTAGTTTATGCCGCACACTCTTGATATGGTGTGCGGTTTTTATATGCTGAAAATTAGAGTTATTGGTACATACTTTTAGTGTAAAATAGCAATAAACATAATCAGAATACTATAAAACCATATTGAATTTATTAAAAATTCGAGAGCGGAATTAAAGGGTGTTGAAATAATGGCAAGAGTTAAAGCGAAGTCTAAAGACAAAAGGTTAATCATTGCAAAAGAAATGCCTCCGCTTAGGCGAACTTTGCCGGGCGAAAAATATAGTTATAAAAACGATGAAGTTTTTAAATGGATTTCTCAAAGACCGGGATTAATTAATTATGTATTCGACAAGCTTGCAGTAAATGGTTATATTTTCTATGATTCCAAAACAGGCATGTGGCAAGGTGAAAATTATGAAGATGAAAGCGAGTAAGCAGAATGAACGACAACGATAATGTAAATCACCCTACGCATTATACTGGCAAGTTTGAGTGCATAGAGGTAATGCTTGAAACCCAAGGCAAAGAGGCAGTGCAGAACTTCTGTATCTGCAACGCTTTCAAGTATCTTTACAGGCATAAGAACAAGAACGGTGACGAGGATATTAAAAAAGCAATTTGGTACTTGAATAAGTATCTTGAGTTAAGGAGTGACTGGAATGACGGCGAAAGAATATCTGAATCAGGCAAGGGTACTTGATATGCTTATTAACGCAAAGCAGTCGGAGCTTTATAGTCTGAAGCTTATGGCTACATCGATTTCAAGTCCTGTAATTTCAGAAAAAGTCCAATCTGGTGGCGAGAATAATACTATGCGAATCATAGATAAAATAGTAGATTTGCAGAATGAAATAAATCTTGAAATTGATAAGCTTGTAGATTTAAAATCTCAGATAAGAAATGAGATAAAGCAGATAAATGACCCAGTCGAAAGAATACTTTTAACAGAGCGATACATAAATAATAAAAGCTGGATGGAGATAGCGAATATGATGCACTACACTGAACGACAAGTTCATAATATTCACGGCAAAAGCTTAAAGCATTTCAGTAAATTTCATTGAATTTCAGTATGCAAATGAAATATAATTAAACTGTGAGATGAGGGCGGACGAGAGTGTGAAGCTACTATGCTAAGCACTCCACCGCCAACAACTTGCGTACTTCTTTCTATATGTTACGATACGCACCGCCAATGCGGTGCAATACGGCAGCTGTACAGTACAACTCAAAATCTGAGTGAGAGTGCAAGCCTCTAAGCTGCCACCAGTAACTTTGTTGTAGCTATCCGGATAGCTTAGCGTGCATAAGACGATGACAACGACACCCTTATGCCATAATCGCAGATGTACAGCACTTAACCTCAGAGGCTTACTGCGATAGAGGTGACCGCATGAGAGTATGCCGCCCGTCAGGGCGTTACCTGGTCCAAGTGCGAGTTGCATTTTTGCACCTCCTTAGTTATTTTGCATGAGAGCCGTCCAATAGGGCGGCTTTTGTGTTGTTACGAAAAGAGATGAGTTTATGCTTAAATCTTGTCAATACTGTGGCAGAATACATAAACAAGGGGAGGAATGTAAGTTAAAGCCAAAACCAAAGCGAAAATACTATAAGAAAAAACTTACAGAAGAGAATAAAGAGATACAAAGATTCAGGTGGTCTAAGCAATGGCAACATAAGCGTGAATATATAAAAAAGCGTGATAATTATATGTGTGTTGCGTGTTTATTAGGGCTTAGGAATACTGCTAAGAGATTGAATACTGTTGGGCTGTCTGTACATCATATCATACCGATTGTTGTTGATTTTGATAAGCGACTTGATGATGATAATTTAATTACCTTATGCTCGCTACATCATCGTATGGCTGATAATGGGGAAATAGAAGCAGATGTCCTTATTAAAGCAATTACTTAGAACTCCCCCCAAGGTGTTTGACCTTAAATCTTATATAACGGAACACCTAACGCGGAGCCAACAATACACAAACAATTCCCAAAATGAAATTTTGAAAGGAGGCGGTCTGATGGCAAGACCTGCAAAGTCGATAAAAACACAAAGCAGACACAATACAAAAGCTGAAACGAAAGAGCGTGAAGAAGCCGAAAACCGCCTCAAAGGTAATTCAAATATTGAAATTCCTGCGTATCTTACAGAAAATCAGAAAGTCATTTTTGAGTATATAAAGAGTGTCCTCGATAGTGATGGGGCAGATATTCTCGGCCAGCTTGATGTATATATTCTGTCTCAAACAGCTATTACAATAGACAGACTTCGCACTATTGATGAGCAAATAAACTCAATTCCTACATTGATGACAGATAAAGACATCATTTCAGCAAGAAAAGCTTATACACAAGAATTTTTTCGATGTTGCAACGAGCTGAGCCTATCTCCTCAAGCAAGAGCAAAAATAGGAAGCCTTAACCTTAGTAAGAAAAAGGAACAGACGGACCCACTCTTGCAGATTTTGAAAAGAGCTGATAGCTCGTGAAAATTCGGGAACATCAAAGCTATAAATACGCCAGTGAGGTTTGCAAGGGTGAAATTATTGCTCCTAAGTATGTCATAATTCAGTGCAAAGAATTTTTGAAAATTGCTGACGGAAAATCGGAAAAATACTGCATTAACGAAGATACAGTAGATTTAATTGATAATATTTTGAAATTGCTTGTAATGGCAAGAGGTTTGAAAGCACAACAAACAATCTATGAAGCCTTTGCAGGATTTCAATTCTTTCTGATAATCGCCGTACTTTGCACTGTTTATAAAGACAATAAAAATCATAGACGATATGAAACAGCTATATTGGAGATATGCCGAAAAAACGGCAAAACCTTCCTTGTAGCTGTTATTTTTATAATTCTGTTTTTTATAGAACCGAAGTTTTCAAAGTTTTATAGCGTTGCTCCTGACGGTTCACTTTCGAGAGAAGTACAGACAGCTATCAGAGAGATTATTCAGAGCAGTTCTGCACTTGACGGAAAGTTCAAGATTCGCAGAGATGATATACTTTGCATGCTTAATCAAAATGATTACTTTCCGCTAAATTTCTCTGCATCAAGGCTTGACGGTAAATTGCCGAATGCGTTTGTTGCTGATGAAGTCGGAGCATTGACAAGCAATTATCCTCTCGAGGCTATGCGTTCAGGTCAGCTTATGATACTCAATAAGCTTGGTTGTATCATCAGCACAAAGTATCCAACGGTAAACAATCCATTTGAAGATGAAGTTGCTTATGCAAAAAAGGTCCTTGATGGAATTATTCAAGATGATAGTGTTTTCTCATTGTTATATGAACCTGATGAGCCTAAGAACTGGATGTCAGATGATAAGGTGATAATGCAAGGCAATCCGCTTGCTATGGTTGTTCCTGAGGTTATGGAAGACCTTGTAAAAAAGAGGGCTGTCGCAATAGAAAGCCCTCTGAAAAGAGAAAATTTCTTAACTAAACACTGCAATATAATCTATCAGGGCATAGGAACAGAAACATATATCCCTGTCGATGAGGTACAAAAATGTAAGGTTGATAGAATAGACTGGCAAGGTCGGCGTGTGTATTTGGGTGTTGACCTTGCGGAAACAACGGATAATTGTGCCGTGGCTATGGCTTCGCTTGACGATTACGGCAATATTCTTGCTGATGTACTGGCTTTTATACCGGAAGGCAGGATTGATATTAAAAATCGCAGTGAAAAGATTGATTACAGAACATTTATCGAGGCTGGAAAGTGCATAGCTTGCGGAGATAATGTTGTTGACTATGCAGTTATTGAACAATTTGTTTTGGACATTGAAGATACATATGGCGTTGAGGTTTGCGGAATTGCATTCGATAGATACAACGCTATGTCA
Organism: Pseudoruminococcus massiliensis; assembly: GCF_900291955.1. Taxonomy (GTDB): domain Bacteria; phylum Bacillota; class Clostridia; order Oscillospirales; family Acutalibacteraceae; genus Pseudoruminococcus; species Pseudoruminococcus massiliensis. The sequence goes on along the minus strand of NZ_OLMR01000007.1, from coordinate 3,577 downwards.
TCTGCTCAAAAATGGGAACAAAAATATACCAATCTTACTGTAGAGGTTAAGCAACATTCGAGCGTACTGCATCCAGCAACAAAGCTTTTGCGTGAAAAGATAATTGATGGTCAGTTTCAATATGAAGAGAATAAATTGCTTGAAATAAATTTTCAAAATGCCAAATGTGTAGAAGACACAAATAAAAATAAGTATGTAAACAAAAAGAAATCAAATGGCAAAGTTGATATGGTTGTGGCTTTGATAAATGCAGTATATTTGCTGAATGAATTTGAAATTTTAAGCGACAGTGCTTGGTCAGTACAAATTTAAAGGTGGTGAAAAAGTGGGAGTATTTCAAAGAATAAGAGAAAAGCGAATGCTTGACAGCAATTCTCTTGCAACTACATTAACAGCAATGCTCGGAGCTGAAAAGGTAACAGAAACGGAAGCAATGAATATTCCGTCCTTAGCTGCCTGCGTTGAGTTTATTTCAAGCAAAGTTGCAGAATTGCCAATCAAGTTATATTGCGAATGTGGTGATGAAACGCAAGAACTTACTGACGATAAGCGAGTAAGCCTGCTTAATGATTCCACAGGAGATTTACTTGATTGCTATCAGCTTAAAAAAGCAGTTGTAAGAGATTATCTGCTTTTCGGAAACGGATACATTTATCCAGAAAGGCATAGAAACCAATTTGTATCTTTAAGATATGTTAAGCAAAATAATGTGAATTGCGTGAAAAATTCGGACCCGATTTTTAAAAAAGCCGATTTTATGATTTATGATAGAAAGTTTCGTGATGATGAGCTTATTCGTGTTTTAAGAAGCTCGACAGATGGAGTTACTGGAACAGGCGTTATTGATGAGGCTAACGAATTGCTCACCGTAATTTATAAAACAATGATTTTTGAAAAATATCTTGTTGTAAATGGTGGCAACAAAAAAGGCTTTTTGAAATCTGCACGAAAACTAAGTGATGAGGCAATGGAAAGCTTGAGAAACGCTTGGAATAAGCTATATAGCAACAACGGAAATAATATGATGCTCTTGAATGATGGCATAGATTTTAAGGAATCCTCGAATACAAGCGTTGAAATGCAGTTGAATGAAAACAAGAAAGCAAACAACGATTATGTATGCGAGATTTTTAATCTATCACCCTCTGTCATAGCTGGAACAGCAAACGATGAATCTTATACCACTGCGATTAAAACGGCTGTAATGCCTGTTATAAGGGCTTTTGAAACAGCTTTGAATCAGGGCTTGCTTTTAGAAAGCGAAAGGCACAGACACTATTTTGCTTTTGATACAACAGAATTGCTCAAAGGTGATATACTTAAACGCTATCAGGCATATCAAATAGGTTTAGCAAATAATTTCTTACAGGCTGATGAGGTTCGATATAAAGAAGACCTAAAACCACTTGGCTTTAATTTCATACGCTTGGGCTTGCAAGATGTTCTTCTCGACCCGAAAACAAACACAATCTATACTCCGAACACAAATCAAACAACAATGTTTGGTCAGAATGTAAATCAACAGGTTGCTGATAGTATGATTGAGGAAACAGAGCAACGCTGGGACGGTCAGCCTCGTGATAGTGACGGCAGATTCGATAAAGGAAAAAGACGAAGATTAGTTCGTTCAGGAGCAAAGCGAAAAACCTTCGAAAAATCTTCTAGAAGACTTGAAAAGTCGGATAAGAATGATATAATAAAGTCAAGAGGTATTACTATTGGCAAAAGTGTTGGTGCTGCAGGAAAAAATTACCCTGTGAGACTTCCTAACGGAAATCATACAAAGCTTGCAGAAGGTACAAAAATAACTAAGGTTAGAGTATTTGCAGGTAAAGGTACTAATACACCAATAAGGAATAGATTTTATTTTGAATCTACATACAAAATAAAAGCTAACGAGTGGCAAAAAGTCAGAGGCGAAGGAACGGTAGTCTTTGAAGGGAAAAACCGAACTGCTGAACTTCATTGGTACGAAGCAGATGGTGAAAAAGTCGATATGAAAGTAAAGAGGTGGTTAGATGAAGGTTAGATATATTGGTGAAACTTCTCCAGTGTCGCTTACATATGGAGAAATTTACGATGTGCTTTCCGTTGAAAAAGAATGGTACAGAATTGTTGACAATAGCGAAGAAGATTATCTTTATCCACCTGATGAATTTGAAATAGTAGAAGAATAATTAACCGCTCCTTGAGGGCGGTTTTTCTATGGCTGAAAGGTGGTGATAATATGTATAAAGAAAAATTGCTATCTCAAATTAAAATTCTTGAAAATCTGCAAGAAAAATGGGGAATATATGATGTTTCCAAAACCATACAACTTAGCGGAGAGATTTTAAGACTTGCAAATAAGCTTGATGAGCTTGAAGAATACACGGCGACTGCGAATTTGGATAAGTCATTCGAGGAACTGTCTGAGGATAATCAAGAGAAAGTACACAGATTTATCGAAGAACGCTTCATAAAAAGAAACTAAGCACTCTGGAAAGGGTGCTTTTTTAATGCCCTGAGTATGGCTTAAAACTGCTCTATTTTTATACCCGAAGGTAGGTGAGAATATTGCAAATCGAAATCAGAAGTAACAATGAGGCTGTTATAAGCGGTTATGTGAATGCTGTTGAGCGCGATAGTCGCATAATGCCAAAAGGCAAGGGAGCAACTGCGGTACGAAGCTTTGTTGAGCGAGTTAGGGCAGGCACATTCGATAAGGCTATAAAAAGAGGAACGCCAATAGAGCTTCGCTTTAATCACGATAAAATAATAGGCGATACCACAAGTAACCTTGAACTCTATGAAGATAATATTGGTCTTTATGCGAGGGCAATAATCAGTGATACAGAGGTTATCGAAAAGGCTCAGCGTGGGGAGTTGCGTGGGTGGTCATTCGGCTTTATCGCAGAGGGCGAAACTTGGGACAAAGAGGGCGAGCTTGACAGACGAACGCTTGAAGACATTGATTTGAAAGAAGTTTCAATCCTCGACAAAACGCCCGCTTATTTCGGTACTTCGGTTGAAGTAAGGGGTGAAGAATCAAATGTTTTTGAAACAAGGGGAATTGCAGGAAACATAAAGCTTATCGGAAAAGAATCACCGAAAGCAAATAGTTTAGAAATCTATGAAAAAGAACTTGAAATTTTGAAAGAGAGGTAATTTATTATGAAGGCACTAATCGAAAAGAAAAATGCTCTACTTGACGAGGCAGACGCTCTCATCAGCAAAGCAAAGACAGAAAACAGAGCGTTTGAGGATAGCGAACTTAATCGCTATAATGAAATCAAAGCAGAGCTTGCAAGGCTCAATAAGACTATTTCAGCCGTAAAAGAAATAAGAGAAGCTGAAATTGACGAACCTGATAATAAAAAGAACAGTACAGAAGAAACCGAAACAAGACTTTTTGAAGCCTATATCCGTAATCCGAAGGCTGTTGAAACTCGTGCTGACACTAATCTCACCTTCGGTGCTAATGGTGCGATTATACCAACAAGCATTGAAAATAAGATTATTGATAAGGTGAAAGAAATTTGCCCTATTTTTGAACTTGCAACAAAGTATAATGTCGGCGGTACTCTTACAATTCCGT
>NZ_OLMR01000005.1 GCF_900291955.1 Pseudoruminococcus massiliensis | reverse complement strand
CCAACCGCAGAACTTACTCTTCCTTTGATGAACTGAAACTGAGCATTTTTCAGTATATCAACGGTTTCTACAATTCTTTCAGACCTCATTCTCACAATAACGGCCTCTCTCCTGATCAGGCAGAAATGAATTTTTTGTAAAATTTGCTCTTTTACTTGTCTACTTTATTGACTATGGTCCATTTTCAGAGTGCTTAGTTTCTTTTTATGAATCTTTCTTCTATAAATTCTCGGAAGTCCATTATTTCACCTGCTTTCGTTAGTGCTTAAAATGCTGTATTAATCCGATTACTGCTAAAACAAGCAATAATAAAGCTGATATAATCATTCCTGTTATCTTTAAGCCTAAATAAAATTCAAACAAATAAATCACCTACTTTTGGGCATAGAAAAACCGCCTTTAAAGCATTTTAACTTTAAAAACGGTTATTGAACATATTGATACTTCACACTATAATCTACTTATCGGCTGATGTCCGAAATATATTATAGGAGGTAAATAAAAATGATGAATTGATTTATGCACAATGTTCACTTAAGAACGAAAAACATTGTGATGGTTATGAATCACCTGAGCGGAAATGTCCTTATTGCTATCCCCATTCTTTGAAAGGCTAAATATAACATCGCTCAAAAAATCATTATAAATGTCTCTTTTTTGAGAATAGCAGTATTCTAAGAAACAGCATTGTGAGCAGTTCCCATTCAGACTTTCACAATGCTGTTTCATTTTACTATGAAATTCGATTATATCCATAACATTCTCCATTAAACAAACCGCCCTCAAGGAGCGGTTTAATTTATGATTGTGATGGTATCAATCTCGTTTTCAGGAAATTCAACAAGTTTACCCAAAAACTTAGAATCAGTAGAACGAATAACAATACTATTTATATTTGAATCATTCTCATCGGCTGGAATAATATCCTCAACATCGCCAATAAATTTTTTACCAGTAGTCGTTAAAACACTTATTTTTTTATTCCAATAATTAAAAATATTAAGCATAATTTCACCTTCTTTTTGAGATTGCTGGTACAGCGTGTGTTCTGCTTTTAGAATAATGAATTCTGAAGCGGTCAGTTTCTCCTAAATCTTCGCCATTAGAAGATACTACACGACCAATAATTTTATCAACAGTTATATACTCTTTAGCATTTGCAATACCATTAGCGTTAATGGTCACCTCGCCAGTACCATAATACTTATTAATAATTGATTGCAGTTCTTCCTCTGATATTATAAAATAACTTTTATGTTTAGCTGGGTCGTACATATCTGAACCTAAGATATGAGGTTTTTGTTTTTCAGAATTTAAAAGCTTAGTAATTTCTCCGTTTTCAATTCCTTCAACTATTCTTTTATCCCTTATTATACCACTTCTAACAACTTTATCAATAGGTATCTTCCATTTTCCAACCCCAATATTTTCTAAACCGTCAATAGCCACTCTCTGCCTTTGCTGTGGCAAATCCATAGCTTTTGAAAAGCTTGTATATTCTTGAGAAGTACCTCTATACTTTGCCCTTGCAAGCATTATATCTGTTTCATCAGCTTCACCGTCCTGCAATAGCTTGATTTTCTGCCGTTCTGCTCTCATTCTTGTTTCAAGTTGTCGCTGTCTTTGCAGAGCTTCATATGACGAAAATCAGCAAGATACCGATGTTCCTATCGTTTTTCCCGAATGGAGTTTAATGCTCGGTACAAAGCTGAAAAGACGAGATTTTCGCCTTGATGTTCTGCTCAAAACAGGCGTTTTTTTGCGTGAAATTGCAAAGCGATTGCTTGTAGGTCTTGAGGACAAACTACCCGATTTGCAAGAGCGTATCGACCATATTTTCCATAAGCAGCTTTACGGTATTGCCATAACGGAACTTACAAGTTTGCTCTCTCGCCGAAGTCTTTATTGCTCGAAATATCCCAACGGTCCGTACTCAATCACACACTTTGATGACGCCGAGGGAAATATTCGGTACAGAAGAATTTACAATACTTAACATTTCTCCTTTAATTGGTAACAAAAGGTGCTGTTGAAGAAATGCTATCTATATGTACCTTTGCCGAATATGGTGGAGATATTGAGCCGTTGACAGAGGAAATTCGCAGTCAGATTTTGAAACATAGATAAGCTGAATGATAAAAGGTTTCCATGTCCTTGCAATAGCACAGAAAAGCAATCTTTCGGAAGATTTAAATACAGCTTTTATAGAAAAAAATCCCATAATACGCATTATAATTGTTGTTGATAATGTAGATTATGGGATTTGATATTTTTCACTTACATATTTGTATAATAAATCTTTATAAAGTCTATTCGCCTCTAAGTGCATCTACTGGCTTTAATTTAGAAGCTTTATTCGCTGGATATATACCAAAAACTATACCTGTAAATAGAGCGAATATGACTGTAAATGCAATAATATCATATCTAATAATAATGGATATCCCAAGCATAAATGCTCCAATAAAGGATATTACAATGCCTAAAATTACACCAAGAATACTACCTGACATTGTAAGTATAAAAGCCTCTATTAAAAATTCCTTAAGAATATCTCCTCTGCATGCTCCTATGGCTTTTTTAATACCTATTTCACGCTTTTTTTCTCCAACTGATACAAGCATAACATTCATAATACTAAGACTTGCCACAAATAAAGAAACCCCTCCAACTGCCGATAAAATCATAGTAACAATATTCATAAGCTGAGATAGACCTTCTTTTTGTTTAGCCATACTTTCAACTATATAACTATTCTGAAAACCCGTTTCTGTAGAAAGAGCTTTTACAAGCTTTTCACCAACTATATCTGGTTCAGCACCATCACTTATCTTTACTGCTATACGGTGAAAATCACTCATATCATATAATTCTTGCATAGTGGTATATGAAAGATACATAAATGTAGGAATATAGTTTCCCATCATATTTTGTAAAAGTCCGCTACCAGTTTTTATCACCCCTATAACTTCAAAATTTTCATAATTGCCAGAGCACAAAGCTGTAATTTTTCTGCCAACTATATTACTATAACCAAAATTTTCTTTAGCAAAGCTTTCATCTACAAGACAAACTCTTGCATTAGTAGCAATATCTCCTTTGTTTATAAATCGTCCATACATTAATTTAAGAGATATAACTTCTTTAGCGTTTTGGTCAATTCCCCATAGAAGTGCCTGCGTATTTTCTCCACGAGAATTAACAGTTGCGGTCTGAAAAATCAAAGGCATAGCTTTTTCTACATATGATGAGTTTTTTATAATATTCAATTCATTATCAGATAATACTGCATCAGAATCAGCATTTGTATTATCAAGACTTACAGAAAGTCCACCTACTCCAAGACTATCAAGCTCTGAACTTACGGCCACGGCTCCACATTGTGAGATATTGCTTATTATGATAACTGCTGTAACACCAATAGCAATACCTATTATCGTCAGTAAGCTTCGCCCCTTTTTTCTTATTAAACCTCTCATAACACAGCAAAAAACTTCATTCATATACTTATTCACCTTCAATATGAATAGCTTGAGCTTCACTATCAGAAAGCTCAGAAATATTTTTTATAATTCTATCTCCATCTTTAAGTCCACTTTTTATCTTTGCACCATCAGTAAGCTCACATTCTATAATTACATATTGCTTTTCCGCTCTCCTATTCTGAAATTTATAAACATAATCTCCTTTATTGTCACTTCCAAGCGATTCGTAAGGAACTATTATTGAAGAATCATCAGATGCAATAATTATTGCACACTTTGCGGTATATCCTCGTTTGATTTCTTCATCGGGATTTTCAACCTTTACATCTACTTCAATAGTAGTTTCACGCCCAATATCGGTAGCAGTTTCTTCCGCTTCATCAGCTATTGAAATGACTTTTCCTGTATAGCTTTTTTTATCAAAAGCATTTCCTGTTATAGTAACGCTCTGACCTTCTTGTATTTTAGAGATTTGGTTTTCGTTTATATTAAGCTTAACTGATAATCCTGATTTATCTGTTATAGTAAAAAGTCCAGTCCCCTTTGTGATAATATCACCCTTTTGAATTTTAAAAGAAGTTACTGTTCCGCTCTCAGGAGCAACTATCGTTTTATATTCTGCTTGGCTAATATCATAATTTTTATACTTATCTATTATTTTAGATATATTACCCATATCTATATTAGAGGGCAATTCTACAACAGCCACTTTTAATATCTCATCGTTCTTTTTTACATTGTCATTTTCTTTTATAAAAATATCCGTAACTACACAATCATAATTCGCTTTTACATTTTTTTGATTTATATAGCCGACCTTACCCGTTGATTGCACTATTTCATCAGATTTACTTTTGATTACATTAAAAATATTAACAACCGGAATTGTTGTTTTTGCGAAATTACCAACTGCAAATATTGTTATTATAATTAACGCTGTTATAAACAATAAAGTAATATATTTTTTAATCCTCACAGAAATTCCCCCATATAAACAGCTTTTTTATTTAGCTAAGCATAGTTTATGCAAATTTATACTCTTTAATCAACGCATTGTAGTAACTGATATTAGTAAAATCTGTACAAGAACTCCCGATTTTCTACAAACGACTTATATTGTAGATTGAAAAAAACAGCTAAATAAGGTATAATATTATTCCATCTTAGAAAAGCTTCTTTTTACTTTTCTAAAATTTCTTATAAATAAAGGGAGGTTTGTTATTATGATTGAAGAAGATAAATATAATCCCTTGTTAAGCGAGCGTGACATCGAACACAATACATATCTTCGTGTAAAATACGAATATATGGAAATGAAAGAAAAGCGTGAGAAAGTCAATCGAATAGGAATTATATTTATAGCTGTATCCGCTATTGTATTTCTGGCGCTTATGTTCAGTCTTGAATCAAAACTATTCTTTCTGGTACTTTGGATTATTACAATTATCTTCGTAGTTGCCTATCTTATACACAATGAATATAGAATATATAGGCTGCGTGTATATCTTGGATATGAAGATGAGAATGAGCCAGAAGAAAAAGATGACGAAAGTGAGGACGAAAGCGAATGAAAAAAATTTTTTCTATTTTTAAGCATGACCTTAAAAAGATTTTCAGAAGTGTAATTGCCTTTATAGTGGTTATTGGACTTAGTGTTCTTCCTGCTTTATATGCGTGGTTTAATATTGCATCTAACTGGAATCCGTATGATAACTCAGGAAATATCCAAGTTGCAGTTGTCAATCTCGATAAAGGTTGTAAGATTGGACCTCTAAAGACATCATTTGGTGACAATATAGTTGATAATCTTAAAAAAAATACTCAAATGGGTTGGGAATTTGTAGACAAAGATACTGCCGACCAAGGTATAATTGATGGCGATTATTATGCAGTAGTAATTATTTCTGAAAATTTCAGCGAAAATCTTGTAAGTATAGCCTCTGGTGAGCTTAAAAGACCTGAAATTACATACCTTGTTAATGAAAAGAAAAACGCTATTGCACCTAAAATCACCGATAAAGGTATTCAGGCTATTCAAACAGAGGTAAACTCAAGCTTTGTTGCTGAAATTACAAATATTGCCGCAACAGTGCTTAATACATCTTCTGACGAAATATCAGAAAACAAAGATAAGATTTGTGATAATATTATTTCCACTCTTGATGACGGAAAAATATCTCTTGATTCATTGAAATCTACAATAGATGTAATTTCTGGAAGTATGGATTCAGTAAATTCCTTAATTAAGTCAAATAAGGATTCACTTCCAAAACTTAAAGATAAGCTTAAAGATACAAATGAATTTGTAAACTCTATTAAAGATGCAAGTACGGCAATTAAGTCTGCATCAACTGGACTTTCTTCAACTCTTGAAAGCAGCATTGCTTCTCTTGATTCGCTTACTTCATCATTCAGCAATCAGCTTAATACAGTTATTACTAAAGTAAATAATGGTTCTAAAGATATTGCTGACGACCTTCAGAATCTTACTGATATTTGCAATAAGATTATTGAGATAAATAATGATATTATTAATATTCTTAATAGCCTCGATAATACAGGCTCAAGCGGTATCACAAGCTTAGTTAATACTATTGAAACTTCCACAGCGAAGATTTCTTCTCTTATAGACTCTTTAAGCCAAAAGCTCGATACTATATTTGACACTATTGAAAAAGATACATCTACCACAGCAGATAAGCTTAACGAGATAAAAATTATCAATCAAAGCATAATTGCCGCTAATAACGAACTTATCTCTGCTTTAAATACTTTGTCTGAAAAGTTTGGGATAGATACATCTGATGCAATTGCAAAGCTTAATTCACTCAATACAAAACAAAGTGCTATTATTTCTAAAATAAATGATGCAACTCAAAAAATCAAAGAAACAGGTTCTTTGCCTAAAGACTTAAAAAGCGATATTGATGCTATCATTAAAGAAACTCAAAATTCCATTACTCAGATAAAGACAGAAATAAATAAACTTATTTCTAATATTAAAGCTGATATTAAGATTTCTGATGTTGTTGAATTTTTAACAGATATGAATAAAACTCAAAACCAGATAATTACGAAGCTTAATTCAGTGGCATCTACATTAAAAAATTCAAATGTACTTCCAGCCGACTTTGGCAGTGAAATTAAAGCATTGGCAGATTCTACAAAGAATTCTATTGCTAACTTTAAGAGTAATTATTTAACTCCTGCAAAAAAATCAATAGAAAAGGTCATCAATAAATCAGGTGATGCACTCGATAAGGTTTCAGATGTTCTCACATCTTCTACTGTCACTGATGATATTGAGGAGGCATTAAATTCCGCACAAAAAATAGTTACTTCTGTAAGTAGTACATTTAATGATGTAGAAAAGTTAATTGATAAGGGAATCAATAATATTGATACCATTAAGAAAAAAATTCAGAATTTAAAAGAAAATTCAACTATTGAAAATCTTATAGGTACTGTTTTTGGTGACCCAAAGGCAGTAAGTGACTTTATCTCAAGTCCTGTTAAGATAAACACTGAAAAGATATTTCCAGTATCTGATTATGGTTCAGCAATGGCACCGTTCTATACAGTTCTTGCTTTGTGGGTCGGTGGTATCGTCCTTGTTGCGGTTCTTAAAACTGAACTCAGCAAAAGTGATATAAAAACTGTTGGCAAGGTCAAACCTTATCAGGAGTACTTTGGAAGATATTTGATATTTATGGTAATATCATTGCTTCAGGCTACTATCACAGCTCTTGGTGATGTATTCTTCCTAAAAATTCAGTGCGAAAACCTCTTTCTCTTCATTCTTACAACCTGGATAATTATCATTGTTTTTTCACTTCTTATTTACTCATTGACAATTTCGTTCAGTGTTATAGGAAAGGCAATAGCAGTTATTATATTGATTGTTCAGGTTGCAGGTTCAGGCGGTACATTCCCACCAGAGCTTTTACCTAATTTCTTCCAGAATCTAATCAGATTTATGCCATTTAACTATGCTATTAATGCTGTAAGAGAAACAATAGCAGGTGTTACATACAGTGCTTACTGGGAAAACATACTATATCTCCTTTGCTTCATACCTTTAGCATTGATAATAGGAATCCTCTTCCGTAAGCCTTGTATGAGAGCAATGAGGTTCTTTAATAAACGCCTTGAAGAAACAGACTTAATTTTATAATCAGATAATAACAACCTCCATTATTAGGAATAATCCTAAAATGGAGGTTGTTTTTTGTCAAAATATAAAATAAGCCACAAAAAGCAACAGACTAAAAGTCTAATATTTATATGTGGTGTTACAATTTTCTGCTACACTTTTTTCTAAACTTTTAGATTATATAAAGAGTTTAATTTTTATTATTTTATGACTTAAAGTACTGTTCCAATATTATAGCCAGAACCTTCTGTTGTACTATTGTTAGATGTATTTGTTGGTGCACCTTTTGGTATTTTAATAGAAATTTATAAGATGAACAATCTTTATAATAGTTTACACAGTCAAATACAGAATGATTTTCAATATAATTTATGTGCTAATTATAATCTTTTTAAACAAAAGAATGATTTTGAACACAATATATACTTGATTTTTTAGGTATAATATAAATTATTATTTACCACAAAAACAAAATGTACGAACTTCATATTAAAAGCTCGTACATTTCATAGCAATATCGAATTTACACAAATTGTGTTTTATTCTTGACATAATCAGAAAATTATACTATAATTAAATTATAAAGCACACATTTTGTGTTGCTGCGTAAATAGCAAAGCTTTAAACTATATTTGCAGTGAATAAGTCGCTAAAAGTGTGTAAGGCATAAGGTCGTTGCCAGTTAAAGCTTGCTAAAACAATTTAATAAAAGCTGTCAGCATATTACAAATTCAACTGACCATAGAATTCTCTAAGTGTTTCACAAGAATTTTTAAATTTAGCGATTTCGTCCTCGTTGAGGTTAAGCTCAAGAATATCCTTGATACCATCTCTATTAACAATAGCAGGAACACCAATAGTAACATCTTGTTCTCCAAATTCACCAATAAGCATAGAAGAAACTGTAAGAATACTATTCTCATCTTGGAAAATCGCCTTAGTAATTCTTGTCAAAGCCATACCAATTCCGTAATAAGTTGCTTTCTTTGCCTCAATAATAACCTGAGCAGATGTACGAACTTCCTCTTGAATCTTCAGAAGTTCATTCATAGAGAAATTACGATTTTGCTTTACTACATCTACAACAGGCTTTGTAGAAATCAATGCCTGCGACCAAGGAACAAACTCACTATCGCCATGCTCACCAATTACATATGCGTGAACATTTCTTGGGTTGACATCGAAGTAATCGCCAATTAGAAAACGAAGTCTTGCAGTATCAAGAGTAGTACCACTTCCGATAACTCTCTTTGCAGGGAATCCTGAAAGCTTACGGGTTACATAAGTCATAATATCAACAGGGTTAGTTGCAACAAGAAAAATTCCGTGAAAACCTACTGCAACGATTGGTTCAACGATTGTCTTAAAGACTGCAACATTTCTGTTAAGCAAGTCAAGTCTTGATTCGCCTGGTTTTTGTGCAACACCCGCACAGATAACAACGATGTCAGCATCGTTGCAATCGCTGTATTCTCCAGCATAAATCTTCATAGCTGATGGTGCAAAAGCAAGACCGTGGTTAAGGTCCATAGCCTCACCGATAGTTCTCTCCTTGTTGATGTCGATAAGGACCATTTCGTCACAGCCATTCTGGTTAAGCATTGCATAAGCATAGCTCATACCAACCATACCTGTTCCTACAATAGCAACTTTTTTTGCCTCTTTTTTCATGAAAATTCCTCCTCAATATTTATTTTAATGAGTAAAAGAAGGTTTCGTAGGCATCGTCCCAGCCATCAATACCATCGACTCCGCCTCCGTTCACACTTCTTAACTTGCTGTCATTCATATCCTGACCAAGCGCGAATAAACCACCAATAGTTATATTATAACCTAAATCTTGCGAAACCTTGCAAAATTCGTTCATAGGGTCTTTGGCATTTCTTGTTGCCAAAAGCTTATCTCTAAGCTCAGTATTGTGCCTTGCATCATATAAAAGCCTGTTAAGCTCGCTCTGTGTTTTATCCATAGGCTTCTCACCGAATCAAGCTGTAACTACATTTGTAGGCTTTCCGTCTATAAAGTTTTTAAGATTGTTATAGACAATACCGACAAGGCGTTCTCTTGTTTCCTTAGGAGCCCAAGCAACATGAGGTGTTATCAACAAGTTAGGAGCATCTTTCAACGGACAATCATTTCTCATTGGTTCAACAGCTATTGTATCAACAGCTGCTCCGCCGAGATGACCGCTTTTTAGCGAATCTGTAAGAGCCACTTCATCAACTATTCCGCCACGAGCTGTATTTATAAAATATGCTCCCTGCTTCATTTTCGCAAAGGTTTCTGCGTTAAAAAGCTTTTCAGATTGCTTATTCAGCGGACAATGCAGAGAAATTATATCGCTTTTTTCAAGAAGTTCATCAAACGAAACAAATTTTGTAATACCGTCCTCTCGAACTGTTCTTGTGTTTACGATAACATTCATTCCAAAGGTACGAGCCACATTTGCAACCGCTTTACCAATACTGCCATAGCCGACTATACCCATAGTCTTTCCAGAAAGTTCCATTATATCATAAATAAATGGCGAAAAGGTTTCGCTTTCACACCAACCATTTTTATGAGTAAATTCATTATATTTAGCAACACGATTAGTCATTTCAAGCAGAAGTGCGAAAGTATGTTGTACAACCGCACTTGTTGAATAGCTTCCTGCATTGCAGACGGTTATTCCGTGAGTATTGGTATAGTCGAGGTCTATATTATTATAGCCTGTCGCAAAAAGTCCTATGAATTTAAGATTTTTTGCACCTGACATATTTTCTGCTGTCATTGGTGTTTTATTACAAAGCACAACATCAGCATCTTTTATTGCCTCTGCCACATTCTTAGGTGACGTCAACGGAAGATAGGTTACTTTTCCGAAATCTTCAAAAGCCTTGAGCGAAACATCTCCACTTGTAACAGTTTTATAATCCATAACTACTATATTCAAGGCATCATCTCCCCTATAAATATGCAAAAAACGGCACCATTTGGCACCGTTTCTTAATATTGCTAATTAGACAGCGTGGATTTTATTTTCCAAGTCTGCATTTTTAGAGTCAATGCCAATTTTCTTATCTCTACGCTTTTTGAAGAAATCGAGAGCAACCTTCGGGAACTGTGCATAAGAAAGAACATCTTCCTCTTGCTCAATCCACTCAGGAATCTCTGCACGAAGCTTATCAAGCTCAGGCTCAAGTAAATCAGCAGGGCGACAGTCGATTGCAGGCTCATCGCCTATAATCTTCTTTCTGAACTCAGGGTCAATCGGCACTGGAGTTGTACCGTATTTACCAGCAACAAGTCCCTTGAACTGGTCGTTGCACATCTTGTATCTTTCACCCATAATGACATTGAATACTGCCTGTGTACCGACAATCTGTGATGTAGGTGTAACAAGCGGTGGATAACCTGCGTCCTTACGAACACGAGGTACTTCCTCAAGAACTGCTGTAAGCTGGTCAGCCTTGCCTGCCTGCTTGAGCTGTGAGAGGAGGTTTGAAAGCATACCGCCTGGAACCTGATAGATAAGTGCCTTAACATCTGTTGCAAGCATAGATGGGTCGAGAAGTCCGCTGTCGATATACTTCTTTCTAAGTGTCATAAAGTATTCACGAACCTCAGAAAGTGCAACAAGGTCAAGACCTGTGTCATAATCTGTATTTGCAAGAGCCGCTACCATAGATTCTGTTGGAGCGTGTGATGTTCCAAGAGCCAATGGAGAAATCGCTGTGTCGATTATATCTACGCCTGCTTCGATACCCTTGAGTAAGCACATTGAAGCAAGTCCTGATGTATAGTGTGTATGAAGCTGAATTGGGAGGTCAACAGCTTTCTTGATTTCCTTAACAAGTGAATAAGTTTCAGATGGTGTAAGGAGAGCAGCCATATCCTTGATACAGATAGAATCTGCACCTGCATCAGCAATTCTTTTAGCGTATTCTACATAATATTCATGTGTGAATACTGGACCTGTTGTGTAGGAAATAGCAACCTGTGCGTGTGCTCCTTCTTTCTTTGCAGCTTTAATAGCAACCTGAAGATTTTTAATATCGTTAAGTGCATCAAAAATTCTTATAATATCAATACCGTTAGCAACTGTACGCTGTACAAAATATTCAAGAACATCATCAGCATAGTGACGATAGCCGAGCATATTCTGTCCACGGAAAAGCATCTGAAGCTTTGTATTAGGAAGATTCTTGCGGAGAATTCTCAATCTCTCCCATGGGTCTTCATTCAAGAAACGCAAGCAGGCATCAAATGTCGCACCGCCCCAACATTCGATTGAATGATAACCTATTTTATCCATTTTATCAAGTATCGGAAGCATATCTTCTATTGGCATACGAGTTGCTATGAGCGACTGATGTGCGTCACGAAGAGCTGTTTCTGTTACAAGTATTTTTTTCTTAGCCATTCTTTATGACCTCCAATTAGCCGATTGTTACAAGAAGAGTACCTGACTCAACTGCATCACCCTTATTTACATTAACAGAAGTAATTTTGCCATCCTTTGGAGCCTTGATTTCATTTTCCATCTTCATAGCTTCAAGAACAACAACTACATCACCAAGCTTAACCTGCTGTCCAACAGAAACATTAACAGAAATAATTGTTCCAGGCATTGGGCAATTAAGTGGCTCACCGCTTGTAGGAGCAGCTGCTGGTGCTGCCTTTGGTGCGGTCGCTACAGGTGCTGCTGGTGCTGCTACTGGAGCTGATGCTGAACCGCCAACTTCTTCAACCTGAACATCATATGCTACGCCGTTTACGGTAATTTTAAGATTCTTCATATTATAAATCGTCCTTTCGAAAATCGAAGTATATTCAAAAATTCATTAGATAAACAAGTTATTGTGCTTCTTTGGAAGTCTTTGTACTCTCTTGCCAATAAGCATATCAAGTGCAGACGCAAGCTTTGCTCTTGTTGCTGATGGTGTGATAACATCTTCAACATAGCCATTTGCAGCAGCCTCGAATACAGAGCAGTTTTCTGCTTTGAACTTAGCAACAAGTGCTTCCTTATCAGCCTGTGGATTAGCAGAACCTTTAAGCTCCTTGCCAATCTCATCACCAAGCATAATAACAGCAGATGCATATGGATTAAGTGGGGAAACCGACGCATTCGGATATGCGAATGTAATATCTGCATTAGAGCCTGTTCCTGCAAGTGCTACATAAAGAGCACCATAAGCTTCACCTGTGATAACTGAAATCTTTGCAGTTGTAGCCTCAGCATATGCACTTGAAACTCTTGCAGCCGATTTGAGGCAACAGAATTTCTCTGAATCTACAAATGTGATAACTGGAATTGAGAATGCATCACAGAAACGAACGAAACGAGCAATCTTCTTGCAAGCATCTCCACCGAGAATCTTTGTACCAGCAGAAACAAAACCTACTGTAATTCCTGTAAGTGTTGCAAGTGCTGTGACAGCATCATCACCATACGCTGCTGAAAGTTCAAGATAACTTCCGTCATCAGCAACAAGCTCAGGAATGTCATTAGCAGGAGTATTATCTGCAACATTTTCAGAAGCATCTGCAAACTCAAAGCCAGCAGCTGTTTCTATATTATTTGCAGGAAGCATTGATGCAACATCACGAGCAATCGCAATAGCATCTTCTTCATCTTCTGCAAGAAGATGTGCTGTGCCATTTTCAAAAGCCTTTTCAGCTGTTGAACCTGTATTTACATCAAGTGAAAACTCTGCACCCTTTGCTGCAATGACTACATCACCACAAGCCGCAATAAGTGCCTGTGTTCCAAGACAAGGACCAAGTACAACAGAAATCTGAGGAATAACCCCAGAAAGTGCACTTGACATTTTGAGAATTTCTCCATAAGCTGTCAAAAGCTGTGAACCTTCGGTAAGTCTTCCGCCGATTGAATCATAAATTGTAATAACAGGTACACCTGTTTTTTGTGCAAGGTCATAGACCTTTTTTATTTTAGCCGCCTGAGCCTGTGACATTGCACCGCCACTTAAATCGCTATTTTGTGCAATGGCATAAACTCCTGTGCCATTAATATAACCATAGCCTGCAACGGCTTCAGCATAACCGCCCTCTGATTTTGCAAAAGCATCAACCTGTGTGAAAGTTGCATCATCAAAAAGCTTCTGCAAACGCATATAGCCCTTAGATGCTTCTACTTCACTTACTGCTTTAGAAAGGACATCATTTTTATTTTCGATACCCATCCCTTTTCCTCCATTCATTTGTAGTTAAACAAATTTTACATATTACATATTATAAAGTAATTTTCTTAAAATATCAAGTGAGAATCCAAAAAAAGCCACTGGATATTATTGAATATTTGTTTATTTTTTAAATTCAAACCAATAAGGCCCTGAATATAGACAATTATTACATTTTTATTGATTGCCTTACGAGTAAAAATAAGAATAAATTTTGTTTGCCTGTTCGGTAATCGTTGTAATGAAATACGCCGTTGGTACAAAAGGTTAGTGTGAAGAGGTCAAATTAAAGTCGAGTTGGAGATTTATTTGGTTTCAATCGGCTTTAATCTCCACAAATTTTATACAAAATTAATGTATTTTTAATTCGAAATTCTATTGCTATGAATTATAGCAGATACATATAAATAATTATCTTTCTCATAATATCTTATGTCGCCATTATATTTTTTAACACAATCTGAAATAATACCCATTCCCTTACCATGGCTTACTTTATCTTTTTTAGTTGTAGCTAAATCTGGATTCAGCGAAAGTATAGATTCAGATATTTTATTTTTACAAGTAATTACAATATAACTTTTTTTATATGATATATCAAGCGTCATTTTTCGTTTATTTTCAGGTTGTTTTCTCAAATATTCTATTGCATTATCACACATATTACCGACTATTGAAACTATATCATTACTTTTTATATCACTGACAACCTGTTCATTTATACTCACCCTAAAATCAATTTTACTATTTAAAGCCTTGTCACGCTCAACATTTATAATTGCATTAAGCAGAGGGTCATTTGTAGATATTGGTGTATAAATTGCCTCAAGGTTTTCTGATATAGAATTGCAAAATTCTTCTGCTTCCTCATACTTACTATCAGCAATCAATCTACTTAAACATAATATATTATTTTTCATATCGTGCTTTGTTTTTGACATATTTTCTATCTGTTCATTAGTATGTAAAATATCTTCTTTATAAAGCTGTTCCCTTTGTTCTGTAAGCAAAAGCTTTGTTTTAATCTCGTTGCTTTTGCTTATTTTTGTCATCATGAACCATGTTATAACCGCAATAGCTGTCATACTTAAACAAATAAATGTTAAAAGCCCAACTATTTCTGGATTCAATTCTGTTAAAATAGATATATATACACATGAATATATAATCAATACTGACATAACCGGAATAACTAAAAATGATACAATATCTGTCCATTTCTTAAATTTAAATTCCGTCTTGTTAAACCTTAAAATAATTAAAAGTACTAAGATATTAGTTAAAGTTATTAATCCCATACATAAATATCTATATATAGATGCTTTTAGCACAAGGCTTCCAACTGTTTCAGGTGTAAAGCAACTTATAGTGAAAGCAAAGCCATAGCTTATTACAGTATTTATCATTTGAGATATAACTGGCATAATTATTCTTGCAAATATATTCCCTTTTAGCAGAAATACTGCATATACGATTTGTATACATGTATATATGATTTCGTCTAAATTAGTAAAATGTATTGGATTAAAAGAAAAATATGTAAGTGCAATAAATAGTATAGCTACAAAAGAGAAAAATCCTATATAATCTTTCTTAGTCTTCTTTCCTTTATTAAATAGTAAAAATAAAAATCCTATATACATAAAGGATTGAAATACATTTACACTTATTTCTACTATTGCATCAATCATCATCAACCACCAAACTTTCATAATATCTGTTATTTACTTCATTATAATATTTTCTTGATAAAACTACGCTTTCTCCGTTATCTAACAACACAGAATTTGGTGTTACTTCAAAGATATAATCCAAATTGACAAGGCAACCTATATGTGTTCTTACAAAATTTTGAGACATTAAATCCGCAAATTTTTCTTCTATGGTAGCTCGTTCTTTATAGGTACCGTTTACTGTATGAAACCAAACATAATTCTTAATTTTGTCAATATATATAATATCTTTTATAAATACATTAACCAAATTTCTTCCGCATTTTATCGTATATTTTTGTTTTTTAGGATTTGTTTTTTCATAAATATTGCAGATACAATTCTCAAGAAGCCCATTAATATCTTTTTTTCTTATAAATGTATAAGGAAATTCTTTCAAAGCTTCATAAATAAGATTCTCTTTGCTTGTAACAAATGCAATATAAGGAAATTCCTTTGGATTATAGATTTTATTTATCTCCCTGAGAGCAGTTATCCCATCTGTTCCCGGCATATCTATATCCAAAAATATCAGATGATAATTTTTATATATTTCCATAATATTTCTTGCGCTATTAAAAGTATCAATATAGCACTCAATATCATTATCATTACATATTTTAATTACATCTGATTTAAAAATTTCCAAAAAAACTTGCTCATCATCTATTATGGCAATATCCATACTTGCCCCACCATCTACCCATAAAATATAGAAAACATAATCACTTATATTAAAGTATATATTTAAAACCATAAAAAATCAACCTAAAAATTACATTTTTAGATAAACTCTCGATTAAGCTTTCACTCAACCGAGATTTTCTTAAATTATTTAATTTTTTCTGTCTGTTTCAGTTTATTAAGCTGCAAAATATAATTTTATTTTTTTAAAATCAAAACCTTGTTGATATATACATCAACATAAACACAAACATAAAGTTGTACACTTAACAGCAAAAAACTGACAGTAATTTTACATACTGTCAGTTCTAATCTTAAATCAATATTATGCTTTAAATATTTAATATATCTATCGGTTTATCTATTGTAAGCTTTGCACCATTTTCAAGTAAATAAGCCTTTTCACGAAAGCCCCAAGTTACAATAATCGAATCCATATCAGCATTTTTGGCTGTCTGAATATCAACCTCAGAATCTCCAATATAAACTGCTGTTGATTTATCTGCATTAAGCTTTTTCAAAACCTCTAATACAGAATCAGGAGCAGGCTTTTTTCTTACATTTTCACGCTCACCAACTGCTATATCTATCAAATTCGGAAAATATCTCTCACAAAGCTTTTGCACAGCATAATCAGCCTTATTTGAAACAACCGCTATATGACAATTTTCCACTCTCAATTTCTTGATAATTTCAATTATATTTTCATAAGGCTTTGTCTTATCCTCGCAATGAACAGAATAATATTCTTTAAATGTCTTGAAAACCTTGTCTATATCTGCCTTTTCAGTGCCAGTAGGTACGCCTCTCTCTACAAGCTTATATATGCCGTTTCCTAAAAATCTTCTTACTTCATCTATGGTTCTTTCAGGATAGTTATTTGTTCCCAATGAATAGTTCAATGCGTTTGCAAGGTCCTCAAGTGTATTAAGAATTGTACCGTCCATATCAAAAATATAAACCTTATATTTCATAGTAAATCACCTCATAAAAAGTTCTCTTTCAATTATGTCATAATGCTTGTCTATTGAAGCTTCGCATTTAGCCATATCTCTTTCCTTGATAGACGAAAATATGCTATTATGTACTTCTTTTAAAAGCTTTTTAGTATCACTATCTGCGTTAGAAAGAACCTCATCTATCCATTCTCTATAAATATCCATAATAGCTTCCATAAAGCATATCCAAAGCTTATTGTTTGTAGCATATATCAGCGAATAATGAAAAAGCCTATCCCGCTCAACCTCATCATATTTATCAGATTCAGAATTAAGTATATCTGATATTTTATTAAGCTCATCTTCACTGATTTCAGATTTCATTATTACTCGACAAACAGCTTTTTCCATATCTCTACGGAAATGGCATATATCAAGCTTAGAAATACTTTTAAGCAGTATCATATACCGCAACATTTCAGACATCTGCATAGAAATATTATCTGTCAGATAATTTCCAGAGCCGTGAATACTTTTAAGTATCCCCATATGTTCTAAAATACGCAAAGCCTCTCTTGTAGAATTTCGGCTTATAGAAAGTTCCTCCGCTATTGCTCTTTCAGTAGGAAGCTTAGAATTTATAGTAAGATTTTCAGCTTCTATTTGATTGCGAATATAATCAATTACTTTCTCATATTCGTGATTTTGTTCAGCCAAGCGTTTCACCTCATTTATTTTAGAAACATAGAAAATATAGATGCTCCTATTACAGTAAGAATACCTGATACAACAATTGAAAGACTGCTCATAGCACCCTCAACTTCACCTATTTCCATAGCTTTTGATGTACCCATTGCGTGCGATGATGTTCCGAATGCAATTCCCACTGCGATAGGCTCTGTAATATGAAAAACCTTGCATACAAATTTACCCATAATGTTACCAATAATACCAGTTACAATAATAACCGCAACTGTAAGATTAACATAGCCGCCCAATTCATCAGAAATACCCATACCAATGGCTGTTGTAATAGATTTAGGCAAGAAGGTTACATATTCCTCGTGGCTAAGCTGGAAGAAAACTGCCATAACAGCTACACTAAGCAATGATGTAATTACTCCTGTACCGATTCCAGCAATAACTGCTTTGATATTTTCCTTCAATAGTTCAAGCTTTTCATAAAGCGGAACAGCAAGGCAAACTGTCGCAGGTGTCAACAGATAGCTAAGATATTTTGCACCATAATTATAAGTATCATAATCTATATGACCTAAAGTAATAACAAGAATAGTTGCAACAATCGAGATTAAAAGCGGATTTAAAATAGCAAGCTTTGTTTTTCTATTCAGCACAACTCCCAAACCATAAGCAATTAAGCTTACTGCCGCACCAAAAAATACTGAATCCTGAAAATAGTCATTCATACTTTTTTCTTCTTTCTGTCCATTTTTATAATGACCTGTGTTACAATACCCGAAACTGCCATAACAATTATTGTAGATATAACAGTTATTACAGCATAAGCTAATAGATTTGATTGTATAGAACCCCACGATTCAACCAAACCAACCGCTGCTGGAATAAACATAATTGGCATAATTTCTATAAGTAACTTTGCAGTTTCTCTGACATCTTCTGGCTTAATAATATGAAGCTTTAAGCATAGAAACATAAGTACAAGTCCCCATATGCTTGCAGGAATAGGCAAAGGTATGAACATATTCATAAATTCGCCTATAAAAGAAATTATAATAATTATCCCAAATTGCTTTAAATATTTCATTATTCTCCTCCTAAATTGGTACTACCAATTAGTCTATACTCAAATAAAGTTCTTGTCAATGCAGATAAAATAATTTCTCTATTTTATATATAATCACCTTTATAGGTTGATTTATATAAGCTACTTTTACAAAATAGACATAAAAATATTGCACAGACCATTAAAACAAGCCTGTGCAATTCAATTTTTACATCAAAAAATATTACTAAAAATAGCATATATAGTTTTATCATATTAAATTCATTTAAAAAAAGCTTTTAAAAATTTTCCATATCAGACCTCTATTAATCTTTCATCTTTTTCATTATTTCACTTATTTCTTCTTCATCAAGTCCATTACATAATGCTTTATAAAATTGTTTTATATCTTTATCCTTTAAGATATATTTAACTTGACTATTTTTTAGTGCAATTTTTATTAGTTTTTTCTTTTGTTCATCAGACCAAGATTTCACATCATTCATTTCAGCTATAATTGTATGAGTATTTGCAAAGCTTGTACTATCTTCAAGTCGATTAATCAAATCATCTTTCTGTAGTTCTTGTTCACCCTTGTTCTTAGTTTCCTTATTTTTTTCATTAATGCACTCAAAATGAAAGTTTTCTAATATTTCATTTGATGCAGTACGGTCAATAATTTGTTTTAATAATTTTTCTAACTTAGAATCTTCTGTATAATCTGCTGGAGCAAAATATTTTATTCTATTTTCCTCTAACATTCTGAATACTTTTGATTTATCTTTAGTTTCTGAATTATATACACCTATTGAATGACCACCATTGGTATTGACCAATTTCATACATGGAATATCTGTATCGCTATCTCCGATATAAACAATATTTCTAAAAGGTACTCTATATTCGTTTGGTTCAAAATACGCATTAATATTTTGGTCGTTAATATCTAAAACACCTTTTTTAATTCTAAATAGAAATTGTGTTTTATTTGTATAATTGACAACCTGTGCAGGCCAAGTTGCAACACCTTTTTCATTAAAATAGAAAGAACTTGCATATATCTTTTTAAATTTATCAGCAACTTCAGTTCCCTCTATCATCTCTTTTAATCCAGACGAAATAATATAATGTTCAACTATAACTCCCTTTTCTTCGCCATACTGATTTATTCTATCAAACCAAGTATTTACACCCGGAAATAATTTTACTTTCGCACCATCTTTACGCAATGTATCTTTTGTAAAAAGAACTTTTCCTTCAGAAGACCTAAGCATCATATACATATATGCCAAATTCTGGTCCATATCGTTCTTAGCAGCCAATTCATTTGATTCTTTCCAAAAATCTGCCACCTCATAATCAATAGACTGAATATATCCCTGTGCCTGCATATCATCTGGAGATAGTGTCTTATCAAAATCATAACAAATAGCCAAAATCGGTTTATCTTCACTTTTCATACAATCAACCTTTCTTTTATTCTTATAAATCATATATAAAATCCTTTTGATAAAGTTAAATATACAGTATTATACACCACTTGACTATAATCTGTAAAGATATTTTATAAATATTATTTCTATCTTACACCAAACTAAAAAATAAAGGAGCGAACTATATTCGCCCCTCAGATAGCTATTTCTTTAAATTAAGAATTTTATATAAAACTCTTACTCATTATTCTCAATCATTTCAAGCTGTTTTTTAGATTTCACAAAGTAATATACTACTCCTGTTATATCCGCCAATGCCCAACCAATAGGTACAGATACCCAAATTCCTATAACGCCTATCGCAGGAATTGCTGAAAGAATATATGCTAAAAGAACCCTTGTACCTAATGAAATTACTGTCAGCACCACCGACATAAATGGCTTATTTACTGCACGATAATAGCCATATAGTAAAAATAGTATTCCAATTCCAATATAGCACGAACCCTCTATGCACAAATATATAACACCAGCTGAAATAATTTCTGTTTCCTCTGGATTTATAAATATGCACATAAGCGGTTTTGCAAAAACTATCACCAACAAACTTATTATAGCACAAAAAATTGCTGAAGTAACAAAGGCACTTTTTATTCCCTTACGGATTCGTTCTTGCTTGCCTGCACCATAATTCTGAGCAACATATGTAGAAAAAGCATTTCCAAAATCCTGTACGGGCATATATGCAAAGGAATCTATCTTTACAGCCGCCGCAAAAGCTGCCATAATTACTGTTCCAAAGCTATTTACAAGTCCTTGTACCATCAGAATACCAAAATTCATAATCGACTGTTGCAAGCTCGTCATAACCGAAAGATTTAATATAGCAGAAAGATTATTTCTATTCCACTTCATATCCTCTTTTTCAGGAATAAGCTGTTTAAATCTCTTGAAAGTATATATAGCTATACCTATTGCAGAAATAAACTCCGAAAAGACAGTTGCTATTGCTGCACCCTTAACTCCCCAGTTGAATACAAGAACACATACTAAATCTAATACAACATTCAATACAGCAGAAACTGCAAGAAACACCAATGGAAGAACAGAATTTCCAATCGCTCTAAGCAAATTTGCAAAGTAATTATATATAAATGTTGCTGTAATACCTAAAAAGATTATTTCAAGATAATCTCTCATCATAGCTTGAATTTCATTTGGAATTTGCAAAGCCCAAAGTATAAAATCCATTCCAATATATACAATAATATTCAAAGCAATAGATATTCCAGCAATCAAGCAGAATGACATAAAAACACTTTGACGCATTTTCTTGCTATCTCCGCTCCCATATTGCATAGAAATAGCCGCTCCACTACCCATACAAAGACCAATAATTATTGAGGTTAAGAAAGTCATAAGAGTATATGATGAACCTACTGCCGCCAAAGCGTCTGAACCTAAATATCTGCCAACAACCCATGTATCAGCAATATTATACATTTGCTGTAATAGATTTCCAAACATTAAAGGCAAAGCAAAAAGTAAGATGTTTATTGTAATAGGGCCTTTGGTTAGATTTCTTTGCACTTCAACTATTCTCCCAAATCATAATGAAACTTATTTTCATTATAGCATTAAATTCAAGATTTGCAAATTTCCTATAAAATTGTCTAAGGCACAGTCTGCCAATTTAGACTGTGCCTTAGTAATATATTATATAATGCTGTGGGGCTATTGTCACGAGCATAGAGTCGTTGGCTCAGTCATAACTATTGCTATGGCATCAACTCTTATGTATAGCCGAGTTATTTTTATATTCACAGCTCATTTGCTATGAATACATTCTATCTGTCGAACCTTAGATAAACCTTAAAATTTCATATAAAATAAAAATTTTTTCAATTTATTCTACAGTATTCAGCTTTTCAATTATATTTTGGTTAATCATAGAACGAACTGCTCGTTTTACTGCTATTCTACTTCCGAAATAGAGCAAGATTACAGTTGCTATAAAAACAGGTACGACATAGAAAAGATATATATCCCATAATTTGATATTGCTACCAAGTATAGAGAAAAACACTACTACTGCACCGCCCAAAATAGTTCCTAATATAATTCCGGTAGTCAATGTACGATTTATTTCATTGATAATCAATTTTTGTACAGTTTCTATTCTCGCTCCTATCGCCCTCATCATAATATAACTTTTAAGATTTGAGCGAACCTGAACATAGCTTGAAAAAACAATCGCTATTAAAATTATTACTATAAATATAAACACACTAACGATAATTTGCAATGTTTCCAGATTCACTTGGTCATAAAATTCCCTCTGCATCTTTGCATAGTTATCATATCTTACACCAACAGAAATTCCTTCCAAATTTTCGAGATTATTTTCAAGCTCATTCACCCATACACTATCATTATGGTCAAGATTTTCTAAAATAATATTTTCATAATTCAAGTCTGGATAAATCGAAAAAAGATATTCCGTAGATATAATGAGTTTATCACTGTTGTATTGCTCCTTAGAATATGTTGCTGCAACTTTAACCTTAGCTGTTTTAAATTTGATATGTTCTTCTATATTCTGTTCTGTTGCTTCTGCATCGGCTATAGGAATAACCATAGTGAATTCATCACCGACTGAACATAAATAATCAGGTGCTATTATTTCAACGCCATTCTTATAATTTTTTTCATCAATTTTACCATTAGCAAATTCATTTATATTATTTAACACTGAATCATATGACTGCCATTTAACAGAAAGTGCAACCAAGCTATCCTTGCTGCTGTCACCGCCTGCAAGCTTAATCATTTCATTTGTACGCTCATGTTCAAAAATATAATTATAACCATCATTTTTCGCCTCAACAACATACTTATATAAAAGCTTATTATCAGGATTTTGAGAAGTTAAGAAAAAAGGTACAATAAGATTAGAAACAGACGCTTCTAAAACATTTATTCTTTTATCCGATGCTATCTCATCTGCTATTTTATGTGATACACCACAACCTACAGGTAAATTTATATAATAAATTTTTGCAAAGCTTCCTCCACCCATCATATGCAAAGAATAATCTGCGTTTTGTCTAAAATACTCTGGATTATCAGCATCAAATGAACTTCCTCTTGCATTAAATAACGGAACAAACGAACCAAATATTGACATTCCAACACAAAACATTACCAACATAACACAAGTAAAATTTTGTAGTTTATATCTTCTTCCATATGCTTTATGCCAACAACGCTTTAATTTAGTTTGAGATTTTATCTGTTTTTTAGATACATATATTGCTTCTCTTAAAGGTGCATTTTTATAAAAACGAGCGAGCAAAATATTGAACGAAATAAAAATCAATACTGCACTAAGCAAGGCAACTATAATCAAATCTAAAATGCTTAAATTTAAGAATAAGTATTGCGACGAAAAAGACGATATAAATTGTAATAATAGTAGCACCAATATTGACGCAACACTTGAAATAATCAAGGAACTTAACCATATAAAAAATCCCTGAATAAGTAATAATTTTCTTGATTTCTTCTTTGAAAAACCTATACATCTAAGTAAATTCAAATATCGTTCTTGTTCTTTAAAGAAATATAAAGAAATTGATACTATTCCCATAATCGTAGTGAGTACAAAAAATATCTTTACTGGCATTAAAATTAAATTATTAGCAACCATTTTAGAAGAAATCATTTGTTGAGAATCATTATAGTATACACTTTTACTTGAAATATTTCTTATCAAAAATGAGTTTTCAGCTGCTATTATATGTATATACTTTGGTGAAGCTTTACTATTTGTTGTTAATATTGATGGAAATAAAAGTTTTTCACTTTGATAGTCATAGTGCAATTTTATTTTATTTGAAAAATTCTTTATAATTCCAGTCAATATAAAGCTTTTCTTTTCTGTGTTTCCATATGAATTTTTAATTTCAAGTTCTACCTTATCTCCTATTTTACTTTTCAATCCAAGAATATCATATGTACCTTGTTCTATTGCAATTTCATTCTCAGATTTTGGCATTCTTCCAGATTCAAAATGTAATGATAAAAGCGTACTTACATTGTCATTTATATTTCCTATCCAAATATCCGAAGGGCTTTTACTTTCAACTTCCCAAATTCCACTTATAATTCCTGCTTTTTCTTCAACTAATTGAGATTCCTTTTCTCTAAAATTCTCTTGGTCTACATAAAATTGAATTGATTCATAAACACCACCTTCTTCTATTTTATAATTTTCTACAAGAGAATATTTAAAACTATTACTGTACCAAAGAATAGTAAGAAAAGCAAATAAGAATAATGATATACATAAAACTATGCCTATACACCGTTTCGGATATGATTTTATATATTTTTTAGTAAGGTATAAATAACTTTTCATTATATATCACCACCCAAAATGCCATCACTTATTGTTATAACTCTTGAAAATCTTTTAGCGATATTTTCATCGTGAGTTACAACAAGCAGTGTAACAGAATACTCTTTTGACATATCAAATAAAAGTTCCATTACAGATTGTGTAGTTTTTTTGTCAAGATTTCCTGTAGGTTCATCACACAGTAAAAGAGATGGTCGATTTATCAAAGCTCTTGCAAGTGCAACACGCTGTTGCTGACCACCTGAAAGCTGTCCAGGAAGATGATTCATTCTGTCTTTAAGCTCAAGACGCTCTATAAGCTTATCTACATATTTATCATCTATATTTTTATTTTGCAACATAAGAGGAAGAATTATATTTTCATATGCAGTAAGTTCGGGCAAAAGATTAAATGATTGAAAAACTACTCCTATATGTTCAAGACGAAAATCATCACATTGATTTTGTGACATTTTAGAAAAATCTGTATCACCATATTTTATACTTCCGTCAGTAGCCTGTTCCAAACCTCCAAGCAAATGCAGAAGTGTAGATTTTCCCGAACCACTTGTACCTGTTATTGCAATTTGTTCACCATCGTTTATTTCAAAATTACAAGGCTTTAATGCCTCAACTACAATATTTCCTTGCTTATATGTCTTTTTTACATCTTTTACTACTATTTTCATATCAAATTCTCCTTATAAAATAACTTTTATTTTATTAATCTATTTCATATTATTTATCTCTTATTAAAATTTTTTAAACATATAAATTCCCAACTTTCTTTATAAATAATTCATTATATAATTTCAATTAAATTATAGCACATTCTTTTTCAAATTTGTTATATCTGGTAAAATTTGTCGTTTTCTGGTAAACTTTGTAATTTAAATATAATTTTGATTATATTTCAAATCAAATACTCTTATGTAAACAAAATAAAAAGCCGATAGCTTTAAACTATCGACTTTTATTTTCAAAAATCATTATATTTTAAGGACGAAGACCTGTACCACCTTGAAGTGTAAGTGTTTCGCCTGTCATATACTTAAAATCAGGTGAAGCAAGCTGAACACAAACTCTGCCAATCTCTGTTTCAGGATTTGCAAAATAACCCATTGGAGGTGTTTTAACATTCTTTTCATATGCCTCTGGAAATTTACTCTTAAACTGTTCAAGCTGTGCAGTCCATGCAAGTGGACAAATAACATTTACATTTATACCGTCCTTACTCCACTCAGTAGCTGCTACTCTACTAAGTCCACGAATACCTTCTTTTGCTGCGGCATATGAGCATTGTCCGAAGTTACCTGAAATACCAGCACCAGATGCAAAATTTATAACAGAGCCTTTAGTTTCACAAAGATATGGATAACACGCTTTCATATAGTAAAATGTTGCATAAAGTCCAGAATATAAAGCAAGATTGAATTGTTCTGTTGTATGTTCAGCAAGAGTAACTCCAGAAGCAGAAGCCTGTGCATTATTTATAAGAACATCAATTCTTCCGAATTCATCAATAGCTTTTTTTACAGTATTTTTTGCAATAGTTTCATTATCTGCACCTGCACAAATATCTGCCTGAACTGCAAGTACCTTAATAGAATATTTGCTCTCAAGTTCTTCTTTTGCGGCATTTAGTTTTTCTATATTTCTGCCTGTGATAACAAGATTAGCACCTTCCTTTGCATAAGCTGTTGCAATACCATACCCGATAGAACCACAACTGCCATCAGAAAGAACAGCTCTGCCCGCTCCAGTAATAATTGCCGTTTTACCTGCTAAGAAACCCATATAAGCATCTCCTTTAAAAATTATTTTATAATATTTTACGCCTTTATCCATTTTATAATTTCTTTTTCAGAAAGACTTCTTGCCTTTTGACAATCAGCTTTAAACTTTCCTTCATTCTTAAAAGCTAAAGGTGTAAACATATATTAACTTTTATGCTTGAATGTCACTCTTTTAAGTTAGATATAGCTAACTTATCTTTACTAAAAACACATTTTGTAGCAGCCTTTAAACAAAACGGTTTAATTCTGCATTATATTCATAGCCTATTATTGAAAGCTTTTCTTTGATAGTATCAGTATCTATACTATTAGTCTTTGCAAATTCCTCAAGAGATGAATAAAAATCTCTCAGCTGAGTATTTACATATGATAATAAAATCATAGGGTCATTAGGCAGTGACATTTTATCATTCTCCCTTTTCGCTTTTATAAATTTCATTATACAACAAACCTCCTCATAAATCAAGCTGCAAATCTTTATCATATAAGAAAACGCATACCCAAGCGGATATGCGTTCGATTTCTATAAAATAAATTTATTTTATTTCAAATCTAATGTTTGTGGCTGAGGTAATGCAGGTGTAACTGACATCTTAAAGTAGGTGCCGAGATAGTCCTTAGCAACCTTAGTCAGTGCAATCATTGCTGCACGACGAACCTGTGGATTCGGTGAAAGTGTATGAGCCATAAGTTTAAAAAACAATAATGGACTATAATACATCGGCTTTTCGATTTCCATTCTATCAACTCCTTTCTAAAATACTATGTATATAAAATTTCTTGTAATCTATTTGATGATATAAGTTTAACACACAAATTTAAACAATCTATAAACAAGCTGTAAATTCATATGGTTATTTTTGTAAAATATATCACTCAAAATAATTTAAGAGAGTTGATTTTTGCAATTGTCTTAAAATTCGCTGATTATATCAAGCCCAAAATCTTTTGCACGCTTTACGGCAAGCTCCATAGACTTATCATAAACCTGCTCAGGGCTATGTGCATCTGAACCAACTAAGACTTTTAAGCCAGCGTCTTTTGCCATCGCCCAAAACCTTGGGTGAGGATATGGGTCTCTCCTGCCATCAGGATAATCCTGCTGACCTCGGCGAATACCGTTTGCATTATACTCAACAGGTGTATTAGTAAGCATTGCGGCATCTACAATTATCTCACAAGCTTTATCACAGTTTTTATTCCACGCAAAGCAATTCATAAACATAATATCAGGGTGAACAAGAACTGAAAAATACCCCTTTTTAAGAGCCTCTGAAATAGCCTTTGCATAAGGGATATATTCATTTGTGCTTTCAGAAGCAAAAATACTGCAAAATCTTCCATTTATATCAAAGAAATGTTCACCTAAGGCGAGATAATCAAGCTTCATTTCATTCAAAAGCCATTCATAATATTCACAGTATTTAGGAAGATATTCTATCTCCAAGCCTGTCATAATACGCATTTTTTCTGAATAGCGTTCTCTTTCGGTCTGAACAGCTGAAATATATTCTTGAAGCTCCGAAAACTGCATACGGTAACCGTAATCAATATCTTTAAAAGGTGCGTGGTCAGAAAATCCAAGCACTGAAAGTCCCTTATCATAAGCCTCTTTTGCATAATCTGCTTCTACACCAAATGCGTGACAGCAGCGTTTAGTATGTGTATGAAAATTACTTTTCAAAATCATTCCCTGCTTTCCAACAATCCCTTAGAAACAGCACAATCAATCACACGAATAAGCTCATCATAGGTCATACAAAAACCTTTTTCTTTGTTTTTAAGTCTGTTTTTCAAGTCCTCAATTTCAAAGAAGCGAAGTTCTGTAATCTCTTTTTCATCATATTTGAGTGTATCAAGCGAAACACTTTCATCGACAAAATAAACACGATTAAATTCATTGCTTATAAAATCGCCCTGATGAACAGTAAGTATCTGGTCGTGCAAAAAATGTAAATCTTCAGGCTTCAGCTTGAGTGAAATTTCTTCTTCGGTTTCACGAATAGCCGCCTCTATTGGTGTTTCACCTGCGGAAATATGTCCTGTGCAAGCGGCATCATAGCAAGATGGAAAGGATTCCTTGTCATCTCTGCGTTTTTGCAGGAGAACTTTGCTATCACGAAAAAGCCATATATGAACACTTCCATGCAAATCACCATCGTGGTGTACGGCATTACGCTCTTTGATTTTACCCGTTGGTGTTCCATCAGGATTCAATATATCAAAATATTCCGACACCGAAAATCAGTCCTTCTTATAGCCATTTGGGTTATTCTTTTGGAATCTCCAAGTATCTTCGCACATATCATGCAAGTTACGCTCTGCGTGCCAGCCAAGAACCTCATTTGCCTTCTTAGGATTTGCATAGAATGCTGGAAGGTCACCTGCTCGTCTTTCGCCGATTTTGTAATTAACCTTTTGACCAGTTGCGTCCTCAAATGCATTGATAATATCAAGAACGCTGTATCCGATACCTGTGCCGATATTATAAGCATCTATGCTGTGTGGGTCGGATTTAAGCTTATTCAATGCACAAAGATGAGCTTTTGCAAGGTCTACTACATGAATATAGTCACGAATGCAAGTGCCGTCCTTAGTGTCGTAATCTCCGCCGAATACAGTAAGCTGTGGCAGCTTGCCAATTGCAACTCTTGAAATATATGGCATAAGGTTGTTTGGAATACCGTTAGGGTCTTCGCCGATAAGTCCGCTCTCGTGAGCACCGATTGGGTTGAAGTAACGAAGAAGTGAAATACTCCACTCATTATCAGAAACATATACATCACCGAGAATTTGCTCAATGAAATGCTTTGTTCTGCCGTAAGGATTACTTACATCACCTGTTACCATAGTTTCCTCATAAGGTATAGGATTATTGCCATAAACAGTTGCTGATGAACTGAAAACTATGCTCTTGCAGTTATATTCTTTCATAACATCAAGAAGTGTAACTGTACCTGAAATATTATTATCATAGTACATTATTGGCTCTCTTGTAGATTCACCGACAGCCTTTAAACCCGCAAAATGAATAACAGCCTCGATTGAGTTTTCAGAGAAAATTTTCTCTAAGCCTGCTCTATTTCTTATATCACAATCATAGCCTGCTATATTTTTATTAGTGATTTGCTTAATTCTCTCTAAAACTTCTGGAACGGAATTGCAATAGTTATCGCAGACAACTACTTCATATCCTGCATTGAGAAGCTCTACACAAGTATGACTTCCGATATATCCGGCACCGCCTGTAACTAAAATTGCCATATTATAATACTTCCTTTTCTTTAGTAATTTTATCCGAATAAATTATTCTATATTGTAGTTAAGTATACAATACTGGCAATCATTTGTCAAATTAAAGGTTTTATAGCTGTTTTAGAAAGATAAATGTATCTAATTATCACCTCTTTATATCTTGAAATGTTTAAAACAATTTTTATAATTGGCAATGCTTTCTTATGCCTCGACACTTTTAGCGACCTATTCGCTGCAAATATAATTAAATAATCGTTTTAAACACTTATTGTGTATCTCTACATTTAATTATAGAGAATTATTAAGCCTTTGTCAAGTATAGAAACACTTATTGTGTAATATTATATCAGCCTCTCTCTTAAATATATTAAAAGCTTTTTCTCTCTGCGTGATACTTGTACCTGTGTCATTCCCAACTCCTTTGCCGTTTCGGATTGTGTTTTATTTTTGAAAAACCGTAATAATATGAGGTTTCTATCGTTTGGTTTGAGGCTTTTTATTTCATCGTGAAGTGATATAACCTCCGTTAGTTTTTCATCTGGAGAATCAGTAGGAATATCAAGCTGTCCTGAACCGTTTTCTTCATCGGCTGTAAGTGAAACAGGCAATCTTGACGCATTGAGTGCCTCGGTTGCCTGTTCAGGTTCTACACCAAGAATATGTGCAAGCTCTGAAATCTGAGGTTCTCTGCCGTTTTCTTTTAAGAATCGTGCAGCTTCTCTTGTAGCCTTTAGGGAGAGTTCTTTTAATCCCCTTGAAATTTTCACTGCACCTCCATCACGAAAAAGTCCTTTTATCTCCCCTAATATTACTGGCACAGCATAGGTTGAAAGCTTTAATCCCCTACTTTCATCAAAATTATCAATCGCTTTTATAAGACCTACACAGCCAGCCTGAAACAAGTCGTCATACTCTATTCCTCTGCCACGAAAACGCTTTGCACAGGAATGTACAAGTCCAAGATTTTCGCTGACTGCCTTATCTCTGTCATACATCTTTTATACGGCTCATAAGCCGTTTTTCAAGTACAACTGTTGTGCCTTTGCCCTCTCTTGATGTAACCTTAACTTTATCTGTAAAGCTCTGCATAACTGCAAAGCCTAAACCTGCTCTCTCCTCTCCTCCCGTTGTAAAAAGCGGTTCCATAGCCTGTTCTATATCTGCAATTCCACAACCCTTATCTCTTATTTTAATTACAACAACTGCACCCTCAAAGATTTTTACACTTATGTATATAAGTCCAACGCTTTCTTTATATGCGTGAACTATACAATTTGTTACAGCTTCAGAAACGGCGGTTTTTATATCGGTTATTTCGCCTATTGTCGGGTCAAGCTGTGAGATAAACGCCGAAACCGCCGTTCTTGCAAAACCTTCATTTGATGAACGGCTTTCAAAGGTTAGGCTCATCTCATTTTTTAACTTCATCTTTTTCACACCCTTTCTCAAACAGCTTTAATGCCGACAAGCCCGACAACTCAACCATTCTTTCCATGCTCGGCGGAATATTCAACACACGAACCTCTCCGCCGAGCAGCTTCATAGTTCGGTATCTGCCCATAATAAGGCCAATTCCTGAGCTATCCATAAATGTCACACCGCCAAAATCAAGATAAAGCACTGTCGGCTTATTTCTCTCGGCGGCTGAATCTATGGTTTCACGCATAGAACGAGCTTTATGATGGTCGATTTCACCGAATAGCTTTGCTGTCATTTCGCCATGGTCGGTGATGATTTTTACATCCATTTTTCTTTTTCATTCCTTTCAGAGTTTTTAGCCCTCCACATATATAGATATGCTTCTTGCTTCAATAAAATAATAGCTTTTTATACACAAAAATTACGGCGAAAAAAGTTTCAGGAATGATATTTTTGCTCGACACACAAGGCTATATTAAGTCAGATATAAGCACTTTACGCCGATTTAAACCAATAAAAAAGCAATTCTTTTGTAATAAATATGTTGAAAATATAAACTTGCTATGCTATAATGTAAAATAAATTTAAATATTACTTTAGTATCTTAATGAGGCGGTTTCTTTGCATAATAATGATAAAAAAATCGTTGCAAAAGCTGTTATAGGTGGATTATTATATTCATTTTTGATGGACGCAACATTTGCAGTATATTGGTTTTTAGGAGAAAATTATGACCGACTAATAATATCTTTAATTATGGTTCTTTTTGGTTTACTCTATTCTTCAAGAAAAAAATCGGACACTTTTAATACAATTTCTTTAGCATTTAGAGTATCAACTATTTCAGTATTTATTATTATTGCATTATCATCAGTTTTTCCATTACCTTCTAAATTTATATATAATAACTTTAAACCTGAAAATTTTGAGGTTTCACCTGCTGATATGCTTATGATGTTAGGACATGATTTCACATATATTATTCATTCATTACTAATCTTAATATCTGCTATGGGATTCTATAAAATAAAAAATTTTATTTACAGCAAAAAATCTGGCAATTAAAATGCTTTATAATTTTTAATAGATATGATATAATGAAAGAAAAATGCAAGGGTGGTATAAATGAAATTTTATTGTGAACTCAAGAAGGTTGTAGACGACTCTTACGACATTGAAATCGGTCACAAGCTTTCTGACACGCTCATAAATGACATACAGAATGGTTTAGTTGGTAAAATTAAGAAATTTGCTGTTGTTACTGACTCTATCGTTGAGAATCTTTATGCAAAGGAAATCTTTGATAAGCTTATTGCAAACGGTTTTAAAACAGATTTATT
Organism: Pseudoruminococcus massiliensis; assembly: GCF_900291955.1. Classification (GTDB taxonomy): domain Bacteria; phylum Bacillota; class Clostridia; order Oscillospirales; family Acutalibacteraceae; genus Pseudoruminococcus; species Pseudoruminococcus massiliensis. Next base: position 114,090 of record NZ_OLMR01000005.1, on the reverse strand, counting down.
CGTTATTCCTGAGGGTGAAAAATCAAAAACTCGCCCAATGAAAGAATTTGTTGAAGATTCTATGTTAAACAAAGGATATCGCAGAGATTGCTGTGTGCTTGCAATCGGTGGCGGAGTTGTTACTGATTTGGCTGGTTTTGTTGCCGGTACTTTTGGCAGAGGTGTGCCTTTCATCAACTATGCAACCACACTTCTTTCAGCGGCCGACGCTTCTGTCGGCGGAAAGACTGCTGTCGATACACCGCTCGCAACAAACCTTATAGGAATGTTCAATCAGCCTAAAAAAGTCTATATAGATATAGATACTTGGAAAACTCTACCTGCAAGACAGCTTTCAAGCGGTCTTTCGGAAACTATAAAACACGCTTGCCTCGGCGATTTAGAAATGTTTGAATATTTAGAGAAAAACATTGAAAAGGTTCTTCAAAATAATGTTGAGGCTTGCGAGTTTATCGCTGAGAGAAATTGCAGAGTTAAATATAATGTTGTTATGAAGGACGAGCGTGAAAGTGGTTTGAGAGAAATCCTAAATCTTGGACATACTGTCGGCAGAGCGATTGAAACTGTTTCTGACTATAAGCTCTTACATGGTGAGGCTCTCTCTATTGGTATGGTTGCTCAAGTTAAGCTTGGTAATGAGCTTGGATTTATTTCTGAGGAAAATATGAACAGAGTTATTAGCCTCTATAAGAGAGCTAATTTGCCTATAACAATCCCTGATTATATTGATAAAAATGTTCTCGTTAAAAAGCTCTATACTGATAAAAAAGTTCGTGACGGAAAACTTAGATTTGTTTTCCAAAAGGAAATTGGCGATGTTATGTGCTTTGGCGATAATGCTTATGGTTTAGAAATTGCAGAAAATCAGATTGCAAAAATCATAGAAAATATGTAAAAATCGAACAGCCCCACTTTGTGTGAATAATACAAAGTGGGGCTGTTTAGTTTATAAATGAGTAAAAACAGCCTCTTGAGGAGCAAGGAATGTTAAGGGCTTCGCCCTTAAAACCCACCAAAGGCTTGAGCAAAACTTTTGAGTGTCTTAGTGTAAATGTGTTAGCCAAACAGAATAATTATAAAAACAAGTGCATATTATTAAACAGACTTATTATAAGGCGGTGGCTGTATGTACTTTATACTTAAAAAAAGAACCGTCATAATCGCAATGACGGTTTTGTTATTTGCTTTGTGTGTTCCGGCGGTAATAGGGGCTTTTGGCAGTAATGAGGCAGTAGAAACCGTAGCAGAAAACACTAACTGGGGACTTGGTTTCAAGGAGGATGGAAAACCACCAACAGGCAATGCTTCTGTTGCGGATTTAGCAAAGCATAATGCCTATTATATCGGTGATACCTCAAAAAATATCATCTATCTTACCTTTGATGCGGGCTTTGAGAATGGCAATACCGAAAAGATTCTTGACTCTTTGAAAAAACATAATGTTAAAGCAACTTTTTTTCTTGTAGGAAACTATATCGAAACATCGCCTGAACTTGTTGAGCGTATGGTAGAGGAAGGGCATACAATCGGAAATCATACATATTCACACCCTGATATGTCAAAGATTTCTGATGAGGAGAGCTTCAAAAAGGAATTGCAGTCGCTCGAATCTCTCTATAAAGAAACCACAGGTCAAGAACTTCTAAAAATCTATCGACCGCCACAAGGGAAATATTGTGTCAGCAATCTTGAAATGGCTGATAAGCTTGGGTATAAAACCATTTTCTGGAGTCTTGCTTATGTAGATTGGTACGAAAACAAACAGCCTACCAAAGAGGAGGCCTTTAATAAGCTTTTGAAAAGAATCCACCCAGGTGCGATTGTACTTTTGCACAGCACTTCAAAAACAAATGGTGATATACTTGATGAACTCCTCACAAAATGGGAAGATATGGGATATTCTTTTGGAGAAATCAAGGATTTAATTTCATAATGGAGGTTATTTATAATGCTTGACCAGCACTATCCGTTTACTCTGCCACCATTGCCATGTGCCTATAATGCACTTGAACCATATATTGATACAGAAACGATGCGTATACACCACGATATTATGTTCAAAAAATATGTTGATAATCTGAATATGATACTTAAAGATAATCCTATTTATCAGGATTGGAGTTTGCATAATCTTCTTGCTTATAGTTCCGATTTTGAAGATTTAATGGAAACTGCCCTGAAAAATAATGGTGGAGGTGTTATGAATCATTATATGTATTTTGACGGAATGACACCTAATAAGACAGAACCAAGCCAAAACTTACGAACAGCTATTATAAGAGATTTTGGTTCTATGCAAAGATTGTGCCAAGTGATGAAAACTGTAGCAATATCACAATTTGGTTCAGGGTATGCTTGGCTTATGTATGATAGCACCTCAAAGTTAAGAATAGTAAAAACACCTAATCAAGACCCCCCGCCACTTCTTATTTTACAGCCATTATTGGTTATAGATGTATGGGAACACGCATATTTTCTTCAATACGAGCAACAAAGAGATAAATATTTTGACGCATGGTGTAATGTTATTGATTGGGAAAAAGTGAGTGCGAGGTATCCAGCAGGATAAATTTTTTCAAAATATTGCTAAGACTTATTGCTTGTGATATAATAAAAAGGTGACATAAAGCTGATGTTATGTGAAAAGGCTTCATTGTCACCTTTGATTATTTTTGGAGAGAAATTTATTTATGAGGATACTTGGAATAGACCCAGGCTATGCAATAATCGGTTATGGAATCATAGATTTTTTCGGTGGAAAATATAAGACACTAAACTATGGTGCGATAACTACAAGCTCCGATACACCGTTTACGAAAAGGCTTGAGCTTATCTATGATGAGCTTGAACTTATTATTGCAAAGACCAAACCACAGGTTGCGGCAATAGAAAGGCTTTATTTTCAGAATAACCAAAAGACAGCCATTGATGTTGCACAAGCGAGAGGTGTAATAATGCTTGCTTTACAAAAAAGCAAACTGCCTGTTTTTGAGTATACCCCACTTCAGATAAAAACAGCCTTAACGGGTTATGGCAGAGCGAAAAAGCCACAGATGATGGAGATTGTAAGACGACATCTCGGGTTAAAGGAAGTTCCGAAACCCGATGATACCGCAGATGCACTTGCGGTGGCACTTTGTCATGCACAGTCAGCTGGTACTAAACTAAAAATGCTTTTAAATCAGAGTGGAAACACTCGTGGAACGCTCTATCCACAGGCTGACGCCTCAAAGTCTATTCTCCCGAAAAATTTACCACCAAAAAGAAAAGGATAATTTGAGATGATATATAGCTTATGCGGAACACTTATCCATGCTGAACCTACTTTTGTAGTTATTGAATGTTCAGGTGTTGGTTATAAGTGTTTGACAACTTTAAATACACAAAGGCTTTTGCCAAAAATCGGCGAACGCTGTACAATTTATACGCATATGCTCGTCAGAGATGATGCAATAGAGCTTTGCGGTTTTGCTGGTCAGGAGGAGCTTAATTGCTTTAAGTTGCTTATGTCAATAAGCGGTGTTGGTGCAAGACTTGCACTTGCCTTGCTTTCAGAGCTTCGCCCAGAACAAATTGCTATTGCGGTTTCCAGTGGCGATAGTAAAACGCTTACTCGTGCCAATGGTGTAGGTAAAAAGCTTGCCGAGAGAATTATTCTCGAATTAAAGGACAAGCTTAAACTGATTTCGACAACATCTGCAAGCACTTCATCAGATTTCGTCCCTACTCCGCAAGTAACTCAAGGAAATATACAAAAGGCTGTTGGAGCATTGGCGGTTTTGGGGTATGCAAGTAATGATGTTTTGCCGTTTATGGCAGGCATAGACCCAGATTTATCTGTTGAGGAAATTATAAAACTGACATTGAAAAAGATTGGTGCGTGACCGCATTAGCTAATGCACTTGCACTAAGACACCTAAAAGTTTTGCTCAAGCTTTTGAGCGAAGCCCTTAAAACCCACGAGGGACTCCGTCCCTCGACCCTGCAAGCCTTTAAAAAGGCTTGACCTAAATTTTAAAAGTCTTTAGGAAATCTGTTAGCTAATCGGAAGTTAGTTGGTAATTTCTTAGACCGCGTCAACAAACTTCCATTACGAATGTCGAGGTTTTGCTTGCAAAACCGATTCCGCGTCTTGACTGCGGCGGCTCGCCGCTTAAGGGCTTCGCCCTTAAAACCCATGAGGGACTCCGTCCCTCGACCCTGCAAGCCTTTAAAAAGGCTTGACCTGAATTTTAAGAGTCTTTAGGAAATCTGTTAGCTAATCGGAAGTTAATTGGTAATTTCTTAGACCGCGTCAACAAACTTCCATTACGAATGTCGAGGTTTTGCTTGCAAAACCGATTCCGCGTCTTGACTGCGGCGGCTCGCCGCTTAAGGGTTTCACCCTTAAAACCCACGAGGGACTCCGTCCCTCGACCCTGCAAGCCTTTAAAAAGGCTTGACCTAAATTTTAAAAGTCTTTAGGAAATCTGTTAGCTAATCGGAAGTTAGTTGGTAATTTCTTAGACCGCGTCAACAAACTTCCATTACGAATGTCGAGGTTTTGCTTGCAAAACCGATTCCGCGTCTTGACTGCGGCGGCTCGCCGCCTTGAGCGAAACTTTTGAGTGTCTTGGGGAAGTTTGATTAGCTAATTTATAACTACTTATTCCGAATAAATAATTCAGAGGAAAACACAAATGGAAGATTTTGATTTTGAAAATAGAATATTAGACCCCTCAGAGATAGCCTTGGATAACGAGGGCGAGAATCCTCTCCGCCCAAGAACTATGAACGACTATATCGGTCAGGAAAAAGTCAAGGAAAATCTTTCGATTTTTATAGAGGCTGCAAAACGTAGACGAGAAACTCTCGACCATGTTCTCTTATACGGTCCTCCGGGACTTGGTAAGACAACTCTTGCAGGAATTATAGCAAATGAAATGAATGTAAATCTTAGAATTACAAGCGGTCCTGCAATTGAGAAACCTGGCGATTTGGCGGCATTGCTCACAAATCTTAATGAGGGCGATGTACTTTTTATAGACGAAATTCACCGCATTTCTCGTGCGGTAGAGGAAGTTCTTTATCCCTCAATGGAGGATTTTGCGATTGATATTATAACAGGCAAGGGACAGATGGCAGCATCATATCACCTTCCATTGCCAAAATTTACGCTTGTTGGTGCGACAACTCGTGCCGGACAGCTTACAGCACCACTTCGTGACCGTTTTGGTGTTGTGCTTAGACTTGAACTTTATGCCCCAGAAGAACTCGCACGAATCATAACAAGAAGTGCGTCAATTCTTGGAATAGAAATTGACCCAGACGGAGCATTAGAGATAGCCTCACGCTCAAGAGGTACACCAAGAATAGCTAACAGGCTTTTAAAGCGTGTGCGTGATTTTGCGGAAGTTATTTCAAATGGTGTGATAACCTGCGAAACGGCACAGATTGCCCTTGATAAGCTTGAGATTGACGAGCTTGGACTCGATGCAAATGACCGCAGAATGTTAGAGGCACTTATCAAGTTTTATCGTGGAGGCCCTGTCGGACTTGAAACCCTTGCTGCTGCAATCGGCGAGGAAGCAGTAACAATAGAAGATGTTTACGAACCATATCTTATGCAGATAGGATTTTTGAACAGAACTCCGAGAGGTCGCTGTATAACTCGTGCGGCTTGTCAGCATTTAGGCTATGATATTCCTAATGCACAGGACGCACAAATATCATTTGATTAAATATATTCTGCAATAGGAGGATAGCTTATGGCAACTAATCAATTCAGAGTGAATCTTTTCCCAAGAGATGCAGCTGATTGTATTTATAATTATGTTGTACATGGAAGTATAACAGGAACTTTGATTGATAATTACACTGTCTATGAAAGCAACGGTTTAGTTTGTATGGTTATGGTCTTTGAAAAGCATTATTATAGAGCGGGCAATAGACTTACTCTTACAGTTGTTATTGATAATCTTAATGGTGTAACGAATGTAAGATCTATTGGTGGCGGTGGCGGAGAGGGACTTTTCTCTTTCGATTGGGGCGCATCTGAAAGCTTTTCAAATTGTGTAAGAAAGGCACTTGAGGCTTATATTGTAAGATAATAACTCTTTGCCCGAAAATTGTGGCAAGGAACTTAAATATATTTATATTAAGAGGAGATTTATATATAATGGGCAGATTATTTGGTACAGACGGTGCAAGAGGTGTGGCAAACTCAGAGCTTACCTGTGAGCTTGCAATGAATATCGGTAAGGCGGCTGCAATGGTTCTGACAGACAGTAAGAATAAGCACCCGAAAATCCTCATAGGAAAGGATACAAGAATTTCTTCTGATATGCTCGAAAATGCCCTTGTTGCAGGACTTTGCTCAGTTGGAGCAGATGTTATATTGCTTGGTGTTGTTCCTACGCCAGCAGTTGCATATCTTGTAAGAAAGTATAATGCTGATGCAGGAATTATGATTTCAGCATCACACAATCCTTTTGAATTTAACGGAATTAAGATTTTTAGCGGAAGTGGATATAAACTTCCTGACGCTTTAGAAAACGAAATAGAGGCTATCGTACTTGATGGAAGTGAGCCTTATCCTTGCCCAACACACGATGGAATAGGCTCTGTCACCTGCTCAGAAAATGGTGCTGAGGATTATATTGAGCATATAAAGTCCACGATTTCCGATTCTATTTCTGGTATGAAAATTGCTTTCGATTGCTCAAATGGTTCAGCATCAAGAACAGCGAAAAAGCTTTTCACAGATTTAGGCATAGATTGTGTTATGCTCAATGATACTCCAGACGGAAAGAACATAAATAATAAGTGCGGTTCAACTCATATGGAAAAGCTTGCAGAGTATGTAAAAACTCACAATGACATTGATGCAGGTATTGCATTTGATGGTGATGCCGATAGATGCCTTGCAGTTGACGAAAACGGTGAAATTCTTGACGGCGATTTCATTATGACAATCTGTGCAATGGATATGCGTTCAAAAGGTACTCTTGCAAAAGAAACTATGGTCGGAACAGTTATGGCAAATATGGGTGTAAATCGTTTCTGTGCAGATAATAATATCGGCTTTGTTGCAACAAGTGTCGGCGATAGATATGTTCTTGAGGAAATGCTCGCAAAGGGCTATAATTTCGGCGGCGAACAATCCGGTCATGTTATATTCCTCGATTATGGTACAACTGGCGATGGTCAGCTTACTGCGGCACAGCTTCTGAGCATTGTAAACCGCAGAAATGCAAAGCTTTCAAATGTTCGTCATGTTATGAAAAAGTATCCACAGGTACTTATAAATATTAAGGTTTCACCTGAGGGCAGGGCAAAATTTGCCACAGATTCAGATATTGCAGAGAAGATAGACAGCGTTAAGAATATTCTGGGTAAGAGCGGAAGAATACTTGTAAGAGTTTCTGGTACAGAACCGCTCGTAAGAGTTATGCTCGAGGGCGAATCTGAGGAGCAAATCCAAAAGCTTGCCCAAGAAACAGCCGACCTTATCAAAGAACGCCTTAGCTAACAGATTTCCTAAAGACAATTAAAAGTTTAGGTCAAGCCTTTTTAAAGGCTTGCGGTTTCCAAAGGCAGAGCCTTTGGTCACTCTCCGCAGAGAGCGAAATTCTTTATGCTCCTCAAAGCGCAGGAGGGTAGAAAAACATTCCGGTGGAATGTTTTTCGTAGGGAACCCTCGCAGGGGGTTCCCTGTAAGACTAATATTGCTAGCAATAGAGAAAAAAGAGGTGGACTTCGTCCACCTCTCAGGAGCAAAGAAATGTTAAGGGCGTTGCCCTTAAGCGGCGATCCGCCGCACCCAAGACGCAGAATCGGTTTTGCAAGCAAAACCTCGACATTCGCAATAGAAGTTTGTTGACGCGGTCGAAGAAATTACCAATTAACTACCGAGAGGGCGGACTCCGTCCCTCGACCCTGCGAGCAGCTTTCACCAGCAAAGCTGGTGTAGAAAAGGCTCGAGCGAAACTTCTAAGTGTCTAAGGAAATTTTGTTCACGCGGCGGAATTAACTACCGAATACACTTCCCAAATATGGAGGTATATAATGAGAGAAGCACAATGGAAAGATTATGAGCTTATAGATTGCTCTTGTGGAGAAAGACTTGAAAGATGGGGCGATATTATTCTTATTCGTCCTGACCCTCAGGTTATCTTCAATACTGAAAAAACAAATCCGCTTTGGCGACAGGCACACGCAAGATACCACCGCTCAAATACTGGCGGTGGTGCGTGGCAAACCTACAAGCCTATTCCAAAGCAATGGGAGATTAAATATAAAGATCTTACTTTCGGCATAAAACCTATGGGCTTTAAGCATACAGGTATCTTCCCCGAACAGGCTGTAAACTGGGATTTCGCTATAAATAAAATTAAATCAGCAAAAAGACCTGTAAAAATTCTGAATATGTTTGCATATACCGGTGCGGCAACTCTTGCTTGTCTTTCAGCTGGTGCGTCTGTATGCCATGTTGACGCATCTAAGGGTATGGTACAATGGGCAAAGGAAAATGCTACAAAAAGCGGTCTTGCGGATAAGCCTGTTCGTTGGCTTGTTGATGACTGCGTTAAGTTTGTACAGCGTGAGCAAAGGCGTGGAAATAAGTATGACGGCATAATTATGGACCCTCCAAGCTATGGCAGAGGTCCGGGTGGAGAAGTATGGAAGCTCGAAGAACAGCTTTATTCTCTTGTTGAACTTTGTATGCCGATTCTTAGTGATGACGCACTTTTCTTTATTCTCAATTCCTATACAACAGGTCTTTCACCTGCGGTTATGGAATATCTTCTCGGTGTAATGCTTAAAAAGCGTTTTGGCGGTAAGGTTTCAAGCTCGGAAATCGGACTTCATGTCACAGAATCAGGTATGACACTTCCTTGCGGAAGTACAGCTATCTGGGAAAAGTAAGTTATGAATAAGCTTATCGAAGTAAAAAATATTTTTTATAAATATCCTGCCGATGAGGAGGACACCGAAAATAAACAGACAGATGTTTTAAGAGGAGTTTCGCTTGATGTAGGCGAGGGAGAATTTATTGCCATTCTCGGACACAACGGTTCAGGAAAATCCACGCTTGCAAGAATGTTAAACGGACTTATACTTCCCGATAATGGAACTGTACTTGTAGACGGAATGGACACCGCGGACGACGAACATATCTTTGATATACGGAGCAGAGTCGGACTTGTCTTGCAAAATCCCGACAACCAGCTTGTAACAAGTATTGTTGAAGAAGATGTAGCCTTTGCACCTGAAAATCTTGGCATAAAACCAAAGGAAATACGCAGGCGTGTTGATGAGGCTTTGAGGGCGGTTGATATGTATGAGCATAGAAGAAGTGCCGTACACAAGCTTTCGGGTGGTCAGAAACAGAGAGTTGCCATTGCAGGTATTCTTGCAATGGAGCCTAAGTGCATTGTGCTTGATGAACCGACAGCAATGCTCGACCCAAAGGGCAGAGAGGAAGTTCTTGAGGCTGTCACAAAGCTAAGAACCGAGCAAGGAATAAGCATAGTTCTTATAACCCACTATATGCAGGAGGCAACTCTTGCAGATAGAATAATCGTTATGGATAGCGGAAAAATTCTCACACAGGGCACGCCAAAAGAGGTATTTTCCGAAACAGAGCTTTTGCTTTCGCATAGTCTTTCTGTTCCGCAAAGCAGCGAATTGATTTATAAATTAAAAAAGGCTGGCTTTGAGCTTCCAGACGGAATTGTTTCCGATGATGAATGTGTTGATGAGTTGGTTAAGCTGATTAAGGGAGTGTAAAATGTCATTACTCGAAGTTAAAAATCTTACCTTTGAATACGGAACGGGCAAATTCAGAAATCTCGCACTTAATGACGTCAGCTTTTCGCTCGAAAAGGGAGAAATTCTTTCTATAATCGGTCATACAGGGTCGGGAAAATCCACTCTCGTTCAAACTCTCAACGGTTTGCTAAAGCCAAAGTCAGGCACAGTTTGTCTTGACGGCGAGAATATTTTCAGTAGCACTGAGCTTTTGAAAAAAGCAAGATTCAGAGTAGGACTTGTATTTCAATATCCTGAATATCAGCTTTTCGAGGAAAGCGTTTTCAAGGATATTTCGTTCGGCCCTAAAAATATGGGACTTGACAATGAAGAAATTGGCAGGAGAGTTTTTGAAGCGTCAAGCTTTGTTGGTTTGCGTAGTGAACTTTTGGGTAAATCACCGTTTGAGCTTTCTGGCGGTGAAAAGAGGAGAACAGCCATTGCAGGTATTCTTGCAATGGAACCCGAAATCCTTATTCTTGATGAACCAACCGCAGGTCTTGACCCTGGAAGTGGCAGAAATCTTATAGAAAACCTAATAAAGCTGAGAGATAAAAATGGTACGACAATAATTATCGTTTCTCATAGTATGGAAAATACTGCAAAGATTTCTGATAAAATTATGGTTATGAATGCAGGAAAGTGCGAGATGTTCGGCACGCCAAAAGAAATTTTCTCACAAGAAGAAAGGCTTTCAGAGCTTTCACTCGGCATACCACAGATAACCCGTATAATGAAAAGCTTAAAACAAAGAGGCTGTGCCGTTCGTGATGATATTCTTACAGTTAATGAAGCCTTCGTTGAGCTTATAAGCTTACTTTCGAGGAGGGAAAACTTATGAGTGATATTACGATAGGACAATATGTAGAGGGCAGGTCGCTTATACATCGCCTTGATGTAAGAGTAAAGCTGGTTCTTATGCTTTGTGGCATAACCTTTGTATTTATAGCAGGAAATTACTTTTCAATGGCACTTATAACAGCTTTTACGATTTTTATAATGCTCCTTACGGGCATAAGTCTTTTCAAATATATAAAAAGCATAAAAGCCGTTATTATGATAGTTCTTTTTACAGCGATTTTGAATCTTTTTTATGGTAGTGGTGAGCCTATATTCAAATGGGGCTTTATGGAGATAACTGAGGCAGGCATAAATAATGCTGTATTTGTTGCGGCAAGAGTTATACTTATAGTACTTATGAGTGGGGTCCTGACCTTTACAACCTCTCCGACAGACCTAACAGACGGTTTGGAAAGAATAATGAAACCGCTGAAAATCTTCCATATAAAAGTACATGAAATTGCTATGATGATGTCTATTGCACTACGGTTTATACCTACTCTTTTTGATGAATTCAATAAGATAAGCAATGCACAAAAATCAAGAGGCGCTGACCTCGAGAGCGGTAACTTTATTACAAGGATTAAGGCTTTTGTTCCTATACTTATTCCGCTTTTTATATCGTCATTCCGCAGAGCAAATGACCTTGCCACTGCTATGGAGTGCCGTTGCTATAATGGCGGTGATGGCAGAACACGAATGAAAGTTCTGAAAATAAAGCCGAGAGATATTATCGCATTAAGCGTTTCAGTATTAGTATTTGTTGGGGTGATACTTTGCAACATATTTCTACCATCTCCAGTGAGATGAAGAATATTCTTGTTTCAATTTCATATGACGGCAGTGCCTTTCATGGTTGGCAGATTCAAAAAAACGCTGTAACTGTTCAAGAGGAATTTCAGAAAGCTTTATATAAGGTTATCGGAGAGCGTGTCGATATAAAAGGCTCAAGCCGTACAGATTCAGGCGTTCACGCATATGAATATTGTATAAGCTTTAAAACAACACATTCTATTCCGCCAGAAAGGCTTGTAGCCGCACTTAACACCTATCTTCCAAAGACCATAGCTGCTAAAAAGGCTTGTTATGTTTCGGAAGATTTTCACGCACGATATTCCTCACTTGGTAAGGAGTATGTATATAAGATATATAACGCAAAAATTCGTGACCCATTTCTCGAGGGCTACGCCTTGCATTATTGGTATCCACTTGATGAAAAGGTTCTTGATAAGGCGGCAAAGGACTTTATTGGCTATCACGATTTCACATCTTTCTGTACGCTCGATTCAAGAGAAATCGGAGATTTTCGCCGTACAGTGCGCAATGCATCAGTAACTCGTGACGGCGATATGGTATATTTTACAGTAGAGGCTGACGGCTTTCTGTATAATATGGTTCGCATAATGGTAGGTACTCTCTTGCGAATAGCACAGGGAAAATTTCCACCAGATAGCATACCGGAAATTATACAAGCAAAAGACCGCCATAAAGCTGGACCTACCGCACCACCGGAGGGCTTATATCTCAATCAAGTAATATATTAAGACAATTAAAAGTCTATTAGTTACAAAACAAAGGCAGAAAGGACTGTATTCCTTTCCGCCTTTATTTTATTAGTTATTGAAGTTATTGTTTTGCTGGTTATTAAAATTGTTGTTGTTCTTATGGTTTTGTGACTGATTATTATTTTGCTGATTTTGTGATTGATTATTATTTTGCTGATTTTGTGATTGATTGCTATTTTGCTGATTGTTGAAATTATTGTTGCTTTGACGGTTTTGAGAATGGTTGTTCTGCTGATTTTGTCTGCTCATCATCTCACCCCCTTCTGAAATATATTATCGACGGGAATTAGAATTTTATTCAAAGAGGCTTCAAGAATAAATAGAATATTTTTTGCAATAAAATCGTTGAGAACTTGCCATATTTATGGTATTATTTTAAAAAAAGATTTTTTCAGGTGATGATATTGAATATAGATTTTTTAAAACAAGATTTTCTCGAGGACGCAAAATCCGTTTTTGGTTCAGACTATGAAGCGTTTCTTGAAACCTTTAATGAAAAGCCTTATCGTGGAATAAGTGTAAACACTCTTAAAATTACTGCTGAAAGGCTTAAAGAGTTATTAGTATATAAACTTGAAAAAACGCCTATGTATAAGAATGGTTATTATATTGATAGTGAAATTGAAGGATTGGGTAATAACCCATTACATCACGCAGGAGCGTTTTATGTTCAAGAACCATCAGCTTCTGCACCGGTTTCCTTGCTTGATGTTCAGGAGGGAGAGCGTATACTTGATTTATGCTCTGCTCCTGGCGGAAAATCCTCTCAGATACTTGCTTTATTGAATAATACTGGTTTACTTTGGTCTAATGAATATGTAAAATCCCGTTCTCAAATTTTGCTTTCTAATTTAGAGCGAATGGGTGCAAGAAATTTTGTGGTTTCAAATTGTAGTGCTGATACACTTTGTGATGGTCTTGAGGGATTTTTCGACAAAATTCTTGTTGACGCACCTTGTTCTGGAGAAGGAATGTTCAGAAAGAATCACGATGCCTCAGATGAATGGAGTAGAGATAATGTCAAGCTTTGTGCTGAAAGACAGCTTTTTATACTTGAATCAGCATCAAAGGCTCTAAGAGCAGGCGGAATGCTTGTTTATTCTACTTGCACATTTTCTTATGAGGAAAATGAAGGAGTAGTTTCAGAATTTCTGAAACGCAATGAAGATTTCGCTATTGATGAAATTGAGTATTCTTTTGGCAGAAAATCTGATTTAAAAGGTTGTGTCAGAATAAGTCCACTTGAAGGTGGCGAAGGACAGTTTATGGTAAGGCTAAGAAAATCTGGTAATGAGCCTGCTTGTGACGGAGATTACAAGTTCAATAATAATGAAAATAAACTTGTTTCAGGTTTTATTGACGAAGTATTTAGCATAAAGCCAAGCGGAAATATTGAAATTATTGGTGATAGAGCTTATATATTCCCAGAAAATCTTCCCAAGCTTAACGGACTTGGAGTTATTCGTGCAGGGGTTTTTCTTGGTGAAATCAAGAAAAATCGTATAGAGCCTGCACACGCATTATTTTCGGCATATACGAAAGAATATTTCAAAAATGTTCTCAATCTCAAACTAAATGATGAGCGTGTAGAAAAGTTTCTTAGTGGAGAAGAGATTGATTGCGAAAACCAAAAAGGTTATACACTTCTTGCTGTTGAGGGAGTTTCACTTGGTTTTGGCAAATGCTCAAACGGCAGAATGAAAAATAAATATCCTAAGGGTTTAAGGCGTGTATAAATTCTTAAACTTAAAAGATTCTAAGGGGCTGTGAAGAAATGAAGTTGTGCTTATCTTTGTGCGTGATATATTTTATAATATCATTGAATATTTCTTCCGCAGTGTCTATCAAATTCTCGTTTATGAAGTTGCCGAATGTTTTGTATGTTGGACTATAATTAATCGCGGTGTTCTTCACAAACTTATTATACCACAGAAGGCACATAACCGAAAGTGATAACGGTTATGTGCCTTCTTGTTTTTTCACAACTCCTTGACATAAACTTTAATTTGTCTTAGGGCATTGCGTTAGCTAATCGGTAGTTTAGTCCTCCGCAGCTACAATCTAATTTAACCAACACTATAAATAATAGTATGTTTTATTATTTGAAAGCTCTATCTTTTTTGAACCCTCAAACTCAACACTTCTGAATTCGCCCTTAATTTCCTCGCCGTCAAGCATATATATAACGCCCTTGCCGTCAATTCTGCCATCAACAAATTCTCCAGTAAATCTATGGTCACTATAAAGTATAGTACACTTTCCGTCTGGCTTGCCATTCTTCAATTTACCAGTAAACTGTCCGCCATCTAAAGCGTATTCAACAACATATCCTGTTCCTTTGCGATACATATCGTATTCTCCATCAGCAAGCTCATCACATTTCGGAAGCTCTTCAATCTTACGGAGAATAACACTCATATTCTTCTGTTCCTGACCAGCCTTAAAGATACCTTCAAAGCTTTTTTCACCATCTTCATTGAAGCTCGCACCGAAACCATCACGCATACCGTTTCTGACATTTCCATCAAACCGCAATGCACCGTTTTCTTCGGAGTACTCTCTCATATAAACAAGTTCACCTGAAGAATAAATACACTCACGAATGATTTTTCCATTTGAGATTTCATTTATTCTGCCGTTTTTCTTGCCATTTTTGAACATACCAACACAAGAAATTTCGCCATTAGAATAGCAAATTCCACAGCCATTATATTCGTTTTCAAAAAATTTTCCACGGTAGACCATAGAGCCGTTTTCGTATTTGCATCCATAGCCGTTTTTCTTGCCGTCTTTGAATGAACCTGCATAAACAAGCAAATCATCTTCATAAAGTCTACCCTCACCGCAGTAAACACCTTCTGAAAATTCGCCGTCATAAACCTTTATGCCCTTGATATACTCTGTACCCTTGCCAGAGCGTTTGCCGTTTTTCCATTCACCTGAATAGACAAGTTCACCATTTGCAGTATATTCGGACATCAAACCGTTTGCCTCGCCATCGGAGAAACGACCTTCATAGTACGAACCATCAGAATTGTAAACTCTACCATTTCCGCTTGAAAGATTATTTGCAAACAAGCCCTCATAAATAAGCTTGCCATTTTTATCGTATTGTTTGCCCTCACCCTCGGCAGCACCATATCTGAATTCACCCTCAATAAAGCCACCGTCTGCAAGATAAAGTATTCCTTTGCCGTTATATCTTCCACCACGCCATTCGCCATTATAATGGATTGTGCCGTCTTCATTGTATTCAATACCCTTGCCGGAGCGTTCACCACGATTCATTTCACCACTATAAAGCAAAGCTCCTGATGGTGCAAAAATCGTACCTCTGCCAGTAAATTTACCATTTTGATAAATTCCTACGACAACATTTTCGCCGATAGTCATAACACCTGCACCGTCACGCTTACCGTCTTTATATGTACCAAAATATTTAAGTTCGCCCTCGCTATTAAAGCTTGCTCCTGAACCCGACGGTTTATTATTATGCCATTTTCCTGTATAGCAAGCACCATCTATGGAATACGCTGTTCCAAGACCCTCACGCTTATTTTCGCACCACGCACCAACATAACAAAGATTACCCGATTTGAAATAATAAGCACCAAATCCACTTCTTTTATCGTCTTTATAGTTACCCTCATAGGCTGTTATACCATTTTCCATTGCGGTGCGACCTCTGCCATCACGCATATCGTCTGTAAGTTCTCCAAAATAGAAATATCTATCCTTTTCGGTTTTGATTTCTTTTTTGGGAAGATTTTCGTAGGGACAATCTGACGCAAAAGCACAAAGTGTTTCTCTGAGCTCCTGAGGAATTACCTGCTCATAAACAAAGCCCTCATCTTCGGAGTCTTGTTCTTTTTCTTTCTCATCTTCTTTTGAGATTTCTGCGATAAACTCATCTTTTGTGGCAGTTTCAAAAACGCTGTCATCTATGCTTGGAATAGGAAGTTCTTCGTTTTCATCTGCAATTTCAGTATCGGGTTCTGCTAAAATGGTAGTATTATCTTCCTTTTCAGTAGACTTATTTTCAGATTTTTTCGGCTTAACTTTGATAGTACGCTTTTCTGTTTTCTCGATTTTTTCAATTTTATCCGTTTTTTCTAAATCTTCGGCATTTTTCGCCATTTCGATATGCTGAGGCTCGGACTTTTTAGTGTCAGTTTTTTCATAAGCCTCTGCTTCGGAAAGATTTATATGCTTTCCTTCGCCATTTTCCGCTATTGTAAATGCTGACTTTACTGTTTCAACATCTTCATCGCTTTGAACTTCAAGCAGTTTTTTTAATGCGGCAGTACGAACCTCAATTTCGTCCTTAGTACAGTAATAGTATGCACCTGTGCTTGTTTTACAGAAAATCTGTGGTTCGCCTGTAAGTCCGTTAAGCTCTTTTGTAATATCCTTGCCTGTGCGTTCAGTGAAAGCATGGAGTTTTTCGTACTGGTTATTTACAGTTTTTATAAGAATATATTCGCTATTTTCAATAGATGGTGTGATAATCATAGTCGGAATAACTCTGTTATCAGCAAAAAATTCTACACGAATGATTTCGTGTTCAAGACTGAAGAATATTTTTTTATATAGGCGCTTTGACTTATCAAAACACTCTATTCTATATCCACCATCACAAGGAACTGTTCTTTCGCACTGACTATTTCCGCAGAATTTTTTCCAGTTAAGAACCTTACCTTGCTCCATACTATAAGAGAGCTTATATGTATCATCGTCACATTTCAGAGTAAGTCTGCCCCTTATGTTATGCCTTGCTTTAAAAAATTCCTTTCGGACATCATAAAGACCGTCTGATGAATCAGCCTTTTCAATATCAAGGTTATATATAGACAATATAGTATCATTGCTCTTTGGAGCATTTTTAAGTTCATAATCCATTATCTTCAGTCCTTATTTAAAATTGCTTAGTGGATTGCTATCAATTAGCTAATACAAAAGAAGTTTATTAACGCAGAGGAAATATCTACCGAGAGAGCAAACACAGTTTGTCATTATTTAGCGTTCTTGACGAATTCTCGGTTATCCCACATATATATTATACCAGAAATTAAGGTCAAAGCAACTACTATCCACATCAGAATATCGCTTGCAACATAAAATATCGAACTTATAAGTCCTATATTCTCAAGTGATATACAGCCCATTGCGTTCAGCTCAAGTATATACTGCATAATCAGTATGAGAAGTACAGCTACAATCTGACTTACTGTCTTAGCTTTACCCCAGTTATTGGCGGCAACTACCTTGCCTCTGCCAGCGGCCACAAGTCGCATTGATGTTACCATAAATTCTCTTGTCAGAATTAGTATAAGAACTATCGCATTTGTCAAACCAACTTGCACAAAACAAGCAAGTGCCGCAGTAACCATTATTTTATCAGCCAATGGGTCGGCAAATTTTCCGAAATCTGTTATAAGATTATTCTTTCGAGCAATTTTCCCATCAAGATGGTCTGTATATGAAGCAGCTCCGAAAATTATTGCCGCTATTATGTAATGATGTGGAATTTGCGGCAAAAGCAATACTGCTACAAAAAATGGTACAAGTATAATACGCAAAACTGTAAGTTTATTCGGCGTATTCATTTTTGAAGCCACTCCCTTTCGTTCTATAAAAATTAAGCTTTATATTCGCCAATAAGGTCAACATCTATATAGTCTGTAATTTCTACATCTATAATATCGCCAACTGCTGGTTTTTTGCCTTCTACTGTGAAGAAAACCTTGCCATCTACTTCTGGTGCATCTGCAGAGCTTCTGCCATAATAACATTCAGCGTATCTATCAAAGCCTTCAAAGAGGACCTTTATGGTCTTGCCAATCATAGATTCACATTTTTCAGCCATAATCTCTGCCTGCTGTTCCATAATAATATCTCTGCGGTGCTTCTTGACCTCATCATCAATCTGGTCTGGGAATTCTGCCGCTGGAGTATCCTCCTCAGGTGAATACGCAAAACAACCCATTCTATCAAAACGCATATCTCTTACAAACTCTGAAAGCTCTGTGAAATCCTCCTCAGTTTCTCCTGGGAAGCCTGTTATAAAGGTTGTGCGAATTGTAAGATTTGGAATTTTAGTTCTTAGCTTATTGATAAGCTCTGTAAGAACTTCTCTGTCACCGTGGCGGTTCATACGCTTTAATAGCTTACCGCTTGCGTGTTGAAGTGGTAAATCTATATATTTCAGAACCTTAGGCTCACTTGCGATAGTATCTATAAGCTCATCTGTCATTCTATCCGGATAACAGTATAGCACTCTTATATAGAAATTGCTGTCGATTTTACATAGCTCTCTCAAAAGTTCAGGGAGCATACGCTTTTTGTATAAATCTTCGCCATATCTTGAAGTATCCTGTGCGATAAGAATAAGTTCCTTTACACCATTATTGACAAGGCCCTTTGCCTCCTCAACAATATCCTCAATCTTACGGCTTCTGAATTTACCTCTGATTTTTGGAATAGCACAGTAGGTACAGCAGTTATCACAGCCCTCTGCGATTTTAAGATATGCATAATAAAATGGTGTTGAACGCAGTCTTGGAGCATTAATATCAAGACATAGCTTATCAGGAAATTCCTCAACCTTTTTACCCTTGAGAACTTCTCTTACGATATTTGCAATATTGCTATTTGCACCGATACCAACAACAGCATCAATTTCGTAAAGCTCTTTGAGAATTTCAGTCTGATACCTTTCAGCAAGACAGCCTGTAACAATTATAGCTTGGATTCTGCCCTCTTTTTTAAGCTCTGCAAGCTCTAAAATTTCATCAATGCTTTCCTGCTTTGCGTCCTCGATAAAACCACAAGTATTTACAATCGCAACATCACTCATAGCCGGGTCTGCAACAATCTCAAAGCCCTCTTGCTTTAAAGTAAAGAGAAGCATTTCTGCGTCTACTCTGTTTTTTGCACAACCAAGACTTACCATACCGATTTTAGTAGCCATATTTTAAAAATTCCTCCTGCACAGAAGAACTTGAAGGCATAGTTATGCCCTCAAGTGTTATTCATCTTCATATTCTGATAATACACTGTTTATATCATAATAGGAGTATCCCAATGCCGCAAGAGCATTTGCTGTCTTACGGCGGGATTTTATATCTCCGAGTTTATTTCTGAACTTTGTTTCAAGCAATGAGCGAATTTGCTCCTCGGGGTCTGGGGTTAATTCCTCGATAACCTCATCAATAATTTCTCTATCTATTCCCTTTCGCAAAAGCTCATAGCCTACACGCTTAGGTGCGTATTTCTTTCTGCGGAAAAGTTCCTCCGCAAAATCCCTCGCAAACTTTTCATCGTCAACAAGTCCAAGCTGAACCATTTTATCGGCGGCCGCCTCTGCGGCATCATCTCCATAAAGTGGTTTAATCTTTTCGACAAGCTCATTTCTTGAACGGCTTCTATATTCCAAAAGGTAAAGAGCCTTTTCCTTTGCTCGGCTGAGATTTGATTCTATGACAATTTCGTGTAATCTGTCATCGTCGATTTCTGAACCAACTTTAACGCCAGATTTTGCAAGAGCAAAGGTATCAAGTTTCATAGCATATTCGCCATCAATATAGACAGCACTCAAGCCCTTTCTCTTTTCCTCAATAGCTGTAATCTGCATAATTACTCAACCATAATATCAATATCAGCATCATCAATGCGGTCGGATTTCTCCTCTTTTGTATCCTCCGCCTTAATTTCTGCTTTTGGACTTTCAGTTTCTGAGCTTTCCTCATCATCAGATTTAGACTTAACAGACTTGCCCTTTGGCTTTTTAGATATTTGACCAAGGAGTTCGTCCTTATGCTTGAGAGTTTCTTCCTCGATTTCCTTAGCAAGAGCAGGGTCATTCTTAAAAAGCTCCTTGACCTTATCTCTGCCCTGTCCAAGACGATTTTCCTTATAGGAGAACCACGCACCACTTTTCTTGACAACATCAGCCATAACAGCCAAATCAAGAAGTTCACCGACACGAGAAATGCCCTCGCCATACATAATATCAAATTCAGCAACCTTAAATGGTGGTGCAATCTTATTCTTGACAACCTTAGCCTTAGTTCTTGAGCCTATAATCTCACTGCCATTTTTGATAGGTTCACCCTTTCTGACATCAATTCTGACGGTTGAATAGAACTTCAACGCACGACCGCCTGGGGTGACCTCAGGGCTACCATAAACAACACCAACTTTTTCACGAAGCTGGTTGATGAAAATTGCAACGCAATTAAGCTTTGAAATTGAGCCTGTAAGTTTTCTGAGAGCCTGTGACATAAGACGAGCCTGTACGCCAACATGAGAGCTACCCATTTCGCCCTCGATTTCAGCTTTTGGTGCAAGAGCAGCAACTGAGTCAACAACTATAATATCAATCGCACCAGAACGAACAAGTGCCTCGGTAATTTCAAGAGCGTCTTCACCAGTATCAGGCTGTGAAACGAGCAATGAATCAATATCTACACCAAGGGCTGATGCGTAAACAGGGTCGAGTGCGTGCTCAACATCTATAAATGCCGCTGTACCGCCAGCTTTCTGAGCCTCTGCAATACAGTGAAGGGCAAGTGTAGTTTTACCACTGGATTCAGGTCCATAGATTTCTGTAATTCTTCCACGAGGAAGACCACCTATGCCGAGAGCCATATCGAGAGTGAGAGAACCTGTTGAAATAGCGTCAATCTGCATAGCTGGGTTTTGTCCAAGACGCATAACTGCTCCCTTACCGAATTGTTTTTCTATTTGGCGAAGTGCTGTTTCAAGAGCTTTTTCTTTATCAAATGCCACAATAATTCATTCCTTTCTACACTTATGCACTTATCTTAGAAACTTAAAAGTTTTGCTCAAGGCGGAGTGCCTCCGCTGTCAAGACGCGAAATCGGTTTTGCAAGCAAAACCTCGACATTCGCAATAAACTTTTCTAAGACAATTAAAAGTTTTGCTCAAGCTTTTTCAAAAGCTTGCAGGGTTGAGGGACGGAGTCCCTCATAGGTTTTAAGGGCAACGCCCTTAACATTTCTTTACTTCCAAAGCGGTGGACGAAGTCCACCGCTTAATTTTTCCGTAAGCAACATTAGTCAATAAGGCTCGAGCGAAACTTTTAAGTTTCTTGGGGAAGTGCATAAGCTTATCATAGGTTTATTATATCATCTCATCAAAATTATGACAAGCATTTCAAGAACAAATTTTCGATATTTTAATGCACTGTTCCGAAAACTGCCCTATCCAAGCCTGCCATATCTTTCAATACATAAACATCTTCAAAATTATTTTCCTTGAAAAGTTTAACAATCTCATTTGTCAAATCTTCGCCAATCTCGACACCGATAAAACCGTTTCTCTTAACCTTACCTTTCCAATTTTCTATAATAGAATTATAGAAAATCATTCCGTCTTTTCCACCGTCAAGTGCAAGCCTAGGTTCGTGCTGAACTTCTTTTGCAAGAGTTGCTATAATATCTGTTTTTATATACGGAGGGTTTGACAGAACTGCATCAAACCCACTATCTGAAAATTCCTCATAAAGCCTGAATACATCGCCCTTTATGGCTTTGATATTTTCGCAAGCATTACGCTTTATATTTTCTTTGAGATAGCTAAAAGCCTTATCTGAAAGCTCTACTGCAAGAATTTCAGCCTTTGGATAAGCCTTTGCAAGAGCAATAGCCACCGCTCCAGTTCCACTGCAAAGGTCTATTATTTTTGGATTTTCAACGCCCCTGACACGCTTTATTGCCTCTCGCACTAAAATTTCTGTATCATCTCTCGGAATAAGAACACCCTCGCCCACAAAAAGTGGAATATCCATAAAAGTCCATTCTCCGAGAATATATTGCAAGGGATAGCCCGATGAACGCTTTTCAACAGCTGCAAGAAATTCCGCTTCTATCTCTGCTTTTGGTGATTTATCTCCCTTAACCACAAGCTCTGCACGATTTACACCAAAAAAATGCTCTATAAGGCACATTGCATCATATTGCGGGCTATCTATTTCTGCGTTGCGAAAATCTGACCTTGCTTTTCTGTAAAGCTCCGACAATGTCATCCGATTCTGTCCTCTCCGTTTTCAGGAATTACATACTGCATAGCCTTGATAGCAACCTCAGCCATATCAGGGTCAGGCTCTTTTGTGGTAAGATGTTGCATCCACATACCCGGTGCGGAAATTATACGAGTGATTATATTGTCGTGTCTGCCACATACTTTGATAAGTTCATAGCCTAAACCTACGACTAACGGAATACAAAGGACTTTTGTAAGTGTTCTTATAAAAGGATTTGTAAATGGTATGAAACAACCAACAAATATTCCGAGAATAAGTATGATTATAATAAAGCTTGTTCCGCATCTTGGGTGAAATCTTCTTTGCTTCATAACATTCTCAACAGTGAGGTCAAGACCATATTCATAGCAAAAAATTGTCTTATGCTCTGCACCATGGTACTTATATAAGCGTCTGACATCTTTATTAAGTAAGCAAAGTGCCATATATCCGAGGAAAAGCAGTATTCTTATAAAGCCCTCGAATACTGAACGGTAAATCATATGGCTTCCGAGCCATTCTGAATTTGGAATCATCTGCAAGAGGTTAAAAAGCCAAGTTGGTACAAAAAAGAACAGTGCCACGCAAAAAGCAATAGAAATAACCATTGCAATGCCCATAAAGATTTTGAGGAATTTATCTCCGAATTTATCGTCAATCCACTTCTCAAATTTGCTCATTTCTTCTTCAGGCGTTTCTTCTACATCATCAACAGCCAATTCTGCCGACCTCATAAGAGCCTTATAGCCTGTTCCGAAAGAGTCTATCATATTGACGATACCTCTTATAATAGGCACTCTTAATATTTTAGCCTTTTTACCAAGCCCAAGTGGTTCCATTTCTTCAAGCAAAATTTCTCCGTCAGCTCTTCTGACTGCAATAGCAGTTTTCTTCGGGCCTCTCATCATTATACCTTCCATAAGAGCCTGACCACCAATCGAGGTTATCAGCTTTGTTTTTTCTCTTTTTTCCAATCCTATTACCCTCCTTGCAATTTGTTGCTATAAACAAAGTAATTGCCAATGAACTAACGATAGAGCGAACTCATAGTGAAAATATAGGAACAAACTGTCTTCAACCGCTCGACAATTTTGCCATTCGTAGCCATTTATTACTTAACAATTATTTCTTTTGGTTCTTCTGATTCTTCTTTTAAAATCGGTATTGAAATAGAAACTACTGTTCCTACTCCCTCTGTACTTGCAATATCTAATGTTCCTGAATGTAGCTTTACTATCTCATCAGCAACAGCAAGTCCTATGCCTGAACCTCTCTGCGTCTGATTTGCCTTATAAAATTTTTCCTTAACCTTAGATAAGTGCCTTGCTGGTATGCCACAACCATTATCAGAAATTTTAATAACAATATTTTCTTCAACTTGTGATACCTCAATATTGATAATGCCACCCTCTGGTGTGTATTTTAGGGCATTATCTATTATATTTATAAATACCTGTCTTAGTCTATTCTTATCGCCAAGTACAGCCGGCAATATTTCAGGCTCTTCATATATAAGATGTTTATTCTCACTCAAAGCCCTTTCTCTGAGCATATATATGGCTTCGTCAATCTCTGCAAGAATATCTATCTTATCCATTTTAAGAACCATTCGGTTATTCTGTATTCTTGAGAAGTCGAGAAGTTCCTCAACTATTCCGCTAAGACGCTCAGATTCATTAACGATAATCTTCAAGCCCTTTTCCATAGTCTTAGCGTCACAAGAACCGCCCATCTGCATAGTTTCCGCCCAGCCTTTAATGGCGGTGAGCGGTGTTCTGAGTTCGTGAGAAACTGATGAAATGAAGTCATTTTTCATTTTTTCAGCGTTTCCGAGTTCACCTGCCATATAATTTATGGTGTCGCAAAGCTCGCCGATTTCGTCATCATAGAATTTTCCGATTCTTGCGTTAAAATCACCTTGAGCAATTCGCTTTGCTGTATCTCCTATTTCACGAACAGGCTTGACGATTGAACGCAAAAAATATGTACTCGATATAATTATCAAGAAAAGCACCAGAAGTCCAACGAGTGAAATTCCCGATATTGTTATGAATATCCGTCTGTCTGCCTCCTCAAGAGAAACTATATAACGCACTGCTCCGACATATTCATCATCATTTCCATAAATCATTCTGGTGAGAGCCATAACATTTTCGCCCGAATTAAGTTTGCCTGTCCAAGTAGTATATTCGCTTTTTTCATACTTAGCCTGTTCATAATCAGGCATAACCTGTTCTTTATCTGGCTCAAAGCCCGTAGAAGTTATAACAACATCACCGTTTGAGTTTATTACCATAAGCTCCATAAGCTCTTTATCGGGAAAATTCTCGACATAAACTCTCGCAGTAGAGATAAATTCATCTGGTTTATTAAACATATTTGCAAACTCTGATGAGCGACCACTTATAGTCTGCATTATTCCATTGTAATAAAACGACTGCACAAAAAGTGCAAAGATAACTACAATAAGCAGGAGTATTGCCATAATTACACCCATGCTGTTTATAAGCCATCTTTTTGTAATACCTTTCAAAAAACAGACCTCCCGAATTTAAAAAGAATACAACTTTAAAGACTTAGTGTGTAATTATCATTTTTTCTTAGGAGCAATATTTTCATTCTTGCTTGATTTAATCTCATCAGTCAGAATTTTTAGACCATCCATAAGTGCGTGATTTACGATTTCGGTACGACTCTTAAATTCATCGCCCTTTTCCATAAGAATATAATCAAGAACAGTTTTGACATCGCCATCAACTACAAGAGTTATACCTTCAACAGTTCTGCCGTCACTGCTATCCAAATCGCAATGCATAAATACTATCTTACCCATATTTTAAGCCTCCCATTTGTAGCCAAGTCCCCATACGGTGACTATATTTTTTGGTGAGGACGGATTATCCTCTATTTTCATACGCAAACGGCGAATATTAACATCAACGATTTTTTCTTCACCGACATAGTTTTCTCCCCAGACATGACGGAGAATATCACCTCTATCAAGAGCCGCTCCTGGACTTGAAAAGAAATATTCCATAATCTGAAACTCAACCTGTGTAAGGTCTATAAGCTGACCACGCTTTGTGAGTGTATGGTTGCGGAGATTGAGAGCAAAATCGCCTGACCTGATTTCTTCTTTGAAGTTATTTTCTGTACGCATTTCTGCGATAGCAACTCGGCGATAGAGTGCATCAACTCTTGCAACAAGCTCTGACGGACTGAACGGTTTAGTTACATAGTCATCAGCACCAAGCATAAGTCCTGAAACCTTGTCCATTTCCTGTGTTCTTGCAGTGAGCATAATAATTCCGATAGAGCCGTTTCTCTTTCTCAGCTCTTTGCAAACCTGAAGCCCATCCATACCAGGCATCATAATATCAAGAATGGCAATATCGAAATCTCCACCCTTTTGTTCGTATGTTTCAAGGGCAGCCTCTCCGCAATCTGCCTCTGTAACATTATAGCCTGCACGCTCAAGGTTAATTACAACAAATTCTCTTATGGCAGTTTCGTCTTCTGCAACAAGAATATTTTTCATACCTATCCTATCCTTTCGTAAATTTTCAGCTTATCAACATAAAACATTCATCTAATTCTTCCTCGTTAAGGGAAAGCTTATTTTTAGAATTGTCTATTTTAACGACATAATAGTTGTTATCTGTTTTTTGCAGCAAAATCTTTTCGTCTGAAATTTCGGAATCCCATTCTTTTTTTGAATAGACATAAATCGTAAATAACTTATCACCTATATAGCCTGTGTTTGTTTCATCAGAAAGCCATTGATATACTGAAAGAGTTCTATTTTCATTATCAACCCTTGCCGTAACATAGGTAGGCCAAATATTTTTGTTATCTGTAATCCATTTTTCAGGCATTTTGAAATAATAACCGTCCTTATAATTTATTATCATATTTAGAATACCCTTAAATGAATTTGTCTTTAGCTGATATTGATTCCATGTTGTAAGACTACATATAGTTGAGGTATCTTCTTTGTTTCCTGCTGGCATAGTAGCTACTGACGGAATTTCGATTATACCATCATTATTTATATCTTTGCTTATAGTAGGAGTTGTTCTTGTAGATACATTGGTATTTGCAGAGGTATGCAATGCTGTACTCAGTGGATTTTTAAGAGCCTGTTCTTTACTATCCCAATATATAATTTGTGTTGAAATCGTTCCGCTATGATTTTCACCATCAATAATCAAAGCTCTTGTATTAGAATCTACCATACCGACACATGCATTTAAAATTCTTGTAAGCTCAGCATCAAGTGGTACAGATGAACTCAACATAGGACGCTTTTCATTCGTAGAATACTTAAAAAATTTCGCAAGAGAACCATCATCTTTATTAGCAATAGTAAGCAATATTAACTCTGATTGATTGTCATTATCAAAATCTGCACAAGCAAGCTCATTATATGTTGAGTCTATTGGCATTTCACGAATCTGGTTATGTTCATCATCAAAAGCATATGCACTTATCTGTTTCTCATTGCTTCCAAAAGAAGTCCAGCCTATAAAAAGTTCAAGCTTACTATCACCATTTATATCAGCAAAGAACATTCTGTCAACACCTGCGGCACTACTTTGTATATTTGCAACGCTCTCCCATGATTCTCCCTTTTTGGTCATAATCATAAGATTAAGCTTTGTATTTTCACCGCCTGATGAAAATAACGCAATAGCCTCATCAGAACCATCATTATCTAAATCCTGCATGGTTACTGCTGAGCGATAATCTCCAGATTGTGGATATACAAATATAAAGCCTGAGCCTGCTTTTTCTTCTATTATATTTTGAATTTCCGCCTTATCACCAGTCGGTCTTGGCGGACGCATCATATTCCCGCCGTCAGTAAAGCTTGCCGAACAACCCGACAACACAGCTACCGACAGTGCCATAATTAAAGCGAGAATCCGCTTTTTCATACATCAATCGTTTCCTTTCCGCTCTTAGGCTTCTTTAAAACAGGCATTTCCTTTAGTTCAACTTTTTTCGCAATAAGGAATTTTATCTTTATGCCCTCATCAGAAAACATCTTTTCGTGTTCGGTCATAAGATTTGGTTCATAGCCTGAATTATGCAAATCACGAGTTATATATACTATCTCAAAGCCTGATTCTGCAAAATATTCAAGGCTTTCCTCAAAAAGCTCATCATCGTCTGTCTTGAAATGAATCTCTCCGCCATCGACGAGAAAATCTCTATATTGTATAAGCTGGCGGGTATGTGTAAGACGGCGTTTCTTGTGCTTTCCACGAGGCCAAGGATTACAGAAGTTTATGTAAATTCTTTCTGCATAATCCTCTTTGCCAAGCATATTAGAAACAAGCTCAATATTATGGATAGTTAAAATAACATTTTCTGGCTTTTCGTTAGTCTTTTCAAAAGCTTTTACAATATTACGCTTTGCAAGACCAAGCATTTCGTTTTTAATATCAATAGCAAGATAATTTATATCACGATTAAGATAAGCTGCCTGAGCCATAAAACCGCCCTTACCACAGCCAAGCTCAATATGAAATGGCTGTTTTTTGGGGTAAAGCTCTGCCCATCTTCCCTTATAGTCATCAGGATTATCTATATAGAAACCACATTCGAGTAATTCAGGTCTTGCCCAGGGTTTATGTCTTATTCTCATAAAATCTATCACCAAATTCTAAAAAGTAAAAAATAAATAAAAAATCACATAATATTATACCAAACTTTAATATAAGTTATTTTCTATATTAGAATTATATGTCGATTTCTGAAAAAAAGGTATCGCCCGAAAGCAATACCTTAAATCTTAAAATAATTTAGCACTCTATAATTACAGGGAAACCATCAAGTTCGATTTCGCCATTCTTGACGAAAACTGTCTTGCCATTGATTTTATTTTTATATTCGCCGTCCGGAACCTCTGCCTCAACTATACACTCATAGCATCTCATACTAAACGCACCGAAAACAATGCCCTTATCTGACTTATATGTAATAGTTACAGCATTTTCACTGTCATATGCTTTAAGCTCATATTTACCGTTTGTTATAACCTCACTTTGCTTTACACGATAAAGGTTATGCAAAATTGGTGTAAGGTCAAAGCCTGTGTTCCAATCGACCTTATCGTAATCAAAAAGGCTCGGTGTATTGGTATTTTCTGTTTCCTGACCTGCATAAAGCAGAACTGTACCCTTTAGCATATACATAAACGCTGTATAATTGATAACCTCTTGTTCAGTAACGACAAGCTTTTTTGCTCTTGCTCTATCGTGATTTTCAAGACAACGGAGCTTTATATAGTTTTCAGGATAAATGTACTCTTGCTGATTAAGTGCATTTATATATTCGCTGAGAGGAATTTCTCCGTCAACATATGCAAGATACTTTGGGTAAACATCATAATCATAGAGTATATCAAATGCCTGATAAAGCTCCGAATCCGAAAGACAGTTAAAGCCTGTATCACGAGCATATTTAATCAAGCCATATTCAACGGATTCGGCAAGCCATAGGCAATCAGGATTTACCTCTGCGACCTCTTTTCTTGCACGATTCCAGAATTCAATCGGCACTAAGGAAGCAACATCACAACGGAAACCATCTACAATTTTTGCCCACATCTTGAGGGTTTCAAGCTGATAATCCCAAAGATCTTTGTTTGTATAATCGAGGTCTATAACATCTGTCCAGTCGCCAACCTTGTTGCCGAACCTACCGTCAGGCTTTTTATAGAAAAACTCAGGGTGTTCCTTGCTAAGAACTGATTCATGCGAGGTATGATTATAAACAACATCAATCATACACTTCATACCCTTTTCGTGAATGGCTGAAACAAGCTCCTTGAAATCTTCCATAGTGCCATATTCAGGATTAACTGCACGATAGTCACTTATAGAATAAG
The DNA here is from genome assembly GCF_900291955.1 of Pseudoruminococcus massiliensis. GTDB lineage: Bacteria > Bacillota > Clostridia > Oscillospirales > Acutalibacteraceae > Pseudoruminococcus > Pseudoruminococcus massiliensis. The sequence goes on along the minus strand of NZ_OLMR01000005.1, from coordinate 84,953 downwards.
GACAGCCCAGCTCACCCTTTTTATTAACCTCACCTATTGGGTGGATAGGCATAAACCAAATATAATCAACCCCAAGAAGCTTAATTCTATCGAGGTCTTTCATAACTCCTTTAAAATCTCCGCTTTCGCTGTGATTACGAACATAAACACTATAAATAACCTTATTTTTGAGTGATTTATTTGTATTGCTTGCCATTTGTCGATTCCTCCAAAATATTTTATAAAAAATTTTTGTAAATCATCTTTTTATATTTTACACCAAGCAACAAATAAATACAAGTGATTTTATGTAAATTTCCAACAATAATTATGCAATATTTTTTGCACCTCCATAAAGAGCATAATTCGGAACTTCACCGACAATTATAGTTTCTGCAATTACGACAGTTGTTGTCACGCTTGTATTTTCACTTACTGGCGGAACTAAAACCGTCATATCAGTTGTTATAGTAAGTGAAAGCTTGTGTACAGTTTGGTTAATGCCACCACTTTCAAATTCTGAAACGAAGTCTGTTTCTGTGCTACCTGACATAGAGATATGTAAAGGAATATCAGGTCCACGCATATATAATAAATTAAGTCCCATAAGAGTTCCCATTGGAACATCAATTCTACGGCTTTTTATATCCTCAAGCTTTTCACCCACTCTAAGGCTGACTTCGGTTTTTAGCTTATTGACATTTGCCATATTTGTTGCGATTTCGAGTACAGAACCATTTTCCGCTCGTGTAGTTTCGGCAAGCTTTTCATAGGAAAGCTCCAATTCGTCCATAACCTCTGAAACGGCTTCATTTATTACTTCTGTGCAAAGTCTTTTTCCTTGAACAATCGCAATAGCCGAAACTGTTGGTCTGACACGAATTTCGAGAAAAATAAGAAACAATAATAATATAACAAGCACAATAATAAGCCAGCGTTTTAATCTTCGTCTTTTTTTAATAGCTGCAACAGTCATAAAAAAGCCCCTGTGCCATTATACACAGAGGCTTTGTCTTATGTTACTGCTTACTAACAGATTTTCCTAAGACAATTAAAAATTTCGCTCGAGCCTTTTTAAAGGCTCGCAGGGTTGAGGGGCGGAGTCCCTCATGGGTTTTAAGGGCGAAGCCCTTAACATTCTTTGCTCTCTAAACGGCGGACTTTGTCCGCCGTTTAATTTCTTTTGTCAGCAACATTAGTCATTAAGGGCGGACAAAGTCCGCCCTTAAAATGCAAGAGATGTTAAGGGCTTCGCCCTTAAAACCCACCAAAGGCTCCGCCTTTGGAAACCGCAAGCTTTTGAAAAAGCTTGACCAAAACTTTTAAGTGTCTTATGGGAAGTGCTTTAGCTAATTACATAAAGAACAAATGCTCAATCAAAATCTTTGTGCCTATTCCTATGAGAACTATTCCGCCAAGAATTTCTGCTTTATTTGAAAGCAATGAACCGAATTTTTTGCCTAAATATACTCCAGCAAAAGAAATTACAAAGGTTATGACACCTATCATCAAAACAGCTACCAGCATAAGCATTATGGTGCTTGCCCCTACTGCTGATGGCAAAATAACTCCTGTTGCGAGTGCATCTATACTTGTAGCAACAGCCATAAGCAAAAGTGTCTTTGTTGATGTGGCGGTTTTATTGTCCTTTTTTTGAACTTCTTCGCCCTTATATTCCTTAATTCTATCCTTAATCGCCTCAATAAGCATATTTCCACCAATAAGCAAAAGAAGTATAAAGGCTATGTAGTGGTCAACGCTCTCTATGAGCTGTTGTCCAGCCTTACCAACTATCCAACCAATAACTGGCATCATAAATTGAAAGATTCCGAATGCTGCTGCAATCTTTATAGCAAAGCTTGGCTTAAAGTTCTTTACAATAGCTCCATTTGTTACAGATACTGCGAATGCGTCCATCGCAAGACCTACGGCAATGCCTATAACTGCAATATAATCCATATAAATTACTCCTCAAATTTTTAAAGCTTTGGTTTAGCCATTATCCTTGGCCTTTGTGGTAATTCAGGCATTTTAGAGCTTGCCCTGATTTTAACTTTCTTTTTTGGTTTACGCCTTGGCTTTATTCTTTTCCATAGTTTTGCTAACAAAACTGATATTAACAAATAAAGCTTATGAAATAATATTCTGAATGGATTCGTAATAAAAAAATATATTTTTGCAAAAAAATTAGTAATAGCTTTTGAGCATTTTAAAATAATCTCTCCGACAAAAAGATAGAATAGGAAAAAGCCTATTAGTTCACCAAAAACAACATAATAACGCAAATTTCCCCAAGTCATCAATACTGAATAGAAAAATGTTGTAAATGTACACACAAGCATAAATAGTATATCCATAACAAACAACAATTTTTTGCTTGGAGGAGATATTATTTTTATTATACCAATAGCGGTATATATCACCGCAAGAATCACACCCAAAACGCAGGAATATATAAAAGCCTGCGTCTGAGCCTCTAAGGTAAGCTCCATAGGCAGATTCTCCTATCTAAAAAGTCTGGAAAAAAATCCGCCATTATTTTTGTTAATTTCCTGATAGCTGAGGGAATCTATTCTTCCCTCAAGGCTAAGTTCGCCACTCTCTACGCTAAAGCCTTTAATCTGCAAAGAATCGCCTTTTATAATCAACTCGCCAATATCTGTAATAAGCACAACTGTTTGTTCATCAAAGCTATCAACATCGGATATGCCTGTTAAAGTAAGTGTTTTTCTATCTTCCATAATAAGGTTATGCTTGCGTTTCAAAGCTTTACCATTTTCCTGCATAACTAAGCCCTCCCGAAATCATCTCTTAAGCAATTATATGATTTCGTCCATAAATTTATGAATGGAGGCGGAGTGCCGCCGTGGTCAAGACGCGGAATCGCTCGACAAGTCTCGCTCGTGATAGATTAGAGAAGATTGTTGACGCGGTCAAAAACTTTACCAATGAACTACCAATTAACTAATAAACTTTACCCTAGACCTTAAAAGTTTCGCTCGAGCCTTTTTAAAGGCTCGCAGGGTTGAGGGACGGAGTCCCTCATGGGTTTTAAGGGCAAAGCCCTTAACATTCTTTGCTCCTAAAGCGGTGGACTTTGTCCACCGCTTAATTTTCTCTCGTTAGCAACATTAGTCATTAAGGGCGGACAAAGTCCGCCCTTTAAATGCAAGAGATGTTAAGGGCTTCGCCCTTAAAACCCACCAAAGGCTCCGCCTTTGGAAACCGCAAGCTTTTGAAAAAGCTTGACCAAAACTTTTAAGTGTCTTAGATAAGTTAATCAGCTAAACGGTAGTTCATTGGGAAATTTTCCGACCGCGTCTTGATGGCGGCGGCTCGCTGCTGCTTATTCTAAAATCTTATACATCAAAGGGGCATCTTCTTTTTTGGCATATTCATTTATGCTGACGACCTCTGCTTTTATCGGCTTTGTGCCAAGAGCTATCTCTAATACATCACCAACCTTTACATCATAAGATGCTCTTGCCGGTTTGCCATTAACTATAACTCTACCCGCATCACAAGCTTCATTGGCAACTGTTCTGCGTTTGATTATTCTTGAAACCTTTAAATATTTATCCAATCTCATATATTTATCCCTCCATAAATAAAGAAATCCGACTGCCACTGCGTAGTCGGATTTTCTGAATAGAATTTTAAATTACTTATTGACAGCGTCCTTGAATGCCTTGCCAACCTTGAATGCTGGAACCATAGATGCAGGAATCGGTATCTTTGCACCTGTCTGTGGGTTGCAGCCTTCTCTTTCTTTTCTTTCTCTTCTCTCGAATGTACCGAAGCCTACGAGCTGAATCTTCTCACCCTTAGCAACTTCTTCTACAACTGTGTCGAGGAGTGCATTAACTGCTTTTTCTGCGTCCTTCTTAGAGAGTTCTGCTTTTTCTGCAACAGCAGCAATAAGTTCTGTCTTGTTCATTATTATATTCCTCCTACTTCATCGAACTCATAGAAATGAGTTTCTTTTTGAGTATATATATCTAAGCCTTACTTTGATGAATTTTCTTCGAGTTTTCTAAAGTTCTCTGTAAAATCATCACAGGCACGATATAGCGATTCTTCTGGGTTTACATCAACCATAGCCGCAAGATTAATAACTGAGAAAAGCAATTCACCGATTTTACGGTTATTTTCTGCCTTGTCATAAGAGACCTTTGAAAGAGCCTTCAACTTTTCTTCTGTATCCTCATATGCAGTTTCATAGCTTTTTGGTGCATAACCTGCTTTTTTAGCCTTAGAACGAATTTTATCCGCTCTCATAAGTGCTGGCAAGGATTTTGCAACACTATCCATAGCCTCGCTTGCTTTGGTCTGGGACTTGGTTTTCATCTTAATATCGTCCCAATTTTTGAGGACTTCTTCTGGTGTATCTGCGGTAATATTGCCAAAAACATGAGGGTGACGAATAATCAGCTTTTTGCATATTCCATCGGCAACATCTGAAAAATCAAAGCTATTTTTTTCTTCCTCAATTCTTGAATGGAAAACCACTTGCAAGAGAGCATCTCCAAGTTCTTCCTTTAGAAGTTCTGTATCGTCATTGTCGATTGCCTCGATAACTTCATATGTTTCCTCAATAAGATTCTGGCGAATAGACTTATGGTCTTGTTCCCTATCCCAAGGACAGCCATTTTCACTTCGGAGGACTTCCATAATCTTAATCAGGTCATCAATTCCATATTTATCTTTAAAATTAAAGTCCATAGAAACATCTCCAAACCTCTATAAATGCTATACTTGGTGCTAAAATAGTATACCCTATTAAGACGATATTTTCAAGGCATTTTTGGCATTTTTTATATATTTTTTTAAAACCGTATAAATTATAACTTTTTCAAGGCAATTTGCGTAAAAATTTTGGCTATTTTACTGCAATAAACATCTGAAATCTAAATTTCAAGGCTATTTCAGTGCAACATTTTTATCACCGATTCTTCGTTTAAGCTCTCTTATCATAACATCATTGATGTCTACCCACATATTTCTTGGCACTCTCAAAAGCTTTTTATTATCCTCAAAGTAGAAATATACAGGTGTAGAACCGTCAAATATATTCAAAACCTGCTTTGCACGAATAAATTCATTACATTCTTGATTCTTAAATCTCAGATAAAGCCCTGATTTATCGCTGTTACCCCTATTATTTTGTACTTTTATTTCGGGCTGTTCTGCTTTTTTCTTAGATGAACTATACATCACTTTAAACTGTGCAATCTCGGCATCTGTTTTTGGTGCTGGATAAACTCTGTTGCACAAAATCTTTGTTTCTTCGTCCTCCTTAATACTTACAGTACATTCCGCAAGAATAGCCTTGCCATCTCTTATAAGCGTACTGTATTCCATAAGTGTTTTAGGGAAAACGAGCATTTCTATACTTCCGAATTTATCCTCAATAGTCACAAATGCCATAGTGGAACCGTTTTTTATAATCTTAGTTCTGACCTCATTTATAAACGCAATAACCCTTACACGCTTGCCGTCATTATAGTATGCTGAACCTTCAAGAATATTATTTATAAGGTCGGTATTTAGAGCCTTAGACGCATTTTCATATTCTGCAACAGGGTGCCCCGACAAATAAATACCAACAACCTCTTTTTCAAGCTTTAAGCGTTCATTTTCGTCAAATTCATCTATGCTTTTTAGCTGATATGCGGGTTCTTCATTATCATCACCCATACCGAATAAATCAAGCTGTCCTGCGACATTATCACGATGGTCTCTTGCAAGAGAATCTATCAAGCCATCAAGCGAATAAAGCATTTGTCTGCGATTTGCACCGAGTTTATCTAAAGCACCACACTTTATAAGACTTTCCACCGCTCTTTTATTCATATCCTTGCTATAAACTCTACTGCAAAAATCATAGAAAGAAGTGTATTCGCCATTTCTGCGTTCATTTATTATATTTGTGATAAAACCTTTTCCGATATTCTTAATAGCCATAAGTCCGAAACGGATATTCTTTCCGCATACGGTAAAACCAATATCGCTTTCATTTATATGAGGCGGAAGAACTCTGATATTATGCTTCATACAATCATCAATATATACGGCAACCTTGCCCGAATTATCAAGCACGCTTGAAAGCAAAGCTGCATTATATTCACAAGGGTAATGACATTTGAGATATGCCGTTTGATACGAAATCATAGCATAGCAAGCTGCATGAGCCTTATTAAAAGCATAGGACGCAAAGCTTTCCATCTCTGCGAATATTTCCTCGGCAATGTTTCTTGGAATACCTCGTCTTATACAGCCTTCAACCTCAATACTGCCGTCCTCTCGCAAAAGTCCTTCTATAAATATTTTGCGTTCGTGTTCCATAACATCAGCTTTTTTCTTGGACATCGCCCTTCGCACAATATCCGCTCTGCCAAGAGAGTATCCCGCAAGGCTTCTGAAAATCTGCATAACCTGTTCCTGATAAACAATACAGCCATAAGTAACCTCAAGTATAGGCTTTAAGAGTTCGTGCTTATAGGTTACTTTTACGGGATTATGGCAGTTTTCGATATATTTCGGAATAGAATCCATAGGTCCTGGGCGATATAGCGAAATAACCGCAATCAAGTCTTCGATAGTTTCAGGCTTTAGCTGTGTAAGAACATTTCTCATACCGCTTGATTCAAATTGAAAAACGCCCTCGGTATCACCCTTAGAAAGCATTTCAAAAACCTTTTTATCGTCATCGGGAATATTTTTTATTGAAAAAAGCGGTTCTTTTTTACGAATCATCTTTTCTGTATCATCAAGAACAGTAAGATTTCTAAGTCCGAGAAAATCCATTTTCAGCAAGCCGAGTTCATCAAGTGTAGTCATTGTAAACTGTGTTACGATAGCTTCATCATTTCTTGAGAGCGGAACATACTCGCTTACAGGCTTATCAGTTATAACTACACCTGCTGCATGAGTTGTTGCGTGACGAGGTGTTCCCTCAAGCCTCATAGCCATATCAATCAATCTATGTACGGCTGGTTCGTTATTATATCTCTGTGTAAGCTCATCAGAGATTGTAAGAGCCTTTTCGATAGTCATTTTCAAGTCATAAGGCACAAGCTTTGCAACGGAATCAACCTCCGCATAAGACATTGCCAAAGCTCTGCCGACATCTCTTATAGCACCTCTCGCCGCCATTGTTCCGAATGCAACTATCTGTGCCACATGGTCAGAGCCATATTTTCTTATGACATAATCTATAACTTCCTGTCGCCTGTCTTTACAGAAATCCACATCAAAATCAGGCATACTTACTCTTTCTGGGTTAAGAAATCTCTCAAAGAGCAGATTATATTTAATTGGGTCTATTCCTGTAATGCCTATGCAATATGCCGCAAGACTTCCTGCACCTGAACCTCTGCCCATTCCAACAGGTATCCCGTTCTTTTTTGCATAGCTTACATAGTCGTTTACAATAAGGTAATAATCAACATAACCCATTTTGATTATTACAGAAAGCTCATATTCAAGCCTATCAGTAAGGCTTTGACTTGGATTTTCGCCGTATCTTCTATGAAGTCCCTTATAACACTCCTCACGAAAATACTCTATATGATCTTTACCGTCTGGAACATCAAAGCGTGGCAATTTTGTCTTGCCAAATTCAAATTCAACATTACAGCGTTCCGCAATCTTAACTGTATTTTCGTAAGCTTCCGGCAAATTCGGAAAAAGCTCACGCATTTCTGCTTCACTTTTAAGATAAAATTCATCTGTTGGAAACTCAAATGAATTTTCGTCCTCTATTGTATGGTTTGTCTGTATGCAAAGCAAAATTTTATGCAAATCCTTATCTTCACGCTTGATATAATGACAGTCATTCGTCACAACAAGCGGTATATCACATTCTTTAGAAAGCTTTATTATATCTGAATTTATGCGTTTTTGCTCAAGTATTCCGTGGTCTTGAAGTTCAAGAAAGAAATTATTTTCGCCGAAAATTCTCTTATACTTCAAAGCTTTTTCCTTTGCAAGCTCATAATTTCCACGCATAAGAGCCTTAGGAATTTCACCCGCAAGACAAGCAGAAAGTGCAATTATTCCCTTGTGATATTTTTCCAAGAGTTCCTCATCAACTCTTGGTTTACCGTAAAAACCGTCTATCCAAGCCATAGAAACAAGCTTTATCAGATTTTGATAGCCAACATTATTCTCGCACAAAAGCACCATATGGCGATTTTCTCTATCTAATTCTGCGACTTTATCAGTATATTTTCTTGGAGCAACATAGACTTCACAGCCAATAATCGGTTTTATTCCCTCTTTTTTAGCAGCTTTATAGAAATCAATAACGCCATACATACAACCGTGGTCAGTTATGGCTATTGCTGGTTGAGATAATTCTTTGGCAGCTTTTACAAGATTTTTTATCTTGCAAGCACCGTCAAGCAGGCTATATTCAGTATGGACATGAAGATGTACAAAACTCATGGTATCACCTCACAAATAAAAATAGCTAATAAACTCCTAAGAAGACACTTAAAGTTTAGGTCGAGCCTTTTTAAAGGCTCGCAGGGTCGAGGGACGGAGTCCCTCGTGGGTTTTAAGGGCGAAGCCCTTAACATTCTTTGCTCCCTAAGGGGCGGACTTCGTCCGCCCCTTTATTTCTTCTGTTAGCATCAGTAGTCAAACAGGGAACCCCCTGCGAGGGTTCCCTACGAAAAACATTCCACTGGAATGTTTTTCTACCCTCCTGCGCTCTAAGAAGCATAAAGTATTTCTCCGTCTGCGGACGGCGACCAAAGGCTCAAGCGAAACTTTTAAATGTCTTAGGGAAATCTGTCAACTAATTGATTGCCTGATGCGATTCCGCGTCTTGACGGTGGAGGCACTCCACTATCCTAATTCTTCGGCTAATTCCATTATTCGCTCAATTCTATGATTAACTCCAGAACGGCTTATCGGCGGACTTAACATCTCACCCAATTCCCTCAAGCTACTTTCCGGATTTTCTACCCTCAAAATTGCTAACTCATACAAATCATTCGGCAAGGATTCTAAACCCCTCTTTTTCTTTATCTTATCAATAGCCAAAAGCTGTTTTGCAGAAGCCTTTGCAGTCTTATTGCTATTCGCCGTTTCTGAATTTATTTTACGATTAACAGTATTTCTTACAGATTTAAGCATCTTTTCTTGAATAATTTGCAAGGCTGACATCTGAGCACCTATTAAAGTAAGAAGGTCGGATATGCCATCGCTGTCTTTCAGATAGACAATAAAACTACCCTTGCGATTGATAATCTTGGGCTTTACTGCTAATTGTTCTATCTCCTCGATAAGATAAGATAAATCCTTTGCAAGATTCTGAAAAGGTGAAACAAATTCCAAATGATAATCCTTTTGTGGGTCGGTAACATTTCCGTATGATAAAAAAGCCCCCCTCAAAAATGATGGAAAGCTTTCCTCTGAATCAAAATTTGCACGATTTATATGCAAACTAAGTTCATCACTGCTATGACCGAAAAATTTAAGCAAAATATTTCTACTTGGAAAGTCTGGAGAAGTAACAGTAATCTGCTTATCTCTAAGAGATTTTCTGTTCAGCGGTATATTAACATCGAAAATACTACCTGTAATCAGCGTCATAAGTAGAGAATATGTTCTTGCAATCATTGGACTTTCTGTTGCAAAAAGTACCTTATCTGAACGCTGTAATTTTGAAAAAATAGTCATTCCATAAGCCTGATCCTTCATCTCAGAAATAGTTTTGCACTCCACTCCAGCAAGCTCAGACTTAACCTCTTGAGAAAATGACATCTACTGCACCGCCTTATGTTCTTCTTATATCTCTGTGGTGAACTGACGCACGATAACCTTTTTTAATAAGATATTCATAAAGGTATTGTGCAGTTGCAACAGAACGGTGCTTGCCTCCTGTACAGCCTATTGCAATCATAAGCTGGCTCTTACCCTCATCGCAGTAGAGCGGAAGCATATATTCGATAAGAGAAATAAGTCTTTCAAGAAAACCCTTTGTCTGGTCCCACTTCATAACATAATCATAAACATTCTTATCAAGGCCAGTGAAGTTTTTAAGCTCTGGAATATAAAAAGGATTTGGCAAACATCTTACATCGAAGATAATATCCGCCTCTGATGGTGTTCCATACTTAAAGCCAAAGGACATACAGTTGACAACAAGTCCGAATGACGAATCGCCAAGAAATAATGCGGAAATTCTCTCCTTTAGCTGTGAAGGCGAAAGAAAAGAAGTATCTATTATGTAGTCTGCACGATTTCTTACCGTTTCAAGCAAGCCTCTCTCAAAGCTTACCGCATCTGAAGTTGAGCCGTGATAAATATCTGCAAGAGGGTGCTTACGCCTTGTTTCTTTATATCTTCTGAGTATTACCTCGTCCTTTGCATCGAGATAGAGGATTTTATAATTATTGTTATTGCTTTTGAGCTTGTTAAGTGCATCAAACAATGCGTCAAAAACATCTCCGCCTCGAATATCAGTAACAATTGCAACCTTTTTAAGATGCTTGTCAGTCGATTTTTCGCAAAGCGAATAAAATGTCGGTATCAGTACAGGCGGAATATTATCAACGCAATAATAGCCAATATCCTCCATAATCCTCATAGCGTTGGATTTTCCTGCTCCTGAAAGCCCTGTTATAATTATAAATTCCATATATAACACCTCGTTTTATGTTCCAATAAATTTTACCTCACAGTGAAGCTCTACACCCTTTTGCTTATACACCTCTTTCTTGACATATGCAATAAGATTTTTAACATCTTCACAAGTGGCATTATTTTTATTTATTATAAAGCCTGAATGTTTTTCGCTGACCTCAGCTCCTCCGACACTTGCCCCTTTAAGTCCACATTCCTCAATAAGTGCCGCCGCAAAATATCCCTCAGGTCGCTTAAATGTACTTCCTGCACTTGGGTATTCAAGTGGCTGTTTACTCTTTCTTTTGCCCATCAGTTCGTCCATTTTCTCTCGAATTTCATTTTGTGATTTATTTTCAAGCTTAAAAAGTACATCTGTTACAATATATTCCTTATCAGTAAAAACACTTCTGCGATAACTAAAATTAAGCTCATCACGCTTAAAGCTTTTTAGAATGCCATTTTCATCAATGTAGCTTACCGCCTCGACAATATCTTTCATCTCTCCGCCATAAGCACCTGCATTCATATATGCCGCACCACCGACTGTGCCAGGTATTCCCCATGCAAACTCCAGCCCGCTAAGCGAATTTTTAAGTGCATAGCTACAAACAGACGCAAGAGCCGCTCCTGAACCGCAACGAATCAAACCGTCTTCAGTAAGGCTCATTTCAGAAAATTCTCCGCCAAGTCTTATGACAATTCCTCTTATTCCATTATCTGATATAAGAAGATTTGAGCCTTTTCCTATAATGAAATATGGAATTTCATTTTTCTTACATAGACAGATAAGTTCCGCAAGGGCTTTTTTTGTCTTAACTTCGCAGTATACATCGGCTTTTCCGCCAATTTTAAAGCTTGTGTGCTTATTCATTGGTTCATCAAGGTTAATTTCTATATCTTCATTTGTAAAAATATTCAAAAAATCAAAATTATATTTCATAAGCAGACAAATTCTCCTATTTAAAGAGGTATGTTCCTTTCTCTCAAATAATCTAAAAAACTATCACCAATCAACAGATTTCTTTTCAGGTTCTGCATCATAAACTAATCCCAAGCTTGCAAGAAGTTCCTGTGCGGCATTATATCCCATCTTTTTCTGTCTGTTATTCATAGCGGCAACCTCAATAATAACCGCTAAGTTACGACCAGGCTTAACAGGTATAGTCAAAATCGGAACTTCTATTCCAAGAATATCTGTCATTTCGTTATCCATACCCATTCGGTCATATACTTTCTTATTATCCCAAAGCTCAAGGTTGATAACCATATCAATATTTTCTGTTAGCTTAACAGCACCCATACCGAAAAGTCTTCTTGCATTTATAATACCGATACCTCTTAATTCTATAAAGTGTCGAATATTTTCAGGTGCCGCACCAACAAGCGACTTTTTAGAAACCTTGCGAATTTCGACAGCATCATCTGCAATAAGTCTGTGTCCACGCTTGATAAGCTCTATTGCAGTTTCGCTCTTACCAACTCCACTATCACCAACAATCAACAAACCTTCGCCGTAAACCTCAACGAGAACACCATGTCGGGTAATTCTTGGAGCAAGCTCTACATTCATATAAGAAACTATCGCCGCAGAAACCTCACTTGTAGCGTCAGCAGTACGCAAAATAGGAATCTGATGTTTTTCAGCAGCATCCATAAGTTCGTGATAAGGGGTTATTCCTCTTGTAACAATAACGGCAGGAGGTTTCATTGCAAATATTCTGTCTATTACATGCTTTCTCTGCTCAGAGCTGAATTTATTAAGATAAGCATTTTCAGTATTTCCGATAAGCATAAGACGGGTATTATCGAAATAATCAAGAAAGCCTGTAAGTTCAAGACCAGGACGAATGACATCTCTTGATGTAATAAGAATATCATCAGGATTGCCCGGCATATATGCAGTATCAAGCTGAAGTTCTTTTATAACCTTAGTTAATGAAACAGAAAAATTATTATCCATAAGAAATTAGCACCTACTTTCTTCTGATTTTACAAAATTCCGATTCTTGAAGCATAAAATTTCAGTAAACTTTCTATAATATTATACAATAAATTTTCAAAAAATAAAAGCCCCAAAGTTAATTAATCTTACCAATATTTTTTATCACTGTTTTTTTAATATTACCAACAAGGTGAATACAGTTTGCGTTTACTTATAATACAATGGTTTATTGTTTATAAAAGAAAAAATGGCGGATTTTTCCGCCATTTAGAAAATAAGAGATGTTAAGGGCATTGCCCTTAACACCCACCAAAGGCTCCACCTTTGGAAACTGCAAGCTTTTGAAAAAGCTTGAGCAAAACTTTTATCTGTCTTATGAAAATCTGTTAGCTAATCGGTAGTTTTCCCTACCGTGGCAACTATCTTCCCTAATCCACCACGAGCGAGGCTTGCCGAGCGATTCCGCATCTTGACGGCGGATGCACTCCGCCTGCTAAATTGCTTTGCTATAAATTTCTGCAACCTCTGCCCTATCAAACACCTTTGGAGCGTTATTCAAATTTCCAATCGAAATTTTCATACAGTTATCAGTCATCCACTCAACATCATCTTGAGTAATGCCTAAATCTCCAAGCTTTACTTCAAGGTCGATTGCTTTTAAAAAGCCTCTTATGCTGTCTGCACAATCCTTTTCATCTTTTCCGCCAAGTATCTTTGAAACCTCTGCAAACTTTTCAGGAAGTGCGGGTGCAAGTCTTTCAACAATAATCGGAGTAAGTGCCGCAAGACCTCTGCCATGAACGATATTTTTCAAACCTGATGCAGGGTGTTCCATACCATGAGCCGCCGAAACACCAGCAACACCGATTACCATACCGCCAAGTGTTGCCGCCAAGCTTACAGCCTCCCATGCGTCATCATTATTGTAATCAGTCATAAGCAGTGGGAGATTTTTTGCAATAAGCTTAATTGCAAGCAATGCCTGAGCATCTGTGAGAGGGTTAGCTTTCTTTGAAGTATAGGCCTCTAAGGAGTGAGTAAAAGCATCAAAGCCTACCGAAGAAAGTATATGCTTAGGCATAGTTTTCATAACATCTAGGTCAATGATAGAAACACTTGGCAGAATATTCATTGTATAAAGAGCCTTTTTATCCTTAGTTTCAGGATTTGTCAGAACAGCAATCTGATTGCCCTCACTTCCTGTTCCGCAGGTTGTAGGAATGAGGATAATAGTCATAGCCTTTTTACCCTGTTTCAAGCCGAAAATATAATCAGAAATATCGCCCTCATTATTCATACAGAAAGCTATACTCTTTGCGGCGTCCATAATCGAGCCACCGCCTACACCAAGAATAATATCACAGCTTTCTTTTTTGGCTAATTCAACGCCCTCATAGACAGTTGTCGTCAGCGGATTTTGTGTAACTTTATCAAAGACCACTGCACCAACACCGCTTTTTTCAAGACTTGCAGTAACTCTGCCAAGCAAGCCAGATTTCTTGGTACTATTTCCGCCTGTTACAACGAGAGCTTTTCTGCCATAATCCTTGCAAACCTCGCCGACAAGCTTAGATTTGCCTTTTCCGAACATAAGATTTACAGGAAGCGAATAATTAAAATTCATCATAGTCAACACCTCAACGAATTACTGTTCTAAAATCAGTTTTGGCTTTGCCACAAACATTTGAGAAATATTTTTCCCAGTTGTCCGAATAGCAAAGCCACTTTAAAACTGTTCTATTATTTTTCAAGAGCCTTTACAGATTCAGCGATAATTTCAGCCGCCTTATCGCAATGCTCCTCTGTAAGAATGAGCGGTGGAACCATACGGATAATATTAGAACCGATAGCTGTAACAATAAGCTTTCTATCAAAGCATTCATGCTTAATATCTACTGAATTAAAGCCGTCCTCGAACTCAACACCTACAAAAAGTCCAAGTCCACGAACTTCCTTGACATGAGGAACAACTTCTCTAAGCTTATTCATAAAGTATTTGCCCATCTTCTTTGCATTTCCTGCTAAATCTCTATCAAGAAGCTCACCAATCTGAGCAAGTGATGCAGCACAGGCAACAGGGTTACCACTATATGTACTTCCGTGTGAACCGCTTGTGAAATACTTTGCAACTTCGTCTTTTGCACAAATTGCACCAATTGGAAGTCCGCCACCCATAGCCTTAGCCATTGATACGATATCAGGCTTAATACCATAGTGCATATATGCCATAACCTCACCAGTTCTGCACCAGCCAGACTGAACCTCATCAAGGCAAAGTAACAAGCCACGCTCATCACAAAGCTTTCTAAGACCTGTCATAAATTCCTTAGTAGCTGGGTGAACACCGCCCTCACCTTGTACAGGCTCAATCATAATAGCGATTGTCTTATCGGTGATTGCGTCTTCAAAAGCCTTGAGGTTGTTATACTCTGCGTACTTAAAGCCAGGTGTCATAGGTCCAAAGCCTTGCTGAATAGCTGAATCCGGTTGACCTGTTGCTGACATTGAGCCAAAGCTTCTACCATGGAAGCCCATCTTTGCAGTAACGATTTCATACTTTTCAGGACCATACTTATCTACACCATACTTTCTTGCAAGCTTAATCATAGCCTCGTTAGCTTCAGTGCCTGAATTCTGATAATAAATCTTATCCATACCGATAGTATCACAAATCTTCTTAGCAAGCAATGCTTGAGGAATTGTATAAGGATAGTTAAATGTATGAATAAGGTCAGCGGCCTGTGACTGAATAGCCTTGACAACCTTTTCGTTGCAGTTACCAGCACTATTTACGGCGATACCTGCATAGAAATCAAGGTAAGCGTTGCCCTTTTCGTCATAGATATACATATCCTTGGCTGTTTCTGCAATGAAATCGAAACGCTCATAGGTTTCAATCATATACTTCTTAACTAAGCCCTTTAGTTCTTCGGCAGTAAGTCCTGTTTCGCTGAGTTTCATAACAAATTCCTCCAAAATTTATAAATTATAGGTTTTATAGCTTTTTGATACCAAGATAATCCATCTTGATTTTTACATAGCTTTCAATCAGCTGTACGCACTGCTCTATGCCAACCTTTTCGCTGTTAAGAGTAAGGTCATAGTTGATTGGATTTGTCCAATAGTTGCCCTTTGTGTAATATTTGTAGTAATTAGCACGATATTTATCGGTCTGAACAATGTTTCTTTCTGCAACAGCTTCATTAACCTGCATATGCTCCATTGTTCTCTTTAAGCAGAAGTCACGAGGTGCTTCAATATAAAGGCTGATTACATTATCTCTGCCTCTAAGTATCCAGTCCGCACACTTACCGACTATTACGCAAGATTGCGTTGCCGCAAGCTCCTCAATAATCTTTTTCTGATACTCAAAAAGCGTATCATCAGAAACGAATTTTCCTTTTGTGATATAATTTCTTGCCCTTGGCAAGCCTTTCATAAATGCCGCAAAGCCACCCTTTTCTCTGACACGCTCATTAACCTCATTGAAAAGCTCCTCATCAAGACCACTGAGCTGAGATGCAAGCGTAAGAATTCTGTTTTCGTAACAGGATATTCCTAAATCCTTTGCAACCTTTGAGGCAATTTCCTTACCACCGCTACCGAAGCCACGAGCAACTGTAATAACAATATTATCCATTTGCCACAGCCTCCGTTTCAGTCTTGTTCTTCTGGTCATTAAGGAACCTTGAAAGGAACTCTCTTGTTCTCGGATTCTTAGGATTATAGAAAAGTTCCTTAGGAGGTGCGTCCTCGACAATGTAACCTCTATCCATAAATATTGTTCTTGTAGATACATCTCTTGCGAATGCCATTTCGTGAGTAACGATAATCATTGTAAGACCTGTATGTGCAAGCTCTTTCATTACATTAAGAACATCGCCAACCATTTCAGGGTCAAGAGCGGAAGTCGGTTCATCAAAGAGCAGAACCTCTGGATTCATACACAAAGCTCTTGCAATAGCGACACGCTGTTTCTGACCGCCAGAAAGCTGAGATGGATATGCGTTTATATAAGGTGCCATACCAACTGCTTTGAGATGCTTAATAGCTCTCTCAAAAGCTTCCTGCTTTGATTCGTGCAAAACGCTTGTAACCGCAATCATACAATTCTTGAGAACGGTCATATTTTCAAAGAGATTGAATGACTGGAAAACCATACCTACTTTTGAGCGGTATTCATTGATTTCTTTTTGCTTGTCTGCAACCTCATTGCCGTTGAAATAAATCTTGCCGTCTGTCTGCTGTTCAAGCTTATTGATACAGCGTAGCAGTGTAGATTTACCTGAGCCTGACGAACCAACTATACAGATAACCTCGCCTTTCTCGACAGCAAAGTCTATTTTTCGGAGAACCTGATGGTCACCAAAGGACTTGCTTAAATTTTCAATAGCAATAACCTTTTTTGCTGTTTTTTCTGACATAGCTTAATCTCTCCTTATGCTGATTCTTTCATATACTCAACTGCAAGCACATAATCCTTCTTCTTTGCAAGCTTCTTTTCGAGCAAGAGGAAAAGACGATTCAGTACGAAGCAAAGTACAAAATAAATAACTGCAATTACGAGGTATGATTCGAAATACTTGTAGTATGTACCACCGGCTGTCTTTGCAACAAGGAACAGCTCGGAAACACCGATAACATTCAAGACAGATGTCATCTTGAGGTTTGTAAGAAATGTGTTTACCATTTCAGGAACAACATTCTTGAAAGCCTGCGGAAGAACTACTCGGAACATTGTAAGCATTGGTGACATACCAAGCGACCAAGCACCCTCTTTTTGTCCCTTATCAACAGAATTGATACCGCCTCTGACTGTTTCTGCCATATAAGCACCTGTATTAAGAACAGTAACAAGAATACCTGCGAATATTGGGGAAATCTTAACATTTGCCTGAAGTAAACCGTAGTAAACAATCATACCCTGTACTATCATTGGTGTGCCTCTGAAAACCTCAACATAAACAAGGCAGATAATTTTCAATGTTCTCATAAGTATACGCTTAATCAAATTATCCTGTTTATTGATTTTAATATCCTGAACCATACCAACGAGATAACCAACTATAAAGCCTACCAATGTACCTATTACAGCAATATAAAGTGTTATCCAAAGACCTTCAAGGAACATATATTTATATTCGTTCGCTATATATACTATCCATTCAAACATATTACTAGGATCGGAAAAATTCATAAAATGTTCTCCCCTTAATTCATTACTATTCTTAGAATATCTATGGCTGCCTTTTAAAGCAGCCACAGTATCAATTATTTACATCTGTGTGTTTGACTAAAATTCCTGTTTAGCTTATCATTAATTTCTTAATCTGCGATACTACGCTTAGTTAGCTGCTGGCTGAGCTGCGATTGCCTTTTCCATAAGCTCATCCATCTTTGTCTTATCGTTCCAGCCAATCTTATCCATAGCACCTTGAATCTTATCTCTTAGCTCTGTATCATTCTTTCTTGTTGCGATACAAACATTTGTCATTTCCTGGTCATTCTTGAAGGTATCATTTTCATCAAGCTTGATAAGCTTCAAATCTTTGTTTGTAAGCAATGCAGATTCAGCTGTCGGTACATCAATAACTACAACATCTGCAACCCCATTTGAAACTGCCATAAATGCTTCACCAGTTGTTTCGTAGTTAGAACCAAGTACACCATCAGGAATCTGGTCGAGCAAGTCAACCCAACCTGTGCCAAGCTGTGTTGTAATCTTTACATTCTTACCCTTGAGCTGTGATAGACCTGTAACCGAAGCAATATCTGAATCAGCTCTTACAACAATGCAGTTATCTCTATAATAATACGGTTCTGTGAAAGAATAAGATTTTGCCCTGACAGCTGTCTTACCCATACCAGCAATAATACAATCATACTCTTGAGAATCAAGTCCAAGTCCAATTGAATCCCATTCAAACTTATGGACTTCAACATCCATATCAAGCTCCTTTGCAATTTTCTGTGCAACCATTACATCATAGCCGTAAGCATATGTATTTTGTCCGTAAATCTTTACAGCCTTTTCACCATCAGGCATACTTTCTGATGACTGTGTCCAGTTAAATGGTGCATAGGTACATTCCATACCAACTCGAAGAACCTTCTTATCGCTTGAACCTGTCGAGCCTGCTGATGAAGTTGCTGTTTCTGAACCTCCACAGCCTGCAAAAATTGCCATTGTCATACAGCTTGCCATTGCGACTGCCAACACTTTCTTAATCCTGTTTTTCATACTTACCCTCTCCTGTCAATATAGATGATTATAAAGAAAGGCGTCACTTCATAATTTGCTGAACCCCTCTTTTTCAGCACTTTGAAGTGACGCCTTTGTCCCTATGTAAATTTTTGTTTTCATTATATAAATAAAAACTGTTATCTTAAAAGCAAATTTTACTCATTGGAAACTCCTCCTGAACCGCTTAAACTGAAAAAGGTCACTTCCAGTTTTCCGCACATCTTTGTTGCGTACTCACTAAAGTGACCTCATTGTCTTACTTAAATTTCATCAAGTGGTTTGTTTCACTTGGTATGTTTGTAGTATATCACCTCTTTTTTGAAATTGCAAGGGGTAATTTGCATTTTTTGTCGAATTTTCTGAACTTCGTGCATTTATAACTAAGCTTAATAACTAAGTTAGTATTTTATATACAAAATGGACTTATAAGTCATAACAAAGAACAAATATAGAATTTTATTTGCTGTTTTTTCTTTTGTTGACAACATTAGTTTAAAAATGGCGGACGAAGTCCGCCATTTAAGGAGCAAGAGATGTTAAGGGCGTTGCCCTTAAAACCCACGAGGGACTCCGTCCCTCGACCCTGCAAGCTTTTGAAAAAGCTTGAGCAAAACTTTTAATTGTCTTGGAGTAGTGCGGAATTTCATTGGTAAATTCTTCGACCGCAGTAAAAAGCTTATCTCGCCAATGTCGAGGTTTTGCTTGCAAAACCGATTCTGCGTCTCGGGGGCGGCGGCTCGCCGCCTCGAGCGAAACTTTTAATTTTCTTGGAGTAGTGCGGAATTTCATTGGTAAATTCTTCGGCCGCGGTAAAAAGCTTATCTCGCCAATATCGAGGTTTTGCTTGCAAAACCGATTCTGCGTCTCGGGGGCGGCGGCTCGCCGCTAAAGAATGATACAAATCAAACCGTTACAACCCTCATTGATAATGCGTTCAATAGTTTCCTTGAGTTTATTCCTTGCATCAGCTGGCATACGATAAAGCTTGTTGTGCAGACCTTCGTTGACAAGCTCGTGCAAAGATTTTCCGAAAATATTTGATTCCCAAATCTTTGACGGAGCTTCTTCAAATTCTTTTAGCAGATATGTCACAAGCTCCTCGGATTGCTGTTCCGAACCGACTATTGGTGTAATTTCCGTCTTAATCTCCGTCTTGAGCATATGCACTGACGGTGCACAAGCTCTCAAACGAATACCATACTTTCCGCCTTGCTTGATAATTTCGGGTTCTTCAAGGGTAAGCTCTTCCATTGTCGGCATAACAATTCCGTAACCTGTTTCATTTACATCTTCATATGCCTTGCGAACCTTCTCGAAATCCGCTCGCATTGCAGAAAGCTCCATAAGGGTATCAAGCAATGCCCCCTCGTCCTCAATCTCAAGTCCTGTCTTTTCGCCAAGTACCTTATAGAATAATTCAGGGGCGAGCCTTACTTCCATTCTTGCGTGACCTGTGCCGAGGTCTAAGGCTGTTGCGACCGCAGATGTCACATATTCGCATTGCTGTATTCCGTCAGTTATTTCTTTAATTTGACGAATACGCTTTGCCTCTCTCGATGAATCCTGTATGCACTTGAAAACAGAGCTTCTGAGCCAATGGTCCTTTTCAAGAGAAGTAACCCACTTAGGCATATCGACCTTGATTTCCTTTATCGGAAATTCAAAAAGAACATGAGCAAGAATCCTCTTGATTTCCTCCTCATCAAGTTCAGGACAGCTTACAGGTTCAACGGGAACATTATACTTTTCCGAAAGCATTTTCGCAAGATTTCTTGTTTCTGCTGAATTAGGGTACATTGAGTTAAGAAGCATAATAAACGGCTTATTTATTTCTTTAAGCTCATTTACAACTCGTTCCTCGGCTTCCTCATACTCCCCACGCTCAATATCGCTGATAGAACCATCAGTTGTAATTACCAAACCAATCGTTGAATGGTCTGTAATAACCTTTTTCGTGCCGATTTCGGCAGCCATATTGAACGGAATAGCTTCCTCAAACCACGGCGTTTTTACCATTCGAGGCTGTTCGTCCTCGATATATCCTATCGCACTTGGAACGATATATCCAACGCAATCAATCATTCTTACACGAAAGGTTGCATTTCCACCAATATTGACCTCAACAGCCTCTTCGGGAATAAACTTCGGCTCGGTAGTCATAATGGTTCTGCCTGCTGCTGATTGCGGAAGTTCATCGGTTGCTCTGCCACGAGTCTGCTCATTTTCGATATTCGGAATAACAAGCGTATCCATAAAACGCTTGATAAAAGTGGATTTACCTGTTCTGACAGGTCCTACAACACCAATATAAATATCGCCGTTGGTACGCTGTGCAATGTCGCTGTATATATTTCTCTCTTCCATTGTGTTTTCCTCCCCTTACATCGGTATAAGAATCATTCCACGAGCAGATATAACATCATCAGCTAAATCATTTTGCATTTTTATAGCTTCAACACTTGTGCAATAGTTTCTTGCTATACTCCAGAGATTTTCTCCTGCGTCTGCATAATAAATCGTAAGAGCCGCTGTTTTATCACGCTCACGCTTCTGTTCCTCATCTGCTGTAATCTCATTGACTATTCGCTTTGAGATACTTTCAGAAACAGCCATATGCAATGAAATTCCAGCACGAACTTCAAGGCTGTTTTCTCCCGAAATACGGTAACTTATACTAAGTGGGGCAACAATCGGTTTACTGGAAGGATTAGTTACTTTTCCTATATCATATTCACGACTAAATTCAATCGGTTTTTCTGTATAGAATACTGCGTCATTCTCGTCACAGCCAAGTATACAGCAAGTAAGCTTGCATTTAATCATCAGTTTACCCTCTGCTTGCTGAAACTCGCACGAACACTGTGGAGAATCTCCATAAATATCAATTATTCGTGAGATAGTGGAATCAAGATTTATATCATTCTTTTCGCTGATTTCGTCATCTATAACTGTGGCAATATGTCTGCACGAAATCTGCTTATAGGTTAAATCAAGCTCATACGCTCTTGAATAAGCATCATCTATAATTTTTACAGTATCTTCGTTATATACAGTAGCCATTACACAAAGCTTTGCCTCAAAGCTTATAAGAGTGCTGTCATCATCAAAATCAGATTTTAAACCAGCTTCATAGCTTTGAACGGTTAGCTCCATATCACAAGTATCAGAATCGCTTATTCCTGAGGCATCAAGCATTTCATTTATTGGAATACTAAATTCTGCTGTGTCAAGCTCACCTGTTTCAAGGTCTGTAACATATAGTATTTTCAGAACCGCCTCGCCCTTAACAATCAATTTTTCGGCGGCAAGCTTTGGTTCGGAATGGCTTACTGTAAGTTCAGTTCGTATAATTGTTTGCGGTGCAGGACGGTTTTTTCCAATATCAAGAGTTTCATTTATGTTGATAATTCCGCTCGAAATTCCAACAAGAGAGCTTATTGGAACTGTACTGCTTTTCTGCTCAACATCGTCACCTTGAACAGCTTCCGGAATTTCCTGCTGAGATTCTTTAAGCACTCTCGCAGAAACAGTAAATGCACCATGAATATCAAGTCTTCTTGGTGTCAAGGCTCGGCAGTTGACATATTCCGTTTTTAGAGAAACACTTGCAACAGCGTTTTCAGAATCTCCCTTGATAGTAAATGAGCAAGAGAATGGCGAAGTATGCTCACAGCACCTTATAGTTTTGTTCTTGGAATCGAGATACAAAACTTTAATATTAACTACGCCGTCAATCTCAAGGTTTCCACCCGAAAGATTTTTCATTGATATGTACGGAGTTGCCGTACACTTCAAAATTTTCTCTATATCGGGACAATAATCAGGCAAAGTGAAGTCTATATCGACAGGCTGTTCACTACTGCCCTCAAACACAGCTTCGCACACACTCAATGCCTTTTTCAACAGAACATATTCCATACAATATCCTCTCCTTTTTTAGTTCTAAAAATTTATATGCATTAAAAGCAGAGAATATAACCAGTTTATTATACAGAAAAAGTGCAGTAGAAAAAATCTACTGCACTTTGCATTTAAATCTTTAATTTTATTGCAAAATTATTACTTAAGCCTCAGCTATAACTTCAACTTCTACAAGAACATTCTTTGGAAGTGTCTTAACAGCAACACATGAACGAGCTGGCTTGCTTGTAAAATACTTACCATAAATCTCATTAAATGCTGCAAAATCACCCATATCAGCTAAGAAGCATACTGTCTTAACTGCCTTATCGAAAGAACTTCCTGCTTCTGCGAGAATTGCTCCGAGGTTTTTCATAACCTGCTCGGTCTGTCCTTCGATTGTTGTTGCCTCAACATTGCCTGTCTGTGGATTGATTGCGATTTGTCCTGATGTAAATACGAAACCGTTTGTCTTTATAGCCTGTGTATAAGGACCAATTGCATCAGGAGCATTCTTTGTGTAAACTTTTTCTGCCATAGTAAAAACTTCCTTTCAAATAAATAATTTATCAGTTAATGATATTATATCCTTGCTCTTTAAGAGCTTTTTTGATAGCTAAAATGTGTCCGTGGTCACGAGTTTCCATAGATAGCTTAAGATAGCAAGAATTGATGTCACTATTGATTTCTGCTCTGTCGTGATTTACTGAAACTACATTTGCACCAAGGTCTGCAATAATCTTGGAAACATTTTGGAGTTCTCCTGGCTTATCTGTAAGCTCAAGTGTAATATCAACTATTCTGCCTGTCATCTTAAGACCACGATTGATAACACGAGAAAGAATTGTAACATCTATATTACCACCTGAAACAAGGCATACAACATTCTTGCCCTTAATTGGGAATTTATTAAATAATGCTGCTGCAACTGATACTGCTCCTGCACCCTCAGCTACAAGCTTTTGTTTCTCCATAAGTGTAAGGATAGCTGTTGCAACCTCATCATCTGTTACAGTCATAATCTCATCAACATACTGCTTGCAGATTTCAAATGTATTATCACCAGGTGTCTTAACTGCGATACCATCAGAAATTGTATTTACGCCTGGCAAAGTTTCGATTTTGTCGTGAGCAACTGAAAGATACATTGATGGAGCGCCTGCGGATTGTACACCGTAAACCTTTACATCAGGACGAAGCTGTTTAATGGCAAATGCAACACCACTGATAAGTCCGCCACCACCGACAGGAACGATAACTGCATCAAGTTCAGGAAGCTGGTCTAAGATTTCAAGACCGATTGTTCCCTGTCCTGCGATAACCTGTTCGTCATCAAATGGGTGAATAAATGTAGCTCCGCTTTCCCTTTGAAGCTCAACTGCCTTATCGTGAGCATCATCATATGTACCATTTACAAGACATACCTCAGCACCATAGCTCTTTGTTGCCTCAACCTTAGAGATAGGAGCACCACTTGGAATACAGATAAGTGACTTAATATTATTTTTTGCAGCAGCAAGTGCAACACCCTGTGCGTGATTACCTGCGGAACAAGCAATAACGCCCTTTGCCTTTTCTTCTTCTGAAAGTTGTGAAATCTTATAATAAGCACCACGAACTTTAAATGAACCAGTTACCTGCAAGTTTTCTGTCTTAAGATAAATATTGCAATCATCTGAAAGATTGGTTGCTTTAATCATATCTGTTGGGCGGATAACCTCTTTAAGAACATATGAAGCGTGATAGATTTTGTCAAGTGTCAGCATTATAATTTCTCCTTACGCATAAAATAAAAAAATCGTCCTTTAAAAGGACGAAATAATTCGCTATACCACCTTTTAATACATCAACAAATGTACTCTCAAATAACGGTGAGAAACCGTGTCCTCCTACTTATCTTTATAAAATGTTCAGCGACAAGCTCAAGGGTGATTTGTAAAATGGTTCTGTACTGTCTTACACCAAACGACAGCTCTCTGAAACAGGATAACCACAATACCGTTCCCTATCAAAGCTTATATATAATATATACCGCTTTTCTTTTGAAATGTCAAGAGAATTTTGCGAATATTTTTCGCTGAACATTTTTTGACTTTATATAAAGAATATGTCACTCTTAACAATGTCGCTCGTAGTGAGCATAGGAAATTTATTCACGCAGAGGATTAAACTGCCAAGCGGGCGAACACAGTTCGCTCCTACGATTAGTTGTGATGCACTTATCTCAGACAGATAAAAGTTTCGCTCGAGCCTTTTCAAAGGCTCGCAGTTTCCAAAGGCGGAGCCTTTGGTGGGTTTTAAGGGCAACGCCCTTAACCTCTCTTGCCCCTGTAAGGGCGGACAAAGTCCGCCCTTATGGAACTGATTTTGCTAACATACTGGCGAGCGGGCGAATACAGTTCGCCATTACATCTATTCCCAAAGCTTATTACTAACAAAAAAAGCGGCGGATAAAATCCGCCGCTCAAAGAGCAATAAAATGTTGATGTTCTACCAAACTAACATTATTTATTCACTTCAAATTTTGAGTATTCGCTCATATCAAGCTGTACTATGCTATGGCTCGTTTGTCGCTGACTTGCAGGTGGCAGCTTCATATAATCTCCGTAAAGATAAGTCAAATACTTATCATATTCCTTTGGAATCGGAAAATCGTGGCCATGAATCTTTACATAAATAACTTCATCAAGATATGATTTTGGGAATGCTCCATGATAAACATTTCGGCCCATTCCGTCATAAAGATACTTTGCATTTTTCTTGTGTTTGAATATTTTAAATATTCTATACTGTATCCACTGTGAAACTCTTATCGGGAAAATGGCTTTCAAAATATTCGCAACAAAAGACTGTACTTTTTTCTTATTATTAATCTTTCGATGGTTCCACTTATTGAATATCATAGCACGAATTAAAAGTGTAAACTGCAAATGAAGCTTTTGTCCCAGTGCAGAATTTGCGGTATTATCATGAGCGAATATGTCAAATGCCATACCATTATTCATTTTGCCATGCGTCTTTGAATACTTTGTTGCGAACATAGTATCATCAAGCCTGATTTTCGCAAATGGATAGTGACAATACTTATCTGTTTTAGAGGTCTGTAAGGTTAAACCTTCTGGCAATTCACTTTGGGCGATTTCAAGGAATTTATCATAATCCTCTCTTAGCATCATAATATCTGCATCATCGTCCCACGGGATAAAGCCTTCGTGCCTTACTGCACCAAGCAAAGTTCCTCCACCAAGAAAATACTTTATATTATGCTTTCGGCAAATTCTATCAAACTCAAGAAGATAACCGACCAGAACATTCTGTATATTTAGCATCTTTCCTTCGTGAGAAGCATCATAGCCGAAAGGCTCTTCTGTTTGTCTGCTCTTTACGCAAAGCTGAATTATTTCACTAAGCTCAAGGAGAGGCTCACAACCGGAATTAACTATCATAGCATTATTCATTGCGGTGCCATAATAAGGGTCATCTTCACAAGCTGCAAGTTCTATTTTTGCAAATTCTGGGTAAATGTCATAAATCATACTTGCAAGCATACCGACCGAAACTGTCGCATTTCTGCTTATAACATTAAACACAGAATTTTCCTTAAATTCATAGAAAGCATAGAGCAATGCGTGGATTACTTCATTCAGATATGTGAATGAATATTTTTTGCGTGTATTAGGCAATGAAATTTGTTTACCCTCTGCAACTGCACTAAAAAGTTCATCTGTGAAATTTTGAGGAAGTTCAGCCTTTGCACCAAGTAAAATGCCTGAACGCAAAAGTATAGTTGGCAAATTAAACTGCTTGGCATATGCAGAAAAATATGTTTCTATCGAAACAGCTGTGGTTTGTGACATATCGCCGTTATTTGAAAATGGAACAAAGCCTGCTTCATTCTCGGAGATTACCAAACCACGCTCAAGCTCACCATATACACGATAATCTGAAAGCAAAATACATCTTTCAAGACAACTTTTTGCTGTTGAAATGGCTCTTGCAAAATTATTTGTTATTCTGCAATACTCCGCAGATGTTCCGTCAAGTTCTAAGCCACATATACCAGTAGAGATAAAGAAATTATATTCGGTAGCGGCAGCCTGTTCGTAACTGCAAAGTGAAAAATCGTTTCTTTCTGCAAGCTTTTCAGAAAGTTCATTACCGTTGCCAAGCATAAGAACCTTAATAGAAAGCTTTTCTTTATCATTAAGAGCAAGCAAGCTCATACATACAGTAAGCTTCATATATTCAGATTCGCCGTCAACAACAATCGTCTTTCCACTCAATTTTTGGTATGGAAAATCCTCTACTCCGAGCATCGCAAGAGCGTAATCTCTTTCATATTCACCCAACATTTCAGATATATTCATTAAGCAATTCGCCCTTCTTTATAAATTGAGAATCTTTTGTACGCCCTCTTCAAGTCTGAGGTGGTCTTTAAAGCCAAGATTTGCAAGCCTTTCACCATCAAGAATTAAGCAAGGCGTCATAAATGAGCTTTCCTGTGGTTCTTCTGCTGTAAGATTTTTCTTTTGAAGCTTTTCTGCAGTAGTAAGTATCATACGGAGAGTAGCTGTATTATTCTTGAAAGCTATATTATAAGCCTCATTATCTTTGCCATTTAACAAGATAAAAAGTATTGCTCTTACGCAATCTGCGAGATAAGCTACGCTCATTTTTTCATCAGCAAGCTTTGGCAAAATTGCTGTATTAGTCTTAGAATCCTGAATAAGCTTGAAAATTTTCTTGCTATTTTTTGAACAAAGTCCCCTACCATAGCCATACATAATAGGTAATCTCGCAAAGCTTACGGATAGACCTCTTTCCTTAGCAAAATTACTTACTAAGGTTTCTGAAAATCTTGCATCTGCTCCGCTAAGATTTTTGGAATCCGTCAGAGAAATATATCCCACTTCATCTTCTTTTATAGGCTCAAAACCGTTATGTACTGAACCATAAATATTCATAGGAGAAACAAATACAAGGCGAGCTTTTTTCCTTGTGGCAAGAGCCATAACAGATGAAATCATCGTTTTGCTTTTTGCGAGAATTGTACCTATATGTGTCTTTGATTTAGCTATATCATATTCATCTGTTGAAATAAAGATTATATAATCAATCGCACTTTCTGCTATTTTATCAAAATTTTCAAAGAAGTCATTGATAGCTATAAAGTCATCTCTATCCTGTTGATTAAGCTTTCCGACAGATATTACCTTTATATTATCGCCAAAAAGGTCATTTCTCAATAAAAGCGAAAACGCTGTACTTTCGTTTACAGCGTCATTTTCACCAACTATGAGAACAGTTTTATTTTTTAGCTTATCAAAGCTTAGATTTGAATTTGCAATATACTTAAAATCTTCAAGCATATAGCTATATTTGTTATCACCAAAAAGGCTTTCTATTTTTACCATACTACATCTCCATTACAACACATCAGGTAATCTTTTTCTTAATCTTGTAAAGTTAAAGATTCCTAAGAATATTATTACTGCAAATTCTGCAAAAAATATAATCGTTTCTGTTGAATTATCGAAAAGCGGTGCTCCGGTAAGAAATGCCTTTCTATAACCATTTACAAAATAGTTAATCGGATTGAAGTACATTATCTTTCTAAGCCAATCGTATTCTATCGTATATGAATTATAGATAATTCCTGAGAGCCAAAAAAGACCTGACATAAAGGAAACTATCATATTTTCAAAATCTCGACTGAACGCACACATCGGAGCCGTAGACCACGAAAGTGCCAGAAAGAACATAAACATCAGTGGACAATAATAGAAAAATTCAAGATTAGACCACATTGGCTGTATTCCCGCAAGAAGCATATATACATACATCAAAATAGACAAGAAGAAATGTACAAACAGTCTTGAGAGAGTAACATAAGACATTATTGCAGAAACAGGGAATGAAACTTTTGTGACAAACTGACTATTGGCTCGAATTGATTTAGAACCCATAAGAATTGCATCATTTATAAAGAACCACGGCACAAATCCTACCATAAGGAATATAAAGTATGGAGTTCCGTTGCCAAGCTCATCACGAGCCGCACCCCCACGAACACCGATAGCAAAAGCAAACCAATAAACAAACAATGTAAATACTGGTTTAACAACTGCCCAAAGAGGTCCAATCACCGCACCTTTATAAGTTTTAATAAGTTCATTTTTTGCAAGAATAAAGATTTGTTTTCCAAAACCTTTATGGTCATTCCAAATCATTCCCAAATTATAGCACCACCTTAAATTTAAAATAAAGTGCGAACTTTGTTCGCATTTAGAGTAAGAACTGCTAAATGTATTGTCCTTAACAGTGGCAACACATTTCAGTCAAAACTTCAACATTGATAAAAAAATCTATTATCACAGAAGAAGTAACTGCTAAGCAATTATTTATGCTGTCTTAAAAATATATTGGCAATTATAATTTTTAAATTTACCATGCATTATTTATTCTATTGTTTTTTGAGCATTTGTCAATATATATATATGAATTTCAGCTAATTTCCTACTCATTTTAAATTTATTTCCTAATTCTGTCTAATTTGCTAATACATATTCTGCACTTTTCAACTAATTTAAATTCTATAAAAGTTGATTATCTATGAATATTTTCTACAAAATTCTTTTTTAGTTTTACAAATTTTTAGGAATGTATAGTGACAACCATTCGGCTTTTTGCTATACTAAGTATGGATTATTATATATTAGGAGGAATTATAATGCTTGATTTTTCATCCGAGGTTTTTTATCGTGGGGAATGTTTCTATGCTTATAAATATTTTGGTGCTCATATAACTGATGGAGGCGTAATGTTCCGAGTATATGCACCTGCTGCTCGTAGAGTTGAACTTATCGGAGAATTTAATGGCTGGAATGGCGAAAACAGTGCTATGAAAAACGATGGCAGAGGTTTTTATGAGCTTTTCGTTCCTAATGCTTGTGAAGGTCAGATGTACAAATATAGAGTATATCAGGCTAATGGCAGAATTGTGGATAAAGCTGACCCATACGCTTTCGCATCTGAGCTAAGACCAGGCACAGCCTCTATCATAGCATCACTTGATAAATTTAAGTTTACCGATTCTAAGTGGATAAATTCACGCACAAAGCTATATGATGAACCTTTTAACATTTATGAAATTCATTTTGGCTCTTGGAAAATGCCTAATGGTGGCATAACTGAAGAAAGTAAGCCTGATGAGCTTTGGTATAATTATAGCGAAATTGCAGACGAGCTTATCGCTTATGTAAAGGAACATCACTTCACACACATTGAAATACTCCCTCTTGCAGAACACCCATTTGACGGCTCTTGGGGCTATCAGGCTGCTGGTTATTTCAGTGCAACAAGCCGTTATGGCAAGCCACAGGATTTGATGGAATTCATAAATAAGTGCCATAATAATGGCATTGGTGTTATCATTGACTTTGCATTCGTACATTTTGTCCGTGATGACTATGCAATGGGTATGTTTGACGGCACTCCACTTTATGAGTATCCACCATCAGATGTAAACCAAAGCGAATGGGGTTCTTATAACTTTAACCTCTCAAAAGGTGAGGTTCAGAGCTTTCTTATGAGTTCTGCTGCATTCTGGCTCGATATATATCACTTTGACGGTATTCGTATGGACGCTATCAGTAATGCTATCTATTGGATGGGCAATAAAGACAGAGGAATTAACGACAGAGCTTTGGATTTCGTCCGCAAGATGAACTGGAATCTTGATAATACATTCAGAAATGTTATTCTTATTGCGGAAGATTCAACCGACTTTCCTAATGTTACCCGTCCTGTTGAAAAAGGTGGCTTAGGCTTTGACTATAAGTGGGATTTAGGCTGGATGAATGATACTCTTGAATATTTCAAGCTTGACCCATTCCTTCGCCAATATCACCACAATAAAATCAACTGGTCTATGGCTTATTTCTACAACGAACGCTATCTGCTCCCACTTTCACATGATGAGGTTGTTCACGGAAAGGCAACTATTGTTAATAAGATGTGGGGCTTATATGGCGAGAAATTCTCTCAGGCTCGTTCACTCTATACTTATATGTTTACTCACCCTGGCAAAAAGCTTAATTTTATGGGCAATGAAATTGCACAATTCCGTGAATGGGACGAAACCAAAGAGCCTGACTGGTTCTTGCTTGAATATCCATCACACAAAGGATTTGCAAGATTCTTCAATGATATATCCGCAGTTATGGAAGCTCACCCTGCTTTCTACAAGCACGATTATGATAGCAGCGGTTTCTTATGGATTGATGCTAATGATAACCACAATAATATTTACTCCTATATAAGAAAAAGCGAAAAAGACGCATTTATAGTCATTATGAACTGTGCTCCTGTAACTCACGAAAATTTCCCTATCGGAACAGAATATCCTTGCGAGCTTACTGAAATTCTTAACACTGAATGGGATATTTACGGTGGCTGTAATGTAAGAAACGATAAGAAAATCAAATCAGAGGATATTCCTTATAATAACTTTCCTTGCACTGCAAAAGTTACTATACCGCCTTTTGGAACTGTTATTTTTGAGGTTAAAAAAATCAATCGACCAGTTAAGCGAATGACCGTAAAACCAAAGACAACAAGAAAATAAGCTGTTGCTCTATTTACTCTGATATGCTATAATATTCAAAAATTAAATGAAGGAGAATTGCAATGAAGGTAAACGGAGAACAGATTCAACTAACAAAAGCAACAACACTTGAGGAATTTCTTAAAGAACAGGGCTATAATATTCAAAGAATTGCCATAGAACGCAATGATGAGATTGTACCACGAGAAAATTTTTCTGAGGTTATGCTCAATGACAGCGACATAATAGAAGTCGTACACTTTATGGGTGGAGGCTGCTAAAGAACTAAATATAAAAAAACTTCCGTAGTTTTATATTAAGCTACGGAAGTTTTTTTATTTCTAATAATAGCAAAAGAAAAAGCAGTTCATTTGATCATAAAAAAGTCTTTCTTGTAAATCAATAATATGGATTATTAATTCCTCGTTTGCGTTTTATTATTGATGTTATTATAATGCTTATCACTATTATAATGATGCTTATGACTGATATTATGAATATTGCTGGCATTGTTGCTGTAAGATATTCATATACATCATCAACATCTTCAACTTGAGTTAAAATTCCTTCATCAGACCATTTATAAGAATCATAGAGTGTACTTGTACAATCAACCTTAGATTCTTTGCCCTCATGTTTATGCAAGTCAAAGTAATAATCGCTTTTTAGCAAATACTTATGACTTGTTGAAAAAGCTACTCCTCCAATAGGGTCATCCCATGTTACATCTATATTGTAATATTCTCCATCAAGCTTAACTACATTCCAGATATGATTAAGCTGTTCGCTTTTTGCAGTTGTTGCTTCTATGCCACATTGCTTCATTACATAATCGAAAAGTCCGGTATATGCCATACAAGTTCCCTGCCCTGTAAGAAGCATATTATATACATCGGAACTTCCTTTAGTTTCATCATAGCTATAATTTTTCACTATATAATCGTGGCACGAATGTATCTTATCGAAGTCGGTTTCTGATTTCATAATTTCATCAGTTATAAGCTGTATTCTTGAATTAAAATCATTAACCTTTATTCTGAGCTCAGAATCACTATATTTAAATGAAAAGTATATAGAAAAGGCTTCATTACTCTGCTCTGAATAACTTACCTTATACTCTCGATTTACATAAAAGAGCTGGGGATTTTCTTCAATAATATCTGTAACAATTCCACTCATATCGTCTTTTGAAATATTATACTCGCTTATATCAACTTCATTTTCAAAGTTTTCAAGTGCATTGATTATACTTTGCTTAGCATACTCTAATGAGTTATCTTCATAGGCATATACTATTGTTGATATTTGCATAAGAAATACAATAAGAATTACAGAAACTATTAGCTTTTTCAGAGTAATCACCCTTAGTTAAATAATGATACCTTGACGATTTGCTTATTAGAAAATATTACAAGCTTGCCATTGACATCTTCTTTAATTGCAATAGAATCGAAATGTTCTGGCTTATCATAATCTGTTGTATAGCCGTCATCATCATAAAGAACATATTCACAAGGTCTATCCGCATATGCAATAACTTCAAAACGAGAAGTATCAATATTATCTGTGCGGTCTGTTGGTTTACAAAGTGGAAGAAGCTTATTTTTTCTCATAAAGAGCGGTACTTCGTTCAAGGCGACATCTATAAAATGATAACCCTTCGGAAGAAGTGCATATTTTCTTTGTGTTGGACTTTTAAATTTAATATAAAGCATATCTTCAGGTAGGTATACATATCTTCCCCTTGCATTCTGAGTATATACAGGAGTAAGCATAAGTCCATCACCAAACATAAGCTGGTCTTCAACTGAAGATGCAAAGCTATCCTCTGGATAATCGAAAGAAAGCGGTCTGAACATCATTTTATCTGAAAGAGCAGCTTTCATATATTCACTATAAATATATGGTATCAAGCTATATCTGATTGAAATGATATTCTTGAAATCTTCTGTATTTCCGAAATTATAGCATTCCTGAGCTCTTGTTCCGAGAGCGGAATGATTTCTCATTAGTGGAGTAAATATTCCAAAAGCAAGCCATCTGAGAAGTAAATCTCTTGTGCAATTGCCACCAAAGCCGCCCAAATCTGCACCTGTATAAAGAAAACCGCACATATTAAGTG
This sequence comes from Pseudoruminococcus massiliensis, assembly GCF_900291955.1. GTDB lineage: Bacteria > Bacillota > Clostridia > Oscillospirales > Acutalibacteraceae > Pseudoruminococcus > Pseudoruminococcus massiliensis. The sequence goes on along the minus strand of NZ_OLMR01000005.1, from coordinate 51,523 downwards.
ATGGCATTTGCTTGATATTCATAAGAATATGCGCCCACCAGGATTGATTATCACCTGTCCATATACCGCCATATCTGTGCATACCTATATATGATGCTCTTGAGAAAATCAACATTCTCTTATCAGGGTCAAATCTTTCAAAAGCCTCCGCAGCGGCACGAGTCATATTATAGCCATAAAGATTGTGTACAAGCTCGTGACAGAGAACCTTTCCATCCATATTATGATAGAACGACGCATAATCCTTATCACTATTTGAAAGCCCTGTAAACTTATCTTTTAACGCAAAGAAAGAATTTATATCCAAATCCTTTCCTTCTGCTTCATTGGCTGCTTCAAGTGCAGATGCCAAGCCTTTTTCACTATAAAAAATAGCTGGCTCGTTCATATCGTTCCAGAAACCCTCTATTCCATCATCAACAAGAGTTTTATACTTATCTCCGAACCATTTACGAGTCTTGGAGTTTAAGAAATCAGGAAAATGTGTCTTTCCTGGCCATACTCCTGCGGTAAAATCTCTGCCATCAGCAGTTTTACAGAAATGATTATCACGAACACCCTCAACATAAACATCATAACCATCTTCAATCTTTACAGCAGCATCTATTATAGGGACAAGGTGTATGCCCTCTTCTCTCATTTCTGCAACAAATTCTTTAAAATTAGGGAAAGACTTTTTATCAACTGTAAAATCTTTATACCTCTCCATATAATCTATATCAAGATATACTGCGTCAAGCGGAATACCGCTCTCACGATATTTTTTAACTACTTTTCTGACATCGTCTGCTGTACGATAGCCCCAACGGCTTTGCTGAAAACCAAAAGCCCATTTTGGTGCAATATAGCTTCTGCCGATAAGCCCTCTAAATTGTCTGACAATATCATAAAGGCTTTCTCCGGTGATTATATATAGTGCGAAATCTCCTGTTTCACATTCAATAGAAAGTATATTACTATCAGTAAAACCTATATCAAAAGTAATCTTTGAGGGTGTATCTACAAAGACACCAAAACGCTCGAAGCCATCAACTAAAATAAAATTATGTGCTCCATATAGTGAAAGCTTTTCTTCTGTATGAACCGGGTCATCGTTACAGAAACTAGTGTAAATATATCCACGCTTATTTATTCCACGATTAGCTTCACCCAGACCATATATAACATCAGCATCAGTCATACCAAATTCAAGACAATTTGGCTTATAGTCCTCTTCATAGAACATATCAGGTTTACCATTCTCTGGAAACATATCAATAACAACTGCACCTGTTTCAATAGGAGAACCATAAATATACTTTTTTATCATATCAGACTTAACCTCCAAAATATCTTATTTAAAAATTTCAAGCCATGCTTAAATAAAATTTTAAAAAAGAATTTTTTAAATTCTTGATATGATTATATCATATCATTAGATAAAATCAAGGCAATATATCTATTATTTACAATTTTTATGCACTTTGGATAATTTTATAATAATAAAAAGCACCTGATACAATACATCAGATGCTTTCTAAAAATCAGTGATGGTTAGTAAATTATTACTTATCTTAACATTTGTCCACAATGACTGCAAGTAATAGAATAGTTATCAATAGGAGCTCCACAGTGTGGGCAACAGCTTTGTTGCTGAGGCTGTTGGTATGGATTATTTCCGAAATATGTATTTTGCTGATATGGATTTTGCCCATTTTGTGGCGGATATTGTGGATACTGAGGATATGAAGGACCCATAACAGCAACAATAATTATACCTATTACGCCCAAAAGTCCAAACCACATATATGAACTTGGTAACCCTTTAGATTCTGCAATTTTTTTGCAAATCCATACGAATAATGCACATATTCCTACAACTATTGCAATCCAAACAAAGAATATAAAAAAAATCACAGCTATATTCATAATATAGTTTTCCTCCGATAAATCACTTACTTATTCTCATCTTATCCTTATCAACAATCTTCTGATAGTCCATAATCTCTTTATATATACGCTCGCAGTTATTATGGTCATGGAAATTATAGAAATCATCGACTCTGTCGATATATTTCTGCTTCATCTTACAGCCCTGACGCATATATTCGCAAAGAGTATCTACAAGCTGTTCTGATGTTGTGCAAATCTCACCAAAGCCCATAGTATCATAGAAGAAACAGCCGTCGTCATAATGAGCAGGAAGTTCTGCTGGGTGAAAGTATACGAGTGGCTTTTTCATATAAGCAAAGTCAAATTGTACGCCTGAATAGTCAGTAACCATAAGACTTGATTCTGTAAGAATTTTCTCATAGCTTAAATCACCAACTGATGGTATAACTTCAACCGCACTATTTGGAGTATAATCCTTTGCCTGAGCACTTACAATCGGGTGGAGAAGATACTTAATCTTATAGCCACATTCTTTAGCTGTTGCAATAAGCTTTTCATTATTTATAAGGTCATTATAAATCTTATAATAAACTGTATTCTTGAAATCTGGATTATATGCTCTCTGTTCACCCTCGCTTGTAGTAACAGGCATAGCATTATACATTCTCCATGTAGGAGAAAGCAAGATTTGCTTTTGGTCGTTTGATACAAGCCCATCATATCTTCCGATACCTGTAAGACGAACATAATCAAAGCCCTTATATCCATATGCGTGGTGCATAAGATTATTATACTCATACTTTGACGCAATGAAATAACGCTTTGTGTTATCAACTATTCTCTGTTGAGCCATAGCACATTTCTGAACAGTAAGTCCATGCTGTAAGCACATTGTAGAGAAATTGCAAAATCCACGAATAAATCTTGAATATTCCATAGAATAGCCATTAAATGGGAAAGTATTGCTGTTTGTAATAAGAATTATATCAGCATTCAGGAAAGCCATCTTATGCTTTAAGGAATGGTTTTTAAGTGGCTTCATACCATCTTTTTTAAGCTTACGATAATCTGGAGTATTCTTATCAATAATATAGTAGCGAGTAATGCCATCATTGTTTCCTTTACAGAAACGATAGAGATATTCGCTTGAATCTCCACCCTTATAGAGCTTATCATACATAATCCAAATTCTTTTATTCTTGAAATATGGTCTTGTAAGCCAATAAGCAATTCTTCTAAGGAACATACTCTTACTCTGTGGGAAAGTATTTCTAAGGAAGTGAATTTCTTTCTTGAAAGTATCCTTAGCACTTGCCTTTGTTATAAGAATTGTGTTGCTATCATAGACTGCTGTATATTCGTTAAATCTCCAGTAAGCACCCTTTGGTGAAGCTGTAAGCTTTGCCCAGTGGTGCAAGAAAGAAATCCCAAGATTTACTCTTTCACCATTTACAACTGCATAGAAATATAATCTTTGCTTGTTTCTTGCTCTTTCGAGGTCAAGAGCCAAATGGAAAGTAAACTTCTTATAAGCACTTACTCCAAAATATTTTGTAAGAGAATATCTGTCGTTATTTTCAAGCTCATAATCTATGCCATTAAAGCTCGCATAAAGCTTATAGTTTTCAAATGGCATAATTCCTCTGAAAGAACCATCTATAACCAGCTGTCCATTATGATATTCCATAACATGAATACCGACCTTGAGAGTACTTATTGCAAGCAATTCAACATCTTTAAAGTTAATTCTTACATTTCTCTTGAAATATGTGTAGGATAAATCTATATCTCCGTCATTTTTAATTCTCTCAAACATCAAAGCGGCTTCTGCACTATATTTTAGAATCTTATATTTATTTTTATTTAAGATAGTTGCATCATCAATAAGATTAAGAATTGCACGAACCTTTCTAAAGAAATCTTGAAGTTCTTCATCATTCATTGTTCGCTTATTTCTATTATCAAGGTTAGCAAGAAAACGAATTGCAATATGAAACATTGCTGCGACCTGAACAAATTCAGGTGTTTTACCGTTTTCGTCCTTAATCTCACTCAAAAGTGGAATTAAAAATTCGGTTGTTTCCTCTGTATACCACTCTTTGAAATGTGCTGGAAGATAATACATAAACTGGTCTTCCTGTGGCATACGGAAGCTATAAGAACAATCAGAAACGGTTGACAAGGCCATTTTCTTTGCTTGAAGTCTTATGATATAATCATTTCCTGCATCATAATTAAGCTGTTCATTAAACTGCAACTCTTTTGCAGTACTTGTTTTTATAAAGCAAGCATAGATTGAATCGTGAAAGAACTGTGGTGTTCTATGAAGGTCAATGATTACAGATTTATTATACTTTGAAAGATTGAAAAGATACGCAACCTTACTTGTAGTAATAGCCTTGTTTATGCAATATGCCATAGTAGAAATAACATCTGCTCCGGGTGTCTTTCTGAATCTCTCAAGCCCTGATGAAAGGTAATTATCGCTGATAACATCTCCGCAGTTAATTACTGTAAAAATATCAGTTTCAACAAGTGGTAATGCGATATTCATAGCCTTTGCAAGGTTATTTGCAGGAACACTTACCATATTGAGAATATCGCCAAAGGTTTCTTTATATTTTTCGCAGATTTTTCTGCAAGATTTAGAATTTATACCATTTATAACGATAAGCTTAATCTGATTTTGTTCAATATCAGTCTGAGCAAGAATAGAATCGAGTGTAACATTAAGCTTGCTTTTAAAGGTTCCGTCAAAAATTGGTATAATAACAGTCAATGCTGAAGGATTAAAGCTGCTATTAGTCATTGACATTGCTACTTTATAATCCATTTTGTAAAGCCCCCGTAAAAATTCAATATCTAAAATATTATACCATAATTTTGACATATTTCAATCTTTAAGAAACAAATTCAACTAAATACACAAAAATATTGTTTTATATTTACAACTATATATCTTAAAATTTACTGTGTTCGGGCAAATTATACCACATAGATAATTTGTTTATAAATAATTTGAATTAAGCCTTGCTTTCTTGCTAATACTAAAAAATATAAAAGAAAGCGAGGTTTATACTATGCAATTTTCAAAGGTTGAGATTTGTGGTGTAAATACATCTAAGCTTAAAGTCCTTAACGAAAGCGAAAAAAAAGCCCTGCTTAAGCTTATGCACGACGGAACTCCAGAACAGAAAAAACAAGCAAGAGATGATATGATTAATGGCAATCTCAAGCTTGTTTTAAGTGTTATAAAACGATTTGCAAACAGGGGTGAAAACCCTGACGATTTATTCCAAGTGGGTTGTATTGGTTTAATAAAAGCTATTGATAATTTTGATAGCTCTCTTGATGTAAAATTTTCCACCTATGGTGTTCCTATGATTATTGGAGAGGTTAAACGATTTTTAAGGGACAGTAATACTATAAGAGTTAGCCGTTCTATGCGTGACACAGCATATCGTGCAATGCAAGTAAGAGAGCGTATTACTGCTGAAAAAAATCAAGAGCCATCTGTTGAAGAAATTGCAAAAGAGCTTGGTATAAAAAAAGAAGATGTTGTCTTAGCTCTTGAAGCAATAGTAGAGCCTGTATCATTATATGAACCAGTATTTTCAGATGGAGCGGATACTATTTATGTAATGGACCAAGTTGGAGATGCCAATGATGATATGAACTGGCTTAACGAGCTTGCATTAAAAGAGGCTATCCGCTCACTTGAGCCACGAGAAAAGCGTATACTTTCATTAAGATTTTTTGCAGGAAAAACACAAACCGAGGTTGCTAAAGAAATCGGCATAAGCCAAGCTCAAGTATCAAGACTTGAAAAGGGTGCATTAGAAAAAATCAAAAATGAAATCTAAAAATAAATATTTCATAAATGGGCAGCTACATAAATGCAACTGCCTTTAATTTTTATTTTCTAACTGAAATACCCATATCAGAAAGATATTCTTTAAGGTCTGGTATAGCTATCTCTCCAAAGTGGAAAAGAGATGCCGCGAGAACTGCATCAGCCTTTCCCTCTGTAAAAGCATCATAAAAATGTTCCATACTTCCTGCACCGCCTGATGCAATTACAGGTATGCCTACATTTTCAGAAACTGCCCTTGTCAGTTCAAGGTCATAGCCATTCTTAACGCCATCACAATCCATACTTGTGAGAAGAATTTCACCAGCACCACGCTTTTCAGCCTCAATGGCCCACTGGAGAACATCTTTTCCTGTGTTTATTCTTCCGCCGTTTATATAGACATCCCAACCACTGTTATCTGCTCGGCGTTTCGCATCAATCGCAGTAACAACGCACTGAGAACCAAACTTATATGCTGCCTCGTTGATTATTTCAGGTCTTTTTATAGCCGCTGAATTAACTGAAACCTTATCCGCACCAGCACGGAGAATTTCTGTAAAATCATCAACGGTTCTGATGCCGCCACCAACTGTAAATGGAATAAAAACGCTATCTGCAACCGCACGAACAATATCAACAAGTATACCTCTTGCATCTGAGGAGGCTGTTATATCGAGAAGAACAAGCTCATCTGCACCTTGCTGGTCATAGATTTTTGCCGCTTCAACAGGGTCGCCGGCGTCACGAAGATTAACAAATTCAGTACCCTTTACAACTCTGCCATCTTTAACATCAAGACAAGGAATTATTCTTTTTGCGTACATTTTTAAAGCCTCCTTAGCGTTTTGTAATATCAATGAAGTTCTGGAGAATCTGTAAGCCAACCTTACCGCTTTTTTCAGGGTGGAACTGAGTAGCAAAAATATTATCCTTGCGAACTGAGGCATCAATTTTTACGCCGTATTCAGTTTGAGCAGAAACTATGCTTTGGTCTTGTGCAGTAAGAAAATAGGAATGTACGAAATAAACATAAGGTTCACCCTCAATGCCTTTGAAAATTCCATCGTGCTTGAGTATTTTAAGAGAGTTCCAACCCATATGAGGAATTTTAAGTCCTGTGTTCGCAGGAATCTTTGTAATTGTACCATCAAGCAATCCTAGACCCTTAGCATTTGGACTTTCTTCACTTTCTGGGAAAAGAAGCTGTAAACCAAGACAGATACCAAGAAACGGTCTTTCTCTTTCAATAAATTCCAAAACAGCGTCTTTAGCTCCTGTCTTTATCATTGAATCCATAGAATCTCCAAAAGAGCCAACACCTGGCATAATTGCACCATCGGCCTTTAGAAGTTCTTCCTTTTTGTTTGTAACAATGCAGTCACAGCCAATAAACTTCAAAGCCTTAACAACACTTTGAATATTGCCTGCACCATAGTCTATAACAGCAATCATTAAAAACCCTCCTTCACAATATAAAATATTTTATCATATTTTGTTTATACCTGCAAGTTTTTGTTTATTATATTATAAGTAAAGGAAAATACGGAAATAAAATACAATATTGCCTTTGCTAAAATTATAATGTATAATATAAGTCATAAAACAAATATTGAAAGGAATGTGATTAAGTGGACATTGTAATCTTAATATGCTGTATTATTATTATTGCCTTGCTTGTTTTTTCAATAATGAAATCAAATAAAACTGCTGTAAGCAATAATAACAATGGCGAAATTGAGGAATTGAACAAAAAAATTGATATTCTGAAATCAAATCTTGATGCACAAAGTAATCTTCTTATGAACCAATCTATATCTCAGGGAAATTCGACTGTGAAGCAAATCTCTATACTTGGGGATAGCCTTAGAGATGAGCAAGGCCGACAGCAAACCCGAACCAATGAGATACTTGCTAAAATTGATAATAAAATGCTTGCTCTTATCAAAGAAAATGCTGACAGTCTTGATAAAATCAGACAGGATATTCTTTTAACACTTGAAAATATACGCAAATCAAATTCAGAGAGCCTTAATAAAATCAATAGTACAGTAAAGGAAAACACTGAAAGTCTTGACAAAATCAGACAGGAGGTTCTTGAAAACTTTGATAGAATACGCAATTCCAATACAGAAAGCCTTAATAAAATAAATGGCACAGTAAAGGAAAATACTGAAAATCTTGATAAAATCAGGCAAGATATTCTTGCAACATTTGAGAATATACGCCGTTCAAACACTGAAAGCCTTGATAAAATCAATAATACAGCAAAAGAAAATACTGAAAGTCTTGATAAAATTAGACAGCAAATCCTTAAAAATCTTGACGATATACGCAATTCAAATGCTGAAAGCCTTGATAAGATTAATGATACAGTAAACGAAAAGCTTCAAAAAACACTTGATGATAGAATATCTAAATCCTTTGAAACTGTTAATAAGCGTCTTGCAGAAGTTTATGAAGGTCTAGGTGAAATGAAAAATGTTGCATCTGGTGTTTCAGACCTTAAAAATGTTCTTTCTAATGTTAAAACAAGAGGTATTATGGGCGAAATTCAGCTCGGTGCGATACTGAATGAAATACTTGCTCCGGAGCAATTTGAAGAACAAATTACTGTAAACCCTAACAGCAGTGAAAAGGTTGATTTTGCTGTAAAACTTCCTGGTATGGAAGACGGTGAATATGTATATCTTCCGATTGACTCAAAATTTCCAGGTGATACATATTCTAATCTGCTTACTGCATATGATAGTGGAAATCCTGACGAGCTTAAGGCAAAACGAAAAGTTCTTGAACTTGAAATCAAGAGATGTGCAAAGAGCATTCACGATAAATATATTGTTCCTCCGCATACTACTGATTTTGCGATTATGTTCTTACCATTTGAAGGCTTATATGCTGAGGTTGTTAATATGGGCTTGGTTGAGGTTTTGCAAAAAGAATATAAAATCAATATTGCGGGACCTTCTACAATGGCGGCTATGCTTAATAGCTTGCAAATGGGCTTCAGAACCCTTGCTATACAGAAAAAGAGTGGTGAAGTATGGAAGATACTTGAAGGAGCAAAGAAAGAATTTAATAACTTTGAGAAAGTTCTTAATAAGACAAGAGAACGCTTGAAACAAGCTGATGATGAGCTTGAAAAGCTTGTTGGCACTCGTACAAGAGCTATAAATCGTAGACTAAATACAGTTGCAACTCTTGATTCATCAGAAGACGCTGAGAAGTTATTAGATATAAACTAAAAAATATCAATATGAATTAAAATTATTAAACAAAAATCAGGCAGATAGCTTTCAATACTATCTGCCTGATTTTTTATTCGTTATTTTGTTTGAGCTTTTCGAGCATTTTCAAAACAGTTGCTCGCTTAACCATTTTTCCATCTACATAGACATATTCATTTGGGTCACCCTCGGCGTATTCCTCAAGTTCTTCTGCTGTGAGCTGTGGAAGCATAACCTTTTTTTCTTCTTGTGGCTTTTTCTCTGTTTTAGAATCAATAACAAAATCCTTTATTGCAGGATATGAGTTATAACCAATTATAAGAAAAATCAGTGTTGGCAAAATAATAAGTATAAGTGCCGCAAGAATACAAACAACAATAGTCATATCAGAAATAAGAATAGTTACAGAAAATATTAATGCAAATATAAACAACATTGCTAATAGCGTTTTTACATTCTGAACTATCGCCATAAATGAAAGCAACAGTGAATTTTTGAAAATATCTATTGATTTCAGCTTTACTGTTACCGTCATCATACCCATATTAAAAGTCATAAAAAGGTAAATCAGTGCAACTATTATGCTTGCTACTAATGCGGAAATTATAAGTGGATTTGAAAGGTCATTCCGATAAAATTCAAATGCAACATAAAAGCCAGTAAAAACAAGATAATGTATTATTCCTTGTATAAAAAACTGAAACGCATTATCCTTAACACCACGCTTAAATTGCTCTGCAATTTTTATCTTTTCACCCTTGGCTATATTTCTTACTATATAGAAAACACCCGCCGAAAATGGTGCAAGCAATGGAATAACAAGCATTACAACGAATATATATATTCCACCGAGCAGATATGATATTAAAGCTATGATTCCTGCTATTATTACAAGCGGTATATCGAGCAATAAATTTATAAGAACAAGCTTTTTAAAATTTCCTGTCAAAACATTAGAAAGAAAATCAATTAAAGCACCGTTCTTTTCAGGCTTACTGTTAGAATTGGACATCATTATTTCTCCTGAGTTTTAATAGTCCTGTCGATATCTGCTATGTCAAGATAAGCTTATTCGACAAACTATCTTATATTATATCACTTCAAGAAAAGGAAAACAAGCCCGAAAATACAAGCGAAAACAGCATATCTACAACAGACGCACCTGCAAGAATTATCAATGCCCAAAATATCCTTATTATGTAAAGTCGAAATTCTCCAGAAATGTCAGATTTATAGCCTATTAACGAAGTCATAATATCCCACGAAAATCTGAAGCTTTCTTTTGATATTATAATTAAAACCAAGGCTGAAATAAACGCTCCCGGAAGTACAACAAGAATATTATAGAAAATTCCTGACGCACCGTATGCGGCATACATATAGCCTGTTGAAATTCCAAAACCAAAGCCTTTAAATAACGGTATGGCAGGCAGGACAAAAAAGCCCCACGAGGAAATTCCAAGCAAAAATGTCGCAAGCAACAGTAAAAATCCAGAGGCAAAGCTTGCCGAGAAAACCGAAAACAATCCCATATTACGCTTATTTTCAAAATCTGTCAGAAATAGAAAATCAAGCTTTTCTATAAGTGACTTGTCCCCATTTCTTGCACAGATAACGCCTAAAATCACTCCAACAAGCAAAAATAAGCACAGCAACAGAAACATAGCATTTTTTCTGATGTCAAATTTCGGTCTGTTGCGTCTGAAAAGGTTTTTCAAAAATTTTGGCTTTGTAAAAACTATACCCTTCATATTATTTAACTCCTCTACCTGTTTTACATCTCGTTAAATAATATGAAGGGCGGGTATGTTTTATGACCTATAAAATATCTACAAAGATTTATTTGCCTAATTCTTCAGCTCTCTTTGTGCAAGCTGCCATTCCCTCTTTAATTGCCTCAGGAATACCTTTTGACTTCATTACATCAAGTGCAGCTATTGTTGTGCCACCCTTTGATGAAACCTTTTGAATAAGTGTTTCGAGAGAATCTCCACTCTCAAGAATCATATGAGCACTGCCCTCCATTGTCTTTGCAATGAGTTTAAGAGCTGTTTCGCCGTCAAAGCCAGCCTCCTCGGCATATTGTTTCATTGCTAAAGCAAAAAGATAGAAATATGCTGGGCTACTGCCGTTTATAGAAATAACCTCATTCATCTTGCTTTCTGAGAAAAGGCAAACCTCTCCGCTGAGTGAGAACATCTTATAAATTTCGTTAAAGTCTTCATCAGAAATATTCTCTGAACGGCACATAGCTGTTGCACCATAGCCAAGCAAGAGTGGAGTATTTGGCATAACTCTTACAGCAGGACAATTTACACCAAGAGTTTCTGTAACATAGCTTATAGAAATTCCTGCGGCGATTGTTACGAAAACCTTTTCTGCTGTTACGCTTGATTTAATGCCAAGAAGAACTTCTTCGTAGTTCTGTGGCTTAACTGCAAGAACGATAATATCGCTCTTTTCAACAGCCTCATTAGCACTTGCACAAGCATTTACACCCTTTTGCTTCATAATATCAAGCTTTGCATTATCTAAATCAAATACATAAATCATAGATGGCTCTTTTGCCTTATTGCCAATCATTCCATTGATGATTGCAGTAGCCATATTTCCTGCACCGATAAAGCCTATTTTCTTGTTACTCATTATAAGCCCTCCAAAATCTGTTTTTCTTTATGATAATACATTTATCTGCAAAAATCAAGGACTGCCTTGCAGTTGTCTGCCCTAAATGCTATAATCGTATCAAAAGACTTTGAGAGGTATAATATGAGAACAATAGAAATCGGTAAAAATGATGCTGGACAGCGTCTTGATAAGTTTCTTACAAAACGCTTTAAGACTATGCCAAAGGCTCTTATGTACAAATATATCCGCACTAAATATATCAAGCTCAACGGTAAACGCTGTGAAATTTCTTCAAGGCTTAACGAGGGCGATATTCTTACTCTTTATATTAAGGACGAGTTTTTCGAGCCACAAAAGGCAGAATATGACTTTATGAAAGCTCCTTTAAAGCTTGATGTTGTATATGAGGACGAGAATATTCTGCTTATTGATAAAAAGCCAGGACTTATTGTCCACCCTGACGAAAACTATCACTTTGATTCAGCTCTCGCAAGAATACAGCATTATCTTTATGAAAAGGGAGAATACAATCCGGAACTGGAAAATTCCTTTGCTCCTGCACTTGTAAACAGAATTGACCGCAACACAGGCGGTATAGTAATCGCCGCAAAAACAGCTGAGGCTTTGCGAATACTAAATCAAAAAATGAAAGACAGAGAGCTTATTAAGCTATATCTCTGTATTGCTGTCGGAAATTTTGAAAAAAAGGCTGACACAATGACCGCTTATCTTGAAAAAAATGAAAAACAAAATCGTGTATATATCAGCAATAAACCTCGTGATGGTGCAAAGACAATTAAGACAAAATATCGTGTTCTTTCTGAAAGGAATGGTTTAAGTCTTGTTGAAGTCGATTTGCTGACAGGGCGTACACATCAGATTCGTGCTCATATGGCTTATATAGGACACCCTTTGCTTGGCGATTCAAAATATGGCAAAAATGAATACAACCGCAAAAGTGGTTATAAGTATCAAGCACTTTATTCATATAAGCTTGTATTTAAGTTTACAACTGATGCAGGCTGTCTTGAATATTTAAATGGTAAAAGCTTTGAAGTTAAAAACATATGGTTCTTAAATGAATTTAACGAATTATAATAGCTTTAATGCTTATCACTATAATTGCTTAGGAACATAGCCGTACCGCCTTCCATAACCTTAAAGCCATATTTTTCGTAAAACGGCACATTCTTCTTTTCCTCTGGCATAAGTTCTATATAAAGATAGTTTTTATATTTTTCTTTTATGTACTTAACTAAATGAGCTGCAATTCCATTACCTTGATATTTTGGATTCACAAGAAGATAGTGGATATAAGCAACTAATTCGCTGTCATCTAAAACTCTTACAAGTCAGACAAGCTCTTCCCCACTCCACGCTGTAACAACTGTTGAAGAATTTTTCAAGGAGGTTAAACTTTATAATCTAAAAAATCACCTCATATTCAATTCATCTGATTATGGGGTGATTTTCTTATGCTTAATCTTAATAAGAAAAATCGGCACTGTAAAAAACAATGCCGATTTTTGAAATTTAATTTAATTTTTTATTTCTATTACGAAAAGAAATTATAACTACAACCATTGATATAGATATAGTTAAAACAATTATCCAAACTGCTGATGAATCACCTGTTTTTACGGTTTCACTATCCGTATTATCAGATGGAATTATGCTTTCTGGAATATCTGAACTTTCTAGGCTTGAACTACATATTTCAGAGGATTCAGCCTCTATATGAGCCACAACCTCTGTATTACCTTCAAATCTTGCAAACGCAGGTATTGAAAATGCTATAATCAGAAACAAATATAGAACTAAACAAAAAACTTTCTTAAAAATATCTGTATTCATATTATACTATCTCTATTGTTTTAGACTATTGAAGAGGTAAATACCATATTTTCAGTGTATTCACCTGCTATTTCAGATATGTCTTCGCCATAAAGCTGTTTCTGATTTAGTCTAAATATTCCTGTTATCACTTCTTCTGTTTGTTTGAATGTCGTGACAGCCATAGAAAGTGCTAAAAATTTTCTTGCTTTCATAATGACTCACCCTTTCAATATAAAAGTATAATTTTGTTTCTTATATTTAAACTGTAAGTATTGAAGAAGTAAATATCATAGTTCCGCTATAATCGCCTGCAATTTCGGATATATCCTTGCCATAAAGTTGCTTTTGGTTAAATCTTAGTGTTCCTGTGGTTTTTGCACCTACCTTATAAAAAGCTACAAAAAAATATCCGTTAGGTTCTGTCATCGGAACAACAGCAAAAGGACTATGATAATCCTCTATAGGAGAAACATTGTATACATCATATATGAATTTTGTATTAGGTGATGTTTTTTGAGTTAAATAGAATTTGCCATCCTCTTCAGTTGCATCCTTGTCTTTAATACGAACCAATACATATTGATTTTCAGAAAGACCCTCTATATTCACTGCTGTAACTTCATAAGGTACATCTTTAAAGCTATCAGTATCAGTTTCAGGCGGTGTTAAAGTTCCGAAGTCAACCTTATCAGGAATGGTTATAACATAACTAATTTCTCCAGAAGCTTGAATATTTGCTGCTATTTCAGTTTCTCCGACTGGAGATTTTGGAGTCAATTCTGCTGCGAAAGCTGCTGTTGACGCGGTAACCATTGTTGCTACTGCCATAGAAAGTGCTAAAATCTTTTTTGCTTTCATAGTATAGCTCATCCTTTCAATACAAAAGTATAATTTCAGAAGATTTAACTTTGATTAAGAGTTTTTCACTCTGAAATTTTATGATTATCGACATTTTCACAATATTCTTTACCAATATTACATATTTAATTAGATTATTGAAGAAGTAAATACTATAGTTCCACTATAATCGCCTGCAATTTCAGCTATATCTTTACCATAAAGCTGCTTCTGATTAAGTCTGAGTGTTCCAGTTTTGCTATCTCCTGTATTCTGAAAGTCTCCAAGATAATACCCATCAGGATTTACCATTCTACCCTTATTCAGAGGAATATCAGAATCAACTATTGTTTTGCGATCATACATATCATATGTAAGTTTTGTATTAGGTGATGTTTTTTGAGTTAAATAGAATGCGCTGTCATCTACTGTTGCACCCTCGTTCTTAACACGAATTACTACATAATCTGTATCGGAAAGATTTTCTATTTTTGTTGCAGTAACAGTAAAATTCAAATCTTTAAAACTATCAATATCGGTTTCAGGTTGTGTTAAAGTTCCGAAATCGACCTTATCAGGAATGGTTATAATATAATTTACTGCTCCAAGGTCTTGAATATTTGCTGTTACTTCCGTGTTTCCAGTTGTAGAACTTGGAGTCAATTCTGCTGCAAAAGCTGCTGTTGATGCAGTAACCATTGTTGCTACTGCCATAGATAATGCTAAAATTTTTCTTGCTTTCATAATGACTCACCCTTTCAATATAAAAGTATAATTTTATTTATTTAAAATGTAAGTATTGAAGAAGTAAATACCATAGTTCCACTATAATCGCCGGCTATTTCAGATATATCCTTTCCATAGAGTTGCTTTTGGTTAAATCTGAGTGTTCCAGTGGTTTTTGCACCTATCTTATCAAAAGCTACAAGAAAATATCCGTTAGGTTCTGTCATCGAAACAGAAGCCAAAGGACTATAATGATTCTCTATAGGAGAAATATTGTATACATCATATATGAATTTTGTATTAGGTGATGTTTTCTGAGTTAAATAGAATTGGCTATCCTCTTCAGTTGCATCCTTGTCCTTAAGACGAATCAATACATATTGATCTTCAGAAAGACCCTCTATATTCACTGCTGTAACTTCATAAGGTACATCTTTAAAGCTATCAGTATCAGTTTCAGGCGGTGTTAAAGTTCCGAAGTCAACCTTATCAGGAATGGTTATAACATAACTTATTTCTCCAGAAGCTTGAATATTTGCTGTTACTTCTGTATTTCCAGTTGTAGAACTTGGAGTCAATTCTGCTGCAAAAGCTGCTGTTGATGCGGTAACCATTGTTGCTACTGCCATAGATAATGCTAAAATTTTTCTTGTTTTCATAATGACTCACCCCTTTTGATATAAAAATATAATTTTATTTATTTAAAATGTAAGTATTGAAGAAGTGAATACCATAGTTCCACTATAATCGCCTGCAATTTCAGCTATATTCTTGCCATAAAGTTGCTTTTGATTAAGTCTGATTGTTCCTGCTGCAATTTGTCCTTGATTTTTAAAGTATGCAAAGTCATATCCGTCATTACCCATTACACCCTCAGCCAAATGATTATCACTTTCTCCTATTGTATCTGTATCATATACTAAGTACATAAGTTTTGTGTTAGGTGAAGTCTTTTGAGTTATGTAAAATTGGTCGTCATCTACAGTTGCATCTTTATCCTTAACAGCAACTGCTACACGATTTTTATCAGAAAGGTTTTCTATTTTTGTTGCAGTAACAGTAAATTTCACATCTTTAAAACTATCGGTATCGGTTTCAGGCTGTGTCAAAGTTCCAAAATCGACCTTATCAGGAATGGTTATAATATAATTTACTGCTCCAGGGTCTTGAATATTTGCTGTTACTTCTGTATTTCCAGTTGTAGAACTTAGAGTCAATTCTGCTGCAAAAGCTGCTGTTGACGCGGTAACCATTGTTGCTACTGCCATAGATAATGCTAAAATTTTTCTTGTTTTCATAATAAAACATCCTTTCAAAAATAAAATATATGTTAATATCAATTAACAACCAGTTTAAATTTAGACTTTGCAGAATTAAGTGGAGATTGC
Organism: Pseudoruminococcus massiliensis; assembly: GCF_900291955.1. Lineage (GTDB taxonomy): Bacteria > Bacillota > Clostridia > Oscillospirales > Acutalibacteraceae > Pseudoruminococcus > Pseudoruminococcus massiliensis. Next base: position 35,159 of record NZ_OLMR01000005.1, on the reverse strand, counting down.
TCTTCATCAAGTGTTACACACTCATAAAAAACTTCTGCGTCATATGTGCCTTTTTTAAGAGTTTGTTGAAGTGGAACTTCTGTTAAACCATATCCCGGCTTTAGAAGTTCTGATTTATACAATACTGTGCCATCTTCAAGCTGGAGTGTTGCATAAAATCCGCAGTTATTTTCTTTAGGATTACCTATGCTTAAATGCAGTTGAGTATCTCCTGCTTTCATTTCAGCTGTACCATATCCTGGAATTTGTGTACCACTTGAGGAGCTTTCTGTGGATTTTTTTGATTCATCAAGCCCTGTGTCCCAGTCAGCCGATATTTTTCCAACTACTCCATTTGAATCAGCTTGTTCTTCTTTATTATTAATAGATTTAATAATGAAGAATGCTGATACACCTAAAGCAAGTATGATAACAACCGAAATTATGGCTATTATCACTGTCTTTTTCTTAGTCTTTTTCAAGTTTTTTCCTCCTTAATACAGACAACACAATTACTGCTATCGCTGATATAATTAAAATATATGCAAAAGAGTAATTATAATCACCTGTATTTACAACAGAATTATTTATCGAATTATCCTTTGAGCTATCATCTGGTTGATTTGGAGTATTACTTGAAAGCAATGCAAATGAAACAATATCGTCTGATTTGAATGTAAGCTTACCATCATTCATAGAAAGCACTTCACATTCTTTTATTTCGCCATCATCTGTAATTCCAACAACAGAAAGTTCATTTGAAGAATTTACAGGAACTGAAATTTCTACTCCAGACAAATACCAAAGATTAGATGGAATATAGTTTTCGTTTGAGTCAGTAAGAGTCAAATTATAAGAAGAAACTATAGTTTTATTACCTGCATAGCTTAGAAGCTTTTTATAGCTTTCACTATTTGTATCAAAAGCTTGGCTATTAACTTTTAGTGAGCGGTGCATTAGGCCCTTAACTGAAATTCCATCTGAAGTCTTTTTAATCAACTGCTTATAAAAATCGCACTTTATTGTTGGATAATTATTATTGAGCTTAGTATTTGCATTATAAATCCACTCAACTGAGTCATCTGTAACTGAATTAAGCTCATCTACAAATTCCTTTGTCAGCATTTCTGATTTTAGCTTATTTTTATTTGTATCATCAGGAATAACTGTTGAATTACTTCCGACAGCTTTAATATTGTTTGTAGTATAATAGAATACATTCTTTACATTTTCAGAAGCATTAAGACCTGCAATAGAACCTGCATTTTCTTCAGTTGCATTTGAAATTTTAGCGGAAGTATATGAAGAAGCTATTGAACCGAAGTTTTTACCAACTAAGCCACCCTTTAACTTTGAAGATGAATTACCTATTGTGATATTGCTTGCACAACCGTATATACTTCCTTCTTCGTTGTTTATGCCTGTAATTCCTCCACAAACATCTGTTCCATTTACAAAAGAAGCATTTCTACAAGCTTTTATAGTTCCGTTATTTACAGCAGCAACACCACCACTTATAACACCTTTTATATCTGAATTATAGTTTGAAAGCTTTATAGGTTGTCCATTTTTATCAAATGTACTACCTGTGGTTAATGCAATACCACTTACGCAATGGTCTACCAAACCATCATTTATTGCAACGATTCCGCCTGCATATTCTGAAGCAATGTTATAATCGCAGTCTATAACAAATAAGTTTTTGACTATTCCTTTTGGTCCTATTCTTTCAAAAAGACCGCCATACTTGGAATTTTTGACATTCAAGCCGAAGATTATATATCCGTTTCCGTCAAAAGTTCCATTGAAAGGTTTATTATCATCTGCTGAGCCTATTCCCTTTGTCCATTCAAAATCACTTGGTACAATTATATTATTTTCGAGAATATAATTTTCTTTACCATATTGAGAATAATTATTATCAACAAGATTTGCAAGCTTCACCAAATCGTCATAGGTTCTAATTATAAAGCTTCCGTTTTCGTTTCTATCAAATTCTTCTAAAAGCTTATCAAAGTTTGAATAATATGCTTCAGATGGGAAGTATACTGTTCCAGAATTATTATCAAGTACTGGATATAGGTCAGGCGTTTTTCCATTATCTATATTTTGATACCAAACTTGATCGCCTTCTGTAACACCTTTGTTAAGAAGATATGCTACTTCACCCGAATTAAATTCACTTTCTGTTCTACTTATACCAAGTGAATCACCCACATCATAAGTATAAAGGTAATAACAATTTTTAACCCTTGTATTTATTTTTGGATCATACTCATTATTATAGCCAATTAAAGCGTTAGAATATGATTTTCCACCTTGAATTTTGCCAACATTGTAGCAACTTTCTACAAAAGCATAACTATTATATCCTACAATACCGCCTAAATAACCATCTTCGTCATAAGAACTTGTAATATCACCTGTATTATAACAATTTGATATTAAGGCATCCATATATTTAGTAAGATTTTCTCCAGCAATACCTCCAATATATGAACCTGGGGATTTAATATTGCCACTATTGCTACATAATTTTATATTTCCACTGTTGTAGCCTGCAATTCCACCAATAAAATCATAAGAAGATGAAACATCACCAGTATTATTGCATTTGATTATTGAACCATCATTGAAGCCAGTAATACCTCCAGTAAGCTCTACTACACCAGTGACATTACCATTATTGTAGCAATTTGTAATTATACCACTGTTATTTCCTACAATACCACCAACCTTTTCATTTCCTGTAACATCAACATTTGCTATTATGTTTGAAAGTATGGTATCTTTTGAAGTAGAGCCTGCAATTCCGCCTACATTATAATCAGTGGTTTTCACTTCACCTAAAATAGTAAAGTTTTTAATAGTTCCACCAGTTACACTTCCAAAAAAGCCTTGGCTCGATATAGCCTTGCCTGAAGAATTTTTTGAAATTCTAAGATTTGATATGGTGTAATTATTTCCATCAAATATACCGGTTTCATAATTTCCTATTGGAGTCCATTCACGCTCTTCAAGATCAATATCATTTAGCAAAATAGCGTTTGCACCTTTTTGCTGAGCCTCAAAATCTGCGTTTGATTTATCACCATTTACAAGAGCTGCAAACCAGAAAAGCTGACCAGCATTTCTAATTTCGTAAAAACCATTACCGTTCAATACCGCTGGCTGATATTTACCACAAAAACCACAAAAACCATTGTTATTATATATGTGCTGATGCTCTTGTTTTTCTATATATAAAACAGCAGCTCTGCTTATATTAGTATAGTAATTATGGCTATCATTTGAATATTCTGTAACTATGCAACGATAAATAGTATTATCAAGGTCTTTTTCATTAGCCTCGTTGATTACCCCATTATCAGCAAAGTATGCTGCATTGAAAGAGCTTGATTTTCCAAACTCTTGGTCTATATCCTTCCAATCTGCAATATAATTACCTACGACAAGCTTCTGCCACTTATAGCTGATTGTATTTTCTGGATTACTTGGCTTTGCCTCGATAGTAAATATAGGCTTTTCACCAATATTTTTATACAAATCTACAGGGTACTTTATTATTATTGGTTCATTTTGGCTATCCTTACTATTTTTTGTTTTTCCTGATGCATATGGACCAAGTACACTTGGAATTCCGCTTGCATCTTTGGTGGAATATGCCTGCAATCTAAAGTAATATGTGGTATTTTCTTTAAGACCATTTACTGTATATATCTCGCTATCACCAGGAATAATAACATCTTTGCCATTATTTTTTAAAGCTACACAATCACCATTTGATGATGTTGAATAATACAGCTTATAGGATTCTGGCTTTCTTTCATAGTTTGTAGTATTACTCCATCTTAATGTTTCACTATTACTTGTGGTTGAAGAAACATGAAGGTCTCTCGGAAGCTTTGGCGGTGCTGCGTCTGCACCTTGAACAAGGCAACCTATAACACAAGTAGCATTTGTAAGTTCTTCGCCATCAACTGTCTGAATATTTGAACTGCCTAATTCCTTAGGATTCCATTTTACTTCTTTTGCAGTAAACTCATATGCTGATGATTTAGTTCCTGAAGAAGTGGTTGAGGTGCGTGCGGATTCAGGCAGTGGTGCAAATGTAGTTGTGTATGTTATATTTTCTGAATTTGCATTTGCCCATGTGCATCCTCCTCCAAAAGTACTAGTGGCACTAATTTTGATAGATGCCACTAAATATACCAGACATCCCTCTTTAGATTCTATACCTAAAGTAGATGTTGTTTTTAAAGAAAGTGAAAATCCATTGCTTAATGAGCTAGAACTTCCTTTTCCCATTGCTATTGAAGTTGTTGAGTTTCCATTTATTCCAATAACTGCTGAATTATTTGAAACCATATAGCTTTCTTTATCTTCTACATTCAATGAACTTATCTGATTTGCTTCAGATGCATATGTAGATGGGTCACCAGGATTTCTTCCAGCATATAAACTATCTACATCTACCGTCTTCAATTTGTAATGTTCATCATTTTCTGTACGATTAAATTCTTCAATAACACTATTATAGGTTGAAACAGGTATACATGAATTTGCAGGATTTAACTGAATATTAACATCCATATTCTTAAATGTACCTTCAATAATGTCACCTACTTTTGGGCAACCTTCTTCTCCATAAAGTAGCTTATAATCTTTAACCTCTTCTTCGGTTGCTTTATGTGTAGGTATCCATTGGTCATAATGGTATACTGCTATTGGTACTACAAGTAGAGCAACATAATCTTCACCTCCGCCCGAGGTAAATGTAAGGGTTTCACTTCTCGTATTTGATGTCTGATAACTTCCAGCATATTGTGCACCTATATCAATATTAAATCCATATCCAAAACTTTGTTGTTGAAATATTCCTGCTCCTGCCTTAACTTCTGTTGAGAACAAAAATGAAAGACCTAAACCAAAATTCCAGTTACCTGTTATTGAGTTTGTACTACTTGTTGATATACTATATGAAGTTGAACCTCTTGATGTCATAGTTGAACCATAATCAAGCTCACTCCAATATGGAGCACTTAACATTACGCTATGTACTACAGGGTTAGACCAGCCTACTGTTTTGCCTGTATATTTCATATATGTAGTATCATTATCAATATCTATTGGGCACAGTGTAAAGAAAGTACCGTAATCATCCTCATCAACATGGTCGAAATAGTCATTGTTTGTGCAATTTATTTTTATTGAGCCTTGGTCAAGATAGCACCAATATATATCGAGGTAAATACTGTCGCCTGAACCATCACCCATTACAACAAGTGTTTGTTCAGCAAGACGATTACTTTCTACAAACGAAGCACTTTCTGCAATATGAAAGAAAGCCTCCTTGTCTCCTGTATTTCCATCAAACTTTGAATTCGTATTAAATTTACCATTCTTTATACGCTCATTTGCCGTTTCGCCATCTGTTGAAGGAATAAAATCGTAAAATACACCTTCTACAAATAAGGTAGCTTTTTCGCTATTTTGTTTGAACCTTGTTCCAGTTATTGCAACAGGCTCTTTTCTATCTTTATGCTTTTTAACCCAAGTAAGTGCTTCAATAATTTTAGGTTCGCTCCAAGCATTACAGTATTGATTGTTTTCCCAAAGAACTACATTAACAAGGTTTTCACCTTCACTCATATCTCCACGGCTACTACTATTATTATAATTATAGTTTTTATTAGCTGCAATTACCAATTCCTTATTGCCGTCACCATCTAAATCCATTGTTGCAGATGATGTAAATTTCATTCTTCCGCCAGAGCCTTCACCTTTATCAAGATACTTTCTGACAGGTTGATTCTTTTCCCATTTGTAAATAGCGGTATAACCATCTTTGCAAAAATCATGGTCATTGCTATATGGCATCGTAACACTTACAACAAGGTCATCACTGCCTGAAATATCTGTTGTGCTGAGGGATACAAGCGGACGGTTTGTATCTTTACAGCAATTAAAATCAGAAGAAATAGACTTTAAATCTACACTATACTTCCATTCAAATAGTGGCTTATTTTCATTTTTGCTTTGCGTAAATATGCCTATCTTAGGATTATTCCTATATGAGAAATAAACCGCAATATCTTCATAATTATCACCGTCAAAGTCACCTACGGTTATGCCCATATATCCACTGGATTCCTGAACTTCTATATCCTGAACAAACTTACTCTTATCATCAAGTGTTTCAATACGCTCAAACTTTTTTTCAAGTTTATCGTCACCAGATTTTTCCTTATTATAATCATAGACTAAAAGTCCGAGCTTGCTATTTTTACCATCGTTACCATCAAGAAACAAACTGCATTGAATAATGGAATCTTTTATATAATTCTCTCCACTTAAATCACCAAGCTTTATGCTTCGTGTAGTAGATGTCTGATACTGCCATTTTCCGCCATGAGCTTTATCATTATAATATCTGTCAGTATAAGAAAGCTTATTATCTTTGAGTTTTTCCATACTCAAGTTCTCATAGTCTTTGACATTTTCCACTATATATGCTTCACAAGCATCACCTTTACTATAGTTTCCCTGTCCCATATAAAGCTCGCTCAGAATAGACGGCTTGTATCCTTCAAGAGGGTTAGTAGTATCATTTTCGTCAAAAAGTTCTGGGTCTTGTAATGAAGTAAATCCAAGCTGAGAATACTGTTCCTTACTCATATAATCAGCTCTGCCATCTTCTGTCTGACTTTCTGATGAAATTGTTTTTTTGCTACTTTCTTGAACAGGAATAATCTCTGTACTTGTTTTTTCATTATTTAGAGCAGTTGCAGAAACTGCAAACATAGACGAGGAAATACATGTTGTAAGCAAAATTGACAATGCCTTAATTGAAAATTCTTTTAACATATTTTTCATCTCCATATCTTTATGTTGTATTAAGCAAAATTGATGCAAAAAACACTCCGTTTTCATATTTAAAATCAGTAATTCCATCATATTTTTCTACAATATTTTTCACTGAAATTAAGCCTATTCCCACTTCATTGCGTTTTGATGAACGATACTCTTTACCCTCTTTTATAGGTTTTTCATCGCAACTATTATCAATAGTAATTGAAATTGAATTCTCATTAATAAGTTTGCCACAAATCCTTATAAATTTTTCGCCAGACTTTTTTCTTTGGCAAGCCTCGAGTGCATTTTCTATGAGGTTTCCTAATATAACACAAATATCTGGTTCTGATATTGCAATCTCTTGTGGTAATTCAATATTAGTGTAAAATTCTATATTACTCTGCCTCGCTTGCTCTGCATAATATCTCACCAAGACATCTATTGCATAATTTTTGCAATAGATTTGTGATGTATCTATTGGAAGCGTTTTTTTATACATCTTCAAATAATTTTTGAGAGCCTCTTGGTCACCGCTATCAATATAGGCTTGTATAAGATTTAAATGCTGATGCAAATCGTGTCGAGCCATTTTTGTTTCTTCTATACGCTTTAATATGAGATTATATTGTGCTTTTTGTAGGTCGTTGATTGCCTCTGCCTGTTTCGCTCGCTCCTCAAGCATAGCACTATTACGCAGTACATCGAATGAACGCAGTAAGACATAATATATAATAAATACACAAATCAGCAGACATATTCTTGTTATAAAGAATTTCCAGCTTTTTGTAATATCATTATCGAATGAACCTGTAAACATCATAATTAAAAAAATTATAAAAGCAGGTACAAGCCATATTGTTTTCCATATACCTGATTCTGGGGAATCTAATATTCTTTCTGCTGTTTTCTTATAGAAAATAAGTATAAGCGGAAGTGCAAGCATAAAGAATACAATCTGTGTAATACTGTTTTCGATTGAGTAATATAAAGTTGAATCTGGAAAAATAAGCCCTGTAATAAATATCGACGAACCTCTTATAATCATTGTATATGCCGCTGTGAAAAAGTAGAAGAAAACTAATTTGAAGAAATCTACTTTTACGCATAAAGCATATGCTATAAGACATATCACTGAGGTAATAACATCTGAATATCTTGGATTTATTCCGTTTTTAAGGAATATAAGAGAGCTATTTACAAACACAAATTCGCTTATTATAATTACTATCCCAACCAGCCATTTTTTGTATCTAAGATATTTCAACATAGGGCAATAAGCTAAGATACAATATGGCATAGTTGAAACTATTACATTTATCATAAGCTGAAGCTCAATGCTCATAAAAACCTCCTTTCCTTGTTTTATCAAATGCATATGAGGCATAAGCGTTTTTTATTTCTATCTTTTTTGAACGGCTTATTGGCACTCTCTCATCATTCTTTAAAATTATTGTCTGCTCTTCGATTTTCTTCACATTATCAAAATTTACTATAATACCCCTGCAACAGCACTGAAATCTAAGTTGGTCAGGAATCAGGCTTTTCAGTCCTTCAAAGTTCATATATGTACGGTGAACTTCTGTTGATGTATGAAACTCCGCATAATGATTCCGCATTTCTATAAAATATAAATCATCAAGCATAATCTGAACAGTTACTCGACTTTCTTTTATATTAATATACTGTGGCAATATCATATCATTTAATACGTGGTCTAAAACTGAGTATATTTTATCTTGATTGAAGGGCTTGAGTATATATCCTGCTGCATGAACCTCATAACCCTCCAACGCAAATTCTTTTTCTACTGTCGCAAATATAATATTAACCTTTTTATCAGTTTTTCTTATTTCATATGCGGCTTGCATACCTGTCATTCCTGGCATAGATATATCTAAAAAAACCATTATGAATTTATGCTTAAAAAAATCTTTGAGAAATTCTTCAGCAGAGCTATATGTATATATAGTGCAATCTATATTTTTTATATTCAGATAATAAGAAATTATTTGATAGAGCTTATCTCTATCGTAATTCATATCATCAACTAATGCTATTTCCATACAATCTCTCCTAATTAAATTACAAATAATATTATTTGTGCTAAAAATAAGTATTGATGTCATTTTAATTATATCACAGCAAATACTATATGTAAAATCAGAAAGTTTTGTATGAAATTGTTTTAAAGTTTTTAGATATATTATTTAATACCTAAACTATATTTTAATGTGATTAATTCTTTTTAAAAAGCTTTTTATTCATAGTATATACAATAGCTATCAGTGATAGGCCTGCAAGAAAATATGCTATTCCATTTGATGAATCACCTGTTTTCGGAGAATCTGTACTATTCTCTGAGCTTGATTCTGTCTTGCTTTCATCCTTTTCTATCTTGCTATCTTCTTGCTTTGAATCCTCAGAAGATTCAACAGGAGTAACAGTTTTTTCACTGAGCTTCCATACTTGAGTACCATAGAATGGATTAGCTGTTCCTATAAACAAGCCCTCATTTGTAATTCCAAAAGCACGGCAGCCGTGGTTATATGGGTCACCAAAACCGTTATCCGTAATCTTTGTGAAATTCACTCCGTCCTCTGTGACATATAAATCAAAGCCAAAGGTTGCCTTATCAAGATATTCAGCACATTTATAGGCACTGTCAGGAACACCATTATAATTTTTGCAAATTTTTTCTACATACTCATCTACTTTATCTTTCCATTCCTTTGAAGCATTTTCGTCATTCATATATTCATCAAGCGGAATAAGAAAACTACTTGCATCAAATGTACCAACATAAAGCTTTCCATCATATACAGTCATATTCCATATATACTGATTTTCATGACTGCCGAATCCTGAACCTAAACCTGAAATACCACCATTTGGGAACATCTCATCAGCGTCGCCGACAATAAGTTCTATATTTTCATCTTCGTCCATTCTATAGAAGTTTATAGACTGTTCAAAATTGAGGTTCATAAATTCAAAATCGTTATCAAACAACATTCTTTCTACAGCGATTTCTTCATCATTATATTCACCAATATAAAGATAACCATTAAATACTTTAAGATTAGCAGTTCCACTTCTTGTGCGTTCAGGGTCAATACCAAAAGTATATTTTGCACCATCTTTTTCCTTATCACCAACTACACTTGTCCACTTCCAAGAACCATCTGCCTGAATATCTCCACGAACAAGTCCAAAAGCTTGCATTGTATTTCTGTCAGTAGCATTAGCAGGTGTGCCTGTGCAAATTGAAACATAAAGGCTCTTGCCATACTGTGTCATATCAAAAATAGAGCCACCATAAATACTATCACAATAATGATATGCAGGATAATTAAACAAGTCCTCATCTTTTGCAATAACCTTGAAAGAATCCTGGTCTTCAGGATTTTCTGATTCGCAGATAATTGCACCTTCTGAATTGATACAGCTAACTATAAGCTTATCATCAAATACACACATGCCTCTTATTCCAACACTAATACCCTTTGAATATTCTTCCATATATTCTTCGAGTGTCATTCCCGCATAAACTTGCTTACACTCATCAGTTTTAGGGTCAACTTGATATATGCAAGGAATAGTATTTACAGAGCCGCAGAAATAAAGCTTATCTTTAAATTCAATAGCATTACGGAATATTGTATTCTGATTTGTCAAATCCTTAGACATCAAAATTTTAACTTCACCTGTCTTGACATTCAGTTTCAAAAGTATTCCAAGTGCATCAACACCATCTTCCTCACCCGTATACATATTTTCATGATAATATGTATCAAGTGCTTCTTTCATAGTAGTATCATCAAAATCTCTTCCAAGATTTTGTTTCATAAGCTGAAGAGTTGATGTCCATGCACCATAACAGGTTCCAATATACATATAATCCCCATAACCAATTGAACCCCATGAATAATTTTGTCCTCTATCTCCATTGCCATTCTCAAGGTTTGTAGCAAGTTTTCCGTTGCCTATGTAATCAACAATACCATCAGTTGTCATAACACCCTTTTCTGGATGTGTAATTTTTTCAGCTATGTAGCCTGTTCCAGAATCATATATTGTACTACTGTTATCTTTGGCAAAAGCACTTATCACACAAGATGTCGCAACCAATGCCGAAAGAGATAAACCTGCTACTGCTTTAACAAATTTACTCTTCATTTCTTCACCTCTTATCATTTCTTACAATACTCATCTTTTTCAAACAATGAAGCTATAAGCTTAATACCATAGCTCATAAGCATTATGCCCATTGTAATTCCAATAAATCTTGCTACAAAAATAAGATGGCAAATTCCATATATTCCAAATATTAGCATTATTATACCAAGTACAAGTGCAAGTATCCAAGATTTTGATGTTGAGGCCTTTTTCATAGCGAACGATTCTGCTATTGATGAAACGCCATCTAATATCATCCAAATTGCAAAGATAATAAGTATTATTAAATCAAGTACAGCTTGAATACTTGGAACAAATATTGCAAGTATTGAAACAACGGCTGCCGCAATACCTACAACAAGTCCGAATGCTCCGTGTACACCTTCTATCATAAGGTTCTCATACATCTTTTTCTTGGTAAAGTAAAAAATAATTGAGCATATGCCAAATATTCCAAGAATTGTTGTTATAACCCAGCCTATATTAATAAATGACAATCCTGGGAAAAATAAACAATAAATCGCACCAAATATAGATAATACTCCTACTATACCGTTAATTACTTTCATAAAAAAACTCTCCTTATCACTTTTTTAAATATAACTAATCAATGGCTATCTTGCAAACATTGCATTATTCATCTTTTTCACCCCTTAATATACAAATTTCTCCATTGATTTTGTAATTTTATTCTATTTTATCAAATAAAAAAATTCAATCTATTTTTCGTAAGGTGTACTTTTTTTACCTGAATTGCACAATAATGAAATAAAACCATTTGAAAACATATGAAGCAATATTTCGTATGTTCGAATAATCATAAAAATAAATAGCCTTCAGAAAAACCGAAGGCCATTATAAAATTGACTATGAATTATTGTGCATTGGAACTATTGTTTCTGTTGTTGCCAAGAATATCTTCTGCTCCACCTACTACTCCACTGACAACATCTTCTACGCCTTTGCCAACTCCGCTTACTACATCTCCAGCTCCACTTACTACATCGCTGACCACATTATCTCCATCTCCGATAATTCCGTTTCCGTCTGTGACATTTCCGTTGTTATTGACATCATTGCCATTAGCAGTATTATTTCCATTGTTATTATCTCCATTTGCGTCAGGATTTGGATTAGGTGCAGAATTTACTATTCCCGATGAATTATTGTTGTTTGTTACTGTTGAGGATTCAGCATTTCCACCACTTGAGCCGTTGCCCATATTTTGTGCGGAATTTCCGTTGTCATTACCTTTACAGGCGGCAAGGCTCACTGTCAGAAGTGTCATAGCCAAAACTGCAATAATTTTCTTTTTCATACGCATTATCTCCTTGAAAATTTTATATACACTGGTTTTCATAAAGTGTTGTGCTTTGATAAGGTTCTTCACCTTCTTTATTATCATTCGTAATTTTCTACAAATTATCAATCTTGGAATAAATTTTGTCAAAATTTTATTTAAAAGACAAGCAAAACAAAATATTCAACGCATAAAAATTAGTAAGGATAAATTTTTTGTGGAGGTGCGTTATGTTTGATTTGATTCTAAAGCTTTTAAACCAATTTTCTATGTTCTTCATACTTCATGTTACAGGCGGAGGTTCATTTCCGAAACCTCTTTCGGCAAAGGAAGAGCGTGAATGTCTTTTAAAGTGGAAAAATGGAGATATAAAAGCAAGAAACAAGCTTGTTGAGCATAATCTTAGACTTGTAGCACACATTGCAAAGAAGTATTATTCGTCTTGCAATGATACAGATGAATTGGTTTCAATAGGTACAATCGGCTTGATTAAAGCCGTAAACACCTTTGATATTGATAAAAATATCAGACTTTCAAGCTATGCCTCAAGGTGTATAGAAAATGAAGTTCTTATGTATTTCAGAAACAGTAAAAAATCTGCTCAGGATATGTCGCTTGATGATGCAATCGACTCTGATAGTGACGGAAATAAGCTTACGCTTATGGATATAATGTCTGTTGAGGAAGATTTTGTAGATAATCTTGATATAAAGATTAAAAGTGAAAAGCTTAAAAATTACATAAATAAATATCTCACTCCAAGAGAAAAGCTTGTAATCACTTTGCGTTATGGTCTTGACGGCAATGACCCACTGACTCAGCGTGAAATTGCAAAAAAACTAAATATTTCACGCTCTTATGTAAGCCGAATTGAACGAAAAGCATTAGATACTCTAAGGACTCAATTTATGTAAGTTTCTTATCTTCTGCAATATGGACTATCATCTGCACCTAAACTTTATTGCAAACATATTATATAGTATCAAGTCTGATTGCGGGAGGTAATCCTATTGATAAATAATTCTTTTTGCGTTATTGGTGGCGATTTGCGTCAATTATATTGTGCCAAAGCTATATCGAACGATGGCTATTCTGTCTGTATTTCTTGCTTTGAAGAATGTAGATTTTCTTTACCCTTTGAGATGCTTGATTTCAAAACTGCTATAAGAAAATCTGAAATTGTTATACTTCCACTTCCTATCACTAAAAACGGTACAACTCTTAATGCTCCATTTTCTAAAAATTCTATTACACTTGATGATTCTTTCGCTAAAATCTGTTCAGGCAAATATGTTTTCTGCGGTATGAATGAAAATCTTCTCTCTACAAGCTCTCTTTGGAATTCCAGTATGGTTTTTGATTACTCTAAAAGAGAAGAATTTGCCGTTATGAATGCTGTTCCTACAAGTGAGGGTGCAATTGAATGTGCTATGCACGAATATGATGGAACAATAAACGGTTCAAACTGTCTTGTAATAGGTTATGGAAGAATTGGCAAGGTACTTTCAGATATGCTTGGAGGTCTTGGTGCTAAAGTTTCTGTCAGTGCAAGAAAGAAAAGCGATATTGCATATATTCAGGCAAAGGGATTTAAAGCACTTAAAACCAATGAACTTTCTTTTATGCCACAAGGACACACCGCATTCGACTTGATATTTAATACAGTGCCATTTATGATTTTAGACTCACACACTCTTGCCCGTATTGCTCCAAGCGGTTCAGACACAATTATTATAGATTTAGCCTCGTTACCAGGGGGTGTTGACCTTGAAGCCTGCGAAAGAATGGGGCTTAAAGCTATGCGGGCATTATCGCTGCCAGGGCGTGTTGCACCAAAGGCGGCCGGAGAAATCATAAAGAATGCTGTTTATAATATAACAGAGGAGGATTTACGGTGACACGCAAAACGGTGGGATTTGCTATGTGTGGTTCTTTTTGCACCTTTTCACGAGCAATTCCCCAGATAGACGCATTAATAGATGCGGGCTATGATGTACTTCCGATAATGTCATATAACGCTTCTACTACTGACACCCGTTTCGGAAAAGCACAGAATTTTATTGATGAAATCGAAGAAAAAACAAAACGAAAAATCATAAGAACCATCAATGACGCTGAACCTATTGGCCCTAAGGCTATGACAGATATTATGCTTATTGCTCCCTGCACAGGAAACACCATATCTAAACTATCCTACGGAATAACAGATACTCCAGTAACAATGGCAGCTAAATCACATCTAAGACAAGAAAAACCACTTATCATTGCTATTGCAACAAATGACGCTCTCGGTGCTTCCGCTCAAAGTATAGGCAGAATGTTAAACACAAAGCATATATTCTTCGTACCATTCGGACAGGACGCTCCTATAAAAAAGCCAAAATCATTAGTTGCCAATTTTGAATTGATTCCACAGGTTGTTGAAGCAGCATTTATAGGTAAACAGCTTCAGCCAATTATAATTGCTCCCAAAAATGGGTAAAAAGATAAGCTGTCGTATATCTCAAAAAGATATGCGACAGCTTTTATCAGGTAAGTTTAAAAAATGTTTTTTAAATAATTTTTAACTAATTAATGTAAGTTCGATGAATATTCTTAGTTAATAATAATTTATAAAAGTAGGGGCGAACTGCGTTCGCCCGTTGGGTAAAGAATGTTAAGGGCTTCGCCCTTAAAACCCACGAGGGACTCCGTCCCTCGACTCTGCAAGCTTTTGAAAAAGCTTGAGCAAAACTTTTAATTTATAAAAACCTAATTATGGTTAATGCTGTGCGACAATTTCTTTACGGCTCTTGCGATTCTTAAAAAGCTGTAAACCTATTACTATTACTCCACCGATGAGGAACGGAATGATTGAGAATGTTGAGAAATTCATCATAGGCTTTGGCTCATCAAGTGTTGTAGGTCCCATAACTATTGCATAGAGAGAGCCTATCATAAGTCCGAAAATAAAGAATATCGTCTGTGCTCTGAACTTTTCCAAACAGAGCTTTACAAGTTTAATAATCAAAACAATTCCAACAATTACTCCTAATCCAAAGCAAATTATCATTGGCAAATATTCAAAATGCAGGTGGAGCAATTCTTTTATTGAGTTAATGATAGGTAAATAAAATCCAAAAATCAAGAGAAGTGTTGAACCTGAGATTCCTGGAAGAACCATTGCAGTAATTGCTATCATTGCTACAAAGAACAAGCTTATTCCAAGCTGAAAGCTCGGCTGTCCTAAGCTTATACCACTTTCTCCACCACTTGTAGGATTGAAATATGTAATGCAAAATACAAGTGCTGCACCAAGAATTACAAAAAATGAACTCCAATACTTTCCTTTAAGACTCTTTTTTTCTTCCATAAAAACAACTGGTATTGCGAAAAGTGTTAAGCCTATAAATAATGAACTGATTTCGTAAATATAAGTATCGAAAAGCTTTGTGAGAATCAAAACGCAGGATACAAAACCAACTACCCAACCAACTCCAAGCTTGGCTAAAAATTTTAATGCTTCAATTTTTTCAGCTTTTTTTCCAGAAATCAAATCATTCAAAGAATTGATAAACTTATCATAGAAGCCCATCAAAAAAGCAATTGTGCCACCCGAAACTCCAGGAACACTATCTGCCATAGCCATACAAAAGCCACGAATCATATCAATAACAACCTTCATATTTTCCCTCCAATATTTTTAATTATCATACATTTAGGATTATAATTGTATGCAATGAAAATGTCAAGTAAAGTCTAACTAAGTAAATAATATTTTACCATAATTTTACATAAGGCAAATTGTATAATTATTAAAAAAACAAACATAATAATAACAGTTATGAATAAAATGCGTTTGCTGTTCATAACAAAACGGCAGAATCCAAAGTAAAAAAGGATTCTGCCATTCTCATTTATTTAAGTTCTAATTGTTCGCCCTCAAGCTCTTCTGCTGTCGGCAACGCTCCTGATGATGGAATAGACTTTGTTCTATATCTTTGAGGCGTTTGTAGCATACCTTCATGATATAATTCCGCAGAAATAAGACGATGGCCTTTTCTTTGCTTGAATACAGCTACACCTTGAGTATTTCTTGTGGTTTTTGAAGCAATAGCACCTGTATGCAACAATAACGCTCTGCCTGATGATGAACGCATAAGAATTTCGCTATCCTCATCATTAACAAAAACTATTGCACTAAGTTTTTCCTTATCACTATATGCACCTGTCAATTTTTTACGGTTTGTTTTTGTTTCATATGCTTTAAGGCTGACCTTAGCAACCTTACCATTCTCAAAGAAAAAGAAAACATAACCCGAATAATCAGTGGTTGCAAGCATATAAATGGCACTTTCACCCTCGTCCATATTCAGCTTGGCGGGGATAAATTCTCCAAGTACGCTTGCTTTGGTATCAGAGAAATCACGAGCCTTTGTTTTATAAACCTGTGATTTATCACTGAAAAACAGCAAATCCGTATTATTCATAGATTCTTGTGATTGCTGTATGACATCTCCATCTTTGAGCTTCTGTTCGCCACCCATTCTAAGTGAAATCGGAGTAATTTTCTTGAAATATCCCTCTTTTGTAAAGAAAAGATTTACAGGATAATCAGGAATTTCTTCCTCAATCTCAGTTTCAACAATATCAGAAGCATAGATAATCATACTCTTTCGTGGCTGACCGTATTTTTCGGCAATAGCGGCAAGCTCTCTAATGATTATATTCTTAACCTTGGTTTTGCTTTCGAGGATTGCTTTAAGCTCAGCAATATCTTTCTCAAGATTTTCAATTTCATCTGTGCGTTTGAGAATATATTCTCGATTGAGATGACGAAGTTTGATTTCAGCGACATATTCAGCTTGAATTTCATCAATTCCGAAACCAATCATAAGATTTGGAACAACATCACTTTCTTCTTCGGTTTCACGAACTATTTTAACAGCCTTGTCAATATCAAGGAGAATCTTCTCAAGTCCCTTAAGAAGATGGAGCTTGTCCTCTTTTTTGTGCAAATCGTAGTAGGTTCTGCGTTTTACACACTCAATTCTGAATGCAATCCATTCGTTAAGTAAATCCTTAACGCCAAGAACTCTCGGTGTTCTTGCGATAAGAACATTAAAATTACAAGAAAAACTATCTTCAAGCGGTGTGATTTTATAAAGCTTCTGCATAAGCTTATCAGGGTCAATATTTCTCTTGAGGTCGATTGTGATTTTAAGACCACTGATACCTGTTTCATCACGAATATCAGAAATTTCCTTAATCTTGCCAAGCTTTACAAGCTCAATAATCTTATCAATTATAGCCTCTGAGGTTGTTGTCGGAGGAATACTTGTTATATCAATACAATTATCAAATTTATCATAGGTATAGCGTGAACGAACCTTTATACTTCCTCTACCTGTATTATAGATGTTTTCGATAGTTTTCTTATCATATACAATCTGACCACCGCCCGGAAAATCAGGTGCAATAAGTGTTTCGGAAACATCGTGCTTTTCGTTACGCATAAGTGCAATGGTTGTTTCGCATACCTCTCTAAGATTGAAAGGACAGATAGAACTCGCCATACCAACAGCAATACCTGTATTCGCATTTATAAGTACAGACGGAAATGCTGCTGGAAGAAGTGTAGGTTCTTTAAGGGTATTATCGTAGTTATCAACAAAATCTACGGTATCCTTATCTATATCACCGAAAAGCTCTGCACATATCGGGTCAAGTCGTGCCTCGGTATATCTTGAGGCTGCCCAAGCCATATCTCTGCTGTAAAATTTACCGAAGTTGCCCTTAGAATCGACATATGGGTGCAGTAATGCTTCATAGCCTCGGCTAAGACGAACCATAGTATCATAAATCGCACTATCACCATGCGGATTAAGCTTCATTGTTTGTCCAACTATATTTGCAGATTTAGTTCTTGCACCGCCAAGAAGTCCCATTTTATACATAGTATAAAGCAATTTTCTATGTGACGGCTTAAAACCGTCAATCTCAGGAATTGCACGGGAAAGTATAACGCTCATAGCGTAGGGCATATAGTTTTCTTCTATTGTATCAGCTATTTTTTGCTCTACAATCTCACCTGCTCCTGCAATATATCCATGCAGTTTAGGCTCTGTATGAGGTGTAGTTTTCTTTTTTCTTGCCATATCATTACCCCTTGAATTTTTATGTTGGAGCCAAATCCCACGAGGGACGCTGTTTCTCGACTCTGCAAGCCTTTAAAAGGGCTTACCCTA
Organism: Pseudoruminococcus massiliensis; assembly: GCF_900291955.1. Classification (GTDB taxonomy): domain Bacteria; phylum Bacillota; class Clostridia; order Oscillospirales; family Acutalibacteraceae; genus Pseudoruminococcus; species Pseudoruminococcus massiliensis. The sequence continues at coordinate 16,622 of NZ_OLMR01000005.1, read as the reverse complement.
AATTTAAATTTTCTTTTGGGAAGAAATGTAGTGGCGAACTGTGTTCGCCAATCATCTATTTATATCAAATTTAGTCTGAACTTTGTGGTGAGTCACAACTTTCAAGATGCAAAAACTAACATTATGATACATCTATATTATCAATATACTTTGCTCCATTTTCTACTATATATTCTTTTCTGCCATCAAGATTATCTCCAAGCAGAATATCGAATATTTCGCTTGTACGCTTTGCATCATCAGGCAAAACCTTTATGAGTCTGCGTGTTGACGGATTCATTGTTGTAAGGCTCATCATATCAGGCTCGTTTTCACCAAGTCCTTTTGAACGCTGAATAGTGAACTTCTTATTGCCTATCTTTCTGATAAACTCTTCCTTTTCCGCTTCGGTATATGCGAAATAAACTTCATCTTTAGTATTAAGCTCATAAAGTGGAGATTCTGCAATATAAACTTTTCCCTCATCTATAAGAGTTGGTGTCAGTCTATAAAGCATTGTGAGAAGAAGCGTTCTAATCTGAAATCCGTCAACATCGGCATCGGTACAAAGTATGACCTTACTCCAGCGAAGATTATTTATATCAAATGAAGATAAATCCTTATTAGCCTTAGACTTAACCTCTACACCACAACCAAGAACCTTTAATAAATCGGTGATAATTTCACTCTTAAAAATTCGGTCATAGCCTGCCTTTAAGCAGTTAAGTATCTTACCTCTGATTGGTATAATTGCTTGAAAATCCGGGTCACGAGCCTGTTTACAAGCACCAAGAGCCGAATCGCCCTCAACTATAAAGACCTCTCGCCTTTCTACATCTTTGCTTCGGCAGTCAACAAACTTTGCAACTCTGCCCGTCATATCCATATTGCCTGTGAGCTTTTTCTTTATGTTAAGACGAGTTTTTTCAGCATCTTCACGACTGCGTTTATTGATTAAAACTTGATTTGCGATTTTCTCTGCATCAAGCGGGTTTTCTATAAAATATATTTCAAGCTGATGGCGGAGAAACTCCGTCATAGCATCTTGAATACCTTTATTTGTGATAGCCTTTTTGGTTTGGTTTTCGTATGAGGTTATGCTTGAAAAAGACGAAATTACTATTACAAGGCAATCTTCAACATCAGAAAAATTGATTTTGCTTTCATTTTTAGTATATCTGGAATTCTGCTTTAAGTAAGAATCAATCTGATATACAAAGGCGTTTCTGACAGCCTTTTCAGGAGCTCCACCATGCTCAAGCCAGCTTGAGTTATGATAATATTCAGCACAACTTACTTTATTTGAAAAAGCCATTGCAATGTTGATTTTAACCTTATATTCGGGTTTGTCCTCTCTGTCACGAACTACTCGCTCTGTTTTCCATGTCTGAACCTGCGTCATACCATTTTCGCCGATAAGCTCTGTTACATGGTCTGTTATGCCGTTATCATACTTAAATTCAGTTGTTTCAAAGTCCTTACCGACCTGATTTCTAAAAATAAATGTAACTCCCGCATTTACAATAGCCTGACGCTTAATAATTTCTATATAATATTCCTTGCTTATATCAATATCAGTAAAAACTTGTAAATCTGGTCGCCAATGAATCCTTGTACCAGTATCTTTCTTGGAATACTTTTCTCGCTTTAAGCCACCAATATTCTCGCCCTTTTCAAAATGTAGAGTATAGCGTTCACCGTCACGACGAATATCTACATCCATATACTCAGAGGAATATTGCGTTGAACAAAGTCCTAAGCCATTAAGTCCAAGAGAAAACTCATAACTTTCCGCATCATTATTATTGAATTTACCGCCGGCATAAAGCTCGCAGAAAACAAGCTCCCAGTTAAAGCGTTCCTCATTTTTATTATAATCTACTGGAATACCTCTGCCGAAATCCTCAATTTCAACGGATTTATCCTCATAGCGTGTGACTATTATTTTATTTCCGTAACCCTCACGAGCCTCATCAATAGAGTTTGAGAGAATCTCAAAGACAGAATGTTGACAACCCTCTATACCATCCGAGCCGAATATAACAGCAGGACGCTTACGAACTCTATCTGCGCCCTTTAAGGTTACTATACTTTCATTTCCATATTCCTGTTTTTTCTTCGCCAATTTCCTTTTATCCCTCTCTTAAATAACTTACTAATAAACTTAAAAGTTTCGCTTGTGTCTTATTTAAGCTTTCTTATATTTTTCTATATTTTCAAAACTCATTTCTGTTCCCTCAGCTTTTTAATTTTATCTCTTAAAAGTGCTGCATGTTCAAATTCAAGAAGCTTTGCAGCCGCTTTCATTTCCTTGGTGAGCTGTTCTATGAGTTTTTCTCTTTCTGCTTTTGTCAGCTTCTTTTTAGATTTCTTTCCATCGTCGGAATGAGTAGAAATCTCAATAATATCACTGACTTTCTTAATAATCGTTTTTGGAATTATTCCGTGTTCTTCGTTATATTTCTGCTGAATGGCTCGTCTGCGTTCGGTTTCATAGATTGCCTTTTCCATAGACCTTGTAACCTCATCAGCATACATTATTACTTCTCCCTCAGCATTTCTTGCGGCTCTGCCGATTGTCTGAATAAGCGAACGGTCACTTCTTAGGAAACCCTCTTTGTCAGCGTCAAGTATAGCAACAAGTGAAACTTCTGGAATATCCAAGCCTTCACGCAAAAGGTTTATTCCGACAAGCACATCAAATTCGCCTAAACGCAAATCTCTGATAATCTCCATACGCTCGACCGTATCAATATCATGGTGCATATAGCGAACCTTTATACCCATTGTAGTGAAATATTCGGTCAAATCCTCCGCCATCTTTTTTGTGAGAGTAGTTACAAGCACTCTCTGTTTTTTAGCTGTACGCTTATTGATTTCTGAAATCAAATCGTCCATCTGACCATCAGTAGGCTTTACGGTTATAAGTGGGTCGAGAAGTCCTGTCGGACGGATAACCTGTTCAACAATCTTAGCACTATGCTCTTTCTCGAAATCACCTGGCGTTGCACTGACGAAAACAGCTTGATTGATATGTTCGTAAAATTCATCAAAGTTCAGTGGTCTGTTATCTAAAGCACTCGGCAAACGAAAACCATATTCTATAAGACTTTCCTTTCTTGCCCTATCTCCTGCAAACATTCCCCTTACCTGTGGGAGCATAACATGAGATTCATCAACAAAAAGCAGAAAATCATCAGGAAAATAGTCGAGCAAGGTAAACGGCTTACTACCGGGTTTTCTTCCTGAAAGCACTCTTGAATAATTCTCAATACCTGTGCAAAAGCCTATTTCACGAAGCATTTCTATATCATAGCGAGTTCTTTGCTCTATGCGTTCAGCCTCAAGAAGCTTGCCCTTATCATTAAAATATTTTATTCGTTCCTCAAGCTCTCGCTCAATCTCCGCAATAGCTATTTCCATTTTATCCTTTGGAACGATATAATGCGAAGCTGGATAAATTGCTACATGCTTGAGTGTACCACGAATTTCTCCGCTGACAGCGTTAATTTCTGTTATACGGTCTATTTCATCGCCGAAAAATTCAACACGAACAATATTCTCATCAGAGTTTGTTGGATATATCTCGACAACATCTCCCCTAACACGAAACTTATTACGGGTGAAATTCACATCATTTCGCTCATATTGAAGTTCAACAAGCTTTTTAAGCAAATCGTCACGACTTTTTTCCATACCTGGACGAAGTGAAATTACCATTGTACGATAATCAATCGGGTTACCCAAGCTATAAATACAGGAAACCGACGAAACAATTATTACATCTCGTCGTTCTGAAAGTGCTGAAGTAGCTGAGTGACGGAGCTTATCTATCTCGTCATTTACAGCAGAATCCTTTTCTATATAGGTATCGGTTGTTGGAATATATGCCTCAGGCTGATAGTAGTCATAATATGACACAAAATATTCAACAGCGTTCTCTGGGAAAAATTCTTTAAATTCACTGCAAAGCTGTGCAGCAAGAGTTTTATTATGAGCAAGAACAAGTGTTGGTCGATTCATTCTTGCAATAACATTTGCCATTGTAAAGGTTTTTCCTGAACCTGTTACACCCATAAGAGTTTGTTCTCTGTTTCCTGCCTCTATACTTCTGCATATAGCGTCTATTGCCTGTGGCTGGTCGCCTGTCGGCTTATATTCGGAATGAAGCTTAAACTCTGACATATTCAACCTCCTATACATCGCATTATAATCCCAAAGCTTGGTACTAAACAAGTCGAATTTTGTTTTTCATAAAAATTAAACAAAATCAAGCCATAAAAAGGGCATTTCATCACTTCAAATTGATTAACGATTTAGCGAAAATCTATCTTTTAATTAGAATTTACAATCGCTAATTTTTTTATTATAACACATACAAGCAAGAAAGTACAGAACAAATGTTTTTATTTGCTCTGCACTTTCTAAATTATTCACTATGAATTATGATATATGAACTATTATGTTTTACAAAAGCCGTTAAAGCTTGCTTATCAGATTGGAATTTTTTAGGATAATATTACTTGAATGGGTTATTCGCTTAATTTTATAGCGAAATATATTGCAATATAGGTCTGTAAATATAATCTGCAAAGCTAAATTGATTTTCCGAATATCTCACCTCTATAACAAGTGAACCATTATTATTTCTGCTATAAACTTTTGGAATATAATACTCAAATTCTGAATATATCGGGAGCTTTATTCCATAGCTTGGCACTTCAATAAGTCCGATAAAATCACAGCCCTCTATTTCGACACTTGGCATTTCACAATCAAAACTGCTTGAAATACCAACATTGCTTTCTTCGGAATAATCTTTTCTATCTTTTCAGCAATTTGGGGCAAGTTTTCATCAGAAGGTTGTAACAACAAAATCAAAGTTCTCAAAAGAAATGCTTACAGCTACAGAAATTTCAAGCGATTCGCAACCGCATTTTACATATGTTTTTCAATAAACATATCAATTCTATAATAAAACAAGCGACAGTTTAATTCTCTATCGCTTGCAATTACACTTTATTCTATTTCTCGGGTTACCCTAACTATTGACATTGAGTTACAGAAAATAAGCCCGCACAAACGGCTTGTTTATGCGGGCTTATTATAAGTATGGTCGAGGTGACTGGATTCGAACCAGCGGCCTCTGCGTCCCGAACACAGCGCTCCACCAAGCTGAGCTACACCTCGTTTAAGAAACCTCGCTCAAAGAGCGAGGTTTTAGTTGGCTGCGGAACTAGGATTCGAACCCAGACAAACAGAGTCAGAGTCTGCTGTGCTACCTTTACACAATTCCGCAAGATTCAATTTATTGTCGCTTTGTGACTGACAACATAATTTATTATACTCGGAATTTAAAAAATGTCAATAGTTTTTTTTTGAAAAAATTAAAAAAAATTTAATTCCTCTAAAATTATAAATAAGCTGTAAAATAGATAGCCTTTATATTGCTATAAATTGAAAATTTTGCTATAATTAGGTGGAATTTTTTATAGAAATTAAAGTATTATATGTGCTTTAATCTATTATAAAAAGCTGTAATAGCTTGGCGGTGATTTTGTGGAACAGCAAAATAAAAAGAAAAATGTCCACGAAGGACATAGGGAAAGAATGAGGAATAAATATGTTAATAAAGGCATAGAAGTATTTGAACAGCATGAAATATTAGAAATGCTTTTATTTTACGCTATACCAAGAAAAAATACGAATGATATTGCTCATAGACTTTTAGAGGCTTGTGGTTCGCTCTCTGCTGTTTTTGATGCACCAATAGATATTTTAATGCAACAAGGGCTTTCGTATAATGCGGCGGTTCTTTTGCATATGATACCAGACCTTTCGAGAGCATATCAAAGTGATAAGTTTGATAATGAAGAAAAAATTATTACAGATGAGAATATAGGTAAAAAGATGGTTCATCTATTTGCAGGCAAAAACGAAGAATGTGTATATGCATTTTTTCTTGATGCTAAGGGAAAAGAAAAATATTCAGGTATAATTTCTAAGGGTGACGCAAGCTCTGCACCCTTGTTTTCAAAGGATATAGTGAGTATAGCGGCAAGATGCAAGGCTGTCACAGTTATAATTGCACATAACCACCCAAGTGGAGTAGCTTTTCCTTCAAGGGCAGATTTAGAAGCAACTGCTGATATAGCTGATGCTTTAGACACAATAGGAATACATCTTGCTGATCATATTATTGTTGCTGATAGAGATTATATCTCGCTTTCATCAACACCACCATTTTCGAGAATGTTTGATTATGATAGTGAATAATTTATTACCAAAATATAAGAGTTTCTTAATTGACAATAAATGTGCAAGTTGATATAATTTAAATCGTGATTATTTATATAGATAATATTTAAATTTAAAAATGAGAGGTGTAGCTTATGAGCGAAGAACAAGCTCAGCAGCGAATAAAAGCCGACCCTAAGGTTGGCTTAACTAAGGAACAGGTGCAACGACAAATTGAGCTTGATTTGGTGAATCATAATGCAGATGTTCCCACGAAAAGTATAAAGAGAATTATTATTGATAATACCCTTACACTTTTTAATGTAATCAATATTATTCTTGGTATAGCAGTTTTTCTTGTTGGCTCTTATAAGAATTTGCTTTTCCTTGGTGTTATGTTCTGTAATATAGCAATAGGAATTTTTCAGGAAATTCGTGCAAAGAGAACTATTGATAAGCTTTCTATTATTTCATCTGTGAAAGTTAAGGTTATCCGAGATGGAAAGATACAGGAAATCGGGGTAAATGATATTGTACTTGATGACATTTTAGAGCTTTCTAATGGTAATCAGATTCCGTCAGACTGTATACTGATTTCAGGCAACTGTGATGTTAATGAATCACTTCTTACAGGTGAATCAGATTCTATACATAAACAAAAAGGCGATAAACTGCTTTCAGGAAGCTTTATAGTAAGTGGTAGCTGTCGTGCGAGAGTAGAATGTGTAGGTAAAGATAATTATGCTTCTTCTATTTCGGCACAGACAAAATATATTAAGAAAATCAATTCAGAAATTATGGATACTCTAAATAAAATTATAAAAATAGTAACCTTCTTTATAGTACCTATTGGGGTAGGTCTTGCTATTCATCAATATAATATTCATGGAGATATTAAAGAAACAGTTCTTTCAACTGTAACACAGCTTATAGGAATGATTCCGGAAGGTCTTATCCTTTTGACAAGTACAGTTCTTGCCGTAAGCGTCATAAGACTTTCAAAGCACAAAGTTCTTGTGCAGGAGCTTTATTGTATAGAAACTCTTGCAAGAGTAGATGTGCTATGCCTTGATAAAACAGGTACTATTACAGAGGGCTGTATGGAGCTTGTAGATGTTATTCCATATGGTGATAATAAAAGCGAACAGCTCGAAAAAGCTCTTACAGCTTTAACTTCAGCACTTGATGATAATAATGCAACCTTTGTCGCAATCAGAGAGAAATTCCATAATGATACCGACTGGGTAGGAAATAACATTATGCCATTTTCGTCCGAAAAAAAATGGTCTGGTGCTAATTTTGAAAAGGAAGGCACTTATGTAATTGGTGCGGCTGAATTTATTTTAAAGGATAAAATTCCTCAAGAGCTTTCAAAACTTTTGCAAAAATATTCAAAAGGTTATCGTTCACTTATTATAGTTCATTCAAAGAACGATTTTAATGAAAGAGATTTACCAGACGATTTGGAAATTTGTGGCTTGTTACTGCTTGTAGATAAGATTCGTGCGGAAGCTCCACAGACTTTGCAATATTTTGATGAACAGGGCGTTGAGATTAAGGTTATTTCAGGCGATAATGTTCTTACTGTTTCCGATGTTGCAAGGAGAGCAGGAGTTAAAAACTACGATAAGTATATTGATGCAACAACTCTCAAAACTGACGAAGATATAGAAAAAGCGATACTTGAAAATACCGTATTCGGCAGAGTAACACCGGCACAAAAGAAAAAGTTCGTACAAGCGCTTCAAGCCAATGGACATACAGTAGCTATGACAGGTGATGGCGTTAATGATGTTCTTGCACTTAAAGAGGCTGATTGTAGTGTTGCTATGGCTTCAGGAAGTGATGCCGCAAGAAATGTATCGCAGCTTGTATTGCTAAATTCTAATTTCGCATCTATGCCAAAGGTTGTTGCAGAGGGCAGACGAACTATAAATAATATAGAGCGTTCAGCATCGTTATTCTTGGTTAAGACAATCTATATGACGGTTCTTGCTATAATCTTCCTTTTCGTAAATACTGCCGCACCATTTGAACCAATTCAAATGACGCTTGTTAATGCATTTACAATAGGTATTCCGTCTTTTATACTTGCACTTGAGCCAAATAAAAACAGAATTAAAGGTTCATTCTTTAATAATATTGTTAAAAGTTCATTGCCTGGAGGACTTGCGTCGGTTGTAAGCGTTATGCTTGTAATTATTTCTGAAAGTATACTTAAAATTTCTCATGAGCAATATGTAACGCTTGCAGTAGCAGTGGTTTCCGTTATGGGAATAATAGTTCTCTTTGAAAAATGCTTGCCGTTTAATAAGCTTAGAATTGCACTTTTTGTAACGATGATAGCAGGCTTGGCAATAGGTATTCTATGCTTTAGAAATCTATTCTCGCTAACGCTATTTACTGGTAAAATGACAATAAACTTAGTTATAATATTTGCAATTTGTGTTTTGATTTTCTGGATTTTTAGAAAAATCACAAGACATATAGTCAATAAAGTAGAAGCTAAGCAAAGTATAAAAAAAGTAAATTGTTGATTTTAAATATTATGCTTAAAAGCACTCGATTCCATTTTGATGAAATTGAGTGCTTTTTAATGTAAAAAGTAAAAAATAGCCTAAAGACAAAAAGTAACGCATATTTTACCAAAATCTGTTAAAATAGAATTGCTTAGAAAGCTGAATACGCTAGCTTTTTTGGGTTTTTGAAGGTGTCTGAAAAGAAGAACAAAAAATTCAGCAAATCATATTGCAAATACTTTAGAAATTCAAGGAAATTACTTCTTTAAGAGATTTGACGAATTGAAAGATGAGCAAAAAACAACAAGCTAATTTTATGTTGTATGACTCGCCTGATTTGTGTACGGCTCATTTTTACAAATAGGACTTTTTTAAAATCATTGCTTGCAAAAACAGAAAGTCCACTAAAAAGGCTATGTCAGACTATATTGTGGTATCCCTCAGCTTGTTAAGTGTGCCAAAATAATGCAAAATTGGTTGACATAGATACTGAATTTGTTTTTCATACCAATCATCAACGGCTTTATTAAAGGTTATAATAACAAAATCAAGGTTCTCAACAGAAATGCTTACGACCACAGAAATTTCAAGTGATTTCGCACCCGCATTTTACATATGTTTTCCAACAAACATATCAATTCTACAATAAAATAGCGACAGTTTAATTGTCTGCCACTTGTAATTACACTTTATTCTATTTTTTCGGGTTACCACAACTATGGACATCGAGCCATAAAAAATAAGATTAATAAGATTAAAAACAAAAATCGAGTATTCATAAAGTCAAATTTCTCATGAATACTCGATATGGTGCGAGTGCTGATAACGGATTTCATAAAACAATGAATTAACCGGCAGAAACACATATATTTCATCTCGCACACGAACAGTTTCTTTAGAATTTTATTCGCACATTCGATTTTTAATGGCCTATCCGATACAATGATAACACAAGGAGGGCAGAATGTGAAGCAGAAATATCATCTCGCACTGGATGATACAGAGCGGCGGCTTCTCATTGGAAGTCTGAATGATCTGCGCAGCAGGCTCTTCACAGAGGGCAGATATACCGACGCTGTTGACGAAGTGCTGCTGAAAATCATCGGTGCAAAGCGCAAGAAGTTCAAGGTCGTATACACGGGGGTGAATGGAGGAAAGCATAATGACGGAGTTTGAAAAGCTGGGTGGCACATACCGACAGGCGGGTGATTATTATCTGCCGAATCTCGAGATTGATAATCAAATCGAGGTGCAAATTGGTGTTTGGGGACAGCGACACCGGCGGTACCTGAAAGAGCATCACCGTGTACGCTATTACAATTTGCTCACTGCCGGGACACTGAACAGCTATCTTATAGAGATTGAATTGCAAGCGCAAGCACTGTTCAATGACATTGTAATGCGACTGTCTGAAGAGGAAAATGTTACTGAAAATCTCAAAGCAACTGACCCAATGGAATGGGTCAAACGGAGCAATAATATCCGTAATCGAGCCACTGAAATCGTCAATGCGGAAGTGATTTTCGTTTAATTGATCCTGTATTACTGCCCCAAAAGAGGCGCAGCCAGTATGCAAATGCGTACCGGCTGCGCCTCTTTTCTGCGATTAGGAAGGAACTGTACTGTCTTAACGAGCAGACTGTTTTTACTCCTGCCGAAGTCAAACAGTATGACTGCTCTCGATGCCTGTGTCATCTTAGCGAGCATTGCCTTTTTACTCCGTTCTGCAGAACTCTGTAAAAAGTCCTTGTTAGGGACACCCACTAAGACCCCGATGCAGCCACCAATAAATAGAACTTTATTTTAGAGATATTTGATCGCCATCAATCACAATAGAATTGTTTTGCAGCAGCACATTCAGTGCAGCATCCATCGCCTCATTGATGGCTTTTCCAACACGTGTCACTCCGCATTGAGCAGCCAAAGAACGGTACAGCCCGCTCTTATCGGCAGTTACATTTTGTTTCAGAATCTCAAACATTCCAGCGGCTAATTCCTCTGGTGCAATTTGTTTGATGTCACGCTCAACATCGCCCGGACCTCTGAACTGAATCTCTTTTCCGTTATCCAGATACAGGAATCCATTTCTGCGGATAATACCGTAACGCTGGTAGCCGTACATCTGCTGTTCGTAGGCTCTCTGTACGACATTCGTAACCTTTTCACGGTCGAAATACCACACGATGCGTTTTAGAAACAAATCTTCCGATAGAGGTGCTTCCAGTTCCAAAATTTCCTTAACGATTGCCTTGAAATCGCTGTAATGATGATGTTGGCAGACCTCAAAAAAATCCGCCGCCTTATACGCAGGAAATTCAAAATGTTTTTCGACTGCAACCTCTTCAAATGTTTCTGTTGGCTGACTATCTACCGACTTTACTTCTGCTTTTGTTGGATTTTGGACTGCATCCGCAGCTGCCTCCAAAAGCCGCAGCTGTTCAACCGATTTGTTTCTGAACCAGTCCGTAGACCAGATGCGATAGAATTTCCAACCCATGCGCTCCAAAATTTCTTGCCGCAGACGGTCACGGTCACGCGCATTTTTGAATGAGTGATATGTTGCGCCATCGCATTCAATCGCAAGTACATAGTCAGAGCTGTCTGGCAACTTCAAACCGAGGTCAATACGGAATCCAGAGCAGCCGACTTGCGTATCTACAGCAAAGCCTTTGGATCTCAGATAATCGCACACCTCAAGTTCAAAATCGGAATCGAATTGCTCAAACGGGCTGACGGAAATTGCCCTTTGTAATGCAACGCTTCCGTTCTCGGCACAATCGAGGTATTCGCGAAGCAATCTTGCGCCTTCAGCTGATGTACGCCCCAAGTCGATGTCCGTATAGTGCATGGAAGAAACCAGTTGGACATTGCATTTTGCACGGGTAACGGCAACATTCAGCCTTCGTTCACCGCCGACACGGTTCAATGGACCGAAATTATGCAGTAGGCGCCCTTGCGCATCAATACCATAGGCAATGCTGAAAATGATCGTATCGCGTTCATCACCCTGCACGGTTTCGAGATTTTTGATGAAGAAAGGCTCTTTCCCATCGTTCTTGAAGAAGTATTCCTTTTCCGGTGTGCTTTGCCGCCGCTTGGAAAGCAGTTCATCAATCAAGTCCTGCTGCGCTACGCTGAACGCAACTACACCAAGACTGCGGTTCGGGTATTTCTCAATATTCTGATAGATCAGATCAACAATAAACTCTGCTTCCTTCCGGTTGGTATGGACTTTGCGGTCAAATACGCCGTCCACGTGATAATAGTCTACACCGATTCCCGGAGCATCGACCTTAGAAGACGGGAACGTCACAAGATCGCTGTCATAAAAATTCTTGTTGGAGAAAGTAATCAGCTGCTCATATCGACTGCGGTAATGCCAGCGCAGCCGGAGCTGCTGCATGGATGTCGAACACAGATCTAAGATAGATTCAAAGTCCGTTACATCTCCGGTTTCTTCATCGTTGTCCTCCGCTTCAATGGTAGCATTGAAGAAATTGCTGGGCGGCATCTGCTTAGAGTCACCCACAACAATCAACTGGTCTGCGCGATAGATTGCGCCGATTGCATCCTGCGGGAAAATCTGTGATGCCTCATCAAATACAACCATATCAAAGTGAACTGAATCTGGCGCAAGGAAAGTGCTGACGCTCAGCGGAGACATCAAAAAGCACGGCTTGACTCGCTGAACAAGCTCACCTGTTTCAGCAAGCAGAGAACGAATACTCTTTTGCTTGCGCTTTTTTTCGCCTTCACGAAGCAAGATTGCCAATGCGCTCCCGGACGCAATCATATCAAGCGATGGGCGCATAGAGGAAAGCTCAGCGCGGATTTTTGCCTTATTGATTTCAAATTGCTCAGTATCTTTCTCGAAAAAAGTACGAATCGCTTTATCCTGAGAAATTCGATTGAATGCAGACAGAACAGGATTCCCGGACAAAATCGAATCGATCCATTGATAGTAGAATTGCTTTTGGAAGGCACCGACAATATGTTTTGGTTCTATATTCAGACCAATGGCAGCATTTACATAAGGCACGACCTGTTTATCATCCAACTTGGAGAGCAGACTCCTGAAATGGCACCAGTTATCCAACTTGTCCATTTCACTCAGACAGTCCGCTAATCTCGCCAATACCAAATTACACGGTGCAGAGTGAGTGTTCAGAATCGCTCGATCAAAGTACCCATCAACTCGCTTGAATGTATCAGCACTACAAACTGCGAAAGTCTCGTCAAGTTTCTGGTGGTAATCGGCAAATATATCTCGTTCAGAGGTGAAATCGTCATAGTGTTCCAAAGTGCCGAACGCAATGCTGCTGGAGAATATTGCTTCCATCGCAGACATTTGTTTCATCACATAATTCCATTCGGTTTCGACACCATAATAGGCTTCCCCAAGAAACGCTTTGATGGGTGCTTCAGCTTCAACAAATTCTGAGGTCTTTTGCTGATAATAGGCAAGTCGTTCTGTCATGGAGACAGCTTCATCATAAGCAGGTTTCTTTCCGTCCTTCTTGCACAAGCGCAGGTCGGTGATAAACTGCTTGTACTCGGCGTTGAAAAGCCGGGAAAAGATTCCACCAAACTGTTTTGTCAGCTTTTTGTGATACGCAGCTCCATCCAGTTTATAAATATCATCATCAAACACCGCACTTAAAACGGAGCGGGCAGCAAGAATATCTGCGCTCTGCCCTTGCAATTTGTTCAGCGCAGAGTTTACCGCGTCAAAACGCTCCCGATCCAGGAGTGACGGCGTAATCAGCTTGGAAGTCGCTGCAAAACCGAAGAAACTGTTCCAAAGCTGTGCGTCCTCCACGCTGGTACACTGTATTTCATACTTCTCAGAGATTTTCTGCTGCAAAGGAATCAATATCTGCAAGAATTGTGAAACGGCAGAAAGATCACTCTTTACCTCGTTTTTTGACTGGTAAGATGTGTCCTGATTGATATAGCCGTACCACGGGTTCTTTCTATAATCATATCCGATGGATGGGATATAGTCTGTATACTGCTCCAAAAGAGCAGCTGTTTCTATCAAGTACGATTCACCTTTGGAAGCAAGCTGAGAGATAGGAAACTCGACATCTGGCGTGGACCGAAATGCGGCGTAAGATTCATACAGCTGATACAAGCTTTTTTCAATGACCGGGCGCAGCTTGTGAAGCTCAACCGCATAGGCATCCAGCTGATGCTGTGCCTTTTCCTTAATAGCAATTTCAGCGTCCGCTTTCGAGGAAACCGCACTTTTCCCTGTGCGGAGTGTATGGCAAATATCCGCAATAACATCCTTTTTATTTGCTTTATGGCTGTGGAGCTGTAAACAAAACTCAGCGAGTCCCGCTTGCTTCAACTTGTCGTAGACTACATTCAAGGCTGCCAGCTTTTCAGAAACGAACAACACTTTTTTGCCATCGCTAAGGCATTCTGCGATGATATTTGTAATCGTCTGGCTTTTGCCAGTGCCGGGAGGGCCTTGCAAAACGAAGCTCTTCCCCGTCTTTGCCATCTCAATCGCTTCAATCTGGCTGGAGTCTGCATCTACCACACTATGTAGCTCAATCAATGGATCAATAAGAGAGCCAGCAGTTCCCTCATCGCCGTATAATTTTTCTGTGCTGGTTGGCTCACCCAAGAGCTGACGGACATTCTGATTTGCAAGAATTGCCTCTGCATTGTCCTTCAAATCCCGGTACATATTGATTTTGAGAAATGAGAAAATACCGATCTTGCATTCAGCTGTGACTGTCCATTGGAGTTTTGCCACAAGACGCTTTACTTTCTCAAGGTAGGCAGTCAGCCCCTCATCGTTATACTCAGGGAGCTTCACCCCATGTTCTGCGTCCATTTTATAGGAAAAGGTCGGATTAACAATGATGTCATCTTCTGCCGACTTGATAAAATAGGGTTCTACCGCTGACGCTTGTTCCAGCCGAATCGGTACAAGCAAAATGGGCGCACGAAAAACATAGTTCGAGGCGGCGCTTTCTTTCCAATGGACAAAGCCAAACGCCATGTACGCAACATTGACACCGGTTTCTTCAATGAACTCCCGCGCCTTCTTATCAATATTTTTTACGGCAGTAAGTGGATTCGTTGCGACATTATAAAGTAGGATTTGATTCTGCCGCTTGATTTTACCGGAATATTGAGCCAAAAATGCAGCTTTGCTGCCAGAAGCCTCGGCCTTTTCTGACACCTCAATTTGCAACTGCTCCGGCGCATAGGATTCTTCCGAGTCATCATCTTCTTCGACAATTTTGGGATCGAAGACCTCAAAAGAAGCTGTCCCGTCCACTTTCTCAAATAACACATCAGAAGACGGGAGCAGCACCTCCACGGTTGAAGCTCGCGTATCCTTAAAATTGATTAGATTATTGCGTTTTCCTGTATCCAGCAGTAAATCAGCCCACTTATCCAGCTTCTTTGTATCCATCTTCGTCATTCCTTTTGGGCGATCCACGCCGCTTCAATCTCATCAAAGGGGATGTTGTTTTCCTCACAAAAAGCCTTGATCTTCTTCATTGCTGTGATATTCGGCTTGGTTTTGGCGTTTTCCCAACGGTTTATCGTTCCAACGGATACATTCAGCGTTTTTGCGAAATCCTCCTGTGACATCAAGGCTTTCTTGCGCATGACCCGTATTAACTCACTTAAAGGCGTCATCAAACAGTTCTCCTTTCAGAAGATTAACAGCATTATACCATACACCTATCATTTTCTCAACACCGTTTGGAGAAAACTGAGTACCAAAATATAGAGGCGCAGCCTTCGGATTGATCCGTCGGCTGTGCCTTTTTTGCATCTTTAAGAAAAATTCGAAAAATTTTCCCAATTGGTTAGTAGGAGGTTAAAAAATCAACTTTCTCGATGCCTACCTATTGAGGGGATTCTTCTCTTGTGCCTTGAAAGAGGCGAATTTTTGAAAAGTGCGGGAATTTCGCAGAAAAATTCGGCAAAGAGAAAGTGAGAGGACGGTAGCTGGTTCCACCGCTTGTCGCCGCTCTGTGGTTTTCCGTGTGCACCTTGAAAATTAAATAGCAGAAATTTTGGAGAAGAGGGTCACCAAACACCTACCCATTTTAGTAACAAGTGAGAGGAGGTTTTTCCAATATATCCCGGCTTGGCAGAGATTATCTCGGTGTTAGGTACTACACAGACACCTTCTTCCCGGAACACAATATCCGTTCATTGCGGTGAATGACTGCGTAGACAGCGATGACGGCGAAAATGAGCTTGCCCCATTTCGAAATGTGATGAACGAGATGTACGCCCGGGACATCAGCCGCAAGGTGCGGTCTACCCATCGTATCCGGGGCAATTCCGGCGAACCACTGGGCCAGCCGCCCTACGGCTACAGGAAAGACCCGCTGAACAAAAAGCACTGGATCATTGACCCGGAGGCCGCTCAGGTGGTGCGGGACATTTTTCGTATGTGTCTGGAGGGTAAGGGCAACGACACCATTGTCCGCATTTTACAGGAAAATGGGATTCTCAACTGCACGGCGTACTGGCACGAAAAAGTCATCGGCAGGGGCGGCAAAAAGACGCAGCCAAACCCTTATCGATGGAAAAACAGCACCATTCGTAAAATTCTGACCCAGCAGGAATACTGTGGCGATATGATCAATTTCAAGACCTACTCTAAATCCTTCAAGGATAAGACCCGCATCGATAACCCGGAAGAAAACTGGGTCATCTTCAAGTGGACCATAGTCAATAAAGTAGACAAGTAAAAGAGCAAATTTTACAAAAAATTCATTTCTGCCTGATCAGGAGAGAGGCCGTTATTGTGAGAATGAGGTCTGAAAGAATTGTAGAAACCGTTGATATACTGAAAAATGCTCAGTTTCAGTTCATCAAAGGAAGAGTAAGTTCTGCGGTTGG
>NZ_OLMR01000001.1 GCF_900291955.1 Pseudoruminococcus massiliensis | reverse complement strand
TACAAGGTTGATAGGCTGCGTGTGTAAGTACCGTGAGGTATTCAGCTTGGCAGTACTAATAGGTCGAGGGCTTGACCATGAACTTTGGTTCAAGCAAATCTGCTTCTTTATTCAGTTTTGAGGGTGCGATATGCACCATTAGCTCAGTTGGTAGAGCACCTGACTCTTAATCAGGGTGTCCCGGGTTCGAATCCCTGATGGTGCACCAAAGCCCGAAAGGGTGCACACTCTCGAGCGGTGACGAACCCTAACCAATCGCCGAGAAAACGGCTCGTTGGTCAAGCGGTTAAGACACCGGCCTCTCACGCCGGTAACGCGGGTTCGATTCCCGCACGAGTCACCAAGAAAAAGAGAATATTAAGTATGTATGGCGATAAAGAACCATACAGAGTTGGTGTTGATGACGCTGAGGGTCCACCCGTTCCCATGCCGAACACGGAAGTTAAGCTCAGTAGTGCCGAAGATACTTGATTGGTGACGATCTGGAAAAATAGGAAGACGCCAACACAAGCGAAACACCCAATAGGGTGTTTTGCTGTTATTCCTCCATAGCTCAGTCGGTAGAGCGCATGACTGTTAATCATGATGTCACTGGTTCGAGCCCAGTTGGGGGAGCCATAAAGCAGTAAGTTTTTTGCTTACTGCTTTTTATTTTGCAAAAATTTGGAGATTATTTTTATATTGAAATTTGTAGTGTGGTTATGAATTTATATGCTGATAGAATTGCCACACTTAATACATATATAGAAGATAAACTGTTGTAAAGTGTTTGAACTTTTGGAGAGTACAAATGAAATATGTAAATAAAGAGAAACCGTTACATCAAAAAGTGACTTTATTTTGTTTGTAAAAAGAATATTATGAAAAGAGCATAAACAGCCAATTTCCGTTTTAGGAATTTTAGCCATTTATGCTCTTTATAGTAGCTTTTTTTATTACTGTCCGTATATTTCAAGGGCTTTATTCATAACCTGTGCGGCAACAGGCAAAGCTGTATAATATCCTGAATCACCATTTTCTATGATAACAGCGAATGCCAAAGGACAGCTTTCATCTCTACTAAAACCAGTTACCCAAGCATGAGCAGCTTCTCCTCCGCCGACTTCAGCAGTACCAGTCTTAGCACAGATTTCTCCATTAAAGCCACCACCATAATATTCATTTTCAACGGTGTATCTCATCATATCAGAAAGTGTTTTTGCATTTTGTTCGCTTAACATCTGAGTCCCTTTATTTCCACTTTGAGGAATATTTGGCAGACCAAACGGCAATGAAATTTGCTTTATAAGATATGGCATTATAGGTGTACCACCATTTGCAATACCTCCAGAGATAACAGCCATAGTCATAGGACTTGCAAGAGTTGTATATTGACCAACACCACTCCAGCCCAGCTGATTTTTATCAGCCTTAGAAACATCATAAACGCTTTTTGCAGTATCAATATCATTTATAGAAACGCTTTTGTTAAATCCCATTCTGTTGGCTTGTGTAGTCATTTTATCGGCACCAAGGTCAACAGCTAATTGTGCGAAATAGCAGTTACAAGAATGTGCAAGGGCTTGTTCAAAATTCTCCTCGCCGTGAGCCTCATAGCAGGTAATTTTATTTTCTCCGATAGTATCGCTGCCTGTGCAAGTATATGTGCGATTTTCAAGCTCGGATTTTGTCATATTTTCAAGAGCCGCTGCTGCGGTTACAAGCTTGAAAGTAGAGCCTGGTGGATATGTCGCCATAATACTTCTATCAACATAAACACCTTCGTATTCGTCATTACCCTCAATATCAGGAATGTTCTGAGGGTCATATGAAGGAGTGCTTACCTTTGCAACGATTTCACCTGTTTTATAATTATAGACGAATACCGCACCACGATTATTGCCCAATGCCTGATAAGCAGTTTTGCAAATCTCACTGTTTACAGTAAGCTGAATATTTCTACCAAGTGTTAAGCCGTCAGGAAGCCCCATACCAAAAATAAAACTATATCCTGAAAGTTGCGAGCGATAAACATTTTGTATAGAGCCACCGATATTTCTGCCCTCATCGCCGACAGTATGAAGTAAAGCACAACGAATATCTTCATTTGAATTATAATAGCGGTTTCCGTTCTCACTATAAGCAAGAATTTCACCATTTATATCTGTTATAGTTCCAGCCATACCCATTCCGTCCACGCCTATGTGTGCATTTTGAGGTTTTGAGGCCCAAAGGTCAGCGTGGATTATAAGATTAATTGAAAAATATATCATTCCACCGATAAAAGCCATAGCTAAAAGCCAGACAATCAGAGAACGATTGCGTATTTTCTTCATCATTTCACCGCCTTAGAATGAATCTTTTCTATATTTTTTATTACGCTATTATAGCATAATAAGCAGAAAAACTCAATATATATGCAAGTGATGAAGATTTGCATATATATTTTTGTTGCTTTTCGTTTTTTATATGGTATAATTTTATTAAATTTTTTGAAAAAGGAAGCGAAAATAATAATGCTAAGCTTAGATGATGTTAAGAAGATTGTAAAAGATTTGCCAGTAGATGAATATGATGTAAGCGATGATGTATCACTTGTAGTTTATCGCGTAGATAGCTTTGAATATAACGAACAGAAACAAGTAAATCGTCATATAGATATAGAGCTTATTTTTGGTGATAGATATGAAATTCATGAGGAAGAAAACCTTTTTGATTATATTCTTTCATTTTGTAAGGTAGAGAATGTAGAAGAAGACGAAATTCTTTATAGCAAATATCAGTAAAGCTATTTAGTGATAAAATAAAAATAATTCTTTACTTTTAAATGCTTGTATGATAATATTTAATTATATAAGTATTAAATAAAAGGTGAAAATTATGGTTTGGAGAAGGCTCGAACAAAAACAACTTGATATTTGGAAGCAGTCATATTGGTGGAATAATCTCAAAGAACACGCTTTATTTATTATGATAATGTTTTTGATAATTAAAGAATATGTACAGCTATTCCTTTGTGACTATAAGTATTATAAGTATAGCTTTCCAAAAAGGTATCCTACTTGGTGGCTGGAGGAGAGAATGCCTTTAGCAATTCTTTTTGCTATAATATTAATTTTTATTGTAGCAGATTTTATATTTAGGTTATATATAAAACGAAAAAACTTTCTTATGGGCGTTGATATAGGAATTATATTATACACAGATGAAAAGTACGGAAAATTTACCATAAGAATCCCCAAAAATCTCGACTGGCAGTTAGACACAAAGTCTTATGATTTAAATAATATAAATGAAGATAAGGTTGAGGAAAGTATTTTTAATAGGCGTGATTTTACTTATTATGATTACGAAACATATTTCTATCTATAAATAATTGATTTAAGGGTTTTAAGTTCATATCATTTTATAAATTTATCTGTGAGTGTTGAGAAATTCTTCTAAATATGGTATATTAGTTTTGTTATGCAAAGCTTTTTGCTTGTTTTATAATGAAAGGAACTTGAAATATGAAATTAGGAATTGTCGGTTTACCAAATGTCGGAAAAAGTACACTTTTTAATGCTATTACAAATGCAGGTGCTCAGTCTGCTAACTATCCTTTCTGCACAATAGAACCAAATGTTGGTGTTGTTGCAGTCCCAGACCCAAGGCTTGATAAGCTTGCAGAAATGTATCAGCCAGAAAAGTTTACACCAGCAACTATCGAGTTTGTTGATATTGCAGGACTTGTAAAGGGTGCATCTAAGGGCGAAGGTCTCGGAAATAAATTCCTCTCAAATATAAGGGAATGTGATGCTATCGTTCATGTTGTACGCTGCTTTGATAATGATGATATTATTCATGTTGATGGCTCAGTTGACCCTAAGCGTGATATAGATACGATTAATGTTGAGCTTATTCTTTCTGATATAGAAATGCTTGATAGAAGAATTGATAAAACTCAGAAGCTCCTCAAGGGCGATAAGAAGTATCAGACAGAGCTTGATTTCTTTAAGAGAGTAAAGGAAGCACTTGATGCAGGCAAATCTGCTCGTTCTGTTGAGTGTACAGAAGATGAGGCAGAGTTGCTCAAGAGTGTTGCATTGCTTACAAATAAGCCTATTATTTATGCAGCAAATGTTAGCGAAGACGATTTCGCAAAGGGCATAGAAAATAATAAGTATGTAAATAGTGTTAAGGAAGTTGCCGCAAGTGAACACGCAGCTGTTCTGCCAATTTGTGCAGAGAGTGAAGCAGAAATTTCAGATATGGACTACGAAGAAAAGGCAATGTTCCTTTCTGAAATGGGACTTGAAAGTTCAGGTCTTGACCGCCTTATTACAGAGTGTTATAGCTTGCTTGGACTTATTTCTTATCTCACAGCGGGTAAACCAGAAGTAAGAGCGTGGACAATTACAAAGGGTACAAAAGCACCACAGGCAGCAGGTAAGATTCATACCGACTTTGAGCGTGGCTTTATTCGTGCAGAAGTAGTTGCATTTGATGATTTAATGGCCTGTGGTTCTATGGCAGCCGCAAAGGAAAAGGGACTTGTTCGTTCAGAGGGTAAGGACTATGTTATGAAAGACGGTGATATAGTTCTTTTCCGATTCAATGTTTAATTGTTTTTCCATAATCAAATTTTATAGTTGAAAGGAGAATTTTAAAATGGCAGAAATTAAAGCATTTCGTGCATTGAGATTTGATACAGCTGTTGCTGGAAAAATTGATGAGCTTGTTTGCCCACCTTATGACATCATCAGTGAGGAACAGCGTCAGGCATACCTCAATGAGAACGAAAACAACATCATCAGACTTGAACTTCCAAGAGGTGAAAATCCTTATGCGGACGCACAAGCAACACTTAAAAAGTGGATTGATACAGGCGTTTTGAAACAAGATGAAAAGGATAGCATTTATATCTACGAAGAAGAATTTACAGCTTATGGTGTGAAAAATAAATTTAAGGGTTGTATTACTCGTGTTAAGCTGGAAGAATTTTCTAAGGGAATAGTTCTTCCACACGAAGAAACTCTTTCAAAGGCAAAGAAAGACCGTTTCGAGCTTATGAAAGCTACAAACTGCAATTTCAGTCAGATATATTCTCTTTATATGGACGAAAAACATACCATAAGAAACACACTTGATAGACTTTCCGCAGGTAAGCCTGAAATAGAATTGACAGATAATGATGGCGTCACTCATCGTCTTTGGATTGTAACAGATGAAGCAGAAATTTCTGCTATCTGCAAGGAGTTTGATGATAAAAAGCTCTATATTGCCGACGGTCATCATCGCTATGAAACTGCCCTTAATTATAGAAACTATTGTCATGAAAATAAAATTGGTGACGGTGGCGAAGATTATGTAATGATGATGCTTGTCGATATGGAACACGAAGGACTTGTTGTATTTCCAACACATAGAATAGTGCGTGATTTGGAAAGCTTTGATGCTGAAAAGGCAGAAAAGCTTTGCGAGGAATACTTTTATGTAGAAAAGAAACTATCATACGAAACTATTGAGAAAGACCTCCGTACTTTATATGATATGGGCAAGAAGGCTTACGGCTTTTATAGTGGTGGCAATGGTTATACATTGCTTACATTCAAAGATTCTGATGTTTTAGAAAAGCTTTTGCCAGATATGTTAAAGCCTGTTCGAGAGCTTGATGTTACAGTACTTCATTCTCTCATACTCGAAAAGCTTTTCGGTATAGATAAGGAAAATATGGCTAATCAAGTCAACCTTACATATACAAAGGACTTCAATGAGGCAATAGCAAGTGTTAAAAACGGCAAGGCTAACTGTGCTTTTATTTTGAATCCTACAAGAGTTACTGAAATCAGAGATGTAGCTGCCGCAGGCGGAAAGATGCCTCAGAAGTCTACATATTTTTATCCAAAGCTCATTACAGGTCTTGTAATGAATAAGCTTTTTTAAATGACCTTTATAGGTAAAAGACAAAAGCACTAAAAGAAAATAAATTAAAAAAGTAGAGTATATATGGCTAAAATCCTAAATGGATTCATTTAGAAATGAATTACAGCCCAATATACTCTACAATTTTTTATAGAAATTTAATTGCATAAAAAAACCGCTCTTGCCCGAAAGCAAGAGCGATTTTAATTAGTTAATCGTTAAGTACTCTTACGACTAAGGATTAGTCCTTAGAAGAAGCCTTCTTTGTCATAACAACAGCTGTGCCGAGGGAAGCAGCAACTACAGCAAGGAGAACCCATGCAGCAGATGTGTCGCCAGTAGCAACTGTCTTGTCGTCTGAAGATTCAGCAACAGACTCAGTCTTAGACTCTGTAGCTGATGGTTCTTCTTTCTTAGATTCTGTAGCTGATGGTTCTTCTTTCTTAGATTCTGTAGCTGATGGTTCTTCTTTCTTAGATTCTGTAGCTGATGGCTCTGCTGTCTTATAGTCAGTAGCTGCTACAACAACATTTGTGTTACCATTAGGATCTTCTATACCTTCGCCAGTAGCCTTATAAAGCTTGCCCCACTCGATAGCTGGGTTCTTAACTGTCTTAGAAGCATCTGTCTTAGAGACTGTTTCGCCACCGTCAATGTTCTGTGTCTGAACACCGTTATTACCGTTGTTGAAGATGATACCTGTTGGAACGCTATCAGCTGTCCATGTGTAAGAGTAAATGTTACCCTCAACATGAGTAGCTTCAGCACCTGGCCACTCGCCGTTTAAGTTGCCTGCGTCATTCCAAGCATGAACTGAAACTTTGCTGCCCCATACATCAAGGCCAATTTTTTCGAGAGTTGCATCGTCTGGAATCTCGAAGTAAACTGTGTAATCGTCTGCTGCAGATGTGCTAACTGCACCAACAACAAACATAGAAGCTACAAGAGCTGCTGCGAAAATGACACTAAGAATCTTTTTCATTTTGGATTTCCTCCTAAATTAAATAAAAATAAATTTTTTAAACCTCACTTAAGAGATTCATTGCACTTATTATACTATGTAATATTCAAAAAATCAAGAGAAAAACGAAAAAAAATCTAACGTATTAAAATAAAAACCACCAAATTATTTAAAATAAATTATACATAATGTATAAAATTTTAATGTTTTTTCTAATATAGAATTCAGAATAGCTTGACTAACTTAAAATGAAAAATATAATTATTTATTTAATAATTTGGTATTCAGTGATGTATAAAAATATCTTTTTCAAAAAAATCGAAAAAATGCTTGACAAATTTGAAAGCATAGGTTATAATAATCAAGCATTAAGAGATGCGGATGTAGCTCATCCGGTAGAGCGCCACCTTGCCAAGGTGGAGGTAGCGAGTTCGAGCCTCGTCATCCGCTCCAACGCTCCAAAAAGAAAGCATTCGCCTTGCGAGTGCTTTTTCTTTTTGCCGTAAAAATACGACAAATCTCTTTATCGATTTTTATAAATACATTAATTGTGTACAGTTATGTGAACTATTTTTAAGATTGGAGTGGATTTCTTGGATAAGCAAAATCTTTTGGACGGTGTCAAAACTATACATTTTATAGGTATCGGTGGCTCAGGTATGTGTCCTTTGGCAGAGATACTTTTTAATGAAGGCTATAAAATTACGGGTTCCGATATGGCAGAATCTGATACATTAGAGCGTATTCGTTCTTATGGAATTCCTGTTACTATGGGGCATTATCCGGAAAATGTTGAGGGTGCTGACCTTATAGTTTATACTGCTGCTGTTAAGCTTGATAACCCTGAGCTTGTAGCCGCAAAACATCTTGGAATCCCTGCTGTTGAACGCTGTATTATGCTTGGTGAGGTAACAAGAAAGTATAATCGTTCAATTGCTGTTTCTGGTACTCATGGAAAAACAACAACAACTTCTATGCTTACTCAGCTTTTGACTATGGCTGATTATGACCCTACCGCAATTATCGGTGGCAAGCTTCCTTTCTTAGGGAGCAACAGCAGAATTGGTAAGAGTGATATTATTGTTTGTGAGGCTTGTGAGTATGTAGATACTTTCTTACATCTTAATCCTGCAATTTCTATTATTCTTAATATTGATGAAGACCACCTCGATTATTTCGGAACTCTTGACCGAATCATTGAATCCTTCCATAAGTTTGCACAGCAGACAACTTCACTTCTTATAGTGAATGGTGATGATGCAAATACACTCAAAGCTATTAAAGACATTGAGTGTCGTGCAATAACCTTTGGCTTTGGTGAGAAGAATGATTATCGTGCAGTTATCACCAATGAAGGCGTTATGGACGAATTTGATATTATCAAGGGCAATATAAAGCTTACAACTGTTAAGCTTAAGGTTCCTGGCAAACACAATGTAATGAATGCTCTTGCGGCGGCGGTTGCCTGCTTTGAGCTTGGTGTTTCAGCTCGTGATATTGCAAATGGTCTTGGTGAATTTACAGGTGCTCACAGACGCTTTGAAATTCTCGGAACAGAGGGCGGAATCACTGTTGCTGATGACTTTGCACATCACCCGACAGAGCTTCGTGCAACTCTCACTGCCGCTATGGAAATGGGCTATAAAAATGTTTGGGCTGTATTTCAGCCACATACATATTCAAGAACTGCTATGCTTCTTGATGATTTTGCGGACGCACTTTCAATACCTGACCATACAGTTCTTTCTGAGATACTTGCTGTTCGTGAAACAAATACATATAATATCTACTCTAAAGACTTAGCTGATAAAATCAAGGGCTGTGTATGGTTTGAAACCTTTGAGGAAATCACAGACTTTGTTGTGAACAGCGTTAAGCCTGGAGATTTAATTATCACTCTTGGCGGTGGTAATGTATATATGTGTGCAAATATGATTTATGATAGACTCAAGCAGAAATACGCTGAGTAATTAGGTGAATTTATGGCTATTGAAATTATAATTAAAAATAAATCCGCTAAAAAAGAATTGCCATCTATTGATGTGCTTACAGGTGGTAAATTCAAATATGGTTCTTTCGATGGTGTTCGACTCAATATGGAACAAAAAGGTCCTGATGGCAGCATAAGTATGTTTAATCCAGAAAGAATCGGCAGGGGTATGAGCGTAGGCTTTGGCGATAATGAGATAAGCTTATTTTTGCCACTCCCTTCATCTGCTGAAGAAATTGCTGATTTCTATGCTACGGCTGCTCGTGTGGCTGATTTCTGGAACAAAGAAGTCGAGGTAAGTCAGGGTGGAGAAATATTCGACCCATATAATTCAAGCAAGCTTGCAGAAGCTGCAAAAGCAAGCTCTATTGAATCAATAAAAGAGATAACAAGTGGAAAATTCCAAAAGCCGATTTTGTTTTGTGCAAGATGGGCATTATACCTTGGTGAGGGTGATTTAAAATTTCTCAAAGAAGGAAATCCTTTAGAAGCGTTTAGCGAATATATGCACAGAATGCAGAATATTGACGCATATTATGCTCGCCCTAATATTATGACAACAAAACGCCGTGATTGTGTTTTTGGAATGTATGTTTTCACAGAAGGTGTTGTAAGTATAGTTCCTGCCATACCAAGATGCCCATTTGGATTTAAGAACGCAAAAACAGGCAGACCTATTGAAATTGAAGATTGGTATATCAGCATCTACTCGCACGATGAAGAAAGTGTTCTCGGACATCTTATGTATGATGATTTTCTCAAGGCATTGAAAAAAGAGGATTATCTACATTATGATGCACAGAATATCTTGTTAAAGGGCTTAACAAGAGAAAGAATTGATTTTATGCTAAAGAAGTTTGGTACACTTCCGCCAAACTAAAAATTAAACAAAATGTTTATAGAGTATATTTGTTCTCGGATTTCCATTTTAATGGTTTTAGGGCAAATATGCTCTATTTTTTTGAAAATCGTTTAAAATATTGTATTTAATGCAACCTTTGTAAAATTTTGTTGTCTATATAGGTGAAGAGGCTCTTCTATAATTCAAGTGAGGTGAGAAAATGAATGATAAGCAAATAGTTGAGTTATATATGGAACGTTCCGAAAAGGCTGTCAACGAAACCTACAATAAATATTCAGCGTACTGTAATAGCATTTCATTTTCTATTCTGCAAAATTCAGAAGATGCAGAGGAGTGTGTCAATGATACATTTCAAAAAGCGTGGGAATCTATTCCGCCGAGTGAACCGAATAACCTAAAAGCATTCTTAGGTAAAATAGCAAGAAACATATCACTGAATAGATTAAAACATAATAATACCCAAAAAAGAGGTGCCGGGCAAATAGATGTACTTCTTTCAGAGCTTGAGGAATGTATTTCAGATAGCTTCAGTGTAGAAAATGAAATTTATAGCAAACAGCTTTCACAGTCAATAAACGCTTTTTTAGAGAGCTTGACATCAGAAAAGAGAAAAATTTTTGTAAGCAGATACTGGTACACCCGTTCTATAAAGGAAATTTCAGAACAATATGATATTAGTGAAGAAAAGATTAAATCTATACTTTTTCGTTTGAGAAAACAGTTGAAGAGCCACTTAGAGAAAGAAGGTATTATTTATGAAAAGTGAAGATTTATTGAAAGCCATAGGTAATATTGATGATAAATTTATCGAGGAGGCTGCTCCTAAGATAAATGCAGTTAATGAAACCAACGCAGCAGAATCAAATGATAGTGCGAAAACTGATGATAAAAAACTTGTTGAGATTGTTAAGGTTAAGCCAAGAAATACATTCAGAATAGTTGCATCTATTGCGGCTTGTGTGTGTTTTGCTGCGGCTGTAAGCTTTGCTATAATCGGCTCAACAAAGTTCAGACCACAGGTAGGTGATAATGGTTCATGCTCGTCAGACAGTGTATGTGCCAAAGGAAATAACAATAAAGAGGAAATATATAATTCATTAGAAAGTAAATATGATTTTGAGAATTCCAAAAATACTTCTTCAAGTACAGCAGCAAGTGATTCTCAAAATTCCAAGAATAATACTTCAAGTGTAGAAGCAAGCAGTTCTGAAAGTTCTAATTCAGCAAAACTATCTAACACAGATATTCCAGATAATTATTTCTGTGCGGGTTCTAAGAAAATCACTTCATCTGATGTGAAAGCAATTAAAGCAGGTATGACCTATAAGGAAATTATCAATCAGCTTGGTGAAACTGCAAACTTTGGACAAGGAAATATTCGTCAATATATAGTAGACGATAAATTGGTATTACCATTGAGATTTGATAGCTTGTCAGATGTTTGCAAAAAAACAGGCGAGGAACTTTTAAAGCAAGCTATTCCATATAAAGTGCCTGAACGCATAAAGGATAAGCTGAATGACAGCGTATACGCAATAGTTACAGCTGATAAGTTTATAAGCTGTATTAATGGTGAGCCAGATAACTGCTGTACAATTGATTTATCTGATGCAGAGATTAAGTTTGAAAATGGAAAAACTGCTACTGCTGCTGATATTAAACCTATGTCCAGTGTGCTTATCAGCTATGATATGGTTGCGGAATCATATCCAGGAAGTATGCACTGCTTAAAGGTAACTATTCTCGATAGCAACTCATAAAAACATCTAAAAGTCTTTTATTAAAATAACTAAATAAGGAACGGCTCATACCATTCTGTTGAACATTGACGAATATTATGCTATTATTATTGCAAAATAATGTTCAGAGAGGTTTTTGGTATGAGCTATTCCTTTTTTTCTACGCTTTCACGCCTTAAATACATAAATCGTTGGGGTTTGATGAATAATACAAGAAACGAAAACCTTAGCGAACATAGCCTTGAAGTAGCATTTATTGCTCATGCACTTTGTATAATTAAGAATAAGCGTTTCGGCGGAAGCATTGATGCAGATAAAGTGGCAGTTTATGCAATGTTTCACGATTGCACAGAGATTATTACAGGCGACTTGCCAACACCGATAAAATACTCAAGCAAAAAACTGCGTGAGGCATATAAGGCTGTTGAGGAAGAAGCTGGAGAAAGACTTTTATCAACTCTCCCAGATGATTTGAGAGAAGAATATGAAAAATATTTTGTAGTACAAGACGGCGATGAAGAAATATGGAAAATCGTAAAATCAGCAGATAGATTGTCAGCATTGATAAAATGTATTGATGAACGCCGAATGGGCAATATGGAATTTTGCAAGGCAGAGGAAAGCACAAGGAAAATAATAGAAGAAAATATGACACCTGAGCTTGCAGAATTTATCAAAGAATTTATGCCATCATATGGAATGACACTCGATGAGCAAATTAAAAAATATAATGAATAAACCGACAATAATATAAGTTTTTAGGATTTATTATATTTCTCATTGACGGTAGAAAATTTATAATAGGAAATTTTCTGTTAATATCGCCGATTTTTGCGGATTTCGTTGAATTTTGCCGATATATAAGCTATAATGACAAGAATGGAAAGGTATTTAAACATCTTATCCTATGTGCTTATGCGCTGCAATATTAGAAAGGTTGTGATGAATTTATGCAAGATAATCACAAGAATGATGACTTTGAGGATATTTTCTCTGATTCGTCATATTCAAGCTATGATGATATAGACAATTTTCCGGTTGAGGTAAGAAGTCGTCCCTCAAGCAATGCCCAAAAGAAAAATAAATCTCAAAAATTCAAGAAAATGTGGATTGCTAATATTGCAATCTGTCTTGTTTCAGTTATATTTATATTAGGTGGTTCGGCGTGTATATATGCTTATAGCTCAATAAGCCGTATAAACTATAATAAACTGCCAGAGAATAGTTCAAGCTCAAGCAAAAGTTCAAGCTCATCAAAGGCAGAAAGCAGTACAACATCGTATAATATGGGGACTATTCCCGATACCTTAAAATCTGATAATGATGTTCTTAATATTATGCTTTTTGGTGCAGATAAAAAAGTTGAAGGCGAAGCTTATGGTCGTTCAGACTCTATGATTTTGCTTTCTATCAACAATAGAACAGGTGACATAGTTATGACATCGTTTTTGCGTGATTTGTGGGTTGAAATTCCAGGATATTTTCCTCATAGACTTAATACCTCGTATGCACTCGGCGGAGCGGAGCTTGCAATAGAAACTATCGAATATAATTTCGGCGTAGATGTAGACAGATATGCGATAGTTGATTTTGATAGCTTTACAAATATTATAGATACTCTCGGCGGTATAGACCTTGAGCTTACTGACGAGGAAATCGACTATATAAACTGGCAGTGCTGGAAGAACAATCAGGTTCAGACAAGACACGAAATTACTGCAAAGGCCGGTGTAGTTCATCTTAACGGACGACAGGCTCTTTGGTATTCAAGAGATAGAGATAGTGCTGGTTCTGACTGGGATAGAACAAACCGTCAGAGAATCGTTCTCAATACAATTATGAAGGATTTGAAGAAGTCTAACCTTGCACAGATTATGAGTATCATATATCAAGTAGGACCTATGATTGAAACAGACCTTGACAAGGGCGAAATTGTTTATCTTGCTCAGAATGCTTTGAACTATCTTAATTATGATGTTACCGCATTGAGTGTACCTGATTTATCAGGCGGAAATTTCTCTTGCCCAAAAATTGACGGAATGGATGTTGTTACAATCAACGATTGGGACGCAGAGAGAGCAAGAATCCAGATGGCTATTTTCGGAAGCTCAGATTGTGAAGTTTCAAACAATTCATCAGAAGAAACAACTACTGACGAACAATACAACAATGCAGCTTAAATATTAAAAAAGAATCTCCTATGCTTACAGCTTTAGTAAGCGTAGGAGATTTTTCTTGTTTAAAATGCCAATATCAAGTTAAATTTATAACAACCCAGTCGGGTGCTTCTTAAACAGCGGCATTAAAATTCAAAATACTTTATTTAAATGATATTACATAAATCCTGAAAAAATGCAAAAAAATAAGGAAACTTTGCAAAAATACTTGACAATAGCTTCCCACGGATTTATAATAATATACTGCACCATAATAGATAAATATTCCCTTTTCGTGTGCTTGACTACAAGATATTATCACATATTCGACAAAAAATCAAGTCTAATTTTTCAAAAATTTTTCTTTATGACTTTGCCGAATATATAAAGGGAAAGTTAAAGACGGTTAAATGATGAATGGAGTGATTGGCCAAATGGTAAATGTCAAACCTGTGCGTCTCGGTAATACCGAGAGAATGAGCTTTGCCCGTATTGACGAAGTTATTGATATGCCTAATCTCATCGAGATTCAGAAAAATTCATATCAATGGTTCCTTGATGAGGGTTTGCGTGAGGTTTTCAGAGATGTTTCTGGTATTTCTGATTATACAGGTAATCTTACGCTCGATTTTGTTGATTATGAGCTTGATACCGAGCACCCCAATTATAGTGTTGAAGAGTGTAAGGAGAGAGATGCAACTCATTCCGCACCACTTCGTGTAACTGCGAGATTACACAATAAAGAAACAGATGAGGTTAAGGAAAGCCAAGTATTTATGGGCGATTTTCCTCTTATGACACCAAGCGGCACATTTGTTATCAATGGTGCTGAGCGTGTTATTGTTTCACAGCTTGTCAGATCTCCTGGCGTTTACTATAAGATGGAATATGATAAAACAGGTAAGCAGCTTTTCAGCTCAACAGTTATCCCTAATAGAGGCGCATGGCTTGAGTATGAAAACGATGTCAACGATGTTTTCTATGTTCGTATTGATAAGAACAGAAAGCTCCCTGTTACAACATTTATCAGAGCTTTAGGTCTTAGCTCCGACACAGATATTATAGATTATTTCGGTGCTGACGAAAGAATCCTTGCAACAATCGAAAAGGATTCATGCAGCAATACCGAAGAGGCTCTCAAGGAAGTTTATAGAAAGCTTCGTCCAAGTGAGCCACCAACAGTAGAAAGTGCTCAGGCACATATCAATGCACTTTTCTTCGACCCAAGAAGATATGATATGTCAAGAGTAGGTCGTTATAAATATAACAAAAAGCTTGGCATAGCAAATAGAATTGCAAATCAAAAGGTTGCAGAGCCTATCGCAAACCCACTCACAGGTGAGGTTATGGCAGAGGCAGGTCAGGTTATCTCTCCTGCTCTTGCAAGAGAAATCGAAGATGCAGGTGTAAATATTGCTTTCGTTGAGCATATCGAGGGCAAAATCGTTAAGGTTATATCCAATGCAATGGTTGATATTTCCAAGTTTGTTGATTTCGATGCAAAAGAAGAATGTGATATTAAAGAGCGTGTTCGTTTTGCTGTTCTCAGCGAAATTCTTGGCGAGTGCGATAATGACGAAGAACTTAAAAAGGAAATCTGCCGCAGAAGAGATGACCTCGTTCCAAAGCACATTATCATTGATGATATTTTTGCAAGTATCAACTATATGAACTGTCTTGCAAACGGCATTGGTAATACTGATGATATCGACCACCTTGGCAATCGTCGTATCCGTTCTGTTGGCGAGCTTCTTCAAAATCAGTTCAGAATAGGTTTCTCCCGTCTTGAAAGAGTTATTCGTGAGAGAATGACACTTCAGGCTCAGGACCTTGAAAATATGTCCCCTAATGCGCTTATCAATATTCGTCCTGTAACAGCTGCAATCAAGGAATTCTTTGGTTCATCACCACTTTCACAATTCATGGATCAGAATAACCCTCTTGCAGAGCTTACACATAAGAGAAGACTTTCAGCTCTTGGTCCTGGTGGTCTTTCAAGAGATAGAGCAGGATTTGAAGTTCGAGATGTTCATTACAGCCACTATGGTCGTATGTGTCCTATCGAAACTCCTGAAGGTCCTAACATCGGTCTTATCTCATATCTTGCAACCTTTGCAAAGATTAACGAATATGGCTTGATAGAAGC
This sequence comes from Pseudoruminococcus massiliensis, assembly GCF_900291955.1. Classification (GTDB taxonomy): domain Bacteria; phylum Bacillota; class Clostridia; order Oscillospirales; family Acutalibacteraceae; genus Pseudoruminococcus; species Pseudoruminococcus massiliensis. Next base: position 612,920 of record NZ_OLMR01000001.1, on the reverse strand, counting down.
ACCTTTCCGTAAGGTTGATAAGGATAAGGGCGTTGTTACAAATGAAGTTGTCTATATGACAGCTGATGTTGAGGATAACTATATTGTTGCACAGGCTAACGAACCACTCGATGAAGAAGGACACTTCATTCACGAGAAAATCAACGGTAGATGCAGAGATGAATTCGTTGAAGTTGAGCGTGATAAAGCTGACTATATGGACGTATCTCCAAGAATGGTTGTTTCTGTTGCTACTGCAATGATTCCGTTCCTCGAAAACGATGACGCAAACCGTGCTTTGATGGGTTCTAACATGCAGCGACAGGCTGTTCCGCTTCTCGTAACAGAGTCACCTATCGTTGGTACAGGTATGGAATATAAAGCAGGTGTTGACTCAGGCGTTTGTATCCTTGCTTCCGAAGATGGTGTTGTTGAGAGTGTAAGTGCTGACCAAATCAAGATGAGATATGATTCAGGCAAGACTGAAACTTTCCACATTATTAAGTTTACACGCTCAAACCAGGATACATGTATCAACCAGATTCCAATAGTTAACAGAGGTCAGCGTGTTAAGAAGGGCGAAGTTCTTGCTGATGGTCCTTCAACAAATAACGGTGAAATCAGTCTTGGTAAGAATGCTCTTATCGGATTTATGACTTGGGAAGGTTATAACTACGAAGATGCTGTTCTTATCAGTGAAAAGATAGTTCGTGATGATGTTTATACATCAATTCATATAGAAGAATACGAAACAGAGGCTCGTGACACTAAGCTTGGTGCTGAGGAAATTACAAGAGATATTCCTAATGTCGGCGACGATATGCTTAAAGACCTCGACGAGCGTGGCATTATCCATATCGGTGCAGAGGTTCACACAGGCGATATTCTTGTCGGTAAGGTTACACCAAAGGGTGAAACAGAGCTTACAGCAGAAGAAAGACTTCTCAGAGCAATCTTCGGTGAGAAGGCTCGTGAGGTCAGAGATACTTCACTTAGAGTTCCTCATGGTGAATATGGTATCGTTGTCGATGTTAAGGTATTCACAAGAGAAAATAGTAAAGATGAGCTTCAGCCGGGTGTAAATCAGGTTGTCAGATGCTATATCGCACAGAAGAGAAAGATTTCTGTCGGTGATAAAATGGCTGGTCGTCATGGTAACAAGGGTGTTGTTTCCAGAATACTCCCTGTTGAAGATATGCCATTCCTCCCAGATGGTACTCCGCTCGATATAGTTCTTAACCCATTGGGCGTTCCTTCTCGTATGAATATCGGTCAGGTTCTTGAGGTTCACCTCGGTTATGCCGCTAAGGCACTTGGCTGGAAGATTATGACGCCTGTCTTTGACGGTGCTCACGAAGATGACATCTTTGATATTTATAAGGATATAGAGAAAAAGGCGAAGGCAGGAGAATTGCCGCCGCCTGAAAATCCAAGCAAGATTGACTTTACAGAATGCTTCAAAAAGGACGGCATTATTACTAACGAGTGTAAGACAAGAATGCGTGACGGCAGAACTGGCGAGTGGTTCGATAATCCTGTTACAGTCGGTTATATGTACTACCTCAAGCTTCATCACCTTGTTGATGATAAGATTCATGCTCGTTCTACTGGTCCATACTCACTTGTTACTCAGCAGCCTTTGGGTGGTAAAGCTCAATTCGGCGGACAGAGATTCGGTGAAATGGAAGTTTGGGCACTTGAGGCTTATGGCGCTGCCTATACACTTCAGGAAATCCTCACAGTTAAGTCTGATGATGTTGTCGGTCGTGTTAAAACTTATGAGGCTATTGTTAAGGGACAGAACATTCCTACACCTGGTATTCCTGAATCATTTAAGGTTCTTATTAAGGAACTCCAGTCACTTGCTCTTGATGTTAAGGTTCTCGATAAGGATAATAACGAAATCGACCTCAGACAAAACTTTGACGAAGATGATGATGTTGGTCTGAACGCTGATTCCGACTCCGAATTTAACGAGAAAAATGTTATGACCACTATGGATGGCTATATGCTCGATGGTGATGATGAGGACGAGGACAATATGTTTGACGAAAGAGGAATCGTAAACGACAAGGACGATGCCGACGAAGATATGTTCGGAGAGGATTCCGACTATGAGGGCGGCGACTTCTTCGGCAATTCCGATGATGATAAATAATCGACAGGAGGAAGCATTTAATGGAATTTAATGTATTTGAATCTATAAAGATTGGTCTTGCTTCACCCGAAAAGATAAGAGAATGGTCTTATGGCGAGGTTAAAAAACCTGAAACCATTAACTACCGTACTCTAAAGCCAGAACGCGATGGTCTTTTCTGCGAAACTATCTTTGGTCCGCAAAAAGACTGGGAATGCCACTGCGGTAAGTATAAGAAAATTCGCTTTAAAGGAAAAATCTGCGACCGTTGCGGTGTTGAAGTTACTCGTTCTAAGGTAAGAAGAGAGCGTATGGGACATATCGAGCTTGCTGCTCCTGTATCTCATATCTGGTATTTCAAGGGTATTCCATCAAGAATGGGGCTTATCCTTGATATATCACCAAGAACACTCGAAAAGGTTCTCTACTTTGCAATGTATATCGTTACTGATCCGGGCAATGTAAGAGAAATCGAGAAAAAGCAGTGCCTTACAGAAAAAGAGTATAGAGACCTTAAAGAGAAGTATGAAGACGATTTTGAGGCTATGATGGGTGCAGAAGCTATCAAAAAGCTTCTTGCAGAAATAGACCTCGACCAACTTTCTGATGAACTTAAGGAAGAACTCGAAAATGCTTCTGGTCAAAAGAGAGTAAGACTCCTCAAGAGAATTGAAGTTGTAGAATCCTTCCGTCTTTCAGGCAATAGACCTGAATGGATGATTCTCGATGTAATTCCTGTTATTCCTCCGGATATTCGTCCTATGGTTCAGCTTGATGGCGGACGCTTTGCAACATCTGACCTTAACGACCTTTATAGACGAGTTATCAACAGAAATAACAGACTTAGCAGACTTTTAGAGCTTAATGCTCCTGATATTATCATCAGAAATGAAAAGAGAATGCTTCAGGAAGCAGTTGACGCACTTATAGATAACGGCAGAAGAGGCAGACCAGTTACAGGCCCTAATAACAGAGCCTTGAAGTCACTTTCCGATATGCTTAAAGGTAAGCAGGGACGCTTCCGTCAGAATCTTCTTGGTAAGCGTGTTGACTACTCAGGTCGTTCGGTTATCGTTGTTGGACCTGAACTTAAAATGTATCAGTGCGGTCTTCCTAAGGAAATGGCTCTTGAGCTTTTTAAGCCTTTCGTTATGAAAATCCTTGTTGAAAATAATGCTGCCGGTAATATCAAGGCTGCTCGTAAGGCTGTTGAAAGAGCAAAGCCAGAGGTTTGGGACGCACTTGAAAAGGTTATCAAGGGACACCCAGTTCTCCTCAACCGTGCTCCTACACTTCATAGACTTGGTATTCAGGCATTCGAGCCTGTTCTTGTAGAGGGTAGAGCATTGAAACTCCACCCACTTGCTTGTACAGCATTTAACGCTGACTTCGACGGCGACCAGATGGCTGTCCATGTACCGCTTTCAGCAGAGGCTCAGGCAGAAGCAAGATTCCTCATGCTTGCATCAAATAACCTCCTCAAGCCATCAGATGGACGACCAGTTACAGTTCCTACTCAGGATATGGTTCTTGGTTCATACTATCTTACACTCGATAAGGACGGCGAACCAGGCGAGGGCAAAATTTTCCGTGACTGCGACGAAGCTATTATGGCTTATGATGCAAAGGTTGTCAGCCTTCACGCTAAGATTAAGGTCAGAAGAACTCTCGAAATCAATGGCGTTATGAAGACAGGTCTTGTCGATACAACTGTTGGCAGAATCATCTTCAATAGACCTATTCCACAAGACTTGGGCTTTGTTGATAGAACTAACCCTGAAAATGACCTCAAGTTTGAGATTGACTTCCTTGTTGGCAAAAAGCAGCTTGGAAAAATCTTTGATAAGTGTATAAGAATCCATGGCACACAGAGAACATCTGAGGTTCTCGATGCTGTTAAAGCACAGGGCTATAAGTATTCTACAAAGAGTGCTATTACTGTTGCTGTTTGTGATGCTGAAATTCCACCAACAAAGAAAGATATTATCGCTCGTGCAGAAAAGCAGGTTGACCAGGTTACAAAGATGTATAAGCGAGGCTTTATGTCTAACCAAGAGCGTTACGAAAAGGTTCTTAAGGTTTGGGAAACTGCAACAAATGATGTTTCTGACGCACTTCAGGCTAACCTCGGCAGATATAACCCAATCTTTATGATGGCTGACTCTGGTGCCCGTGGTTCTATGAGCCAGATTAGACAGCTTGCTGGTATGCGTGGACTTATTGCGAATACAGCAGGTAAAACAATCGAAATTCCTATCAGAGCTAACTATCGTGAAGGTCTTAACATTTTGGAATACTTTATTTCATCTCGTGGTGCGAGAAAGGGTCTTGCCGATACAGCTCTTAGAACGGCTGACTCAGGTTATCTTACCAGAAGACTTGTTGATGTTTCACAAGATGTTATCATCAGAGAGGACGACTGTGGTACTACTGAGGGTATCGAAGTATTCGAGATTAAAGAGGGTAAGGAATCTATCGAAAGCTTCCACGAAAGACTTCTCGGCAGATACCTTTGCGAAGATTTCAAAGACCCAGCAACAGGCGAGGTTCTTGTTTCTAAGGATAAGCTTATGGGTGATGATGAAGCAGACCTTATCGTCAGCAAGGGTGTTGAACGCATTAAGCTTCGTTCAATTCTCCATTGTCGTGCAAAGCACGGCGTCTGCAAGCGTTGCTATGGTGCTAACCTTGCAAACGGTCAGCCTGTTACAGTCGGTGAGGCTGTTGGTATTATTGCCGCTCAGTCTATCGGTGAGCCTGGTACACAGCTCACAATGAGAACCTTCCATACAGGTGGTGTCGCAGGAGCTGAAGATATTACACAGGGTCTTCCTCGTGTTGAAGAACTCTTTGAGGGCAGAAAGCCTAAGCATCTCGCTATCATCAGTGAAATTGCTGGTGTTGTCAAGTTCGAGGAAATCAAGAAGAACCGTCACGCTGTTATTTATAATGATGAAACAGGTGAACAGAGGTCTTACCTCATCCCATTTGGTTCAAGAGTTCGTGTTGAAGAAGGTCAGGTCATCGAGGCTGGTGAAATGATTACAGAGGGTTCTGTAAATCCACACGATGTTCTTGCAATTAAGGGTACAGAAGCTGTTCAGAACTACCTCATTCAGGAAGTTCAAAAAGCATATCGTATGCAGGGTGTTGATATCAACGATAAGCATATCGAAGTTATCATTCGTCAGATGATGAAGAAAGTCAGAATTGATGATAACGGCTCTACAAAGCTTCTCCCAACAACTCTTGTTGATAAGAGCGAGCTTTATGCTGCTAACGATGAGGTTCGTGCAAGAATTGCAAATGGTGAAGAGGGACTCACAGAGGCAACCTACACACCAATGCTTCTTGGTATCACAAAGGCTTCTCTTGCAACAGATTCCTTCCTTTCAGCCGCATCATTCCAGGAAACAACAAGAGTTCTTACAGATGCAGCTATCAAGGGTAAGGTTGACCCACTTATGGGCCTTAAAGAAAATGTTATTATCGGTAAGCTTGTTCCTGCTGGTACAGGTATGCACCGTTATAGAGATGTTGAATATAGAGAGGAAAATCCATCTAATTCAGCTGAATAAAAACATTTAGATTGTAAATCAGGCATAGCTCAGATTATGGGCTATGCCTGATTTTTATATTATGTTGATTGATAATGTCGTACTAATACCTGCATTTTTGCTATATCTTCTTTTTGAGAGTGAATAATAGCACTGATTATTGGTCTTAGCTCTTGGCAAATTGAATATTTCATAGCATTTTCGCCCATTCTTACAGCACCCATATGATGCGGAATCATCTCGCAAAGAAAATTATAGTTTACATTATTAGTTTGTGGTGAAGATTTCATTTCGCTGAACATCTTTTGTGTGATTTCATTATATATTCTCGTATATGGTTTAAGCTGAATAGGTGAATTAGTCTTAGCACGACAACAAACCTCAATCGAAACCATATCATCTATACTTTTAGTTTGCTCAGCAATTATGTTCAAGGCTATATTCTGCACTTCTATGTCAGTAGTGTAGCGGAGTATGTTTAGTGACATATCTATTGCGGCTCGATGATGTGGAATCATTTGTTTTATGAAGTTGCAAGAAATGCTGTCTGTAATTTTAACCTCTGCCATACAGCGAATCATAGTATCAAGAATAACGGAAAATGTGTCAAGATAACGCCTTGCAACATTGCTTATTTTTGGCGGAGTATTTGCTTTATTCATAAAAATCCTACCTCCTGAAATAATACTCTTAATATTATATTCAGACTGTTTGTTTAATGTGAATTAATAGCATTTTCAATGTAATATCATTGTAACTATCTATTAGCTAATAGATTTCCCTAAGACACTTAAAAGTTTCGCTCGAGGTGGCGTGCCGCCACTGTCAAGACGCGGAATCGCTCGGCAAACCTCGCTCGTATTAAGTTAGGGGAGTTTATTCACGCGGAAGACTAAACTACCGATTAGCTAATAGATTTCCCTAAGACACTTAAAAGTTTCGCTCGAGCCTTTTCAAAGGCTCGCAGTTTCCAAAGGCAGAGCCTTTGGTGAGTTTTAAGGGCAACGCCCTTAACATATCTTGCCCTGTAAGTGCGGACACAGTCCGCACTTATTGACTAATGTTGTTGATAAGCTATCGAACGAGCAAACACAGTTCACCACTACTTAATAAACTTATTATATTTACACAAATTCATTGATGAAAATAGTGAATGTTTACTGATTTATTATTGCAGTGAGAAAAAACAATGTTACAGTTGATAGAAATGTAATAATTTTCTAAAGCTGATGTTGAAAGAAAAAAGATTTCGTGATATAATTGAGAATATGAAAGTATATACTATTATGGGAAAGTTTTGAGCAAGAATATACTTAGGGGAGATGTTATTTATGGGTGAAATAAATGTAAAAAATAAATTTAATCTTTGGCTTGAAAATGCTGTTGATGATTCTGACCTTATCGCAGAATTAAAGTCAGTTGCAGATGATGAAAATGAAGTTTATGAAAGATTTTATCGTGAACTCGAATTTGGTACAGCAGGTCTTAGAGGTGTTATCGGTGCTGGTACAAACAGAATGAATATCTATGTTGTCCGCCGTACAACTCAGGGCTTGGCAAACTTCCTCAAGAAGAAATATGGCGAAGCTGCTGTTGCTATTTCTTATGATTCAAGAATTAAGGCTGATTATTTTGCACAAGAGGCTGCAAGAGTTCTCGCAGCAAATGGCATTAAGGCTTATATTTCAAGAGAACTTCAGCCAACACCAGTTCTTTCATTCCTTGTAAGAGAGCTAAAATGTAAGTCTGGTATTATGGTTACAGCAAGCCATAACCCTGCAAAATATAATGGCTATAAGTGCTATGGCGAAGATGGCTGTCAGATGACAGATGTCAATGCTGGAACAGTTTATGATGAAATTCAGAAGGTTGACATTTTCAATGATGTTAAGCTTGTTGATTTTGAAGAAGGCATTAAGAGCGGTCTTATCGAGTGGGTTGATGAGAGCGTTTATGAAACATATCTTGATAATGTTCAGGCTCAGACAGTCAATAAGGATATTTGCAAGAACGCAGGACTTAAAGTAGTTTATACTCCACTTAACGGTGCAGGCAATAAGCTTGTTCGCAAGATTCTTGCAAGAATTGGTGTTGAAGATATTACAGTAGTTCCTGAACAGGAAAATCCAGATGGCAATTTCACAACTTGTCCATATCCTAACCCAGAAATCAGAGAAGCACTTGACCTCGGTTTGAAGCTTTCTGAAAAGGTTGGAGCGGATTTACTTCTCGCTACTGACCCTGATAGCGACCGTGTAGGTATCGCTGTTAAGACAGAAGATGGTTATAGACTTCTCACAGGTAATGAAACAGGTATTCTTCTTATGGATTATGTTCTTTCTTGCAGAAAGGCTAATGGAACACTTCCTAAAAAGCCAGTTGCAGTTAAGACAATCGTTACATCTAAGCTTGTTGAAAGAATTTGCGAAAAGTATGGTTGTGAACTCAGAAATGTTCTTACAGGCTTTAAGTATATCGGCGAACAGATTCTTGGTCTTGAAAAGAATGGCGAAGAATCAAGATATGTATTCGGCTTTGAGGAAAGCTATGGCTACCTTGCCGGCACATATGTAAGAGATAAGGACGCTGTTGTTGCATCTATGCTTATTTGTGAGATGGCTGCATATTATAGAAAGAATGGCAAGAGCCTTTATGAGGTTATGAACAGCGTTTATGAAGAATATGGCTACTATATCAACAGAACTCTCAGCTTTGAGTTTGAGGGTGCATCAGGTATGGAGAAGATGGCTAATATTATGAGCAATCTTCGTGACAATCCTCCTGCTGAAGTTTCAGGCATTGAGGTTGTTGCAACAGCCGACTATAAGCTTTCAATTGCTAAGGATTTGAAGGCAGACACAGAGGAAGTTATCAATCTTCCAAAGTCAAATGTTCTTTCATATTCACTTGCAGATGGTGGAGCAGTTATCGTTCGTCCATCAGGCACAGAGCCTAAGATTAAGCTTTATCTTACTTCTGTTGGTAAGACAAGAGAAGAATCACTTGCACTTTGCGATAAGCTTGGCAAGGATATGGAAACAAAATTAGGCTTATTATAATTTGCTTAATAAAGATTAAATTAATAAACAGCCACAGGTTTTATACTGTGGCTGTTTTCGCATACAGAAATGATATTGGAGATTGAGGCTTATGAACAGACCATTAGCAGACAGAATACGCCCACAAACGCTTGACGAAATTTCAGGACAAAAGCACCTTATTGGCAAAAATATGCCGCTCAGAAATATTATTGAGTCAGGCAAAATTCCTAATATGATTTTTTACGGACCGTCGGGTGTTGGAAAAACCACACTTGCCTCAATTATTGCCAAGCGTACAAATATGACACTTCGCAAGCTGAATGGCACTACTGCATCAACAGCGGATATAAAGGATATTGTTTCTGAACTTTCAGGCTTTTCAGGCTTAAATGGAATTTTACTATATCTTGACGAGATTCAATACTTCAATAAAAAGCAACAGCAGACACTTCTTGAATTTATTGAGAATGGTAGTATTACACTTATTGCATCTACTACGGAAAATCCATATTTTTATGTTTATGGTGCTATTTTGAGTCGTTCAACTGTTTTTGAATTTAAGCGAGTTGAAAAGAATGATGTTCTTAATACAATAGAGAGAGCCTATAATATACTTCGTGAAGAATCCGAAGAAAAAATTGAGCTTGAAGATGGAGTTACCGAACATATAGCTTATGGTTGTGGTGGAGATGTTCGCAAGGCAGTTAATGCGGTTGAACTTTCTGTTCTTTCAACCTGTGCGACAGACGGAATAAAACATATTACACTTGAAACCGTAAAATCACTCACTCAAATGAGTGCTGCCAAATATGACCGAGAGGGCGATGAACATTATGATTTGCTTTCAGCCTTTCAGAAATCTATGAGAGGTTCTGACCCAAATGCAGCAGTGCATTATCTTGGCAGACTTTTAGAAGCGGGAGATTTACCATCAGTTTGCAGAAGGCTTATTGTTTGTGCTTGTGAAGATGTAGGCTTGGCGTATCCTATGATAATTCCAATAGTCAAGGCGGCGGTTGATTCAGCCCTGCAAGTCGGCTTGCCAGAGGCAAGAATTCCGCTGGCAGACGCAGTGATTTTAGTATGCTCTGCACCTAAATCCAATTCGGCATATATGGCTATAAATTCTGCAATGGAAGATATAAGAGCTGGAAAAACGGGTGCTATTCCAAGACAGTTGCAGAATAAGCATTATGACGGAGCAGACGCAAAGGTTAAGGGGCAGTTTTATAATTACCCACACGATTTTAAGAATCATTGGGTTGAACAGCAATATTTGCCAAATGCGATAAAAGACGCTATATATTATGTTCCCGCCGAAAACAAAAACGAACAGGCATTTGCAGAATATTGGCGAAAAATCAAAGGAAAATAGTGGGTGCCGACCCACAGCGAAGACGCAGAATTGCTCGGCGTTGCCTCGCTCGTGGTGTGTTATGGGAAGTTTGTTAATGCGGATAAAAAAATTACCAATGAACTACCGAACGGGCGAACACAGTTCGCCCCTACAAATTGCTTGCAAATTCCCTAAAGACAATTAAAAGTTTTGCTCAAGCTTTTTCAAAAGCTTGCAGAGTTGAGGGACGGAGTCCCTCATGGGTGTTAAGGGCAAAGCCCTTAACATCTCTTTCGTTTTAAGGGAGGACGAAGTCCTCCCTTTTGTTAGTTTATATGTTAGTTTATAAGCGATTTTCTCAATTATAGCAATTAGATTTCTTATACACTGCCATATATTGATTATTAAAAAATCTATAAAGGAATTTCCGCAAGCTAAAATTCCTTATAAGAAACAAACTGCTCTTTGGCTATGCTACTATTTATAAAAGTTATTTAAAATTCTTGGAGGAAATATATAATGAAAACTATTGCAAGCTTTACTATTAACCATGATTTACTTGATGTCGGTATGTATACATCTCGTGTTGATGGCGATGTTGTAACTTATGATGTAAGAATGAAAAAACCAAACGCAGGAGAATACCTCGAGGATAGCGGTTTGCATACCTTTGAGCATCTTTTTGCAACCTTTGCAAGAAATTCTGAATATTCAGATAGCGTTGTTTATGTAGGACCTATGGGTTGCCGTACAGGCTTTTATTTTCTTGTAAGAGATAGCATATCTCCAGAAAAGGCTATTAATATAGTATATGATGCTTTTTGCTTTATAGCAGATTTTGAGGGAACTATCCCAGGCAGTGAACGCAAAGAATGTGGAAATTATGTAGCCCACGACTTAGTTGCCGCAAAGAAATATGCTAAAGATATGTTACCTATTTTAAGTGATTGGACAGTTGAAAAATTGGTTTATCCGAGATAAACCTAAAAACCTATAAAATTTATAGGAAATATTTTTGAAAAAGCCTTGACAAGCGAAAGGGATTAGTGTATAATTCAAAACATAGCAATCCGATATGAATTGTGGAAGGTGATTAGTTATGAAAATCAGTAAGTATTTTAAACCCTATAAATCACGCACAGAACGAATGTGCTGTTGCTGATAGTAAAATCTGAACACAATAAATTTTGATTATAAATGAATTATACAGAATAGTTGAAAGAGGTAATAATAATGAGCGAACTTAAAGAAAGAAATTTAAAATTTGAAACACTTCAACTCCATGTTGGTCAAGAGCAGGCTGACCCCGTAACAGATGCAAGAGCAGTTCCAATATATGCTTCAACTTCATATGTTTTCCATAACTCACAGCACGCCGCTGATAGATTTGCACTTAAAGATGCAGGTAACATTTATGGCAGACTTACTAACCCAACACAAGATGTTTTTGAGCAGAGAATTGCAGCTCTTGAGGGTGGTGTAGCAGCTCTTGCAGTAGCAAGTGGTGCAGCAGCTGTAACATATACAATTCAGAACCTTGCAGGTGCAGGCGACCACATTGTTGCTGCAAAAACAATTTATGGTGGTTCTTATAATCTTCTTGAGCATACACTCCCAACATATGGCATTAAGACAACTTTTGTAGACCCTGACGAAGAGGGTGCATTTGAAAGTGCTATTCAGGATAACACAAAGGCTATCTATATTGAATCCCTCGGCAATCCAAATTCTAACATTATTGATATAGAAAAGGTTGCAGCAATCGCACACGCACATAAAATTCCGCTTGTTGTCGATAGCACATTCGCAACACCATATCTTTTAAGACCTATTGAGCATGGTGCAGATATTGTTGTTCATTCAGCAACAAAGTTCATCGGTGGTCATGGTACAGCAATTGGCGGTGTTATCGTTGATAGTGGTAAATTCGATTGGGAAGCAAGTGGAAAGTTCCCATCACTTGTAGAGCCAAACCCAAGCTACCACGGTGTAAGCTTCACAAAGGCGGCTGGACCAGCAGCATTCGTTACAAAGATTCGTGCAATCCTGCTTCGTGATACTGGTGCAACAATTTCTCCTTTCCACGCATTTATCTTCCTCCAAGGTCTTGAAACACTCTCACTCCGTGTAGAGCGTCATGTTGAAAATGCACTCAAGGTTGTAGATTTCCTCAAAAATCACCCACAGGTTGAAAGAGTTAATCACCCATCACTCCCAGAGAGCGGTTATAAGGACCTTTACGATAAGTACTTCCCGAAGGGTGCTGGTTCTATCTTCACATTTGAGATTAAGGGTACATCTGAGGATGCACAAAAGTTCATTGATAACCTCAAGGTATTCTCACTTCTTGCAAATGTTGCCGATGTTAAATCTCTTGCAATCCACCCAGCAACAACAACACATTCACAGCTCAACGAAGAAGAGCTTGCAGAGCAGGGCATTAAGCCAAATACAATCAGACTTTCTATCGGTACAGAGCATATTGATGATATTATCTTTGACCTTGAAGAAGCATTTAAGGCAGTTGCAAATAAATAATTAAATCTTCTCCTTAGGAAAATTAAAAGTTTCGCTCGTGATGTATTAAAGAAACTTACGATTATTAAAAATTCCCCTGATAAATTTAAGCCATATTGATACAATTCCCCCTATACCTTCTAATAAATTTAAGTCCTTGCATCAAAATTCGATGCAAGGACTTTTACTTTTGCATAAAGTTTAATTTTCCGCTTTACCTATTCGACAATGTGTGATAAAATAAACATAGTATGTCAAGATTTCATTATACTGAAAGGATTGGTAGTGAAATGTCAGAAGTAAAAAGAATTTTTGTTGAAAAAAGAAAGGGCTTCGATGTCGAAGCGGTAAACCTGCTCGCAGATTTAAAGCAAAATCTCGGTATTAAAAATGCAGAAGCAGTAAGAATTATTAACCGCTATGATATTTCAGGCCTTGACGGTGAAAGCTTTGAAAAAGCTAAGAATACTATTCTTAGCGAAACAAATGCTGATACTGTTTATGATGAAAAGATTTCTATCGGTGATGAATTTAAGGTATTTGCTATGGAATATCTTCCAGGTCAGTATGACCAAAGAGCCGATTCAGCTGCACAATGTGTTCAGCTTCTCACACAGGGCGAAAGACCACAGGTAGTTACAGCTAAAGTTATCGCAGTTTCAGGCAATATTTCAGACACTGATTTTGAAAAGATTAAGGATTATCTTATCAACCCAGTTGAGTCCAGACTTGCTTCCTTTGAAAAGCCAGAAAGCCTTGATATGAAAGCAAATGTTCCAGATAATGTTGCAGTTATAAAGGGCTTCACAGTCTGGAATGATGAGGAAATGGAAAAGTATTATTCCTCTATGGGCTTTGCTATGACACTTTCAGACTTGAAGTTCTGCCGTGATTATTTCAGAGATGAAGAACATCGTGACCCAACAGTTACAGAGCTTCGTGTTATCGACACATATTGGTCAGACCATTGCCGTCATACAACCTTCCTCACAAGACTTGAGAAGATTGAGATTGAAAAAGGTGCATTGTCTGGGGCTATCGAGAATGCTCTTAAAGAATACTATTCAGCTCGTGATGAAATTTATGGCAAGGATACAAAGAGAGATGTATCCCTTATGGATATGGCTATCATTGGAATGAAGCTTCTTCGTAAGCGTGGACTTATTCCTGACCTTGATGTCAGTGACGAAATCAACGCTTGCTCTATTGAAGTTCCAGTAACTATTGATGGCAAGACAGAAAAGTGGCTCGTTCAGTTCAAGAACGAAACACATAACCACCCAACAGAAATTGAGCCTTTCGGTGGTGCGGCTACTTGCCTTGGTGGTGCTATCAGAGACCCACTTTCAGGCAGAGCATATGTTTATCAGGCTATGCGTGTTACAGGTTCAGGCGACCCAACACTTCCTTTTGAAAAGACAATGAAGGGTAAGCTTCCATCAAGAAAGATTACAACAGGTGCGGCACAGGGTTATAGCTCATACGGCAACCAAATCGGACTTGCAACAGGTCAAGTTACAGAGCTTTACGATATGGGTTATGCAGCAAAAAGACTTGAAATCGGTGCAGTTATCGGTGCGTCACCAAAGGAAAATGTTGTTCGTGGCGTTCCAAGTGAAGGCGATATTATAGTTCTCCTCGGCGGTAGAACAGGTCGTGACGGCTGTGGCGGTGCAACAGGTTCTTCCAAGGCACATACGCTTGAATCAATCGAAACTTGTGGTGCTGAGGTTCAGAAGGGTAATCCTCCGACAGAACGCAAGATTCAAAGACTTTTCAGAAATGAAAAAGTCGCTAAGATGATTAAGCGTTGCAATGACTTCGGTGCAGGCGGTGTTTGTGTTGCTATTGGTGAGCTTGCAGACGGTCTTGACATTGACCTTGATAAGGTTCGCAAGAAGTATGACGGTCTTGACGGCACAGAGCTTGCAATCTCCGAATCTCAGGAGAGAATGGCTGTTGTACTTGATAAGAGCGATGTTGACGCATTTATTGCACTTGCAGGCGAGGAAAACCTCGAAGCATATCCTGTTGCAATAGTTGCAAAGAATCCAAGACTTACAATGAAATGGCGTGGCGATGTTATCGTAAGCCTCAGCCGTGAATTCCTTAATACAAACGGTGTTACACAGGTAGCAACTTCATATATTACTGCTCCTGATGCTGATAATTGTTATAGAACTTCTGTTCCAAAGGCTCTTGAAGGACTTGACACAAAGACTGCATTTAAGAAGAACCTTTCTCGTCTTGAGTGCTGCTCACAGAGAGGACTTGTTGAACGCTTTGATGCAAGTATCGGTGCGGCAACAGTTATGATGCCATTCGGTGGTAAAACTCAGCTTACACCAGAAGATGCTATGGCTGCAAAGCTTCCGCTTCTCAAAGGTGAAACTGACGATGCAACTGCAATGAGCTATGGTTATATTCCAGGCATTTCCCGTTGGAGTCCGTTCCACGGTGCGGCTTATGCTGTTGCAGAATCTCTCTCAAAGTTAGCCGCAATCGGTGCAGACCCACTCACTTCAAGACTTACCTTCCAAGAATATTTTGAAAGACTTCACGAAGTTCCTTCCCGTTGGGGCAAGCCTACTGCCGCACTTCTTGGTGCATTGACAGCACAGATAAATATGGGTATCCCATCAATCGGTGGTAAGGATAGTATGTCAGGTTCATTCGAGGATTTAGATGTACCACCTACACTCGTAAGCTTTGCCGTAGCAATGACAAAGGCTTCTAAGACAATTTCCGCCGAATTTAAGAAGTCAGGCTCTAAGGTTGTTTACATCCCACTTCCAGAGGATAAGGCAACAGGACTTCCAGCTTGGGAAGAACTCAAGAAAGTATATAAGGCAATCTATGCACTTGCAAATGATGGCAAGATTCTTGCAGCATCTGTTGTTCGTGAGGGCGGTGCGGCTGCAACTGTCGCAAGAATGAGCTTTGGTAATAAGATAGGCTTTGAGTTCAAGAATGAGCTTACAGCAAAAGAACTTTTCGCTCCGCTTTCAGGTTCATTTGTTGTTGAACTTGCAGACGGTGCAGAAATTTCCGATATTCTCTATTATGATTTAGGTACAACTGTTGATGCAGAAACAATCACAGTCAACGGCGAAACTCTCACTATTGATGAGCTTATCGAGGAATGGAACTTCAAGCTTGAGGGCGTATTCCCAACTAAATCATATTGCCCGGCAAATGAGCAGGAAATCCCACTTTATACAGAACGCAATACTTCATCACCTGTCATCAAGACAGCAAAACCAAAGGTATTTATTCCTGTATTCCCAGGAACAAACTGCGAGATTGATACAGCAAGAGCCTTTGAAAAGGCGGGTGCAGAACCTAAGCTTCTCATTGTAAAGAACCTTACTCCAGCAGCTATCGAGGAAACAATTTCCGAGATGGTTAAGCTCATTGACGATGCACAGATGGTTATGCTTCCAGGTGGTTTCTCAGGCGGTGACGAGCCAGACGGTTCAGGTAAGTTTATCGCAACAACATTCAGAAACCCAAGAGTAAGTGAAGCGGTCGCAAGACTTCTCAATCAGCGTGATGGTCTTATGCTCGGTATCTGCAATGGCTTCCAGGCACTTATCAAGCTCGGACTTGTACCTTACGGTGAAATTCGTGAGCTTAAAGCAGATGACCCAACACTTACATTTAACACAATCGGTCGTCATATTTCCCATATGGCATATACTCGTGTTACTTCCACAAAGTCACCATGGTTCTCATCTGTAAACGCAGGCGATGTATTCTCAGTGCCGATTTCTCATGGTGAAGGTAGATTCGTAGTTTCTGACGAAATGCTCCAAAAGCTTATCGCAAATGGACAGATTGCAACACAGTATGTTGACCTTAACGGTAAGCAGGCTGATACAATCGAGTTCAACCCGAACGGCTCTGTTTGTGCTATTGAGGGTATTACAAGCCCGGACGGTCGTGTTCTTGGTAAGATGGGACACTCCGAAAGAAAGGGCGACAACCTTTATAAGAATGTACCATTCGAGAAAGACCAGAAGATTTTCGAGAGTGGCGTAAAATACTTCAAGTAATTATAAATAATAAAAATCTTCTGCGAGTTTTTTAAAACTTGCAGAGAAAAAAATAAAACGGAAACAGCTTGTAATGGCTGTTTCCGTTTTGTTTTAATTAGTAGCTTTTAGTTCATAAGAAACTTTTAATTTCTGTTGAACTTACCTTGCTTTATTAATTCCAATATTTCTTATCAAGATTTCTGAACTGTATAGCCTCAAAAATATGGTCACGCTTAATAACCTCGCTGTTGTCCATATCTGCGATAGTTCTTGCAATCTTCAAAATTCTGTCATAGGCTCTTGCAGATAAGCCCATAGCATCAAACGAACGCTTCATAATAGCCGTGGCGGTATCGTCAAGTGGACAAAATTCGTGTAGTTTATCTGTGGTAATTCTCGCATTACAAGTTATAGAAGTACCTTTAAAGCGTTCGAGTTGTAATTTTCGTTGATGATTAACTCTTGCACGAATTGTTGCAGAACTTTCGCTTTTTTCATTTGAAGAAAGTTCATCAAATTTAACAGGCTGAACCTCGATATGTATATCAAGTCTGTCAAGCAAAGGGCCTGAAACCCTCGAAAGATACTGATTTACAGCCTTTCTGCTGCATATACAGGGTTTAGTAGGGTGACCGAAATATCCGCAAGGACAAGGATTCATTGCGGCAATAAGCATAACTGAACTTGGATAGCTTATTGAACCGCTGACACGAGAAATAGTAACCTTTCCGTCCTCAAGTGGTTGACGAAGAACTTCCATTGCTGTTCTGCTAAATTCAGGAAGTTCATCAAGAAAAAGTACACCATTATGTGCAAGAGAGATTTCGCCAGGTCTTAGGATAGTTCCGCCACCAGAAAGTCCAGCGGGAGAAACTGTATGGTGAGGAGAGCGAAAGGGTCTTTCTGTTATAAGTGATTGTCCATTTAGCATAGTTCCTGCAATAGAATGTATTTTGCTTGTTTCAATCATTTCATCAAAGGTCATATCAGGAAGTATAGACGGAACACGCTTTGCAAGCATACTTTTTCCTGCACCAGGGCTTCCTATCATAAGGATATTGTGTCCGCCAGCGGCAGCAATTTCCAATGCTCTCTTAGCAAGAACCTGACCTTTGACATCAGAAAAATCATATGAGAAAGTAGCCTGTGCTGTGTCACGAGTTATTGTTTTATATGGTTCAGTGGAGGTCTGATTTCTCAGAACTGATATAAGCTCAGAAACCTTTTTAATAGGGAAGACATCTATTCCATCAACAACAGCACCCTCTGCGGCATTGTCGAATGGAATGAATATACGCTTAAAGCCAAGATTTTTTGCTTCAATAGCCATAGGCAATACACCGTTTATAGGTCTTAACTCGCCCGAAAGTGAAAGCTCACCTATAAAAACAGCATCATCAAAGGTGTTAGTCAATGCTCCCATAGAAGTGAGAATTGAAACTAAAATCGGCAAATCATATAAAGCACCAGCTTTTTTGATGTTTGCAGGTGCGAGATTTACGGTTATTCTTTGAGATGGAAAGGTAAATCCGCTATTTTTGATAGCGGAACGAACCCTATCACGAGATTCCTTAACGGCGATTCCTGGCAAGCCAACAATTTCAAATCCAGGCAAGCCCCTCGAAATATCAGTTTCTACACAGACAGCATATGCTTCTATGCCGTAAATTCCCATACTATTTATTTTAACAACCACTGTAAATCTCCCCTAAGCATTATTAATTTTATTATACAGCCATAATTTATTTATATCAATATTTTATTCAATTTAATTCAAGTAAACTTCAACATTTTACCCAAAAGAAATATTTTGCGTGATATAAATTAAAAGTAATTTCATATAAGAAAATAAATTATTTTTATACACAAAATTATAAGAAATTTTGCAAATTGTATAAAACATGCATTGACTTATTCGTTCAAATAGTGTATTATTTATTAGTACGAGAGTGCAATGAGGTGAAATCATGTTCGATAATCAGGCTTTTGGTAATTTTGACAGTCTTTCAGATGCAGAACTTGTGAAACTTGCCAAAAATTCTGACGAGGGTGCATTTCGTGAACTTGTTGTAAGATATTTATACCTTATCCGTTCTGTTGCTGCGGAATATAAAAAAAGCGGTTTAGAGCCTGATGACCTGATTCAAGAGGGCTTGCTCGGACTTTTAAGTGCGGTTAATAGCTATGATGAAACAAAAGGTTCAGCATTCAAATCCTACGCAGGAGTATGCGTCAAAAATAAAATTGTTTCAGCCGTCAGAACAGCTCTTAGTGATAAGAATAAGATTTTGAATGATTTTGTTTTACTTGATGATGAGCTTTCTGCTGATTGTCTTTCCGAGCCTGAGGCTGTTATAATATCTCAAGAGGCGGAGGAAGGGCTTTATACAGCAATAGAGCAAAATCTTACTGAACTTGAAAAAAAAGTTCTTTCGCTATATCTGCTTGGTTATTCATATGCAGAAATTTCTGCCGAATTTGGTATAAATGAAAAAGCTTGTGATAATGCTATGCAGCGAGTGCGAAAAAAACTTAAAAAGCACTGATTCGTGTGTTATATGCCCAAGTAGCTTAAAGTAGAGCGTTGTAAACTTTTCAAAGGCGGCGGTGCAAAACCGTCCTGGGGCAAAATTATAATTTTACCAAAGCGAGGTTAATCAAATGTACGAAGACAAGACTCTCATCTGTAAGGAATGTGGCAAAGAATTTGTTTTTACAGCTGGCGAACAAGAATTTTATGCATCTAAGGGTTTCGTAAACGAGCCACAGAGATGTAAGGCATGCCGTGACGCAAGAAAGAATGCATCTAAGCCAGAGCGTGAAATGTTCACAGCTATCTGTGCTTCTTGCGGCAAGGAAGCTAAGGTTCCATTCAAGCCTCGTGAAGACAGACCTGTATACTGCAGCGAGTGCTTTGCAAAGATGAGAGAAGAATAATACTTTTAAATAATTTTTAAGTTTATTCGCCCGGAAAAAATTCTCGGTGTCAGTCATAGACTGGCACCGAGTTTTTGTTTTAAGTCTTTTTATAGTCTTGAGTTTATAAAAAATTTAAGGTATGATTAGCTTATAATTTTATAGGGGATAAGCATATGAAAGATTTCACAGCTAAATATACAACCATTGATGAACAGAAAATTCTACTCAGAAAAATCAGCGACCTTATCGCAAGAAGTGAAAAAACCTACTCTGTTGAATATTCACATTTTCTGACACCTGCGGAACAAACTCTAATTTCCAAAGTAGAAGAATTTCGTGGATATATAGATTTTGTCGGCGGTTTTGATGATGCCGAACGAAGGCTTTGTCGTGTCAGGGATAACGAATATTGCAATGATGAGGGCTTGCCGATTAAGCTTTATTCAGTTATTTCCTCTAATGCAGAGTTTACACACAGAGATATTCTTGGCTCACTTATGGGACTTGGAATAAAGCGTGAGATGATAGGTGATATAATTATAAATGAAGATAAAGCACAATTTTTCTGTCATAATTCCATTTCAGAATTTGTAGAATTTAATCTGAAAAAGGTCGGCAGATATAATGCTGAAATCCGAGAAAGCGAAAGCTATGAAGTACCTGTTCTGAAAACTCAGGATATAAGCATAAATGTAAGTTCTATGCGTTTAGACAGCATTTCAGCAGAGTGTTTCGGACTTTCAAGAACAAAATCTGCGGAATTTATTACAAAAGGAGCGGTGTCGCTTAATTGGCTTGTCTGTACAGATACTTCAAAAGAGGTTAAGGCAGGCGATAAAATTTCTATGCGTGGAAAGGGTAAAGCAGAGGTTGTCGGAATTTCAGGCAAAAGCCGAAAGGGCAGACTTTTTGTAGATGTAAAAAAGTATATTTAAAGCAAAAACTTCGCCAATTCATAAGAATAAGCGAAGTTTTTTATAATTTAGCTACTTATAATATCAAATTATCCTGCTATATCAGCACTTTCATAGTTACCATTTTCATCTATAATTATTTGAATAGTGTGCCCCCAGAACATATCTCCATCATCATAAAATAATGTTATACTTCCATCTGGTGATATACACAATTCAGACATTTTAATGTTATCTATAAACATTTCTTTTGTGATTTTATCTGGCTTGTCTTCATCTTCGTTATCTTCAAGCCAATCATTTGCTAAATCAAGTAATTCTTTTGCGGCAAACTCACGATTTTTTTGGTCGAAGCTTTGTTTATCCTTTGCATATTTAAGTAAAGTAGCCATAGCTGAATTTGCTGTTTCATCACAGTTTTCATCTACTTCCAAATATATAAGTATATCTGCACCATTCCAGTCTACATTATTACATTCAAACCAAGAAAAATATCTATTAAGAGTAAAAGTACCCATATCATTTTCAAGAATTACAGGCTTTAAATAATATTCTTTTAATTCTTGCAAATCCTTATTCAAAACATCTTTTTCAAGTAATTTTACTAACATAAATCTGTTATTCCATATTTCTGATTGATATTTGTCCAGCTTAATCGGAATACTTTTTCTAACAAGAACCTTATATATCCCATATTTTTCAAAATCATATCCATAGCCATTTCTAGATTTTTCATCTTTTATAAGCCATGTTAAACGACCTTCAGATTTTATTAGTTTTCCTGTTTTACAATCTATACTCGCAACAAAATCGACAGATGGATTAATGTATTTATTGTCTAACATTATAGCACCTTTACATTCTTCACTTGTGAGTACTAATAATTCAAATTCTTCTTCATAAAATTCTTTTTCAAACTGTTCTTTTACTTTATCTGACATCTCAATTCCTCCTAAAAATTTTATAAGTTGAATTTTAGTCTAAGAAAGCTGCACCGATAATGCCGGCGTCATTGCCAAGAGTAGCGGCACAAAGTTTTGTCTGCTTTTTATTGTGCTTTGTATAGCGTTCTTTTTCAACGATTGCACGAAGTGGAGCAAGGAGAGTTTCGCCCTCTCTGCTGATACCGCCACCGATACAAAGAACATCAGGCTGAAATACATTGATAACATTAGTAATACCGCAAGCAAGATAGCTGATATACTTATCAACAACGCTCTTGCCGTATTCATCGCCTTCACGCATAGCGTTGAAAGCAGTAATTCCGTTTACCTTGTTAATATCTCCGCCGACAAGACGAAGCATACAAGCACCCTTTTCGCTATCTGCAAGAATAGCTTCTTTTGTCATCTTGATAAGACCTGAAGCAGAAGCGTAAGCTTCCCAACAGCCATGTCTGCCACAGCCACACTTCCAGCCATTATATACAATAACAGTATGTCCAAGCTCTGCACCTGCGAAGTTTGAACCGCTGTAAATCTTGCCGTCAATTATAATTCCGCCGCCTACACCTGTTCCGAGTGTGATAGCGATAGCGTTTTTAGAGCCTTTTGCTGCACCAGCAAGATATTCACCAAGAGCCGCAGCGTTTGCATCATTTTCAATTTTAACCTTAGTTCCAAGTCTTTCTTCCATCATCTTTACGATAGGCCAGTTATGGAAACCGAGGTTAGCAGCATATTCAATCATACCTGTTTCGCCGTTAACAGCACCAGGAACACCAATACCCACGAAAGAAATATCGTCATTTGTAAGCTTAGCGGCTGCAAGTGCCTTTTTTGCAACAAGAGCCATATCGTCACAGATTTCTTCCTCTGGTCGTGGAACATTTGTCTTACAGCTTTCCTTTGCGATAATTTTGTAGTTTTCGTCAACTACGCCAGCGACAATGTTAGTTCCGCCGAGGTCGATTCCAAGATAATACATCACTAATTCACTCCGATTCTAATGTTTGACATATATACATATGTGTCTAAGCTTTATTATAACATATAGCATAAACTTATAAAAGAGAAAGTTTACAATATTTTATTTTTAGGAGAATATCACAAAAAAATTAGTTTATAAATGTTTATTTCGCACAGCGAAATTTATCTGCTGTTGACATAATCGACATATTCATCTAAGGTCATACCAAGTATGCGTATTTTCTTAGCATTTTCTATTCCGACATATCTAAAAAGCGAATTGTCAGCCTTAACCTTTGTTTCCTCCTCACCAGATTTTGTATATCGTTGGATAAAGCCATATTTATAGGCATTTGCCTCAAGCCAAGCATAATTATCATCTGTTGAAAGAGTTATAGAAAGTCCTGTCTGTCTATCGTAATGATTGCCCTTAGGGATAGATTTTTCTGCTTCCGTTTCAGCCTTAACCTGAGAATAATCCTTTTCTTGCATAAGACGCTCTACTTCTGACTTAAATAGCTTATCCTGTTCATTTTTAGAAATGTATCCACCAGTAACTTTAATAGTAACTCCGTCCTCCTTTGCGGCACTGATAAGTGCAGAGAGCGGTTCTTCAAGAGTAGAATCATATTTTATCCCATTATAATTTTCAAGGCTTGGTTTATAATCATCAGAAAGTGGAGAATAAACCGAGGCAAGAGTCAAGAGCTTTTCTTCATCTTCAGAATTGTATGATACAACACTTTGAGTATCATATGAATTATCAATAGAATTTTCAGGGCTTTGCTTTATTTGAGTAAATATAATAAGTACTATAAGCAAAAGTAAAATAATTATAGCAAATGGAATCAAGAATAGATAAATAATAAGTCCACTTGTATCATAACTTCGTTCCATAGTTTCACGAGCGGGAAGAATTTTATTTTTCAAGATAAATCACCTCAAAGCAATCCTATTCTTATAATAACACATTAAGTTGAAAACTCCAACAGATGATATTATTAAATACTGATTAGCATTAAATTTTAAGACATTTCTTGTATGTGCTAAAGTATTTATTCTTAACATAAATGCGATATTCAAAGTGTTCGTAAAAGTTTATGGACATTTTTAGTTGTTTTATGCTATAATTATATTAATTATTGTTTTAGGGTGAGGAAATATGAGTAATGTTGTATTAGAACCAAAAATGCTCTCAGGATTGGTGGCTGTTCCACCGTCAAAAAGTGCTGCCCATAGAGCCGTTATCTGTGCGGCATTGGCTCAGGGAGTAAGCGTAATGGAGCCAGTCGAGCTTTCAAATGATATTCGTGCCACAATAGATTGTGTAAAGGAACTTGGAGCAGCAGTTTCGCTCATTGGTAAAAGACTTACCATTGACGGAAAAATGATGTTTACAAATACCGAAGCAACTCTTGATTGTGGAGAATCAGGCTCTACACTAAGATTTATGATTCCAGTTGTAGGAGCAGGCAATGTAAAAGCAAAATTCATAGGTCACGGCAGACTTCCAGAAAGACCTATCGGCATTTATCTTGAGTGCTTGCCAAAGGCGGGCGTAAATTGTGTAACAGAGGGTGGTTTGCCACTTTCTATAAACGGTCAGCTAAAGCCTGGAATATTTGAAGTGCCTGGAAATGTCAGTTCACAGTTTATAACAGGTTTACTTCTCGCATTACCGCTTTTAAAGGCTGATAGTGAGATTGTAGTTACTTCCTCTCTCGAATCCAAAAGCTATATTGATATGACACTTTCCGCTATGTATAGATTTGGTGTGACAGCGATAGAAACCGAAAATGGCTATAAGGTTTATGGCAATCAAAGCTATAAACCACAGCATTTGAATATAGAGGGCGATTGGTCGCAGGCAGCATTTTTCCTTGCGGCTGGGGCTTTAGGTGGAAATGTTTCCATAGAAAATCTTGATACTGCATCTTATCAAGGCGATAAAGCTATATATCAATTACTCCGTCAATTTGGTGCGGATATAACAATAAATGGACAAGTTCTTAGCTGTAAGCATAATAAGCTTAATGGAATAGAAATTGACGCAGAAAATATTCCTGATTTAGTTCCGATTCTTGCAGTTGTAGCAGCACTTGCGGAGGGTACAACTACCATTACAGGTGCAGCAAGACTTCGCATAAAAGAAAGCGACAGACTTCACGCAATTACAGAGGGCTTAAATAAGCTTGGTGCAGATATAACAGAACTGCCAGACGGCTTAAGAATAAACGGTGTTAAGTCACTTCATGGCGGAGCAGTTCAGGGCTATAATGACCATAGAATAGTTATGGCACTTTCTGTGGCGGCAACAAGAGCAACAGAGCCAGTCATCATTACAGACGCAGAAAGTATCAATAAATCATATCCGAGCTTCTTTGAGGACTATAATAATCTTGGAGGTAACGCTAATGTCATCAACATGGGGTAAAAATATAGAAATTTCAATTTTCGGAGAAAGTCATGGCAATGGCATAGGTGTTGTAATAAATGGACTTCCAGCGGGCAAAAAAATTGATATGGATAAGCTTTTAGCACAAATGGCAAGGAGAGCACCAGGCAACGATAAAGCCGCTACTCCGAGAAAAGAAAGTGATTTGCCAGAAATCCTTTCGGGTATGCTTAATGATACAACAACAGGTGCTCCACTTTGTGCTGTAATTCGCAATACAAATACACGCTCTCAAGATTACGGAAATCTTATGACCTCGCCAAGACCATCTCACGCAGACTATACAGGACATATCCGCTATGGTGGTTTTAATGATGTCAGAGGCGGAGGACATTTTTCGGGAAGATTAACAGCACCGCTTGTATTTGCAGGAGCAGTTTCAAGACAAATTCTTGAAAATCGTGGAATTAAAATTGCAGCTCATATAGCAAGTGTTGGAACGGTTGAAGATAAGCTTTTCAATCCAGTAGATATATCAGACGAGCTTTTAGAAAGACTTTCAACAGAAAAATTCTGTCTTATAGATGAAAGTGCAGAAGTGCCTATGCGTGAGCTTATTGAGGATTGCCGTATGTCACAGGATAGCATTGGTGGCGTTGTAGAATGTGCTATAAAAGGTGTACCTGTCGGCATAGGTTCTCCTATGTTTGATGGCGTTGAAAATGTTATTGCGTCTATGATTTTTGGTGTTCCAGCAGTTAAGGGGATAGAGTTCGGTTCAGGCTTTGAGGGTTCTAAGCATAAAGGAAGTGAAAATAATGACCCTTTTGTTTATGACGGAGATACCATAAAGACCGAAACCAACAATCATGGCGGTATTCTCGGCGGAATCACTTCGGGTATGCCAATTATTTTCAGAGCGGCTATTAAACCGACAGCCTCTATATCTCAAAAGCAGAACACAGTAAATCTTGAAACTCACGAAAATACAGAGCTTGAGATAAAGGGCAGACATGACCCTTGTATAGTAGTTCGTGCAGTACCAGTTATAGAGAATGCGACAGCAATTGCAATACTTGACCTTATGATGGATAAGTATACCATATGAATGAAAAATAAAAAGGAAGATTACGGAATGGATTTAAAGGATATAAGAGCAGAAATTGACGAAATAGATAGCCAGCTTGTTGAGTTGCTGCTTCGCAGAATGAACTGTTCAGAAGAGGTTGCAAGATATAAGGCAGAAAACAATATGCCAATCTTCAATAATGAGAGAGAACAGCAAATTATAGATAAGGTTACTGCAAATTCAGGCAGATATGCCGATTGTACAAGGATTCTTTTCCAAAATATAATGGAGATAAGCCGAGGCTTACAGCACGATATAATAGGTTCAGGAAAAGAACTTAGAAAGCTTTTTGATTCAGCAGATAGCAAGGCTAAAATCAATGAAACCCACGAAAAAGTAGCTTGCTTTGGAAATGCGGGTTCAAATACGCACATAGCTTTGATGAAGCTTTTCCCTGAGAGCGAGCCTGTTTTTTATGGAAAGTTCAGCAGTGTGTTTGAGGCACTGGAAAATAAAGAGGCAGATTATGGTATTATTCCGATAGAAAACTCCTCCGCTGGTTCAGTTATAGATGTATACGACCTTATGTTGCAATACCGCTATTACATAGTAAGTGCAGTTGATTTAAAGATAAATCATTGCATAGCAGGAGTTGAGGGAGCGGAGCTTTCTGATGTTAAGGAAGTATATTCAAAAGACCAAGCATTGGCACAATGCTCCAAGTTTATAGATGAGCATAAACTTTCAGCTATGCTTTATGCAAGTACATCAGCCGCTGCCAAAATGGTTGCCGAAAAAGGCGATAAGAGCCTTTCAGCAGTTTGTTCAGCATATGCCGCTAAGGAATATGGCTTAAAGGTATTTGCAGAGGGTATACAGAATGATGAGAACAACTGCACACGCTTTATAATAATATCCAAAAATCCTATAATTTCCGATGATGCGGATAGAATAAGCCTTTGTTTTTCTGTTTCTCATGTCAAAGGTTCGCTTTGCAGTGTACTTTCACGCTTTTCCTCACATGGTTTAAATCTTACTAAGATAGAATCCCGCCCTATGGTTGGAAAGAGTTTTGAATATCTTTTCTATCTTGATTTCACAGGAAATGCACAAAGCGAGCATATTAAAAATCTTCTTTGTTCGCTTTCAGAAGAACTTCCGGAATTTTCATTTTTAGGCAACTATAAAGAGCTTCGTTTCTAAGCGAAAAATATTAAATCGAAAAATGAGCGTCCACAGTTTACATTTAAAAACTGTGGGCGTTTTTTTGTAGAAAAATATCATTCTTGCATTATTTTTATATAATTTCTTACTAAATTCAGCATAAAATAAGCACTTTACCTAAAATATCCCAAAACGGGATATTTACATTATACTACCAGAGTATAATTATATTAGGGGTGGTAAAAATTTTTAGATTAAAAGAATTGCGAAAAACAAAGAAAATATCTCAAGTAAAGTTAGCAATGGATTTAAACATGAGTCAAAATAATATTAGTAGATATGAAACAGAAGTACGCCAAGCTGATTATAAAACGTTAATTGCTTTTGGCGATTATTTTAATGTTTCAGTAGATTTTTTACTTGGCAGAACTGATAACCCCGAATTAAATTGTAAGTTTTTGATTGATACAAAAAAATAAATCTATTTTAGGAGTGATTAAATTATGAAAAAATTGAAAATTTTAGTTTCTCTGGCTTTAGCTGTTACATCTGTGGCATCATTAGCAGCTTGTCAGAAAAATGAAGAAGTTTTATCAGAAAACTATGATTTTGATGAAAGTTCTAATTCATATGAATCTTCTGTCGTATTTTCGTCTGAAACAAAATCTGAAATATCAGAACTTTCTAAATCATCAGAAAAAGTTTTAGACCCATTTGAAAAACTTAAAATTACATATACTGGAACTTCACCATATATAGTTGTATCTACTGATAACTCATCGTGCGATAGTATTATAAAAGAAAATTTTAATTATCAGATTGAGGATAAAAAATATAAAAATGGTGATAGTTTTGAAGTTACGGCTGTATATGATTCGTATAGTATAGAAACATTAGGATATTCAGTGTTAAATAATAAGAAAAGTTACACAATCAAAGATTGTCCCGAATTTATAACTAATATAGATGGTTTAGATTTATCTGAAATGCAGTCAGAAATAAACGATAAATTAACTGTTGTAACTGCAGCGAAAGAGGGAGATAATTTTTTTGCGGGATTTCCCCTTGATTGGATTTCTGGATATAAATTCAATTCATATGAAAATAAAGGTTTGAAATCTGCTTATTTAATATCTTTAAAAAGTGATTTTGAGGATAAATACAGCAATGATGCGTATAACAAACTTATGTTAGTGTATGATTATAATGTAACAAGTAAGAAATATGAAGATGATGTAAGAAAAGAAAAAAGGTATGTTATGATAATCGTAAATAACATAAGCTTAGACTGTAACGCTACTATTAATTGGGATGTAAATATAGATTATAAAAGTTCAGACAATTATGATAGCTTGATTATTGATGAGGTTACATCTCAAAAAGAATATTACAATGTAACAGAATTAAGTACTACGAAAGATACATGGGGTGTGCCCCAAATATCAAATTGAATTTGAAGAGGAAAGGTGTTGTTAATTATGGAAAATATTATTGAAAAATTAAATCTTTCTATTGAATTGATAAATAAGAGAAAAATTTTAAAAGAAAATGTAAATGAGCTTTCACAGTATAATGATTATTTGAATACTCCACAAGTAGATTTTAAAATATATAAAGCAAATAATAAAATCGTGGCTGCTTCTGTATTTAGAGTTATAAGCAATGTTATAGCTGTCATGGGTATTATAATGATAATTTCGTACTATGCGTCAATGGCAGGAATTTTTTGGTTAGTTATTGCTGCTATTTTGGGTACGATTGCAACTACTATTAAAAAAAGTAAATATCAAGAATATATACGACAAGATAATCAATATCGCAGTATGTGTCAATCTAAACTTGTAGAATATCAAAAAGCAGTAGAAGAATTAAACTCACTTGAACTATATATGAGTAATACTCAGGTTTGTGTTATACCAAAAGATTATTGGGATAATGCCTTAGAAATCTCAGGATATATACGCAACGGAATGGCAACAACTGTTGAAGAAGCTATCAAGCTTTTACCTTCAAAGATAAAAGAGATAAATAATATTATATTCTGCCAAAATTGCGGAACGCAAAATACTACAGCAGGAAGTTTTTGCGTTAAATGCGGTAAAAAACTGATTTAATTTCGCCTAAAATAAAAAGTGTCGTTCAGTCGGCACTTTTTTTATTTTTCCTATTTAAATTTCATATAAATTATGATACAATAAAATAAGTCTAAGGTTTTTTTAGAATAATAAAATTTTAGAAATGTGAAATAAAAAGAGGTACTAATTATGAAGCGGGAATATGATGTTATTGTTGTTGGAGCAGGTGCTGCTGGACTTTACGGAGCATTGCAGTTTCCTGAGAATGTAAGTGTTTTGCTTATTTCCAAAAGAGAACTTCCACTTTCCAATTCCTCATTGGCACAGGGCGGTGTTGCGGCTGTTCTTGATAAGAGCCATGATAATTTTAAGCTACATATCGCTGATACACTTATTGCGGGTAAGTATAAAAATAATTTAGCTGCAATCGAGGTGCTTGTTTCCGAAGGACCTCAAGATGTTCTCAAGCTTAAAGAGATGGGCGTTGCATTTGACCTTGACGCATCAGGTAAGATGATGATGACCCTTGAGGCGGGACATTCAAGACATAGAATAGTTCACCATAAGGATTCAACAGGCAGAGCTATTGTTGATGCACTTATTGAAAAGGTTAAGGAACATAAGAATGTTGATATTCTTGAGAATACACTTCTTTATTCTCTCGAAAAGGCAGATAATGGATTCTTTGCAGGCTTAATTCTCGATAATGGCGAACAAGCCTTTGTTGGTGCAAAATACTGCATTATGGCGTCTGGCGGTATCGGCAGAGTTTATCAGTATACTACAAACTCAGCTATTGCAACAGGTGACGGCATTACTCTTGCACATATGCTTGGTGCAAGAATTAAGCACCTTAGCTGGATTCAGTTCCACCCAACAGCTTTTGCCGCAGAAGCAGACAGAGAGCGTTTTCTTATAAGTGAGGCTGTTCGTGGTGAAGGAGCAGTTTTGCTCAACTGTGACGGCGAAAGATTTGCCTTTAATTATGATGAGCGTGGAGAGCTTGCCCCAAGAGATGTTGTTTCAAATGCAATAATTCTCGAATCACGCAAAAAGGGCAATGAGAATTTTTATCTTGATATTACCGATAAAGACCCAGAATTTGTAAAAAATCGTTTCCCAATGATTTATGAGCGTTGTCTTGAGGAAGGTATTGATATTACAAAGGATAGAATACCAGTATTCCCATGCCAGCATTACCTTATGGGCGGAATAGATGTTGACCTCAATGCAAGAACTACTGTTGATAGACTTTATGCCGCAGGAGAATGCTCACATACAGGCGTTCATGGTGCAAACCGTCTTGCAAGTAACTCTTTGCTTGAGGCTTTGGTATTCTCACGCCGTGCCGCACAGGATATTACAGAAAAGCTTAAAAATGATAATGGAGCTTCTGTTGGCGAGCTTCCGCCTAAGGAATCTCTTGAAGGTAATGAACTTCCACACGGACTCAGAACCGAAATCAGAAAGATTATGCAGACATCTCATTTTGTAATTCCAGACCCAAGTGCTGTTCCAGCAGGTCTAAAGCGAGCAAAGGAAATCAAAGATTTACTCCTTAACGGACACTACAAAATCGACCATAACTTTGTTGAGGCAAGAAGCCTTGCTTGCGTTGCTTGCATAATTCTTGAGGAGGTTAGCAATGATTCTGAATAAAATTTATGTTGATAATTTAATTAAAACGGCTCTTTTAGAGGACATCAATTATTGTGATGTTACAACGGATTACCTCATTCCTGCTGAACAGATGGGCAAGGGTAAGCTTGTTGCAAAGGCAGAAGGCATACTTTGTGGTGTAGAAGTTGCCGCAAGAGTTTTTGAACTTATAGATAGTGATATTAAAATCGAAATTCTCATCAAAGACGGTGAGAGCGTAAAATATGGCGATGAGATTATGCGTCTTGAGGGCAGAACAGCGTCACTTTTAAAGGGTGAGAGAACTGCACTCAACCTTATTCAGCATATGAGTGGAATTGCTACGGCGGCTAATCAAGCAACAAAGCTTGTTGAGGGTACTAATGCAAGTATTGCTGATACAAGAAAAACACTTCCGGGTATGCGTCCACTTCAGAAGTACGCTGTTATGACAGGCGGTGCAAAGAATCACCGCTATAATCTTTCTGATGCAGCTATGCTCAAGGATAATCATATTGATGCAGCAGGCGGAATTACAGCAGCAGTTACCGCTTTGAGAAAGAAAATCGGTCATATGACAAAGATTGAGGTTGAAACAAGAAACCTCGACGAACTCAAAGAGGCTCTTGCAGTTGGAGCAGATATAATTATGCTCGATAATATGAGTCCTGAACTTATGAAAGAGGCAGTTGCAATTACTGACGGCAGAGCAGTTCTTGAGGCTTCAGGCGGTATCACTAATGAAACCTTGAGAGCGGTTGCTGAAAGTGGTGTTGATATTATTTCAATAGGAGCATTAACACACTCAGTAAAAGCTTTTGATATTTCTATGTATATAAAATAATCAAAGAAAAAGAGAGTCCGAAAGGGTTCTCTTTTTTAATGTAATATTATCGTTCGTAATAATTCGTAATAAGAGAAAAAATGATATAATTTTGTTGATACAAATAAGTTATGTTTAAAAATTATAAATTCGGAGGACTAAAATGAATATCAGACGAGCAAAAAAAGAAGATATACCACAGATAGAGGAATTGTTATATCAAGTCCATAAAGTACATTCAGATGGCAGACCAGACCTTTTCAAAGCAGGCGAGAAAAAGTATACAACAAAAGAACTTGAAACCTTAGTTCAAAATGATGAGAAACCAATATTTGTTGCAGAAGATGATGTAATACTTGGTTATGCTTTTTGCGTATTTCAGTATCATGGAAACTCTATGTATAATAAGACTACTCTTTATATAGACGATTTATGCGTTTCCGAAAAATCAAGAGGTCATAAGGTCGGCACAAAGCTTTATGAATTTGTTTTAGATTGCGCTAAGAAAAGTAATTGTTATAATGTCACTCTTAATGTATGGGCTTGTAATGAATCTGCAAAAAGTTTTTATGAAAAGTGCGGATTAAGTATTCAGAAATATGGTATGGAAAAAATTCTTTAAAAATAATGGAATAAGTTTTTTATTGGTTATTTCTACTTGCCTATTGCAGTAATTTATATTAGGATATAATATTATAGCAATAAAAGATACTGCGGAGGGGATTATGCGAAAATCTAACGAAAAAGGTTTAAAGAAAACAGCAAAGCTTACAGGAGCTATCGTATTTATTGTTGTATTTACAGCATTGATGGCTTTATTAGGCTTTCACCTTGCGTCAAGATATAGAGCAACCATAATGGGCTTGTTTGATAATGTTACAGAAAAAATATCAGGCATAGAAAGCGATATACGAGAAGAAGCTGAAATTGTAGTTTCAATGCCAGAATCTAAAAAATGATAATCCTTTTAATAATATAAAGTAAGTGGGTCTTTTAGCTCGTTTGCTTTATATTTAATATAAAATATGGGGAAATTAAGATGGAAAAAACTTTTTGGGGTGGCAGAAGATACTACTCTTTAGACTATATGCTTAAAGAAAGATATAGCGAAAAGCTTTATAAGCTATCTCTCAATGGTGGAATGACTTGTCCTAATCGTGATGGCAAAATTTCCGAGGGCGGTTGTATTTTTTGCAGTGCTGGAGGTTCAGGAGATTTCGCCGCAAGTTTTAATCCTGATATTGCTAAGCAGATTGAGCAAGCAAAAACGCTTGTCAGTAAAAAATATCAGGGTAATAGATTTATAGCATATTTTCAAGCCTATACTAATACATATGCCCCTGTTGAATATCTTCGCAAGCTATTTATGGATACAATTATGCGAGATGATATAGCTATACTTTCGATTGCCACAAGACCCGATTGTCTTGGTGATGATGTTATTGAATTGCTTGCTGAGCTTAATCGCATAAAACCAGTTTGGGTAGAATTAGGCTTACAAACAATAAATGAATCAACAGCAAAACTCATAAATCGAGGGTATGAGCTTTCATGCTATGATGAAGCAGTCAGAAAGCTTAAAAATATAGGTGTTGAGATTATAACTCATATGATTATCGGCTTGCCTTATGAAACAAAAGAAGATATTCTCTCTACAGCAGAATATATCGGAAAAACAGCTAATGGCATTAAATTGCAGCTTATGCACATTTTAAAGAATACAAAACTTCTTGAAATGTATGAAAAAGGCGAATTTAAAGCACTTACTGAGGAAGAATATATAGAAATAGTTTGTGAGATTATTTCTATTTTGCCAAGAGAAATGGTTATACACAGATTAACAGGAGATGGAAATCCTGACGAGCTTATAGCTCCGCTTTGGAGCTTGAGAAAGCTGCAAGTGCTTAACGGAATAAATCATAGACTAAAAGAGTTAGATATTATACAAGGAATAAAATCTTAAATATCAAAAAATTCTTTTTGCAATTTTTGTTAAAACTATTTTGTTGCTTTATTCTACAATTTGTTAGTGAATTTTGTTGAAATAGTAGGAATTTTGCGGTTTTTATGCGTTGCTACTATATTTTTTTCGTTTGTTGTGTTAAAATACAATTTGGTATCACTGTTTTTAGTGTGAATCTTTTGGCGAATAAATCATAAGGGTTGATTGGATAATGAAGCATATCACATTCAAAAAAAAACTTATAGCTATACTTTCGGCGATGGTTCTTGCAGTTTCTTGTCCGATAATCGCTATGGCTGAAGATGATTATAGCAGTGCAAGCACAATTAAAACTGAAGCTTCTAAAGAAACCTCAAGAATGACTTCTTCCGACTGGGCAGAGCTTCAAAGTCAGGCGGAAGCAGAGCTTAGCTCACAGAATGCAGAGCGTAGCAGTAAATCACCAAGTAATGAAAATTCTAAGGGCGGAAGCTTTAAAGATTTTAAAGATGGCAAATATGTCGGAAACGGCGAATGGCTTTTGGTTATAGGCATAATCTTAATAGTGCTTGGAGTCGCAGGAATTGGCTTTGTAGTATTTATGATGTTGAGAAGAAAGAAAATGTCACAGAAGGCTAACAGTAGAACAGCTAATAACCCAAGACGCCAAGCTAATGGAGGCAATGATTCTTCTGGCAGAAGAATTGCACCAAAAAAATAACAGTGATAATAATTACGCAATGGATTTCGCATAAAGCGAAAGTCTAAATATATTTCTTATTCATTTTACGGGAGGAATATGATCCATGGACAAAAGAGAAAAAGCAGAGCTGAAAATTACTGCTAACAAAGTACGACAGCTTATAATTGAGGGAGTTTTTAATGCTAAATCGGGTCATCCGGGCGGTTCACTTTCTGCCGCAGACATTTTTACATACCTCTATTTTAAGGAGCTTAATGTAGACCCGAAGAATCCTAAGTGGGCAGACAGGGATAGATTTGTACTTTCTAAGGGTCATTGCTGCCCTGGTCTTTATGCAGCACTTGCAATTAAAGGCTACTTCCCTGAGAAAGAGATAAAATCTCTCCGCCATATAGGTGCAATGCTTCAGGGTCACCCTGATATGAAGGGAACTCCTGGTGTTGATATGAGTTCAGGCTCACTCGGACAAGGCGTTTCTGCTGCTTGTGGTATGGCTCTTGCAGCTAAGATGGATAATGCCTCCTATCGTGTATACGCAATGCTCGGTGACGGTGAGTGTGAAGAAGGACAGGTTTGGGAGTCTGCAATGTTTGCAGCACATCACAACCTCGATAATCTCTGCTATATCGTAGATTATAACGGCTTGCAGATTGATGGTAAGGTCAGCGAAGTTGCTGGTCTTGAGCCTCTTGATAAGAAGTTTGAGAGCTTTGGCTTTGAGGTTATAAAGATTTGTGGTCACTGCTTCAACCAGATTGAGGAAGCTTTTGAAAAGGCTAAATCCGTAAAGGGTAAGCCAACTGTTATCATTGCAGAAACAGTTAAAGGCAAGGGCGTTTCTTATATGGAAGACCAAGTGGGCTGGCACGGAAAAGCTCCTAACCAAGAGCAGTATGAGCTTGCACTTAACGAACTCAAAGAACAGCAAAAGCTTCTTGAAGCACAGCTTGCAGAAATTAAAGATTAATTTTAAATAAAACCCTTTATTATTGAAAGGAATGGTTATAAATGGCAGAGAGTGTTAAAATAGCAACCAGAGAGAGCTTCGGAAAGGCTCTTTGTGAACTTGCAAAGACACATTCAGATATAGTCGTTCTTGATGCAGACCTTTCCGCTGCAACAAAAACAGACATCTTCGCAAAAGAATATCCAGATAAGTTTATCGACTGCGGTATCGCAGAATGTAATATGATAGGCGTTGCAGCAGGTCTTGCAGCAGCAGGCAAAGTCCCATTTGCTGCATCATTTGCAATGTTTGCAACAGGTCGTGCATACGAGCAAATCAGAAATACAGTAGCTTATCCTGCACTTAATGTTAAGATTGCAGGTTCACACGCAGGTATTTCTGTTGGTGAAGATGGTGCAACTCACCAGTGTCTTGAGGATATTGCTCTTATGAGAACTATTCCAGGAATGGTTATCCTCAATCCTGCTGACCACTATGAGATGGTAGCAGCTACAAAGGCGGCATATGAGCATAATGGCCCAGTTTATATCAGACTTGGCAGACTTGCTATTGATAGCTTTAACGACCCTGATAACTATAAGTTTGAAATTGGTAAGGGTATTACTCTCCACGAAGGCAACGATGTTACTGTTATTGCAACTGGTCTTGTTGTTTATGAATCACTCAAGGCAGTTAAGGCACTTGAGGCAGAGGGTATTAATGTAAGACTTATCAATATGCACACAATCAAGCCTATTGATAAGGATATTATAATTAAGGCAGCAAAGGAAACAGGAAGAATTATCACTGTCGAGGAGCATAATGTCATTGGTGGCCTTGGCGAGGCTGTTACATCTGCTGTATGCGAAGAATATCCAGTACCAGTTACAAGAATTGGTATCAACGATACATACGGTCATTCAGGTCCAGCAGTTGGACTTATTGCTGAATACGGTCTTGATTCTGTTTCTCTTGCAAAGAGATTTAAGGAAATCATCGGCAAATAATAGCTTTCAATTTATTAAATAACACGAGTTCGACAGAAATTAAAAGTTTCGCTCAAGCCTTTTTAAAGGCTTGCAGGGTCAAGGGACGGAGTCCCTTGTGGGTTTTAAGGGCAAAGCCCTTAACATTCTTTACCTAACGGGCGAACGCAGTTCGCCTCTACTTTTATAAATTATTATTAACTAAGGAAATTCATCGAACTCACATTAAATAATTTCAAAAGAACGGTTCTATCAAGAGCCGTTCTTTTTTGTTGATTTTTTATTGATACCTCTTGACACGATATACTGTGTATGATATAGTATATCACATAAGGCAGTATATTTCAGAAAGGAGCTTAACATTTGGATTCACAGCTAAAAAAAGGTATGCTTGAAGTTTGTGTGCTAAAGGTTTTGACTAAGGGAGAAAGCTATGGCTATAAAATCATTAGTGACTTATCACCAAATATTGAAATTTCCGAATCAACGCTTTATCCGATTTTAAAGCGTTTGCAGTCATCAGGTTGTTTGACAGTAGATTCAAGAGAGCATAATGGTAGATTGAGAAAATATTATAGAATAACAGAACTTGGCTTTGAGCGTATCAATGAATTTTTGAAGGATTGGGAACAAATCGACAAAATCTATAAATTTATTGCGGAGGTAAATTATGAATCAATATGAATATTTGAAAGAACTCAGACGCTGTCTTTCAATACTTGACAGAGTCGAAGAAGACAGAGTAATTGAATACTATGCCGAACTTATTGGCGATAAAGTAGAATTAGGAATACCAGAAGAGGAGGTACTTTCACAGCTTGGAACACCTCGTCAGCTTGCGGATAAAATTCTTGCAGAAACACAGGAATATGAAGAACCAAAGCATATTAAAGAGCCTGAAAAATTAAGCGTAGGTCGTATAGTCGGATTTTCGATTTTAATTCCATTTGTGATTACTGCCTTAGCAATTTTATATTCAGTAGCAGTTTCATTTGTGGCAGCATCTGTTGGAATGCAGTTAGGCGGAGTCCTTACAATAATAGGTTCGTTTATTGTTATGTTTACATCTATTGGAGCAGGTATATGCCAGCTTGGAGTAGCAATATTTGTTTCAGCTTTGGGACTTTTTGCAGCCTATGGTTCGTGGAAATTTATACTTCTCTGCATAAAAATCACACAAAAAATATTTAAGGCATATGTAAGAACATACACAAAGGAGGCTTAAAAATGACAAAGAAATTTTTAGCTATTACAGGAATTGTCTGTGCAGTCGGTTTAATCATAGCTTTAATAGGTTTCGCTATGGTTGGTTTTGATTTTGTTAAATTAGATTTAGATGAAGACTATACAGAAAAAGTTTTTACTGTCAGTGACAGTGAAATTTCATCTGTTAAGGTAGATATAGACTTAATGAAAGTAAAAGTTTGCTATCGTCAAGATGATAAAAATGAAATTCGCATAACCTATTACGAAAATAATAAGCATAAGCCCACTGTTGCCACTGCGGACGGACAAGTCACTTTAAAAGATAAAACTGATTTTTTCAGCAATCTTTTCAATACTGGAATGGTTAACATAAAGCGTGGTAAGCTTGAAACAATAGTAGAAATTCCTAAAAACAATAAAACTCTTAAAATAAATATTGAAACAAGCAATGCAAAAATTACTGTCAATAACCTTAATGCAGATAGTCTTTATCTTGAAACATCAAATGCAGATATAGATATTAGTGGAGAATTTACAGATGATGTTTACTGCAAGACATCTAATGCAAGCATTAACGGAGAAAATATAAAGGCTCATACTGTCAACTTTGATACAAGCAATGGTTCTTGTAATGCGGAAACTGTTGTAAGCCATAGTCTTGAATTTGTTACTTCCAACGCAAGTATCAATATCAGTAGTATAAATTCCGATTCTGTAAGGATTGATACTTCAAATAATTCAATAAATCTTGGTGATACTATTGCTAATGATTCTTTCTACGCACAAACAAGCAACGGAAACATCAATGCAAAAGGCATTGATTCCGATAAAATTGAGCTTGATACCAGCAATGGCAGTATTATTGCAACTATTATCGGAAAAGAAAAAGATTTCAGAATAGAGAGCGGAACATCTAATGGAAATGATAATATTTCAGGTCGTGGCAATGATTCCGCAAGTAAAAGTCTTTCAGCGTATACTTCAAATGGCAATATAAATATTGATTTTGATGATGAATATACCGTTGCCAAGGGTTTGCAGAAAATACTTGATTAGGTTTTAGAAGTTTATGATAAAAGTGGGTTCCGAAAGGATTCCCACTTTATTTTTATGCACTTGCAAAACATAAAAAAAGGTTATATACTATTATACGCACGGTAAATGTGCTTATGGAGGTTATAATGGACTATTCTCAATCAATTCAAAAGGTAAACTCTTTGCTTAAATTTGGTATAAAACCAGGTCTTGAGCGAATTGGCGAACTTCTTAATCGCCTTGGCAATCCACAGGATAAGCTAAAATTTGTCCATGTTGCAGGAACAAACGGCAAAGGTACAGCTTGTACATTGATTTCAAATGTTCTTACTGCGGCTGGTTATAAGACTGGGCTTTATACTTCACCGTATATAATGGATTTTCGTGAACGCTTTCGTATAAATGGAGAAATGATTCCAAAGGACGAACTTTCTAAGCTCACAGAAAGAGTTTCAAAAATTGTTGACGAGATGAAACAGGAAGATTTAATCATAACGGAGTTTGAATTTATTACAGCTTTAGCTTTTTTGTGGTATTTTGAGCAGAAATGTGATATAGTGGTATTAGAGGTTGGTTTAGGCGGTCGCTTTGATGCTACCAATATAATAAATACTTCGATTGTGTCAGTTATTATGTCAATTTCACTCGACCACACAGCCATTCTTGGCGATACAGTCGAAAAGATAGCTTATGAAAAGTGTGGAATAATAAAGCCTTGCGGTCAGGCAGTAGTCTACGCTAACCAGCCGGACGGAGTTATACCTGTTGTTGAAAACTCTGTCAAAGATAATAAAGCAAGCTTGACTATTGCAGACGATTCCGCAGTAAAGCTGATTAAAACTGATATAAAGGGCTCAGAATTTATATATTCCGCAAAAGGTAGATTCGGCATTGATAGCGAGATGAAGTTGTTTATCCCATTTATCGGAGAACATCAACTGCAAAATGCCTCAACTGCTCTTGAAGCCTTAAATATTCTTTATAAACAAGGATATAAGATTACAGCGGAAGCTATTGAAAAGGGTTTCCGCACAGCGTCATTCTTTGCACGACTTGAGCTTATCGGCGAAAATCCTATTGTATTGCTTGATGGAGCTCATAACCCAGGTGGTGCAAAGGCTCTCGCAAATGCGATTAAAGCATATCTTTCTGGCAAGAAAAAAATACTTATTATGGGAATGTTGGCTGATAAAGATGTAGAAACAGCGGTTTCATATATTGCACCGAATTTCGATAAAGCATATACTCTTTCACCTGATAATCCAAGAGCTATGTCATCAGAAGAGCTTGCAAAAGTTGTCAGCAAATATTGCCAAGATGTTACACCTCTTGAGGATTATCGCAAAGCCTATGAGCTTGCTGTATCAGATGCGGGAGCCGACGGAGCGGTAGTTATCTGTGGTTCTTTATATCTTGCAGGAAAGATGCGACACATTATTTTTGAAAATTAATTTTTTAATATATTTTATCAAGGGAGATTTTATAAATGGAGAAGCTTGGAAGAAATGAACCGTGTTGGTGCGGAAGTGGCAAGAAATATAAAAAATGCCATGAAGAATTTGATAACAAGATAGAAGAATTTGAAGTTATGGGACACGAAGTTCCAGACCATAGCATTATTAAAACACCGGCTCAGATTGAAGCTATCAAGGAAAGCTGTAAGATAAATATAGCTGTTCTTGATGAGGTTGCTGCAAAGATTCACGCAGGAATGACAACTCAGGAAATTGATGATATTGTCTATAAAAAGACAACAGAAATGGGCGGTATACCTGCAACATTGAACTATGAAGGCTATCCTAAGAGTGTTTGCACATCAATAAATGAGGTCGTTTGCCACGGTATTCCGTCAGATGATGTTGTGCTTAAAGATGGCGATATTGTAAATGTTGATTGCTCAACTATACTCAATGGATATTTTTCAGATTCCTCAAGAATGTTCTGCATAGGTGATGTCAGCGAAGAGAAACGCAAGCTTGTTGAGGTTACAAAGGAAGCTGTTGAGTTAGGACTTAAAGAAGTAAAGCCTTGGGGATTTCTTGGAGATATGGGCGAAGCTGTACATGAACACGCTGTCAAAAATGGCTATTCAGTTGTAAGGCAAATAGGCGGTCATGGTGTTGGTTTGGAATTTCACGAAGACCCATGGGTAGGATATTGCTCAAAGAGGGGAGAAGATATGCTTCTTGTTCCTGGAATGATATTCACAATAGAACCTATGATAAATATGGGTACAGATAAGATTTTCCAAGATGAAAATGACGGTTGGACTATTTATACAGCCGATAAGAAACCGTCTGCACAGTGGGAGATTATGGTTCTCGTCACTGAAGACGGTGCAGAGGTTCTCTCCTACTAATTTTTAGATATTTTAAAGCGTTGGCAAGAAATTTTGCCAACGCTTTTTGCTACTCTATCCTTAGTTTCTGAACAGAAAATCTCTTATCATTTCGCCTTGTTATGTATAACAATAAAATATATCCAATGCACGAAAGTAAAATTTTTATGATTAAGCCTAATATGCTATCTTGCTTGAACGGTAACATTATAATCAATAAACAAGGTAAGGCAACACAAAGCAAAGGACGAATTATCCACTCAAATATTTTAAGTCTTAATTGCACGACTTTAAGAAATCTCCAGATACTAAGGCTTGTATTAAGTGATTCGCTGACAAATATCACGATGATAAAACCTTTAATTCCCATAATTGGTAGTA
Organism: Pseudoruminococcus massiliensis; assembly: GCF_900291955.1. Lineage (GTDB taxonomy): Bacteria > Bacillota > Clostridia > Oscillospirales > Acutalibacteraceae > Pseudoruminococcus > Pseudoruminococcus massiliensis. The sequence continues at coordinate 571,875 of NZ_OLMR01000001.1, read as the reverse complement.
AGAAATATGTCAATATAACTCTTATTACAGAATCTATAAAATTAAATATCAAATAGCTTACTTGTTCGTTAAGTCCTTTTAGTATGCCGTCAACTACACTGTCGAGATACATAAGCGGGATTACTGGTGCAAGAATTGCTATATATATGCCTACATCGCTTGAATTATAAATTACTGTTCCTAATTCATTTGATAAAAATATCATTATTGCCATAACCGGAATGGAGTATAAAAGGCCGATTCTGAAAAGCCGTTCGGATATTCGTCTGACGGAGTTTTCTTTATTTTGTGCTTTAGCTTGGGATATTTCTGGAATAATCAGCGTTGAAAGTGGCATTATAAAAATCGCTGGGAAAGTTATTATCGGCATAACCATTCCGCTTATTGTTCCATAGGTTGAAAGTGCATTTGTATAGTTTGAACCATTCTTGCGAAGTCCTGTTGGGATAAGCGAATTTTCGATAGCTGATAATCCCGAACGCAGACAAGAACTTCCTGTAACGGGTAGGGCTATTGAGGTGAATTTGCTTAGAAAATGTGGAACTCTTTTTGCTTTGCCTTTGATTTTTGAAATGCTTATTCTGTAAAGTATATAGGAATATATGCACGAAATTATTTCTGCACCTGTTGTGCCAATTACGATTGAACAGCAGGCATATTCAAGCCCCATAGGAGCAAGCCTTCCGACAAGAATTGCAAAAACGGCTATTTCTGCAAGCTGTTCTAAAAGCTGTTCAAAGGAGGTTGTTATTACACTTCTTCTTGCAAGAAAGTATCCCCTTAAACAAGCTGAAACAGCCATAAAAGGCAGACTTGGTGCAAGAATTTTAATTGATAAAACCGTTCTTGAATCGCCTAAAAAAACGCTTCCCAGTTCATTGGAAAATGCAAACATCATAATTCCAAACGCTGTACTTATGCCTACCGAAATTATCAGACAAAGGGTTACACAGTGTTTGGCAATACCATTTTCACCTCTTGCAAGATAATCTGTTACTAACCTTGTTACAAATAGGCTTATTCCTGCGGTTGTTACCGAGGCAAAGAACATATAAACTGTTAAAATAAGCTGATAAAGTCCGATTCCCTCTGCACCTATCGTATTTGACATATATACACGAAATGCAAGTCCCATACTTCTTATTATTAAGGCTGTTGCTATAAGAAGTATTGAATTTACGAGAAATTTTTTCTTATTCATATCAGTCCGCCTTTCGCAAAAGCTATGATATACATTTATATGCGGACAAGATTGAATTTAAGAATAAATTATGGATTAGATAAAAATTAAAAGTTTCGCTCGAGCCTTTTCTACACTAGCTTTGCTGGTGAAAGCTGCTCGCAGGGTCGAGGGACGGAGCCCCTCGTGGGTGTTAAGGGCAAAGCCCTTAACATCTCTTTGATTCTTAATCGGAGGACTAAGTCCACCGATTTTATTTTTAGGAAAATTTATTAGCTAAAAAAGGGAACGAAAATATTTTCGTTCCCTTTAGATTTACTATAAATTATTTAATAACATTACTTAAAACCTTACCTATAGAATCGTGTATGACTATATCAGCCTTGCGGTCAACAGGTGTTTCAGATTTATTTATAAGCACAAGATATTTTCCATTGAAATACTGAATTAAACCAGCCGCAGGATAAACATTAAGCGAAGTTCCGCCAATGATAAGCATATCACAATTAGCAATAAGCTTTACAGATTCATTTATGGTACGGTCGTTAAGACCTTCTTCATATAAAACAACATCGGGCTTAATTATACCACCACAAGTACAGTGTGGAACACCAGTACTTTCAGCAATATATTCTGCTGGATAAAATTTATGGCACTTCATACAGTAGTTTCTTAAAACAGAACCATGGAGTTCATATACATTTTTAGAGCCTGCCGCCTGATGAAGTCCATCTATATTTTGAGTAACTATGCCTTTTAGTTTGCCTTCTTTTTCAAGTTTCGTAAGGGCAAGATGTGCTTTGTTTGGTTTGACATCAAGACAGAGCATTTTTTCTCTATAAAAATCATAGAAATCCTTAGTATTACGCATAAAGAAAGTATGGCTTAGAATTGTTTCGGGTGGAAATTTATATTTTTGGTTATAGAGTCCGTCAACACTTCTGAAATCGGGAATACCGCTCTCAGTAGAAACTCCGGCTCCACCAAAGAAAACTATACTTTTGCTTTCATCTATGGCTTTTTTCAATTCATCATACATTTGATTCGCCCCTTAGTTTTAACATGAGTTCGATTATAGATATTATTTCATAATAATTTCTAAAAAATTATCAAGTTCAAGGTTTTAGTCAGAATTTGTCTTTTAGGGAACCCCCTGCGAGGGTTCCCTACGAAAAACATTCCACTGGAATGTTTTTCTACCCTCCTGCGCTTTGTGAGGCATAAAGTGTTTCGCTCTCTGCGGAGAGCGACCAAAGGCTCTGCCTTTGGAAACTGCAAGCTTTTGAAAAAGCTTGAGCAAAACTTTTGATTTTAGAAACTTTATTTGAAAATTTTGAGGATTTCTTTTTCAATAGCTGTGGCAAGCTTTTTGTGTTCGGCTGCGGTCATATGTTCGCAATCCACATCAGATGCTACTGCATAATTTTCTGCTGCAAGAAAATAACAATTCTTTTTCTTTGCGAGATTTTCAAATTCTTTTGCAAGCGAGTGTGATGTTTTTACAGACTGTGCATTATATGTTGAATTTATTGAAAGAATGTTCTCACCAAGCAGTATAGGGGAGATAAGCAAAATCTGTATAGAATCTGGATTTTCACAGGAAGAAATAGCTTTATTAATAAGCTTTCCGCAGTTTTCTGTGATTTTTTCTGCGGTCATTCTGTAAAAGTATTTGAGGTCATTTGTGCCAAGCATAATTATGAGTAAATCTATCGGAGAATTACTGCAAATAGAATTTTCTATGCTTTTTAGTCCGTTTCTGCCTACAAACATAGGGTCATCAAGTGCAAGAGTTCTTCCACACACGCCGTCCTCGATTATTGTAAAATCATTTCCGAGCAATTTTGAAAGCAAGCCTGTCCAGCGAATGTTTTCATTGAATTGCCCTGAACGGTCGGGTTTATACCCATATGTATTTGAATCGCCAAAGCAAAGTATACGCTTCATCAGCCGTCAGTCCTCTCTTTTACATCTCTTGCTTTTGAGAGAAGTTCTGCAACTGCATCATTATTGCCATCTGCAACAGCGTTTCTTATGCTTGTCATATTTTCAATAAATTCATCAAGCTCACTTACAAGAGAATTTTTGTTTTCGGAAAAAAGCTCTGTCCAGAGTGGAACATTTATTCTTGCTACTCTTGATACATCACGATAGCTTCCCGCAGAAAAGCCTTTATGATTTGTACAGCTTTCATTCAGAACATAAGCACAAGCAATAACATGAGGAAGCTGTGAAGTATAAGCTATCATTCGGTCATGTTCTTCAGGAGTTGCAACTTTTATTATTCCAAAACCGATTTTTTTCATAAGTGCGGAAACGAAGGTTATGTCCTTTTCATCAGCACCACAAGGAACTATTATATAGCTGGCATTTTGAAACAAATCAGCATCAGAGGAGGCAAAACCGTTTGTTTCTTTACCTGCCATTGGGTGACCGCCAATAAATTTAAAGCCGTATTCTTTTGAAAGCTGAACAAGTTCGGGGCATATCTGTCCTTTAATTCCTGATGTATCGGTGACTATGCAGGATTTCGGGATAATATCGGCATTATCACGCACGAACTTTACAGCAGCTTCTGGGAAAGTTCCGAGTATAATCATATCAGCAGCTTTGATGGATTCTCTTGTGCCAATTTCGTGTATTGCACCGCAGGCAAGAGCATCTTGCAGAGGTTTTTCGCTTCGATTTATGCCGATTATATGGTGGTCTGTATATTTTGCCAAAGCCTTAGCAAAAGAACCGCCTATTATTCCAAGTCCTGATATGATGATATTCATAAGATAGTCACTCCAAATAAAGATTTATTTTTGATAAAATACAAGCGTTAGTTTATCGTTTATTATCTTAGTTTTTCCTGCAGTTCGATAACCCATCTTTTCATATAAATGGCAGTTTCCCTTTTCCTGTATAATTGTGTCAAGTTCCCAATTTTTACTGCCATGGATTTTCTCGGCAAGTATAATTGCTTTTTGAGCAATACCCATATTGCGAAATTTAGGTAATATAAATATAGGACTTATTCTCTTTCGGTTATTATTTCCTGAATCAACCACACGCACTGCACCAACAGTTTGTTTATCAAGCTGTATCATATAAAAGTATGTTTCCGGCTGTTTTAATCTGAATATTGTCTTTTCAAGCGGTTCTGCCGCAGGACTTGTTTCAAAATCCTGATATTTTTCAAAAAGCTCTGCAAAGGCTTCTTTTTGCATATTCCAGATTTTCTTGGCGTCAGCAAGTGAAGCCCTCACTAAGCATATATCAAAATTATTCAATAGTCATAGCCTCATCGTAAGCTTTTTTCATAGCGAATACACGCTTTGCGACTAAATCGAACTGCTCAGGTGTAAGTGATTGAGCACCATCAGAAAGTGCGTGAGGTGGGTCATTGTGTACTTCAATCATTAGGCCGTCTACACCTGCTGCAACTGCTGCCATAGCAAGTGGTTCTACGAGCCAAGATTTTCCTGAAGCATGACTTGGGTCAACGATAATAGGAAGATGTGTCAGCTTTCTCAAGACAGGAACAGCGGAAATATCGAGTGTGTTTCTTGTTGCGGTTTCATATGTGCGGATACCTCTTTCGCAGAGAATAACCTTATCGTTGCCGCCAGCCATAATATATTCGGCACTCATAAGAAATTCTTCGATTGTTGCTGCAAGTCCTCTTTTAAGAAGTATAGGCTTATCAATCTTACCAAGCTCTTTAAGAAGCTCGAAATTCTGCATATTTCTCGCACCAACTTGAATTACATCGACATTCTCAAACATATCAATATGAGAAACTCTCATAATCTCTGTTACAATCGGTAAGCCTGTTACTCGTCTTGCTTCTTTGAGGAGGTCAAGACCTTCTGCTTTTAAGCCTTGGAAAGCATATGGAGAAGTTCTTGGTTTGAATGCTCCACCACGCAAGAAGGTAGCACCTGATTTTTTGACCTTTTCTGCGATACCGTTAAGCTGTTCTTCGCTCTCAACTGAGCAAGGACCTGCCATAATGCAAAGACTGCCATCACCGATTTTTTGTCCGCCATCGAATGAAATTACTGTATTATCCGGGTGAAACTTTCTATTAGCTTTTTTGTATGGTTCTTGAACACGCTTTACACTTTCGACTATATCTTGTGCAGAAATGTAGTCGATGTCGATTTTAGTTGTGTCACCAATTAAGCCGAGAACAGTAGATTCAACACCTGTCCATTCGTTTACTTTAACGCCGTATTCCTGCTCAAGCTTATTTTTGAACAAAAGGGAATCTTCTTTTGTAGCTGTGCTTTTAAGTACTATAATCATTATAATCTTTCCTTTCAAAAATTCAATTTATATTTTGTGATTTAAGAATATTTTCTTCATTTTTAATTACATTTGGCTTGAAAATTATATTATCTCTGTCTATCAAGAATTGTTCAAAAGCTATTTTTAAGCCATCTATAAATGGAGTTTCCTGAGAATAAATCTCGTTAATCTTGTTTACATCAAGAACATTATTATAATCGAAAAATGGGAAGAAATCACGAGCTGAATAAGAATTAGCCTCATAATCAAAGCAAATAATTTTTGCTTTTTTACCTATTGCATTGGCACAAGCCATTATCCACGCATTTATAGTGATAGGCTTTTTATTACCTACATTGAAAATGTTTATACCAGATAAGTTCGATTGAATAAGTGTTTTGATTATATTTGCAAGGTCACCTGAATAGATAAACTGCAACTTAGTTTCTCCATTATTCGGGACAATAATCGGTTTATCTTTCAGAAGATGTTCAAAGATAAATGATTCTCGTTGTGCATAATTGTTTTCGCCGTAAACATATGGTGGTCTTAATATAAACAGATTTGTGTCGGCTTTATCAAAATTTTTAATTAGATAGTTTTCGGCTTCAATTTTATTTGTGCCGTAGTCTGTCCAATATTTATTTTCCGCAAGGAAATCATTTTCGCTGAAAGGAATATTCAAATGCTCAACATCGTAAACCGCACTTGAGCTTATAAATACAAATGATTTTACGCTTTCAAGGTTAAGGTTTTCACAAAGAATTTTGCTTTGCTCTGCATTTGTACCGCTGACATCAATTACAAAGTCGAAATGTTTTTCTGAGAGAGCAATTTTCATAGCTTGGGAATCGTTTCTATCACAGATTATCGTTTCGACATTTTCGCTTTTGGGCTTTGTACCACGATTAAGAACGGTCACAGAATATTCTTTTGAGAGAACATTTGCAATTTTCTTTCCAATGAAATAGCTTCCACCCATAAGTAAAACTTTTTGATTCATAGGAACTTTCCTTTCTTTTTTAATATTTTGGTGAATTTTGTCTTTAGTATAAGCCGGCAATAATACTTCAAAAACAAAAAGGACAAAGCCCGAAAGAGCTTTGTCCTGAAAATTCACCTTATAATTGAGAAAACATAGAGTTTAAGGCTTTTAGACAACACTTTTCGGTACAGCAAAATAAACCGTCTTAAAGTAACGGTGATAATAATAGCTGTTAAATCGCATTGTGTAAGCCGAGAATGTCATTCAGACTTTCCTCCTTTTTCCTCTATAAATTAACAATAACATATTTGTTTTTTATTGTCAAGCTGTAAATTAATAACTGACTTAATTAATTTTATCACTTAAAATTGTTTTTTACTACGAATTAGCTAAAGTAAGAGCGATTTGTTCTGTAAGCGGAATTAAATAGAAGGTCATAAGAATTAACCAACAGATATGGAATATATTGATTATGGCATATATTCCAATGGTGCAATCTAAGATATATTTTATAGGTTTAATTTGTCGTTCAGCTGCATTTCGGAATCTATAACGAATATATAGTAATAGTATGAATGGAATGATACATTTTAAAATAAAGCCACTAAAATTATTTATAGGCATTGAAAGAATGGGATTAATTTCTTGAAATATTCCGCTTTGAATTAATATCAAAGTAAAAATATAGTCGCTGACATTCAGGGCATAGATTATTATAATTCTGCTATCAAATATAGTCCATATTGCAAATTTTTGTAAAATATCTTTCAAAAATATCACCTCGAAAAGAGCATTGACTACTTTTCGGGGTGATATTCATATATTGGATATTTTTGTTTAATGCTATTTATGAAAGCTTTATCTGCTGCCCTGGATAAATAACATTTGGTGTTGTTATTTTATTGAGGTTTATAAGTTCACTTACTGTTGTATCGAATCTTTTTGCAATAGAATAAAGTGTATCACCAGGTTTTACTGTATAAATATTTGGTAATGATTGTACCTTAACAGGTATACGCAAAACCTGATTTATAGCTATCGTTTCAGGGTCTTCAAGCTCATTTGCATTGGCAAGTTCACCGACCGTTGTGCCAAAATATTCTGCAAGAGAATATAGAGTATCTCCCGGCTGAACTGTATATGTTATAAAATTTGGTTCCTCAAAAACGGGTATTCTTAAACTTTGGTCTGGATAAATTTTGAATGGTGCTACTATGCCATTGGCACGGGCAATAGCATTAACAGATGAGCCGAATTTTTCGGCAATATTATGAAGTGTATCTCCCTTATTTACGGTATATACTATTATATCCAATTGAAATCCTCCTTGAAATGTTTTCCTCATACATTATATGTTTAGGACTTGAATAATGTTCTTATTTGATGGCAAATATCCTTATATATCACTACTCTGAAAGAGAATTATTGTATAAGTATAAAAATTCATTTTTGAATTATTTCTATTCCTTGCGGATAGTGTCGAAATGTGCTATTATAATGACTAATGAATGACTTAGTAGATTAATGCGTTTTTGATATAAAGGAATGATTAAAATAATGAGAAAATCTAAACGAATTTTTTCGTTTGCAGTAGCCTTTTCATTGGTTGCTTCATTGGCAGTATATGCTCCGACAGTATTTTCAGATAGCTCAAGCAGTAATGAGGCTTTTGAGTATGAGATTAATGAGGACGGCGAGAGCATAACTATAACTTCTTATCGAGGACTTGGTGGAAGCGTAAAGATTCCATCAGATATAGATGGTAAGGAAGTTACAGGCGTAGGCAAGGCGGCTTTTGCTTCTTGCTCACAGATTGAAGTACTTTCTATACCAGTAAGTGTTGATAAAATTGATGAACTTGCTTTTTCGGGCTGTTCTAAGATAAAGGAAATTTCTATACCAGATGAGGTAATAGAAATCGGCAAAATGGCTTTTGCAAACTGTACAAGTCTTGAGATTGTTAATTTGGGAGATAAGCTGCAAAAGGTTGGAGATTATGCTTTTATGGGCTGTACCTCACTTAACAAGATGACTTTGCCAGATAATACCGAAAGCATAGGTCAATATGCTTTTTATAATTGCAAATCTCTCGAAAAGCTTGGTGAACTTCCAAATATTAAAAATATCGGAGGTCACGCTTTTGAAAATACAGCGTGGATAAATAATTATAAAGATGATTATATTATACTTGGCGATGGAATGCTTATAAGCTATTGTGGTAAGGCCGAAAACCTTACCTTACAAGAAAATATAAAGACAGTTGGTGCAAGTGCTTTTCTTGATAATAAAACTGTTAAAAATCTTAAAACCACAAAAAATACAAAGTCTATTCAAGAGGGAGCATTTGAAAGTTCCGCAATAGAAACCGCCGACCTTTCAGCTTCAGGAGTAAGCATTGCTGACAAAGCTTTTTCAGATTGTATTAAGCTTAAAGAAGTGAAATTCTCAGATAGTACATCTAAGATAGGCAAAAATGCCTTTAAAAACTGCAATTTATTGAAAAGTATAAGCTTGCCAAAGGCTTTGAAAACTGTTGAAAGTAATACTTTTAATTTATGTTCATCGCTTAAAAATGTAAATCTTGGAGTTGGTGTTACAGTAATTGAAGAAAATGCATTTGATAGTTGTATATCATTGGGCATGATTGAAATTCCTGAAAATGTCAGCAAGATTGAAGGTGATGCTTTTCATAATTGCATAAGCCTTACAAGGGTAGTTGTAAAGGGAGGCCCTAAGATAGGCTCAGCTTTTAAAAATTGTGAAAACCTTGAAGAAGTTGCATTTTATGCTGGAACAGTTTCTATAAATGACGACGCTTTCAAAGATTCAAAAAACCTTACTATTTATTCAAGTAGTGAAAGCAGTGCTGAAAAATTCGCCAATGAAAAGCATTTTGAATTTAAACTGCTCTCAGATTTTGAAAAGAAGTCATATGTATATAAGGGTAGGTTAGATGTTGAAGAGGAGGAAAATTTCTCTGGTGGATATACATTTATTGTAATTTTAATAATTGTTGTTGATTGTATTGTTGCCTTTTCAGTTAGTGCTTATGTACTTTTGAAAGGACCTGGGAAAAAGAGTATGCGTCATGTTAAAAAATCAGATGGCAGACATTCATCAAAATGATTTTTTCAATTACAATATTGTAATTGAAATATATGTCGAGGTTTGTTGACAATTATATGGAATAAGTTTAACATAATAAGAGGTTTGTGAGATACTGAGATGGTAGCTTTACATAGTTTTTGTGGTATTAACAAGCCTTTTAATTTTGGAGGTAAAGTATGAAACGTATAGGAATTTTATTTATAATGACCGCTTTGGCAACAACTATTATTTTTAGTGGCTGTGGAAAAAATAATTCAGATAAATCTGAAAGTTCTACTGTTGAAAGTTCAAAGGCTAAAATTTCACAACCAGTATCTAAAGACAATGTATCTTCTAAAGATAATGAATCTTCTAAAAACGATGAGTCTTCTAAAGATGCATCAAAAGCTTCAGAAAAATCTACCGAATCTAAAACTGAGGTAGAATCAAGCTGGTTTGATGATGCAGTGTTTGTGGGGGATAGTGTAACACTTAAATTATCATATTATGCAGATAATGGCTCTCTTGGAAAGGCAGAATTTCTCTGTGCTGGAAGCTTGGGCTATGGTGCTGCATTGCAGGATATAGACGCTGATGGAAATGTTCACCCTACATATGAGGGCAAAAAATATACTGTTGATGACGGTGTTCAAATGCTTGGTTCAAAAAAGGTCTTTATTATGTTTGGTATGAATGATATAGGCCTTTATGGCATAGATGATACTATTGAAAATATGAAAACTCTGACTTCAAGAATTAAAGAAAAAAGTCCTGATGTTGAGATTTATATTCAGTCTGTAACACCTATGCTTGAGAATATGCAGTTAAAGGATTTGAACAATAAATCTATTGATGAGTTTAATATTAAGCTTAAAGCAGAGGCGGAAAAGCTTGGATATAAATATCTTGATGTTGCCTCTGTTATGAAAGATGAAAAGGGAAATTTAATTCCAGAATATTGCAGTGACCCTGAGGCTATGGGAATACATTTCTCTGATGATGGCTGTAAAGTATGGGTTGAATATCTGAAACAGAATGTTGAGTAATTTATGAAAAAGAGAGGATTTTGAAAATGAAAAAGGTTTTTGCAACAATTTTATCAGCTATGATAGTTATGTCATTTGCTGCTTGTGGAAATTCCAATAGCGGAACAGATTTAAAGACAGAAGGTACATCTTCTGTGGTAAGCACAGAAAGCTCTGAAGTTGAATCAAGTCAAAGCGAATCTAAAAATGAAAGCTCAAATACTTCAAACACTGAAAGCTCTGTGTTGTCTGCTGCTCTTGAAAAGGTAAAGGCAGAAGTAGAGCTTCCAAGCGATATGGCTGATTTTGATGAGCGAAGATTAAAGCGTGTTTTCGGGATAACTGATGAACAGGCAGAGGATTTTTCTGGTGCAATATGCACTGATGGTCTTAGACAAGATGAATTTATATATGTTAAGGCCAAAGATGAGGCTGCTGCAAAGGAAGTTGCTGATAAGCTTCAAAATGATTGGCAGTCAAAGTATAATGTTATAAAGAACTATGACCCGGACCAAGTTAAAATTATTGAGAGTGCAAAGGTTGAAACAAATGGTCTTTATGTTTCTCTTGTAATATCCGAAAAGGCAGACCAGATTAAGCAAATTTATAATGATGCCATTGGCGCTTGATTTTGAGTATTAGAGAAATGCGGTGATGGTTCGATTTGGTTTTTTCAAGCTTAATATTTTTATTTGTGTTCTTGCCATTTGTATTGACACTTTATTATATCACTCCAAGAAGATTTAGAAATCTTACGCTTTTCATAGTCGATTTAGTCTTTTATGCGTGGGGTGAGCCTTGGCTTGTTATACTTATGCTGTTTTCAATATTACTGAATTATACATCTGGTATATTGATAGGCATAAATAGAGAGAAAAAAGGTTTAGCAAGATTTATTTTTATACTATCTGTAATATTAAATCTCGGATTACTTGGTTTCTTTAAGTATGCAGGCTTTATAGGAGAAACGCTTAATATGGTTATGCCGTTTCTTAATATTCCGATTTTGGAGATTGCCTTGCCTATCGGAATTTCGTTCTATACATTTCAGACTATGTCATATACGATTGATGTATATAAAAACACTGTAAAGGTACAAAAGAATATTATTACCTTTGGTACATATGTATCGCTTTTTCCGCAGCTTATTGCTGGCCCGATAGTAAGATATGAAGATGTTGCCGAACAGCTTATGCACCGAAAGGAAACTTTACAAGGATTTACTGATGGTGTTAAGCTATTTTTAATTGGTTTATCTAAAAAGGTTTTACTTGCAAATGAAATGGGCAATCTTTGGGACGCTGTTCGTGAGAGCGGTACGCAAAGTGGTGCTTTAGGTTCTTGGGTTGGAATAATCGCATATACATTTCAGATATACTTTGATTTCTGTGGATATTCAGAGATGGCAATGGGACTTGGCAAGATGTTCGGTTTTGACTTCTTGAAAAACTTTGATTATCCGTATATTTCAAAGAGTATTACAGAGTTCTGGAGAAGATGGCATATTTCACTCGGAACTTGGTTCAGAGAATATGTTTATATTCCGCTTGGCGGCAACAGAAAAGGACTTTATCGACAGATTATAAATATAGCTGTGGTGTGGTTTTTAACTGGCTTATGGCATGGTGCAAGCTGGAATTTTATCTTATGGGGACTTTATTTCGGTGTATTGCTGATGATAGAAAAGCTCTTTATGTTGAAAGTTCTGAAAAAAGCTCCTGCTATTATTTCACATATCTATTCGATAATAATAATACTATTCGGTTGGGTACTTTTCTACTTTGAAAATCTTAACGAGATGGGAATATTCCTCGCAAGAATGTTTGGTTCTGATGGCTTTATGATGTCGGGCGATATTTCTGTAAAGATTATTTCGTATATTCCGTTGCTTATAGTTTCTGCTATAACTTCTACTCCGCTTATAAGTAAGCTTTATCATAAGATTAAGAGCAAACCTATTCTTTATGTTATTGATAATGCTGGCTGTGTGCTTGCTTTATTATTATGCACAGCAGCTCTTGTAAGCAGTGATTATAATCCATTCTTATACTATAAATTCTAAAGTGATGTGTTATGAAAATAAAAAACATTATTAAATATTTGCCAGCAGTGATTTTCTGTGGATTTATCTTTGCATTTGCGTTATTTTATTTTGTATCGCCAAAGTCGGATTATTCCGCTCAGGAAAAAAGAAAACTTTCAGATTTTCCAGAGTTTACATTAGAAAAACTTGCTGACGGAACTTTTCAGAGTGGAATAGACGATTACCTCTCTGACCATATAACTGCAAGAAACTTCTTTGTTGGTTTTAGTGCAGAGTATGAACTTGTTACAGGCAGAAACGGTTCTAAGGGAATCTACCTTGGCAGTGACAGTTATTTATTTCCTAAGCCAACAAAAGACAGCGAGATACTTTCTCAAAATGCCGAATATATAAATGAATATGCTGAGTATTCAAGCATACCTGTATATATGACAGTTATTCCATCAACGGGATATATAAACAGCGATAAATTGCCATTTAATCACGAGGAATATAAGGATAATGAGCTGATTTCTTCATTTAAGAACAAGCTAAGTGAGAATATTAAGTTTATTGATGTAACAGAGGCTTTTAAGGAAAAAGCTAAATCTGAACAGCTTTATTACAAAACAGACCACCACTGGACAAGTAAGGGTGCATTTGAATGTTATAAGCTTTTAGGTAATGCTATGGGCTATGAGCCTGTTGATGAAAGTGAATTTTCTGTTGAAACGATTGATGGCTTTTATGGAACTTCATATTCCAAAAGTGCTTTATGGACTCTTCCGCCTGATAAAATAGAGCTTTGGAGCAGAAAAAATCAGCCAGAGGATTCCGTTAGCGTTGAAATCTCAGACGGCGGAGAAGCTATAAGCTCTGATAGCTATTTCTTTCGTGAACAGCTTAAGAATGATGACAAATACCCTGTTTTCCTTGATGGAAACCATAGCTTAGTTAGAATTAAGAACAGCAATGCAAAAGGTGGAAGGCTGATTGTTGTTAAGGATTCATATGCACACGCAGCAGTACCTTTTTTATCGCAGAATTATAGCGAGATAATTATGGTAGACCTGCGTTATTATAAAAAAGATGTTTCAGCACTTGTTGAGGACGAAAAAGCAGATGCAATTTTGTTGCTTTATTCAATAGATAATCTTGCAACAGATAAAAATCTTGCATACTTATACTAAGAGGTTTTAAATATGAAAACAAGCGATTTTTATTATGACTTGCCAGAAGAATTGATTGCACAAACTCCATTAGAGCCAAGAGATAGTTCTCGACTTATGATTTTGCATAAAAAAACAGGCGAGATTGAGCATAGGCATTTTTATGATATTCTTGATTATCTGAATGAGGGTGATTGCCTTATTATGAATGATTCAAGAGTTTTGCCAGCGAGAATTTATGGCGTTAAGGACGAAACTAATGCAAATGTTGAATTTTTGCTTTTAAACTGTATTGAGGGCAAAAAGTGGGAGGCTCTTGCAAAGCCCGGAAAGCGTGCTAAAATAGGTACAAGCTTTAGTTTTGGCGATGGTCTTATGCATTGTAAGGTTATTGATATACTTGATGACGGTAATAGGATACTTGAATTTGAGTGTGAGGGCAATTTTTACGAAAATCTTGATAAGCTTGGTCAGATGCCTTTACCACCATATATCCACGAAAAGTTGAAAGATAAAGAACGCTATCAAACTGTTTATAGCCGAGAAATAGGTTCAGCCGCTGCACCAACAGCAGGTTTGCACTTTACAAAAGAACTTATGAAAAAAGCACAAGAAAAGGGTGTTAAAATTGGTTTTGTTACACTCCATGTAGGCTTGGGAACATTCCGCCCAGTAAAGGTTGACGATGTAACAAAGCACAAGATGCACTCAGAGCATTATGATATGAGTGAAGAAACAGCTACTCTTATCAATGAAACCCATAGAAATGGTGGCAGAGTTTTTTGTGTTGGTACTACAAGCTGCAGAACTGTTGAATCTGTTGCAAAGCGTGAGGGCGAAATTAAGGCAAGTGACGGTATGACGGATATTTTTATTTATCCTGGCTTTGAATTTAAGGCTATGGATTGCCTCATTACTAATTTCCATTTGCCTGAAAGCACCTTGATTATGCTTGTTTCAGCTTTTGCAGGCTATGACAATATTATGAATGCGTATAATACCGCTGTTGCTGAAAAATACAGATTTTTCAGCTTTGGCGATGCTATGCTTATTGTTGATTGATTGCAGAGGTGATATAATGGTATTTCTTTATGCATCAACAACGATTGTTTATTATTTGTTATTGGTTCTAACAGCTACAGCCTTGGCTTTTAGTGTAACTACTAATGAAAGCTATATTTTTCTTATTTCTATTGGAGTAGTGGCTATAGCAATTTTGGGACTTGTAATAACAAATAAATTTGCACATAATAAATATAAAAAATCACTCGCTAAGCTTAATTATGATGTGCATAGTTATCTTGATGAACAGTATAAATTTCTTAATAAACTACTTATAGGTAAAAATGTCCGCAATACAATAAATTTTAATATTGCAAGTGGTTATATAAATAATGAGCAATATAATGATGCACTGGATATTTTTTCTCAGTTTGCGGCTAACGGCTATCAGGGCTTAAGCCTTGATATGAGATTTTTAATTTTTCTGAAGCAAGCAGAATGTTATATGAATTTAAATAGATTCGATATGGTATCTTCATATATTAGCAATAGTGAAATGATACTTCGCACAGCAAGATTTCCTGTAAATATATACTATGAATTGAAACTATTGCTTGAATATACTGTTGCAGAATATAATTTTAGATTAAATTCTAATCAGCAAAATGTACAGGAGCTTATAAATCGAACAAATGCTGTTTTAAACAATAATTTAACAAAAAATAGGTTTAAATCTATTTTTGTAAGATACCAGCTTGGTGCTTTATATATGCTTATTGGTGACACAAATAGTGCAGATAATGAGTTTTATAATATCTTACAGACTGGCTCTATGCTTCCTTGTGTCAATAGAATTAAAGCATATAATCAAACTGGTGATATGAGTATACTGAAAATATAATTATAAAAAATTAAAAGTTTCGCTCAAGCCTTTTCAAAGGCTTGTAGGTCAAGGGCAATGCCCTTGTCGCCGTCCGCAGACGGCGAAATACTTCATACTTCCTAAAGCGCAGGAGGGTTCCCTGAAAGACAAATGTTAATTAAAACTTTCTGATAGATTTTAAAAGTTATTATCAAAGCAAAATGCAGACTGTCGAATCCAGTCTGCATTTTTGTGTATTTTTATTTTATTAGAGTAAAGAATGGATTTTATTTGTTCGTTATTATATACGAACAAATAAAATCCACACAAAAATAAAATCTTTTGAAAATTATTTTTTAATACTAAGTCCTGAGCCAAGCTCAAAATGATAAGTTACTATGCCAAGGTCAATTTTTGTTAGTGTACCTTTTAAGGCTTGAAGTTTAAGAGCCTTACCATCAAAGGTGAAAAGAAATTTTTGTTGATTCATTGCTGTTGGTGCGAGCATTGCACAGTGCATACCCTTTTCAAACCATTTTGGAGCATTGCCTTCTATTTTGCAAAGTTCTTCCATAGGCTTACTTTTGTGAGGTATGCCTTGGTCTTCGCCATAGCCTATGGCAATAACACAGACAAGCTTTTCTCCGCTATTTATTTTGCAAGCACATTTCCTTCTTTTATATGTTCCTGCTACCCAACAGGTATTAAGCCCCATTTGCTGAGCCTTTAGAACAAGTCTTTCACCATAATAGCCGATATGTTCCTCTAAATTGGCGGTTTTAGGGCCTACAAGGGCTATGTAGTTCTTTACATTATTAAATTTACCATAGTGTGCCATAAAGCCTGTAAACGCCTTTGGCTCGTTCAGAATGAGTTGAATATTAAGATTGCCAAGCTTGTTGCATTTTTCTATTTCTTGGTTAAGTTCTTCAACCTTTTCAGGCTCAATTTCTTTATCTTTATAGCTTCTTACTGCATGACGCTCTTCTATTGCTTGTATAATATCCATTTTCAGATACTCCTTAATTACAAATTAACAAAAACGACTGCCACAGTTTTCCGCAGCAGTCGTAAATTTGCTTTTTCAGATTAAGAATTAGCTTCGATATATTTTACGAGATCGCCAACAGTCTTAATGTTCTCGATTTCTTCATCAGGAACTTCGATTTCGAACTCGTCTTCGATAGACATAAGAAGGTCAACGACATCAAGTGAATCTGCACCTAAATCATCAGCGATTGTTGTTTCAGGTGTAATCTTATCCTCCTCATAATCAAACTGCTCTGCAAGGATAGCCTTTACTTTTTCGAGTACCATTTGAACTCCTCCTAATAAAAATATGATTTCAAGAAATTGCGGTATTATATCGTTTAGTTGTAGACAACCACGAATTTCGTGGTATAATAACAATTAAGAAAAACACCGACTTAAAAATCTTTCTTACACAAATAATATTATTGGTAAATCTGCACTTTGTCAATAGTTAATTTGCTTTTTTTTAATTATTTCAAAATTATCCGTAAATTTTGTTTAATTTTATGGATTTAGTGTAAGCTTTTACTAAGAAAAAGGAGTTGTTATTATGAACGAAAGAAAATTTGCAGTTATAGGACATCCGATAGGACACACAATGTCACCATTTATACATAAAAGACTTTTTGAACTATCGGGAATGGGTGGAGATTATTCTGTCTATGATATAGCACCTGAAGAATTAGCTTCTAAATATTCTGAACTAAGAACTTTAGATGGATATAATATTACTATTCCGCATAAGCAGGCTATTATTCCGTTGATTGATAAGCTTGATAATAAAGCACAGCTTTATGGCTCTGTAAATACTGTTAAGAACGGCGAAATTGCGGAAGGCTATACAACAGACCCAGATGGTTTTCTTATGGCTTTAAAGGCTGCAAAAATACCATTAGAGAAAAGCGTAGTAATTCTCGGCTGTGGTGGTGTTGCAAGAACCTTTGCATATGAGGCTGCTCTTGCAGGTTGTAATACAGTTATTGCAGTGCGTCCTGATGACCTTCCTGTTGCCGCATCGCTTGCCGGTGAGCTTAAAACAAAGATTTATAAGGCATATGTAAGTACAAGCCTTATAAGCCGTTTAAAGGGCGATTTCGACCTACTTATAAATGCTACACCTCTTGGTATGTATCCTAATGTTGATAATATGGCACCTACCCCTGAACTTCTTGCAAGATGTGCAAATGTTTTTGATGCAGTTTATAATCCACTTGAAACAAAGCTAATAAAGATGGCTCGTGCTAATGGTTCAAAAACCCTCGGCGGTATGTCTATGCTTGTATGGCAGGCAGTAAGGTCTCACGAAATCTGGGATAATGTAAGCTATAAAGAAGACGATATAGCACAACTCGTTGAAGATAGTGCAAAGGAAGTTACTAAGCTTTTTAGCTGATATAACAAAAAGGATTGGTAATGATGAACTGTAATATAATTTTATGCGGATTTATGGGAAGCGGAAAAAGTACTGTAGGACTTTTGCTTGCTAAAAAGCTTGGAATGTCATTTATAGACCTTGATACTTATATAGAGAAAAAAGAGGGAATGACAGTTTCTAAGATTTTTGAGAAGTATGGAGAGCCGTATTTTCGCAAAGTTGAAAAGGAATCTGCAAAAGAACTTGCTGGCAAAAATGGTTTAGTTATTGCAGCAGGTGGCGGAACTCTTGTTGATAAAGAAAATGCAGATACATTCAGAACAAGTGGCAAGATTGTTTTGCTTGATTTGCCCGTAGAGGTCATTGCAGAGCGTTTAAAGGGAGATAATTCTCGCCCACTATTACAACGCCCAAACAAAGACAAGGCTATGCGTGAGCTTTATGAGAAGCGTATGCCACTTTATAAATCTGCGGCTGATATAACAGTCGATGCCGCTGCTGCACCACTAATCGTTTGTGGAAGAATTATAGATGCTATTAGCTGACTTTAATTGAATAAGAAAATAATTACTTGATGAAAATTGATATATTATCAAGTAAGTGGGCTTGTTTTGAGATTTATATGCTGTTATGGGCGAACGAAATTCGCCCATAATTTTATGTTTAATTAAGAGGTATTTAATATGAACAGAATTGAAAAAGCTAAGGAAAATCATAAAAATGGTTATAATTGCAGTCAGGCAGTTGCTTGTGCCTTTTGTGATGAGGTTGGCATAGATGAAAAAACAATGTTTGCACTCACAGAAGGTTTTGGTTTAGGTCTTGGCGATATGCAGGGAACTTGTGGAGCTATTTCTGGTGCGGCTATAATACTCAGTATGAAAAATAGCTGTGCTAATCCACAAGAGCCTACAAGCAAGGCTGCAACATATAAGATTATACGAAAGCTGACTTCAAAGTTTAGAGAGAAGAATGGTTCAGAGCTATGTCACGAATTAAAGGGTTCTAATAATAATGGCGTTCCACTTCGTGAATGTCGTGGCTGTGTTGAAGATGCAGCTACTATTCTTGAGGAAATTCTTGCAGAATAATATAATTATAGGGACGAACTGTATTTGTCCTTTGGGTAATTACTTCGATTGTGTAAACAAATTGCTTTTATAGATGTTGAATTTTATTTATAAAAATCAGTCCATTAGCTAAATATTAGGGTGAACACAGTTCGCCCCCTGCATTTTGTTTTGAAATAATTTGTAGGACATTGATAGTCACTTCAACCGCTGTAACAAACCTTCTTTATTAAGAGTGGAACTTGTAGTGTAATTTTGCTTTTTGTGAGCAGTGATTTGCCACAATAAAAGGGAACGATTCAATCACGAATCGTTCCCTTTTCATTTTATATAAGCTTTTAATCAGGTCGCCTTAATGTTGCTTTTGGGAAGAGCATATTTATTTTCATATTCCTGAAAATACTTTACAAAATTTGAATTAGAGCCTGTCTTGATTTCATGTAGATACTCATGTGTATCAAATGCAGTCTTATCAATTTCAATAACACAAACTGCTATATTAGAGCAATGGTCTGAAATTCTCTCATAGTTTGTGATAAGGTCTTGAAGAATAAAGCCAAGCTCAATAGTACAGCGACCTTCACGAAGTCGTCTGATATGGCGTATTTTAAGCTCCGCTTTAAGCTCGTCAATAACTTCTTCAAGAGGTTCTACCATATGTGCAGTTGTCACATCTGAGTTTTCAAAGGAATTCATAGTCTTTGTAACTATTTCCTTTATCGCATCTGAAAGAATACCTATTTCTTCCTGAGCCTTGTCCGAGAAAGAAAGTTTCTTGTCGTCCATTTCTTTGGCAACACCTAAGATATTTACTGCATGGTCACCTATTCTTTCGATATCACCGATTGCATGAAGTATCTTAGAAATTTCGTTGCTGTCCTTAATAGTAAGGCTCTTACTGCTTAGCTTTACGAGATATGTTCCGAGAACATCTTCATACATATCAATTTTATTCTCATTTTCGGTGATTTCGTTATCATCTTTTTGAGAGTAATTACCGATTTGTGACATAGCAAGGAAGAGATTTTTCTTTGAAAGCTCTGCCATCTTATTTGTCATATTTTTGCATTGCTCAACAGCGAATGACGGTGCATTGAGGAAACGCTCATCAATAAATGGCATATCATCATCATTGCCCTTATCAGGAATTGTGAGTGTAGCAAGTTTACCGAGCTGTTTTGCGAAAGGCAAGAGCAGAGCAGTAGATGCAAGGTTAAAGATTGAGTGTATAAGAGCAATATCTGCAGGGGTTGTAACCTGATTGATAAATCCAAAATGGAATATTGCATTTGCAATATAGAAAACAGAAAGCCATACGATTGTACCTATAATATTAAAGTATAGGTGAACAAAGGCTGTGCGTTTTGCGTTCTTATTTGCACCTATGCAAGAGATAAGAGCTGTTGCACAAGTACCAATGTTTTGTCCCATTATAATAGGTATAGCCGAGGCAAAGGATATTGCACCAGTTACAGTAAGGGCTTGCAGAATACCGACAGAAGCCGATGAGCTTTGAATAATAGCTGTCAACAAAGCACCTGCAATAACGCCAAAGAATGGGTTTTCAAACATTGTGAGGAAGCTTGCAAACTCAGGAATTTCAGCGAGTGGCTTAACAGCGTCACTCATAGTTTCCATACCAAACATAAGAATGGCAAAACCTACGAGAATGTTACCCACATCACGCTTTTTTCCTTCCTTACATAGCATAATAAGGATAATACCTATAACAGCTATGATAGGAGAAAAGCTTTCAGGCTTAAGTAGTTTCATTAAAAGACTGTCACCCTGTATGCCTGTGAGGCTTAGAATCCACGCCGTAATGGTTGTACCAACATTTGCACCCATAATTATTCCGATAGCTTGTGAAAGCTTCATAATTCCTGAGTTGACAAAGCCGACAGCCATAACCGTTGTTGCAGACGAGGATTGAATGATGCAGGTTACACCCGCACCGAGAAGAACTCCCTTGATGGTGTTATTGGTCAGTTTTTCAAGAATTCTTTCGAGCTTACCACCAGAGAGTTTCTCTAAGTTGTCGCCCATAAAATTCATTCCAAAAAGGAAAAACGCCAGTCCGCCGAACAAAGTAAAAATTGACAGAATGTCCATGATACCTCTCCTAATTTTCAGTTTTAACGAGGAAATTTTACACTTTTATTATATAGGTCTTAATTGAGAATTACCTAAAAAATAAAAGTAAAAATTAGATAAAAAATGCTACAACATATTCATTATTACATAAATTTCTTGAAATGTAAATTGCTTAAAATTCTAAATAATTGATTTTTATCAAATTATTTTAATTAAATCTAACAAACAAAATGGTTGAAAACTTTTTATACTTGCTGTAAATGTCAATTTTATAAATTCTATGTAAAATCTATGTAAAAAGATAATTTAAAACATATCAGCAAGATATGCTAAGATTAATAGATTTAACAATGATTTTTAGAATATTTCTTTTATGAAAATTGGAATCGTATTTTACATATCTTTTACTGTCATTTGCTTTTTAATTTTACGAGCATAGCATAGAATATTCTTGTACCCAGAAAAGAAAAAATTGTTTAGAGTAAAAAAGGAGATTGTTTGAAAATGAAAGTAAAATCAACAAAGAAGATTTTGGCAGTATTGGCAGCTTCAGTATTGGCAGTTTCAGCATTTACAGCTTGTAACAGTAACTCAGGAAATGGTTCATCATCTGGAACAGCAGGTTCAGCAGATACATCTTCATTTGATAAGACAAAGCAAGTTACAGTAATTACTCGTGAGAATGGTTCAGGCACAAGAGATGCTTTCATAGAGCTTACAGGACTTCTTGAAAAGGGCAGTGATGGCTCTAAGAAGGATAACACAACAGCTTCTGCATCTACACTTAATAATACACAGGCTGTTATGAGTGGCGTCGCTGGTAATCAGTATGCAATCGGTTATATTTCACTTGGTTCTTTGAATGATACAGTTAAAGCCTTCAAAGTAGACGGCGTTGAAGCAACAGCAGAGAATGTCAAGAATGGCACATATAAGATTTCTCGTCCATTTAATATTGCAACAAAGGGTGAAGGCGATGAGCTTACAAAAGATTTCATTTCTTATATCCTTAGTAAGGACGGACAAGATGTTATCACAAAGGAAGGTTATGTCAGCGTAGTAGATGATGCAAAGGCTTATGCAGGTTCTAAGCCAGCAGGTAAGATTGTTATAGCTGGTTCATCATCTGTTTCTCCTGTAATGGAAAAGCTTGTTGAAGCATATAAGCAAATCAATACAGGTGCGGAGATTGAACTCCAGACACAGGATTCTTCTTCAGGCATCAAGGCAGCTATAAGCGGAACTTGTCAGATTGCAATGTCTTCTCGTGAACTAAAGGACGATGAAAAGGAAAGCCTTACACCACAAAAAATCGCTCTTGATGGTATCGCAGTTGTTGGAAGCACTTCAAACCCGACAGATAACCTTACACTTGACCAAATCAAGGGACTTTATGACGGTTCAATCACAACTTGGGAATTGAAGTAATCAAAGATAAATAAAGCTATTTCGGCGGGAACGGCAACAGAAATTGCCGTTCCATATCTATGTAAAAATGATTTTGAAACATACAGGAATGATTCACAGTATCAAAGAGAGCGACTGTGTATCACGCTAAACGGCATAAACGCCGTCCTTAACAACAAGGTGGTTATAAAATGGTAAAATATAAAGAACAAATTATGAAAGTGGTGTTCTTCATAGCAGCACTTGTGTCGATTGCGGCGGTTGCCCTGATTTGCATATTCCTCTTTGCAAATGGTATTCCTGCAATGGCTAAAATCGGAATATTTAATTTTATTGGTGGCTCTACTTGGGCACCATCAAATGAACCAGCAGAATATGGTATCTTCCCAATGATTCTTGGTTCTATATATGTAACAGCAGGTGCGTTGGTAGTAGGTGTACCGATTGGACTTCTTACAGCAGTTTATCTCGCAAAATTCTGCCCTAAACATATATATAAAGTATTAAAGCCAGCAGTTGAACTTCTTGCAGGTATTCCATCAGTTGTTTATGGTTTCTTTGGCTTGGTTGTTCTTGTACCGTTTATTCGTGATAATATTGGCGGAAATGGAACAGGTAGTATACTTACCGCCTCTATTCTTCTCGGAATTATGATTCTCCCAACTATCATTACTGTTTCTGAAAGTGCTATAAGAGCTGTTCCTGATAGCTATTATGAGGGTTCACTTGGTTTGGGTGCAACTCACGAAAGAACAGTTTTCAGAGTAATATTACCTGCTGCAAAATCAGGTATCCTCGCAGGTATCGTTCTTGGAATAGGCAGAGCAATAGGTGAAACAATGGCTGTTATCCTTGTTGCAGGTAATCAGGCAATTATTCCTGATAGTGTTTTGAGTGGCGTAAGAACTCTTACAACAAATATTGTTATGGAAATGGGTTACGCATCAGGTTTACATCGTGAAGCACTTATTGCAACAGGTGTTGTGCTATTTGTACTTATTCTTCTTATAAACGCTCTTCTCTCAATAGTAAAAAGGAGGTCTGAATGATGGCTGAAAATGTTATTGAAACTAATAAAAGCAATGATATTGATGTAGATAAGATTCAGGCAAGAAATGTTCAGACTTTTGCTCAGAAGCTTAAGCAATATAAAAATCACCCTACTTCACTCATACTTTATCTGCTTGTATGGCTTGCGGCTATTGCAACTATGGCAACAGTTGTCTTTCTTATAGGATATATTCTTGTAATGGGTATTCCTTATATAAATGCGGATATATTCTCGCTGAAGTATACTTCTGATAACTGTTCACTTGTTCCGGCACTTGTAAATACCATTCTTATGACCTTGCTTTCACTTATAGTTGC
Source organism: Pseudoruminococcus massiliensis (assembly GCF_900291955.1). Lineage (GTDB taxonomy): Bacteria > Bacillota > Clostridia > Oscillospirales > Acutalibacteraceae > Pseudoruminococcus > Pseudoruminococcus massiliensis. Next base: position 547,921 of record NZ_OLMR01000001.1, on the reverse strand, counting down.
TGTTCCGCTTGGAATTTTTTCGGCAATATATCTTGTAGAATATGCAAAGCGTGGTAATAAGCTTGTTTCGATTGTTCGTACAGCAGCTGAAACACTTCAAGGTATACCGTCTATTGTATATGGTTTGTTTGGTATGCTTTTCTTTGTAGAAGCTTTGCATTGGGGTTATTCACTTCTCGCAGGTTCTTTTACAGTTGCGATTATGATTCTTCCACTTATTATGAGAACAACAGAAGAAGCATTGCTCTCTGTGCCTGACTCATATCGTGAGGGCAGCTTTGGACTTGGTGCCGGTAAGCTTAGAACAGTTTTTAAGATTGTTTTGCCGTCGGCTGTTCCTGGTATTCTTGCAGGTGTTATTCTTGCTATTGGTCGTGTTGTCGGTGAAACTGCGGCTCTTATCTATACAGCCGGTGCAGTCGCAGATTATCCAAAGGACCTTATGTCCTCGACAAGAACGCTTGCAGTTCATATGTATAACCTCTCTAATGAGGGCTTGCATACTAATCAGGCATATGCAACAGCAGTTGTACTTCTTGTACTTGTACTTTTAATTAACTGGCTCTCAAGTGTAGTAGCTAAGAAAATTACCAAGAAATAATTGGAAAGGCGTGGCATTATGTCAAATAAAAAGGATAAAATTGTTGTTGAGGGCGTTGATTTATATTATAGTAAGTTTCACGCTTTGAAAAATATTAATCTAAAAATGAAAGAAAAAGAGATTACCGCATTTATCGGACCTTCTGGCTGTGGTAAATCTACTTTGCTTAAATCCTTAAACAGAATGAATGACCTTGTTGAGGGCTGTAAGATTACAGGCGATATTCTTCTTGACGGAGAAGATATTTTCGGCGATATGGATGTTAATATCCTTAGAAAAAGAGTAGGAATGGTTTTCCAAAAGCCTAATCCATTCCCGATGAGTATTTATGATAATATCGCTTACGGACCTCGTACACATGGTATTCGCTCTAAGGCACAGCTTGATGAGATTGTTGAAACTTCACTTAAAAATGCGGCTATCTGGGACGAACTCAAGGACAGGCTCAAGAAAAGTGCTTTGGGACTTTCTGGTGGTCAGCAACAAAGGCTTTGTATAGCAAGAGCTTTAGCTGTTAAACCCGAGGTTTTGCTTATGGACGAGCCAACGAGTGCCTTAGACCCGATTTCGACTTCAAAGATAGAAGACCTTGCAATGGAGTTGAAAAACGAGTATACTATCATCATGGTTACGCATAATATGCAGCAAGCCGCCCGTATCTCCGATAAAACAGCCTTTTTCCTTCTTGGTGAAGTCGTTGAGTATGACGAAACAGAGAAATTATTCTCTACTCCGCAAGATAAAAGAACAGAGGATTATATTACGGGGAGGTTCGGATAATGAGAAACAGTTTCGATATGCAGCTTAGAAAGCTTAATAATGAGCTTATAGAAATGGGTTCTCTTATTGAAACGGCTATTGCAAGAGCGTATAAGGGACTTATCAATCAAAATATTGAAATCGCAAAGGAAAATGTAGAGTTCGATAGAGAGATTGACCAAAAAGAAAAGGAAGTCGAAAATATTTGTCTTAAGCTTTTACTTCAGCAGCAGCCTGTTGCGTCTGACCTAAGACTTATTTCCTCTGCAATCAAAATGATTACTGATATGGAGCGTATAGGTGACCAGGCGGCGGATATTTCTGAGTTGACAATTCTTATGTCTAAAACACAGTATATCAAACGATTTGACCATATTGAGCAGATGGCTAAGGCTACTATCGAAATGGTTACAACAAGTGTAGATGCCTTTGTTAAGAGAGATTTGGAGCTTGCTCGTTCAGTTTTTGCAAGAGATGATATTGTAGACAACCTTTTCGTAACAATAAAAAATGACCTTATTGAGCTTATAAGAGAAGATGTAAATAATGGCGAACAGGCAATAGACCTTATTATGGTGGCTAAGTATTTCGAGAGAATAGGCGACCATGCAGTTAATCTTGCAGACTGGGTTATTTTCTCAATAGTAGGTCATCACGAGGAGCATGACAGTAATTGATTATTTATGTTGTTGAGGACGATACAGATATAAGAGAGCTTGAAAGCTATGCTCTCAAAAATAGCGGTTATGATATAGTGCAATTTGATTCGGGAAAAGGAGTTTTTGAAAGCTGTCTTGAAAAACAGCCTTCTATGCTAATTCTTGATATTATGTTGCCTGATGAGGATGGGCTCTCTATCCTTAAAAAGCTTCGTGCTGATGATAAGACAAAGAATATTCCTGTTATATTGGTAACGGCTAAATCAACTGAGCTTGATACCGTTAAGGGACTTGATATGGGTGCAGATGACTATATAGCAAAGCCATTTGGCGTTATGGAGTTAGTTTCTCGTGTTAAGGCTCTTTTACGCCGAACAGAAAAGCAACAGCAGTTTAGCGGAATGAGCTATCAGAACATTAGTATTGATGATGAAAAGCATATTGTTACAGTTGATGGAGAGCAGAGAGAACTAACCTTTAAGGAATATGAACTTTTGAAATTTCTTATAATGAATAAAGGTATTGTCCTTACAAGAGAAAAAATAATGAATAAGGTTTGGGGCTTTGAATATGAAGGCGAAAGCCGAACTGTTGATATGCATATAAAAACTTTAAGACAAAAGCTGGGAGAAAGTGGTTCTGTCATTAAAACCATTAGAAATGTTGGATATAAGCTTGGTGAATAATTAGCTTTATTCATATAATTGAATGATAATTAGAAACGGCTAACGGGAAATCCTTGCTTTGAGGGTTTCCCGTTATATTTAGAAAGATAAAAATTAGTGGGCGGTGATTTTATGGAAGGAAAAATAAATACTCACCTTTTTATAATGGGACTTGTTACAGCTATTTTGGTTTCGCTTATTACATGGTTAGTATTTTTTAATGCTTTTCAGAATCAGGTTAATGCTGACCTAAAGACTGATGCACAGCTTATTGCGACAAGCTATGATTATATTACAGATGATAATAATCTGAAAGACTTTGCAAAAGGTCAAACAAGAATTACTCTTATAAAGGCTGACGGAAATGTTATTTTCGATAGCGAAAAGAAAAGTGATGAAAATCATCTTGAACGCTCGGAGATTAAAGATGCCTTGCAAGATGGCGAAGGCTATTCCTCAAGATATTCGGAAACCACTCGCACAAATACATATTATTACGCAATGAAGCTTTCTAATGGAAATATACTTAGAGTTGCAAAGGACGCTGATGCACTGAATAGCGTATTTACGAGTATACTTCCATATATGATTCTGATATTTATAATGCTTTTGATTATGTCGCTGGCAATAGGTTTCTTTCTTACAAAGAAAATTATCAATCCTATTACAAAGCTTTCAGAAAGCGTTGACGATATTGGAACGGACATTGACGCAGACGATATTTACCCTGAATTATCTCCATTTATTACTGAAATCATTGCACAAAAACGAGAAATTCGTTATCAGCTTGGCAAGGTTGAAAGAGAAAAAAACAAGGTTGCAGCTATTATTCAAAATATGTCAGAGGGAATGATTTTACTTGACCTCGATAAAAATATCCTCCTTATGAATGAAGCTACAAAAAGAATATTTAATGTTGGTGATGTAACTCTTAAACACGACAGCTTGCTTTATATTTCAAGGGATAAAGATGTAAATGATTGCGTTGATAAAGCTCTTGATGGCGAAAATAGTTCTCTTGAGCTTATGCTTAACGGAAGAATATATCAAATGATTGCGAATCCGGTTGCATCTCAGGGAGAACAGATTGGTGTTATCTGCCTTATTATAGATATTACCGAAAAGAAAGAAATGGAAAGTATGAGGCAGGAATTTACAGCTAATGTTTCTCATGAGCTTAAAACTCCACTTACATCTATTTCTGGTTATGCGGAAATGATAGAGGCAGGAATTGTAAAAGAGGAAGATATAAAGAATTTTGCTGGTAGAATCCGCAAGGAATCTGCAAGGCTTTTATCACTTATCAGTGATATTATTCTTCTCTCAAGGCTTGATAATAGCCAAAAAGCTGAGGCTATACGAAAGGAAACAGTGAATCTGCTTACTATCGCCCAGAAATGTGCTGATGATATTGCAGTTCAGGCAGAAAGACAGGGTGTAGTGGTTAGAGTAAGTGGTGAAGAATATATTATGCGAGGAAACATAACCTTGCTTACAGAGCTTGTTCAAAACCTCTGTGATAATGCTGTAAGGTATAATCGTGATAAAGACGGTAAGGTAGATATTACAGTTGGCAATGGATTTATTGATGTTAAGGATACGGGAATAGGTATTCCGCCAGAACATAGGGCAAGGATTTTTGAAAGATTTTATCGTGTTGATAAAAGCCGTTCTAAAGAAAGGGGAGGAACAGGTTTAGGTTTGGCGATAGTTAAACATATATGTGAGCTTTATGACGCTAAAATCGACCTGAAAAGCTCTGAAGGCTTTGGTACAGAAATAAAGATAACATTTTAAATCAGAAAACCTCCGCAACCCAAATTACGAGTTACGGAGGTTTTAATTTATATACTTTTATTAAAGCTTTGAGTTAAAATAATCCAGGATATTCATCGAGTGGATTATAGCGTTGAGAATGGTCCCATATGGTTGAATATTTTGTTTCAAAATGCAGATGTGGTCCTGTTGAATAGCCTGTTGAACCTACACGACCGATAAGTTGACCTGCACTTACATAGTCGCCATAGTTTACATAAACCGCTGATAAATGACCATATAAGCTTGTTTTACCATCACTGTGCTCTATTACTACATAGTTGCCATAACCGCCTCCACAACCACAGGAGGAGCTTTTACCATAATCGTGGGTACAGCCACTGAATGATGAAACGACTGTACCTTCTCTTGCAGCTATAACCTGAGCACCGTAAATTCCGCCACCAGCTATATCTAATGCACCGTGATTACTTGAACCTCGATTTTCATCAAATGTAGATATTAGATAATAGAATCCTGGGCATGGCCATACATATTCGCCAGAACTTGGTGTAGTTGTTGGATTGTTATTATTGCTGTTATCATCAGGCTTAGTATTATTTGTATTGTTATTGCTACTACTGTTATTATTAGAAGCGTTATTCTTATTTGTGTTGTTTTTAGATGGTTTAGCATTATTGGAGTTTTGATTTTTGACATTTTCTTCGGCTTGTTTTTTCTGTTGCTCGAAATACTCTTTAAGCTCTTTTTCGAGTGCAGCTTGGCTTTCTTTATTTTCTCCGATTGAATCAAGAGTTGCACTTTCTACGCCTTGAAGTTCAGCAATAATAGTGCTATTTTCTTCAGAAAGTTTATTGATTTCGCTTTTTTGGTTTTCAAGAGATTTCTTTTCCTTTTCAACAGATTTTTTTTCTGCTCTTAAGGATTTTTGCTGTCCGCTTATTGTTGACATCTCTGATTTAAGCTCATTGATTAAATTGCTGTCATAAGAGGAAATACTTTCAACAAGCTCAGCCTTGTCTATAAAATCGGAGAAATCCTTTGCTCCAAGAATTATTTCCAAAGATGAAGTATCTCCAGCTATATAAATCGCACGAAGTCTTGCACGAAGCTGAGTCATTTTGCTTTCAATTTTAGAGAGTTTCTTATCAATTTCATTTTGCTTTTCTTTAATACTTTTGTTAAGTGCATCAATTTTTTCATTGCTGAGCTTTATTTGTTTGCTAAGGGTTTCGATTTTTCCTTGAAGAGCTTTTGCATATGCTTGCTTTTCGGAAATATCATTGCGAGTTTTTTTGAGTGTTCTTTCATATTGTTCTGCTTGCTTTTGTAAGGCAGCCTGTTCATTTTTGTTAGATTCAGCATCAAACGCAAATGTAGATTGTGAAAGAATAAGAGTCATAGTTAGTATTGAAGCAGTAATTGATAAGATTTTTTTAAATTTTTTACCAGCCAAGAATCTCTCCTCCTTCCTTTTTGAGGTATTTTGAAACAGATATAAAGCTTCCCAAAGCACCTATAAGAACAGCAGAGCCTAAGAATGCAAGAACAATATATATCCAAATATCGGATATAGGAATACTTGCTTTATAAACAACAGATGCAATACTACGAATAGCCTCTAATATTGGGTTATATAGAGCAATCATAACAATAGATGAGATAATTCCTGAAATAAGACCTATAACCATACCTTCAACTAAGAATGGTATTCGTACAAATGAATTTGTTGCACCAACAGATTTCATTATGCTAATCTCAAAGCGTCTTGAATACATTGTCATTCTAACCGTATTTGAGATGATGAAAAGTGTAACTAAGCCCAAAACTATTACGGCGGCTATGCCTATGTATGTTACAAGTGTATTTAGCTTAGTAAGCTTTCTTGCAATATCACTACGATTGCTTATTTGATATACACCATCAATTTTTTTAAGCTCTTTAACAGTTTCTTCGTATTTTGAGAAATCTTCTAAACTCACTTTATATGCGTGTGGCAAGGGATTATCTTCACCTTGCATATTTGCATAAATATCATCGCCAAGCATTTGGTGATAATCTTCAATAGCTTTTGATTTTGAATAAAATTCGCTTGATTTAACATTATCAAGTAAATCGAATTTAGCTCCGAGCTTAAGAGCATCAACATCAGAAATCTGTGGGTCGAGATATACAGTAATCATATTGGTATCACCAATAGATGATATAAGGCTTGATGCGTTCATAGATGTAACAACAGCCGCACCAGTAATCAAAAGGCAAGAAATAAGAACACCTATACTTGCAAGCGACATCATTCGGTTATTCCAGATGCTTTTTATGCCTTCCTTTATGAGATAGCCTGAACTTTTGAATTTCATTGCTCCACCTCCCGAATATAATCCCCAACGATTTTTCCACCATTGATTTTAATAATTCTTCCGCCGAATTCATTTACGAGGTTATGTTCATGTGTGACAATTAAAACCGTTGTGCCACGCTTATTTATCTCAACAAGAAGCTCCATAATTTCATATGAAAGCTCAGGGTCGATATTTCCAGTAGGCTCGTCCGCAATTATAAGTTCGGGATTATTTACCAATGCTCTTGCAAGGCTGACACGCTGTTGCTCGCCGCCTGAAAGCTCACTTGGCTTGCTATCAGCTTTTTCTGAAAGTCCGACAAGACCAAGAATATATTCTACACGCTTACGCACAGATTTTTCTGAAATGCCGATTACTCTCATAGCAAAGGCAACATTATCGAAAACAGAGATTTTTTCTATAAGCCTGAAATCCTGAAAAACTATTCCCATAGTTCTGCGAAGATATGGAATCTTGCGTTTTTTGATTTTGACAAGATTATAGCCGTTGACAGAAATTTCACCCTCTGTGGTGGCTTCTTCACGCATAATGAGCTTTAAAAATGTACTTTTTCCTGCTCCTGATGGTCCAACTATAAAGACGAACTCGCCCTTATTTATATCTAAGCTTACATTGTCGAGTGCTTTTGTGCCTGTTGAATATACCTTAGATACATTTTTAAAATGAATCATAGACAAGACCTTTCTTTTAGTAAATGATAAGAAAATTTAATATTGAAATATTACTTATACAATATCAATGTAATATATTATTATATTTTTTGATATTTGTATAGTATCAATAAAAATTCAACCCCTATATAAACCAAGAAGTCGCCTTATAGAGGCAGAAAACTGCCAGCTACAAGACAACTTTATTCTTGAGTTTGTAATGTTTATGAATTAGTATTTGATTGGATTAGATGAAAGATATTTCTTAACCATAAGTGCTACTTTAAATACGATAGCATCTTCAAATTCTCTGAGGTCAAGACCGGTAAGCTTTTTAATTTTCTCAAGACGATAAACAAGAGTATTTCTGTGAACAAAAAGCTTTCTTGATGTTTCAGAAACATTGAGGTTATTCTCGAAGAAACGCTGAATTGTAAAGAGAGTTTCTTGGTCGAGAGATTCAATAGAGCCACGCTTGAAAACTTCTTTAAGGAACATATCGCAGAGTGTAGTTGGAAGCTGATAGACAAGACGAGCGATACCGAGATTATCATAGCTTACAATAGTCTTTTCTGTATCGAATACCTTACCAACCTCAAGAGCGATTTGTGCCTCTTTATAGGAACGAGCAAGGTCCTTAATGCCCTCAACAGGAGTTCCTATACCGATAACACAATGTGTGTAAAATTCGCCAGAAAGAGTATCTACAATAGAGCTTGCGAGCTTCTCAAGGTCTTTAGAATCTGTTTCTGACTTAATTTCTTTGACAAGTGCTATATCAGATTCGTTGATATTGATAACGAAATCTTTGCTTTTATCAGGGAAGAGGTTTTGAATGACATCGTAGGCAGAAATATCGTTCTTAGAGATAATCTTGATGCCGAAGCATACACGAGTAACTTCGGAATTGAAACGAAGTTCTTTTGCCTTTAAATATATATCACCAGGCAGAATATTGTCAAGTATGACATTCTTAATAAAATTGCCACGGTCATATTTTTCATCATAGTATTGCTTTATGCTTCCAAGAGATATAGCGAGAAGCATTGCATATTTTTGTGCAAGGTCATCATTGCCTGCTACAAAAACAGCATATTCACATCTTGGCTTACTGCCGAAAGGTTTATAAGTATAGCCATTAAGTACGAAAGGTGTAGCGGAGGAGAGCATATCTGTTGTGATATTTTCGTTTACTTCGCCGATTTTACCAAGCTCGCTGCAAGCGATAACGACAGATGTTTCATCAATAACTCCTATGGCACGGTCGATGGTGTCTCTCATTTGGTGGATAACGCCTTGAAAAAGTCTGTTAGACATATTTATACCTCACTTTGTGTTTAATTAGTTCGTATGAATTATCGCCTGATAATATAAAATCTCTCTATACATTTTACACAAAAATAAGAAAAAAATCAACCTTTTAAAAGAATTTTCATAGAAAATTTTGTGTAAGGTAATGAATAGCGTATATATTAGCTTGATTTTGAACATTTTAAGCGATATTATTTTAAAGAAAAAAGCCTCCCATTTACTTGAGAGGCTTTTAAGTATTTTAGTTTAAGTACTGCTCTTACATCTTATACGATTGAGTCTGCAATATCTCTTAATATAAGCGTTCTCCGAAGAACAATAAACAACAAGAGCACGACAACCGAGAAATGCGTTCTCTTCGATTTCTGTAATAGTATCAGGAAGTGTGAGTGATTTAAGTCCAGTACACTTACTGAATGCACCATAACCAATTTTTGTAACTCTTGATGGAATATCAAGAGTTTTAAGCTTTTCACAACCTGTGAATGAGCCAGGAGCAATTTCTGTGATAGCCTCAGGAAGATTGATTGTTGTGAGAGATTCACACCAGCTAAAGCAGTTCTTATGTATCTGAGATACGCTATCAGGAACTTTTATTGTCTGAAGTGACTTACAACCGCTGAAAATATTTTCGGCAAGACCATGAATTCCATCAGGAATTTCAATATCAACAATACTTGCACAATTCATAAATGAATGTCTGCTTATATGACTTACTGATGATGGTATCTTGAAATCTTTAAGTTTTTCGCAGCCAGCAAAGCATTCTGCATTGATTCTTGTTATGCTATCAGGAAGTTTAATAGATGTAATTGAGGAACAACCTTTAAATGCACATTTTCCTATATCGGTTACATTTTCAGGAATATTGATTGTAAGAAGCTTACTACAACACTCAAATGCACTATCTCCGATTTCTTTAAGAGATGTTGGAAGTACAACAGCTTCAATCTTTTGGTTATCTTTAAAGGCTTCATTATCAATACGGATAACACCTTCAGGAATCTGAACATGATTGAGAGTGAACTTCTTAGCATCTTCTTTTGTGAATACTTCATTAATGCTGCTTGAGGTTTCAGGAACACTTGTCTCTGGAATATTTACTGCAACATCTTCTGCTGCAGAATTCTCAGATGGAGAAGCATTTGCCTCAGGCTGAGGAATTTCAACAACAGGTGTATTTTCCATTGATGGCTTAGAAATAGGCTCATCAGATGGGGTTATATTCAATGAAGAAAAATCAACTTTATGAATAGGTTCATGACTTTCTGCTGGCGTCTGAGCTGATTGTTCGGAAGAAATTGGAGCATCTTGCTGTAATGCTTCATTCGAAACGCTAAAACCGTTTGTACGGTCTGTTGTACCCATTGAATTTGTTGGAATATCAATAGGCTTAACATCAGTTTCTCTATTATTTTCTCTATTATGTACAGCCCAAGGAGCATCCATATATTGGTCTATATCAATATCATTTTTCTTAGCTGCTGATTCTGGCTGTGGAATGAATGGAGCTTCTGGTTCTTGCGTTGTTTCAACAGCTGGCTCAGCCTCTTTTTCGACTGTTGGTGGTTCAGGTTCTTTTTCAACCTCAGGATTTGCTTCTTCAGCAGATTGATGAGCATTAGGCTGAGGCGAAACACCCCAAGGATTATAAGGAGGTTGTTGACCCTCGGTACCTTGTTGAGGTGGCATACCCCAAGGACCATAAGCCCAAGGGTTATAAGGTGGTTGTTGACCCTCAGCACCTTGTTGAGGTGGCATACCCCAAGGACCATAAGCCCAAGGGTTATAAGGAGGTTGCTGACCCTCAGTACCTTGTTGAGGTGGCATACCATAAGGACCATAAGCCCAAGGATTATAAGGAGGTTGCTGACCCTCAGCACCTTGTTGAGGTGGCATACCATAAGGACCATAAGCCCAAGGATTATAAGGAGGTTGCTGACCCTCAGCACCTTGTTGAGGTGGCATACCCCATGGATTATTATACTGATGCTCAGGTGCTTGACCAAATGGTGGCTGTTGAGGAGCATTATTTTGCTGATTTTCTTCATTTACTTGTTCAGCAACAGAAGTTTTGTCATCTACAGGTTTGATAACTGGTTCTTGAACTTCTTCTGTAGGAGGCTCGATAACAGGAGACTCGATAACTGGTTCTTGAACTTCTTCTGTAGGAGGCTCGATAACAGGAGATTCGATAACTGGTTCTTGAGCTTCTTCTACAGGAGGCTCGATAACAGGAGATTCGATAACTGGTTCTTGAACTTCTTCTGTAGGAGGCTCAAAGACAGGAGACTCGATAACTGGTTCTTGAGCTTCTTCTGTAGGAGGCTCGAAGACAGGAGATTCGATAACTGGTTCTTGAACTTCTTCTGTAGGAGGCTCGATAACAGGAGATTCGATAACTGGTTCTTGAGCTTCTTCTGTAGGAGGCTCGATAACAGGAGACTCGATAACTGGTTCTTGAGCTTCTTCTGTAGGAGGCTCGATAACAGGAGACTCGATAACTGGTTCTTGAGCTTCTTCTGTAGGAGACTCGATAACTGGTTCTTGAGCTTCTTCTACAGGAGGCTCGATAACAGGAGACTCGATAACTGGTTCTTGAGCTTCTTCTGTAGGAGGCTCGATAACAGGAGATTCGACAACTGGTTCATTTGATTTCTCAGCTTGTGGTTCGACAGATTTATCATTTTCGGATGGTTGTTCAAATATATGAGTGTCATAAACAGGAATTTGATTTTTTTCAGAAGGCTTGTTAAGTTCTTCTTCTGATACCTCTATGACATCTTGCTTTTGACTATCCCAAGCGTCACCATTGCTTTCAACAGGATTAACCCAAACTTGGTTCGGTTGAACCCAAACTTCATTTGGATTTTCTTGATTCCAAGGGTGACTTACTGTTTCAGGAATTTGATACATATGAATATTTGGAGTGATTCCAAACATAGGGACACTCCATCCGAGAGCGTATACGATAGTTTCTACGGCATAGCATGCCCATTTTTCAGCCATGCAGGCATCTTGTGTCAAGATTTTGATTGACTGGAGAATTGCAATGCACTTATCAATTTCACTTTGGTCTGTCACATCATATAATGTAGTGCAGACTCCTTCGTTCATTGCTTCGACAATTACTTTTCTTTCCTGCTTGAGCTTAGGCATAAACTTGTTGAGAAGCTTTGTAAATCGTTCATTATCAACAATTACATCACTGCCGAAATTATCGACAATATAGCGAACGCCTTCCTTGGCGTTAGTAAATGTGATTGGTCGAGGAGCTTCTTTTTCAAGGCTTGCACCGCAGAAAGGGCAACGCTGTATGAGATCTATGCGATTGCTTGCTTTCCACTCGCTACCGCATTCAGGACACTGCATAAAATATCACCGCTTTCAAATTTACTCATCTATTTAACTATACTAAATTTTTTCGGAATTTTCAATAGATATTACAAAATTTTATAAAATTTTTATAAATAATAATCAAAATACCAAAATTATGATACATTTAAATATAATATTCGGTACAAATTAAAGTTAATTTTACATATATTTAAAAAACGAAATGTCCAATTTTAGTTTTTGCTTATTTTTTTCATTTCAATACTTACATTTTCAATATTTTGTTTAGAATCTTTATCCCTTTTCTTTAACCAGAATGGCATTTGAAATATTCCTACAACGGTTCCAAGTCCATAGGCTATATGAAGCATAGGAAAAATAAATGGCAAAATTAATTCGCTAAGATGTTTCTTTGCTGAAATAACAGCTGTAATAGTCATAACAAGGTCAGCTAAGAGATAGGTTATTCCAAGAATATATAAAGGCAGCTTTAAAATTCCAAATCCACATACTGTACCTATTATATTTAATGCTACACAACCTATTATTGCTAATACAAAACAAAATGGCACAAAATGAAAAACAGAAAGACATTTTGGACAAACTCCAAGAGTTAAGCCTATCCATCTGCCGTTTCCGAATTTCTGTGCCAGCATTTTTTTAAGTGTTGTTCTTGTGTGCTGATATGAGATTATATCAGGAGAAAGACAAAATTTATATCCAGCCTGACGCATACGGTAATGTAGCTCGTTGTCTTCTGTTCTGCCAAGAGTTTCATCAAAGCCGCCAACATTTTCAAAGACTTCTCTCCTATATGCGGCATGAAACATAGAATCTACATATTGTTTTTTGTTGCTTTCTCTGCGATATGAAGCTATTGAGCTGCCAAACATAGAGCTTTCTGCGAGAAGTAAGGTTTCTTTCATTGGCGTAGGGTCTATTATAATATTAGGTCTTGAACCCCCACTTATATTTTCGCCACTTTCAATAACATTTATATTTTTTTCAATAAAATCTTTTGGAATAGATGCGTGAGCGTCTACTCTGATTATAACATCACCAATAGCTTTTTTAAGAGCAGTGTTCCAGCCTGATGCCTGTGAACGCTTATTGTTTTCAAGAATATCTATGCTTATATAATTTTTGCTGTTTGAATTGGCAAACTGCTCCATTATTTTCTGGGTGTTATCCTCTGAGCGTGAATTAACAAGAACTATTTGAGTAAGCTTATGAGGATATGTCTGATAGAGAATATCCGAAAGTATACCAGAAATTGTATTTTCTTCATTATACGCAATTACACAGATTGAAACCGTAAGACTCATTGTTTTTCTCCTGATTTATCCCAAAGATAGGGAGGATATTTTTATTATTCAGTTAGCGTAAGTTTAGATAAAAAGTTAAAGGTTTTATTCAAAGTGGAGTGCCTCCGCTGTCAAGACGCGTTCTACTTTTTTGTTATATTCCGGAAGATGTTTTTTGTCTTTATAAGATATATCAATGGTGCTTTCTAAAAGCAAAGTATTAAGTTTTCGTTAAGAATCAGTACAAAAAGCTATATAGCTTATAACTTCAATAAATTTTTGATTTTACTTTTATTTATAAAATCAGCCTAATTTAATTGATATTGTTTGAATTATACTATTATTTATAATTGCTTGTCAAATGATGAAGAAAAAATCTTGCAGTAATAAAATTGATATGTTAAAATCTATCAGAAAGGGGATTTTGTATGGCTCTTTTAAGAATAGATAAAATTCTGTCATCACAAGAGATTGCAAGTCGAAAAGAAATAAAAATGCTTATAAAGCAAGGAAGAATAAAGGTTGATGGGAAAATTGTTGCAAGGTCTGAAGATAAATTTGACCCAGAAAATTGCGAAATTACTCTTGATGATGAACCAATTCTATATAAGCGTTACATATATATAATGTTAAATAAGCCAAAAGGAGTTGTTTCGGCAAGCAGAGATAGTAGAGAAAAGACTGTGCTTGACCTGCTTCCACCTGAACTCAGACGCAAAGATTTATTTCCTGCGGGTAGGCTTGACAGAAACACAGAGGGTTTGCTGATAATTACAGATGACGGCGAATTTTCGCATAAGCTGCTTGCACCGAAAAGCCATGTCAATAAGCTATATGAAGCGGTTGTTGACAGAAAGCTTGCAGAGAATGATGTTGAAAAATTTAGGGCAGGTATAAGCGAGGGCGGAGATGATTTTCTACCGGCAGATATGAAGATTATTGGTAAAAATACTGCTCTTGTAGAAATTTGTGAGGGCAAGTTTCATCAGATTAAGAGAATGTTTCATGCAGTTGGGACTGAGGTTTTAGAGCTTAAAAGACTTAGAATTGGTGGTCTTTTGCTTGATGATAAGCTTTCGTCTGGAGAAGCAAGAGAACTTTCTTCAGAAGAAATTAATCAAGCTTTGAGCAGAGAAAAGATTCTTTAGGATATTTTAATTTTAAGTCATTAGAATATAAAAAATGGTTCTAAAAATAATATTATACAAATTGTACAAAAGCAACTATGCAGTTAGTACAAAAAGACAGCCTTTTTTTTGTTTTTGGGCAATATACATAAACTGAACATCTTAGATTTAGTAAAAAAATGAATACCATTCTTTTTGCAAATCTGTTATTATATTATTATTGAATTAAATCGGGTTACCCACAGGAGGAAGCAAATTATGGCAAGTTTATCACTAAGAAATGTATATAAGGTTTATGACGGTAATGTTGTAGCTGTTAGCGACTTCAACCTCGAAATCGAAGATAAAGAATTTATTATCTTTGTTGGACCTTCAGGCTGTGGTAAGTCAACTACTCTCCGTATGATTGCAGGTCTTGAAGAAATCAGTAAGGGCGAGCTTTATATCGGTGATGTCCTTTCTAATGACATCTCACCTAAGGACAGAGATATTGCAATGGTTTTCCAGAACTACGCTCTTTATCCTCATATGACTGTTTTTGATAACATGGCTTTCGGTCTTAAGCTCAGAAAGACTCCAAAGGAAGAAATGAGAAGAAGAGTTGAAGAGGCTGCTCGTATTCTTGATATTTCTCACCTTCTCGAAAGAAAGCCAAAGGCTCTTTCAGGTGGTCAGAGACAGCGTGTTGCTCTTGGTCGTGCTATCGTTCGTGACCCTAAGGTCTTCCTCCTTGATGAACCGCTTTCAAACCTCGATGCTAAGCTCCGTACTCAGATGAGAACAGAGATTTCTAAGCTTCATAAGAGACTTGGCACAACATTTATCTATGTTACACATGATCAGACAGAGGCTATGACAATGGGTGATAGAATCGTTGTTATGAAGGACGGCTTCATTCAGCAGGTTGATACACCACAAAACCTCTATGAGAAGCCATGCAACCTCTTCGTTGCAGGATTTATGGGTGCTCCTCAAATGAACTTCATCAATGCTACTATCGTAAGAGCAGGTGAAGATTACGGTATTTCATTTGGTAAGTATACTATTACTCTTCCAGAGTCTAAGAATAAGAACAACATTCTTTCTAAGTTTGTTGGCAGAGATGTTATTCTCGGTATCCGTCCAGAAGATGTTCACGATGACCCAGAGTTCCTCGAGAGAGCAACTGACATCATCGAGGCACAGGTTGAAGTTACAGAACTTATGGGTGCTGAAATCTATGTTTATATGACAATCGAGGGCGAATCTGCTATTGCTCGTGTTGACCCATCATCTACTGCTGAAGCAGGCGAGCCAATCGAAATCGCATTCGATGTTGAGAAAATCCATATCTTCGATAAGGAAACAGAGAGAACTATCACAAACTGATAATTATTTTCTGAATAATATAAAAGGCAGAGGCTTAGGCTTCTGCCTTTTTTGTATTGAAAATTTTTTTCTTGACATAGTGTGTGATATACAGTATAATAATTACACACAATAAGGTGTGAGGTGAAGCATATGAATCATGATGAGATAGTTTCAGGTCTTATTTTAGAATTAAGACGAGGAACATTGATACTTTTAGTTCTTAGTCAGCTAAAAGAACCAATGTATGGATATAACCTTGTCAAAAAACTTCAGGATAATGGTATACCTATTGAAGCAAATACACTTTATCCTTTAATGAGGCGTCTTGAATCTCAAGGTCTGCTAAAAAGTGAGTGGGAAACAAGTGAAGCAAAGCCGAGAAAATACTATAAGATAACTGATGATGGTTTGATTGTACTTGAGAGAGTAGTTAATCATTGGAATAACTTTTCACAAAATGTTAATAGATTATTGGAGGATAATAATGAAAAATGATTTGATTGAAAGATATATCTATGCGGTTACTAAAAGACTGCCACAAAAGGTTCAAAAAGATATTTCTGACGAACTTAGAACACTGATTGACGATATGTTAGTGGAACGCTGTGGAGAGCTTGTTCCAGAAGAAAAGGATATAAGAGTTGTTCTTACAGAGCTTGGAACACCCGAAGAACTTTATGAAAAATACAATCCAGACAATAAAAAATGTTTGATAGGTTCTCCGTATTACTCTACTTATAAATATGTACTTAAAATCGTTATGATTTGTACAATCTTTGGAATTATTCTTGCTAATATAATTTCAGGAATTTTTGATTTTTCAAAAAGTAATAGTATAGAAAATATAGTATCGTCATCTGCAACTTTTATTGCATCTTTAATTACAAATTTAATTATAAGTGTTGGAGTAGCATTTGGTTTTGTAACAGCACTTTTCGCATTTTTCTACCATAAGGATATTAAAATTGATACAACAAGCAATTTGGATAGCTTACCTTCTGTCCCTAAGAAAAATGAAAAAATATCAAAAGTAGACTCAATTATTAGTATTGGAATATCAGTGATATTCTTAGTTGTATTTCTTACTGCACCACAGATTTTCTGCATTGTTATGTATAATGAATTTATTCCGATTTTTAATCTTGAAACAATTAGGCAAACTTGGTATATAATTGTTATGTTTAGTGTTGTCGGAATTATAAGAGATGTAGTTAGGCTGATAGAAGGAAGATACAGTAAAAAGGTTATGATAATAACCATAATAGCAAATGTTAGTTCAGCATTATTAGCAATTTGGTGGCTTGCAGATGATAAGATTATAAATCCGAATATTTCTAAAAGTATGACAAGTCTTTTTGATGAGAATGGTCAATTTATGAGTAATATTTTCTCGAACTTTCAAGACTTCTTCTTAACAATTATAATTTTTGCGTTTATGCTGGATATGTTGGTTACAGTTTTTAAGTGTTTGAAAAGTAAGGAGAAATAATATGGCAACAGTTTATTTTGTAAGGCACGCACAGCCAGAATTTTCTTGGGCAGATGACAAGACCAGACCACTTACGAATGAGGGAATTGCCGACAGTGAAAAAGTTTGTGAGGCTTTAAAAGATGTTAAATTGACCTATGCAATATCAAGTCCGTATAAAAGGAGTATTGACACAATAAAGCATTGTGCGGAAAGTCATGGCTTGAAGATTGATACAGACGAACGCTTTAGAGAGCGTGAAAAAGGCTTTAACGGTAATAATCTTGGAATGTTCCGAAAGAGATGGGAGGATTTTGACTACCACGAAGAAGGTGGAGAATCGCTTAGAAGTGTTCAGGAAAGAAACATTTCAGCCTTATTTGAGCTTTTAGACAGTCACCCAAAAGATACAATAATTCTTGGTACACATGGGACAGCTTTAAGTACAATTTTGAATTATTTTGACCATAGCTATAATTGTGATAGTTTTTTAAGAATGATTGACTTTATGCCGTATGTTATAAGATTAGATTTTGATGGCAGAGAATGTGTTAAAAAAGAAGAAATTCTTATTGTTGAAAAAGAATTTAAAGGAAATAAGAAATAATAAAAAGCACTTTGAACTAATTTTTAGCTCAAAGTGCTTTAACATTGTTTTTTTAAAGATTTTGTTACGCACCAAAAAGATTCTTAAATAAAGCGATTCCTGCATCTGTTGCAGTAATGACTATCCAGACAATGATTATAAACAAGACTATTGAGGCTAATCTTACCCAAAAACGCTTTCTTGGGCTCATATCTTGGTCTAAATCATCAATTTTTATGTCTTCAGGAACAGTTAGTGTATTATCCTCAGGCTTCATTGCACCTATTCCTATCAGAACATCGCAAGCGTGGTTATATGCGGCAAGAGGCACAATAATATTATTTTCGCCAAGGTCACCCTCGTTAAGAATTTTCATATTAACATTGCCCTCGGCTTCTTTAATTACACAAGGGATACCCTCACTTTCTAAAGCGGATTTTATACGCTCAAGCTCAAAACCGCCCGTTGTTATTATGCAGACGGGTGATTCTCCGGCGGGCTTTTCAATAAGATTTTTGCCACATTTCTGGCACTTATCGTTTTCAGTGTCAAATATTTTTTTACAGCGTGAACAATATTTTATCATAAATTTCAGGACTTAGTTGTCCTAAACCACCTTTCAATATTATTAAAGCTAATAAAAAATATTATAATCTATTACACTATACTTGTCAAATTAACTCGAATATGTCTTAAAATACTATGAAGTTGCACAAACTAAGGTGTGTAACTTTGGTAAAAATAACACAAAAATTTGATTTTGGGTAAAAACTTAGGAAAAATTATTGCAAAGTTGTAAGAATTGTGGTATATTTAACCTAAATTGAAATTGTGCTTATAACTTGATAGGTATAATTTCAATAATACAAAAAATTTCTAATATTTTAATTAGGAGGAAATTACAATGAAAATGAATAAGAAAGCATTAAGCATTCTTCTTGCAGGTGCAACAGTAGCTTCTGTAGTTGTTGCTTCAACAGCTTCAGCATCAGCTGTTTATGAAGATTTTGAAACAGAGGGCGCTACATATGGCGTTATCGGCGATTTCAATACCTGGGAAGGCGATGTAGCTCTTACAGATGAAGATGGCGACGGTCTTTACACAGCAACCGTATCAGTTCCTGTTCCTGAAGAGGGTGCAAGTTCTACTTATAAGGTTCGTGCAAACGGCGGTTGGGATTATAGCTGGGGTGCAGCTAATGCAGATGGTGTTACAGCTAATAGCCAGGACAACTGCTCTTTCACAGAAGACCAATATGGTAAGGATGTAACAGTTTACTTTGATACTCGTACAGGTAAGGGCGGTGTTGACACATGGTATGTTGGCACAGAAGAGCCAGCAGCTCCAGCTCCTATACCTTCAGAGCCTTCAGAGTCTTCAGAGGAGCCTTCAGTTCCAGAAGTTCCAGCTGGTAAGTATGCAGAAGCATATAAGAAAGCAGCTGAGCAGCTCGGCGAAGAAAACCTCCCTAAGTATTATTTCTTCGATAATAGCGAATCAAAGTGGACTAAAGTTGGTGCTTACTGGTGGACTCCTGAAGAGAACGCAACATGGCCAGGACAGGAAGCTATCCAGATTGAAGGTACAGATGTTTGGGCTGTCGAGTATAATGCCGAAACAACAAAGATTATCTTCAATAACCTCGTTCCTGATAAGGATGCAGAAGGAAATGTAGCTTATTCTCCAGAGAATCCAAAGGCTCAGACAACTGACGTTAAGGTTGATGCAACAGCAAACGCTGGCAACATCTATATTCCAAATATAGAATCTGCAGAGGCTAAGGAAGATGGTGCTGCTATTACATATAAGGAAGGTAACTGGGTAGTATTCGATGCTTCTGGTGAGCCTTCAGTTGTACCAGAGCCAAGCGAAGAACCAAGCACTCCTGCTCCAACAACTCCAACAGACAACTCTAAGCAGCCTGCAACTCCTTCAAACGCTGGTAAGGACGGTAAGAATGGCGTAAATACAGGCGATTCTGCAACACCTATTGCTCTTGCAGCAGTATTTGCAGCAGCAGCTCTTACAGCAGTTGTTCTTACAAAGAAGAAGGTTTCTTCTAAGTAATTTATAAATCAAATATAATTTGAGCCTCCGCCATAAAAAGCGGAGGCTTTTTATTTATGTAGGGGCGGATTTATTCCGCCCTCTTTGATTTATGAGGTTTTATATTCCGTATTCGGAACATGCACCAAGTTTTTGCTCAATTCGTAAAAGTCTGTTATATTTTGCAACTCTTTCACTTCGGCAAGGAGCGCCTGTTTTAATCTGACCAGCGTTTATGGCAACTGCTAAGTCTGCAATAGTATAATCTTCTGTTTCACCTGAACGATGGGAAATTACAGTGGTATAACCAGCTTTTTTAGCAGTTTCTATGGCATCAAGAGTTTCGGTAAGAGTGCCAATCTGATTCATCTTGATAAGAATTGAATTTCCTGCATCAAGCTCTATGCCAGTTTTTAAACGCTCTGTATTTGTTACGAAAAGGTCATCACCGACAAGTTGAATTTTATTTCCAAGCTGTTTCGTAATATGAGTCCAGCCTTTCCAATCGTGTTCACTTAGAGGGTCTTCAATAGAAATTATCGGATATTTTTCAGAGAGCTCTCCGAAATATTCTGAAACATTTTCACTTGAAAGTATAGTGCCACGCTTTGGAAGTTTGTAACTGCCCTCGGCATACCATTCGCTTGCGGCAGCATCAAGTGCAATTTTTACAGTATCAGTTGAATATCCTGCCTCTTGGATAGCCTCACATATGAGTTTGAGAGCCTCTTCATCGCTTTCAAGGTTTGGGGCATAACCACCCTCGTCACCAACACCAGTTGAGCCTCCACGTTCTTTGATTACTTTGCCAAGAGTATGATAAATTTCACAGCATATTCTAAGGCCATGAGAAAAACAGTCCGCTCCAACAGGCATAATCATAAATTCTTGAATATCTATATTATTAGACGCATGAGCACCACCGTTCAAAATATTCATCATAGGAACAGGTAATTTATAACTATTTACACCGCCTATATAGCGGAAAAGTGGAATATCAATGAAATTTGCGGCAGCTTTAGCTGTTGCAAGAGAAACTGCAAGAATAGCATTAGCACCAAGATGGCTTTTGTTTTCTGTACCATCTTCAGCATTAAGAACTTTGTCGATTGCTCTTTGATTAAGCGCATTCATTCCAATAATAGATTTTGAGATAAGAGTGTTAATATTCTCAACGGCAGTTAGAACACCCTTTCCGCCATATCTCATTTTATCATTATCACGAAGTTCGTGTGCCTCATAAACTCCAGTAGAAGCACCGCTTGGAACAGCAGCTCTGCCATATGAACCGTCTATAAGAGTAACTTCTGCCTCAACTGTTGGGTTTCCTCGTGAATCAATAATTTCTCTGCCACGAACATTTGAAATTGTAATTTCCATAATAATTCTCCCTTGTGTTTTTTAGATTATTTTGAGTAAATTCGGGAAAAATATTCATAAGCAGAGAAAATTAAAATAAAAATCCTTTTTGTTCTTCTTGTTGTGCAATAGCTTGCATTTCTGAAAAGCTTCTTGCGTCCTCAATTTCGATTTTATGTTTTATATTTTCTGGCAATGAACAAAAATATTCATAGCTTGAAAGGTCCGAGTCAAGTAAATCACTAAGACAAAGATATTCAGTCAAGAAATTCACCTCCTGAAATTATTATTAGTTTTTTATCTTAATATAAGTAGAGGTAATAGCTACCGTAAATTAAGGAGATTATTTAAAATTGAGCTTTGAATAATTTTTTGTATAAA
The DNA here is from genome assembly GCF_900291955.1 of Pseudoruminococcus massiliensis. Classification (GTDB taxonomy): domain Bacteria; phylum Bacillota; class Clostridia; order Oscillospirales; family Acutalibacteraceae; genus Pseudoruminococcus; species Pseudoruminococcus massiliensis. The sequence continues at coordinate 526,179 of NZ_OLMR01000001.1, read as the reverse complement.
GCAAGATGTTTTGGTTAAGATAATTGAGGACGACAAAAGCTTACCGAAAAAACGGTTCGGGCAGTCGTTTGAAATTATAATTTGAGGAGAATAAAAAATGGATTGTAATTGTCAGCCAAACAGATGTATTGAATGTACGGTAACACAATGTTCAAATCACTGCGAATCAGCTAATTATTGTTCTCTTGATACCATTAAGGTAGGTACTCACGAGAATAACCCAACAGTTAAGCAATGTACAGATTGTCTTTCTTTTGAGCCAAAGCATATGTAATCTAAGCTAAAAGCAAAACGCAGTAAAGCCAAACGAAAATTGACTTTACTGCGTTTTTTATTGATTTAAAAAGTTTTGCTCTCTGCGGAAAGCGATAAGGGCATTGTCATACGAGCATTTAAAAAGGTTTGAGTGGAACTTTTAATTGTCTTAATTACACTTCGACCATTCCAATATCGGTTATTCTTATTTCAGGAATTACTGGTAGTGCCATAAATGAAAGTGTTATAAATGGGTCGATATTTTTGTTTACACCTAAATTTCTTGCAGCAGATATTGTTTTATCAAGCTGTGAAATAAATTCATCTGTTGGAAGTACGCTCATCAATCCGCCGAAAATAAGTGGTAGTGATTCGATAACCTTTCCATTGCTTATAACAGTATATCCGCCTTTAATACGCTTTAGTTCTTCTACTGCAAGAAGCATATCGCTGTCATTATCTCCAACAACGATTATGTTATGTGAATCGTGTCCAACGGTTGTGGCAACTGCACCATTTTTTAGACCATAGCCTTTGATAAGACCTATTCCCATATTTCCTGTTGCGTGATGACGCTCTATTACTGCGATTTTCAGAAGCTCTCCATTTGCAAGCGCTTTTTGTGCATCAGTATATGTGTATTCAAGCTTTTTAGTGATAATCTGATTGTCGATAATTCCTATTACAGAATATTTATCACTTTTAGGAAGTTCAAGATTTGAAACTTTAATAGGTGCATAGTTTACTGAATTTAGCAGATATTCAGGGCAATTCAACTTTTGCTCAAAGTTCAATCTTTCAAACGGAATACCGTCTTTATAAACTTCCGTTATGCTGACATTTTCCATATCATCAAGTATAACTAAATCTGCCTTATATGATGGTGCAACTGCACCGATATGCTTTAAGCCATAGATTTTTGCGGCATTTATAGTTGCCATTTTGTATGCACTGATAGGGGAAAGTCCAAGTGCAATAGCTTTTTTTATATTACAGCGGATAGTACCTTCCTTGCAAACATCGCTTAGGTGTTTATCATCTGTACAGAAAGCCATATTATTAGTATCTATTGAATTATCAACAACACCACGAATTATATCTTCAAGATTTTTTGCAGCAGAACCTTCTCTTACAAGAATGGAAATCCCAAGCTTAAGCTTTTCTATTGCTTCATTAAATGAGGCTGATTCGTGGTCGGTCATAATTCCTGCGGCTTTATATGCTGAAAGGGAGTTTCCTGAAAGCATAGGCGAATGTCCATCTATTATGTAATTATCAAAGGCATCAAGCTTGTTCATAACATCTTCAGAACAGCCAAGTACACCTGGAACATTCATCATTTCACCAAGACCAAGAACACGAGGATTATTTTTAAGCTTGATAAGCTCATCAGCAGTTAAAACTGCACCGGTGTGTTCAAATGGTGTTGATGGCACACAGCTTGGTAACATAACAAAATAATTTATAGGTAGGTTTTCGGTCATTTCAAGTATACTTTCAAGAGCAGGCATATCGCCAACATTTCCTATTTCGTGAGGGTCGGTGATTATAGTTGTTGTGCCAAAACGAACCTCCTCACGAGCATAGGTGTTTGGCAGAACCATAGAAGATTCAACATGAACATGAGCATTTATAAATCCAGCGGAAACATATTTTCCGTCAAGATTTACTATTTCAAAGTTTTCTGAGCTTGGATATATCTCCGAATAATCTCCGATAGCGGCAATATAGCCATCTTTAATGAGAATATCTCCTGAATTTATCTTGCCTGTAAAAACATTTATAATTTTTCCGCCACGAAGTATGAGGTCTGGTTTGATTTCTCCCATAGCGGTTTTGATGAGTATTTGCCTGATTTGTGAAAATGGTTTTTTCTTCATTACTGACACTTCCTTTTTATAAAATATCTTTAAATTATTATACTATATAGTAACTTATGGCTTCAAGTATAAAAATAATATGTAAAATTCACCGAAGGTAATTGCGTTATTATGAATATATTACTATACGAATATGACATTTATAGATAAATAATAAAATGTTTAACAAAAATAAAAAAACGGCTTGAAATCTCGATTTAATATGATAGAATTATATGGTATGGCAAAAGTTCAGGCTTTAAAAAATGATTTTAGGAAAAGTTGTAGAAAGAAATGTAGTTTATCCAGATTTCATATATTTGCACGCTTTTTTGTTATATTGGGGGGGTTTAGCTTGGCAAAGTTAAAAAGGCTTTTATCAGCTATGTTATCAGCAACAATTTTATTAGGAGGTATAGCAATGACTGTTCCAAATACGGCATATGCTGCCGAAAAAAAATACTCTCACGAGCTTGATAAGCAGTATTATGACGGAAACGACCTTGGTGCTAACTATACCAAAGAAAAAACTACTTTCAAGGTATGGGCACCAAGTGCAGAAAAGGTATACCTTAAGCGTTATACAACAGGAAGTGACATCGAACAGGGTGCAAGAGTCATTTCTAATCTGAAAATGCTTAAAGGTGATAATGGTATTTGGTATTATACAGTTTTTGGAGATATTAAGAATACCTACTACACATATATTGTAACAACTGATGGCAAGGCTCAAGAAACCTGTGATATTTATGCCAAGGCTGTTGGCGTAAATGGTAATAGAGCTATGGTTGTTGACCTCGATTCGACAGACCCTGACGGCTGGGATAAGGACAAGCATATAACCTATGATTCTCCGACAGATACGGTTGTTTGGGAAGTTCATGTTCGTGATTTCTCTATAAGCCCTGATTCAGGTGTTACAGACGCTAATAAGGGTAAATATCTTGCATTTACAGAAAAAGGCACAACTCTTAATAGTCAAGGCGTTATTTCAACAGGTATAGATTACCTCAAAGAGCTTGGTGTAACTCATGTTCAGCTTTTGCCTGTTTTTGACTATGCAACTATTGACGAAACTCAGGACGGTGCTTTTAACTGGGGCTATGACCCAAAGAACTATAATGTTCCAGAAGGCTCATATTCTTCTGACCCTTATGACGGAAATGTTAGAATTAACGAGTTCAAGCAAATGATTAAGGCACTTCATGATGCTGGTATCGGTGTTATTATGGATGTCGTTTACAATCATACTTACACTGCAAAGGATAGCTCGTTCCAAAAGACAGTTCCTAATTACTATTATCGTATGAACAAAGACGGAACATTCAGTGATGCTTCAGGCTGTGGAAATGAAACCGCAAGTGAACACGCTATGTTCAGAAAATATATGATAGATTCTATTCTCTATTGGATTCAGGAATATCATATAGATGGTTTCCGCTTTGACCTTATGGGTGTACACGATGTAACAACAATGAATAAGATTCGTGAGGCTGTTGATAAGCTTGATGGTGGAAAGAAAATTATTCTCTATGGTGAGCCTTGGACAGGTGGCACTATTGGAACAAGTCAAGCTACTGCTGTTCAGAGTAATATAAATAAGCTTGATAACAGAATTGGTGCATTTAATGACAAAATTCGTGATGCAATTAAGGGCGATGTTTTTATTGCGGCTAATACTGGTTTTGTACAGCAGGGTACTAATGACAGTGATGTTATAGACAGCATACAGGCAAATAACACAAAGACTACTACTGGTGGTTGGGCAAATCAGCCTTCACAGTGTGTAAGCTATGTTTCAGCACATGATAATTATACTCTATATGATAAGCTTGTACTATCTGCAAGAACCGACCAAAACTTTACAGATAGAGATGATGAGCTTGTAGATATGAATAAGCTTACTGGTGCTATGTATATTACTTCACAGGGATTGACATTTATGCAGGCTGGTGAAGAATTTGCAAGAACTAAAAAAGGTGATGAAAATAGCTATAAATCGTCTACAAGCATAAATATGCTTAGTTGGTCCAATGTTGAAAAATATCGTGATTTGGTATCTTATTACAGCGGACTTATCGAAATCAAAAAGGCTTTCTCACCATTCAGAGATGCTACAACAGGCGCGTGTGAAAGAATGGTATTTGCTGAGAATAATAGCGATGGTTTAGTTGCATATACTCTCACAAATACAGAAAAGAAACTTAAATCTGAGTGGTCACAGGTCGCTCTTATATTCAATTCCTCAACTGAGGAAAAGGAAGTAACTCTCAAGGGTGATAAGCTTCCAAGCGAATGGACTATTATTGCAAATAAGACTTCAGCAGGTGTTAAGAGCCTTGGAACAGTAAAGGGCAATACAGTTAAGGTTGACGCAGGTTCAGCTTTGATTCTTGTTGATAAATCAAGCTTTGAGAAAATCAATCTCACAAGCGATAAGTGTAAGGTTACTATCGAATATAAAGATAAGGCAACAGATGAGCTTATAAGTTCTCAGGTTATTACTGGCAAAGAGGGAGGTAAGTTCACCACCTCAAAGGACGAATCCTTAAATCTTAGATATGATTTTGATAGCGTAAGTGGTAACGAGAGCGGAACATTTACAAAGGCTGACCAGACTGTAACTTATTACTATAATAAGTTTGATGGTGCAGTTGGCAAGGTTACTGTCAAGTATATGCGAGCAGGTGATGAAGCCTTTGGTATGGCTGCACAGGAAATAGCAAGCTCAGTTACTATTGAGGGCAGAGAAGGCACAGCTTATACAACAACAGTAAAGACTATTGATGGTTTTGAGCTTGACCTTGAAAAGCTTCCTGATAATACCGCAGGAACATTTACTGGTGAAGAGCTTGAAGTAGTTTATTACTATAAGACCAAAGAAGCTGACAAGCTTGTTATAAATTACTATAATAAAAATGGCTGGGAAAAAGTCGGTGCATATGTATTTACGCTTGATGACGATGATAAGCGTAATGTAATATCTGCAAAAAGCCCTGGTACAGAAATGAAAAAGAGCAGTGAAGATGGTTGGTATACTCTTACTATTGATGCAAGTGAAGCATATTGTATCTTCACAAATATGAAAGACCCTAAAAAAGGTATTAAAACTGATAAGAGTTCAACAGGCAAGGGCTATTCACTTCGTGGCACTTGCTGGGTTGATGGAGATAGTGTAATATATTCAGGAAAGGTTACTGCGGTTTATATTGGTGATGATGGAAAGGTATTAGATAAAAAGGTGATGACAGGCAAGGCTGACGGCACATCAAGCTACACAACAGAGGCTATGAAGTTTGATGATTATGAGCTTGTCAAAACACCAGCCAATGCTAACGGTGTCTATACTGAGAATGATATTTATGTAATTTATAATTATTCAGAAAAGTATAAGGTTCCGGGATTTGCAATGCCACTTGTTATTGGTTTGTCATCTGCGGCAGTAGTTTCCTTTGCGGGTGCTGTTATAGCTCTTATTTCTACAAGAAAACGCAAGGCAAAAAGAGGTTCTTAATTTTTTAAAATTAAATAGGTCATCGGAGGACTAACAATCGGAATTGTAAAGTCGATAAGATGTCGAGTGCGCTCGGTTATTGAAAAATAATCGAGCGTATTTTTTTATGGGAGGAAAAAATTTATGAAAATACAGCTTTCAGAGCATTTTACACTTAAAAAACTGTTGAAATTCGTATTTCCGTCAATAGTTATGATGATTTTTACATCAGTATATGGAGTTGTGGACGGAATATTCGTTTCAAATTTTGTAGGAAAGATACCTTTTGCGGCGGTCAACTTAATTATGCCGTTTTTGATGATTCTCGGTACATTAGGATTTATGATTGGTACAGGAGGAAGTGCCATAATTTCTAAAACTCTTGGTGAGGGTGATAAAGAAAAGGCAAATCAATATTTCTCTATGCTGATTTATGTAATTATAGTTTTGGGAGCGGTTTTGACAGCTTTAGGCTTAATTTTTATGCGACCTATCTCAATACTTCTTGGAGCAAATGGCGAAATGCTCGAAAATTGTGTTCTATATGGCAATTTGATTATAACTGCCTTAATTCCTTATATGCTTCTTAACTCATTTCAAAGTTTTTTTGTTGCGGCAGGAAAGCCACAGCTTGGACTTGGTGCAACTGTTGCCGCAGGCGTTACTAATATGGTTCTTGATTTCGTTTTTATAGTATTGTTTCAATGGGGTATAGCAGGTGCGGCAATAGCAACAGCTATAAGTCAGATTGTAGGTGGAGTAATTCCTCTATTTTACTTTTCGAGCAAGAATAGCAGTTCCTTGCATTTAGGCAAGACAAAAATGTATTGGAAGATTTTGTTGAAAACTTGTGCGAATGGCTCATCAGAGCTTATGACAAATCTTTCTATGTCAATAGTGAATATGCTCTATAACTATAAGCTTATGGAATATATAGGCGAGGACGGAGTTGCCGCATATGGAGTAATAATGTATGTAAACTTCATTTTTGTTTCAATTTTCCTTGGATATTCAATCGGAAGTGCTCCAATTGTCAGTTACCATTACGGTGCAAAAAATAATAGCGAATTGAAAAATCTTTTCCATAAGAGCTTGGGCTTTGTAAGTGTTGTGGGTGTTGTTTTGACGGTGCTTTCAATAAGTCTTTCAGGAGTTCTATCAAGCATATTTGTTGGCTATGACGCAAAACTTTTTGAAATTACACAGCATGGACTTATCATTTTCTCAATTTCTTATCTGATATGTGGTTTCAATATTTATGGCTCAGCATTTTTCACAGCCTTGAATAATGGTGCTATTTCAGCAACAATATCCTTTTTAAGAACGCTTTTGTTCCAGATAGCATCAGTTATGATTTTACCTTTGATACTCGGTCTTGACGGAATATGGCTTTCAATCACCTGTGCAGAGCTTTGTGCTTTAGTGGTTACAGTTATATTCCTTATAACAAATAGAAAGAAATATAATTATTAAGCATTTTTAGGACAATATAATTTTATGAGCTTGGGCTTGTGTTTAAGCCTATCTCTTTTACTACTTTTTTACTTAATATATGGCTGTTCTATTGTTAGTCTTTACAATTTTTTGGCGAAGATACTCCAAAACTTGATTTTTTTCGCAGTTAGTATTACAATATTAATTGGAAACGCCCCGTTTTGGGCGAAGTCTGTTTTTAAACAGATATTAAAAACTTCATAGAAAATTTAGGGGGATTATCAGTAATGAATTTTCATGGTAAGGACATCAAGATTTTCACTTGTAACTCTAACATTCCTGTCGCACAGCAGATAGCTGCTTGTCTTGGAATTCCTGTCGGCAAGTCCGATGTTTCAAGCTTCAGCGACGGCGAAATCGCTGTTTCACTTCATGAATCAGTAAGAGGTTCAGACTGCTTTATTGTTCAGTCAACATGTGCTCCTGTTAATGATAATATTATGGAGCTTCTTATTATGATTGACGCTATGCGTCGTGCTTCCGCAGCAAGAATTACAGCCGTTGTACCATATTTCGGCTATGCTCGTCAGGACAGAAAGTCTAAGCCTCGTGACCCAATCTCAGCAAAGCTTGTTGCTGACCTTATCACAACAGCGGGTGCTGACAGACTTCTTACTATGGACCTTCACGCTGCACAGATTCAAGGCTTCTTCAATATTCCTGTTGACCACCTCCTCGGTGCTCCTCTTCTTGCTAACTACTTCAAGAAGATGATTGGCGACAACCCAGATGATTATGTTGTTGTATCCCCCGACCTTGGTTCTGTTACAAGAGCAAGAAACTTTGCTACACGCCTTGGTTGCCCGATTGCTATTATTGATAAGCGTCGTCCAAGAGCAAATGTATGTGAAGTTATGAACATTATCGGTGATGTTAAGGGCAAGAAGGTTATTCTTGTTGATGATATGATTGATACAGCAGGTACACTCTGCAACGCTGCTAAGGCTACAATCGAGCTTGGCGGAGCTATTGAGGTTTATGCTGGTGCGACACATGGTGTTCTTTCTGGTCCTGCTATTGATAGAATTAAGGAAAGTCCAATCAAGGAGCTTATTCTTCTTGATACAATTCCTGTACCACAGGATAAGATGCTTGATAAGTTCACAATGCTCCCAGTTGCTCCTGTATTTGCAGAGGCTATCGAGAGAATTTATGAGGATAAGCCGGTTTCCTCTATCTCACTTTAATTTCTAAAGCTGCATAACATAAAACAAACTTTAGGGAATCCTTCTTTAGGGTTCCCTAAGTTTATAATTAGAGATAAATTTCTTGATTATTGATTAGCGAAAGTCAGGTGATATAAATGAAAGTTGTTGATATAAGAAATGTTTTTGAGAAAAGACGGATTCAGCTTTTTTATGTTGACGATGATTTTATATATTACGCAGAAGAAAAGCTTCAGGGCGAGCTTAGTAATCTCTATATACTCGAATATAATCGTGATACTCGCAGAGAAAGGCTGGTTACAAACTATACCCTTGAGGATTCATCTTTTGTACAGCATATTTTTGCATTTGAAGAAACAATACTTCTTGTGCTTGAAAACGGTTCAAGCAGTATATGGGTAGTTGAGCTTGATAGACGCAGTGGAATGGAACTTAGTCGCAGAAAGCTGAATTTTACGGGAAGATTTTACGAATGTAAGGCAATAGATGCAAATAATATTATCTTTACAGCTGCACCTGATGAAAAAAGCAAAGGTTTCTTTAAGCAGTATAAGGCTTTGACAAAATGTGATACACTTGCTTATATCTACGATATAGAACAGGATAAGAAATCATTTATACGCTGTCCTCTGATTTCAAAAGTTGGTTGCGATAGCTTATTTACAGTTAAGACCACTGAGGGCAATAAGCTAATTATTCTCGACCCTTGGGGTGATGAAGAAACAAAGCTATATTATTTCAGGGAACAAAGATGGATTAGTGCGGATATTCGTGATAACATATGGATTTGCGATTTGGATTCTGCTTTGCTTGAACTTAAAAATGGCAAGGAAAACCTGACGGTTCGCTGTGTTGCAAGTGCTGATATTAAAGGCATGGTGCGTTATGCCGCAATAACTGATAAAAAGCTATATATGAAGGCTACACACTTTAAATCGGGTGTTGAAAAAATATGCTCATATGATTTTGAAAGCAAAAAAATAGAGGCTCTCGCAGAGCTTCTGCCCTGTGAAGATAATGAAACATACTATGTTGAAAATCGTACAGGTCAAACATACAAACTCACCATTGATGAGGATAAAACTCTTGTTGAAAGTATGATGAGTGACTTTAAGGGGAAGTATAAAACAGCCTTTGGCAAGTTTGTTGCTTGTATAGAAAACCGCTTTATCATTACAAGTAGTGATAATAAAGCTATTTATATTATAGATACAAAATCAGGCACAGAAAATAAATATGATTGCAAATGCGAAATCTATGGCAGCACTTTAGTTTTATATTGAAATAAGGATTATATAGGAGTGTGAATTATGGCTAATATTGAAACATATTATTTGGTCGATTTTGAAAATGTTAATGAAAAAGGCTTAGAATCTTCTGATGAGTTAGGAGAGCATGACCACATATATATTTTTTATACTAAAAATACCCCTAAAATCAGTATGGAAGTACTTTCTAAAATTAATAAGGCAAAGTTACATTTTTATAATATTCCCGTAGGAAAGCAATCATTAGATATGAGCCTTGTTACTGTTCTTGGCTATTTGATTGGAAAGAATGGTAGTAATTGCAGATATGTAATTGTAAGCAAGGATAATGACTATAAACAAAGCATTCTTTTGCTAAAAAAATTAAGTTCTAAGGATATTAAACAGCAAGTTAGTATAAATTCAACATCAAAAAATAATTCGACACAAAAATCTGTTAAAGAGGTTAAAAAAATCACCACCTTGTCAAAGAGTAATTCAACCAAGGAATCAGTATCAAGTACTATTGAAAAACATAAAAGCACAGATAATTCACAAAAGAGAGTACAGCTTAATCTTGAGGTACAGAAAGCAATAAAAGATGCTCATTATCCTCTAATTATAAACGAAGTGGCATCAATAGTCGTAAAGCACTATGATGAAAGACTTTTTGCAGATAATGTATATCAAGAACTCAAAGAAACTTATGCTTATGATTATTTAGGGATATATAATATTGTTAAACCAATAATCAAAAAGTTTTCAAAAAAATAACTTTAAATCAATAAAATTTATGTTATATTATGTTTGCTTTTGAAAAAGTAATTAGAAATCAATATTTAATTCGCATAAAACCCTTGCATATATCGAAATTATATGTTAAAATTATTAACAAGAATAGGAATTGTAAAAGAGTGGGGCGACCCGCTCTTTTATCGTGTTTAAGGACTTTTACTTAGAGGAGGAGCGTATGGCAGAGAAAAAACAGGGAAATACAGTTTCAGTCGTCTGGGATTTGGCAAAGCCTATCGCCGAAAAACTTGGTCTTAACCTTTGGGATGTTCGTTTTCAAAAGGAAGGTGCTGTCTGGTATCTTAGAATCTTTATCGACAAGCCAAGCGGTGTTACCATAGATGATTGCGAGGCTATGAGCCGAGCAATAGACGAACCGCTCGATAAGCTCGACCCGATAGAGCAGAATTACTGTCTTGAGGTTTCTTCACCAGGAATAGAGCGTGACCTTATTCGTGATGAGCATTTTGAAGAATTTCTCGGTGCTCCGATAATGATTAAGCTTATTCGTCCAAACGAAAATGGTGTTCGTGAGCTTAAAGGCACACTTATAGCACACGATAAGGATAGCGTAACTCTTATGCTTGATGGCAACGAAAAAACAACTATTCAAAAGAAAAATACGGTCTATATAAAGTTAGATGACTTTTTAATATAATTGGAGGTTATTGGAAAATGAATACAGAGCTTTTTGAAGCATTGAAGCTTCTCGAAAAGGAAAAGGGAATACCTGTTGAATATATGCTTTCTCAAATTGAGAAGTCTATACTTGTTGCCTGTAAGAGTGCTTACGGCGGAAACAACGATGCAAGAGTCGAGATGGACCCAGAAAAGGGCAAATTCGATGTTTACTTAAATAAGGAAGTTGTTGAAGAAGTTTTCGACCCTGATTATGAGATTTCACTCCAAGATGCTCGTGCTATTAACGCAAAGGCTCAGCTTGAAGATAAAGTCGGCGTAAAGCTTGACCCTAAGCAATTTGGCAGAATAGCTGTTCAGGTTGCAAGAAACACAATTCGTCAAGGTATTCGTGACGGTGAGAAGAGCCAAGTTCTTGTTGAGTTCCAGAGCAAGGTTCAGGAAATCGTTTCTGCACAGGTTGAAAGAGTTGACCCTAAAACAGGCAATGCTACAATCCGTATAGGAAAGGCAGAGGCTGTTCTTCCAAGAGGCGAGCAGGTTGCTGGAGAGGTTATTCACGAAGGCGATACAATCAAGGTTTATGTTGCAGATGTTAAGAACACAGAAAAAGGACCTCGTGTTATCATTTCAAGAACTCACCCTGACTTTGTTAAGCGTCTTTTTGAGAAAGAAGTTCCTGAAATTTATGATGGTATCGTTGAGATTAAATCTGTTTCAAGAGAAGCTGGCTCAAGAACAAAGATTGCTGTATTCAGCCGTGATGAGAATGTTGACCCAAGAGGAGCTTGTATCGGACCTCGTGGCGTAAGAGTAGGGGCAATCGTAAATGAGCTTGCCGGCGAAAAGATAGATGTTGTTGAATATAGCGAAGACCCAGTTAAGTTTATTGCTGCTGCATTGTCACCTGCTGAAGTTGTTAAGGTAGAGGTTGACCCTAACGGCGAAAAGGTATGCAAGGCAACTGTTCCTGATAGTCAGCTTTCACTTGCAATCGGTAATAAGGGACAGAATGCAAGACTTGCAGCAAAGCTTACAGGCTGGAAGATTGATATTCGCCCAGAAAGCGGTTTCTTTGGTGAGGACGAGGAAGATACTTCCGACAAAAAGGAAGAGTATATCGGTGACGGTTTAGAATAATTATTAAAAGCATAAAGCTCCTATAAGGGGTTTGAAAAATTGAATGGCAATGTTCCCAAAATAAAGGATAGAAAGGCGGCGAAGAAAAGAAAAATGCGACAAAAGAAAGTACCTTTAAGAAAATGCATAGGCTGTGGAGAAATGAAGGAAAAGAAAGAGCTTGTGCGAATTGTAAAAGCTCCTGATTTAAAGGACGAAAATGGCGAGGTTATTCAAGCAGGTGAGATTTCAGTAGATTTTATTGGAAAAAAGCCTGGTCGAGGTGCATATATTTGCCGCAGCAACGCCTGCCTTGCCTCCGCGAAAAAAGCAAGACGGCTTGAAAGAGCTTTCTCATGCAAGATTTCGGAAGAAATATATAACAAGCTCGAGGAGGAATTTTCTGGTGAATGAAAAAATTCTATCGTTTCTTGGTTTGGCGAGGCGAGCAGGTCGACTTTCACTTGGTTTCGACCCTGCGGTTGATGCTATGATTCACGGAAGGTCAAGACTGCTGCTCTTGTGCAATGATTTATCAGAACGCTCAAGAAGTAAAATTCTGAAAATCGTAGAACGCACAAAAACCGAGACTATCTCGTTAAATATATCTATGAATGAGGTCGGAATGGCGATAGGAAAGACCTCGGGCATTATTTCAGTAGATGATGAGGGCTTTGCAAAAAAGCTCGTTATGCTTTGCAATGATATGACAGGAGGAAATTGATTATATGATTAAATATAAGGTAAGTGAAGTGGCTAAGGACCTTAATGTTCCAAGCAAAGCCGTTATAGAGGCTATCAAGGAATGCTGTGGTGTAACAAAGAAGAGCGGAAATGTTCTTACAGACCAAGAGCTTAATGTAGTTTTTGAGTATTTCACCCAGAAAAATCAGGTTGAAAACTTTGATAAATATTATGCTTCAAGAGATTCTGAACCTGAAAAGGCAGAAAAAGCTGATAAGCCTGCAAAGGCTAAAGATGAAAAGTCTAAGGGCGACCAAAAGCAAGGACAAAAGAAAAATAATCAGCAGAATAATTCTCAGAAAAAGCAAGATAAGCCACAGGATAAAAAGCCTGCACAAAAAGCACAGGCAAAGAAAGAAGAGCCTGTCATTGAGCAGGAGCAATCTCGTGGCAGAGTTATAAATACAAGAGCAGCTCAGGTTGATATTGAGCGTTATAATGAGAAGTATGACCGTATGGCAAGTGAGAAGCTTGGTGGCGGAAAGAAGAGCGAAAGCAAGACTACTACTCAGAAGCAGAAATTCACTCAGCGTTCACAGCAGCGTGGAAAATCCAGAAGTGCAAAGCGTGAAACAGAAAAGGAACGCTTAGAGAGAATTGCAGCAGAGAGAAAGGCAAAGCCTATCACTGTTTCTATTCCTGATGAAATTACTGTTGGAGAACTTGCTCTCAGACTTAAAGCAACAGCAGCAGAAGTTATCAAAAAGCTCTTTATGATGGGTACTATGGTAACGGTTAATGATGTTATCGACTTTGATACGGCATCACTTGCAGCTATGGAATTCCATGCAAAGGTTGAAAAGGAAGTTGTTGTTACTATCGAAGAAAGAATTATTGACGATAGCGAAGACGATGACGACAATCTCGTAACTCGTGCTCCAGTTGTAGTTGTTATGGGACACGTTGACCATGGTAAGACTTCTATTCTTGACGCTATTCGTCACGCTAATGTTACATCAACAGAGGCAGGCGGTATCACACAGCATATCGGTGCTTATAGAGTTAATGTCAATGGAAATGACATTACTTTCCTTGATACCCCAGGACACGAAGCTTTCACAACTATGAGAGCAAGAGGTGCTCAGGTTACTGATATAGCTATACTTGTTGTTGCTGCTGATGACGGTATTATGCCACAGACAGTTGAGGCTATTAACCACGCAAAGGCTGCGGGTGTTTCTGTTATAGTTGCTATAAATAAGATGGATAAGATTAATGCTGACCCTGAAAGAGTTAAGCAGCAGCTTACAGAATATGGACTTGTCCCTGAAGAATGGGGTGGTGATGTTCCGGTTATCCCAGTTTCAGCACACACAAAGGAAGGTCTTGATGACCTCCTTGAAATGGTAACACTTGTCGCTGAAATCAAAGAGCTTAAAGCTAACCCTGACCGTCCTGCAAAGGGTACTGTTATCGAGGCTCGTCTTGATAAGGGTAGAGGTCCTATTGCGTCTGTTCTTGTTCAGAATGGTACTCTCAGAGTTGGAGATATTATCGTTGCTGGCACAGCCGTAGGTCGTGTAAGAGCAATGACAAACGAAAAGGGTGAAAAGGTTAAGGAAGCAGGTCCATCATTCCCTGTTGAGATTACAGGTCTTGATGATGTCCCATCAGGTGGCGATATATTCAATGCAGTTTCTGACGAAAGACTTGCTCGTGAACTTGTTGAACAGCGTAAGGAAAAGCAGAAGGAAGAACAGTGGGGCAATCAGACAAAGGTTACTCTTGATAATCTCTTTGACCAGATGCAGCTTGGCGAAGTTAAAGAGCTTAAAGTTATCGTTAAGGCTGATGTTCAGGGTTCTGTTGAAGCTGTCAGACAATCACTCGAAAAGCTCTCTAATGACGAGGTTAGAGTTAATGTCATTCATGGTGGCGTAGGTGCTATCAGAGAATCTGATGTTATGCTTGCATCTGCATCTAATGCAATTATTGTTGGTTTTAATGTCCGTCCAGACCCAGTTGCCGCTGAAAACGCAGAGCGTGATGGTGTTGATATGCGTCTTTATAGAATTATCTATGACTGCATAGAGGAAATACAGTCCGCTATGAAGGGTATGCTTGCACCAAAGGTAAGAGAGGTTGAGCTTGGCAGAGTAGAGTGCCGTACAACTTATAAGATTACAAATGTTGGTATAGTTGCGGGTTCTTATGTACTCTCAGGCAAGGCAGTAAGAGGTGCAGATGTTCGAGTAGTAAGAGATGGTATTGTCATAGCTGATGATAAGATTGCATCATTGCAGAGATTTAAAGATTCCGTCAAGGAGGTTGCTGCTGGCTTTGAGTGCGGCATTACACTTGAGCGTTTCAGCGATTTGAAGGACGGCGATATTTTCGAGGTTTACGAGATGCAGGAATATACTGAATAACTGTATACTTGTTAGATAATTATTACACTAAATAATAACGGCGAATCGTTGTGAAAAAAGCGGTAGCAATAGCTGCCGCTTTCGTGTAATAAAGATAATTTCAGATAGAAAAATAATAATTTAGTTTTAATTCGATGATTATTTCGTATAATAGAAATATGTAAGGAGGCTAAAATAATGAAAAGCTTTAAATCAGTAAGAAATTCCGAAGATATTATGCGTGAACTTACTGCCATATTGAGAGAAATGAAAGACCCAAGACTTCATAATTCTCTTATAAGCATAGTAAGAGTTGATGTTTCGAGCGATGTTTCATACTGTAAGGTTTATATAAGCTCTATGAGTGGTATGGAATCCGCAAAAGAGGCTGTAAAGGCTCTTAAAAATGCTGCTGGCTATGTAAGAAGTGAACTTGGTTCAAGACTTACTCTCCGCCATGTTCCGGCATTGACTTTTATTGCAACAGATTCTATTGAATATAGTGCAAATATTAACAGAATCCTGAACGATGTAAAGGAAGATAAACATGATAACGCTTGAATCTGCTGCTAAAATGCTTTTATCTAAAGATAAAATTCTTATATTGACACACCGTTCCCCTGATGGCGATACTATCGGTTCGGGATATGCTCTTGCTATGGCATTGCGTAAGCTTGGTAAGAATGTTAAGGTCGATTGCACAGACCCATTCCCTGAGAAGTATTCATATTTTACTGATAAACTCGAAAAACTCGAATTTGATGAGGAATTTGTTGTCAGCGTTGATATCGCAGATACAAAACTTCTTGGTGAAAAGCTTTCAGACTATGCTGATAAGATAGACCTTTGCATAGACCATCATGGCTCGAATACTAAATATGCAAAAGAATATTATGTTGAAGCCAGTGCCGCAGCCGCAGCACAGGTTATTGCAAAGCTTATCAGACTTATGAATGTTGAGTTTGACAAAGATATAGCTAATGCCATTTATACAGGTATTACGACAGATACAGGTTGTTTCAGATATACAAATGTTACAGCAGAAACTCATAGAATTGCCGCTGATATGATAGATTGCGGTGCGGAGTCTGGGATGATTAACCGCCTTATGTTTGAAACAAAGTCACGCTCAAGGCTTGAAATCGAACGCAGAGTAATGGATTCTATACAGTTTTATCTTGACGGCAGATGTGCAATAGCCTATGCAACTATTGATATGATGAAAGAATCTGGTGCTGTCGATAATGATATGGAGGGAGTATCCTCCTTGCCAAGACAGATAGAGGGGGTTATGGCTGGCATAACACTTCGTGAAAAGAATAATGGCAAGTTTAAGGTTTCTGTAAGAACAACAGACGAGCTTGATGCATCAGCTATTTGTGCAAATTTTGGCGGTGGCGGTCATAAGGCTGCTGCTGGCTGTATGATAACAGGTACTCTTAATGAAGCCATAGAACAGATTATAGAAGTTGTTAGACAAGCATTAGAGGGTAAGTAATGAACGGTATTATAGTTATAGATAAGGAAAATGGCTATACTTCCTTTGATGTTGTTGCTAAGATGAGAAGAATTTGTGGTGAAAAGAAAATCGGTCATACAGGAACGCTTGACCCTATGGCAACAGGCGTTCTGCCTATTCTTATCGGGAATGCAACAAAAGCACAATCACTTTTGCCAGAAAGCGATAAGGAATACGAGGCAACATTCAGCTTTGGAATTACTACTGACACACTTGATATTACGGGCAAAGTTCTTTCACAGACAGAATCTAATGTTAAATCAGAAGACTTAGAGGCTGTTTTGCCACAATTTCGTGGAGATATAATGCAGCTTCCGCCAATGTATTCGGCAGTTTCTAAGGACGGTGTACGCCTTTATGAGCTTGCAAGAAAAGGCTTAGTTACAGAAAGAGAGGCTCGACCTATAACGGTTTATAAGCTTGATTTGTTGAATTTTGATGAGCAGCTTCAATCAGCAAAAATTCTTGTAAAATGCTCTAAAGGTACATATATAAGAAGTATCTGCGATGATATAGGACAAGCTCTTGGTTGTGGTGCGGTTATGACCTCACTAAGACGAGTTACAGCTTGTGGCTATACTCTTGATGATGCAATCACACTTGAGAAAGCAAAGGAACTTTCAGAGAATGGTATGCTTGAAGAATATCTTAGACTGACAGAGAGCGTTTTTGCGTGTTATCCGTCAGTTAAAGTTACAGAGGCTCAAGCCGTAAGGTTTAAAAACGGCGGTGGGCTTATGCTTTCAAGAACAGATGTAGATGATAATTCTGAGAATGGAGCGTATTATAGAGTTTATAATTCGAGTGATGTTTTTCTTGGCTTAGGATATGTAAATAAAGAAAAGGAAGAATTGAGCGTAAAAAAGCAATTTTGATATACGGGTGTTTTGATGAAGATAGTTTATGATATAATTCCGTCTGAGAATGAAAGCTTTACAGCACTTGGTTTTTTTGATGGAGTACATCTTGGACATAAAGATGTTATATGTACAGCAGTAGAAAATGCAAAGGCTCTTGGAGTGAAGTCTTGCGTTCTGACATTTTCACGCAGACCTAAGAGTATTCTCACAGGTGAATCAGATATGTTTCTTACAACAGAATCAGAAAAAATTCGTCTTATTGAGAGCTTAGGAGTTGATTTGCTTTACATAGTTGATTTTAAAGAAATGATGAGCCTTAGTGGTGAAGAATTTGTCAAAACAATTCTTGTTGATAATTTGAAGTGCAAGGGAGTTGTTTGTGGCTTTAATTATCATTTCGGAAAGGGCGGTAAATGCGATAGTAATGCTCTTGCAAAAATTTGCGAGAAGTATAATTGCAAAACCGTTTCCAGAGAACCTATTCTTTATGACGGTGAGTGTATAAGTTCAAGTCGAATAAGAAATTTACTGCAAAATGGTAAAGTTTTATCAGCAAATAAAATGCTTGGACATAAATTCGGCTATTGCCTTGAAGTAGTTCATGGCAGACAGCTTGGCAGAACTATTGGCATACCAACTATAAATCAAGCTTTCCCAGAAAATTTCTGTTTGCCTAAGTTTGGAGTTTATGCGTCAATTGTTACAATAGACGGCAAAGAATATCGTGGTGTTACTAATATTGGAGTTAAGCCAACAGTTGGCAGTGATAAACCTGTTTCAGAAACCTGGATACTCGATTATTCAGGCAATCTTTATTGCAAGAAAGTAGATATAAGATTGCTTGATTTCGTTCGTGCAGAGCAGAAATTTGCATCAATATCAGAATTAAAGAATCAGATATTAAAGGATAGTGAAGTTGTTAAGAGAATTCCGAAAGATTTTTAAAAGCTCATTCGTATATATTAGTGAATGAACAAGCTTACAACTTTCTCCTAAAAATATATAAATAAAAACGCAGACCGAGTTGCTGACGGTCTGCGTTTTTGTTTTTGAAGATAAAATATATTAATTAAGAAAGTTATCGTTAAGGCTTTCAGATACTATAACAGAGCGATTATATTTTTCAATTTGAGTTAAACGAAGTCGTAAGTCAGCAGAGGAATGTATATAGTTATTATGCTCATAAAGCTGAGTTTGTATCTTAAATGGCAGGGAAAGAAAATATTTTCTTGTTCCTGAGCTTGACGATATTAATTCGTGTAAATTGTCATATTGCAAAGAAACCACCTCAGACATATTATTTGCATAGTAACTTCAACTATACAATATGCTTAGGTGGTTCAATTTGTGAATTTATGCAAAAATTCGTTGTTCGGCTCTTTTAAGCTTACTTCCGATGGGCTTATACATAAGCATAAGAAATATAACATTAGATACCGCATAAATCGCAGTATGGGGCAGAGAAGAAAGGAGAAAGGCAAGGTATAAATTTATGTCAAAGCTGTTGCTGTACCAAAGGACATTCCAAAGCTCAAGTATTACAGAATAAAGTATACCTGCAAAGACACCATACAGTGAAAGAATAATTCTGTTTTTCAGTTTATTGCGTAGTATTCCAGCAAGAAAGCCTATAATTCCCCAAGCAAGCATCTGGAAAGGTGTCCAAGGACCTTGACCGAAATAGAAATTTGAAATTAAGGCACTGAAAGAACCGGTTAAAAATCCCGCCGAACTGCCAAGATATACAGCAGTAAGTACAACAACAGCAGTAACAGGCTTGAAAGCTGGAATTGGTGCAAAGATAAATCTTCCAATAACTGCAATAGCTGTCATTACAGAAACAATGATAAGTCGGCGAGTTTTACCTTTCTTTTCATACGCAAAGTAGAAAAGTAAGCAAGAAAATATCGCAACTGCCATCGAAACAAAGGAATAAGACTTCTCACTAAAAATACACGCCCCAAGAATAACTGTTATCGGAATAAGCACAAGAGGGATTATATATTTTAAAGCAGTTTTCATTTTTCCCTCCATATAAGTGACGATATAGCTTCATCTACGGTGATTATATTTTTATCAAAGCTACGCATAATTTTATTAGTGGCGGTTGTGTAAAAGCTGTTTTGTGAGAAAAATTCGTGAGGTTCGCCCTCAGAAATGATTTCTCCGCCGAAAAGCATAGCACATCTATCTGCACAGCTTGACGCAAATTCTATATCGTGACTTACAACGATTATAGAAATTCCGCTTGATTTTAATTTTAAAAGAATATTGGCTACTTGTTGTTTTAGAATTGAGTCAGCACCCTTTGTAGGTTCATCAAGCAAAAGAACTTTAGGCTTACTTGCAAGAACTTTAATCAAGGCACAAAGCTGTTGTTCACCACCACTTAAATCGTAAGGGTGCTTTTTGAGTAGATGTGTAATATTAAAGCCATAATCAGTAGGATTTGCACCAGTTTCAGCTAATTCCTCTCTGACAGTATCTTTTGCGAAAACAGCTTTTACATCTTGTGGCAAAAGTGCAAGATTATTTTTATATAATGTTTTATCTTTATAAGAACTTATTTTTTTTTCAAAAAGTTTTATACTGCCTGTCCTGTATTTTAGAAGCCCTGCAACAATATTCAGAAAGGTGGTTTTACCTGCACCATTTCCACCAAGAACGAAAAGTATTTCATCTTCAAAAAGCTCAAGTGATAAATCATGCAAAATATCAGAGCTATCTTTGCTATATCGGAATGAAACATCTTTAAGCTTTAAAATTGCGTTTTCAGAATGATTTTTTTTAGGAATAGAAAACGGCTTTACATTTAAATTCTTTGCTATATACTGTATAGCACCCTTTGTTGTCAAAGGGCAAGGCTCATTTGGTTTTAAAAATGGTGCAGAAATTCTTACTGCTGATGGCATAGCCTTAAAGATATAGGAATTTGTTTCAGCAATTTTATAAATTTTTTCGGGTGAGTCATTATAGATTATTTTTTCGTTTTCGAGGACAAGAAGTTGGTCACTTATCGGAAGAATATCCTCAAGAGTATGTTCTGTGATTATAATGGTTATGGATAAATCACGATTAAGCTTTTTAAGGGTGTTAAAAAAATTTTCTCTTGCGATAGGGTCAAGCTGTGCCGTTGGTTCGTCAAGAATCATAAGCTCAGGGTTCATTGCTGTTATAGAAGCAAGGTTTAAAAGCTGTTTTTGACCACCCGAAAGCTCATGAATATTTTTATAAAATAAATCTTCAATTCCGAAATAACAGGCAGTTTCAGCTATTTTTCGTTTTATAACGGAATTTTCAAGACCAAGACTTTCGAGTCCGAAAGCAAGTTCATGATAAACCTTATCAGTTATTATTTGGCTATCAGGATTTTGCATTACAAAACCGATTTTGCAGACAGAATCTTTCTCATCAAGATTTTCAAGCGGAATATTATTATAAAGTATTTTACCACTAAGTTTGCCTTTTGGCTGAAGTTCTTTTTTTAAAAGTCGTAGAAGTGTAGTTTTGCCACAACCAGTTTTTCCGCAAAGAGTAACAAATTCGCCTTTTGAAATGTTAAAAGATATATTATCAAGAATTTTTTTGTCAGAGTAAGAAAATGAAAGATTTTGAACGCTTAATTGCTTCATATAAACCATCCTTAGGAATCCGATATATCTTATTATTATAACCTCTTAATAAACTTTTGACAAGTGACTACTCGTGTGATAAGATATTCTTAACCCTCAAAGGAGGCTGATATTTATGGATTATGTATCGTGGATTTTAAGGCTTATTATGCCGTTTATTGCACTTGCAATAGTTATCCGTACTTTTGTTTCACTAAGATATAATCGTAGAAATGAGGGGGCTTTGATAGTTCTTGAGGACGAGGATTCTCAAAAAGTTTATCCAGTAAAATATTGGGAAACTTCTATTGGACGAAGTCGAGGAAGCGATGTTCGTCTGACAAATCCTATGGTATCTCGTGACCACGCTGTATTATTAAGGCGTGAAGCTGGCTGGTTTGTAACGGATACGGGTTCTAAGGCTGGTGTTACTGTCAATGATAAACCCATAACAGGCAGAACAGCTGTTTATATCGGAGATAGAATAAATATTGGTGGAACAATTCTTGTTGTACGAAGGGCAGATGACTATGGTGATAATTCTCAGGAAGAACACTGTACCAAAAAATCCAAACCGCCTAAAAGAACAATAGCACCATCTTTTTTATTGTTTTTAGTTACACTATTTACGATTATGTTTGCGGCAGAAATCTGCATAAATCTTGAAAATCTTGATGTTGCACCAATAGCCGCAGTTTATATTGTATTTATGTGGGTATTTTTTATTGTCACAAGGCTTTGCATAAAGCGAGTGACTTTTGAGCTTGAATCTCTTGCATTATTCTTATCTTCAATAGGAATACTGCTTGCGTCATCACATAGCACCAAGACAGGCTGGGTACAGCTTGCAAGTGCGATTATTGGTGTTATTGGCTTTTGTTTGCTGCTGAAATTTATTGAAATTCCCGACAGAGTTATGAAATGGCGATTAATTATAACAATAGCTGCTGTTGTAGTTCTTGGTTTAAACCTTGCACTTGGCAAGGTTACACATGGTGCGGCAAACTGGATTGTAATAGGTCCAGTTTCGATTCAGCCATCAGAATTTGTAAAGATAGCATATATATTTGTTGGTGCTTCAACTCTTGATAGCTTGCTCACTAAAAAGAACCTTACCGAATTTATTATATTTACTGCGATATGTATAGGTGCTTTATTTATAATGAGTGACCTCGGAACGGCGGTTATATTCTTTGTAACCTTCCTTGTAATAGCTTTTATGCGTTCAGGTGATATTAAGACAGTAATTCTTGCAATATCTGCCGCAGTTTTTGGTGCAATGCTCGTATTGACAGCTCGTCCGTATATCGCAAACAGATTTGCAATATGGGGAAATGTTTGGCTTGACCCTGACGATAAAGGCTATCAACAAGTAAGAACGCTGATATATTCAGCAAGCGGAGGCCTTTTCGGTACTGGTGCTGGAACAGGCGGTTTGCAAAATATTTTCGCTTCGGAAAGTGACCTTGTTTTCGGTCTTGTATGTGAGGAAATGGGCTTTATAATAGCACTCCTTATTGCGGTATCTCTTGCAGGACTTGTTCTATATGCGAGAGCGGTTACAACAAGAAGTCGTTCCTCATTTTATTCAATAGCTGCGTGTTCAGCAGCAGCTTTGCTTGTATTTCAGGCATCACTTAATATATTTGGTTCAACAGATATACTTCCGCTGACAGGTGTTACATTGCCATTTATAAGTGCAGGTGGTTCAAGTATGATGAGCTGTTGGTGCTTATTAGCATTTATTAAGGCGGCTGACGAAAGAACCTATGCTATGAAACGAAAGAGCCTTAAAAAAGCTACTATGCCAAATGGCGATGATGTAATAGAAATTTGATGTAAATTAACCGTCCTTTGTGGCGGTTAATTTTTTTAAAAAATTTTAGAAAATTTTGGGACATTTTAGACTTTAAAAAGATATAACTTATGAAAGCGGCTTTCAAAGACTTGCTAAGGAAGTGAATGTATTGAACGATGAAGAATTTACAAGAATAGCTCTGAAATATTCAGATAGCATTTTTAGAATAGCATTTAATTATAGTCGCAACAGGTCTGATTCAGATGATATAGTGCAAAATGTATTGCTGAAATACTATAAATGCAATAAGGAATTTGAAAATGAGGAGCATATTCGTAATTGGCTTCTAAGAGTAGCTGTCAATGAAAGTAAGAAATTATTGATTTCACCTTTTAAGAAAAAAGTTATTCCACTTGATGAGGTTGGAGAGGAACTGATATTCGAGCATAAGGAGGAGAGCGATTTATATTATGCGGTTATGGAGCTTCCTTCAAAATACAGAATAAGCGTATATATGTATTATTACGAAGATTATTCGGTAGATGAAATTGCGGATATTCTCAAGGTGAATCCATCGACAATACGAACACAACTTATGAGAGCAAGAGAAAAGTTAAGGTCTAAACTTCAGGGGGTATGGACTGATGAATAACAAAGAACTTTATAAGAGCACATTTTCCCAAATTCATGCTTCAAACGAGAAAGTAACGGAGGTAATTAAAATGAGTGAAACAAAGAAGAAAAGAAAATTAGTATCAAAGAAACTTATAGCAATAGCTGCTTGTGTGGCTTGTGTTGCATCAGCAGGTATCGTTGCAAATGCTGCAACAGATGGTGAGCTTGGAAAGACTGTTATGGGTTGGTTTATCAATGATAATGGCAAGCAGACAGCTATTGAGGGTGATGTAAGTTATGATGAGAATGGTAATAAGACAACTACTGCAACACTCGAAAATGGCAATAAACTTACACTAAAAGAAGATTCTGAAACAGGCGATGAGTATTATGAATATAGTGTAAGTGACGAGGAAGCTAATAATAAGAGATTTATGATTTCTGTTGATGACAGTGGCAAGGCTACTGTTGAATACGATGATAAGTATTCGGAAGAGGCTGTTTTCGGTGATAAGAATACAACAGGTGATGTTGATGAAACACCATCGAAAAATTCTTCAGATATTGTAAAGTAAATTATATTTTTAGATATTATAAAACCGAGAGTTATTTGAACTCTCGGTTTTACTTTTATGATTTAGTTAATAATGCGACAGTTTCTATATGGCTTGTGTGTGGAAACATATCGACTGGCTGAATTTTTTTAACCTTATAGGTGCTATTCTGAGTGAGGTAATATAAATCTCTTGCCATAGTTTCAGGGTTGCAAGAAATATATACTACCGTTTTTGGTGACATTTTAATAAGGGAAGAAAGAAATTTTTTATCACTACCCGCTCTCGGAGGGTCCATAAAAACTACATCAGGCTTTTCATCTTCTTCCGAGGCGACTTCCATAAATTCGCCTGCATCACCTTGATAAAATCTGATATTCTTGAGGTCATTTGCTCTTGCGTTTTGTACAGCATCTTTGACGGCATCTTTATTAAGCTCTACTCCGATTACTGAACCTGCACCATTCTTTGCGGCAATAATACCTATTGTACCAATGCCACAATAGGTATCGAGTACAGTTTCGTTGCCCTTTAACTTAGCAAATTCTATTGCCTTGCCATAAAGCACCTCAGTTTGTATAGGGTTTATCTGATAGAAGCTTTTTGGTGAGATTCGGAATTTACAGCCACACAAAATATCCTCTATATATCCCTTGCCATAAAGAATTTTTTGTACATCACCAAGCACGAGATTTGTTCTGTATGGATTTATATTCTGTACAACAGTTTTTATTTCGGGAAATTCCTTAGTTATAGCTTTGACAAAATTATTTTTAGACGGGAAAACTGGTGTACCTGTTACAAGAACAAGCATAACTTCATTTGTTGCAAAACCTCGTTTGACAAGAATATGCCTTAAAAATCCTCTTTGAGCATCTTCATCATAGGTTGTAAGCTTGAAGGATTTAAGCATTTTACGAACAGTAACAATTATTTTATCAGCTATAGCATCTTCAATCATACATTCATCAATACCAACTATGCGGTGAGTTCCTGATTGATAAACACCCGAAATTATTCTGCCATTTCGGTCGGTTCTGAATGCGGCTTGAACCTTGTTGCGATAATGAAAAGGATTTTCCATTCCTATTATTGGCTGAACCTTGCAAAATTGCGAAAGAAATTTTGAAACTTTTTTTTGCTTAAAGGCAAGCTGTTCCTGATATGTAAGGTTCTGAAGCTGACAGCCACCGCATTTTTTATAGACAGGACAGCTTCCTCTTTTTATATTATCTTTTGTATTGCTCATAATATTTCCTCTTTTATTTTTAAAAAATTTCTTATTACTTTAGTTATATAAATTTAAAATAAAAATAAAAGCCGAAATCCTTTGCTTTCGTAGGAATTTCGGCTTTGGCGTTCCCGAGGTGATTCGAACACCCGACCTATCGCTTAGGAGTTCATTCCGAAGCGTTATTTCCAAGATAAACAAACCTCAACTTTTCCCATCCTAATGCGGTTTTCAGCAGGAAACGTGGTTGCCTTTTACCACCTAAAATGTGCTAACACAAACGAGTTGTGTGTATTCCTGTTAGCAAGGTGTTAGCACGCCCTCTAAAAAAGTTGTCGCATAAGGTGGTAGTTTTGGGATGTACTTCTTAAGCAATTATTATGCAATAGTAGTATAACACAAATATAAAACATAGGCAAGGCTGAAAATTCAACAACTAACCTTGTCAGCAAGTACAGTCAGTCATACGGCAGTGACAGCTCTATGGGGCAATATATGCCGATAGTGTGGATAGGCTTTGCAATATTCATGTTGCTTTGCGAAGGCTTTACAACACAGCTTGTATCAATATGGTTCGTTCTCGGCTCGGTTTGTGCTGCCATAACAACTATATTTACAAGCGACATAACAATCCAGTCGGTTGTGTTCCTTGCAGTGTCACTTGTTTCGCTGATTGTGACACGACCACTTGTAAAACGCTTTAAAAAGCGTAACAAGACAACGGGAACAAACGCAGACCGCCACATCGGTCAAGTCGGGTTTATGCTCACAGATTTAACCGACATTGACGAAACAAGCACAGGCAAAGGTTGGTGCGGAAACATGGACGGTAAAGTCCGACAAAGCACCGCTTTTTAAAAAAACAAAAGTTAAGGTTCTCGCAATAGAAGGCGTCAAGCTCATAGTAGAACCCGTAATAGAATGAGAGGTAAATAATGTTAGGACTTATTATTTTAGGAATTATCCTTTTAATCCCGCTTATAGTAATCGTAAGCAATGTAAAAGTAGTACCGCAGGCACACGCATATGTAATTGAAAGACTCGGAACATATCATGTAACATGGTCAACAGGCTTGCATGTAAAAATTCCGTTTATCGACAAGATTTCAAAGAAAGTATCATTAAAAGAGCAGGTAATTGATTTTCCACCGCAGCATGGAGTGAATAAAACGATACCTTCTTGTAAATCTTAAAAAGTAAGGAAATATCGCAGAATTAGAAATAATCAATAACAATTACTTATTTAATATTTTTAACATCTGAGCCATTGGGCTCTTTTTTTATGCCTAAAATTCTTGTAAACTTGTTTTTTCGTGTTACAAGAATGACTGATGAGGACGGTAGAATAGAGAGGGTGAGAGATGTTGAGAATATAGTAAAGATCCACCGGCTTAGCCGGTGGATTTTTACTTTGCAAAAATGCATATGAGATTCTTTAAAAATGTTAATTATAAATAAGAGGCAGATTCATTTTTATATTTCTGACTAATCGCCGACTCAAATCACGCCAAATGTGCTATATTAGATTCTTCAAAAGTAGTCAAGTAGTAGTCGGTTAAGAGGGCAGACTACTTTCAAAATCAACCGTATAACGATAATTTTATTATGGCATATAATCGTTTAATAACGACGATAATTATAATTTTTTAGGTTTTGCACATGAGTTGCGAACTTTTATTGGACAAGGCAGATAGACACGCATAGGAGAATAATAATCGGTGCTTTTAGATTTCATCATATTCAAAATAAATCTAATGCCGTAAATACCCATTGCATATACAGGTGCGTTTACCGTAGTGAGCGGAGGGTTTGTATATCCCGAAAGCTCCGTGTTATCAAATCCCATAACAGAAATATCCTCAGGAATTTTGTAACCGTTTTCTTGCAGAGCTCTCATTGCACCGATTGCAATATGATCGCTTGCCGCAAAAATAGCTGTGGGGAGATTTCCTTTGCTGATCATTTCTGACATCATTTTATAACCGGATGATGTTGAAAATTTGTCCTGCATAATAAACCCATCATATTTAATGTTTAGTGCATCGCAAATGTCTGTGAAAGTGTTGAGTCGTTTATCAGGAAATATCGTTCCGTCCTCAAGCTGTTCAATGCCTCCGATAAAGCCAACTGTTCTATGGCCTAAATCATATAGATATTTAATTGCATCGGACACTGCCTGACGAAAGTCGAGCGATATGGATGTGATTTCAATATTCTCAACGGTCATATCAAGAAAAACAATTTTATTATTCAATGAATGCAGTAATTTTATTTCTTGTTTACTAAACTTCCCGAGGCAGATTATGCCATCAACATCGCAGAGTACATTCTGATAGTCATTATCTGTTTTAAATGTTCGTACAATACTTATATTATTTTTTGAACAGTAGTCCTCGATACCCTGTCTCATCAAAAAGTAATAATTATCTTCAATTTCCTGTTTGGAAGAGAACCATTGTAGAATTCCAATGCGACATGAAGGTGCTGATGTAACCCTTTTTTTCTTTACATAATTAAGTTCTTTAGCTGCTGCAAATATTTTTTGCTTCGTTTCAAGCGAGGTGCTTAGGGTAGTGTCGTTATTAAGCACTCTTGAAACAGTAGCTACTGATACATTTGCCTTTTTGGCAACATCTCTGATTGTAGCCAATTGAATCACCTCACTACCATTATAGTGAAATATTACTAAAAAATCAAGTATTGTTTAGTAAAAAACGGAGAAAGCAAAAATGTTTACCAAAAACTATTGACAGTTTACGAAACAAACCGTATAATTTAGTTAACATAAAAACAAAAGAAACATTATTATTAAATAATGACGAAATCTTTTGTGCAGGTTGTCACGGCGTTTCATTTAAAATTAAAAGGAGGAAAAATCATGAAACAGACATCATCACAACCAAGACTTGATGGCAAAATCCCAGGTAGAATCAAATACACCTTTGCTTTAGGTGCCCTCGGCAAAGATATGATTTATGGTATGATTGCCACATTTTCAATGATTTATTTCACAGACATCATCAAGGTCAACCCGGTATTTATCGGCATAATGTTCTTTGTTGCAAAGTTATGGGATGCCTTTAATGATTTGTTTATGGGTATGATTGTTGATAACACACGCAGCAGATGGGGTAAATTTATTCCATGGCTTGTAATAGGTACGCTGGTTAATTCAATTGTATTTGTTGTTTTATTCACAGACTTCCACCTCGATGGCGTTGGACTTTGCGTATTTGCAACAGCAGCTTACATACTCTGGGGTATGACTTACACAATTATGGATATTCCTTATTGGTCAATTATTCCTAACCTTACTTCAAATCCTGAGGAGAGAGAAAAAGTTTCGGTACTTCCGAGAATCTTTGCAAGTATCGGTCAGTCACTTGTTATTGCAGGCTTTGGTGTTCAAATTATTGAGGCTCTCAGCGGCGGCACAACAAATCAGGCAGGTTATCACAGATTTGCAATCATAATTGCAATTGTATTTATTCTTACAATCGGTATTACAGTAATCAATCTTCCGAAAAAGAGAGATGATTCTGTTCCGGAAAAGAAAGTTAAGTTTAAAGATATTTTCTCAATCATCGGCAAGAATGATCAACTTCGTTGGGCGGTAACTCTTATCTTCCTTTACAACATCGGCATTCAGTGCATTATGGGTGTTGCTACATATTATTTCAAATATGTTTGCGGCAACGCAGGAATGATGTCATCATTTATGATCAGCGCATCAATCGCAGAGGTTGTAGGTCTTATCGTATTCCCTAAGGTTGCAAAATTTCTTTCAAGAAAAACTTCGTTCCTTCTTGCGTGTATTTTACCTGCATTTGGTCTTATAATGCTTTTGCTCGTAGGTATTTTTGCTCCGCACAATGTTGTGCTCACATCAATCTCAGGTGTTATTGTAAAACTTGGTACAGGTCTTGAACTTGGTTGTGCAACAGTATTCCTTGCAGATGTTGTTGATTACGGTGAATTTAAGCTTGGAACAAGAAATGAAGGCGTTGTATTCTCACTCCAGACACTTATCGTAAAATTCACAGCAGCTCTTACAGCACTCGGTATTGGCGCGGCACTTGGAAGCACACAGTATATCCCGGGACAGGAACAGTCATTTGCAACAGTAGCATCAATCAGTACACTTATGTGCATTGTTCCTGCGGTTTGTATGCTTATTGCTTATGTTGTTTACAGAAAGAAATATAAACTCAATGACTGTATGATGAAGAAGGTTATAAACACAATCAGTGCAAGAAGAGAAGGCAAGATTGATATGACACAACAGCTTGATGAAAGCGGTAACACAGAGCCTTCTATGTTCCTTCCTACAGTTGCGGAAAAGGCAGGTAAATAAAATGATTGATACTAAAACAGCAATTGAAAAAATTACAAACGGCGAATTTGATAATCTTTTCACTGATATATATATAGATTCATCAATGATTGATTATCAGAAAAAAAGATATGTTCATGCAATTGAGCAGTATGAAACAATTTTTTGCCCTGATAAAGTAGCAATATTCAGTGCTCCCGGCAGAAGTGAGGTTTGCGGTAATCATACAGATCACCAGCATGGAATGGTGCTTGCAACATCCATTAATCTTGATACTATTGCTGTGTCGGCCAAGAATAACAATGATGTTGTAAGATTTGTTTCTGACGGTTATGATATGATTACTCTCAATATAAATGACCTCGAAGTTAATAATGATGAGGTAGGCACAACGGTCAGCCTCATCAGAGGTGTTCTTCGTGGACTTAAGGATCATGGATACAAAATTGGTGGATTCAATGCTTATGCAACAAGTGATGTACTTGTTGGTGCAGGACTTTCATCGTCAGCAGCTTTTGAAGTAGTTGTCGGAACTATTATTTCTGGCTTATATAATGATATGAAAATAAATTCAGTTGAGATTGCTCAGATTTCTCAGTATGCTGAAAATGTATTTTTCAAAAAGCCGTGCGGACTTATGGATCAAATGGCTTGTTCAGTCGGAGGAATGGTTAACATTGACTTTAAAGATCCGACAAAGCCAATTGTTAAGAAAATACCTACCGAATTTGAAAAATATGATTACAGTCTTTGTATTGTTGACACAAAGGGCGATCATGTTGATCTTACAGATGATTATGCTATGATTCCCTCGGAAATGAAAAAGGTTGCAAATTTTCTCGGAGAAGATTATCTGAGAGATTGTGATTCAAACGAATTTTATATTCGCCTTGACGAAATTCGTGAGGCTGTTGGCGACAGACCGGTACTTCGTGCAATTCATTTCTTTAATGAGGAGCATAACGTTAAAAATGCCGTTTCGTCACTTGAAAACGGTAAGTTTGATGAATTCCTTGACGCAATCAGAAAATCCGGTAATTCATCGTTTAAGTATCTTCAGAATGTATATACAACAAGAGATATTCAACATCAGAACATCTCGGTAGCCCTTGCACTCAGCGAAAGCCTTCTTCGCAATTACGGCGTGTGCCGTGTTCACGGCGGTGGATTTGCAGGTACAATTCAGGCGTTTGTCAAAAATGATTTTGTAAGTAATTACAAAGAATTTATAAATAAAATTTTCGGAGAAAACTCATGCCATGTTCTCAAAGTGAGAAAATACGGCGGAATAAAAGTAATGTAATTATGTAGGTTTTGTGTTTATTAAGGAGGACAAAATGAAAATTCTTGTTTTAGGCGGTGCCGGATATATCGGTTCGCATACAGTTTACAGACTTATTGAAAGCGGTAATGAGGTTGTTGTATTCGATAACCTTGAAACAGGTCATATCGAGGCGGTTCATCCCAAAGCAAAATTTTATAAAGGCGATCTCAGAAACAGAAGTGAAATTGACAGCGTTTTTGATAAAGAAAAAGGTATTGATGCCGTAATTCATTTTGCAGCCAATTCACTTGTCGGTGAAAGTATGACCAACCCTCTCAAATATTATGATAATAACCTCAATGGCACAAAGGTTTTGCTTCAGTCAATGGTTGCTCACGGAATTGATAAGATTGTATTTTCATCAACAGCGGCAACATACGGTGAGCCTGAGAGAACTCCTATTCTTGAAACCGATCCGACAAATCCGACAAACTGCTACGGAGAAACAAAAAAATCCATGGAGAGAATGTTCTATTGGGTTGAAAAAGCACATGGTTTAAGATATGTTTCTCTCAGATATTTCAATGCATGCGGAGCACATATCAGCGGAAAAATCGGTGAGGCACATAATCCTGAAACCCACCTTATTCCGATTATTCTTCAAGCGGCACAGGGTACCCGTGACCACATAAGTATTTTTGGTACTGATTATCCCACATCTGACGGAACTTGTATTCGTGATTATATCCATGTCACTGACCTTGCACAGGCTCATATTCTTGCAGTTGAATATCTTATGAAGGGCGGTAAAAGTGATATATTCAATCTTGGCAACGGTGTAGGTTTTTCTGTCCGTGAGGTAATTGAAAAAGCAAAGGAGGTTACACAGAAAGATATTAAGGTTGTTGAAGAAAGCAGAAGAAGCGGCGATCCTGCTGTATTGATTGCATCAAGCGATAAGGCGAAAACTGTACTTGGCTGGAAACCTGAGTATGATGATCTGGGAACAATAATTAAAACAGCGTGGAAATGGCATTCAACACATCCCAACGGCTATAGTAAGTGAGGCGGTATTTATGAAGAACAGCGTTTACGGCTTAATATTAAGACTTGTTTCATACGGAATCAATACAGGGCTTATTGAAAAAGAGGATATAATCTACACGCAAAATAGGCTTTTGTCGTTGTTCAATATGGATGAACCCGATGACAGTTGTACTTGCCTTACAGCAGATAACGAGGATACTCTTGAAGAAATTTTGTCGGGACTTCTTGATTATGCATACGAAAAAGGAATTATTCCCGAAAATACAGTAACATATCGCGACTTATTTGATGTGAAACTTATGGCTTCACTTGTTAAGCGACCGTCAGAAGTAATAAGAGAATTTTGGCAGAATTATAGCTTTTCTCCTAAACTTGCAACCGATAGCTACTATAAATTCAGCTGCGATACCGATTATATAAGAAGATATCGTATTAAAAAAGACTTAAAGTGGAAAACATCAACCGAATACGGTGATATTGATATCACGGTAAATCTTTCAAAGCCTGAAAAGGATCCGAAAGCTATTGCAGCGGCAAAACTTCAAAAACAGTCGGGCTATCCGAAATGTTTGCTTTGTAAGGAAAATGAAGGATATGCCGGAAGAGTAAATCATCCTGCAAGAGATAATCACAGAATTATTCCGCTCACCATTGACGGAGATAACTGGTTTATGCAATATTCTCCGTATGTTTATTACAATGAACATTGTATTGTATTTAACGGTGAGCATACACCAATGGTAATCAATGATTCCACATTCAGAAAACTGTTTGATTTTATTTCACAGTTTCCGCATTATATAATCGGTTCGAATGCTGATTTGCCGATTGTAGGCGGTTCAATACTTACACATGAACATTTTCAGGGTGGCAGATACAGCTTTGCACTTAATAGGGCAGAGGTTGAAAGAAAGTTTATTGTTAACGGCTTTGATGATGTGGAGTGCGGAATTGTAAAGTGGCCTATGTCAGTTGTAAGATTGACAGGTAAAAACAAGGACAGCATTATTTCATTATCTTCTTATATTCTAAAGAGTTGGAGAGCGTACACGGACGCAAATGTTGGCATTTTTGCCGAAACAGATGGTGAAATTCACAACACTATCACTCCGATTGCTTTTACAAAGGATGGAAAATTTGTCATTGACCTCGTTCTCAGAAATAATATCACAAGTGAAGAGCATCCTCTGGGAGTATTTCATCCTCATGCAAATTTGCATCATATAAAAAAAGAAAATATCGGCCTTATTGAAGTTATGGGACTGGCAGTATTGCCCTCAAGGCTTAAAGATGAAATGGCTATTTTAAAGGATGCTATTCTTAAT
Organism: Pseudoruminococcus massiliensis; assembly: GCF_900291955.1. Taxonomy (GTDB): domain Bacteria; phylum Bacillota; class Clostridia; order Oscillospirales; family Acutalibacteraceae; genus Pseudoruminococcus; species Pseudoruminococcus massiliensis. Next base: position 492,866 of record NZ_OLMR01000001.1, on the reverse strand, counting down.
CACAAGGATGTAAGTGAAATTCCGAAAATCAGCAAACATTCCGAATGGGTAAATGAATTTGTTTCGCAGTATGATGAAATCAATGAAAATAATATTGATTCAATAATTCAAAATGAGATAGGAAAGGTGTTTCTTAAAGTTCTTTTGGATGCAGGTGTATTCAAAAGAACTCCTGAAGGACAAAAGGCTTTTGATAAATTTATAAAGACGCTGTAGTAAAGGAAGTGCTAAAATGTCAAAGGTAAGGGTAGTGAATTTTGAACCTACATCCAAAGGTAAAAACACTCATCTTTATATAATAGAAAATAACAGCGGAGCAAGCGTGACATTATGTGATTTAGGCGCAAGTGTCGTTTCGATAAAAGTTCCCGACAAAAACGGTAGTATTAGAGATGTAGTTCTCGGCTATGAGCACATTGACGGTTATGAATTTGACGGAACATACTTCGGTGCTACTGTCGGAAGATGTTGCGGAAGAATTGCTTACGGCAAATTTACTCTTAACGGAGAAGATTATCAGCTCTCTGTAAACAATGGGAGTAACCATCTACACGGCGGATTTAACAACTTTAGCCGCAAAGTGTGGCTTGCGGTAGTTGATGATAAAGTTCCAAATACAGTTCTATTTATGCTTGATAGTCCCGACGGTGATGAGGGCTATCCCGGAAATATGAAGGTCTTTGTACGCTACACCTTTGATGATGAAAATGTACTTACGATAAAATGGTCGGCAGTTTCTGACAAAGACACAATATGCAATCTGACCAATCATTCATATTTTAATCTTAACGGACATAAAAGCGGTAAAGTTACAGAAAATCACAAGCTGAAAATAAATGCAAATTTCTTCATACCGATAAATTCAAACCTCAATCCCACAGGAGAGATAACTCCTGTTAAGAATACATCTTTTGATTTTACCGAACCCAAGTTAATTGGAAATGGTATTGACAGAAAAAACGAACAGATTGGTTTTGCAAACGGTATTGATCATATGTTTGAGCTGAATCATTCTGATGAAGAATTTGTGCTTGCAGCCGAAGCTGAGGGCATTGATAGCGGAATCACATTAAAATGCTATACTTCTCAAAAAGGTGTTCATGTATATACAGCAAATTATGTCGATGTTTTGTCCAATATGGGAAAGGATTCAGCGACATACGGAGAAAATTCAGCGTTTTGTCTTGAAACCCAGGGCTTTCCCGATGCTGTAAATCACAAGACTTTTCCTACGACAATATTAAAAGCAAACGAAAACTATACACAAACTACAAAATATATTTTTGGTATAAACAAATAAAATGAGCTGATTTCTAACTCCTTTAAAAATAAAATCTCTCTAAAATCAAGGACCACCTATTTTTCTTGGGTGGTCCTTGATTTTTAATCTATGAGGATGTTTCATGTTTTACAGTATTACATCGTCTTAAAAATATTCTGTTTTAGCGGTTATGTGCCGAGCTGTGGAATAAAAGCAGTGCGGATAAGCTGTGAAAGTGTGTCAGAAATATTATCATAAAGAATACTGAGTGCGTCATAATTTCAGCATTTTACAAGACTTCGTGCACCGCCAAATCACTCATGTGGTTTTGCGGTAAATTAAAGTTAATCAGCAGAAAAGTAAGACAGGAAGTCCGCTGAAACTGAAATTTCTCTGGTTTTCACTATATAAAACAAGGAAGAAAGCAGGAATACGCCCACACGGTAAAAGTATCAAGCGGTTCAAGGATAAAATCTGAGAATTGACAAGTCGAAAACAAGCAAGGTCAGTTGAGAATATTCTCAAAAGAATAAATAGATATACAACAGGCTGGCTTGGATATTATTCCATTGCGGATATGGAAAGCAAAATAAAAAGTCTTAACGAATGGTTGAGGCGAAGAATACGGCAAATCTACTGGAAACAATGGAAGAGGATAAAGACTAAGCACGATAATCTCGTCAGGCTTGGGATAAACAATTCAAAGGCTTGGGAGTGGGCGAACAGCAGAAAGGGTTATTGGAGAATATCCAACAGCCATATTTTGCATAAGTCATTAACAAGCGAATACCTTGCATCAGTGGGATATGATGACATATTCCACAAATACAAGGTACTGCACTCAAATTATTGAACCGCCGTGTACCGAACGGTACGCACGGTGGTGTGAGAGGTCGGCTACTCAACTAATGGGTAGCCTCCTACTCGATTCCTAAATTCCATTAGCAGACGGAGAATTTGCTAATGAAAATTTGTGATTTTTTCGTTTTTGCTGTTTCTTCGTAAAAATGAAAAAACGCCGGAAACCCTTGATTTTACTGGGTTTTCCGGCGGAGTTTTTGGCGTTCCCGAGGTGATTCGAACACCCGACCTATCGCTTAGGAGGCGATTGCTCTATCCAGCTGAGCTACGGAAACAACTGTATCAATAATTTTATCACTATGCTATCACTTTGTCAATATTTTGTGTGGTAATAAAATTTTGAAATACAGAAAACCACCAACTGAATTTTAATAATTCAATTGGTGGATAGTATGTTTAATTATTTAACTTTGATTTCTCTTATCCAGCCCTCTGGAGCTTCAATCTTACCTTGCTGGATACCTGTAAGTGTTTCATAGAGCTTTTTAGTAATAGGTCCCATTTCTTCCATACCGCTTGGCAAGCAAATTTCTTTGCCGTGGTCAACGATTTTACCGATAGGGGAGATAACTGCTGCTGTACCACAAAGTCCTGCCTCTGCGAAGTCTTTAACCTCTGCAAACTCAACCTCTCTATGCTCAACCTTGAGTCCGAGATAATGTTCAGCAACATACATAATTGAGCGTCTTGTGATTGATGGGAGGATACTGTCTGATTTTGGTGTAACAACTGTATTATCCTTTGTTATGAATATAAAGTTAGCACCGCCTGTTTCCTCAACCTTTGTACGGGTTGCTGGGTCGAGGTACATATTTTCGTCAAAGCCTTCTGCGTGAGCTGTAACAATTGCGTGAAGGCTCATTGCATAGTTAAGACCAGCCTTAATATGACCTGTTCCGTGTGGAGCGGCTCTATCAAAATCGCTGACCTTAATTGTAACTGGTTTTGCACCTTCCTTGAAGTATGGACCAACAGGAGTTGCGAAAACTCTGAACTGATATTCATTTGCAGGCTTAACACCAATAACAGGATTTGTACCAAACATATATGGTCTTAAATATAGTGTAGCACCTGAACCATATGGAGGAACATATTCGTTATTTGCAGCTACAACCTCATCAATAGCTTCAAGGAAGCGTTCCTTAGGGAGAACAGGCATTTCAAGTCTTTTTGCAGAATCCATCATTCTCTCTGCGTTGAGGTCAGGACGGAATGTAACAATTCTGCCATCTACTGTTGTATATGCCTTTAAGCCTTCGAAAGCTGTCTGTGCATATTGAAGAACACCAGCACATTCGCTGAGAACAATATTAGGGTCTTCTATAAGACCTCCTTTATCCCATTCACCATTTTTAAAATTAGTAACATATCTTTTTTCTGTTTGGATATAACCGAAACCGATATTAGCCCAATCAATATCTTTCTTTGCCATTTTAGTATCACCTTGTTTTATTTTTATTTTAACAAATTTCTTTGTCTTTTGGAAATTTACCAGTTATTATTATATCACTGATAGCTTAATAATACAACTTTTTCTTGAAAAATTTTATAATAAAAGCTAAAAAATATTATTTTTGGGTATAAATTGAAGCAAATATGAAGCTTTTAATTTGTAATTATTCATAAAAGAAAAAATAAATGAATAGTATTAAATATAATTTTATAATGTTAATTAATACTCTACTCTCGAAGTTTGATAAATTATGATATAGATTATATTTATAATTTTAATATTTTTAATCTTTTATATAAATAATAGTAAATTTAATAGTAAATATTTGTATAAAATGCGAATAGATTTTTTAATCTTGATATTATATAATTTAATCATTACAATATTACACTTTCATATAGAAAGTTTTTAGGAGGAATTATTATGAATCAACAGTCAGCAGGTAAAATGTTAAAGGTTACAGGTATTCTTTCAATTATTTTTGGAGCTATTTCAATCGTAGCTTCATTGATACTTCTTTTTGGCTCTGTTTTGTTAGCAACAGCTGCAAATGCTATCGCAGATAGTGCAACTGCTTCAGCTGTTAGTGGACTTCTTACTCTTGCAGTTATTATAGCTATAATAGCAAGCGTTGCAGAGTTTGTTGCTGGTATTCTTGGTGTTGTTAATGCTAATAAGCCAGAAAAGGCAAATGTATGCTTTATTTTTGGTATCATCAATATTGTTATCGGTATCGCAAGCATTATCCTTAATATTTCATCAGGCGAGTTCAATATCATATCTATTGTTTCTGCTCTTGCACTTCCTGTTCTTTATACTATCGCAGCATATTTCTTAAAGAATGGTGCAAACAACAATGTAATGTAATTTAAACATATACATAATAGTTGAAAAACTCTCGCATTATTAAACAAGTCCAGTAAAGACATACAATGAAAGAACACCCCCTTACGGTAGAAATGTAAGTAAACATTTAACCGTAAGGGGGAATTTTTATGTTAAGGGAGTAGTAATATTTGAAAGTATATGAGAAAGAAATTTTGATTTTAAGGGGATAGGAGATTAATAAAACGAGAAATATTAGTAAAAAGGAGCGGACATTGCCCACTCCTTAAGAGGTAAGAAAAGCTGTTAATTGTTTTAGAAAAATGGTTAGCTGAACGGAAATGGCAATATATCATCAAAGCCAATTAATTTATATTCATTTAAAGATTTTGCTAAGATTATTACAAAATCCTTATCACAAAATTCACTTAAAAACTGTCGGCACATTCCGCAGGGTGGACAATAATCCAAATTTGAATTATCCATAAAACCACCAACTATTGTAATAGCCTTAAAATTACGCTTACCCGATGAAATTGCCTTAGAAATAGCTGTTCTCTCCGCACATATTCCAACAGGATATGATGAATTTTCAATATTACAGCCACCATAGATTTCGCCGTCATCACAAAGTAATGCTGAACCAACTGCAAATTTTGAATAAGGAGAATAGCTTAATTTCCTTATAGAAAAGGCTGTATGAATCAAGTCTGAAATTTCTTTATTAGTCAGCCTATACATCAGTCATTCACAATCTTCCACTTAACACCTTGAGGTGTATCTTCAAGAACGATATGTCTTGCTTTAAGTTCGTCACGAATCTTATCTGCTGTTGCCCAGTCCTTATTTTTACGAGCTTCATTTCTTTGTGCGATAAGTGCTTCAATCTCATCATCAAGAGAAGTTTTTTCGTCTACATAAAGCAAACCAAGAACATTTGCAAGCTCCATAAAGATTTTGAGTGATTCCTCAGCAAGCTTCTTTGAAGGTGTGTTAGTGATATTTGTATTTATATCCTTTGCAAGCTCGAACATAACAGTTATAGCATCTGCTGTGTTGAGGTCATCGTCCATAGCAGATATGAATTTCTGGCGGTGCTTATCGTAAGCCTCGATAAGTGCATTATCGCCGTCATTTTCAGCAACAGCTGCATTTTCGATAGCAAATTCAAGATTATTTTTGCAGTTATAAAGGCGCTCAAGAGATGCCTTGCACTGCTCAATAATTTCAACAGAGTAGTTAATTGGCATACGATAATGTGAAGAAACCATTAGATAACGAATAGGCTCATAGCCGTATTTCTCAGCAACATCTCTTACTGTAAAGAAGTTTCCGAGCGATTTGGACATCTTTTTATTATCAACATTGATGTAGCCGTTGTGCATCCAGTAATGTGCAAAAGGAACGCCGTTGCAGCATTCACTTTGAGCAATTTCATTTTCGTGGTGTGGGAAAATCAAGTCCTGACCACCGCAATGAATATCAATAGTTTCGCCAAGGTATCTTCTTGCCATTGAAGAACACTCAATGTGCCAACCTGGTCTACCATTTCCCCAAGGAGTTTCCCAAGATGGTTCGCCTGGCTTTGCACCTTTCCAAAGAGCGAAATCCATAGGATTTTCTTTTCTTTCGCCGATATTTATTCTTGCACCTGCCTCCAAATCTTCCAGAGGCTGATGTGAAAGCTTACCATATTCATTAAATTTTGCTGGTCTGAAATAGACATCTCCATTATCAACAGCATAAGCATAGCCCTTGTCAATAAGAGTTTTAATCATATCAATGATTTCATTCATATTTTCAGTAGCTCTTGGGTGAACGCTTGCCTCACGAATATTCAAGCCCTTAGCATCAATTTTATATTCCTTGATAAATTTTTCTGAAACAGAAATATAATCCGAGCCAGTTTCGTTAGCCTTGTTGATAATTTTATCGTCAATATCTGTAAAATTCTGAACGAAAGTAACCTTAAAACCTCTGTATTCGAGGTAGCGTCTTAGAATATCAAAAACGCAGATAGGTCTTGCATTACCGATATGAATATAGTTATAAACTGTTGGTCCGCAGGCATAAATCTTAGCTTCGCCATCTTTGATAGGGATAAATTCTTCCTTCGTTCTTGTCAAGGTATTAAAAATCTTCATAAAAACACTCCTTTTTATAATATAAAAAAATCCCGCTCCTGAAAAAGTTCAGGGGCGAGATTATCGCTGTTCCACCCTAATTTAACAGAAAAATTCTGTCCTCATTAAAATCCTTAACGCAGACAATACGCACAGTCATTTCCTACTGTGTGCTGACGGGTGCATTTCATAATATCGCATATAGAGGTCTTTCAGCTATGACCTCCTCTCTGTGATAGGCGAATATTACTACTTCTCCCATTAAACGCATTTTATATATTAATTGTTGAAGTAATGAGTTCAAAAGCTTTGATAGCACGAATTCTATTTTCAGTGGAATAATTTTGCTTAAACGAAAGCACAAGGCTATTTGCGATATGGCTTGTGTTTGAGTTATTTGTGTTTCAAATTATATACCGACTAATCATAAAAGTCAAGCAAGTGAATGATTGTAAAACTTTATTTTATGTTTAATTACTCATCATTTCTAAGATAAGCAGCAGAATCCTTGCCAAATTTTCTGAAACGATTATATCTGTTATCGAGCAAAACATCTATTGGCTGTTCAAGCTTTTTGCTGACAGTCTGTTCAATAATATGCTTTAAACCGTCAAAAAGCTTGCTGTCAAGGTCTTTTGGCTCTCTTATAATTCTTTCTATAACGCCCATAGAGAAAAGGTCCTGAGAGGTTATTTTCAAGCATTCAGATGCTTCAGCAGTTTTGCTCGAATCTTTCCAAAGAATACTTGCACAGCCCTCAGGAGAGATAACAGAATAAATAGCATTCTCAAGCATCCATACCTCATCTGCAACTGCGAGTGCCAATGCACCACCGCTTCCGCCTTCACCGATGAGAATAGTAAGAATAGGTGTTTTGAGAGTCATCATTTCCATAAGATTTTCGGCGATTGCCTGACCTTGACCACGCTCCTCAGCACCAATACCACAATATGCACCTGATGTATCGACGAAACAGATGACAGGTCGTCTGAACTTTTCAGCCTGTTTCATAAGTCTTAGAGCTTTGCGGTAGCCCTCAGGGTGAGCAGAACCGAAATTTCTTTCCATTCTTTCCTTGAGGTTTCTGCCTTTTTCTATGCCAATGACTGTTACAGGCATATCATTAAGCTTTGCTATACCGCCGACAATAGCCTTATCATCGCCGAACTTTCTGTCGCCATGAAGCTCTATAAAGGAATCTCCGAATATTTTATTTATATAGTCGATTGAAGTAGGTCTGTTATTTGCTCTTGCAGCATTAACTTTATCTATCGCACTCATCTTAGATTCCCTCCTTAGAATGAAGCTTCAAAAGCTTTGAAAGTGTCTTTTTCATATCCTTGCGGTTGACAACAGCATCAACAAAGCCTTTTTCAAGGAGAAATTCAGCTGTCTGAAAGTCCTTAGGAAGTTTTTGACGAATAGTCTGTTCTATAACTCTTGGTCCAGCAAAACCGATAAGGGCTTTTGGTTCAGCAAGAATAATATCGCCCTCCATAGCAAAGCTTGCAGTAACACCGCCAGTTGTAGGGTCTGTAAGTACTGTTATATAGAGCAAGCCTTTGTCGCTGTGACGCTTAACAGCACCGCTTGTCTTAGCCATCTGCATAAGAGAGAGGATACCCTCCTGCATTCTTGCACCACCAGAAACAGTAAAAACGACAACAGGTAGGTTATTTTCCGTTGCATATTCAAATGCACGAGTTATTTTTTCGCCTGTGACAGTTCCCATAGAGCCCATCATAAAAGATGAATCCATCACGCAAAGCACAGTCTTAGAACCCTCAATTTCTGCTGTACCGCAGATAACAGATTCATTCTCTCCGCTTGACATCTTTGATGTCTTAAGCTTGCGGGTATATTCAGGAAAATCAAGAATATTTTCAGAAACGAGGTCAGCGTCCATTTCCTTAAAGCTGTCTTCATCAACGGTTATATTTATGCGGTAGCGAGCATTTGTGCGAAAGTGATGACCACACTTGCTACAAACCTTTAGGTTATCCTCAAGGTCAGAGGTAAGAATCATATTTTTGCAAGCAGGGCATTTAACCCAAAGCTCATCTGGAATAAATGGACGGGTTTCTGCCCATTCGCCCTGATTTTCAAGCTCATTTTTTGGCTTCATAAAATTAAAAATATCAGAATTAAACATTAAAGCTTTTTCCTTTCCGCTCAAAGTACCCAAAGGCTTGTAGATATATTATAGTTAGCTTTGAGCAAATTACTCGTCCTTTTGTTTGTTACGGCGTTTATCAAAATCTTCCATAAAGCCTGTTGTATAAGTGCCGTCAACAAATTCCTTATCAGATAGTATATCTAAATGAAGATTTCTGTTATGAGTAATGCCCTGAATAATAAGCTCACTGAGAGCCATTTTCATTTTTCTTATAGCAAGCTCACGAGAACGAGCCTGAACAATAAGCTTTCCTATCATAGAATCATAATATGGCGGTACAGTATAGTCTTGATATATAGCAGTATCAAAACGAACATTAGGGCCACCAGGAATATGTAAAAGATTGATAGTACCACAGCTTGGACGGTAATTATTATCAGGGTCTTCTGAGTTGATACGGCATTCTATGGCACTTCCGTGAATAAAAATCTTATCCTGCGTCATAGAAAGCTTTGCACCTGCGGCAATTCTGATTTGCCATTGAACAAGGTCGATACCTACGACCATTTCTGTAACAGGGTGCTCAACCTGAAGTCTTGTATTCATTTCCATAAAGTAGAAATTCTTGTCTTTATCGAGCAAGAATTCTACTGTACCAGCATTTTCATAGCCAACGGCGAGAGCAGCCTTTTTAGCAGCTTCCATCATATTTGCACGAATTTCAGGAGTGATGGCAGGGGAGGGGCTTTCCTCTATAAGCTTCTGATTTTTACGCTGAACAGAGCATTCACGCTCACCAAGGCAAACTACATTGCCAAACTTATCACAAAGTAACTGCATTTCAATATGCTTAACAGGCTTGAGGTACTTTTCAATATAAACAGCACCATCACCAAAAGCACTTTGAGCCTCTGCTGATGCCGAGTGGAAAGCGTTTTCAAATTCGTCCTCGTTATGTACAAGACGAATACCACGACCGCCACCGCCAGAACGAGCTTTTATAAGGATAGGATATCCGATTTCTGCGGCTTTTTCCTTAGCAATATTTACATCTTCTATTATATCAGTACCAGGAGTTACAGGAACGCCTGCATTTCTCATAGTTCTGCGAGCCTCGTCCTTGTCGCCAAGCTTAGAAATCATTTCGCTTGAAGGACCGATAAACTCAATATTACACTTTTCACAAAGTGAAACGAATTTTGCATTTTCAGAAAGAAGTCCGTATCCTGGGTGAATAGCCTGAGCGCCAGAAATAACAGCAACTGTAAGTATAGCAGCCATATTAAGATAGCTGTCGCCAACCTGAGGACCACCAATGCAGTAGCTTTCATCAGCTATGCTGACATGAAGAGCGTCCTTATCAGCCTGAGAATAAACAGCAACAGTAGAAATGCCCATCTCTCGGCAGGCACGAATAATTCTTACAGCAATTTCGCCTCTGTTTGCAATCAATATTTTAGAAAACAATGTCTTTACTCCCTTTCAATAAGAGCAAAAGAGAAATTGGCACTAACACAGAGTTTACCGTTTACAGTACCCTTGCCCTCGATAAAATAGAACATACCACGATTTTTTGTAAGTTTGCATTCAATCTCAAATGTATCGCCAGGGCGAACCATTTCTTTAAAGCGAGCCTTTTCAATGCTTGTGAAGTATGGGGTGCTTACTGCGGATTTTTCAGCAATAATAACAGCACTTGTCTGAGCCATCATTTCGCAGAGTATAACTCCCGGAACAATAGGGTTGCCCGGAAAATGACCATCAAGAAACCATTCGTCACCGACAATAGTTTTCTTGCCGACAGAAGTATCTTCTGAAATTTTTGTGGCCTCATCAATGAGGAGCATAGAATTTCTGTGAGGGATAATAGCTTTAAGTTCTTCCTTATTCACTGTTTTTCAATTCCTTTCACAAACAAAACAAAGCTTGAAAGAATCACGACCTAAAGAAGTCGAAATTCTTTCAAACTCCGAATTGATATTTTATTTTACCATAAATAAAGCCTGACCGTATTCTACAACCTGACCGTTTTCAGCACAAATGCTTACGATTTCGCCGTCTTTTTCAGCAGTAACCTCGTTCATAAGCTTCATAGCCTCAATCAGACAAAGAACATCACCCTTATGTACCTTAGAACCTACCTTAACATAAGGCTCAGCGTCAGGTGAAGATGCCGCATAGAAAACACCTACCATAGGAGATGGAATAGGAGTGCCTTCCTGAACAGCTTCTTCCTTTGTGCAAGTAGACGGTGCATCGTTGGAAACTGCCTGTGGAATAGTAGTTGTAACAGTAGTAGGCTGTTGTGCTATTATAGGCTGTTCATTAGCAACAATAACAGGAGCGGCTGTTGTTTGCTTGAATATCAATCTTTCGCCGTCCATTCCTCTTACTTCAAGCTCAGTTGCTTTTGAGCTATCGAATGCGTTCAAAAGCTCCTTGATTTCGTCAATATCAAAAATTGGCATTTGATTCATTCCTTTCAGCGGCTTTTTACCGCTCCGTTTTGTTTAAAGGCAAAGCCATTTAATAAGCTATTTAAAAGGCTTTTATAGATTTATTAAAAATTTTCTTATTCGCTTACTTTCTTCAAAGCGATACAAGCGTTGTGACCGCCGAAACCAAATGTAGTTGATGCAGCAGCAGTAAGTGGTGCTTCAACAGCCTTGTTAGGAACATAGTTGAGGTCACATTCTGGGTCTGGCTCTTCAAGTCCGATAGTAGGAGGAACGATTCCGTTCTTAACAGCAAGAGCAGCAACAATAGCTTCAACTGCACCTGTTGCACCGAGCATATGTCCTGTCATAGACTTTGTTGAGCTGATATATGCGTCATAAGCCTTTTCGCCGAGAGCTCTCTTGAAAGCGGCTGTTTCTGTCTTATCATTTGCAGGTGTGCTTGTGCCGTGAGCATTGATATAGAGAGTATCATCATCAGTGATACCAGCCTCTTTTAATGCGATTTCTACGCAACGAGCTGCACCAGCTGCCTCTGGGTCTGGAGCTGTAACATGGTGTGCATCGCAGGTATTGCCATATCCTGCAACCTCTGCATAAATCTTAGCACCACGAGCAACAGCGTGTTCGTATTCTTCAAGAACGAGTATACCAGCACCCTCACCCATAACAAAGCCATCACGGCGTTTGTCAAATGGGATAGATGAGCTATTCGGGTCATTTCTTGTGGAAAGAGCCATACAGCTTGAGAAACCTGCTATTGCAAGAGGTGTAATAGCGGCCTCAGCACCACCAGTGATGATAGCGTCTGCATAACCGTTCTTAATTGCGTGGAAAGCTTCACCGACAGCGTGTGTTGATGTAGCACAAGCTGTGACAACAGGGAGGCAAGGACCTTTTGCACTAAAACGGATAGCAATAAGACCAGCAGCCATATTACCTATCATCATAGGAATAAAGAATGGAGAAATCTTTTTCTCGGCAATCATATTTTCACATTGAGTGAAAAATGTGTGCATACCACCTGTACCAGAACCAACATAAACACCAAGCTTTTCGTCTTCAATAGTACCGATAATGCCACTATCCTCGACTGCCTGACAAGCTGCTGCAATAGCATACTGACAGAAAAGGTCAGTCTTTCTGAGTTCCTTTTTCTCGATATATTTTGTTGGGTCGAAGTCCTTAACTTCAGCAGCAACCTTAACCTTGAGCTTTTCTGTATCAAAGCTCTTTATATAGTCGATGCCATTTTTACCATTTACAAGTGAATTCCACATTGTTTCTATATCGTTTCCGACAGGTGTTACAGCACCGATACCGGTTATAACAACTCTTCTCATTTAAAACAATTCCTTTCTCATAACTCAGACAAATTCCGAGTGTTCCAACAATTATACTCCTAAATATATCAAGCGAAAGGCAAATTACATCGCCATACCGCCATCAACCTTAATAACTTCACCTGTGATATATGAAGCTTCGTCACTTGCAAGGAATGCAACAGTGTTAGCTATATCATCAGGAGTACCCATTTTCTTTGCAGGGATAGATGCCATTATAGCTTCCTTGTTTTTGTCGCTGAGAGCGGCAGTCATATCAGTTCCGATAAAACCAGGAGCAATAGCATTAACAGTTACACCACGAGCAGCAAGCTCTTTAGCAACTGATTTTGTCATACCAATAATACCAGCCTTAGCAGCAGCATAATTAGCCTGACCAGCGTTGCCATTAAGACCAACAACAGATGAAAGGTTGATAATTCTGCCACGACGCTTTTTCATCATATGCTGATATACATTCTTAATCATATTGAATGTACCCTTGAGGTTTACATCAATAACTCTGTCAAAGTCCTCTTCTTTCATAGAGAGAACCAAGCAGTCTTTAACGATACCAGCATTATTTACAAGAATATCAACTCCGCCGAATTCCTCGATTACAGAAGCGATAAGTTCTTTTGCAGAATCAAAGCTTGAAATATCACAGCAGTATGCCTTAGATTTTACACCAAGAGACTCAATTTCTGCAACAGTTTCGTTAGCTTTTTCAGCATTTCCTGCATATACAACAGCTACATTTGCACCGAGAGCAGCAAGCTTTAAAGCAACAGCCTTGCCGATACCTCTTGAAGCACCAGTAACGATTGCGTTTTTATTAGTTAATTCAAACATTTATACTCATTCCTTTCAAGGTTAAACCCTTTAAAGCTGAAGGCTCGTTTTATTTCTTAGCTTTAACCAAGAACAACAGCCTTAGCCTCATCTAAGGTAGCCTTGTTTTCAACATTAACAGCAGTAACTTCCTTGCTTGTTTTTTTAACAAGGCCAACAAGAGTTTTGCCTACACCAACTTCAATAAAGGTATCTGCACCCTCTGCGATAAGGTTTTCAACAGTAGTCTGCCATTTTACAGGGTTCATAACTTGCTTTGCAAGAAGTTCCTTAGCGTCTGATAATGTATAAGGCTTTGCAGTGAGATTAGCATAAACAGGGATAGTTGGTTCGCTAAGAGTAATACCATTTAGGTATTCAGCAAGTCCCTTAGATGCACTTTCCATAAATGGAGAATGGAAAGCACCGCTTACAGCGAGTTTAACAGCCTTGCCCTTTTCAGCCTTTACATCTTCGCAGAGAGCGTCAATTTCATCCTCAGAGGCAGCAACAACTGTTTGTCCAGGGCAGTTATAGTTTACAGGCCAAGCCTTATTATATTTTTTGCAGATTTCTTCTACTTTATCTGTTGTGAGCTTAAGGATAGCTGCCATAGCACCCTTATTTTCGGTTGCAGCTTTATCCATAAGCTCTGCTCGTCTGCATACAAGTTTAAAAGCTTCTTCGTATGATAAGATTCCTGCGAAAGCTACAGCAGCAATTTCGCCAAGAGAGAAGCCAGCTATGTAATCGGGGTTAATGCCCGCCTCTTTAACTGCGGCTGCAGCTGCAAGGTCAACTGCAAACATACAAGGTTGAGTATTGATAGTTATACTAAGTTCTTCTTTAGTACCCTCGAAGCATTGTTTAATAGTTCCGGGACGAATTGTTTCAGCCATATCGAAAACAGCCTTTGCGGCAGGTGAGTTTTCATATAGTTCTTTACCCATTGATGGATATTGAGCACCTTGTCCTGAAAAAACAAAAACAGTTTTTGCCATAAGACTTTTAACCTCCGTTAAATTTATCGTATTTTAAGCATTATTTTAGATATGATTCCGAAAAAAGCAGATTTCATACCGAAAACAAATTATTTACACCAACGAATAATACAGCTTCCTGTTGTAAGACCACCGCCGAAAGCACAAAGAGCAATTATATCACCCTTCTTGAGAAGTCCAGCCTGACTTGCTTCGTGGAGAGCAATAGGAACACTTCCTGAAGAAGTATTGCCATAGTGATTGATATTGCAGAAAAATCTTTCTCTTGGAATATCAAGCTTTGCTGCGGCTGTATTAATAATTCTGATATTAGCTTGATGAGGAATAACCCAATTAACATCACTCTGTTGAAGACCAGCCTCTTCAACGACTGTTCTTATACCCTCAGGCATAGCAGTTACAGCAAACTTATAAACATCATTACCCATCATTTGAAGAAGTGCAGGTTCAGGCTTATGTTCATAGAACGGAGAAGAGTTTTCACCGTGAGGAATACGAAGAACCTCGTCATTTCCTGCGGCAGTAAGATGAATTGCAAGGAGGTCATCACCCTCGCCAAGAACAGCGGCAGCACCGCCATCACCGAAAAGAACACAGGTTGAACGGTCTTTCCAGTTTGTTATGTTAGAGAGGTTATCCATAGAAACGACAAGAACATACTTTACCTTTTTTCTTACAAAATAGCCATCTGCAACATCAAGAGCATAGATAAAGCCTGAGCAAGCGGCATTAAGGTCGAAAGCAGGGCATTTTGCACCAATTTCCTTTTGAATCATACAGCCCTGAGAAGGTGTAAGATTTTCGCCACGCATAGTAGAGCAAATAATGAGGTCAAGCTGTTCAGCAGTGATACCTGCATCATCAAGTGCCTCTTTAGCTGCTTTTACGCAAAGCTCAGTAATAGTTTCGTCCTTACAGATTCTTCTTTCCTCGATACCTGTTCTGGTACGAATCCATTCATCGTTTGTCTCAACGATAGTTGCAAGCTCATCATTTGTAAGGATATAATCAGGCACAGCCTTGCCTGTTCCGAGAATGCTGAAACTCATAAAAACTTTTCCTCCGTTTTTGAAATAAATATCTGATTTACGAAATAATTCGACCGAATAAGTCGAATTTTCAAGGAAAATTAAACATTGTAGTATTGTATAAAAATAATTTTCTTTGGCATATTATGCACATTTTATTTTAATATATAATACAGCCTTTGTCAAGTTATTATGCGACATAGGTGTCGGGTTGCTGCTCCCAAAACGGTGCGTGACCGCACAGGACAAGCCGCGAAACCGCTTGGCAAGTCTTGCTCGTAATGTATTAGAGAAGATTGTTGCTGCGAATGATAAAACTATCAATTAGCTAATTAACTTATCTAAGACAGATAAAAGTTTTGCTCAAGGCGGCGTGCCGCCGCTGTCAAGCCGCGGAATCGCTCGACAAGTCTCGCTCGTGATAAGCGTGAGAAATTTTTCACGCGGAGGACTAAACTACCGATTAGCTAATTGGCTTATCTAAGACAGATAAAAGTTTTGCTCAAGCTTTTTCAAAAGCTTGCAGGGTCGAGGGACAGAGCCTTTCGTGGGTTTTAAGGGCAAAGCCCTTAACATATCGTTCTTCTCAAGCGGTGGACGAAGTCCCACTCTCAAATTCCTTTTGTTAGTAACGATAGTTCCACAAGGTTTTCACTTAAAGCACTTAAAAATCTTGCTCAATCCTTTTCAAAATTGTTATTAACTGCAAAAATCCTCCAAAAGACGATTAAGCTCTTTCTTAGATTCGGCTTTGATACCATCTTTTAGAGCCTCTTGGTCGCTTTTTGGAAGTTTAGCAGTAGATGCGTTTGTTATTTCTATCGGCTTGTCCGAATTTGATGAGTAAACAGCAATTTTCCCATTATATTCCTTTAAAGTGTAAAATTCTTCAGATTTAGATAAAGCTTCAGAGCTTTCTTCAATATAGCTTGTCTGTGTAGTTGGAGGAGTGTTTTCAGCATTTACACTTGGCAAAGAGGGAATCAGTATACCATTTATAACAAGGCAGAATATCACAAAGCAACCTGTAACAGCAATCATTTTTTTCATTATAATTACTCTCCTTTTATGAAATATTTGGATTTTTCAAGCTTAATTTTGCCAGAAATATGGCGATTTATTCGTCAAATGCTATAAAATTTCTTTAAAATTTAGGTAAATCGCAAATATATTTTGAATTTTTTAATTTTTCATTCCATTTTTTTGATTTTATGGTATAATACTAAGGATAACATTCAATTCTTATATGTAAGATAAGCAAGCTATGATTATTTTTGATTTTTTAGAACGAATTATTTTTCGGGAAAGGCGGGTTGTCGTGAATGAAAAATACTGATATAAGTAATTATTCTGACGAAGGTGGCGTGATGATTTTAACAGAGAACCACCCAGCTTTATCCAGAGTTTGGGGGATTGTTAAGAGAATACTTCTTACTGTCTTGCTGGTTGGAGCTATTACTGGTGTAGTAGTTATAATTTCTATTGTGGCTTATATAATTGATGTAGCAAACGAGCCATTCAGTCTGGACCTCAGAAATGCAAAGAAAAATATAACCAGTAGTATTTATGTCACGAATGATGACGGAACAGTAACGCTCGACCAAAACCTTTATAACACAGCAAACCGTGTTTGGGTTGATTATAATAATATTCCAAAGGCGATGACAGATGCAGTTGTTTCTATTGAGGACAAGCGTTTCTATGACCATAAGGGTGTTGACTGGATTCGTACAAGTGGTGCTGTATTAAGCCTTATTACAGGAAGTGCTGATTACGGTGGCTCTACAATAACACAACAGCTTGTTAAGAATGTTACAGAGAATGATGATGTCAGCCTTAATCGTAAGATTACAGAAATATTTCACGCACTGGACCTCGAAAAGCAATACACTAAAGAGGAAATTCTTGAAGCTTACCTTAATATAGTAAACTTCGGAAGTGGTTGCAGTGGTGTTCAGGCTGCTGCAAATCTTTATTTTGATAAAGATATAAATGAGTGTTCTATTGCAGAGTGTGCGGCTATTGCAGGTATTACACAGAATCCTGCGGTTTATAATCCTCTTGCTTATCCTGAGAATAATAAAAAGCGTCGTGAAGTTGTTATCGGCGAGATGTATTCACAGGGCAGAATTACTCAGTCTGAGTATGAAGCGGCTATGAAAGAATCGGCAACAATGACCTTTGTTGGATATAGCTATAATGATGACGAGGACGAAGATACCACTCAAAGCTGGTATAATGATATGCTCTTTAGAGAAGTTTCTGAGGCCTTGCAAAAAAATCTTAATATAAGTGAAAGCGAAGCTGAAAGAAAGCTTTATACAGAAGGACTTAAAATATATTCAGCAATGGACCCAACAGCACAGAGCATAGCACAGAAAAAGGTTCTTCAGTGGAAAACTCCTAAGGATAAAAAGCTTGAATGTGGTTATATTATGATGGGACTTGACGGCAGGGTACTTGCAACCATAGGCAGCCGTAAAGAAAAGGATGGATTATTCCTCTTTGATAGAGCAAATGGTGCATACCTACAGCCAGGTTCAACAATTAAGCCTATTGCGGTTTATGCTCCAGCTATTGAAGATAAGATAGTTAATTTCTCATCATTGATTTCAGATACAGCTATTCAGGATTGGGCTTATGATGCAAATGGAAATACCATAGCAGGCCCTAATAACTGGTACGAAGGCTATCGTGGCAATATTACAGTTATGACAGCCCTTGAAATTTCATCAAACGCAGCAACGGTTAATCTTCTAAATCAAATAGGTATGAGAGAAAGCTATAACTATGCTACAAATAAGTTTAAGCTTGCACATCTTGACCCCGACCAAGACTCAAAAAATATCGTTGCTATGTCTATGGGTGGTGTTCACGGAGGAACAACTGTCCGTGAAATGACAGCTTCATATATTCCATTCTGTAATGGTGGAACATACTATGAGCCATATACCTACTATTATGTGACTGACCAAGATAACAATATTATTCTTGATCAAAGAGATAAGAGAGTTTCCTCTCGTGCTATAAGTGAAGAAACAGCGGCAATCATGAATAGATTGCTCCATCAGGTTGTCAGTGATAAAGAGGGCATTGGCTATCGTGCAGCAGTTACTGGCTGGGATATTATAGGCAAGACAGGTACTACTGATAATACCTATGACAACTGGTTTGTAGGTGCTTCTCCTTATGCTGTTGCAGGCATTTGGCAAGGACACGATATTCCTGCCTCAATAAATCAAGAAGAAGAGGGTAAGAATCATATTCTTTGGTCTGAGATTATGACAGAATATCTCAAAACTAAGGAACATAAAGATTTCAACATACCAGATACAGTTATTCCTCAGAAGTTCTGTCGAGAAACTGGTTTGCTTGCAAATTCACTTTGCCCAGATACAGTAACGGGCTATTATACATCGGATAATATGCCTGGAACTTGTATTTCTACCCACGGAAAAGTTATTACACCTCCGGAATCAAGCAATACAGAATATAGCCGGTCTGATGAATCATCTACTTCTGATACAAGCGATGAAAGCTCAACAGAAAGTATCGAAAGTACAGAGAGTGGAGAAAGCTCAACAGAGAGTACAGAAAGTATTGAGAGTGTGGAAAGCTCAACAGAGAGCGTAGAATCAGTTATAGAAACATCTGAACCAGAGCAGACAAGCTCAACAGAAACAAGATAAAATTATTTAATATAAAATGTAAGGGAGATATAAAAATGGTACAAGTAGCGGTTATGGGACATGGTGTAGTCGGTTCAGGCGTTGTAGAAGTTTTAACAAGCCACGCCGAAAGCATTGCAAAAAGAGCAAAGGAAGAAATCAATATCAAGTATATCCTTGATATAAGAGAATTTCCTGATAGTCCTCTTGCGGATAGATTTACAAAGAATTTTGAGGATATTTTAAACGATGAAGAAGTTAAAGTTGTTGCCGAGGTTATGGGTGGAGTCAATCCTGCTTATGATTTCGTTAAACGCTGCTTACAGGCAGGCAAAAGCGTTGTAACTTCAAATAAAGAGCTTGTTGCTAAGAAAGGTGCAGAGCTTCTTGCAATCGCACAGGAAAAGAACGCAAATTTCCTCTTTGAAGCAAGCGTAGGTGGTGGCATTCCAATTATCCGTCCAATGAGCCAGTGCCTTGCAGCAAATGATGTTATAGAGATTGCTGGTATACTCAATGGTACAACAAACTTTATTCTTACAAAGATGATTCGTGAGCAAATGCCTTTTGCAGATGCGCTCAAAATGGCTCAGGAGCTTGGCTATGCCGAGAGAAATCCTAAGGCTGATATTGAGGGCGATGATGCTTGCAGAAAGATTTGTATTCTTGCCTCTCTTGCATATGGCAAGCATATTTATCCGGATTATGTTAATACAAAGGGCATAACAGAAATCACCCTCGACGATGTTCTTTATGCAGACGCATGGGGCGGAGTAGTAAAGCTTATAGGTCAGGTTAAGAAGCTTGCGGACGGTAAGGTCGATATTACAGTTGAGCCTATGTTCATTGAGCGTAGCAGTCAGCTTGCTGGTATTGATGATGTATTCAACGGTATTCTTGTTCGTGGCGATGCAACAGGAGATGTTGTATTTTATGGTAAGGGTGCTGGTAAGCTTCCTACCGCAAGTGCTGTTGTTGCTGATATTATCGATTGCGTTAAGCATCTTTCTGCAAGAAAGTATCTTGGTTGGGCAGATGGTTCAGAGAGCGATGTAGAACCTTATGCAAATACAATTATGAGCGTTTATGTAAGAGCAGAGTCTAACAATACGAAGTTAGCTTTTGAAAAAGCTACTGAGCTTTTTATAGGTGTTAAGCCTCTTACAAGAAACGGTGCTAAGGAAAATGAATTTGCTTTCACAACAGGCGATATGAAAGAATCTGATATAGAGAAAGCTATTAAGGCTCTTGAAGATAATGGCATAAAGGTTCTTTCAAAAATCAGAATTTCAGACCTTTAATTTTTAAAGATAATCTGATATAATAATCTTGTTTATTGCGTTGCTTGGCTTAACTCATATGAGCTGAACCAAAATAAGCGTATATATAAAATAAAAAGAGGGAGAAATTGCAGATGAGTTTAATAGTTCAGAAATTCGGCGGAAGCTCTGTGGCAAATGCTGAAAGAGTAATGAATGTCGCTAAAATAGTTACAGATACATATAAAAAGGGCAACAGTGTTGTTGTTGTTGTATCTGCACAGGGCGATACAACTGATGACCTTATCGAAAAAGCAAACGAAATCAACCCTAATGCTTCCAAGCGTGAGAGAGATATGCTTCTTGCAGCAGGCGAGCAGATGTCAATAGCACTTCTTGCTATGGCTATCGAAAAGCTTGGCTATCCAGTTGTTTCACTTCTTGGCTGGCAGGCAGGCTTTGAAACAAGCTCCGCTTATACAAGTGCAAGAATTAAGCGTGTAAACACAGACCGTATCATGAAAGAGCTTGATAAGAACAACATAGTTGTTGTTGCAGGTTTCCAAGGACTTAATCGTTATAATGATGTTACAACACTTGGTCGTGGTGGTTCTGATACAAGTGCAGTTGCTATTGCAGCAGCAGCACACGCAGACCTTTGCCAGATATTCACAGATGTTGAGGGCGTTTATACAGCCGACCCAAGAAAGGTCAAAAACGCAAAGAAGCTCAATACAATTTCTTATGATGAAATGCTTGAGCTTGCAACTCTCGGCGCACAGGTTTTGAATAACAGAAGCGTAGAAATGGCTAAAAAATATAACATAGAGCTTGAGGTGCTTTCAAGTATGACAAATGCACCAGGCACAATCGTTAAGGAGGCAGTTAAAATGGAAAAAATGTTGGTCAGCGGTGTAGCTAAGGATACAAATGTTGCTCGTATTTCAGTTGTTGGTGTTCCGGATGTTCCGGGTCTTGCGTTTAAGCTTTTCTCCAAGCTTGCTTCTAAGGGCATAAATGTTGATATTATTCTTCAGTCAATCGGTCGTGACGGCACAAAGGATATTGCTTTCACAGTAGCTAAGGAAAACGGCAAAGAAGCAGTTGCTATCATGGAAGACTTTATCTCTGTTGTCGGCGGTAAGTCTGTAACTCTCTCAGAAGATGTTGCAAAGATTTCTATCGTTGGTGCAGGTATGGAAAGCCATGCAGGCGTTGCTACAAAGATGTTTGAGGCACTCTTTGATGCACAAATCAACATTCAGATGATTTCTACAAGTGAAATCAAGGTTTCAGTTCTTATCAATGCAGATGATGCAGATAAGGCGGTTTCAGCTATCCACTCAAAGTTCTTTGACTAATATTTTATATTAAGCTAAGATATGAAAATAAGTAGGTTCACAACAGATTCGTTGTGAACCTATTTTTATAGAAATTAAAAGTTTCGCTCAAGCCTTTTCAAAGGCTTGTAGGTCAAGGGCAACGCCCTTGTCGCCGTCCGCAGACGGCGAAACACTTTATACTTCACAAAGCGCAGGAGGGTAGAAAAACATTCCAGTGGAATGTTTTTCGTAGGGAACCCTCGCAGGGGGTTCCCTTAAATATAATTGTGTGCTGAAAATTTGAAATTGATAAAAAAGAAAAACTTTTAGTTTTTGAAGACATTTTTCTATAAGGCATATTTGACTATTGCTTATAAGAGGAAAAATCCCTTTATAAAGGGAATTTTGAAAACGAAATACTCATAATGATTATAAAATATTAGCTATCAAATAAGCAGCAAATTATAACTTAAAATTTTTTTAAAAAGTTTAGAAAAAGTGTTGACAAAATGAATTGCATATAGTATAATAATGAAGCTGTGAGAAAACGAGGTGTAACTCAGTTTGGTAGAGTGCTTGGTTTGGGACCAAGATGCCGCAGGTTCAAGTCCTGTCACCTCGACCATAGTAAAAGTCCTTACCAATAGGTAAGGGCTTTTTTCTTGGAAAATATACATTTCCAAATCACCTCAAAAAATCCGCATGACAGGTATAAATGTCAGGCGGATTTTTTTATTTTAGAAAGAGAAAAATTATACCAAAACAAATCCTCAAGGCCTTGTTTTTACTCTGATGATGTTATTCTATGGAGGTTACCTTATGATAGTTTATACCATCTAAGACGAGTCTACAGTGCTTTCAATGCCTATATTTTGGATTACCCTAAAAGAAATGTGGATTGAGTATGTCATAGTATTTTTTTCGTATGATTTTTTGAAAAACAGTTTATAAAACTCGAATAATAAAAAATATGCAATAGGATATTGATAGTCCTATTGCATATTTTTATGTTATTTTCATAATAATCTTAAAATAAAACTCACTTACAGAGTTATGAAAACAAACTATATCATTATATTTTTCTACCGTAATAGAAACAAACATAAATCCTATATCACCTCCATTTTTCTTATTTACTATTTCATCAGGATTGTTAATTAAAAGAAAAATTATTTTAATTGTTTCTTTAATTTTTTTATAGCAGCTTTAACCTCTTTATAGTCAGCTATTACATCATTGATAAGAGTATGAGATGTCATTAAAACATCTTGATTATCAGAACGCAGAGCATTGCTTAATTTTTCTGAAGATTTCGCTAATTTCGTAAATCCAAGATTTTGTGCTAATCCTTTTAGATTGTGAGCCGAATTAAACGCAGAATCATAATCTTTATTATCAAGATATTGACATAGCGTTTCAAAACTATTATCATCTAAAAAGCGTATTACAAAGCTTGTTATGCGTTTTTCGCTTAATAATCTTTCTAAAACCTCATTATAATTTCCGCCGATTTTAGCATAAAAATTTTCTAAAATCATAACTATTCTCCTTTATCATATAGATTTATAGTATTATTTTAAGATAATTAAGTTTATCAATTAGAAATTGAAGCCATATGAGTATTATGTTTTTCGTTATATTTAAGATATTGATTACGAATTTCTTTAACATGTCTTTGTCTAATAAGAACAGCATCTCCCGTAGAGAGTTGAAATTGATTTCCAGCCTCAATTATATAATCCATATTAACGAGATAGCTTTGATGACTTCTTAAAAAGCGAGAATCATTGAGTTCCGATTCAATTTTATTAAGCTTTTTATAGATATTATATTTTTCACCATTATTTCTGTGTAGAATACATTTTGAGTTATTGCTTTCTATATAAACAATTTCATTATATGGAATAAGCAAGAAATTACTTCTTTGCCTTACGCAATAGCTATTTGTTCCAAGCTTTAGAGTTATTTTGTCAATAACTTTTTTTAGCTTGTTATATGAAATGGGTTTTAGTATATATCCTCCAGCATTTACATCATAGCTATCGACAGCAAAGTCAGAACTTGCTGTCAGGAAAATGATTTCTCCATTAAATTTAAGCTTTCTAAGATTTTTAGCTACTTCAATTCCCAGAAGTTTTCCCATAAAGATATCAAGAATTACTATATCGTAAGGGTGTCCATCTTCAATTTCATAGATAAGGTTATCACCATTCTCATATTGGTCTATGCTATAAGAAATAGATTTATTAAAGAAATAACATTCAAGTAAATCTACAATCAGTTCTCTATCTAAAAGATTATCATCACATATTGCAATATTCATATAATTAAAATCCTTTCTTAATTTATAAATGATATATTTAGTCAAGCAATGCTTGATTCAATGCGAATTGTGTTTATTTCACAAGCAACAATCAAAAATGATTTTTAATGATATAATAAAGTCATAGGACAGCGAATAAAGCTGAAAAGGGAGATTAAAATGTATATATATAAGGTTATTAAGGAGAATTTGCAAAATTGTGAATTTGGAAGCTATGTTGCTTATGGAATAGCTGTTTGCCTTAAATCGACAAATATTATTCTTATTTCTATCTCAGATGTATTTCTTGAGAAGGAAAGGGCAAAGAAGCTTGTAGAATTATGCAATAAAAATAATTTAGAGCTTATACACCTTAAAGAAGTAGTTGAAGATGCAGTCGGTTGAATGAATCTCCCTATATTCCCGAAGAAATCATAATCATAACTTTAAAGTTCAACTGCTTTAAAATGTAAATTTTAATCTCTCGTATCCTATAATTTATAAATATGTATACACTTGACTTGCGTCCACAAAAGTATTGTATCACAAACTAAAACAAAAATCAACATTTTTCAGTTCAATTCAAGCAAATAATATTGATTGTCAACTTTATACATATTTATCTTAATTCTACATAGTGCCTTTAGATTTTAGACACAGAAATGTGTTTTATTCCCTTTTAATCTGTAAGGCTACTATTGGAGGTGAGAAAAAGGACAGCACTAATAACGGTGCTGTCCTTTTGAATTATTGTTAAATTTTGAAATTAACTTAATATTTCTTTTTAAGAAGTCTTGCAGCATTGAGAACAGTAAGAACTGAAAGTCCAGTATCAGCTATAACGGCAATCCACATAGGTGCATATCCAAACGCAGCAAGTATAAGAACAATAGCTTTAAGTGCAAGTGCAAAAGCAATATTAAAGCGAACTGTTTTCATAGCACTTCTGCTTATTTTAATTGCAGTAGGCAATTTTGCCAAGGTTCCGTTTGTGAGAACAGCATCAGCTGATTCAATAGCGGCATCACTGCCAAGTCCCATAGCGAAACCGCAATCTGAAGCAGCAAGCACAGGAGCATCATTTATTCCATCGCCAACGAAGATGACCTTTCCGTCCTTTTGAAGCTCTTTAACAGTGCTTGCCTTTTCTTCAGGCATAAGCGAATGTTTAAATTCATTAAGACCACATTCATCAGCAATTTTCTTTGCAGCAATTTCGCCGTCACCTGTAAGCATTACTATATGTTCAATGCCTAAAGCCTTGAGCTTGTTAAGGGTTTCTTTTGTGTCTGCACGAATTTCATCACTTGTTTCGATTTCACCAACAATTTTTCCATCGACAGAGAGATATATTATGCCACTTTTTAGATTATTGTCATTAAAGAGCTTTTTGTTTCCGCAGAGAATAGCCTTGCCATTATATTGTGCAGAAACGCCCTTGCCAGCAATTTCTTTGTGGTCAGTAAGTGAAACCTTATGAAGCTTTTCAGCAGCTCTTTTAATAGCAAGAGCCGATGGGTGAGAGGAATATTCCTCAGCAGAAGCCGCAATAGCAAGAACTTCATCTTTAGACATTTTGCCAAGAAGCTTAACATTAGCAACAGCAAGTTCACCCTTTGTGAGTGTACCGGTTTTATCAAAAGCAACAGTATTAGCCTTAGAAACTGCTTCTATAAATTTACCACCCTTTATAAGAACACCGTTTTTAGATGCAGAGCCTATTCCAGAGTAAAAACCAAGCGGAACGCTGATAACCAATGCACAAGGGCAAGATGCAACAAGGAATACTAATGCACGATTTATAAATGTTGTGAAGTCACCTAAGCCGATAAGTGGAGGAACTACGGCAAGAACTAATGCCATTAAAAATACTATCGGAGTATATACCTTTGCAAAACGGCTTATGAATTTTTCAGAATTGCCCTTTTGCGCGGCACTTTCTTCAACAAGTTTAAGAATACGAGATGCTGCGGAGTCCTCACAAGAATTTGTTACCTTTATAGTAAGAACACCCTCAAGGTTCATCATACCAGACATAACATCTGAATTTTTTGCAATATTTCTTGGAATGCTTTCTCCGGTGAGAGCAGAAGTATCGAGAGAGCTTTCGCCATCAATTATGATACCGTCAAGAGGAATACGCTCATATGGGTTTACAATAATTATATCATCAGGTTGAATTTCTTCGGCGTCTACTGTAAGGATAGTTCCATCAGATTTAAGTAAATGTGCTTTATCAGGGCGAATCATAGAAAGTGCTTCGATACCTTTTCTTGACTTGCTGACAGCCTTATCTTCGATATATTCACCGATATTGAAAAGGATTGTAACAGCGGCAGCCTCGAAAAACTCGCCAAGTACACATGAAGCAACAACAGCAATCATCATAAGTACATTTTCGTCAAGCTTTAACTTACAGAGTGTTTTTAGACCTTTAATGACTACTCTATATCCAGAGAAGCATACACCAACAGCAATTATAATTTTGCCAATCCATTCAGGTGAAACAAAAGAAGAAACTGCCAAGCCTATTGCCGTTAAAGCGATAGCAATACCTGTTTCAATGAGTATCAGTTTATCCTTGTTAAAGTTTTTTTTCTCCGATTGGTTTTCTTTAGTGGCTTTCTGCTCAATAAGAGTAACACCATCTTCAACAGAATCTATTGTCTTTTGGAGAGTATCGAAAAGTTCCTTTTCATTAAGATTGCTTTCAAGTGCAAGAGTTTTTGTTGCGAATGTAACAATAACATTATCAATGCCATCAAGTCCTGCGATAGCCTCCTCAATTTTCATAGCACAATTAGCACAATCGAGGTCTTGTAAAGTATACTTTCTTGTTTTGTTATGAGAATGGCTATGATTATGATGTTCGTGGTGATATTCTTGCTCACAACAGCAATGTTCGCCATCTTCGTGATGATGTTCATGCTCATGGTGTTCGTGGTGGTGTTCATGACCACAACCGCAATGTTTACCGTCTTCGTGGTGATGTTCGTTATGAGCTTTAGTTTTTTCTATGAGAGTAACGCCAT
Organism: Pseudoruminococcus massiliensis; assembly: GCF_900291955.1. Taxonomy (GTDB): domain Bacteria; phylum Bacillota; class Clostridia; order Oscillospirales; family Acutalibacteraceae; genus Pseudoruminococcus; species Pseudoruminococcus massiliensis. Next base: position 466,006 of record NZ_OLMR01000001.1, on the reverse strand, counting down.
CTTCAACGGAATCTATTGTTTTTTTTAATGTGTCGAAAAGCTCATGTTCATCAAGACCACTTTTAAGGGAAAGTGTTTTTGTTGCAAAAACAACAGAAACATTCTCAATACCATCAATTTTTGTAATAGCATCCTCAATTTTCATAGCACAGTTTGCACAATCCAGACCTTCAAGGGTATATTTTCTTGTTATTGTACTCATAATCAAGTTCCCTTTCTTTTTTCTAAAATATGGTCTAAACCAAGTTCATAAATTTTCTGTATGTGCTCATCATCAAGTGAATAGAAAGATGATTTACCATCACGCCTTACCTTTACAAGATTAGCAGTTCTTAGTAATCTCAGCTGATGTGAAACGGCTGATTGTCCCATACCAAGGACTTCGGCAATATCACATACGCAAAGTTCATTTTCAAATAAAGCACACATAATTCTGATTCTTGTAGTATCACCGAACATTTTAAAAAGTTCTGCAAGAGAGAAAAGAATATCGAGGTCAGGTGTATTATTTTTTGCTCTTACAACAGCATCAGTATGAATACAAACTTCTTCGCAAGTATCCTTATCGTTGCAAGAAACACATTCCTCAAAGTTTTTATTTAATTCGTTATTATCCATAGGGGAACACACTCCTAATCTATTCTTTAAACATATGAGCAATTGTTCATATGTTAGTTATATTATAATGCTCAGAAATCAACTTGTCAATACCTATAATTAAAAAATAAATTGAATAAAAAATAATTGCACAAGATTTTAATATAAACCTTGTGCAATTTATTGTAATATAAGGCGATTGAGTAGTAATAAATCAATAGAATCTATTAAGTTGTTTGCGTCTAAATTAGCTGCATATTTTTGTGCAGAGGTTAATTCAAGTTTTCCAAGCAGATAATCTGTAAGTTTTCTCTTATCATAAGTGTTGACAGAGCCTTCTCCAGTTATATCTCCCATAACTATAATTGTATATTTATATTTCAAAAAGGAATTTTCGTAATATTCAAGTGAAAACCCTGTTCCAAGATTGCCAGAAGATATTTTTCTGTTTTTATTGTCATAAAATATAAGACTTGAATTTTTTGCAGAATTTATATGCTTCTTAAGTAGTATAGCGATAGTTGTACCTTGTGGAACTATTATGTAATTGTCATCATTTTCATAGTCGGTAAAGCCATCAAAACTTGGTTTTGATATTGGATTAGAGCTTTCTGTGCTTGAATTTTCTATTGGTTTAAAATCCTTTTCAGTAATAAGTTTTACATTTTCAGAACTAAGCAGGGCAATTTTATTTCCATTCACAGCAATGTCATCAATATTTTCCGAAAAGCTATATCTGCTTGTTATTGAGCTATTTTCAGATAACTTATTTATATGATTTCCACTTACTCCATAATAAATATCATTAAGTATAAACACTTTTTTGTAATTAAGTGTTTTTATGTATTTAAAACCATTGTCAAAACTAAAAGAATAGACCTTGCCATTTGCATCTATGAAGATATTGTCATAGAAAACAGGTTCTAAATCATTAAAAGATGGAATATCGCATTTAATTGGAATATTTGGATTATCAAGGCGATATAAAGAGCTTGCGGTAATGGCATAAACTTTTTCATTATAGCAAAATAGCTTTTTTACCTTTTCTGAAAAGAAGCTTGTAGTAGTTTCGAGAGTATTCCTTTTGATAGAAATAGTATAGCTTTCGTCATTGCTTATAAAAAATATGTAATCGTCATTTGCAGTAAAGCTTGATGGAATAATATTATTCTCAGGAATATATGATGTGTCAACAGAGCCATTTCTTAAAATTGTAAATATTGTGTTATATTCCTCAGAATTAACAAGTATGTAAAGATATGATAGAGATGTTACAGTCTTAGAGATTTCGTAATCGCTTTTGCAAAATATTGTAGTTTCTTCACCTTGACTTGTAATAGAAGTGCAGGTAGCCTTTCTGTTATTTATAATTTTATAGAAACCATATGAAAAGCCTCTTAAGATATAGTTTTCATTGTTGGACTTTGCAGAGGTATTTAAAAGATTGTTAAGAGGATATATTAAAAGCAATGAGATTAAAAATATTACAGTAATTCTTTTTACCATAGTATAATATACCTCCTTGTATGTATTATACTATAATAATGTCGAATTTTATAATATTTTGTCTGCAATTTGCAAAATCACTTATAAATATACATATGAGTAGATGTAATCACTATATATAATTATTAAAAAGCTTTCATTTAGCTATTGACAAAAATGGGTTTATGGTGTATAACTGTACTAACATAGTTAATACACCTATTTTACAGAAAAGGAGGAGTAAATATGTACGAAAAGTTAGTTGTTGTAGATAAGATGAGTCATAAACCTATCTATGAACAAATCGTTGAACAGATACAAAACTTAGTTGTTACTGAAGTTTTAAAATCAGATGAAATGATTCCATCTGTCAGAAATCTTTCACGAGAATGTGGTACAAATCCTAATACAGTTCAAAAGGCATATAATGAGCTTGAAAGAATGGGAATTACTTATTCTGTACCAGGAGTAGGAAGATATGTTTCATGTAATGCAAAGGAAGTAGTGCAAAAGCTTATGTCAACATCAAACTCAGAATTAAAAACTATTGTAGAAAAACTTAAACTCTCAGGTATGACAATAGATGAAATTATTGATAAAGTAAAATTATTTTATGGAGGGGAACATAATGATTAAAGTTGAAAATGTAACAAAAAAATTTGATGATTTTATTGCATTAAAAAATATGAATTGTGAAATTTCAGAAGGCTGCATCTATGGTCTTGTTGGCAGTAATGGTGCTGGTAAAAGTACATTTTTAAGGCTTATCACAGGAATTTATAAGCCAGATGAGGGTAAAATCAGCATAGACGAAAAGCCGGTTTGGGAAAATCAAGAAGCAAAAAGTGATTTTGTTTTTGTTCCAGATGAACTTTATTTTATATCTCAGGCAACATTAAATAAAATGGCTAAATTATATAATGCTTGCTATCCGAATTTCAGTTTTGAAAGATATAAAATGCTTGTAGATAAATTCGGACTTGACCCCAAAAAGAAGATTGCAAGCTTTAGTAAGGGTATGAAAAGACAAGCTGCTATAATTTGTGCCTTGTCTTGTCAGACAAAGTATCTGTTCTTTGATGAAACCTTTGATGGCTTAGACCCAGTTATGAGAAATCTTGTCAAAAACTTGATTTTTGATGACATATGCGAGCGTCAGGCAACAGCCGTTATCACAAGCCATAGCTTGAGAGAGCTTGAGGACACCTGCGACCAGCTTACACTTTTGCATAAGGGCGGAGTTGTTTTTGAAAGTGATGTTCAAAATCTCAAAACTTCACTTTTCAAAATTCAAGCTGCGTTTAATATTGATTACGACAAAAAACTATTCACAGATAATGGAATAGAAGTTCTCGACTTTAAGAAAACCGGTGTGGTATCAAATTCTATTATTCGTGGTGATAAAGATAAGGTTATAGAAATTCTTTCAGGCTTTAAACCAATTATCCTTGATATACTTCCGCTCTCACTTGAAGAAGTATTTATCTTTGAAATGGGCGAGATGGGATATAAATTTGAAGATGTATTTGAAAAGGAGGAAGAGAAAAATGAAAAGAAATAAATTTTTCAGTCCTGCACTTATGCTCGAAGGAATCAAGCAGACAAGGGTTGTGGGAATATGTTTCGCGATAATTTCTGTTTTAGCATCATGTGGCTATCCGTTGTTAAGGCTTATTTCATATGCATCTATGGATTATGATACACTTAAAGCCCAGCCATACTTTACAATAGATATTGCCACATTTTCAATGCCAATATTTTTAATACAATATATAATGCCGATAGTTATGATATTTTTGCTTTTTAACTTTATGAATATAAGAAAAGCATCGGATTTTTATCATTCTATTCCATTAAGTAAAACCTGTGTTTATCTTACATATACCGTTACCGCACTTATATGGAGTATAGTTACAGTAGTTGTAAGTACACTTCTTTCGTTTACTATCTATGCACTTTCATTAAAAACCGTAATAAACATAGAATTTGTCTGGCCGACAATAATATCTTCCATAATCTTAGCTATGTTGGTAGCTTCAATCGCTCTCTTAGCAAAAGGTCTTTCAGGAACTATATTTACAAATATTATTATAACTCTTATAATAATGTTCTTGCCAAGAGTTATAATTCTCTTGTATACAACAGCAATAAATACATCAGTTAAGATTACAGATGTTTCATTTATGTCTTTGACAGATATTTATAATAATATAATTTTCGCACCATTTATATATAATAATTCATTTTTAATAGAGAAAACAGCGCCTATTTTGAACGCCTCAACTCAATGGTATAGTTTAATCTTAGCAATAATCTATTTTGTAATTGGCTTTTTCATTCATAAATTCAGAAAATCAGAATCAGCAGGTAAGAGTGCAGCATATAAGGGCGTTCAACCAGTTGTAAGAATACTTCTTGGCTCAATCCCACTTTTACTTATAAGCTTTAATCTTGCTTGTGGTTTGAAAGTTTATACTGAGTTTTGGCTTATAGGAATATTAGTTTCTTTGCTTGCATATTTCTTGTATGAGCTGATAACAACAAAGAGTGCTAAAAAACTTCTCATTTCTATACCATTTTATCTCATTGCAATATTAGCTAATGCGATATTTATTATTGCCTGTGTAAGTGAAAGAAACTTTATACTAAATGATATTCCAGAACCATCAGAAATTTCATCAGTTAGCATTTCATATAATAATGATTATTTAAACACTGTATATATTAATGATAACTATTATAAATATAAAACCGAGAATATTAAATTTGATGATAAAGAACTTATTAAGTGTATGCAATCATCATTGGTAGAAACTGTAGAAAAAGTTAAAGAAGATGATTTTAGTAAATTCTATAGTGAAAATTATATTTATTATGATGTAATATTCCATTGCTCATCAGGCAGAGATATTAAGAGAAGAGTTTATGTCAATATAAATAAACTTGGTGGAAGTGAGAATTTATCATTAGATTCATATATTCATAAAAACAAAGAATATGAGAATGCAATATATAGCTTACCAACGGATAAAGAATTAAAATCAATAAATATTGATACTTCAAATATTGATTTTTCAAAAGATGAATTAAATGAACTTTGGAAAATATATAAAGAAGAATTTAATTCAGCAAGTAATGAAGATAAGAGTATGCTAAGCTATAGAGATAATGATATTTATAATAATTATAATATAGATAATACTACAAGCATAGTAACAATAGGTTATGTTGGTATGAATAGCTTTTCTCAGCATTATCTTATAGATGCTAAAATTACTCCAAAGACATACAATAAGTACCTTAATAAAACAATGTCTAAACTTATCCAAGATAATATAGTAGATACAGTAAAGAAAAATGAAAGTAGTGCTGAATATTTCAGACTGGATTTTTCAGATTTGAAGAATAAAGATAACTATTTTACACTTGAATATTACAATGATAATGTTGGTGACGAAGACCTTATGATGAATCCATCAGTAGATGGAACACTTAAAAGATATAATGTTAATTATACTGATTCTGGCATTGATAAAAAGTATATTTCAGATTTACGCAAAATATCAAATATAATCATCAATGCCATATCAGAAGATGTAGATGTAGAAAAAGATAATCTTATTCAATGCTCATTATCTACAAATGTAAACTTGGAATATTCATATGATGGTGATAGAATAAACGGATATTCTATGAATTCACAAAGCCAAACAGTCTATGTAAATATAACTGATGAACAGTATGATGAGATTAACAGAATATTAAGTAAGTGTAGTAATCATACTAATTATGTTGAGCCTGAAAATTAATTTGCATATTTTTACATTTAACATTCCCATATAAAGCAGACGGCACAGCTTGAGATTAGTTCTCTTGCTGTGCCGTCTTGTTTAATTAATGATATGAATTTAAAACTCGTTTAAATCTAAAGGGGAGAGAATTTTAAATTTTATCCCAAAATCCTTCAAGTGTTGCGAAATAGTCATCAGGAGTTTCTGCACGACGAATTTGAAGCACAGAGCCGTCCTCACGAAGAAGAAGTTCAGCTGATTTAAGCTTACCATTATAGTTATATCCCATAGCGAAGCCGTGTGCACCTGTATCATGTATAACAAGTAAATCACCCATATCAATCTTAGGCAACGCTCTGTCTATTGCAAATTTATCGTTATTTTCGCAAAGTGAACCTGTAATATCATAGATATGGTCGCAAGGCTCATTCTCTTTGCCAAGTACTGTAATATGATGATATGCACCATACATTGCAGGACGCATAAGGTTTACAGCACAAGCATCAACGCCGATATATTCCTTATGTGTGTGCTTTTCGTGAATTGCTCTTGTTACAAGATGTCCATAAGGTGCAAGCATAAAGCGTCCAAGCTCTGTATAGATAGCTACATCGCCCATTCCGGCAGGAACAAGAACTTCCTCATATGCTTTGCGAACACCCTCACCAATAGCATAAATATCGTTAGGCTCTTTATCTGGTGTATAAGGGATTCCGACACCACCAGAGAGGTTGATAAATCCGATATGAACGCCTGTTTCCTTAGCAAGCTCAACAGCAGTTGTGAAAAGGATTTTTGCGAGCATAGGATAATATTCATTTGTAACAGTGTTACTTGCGAGGAATGCGTGAATACCAAATTCTTTGGCACCAAGCTCTTTAAGAGTTTTGAAAGCTTCTGTCATCTGTGGTCTTGTAAGACCGTATTTTGCATCGCCAGGGTTGTCCATAATAGTATTAGCAATAGAGAACTTTCCGCCTGGATTATATCGGCAGGAAATTCTTTCAGGAATTTTTCCACAAGCTTGCTTAACGAAGTCAATATGAGTAATATCGTCAAGATTTATTGTTGCACCGATTTCGTTAGCATATCTGAACTCGCTTGTTGGAGTATCATTAGAGCTAAACATAATATTTGAGCCATCAAAGCCACAGCGTTTGCTCATAAGAAGCTCAGTGTAGGAAGAACAGTCTGTACCGCAACCCTCTTCCTTCAAGATTTTAAGAATTGTAGGGTTAGGAGTAGCTTTTACAGCGAAAAACTCCTTAAAACCTTTATTCCAAGAGAAAGCGTCATAAAGTCTTCTGGCGTTTTCTCTGATGCCTTTTTCGTCATATATATGGAAAGGAGTAGGATATTTTTTTGCAATTTCCTCAGCCTGTTCCTTAGTGATAAAAGGTACCTTTTTCATTATAAATCCCTCCATTTATTTCATTTTTTCCGATTTTATCGAAAAAATAAAAAATTTCAACAAATATAATATATACCATTTTTGTATTACTTGTCAAGATAAGCATTTTAAATAATATACGAAATGTTTGTGCATAATCATTAAGTTATTGCTGACTGAATATTTGATTATGCAATCACTGTAGTATAAACTATATAAATTATTTCTGAAATCATTGCTTTCCGCTCGGTTTTGTGATATAGTAAATTGATGTATTTTGCCTGAAAGGTCGTGATGTTAGGGTTGGAAAAAAGGCTTAAGCTATATGGCTTTAACAACCTCACAAAAACTCTTAGCTTCAATATCTATGATGTTTGTTATGCTAAATCTCAGCGTGAGCAAATAGACTATATAAAGTATATAGACGAGCAGTATAATTCTGAGCGTTTAACGAATATTCTTTGTGATGTTACAGATATGATAGGAGCGAGTGTGCTTAATATCTCTAAGCAGGATTATGACCCACAAGGAGCGAGTGTAACCTTGCTTATTTCTGAAAAAGGCTATCCTGAAACGATAGACGAATCTTGTAACTGTGGCAGATGGCGTGAAGAGATTGCGGCACATCTTGATAAAAGCCATGTTACAGTGCATACTTATCCAGAATATCACCCAGATAATGCTATTGCAACATTCCGAGTTGATATTGATGTATCAACCTGCGGAACAATTTCCCCACTTAATACACTCGATTTCCTTATTGATAGCTTTGATTCCGATATTATCACGATAGATTACAGAGTTCGTGGCTTTACTCGTGACCAAAGTGGCAAAAAGCTGTTTCTTGACCATAAGATGACATCAATTCAGGACTATATCCGAGAGGAAACTCTCCGCAGATATGATGCTATTGATGTTAATGTATATCAATCTAATATTTTTCATACTCAGATGCTCATTAAAGAAATTGAGCTTAAGAATTATCTATTCAAAACTGATGTTTATGAGCTTCCACCGAAAGAACGCCTTGAAATCTCAAACAATCTCCGCAAGGAAATGATAGAGATTTTCAGCGGTACAAATGTTTATGATTGAGGTAAGCAGAAATGAGTCTTTCACAGAACGACGCTCCACTTTATGAAGCACTTTTAGAATACAAAGAAAATAGAATAGTTTCATTTGATGTCCCTGGTCATAAGCAGGGAAAAGGAAATAGTGAGCTGACTAATTTCCTCGGTAAGCAGTGTATGAGTGTAGATGTCAACTCTATGAAGCCACTTGATAATCTTTGTCACCCAGTAAGCGTTATTAAAGAGGCACAAGAGCTTGCAGCAGAGGCATTTGGTGCAGCTCATGCCTTTTTTATGGTGAACGGAACATCAAGTGCAGTACAAGCTATGGTTATGAGTGTCTGTAAGCGTGGCGAAAAGATTATAATGCCAAGAAATGTTCATAGAAGCTCTATAAATGCCCTTATAGTCTGCGGAGCTGTTCCAGTATATGTTGACCCAGGACTTAATACACAGCTTGGCATACCGCTTGGAATGGCTGTTGAAGATGTACAGAGAGCCATTGACGAAAATCCTGACGCAAAGGCTGTTATAGTCAATAACCCAACCTATTACGGTGTATGTTCCAATCTTCGTGAAATCGTCAAGATTGCCCATAAGGCAGGAATGAAAGTTCTTGTTGACGAAGCCCATGGAACACATTTCTATTTTGGCGACTATATGCCTCTTGCGGCTATGCGTGTCGGAGCAGATATGTCTGCTGTAAGTATGCACAAAACAGGCGGTTCTCTGACTCAAAGCTCCCTGCTCTTGCTCGGAGAAAGTATGAATGCAGGTTATGTCCGCCAGATTATAAATCTCACCCAAACAACAAGCGGTTCATATCTTTTGACCTCATCGCTCGATATTTCACGCCGAAATCTCGCTCTTAATGGCAAAAGGATTTTCGAAAATGTAACAATGCTTGCAAATTATGGCAGAAGTGAAGTAAATAAGCTTGGCGGATATTACGCATTTTCCCGTGAGCTTATTAACGGAGATACAGTTTTCGACTTTGACCCGACAAAGCTTTCTATACATACAAGAGATATTGGTTTAGCAGGAATAGAAGTCTATGATTTACTTCGTGACAAGTATGAAATTCAGATTGAATTTGGCGATATTGGCAATATTCTTGCGATAATTTCTGTCGGTGACAGAATCTTAGAGGTTGAAAGACTTGTTGCGGCACTTTCAGAGATTAAGCGTCTTTATTCCAAGACAAGTGCAGGCTTGCTCGACCACGAATATATAAAGCCTATTGTAGTATGTTCTCCGCAAGACGCATTTTATAATGAAAAGATACAGCTTCCAATAGAAGAAACTGTCGGCAAGGTTTGTGCGGAATTTGTTATGTGTTATCCGCCCGGAATACCTATTCTTGCTCCGGGTGAGCTTGTAACAAAGGATTCGCTCGATTATATTCTTTATGCAAAGAAAAAAGGTGCAACACTTCTCGGCACAGAAGATATGAACACAGAAAAGCTGAATGTTCTGAAATGATTTTTTGATAATGTTTTAGTAAAATTTACTTATATAATATTTAAATTCCAAATAAGTGTGGTATAATTTATTTGCAGATATTTTTTAAGGAGTTGATTTTTTGGAGCTTTGGTATACTGAAGAGCAGACGAATAATGTCCGTTTTTCGATTCGCTGTGATAAGCAGATTTATGCGGCAGAATCAGACTATCAGAGAATAGAAATTTTTTCTACTCCCGAGTTTGGTAAAATTCTTATCCTTGATGACAGAATTATGCTGACCGAAAAGGACGAATTTATATATCACGAAATGATAACACATATTCCACTTTCCGTTAATCCAAATATTAAGAATGTTCTTGTTATCGGAGCAGGTGACGGCGGAGTAACCGCCGAGCTTACAAAATATGATAATATAGAACATATAGACCTTGTCGAAATAGATAAAATGGTTGTAGATGCCTGTCTTGAATATTTACCTGATGTTTCAGGCAAGCTTCTCGACAAAAAGGTTACTATACATATTGATGACGGCTTGAGATATGTTCGTAGCTGTGAAAATCAGTATGATTTAATTATAGTGGATTCAACCGACCCGGTAGGTCCTGGAGAGGGACTTTTTACAAAGGAATTTTACGGTAACTGCTATAAGGCTCTCAATGAGAGCGGTATTCTTGTAAATCAGCACGAAAGCCCATATTATTCAGTTTATGCAAGGGCTATGCGTCTTGCTCATAAGAAGATAGCGGACTTTTTCCCGATAGTAAGGGTATATCAGGCACATATTCCAACCTATCCGTCAGGTCATTGGCTGTTTGGCTTTGCTTCAAAGAAGTTCGACCCGATAAAAGACCTTGATGCAGATGCATGGAATAAGCGTGGATTAAAGACAAGATACTATAATACAGAGCTTCATAAGGGTAGCTTTGCTTTGCCAAATTATGTATTAGAAGCTTTAGGATAAATTTAGGGGGTAATCAAAATGTCAAAGGCATTGATAATTGGTGCAGGCGGTGTTGCAAGCGTAGTAGTTCATAAGTGCTGCCAAAATTCAGAGGTTTTTGAGGAAATTTGTATAGCAAGCCGTACAAAATCTAAGTGCGACGCACTCAAGGAAAAGCTTGATGGTGGAAAAACAAAAATTACAACTGCTCAGGTTGACGCAGATAATGTTGCAGAGCTTGTCGCTCTTATCAATAAAGAAAAGCCTGATATTGTCATAAATGTCGCTTTGCCATATCAGGATTTAACAATTATGGACGCTTGCCTTGAAACAAAGACAGACTATGTTGATACAGCTAACTACGAACCACTCGATACCGCAAAGTTTGAGTATAAGTGGCAGTGGGCATATCGTGAGAAATTTAAGGAGGCGGGAATTACTGCTCTCTTAGGCAGTGGCTTTGACCCAGGCGTAACAGGTGTTTTCTCCGCTTATGCACAGAAGCACCAGTTTGATGAAATCAATTATATTGATATTCTCGATTGCAACGCAGGCGACCACGGCTATCCGTTTGCAACAAACTTTAACCCTGAAATCAATATTCGTGAGGTTTCCGCAAAGGGAAGCTATATTGAGGACGGTAAGTGGGTAGAAACAGAGCCTATGGAAATCAAGAGAGTTTATAATTTCCCAGAGATAGGCGAGAAGGATATGTATCTTCTCCACCACGAAGAATTAGAGTCGCTTGCACTTAATATCAAGGGCATTAAGCGTATTCGTTTCTTTATGACCTTTGGACAGAGCTATCTTACACATCTCAAGTGCCTTGAGAATGTTGGAATGACTTCTATTGAGCCAATTGAATTTGAGGGCAAGCAAATTGTTCCACTTCAGTTCTTAAAGGCTGTTCTTCCAGACCCAGCATCTTTAGGACCACGCACAAAGGGTAAGACAAACATAGGCTGTATCTTCCAAGGTAAGAAAGACGGCAAGGATAAAACATATTATCTTTATAATGTTTGTGACCATGAGGAGTGCTATAAGGAAGTAGGCTCACAGGCTATTTCTTATACAACAGGCGTTCCTGCAATGATAGGTGCAGCTATGATTCTCACAGGCAAGTGGAAAAAGCCTGGCGTATATAACATAGAGGAATTCGACCCAGACCCATTTATGGACGCACTCAACAAATGGGGACTTCCATGGAAAGAAAGCTTCAATCCAGATTTAGTAGATTGATTTTTTAGTAAATTACAGTAAAAATAACAACTCGAATTATTTACCTGAATGGTTTATAATCCGAGTTGTTTTATTTTTAATTTATTTTTGAACCTTTTGCCAAACCTTGAAATCGTGCTTAGTGCCTTTCTTTATATCATAAAGGGCTGAATCAGCGTGTTTTAGACATTCCATAATTGATTCCTGATTATATTTTTGTGATGTTGAAATACCAATAGAGCAGGAAATTCTGTGCTGTGCATCAATTTCAATAGGTCGCTTTAATGCGTTAGCAATGTCATTTATAAAGTATCCATTTTCTTCGATTTTTTTATAAATCTGCTTTGAGATTTTTATACCAAACTCCGTAGAAGAACCTGGAAGAACTATTATAAATTCATCTCCGCCGTAACGAACACAATATCCTTTATCTCCAACTATTTCGGTAAATAGAGAAGAAAGCTTTTTAAGCATAAGGTCGCCAATATCGTGACCGAAGGTGTCATTGCAGTATTTGAAATTATCAAGGTCGATATATAGAATGGTTGTTTCTTGTTCCTCAAAATTTTGTTTTGTGGAATAATCTGAGAAGTCTTCAAGCTTTTTCGCAAAGCCTTGACGATTAAGCAAGCCTGTGAGCAGGTCAGTAACGGAGCTTTTCTGAAGCTTTGCATTTATGGCTTTAATTTCTATCTTAGCATTAAGGCGTTCAACAGCATCTAAAATTTGCATAGCCGCAAATTTAAATATAATAAGGTCTGTGTTTCCAAAAAAGTGGATATTAGAAGTTAAATTCTCATGAACTTTCACAATAGAAATCATAACGCCTTTTAGAACTTCATTAATATACATAGGTATACACATCAATGATGCAACATTTATTTTTCCGAAAATGTTAAGAATACAATCATAATCATCAAAAGTTTTGTCAAAACGAGATGTAATAAATTCTTTTCTATAATCTAAGAAGAAGTTAGTTATAGTTTGAATATCTTTATCAGTCAGACTAATGCTTTTGCTTTTATAAGAAATTTTTGGAGAATTATTTTTCATTTCTATAAACAAAGCACAATCTATATTGTAGCTATTCTGAATATTGTTCATAGCACTATTGACAAGTTCTTTATCAGTAGAATAATCCTTATTGAGCAAATCTTGCCATGAAAGAAGGAAATTGATACCCTTATTCTTATTACTTAGTTCGTGCTCAATTTTACAACGCTTAGACATTAATTCAAGTTGTTTTTGAGTTACACTTTCAAGCTTAAGGTCAAATTTTTTATGTGGCAATGTTCTGCCCTCAAGCTTTGCACGAAGAATTTCTGCTTTGAATTGATAATTATGTGTTTCGCAAAAATCAAGTGCATCGTTTAATATCTCTACAGCCTCCTTGTGTCTTCCCTGAATTTCATAAAGGTCATATTGTGCAATCGCAAATTGATAATATGCAAAGAATAAGTTTCCTGTTGAACGGAAAAGATGAATTCTTGCCCTGTCAAAATATTTTTGGGCTTTTTCAATATCATCATCTTTTGCAATTAAGCCCGCAGTGAAAAAATAGAAGAACATATCATCGTCCCATAAATAAAAGCTTGATTCAACAGGCTTTTCAAGCATATGAGAAACTGACCTTTCGAGCTTGCTGAAATAGAGATTAGCATTATACTCTATTCCGAGATAGTAATTACATAGAACCATAAAACCGTAAATCTTGCCGAGGTTGCATATTCTCATTTGATGCTCATCAAGAGCGTCAAGAAGTTCAATAACTATTGTGAGATAATTAATAGCAGTATAATATTCATGTGCAAGTATAGCATTAGTTGCCATATTATAGAGTGTTTCGCAAATCCGATATGGATTATTGAGTTTGTAGAGAATACCAAGTGCCTTGTTGAAATATTTATTGGCAACATCGTATTCTTCGCTAACAATACGATTATATCCAAGCCCATTATATACATTGGATTCCTCAAATTTATTATTCTGACCTTCTATAATTTCAAGAGTTTTTTTATAAAAATAATCTACTAATGAAAAATAGCCATAAGAAGATGCCATCATAACATTTTTCTGCCATGCATTTATCATAATAGATTCATTATTAATTTTTTTTGCAAGAGCCATACCACGCTTGAAGTATTCCGCATTTTCAATTCCATCAGTGCCATTTACAAAGTATAGAATATCATTGCAGGTGCCAAAAAGATAGATATATGCAAGATGATTATAATATTTATACTTGATTGCATCATTTGCGAAATTTTCATCTATAATAAGATTTACATCCCAAGAATAAATATTCTTCCAGCAGTTTGAGGTGATAATATAATCTAAAAGCTTTGCCTTAAATTTATATTCTTCATCATCAATTTCATCAGAAAGGTCGAAACATTCTTGAATATATTTATTTGAAGTTTCTTTTTGCCCATATCTTAATTGTATTAAAGCTGAAATGTATGAACAACTGAATCTTTCCTCAAGGCTTGTTGTCATTTTGATGGAATTATTTATATTATCACAAAGCATAAGTGCCGTTGTTGAATTATCAAGGCATAATGCGACTATGCTATAAAGCTTTAAATAAGAAAGCTTATCCTTGAGAGGAATAGTGATTTTCTCAATCTCAAATTTATTATGAATTTGCTCAAGATAATAATTTGCCTGACCTATCATTACACATGAAACCATATTGTTGATAAGTCTGACATAAGGATTTATATCTTTCGGGATAGGGTCAAAAAGCTCTACTCTTTCACTTTCTGAGGCGTGTCCATCTTGTAAGCTCCAGTCAACAATCATATTGTTGCTATCAATATAATCAATCATAGTGTCCCAATCTTTTTTTGTATATTCTGGAACATTATATACTTCATTATAATTAGCAAGAAGGGCGATATTTTCTTTATTATGATTAACAAGTTCAATGAGGAGCTTTATAGTGGATTGTTCTGCAAAATGTAATTTATTAAGAAGCATAAAAAGAGTATGCTCCTTAGAAACATATTCAAGAATGTTATAGACTGATTTAGTAAAACGCTTTGCTTCATATTCGTATTCTGCGAAAATCAAATCTTCATCACGCTGACATTCGCCTGTTTCGATATAACTTTTTATTACAGAGCGAGCCTGAAAATATACATCAGCTTTTTCAAGAAACTCATCTATTGCGACATCACTATAAAATTTCTGATAAAGCTCCATAATCCAGTCGAGGAAAGGCTCAAAAACACTGTGCATATATTTTGAAGAAAATTCATGATATAAAAAGCAAATGTCATCGTCTTGTGTTTCAAATACTTCTCTTAGTTCTGATTCTTGAAGATTAAGAGTGTTATAATATTTAACAAAAAGTATATTGTTATGTCTTTGCTTTATATTGTTAAGAATTGAATCAATTATTTTACGAATATATAACTGTGAGCATGATTCCATAATTTAAGCCTCCACACAATATTTAAATTATTATACCAAATAATTTCCTTATTTTCAATATTATTTTATTAAGTTTAACCATAAACTATTTAATATCAATTTATATATTTCTTTATAATAATTAGATGCTTATATATCACTTTATTAAAAATTTCAATGGCTTTTTATATATTTTCTTCGTTGCAGTTGGTTTAATTTAAAATAAAATTTATTAAATATTTAGTTGTCTTGCTTTATTGTGAATACTTGATATTTCAGGTGAAATCTGTTAGAATATAGTGAAAATAGGGAAGGACTGATTTTTATGTTATCTAAAAACCTTATTGACCTTGAGAATCTCTCTGTTAAAGAGATTCTCGATATAATTGACCTTGCCAATAAGATTAAAGCTAATCCGTCGGAATATGCAAATGCTTGTCAGGGAAAAATACTTGCAACTCTTTTCTATGAACCTTCAACAAGAACCAGAATGTCATTTTCAACTGCTATGATGCGTCTTGGTGGTAATGTTATAGGCTTCGATAACCCAATGAATTCCTCTGTTTCTAAGGGTGAAACGCTTAAAGATACGCTTACGGTTATAGGTGGATATGCTGATATTATCGCAATTCGTCACCCATTAGAGGGTTCTGCTGAGGCGGCAGCAATGTATTCTCCGGCACCGATTATAAATGCTGGTGATGGTGGTCATCTTCATCCAACACAAACTCTTGCTGATATTGTAACACTATATAATGAAAAAGGCAGACTTGATAATCTTTGCATTGGTCTTTGTGGTGATTTGAAATATGGCAGAACAGTTCATTCCCTGATAAAAACTATGAGCAGGTTTAAAGGCAATAGATTTGTGCTTATATCTACTCCAGAGCTTACAGTGCCACAATATATTAAAGATGTTATGAATAATGCTGGTTGTGAATATACAGAGCTTACAAGTCTTAAAGAAGCTATGAGCGAACTTGATGTTCTCTATATGACAAGAATACAGAGAGAACGCTTTGAAAATGATGAAGAATACGAACGCCAAAAAGGTGTTTTTGTACTTGATAAGGAAAAACTTGATTTAGGTAAATCTGACCTTCGTATACTTCACCCACTTCCAAGAGTTGATGAGATAGATTATGAGGTTGATGATGACGAAAGAGCCAAGTACTTTCAACAGACAGTTTATGGAATGTATGCAAGAATGGCTCTATTTATGACAATGCTTAATGGCGAAAAAAAGGTACTAAAAAAATATAAAAATGATGGTCCTTATAAAGATGTTATCTGTACAAATGAGCATTGCATAACTCATCAAGAAACATATTTGCCTAAGAGATTTAAGGAATATGGTGATATGCTTGTCTGCGAATATTGTGAAAACAGCACTCATAAATAATAACAAAAAGAACAAGCCGGTTATGCTTGTTCTTTTTTCCTCTCCAAGAAAAAATGGTTATACTAAAAAATTGCTTGATTCATTTTTAAGTGTTGCAAAAAATGAATATGATGTTAGGATTATAGATTGCTATAAGCTTATGCCTAAGCCTTGTATACACTGTGGAAAATGTGAAACCGCTGATTTATGTGTATTTGATGATTTAGATGAATATAATACACTTCTTAACGAAGCAGAGGCTTTGGTTTTTGCAAGTCCTGTATATAATTTATCTGTGCCAGCACCACTGAAAGCTTTAATAGATAGAAGCCAAAGATATTTTTCAAAGAGGTTTTCACTTGGTATTAAGCCACCTATAAAAAAACATAAAAAAGCAATTTTATTACTTACTTGTGGAAGTGATGATAAAAGTGGTTTTGAGATTATAGAAAAACAGCTTTCGAGAATGTTTACAATTATAAACACTGAGCTTTTCGGAAAGGTTAGTATAGCAGAAACAGATAAAATCAAGGATACCACTGAATGTGAAAGGCAAGCTTACGAACTGGCAAAAAGCTTGGCTGATATAGTTTAAATTTACATAATTTTATATTAAAAGACCTCTCATATCAGAAATTTAAATCTGGTATGAGAGGTTTTAATTTAGATAGGAGATGGATTTTCTCCAACTATATTTCCATAGAGGGAAAGCGAGGTGTGGTTTTTATCGAATGGATTCGTTATAACAAGTCTGGCATTTTTGCTCGAAATAGTATTGTCAAAGCTAAGATTTTCAATCGTAGCAAATTTAACCCATTTAGTCGAGCCACCATTGTGTTTAAGAATATAAATTGTATCATCTTCTATTTTATATTGACCTTTGATGATTTCGTAATCATCTTCTGTATTATGCATAGTGCAATAACGATAGAAAATGAATTTTCCATTAGCTTTTAAGATGAATTGATATACAAGTGTTGGTGAATGGCAGGTTATACACTGCATAGTTGTATTTTCCCATACTGATGAGCTTCCGCCAATATGAATTGATGTGCTTAATATCTTTTTTAAGGCGTCAAGCTTTTTTAGGGTTACATCTACATGGTCATAGCCAGATAATGATTCATAGAGCTTAAGGGCTTCTACATATTTGTTTGTGTCATATAAGTAGTTAGCCTGACTTAATGTTGCAGAATTTGCCTTTTCAAGAGCATCTGTATTTTTTGTTATTTCATATATCTGCATAAAAAGTTGGCTGGCATCTGAATATTCACCCTTATTATAAAATTCATCAGCTTTGTTCATAACGATATTTTCGACCTTTTCTGCAAGCTTTTCAGAATCTTCATAACCATATAAATCTGAAAGTGTTTTAAGAGCAGAAATATAATCTCCGTTGGAATACAGAAATTCACCATATTTATACATAGCCTCAAGGTATTTTTCTGAGGAATCACTATAATCTATCTGATGGAAAATATCAGCCGCTTCAAGATACTTTTTATCATTAAAAAGATTTTTTGCTTTAAGATACTTGGCATGAAGAATTTTTTGTTTGCTGTCACTATAGCCATTTAATTTGCTTAGGGAATCTATTGCCTCGTCATATTTTCCCTCATTTATTAATGCTGTTGCCTGATAGTAATTGCTTGCAGGAATCAAAAAATAGTAGGTACAGAATGTTAATGCAGCAGCAAAAAGAAGTATGATTGTAAATGCAGCTATTTTGCTTTTGCCAAACCTGAATCCAGACTTTTTTTCTTTCTTTCTTTTCTTTGGTTTAGACTGAATATTTAGAGAAGCTTCCTGTTCTTTTGAAGTATCAATTTGAGTTTCAGCTGGTGAAATTTCTTGTTCGTTATTTTGATGTTTAAAAAGTTTTTCATTGCGGTTCATACTTGATACATCGGTGTTTTCAAGTAGCCATTCAAGTTCTGCGCCACATTTACAGCAAGAACTTTCGACCGACCAGTTGAATGTACCACAAACGCAAAGCCAATAATTACTTCCTATTTGTGGTGCATAAAGCAGCTTATCGAGAGGAAGTCCCTTTTTAGACCATGAATTTCTTAAATTTTCAAAATATCTGCCCATATATGAGGATATATTATTTTGTTTAATAGAAACATTAAAATGCTGAGCTTTTTCGTTAATCCATTCTTCTCCGTCAGAATCAATAGCACTATTAAGAATAATATCAATAGACATAGTTTCAGGATTTTCTATTGGAATTAAAGTATCGTCTCCGAAACACTCATTTCTTTTTGCATTAATATTTTCAAATGAATAGTTTTCGATGCGTGCAATTTCATTTCTTATTATGCCATAGCATATGATGTCTATTTTAATTGATTTAAGAGTTTCGGGCTGGATATTCATAAACTTTATATTGGCAAAAAGTTCATTAGAATCATTTTCCTTATATAAGTTAGCACAACAAATAAAAAGTGGTGAACCATCGAGCCACCTTATTTCATTATTTGAATTTATGATTTGAAAATCAGCCTCATTCATATCCAACCCTCCTTTTTTATATAAAAATACATATTTATTCTATTATAAATAGTAACTCATGTCAAGAAAAAAATTCACAGAAAATTCATAATTTACAAATAGCAGATATATCTAATCAACGATTTTTTGCTTTATTCAGCATTGAAAGTTGTTGAAATATGCTGTATAATATATAAATAGCTGTTTTTAAGATAATATTAAATGTTAGGAGCTTCAGAAATGGAGATACGCACTATTAAAGCGGAAACAATTACTGATACAGTAGAAAGGCTTTTTAAAGACTTGAATTATAATATTGGAAATGATATAAGCGAGGCCCTTTGTAATGCACAGAAAAATGAGGAATCGCCTGTCGGAAAGGCTGTTATAGCCCAACTTTTAGAAAATAATAAAATTGCTGCGGAGGAGAAGATACCTATCTGTCAGGATACAGGAATGGCTGTTCTTTTTGTTGAATATGGCGAAAGAGTTGTTATTGATGGCAATTTTAAAGAAGCTGTTGAGGAGGGTGTCCGCAGAGCATATGTCGGCGGGTATTTGAGAAAATCTGTTGTTACTGACCCTGTTTTTGATAGAGTCAATACTAAAGATAATACTCCTGCAATTATTTATACTGATATTGTTGAGGGAGATAAGATTAAAATTCTTGCTGGCTGTAAGGGCTTTGGCAGTGAGAATATGTCTCAGATTAAGATGCTTACACCATCTGCTGGAATTGAGGGCGTAAAGCAATTTATACTTGATGCAGTTAAATATGCAGGTCCTAATCCATGTCCACCGATTGTTGTCGGAGTTGGAATCGGTGGAACATTTGAGAAAGCGGCACAGCTTGCCAAAAAAGCTACTCTAAGACCGATAAATACTAAAAATGAAGACCCACGCTATGCAAAGCTTGAGGACGAACTCATAGAAGAAATAAATAAAATGGGTTTTGGCCCAGCAGGTCTTGGTGGAAATACAACAGCAATAGGTGTTAATGTTGAAACATATCCAACACATATTGCAGGTATGCCAGTTGCGGTTAATATCTGTTGTCACGCTGCAAGACATAAGGAGGCAGTTATATGATTATAAAGACAGATGACGGAAAAATTAAAATAACTCTTCCGCTTACAGATGATGATATAAAAGAACTTCACGCAGGAGATAGCGTTCTTATCTCAGGCAGTCTTATTACAGGTCGTGATGCCGCTCATAAAAGGCTTTATGAGCTTATAGAAGAGGGAAAGGAACTTCCTGTTGATATTAAAGGTGAGGTTATCTACTATGTAGGCCCTGCACCTGCAAAGCCTGGTCACGCAGTAGGCCCTGCTGGTCCTACATCAAGCTATCGTATGGATAAATATTCTCCTATTTTGCTTGATTTAGGTTTGAAAGGCATGATAGGCAAGGGTGCAAGAACTCAGCCTGTTATTGACGCTATCATCAGAAACAAGGGCATTTATTTTGCAGCAATAGGCGGTGCGGCGGCTCTTATTTCAAGGAGTATTAAGAGCAGTGAAGTTCTTGCCTATGAAGATTTAGGCACAGAGGCTATATATCGTTTTGTTATAGAGGATTTTCCAGCAGTAGTTGCTGTTGATTCTTTTGGCAATGATGTATATAAATTTGGTGCAGAAAAGTACAGAAAATAATGCTTGATATAATGGCTTTGAAAAATTATTAATTTAGAAGTTATGGTCAGCATTTATTTTTCAGAAAAATAGTTACCAAAAGCGTTAATTGGCGGACTTTGTCCGCCAATTAACGGGCAAAGAATGTTAAGGGCTTTGCCCTTAAAACCCACGAGGGACTCC
This sequence comes from Pseudoruminococcus massiliensis, assembly GCF_900291955.1. GTDB lineage: Bacteria > Bacillota > Clostridia > Oscillospirales > Acutalibacteraceae > Pseudoruminococcus > Pseudoruminococcus massiliensis. The sequence goes on along the minus strand of NZ_OLMR01000001.1, from coordinate 444,946 downwards.
GTCCCTCGACCCTGTGAGCCTTTGAAAAGGCTCAAGCGAAACTTTTATCTGTCTTAGATTAAGTTAGTAAACTATTGTAGGGGCGAAATATATTAGCTCACTCGGTAGCTACTTTCTCCGCATGAACAAGCTGCTTATGCTTACTACGAGCGAGACTTGTCGAGCGATTCCGCGTCTTGACGGCGGAGGCACTCCGTAAAATTATAATCAGAGAGGAAATGAAAACTATGAGCAATACCAACGAAAAACAAAGCTTCGCTACCCGTGCCGTACACGCTGGCAATGGTATCGACACTAACACAGGTGCTATTAAGCACGCTATCACAATGGCTAACAGCTATGTACTCCCTTATGACGCAACAACTCTTAACTGGAGTGATGCAGATGTAAATATCTACACAAGAAACGGCGGTGCTAACCAAGGTTATCTCCAAGAAAAGCTTGCTTCTCTTGAAGGCGGTGAGGATTGCGTAGTTCTTGCAAGTGGTGTTGCGGCTCTTTCAGGTCTTTTCTTTGCACTTCTCAAGAGCGGTGACCATGTTATTTTCTCAAGCGTTACATATATCGCTGTATATCGTCTTTTGAATGAGCTTTTCAACAATAAGTTTAATATTGAAACTACTATTGTTGATACAACAGACATTGATGCTGTAAAGGCGGCTATTCGTCCTAATACAAAGCTTATTCATATCGAAACTCCAGGTAACCCAACTCTCAATGTTACTGATATTAAGGCTATTGCAGACCTCGCACACGAGCATAATATTCTTCTTTCCTGTGATAATACTTTTGCTTCACCTTATAATCAGCGTCCTTGCGAGCTTGGTGCAGACTTTACTGTTGAAAGTCTTACAAAATATATTAATGGTCATGGCGATGCTATGGGTGGTGCTATTATCGGTAAGAAAGAATATCTTGATATTATCAGAGCACAATCTCAGGTTAATCTCGGTGCTACAATCAGCCCGATGAATGCTTGGCTTATTATGCGTGGTTCGGTTACACTTCCACTCAGAATGAAAAAGCACAACGAGAATGCTCAGGCTGTTGCTGAATACCTCGAGTCACTTCCTTGCACAAGCTTTGTTGCATATCCTGGACTCAAGAGCAGTAAGTATTATGAGCTTGCAAAGGAGCAAATGCCAAACGGTTGTGGTGGTGTATTCTCATTTGGACTTAAAGCTGACCACGATACAATCAATAAGTTTATAAGTGAGCTTAAAATGATTGTTTCTGCTGTTTCTCTTGGACACGAGGGAAGTCTTATCGTATTCCTCGGCGAAGATGACGAAAGACAGTATCTCTATCCAGAAGAATTCCATAATGGCTTTATGCGTTTCTCTGTCGGTCTTGAGGACGCTGAAGATATTATTGCTGACCTCGATCAGGCACTTCGTAAGTCTGGTATTCTAAAATAATTAAAATTTGATGATAGCTTGAGTTTTGAGAAGTATTAAGATAGTTTCTATGTATTTGAAAACTGTAAGCTTTTAGCTGTCTTAGGGTTGATTTTATATCAGCCCTATTTTATTGTAAGAGGGAAAATTATGGCTTTTACTTATGATGAAGTCCTTAAACTTAAAAAGTATATGGACGAAAAACTTTCTGTATATGTTCACTTTCACGATGCCTGCGGAGGTCAATATTTTAATCTTGATGAACCGAATGAGGACGCTAAGCACGAACTTGAAAGATATTTCGCAAAGCTAAATAAATCCGTTAAGTTTGCAGAGGATAATATGATCTTTACTGTTGAGGAGGGTAAGAATAATGGTTAAGTTTTATGATAGCGTTGATGATAGTTTACTGAAATTTGCAGTTATCTTTGCTATGTACGACGGAAAATATATTTTTTGCAAGCATAAGCAAAGAGATACCTTCGAAATTCCCGGTGGACATCGTGAAGAAAATGAAACCATAGACGATACTGCAAAGCGTGAACTTTATGAAGAAACAGGTGCAGTAGATTTTGAAATTGAGCCTGTCGGAGTTTATTCTGTCACTGAAAAAGGTAATTTTAATGGTGCGGAAACCTTTGGTATGCTGTATTATGCAAATATCAGAAGCTTTGAAACAGAACTGCATAGCGAGATTGAAAAAATTATCATAACTGATAAAGTTCCCGAAAATTGGACATACCCAACAATTCAGCCTGATATTTTTCAATATGTTTTGAATTATTTAAAAAAGGAAAGAATGATATGAAATTTCATAAAAAACATCCTTATCTATTTTGGGAGCTTATAGGCTTGGCAGTACTATTTATTGATTTTTTACTTATTGTCTGTTTTTTTGGCTTACTTGATTTAAAGGGCGATGCAGTTTATGCAACGATTGTTTTCACTGCAATTTTTGCGGGATTTATTATATTACTTTCGCCTGCTATAATATTTATCAGGCATAGAAAATCTGCAAGCTCAATAAGATACGATAACTTTGCAGATGCAATAATATTTGAGAAAAAATCAGATGTTTTGAAAGCGGTACTTGTTTTTATAATTAGTTTACTCGTATTTATAGCAGTTGCAGGATTTATGTGTTATACTGGGTTTGTGATTTTCATACCACTTGCAATTTATGCCGCAGCTGCGGTTTATATTCCATGGAAAAAGTATACTCTTTCTAAATTTTATAAGGTTAAAAATGCAGAAAAATATTGCGAGTTAATTTGTGCTGATGACAGTGATTTTCTTGATAGGCTGGATAAAGAATATACATTGACAGTTTTTAATATTGGCAATAAACCAGATGCCGAGCTTTTGAATTTCTTATATAATGCAATGAATTTTAAAGGCTTTATTAAAGATAACAAGCTTAGAATTTATATTCTGGATAATGCTTTTATAAGCAAAACGTACAGCTTTAAAACCGAGCCGAATCTATCATTGCTTTGTATTCTTCCTGATGATTTGAATCTTTCAGATAAAAATGAGCTTAGCAAACTGTTTAATTACCGTACAAGTGCTCTGTTTGATAAATATGAAGCAGTTATACATATATTGATTGAGGAATATATAGAATGTATAAATTACAATGAATATTTAAAGTGATTATATCATTAAAATTAAGAATATAATTACCTGCGACCTTTTAGGATGATGGTCATTTTAAATTTAAGAATATGGTTGACAAAATCATATGCTTGTGTTATCCTATTATTACATTAGCGTGCTAAAGCAAAAGCACAAAATTGAGATGAGGTATATTATGAAAAATTACAGTAAAATTACTCCTGAGGGTACAAAGGATTTCCTCTTTGAGGAATGCCTTTCCACAAGGACGGTTTCATATATTTTGGGCGAGGTCTTTTCTCAAAGAGGATTTCATGAGGTTTTGACTCCTGGAGTTGAATTTTATGATGTTTTCTCAAATCCTGCTGCACAGATTCCGCAGGAAAATATGTTTAAATTGAGTGATTCTAAGGGCAGACTTATGGTTGTCCGTCCAGACTCAACTCTCCCGATAGCAAGAATGACTGCTACAAGACTTCAAAACGAGGTTTTGCCAATCAGACTTTATTATAATCAGAGAGTTTATAGAAATAATCGTGGCTTAACAGGCAGAAGTAACGAGGTTATGCAGACAGGTATAGAGCTTTTAGGCATTTCTGGTAAGCGTGCAGACCTTGAAATCATTACTACTGCTATCGAGGCATTGACAAGATGTGTTCCTGATTTTAGAATAGAACTTGGTCATGCTGGCTTCTTTAAGGCTCTTTTGAATAAGCTTCCTGTATCTGATAATGAGCGTGAGGATATACATTCATTCATCGAGGCAAAGAACTATTCCGCACTTAATAGTTTTCTTGATACCCTTGAGCAGACTAAGGCTGTTGCAGCAATCAGAAGATTGCCAAGACTTTTTGGTGGTGAGGAAGTTCTTAACGAGGCATCTGAGCTTTGTGATGATAAGGACGCACTTCGTCCACTTGAGTATCTCAAGGAAATCTATGATTGCCTTACAAAATTTGGTCTTGGTGAAAGACTTATGATTGACCTCGGACTTGCTCAAAGAAATGACTATTATAGCGATATAGTTTTTTCAGGCTATGTTGAGGGTTCAGGTGAACCTGTGCTTATCGGTGGTCGTTATGATAAGTTGCTTGATATTTTCGATTCACCTATGCCTGCAAGTGGTTTCGGTATAAATGTAGACACTCTTGCAAAGGTTATGCTTTCAAGAGGTCAGATTAAAATGAAGCCATTGCCTGATGTACTTGTTCATGGTGATGATAGCTTTGAGGTTAAGTCTATAAAGCATTATCAAGCACTCACACAGAGCGGACTTATCTGCGAGAACAGCGTATTCTCTACAAGAGATGAGGCTATTGCATATGCAAAGAAAAAAGGTATAGCAAGAATTGACTTCGTTAATGAAGAAGTCGAAACTGTTCTCTTAAATTAAGATTTGAAAGGATTTTATTATATATGAAGCCATTAAGAATTGCTCTTACAAAGGGCAGACTTGAAAAGGATACAATAGGCTTGCTTGAATCGGCAGGATATGACTGCACAGCCGTTCGTGAAAAGGGCAGAAAGCTCATTCTTCCGATAGGTGATGGAGATATTGAGGTTGTTCTTGCAAAGGCTGCTGATGTTATTACATATGTCGAAAACGGTGTATGCGATTTAGGCGTTGTTGGAAAAGATACTATTATGGAAAACGGTAGTTGTTTCTTTGAGATACTCGACCTTGGTTTTGGTAAGTGTCGTTTCGCACTTGCTGGCAAGGGTGGAAGAAGTGCTGAGGAATTTTTCTCAGGCTATGGAGAAAAGACTATCGCAACTAAATATCCTAATGTTGCAAGAAACTTTTTCGAGGGCAAGGGTATGGATATAAGAGTTATCAAGATTGAGGGCTCTGTTGAACTTGCACCACTCCTCGGACTTGCAGATGCTATCGTTGATATAGTTGAAACAGGTTCTACTCTTAGAGAAAACGGACTTACTATTATAGAAGATAATGTTGCTCCGATTTCTGCAAGACTTATTGCAAATACAGCAAGCTTAAAGCTTAGAAAAGCAGAAATTGAGGCATTGGCACAAAAGATGGAAGAGGAAAGGAGAAAATCCTCATGATTAGAAAAATTAAAGCAGATGGTGTTCAAGAAGTAGAATTTCTTGCAAAGCTCGGCGAAAGAAGCCGTAACACCAATAAAGATGTAACAGAAACAGTAAGCGAAATCATAAATAATGTTATGATGAACGGTGATAAAGCTGTTCGTGAGTATACTATTAAGTTTGACGGCAAAGCTCCTGACGCTTTTGAAGTTCCAAAGGAAGAACTTACAGCTCTTACTGCTGATTGTGACCCTGAATTTATTGCAACTCTTAAAAAGGCTGCTGACAATATTCGCAATTTCCACGAAAGACAAAAACAACAAAGCTGGCTTACAACTAAAGATAACGGTGTTATTATGGGACAGCGTATTCGTGGCTTAAAGCGTGTAGGTCTTTATGTTCCGGGCGGTACAGCAGCTTATCCGTCATCTGTTCTTATGAATGCTATTCCTGCAAAAATTGCTGGAGTTTCTGAACTTATTATGGTAACTCCTCCGGGCAAGGACGGCAAGCCTAATCCAGATATTATGGCAGCCGCAGCTATTGCAGGCGTTGACAGAGTTTTCCTTATGGGAGGTGCTCAGGCTGTTGCGGCTCTTGCATATGGTACTGAATCTGTTCCTAAGGTTGATAAGATTGTTGGTCCTGGTAATATTTTCGTTGCTACCGCAAAGAAGTTGCTCTACGGAACAGTTGATATTGATATGATTGCAGGTCCGAGCGAAATTCTCGTTCTTGCAGACGAAAGTGCAAATCCAAAATTCCTTGCGGCTGACCTTATGAGTCAGGCCGAACACGATAAGCTTGCTTCTGCTATTCTTATTACAACTTCTGATAAGTTGGCAGAGGATACAACAAAGGAAATTTACAGACAGGTTGAGGAGCTTTCAAGAAAGGATATTATTGAATATTCCCTCGATAACTACGGTGTTATTATCGTTTGTGACACTATGGAGAGAGCAATAGAGCTTGCAAATGAGCTTGCTCCTGAACATCTTGAGGTTTGCTGTGAAAATCCTATGGAGTATGTCGGCAAGCTTGATAATGCGGGTTCTGTATTCTTAGGTAACTATTCTCCAGAACCACTTGGCGATTATTTTGCAGGCCCTAACCATGTTCTTCCAACATCTGGTACAGCAAGATTTTTCTCACCGCTTTCTGTCGATACCTTTGTTAAGAAATCAAGCTTTATTTACTATACAGATGAGGCTCTCCAAAACGACAGAGATGACATTATAAGATTTGCAAATACAGAGGGCTTAACCGCTCACGCAAATTCTATTATTGTAAGAAAGAAATAAGAACAAACTTTCCAGACGGGAATCCGTAAGGATTCCCGTTATTTATCTAATACTTATGTTGATGTGATAAAACTTAAAAGTTTCGCTCAAGCCTTTTCAAAGGCTTGCAGTTTCCAAAGGCAGAGCCTTTGTTCGCTCTCCGCAGAGAGCGAAATACTTTATACTTCCTAAACCGCAGGAGGGTAGAAAAACATTCCAGTGGAATGTTTTTCGTAGGGAACCCTCGGAGGGGGTTCCCTGAAAGTTAAATATTTAAAAATTTGTCTAACAGCTTTATTACTATAAAAAAGGAATGATTTTTATGTCATATATTTTATGCGAAAAGGTTCGTTCACTTGAACCTTATGAGCCTATAAGCGGTACATATAATATTCGCCTTGACGCAAATGAATCTTGCTATCAGCTTCCTGAATCATTAAAAGCTGATATTCAAAAAGCTATTGAAAATGTTCAGTTTAACCGCTATCCTGACCCAACAGCCACTGAACTTATAAAAGCTTTCTCAAATTATTATAAACTTTCTCCGAAAACAGTTACCGCTGGAAATGGTTCTGATGAATTAATTTCTCTTATCATTTATACAATGATTGAAGATGGCGGAACAGTTTTGACAGTAAGTCCTGATTTTTCAATGTATGGCTTTTATGCCACTACAGGCGGTCATAGAGTTGTTATAGCAGACAAGAATGATGACTTAACATTTAATGTTGATGAGGTTATCAAAAAGGCTAATGAAGAAAATGCTGCTTTGATTATTTTCTCAAATCCTTGCAATCCAACAGGCTCGGGTGCATCTAAGGAAGAAATGCGAAAGCTTATTACAAGCGTTAATTCTATGGTTGTGCTTGATGAAGCATATATGGATTTCTGGAATGAATCTCTTTTAGATGAGGTTGAAAAGTATGATAATCTTATCATTTTAAAGACAGCATCTAAGGCCGTTGGTTCGGCTGCATTGCGTTTAGGCTTTGCAATAGCTAATGAAACTATTACAAAAGCACTTAGAAGTGTTAAAGCACCGTACAATGTGAACTCAATTTCGCAAGCAATCGGTACAATTATATATAAAAATACAGAAATTTTGGAAAATTCTCGTAAAAGCCTTATATTTTTAACAAAATCACTGTATAATGGAATTATGGCATTGAAAGAGAAATATTCCGTGCCAATGACTGTTTATCCGACCTGTACTAATTTCGTATATATTAAGACTGATTTATCAAAAGAGATTACAGACTTCCTTGCTGAAAATAGTATAGCTATCCGTTTATTCAAGGATAGTCACATCAGAATTTCAACAGGTACAGAGGAAGAAAATAAAATCGTTCTTGAGGTTCTCGAAAAGTTTTTTGCGAAGTTAAGCTAAATCGGAAAACCGACAGCAGAGGAGGTTGCTTAAAATGAGAAGTGCAAAGCTCGAAAGAGTTACAAAGGAAACGAATGTTTCAGTTTCGCTCAACCTTGACGGCGGAGATGTAAAGATTGATACTGGAATAGGTTTTTTCGACCATATGCTCACGGCATTCGGCGTTCATGGCGGTTTTGGTCTTGAGGTTAAAACAAAGGGCGACCTTGAGGTTGACTGTCACCATACTATTGAAGATACTGCTATTGTGCTTGGAAAGGTACTCGGAGAGGCTCTCGGAGATAAGTCGGGTATTGCAAGATATGGTTCATTCCATATTCCTATGGACGAATCACTTGCTTTTTGTTCGCTTGATATAAGTGGCAGACCGTTCCTCGTTTTTGACGCTGAATTCAAAGAGGAGAGAATAGGCGGTTATGATTCCTGTATGACAGAGGAATTTATGAGAGCCTTGGCTTTTAACGCAGGAATCACACTTCATATTAAGCTTTTGTATGGCACAAATTCACATCATGCAACAGAGGGCATTTATAAGGCTGTTGCACACGCTCTTGCTGTGGCTGTGAAAGAAACTGGCAAGGGAACTCTTTCAACAAAGGGTGTTCTTTGATAAAAATGTATTTCCTTGATTATGAAAGGATTGATTTTAGATGATTATTTTACCTGCTATTGATATTAAAGACGGTGCTTGTGTCCGTCTATATAAGGGTGATTTTTCTACCGTTCATAAGGTCGCTGAAAACGCAGTTGATACTGCAAAAAGCTTTGCTGAGCAGGGTGCAAAATGGCTCCATATGGTAGACCTTGACGGTGCTAAGGACGGCGAAAGAAAAAACTCTAAAGTTATACTTGATGTTCGCAAAAATACTTCACTTCATATAGAAGTCGGTGGCGGTATTCGTGATATGGCTTCTATCGAGTATTATCTCAGTCAGGGTATAGACAGAGTTATTCTTGGTTCTGCGGCTGTCAAAAATCCAGAGCTTGTAAAAGAAGCTATAAAGGAATACGGCGTAAAGATTGCCGTAGGGATTGACGCACTTAACGGAATGGTTTCTGCGGAGGGCTGGACTGATACATCAGAAATCAGCTTCACAGAGCTTGCAAAGCGTATGGAGCAAATCGGCGTAAGCTATATTATTTTCACTGATATTTCTAAGGACGGTATGCTTTCAGGTCCTAATCTTAATCAGCTTGACGAGCTTAAAGCAGCTGTTTCTTGCAGAATTATTGCTTCTGGCGGTGTTGCTAACCTCAAGGATATTATCAATCTTACTGACCTTGATGTTTATGGTGCAATCTGCGGAAAGTCCATTTATTCGGGAAGTCTTGATTTAAGAGCGGCTGTTGAAATTGCCAATGCTGCCGAAAACAAAGGAAAGGGTGCAAGCTATGACTACCAGCAATCTTGATTTTATAGATGATTATTTTCAGAAATCTGAGCTTATTCCTGCGATAATTCAGGAAAAAGATACAGGCGAGGTTCTTATGCTTGCATATATGAATCGTGAATCCATGCGTAAGACCTTTGAAACAGGCTATACATGGTTTTATAGCCGTTCAAGACAAGAGCTTTGGAATAAGGGTGCAACTTCTGGACATCTTCAGAGGGTTATCTCTATCAAGGGCGACTGCGACAAGGATACATTGCTTGTAACTGTTGAACAAACTGGAGCGGCTTGTCATACGGGAAGTCATAGCTGTTTCTTTAGAGATTTGCTATAAAAAGTTTTTTGTGGGTTTTAAGCCCTTAAAAATATAATGAGAGGTATGATTAAAATGACAAATGATACATTAAAGGAACTTTACGAAACAATTCTTGATAGAAAGTCTAATAAGCAAGAGGGTTCTTATACTTGCTATCTTTTTGATAAGGGCTTAGATAAGATTCTTAAAAAGGTTGGCGAAGAATGCAGTGAAACAATTATTGCTGCAAAGAATGGCGATAATTCTGAAACAGTTCTCGAAATTTCAGACCTTATCTATCACCTTTTCGTTATGATGGTTGACCAGGGAATCGCTGTTGAAGATGTTATGGCAGAGCTTGATAAGAGAAGCAACAAAACAGGCAATCTCAAGCAATTTCATCAGGTAGATAAGAACACCTGATTTTGTGAGGATTAAGAACTGAGGTTTACTTATGAAAAGAGCTATAAGAAATTTTATTATTGAACTTATATGCTATGTTGTTGTTTTGGCAATTCTTGTAGTTGTAGTTGGATTACTGCTCGGCTGGTCATTAGAAATGATAATAACTCAGGTAATAACCTTTAGCTTTGGCTGGGCTGTTGTAAAAATTATAGCAATTCTTCTTGAAATGAGAGATAGAAAAGAAGATAAAGAAAAAGCCAAAAACAAGAAAAGAAAATAATTTGATTTTAGCGACACGCAGGATTATTTCTTGCGTGTTTCTAAATATGGGGGTTTTTATGGATATAATAAATGCAAAAATTTTCACAATGAATGATGAAGATACTATCATAGAAAATGGCTACATAAAAATTAAAGATGGAAAAATTTTTGAAGTAGGGGATATGCTGAGTTATGCTCCAAGTGGTGATGAACTTATAGATGCTGATGGTGCAAGTGCTTATCCAGGTTTTATAGACGGACATACACACTTAGGTATGTTTGAGGACGGACTTTGCTTTGAGGGTGATGACGGAAACGAATCAACAGACCCGATTACACCACAGCTTCGTGCGATTGACGCTATAAATCCATTTGACCGTGGCTTTGAGGAGGCTTTAGAGGGTGGAATAACAACCATTCTGACAGGACCAGGAAGTGCAAATCCGATTGCGGGAGAATTTGCCGCAATCAAAACCTATGGCAAGCGTATCGACAAAATGATTGTAGCTGCTCCAGCGGCTATGAAATTTGCCCTTGGAGAAAATCCTAAGAGTGTTTATAATGATAAAAGTCAGATGCCAGTTACAAGAATGGCTACTGCGGCACTTATCCGAGAAACCTTATACAAGGCTAAACGCTATATGGAAGATAAGGCAAAGGCACAGAACGATGATGAGCTTGACGAGCCAGAATATGATGCAAAATGCGAGGCTTTGATTCCACTTTTAGAGAGAAAAATTCCTGCACATTTCCACGCACATAGGGCAGATGATATTTTTACAGCTATACGCATTGCCAAGGAATTTAATCTTGATTTAGTATTAGTTCACGCAACAGAGGGATATATGATTCTTGATGAGCTTAAAGAGGAAAATATTCCAGTTCTTGCAGGTCCTTATATGACGGATAGAAGTAAGCCTGAACTGAAAAATCTTAGCAGAGCGGCAACTGGAATAATGAGCAACAATGGCATTAAGACTGCTATTATTACTGACCACCCAGAAACACCGATTCAATTTTTGCCATTGACAGCGGCTGTTGCAGTTCGTGAGGGTATGGACGAATATGACGCTATTCGTGCAATTACATCAACTGCTGCAAAGATTTGTAAGATATATAACAGAGTAGGTTCAATAGAAATCGGAAAAGATGCTGATATTGTACTCTTTAACGATTCTCCACTTGATGTTATGAAAAAGCCAAAGGCTGTTATAGCAGGAGGCAAGTTCATAAATTCATAATTTATGATAAATTTAATAACTTTCTGATAATTTTTAAAAAAATGCTTTATTTTTTTTGTTTATTGTGATATAATCATCTTAGCAAAGGTCCTAATGATTAATCAAGGAGGCACTAAGTATGAATGTTAATATCGTTGGAAGAAAGGTCACACTAAAAGATAATTTTAAAGAGCGTGTAAACAAGAAGCTCGGCAAATTTGAGCGTATTTTCAGTGAAGAAGCAAATGTCACTGTTACTGTAACAGTTGAAAAGAATCGCCAAGTAGTCGAGGTTACTATTAGAGATAATGGAATGCTTTATCGTGCAGAGAGTTCAGCATCAGAAATGAACGATGCACTTGACAGCGTTGTCGATATTTTGGGCGGTCAAATCAGAAAGAATAAGGCTAAGCTTAGCAAGCGTCTGCGTGCAGATTCTATTGACCAATATTTTGCTCCAGTTGGCGAAACTGAGAGTGAAGCTACTGAGGAAGAATATAAGGTTGTCAGAACAAAGCGTTTCCCTGTTAAGCCACAGACAGTTGATGAGGCTATTCTTGAAATGAACCTTATCGGACATCAGTTCTATATGTTCAGAAATGGCGATACAAACGAAATTAATGTTGTTTATAGAAGAAATGACGGCACATATGGACTTCTTGAGCCAGATGGTGAATAATAAAAATTTAAACTGAATGAAGTGGAGCAGTTCGTTTTGTACTGCTCCATTTCGTTTTTAATAATTTATACTTGAATACTGCATAAAATTATGTTAAAATAATAAAAATAATCTATAAAATTTTACACTACCAGAGGTGGGAAGATTGAGAATTCACGAATCCGCAGAAAATTATCTCGAAACTATACTAATGTTAAGAATTAAAAATCCTTATGTTCGCTCTATTGATATTGCAAATGAGCTTGGTTTCTCAAAGCCAAGTGTCAGTGTTGCTATGAAAAATCTTCGTGAGAATGGCTATGTTAATGTTGACAGCGACGGATATATAACCCTTACTGATAAAGGAAAAAAAATTGCTGAAACTATGTATGAGCGTCATAAGTGGATTTCTACTTGGCTTATGCGTCTTGGTGTCAATGAAGAAACTGCTGTTGAGGATGCTTGCAGAATAGAGCATGTTATAAGTGCAGAAACCTTTGAGGCTATTAAAGTCTTTACAAAAGAATTTATGTCGAAAACAAATGATAAAAATGATGAATAAATAAAAATGCTTGCAGAGTTTATTTTCTGCAAGCATTTTTTGTTATTTTCTTTTTGTTACAATCTGTAATGGTAGGGCAAAGAGGATTGTTCCACCAAATATATTGCCAAGCGTTACGAATATGAAGTTGTTTATTACTTCTTGTGTTGGAAGTCCACCGAGAAGAAAAGCGGCAATGGTGAAAATTCCCATATTTGCTATGCAGTGTTCAAAGCCTGCAATAACAAAGGCTGTTATTATACAGAACATAACAATAAGCTTTCCACTTTCGGTTTTCATTCTTGTACCTATGAATACCGCAAGGCATACAAGATAATTACAAAGTACACCTCGAATAAATAATGTAAGAGGGTCAAGCTCTAATTTTCCCGGTATGATTGCTGAGTAGTAATCGGTTAATACTTCACTTGCACAACCGCTTAAAACTAATAATCCACCAAGAATAAATGTTCCTATAAAGTTTCCTGTATAGCTCATAATACAGACTCTTAAAGCGCTGCTGAATTTCACCTTGTTGTTGTAAAGCCCGAATGCCATAGTCATATTGTTGCCTGTGAAAAGGTCACCACCAACAAAAACTATAAGTATGATTGCTATTGGAAATAAGATTGAGCCAAGAAACTTTGAAAGCTCAGGAGAACTTTTGTAGAAAACCGCAGCAGTGATATTAGATAGGATAATCGCTACAACAATGAAAAAACCTGCGATAATTGCTGAAGTCATATATCTTAGCGGAGAGTTTTTCGACATATCACTTTTCTTAATGGCGGCATCACATAATGAGTCTATTTCTTTACTAAACAAGCTGAACCCTTCTTTACTTTTTATAGGTTAAACAAACCAAACTATATTATAATAAATCATTCGCTAAAATACAACTATTTTCTCTATTTTATAATAGGAGATTTTTTTATTAAAACATTTGAAATTTTAATGGCTTTGCCCTTAAAACCCACCAAAGTCTCTGCCTTTGGAAACTGCAAGCTTTTGAAAAAGCTTGAGCAAAACTTTTAATTGTCTTAAAATCGGTAGTTTAGTCCTCCGCGTAAATAAACCTCCCTAACTCATTGCGAGCGAGACTTGTCGAGCGATTACGCGACTTGGGAGCGGCGGCTCGCCGCCTTGAGCAAAACTTTTAATTGTCTTAAAATCGGTAGTTTAGTCCTACGCGTGAGTAACCCCCCTAACTTATTGCGAGCGAGACTTGTCGAGCGATTACGCGACTTGGGAGCGGCGGCTCGCCACAAAAAATGACTTACTCGAAAACGGGTAAGTCATTTTTGATATTTGAAAGATTATTCAACGGATTTCAAAGATTCAACCATATCTATTTTCTTCATCTTGCGATACATTATGATATTTACGATTGCTGAGAATACCGCTGTTAGTGCAAAGCCCCATACAAAGCTCATTGGATTATTTTCTTTAGAGAACATAACCATATCCATCTGAATAGTTTCTACAATAAATCTTGTGAATACTGAACCTAAGAGAAGTCCGACTATTGCACCTACTATTGTGAGAACGATATTCTCACGATAGATATATGCAGCAGTTTCTCCATTATAGAAGCCAAGCACCTTAATAGTAGCAATTTCTCGAACACGCTCTGCAATATTTATATTTGTGAGGTTGTAGAGAACAACTGTTGCTAAAGCACCTGCACAAATGATAAGCACAAGAACAATGACATTCAATGATTGAAGCATATCGTCAACAGATGAGATAATATCAGAAACAAAGCTTATTGTGATAATATTATCATTTTTCATCCATTTAGTTGCAAGGGAGCTTTCAAGCTCGCTGTTTGTATTGTTTATTTGAGCATAAATAGTATTATATCGAATGTTATTTCCTGTGAGTTGCTCATAATAGCTTGGCATCATATATATATAGTTGCTTGCATAGTTTTCAGTAATGCCAGTAATTGTAACCTCATAAGGTTCATCAGATATAAGCATAGTGAATTTATCGCCTATGCCTACACCAAGTATATCTGACATACGTTCGGTTACTACAACGCCTTTATCAGTTAGTTCAACAGGTGTTTTGTTAACACGAGTTCTAAGGTCAATAAGCTTTTTGAAATCTTCATTATTTTGCGGTATTATACAGCTAAGTTCAAGCTGTTTCTTTGAAGAATCTACATAAGCCTTTGTACTGCTTGTGTTACTTGCAAGTATAGTTGAGAAGTTCTTGTCCTTTGAAAGTTTATCAAGTAGAGGCTTGCACTTCTCATAGCGTTCAGATTCTTTGAGAGCCATAACTGCACTGTATTTTGTAATATCTCCAAACTGTTTTTCTGCAACAACTGAAATTGATGCTTTTAATCCAAAACCAGCAACTATAAGTGCTGTACAGCCTGCAACGCCTATAACTGTCATAAGGAATCTTGCTTTATATCTGAAAAGATTTCTCGCTGTAACCTTAGATGTGAAGTTCATATGCTTCCATATAAATGGCATCTTTTCAAGAAGAATACGCTTACCAGGTTTAGGAGCTTTAGGTCGCATAAGAGTTGCGGCATTAAGCTTTAATTCCTTTAAACAGGTGAATATTGCAACTGCACAGGTTGCTATTATAGCAACGGCTGATGATATTAACACAACTCCATAATCTACTGAAAGGTGCATTTCTGGAAGAGTATAGAGTATGCCGTAGGTTTGAACTATAATTCTCGGCAGTGTCGCAATACCTATGAGTGAACCTATGATACTTCCTAAGATAGCCGCAATAGCAGCATATAGGAAATATTTCATTATAATTGAGAGCGGAGTATATCCAAGTGCTTTTAGTGTGCCGATTTCTGTTCGGCGTTCTTCGACCAGTCTTGTCATAGTTGTAATGCAGACAAGAACAGCAACTATAAGGAAGAATACAGGGAATACAACGGCAACAGAATTAACTCTTTCGGCATCTTCTCCAAGTCCTGAATAGCCCTTGTTATCATCTCTGTTATATACATACCATTTGTATTTAGGAATATCTGCGATTTTATCTTCTGCATCTTTGATTTTTTCTTCGCCCTCTGCGAGCTTTTCTTCGGCTTCTTTTTTGCCTGATTCATATTCAGCTTTACCCTCATTAATTTTCTTTTGACCAGCTGTTTTTTGAGTTTCAAGCTCTGTCTTTCCTGCGGCGAGTTTTTCTTCTCCGTCAGATATTTTTTGCTCGGCATCTTTGAATTTTGCTTCGGCAGAAAGTTTTTGAATCTGAAGCTCAAGCTTGCCTTCACGAAGTTTACCTTCTGCACTGGTGATTTTATCCTTGGCTGCGTCTAAGGTAGCTTTGCCTTCGCTGCTCTTTATATCAAGCTCCTTTTGGGCGGAATCAAGCTTTTGTTTAGCTTCCGCAAGCTTTTTTTCACCGTCGTTGAGTTGTTTTTTGCCAGCCTCATATTGTGCTAAACCCTCATCATATTGCTTTTGATATTCAGCAATTTTTGTTTCAAGCTCTTTGATTTTCTGTTTTTCTAAGTCTGTTAGATATTCCTCTGGAATCTTTTTCAGAATATCGAGAGAAGCATTTGCAATAGTAAGAAGTGTATCAAGGTTATTAAGCTGTTCTTTTGCGTCATTCAGCTTTTCTTCGGCTTGAGGCTTGGTTTCATATGTAAATTTATTGTACTGCTCTTGATATTCAGAATTAGCATTATCAATTTTTTGTTGGGCGGCTTTGATTTCTTTGTTATACTTATCAAGTCCGTCCTGATATTCTTTTTTACCTTTTTCAAGCTCTGCTTCGCCGTCCTTGAGTTTTTTTTCTGCGGCAGCAATTTGTTTCTCATAAGTTTTTTTAGAGGACTCAAGTTCCGCCTTGCCGTCTTTTAGTTTTTGTTCATTTTCTTTGATTTCTTTTTCTGCGGCGGCAATTTTTTCATCAAACTCTTTTTGTCCGTCATCTAATTTTTTCTTAGCATCTGCAAGCTGTTGCTCTGCCTCAGCTTTTTTATTGGCATATTCTTTCTTAGCGTCAGCCAATTTCTTTTTAGCGTCTGCAAGAGTTCCTGAGTTAAAGCGGTCTGCGGCATCTTTTGAGAGATTTTCAAAGGTAGTGGTTTCGTCCTTAATCATATTTTTATAATCATCGGAAATCGCTGAATATCCACTGGCAGACGCCTTTGTTTTAACATAAAGCTCAGTATATTTTTCATATGCGAAATCTTCAGCAGGAATCATTGCAAAAAATGAGATTGTTCCGTTTCCAACATTGGTATTGCCGTGCTGAAAGGTTATGTACATAGGAGATTCTACTTTACCAACAATCTTAAATTCGGTTTTTTTAAGATATGTGCTTGTCTTGGTATCTCCGACATTTGGCTGAATCTTTAGCGTATCACCAATATTAAGATTACCATAGCCGAGAGTTGAATTTTCTATGACACATTCGCCAGAATTTTGCGGAAGTCTGCCCTCAGTAACATTAAGCTTATTGATTGGTGTACCGCTTTCGGCTTCTGGTACAGAATGTATTCTTACAACGGAATCGTGGTTTCCAAGGGTTGTAATGACATCTGCCATATATGACGGCATAACCTGCATTACATCTTCGGATTCTTCTATTGCGGAAATATCGTCATTATCAAAGCCGACCGTTGAAACAAGTCTGAAATCCATAAGGTTATTTTCGATAAAATAATCATCAGCCGTTTTTATAAGGCTTGGTGCAGATGATTTTATTCCAGAGAAAAATCCGATACTCAAAGCAATAATTGCAAGTATTGAAATAAATCTCGATTTGGTCTGCCAAATTTCTCGGAATATATTTTTTCTGAGAGATTTCATTTTTATATATCACCTCCAATAAGTGCCATAGACTTACCATTCAATGTCTTCAACATTCATAGGCTCTTTATTAATGGTGTTGCTTACTACCTGACCGCTTCGCATACTTATGACTCGGTTTGCCATAGGTGTAATGGCTGAGTTATGAGTGATAAGCACAACGGTCATTCCGTCTTCTTGACACTTACTTTGAAGAAGCTTGAGAATATTTTTACCTGTATTAAAATCCAAAGCACCCGTTGGCTCGTCACAAAGTAAAAGCTTAGGCTTTTTGGCTAAGGCTCTTGCTATTGAAACTCTCTGCTGTTCACCGCCTGAGAGCTGTGCAGGAAAGTTATTGATTCGGTGTCCGAGTCCAACATCAATGAGAACATTTTCTGCGTCGAGAGAGTCTTTACAAATTTGAGTTGCAAGCTCAACATTTTCCTTTGCGGTAAGATTTGGAATTAGATTATAAAATTGAAAAACAAAGCCTATATCATATCTTCTATAAGCCGCCAATTCCTTACCTCTTAAACGGCTTATTTCACGACCGCCAACAAATATTCTTCCTTTTGAGCAGTTATCTATTCCACCAAGAATATTTAATATAGTTGTCTTGCCCGCACCGCTCTGACCTACAACAACGGCGAACTCACCCTCATTTATAGCAAACGAAACATCATTGACAGCATTTATCTCGATTTCACCCATTTTATAGGTTTTGAATACATTTTGAAATTCAACAAAAGCAGGCATAAATTTTCACTCCCTTATTTAGAAATTCTTACATATATAATGTAAGAGAATTGTCGATATCGAAAAGCAGGTATTTATACTACTTCGATAATACAATATAATTCTACCTTTTAATGTGCATAATGTCAATAAACAAGGCTTATTAAATACAATTATTGGAAAATAATTTGAGCGGAATATTGAAAAGTGCTCATAATGTATCATACTTTTATAGTTGATGATTTTGTCTATTTTTATAATAGATATATAAATGAAACTTAAAAAAATTGAATATGGATTTTGATTTTGTATATAAATTTTAAAAATTTCTTGAAAGAAAAAAATAATTTGCAAGATTTGTTCATTATTTATTCATATTTCTTGAGCATATTAACTAAAATAAAAAAGTGGCATTTAGTAAACCATACGAAATACTGGAATTTGGTTTTATAATTACAATAGAGAATTAAAAAAAAGGGAAAAAAGGTTATCTTTGTATATGAAGATTAAGGAAGGATTGTTCCTTAATTACCGTTTAATCCACCATTTGAAAGGCATTAACGGAGGTGAATTTACGCCAAGCTGACGAAGCATCAAAGGTAGTTTTAAGGATAAGCTTTATAATCGTGGAGGCTTTATATTATCTTATCTAAGGAATTATTTTTTTAGCTGAAAACAAACTGCTTGACTAAATATTAAAGGAAAGAGGGAAAAAATTTGTTTAAAACAAAAACAAAACTTAGTACAAGGATAATGAGTATATTTATGTCACTTCTTATGGCGGCGTCTATGCTCACTGTTCTTATGTCAGTTCAGCCAACAGAAGAAGTTTCTGCGGCTAATGATTATGGATTAGCAGACAACATTCAAGATGGTGCTATTCTTCACTGCTTCAATTGGAAATATAATGACATTAAGGCAGAACTTCAAAACATTGCAGAAGCAGGTTTTAGTGCTATTCAAACATCACCGGCTCAGGTTGGCGGTGGTTCTGGAACATGGTGGTGGCTTTATCAGCCACTTGGTTTCTATGTTGGCAATAATGACCTTGGCACAAAAGATGAGCTAAAAGCTCTTTGTGCTGAGGCAGACACATATGGAATTAAAGTTGTAGTCGATGTTGTTGCAAATCACCTTGCAGGTGACCATTCTAATATTCAGAATGACCTTAAAGATGGTCAGTATTGGCACAACGAATCTGGTGGTATTGATTATTCTAACCGTTGGCAGATAACTCATCGTGACATCGGTATGCCTGACATAAACTCCGAAAATTCATATGTTCAGCAAGTCGTTAAAAATTACCTTTTAGAGCTTAAGAGCTTGGGCGTTGACGGTATAAGATGGGACGCAGCAAAGCATATCAGCTTGCCAAGTGAAAGCTGTAACTTCTGGCCGACGGTTACAGAGGGAACGGGCTTGTGGCATTACGGAGAAATCCTTGATGACCCTGTTGCTAACAACCCAACACTTGCTGAAAGCCTTATTCAGGAATACAGCAAATATATAAGTTTCACAGATAGCGGATACTGTGCAAATGTAAGAATGGCATTTAGAAGCAATGAAATAACAAGCTCTATTGGTAATTTTTCAGAGCGTGGTGTTTCTAAGGATAAGTTAGTATATTGGGCAGAAAGCCACGATACATATTCAAACGATAAGGCAGATGGTAACTGGGATTCATCACAGTTTATCAGCCAAAATAAAATCGACCGTGCTTATGCAGTTATTGCCTCACAAGGCAAAGCATCCGCTCTTTATTTCTCTCGTCCATTTGAAACAAGCAAAAATTCAATTAAGGCTGGTGTAAAGGGTAGCACACACTTTATGAGCCCTGAGGTTGCAGAGGTTAATAAATTTAAAAATGCTATGATAGGTCAGAAGGAATATGATACAACAGGTGATAACTGTTCAGTAGTATGCCGTGAAAAGGGTGCAGTTATTGTAGCTGGTAATGGTGGAAACAAAGATGTTACTGTACCTAATGGTGGAGGTCTTGTTGCTCCAGGTACATATACAGACCAAGTTTCTGGTAATACTTGGACAGTTACATCAACAACTATCTCTGGTCAAATCGGCGATACAGGTATCGCAGTTGTTTATAATCCAACTGATAATCCTATAAGAAGCAGCGTTTCTGCATCACCTGCAACAGGCACAACATTCACAACAGATACACTTTCTGTTACATTGAGTGCTAAAAATGTTACAAACGCTAAGTATACAACATCTGAAGGAAAGTCTGGTTCTTACAAAGATGGCCAAAAGATTACAGTAGGTGCTTCTACTGTTGCTGGTGGCACTGTTAAGCTTAGCCTTTCTGGCACAAAAGCAGATGGTACTACTGTAACAGCAAAATATACTTACACAAAGAAAGACGCAACTGCTGTCACAACAATTTATTTCGATAACTCAAGCTACAACTGGAGCAGTGTTTACGCTTATATCTATACAGGTGATGGTTCTACTTCTAAATGCGTAGCTGCATGGCCAGGTGCTACTATGACAAAGGATAGTGCAACAGGCTACTACAAGCTCGAAGTGCCAAGTGGTTTTGAGAACGGCAGAGTAATCTTTAGTGAAAGTGCAAATTCAAAAACTAATAGATACCCTGCTAATATGCAGCCAGGTCTTGATATTGGTGGTTCATCAAAAATCTTTAAGGCTGGCAACACTTGGGAAAATTATACAGTAACTCCTCCTGCAACAGACCCAGTTGTAACAGCTGACAAAGCTTCTGGTTCTTCTTTCACAACAGAAACTTATGATGTTACACTCGGACTTTCAAATGCAGTTTCTGGTACATACTCTGTTGATAACGGTCCTACAAAGACTTTCACAAGCTCAACAAAGGCTACAATAGGCGAAGGTAAAATCGGTGACTCTGATGTAACAATCAAGGCTACTGCAACAGATTCTAAGGGTAAAACAAAGAATTATACATTTACCTATAAGAAGGTATATGTTAAAAAGACATCTTCAACTAAATCATACACAGCTAAGGCAGCTGCAAGAGCAGTAGCTGCAACAGCAGCAACAACAGGCACACTTTCAAATAGCTCTCTTGCAAAATATTACTCAACTAATGGCAAGGGCGTTGGTAAAGAAGCTACAATCACTATTGATGGTGATTTCAGTGATTGGTCTGAAGATATGCTTATCGCACAGGGTGCAGCATGGGATGTTGCTAATCACTATAAGGGCGGTCATGAGAACTGCGTTCTCGATACATACGCTCTTTATGCAGCATGGGATAATGATAACCTCTATGTTGCATGGCAGATGGTAAACACAACAGACACATGGGCAAGAGAGGGAGATGGTCCTCTTAGTGATGGTGGTCGTGTTCTTGATGTTCCATTGATTCTTGCTCTCAGCATCGACCCTAACAGCACACCAATGTCTAATAAAAACACAACTGGTGGTCCTATCTGGGGCAAGAAGATGGGTCTTAAATTTGATAGCAAAACAAGCCATGTTGACAGATTGCTCTATATGAGCGGTAAGCCAGGTCTTGGCAAGCCTTCTATATTTAAGGCTGTTGACGCTAATGGTAACACAGACTATGAAGATGGCTGTGTTGGATTTAAAGATGGTGGCATTGAATATAAGATGGCAGAAGGCAATATTTGCAGCTCTATTATGGGACTTAACGGTTCAGTTGACCCAAGTGATGTTTGCAACAATGATGCAGACTGGGTAGACTATAAAACATTCTCAGGCTCAAGTGGTACTCATAATACAAAATATGACTCATTCTATGAGATAAAGATTCCATTCTCTACACTTGGCATTACAAAGGATTATATTACTAATAATGGTATTGGTGCAATGTTCTTAGCAACTCGTGGTGAGTCTGCTCTCGATTGCGTTCCTTTCGATGTATCTATGCTCGATAATACAACAGGCGACTATGCAGCTGACCCAAGTACATCTGCTGAGAAGGACGATATTGATGTTATCACAGCTCCTCTTGCAAATGTTGGTAAGGGTTCAATCACACCACCACCACCTCCACAAGGCCTCCCACTTCAGGTGAACTTCGGTGCTGACCGTTCAGCTCCTCAGGAGGCTGGCACAGCTCTTACACTTAAGGGCATCGGCTACGGTGGTTCAGAAACAGGCTATAAGTATGAGTTTATCGTTGATGGTAAAACAGTACAGGCAAGCTCCTCTAAGGATAGCTACACTTGGAATCTCACAAGTGGTAAGCACACAATTAAGTGTATTATTACTGATTCAAAGGGTGCAACAGCTACTACAACTAAGACTTATACAGCAGAGGGTGGTACAAACCCAGAACTTCCTCTTGCAAATAATTCAACAATCAGTGCAACTTCTATCACAAAGGGACAGACAGTTACAATGACAGCAAAGGCAACAGGTGGTAAAGCTCCTTATAAGTATAGATATTTCTGCAAGCCAGAGGGTGCTTCAGGCTGGACAGCTCTCACAGGCACAACAACAGCAACAAGCTTCACCCATAAGCCAGCTCGTGCAATCAGCTATCAGTATGCAGTTAAGGTTGCAGACTCAAAGGGTAAGACAAGCACAAAGTATTTCACAGTTAAGGTAAGTGCAACTGCAACTCTTAAAAATGCTTCAACAATCAGTGCAACAAGCATCAAAAAGGGTTCTTCAATCAAGCTTACAGCAAAGGCAACAGGTGGCACAGCTCCTTATAAGTATAGATATTTCTGCAAGCCAGAGGGTGCTTCAGGTTGGACAGCTCTCACAGGCACAACAACAGCAACAAGCTATACACATAAGCCAGCTCGTGCAATCACTTACCAGTATGCAGTTAAGGTTGCAGACTCAAAGGGTAAGACAAGCACAAAGTATTTCACAGTTAAGGTAAGTGCAACTGCAACTCTTAAAAATGCTTCAACAATCAGTGCAACAAGCATCAAAAAGGGTTCTTCAATCAAGCTTACAGCAAAGGCAACAGGTGGCACAGCTCCTTATAAGTACAGATATTTCTGCAAGCCAGAGGGTGCTTCAGGCTGGACAGCTCTCACAGGCACAACAACAGCAACAAGCTATACACATAAGCCAGCTCGTGCAATCACTTACCAGTATGCAGTTAAGGTTGCAGACTCAACAGGCAAGACTGTTACAAAGTACTTTACAGTTAATGTTAAATAGTTTAATTGTATAAATAATTAAGGCTTTATAATTACACCTCCTATTGGAGATATTCTATAGGAGGTGTTTTTATGCCTTGATAAAATTATAAAAATACATTTATATATTAAAATTAAAAATAAAACATTATTACTTTAAAATAAAATAACATTATATTAAATGAAATTATTAGTGAAAATGTCTAATGATACTGTCAAAAATGCCCATATTATGCTTTAATTGTAGAATTACTTTTATTTCTTATGTAGAACAAAAAAAGGAAGAATTTAAGTTATAATAAAAGTGCGTGGTTGTACGAAATTATAGATTGTGCTGTGATGATTTCGTACTGTTTAACAAAACAAAAATTTGAAAGGAAGGTTTTGCAATGCAAACAAAAAAAAGTACTGCTGGAGTCTTAAAGCGTTGTCTTTCAGGATTTCTTGCAGTAGCTGCAGTTGCTTCAAGCGGAATATTTCTTAATCCGTTAAAAGCAGAGGCGGCAAGTCCAAATGTTCTTTCTAACTCAGAAAGAGGCGTTATTTACGCAAATTCCCGTACCGATTTCCGTGATGAATCTATTTACTTTATGATTGTTACAAGATTCTATAACGGCGATGAGTCAAACGATGTACAGTGCTGGGACGGTACACAGTATAACCTGAATGACCCGGCTTGGCGTGGTGACTTTAAGGGCGTTATTGAGAAACTCGACTACATCAAGGCACTCGGTTTTACTTCAATCTGGATTACACCTGTTGTAGAGAATTGTAGCGGATACGATTACCACGGCTATCACGCTTTTGATATGAGCAAGGTTGACCCGAGATATGAATCAAATGACTGTACATATCAGGATCTTATCGACGCTTGTCACGCAAAGGGTATGAAGGTTATTCAGGACGTTGTTTTTAACCATACAGGCAACTTCGGTGAGAGAAATCTTGTGCCTATGTTTACTAAGGAGGGCGATTTAAGTTCTGTTGACTGTCTTAAACGACTTCCTAATTCTGGTTTGCCTGATAACTATGAAAGCCTTCTACCTGCAAGGCAGTATGCTGCAAGACTTGCGCTTATGAAGAATACTGACGGTGTAAACCACGATGTAAACAATCTCTATCATCATTACGGCAACTTTAACTGGGACGATTATACATGTCAGATTGCACAGATAGCAGGCGACTGTGTTGACCTAAATACAGAAAACCCGATTGTTTATAACTATCTTGTAGACACATATTCAAAATATATTGATATGGGTGTCGATGCTTTCCGTGTAGATACTACAAGACACATAAGCCGTCTTACATTCAACAAGGTGTTCAATAACGCATTCAAGGCGGCAGGCGAGAGAAACGGCAAAGACTTCTTTATGTTTGGTGAAGTCTGCACAAGAGATAACGGCAACGTCTGGTACAGACAGTCACCGTCAATGTCAACTCCGTTTTATACATGGAAAGACACAAAAGACTATCCGTGGAGTGATACTGACTGGGAAGTAAACTACGAATCCGCAATACAGAATACAAAGGATAATGCAGATAATATTTCTGAACAGCCAACCAGCCAGAACGCTTTGCTGGACGGAAACGACTATCACACACCTGATTACAGCCAGTTCTCAGGACTGAGTGTTATCGACTTCCCGATGCACTGGTCATTCAAGACAGCAGAAAGTGCTTTCCAGGTTGCAAAGAATGGCGATACGACCTACAATGACGCAACATGGAATGTTACCTATGTTGACTCACACGACTATGCTCCGGACGGTGCTCCTGAAAACAAGAGATTTGACCAGGATCAGAGTACATGGGCAGAAAATCTTTCACTTATGTTTACATTCCGTGGTATTCCGTGTATCTACTATGGTTCTGAAATTGAGTTCAAAAAAGGTGCTCCTATTGATGTAGGTCCTAATGCACCTCTTGAAGATACAGGTCGTGCATATTACGGCGACAACATCGAAGGCACAATAACAGCAACTGACTTTGGTGTATATGGTAATGTCAGCGGTGCAGTTGCAGATACACTTATGCACCCACTTTCACAGCATATTCAAAGACTTAACAGAGTCCGTCAGGCTATTCCTGCTCTCCGTAAAGGTCAGTATTCAACAGAAGGCTGCTCAGGCAAGCTTTCATTCAAAAGACGCTATACTGATGATAAGACAGACAGCTTTGTATGTGTAACAATTTCAGGCGACTCAACATTCACAGGTATTCCTAACGGCAAATATGTTGACGCAATTACAGGCGACGTTCAGAATGTAACCGACGGCACACTTACTGCAAGCGTTTCAGGTAAGGGCAATATGAAGGTTTATGTTCTTGACACAGCTAAGACTCCTGCACCAGGCAGAGTTATTACTAACGGTGACTACCTAACAGACGGTGGCGCAGCAGAACCTATCGCACCTGAGCCTATTGAAGTAGTTCCTGTAACAGGTATTTCTGTAAGCAAGTCTTCTGTTTCTATCCTTGAAGGCAACTCCGAAAAAGTTACTGCAAAGGTTACACCTGATAATGCAACAAACAAGATAGTTACTTGGACATCAAGCAACCCAGCAGTTGCAACAGTAGCAGGCGGAAAGATTACAGGTGTTTCCGTAGGTACAGCTACAATCACAGTAAAGACTTCTAATGGACTTACTGCAACAGTTTCTGTTAAGGTAAGTGAAAATCCGAATATAATAAAGCCAACAGGTATTACAATTTCTCCTACAACAGCTACTGTTATGGAAGGAAAGGAAACCACTCTCACAGCAACAGTAACTCCTTCAAATGCAACCAATAAGGATGTTACTTGGACATCAAGCAACACATCAGTTGCAACTGTATCTATGGGCAAGGTAATTGGTGTTGCAGAGGGTACTGCTGTTATTACAGCAACAACTTCTAATGGTAAGACAGCAACAGCAACAGTAACAGTTACTGGCAAGAAAATAACATATCTTGATGGCGACGGCATATACTTTGAGAAACCATCAGGCTGGGGCTCTAATATTAATGCTTATCTCTTTAGTAATGATCAAACAGTAGGTGCTGCTTGGCCTGGTACTGCAATGAAAGACCTCGGTGACGGACTTTATGGCCTTGAATATGACACAACAGATTCTAATTTGATGGTTATATTCAATGATGGCACCAATCAAACTGGGGACCTTAAGTATGTTAAAAATGGTTATTACAATTCAACTGGTTATGTTAAAACTGTTGGAAAAGTAGAAGCAGTTAAGCCAACAGGAATTACTCTTGATAAGGCTTCACTTAGCTTAAATGCTAATCAGACAGCAAAGCTTACAGCAACAGTAACTCCTGCAAATGCAACTAACAAGACAGTTGTTTGGACATCAAGTGATAATTCAGTTGCAACTGTATCAAATGGTGTTGTTACAGCAGTTTCAGCAGGTACAGCTACAATTACAGCAACAACTTCTAATGGCCTCACAGCAACAGCTAAGGTTACAGTAGCAGGTGTAGTAACAACAGAGCTTAAAAATGCTTCAACAATCAGTGCAACTGCTATCACAAAAGGACAGACAGTTACAATGACAGCTTCAGCAACAGGTGGCGCAGCTCCTTATAAGTATAGATATTTCTGCAAGCCAGAGGGTGCTTCAGGTTGGACAGCTCTCACAGGCACAACAACAGAAACAAGCTATACACATAAGCCAGCTCGTGCAATCAGCTATCAGTATGCAGTTAAGGTTGCAGATTCAAAGGGTAAGACAAGCACAAAGTATTTCACAGTTAAGGTAAGTGCAGCTGCAACTCTTAAAAATGCTTCAACAATCAGTGCAACTGCTATCACAAAAGGACAGACAGTTACAATGACAGCAAAGGCAACAGGTGGCACAGCTCCTTATAAGTATAGATATTTCTGCAAGCCAGAGGGTGCTTCAGGTTGGACAGCTCTCACAAAAACAACAACAGCTACAAGCTTCACACATAAGCCAGCTCGTGCAATCAGCTATCAGTATGCTGTTAAGATTGCAGATTCAAAGGGTAAGACAAGCACAAAGTATTTCACAATTAAGGTAAGTGCACCTGCAACTCTTAAAAATGCTTCAACAATCAGTGCAACTTCTATCACAAAAGGACAGACAGTTACAATGACAGCAAAGGCAACAAATGGCACAGCTCCTTATAAGTATAGATATTTCTGCAAGCCAGAGGGTGCTTCAGGCTGGACAGCTCTCACAAGAACAACAACAGCAACAAGCTATACACATAAGCCAGCTCGTGCAATCAGCTATCAGTATGCAGTTAAGGTTGCAGACTCAACAGGCAAGACTGTTACAAAGTATTTTACTGTTACAGTAAAATAAGCTAATTAGATACCTATAAAAACGCCTCCTATCAGATTTTTCGATAGGAGGTGTTTTCATATATAGGGCAATAAAAAACACAGCTCATTACACATTGAGCTGTGTTTTTATTTTATTATAGAGGATTATTCATCTTCTTCTGGTTCATCATATTCCCAGTTGTGGAAAACATTCTGAACATCATCGTTATCTTCGAGAACATCGAGAAGCCTTTGCATCTTTGTTATAGCTTCTTCGTCAGTAAGCTTTGTATATGTGCTTGGAACCATTTCAACCTCAGCTGAAACAAATGTATAACCCTTTTCTTCAAGAGCATCTCTTACAGCACTGAAATCATCAGGCTCTGTCTGAACTTCAAATACGCCATCTTCTGCGGAGAAATCTGTTGCCCCTACATCAAGTGCATCTTCCATAACAGCATCCTCTTCAAGACCTTCACTCTCTATAAGAATAACACCCTTCTTAGAGAACATAAAGGAAACGCAACCAGGAGTACCCATATTTCCACCGAATTTATCGAAGTAATGACGGAGATCACCAGCTGTTCTATTACGGTTATCTGTGAGTGTTTCAACAATAAGTGCAACACCGCTTGGACCGTAGCCTTCATATGTGATTGATTCGTAGTTATTTGAATCGCCCTCGCCGGCAGCCTTTTTGATAATACGCTCAATGTTTTCGTTAGGAACATTATTAGCCTTAGCCTTAGCAATACAATCCTTAAGCTTTGAGTTTACATTTGGGTCAGCACTTCCGCCCTCACGAACTGCAACAGCAAGTTCACGACCGATTTTAGTAAATACTTTTGCTCTTGCACCATCAGTTTTTTCTTTTTTTCTTTTAATGGTACTCCATTTTGAATGTCCTGACATATAGATAAACCTCCAAGAATAAATTAATTTCGTGAAATATTACAAAGCGATATTTCCCAATATATATTACCTATTTTATCATATTTCTGAGGCAATATCAAGTATCAGCTTTTGAGGTTTATTTTATTTCTAAGAAAGCACTTAGTATTTATATTTTTTATTTCTTGATGTTTTTGAAAATTTTCTAATATTGAAAATAATGAGTATAATAGAAACTAAAGATAAGATAATAAGAATTAAAACTCTTGATGATGCTGAATTAGGACAAACGATTTTTGATGGATTAGATGGATTATAATATACTGTATATTTGCTGCCAATATCATCTATACCATAAGTATTTCCAGTAATATATGATGTATAACTAACCCCATTGACATTATATTTAAGATAATGAGCTTCCTCAAGCTTCTTATTACTACCTTTAATGTAATCTTCATAAACATATGTTGCTTCTACTGGCAAATATCCGTGGTTTTCAAGACTTTGAGCAGTACCATTATAAACTGCCATAAAGCCAGTTATCAATATAAAGCCAAAAAATATATCTACTAATAATATTGCAAGTATGCCTGCGGATTTTTTCAAAGTAAATTTTCCCCCAGTAAATTAAAATCTGTATTTTTTTGGAATATATCTGTGCTTGTTAAGTATGCCCTTTTTACGGAGTATAACTGTTATTATAAGGTCTATAATCAGAAAAGATGCTATTCCAATTATAATTACATAAGATTGATTTTGCATTGGTCGGGATATTTTTTCAGGCTTTTCAGGGCTATAATAAGCGGTTATAATATCTCCTATTTTTAAGTCAGATACATTTCCATTTAAAATAGAGGTGTATGTTTTTCCATTTGCAGTATAAGTTACGAAATGTCTTTCATAATTTTTTCACTCAAATTTGTCATATCCTCGTTCAATATTAGTAACAGTTGCCTGTACCTCAATATCACTATCTTTTTTGGTAGAACAGCCAACACCGAACAAAACTACAAACAGTGTAAGACAAAGGACGAGAATTGAGATTGTTTTTATACTATTAGATTTTATATAAGTTGATAACTTCATAATAAATTTTTCTCCCATATTATAATTTATTTATAATCATCATTGTTGTAATCATAAGGATTGTAATATGTTGGATTATTTGAATTATTATTGATATTGTTATAGTTATAAGGATTGTTGTATGTAGGATTATTAATGTTATTATAATTGTAAGGGTTGTTATATTCTCCTCTGTTTATGACTTCTCTTTTTTGCTTATTTACTTTTTTTACTATAACTACTATTAATACAATAACAGCAACAATGGGAAGAATAAAAGTAATAAAGGAAAATGCAATAATTGAAGTAAAAATAATAGTTGTACTTGATTGAAGGGGTCGAATTATATCTGATGGGTCATTTGGATTATAATATGCAGTAAATTTATCGCCTATTGAAATTCCCGTTTGGTCGCCTTTTAGTATTGATGAGTATGGTTTGTCGTCAACATAATATGAAACTAAATAGTCATTAAAATCATCATCATTATGAATATTAATACTTTCGTTTAAATAATCGGTGACAGTTGCTTCTACAGCAACCATTCCCTGAGCTTTTAAGTTTTCTTCATCAAAAGAGTGCTCTCCCATACTACCAGAAAAGAATTTAAATATAAATAAAGAGAGTATTATAATAACTATTACAGAAATTATAATAATTAAAGCAACCTTTTTTCCTATACTAAATTTTTTTGTCGATGGCATATTAATCCTCCTTAAAATTTATTTATATCATTATTATTAATAGCAGTTTCTAAGATATGATTTTCTAAAGATGTATTATATTGATATACCACTTTTCCTATTGTTAACTGTTTTGGTTTAAATGTTATCATTGATAAAACTATTATTATAGATATTAAGATTGTAATACCAATGATTACGCTGATTATAATTGTATTTGTATTATTATCACGCCATATTATATTAGGGTCATTTATATCGTATGAAATATCTATTTTTCCAAATTGGGAAAGAGCTGAATTATCTCCATCTAAAATTGTAGCATAGTTTTTGCCATCAACCTTATAAAGGGCATACCATTCTAAGCTTCCATTTTTTCGTTCTATTTGAACAGTACTTGCCTGTATTTTCGCTTTGCCGTCATTATTGTTAAGGCTTGTTATAATCAAAATACTTGTTATTCCAATTATTAATACAACTATCAATGCTATTATTTTTGGAATTATTTTTTTATTTTGAGTATTCATATAAAATTTCTCCTGAATTAAAATTTGTTTATATTATTATAAGTGCGGCTATTTTCATAAGGATTTTGATATTGTTGTAATTCTTCATTTTTATCTAATTGTTTTCGTTTTTTCTTTGAAATTTTAGATGTAATAAAGCCTAAAATAAGAATTGTTGCGGGAAAACCTATAAATACGCTTCTTGCGAAAATAGCTCTTCCTTTTTAAGTGTTATGCCTTTTGAATTAGAATCATTACCCTTAATTGACATATTAATCTCCTTTGATGTTTTTAATTTTAAACATATTATATTTCAAAAAATATATAAAGTCAAGTAGTATATTATGCAATATGGGGATAGTGCCGAAATAAAAATAATAGTTCACTTTTGGCTTGCAATATGATATAATAGCGTCGCAGGACGATTTTTAGCAAAAGCCTATATTCTTATTTGAAACAGGACTTTTGTGTTATTCAAAAAATTATCTATGCAAAAAATCGGACTTTCACTATATTTGGAAAGAATCGGAGGAATTTAATTTATGAAAAATACCGCAGTAACCTTTAAAAATGCAAAGCAAAAGGGAGAAAAGCTCAGTATGCTTACAGCATACGATTATACTACAGCAAGCCTTGTAGATTCCGCAGGAATAAACGCAATACTTGTCGGTGATTCTCTCGGTATGGTTATGCTTGGATATGAAGATACTCTTTCAGTTACTATGGAAGATATGATTCATCATAGCAAGGCTGTTGCAAGAGGTGTAAAGAATACTCTTGTTGTCACAGATATGCCTTTTATGTCATATCAGACAAGTGTTTATGATGCTGTTATAAATGCCGGCAGACTTATGAAAGAGGGCAGAGCTGGTGCTGTTAAATTAGAAGGTGGAGCAGAATTTGCAGAGCATATTTCTGCAATAGTTAAAGCTTCAATTCCTGTTATGGGACATATCGGTCTTACTCCACAATCTGTCAATGCTTTTGGCGGATTTAAAGTTCAGGGAAAAACAAATGAGGCCGCACAAAAGCTTATAGATGATGCAGAGGCTCTTGAAAAAGCGGGAGTATTTGCTATTGTTGTAGAGTGTGTTCCAGCAGAGCTTGGCAAGGCAATAACAGAGGCAGTTAATGTACCTGTTATAGGAATCGGTGCGGGCAAATATTGTGATGGACAGGTTCTTGTATATCAGGATATGCTTGCTATGTATGATAAAATGAAACCTAAATTTGTTAAGGCTTATGCTAATATAGGAGAGCAAATGATTGAAGCTTTTAAGGCTTATGATAGTGAAGTTAAGAGCGGAGCTTTTCCAACAGATGAGCATAGCTTTTAATTAAGGGTGATATTATGAGAAGAACAGATAGAGAAATTACAGATTTTTCACAGATAGTTGAAATTATGAAACGCTGTGAAGTATGCCATATTTCATTTTCTAATGAATATCCATATGTTGTGCCAATGAATTTTGGAATGAAAATTGATGGCGAAGAAATTACGCTCTATTTTCATGGTGCAGATGTTGGAAAAAAGCACGATTTGATTAAGAAAAATAATAAAGTCGGCTTTGTTATGGAAAATATGCTTTCTGTTCTTACATATGATATTGCTTGTAAGTCTGTTGCTGAATATGAGAGTGTAATGGGCTATGGTAAAATTGAATATGTTGCTGATGATGAAAAGTTAGAAGCACTTAAACTTTTAATGAACCAATATGCAAAGCCAAGCGGCGAAAAATTTGAATTTGAACCAGAGGCAGTAAAGCATACTTGTATTA
This sequence comes from Pseudoruminococcus massiliensis, assembly GCF_900291955.1. GTDB lineage: Bacteria > Bacillota > Clostridia > Oscillospirales > Acutalibacteraceae > Pseudoruminococcus > Pseudoruminococcus massiliensis. The sequence continues at coordinate 412,589 of NZ_OLMR01000001.1, read as the reverse complement.
TAAAGCTTAAAGTTGAAGACTTATCTGCAAAAAGATTGATTATAAATAAGTAATTTAGAAAAGCATATATTGTAGGTTTTAAGAGTAAAGCTCTTAATTAGGAGGAATAGAAAATGAAAATAGTAAAAACTGTTCAAGAAGTTAGAGATATTGTTAATGAGTGGCGTAAGGAAGGCTTAACTGTTGGTTTAGTGCCAACTATGGGCTACTTGCACGAAGGACATCAAAGCTTAATTGCGAAGTCTGTCGCACAAAATGACAGAACCGTTGTAAGTATTTTTCTGAATCCGATACAATTCGGGCCAACAGAAGATTTAGAAAGCTATCCTCGTGACCCAGAGCGTGACGCAAAGCTTTGTGAGGATACAGGTGCAGATTTAATTTTCAGACCTGATGTAAGCGATATGTATTATGATGATTTCTGCACTTTTGTAGATATGGATATTATCACAAAAAATCTTTGTGGAAAGAGCAGACCTACTCATTTCAGAGGAGTATGCACAGTTGTTCTCAAGCTTTTCAATATAGTTAAGCCAGATAGAGCATATTTCGGTCAGAAGGACGCACAGCAATTAGCTGTTATTAAGCGTATGGTAAGAGATTTCAATATTGATATAGAGATTGTTGGTTGCCCTATCGTAAGAGAAGCTGATGGTTTGGCTAAAAGCTCAAGAAACACATATCTTAACCCTGATGAAAGAAAAGCCGCACTTGTTTTGAGTCGTTCACTCAAGAAAGGTATGGATGTTATCAAAACAGGCGAAACCAACAGCAAAAAGATTATAGCTGCAATAACAGAAGTTATAAATACAGAACCACTTGCAAAGATTGATTATGTTTCTGTTGTAGATGCAGTTACTATGCAAGATGTTGAAGCAATAAAAAATGATGTTCTTGTTGCTATTGCTGTTAAGATAGGTAAGACAAGACTTATAGATAATTTTTCGTTTTCCGTTTAAAACAGGGAGGAAGTACTAATGCAAATCGAGATGCTTAAAGCGAAAATCCACAGAGCAATAGTTACTCAGGCAGAGCTTGATTATGTTGGAAGTATCACAGTGGATATAGACCTTCTTGAAGCGTCAGGGATTCTTGAATATGAAAAGGTTCAGATAGTAGATATAAATAATGGTTCTCGTTTTGAAACCTATACTATTGCGGGTGAGAGAGGTTCAGGTGTAATTTGTCTTAATGGAGCAGCTGCAAGATGTGTTTCTACTGGTGATAAGATTATAATTATGTCTTATTGCACACTTACGCCTGATGAAGCAAGAACTCATACACCAAAGGTTGTTTTTGTTGATGAAAAAAATGCCGTAAGTCAGATTACTGATTACGAAAAGCATGGAGAAATTAAATAGTTTGAGTTCTGTATAAATTAAAAGTTTTGCTCAAGCTTTTTCAAAATCAGAGCCTTTGGTTGCCGTCCGCAGATAGCGAAATACTTTATACTTCTTAAAACACAGGAGGGTAGAAAAACATTTCAGTGGAATGCTTTTCGTAGGGAATCCTCTCAAGGAGTTTTCTTAAAGATGAATGTTGCTTAAAACTTTAATTATGATAATTTTTCATAGTTATTATGAATTATAGTTATATTCAAGCTCGTATTAAATAAACATAGTATTGATTTCGCAAAATATTTTTATTGAAAAAAATATAGAGTTGCTGTATAATATACCTCAAATATAATTCGTTTGCTTAATTTACAAAATTTTTCGGAGGGAAACTATATGAAGATTTTGATACTTTCCGCAACAACAGGCGGAGGACATATGAGTGCTGCAAATGCACTTAAAAACTATATTATGAGTGTAGAAAGCGATGCTGAGGTTAATATTATAGATGCAATTCAGGTTGTAAGTCCAACACTTAATAAGGTTGTTACAGGTGGCTATGTTTACCTTGCAACAAAAACCCCTAAGATGTATGGCGGTATTTATAAGACATCTGATAAAGATACTTCTCTTAATAAAGCTGTTAATATTGCTACATCACAGATTGGCAAAAAGCTTTTGCCAATCATAGAAAAATATCAGTCTGATGTTATTATTACAACTCATGCTTTTGCTTCAGAAATGGCAGCAATGCTCAAAGGTGATGGAGAAATTGATATTCCTGTTGTAAGTATAATAACAGACTTTGCACCACACAAAACATATATAAATGAAAATGTTAATGCTTATATTGTTTCAAGCCGAGAAATGGTTGAAGATATGGTGGCTCGTGGAGTTCCAAGAGAAAAAGTCTATCCTTTTGGAATACCTGTGAAGCAAGAATTCTATAATGAAGTTTCACGCAGAGATATTCTTATAGAAGAAGGTTTAGACCCAAATTTAAAAACTGTTCTGATTATGGCAGGTAGCTTTGGTGTAACAGATGTTCTGAAAATCTATCATAATATCGTTAATGCAGAACCAGATTTTCAGGTTATACTTATAACAGGCAGAAACGAAAAGCTTTACGAAACCTTTGATAGATATTTGTCTAAGACAATTTTGCAGAATGCTCTTATTGCAGAATTTAATTCTGAGCAAGAACACCTTTTCAAGACTGTTAAAAAGCCAAGAAAGCCAAAGCCATCTAAGCCAACTAAGCTTTTGTATTTTACAGAGGAAATTCCGAGATATATGCATATTTCAGATTTGATAGTTACAAAACCGGGTGGTTTAACGGTTTCTGAGGCGATAGCTTCAGACCTTCCGATAGCTGCATATAAGCCTATTCCGGGACAAGAAGAACAGAATGTGGAATTTTTAACTGCTAAAAATATGGCAGTAAGACTTATTAAGGGTAAAGAGTGTACAAATACTATAACAGAACTTTTGACAGATGATACAATCTTAGAGGATATGAGAGCAAGTATAAAGAGATATTCTAAGGGCAACTCATCAGAAAATATATATAAGCTTTTGAAAACGCTTTGTGATAAATAAAATATTCAGTGAAATGAAAAAACGCAGTCGGACTAAATTAGCCTGACTGCATTTTTTGTTTTATGGTTAGAGTTGGAGAAAACTAAACTACCGATTAGCTAACCAACTTCCCCAAGACATTTAAAGTTTAGGTCAAGGCGGCGAGCCGCCGCTCCCGAGACGCGGAATCGCTCGACAAGTCTCGCTCGTAGTGTATATACTAAGTTAATTGACGCGGTTGAAGAAACTACCGCTTAGCTAACCAACTTCCCAAGACATTAAAAGTTTCGCTCGAGCCTTTTTAAAGGCTCGCAGTTTCCAAAGGCAGAGCCTTTGGTGGGTTTTAAGGGCGAAGCCCTTAACATCTCTTGCCCTCTAAGTGACGAACGAAGTTCGCCACTTTTCGACTAATGTTGCTGACAAAAGGAAAAGCGGCGGACAAGGTCCGCCGCTCAAGGACAAATAAATGTTGGGCTTCGCCCAAAGGCATTTCGCTCTCTTCGGAGAGCGACAAGGGCGTTGCCCTTGACCTACAAGCCTTTAAAAAGGCTTGACCTAAACTTTAAGTATCTTGGGGAAGTTGATAAGCTTTTAACTTTTTAATAATTCTCTTATTCTTTCAATTCTGCCAGCGAGATATAAATATCCTAATAAAGCTTCCAAAGCTGTAGCTGAATGATAATCTGCCGATGTTGCATTTTTCGGGATATGCTGTGTATGAGCATTTCTGCCTCTTTTAAGTACATCAAGCTCTTCTTCAGTCAGAATTGGCATAAGCTTTTCAACAAGCTTTGCTTGTGAAGAACATCTTACTATGGAAACCTTTTCTTCATTGAGCTTTTTTACTGGGCGATTAGCCTCGCATACAAGCCTTTCACGCACAAATAAATCGTAAACTCCGTCACCAACAAAAGCTAAAGCTAACGGACTTAATAATTTAGGGTCACAGGGAGAGTTTTCAATTCTTGACATTATACCGCTCCTCAATAATAATATGTTGATATTATACCGCTCTGAGGATTACTTGTCAAATTACAGCTATTTTCGTGCTAAGATTTCGGTTATAAATGGAATTACTGATAGTATGAAATATGCCGAATACGCCATAATAGCAATAATTCCAAAACTAAGCTTGCTGAAAAAATTTCCTGAGGCATAATAATCAACTGAAAGAATACCCACAGCTTGTGCTGATATTACTGCTGAAAATAACACAATAGAAATTATAATCAAAACTGTATCATTCTTGCGAAATTTAAAAAGAGAAAATGAACTTCTATGCTTTAACTCACCGCCACGAGCAGCAAAGGAATCCGCAGTATCAACAGAGGTTTCGAGCGACCAAGTTATTAGAGATGAGGTTACACGAATACCACCTTTTACATTATCTATTATATTACTTTCTTTATATAAGCCCATAGTTTTTTGAGCGTTGTTGATAATACCTGCCCTTTGTCGATATAGTGGAATATATCTAAGCGACATTGATACAAGAAGTGCAAGTCGTGGGCTGAATTTTCCAAAGATATACATAACCTTATCAGAAGTCATTATTTCCGAGAAAACAAGAAACCAAATCATAACCGCAAGAATCATAATTCCGTTATTTATGCCATAGAAAAGAGCCTCAAGAGTTATAGCTTTTCCGTTTATAAATAATAAAACCGTTTCGCCTTTGTGCGAAAATATAGGATTTATAAGCGAAATCAGTAAAAAAAGCAATATCCAGAAAATAAGCTTCTTTGCAGAGATTTTTCTAAAAGTTACCGCATAATAGAGTATCGAGCCAAACAAGGCAAGCAGTAATATTATTGGATTTTGTATAAACATTGCTATGATTATTGTCAGCATAAAATGCATAAAAATAGCAATAGGGTTGTGTTCTGAAAAAGCTCTCATTATAAATCCTTTCCAATATTAGCAGTGTAAACCCATTCTATTACATCGCCGTCTTTAAGTTTATAGCCCGAACAGCCGACATTTGGTGTTTCGCCGTTTACTTTATACATCCAGCCCGAAAGTTCTCCGCAATCAAATTCATATAAGCCGTTTATTCCTTTGACATATACAGTTTCGTTTGAGCTATCATAATCAATTTGTATTTTATTTTTCTTTGTTGCTGAAACAAGCACATCAAAAACAGTATCACCCTCTGAAATTGAAAACTCTGTATCATCAAGAATAATTCCATTCTCAGGAATTTTTTTATTATCAGTTTTTCCGATAGCATTTTTGCAAGAGATTGATATAGTTACTGTCTTGGTATTTTGCTTATTATCCGAAGCTTCATTGTAGTATTGGTTTGGCGTTTCAATCTTTATAGTAAGTGAAATACCTGTTAAAAATGCAAATAACACAACAAGAACTATAATATTTGTTTTGTTTAGCTTTTTACGAATAATAAGTACAACAAAGATTATAACAAAAATTCCCAATAAGCATAAAGCAATAATAAGATTATAATTTACAGCTTGAGTTTCAGTAGTGTCAGAGCTTTCTATTTTTGAAAGATTTGAACTTTCTTTGTTATATTCGGATATTTCTTCTATATCAGAATTTTCAATAGATTCAGTTTTTGAGCTTTCTAAAGTAGTAGTTTCGCTACTTTCAGCTTTTCTTATGGCTGAGTTTTCAACATTTTGCTTGCTGTTTGTTGAAAGTTCGGTTTTTGAACCTTCGATTTTGCTTGAAATATTCGAATTTATACGGCTGCTTTGACTTGGCTTACTTGTCTGAGAAGCTTGAGAATAGCTTGAAGTATCATTTCTATTACTGTTATTGCTACTGCTTGAACTATCAGGCTTAGAACTTATAGAGTTTGAATTATTTGGTTTTGAATTATCTTTATTTGGTTTTGGTTCAGGCTTTGTGCTAATTTCTCTTTGAATACTATTGCTGACAAACTCAAAGAAAGCGGTTTTTCCTCTTTCAAATCGCCAAAGTGAAATGGTTGCATATAAAGCTTGAACAGTTGCAAGTTGGTTGCTGTTGCCACCATATGTATGAGAAAAACTTCCGTCAGAATTATGATATTTCAAAAGTCCATCATAAACTGTATTTCCATTTTTGATAAATCGTCTGTCAGTATTGCAGTTAATTTTCATAGTGCTTAATGCAAGCAAAACCTGTGCAGTACTTTCTGCATTAGGAGTGCCATAGCTTTTGAAGTCACCGTCAGTCTGTTGCCTTTTTGACAGATAATCAAGAGCTTTATCAATAGCATTTTTGACATCGCTGTGCTTATAGTATCTTGCCAAAGCTTGAATGGTCATAGCTGTGACATCGACATCAGAATTTTGCATAAGTCCCCAGCCACCGTCAGAAAACTGCATAGACAAAATTTTATTGATGATTTCATCTCGTGTCATACTGCCGTAGTATGTCCCGCAATCAAGCATAATAAGACCATAAGCATAACTCATAATTCCAAGATTACCAATAGAACCATTGAGTGCAGTTTTAATATAATCAGATTTACTCCCCATAGCAGTATAGGCTATAGCAATTCTCTGCATATCAGTAGCACGAAGATTTTCAGCGGAATTTATGTATTTATCAAGAGATTTGACACAATTTGAAAAATCAATATTATATTTATATCGTGAAATTGAAATTGCATACCAATCAGAAATACTACTTCCCATGCTATCGCTAATTTCATCAGCAAGATTTTGTGCTGAGCCATTTTGTTTCCATTTTAATATGCCATCAATGACGCTTTCTGTATCATTAGCTACTGCCTCTGCTGTTATGTAAAAATTGGCAGGAATAAAAATCCCTGCCAACATAACTGCAAGAAGCATAATTGAAATTATTCTACTCGCAAAATTATTTTTCATTGTTTCTCTTTCTTGTCATTAAGATTACTGCAAAAGCCATAGCAGTTGTTAAAGCAACGATAGTCATTGCTGATGAATCACCAGTTGAAGGTGCTTTACCGTTTTGAGATGTTGTAGATACTGTGCTTGTTGGTTCTGCTGAAGATTCTGTGCTTACTTCTGGTTGTGAGCTTTCAGTTGTGCTTGATTCAATAGAGCTTTCCTGACTTACTTCTGAACTCTCAGCACTTGATTCATCAGATTTTGCAGGAACATTAATCTCATAATCAGGTGCAAGGCGAAGTACAAGCGGAATACCATTTTCACTAAGCTTGCTTATAGAAAGAGAATGCTTACCCTCTGTTAAGTACTTATCTTCAATGTTGATAGAACCGTTTTCGTCGGTTGTATAGCTTACAGTGCCATTATCAGTACCCCACTCAACAGTTGCGTCTGTTACAGGGTTTGTGCTTATGCTTGGGTTATAATCTGCATCATATGTTGTATCTTGGCTTGTGAATGTAAGAATACCCTCGCTGATTTTAGAAGCATCAACCTCTGGATACTGCATACCAACACCATATGGGTCACCGTAATAAAGAACAACGCTGTCGCCCTCAGAAAGATTGTAATTGTTGACTGTATCTGTCGGAGAAACTCCGTTTACTGTATAGAGCCAACCATCCCAGCCACCAAAGGTAGCTTGCATATCATCATTAACAGCGGTTATCCAGCCACTCTCAATGCCACTGATAGTAATATCATCGTTCTTTTCGTCAACATACATAAGAGCATTCTGAACTGTAAGATTATCGCCTGTATAAGGAACCTCAACAGTATCATAGTATAAATTCTTGTTGATTCCCTCAATTCTTACTGTCACGGACATTTGCTTTTCATCATCAGCAAATGCAGAAATGCTGAATGAGCTGACTGCAAGAGCTGCTGCTAAAGCAGAGCATAAGATTCTTTTAAATTTCATTTTGATTTTCCCCTTAATAAAAATTTTATAATAAATTCGAGAAAAAGAGAAAACAAAAAAAGCCAATTCACAAACTGCAAATTGGCACAGAAAACAAGCTATCAAGCTAAATACTTAATAACTCCTTACTCTGTACTTTCCCAAATGCCCGAAAGTATCAATAAGTTTATAAATCAAACAGCGAGCGACCCGACTTAATCTTGGCTAAAGCCTCAACATACGGTAATGGCGGTTGCATCAGATTCTCACTGATTTCCCTCAGTTCCGTCTGAAAATATTCTATTTAAAATTAGTATATCACTTTTCCTTTTTCAGGTCAAGAATTTATAAAATCATAATATAACTATAATTGCAAAGTAAATTATAGTATGATATAATATATAAAATAATTTCATTGTGAGGTAGTGGTTATGTCGGAATTAAAAAAAAGTGACTTTGCTTATGGAGCTGCTATATCAGCTTTAATGAGTAACGGAATATATCCAACACTTGTATCAAGTGGAAAAAGAAGGAATATATATAAGATTTCAGTAAATAATAAAGAATGTGAGCTATATATTAAAAGCAGTAGTATAAGTAACAATGGTTTATACGATAATTGGATTTTTAATATAGAAAAAGAGCTTGATGAACTAAATGAATATTTAAATAGTGGAATAAAATTTTTTATAATGCTTGTCTGCATAGTAGATATTTTTTCAAAGGGAGAATTAGTTATAATTAATTCTGATGAACTTAAAGCTTTACTTGAAGCAGGCAAAAAGAATATTACTATTAGTAGACAGAGGACAGGCGAATATATGATTTCTACTGGCAGAAAAAAAGATGAATATATTAATATAAGATACAATAGGTTTAACGAGCTTAAATAATAATTATTATGTTTAAGCAAAATATACTATTATTCCTTGTAATATCGAGAATAATATGTTAAAATATATAAAAATAAGCTTATTGGAGGTATTAGAAATGCCACAGTGGTTAAAAGATGCTGTTTTTTATGAAATTTATCCCCAGACATTTTGCGACACCAATGGTGACGGTATAGGTGATATTGCTGGTATTATTTCCAAGCTGGATTATGTAAAATCCCTTGGCTGTAATGCTATCTGGCTAAATCCTATATTTGATTCACCGTTTATGGATGCAGGATATGATGTTCGTAATTATAAGCTTGTCGCAGAAAGATATGGCACAAATGATGACCTCATTGAGCTTTTTAATAAAGCTCACGAAAAGGGAATTAAGATTCTTCTTGACCTCGTTCCAGGACATACTTCCGACCAATGCGAATGGTTCATCGAAAGTCAGAAGCCTGAAAAAAATGAGTTCTCAAACCGTTATATATGGACAGATAGTGTATGGGAAGCACCGCCACAATATAAATTTGTCTGTGGTATCACAAATCGTGATGGCAACTATCTTGTAAATTTCTTTAGTTCACAGCCAGCTTTGAACTATGGTTTTGCAGAGATTACACACCCAAATTGGCAGCTCCCGCCAAGCCACCCAGATTGTCAGGCAACAGTTGAAGCTATGAAAGATGTTATGCGTTTTTGGCTTGATAAGGGTGCAGATGGTTTCCGAGTAGATATGGCAGACTCACTCGTTAAGAATGAGGACGGCGAAAAGCCAGAAACCTGCAAGGTTTGGCGTAATATCAGAAAGATGCTTGATGAGGAATATCCTGAGGCAGCAATTATTTCTGAATGGAGCAGACCTCATACATCAATCGGTGCAGGCTTCCACAGTGATTTCTACCTCGACCATGATAACAATGGTTATCGTTATCTTTTCAGAGAAAAGGATAAGGAAACAGGGGAATGCAAGGCTGTTTTCTCAAAGAATGGCAAGGGCGATATTACAAAATTCCTTGATGATTATCTCGACGAATTAAAGGCTATAAAGGGCAAAGGTTATATTAGCTTTATTACCTGCAACCACGATACCCCAAGAATGACTAAGATGTTTAGTCCTCTTGAGGCAAAGCTTGCATATTCATTTGTATTCTTAATGCCAGGTGTGCCATTCCTTTATTATGGTGATGAAATTGGTATGAAGTTTATGGAGGGCTTGCAAAGCAAGGAAGGCGGATTTAGCCGTACAGGAACAAGAACACCTATGCAGTGGGACGATTCCGCAAATCATGGTTTCTCTACTGCTTCGGCTGATAAGCTTTATCTTCCTGTTGATACTTCAGCAGATGCACCAACAGTTTCTGCACAGGAGAAGGACGAAGATTCTATCCTTAATACTATTCGTAAGGTAATCAAGCTCCGCCACGAAAATGAGGACTTGCAGTCTGATGGTGACTTTGAGGTTGTTTATGCAGAGAGCGGAAAGTATCCGTTTATCTTTAAGCGTGGTAAATTCGTTATTGCAGTAAACCCAACAGATAAAGAGCAGAAAGCACCATGCAAGTTTGATGGTGAACAAGTATTTGCGATAGGCAAGGCTTGTGTTGAAAATGAAGAAATTACAATGCTCCCACAATCATTGGTGGTTATTAAAGTAGACTAATAAACTAAAAAATTAACAGCGGTATATTACAGAAAGCTCGTAATATACCGCTGTTTTTATGTATCTTTATGTTTAAAATTTTTAATTTTACTCAGCTACATTATTAGATTTTTTTACCTCAGAATCCTTGATTCGTCTTGCCAAATAGACGAATGGTGTGTCTAAAAGGCTTGTAAATACATAAATTATATAGCTTGAGAAGAATATAGAAATCATAGTTGGTAAGTCATATGTTCCTACAAAGGCAAGGAATGTAAAGAGTGCAGTGTTAAGAATTTGACTTATAAGTGTTGAACCATTGTTTCTCAACCATAGGAATTTTCTCTTATTGCCGAATTTCTTTTCAGTAAAGCCCCACCATTTATGGTAAAGCCATACATCAAAGAATTGGCTTATTGCATAAACAAGAAGTGATGAAATAATCATTCTTGGAGTGTTTCCGAAAACTGATTTTACAGAATCCATCATAGTATCGTTTACACTTGGAGTATATAGCAACCAGCTTTGTGATAAAATCAAAAAGAATATTGATGAAAAAATTCCCACAAAGACGGCTTTATTTGCTGCCTTTTTGCCTTCACATTCTGAAAGAATGTCGGTTATAAGGAAAGTTACAGCAAAGAGTACATTTCCTAAGGTTTGTTCCATTCCGAATGCGTTTATAAGCAATATAACTTCAACATTTGCAAGAATAGTAGCTACTGCTGAAAGACAGTAAAGACCAGTTTTTCCAAAGAATTTATAGCCAACAAGTGCCGTACCATAGATAAAAATTACAGAACTAATAAGTAAAATCTCATTCATATCAGTCACCCACTCCAAAGTCAGTATTATTAATTAAGATGTCAACACGCTCATTATTCTTATAAATAGGGTAGAGCTGTTTAATAAAGCTGTCTATAACAGCTTTATCTGGTGAAACCCCCGTTGTATTGTCACACATAATATTAAGACAGATTCTTTCAAAATTTTCCAAACCCAGCTCAATATCTTGCTTCATACTTTCAACGGTTTGACCAGTGATTCCAAAGAGAAAATTTGCTTCATCAAAGTGTTCTGCAATAATAGATGGATTTTTTTCGTTAATACCCTTATGCAGAACGGATTCTCTAAAATCATAGTCAAATGTTTCAAGACCAAGCTTCATTTTAAGGTCGAACTCTGAAAAATATTTTCTCAAATCAGGAATTTTCTTTCGATAGAGATAGTGCGACTCAAAATGAATAGTTGAAATCTTTTTTTCGTGGCAAATACTTTTTATTAGGTCAAGAGTTTTTTCGTCAAGCTCAAAGACCGAGCCTGAATTGATGACCTCAAGGTTGCCATACTGACCAGTGACCTGTTCTAAGACAGATTGGTTGAGAAGATAGTTTTCCTGCGGATTTTTACAGCTGTCTGTGTAGTAGTCACAGAAGGTGCATTTCTTATAAACGCAGCCTGAGCCTCGAAGAAGAACTATTTCCCGTTTGTTCTTTTCGGAAATAATATTGTACCTTTCCATACTTTTTTCGGCATAAAAAATACACCCTAAAAGAGGTGTATTAAAAAGGGCATAACAATGCCTTATGCCTTTTCCTCCTTAGTTTTGATTAGACAAAGTACCTATTGGCTTTGTCATGGCAGGATGGTTACGAACTGCCGTAATTTTTATAATATCATATATTTCAATCACTGTCAAATTTTTTTGGTAGCAATCAGCAGAATTTTGCATATTATGTATTGATAATTTATGAAAGGAGTTTATTTGTATGGAAGATATTATAAGGCAAAAGGCTATGGAATATAATATTTCTCCTCTTCCTGATAATCCGGTGATAGCTATGGCATATGTTCCATATCAGAATGCTCAAAGACTTTATGGTGTAGAGCAAGGAATTTCAAGTGGAACTATGTTTCCTTGCTTAGACAAGCCCTTCTGCCCGAACTGTGAGGAGTGTGGAGGTGCTGAAAAATGACAGAGAGAGAAAGACTTATGAAACGAATCTCATCATATGATTTTGCTGTTATTGAGCTTCATATTTATCTTGATACACACCCAAATGATAAGGCGGTTGCAGATAAGCTTGCCGATTATAATGCCAAGAGCAATGCCCTTAGAAAGGAATATGAAGAAAAATTCGGACCTATTCAGGCAAAAAGAGATAATGCCAACCGTTGGGCGTGGATTTCAAATCCGTGGCCATGGGATAACAACGAGGAGGGTAATTAGCTATGTGGGTTTACGAGAAAAAGCTTGAATATCCTATAAGAATAAAAAATCCTAATCCAAAGCTCGCAAAAATAATATGTACGCAATACGGCGGTCCAGATGGTGAATTAGGTGCATCTCTAAGGTATTTGAGTCAAAGATTTTCTATGCCGTTTCCAGAGCTTAAAGCAATATTGACAGATATAGGCACAGAAGAATTGGCTCATCTCGAAATGGTTGGAACGATAGTATATCAGCTTACAAGAAATCTTACACCTGAAGAAATCGAAAAAGCTGGCTTTGCTGATTATTTTGTAGACCACACAACAGGTGTTTATCCACAAGCTGCAGGAGGTTTTCCGTATACAGCGGCATCTATGCAAGTCAAGGGTGATACGATAACAGATTTACACGAAGATATGGCGGCGGAGCAAAAGGCACGAACGACATATGATAATATACTTCGTTTCTGTGATGACCCAGATGTTATAGACCCTATACGCTTCTTGAGAGAAAGAGAGATAGTGCATTATCAGCGTTTCGGTGAGGGCTTGAGAATAGCGACAGATAAGCTTGATAGTAAAAATTTCTATGCTTTCAATCCAAGCTTTGATAAATGCGAGGTTAAAAAGGACAAGAAATAATAAGTTATATAAAAATAATCCTGCATCATATAATGGTGTAGGATTTTCTTATATAAAAAGGGGTGAATAACCGCATAGCAGTTTATTCACCCTTTAGCTTTAGTATGTTATTTTATTTCTGATACATTATAATATTCCTTTTTTGAGGTAACATAATCAATTACTGCACTGTTATACTCTTCATAACCTTTAGAATCAAGTTCTAAATCCCAACTAAGAACACCCTTGCCATCGTTGGCGAGATTGTTGGCGTACAGATGATGAGACTGCAAAAGCAAATCCTAAAATTATAAATATAAGTTTAATGATATCTCTCTTATATTTATAATTGTCCGTAATTTGTAGATTTCATTGTATTTTGGTGTGTTTTTTCGATTGACCAACTGTTTATAACAACCACATATATATTGGAAAGTATGGACAAAATATACATAGCCAAGAAACATAAGCTCATCTCATCCATTAGATCTTGTGAAGTTGCTAATATAATGATTAGATAAATAAACTGTGCCAATAAATCATAGAGTATAGTTTTTCTTAAATCTCTGAATATGATATTTAGAATTATTCCTATAATTATTATTAAAATCATCGTAATAAATGTGGTGTCGATTATACCGTCTTGGATTATACCGTTTTGGATTATACCGTTTAGAAATTTAGCATAGCTATATTTGAATAAATCAAAAAAGCTATTATTCCTAGAGTCAAAGAGGCCATAATGATTTGTAATTGGAAGAAATAAGCTTATAAATTCTATTGCGTATATCGAGATTTGAACAAAAGGAGGTATTGCTTCATTTTTAGAGCTAAAGCATTTATCTTTAATCATATCAACAAATAATATTATCCATGAGATAATAGGAAGAAAGCCTACAGCTATAAGCATAATAGAAATAACTGTATCAATAGAATTGAAAACATTGATTGTTTTTTTTAACTGAAAGATTTGGTCATATTCAAATATTTGATATGTACTTAAAAAACGGACTCTCCATTCTAAGAAAAATTTTATAAATTGAAGTAATCCACGCAAAAGAACAAAACCAATTGGAATAGTTCCAAATATTTTTATCAATTTTGTGGTTGTTTTGCCTATATACAGTTGTCTTGCAAGTACAACAGGCGTTATTGTAAATGCCAGTAAATATATTGCTGCAAATAAAAGCGGTGCAAGTGTTCCTAAAAGTCCCATAATTTTTATCTCCTTATATAACCGTATTTTTAAAGCTTAATCAGAGTAGAAATTTTGATTTCTTTTGAATAATAAAAATTATCCTCAACCCCCTTAATAATTAAATATTTTTGAATATTGATATGCATACCTCCTTTTTGATTTTAACAAAGCAATATATTTGTATCTAAAACAGAAATGTATTTTTTTAATTGCTATATATTGACTATTAAGGTAGAAGATTTACATACCGTTTTGCACCTATATAGGTGCAAAATAATAATAGCACAACTATAAAATTAAATCAAGCTATTTCAAAAAAATTTGTATAAAATAGGAGAATTTTGGTATGAATATTGAGTATGAGAAAAAGCTTGGTAAAAATATTCGGTTTCTAAGAGAAAAAGCAAATCTCACACAGGAGTGTCTTTCTGCGCAAATGCAAATAAATGGTTGTGATATTACACGAAGTGCATTAGCAAAAATAGAAGTAGGTCAAAGACATATATATCCTGATGAACTGAAACTTTTTAAAGAACTCCTTAATGTAAGTTTTGATGAATTGTTTGTATAAAAAATGCACTGCCTGAAAATCAAACAGTGCATTTTATATTATTGAATTATTTTACTCTGATTCGTTGTCCAACATAGATTAAATCTCTGTTCTTGATATTGTTAAGCGATACAAGCTTATCTACTGTTGTACTATATCTGTATGCGATATAGCTAAGTGTATCACCGCTCTTAACTGTATAATAAACTTTATCTGATTTTGTAGTTGAAGTTGTGTTTCCAACCTTGCTAATATTGCTTACAGCAATAGCTGAAATTATCTGATTTCCGATACCAATAACAGCTCGGTCACCAACTATCTCTATAACATCATATTGTTTTTCATAGACAACAAAGGTTTTATTTGTGCCATAGATTATCGGATTTTTAACAGTAACCTTATCGCCTACTTTAATAGTTGAAGTAGTTTTATCAGGCTTTTCAGTTGGTTTTGTAGAAGTTGGTTTGCTTGGTTTTGGGCTTGAACCATAATCCTTATAAATATAATTAAGGTCTACATTTCCAGAAATGCCTGAAACTATGCCACTGTCTGAGTATTGCCAGATAGTGCATTTAAAAGCAGGTGAAGATACACCCCAATGAGCTAACCACAAGTCATATTTACCGATTAGCTTATTTTTATGAAGATAGCTATTAAGCCAGCTTGGATTGCAATACAACATCGGTGTATAACCGGCAGATTTAATCTTGTCGCAGAAAGCAATAACAATGTTTGTAAGAGCGTCTTTGCCTAAATTTGTTTGCGAAGAATCTTCAATATCAAAAGCAACTGGCAAATCTATCTCATAGTTTTTTATTGTTTTTAAGCAAAAATCAGCTTCTTTTTTAGCCTCAGCAGCAGATTTTGCATAACTATAATGATAGATACCGCATTTTACACCTGCTCTAACAGCATTTGTGATATTGCGTACAAACTTATTGTCAATTTGATTAGGGTTTTCTACGCCAAAGCCCGAACGAATCATAGCGTATCTTACGCCTGATTTATAGACCTTATCCCAGTCGATATTACCATTCCAGGTTGATACATCAATTAATTTCTCTTGCAAAATTATTTCTCTCCCTTTTTATTAAAAAGTTGTTTGTAAATTTGGTTTGCATAAACACTCGCTCCAGCACAGAGGATACCTTGTGTTATAGATGCGAAAATTATTGTAAGAATACAGCGTTGGTCGAATACTTCACAGGTGGTAAACATCCAGATTGCTGAAAGAATTACTCCGCTTGCACCGAGAATCAATGGAATAAATTTATCTGAAAGCGAAGTTTTTTTAAGTCCTAAGCCTACTATATAGAGTACGGGTACAAGTATAAGAAGCTCAGGTTTTATAAAATCAGTTATATCCAACATATTCCCTCCCTTATCTTGAGTCCTGTTCTAAGTCGCTGATACGGTGATTGATAACCTTGATTTCTTCATCATAAAGACTGGTTGCTGTTGTGACGGTTTTCTCGATTTCGTACATTCTTTCAACAAGGTGGTTATGCTTGTCAACCTTTTTTTCGAGCTGCTCAAGACGGTAGAGATTAAGCTTTGAAGTAACTAAAATACCGCCAAGAGAGCCTATAAGCGAACAAAGTGCAGATAATAAACTTAATATGATTTCTATATTCATTTTATGACTTCCTCCTGCAATTTGTTATAAAAATGCTTGTGAATTTCAATTTCGCAGAAGTCAGATTTGATAAGAATCTCACCTTTTTTAAACTCAATCCAACATTTCACCTTGCCGATACTGTTATAGAAAATTTTATTTGGACGAAAATAAAAAGTAAGGTAACTTCTCAACCTTGTTGCCACAAAGCCATAATCATTCAGCGAAATTTTTTCTATATTTCCAGCAGGAGTTGCAAAACAAAAGCTAATGTCAGCATTTTCAGCCAAAATTCCATTTATATGATAGGGAATAAGTAGCTTAAAAATATCAGCTAACGATTCTCCATAATAGGAGTTTTCACTTTTTTTTAGACTAATACTTTTATTAGCCGAAACGATAATTTCTGTCATAATTCCTCCTTTTTAATATCCATACACTAAATGTGTATTCAACTTGTTAAAAAATAGCGTTATATTACAAACCACCTTAAAATAAATCTAAGGAAAATTGTTAATATTACGCATAAGAAAGCTCTCAGCAATGTTCGGACTTTAATATAAAGCTGACGGAGAAAGCTTTATATAGCAATTTCATCAAGACTTTCTATATTTAATTATAGAACATTCGTTTGATTATGTCAAGTGAAAAGACACATTCTGTGTATTAACTTAATAACTAAATCTTTAAAAGTTATTATTGATTTATGTTTGATAAAAATTTTAATTACCTTATTTTATTGAACTTGAGATATTAATAAGATATTTCACACCTTTACTTTCGTGCTTTTATATGCTAAAATTTTATTACATTAAAATGGTATTATCGGAGGAAAATGCTATGAACCCGAAAATTGTAAATGAAGATACAGAATTTCTTTGCAAAGTTATATTAAATCTTAATTCCGTAGAAGAATGTTATAGCTTCCTTGACGATTTATGCACAGTCCAGGAAATTCACGCAATGGCTCAAAGACTTAAAGTAGCCTATATGCTTTCAAACCACGAAATTTATGCAGATATTGTTAAGGATACAGGAGCAAGTACAGCAACAATAAGCAGAGTAAATCGTGCCTTGTCATATGGCAGTGATGGCTATACACAGGCATTTAAACGCCTTGCTGAAAATCAAAAAAAGGAAGATAAGGAATGAGCTATAACGCATTTGCAGAGTTTTATGACGGCTTAACAGGAAATGTTGAATATAAAGACAGAGCCGAATATATCGAAAAGCTTATAAAATCCTTTGGCAGAGAAGCTGGAACAACACTCGATTTGGCTTGTGGAACAGGTTCTCTTACCCTTGAACTTTATCGCAGAGGCTTTGATATTTTTGGCGTTGATGCGTCTATTGATATGCTTTCGGAGGCACAGCAGAAATGTTCTGAAGATGAGCAAATTTTATTTATATGCCAAAAAATGCAAAGATTAAATCTTGCAAGCGAAATTGATACTTGTATATGTACTCTTGATAGTATAAATCATTTAACAAATCCTAAAGATGTGAAAGAAACCTTTAAGCGAGTTGCCAAATATCTTTCTGAGGGCGGATTGTTTATTTTTGATGTAAATACAATCTATAAGCATAGGGAAGTCTTGTGCGATAATTGCTTTGTCTTTGATACAGACGAAGTTTTCTGTTCATGGCAGAATGAGCTTGATAAGGAAACCGATATAGTAAATATAACTCTCGATTTCTTTATTCCTGATGAGAACGGCTTATATTTCCGTGAAACAGAAGAATTTTCAGAGAGAGCATACAGCGATGAGGATTTAACCCAATGGCTTAGTGAAGCAGGCTTAAAAATTCTTGCGATATATGACGATATGAGCTTTGATGAGCCAAAACCCGAAAGCGAAAGAAAAATATTTGTTGCAGTTAATAATTGATAAAAATATGGAGATGTATCTTTATGAATTATGGACCAAATCCGAATAGTATCTATCCTAATCCAAATATTAAAAGCTTATGTTATATAAAAAACGTTGTGAAGAATCCAAATATTATTATTGGAGATTACACCTATTATGATGATGTAAATAATCCTGAGAATTTTGAAAGACATGTAACGCATCATTATGAATTTATAGGCGATAAACTGATAATTGGCAAATTTTGTGCTATAGGAAAAGGCATAGAATTTATTATGAATGGCGCTAATCATAGAATGAATAGTGTTACAACATATCCGTTTAATATTATGGGAAACGGTTGGGAAATAAGCACGCCATCTTTATGTGACTTACCGATAAAAGGTGATACCGTTATAGGAAATGATGTTTGGTTTGGACAGAATGTAACAGTTATGCCGGGAATTCATATTGGTGATGGCTGTATAATAGGAGCTAACACAACGGTTGCTAAAGATATTCCGCCATATTCAGTTGCAGCAGGAAATCCCTGCCGTGTTATACGAAAAAGATTTGACGATAAAATGATAGAGTTCCTTTTGAAATTAAAATGGTGGGATTGGTCTCCGGAAAAAATTTTTAAGAATTTAGATGTACTGTGCAGCCACGATATAGAAAAAATAAAAGAATTAGATAAAAACTGAAATAAATATGTTTTCAAAAAAGGTGATAACAATGAAGCACATAGGAACTAAAAATATAGAAACCGAAAGATTGATTTTACGCAGATTTACTTTAGA
The DNA here is from genome assembly GCF_900291955.1 of Pseudoruminococcus massiliensis. GTDB lineage: Bacteria > Bacillota > Clostridia > Oscillospirales > Acutalibacteraceae > Pseudoruminococcus > Pseudoruminococcus massiliensis. The sequence goes on along the minus strand of NZ_OLMR01000001.1, from coordinate 393,533 downwards.
TGATGCTGACGCTATGTATAGAAATTGGGCATCTGATGATGAAGTCACAAAATATTTGACTTGGCCTGCCCATAGCAGTGTTGATATTACAAAAATGGTTCTTGCTGATTGGGTTGAATCGTATAAAAACGATGATAATTATAACTGGGCAATAACCTTGAAGGGTGATGATGAGCCTATTGGTTCTATTGGAGTTGTTGCCAAAGATGACGAAACCGAAATGGTGCATATGGGTTATTGCATAGGCAGAGAATATTGGCACAGAGGAATTACCTCCGAGGCTCTCAAAGCATTGATAGACTTTTTCTTTGATGAGGTTGGCGTAAAGCGTGTTGAATCAAGACATGACCCAAGGAATCCAAATTCAGGTAAGGTTATGAAAAAGTGCGGAATGATTTATGAGGGTACTAAAAAGAATTCCGACAGAAATAATCAAGGCATTTGTGATGCAAGTTATTATGCAATAATAAGGTCATAATTTTGAGGTAAAGCTAATGGGTGATGAAAGACTTGATAAGCAAAATAGGGACTAACTATTTATGCGGAGGAAACAAATACTATTATAAAATGTAGAACCGAACAGTAATTTATATTGTTTTAAAATAAAAATAAAGGAATGATATTTAATGGATAAAATTATAAGATGTATTACTGATGATGGTGCTATTGCTGTTACAGCAGCAGAAACCTCAGATATAGTTTTTACTGCACAAAAGCTTCATAAAACTTCCCCAGCGGCAACAGCAGCTCTCGGAAGATTGCTGACAGCAGCTTCTCTTATGGGAACTCAACTAAAGAGTAAAGAGGGCATAATTACTCTTCGTGTGAACGGTGACGGACCTTTGGGAGCGGTTATAGCTGTTGGCGACAGTAAGGGAAATTGCCGAGGATATTGTGTAAACCCAGGTTGTCCTACTGCTTATTATGAAAATGGTAAGATAAATGTTGCTGAAGCTGTCGGTAAAAATGGTATTCTCAATGTTATGAAGGATTTCGGACAGGGTGAGCCTTATCTTGGACAGATTGAGCTTGTTTCGGGCGAGATTGCCGAGGATATTACGAACTATTATGCAAGAAGCGAGCAGTTGCCGACTGTATGCTCTCTTGGTGTTTTGCTTGATAAAGAAAGCCATGAAATGATGCTTTCGGGCGGTTTCCTCATTCAATTACTTCCTATGGCCGATGATGCAACTATTGATAAGCTTGAGGCCAATATCCGTACTTTAGAGCCTATGACAACTATGCTTGCAAAGGGTATGAGTATACTTGATATTTGCAAAAAGGCTCTTGAGGGCTTTAATCTTGAGGTTCTTGATGAGAATAATATAAATTATGTATGTAATTGCAGTCGTGAAAGAGTTGAAAATTCTTTAAGCACACTTAAAGATGAAGAAATTCTCTCACTTCCTGACGAGAGAGGTTTTATGGAAGCATCTTGCCAATTTTGCAATAAGAAGTATAAATTCACAAAGCAAGAATTAGAGGAGCTTGTAAAACGCAGAAATTCAAAATAATCGGGGCAGTTATATAATGGATATTAAAGAAGCAAAGCTTGAAATTATAAATACAGTTAAGGCATACTTGAGTAAAAACTCAGAGGGTGAGTATATAATTCCAAGAGTACATCAAAGGCCAATTTTACTTATGGGGCCTCCTGGAATAGGCAAAACTCAGATTATGGAGCAAGTCGCAAAGGAATGTGGAATTGCCTTAGTTTCCTATACAATTACTCACCATACAAGACAGAGTGCAGTAGGCTTGCCTTTTATTGTAAAAAAAGATTATATGGGCAAGGAATATTCTGTTACAGAATATACCATGAGTGAAATTATTGCTGCTGTTTATGATAAAATAGAGAGTTCAGGACTTAAAGAGGGCATACTCTTTATAGATGAAATTAACTGTGTTTCAGAAACTCTTGCTCCTGCAATACTTGAATTATTGCAATTCAAGCGTTTTGGCAATACAGATATACCGAATGGCTGGGTGCTTGCTACTGCAGGAAACCCACCAGAATATAATAAATCTGTCCGAGAGCTTGATATAGTAACACTCGATAGAGTAAAGCGTATAGATGTAAGAGAAAATTTCCCTGTCTGGAAAGAATATGCTTATAAAAAAGGGATTCACCCTGCGATTATTTCCTATCTTGATTTAAGACGAAATAATTTCTATCGAATTGAAGAAAGCGTAGATGGAACAGAATTTGCCACAGCCCGTGGCTGGGAAGATTTGTCGCAGACTATGGGCATTTATGAACAGATGGGAGTACAGATAAGTGATAGTATAGTTTATCAGTTTATTCAGCATAGAAAAATTGCGGTAGATTTTGCAAATTATTATGAGCTTTATATCCGTTATGAAAAAGAATATCCGATTGATGAGGTTTTTGCAGGCAGATTTGAAAACTATAATCTCAAAAAGCTTAGCGGTGCACCATTTGATGAAAGACTTAGTGTAGTATCTATACTTGTTTCTAAGCTTGCAAACAGAGCAAAGGCGGTACTGTTTAAGAATAATACTATTACTGAAATATTTGATATTTTGAAAGAGATTAAATCTTCTGAGAGCGGAGAAATCTCAAAGTTGCTTTTTGCTCAAATAAATTCTTTAAGAGAAGAATATGGCAGTGAGGGAATAACGCTCGAAAGAGCAGAAGTTCTAAAAGCCACTGCCAAAAAGCTTAAAGAATATATAGAAAATTCAAAATATTCTGAAAGCTTTGATACTCTTAAAAATCTTTTTGATGCAGATACAGCACTACTTGATAATGACATTGATGAGCTTTCTAAGTCGCTGGAATATGCCTTTGATTTTATGGAGCTTATTTTTGGAGCAACTCAGGAAATGACTGTCTTTGTAACAGAGCTTTCAATAAATATATATACACTTAGATTTATTGAAGAATTTGGCTGTGAGAAATTTTATAGATATAATAAAATATTATTAGTTGATGGAGAAACACTTTAGAAGATTTAATCTTTTTAAAAAGGAGGAAATTTATAATGTTTGTAGATGTAGCTAAGATACAGATAACAGCAGGTGACGGCGGAGATGGTGCGGTTGCCTTTCATAGAGAGAAATATGTTGCCGCAGGTGGTCCGGACGGTGGAGATGGCGGTCGAGGAGGAAATATAATTTTCAAGGCTGATGATAACCTTTCAACCTTGGCAGATTTCCGCTATAAACGCAAGTATAAAGCAGCAAAGGGTGAGAACGGCAGAGGTGCTCGCTGTAATGGTAAGAAAGCTGAAGATTTAGTTATTCGTGTACCTCGTGGAACTCTTATTAAAGATGCTAATACAGGCAGAATTATTGCTGATATTTCAGATGATGAGCCTGTTATTGTTGCAAAGGGTGGTAGAGGTGGCTGGGGAAATACTCATTTCGCAACACCTACAAGACAAACTCCACGCTTTGCAAAACCTGGTTTGCCCGGAGAGAGTATGGAGGTTTCTCTTGAATTAAAGCTTCTTGCAGATGTTGGCTTGGTTGGTTATCCTAATGTTGGCAAAAGTACACTTGTTTCAGTTGTAAGTGAGGCAAAGCCTGTTATTGCTAACTATCATTTCACAACAATAACTCCAGTTTTGGGTGTTGTCAGAATGGGCGAGGGAAGCTCATTTGTAATGGCAGATATTCCTGGACTTATTGAGGGAGCGGGTGAAGGCGTAGGCTTAGGACATCAGTTCTTGCGTCATGTTGAACGCTGTCGTATGCTTGTTCATATAGTTGATGTTTCAGGCAGTGAGGGCAGAGACCCGAAAGAAGATTTCCGTATTATAAATGAAGAACTTAAAAAATTCAATCCAGAACTTGCAGAGCGTCCAATGATTGTTGCAGGTAACAAGTGTGACCTTACAACAGATGAGGCTGTTGAAGATTTCAGAAGGTTCATAGAAGACCAAGGATATGAATTTTTCCCAATAATGGCGGCTATTGCATATCAGACAGAACCGCTTTTAAAGCGTATTCAAGAGATGCTCTCTAAACTTCCTCCTATTTCTCACTACGAGCCAGAGCCAGCTCCGGTTATAGAGGAGGACGAGCTTGGTAAGCAAGAAGTCAAGGTTACAGTTCAGGACGGTATATTCTTTGTTGAGGGCGAGTGGTTGCTTACGCTTATTCGTTCAATCAACTTTGATGACAGCGAATCCGTACAGTACTTCCAGCGTATGCTTATAAAAACAGGCGTTATTGATGCTCTTAAAGAAGCTGGCATAGCTGAGGGCGACCCAGTAGACATTTACGAAATTGAATTTGACTATATCGAATAAAATATATTATATAAATTAAAAGCTTCGCTCAAGCCTTGTTAAAGGCTTGTAAGGTCGTGGGCTTTAAGGCCAAAGCCCTTAAATTCTCTTGATTTCTAAATCGGTGGACTAAATCCACCGATTTTATTTTTGAATAAATAAATCTACTTTGGAAATAATATCTATGAAATCTCATATTGGAGGATGCATAAGATATGCCAAAAAGAATAGGAAAATATACTCTTGAAATCGAAAATGATGTTAGAATATTAAATAATGCTGCTATTGTTGGTCATAAAGAGGCAGAAGGTCCTCTTGCTAAATATTTTGACAAAACATACAGCGATGATAAATTTGGCGAATCCTCTTGGGAAAAAGCTGAAAGCTTTCTACAAAAGTCTGCGGTAGAATTAGCTCTAAAAAAGGCGGATATAGATGCCTCAAGTATAAATTATATTTTCGCAGGAGATTTACTTAATCAGTGTATTTCCTCAACATTTGGGCTTCGTGCCTTGGGAATACCTTTCCTTGGTCAATATGGAGCTTGCTCTACAATGGCTCAGACAATTTCAATGGCATCAGTGTTCGCAGATAGCTTTGCCGCTGATAGATGTGTCGCTGTTACATCGTCACATTTCTGTTCAGCAGAAAGACAATTCCGTTTTCCGCTTGAATATGGAGGACAGAGAACACCGACTGCTCAATGGACAGTTACAGGTTCTGGAGCCGCAATTATTCAGAGAGGTGGAAGTGGCGTAAAAATCAAGCGTATAACAATCGGAAGAATCACTGATATGGGTATTAAAGATGCCAATAATATGGGTGCGGCGATGGCTCCTGCGGCGGCTCAGACTATACTTGATTATTTTTCAGATACAAAAGAAAAGCCACAAAATTTTGATTTAATTCTAACAGGTGACCTCGGTATGGTCGGAAAAACCTTGCTTTTAGAATTGCTCGAAAAGGAAGGCTTGCAGATAAGTCGTCAGCATAATGACTGTGGCTTGATGATTTTCGATATAAATTCTCAAGATGTTCACGCAGGCGGTTCGGGTTGTGGTTGCAGTGGCTCGGTATTTTGTTCATATGTATTACAAAAAATGAAAAATAGTGAGCTTAAAAGAGTATTGTTTATTGCAACTGGAGCTTTAATGTCGCCAACCTCGGCACAACAGGGTGAAAGTATCCCAGGAGTAGCACATCTTATAGAGCTTGAATCTGAATAATTTTTAAATACAATTGATACTATATATAGTTATGCTAAATTTGATATAAAACTTTATATTCTGTGCAGATTTATCAAAAAAAGTATAAAATGTTGGTACTCATTTCCGAGAAAAATGTATACCGTTTTATCTTAAAATGTGTTATAATAAATAAGAATAGTAATGTATTCGGCAAGTGAAAAGGCTTGTCGGATATATTTTGCTGAATTTTGTTTCGGAGGTGAGTAATATGCTTAGTCGCATTCAGGATTGGGACAACCGTATGCTTGATAGAATTTCAAAACTGCGTACTAAGCGGTTGAACAAAATAATGGTTGGTGCAACAACTATTGGAAATAGTGGCTTAGTATGGTTTGTTCTTGCAATAGCTTTATTGCCTTTTCAGAAATATAGAACCTCTGGAATAGCCATAATAATAGCAATTATTGTTTCTTGGCTTTGTGGAGAGGTTACGATAAAAAATATTGTTGGCAGAGTTCGTCCTTGTCATAAGGTCAGCGAAGAACAACTTTTAATAAAAAATCCTCCGCACTATTCATTTCCGTCTGGACATACAACCTCGTCATTTGCAGCAACAACAGTTATGTTCTTTATGCACCCAATACTTGCAATTCCGATGCTCTTTTTAGCAGCATTAATTGCATTTTCTCGTACATATCTTTTGGTTCACTACATTACAGATGTTTTAGCAGGTGTGGCTTTAGGAATTATAACAGGCTGTATAGTAGTTCCAGTTATATACTCCATTTCAGTGTTGAATTTTTCTTAAATAATTAACGGCAGAGCTTATTTTGAACCGACCCCAAAAAAGTTAGACCAAAATCTAACGATTTGGAGGTCGGTTCATTTAAAGTAAAGCCCTGCCGTTTTTTTATATATTATTTTATATATTATTTTATATATTATTTTATATATTATTTGTTAGCTTTTAGCCAACAATAACTTCCCCTTCAACAGTTCCAGGAAGACCTGCTGCGTTAGATTCATCTGTGTCGATGTGCATAGCAGCTGCATAAGATTCACTTACTCTTACAACAACATCTCCGAAGATAAGCTTTCTGCCCTCTCCACCAACTTCAACGCTGACAATCTGCTTGTCCTTAACGCCAAATTTTTCTGCATCTTCGGGTGTGAAGTGAATGTGACGCTTTGCAGCGATAACACCCTTTTCAATATCAACTTCACCAGCAGGACCAATAAGCTTACATCCAGGAGTACCCTCAATGTCACCAGATTCACGAACAGGAGCAGCAATACCGATTTTTCTTAAATCAGTGAGTGAAAGCTCAACCTGGTCAGCCTTTCTGACAGGACCAAGGATAGAAACATTCTTCATTTCTCCCTTAGGGCCAACAATAGTAATTCTTTCCATACTTGCAAATTGTCCAGGCTGTGAGAGCTCTTTTTTCTTAGTAAGAGTAGCTCCTGCACCAAAGAGCTTCTCAAGAGTTTCCTGTGTTACATGCACATGGCGTGCAGATGTTTCAACCATAACCTTCATTGTTATCTTCTCCAATCATAAATGATTTATAGTTTTATTTTATACCTGTTTTTGGCGAATGTAAAGTATTTTTATTCTGTAATTTTATGATTTCCATAAATTTTAAACTCAAATTTTAAATAAGTCTATCAATACGCTTATTGACAAATAATACTTATGAATGTAAAATTCTTATTATAGTAGGAAAATTACGGCTGTATGATTTTTATATCATCAGTCTAATGAAATAATAAGCTTATTTCATTATGAAAGGGTGCGTATATGAGCAACGAGATTGAGGCTAAAGAAACGCCTATTATCGAATTTAAAAATGTAAGTAAAACCTATACATTATATAAAAGTAGCAGAGAGCAGTTTTCAGCGTTGTTTTATCATTCTAAAAAGCTTCATAAGCATAAGGCACTCAATGATGTAAGCTTTAAGATTTATAAAGGTGAATCTGTTGGCATAGTTGGCAACAACGGTGCTGGTAAATCTACTCTTTTAAAAATGATTACAGGAGTATCATTTCCTGATACAGGTGATATTATAGTAAAGGGCAGAGTTGCTGCCTTGCTTGAGCTTACAGCAGGCTTTTCAAATGAAATGACAGGCAGAGAAAATATATATCTCAAAGGCTACCTTCTTGGTTTAAAGGATAAGGAAATCAAAGGTAATATGGAGGATAGAGTAGTAGAGTTTGCCGACCTTGGCGAATATATAGACCAGCCTGTCAGAACCTATTCAAGCGGTATGAAAATGCGTCTTGGTTTTGCTATAAATATCAATATAGAGCCTGATATACTTGTTGTTGATGAAGCTCTCAGCGTTGGTGATGCAAGCTTTAAAAAGAAGTGTAAAAACAAAATTAAAGATTTGATTAAATCAGGAGTAACAGTTCTTTTCGTCAGCCATAATAAAGATAATGTCGAAGAAGTCTGTACTCGTGCAATATATCTCAAAAGTGGTACAGTTATTTGCGATGGCAAGGTAGAAGATGTCTTAAAAGTTTACGAATCTAAAAATAAAAAATAAACTTGTGCATTTAAACATATTTTTTGATATAAATAAACCTTAGGACATATAAGTTATCAAAAATAAAAAAATGCTTGCAATTTTGCCCGGATTATGTTATTATATCTATTACGAGAGCATTTAAAAAGGAGGTGCCACATATGCCTAATATTAAGTCAGCTAAGAAGCGTGTTAAGGTTATCGCTGTTAAGACTGCGAGAAATAAGGCTGCTAATTCCGCACTTAAAACTTCTATTAAGAAGGCAAATACAGCTATCGAAAACAATGCGGCAGATAAGGAGCAAGCAGTTCGTGCTGCTGTAAGCAGTATCGACAGAGCAGTTTCTAAGGGTCTTCTCCATAAGAATACCGCTGCTAGAAAGAAATCAGCACTTGTCCGTAAGGCTGCTGTCTGATTATAGTTTGATTTATAATGGCCAATAAGGCTAAGTTTAAACGCTGTTTCGGTAGTTCCGAAAGGCGTTTTTCTTTTACCACTTTAAAAAGCTTGTGCCATATAAATAATGTAAAACTCTTTTATTGTAATACTTTATAAAAAACTAAGTATAAACTCTATTAAATTTAGATGTTGTGCTTTTTCCTCTTATGTGATATTATATATTTATCTGTTATTCTACAAAATATTCGATTCGTGATGGTGAAAATTTATTCGATATTTTTGTTCTAAAAAACAGATAATTGTGGTGGTAAGAGGGAAGATATTTTTATGGATATGTTGAGTGTTGCTTTGGATATAACTACTGTGGTTATTATAATCTTGATTACAGCAACGAGCATAAAAAGAGGTTTGATTACATCAATAATCGAATTTGTTGGAGGAATATTATCGGCGGTTGGTTCTGCTTTTTTAGGTTGGTTCTTTGCAATAGCAGGATATAATATAAGCTTTAAAAGTGCAATAATGAATTCGGTAGATTCAGTTATTTATAAAGATGGTGGGTTTATCTCTGAAAATATATTTAATGCGTTGCCTAAAATGGTTCAAAATTCATTAGGCTTTGATGGCATAAATTCATCAAACTTTTTAAATTCAAGCACAGTAAATAATTCAAATACTATTACAGAAGCTATTGAGCAGCAGATTTCACCATATGTCATTTCATATATGACAAAGATAAGTATGGTTGTATTTTTTACGATTTTTATGGTTATTATAATAACCTTATCATCTAAGTTTTCTAAATATTTTGCTAATAACGATTTAAAAATATTTAATAATATTTTTAGTGCTTTATTTGGTTTAGTTAAGGCTATATTTATTATAATGACTTTAATTATTTTAGTTGATGCGATTGTTCTTTCTCTGGACGCAGATTCGTATAATGCTTTTAATAACGCTGTAAACTCAAGTATTTTATTCAAATTGATTTATAATGTAAATATTCCATCGTTTATTATTTCGATTATTACTGGTGCATAATATTTTCAAGGAGAGAATTTATGAGCAAGGGAGTAGATATTCTAAAGAAGAATCTAACCATACCAAATATCCTTTCGTTTATTCGTATTGTGGTAATTGTTCCATTGGTTATTTCTTTTTTGAATGAGAGATTTATAGAATCAGGCATATACTTATTAATATCAGGGCTTTCTGATATGTTCGATGGAGCTATAGCCCGAAAATTTAATCAAGTCACACAGCTTGGAAAAATATTAGACCCAATAGCTGATAAGCTTACACTTATTGCAGTTGTTATATGTCTTGCAATATTATTCCCAAGTGTATGGCCTATTGTTATTATACTTATGTCTAAAGATATACTTATGCTTATTGGTGGTGCAGTTTTACTTTGTATGAAGATAAGACCACCTGCTGCAAAATGGTATGGTAAGGTTGCAACAGCAATATTTTATGTAAGCATTACAACTATGGTTTGTTTAAGTGCTATTTTTAATTATAAAAATGATGTTTTAGATATTATTCTTATGAGCCTTACACTTATTGCTATGATAGTTGCGTTTGTAAGCTATGCTATAATTTTTGTTAAGCTTATAAAAAATAGAAATAATAATGATATAGATAAGATTGAAAGCGAATCTAAAGCTAAATAAACCATATTTTATCATATGCAAATAAGTTGGTTATTTATGCTGTTAAATACCTTAATTCGCTTGACTTTTTTAAGAAAATAGGATATAAATTTTTTATGACGCATTTTAAAAGCTAAAAATATAAGCGTTTATTGTGTTAAGTAAGACATAATTAACTCGATAATTATGTATTCCTAAATTAAGGATGTGGAAAACAATGTTATGTTCAAGATGTCAAAAAAGACCTGCTGTCGTATTTGTAAGTACAGGAAGCGACAGTAGTGATACAAAAGGCTACTGCCTTTCTTGTGCTAAGGAATTGAATATCAAGCAGGTTACAGATATTATGAATCAGATGGGAATTTCCGAGGAAGATTTCGATGCTATGCAGGAGCAAATGGACGAACTGATGAGTGCAGACACAGATATGGCAAATCTTTCAGACGATAGCACAGACCCAGATGATGAAAGCGATGACGGTTATACAACAGGTGGCGCACCAACATTCCCACCGTTCTTTAAAAACCTTTTTTCTATGAGCAAACCAGAAGATGAATTGTCCAAGAAGGGCGATAAGTCTTCAGTAGATGGCAAGAAGTCTGATAGAGATAAGAAAAAGGAAGATAAGAAAAAGCAAAAAAAGAGAAAGCATATTGAGCTTTATTGTGATGACTTAATCAAGAAAGCTAAAGATGGAAAGATTGATAGAGTTATAGGTCGTGAAAAAGAAATTGAGCGAGCTATTCAGATTCTCAGCCGTAGAACAAAGAATAACCCTTGCCTTATAGGCGAGCCTGGTGTAGGTAAGACAGCTATTGCAGAGGGCTTGGCTCTTAGAATAGCAAGTGGTGATGTTCCATTCCGCCTTAAAAGCAAGGAAATTTTCCTGCTCAATCTTACTTCACTTGTAGCTGGAACTCAGTTCAGAGGACAGTTTGAGAGCCGTATTAAGGGTGTTATTGATGAGGCTCAAGAGGACGGAAACATTATTTTGTTCATTGATGAAATTCATACCCTTATTGGTACAGGTGCAGCAGAGGGTTCTATGGACGCAGCAAATATTCTGAAGCCTGCTCTTTCAAGAGGGCTTATTCAGGTTATAGGTGCAACAACCTTTGCTGAATATAGAAAGTACATCGAAAATGATGCTGCTCTTGAGAGGCGTTTCCAGCCAATCACAGTAGCAGAGCCATCTATTGATGATACAATAAAGGTTCTTTCCGGCATCAAAGATTACTATGAAACATATCATAGAGTAGCTGTTACAGATGAAATTGTCCGTAAAACAGTAAGACTTTCAGAAAGATACATTACAGACAGATTCTTGCCAGATAAGGCAATCGACTTGCTTGATGAAGCTTGCACCTATGCTTCACTCAGAAATGTCAGACTTGAGGAGTATGACGAAAATAAGAAGAAGCTTGATGATATGAAAAAGCAAGAGGAAGATATTGAGAGCCAGACAGATGTTGATTATGAAAAGCTTGCAAAGTTAAGATATGATATTTCTGTTGCGGAAAAGGCTGTTGATGATATTAAAGATGAAGCGCTTGGCTGCAAGGTCACAGAGGGCGATATAGCTCATGTTATCGAGCTTTGGACAGGTATTCCTGCATCAAAGGTTCAGGATAACGAGCTTAATAAGCTTGCAGGTTTTGAAGATAAGCTTCGTGAGAAGCTTATTGGTCAAGATGAAGCTATTTCAGCTCTTGCGGCAGCGGTTAAGCGTACAAGAGTTCAGATAAGCCCAAGAAGACGACCAGCATCATTCATCTTTGTAGGACCTACTGGCGTGGGTAAAACAGAGCTTGTAAAGGTTATGTCTAAGGAGCTTTTTGACACTCCAGAAACTCTTATAAGACTTGATATGTCCGAATATATGGAGAAACATTCAGTTTCTAAGATTATCGGTTCGCCTCCAGGATATGTCGGCTACGATGAAGCAGGACAGATTACCGAAAAGGTTCGTCGCAGACCATATTCCGTATTGCTCTTTGATGAAATCGAAAAGGCTCACCCTGATGTTTTAAATATTCTCCTACAAATCCTTGATGAAGGCGTTATCACAGATGCTCACGGCAGAAAGGTTAATTTCGAGAATACAGTTATCGTTATGACCTCCAATGCAGGAAGCAACAAGAAAGAAAATGCACTCGGCTTTGGCAAAACAGAAGAAGACGCAACTAAAGAAAAGGTTTATGCAGCCTTGTCAGAGTTTTTAAGACCTGAATTTATAAGCCGTATAGATGAGATTATAGTTTTCCGTCATCTTAGTGAGGACGATTTTGTCAAGATTGCAAAGCTTATGCTTAGCGAATATATAGATTCTCTCGCAGAAAAGGGAATAGAATTTACATTTGATGAGAATGCACAGAAAGCTCTTGCTAAGAAGGCTTATGGTGGTAAGAGTGGTGCTCGTGACCTTAGAAATGTAATACGCAAAGAGGTTGAAGATAAGATAGCCTCTGCAATTATTGATAATAGAAGCATTCCGATTGGCAGAATTCATCTCGGAGCAGATGGCGACGAATTAAAGCTTGATGTACTCTAAGATACAATCATAATAAAAAAGACATAGCTCAGAAATGGGCTATGTTTTTTATTTTGCAGACACTTGAAAGTTGTAATCGAAAAACAATAAAAACAAAAATGGGAAACCCCTGAAGGATTTCCCATTAAAAATCAGTTGTTATTAGTCAGCTGCGTAAACAGAAACCTGCTTGCGGTCACGACCAACACGCTCAAACTTGACAACACCGTCAATTTTAGCAAAGAGAGTATCATCAGAACCACGGCCAACATTGTTGCCTGGGTGAATGTGTGTTCCACGCTGCTTTACGAGAATGTTGCCAGCGAGAACTGTCTGACCGTCTGCACGCTTTGTGCCAAGACGCTTAGACTCAGATTCACGACCGTTGTGAGAACTACCCTGTCCCTTTTTATGAGCAAAAAGCTGAATATTAATCTTTAGCATTTGTTACACCTCCGTATAGTTTACAGTAAGATTATTCGGATACATTTCTTCAGTGTTTATAAGGTGAAGCTTTAAGCCCTCAAGAATATCCTTACAAAGCACTGCGTCACTTCTCTTTATCATAACATAAACTTCGCCATCATCGTCATAAATATCGGCTTTTGCCTTAATGACCTCAGAAATAGTATTAGCGGTAAGTATAGCTGCACTCGAAACGAAAGCGCAGAGAATATCTTGTCCGCTTTCTGCCATATCTGAATGACCTTTTATACGATAACCGATTAGTTCGCCTGTGGGTAAAGAGAAAAATTCCGCATTAATCATTATGCTTCGATAGCTTCGATTTGTACCTTTGTGTAAGGCTGTCTGTGGCCCATTTTGCGTTTTTCGCTCTTCTTAGGCTTATAAGTAAAGACAGTAATCTTCTTGCCCTTACCATTTTTAAGAACCTTACCTGATACCTTTGCACCCTCGACATAAGGTGTACCGACCTTGAAGCCATCATCTGTGCTTACGGCTACAACCTTGAAGTCAACTGTGGACTCTTCTGCTGCGTCAAGCTTTTCTACATAGATAGTATCGCCATTAGATACCTTGTACTGCTTTCCGCCTGTTTCAATAACTGCGTACATTTTTGGCACCTGCCTATTATTAAACTCGCTATGTTGAGGCGGAGCATTCAGGCTCGCTTAAAAAAGCCTCTGATAAGCGGCTTATAAATTATATCACAAGGGAAGAGGAATGTCAATTATTTTTTATAAAAATTAGGTCTGTTTACTTAGTGAATGCTTATAGGCTTATAGCCTGCGTCACGGACAATTTGTCTGAGTAAGGCATCATCTTTATTTTCTTTCATAAGTATAGTAGCTTGATTCTTTTTGAGATTTACACTTGCGTAGAAACCATCAATAGAATTAAAAGCATTTTCCACTCTTGTGGCACAGTTTTTGCAAGTCATACCCTCAATTTCGATAGTTTTTGAAAAAGGATAGTTATTCTTGTTTGTATCACTTGGTTTGACCTTTTGAATGCCGTCACCCTCTGCACCACAACAGCCATTAGAGAGCTTTTTAATATAGTTTCTAATTGCAAAGAATGCAATCAAAACTAAAACTGCACAAATAATAATCGTAGAAACATAGCTTGGCATATATATCACCTCACGTTAATTTTTAAGAAGAAATGTATTAATTAGCTCAAAGGCTATCCAGAAGACAATTAAAAGTTTCGCTTGAGCCTTTTCAAAGGCTCATAGGTCAAGGGCAACGCCCTTGTCGCTCTCCGCAGAGAGCGAAATACCTTTGGGCGAAGCCCAACATTTATTTGCTCCTGAGCGGCGGACTTTGTCCGACGCTTTTTCTTTTGTCAGCAACATTAGTCGAAAAATGGGCGAACTTTGTTCGCCCATTAGGGGCAAGAGATGTTAAGGGCTTCGCCCTTAAAACCCACGAGGGACTCTGTCCCTCGACCCTGCAAGCCTTTAAAAAGGCTTGACCTAAACTTTAATCGTCTTAAAGCAAGTCTGTTAGCTAAAAAACATTTAGCGTATAGATAAGAGGGAAAGACGAATCTTTCCCTCTCCTTAGTTAATTATTTAGTTTTTGGTGTTTTGATGTTTCTTGTGTTGGGTGACAGCTTGCACAACAGCCACCACAGGAAGCACATGAACCGCCACAGCCACCTTTACCGCTCTTTTTTTCTTTAACCATACTTCTTATTACAAGAAATACTATAAAAGCAACAATAAGAGCAATAATAATTGAAGAACCATAGGTCGCTAAAAATTGTAGCATAAGAAACATCTCCTTAACTGATTAAGCGTTGATTTTAACTTTCTGAGTAAACTTTGTGCTTTCCTTATAAGGTCTTACAAGAAGATAAATAACAAAAGCGATAATTGCGAAAGCAACGATAGAGCCAATAATTGTAAATACATCGAAGTGTCCTGAGAAGAGCATACCGAGCTGATAGATAACAAGAGCAGTTGCATAAGCAAATGTGCATTGATAACCGATTGCAAACCATGTCCACTTTGCACTGTTCATTTCTCTCTTGATAGCACCGATAGCTGCGAAGCAAGGAGCGCAGAGAAGATTGAATGCGAGGAATGCGTATCCAGCAAGAGCACCAAGACCCTCGAAGTCGAGGACACCAAATACGCCGACAACCTCTTCCTTAGCAACAAGTCCCATGATAGTAGCGATTGTAGCAGTAGCCTCGCCAAATCCGAGAGGTGCGAAAATCCAACAGATAGCATTACCAATCATACCGAGTACACTGTCGTTAAGTTCCATTTCTGTGCTGAATCCGAATGAACCATCAACCATACCGAAGGAAGAACCAGCCCAGATAATAATTGATGCGAGAAGAATAACTGTACCCGCTCTCTTGATGAAGGACCAGCCACGCTCCCACATTGAACGGAGAATAGAGCCGACTGTTGGAAGATGGTAAGCAGGGAGCTCCATAACGAATGGAGCAGGGTCACCAGCAAACATCTTTGTCTTTTTAAGAATGATACCAGAAATAATGATTGCAGCGATACCAAGGAAGTAAGCACTTGGAGCAACCCACCATGCACCGTCAAAGAGTGCAGTTGCAATCATAGCGATGATAGGAAGCTTAGCACCACAAGGAATAAATGTTGTGGTCATAATAGTCATCTTACGGTCACGGTCATTTTCGATTGTTCTTGATGCCATAATGCCAGGAACACCACAACCTGTACCGATAAGGATTGGAATAAATGACTTACCAGAAAGACCGAACTTTCTGAAGATTCTATCCATAATAAATGCGATACGAGCCATATATCCGCAATATTCAAGGAATGCAAGGAAGATAAAGAGAACAAGCATCTGCGGAACGAAGCCAAGAACAGCACCAACACCGCCGACGATACCGTCAACTATAAGTGCTGAGAGCCAGTCAACACAGTTGATTGCCTCAAGACCGTTGCTTACAAGTGTTGTAATACCTGGAATGTAGACACCATAATCAGCTTTGTCTGGAGCATTTTCCATAATATCATCATTATAATATTCAGAAATATCAATTCCTTCACTTTCGAGAGCTACACTATACGAACCCATAGCCTCTTCAAAGGCATCAAAATCTTCGTCCTGAACAGCTGCAAGAATTTCTTCAGAGCCCTTTATATGTTCATCAACAGCCTTCTGGAGTTCAGCTTCCATTTCCGTCTTGTGGTTGAAAATATTCTCCTCGACGAATTTATCAGTAGCAGCATCATAGTCGCTTCTGCCTATTCCGAAAAGATACCAGCCATCTTCGCCAAAGAGCTGGTCATTAGTAAAGTCAGTAACAAGAGAACCAACAGATGTAACAGAAACATAATAGACAATAATCATAATTATTGCAAAGATTGGAAGTGCAAGCCAACGGTTAGTTACGATACGGTCAATTTTATCTGAAGTTGAAAGCTTTTCCTTGCTCTTTTTCTTGTAACAGCCCTTAATAATACTGCTGATATATGTATATCTTTCATTTGTGATGATACTTTCGGAGTCATCATCAAATTCATTTTCAGCGTCAGCAATGATAGACTCTATATCTGGAAAATCTTCTCTTGTTTCAAGAATCTTGCTGTCACGCTCAAAGAGTTTAATAGCATAGAATCGTTTTTGCTCCTCAGGAATATCCTTAGGAAGCTTTTCAGCGATATTTTCAAGAATATCCTCAACATTCTTAGCAAAAACGTGAGCAACTTCAAACTTCTTGTTTTCCTTAGCAAATTTTACAACTGCATCGGCAGCTTCCTGAATACCCTTGCCTTTAAGAGCAGAAATTTCATAAACAGGGCAGCCAATTTTCTTAGAAAGCTCTTGAATGTTGATAATATCGCCCTTTTTCTCGAGAACATCGAGCATATTTATAGCGATAACAACAGGAATACCAAGTTCTGTGAGCTGAGTTGTAAGATAAAGGTTTCTTTCCAGGTTAGTACCGTCTATGATGTTAAGAATAGCATCAGGACGCTCTGTTATAAGATAGTTTCTTGCAACAACTTCTTCAAGAGTATAAGGAGAAAGGGAATATATACCCGGCAAGTCCATAATAATAACATCTTTATTGCTTTTGAGCTTACCTTCCTTTTTCTCGACTGTAACACCCGGCCAGTTACCGACATATTGATTAGAACCGGTTAAGGCGTTAAATAAAGTCGTTTTACCGCAGTTTGGATTACCTGCGAGTGCGATTTTAATCGACATAGCTTTTCCTCCCAAAATATTAGTTTAGCCTAACCTTTGCATAGTGCTCAGACATTCCTAAGCATAAAACAAAGACTAAGCACGATGATGAAGTAATTTACTTAACAACATCAATCATTTCTGCGTCAGCTTTTCTCAAAGAAAGCTCGTAGCCACGAATAGTGACTTCAATAGGGTCACCAAGCGGAGCAACCTTGCGAATATAGATTTCTACACCTTTAGTTATGCCCATATCCATAATACGACGCTTAACAGCACCCTCTCCATGAAGCTTGACGACTTTAACAGTTTCGCCAACCTTTGCATCTCTAAGAGTCATGATACATTCTCCCTTTCTCAATTTTGATTATTTAAGGAATTTAAAAGTAGGAGAAAATATAACTTTAACTCCTACTTTATAAATTCTGAAATCATATATTAAATTCAAGCAAAATTAAATCATAATTTTGCAAGCCATTTCTTTGCTTATAGCAACACGAGTATCCTTAATATTAACGATAAGATTGCCATTGTTTTGAGAAATAACAGTTACTATACTTCCTACTACGAAACCAAGTTTTTCAAGAAAAAGTCTTACATCACTTTTGCCACCAATTTTCTTAATCTGGTTTTCTACGCCAGTTTCAGCCATAGTTAAAGGCATATAGCTCACTCCTTTTCAGTTATATAGACGCAATTTGCCTATTTTCAAAATGAGTTAGGAAATATTAACTATCCTATATATAAATTAGCACATACTAACCGATTTGTCAAGGCTATTTTAAAAAATAGTCGAATATAAGAAAAAAGCAATACTGTGTCAAAAATTTTTTTAAAAATCGCATAAAACCGCTTGGTTGTACTATAAAAACTGCACAAAAGTGTTATGAACAGCTATAAGCATTTTAAACAATTTTAAATGTAAAGTATTACGATAATTTTAATTTTATGATATTATTAAAATTATAAATAAATTATGTTAATTTAATAAGGAGGATAATATGTTTAGCATAAACGATACTGTATTATATGGTGCAAATGGTGTTTGTAGAATTACAGATATTTGCCAAAAGGAATTTTCAGGTGTAATCAAAGATTACTATATCTTAACACCGCTCAGCAATGAAACAATGACAATATTCGTACCTGTAAATAATAAACTCCTCACCAATAGAATTAAAAGAATTTTATCTAAGGGAGAAATATGTGATTTAATAACAACTGCTTCATCAAAGCCTATAAATTGGATTATAGATGATAACGAAAGAAAAGAACATTACAGAACAATTTTATCATCAGGCAATCGTTTAGAAATCCTGAATATGATACGAGAGCTTTATATACATAAACAAGAACAGCTGAAAAATGGAAAAAAGATGCACCTTTCAGATGAACAGCTTATGAAAGAGGCAGAAAGATTGCTATATTCCGAATTTTCGCTTGTTCTTAATATCAGAGCAGATGAAGTTCCAAAGTTCATATCATCAAGAATAAACTAAAAAAGTCTTACTTAGACCTTTAAGAGTTCTAAGTAAGACTTTTAATTGTTTTATTGAAATTTATCAACTAATTGATGGTTTCGTTATCTGTAAGAATTAATTTATTGTATGCACTACGAGTAAGACTTATTAAGCTATTCTATGTTTTGATAGCTAATATACACGCAATCAGGGAACCCACTGCGAGGGTTCCCTACGAAAAACATTCCACTGGAATGTTTTTCTACCCTCCTGCGCTTAGAGAAGTATTAAGTGTTTCGCTCTCTGTGGAGAGCGACCAAAGGCTCTGCCTTTGGAAACTGCAAGCTTTTGAAAAAGCTTGAGCAAAACTTTTAATTGTCTTGGTAAAATTTATCAGCTAATCACTCGCCGTCAGTCTATGTCTAAATCGTCTGCTATACACTCATCACCTGAATGAAGGGCAATAGCACCTGTTCTAACAAGCTCCATAATGCCGAATGGTTCTAATCTTGAAACAAGCTCATCAATTTCAGAAGGTAAGCCTGAAGCTCTGAATGTAGCAGAGGTTTCTCCTAAATCTACAACAGAAGCGTGATATGAAGATGCAGCTGTAAGAATCTTATTTCTGTCCTCGCTGTTAATCTTAACCTTAATGAAAATTAATTCTGAAATTACAGAGCTGCTTTCAGGAAGAACTTCAACCTTTTTCACATCATTCAACTTCATCATTTGATTTATGAATTGTGAAAGCTGTTCATCGTCACCGAGGATTCTTACAGTAATTCTTGAGTAACCCTCTTTATTTGTTGGGCTGACAGTAAGACTGTCAATATTAAAGCCTCTGCGTGTAAAAAGACTTGTTACACGCTGAAGAACACCTGTGTAGTTTCTTACAAAAAGTCCGATAATCTGCTTGTGTACCATTCTAAACTCACTCCATTTCTGTAATCATATCGTCAACAGTTTTTCCCGGAGGAATCATCGGAAGAACATTTTCGTCAGGGGAGAGAACACAATCTACAATAACAGGCTTTTTAAGGTTAAATGCCTTTTCAAGAACGCTTTCAACCTCGCTGTCATTGTGAACTCTCATACCATCAATGCCAAAAGCCTTTGCAAGCTCAACGAAATCAGTTGCTCTGTGAGGGTCGGTCTGAGAGAAACGGTGTCCGTAGAAAAGCTTTTGCCATTGACGAACCATTCCGAGAACAGAGTTATTCATAACAACAACCATAATCGGAAGATTGTATGATTTTAAAGTTACTGTTTCGTTAAGGTTCATATGGAAACTGCCGTCACCAGTAAAGAGTACAACACGCTTGTCAGGGTTAGCAGTCTGAGCGCCAATAGCAGCACCCATACCATATCCCATAGTACCAAGACCGCCAGAAGTACACCATGTTCTTGGCTTCTCAAATTTATATTTCTGAGATACCCACATCTGATGTTGACCAACATCAGTTACTATAATATCATCAGCAGTTGTAAGCTTTTGAACAGACTCTATGATATGGTAAGCATGAGCGAAATCCTTTGAGTTATATTCAGGAGTCTTGTCAAATTGTGCTTTCCAATCTGAAATTTCCTTGAGCCATTCAGGATTACTCTTGCTTTCACAAAGAGCTGTAAGAGTTGTAAGAGTATCCTTTAAGTCACCGATAAGGCTAAATTTAGACTTAACATTCTTGTTAATTTCTGCCTTATCAATATCCATATGAATGATTGTAGCATTTTCGCCGAATTTCTCCCTATCACCTGCAACTCTATCAGAGAATCTTGCACCTACCGCAATGATAAGGTCAGCGTTGGCAGTTGTCTTACCTGTTTCGTAAGCACCGTGCATACCGAGAGTACCTAGGAAAAGCTTATGTGAAGCAGGGAAACCGCCAAGACCCATAACAGATGAGCATACAGGGCATTCAATTTTTTCCGCAAATTTAATAAGCTGTTCAGTAGCCTCAGAGAGAAGAACACCACCGCCCATATAAATCATAGGACGCTTAGCGTTTTTAATAGCTTGAGCAACAGCTTCAAATTCATAATTCTTTGATGAAGTTACATTCTCATAAGTACGAATTGGAGCGTGTTCATATTCATAGCTTATGGCTGTAATATCCTTAGGAATATCAACGAGAACAGGACCTTTTCTGCCAGAAGTGGCAATTCTGAAAGCCTTGCGAATAATATTTGCAAGGTCAGCAATATCCTTTACGATAAAATTATGCTTAGTGATTGGTAAAGTAATACCTGTAATGTCAACCTCTTGGAAGCTATCACGAGAAAGCAAGTCGGTTGAAACATTACCTGTAATTGCAACCATAGGAATAGAATCCATATAAGCAGTAGCAAGACCAGTTACAAGGTTAGTTGCACCAGGACCAGAAGTTGCAATAACAACACCAGGTTTTCCAGTGGTTCTTGCATAACCGTCTGCCGCATGAGAAGCACCTTGTTCGTGTGCTGTAAGGATATGCTTAATTTTGTCACTATACTTATAGAGTGCGTCATAAATATTAAGAACTGCACCGCCCGGATAGCCGAAAACAGTGTCAACACCCTGTTCGAGCAAACATTCTGCGATGATTTCTGCACCTGTAAGCTTCATAATATATCTCCTCCATTTTATATGCTTAAATTATGTTTAAAGCATAAAATTTTGTAAAAATAAGTAAAAAAATAACCGTCATCTCTCAAAAGAGACGAAGGCTCATAAGGATATGGAACTTCGTTGTACCACTCTCTGAAAATTACATCTCGGCGATAGCCGTAAAATGTATGACGAAATAACGCTTGTCGTGCGTTTTTGCTTAATGCTCATAGAGTTTCAGCAAAACTGCTCAGCGGCGACCTTCATTCGAGTGCCGAACTGTCTTTCACCAACCGACAGTTCTCTTAATTCGGCAACCAGCGAATTACTCCTCCGCATCATAGCATTTAAAAATGTTACTTAATATATTGTATATATAATTTCAGAATTTGTCAATATCTAATTAAAACAATAAATCGTTTTGTATCTTCTTACTGCTTTACTAAGGTACTTATCTAAGATACTCAAAGTTTAGGTCAAGCCTTTTTAAAGGCTTGCAGGGTCGAGGGACGGAGTCCTCGTGGGTTTTAAGGGCGAAGCCCTTAATATCTCTTGCCCCTAAAGGGCGAACGAAGTTCGCCACTAAAATTTTTTTGGCAGCAACATTAGTAAATAATGGCGGACAAAGTCCGCCTTTTAGGAGCAAAGAATGTTAAGGGCTTCGCCCTTAAAACCCACCAAAGGCTCCGCCTTTGGAAACCGCAAGCTTTTGAAAAAGCTTGAGCAAAACTTTTATTTATCTTAAAGAAATCTGCTAACTAATCGGTAGTTTCGTCATTCGCGTCCATAAGCTTACCTTATAAGTGTCGAGCGAGGCTTGCCGAGCGATTACGCGTCTTCGCCGTGGGTCGGCACCCACACAAAAGGGACTGCCCGATTTCTCGAACAGTCCCTTTTGTTTTAGGAGTATATTGTGAAAAAAGTCGTAATCTATTTAAACTGACGCATAATTTTAACTATAAATGCGTCCAAAATCAACGGTTAATGAATTAGTACATTCCGCCCATAGCTGATGGGTCCATAGCAGGAGCAGCAGCCTTTTCTTCCTTGATGTCAGCTACAAGTGATTCTGTTGTAAGAACCATACTTGCAACAGATGCAGCATTCTGAAGTGCAGAACGAGTAACCTTTGTTGGGTCGATGATGCCAGCATCAATCATATCAACATATTCTTCTGTGAATGCGTTGAAGCCATAGCCAACCTTGTTAGCAGCCTTAACATTAGCAACGATAACAGAACCCTCAAGACCTGCATTTTCTGCAATTTGACGAACTGGCTC
The DNA here is from genome assembly GCF_900291955.1 of Pseudoruminococcus massiliensis. Classification (GTDB taxonomy): domain Bacteria; phylum Bacillota; class Clostridia; order Oscillospirales; family Acutalibacteraceae; genus Pseudoruminococcus; species Pseudoruminococcus massiliensis. Next base: position 370,996 of record NZ_OLMR01000001.1, on the reverse strand, counting down.
TTCAAGTGCTTTAAGAACAATCTGCATACCTGTCTTTTCGTCGCCAGTTGCACTCTCAATAGCCTTCTCAACAGCTGGGATAGCGTTCATAAGGGCGATACCACCACCAGCTACGATACCTTCTTCAACAGCAGCCTTTGTAGCAGCAAGAGCATCCTCAATACGGAGCTTCTTTTCCTTCATTTCAACTTCTGTTGCAGCACCAACCTTGATAACAGCTACGCCACCAGCAAGTTTTGCAAGTCTTTCCTGAAGCTTTTCACGGTCAAAGTCAGAAGTAGTTGTTTCGATTTGTGCACGAATCTGAGCAACTCTGCCCTTAATTTCGTCTGCGTTGCCAGCACCGTCAACAATGATAGTATTTTCCTTGTCAACCTTAACCTGACGAGCCTGACCGAGTTGGTCAAGAGTTGTATCCTTGAGTTCAAGACCGATTTCAGAAGAAATTACCTGACCGCCTGTAAGGATAGCAATATCACGGAGCATTTCTTTTCTTCTGTCACCGAAACCAGGAGCCTTAACACCAACGCAAGTAAATACGCCACGAAGCTTGTTAAGAACGAGGTTTGTAAGAGCGTCGCCCTCGATGTCCTCAGCAATGATAAGGAGCTTTCTGCCAGCCTGAACAATCTGCTCAAGGATTGGAAGAATTTCTTGAATGTTAGAAATCTTCTTATCTGTGATAAGGATATATGGGTTGTCGAGGTCAGCAATCATCTTATCTGTATCAGTTACCATATAAGGAGCAATGTAACCTCTGTCGAACATCATACCTTCAACAACCTCTGAATATGTTTCAGCTGTCTTAGATTCTTCAACAGTGATAACGCCGTCCTTGCTTACCTTTTCCATAGCTTCTGCAATAAGCTTGCCAGTGAAGTCATCAGCAGCAGAAATAGCAGCAACGCTTGCAATATCATTTGTGCCAGAAACAACCTTAGAGTTAGCCTTTACAGCCTCAACAGCAGTATTAACAGCTGTCTGAATACCCTTCTTGAGAACCATTGGGTTAGCACCAGCTGTAACATTCTTCATACCCTCACGGATAAGAGCCTGAGCAAGAAGTGTAGCAGTAGTTGTACCGTCACCAGCAACATCATTAGTCTTGATAGAAACTTCCTTAACGAGCTGAGCACCCATATTCTCGAATGGGTCGTCAAGCTCTATTTCCTTAGCAATAGTTACACCGTCGTTTGTGATAAGTGGAGCACCAAACTTCTTATCAAGAACAACATTTCTGCCCTTAGGACCGAGAGTAATTTTAACTGTATCAGCGAGTTGGTTAATACCGCTGAGAAGAGCCTTTCTTGCATCTTCGCCATATATAATTTGTTTAGCCATGATATATTCCTCCAATTACTATTAAATATTAGAAATGCTGAAATTATTCAACGATTGCGAGAATATCGTTTTGACGAACGATAGTATATTCTTCACCGTCAAGCTTAACCTCTGTGCCAGAATATTTGCTTGTGATAACCTTATCGCCTACCTTAACATACATCTTGACTTCTTTGCCGTCAACGATTCCGCCCTCACCAACAGCAACAACAGTTGCAAACTGAGGTTTCTCCTGAGAAGAAGCTGTAAGAACGATACCGCTCTTAGTTGTTTCCTCTGATTCTTCCGCTTTAATGACTACTCTGTCAGTTAATGGTTTGATAGTCATAATAAATTGCCTCCTTTAAAATAATAGCAAATTGATTTTTAATATTTAGCACTCTCTGTTCTTGAGTGCTAAATATATTGTAAAACTTTCCAACGAAAAAATCAAGTACTAAATGTCATATTCAAAAAAAATTAACAATCTCATATAGCTTTAATCTTTAATATATGATTTTGCTTTTTTGCATTATCTTAAATTCTATATTATCCATAGTGTAAATCTATGTCAAAATTAAGCAGTTGTCATCCAATTAAAATAATATCTGCAATTCTTTGTTTCAAAAGCGTAGGTGCAGTCATTCCATTCGCTTTCAAATACGGTTATTATATTTTCTATTTCTTCAAACTGAATATGAACTCTTTCGTTCATACCCTCAATCATTTGAAACATACATTGTTTATCTTCATTGGATATAGGTATGTTTATTATTTGTGCTTTTAGTTCAGATAAAGCTATCCCTATATAACATAATTTTTCTTCATACCATCTTTCAACAGCACGATTTATAAATTCTTTAAAGTCTCTATGCTCACTTTTCGCCGAAATCATAAGAATTATAACTTGCTCAGAGTTTGAAATATTAAAACAAAGACTATCAAATGTAAAATAATTCACAATTTACCTCTTGAAGTACATATAGACTTGACACTTAATCATACCATTATAAAGCTTTCTGCGTTTATCCGCAGATCTGCCAAAAATTTCCTCAAATTTATCATCAGGGCTGATTATGCAATAGCTATAACCCTCACGCTTAAGAAATTTTTCTCCCATTGTGCGGTAAATATCCTGTGCCTGTTGAATATCAAGAAGTCTTTCACCATATGGTGGATTGCATATAACAGCCGCCTTCGGCAAGTCTGACGAGAAATCCGCAATACTTCTTACTTCTGTATGGATTCTTGCAGCAACACCGGCTTTTTTTGCGTTTTCGTTTGTAAGCTCTATTGCTTGTGGGTCTATATCGTAGCCATAAGCCTGAAATTCAGCACTGCGGTCTATGAGGTCCTGAGCTCTTTCTCTCTCGGCTCTCCAAGCATTTTGGTCAGCACAGGACCACTTTTCAGCAATAAATCTTCTGCGGAGTCCGGGTGCAATATTCAAAGCCTTTAAAGCTGATTCTATAAGAATAGTTCCCGAGCCACAGAATGGGTCAATAACTCTGCTGAATGGTCTGATATGTGATAAATCTGCCATAGCAGCCGCAAGAGTTTCTTTAATAGGTGCAGAAGCGGCATTTTCACGATAGCCACGCTTATGAAGTCCGACACCAGAGGTATCAATCATAATACTTGCAACATCTTTCATAATAAGAAATTTAACCTTTACAGACGAAGCACTTTCCTCAAACCAGCTTATGCGATACTTTGTTTTAAGTCTTTCAACAATAGCCTTTTTGATGATAGATTGACAGTCAGGTATACTTGAAAGCTTAGAATTAAGAGTTCTGCCAGTGACAGGAAAAGCGTCATCTTTGCCAATCCACTGTTCCCAAGGAAGTTTTTTTACATTGTCAAAAAGCTCGGTAAAGCTTAATGCTCTAAAGCTGCCCATTTCTATAAGTATTCTTTCGCTATATCTCGAACAAATATTAGCCCTTGCGATTTCGCTCTGATTTCCCGAAAAAAGAACTCTGCCATTCTGAGGTTCTACATTTTTAATATCCATTCTGCGAAGTTCATCAGCGACTAAGCCCTCTAAACCTAAAAGACAGGTTGCAACAAGTCTGTTTTCACTCATAATAATCCCCAATTCTATAATAAAGTATAATTAGTTTAACATTATATTCCGATTCTTGCAAGCCGAACTTAGAAGGTTATATAAGTCAAAAAGTGTTTTATCTTGACGATTTTAGGGCATAGGTTGTATAATAAAGAAAAAATATTTTTATTGGAGTAGATATGCAAAATTTAACTGATATAGCTTATATGAAATCTGTTTTAAGCCGACATGGATTTACATTTTCTAAGGCATTGGGACAGAATTTCCTTGTAAATCCAACAGTTTGTCCAAAGATGGCTGAGTATTGTGGAGCGTCCGAAAATTGTGGAGTAATAGAAATCGGGCCAGGAGCAGGTGTTCTAACAAGAGAACTTTCAAAGGTTGCAAATAAGGTTGTTGCAATAGAGCTTGATAAAAGACTTTTGCCAGTTCTTGACGAAACCTTGTCAGGCTGTGATAATGTAAAAATCATCAATGGTGATGCTATGAAGCTTGACCTTCATAAGCTTATTGAGGAAGAGTTCAATGGCGGAGATGTAGTTATTTGTGCAAATCTGCCATACTATATTACCTCGCCTGTAATTATGCGTATACTTGAGGAAAAACTTCCTATAAAATCTCTTACTGTTATGGTTCAGAAAGAGGCGGCAGAAAGAATTTGTGCCGAACCGGGAACAAGAGATGTTGGTGCTGTAAGTATTGCAGTAAGGTATTATGCTGAACCTGAAATGCTGTTCAAAGTAAGTGCAGGAAGTTTCGTACCACCGCCAAAGGTTGATTCCGAGGTTATAAAGCTTGATATTCTTGCAGAACCACCGATTAAGCCAAAAGATGAAAAGCAATTTTTCCGATTAGTTAAATCAGCCTTTGCACAAAGACGAAAAACTCTTTCAAATTCGCTTTCATCAGGACTTGGAGTTTCAAAGTCAGATATTGCACAAGCTCTTGAAAGCTGTGGTTTAAAGCCAACAGCGAGAGCGGAAGAACTTTCTATGCAGGATTTCTGCAAGCTTGCAGATTATTTGTTGTAATGCTAAATCAACTTCTCTAACGACAGTTAAAAGTTTTGCTCAAGCTTTTTCAAAAGCTTGCAGTTTCCAAAGGCGGAGCCTTTGGTGGGTTTTAAGGGCGAAGCCCTTAACATTCTTTGCACCTAAATGGCGGATTTTGTCCGCCATTATTTACTAATGTTGCTACCAAAAGAAATTTTAGTGGCGAGCAAAGTTTGCCCATAAGGAGGCAAGACAAGTTAAGGGCGTTGCCCTTAAAACCCATGAGGGACTCCGTCCCTCAACCCTGCGAGCCTTTAAAAAGGCTCGAGCGAAACTTTTAAGTTGTCTTAGGTTAGAGGCTTGCTATAAATTTAAAAGCGATAAGGCTAAACGAATTGCCTTATCGCTTTTTTACGCTCTATTCATTTTTTTCGTGTTTTGCCTTGTACTTCCTGTTTGAAATGAAATTATATAAAGCCTTTTCAATGAAATATCCAGCTATACCAAAGCCTATTCCAAATATAGTTCCTGCAATAACATCGGTAGGATAATGCACATATAGATACATTCTTGATAAAGCCATAAGTATAGCAAGAATGTAACAGCATATACCAACCTTTTTGTATCGCATAAAGATTACCGTAGCAGTTGTAAACGCAAAGTAAGTATGAGCCGATGGGAACGAAAAATCGTGTTCCGCACTTACTATTAGTTGAACCGCAGTATTGACATCATAAGGTCTAACCCTTGCGATTGCAGGCTTTAGAATCAAATTTCCTATGATAACAACAGATACAGTTGAAATCAGTAGGGCAATGCCTGTTCGTCTGGTCTTTTTGAATATAATCAAAAGAATCATAGCCACAATTATAATAGGAATAACAGCATCGCCAAAGAATTTTGAAATTTCATCAAAGACAGGATTTGAAAAATTGTCTCTGATAGAATCAAGAAAAGCAAATTCCCAATCCATAAAAATAACCTCCTTAGGCATAAAAATATACTTTTACACAAAATGTGTGCAAATACTTGACATATAGAAATTTTCATTCTATAATTGAAATATAGATATACACATTAAGTGTAATTTTAAACTTTTAATTGTATTTGCGGTGAATAAGTTGCTAAAAGTAGGTGCATAAGAGCGTTGCCAATTAAAAGTTTAGTTTAAGCTTTGGTCATTATCTATAGAGAGCGAAATATATTAAGCTGATGTAGTAAAATTATGTTTATTATTGTTGTTTTTTGGAAATGAGCATTTCAGCACATTTTATGCCATCAACTGCGGCGGAGATTATTCCACCCGCATAACCAGCACCTTCTCCACAGGGATAAAGCCCACGAAGTGTTGGGGATTGTAAGGTATCATCACGCATAATTCTCACAGGAGATGAACTTCTGCTTTCAACTGCGGTCAAGAGAGCGTCATTTAAGGCGAAGCCTTTTAAACGCCTATCCATTTCAAAAATACCGTTACGCATAGATTCTGTTATGAAATCAGGCAGACAGTTATCAAGATTAGAAAGCGTAACACTTGGCTTATATGTTGGAAGAACCTCACCAAAAGCTGTACTCTTTGTGCGGTTCAGAAAATCTCCCACACGCTGACAAGGTGCTTTATATCCACCGCCACCGAGTTTAAAAGCTGAGCTTTCAAGCTTTCTTTGAAGCTCCATACCAGCAAGAACATTGTCACTGCCAAAATCCTTTGGAGAGATTCCAACAAGTAAAGCACTGTTCGAGTTTACATTACTTCGGTCATAAAGGCTCATGCCATTGGTTACAAGGCGGTTTTCCTCACTTGCGGCGGCAACAACAAAGCCACCCGGACACATACAAAAAGTATAGACACCTCTGCCGTTTTTAAGATGAACAGCAAGTTTGTAGTCGGCAGGTGGGAGCTTAAGCTTTTCAGATTCTGTACCGAATTGTGCAATGTCAGTTGTTTTTTGCAGATGTTCAATTCTTGCTCCAACAGAAAAAGGCTTTGCCTCCATAAGTATTCCGTTTTTATCAAGCATTTCAAAGGTATCTCTTGCACTATGACCTATTGCAAGAATAATATCATTTGTTTCAACTATTTCGGTGGATTCTCCATGCTGAATTTCAGCACCGATAACAGTATTGTCCTTGGTGAGAATTTTAGTCAGTTTTGTTTCAAAGAAAACCTCTCCGCCGAGAGATATTATCTTTTTGCGAATGTTCTTTATAGTAGGTCTTAGCTTGTCTGTACCGATATGGGGTTTCGCAAGATAGAGAATATCTTCGGTAGCACCATTTTCAACAAACTCCTCAAGAACTTTTCTTGCACGAGTATCCTTAGTGCCAGTATTCAGCTTTCCATCAGAAAAAGTTCCTGCACCGCCCTCACCAAATTGAACATTTGATTTCGTGTCGAGAATACCTGTTTTCCAGAAATTTTCGACATCTCTTATACGGGAATCTACATCTCTGCCACGCTCGATAAGTATCGGCTTTTCTCCTGCCTGAGCGAGAATAAGAGCCGCAAAAAGTCCCGCAGGACCGCTCCCGACAACAAGCGGTCTTTGATTTAGCTTTCGTCTGTTTTCGGGAAGCTGATATTTATATGGTTCGGCTTTAAAAATACTTGAAGAACCATAGCGTTTAAGTATAGTATTTTCACCACCCGAAAGCTTTACATCAATAGTTGCGGTATAGTGGATATTATCCTTTTTTCGTGCGTCAATAGAACAGCGATAAAGTGATGCACCGCTGATTTGCGACTCATCAATTCTGAGTTTCTTGCCAACAGCTTTTCGCACAGTTTTATCTGTAAAGCCAATCGGCAGAGAAACAGAAGTAATTCTAATCATATTTGCTTACCTTTCTTGTCCTACTAAATTGATAGTAAGTTTTTGTAAAATATTTATAGCTCTGCACAAAGCATACCGCTTGCCCACGCAAATGAGAGATTATAGCCTCCGCAATCGCCATCAACATCTAATATTTCGCCACAGAATTTTATTCGCTTATCTGACTTTAAAGCAAGAGTATTTACATCAATTTCTTTGCTTGTGACACCGCCAGCTGTAACTTGTGCAGTAGCGTTATTGTCAGATTTTATAGGCGTGAAATCCATTTTTGAGAGAATATTCGCAAGACGCTTGATTACGCTGTCATTTATCGACTTTGTATTAATTTTCTTTGCGATATAATTTGCTAATTTCTCATCAAGGATTCCTGCAAGAAGCTCTTTACAATCGGCTTTTGGGAAGGCTTTTCGGCGATTTTGAAGTATTGAGATTATTTCCGAGAAGGAATATTCCGGCATAAGATTAAGCTCAATTCTGATATTTTCGCAGTTGTTTCCGTTTATAGTGCCAATTCTGAAAAATTCGCCTGCATATCTTGAAATATTAAAAACGCATATTCCTGAAAGTGATTTATCGGTGAATTGAATTTCGCCGTCCTCGCTGTGAATTATCTGCTTATCAGCAAGAAACTTAACATTTCCACGAACACGAACACCTTTAAGCATTGAGATATTTTCAGAAACGGCAACGCTTGTAAGTGACGGAAAGAGTGGGGAATAGCTTACGCCGATTTTTCCGAGAAGTTCGTAGCCAAGGTTACTGCCTAAGCCTTTATTTGCTCGTGAACCACAGGCAATTATTACGCTTGAGGCTGAAATTTTACAGCTTTCCGAGATAATTTCAAGCTTGTCCTTATGACGCTTTATATCAAGAACAGTGAAATCCGTTATAATTTCAACTCCGTATTGCTTACAAGCAAGCAACAGTGTTGAAAGCACAGTATCAGCTCGGTTTGAGTAGGGATAAACTCTACCCATAGAATCGGCTCTTGTGAGAAGTCCGAGAGATGAGAAAAATTCTGATATTTCATCATAGCTAAAGCGAGAAAATACACTTTCTGCGATTTTAATGTCGCCATGAAAGCTTGAAAGAGAAATATTATCATTCATAAGATTACAGCGACCGTTTCCAGTAGCAAGTAGCTTTCTGCCGACTTTTTGACTGCGTTCAAGAACAGTTACTTTACCATATAAGCCTTTTTTTCTGAGGTTCCTTGCGGCACATATTGCGGAACAAAGACCGCTTGCACCACCGCCGATTATTGCAATATCCATATTTACTCCATAGCGTAGTTGTATTCTTTCATATAGAAATCACTTTCGTTTCGCTTGTCAAATTTGTTGATTAGGTCAAGAGCTTTGCTCTGATAATATTCAGCAAGAGCCTTTGTACTGTAAATGCCATCAGCCTTATAAAGCTCAAATTTTTCGGGAAGCTTTAGTTTAACTTCATCTTTTTTCTGTGCGAGTTTTGTAAATACTGCCGCCGCACCCATATAAAATTTCATATTTGAATGAGGATTTTTGGAAGTAAATACCCAATCTAAATGCTTTTCAAAGAGTTTTACACCCTTAGTTAAATCTGTTTTTGAGTAAAGCTTAAGCATATCACCTATAATAAACAGATAGGAGCTGTTTTTTGAAATCCTGCGGTAGCATTTTTTACGATACTCTTCAGCTTTTTCAAAGTCGCCAAGCTCATAGTAGCGGTGCATAATATTGTTATATGTAACATCAGGTATTTCAGTACAGCTTACTTGTCCTGAAAGTATAGGATAAGCTGTTTCTAAGGCTCTTCCCATAGAGGCTGTATTAAGCTCATAGTCAACCATCGCATTTAATTCGCAGGCATAGCAATCGGCTAATTCATCACGCTTTGCAAGAATAAATTGTTGATATGCCTTTTTTGCAGCTTGTTTATCGCAAGCTTTTTCAAAGTGATAGAGACATTGATAGTAAGGTCTTAGTGAGTATCCGTATCTTTCACAACGCTTTCTGAATTCGGCAAAAAGCTCATAAGCCTTTGTTTTTGAAACTTGGTAAAAGTCTTCACAGTCCGAGAGAATCCACTTGAATTCCCATATATAGTCGTGTTTGTACTTCTCAAGCTCTTCTTCGTGTTCATCGAAAATTTTTATCATCTCTGGAAATGTGAGAAAAGCCTGAAAGCTGTCGCCATAAAGCTCACTTTCACTCATAAGGTCACTTCTAAAAATATACATAAATTCGTAATCTTTCTCAGCGTCAGCAAGTGCAATAGCATTTTTAATAGCCTGTAATCGTAGTTCACCATGTGGCAGGCTTTCATATCGTTTTTGTATTTCAAATCCATCAATCATTTTAATATACCTCCGTTTATAAGCCCTTCGATACTTTTATTCATAATCGTAATTTCGTTATTTCTGAGTGGATAATGTCCAAGCAATAATGATTGAACATAAAGTATCTTAATGATATTTGTAAGTTGAGCTTGGCTTATATTTTTGAGATTTTGTATGAGAGTATTCTCACTATTAAATACAAGTGTAGTGGTGTGGTGATTGTCAATTTCTTCTGCAAAAGCATCATAAATATCTGCAAAAAGTGAATCACTATTTTCCTTTGCGTGGAGAATTTGTCTGAAAAGCTCTGCCTGCTCGTCCATAATATAAAGAGCAGAAAGTTCATAAGGCTGAAATGCTTTGATTTCCGCTTGGCAATCAAAGTCTATAAGTGTTTCATTGGCAATATCAAGAAAATTACGATATTCACTATGCTCTGATAGCGGAATATCTTCAAGAGTTTGCAGAAACATTTCTTCGTCAAGAGCTGTTGCATCAAGCTCATATTCATCAATTAGATTGCATATTAGTTTATCATCATAGACATAGCCAGCATTAACTAAAAGATTATTTTGTGCAGAGAATATTGGCGAATATTGCTTGAATTTATCTATTTGGAATGCAACCGTGAAAGGCTCATCGAAATCTCTTATCTGTGAGCCAGTCATAATTCCAGAGGTGGTTTCAAACTCAAGATAGTCTATAAAGATATTGAAAAGCTCATTGTTGTCGATAGCCATACTCTTTATAGCAAGGTTATGTATGGAAACCATTTTTCTTAATATATCGGGTTTTGTCTTGGAAAGGCTCATAAGATAGCTTTCGATACATTCTCCAATTTCTTCTTTTGCGGCTTCGAGAGTATCATCTTCGTAGAAATCTTCACGAGATGCAGTTGGACGCAGAGAATTTGTATTTATAAAGCACCTTACAAAAAATGCCCATTCTGGCAAAAGTGTACTGCCGTTTTCGGTGAGGAGCATATGCTTTAGGTAGATTCTATGGCTGTTCTTTGCTGTGGCTGCTATTCTATAAGGAAGAATATATGCAACACCGCTGAAAAGCCCTGTAGGGGAATTTAATGGGATATAATCCATAAATTCAATGCCGAAAAGGTCCTTGCCGAATGACATTATCGAATCATGCATATCGCTATTGTAGTCAACAACAGTATTTATGCGTTGAGAACCTTCTTCGGTTTTGAGCATAATAGGGAATGGGAGCGGAAGTCCATAATATCTTACAAGCTCAATAATTCTATCAGCCTCAAAGTATTCCTCGGAATTTTTGTTTAATGTTATATAGAAAGAAGTTCCGTCAGGGCAGCTTTCAAGATGATTTATCTTATAAATGCCATCTGGAGTACCTATCCATTCAAGGTATTCACCAGTTTTAGCGGAATGTGTTGTTAAACGGATTTCATTTGTAACCATAAAGCAAGAGAGCAAGCCTATTCCGAAACGACCGATAAATTCTTCGGAAATTCTTCCTGTGATAATATCACGCTTGGAGGATTGCCCAATAACAGCTAAAAATTGGTTTATTTCATCATATGAAAGCCCAATTCCGTTATCACTGAATATAATAGTTTTCTTGCCAGCTATAATTTTAGGCTCAATAGTGATTGTGCCGTTGCTGAATTTTTTATCAAAAAGTTTTCTTGCGGAAATAGCATCTGTACCGTTTTGGAGAAGTTCACGAATAAAAACATCTGGCGAACTATAAAGATGATTAGATAGTATGTCAATCATACCACGCAGATTGACTTTAAATCTGTTTTCTTCTGACATATATATCGCTCCTGAAAATAGATATAAATAAGAATATCACAGTAAGAATAGTATAAAATTCTTATATAGAATAATTCTTATGCAATGCTACTTTAATTTTCTGATGTTGCCTTTAAAATTAGAATGATAATATTTGTTTTAAGTATCTTAAAATAAGATACAGAGCTATTTATTTGAAAATTTCAGAAGAGTTTTGAAAAAATTTTGAAAAATATAATTCCTAAAAATCGCATAAAATAGAGCTTTTTCAGGCTTTTGAAATTTTTTTTGAAAAAAATTCAAAAAAAGTGTTGACATTCTGAGGGTGTTGTGATAATATAATACCTGTCGCTGGCGAGAACGCCAGATGACAAACCCAGACAGATGGGAGCATAGCTCAGCTGGGAGAGCACCTGCCTTACAAGCAGGGGGTCACAGGTTCGAGCCCTGTTGTTCCCACCATTTGGCCCGGTAGTTCAGTTGGTTAGAACGCTAGCCTGTCACGCTAGAGGTCGTCGGTTCGAACCCGATCCGGGTCGCCATTTGCCTTTGTAGCTCAGTCGGTAGAGCAGGGGACTGAAAATCCCCGTGTCGGTGGTTCGATTCCGCCCGAAGGCACCATATCTGCGGATGTAGCTCATCTGGTAGAGCGCCACCTTGCCAAGGTGGAGGTAGCGAGTTCGAGCCTCGTCATCCGCTCCAGTTCTAAAAGGAATGTTTAATACATATTTTTTATTAAGCTTCCGAAAGGTGCTTAGAAAGTTAAGCACCTTTTTTATTCGGTGCCATAGCCAAGCGGTAAGGCGTGGGTCTGCAAAACCCTGATCCCCAGTTCAAATCTGGGTGGCACCTCCAAATTAAAATCCCGAATGCTTATGCGTTCGGGATTTTTTGTGCTTATTTTAATATGGGTTTGATTATAGCTCTTACTTTGTGGAATGTATCTTGGAAGCTGATGCTCACTGCCTTAAGCAAAACTTTTAAGCTTTATAAGTGATTACTTTTTGACAAGGGCTTTGCCGATTTTTTCGATAGCTGTATCTTTTGCAATGATTTTTCCATATTCTCTTAGTTTAGATACGGTTAAATTTCCACCTGAAATTTTTTCTCCATATTCATATAAAAAAGCCTCAAGTCTGCGTGAAATTCCTCGGACAGGCTTTATTATTAAAAAATATCGAGAGCCATATTTATATAAATCTGAATGAATGTATTGTATTTTTGATTTATAGACAATAGAAATACACCGAAGCATATCTTCGATTTCTATGAATTCTATTATTATTGGGCGGGGGTTTTTGATTTTATATATCTTTCTTTTGTGAGTTTTCTGTGAAAGAGTGATAAGAAAAAGACAGCCGTTTATATATGGAATGGCTTCTATAAGCATTTTTTTGTTTTTTACGGAAATTCCTGTTTCGTTACTTGCAAATTTTAATAACCGCTGTATCATTTCTTTGACATGAGGGTTGGAAAGTGTCATACTTTCAAATTCAAGCGAAAAGGATTTCATATCATCATCACAGAGTGCAATAAGTATTCGATTGCTATCTATCTGTTCAATAGTCATATCAAGCACCACCGTAGTTTTTATCTATATAATATAATATTAGATAGACAGGCAGTGTGCAAGTGGATATTTAAGGTTGTAAATCATTACCTTGATATATAATTGAACCTCATATTGACAGCAAGGGGATAATGTTGATAAAATATATTTTATAAATGATTTCGGGAGGAGAGATGATGTTGAATAAAGGTGCAATTTTTGATATGGACGGTCTGATGATAGATTCTGAAAAAATCGTCCTTATGGGCTATGAGTTCGCTATGAACAAGTTTGGCTATGGTAAGGAAATTCTTAATTTGGCTAAGAGCTGTATAGGACTTACATATGATGATACACGCAGAAAATTTAATGAAGGAATGGGCAAAGGCTTTGATTATGACAGCTTTAAGCCTAATGTTTCTAAATTTGTGCATAATTATTTCAGGACAAATGGAGTTCCTGTAAAGAAAGGACTTTTTGAGCTTTTAGAGGCTTTAAAGCAAGAGGGCTACAGACTTTGTGTTGCAACCTCTACAAGGGAATCTACGGCAAAAGAGGAGCTTATTGATGCGGGAATACTTCCACACTTTGAGGACTTAGTTGGTGGAGATAACATAAAGAATGGAAAGCCTGCACCTGATATATTCCTTGAGGCAGCAAGAAGAATTTCTGTTGAGCCTGAGAACTGCATTGTATTTGAGGATTCTATAAATGGAATTAAGGCGGCTTATAATGCGGGAATGAAGCCTATTATGGTGCCTGATATGGTAGAGCCGACAGAGGAAATTCTTCCTATGATTTATAGGCGTTTTAAGAGTCTTGATGAGGCTATTCCGCTTATTAAGGGTGAATTGAAGTGAAAATTCTAAAAGCTATATTCGGCTATAAGAGATTATTTATTGGATTGCTTGCTCCAATAGCCTTTATTTTGGTTTTAATTGCAAAAAATAATTCCGCCTTTGCGGAATGGTATACAGTTAATATCTATCATTATATATCACAGGCCTGGAATTTTCTTTCAGCGTTATTGCCGTTTTCACTTGCGGAATTTATAGTGGTTATGCTTGCTCCGTTTGCATTAACTTATATAGTGGTTTCTATTGTGAAAATTATAAAGAAAAAGGGAAGTAGGGGAAAAACAGCATATAAAGCATTTTTGAATGTTATCTGTGCAGTAAGTCTTGTATTTTTTCTGTTTATAACGAATTTTGGAATTTGCTATTACAGAAATACTTTTGCTGAAACAAATGGTATAGAAATTCGTGAGTCCACTGTTGATGAGCTTTATTCTTTATGCATAGACCTTGCGAAAAATGCGTCTAAGGCTCGTGAAAATCTTTCTGAAAATGATGGAATTATGACACTTACAAGCCTAAATGAGGCAAAGGCTGAAACTCAAAAAGCTATGAACAGCTTGTATGAAAAATATCCAACTATTTTTGGCGGATATTCAAAAACGAAATCTGTTATGCTCTCTGAATTGATGTCATATACTCAGATAACTGGAGTCTTTTTTCCATTCACATTTGAAGCTAATGTAAATGTAGCTGTGCCTGAATTTAGTATACCAGCAACAATGTGCCACGAGCTTTCACATCTAAGAGGCTTTGCGAGAGAGGACGAGGCTAATTTTATAGCTTATCTTGCTTGTATAAACAGCGATAATGCAGAGGTGCAATATTCGGGATATATGCTTGCTTTTATTCATTCGGTAAATGCGTTGTATAGTTCTGATGTGGAAAAATATCAGGAGGTTTTCAGTTATTTGAGCGACAAGGCTAAGTCTGATTTGAACGCAAATAACGAATATTGGGCTAAGTATGAAACACCTGTTGCTGAGGTGGCATCAAGCATAAATGATTCATATCTTAAAGCTAATTCTCAAGATGACGGAACTAAAAGCTATGGCAGAATGGTAGATTTACTTTTGGCTTATTCAAGGAAATGACTGAAAGGAAAATTTTTAATAAATATATAAGTAAAAAGTGTAGAAAAGAAGATATTTATGCTTAAATAGAAATATGGAAAGTATGAAAATACCATATTACATTATATAGAATTATAATTTAGCTTATATTTATCATACTCTTTTTTGACTACACCTGAAAGCAAGACAATAGCAATCATATTTGGTATAGCCATAAGTCCATTGAAGGTATCGGAGATTTCCCAAACAAGGTTGAGGTTGAGTATACAACCAACAAAAGTAATAAGAGTATAGGCGATTCTGTATGAGCTGATAAAGCGTCCGTTTGTCAGATACTCAACAGAGCGTTCACCAAAATATGACCACGAAACAAGTGTCGCTACTCCAAAAAGTGTTATTGAAAGCGACATAAAATATTTTCCAAAAGTGCCGAAAACGCTTTCAAAACAGTAGGAGCTTACTGCAACAGCATCGAGGTTTGTCTTGTGGGAGCCTGTACAGATTATGCACAGAGCCATAAGCGTACACAGAACAATAGTATCAACAAAAACCTGAAATATTCCCCACATTCCTTGCTTACAAGGATTATCAGTATCAGCAGCTGCATGAACTATCGGCGAGCTTCCTAAGCCCGCTTCATTAGAAAATACACCTCTTGAAATTCCGTATTTTAAGGCTCGTGACATTCCATAACCCATAAATCCACCAGCCATAGAGCTTATATCAAAGGCTGATGAAAAAATTTCCCCGAATGCTTCGGGGATTTTTTTAATATTTATGAATACAACAATCAATGCTCCAAGAGTATAGAGAATTGCCATAAAAGGCACTATTTTTGCTGTAAATGATGATATTCTTTCTATACCGCCAAATATTACAACTCCGACTAAGGCTGTCAGAAATGTTCCTGTTACAACAGGTGAAACATCGAAGCCGACTTCTAATGCTCCTGCAACAGCATTGGATTGAGTCATATTTCCCATTCCAAGAGAGGCTAATGTACAAGCTATTGCAAAAATAGCCGCAAGCCATTTGCAGTGCAGTCCGTTTTTTATATAGTACATAGGTCCGCCGACATATTTGCTGTTTCTTGTTTCACGATATTTCACACCGAGAACATTTTCGGCAAATATGGTTGCCATACCAAAAATGCTTGAAATCCACATCCAGAATATAGCACCCGCACCGCCAAGTGAAATGGCACTTGCTACACCCACGATATTGCCTGTACCTATTGCACCAGCGAGAGCGGTTGCCATAGCTCGAAATGGTGTTATTTTGCCTTTTTCGGCGGATTTATTTTCGTTGGAAAAAAGTGAGCCGATAGTTTCCTTCCACCAAAGCTTGAATTTGGTTATTTGTAAAAAGCTAAGTCTGAATGAAAAAAATATTCCAATCAAAAGTAATGCAACTAAGGCAACAGGTCCCCATACAATTGAATTTATAGCATGGTTTATTTTTACGACAAATTCCACAAACTCACCTTCTACAAAACATTTATAATTTATATGCTTGTATATAGATGAGTATGTTATTTGAATATAACTATGTATTTTGAGAAAATTTAAATTTGCAAAAAAATAGGCGAATACTTTTACCTTGTAATTAAGGGGAATTGTATTCGCCTACTTGGTTTAATTATAATTCTTCGTCGCTAAGTCCTCGGCTAAGAGATATATTAGTAACAGAGTCATCTTCAAAAATAAACATTATAACATTTTTATCTATTTCATAAGATGCCATATTTTCATCAGTGACTTTACCATATATTTTAGCTACATTATCCTTAGACGCACCAACTTTAATTCCGTTTGCGGTAGACGCATCTCCAGGACCACTTATGGAAACATCAGCTACATACTGCTTTTTATCTTTAAGGTAAGCATAAATAGTCATATTATCATATGTATAAGAATATGATTCTTCGGAGTTTTCTTCGTCGGCTTCAATTGTTTCTTTATGGTCTGGTTCACCGAGCTTTTCAAGGAGTGGTGAAACCTCCATATCAATCTTGATTTCTATATTGTTATATTTGATTGCAGCGATTTTTTCTGTTTTTGTATTTTCTTTAGAATCGTTGCTTTTTGATGTTGTACTTTCGGATTTAGAGGACCCTTTGCTGTTTTCTTTTGAAGTGTTACTTTCTGATTTTGAAGAATTTTTGGATTCTTCATTGTTTGCTTTACTTTCATTGGTGCTTACTGTTGAAGAATTTGAAGATGTTGTAGATTCTGTTGATGTGTTGCTTGGGGAATTATTAGAATTACCTGAGCAACCTGCCATAATAGCAGCCAGTGCGGCTGTTAAAATTACTACTGTCATTTTTTTCATATTACCTCTCCTTTAAAAATTAGATGCTATTAAATTAATAATTATATTATACACTTAAACTGCATTAAACTTTATGCTTTTATAGAATAAATTATAAGTAATTTAATGAATATTTTAAATAGCTATATTAAGAATTGACAATCTTATTTTAATTGAATTGATGTTTTATAGTCAGAGTGATAAGTGTTTGCTTGATAATTAATAATTGATTATGCTATAATTATATAAAATATCTTTAAGGGGAGAGGTTCTCTTGCTTAATAAAAATCAAATATATAAAACTGAAATAACTGGACTTACAAGCGAAGGAAACGGAGTATGTCACATTGATTCTATGGCAGTTTTTGTACCAAATACCGCTGTTGGTGATATTCTTAATGTTCGAATTGTGAAGGTATTAAAGAAATATGCTTTTGGAATTGTAGAAAATATTATTACACCATCTTCTGATAGAATTACATCGGATTGCCCCATAAGCTTGAAATGCGGTGGATGTATGTTTAGGCATATCAGCTATGAGGCGGAATTGAAGTTTAAACATCAAAGAGTTTATGATGCTATAACAAGAATAGGTGGAATAGATGGTTCACTGGTTGGAGAAATTATTCCATCAGATAGAATAATGGCTTATAGAAATAAAGCACAGCTTCCTATTGCTTATGATAAAAATGGAAATATTACTGTTGGTTTTTTTGCACAAAGAAGTCATAGAGTTATATCTGTTGATAATTGTTTATTACATTCAGAGGCATTTAACCCTATAATTGACTGCTTTACTGATTTTGCAAATGAATATAAGCTTACTCCATACGATGAGAAATCGCATAGTGGACTTTTGCGTCATCTGTATATGCGTCATGCAATGGAAACAGACGAAATTATGGTGTGTATCATAATAAATGGCAAGAAACTTCCACACGAAAATGAACTTTGTGAAAGGCTTATTGCTGTGGAAAATCGAATAAAGACGATTGTTATAAATATAAATTGTGATAAAACTAATGTGATTACAGGAAAAGAATGTAGGACTATTTTTGGAAGTGGATATATTACAGACAAGCTTTGTGGACTTTCATTTAGAATATCTCCTTTGTCATTTTATCAGGTTAACCGCTCTCAAGCAGAAAAGCTTTATACTATAGCAAGAGATTTTGCAGAGCTTAAACCAGATGAGACCTTGCTGGACCTTTACTGTGGAACAGGTACCATTGGCTTGACTATGGCTGATAGTGTAAAAAGACTATATGGTGTTGAAATAATTCCACAAGCAATAGAAGATGCTAAAATTAATGCAGAAATTAATAATATTAAAAATGCAGAATTTTTCTGTGGAGATGCCTCTTTAGCAGCAGAAAAATTGGCACAACAAGGTATAAAAGCTGATTGTATAATTATAGACCCTCCAAGAAAAGGCTGTGATTCTACACTTATTAATACAATATCAGAAAAATTTTCTCCACCAAGAGTAATATATATATCATGTGACCCAGCTACACTTGCTCGTGACCTAAAAATTTTTAATGAATTAGGTTACTCTGCTTTTAAAGTTATACCTGTGGATTTATTTCCAAGAACAGGGCATGTGGAGACGGTTGTCCTGCTTTCCCACAAAAAGCCAGACGGACATATCAACGTAAAAGTTGAGTTTGGTGAGGGTGAGGGAAAAGTTCCGCTTGATAATATCGCTAAAAGAGCCGAAGAATACAAGCCCAAGGAACGAGTGACCTACAAAATGATAAAGGAGTACATAGAAGCTAAATATGGCTTCAAAGTACATACTGCATATATCGCAGAGGTAAAGAGAGATTTAGGATTGCCGATGTATGATGCTCCTAATGCGGTAGAAGAATTGAAACAGCCGCGGAAACATCCGACGGCAGAGAAAGTGGAAGCGATAAAGGATGCATTGAAGCATTTTGAAGTGATTTAATTGTAGCAGGGAAGGGGTGCAAATGAGTATAGATAATGTAATTTCCATAATTATTAGTATATTAGGTTCTTCTGTAATAACGTTGATTTTGTCCACATTTATTTTTCAACCATTGCAAGATAAGAAAAAGTATGTTTTTGAGGAAAAAAAGAGAGTATATGAATCTATAATTGTATTTGCGCAAATTGTACTTTTTCCAGCCGAAGCGAAATTTTCTTTAGGAGTTGCAAGGTATAATATACAAGAGCTATCAGATGATGAAAATAGAAATAATGCAATAAATGATTTGAAGATGGCAATTCCTAAGTTGAAGTTAATTTCAAAAGATGATGGTCTTGTCAAGGAATTAGAAAAATTTATTTACCAGAAAAGTGAGGAACAATTTAATATACTTGTAAATCGATTGAGAAAGGATTTATACAAATAAAACTAGGTGTCTTGCGGAGGTTTTTATGGAACAAAAATTTTATGATGAGATAAAGAACATCTTGATAACAGCAAGAAATAAAGTCTATCAAACAGCCAATTTGCAATGGTCGAAGCCTATTGGAATATCGGAAAATCAATCATTGAAGAACAGGGCGGTAACGAAAAGGCGGAGTATGGGACAGGTTTATTGAAAGAATTATCGAAACAAATGACTCAAGATTTTGGAAAAGGATTTACTGTTGCCAATTTGAAAAATATGAGGCAGTTTTATTTGATATTTCCAAATGGCTACGCACTGCGTAGCGAATTGAGTTGGACTCATTATCGGCTTTTGATGCGTGTGGAAAATGATAAAGCACGAGAATTTTATATGCAGGAAGCTGTAAAATCACAATGGAGTACCAGACAGCTTGAAAGACAGATAAATTCTTTCTTTTATGAAAGATTATTATCCAGTAAAAATAAAGAGCAGGTTGCGGCAGAAATTCAGACATTGGAGATGGCAAAAAGCCCAGAAGATGTTATCCGTGACCCATATGTACTGGAATTTCTTGGACTGACACCCAATGATGATTTTTATGAAAGTGATTTAGAGCAAGCGTTAATTACACATTTGCAGAAATTCCTTTTGGAACTTGGCAGAGGCTTTTCATTTGTCGCAAGGCAGAAAAGAATAACGTTTGATGGACGCCATTTTAGAATTGACCTTGTATTTTATAATTACATCTTAAAATGTTTTGTATTGATTGATTTAAAGGTTGGAGACTTAACACATCAGGATTTAGGACAGATGCAGATGTATGTTCATTATTATGAGCGAGAGCTTATGAATGAGGGAGATAATCCGCCGATAGGTATTGTGTTATGTGCAGACAAGAGTGAGTCTGTAGTTAAATATACATTGCCGGAAAATGAAACACAAATTTTTGCTTCAAAGTATAAATTATATTTGCCAAGCGAAGAAGAATTGTTGAGAGAATTAAATCAGGAATATCGAGCATTGGAAGCTGGCAAGACAGATGAAGAATATATTGACGGTATGAAAAAAGAATAAATTTTACATCAGGGTGGTGCAAAATTTATGAAACTAATATTTTGTGGGAAAGAGGATGCACGTGCAGTATTAGTACTGTATAACTATTGATCATATTTCTGTGGTTTTGTGGAGATATGTTTTAATTTGGTATGCATGTTGAGACGGTTGTACTGCTTTCCCACAAAAAGCCAGACGGACATATCAACGTAAAAGTTGAGTTTGGCGAGGGCGAGGGAAAAGTTCCACTTGATAATATTGCTAAAAGAGCTGAAACATACAAGCCCAAGGAGCGAGTGACCTACAAAATGATAAAGGAGTACATAGAAGCAAAATACGGCTTCAAGGTACATACCGCATATATCGCAGAGGTAAAGAGAGATTTAGGCTTGCCGATGTATGATGCTCCTAATGCAGTGGAGGAATTGAAGCAACCGAGGAAGCATCCGACGGTGGAGAAAGTGGAAGCGATAAAAGATGCATTGAAGCATTTTGAAGTGATTTAATAATGATGAGCGTATCATTAAAAATAGTGGTACGCTTTTCTTTAAAATATTTGTGAAGTAATATATAAGTGCTGAATACGTTTGAAGGGAGGAAAATGGAGTGAACCGTATTACAGAAATAACAAAGCGAGATATTTTAGATTTATTTCAGAATGGATTGGAGATAGACGAATTTTTTCAAACCCGAACCGTTACTTACAATTATTATGGTCGCCTTGAAGAAATAGATTTTCTTAAAAGATTATATGATTTAGAGAGAATGCCAAGTTTTGATTCAAGATTTGTAAATGCAGAACAGGATATTTGGCAACATACAGTGAATAATGATGATTATCCATACTGCTGGGTTTTTGAAGACAAAAGATTCAATTTACAAGATGGTAGCGATGAAGTATATTTAAAATTTCTTTGTGAAGTATTTCACCCTGCTGTTCGATATGATAAGGGATACTGGAAAGAATTTTTAGTGGCAATTAACAAGCTATTACAAAATGACGGTTATGAGATTTACCCTGCTGAGAAAATATCCAATCGTGATGTTTATGGATGGAGAATATATCAGCAAGAAGATAATACGTTGTTTATTCCATATTCTCAACGAAATGCAAAGGACATAAAAGCAAAAAAGATAGTATTGTCCATAAAGCGGAAAGCGAGAAATCAAATTTATCAGTTTCTGGAGCGATATAATATCGTATATCAAGCGACTGACGAAACGGGATGGAATTATAATACAACAGTAGCTGAGGATGTTTTCAATGAAATAAGGCAATTTTATGTGCCAAAGTGTTATAATGATAAAAAAGAATATGTTGAAACTGCTGATTTGCAAGCATTCATACTTTCTAATTCTCCATTTTGCGTGTTGGACGCAATAGAGTTTTTTGCGAAACATAGTATCTCAGATGACTTTGAACCACAGATTAATGCTATATTAAAACTGAATGAGATACCGTTTCAGCTTTCCAAGGGGAAGCTAATGAATACATTTGATACCCAGATAAATAAAAATTCATTAGTGGCTGTTCAAGAAGTAGGACTGAAAGAGTTATTACAAGAGGCTTCAAAATATTATGATGAAAACAATTTGCAAATTGCAGTGGAGAAACTTTGGGATGCATTTGAGAGACTAAAGACATATTACTGCTCATCGACTGTAGATAAGAAGAAATCAGTTAATAAGATCATAATGGATATGGGTAATAATCAACAGCCGTTTTTAGAATTATTTGAAAAGGAATTTCATGAGCTTACCATACTTGGCAATAATTTTAGAATTCGACACCATGAAACAACAAAAACGGATATTCAGGATAAAAGGCATTATGAGTATTTTTATAAGCGATGCTTATCCTTGATTTCAACAGCTATTCAGTATTTGGATGGACGAGGTTTATAACAGATACAGCTTTGCGTAATAAAGAAGTTAAATGAAAAAGGACAATAGTAGAGGTGGATTTTGATGAGTAATGAGCCAAATGGTTTCGCTAAATATTTAGTCATATTTGTAGATATTCTTGGAAGCCAAAATAGAGTTGATTTTCAAGAGACATATAAAATTAACAAAATTTTTCATGAAGAGCTTGAAAGAAACAAGCAAAATGATATGATGCACACGGTGTATTTTAGAAAAATATATACATTTTCTGATTGTGCTTATATTTTCTATGGCTTTAAAGACGGAATATCTGATGAACGTAAAGATGAGGGCGAACTATTTAAAGTGGCATTGTGTAATTGTGAGCCAATATTTTTACGATTCATTAAAGAAAGAATTCTTTTTAGAGGTGGAATATCTTATGGTGATGCTTATGTTGACCCTTCAAAAAGTATGTTTTTTGGAGATGCGGTGAATAAAGCGTATAAGATGGAGTCAGAAATAGCAATTCATCCTCGTATTGTTATAGATGATTATATTGCTGAAGCAGTTTTAGAAAATATATCATCAGTAAAATATAAAATAGTTGCAAAAAACCCTGAATATATATCTATTTTGGGGGCAGGACTGGTTCCTAAAATGCCAGGAACAGGTGAGGGAATCATTGAACAGGATATTGATGAAAAATATATTTATAATTATCTGCACTTTCCAGAGAATAATATAATCTTGCAGGATTACTATCTGTCTGGTGAAAGTTTTATAAAAGAGTTAATAGACTTTTGTTTTGAACAAATTGATAGAAATATGAATTATAAAATTATTGATAAGTATTTTTATCTTCAGAGATTTGCTCAGAATAAATTAGAAAATTTGCTAATGTCATCTGATTGTGATTTGCAATGAAAATGATTAAGTAATTATCCTCTTTGAACGCATCATCACATTTTTATGGATTGGTAATTATATTACCTAGTAGATGTGTATAATGTGATTTATTGTATCGTAAATCCAAGAAATGTGAAGTTATAGTTTTGACAGTCCTTTTTTACTATTATACAATGAAGCCAAAGAGGGGGTGCTATTTATGAGAGAACAGAAATATCATATATATTTGGATAGTCACGAAAGAAAACTTTTGATACATAGCCTTGTAGAGTTAAAAAATCAGCTCATTCAGCAAGGCAGATATACGGATTGTGTTGACGAGCTTATTTTTAAGGTCATAAATACACCGACCAAGAGAATGAAAATTGAATATGTCTAAGGCAAATTACAAAGCCGCTTATTCTTATTGATTTTAAGAGTAGGCGGCTTTTTTGCGTTCTCTGGTACTGTTTACATAGCCACCTTGACAAAGTGGCTAAATCTATGTGAAAGGAGGACGCATCTATGTCAAATTGCAAAGTGATTGCTCTGACTAACCAGAAAGGCGGTGTCGGAAAAACAACCACAGCAGTCAATCTGGGCGTAAGTCTGGTGCAACAGGGTAAAAAAGTCCTGCTGATTGACGCTGATGCACAGGCAAATCTCACGATGGTTCTGGGTTATAACAGACCAGACGATATTCCCATAACGCTCTCTACTGTGATGCAGAACATCATAGACGATAAAACGCTTGATGTTTCACAGGGTATTATCCACCACAGAGAGGGCATTGACCTGCTTCCGTCAAACATTGAGCTGTCGGGCTTTGAGGTAAGGCTAATCAATGCAATGAGCCGTGAGTGTGTGCTGAAAACCTATGTCAATGAGGTTAAAAAGAATTACGATTATGTGCTTATTGATTGTATGCCGAGTTTAGGGATGATAACCATCAATGCTCTGGCAGCGGCTGACAGCGTGATTATCCCTACACAGCCCCACTATCTCTCGGCTAAAGGTCTGGAGCTTTTGCTTCGCTCCGTATCAATGGTCAAGCGGCAAATCAACCCCAAGCTGCGGATAGACGGTATCTTAATGACTATGGTAATGCCCCGTACCAACATTTCTAAGGAAATTACGGCAACGGTCAAAAGTGCATATGGTCAGAAAATCAAGGTGTTTGATACCGAGATACCACATTCTATCCGTGCGGTGGAAGCTACCGCAGAAGGCAAAAGTATTTTTGCTTACGACAAAAGCGGCAAGGTTGCCGTAGCCTATGAGCAGTTAGGAAAGGAGGTGGCAGAGATTGGCGAGAAGCAGAGAAACCAAAATCGAGCTGACCGCATACGATGACCTTTTCCAAACGGACGAAAGCCGTGAGGAAGCAAAGCTCTCTAAGATAAGGGATATTCCCATATCGGAGATTGACGAGTTTCCAGACCACCCGTTCAAGGTTTTAATGGACGAGGATATGGAACAGCTTGTCGAGAGTATCAAGCGAAACGGTGTAATGACCCCTGCGACAGTTCGCTTAAAAGAGGACGGACGGTATGAGCTTATCAGCGGTCACAGGCGAAAAAAGGCTTGTGAACTTGCGGGGATTGAAACGCTGAAATGCGAGGTTAAAGAGCTTACCCGTGACGAAGCCATTATTGTGATGGTGGAAAGTAATCTCCAACGCTCCGTTATTCTACCAAGTGAAAAAGCCTTTGCGTATAAAATGCGGTTGGAAGCTATGAAACGACAGGCAGGCAGACCCGCAAAAGAAAATTATTCCCCAGTGGGTAATAATTCTGAGTTCGCTACTTCAAGTGATGAACTTGCCGAAAAAGTCGGTGAAAGCAAAAATCAAATCTTCCGCTATATCCGTCTAACGGAGCTTGTACCCGAAATCCTGCAAATGGTAGATGAAAGGCAGATTGCTTTTCGTCCTGCGGTTGAAATTTCCTATCTGACCGAGGAACAGCAATACACCCTGCTTGAAGCAATGGAGTACAACGATGCTACCCCGTCATTGGCACAGGCTATCAAAATGAAGAAGTATAACCAAGACGGTAAACTCACTTCCGAGGTTATCCAGTCCATTATGGAGGAAGAAAAGCCCAACCAGAAGGAAAAACCTGCTTTCCGTGACGAGAGGATAACCAAGCTCATTCCCAAGACTGTTCCTAGAGGGCAGGAAACGGATTTTGTTGTCAAAGCGTTGGAGTTTTATAACCGACACTTGCAGCGGAACAAGGCTCACGAGAGATAGCCACACACCGAGGGCGAGGTCTGCCTTTTTGAGTGGATAGCCATTATTTTGGCTTCCCCCTCTCCACACCTCACCCCCTAACTACTGCCAGTAACTATCCGAGAAAAGAAATACTTTAGGCTGTCCATAACGGGCAGCTTTTTTCGGTCAGTAAGGCAAAATATTCAATCCAAATTACAGGAGGTAACTATGAAAATCCCTAAATTGTTCAAAAAGGCTGCGGCTTTTGTAATGGCTGCGGTCACGGCATTATCCATAATGCCTGCGACGGCGTTTGCTGCGGGTGACATCGGGACGATTTCCTTTTCCCACACCTATGACAGCAACGGTAATACGATGAGGTACAATTCCAGTGCGAATATCGGCGGCTATACCGCAGGCGGAACAGGAAATTACAAGTACCGTATGTTTGTGGATGGCGAGAATGCGTTTTGTATTCAGCCGGGAGTACCGCTGAAAACAGGAAACACCTTAAAAAAGGCTTCCTCTGATACTTGGAACGCCCTTTCAGCCAACCAGAAAAAGGCGGTTGGGCTTGCCCTGCTCTATGGGTATCAGGGCAACCGAAATAATCTGTCAGGAAGTGATGATGAAAAATGGCTTGCCACGCAGACACTCGTTTGGGAGTTTGTCACAGGCTGCCGTGAAGCCACAGGCTCATATAACCAGACAAGCACTACCGTTTACAGCCTGCACTTCGGTTCAAATTATGCCAACAGCGGAGCAAGGGCAGTGTATGACCAGATTGTTGCAATGCTGCGTGAGCATAACACCATTCCGAGCTTTATGTCGGGCGGTAAGAATGACATCACAAAGGAGCTTGCCTACAAGGACGGAAAGTATAGCATCACATTGACAGACAGCAACGGCATCCTTTCTGATTACAGCTTTTCAAGCTCTGACAGCAATGTGAGTGTATCGAAGTCTGGAAATAAGCTGACAATCAGCTCCACCGTAGCTATCAGCGGTTCTGTCCGCATTACGGCAAAGAGGAACAATGTGCCGACGGTCAGCAGCAGTGCAAAGCTCATTGCCTATGGCGACCCGAACTTGCAGGACTTGGTAACAGGTGTGGAGAATGCTGATACCGTGTCTGCATATATCAATATCGAAACGCCGACAGGCACGATTGCCCTCAAAAAGACTTCGGAGGACGGAGTTGTGGAGGGCATCTCTTTTACAATCAAAGGTGATAACTTCGATAAGACAGTTAAGACAGGAAAGGACGGCTCTGTCTCCGTGGAGGGATTATTCCCTGGCACTTATACCGTCACAGAACAGTCCATTGACCGTTATGAGCCGCAGAAAACCCAGACCGTGACCCTTATTGGAGGAAAAACCTCTACTGTGACCTTCAGCAATACTTTGAAGCGTGGCAGTCTGGAAATCGTCAAGACTTCCGAGGACAATCTGGTGGAGGGAATGAAATTCCACCTTTACGGCACATCTTTAAGCGGCTTGCCTGTTGACGAGTATGCCGTGACTGATAAAAACGGTCTGGCAAAGTTTGAAAATGTCCTTATCAGCGGCGATACCCCGTATGTGGTTGAGGAAGTGGATACCGCAGTCCGCTATGTTGTTCCTGCTTCCCAGACAGCTCCGATTGAATGGAACAAGGTCACAAAACGCAGCTTCGATAATGTATTGAAGAAATTCCAAGTGACTGTGACAAAGACCGATGCAGAAACAGGTTCTCCGCAGGGCAATGCTTCCCTTGCAGGTGCGGTTTACGGCATCTATAAAGGTGAGGAACTGATTGACACCTACACGACTGATGAAAACGGTCAGTTTACGACCAAGTATTATATCTGTGATAATGATTGGACTGTCCGTGAAATCAGCCCGTCCGAGGGGTATCTTCTGGATACCGCAATACACAAGGTAGGTGCAGAACCAGAGCTATACACGGTAGAGCTGAACAGTACCGCAAACGATGTGAATGAACAGGTCATCAAAGGCAATATCGCACTCATCAAGCATACGGATAACGGGGAAACCCAGATTGAAACACCCGAAGAAGGTGCGGTATTTGAAGTGTTCCTCAAATCCGCAGGCAGCTATGAAAATGCAAAGGAAACCGAGCGTGATGTGCTGACATGTGACGAGAACGGTTTTGCCCAGACAAAGGATATGCCGTATGGCATTTATACCGTCCGCCAGACCTCTGGTTGGGAGGGGCGTGAACTGATGAAAGACTTTGATGTGTTTATCAGCAAGGACGGTCAGACCTACCGCTACCTTATCAACAACGCTAACTTTGAGAGCTATATCAAAATTGTAAAGAAAGATGCAGAAACAGGCAATACAATCCCGTATGCAGGTGCAGGCTTCCAGATTTACGACCCGAATGGAAATCTTGTGACTATGACTTTCACTTATCCCGAAGTGACGACCATTGACACCTTCTATACTACGGCAGACGGCGACCTTATCACACCGCAGACATTGGAATACGGCAAAGGCTATTCCCTTGTGGAAGTACAAGCCCCGTATGGGTATGTCTTAAATTCCGAGCCTGTTTATTTTGATGTGGTGCAGGAAAACTCTGAGGAAGAAAGCGGCATTACCGTTATTGAGGTAGTACGTTCCAATATGGCACAGAAAGGCACAATTACTGTAGAAAAGTCTGGCGAGGTATTCAGCTCCGTGGCAGGCGATAAGGGGTTGTATCAGCCGATTTTCTCTGTCAGCGGTCTTGAGGGTGCAGTCTATGAGATTACCGCAGCCGAGGATATTGTCACTCTGGACGGAACGGTCAGAGCAAACAAGGGAGAGGTTGTGGATACCGTTACGACAGGAAAGGACGGTACAGCAAAATCCAAAGAACTGTATCTCGGAAAATATGAGGTTAAGGAAATCACAGCTCCGTATGGAATGGTGCTGAATGAGGAAGTCCATTCTGTTGAGCTTGTGTATGCAGGACAGAATGTTGATGTAACGGAAACGGCTACTTCTTTCTATAATGAAAGACAGCGTGTTGAAATCGACCTCATCAAGAGCCTTGCCATTGATGATGCCTACGGCATTGGCAAGAACGGGGAAATTTTTGATGTGACCTTTGGATTGTATGCGGCAGAGGAACTCACAGCCGCAGACGGAAAGACCATTCCTGTGGACGGTCTGATTGAGGTCATTTCCCTTGATGAAAGCGGTCACGGGAAAGCAATCAGCGACCTGCCGATGGGCAGCTATTATGTGCAGGAAATCTCGACCAATTCCGCATATATTGTCAGTGATGCAAAATACCCTGTTATTTTTGAATACGCAGGACAGGATACCGAAACTGTCCGCATCACAGCCAATGAGGGCGAAGCTATCACAAATGACATTATTTACGGCTCTGTAAGCGGTAAGAAATCTGATGAGGACGGAAAGGCTCTGGGAGGTGCAGTTATCGGTATCTTTACGACAGGAACTACCGAGTTTACAAAGGAAAATGCGATTGCAGCTACCACATCAAAAGATGATGGTAGTTTTTCTTTTGCCAAAGTACCGTATGGAACTTGGATAATCCGTGAAATCGAAAGCCCGAAGGGATATGTACTCTCCGAGGAAGAAATCGCCGTGACTATCGGCAAGGTGGACGAAGTTGTGGAAATCGAACTTGTCAACTACTTCATTAAGGGCAATATCGTTTTGACAAAGGTTGATGAGGATTATCCCGACAACAAGCTGTCTGGTGCGGTATTTGAGGTTTACTCCGATACCAATGGCGATGGGAAACTGGATAAAGACGATACGTTGCTTGGCGAAATGAAAGAACTTGACGGCGGCGTTTACCAGATGAGTGAACTCCGCTACGGCAAATATCTGGTAAAGGAAACCAAAGCTCCGACAGGCTTTGTGCTTGATGAAAATGTGTATTCCGTATCCGTTGAGGAGAACGGCAAGACCTACACCGTGGAAAATAAGGCGGGTGTAGGATTTATCAATGCAGCACAGAAAGGCTCTCTTAAAATCGTAAAGACTTCCTCTGACGGTAAGGTGGAGGGCTTCTCTTTCCGTGTGACAGGCGTGGACTATGACCAGACCTTTAAGACAGATAAGAACGGAGAAATCGTGATTGAGGGCTTGCGGATTGGTGACTATACCGTATCCGAAGTAAGCGACAAGGCTTCCGCAGGATATATCCTGCCTGCCGATAAACAGGCAACGGTCAAGGTGGACGCTACGGCTATCGTGCAGATGCACAATGAGTTCAGGGATACCCCGAAAACAGGCGATGACTTCAATCTGGGCTTATGGGTAAGCCTTGCAGCTCTGTCTGTTGTCGGTGCAGGCGTTCTCGGATTTGTCGGCTATAAGAACAGAAAGAAGAAAAAGGAGGACTAATTGATGGACGCTAAAACCATTATCGCAATCGTGCTTGTCGTGTTCATTGTGGGTGCGGCGGTATGGCTGAATATCCGTAACAGAAAGAATAAGTAAGTGGTTTGGGCGGCTGAAAGATGCCGCCCTTTCCTTTATGGAGGTAACAATGAAAAACCTTAAAACCATTGAAAAGAAAGTCAGGGCTGTTCTGGAAAAGAATGAAGATGCCAGAAATGACGATATGGTGCTATATCTTGCACTTTGTAATGCCTGTCTGAAGGATGCAGGGGCAATGCCGCTTGCAGAGATAATGACGCAGCACAAATATCTCGGTCTGCCGAGCTTTGAGAGCGTCAGCAGGACACGCCGCAAGCTGCAGGCACGGTATCCAGAGCTTGCAGGGAGCCGCCCTGTTCAAAAAATGAGAGCCACGGGCGAAAAAGCCTATCGGCGTTATGCCAAAGAATAGAGAGGTGCTTATGGACGAAGAAAAACGCTCCAATCAGAACTATGAAATCATTGAGAGCTGTACTATCGGGAGTACAGAGCTTGTCATCGGTCACAATCCCAACGCACCCAACCCTTATGTGTGTTGGTACTGCAAGGGCGGCTCAAATTATTTCTGGGGTTATTACACGAATGAGCTTGATGATGCACGGCAAAAGCTGAATGAACGATACCAGTCAGAGTGCCGTATGCCCTATAATCAGCCTGCCCAGAAGCAGAAAAACGGTGATGACCGTGAGCGATAAAATAAAATATGACTGCACGACCTGTCCTTATCCCCGATATAAGGATGGGTCAGTTATTTTCTGCGATGTCTGTATCCGCAAGATTTTAGACGAGCAGAAAGAGAAAAAGGAAAGAAAGGAGCAGCCGAATGAGTAATGAAATAAAGACAAGACCTTTAACCCCGACAGAACAGAAATACACCTATGCCCAGAGCATGCAGCTTGAGGGGCAGACAGGCACTATCGGGCATCTGCGTGGTGACTTTGCCACAACGGGCTATGGCTTTTACACCACTTGGTTTGATACCAGACCCCAATGGAAATCTGACGAATTTAAGGCAGACCTTGATACGGTCATCAATGCTTTACGGGAGGATAAAGGGCTTTTGCATAACCGCTATGATATGAGTGCGTTTGCAAGGCATTTTCCAGAAAGTGCGATAAAGGGCAACTATTGTACTGAGTACGGTTTCCGTGTAGATACGGAGAAACACGCTTTTCTGCTTCGGTGCAATCCCACCAAAGGCGACTATAATTTTTACTGCTATTGTTATGTGAAGGAATGGCTTGATAAGCATATCCAGAAAGCGGAATGAGGTATCCGCTTTATTGACCCTCAATATAAAGAACTGTTCCGTATCCCAGACGGCGGAAAGGTCATTGTCACGACCTCTTGGGGAGAGAAACGGGAGTATCCCTGCCGCTTTATTGATGAATACCATACCGAAGTCGGCAGCAATCTGTACCACATCTGCGAGTTTGCCGAGCGTATGCAGAAAAACGGGGCGACCTATGAGCCGAAATCTGCGGAACAAACGCCGCAGAAAACACCGAAGCACAAGGATTTAGAACGATAAGGAGGATTTAGAATATGGCTGTTAATCAGAAAGCCGTCAAGGTCTTGAATAAGGTCTTGGAAGCAGGCTTTACCGATGAAAAAGCGATTGCCGCTATGACTATGGACGATATTCTTTCTATGCAGGGCATCACGGTTGCGGATATTACTCTCATCAATGACCTGCAAAAGAGCATTAAATCGAACAAGGTCATTTCTTTTCTTGGCGGTGGTGCGGAGTGAGCAAACAGGAATATTTGAAACAAAAACGATAAGGAGGTGTAGGTTGAATGGCTGCGAAGTATCAGCTAATCACAGAGCTGTATCGGCGTACAGGCGTTGCGGTTGCAAAAAATCCGCAGGCGTGGCAGGGCTTTCTGTCCTCTGCCTGCCGCAACTATAAATGCCGTTTTGACGAACAGCTTTTAATATACGCCCAACGCCCCGATGCTGTCGCCGTTGCGAAGCTCGAAACTTGGAACAGGCAGTTCAAGCGTTGGGTCAATAAGGACAGCAAGGGTATTGCCGTATTTGACCCGAAAGGTCGCAGGAATACGCTGAAATACTATTTTGATGTGTCCGACACCCACGAGGGCTATTATGGCAGCCGCCCTGTTCCAATATGGCAGATGGATGAGCGATACGAGCAGGCTGTTATGGAAAGACTCTCGGACAGGTTTGGAGATGTGGAAAGCACTGACCTTGCTTCAGCCTTAATGGAAACGGCAAAGAACGCCGTGGAGGACAATCTGCAAGACTATTTTTCTCAGTTAAAGGACTGCACGAAAGACAGCTTTTTGGAAGAACTGGATGACTTTAATATAGAAGTCATTTACAGGCGGCTGGCAGCAAACAGCGTTGCTTTTATGCTGATCAGCCGCTGCGGTCTGGATACGAATGAGTTTTTTGACCGTGATGATGTTGCGGATATTGTAAATTTCAATACCCCTGCAACGATAAACGCCATCGGCATTGCCACGAGCGATATTGCGGAAATGGCGTTACGGGAAATCTCACAGTCTATCCGAAATGTGCAAATGGCGGAAAAAGACCAGAATCGCACCTTTGCACAAAGAACGCAGGCTCAGTATGATAAAGACAGACAACAACCCGAAAGGAGCGAATACAATGAGCGAAATCACTTACAGCAGACAGGGGGATTATCTTATTCCCGACCTAACATTACCGACAGAGCCAGAGCTTCCGCTTGGCAGGTACGCTTTGATGCACAGGGATTATCTGGAGAAGCACAAGCGAGTGACCTATCTCAATCTGCTGACATCGGGCAGGCTGAACGGGCATCTGCACGAGGTAGAGCAGACAGCACTCCAGAGGTTGGAGCTTCTGACGAAGCAGCTCTCAGCCGAGCAGGGCGTGACAGAGGAACTGAAAGAGAAAGCACCGATGCAGTGGGTCGGAATGATGAACAACATCCGCAGTCAAGCGGAGGAAGTGATACTGACCGAACTGATTTACAAGTAAGCGTTGCCAAAGAGGATGAGGTTAGGGTCAATCTTCCAACCGTAGATGAACAAATCGAAATGATAGCCGAAGCAGAGGACGAAAATGCCTCTGCTTTTACTATTTCCAAAGAAGATATTGACTCCGTGCTTCAGAAAGGCAGTGGCGTTGCGGACGGAAAATACCGTATCTACCGCCAATTCCAAAAGGGCGAGGACAGACAGAAAAATATTGAGTTCCTTAAAAATGAGTATGGAACGGGCGGCGGTACGCACATCTTCCCCGATGGTTTCAGCGGTCATTCTTGGCATGACAGCAAAGGTCTTGCCATTGACCGAAACGGCACTTATACCAATCACGACCTTGTGTTGAAATGGTCACAGGTTGAAAAGCGTCTGCGTGAGATGATTAAGGATAACCGCTATCTCAATCCGAAAGAAAAAGACCATTATGCCGATTATCTGGAGAGCATGTCAGCTCCCCAATATGAGATTGACACCCAGAGGAAAATAGCAAGGCAGCGTTTTATTGACGCCCACCGTGACCTGCCGCCTGCCGACAAACGGGATACCCTTGCTTTGCGGCTATCTGACTTTATCCGTGACTTGGACAGGTACGAAAAAGACCTGTTATCTGTTGTGGAACGAAGCGACCTTGCAGATGTTACCGCCGAGCAAATGGAACAGCATCTGTCCGACCCCTCAACCGTTCAACAGCTCATAGACTTTCTTGCACAGGTACAATGGAAAACGACCTCAGTTTTCAGCCGCAGTAATGGGTGGAAGTTTACCGAGGAATTAAGGGAGCTGCCCCCATTTTGCTACCTCTACAATGAGGGCGATGTGGTGTATATCGGTGCGGATAAATATGAGATTGCAACACTTACTGAGGAAAAGGTCTACCTGCAAAATGCCGAGTTCCCTATCTTGGGGCAGGAATACAGCCGAGCTGACTTTGAAGAAAAGCTAACGGAAAATCCTGCAAACGACCATCTGAAGGTGGTCGTAACCGAGAAACAGAGGACAGAAGCACCGTCCGAGGAAAAGCAGGACGGAATACAGTTTTCTATCGGTTTTTCCGAACACCCTGCCTTTTATGACAGACAGCTTAATGACCGCTATACGGATTTGAGCTTTGCTCTGGGTAATAAGCTGCTTGGTATTTTGGACGAGAAACAGCACCGTGAGCGTGAGGGCGATAAAAATATCGGGTGGTATCACAAGACAGATTTTGTTATCAAGGCTGTTATCGGCGGCGAGAAATTTAACTATGAAGGGCGGTTTGATATTGGCGATGGTGAGGGCGATTTAATTGCCCACATTAAGAATTTTTACGATTATGCCTTATCGCCAAAGGGCGAACAGCTATATGGAGATGACCGAGAAAGCCTGCTCCGTGGCAGAGATGAGTTTATCCCATTTTTGGAACAGCACACCGAGCTGACCCAAGAGGACGAGAAGTTCCTTGATGAGATTATGGCTACCGAAAGTGATTGGTACAGGACAGCCGAGGAAGCCGAAGAAAAACCACAGGTGTATGCCGATAAACTGAATGGCTCAGAAGCTCCTGCCATTGAAACGGAGCAATCCACAGACGACCTCATAGGCAGGGAAATCATCATAGACAACCGTAAATATCTTATTGAGAGCATCGGGAAAATCAGCGGCGATGTGTCCCTGCGTGACATCACATTCCAGAACAATGTGGGTTTTCCGATAAACCGAGTGGAGAAAATCGAATATATCCAAAAGCTATTGGAACAGGAAAAAACCGAATTACCACCCGAAGAAAAAACGGAAGCTCCTGCCACAGACCGTCATAATTTCCGTATTACCGATGATGCCATCGGTATCGGCGGAGCAAAAGAAAAGTTCCGTAACAATATGGTGGCAATCAACCTGCTGCACGAGCTTGAAATCGAAAACCGCCTTGCCACACCTGAAGAACAGGAAGTCCTATCTCGGTATGTTGGTTGGGGCGGTCTTTCTATGGCATTTGATGAACACAATGCGGCGTGGGCGGGGGAGTTTAAGGAGCTATATGCCAGCCTTTCCCCAGAGGAATACCGTGCCGCTATGGAGTCAACGCTGACCGCTTTTTATACGCCGCCTGTTGTTATCAGGGCGATGTATGGCGCACTTGACCGCCTGGGCTTTTCACAGGGCAATATCTTGGAGCCGTCCTGCGGTACAGGCAATTTCTTTGGTCTGCTTCCCGAAAGTATGCAAAACAGCAAGCTTCACGGTGTGGAAATCGACTCTCTCACAGGCAGGATTGCAAAGCAGCTCTACCAAAAAGCGAACATTGCCATTGAGGGTTTTGAGAAAACGAATCTCCCAGACGACCATTTTGATGTAGTCCTCGGCAATGTGCCGTTTGGGGAGATAAGGGTCAATGACAGCCGATACAACGCCCAGAAATTTCTCATACACGACTACTTTTTTGCAAAGGCTCTGGATAAAGTCCGTGCCGGCGGCGTTGTGATGTTCATTACCTCAAAGGGTACGATGGATAAAGCAGGTCCAGAGGTACGCAAGTATATCGCCCAGAGAGCCGAGCTTTTAGGTGCTATCCGTCTGCCTGACAACACCTTTAAGGCAAACGCAGGCACGGAGGTCACGAGCGATATTCTTATCCTGCAAAAGCGTGAGCGAGTGATGGATATAGAGCCAGACTGGGTACACCTTGATACGGACGAAAACGGTGTTACGATGAACAGATATTTTGTCGAACACCCCGAAATGGTGTTGGGCGAAATAAAGATGGAAAGCACACGCTTTGGTACTTTTGAGCCTGTTTGTAAAGCCTGTAAGGATATACCACTTTCCGAGTTTCTGTCCAATGCAGTTCAGAGGATAAACGGCGAAATCCCAGAGCTTGATAATGGGGTTGATGAAATCTCTGATGAGCAGGAGCTTTCCGTTCCTGCTGACCCGAATGTGCGTAACTTCTCTTTTACTCTGGTGGACGGCAGGGTTTACTTCCGAGAGAATGACCGTATGCAACCTGCTTCTGTGTCGATGACCGCAGAAAACCGTATCAAAGGGCTTATCCAAATCCGTGACTGTGTGCGTAAGCTCATTGAGTATCAGACCGAGGATTACCCAGAGGAAATGATACGCACCGAGCAGGAAAACCTCAACCGTCTGTATGATGTTTATACCGCAAAATACGGTCTAATCAACAGCCGAGGAAACTATCTTGCTTTTGCTTCAGACGAGAGCTACTTCCTTTTATGTTCTCTGGAGGTGCTTGATGATGAGGGCAACTTCAAACGGAAGGCAGATATGTTCACGAAGCGGACTATCAAGCCCCACCGTGAGATTACCTCTGTTGAAACCGCAAGCGAAGCCCTCGCCCTCTCTATCGGAGAGAAAGCCCGTGTTGATTTGCCTTATATGGAGCAGCTCACAGGCAAAACGCAGGCTGAGCTTGT
The DNA here is from genome assembly GCF_900291955.1 of Pseudoruminococcus massiliensis. GTDB lineage: Bacteria > Bacillota > Clostridia > Oscillospirales > Acutalibacteraceae > Pseudoruminococcus > Pseudoruminococcus massiliensis. The sequence goes on along the minus strand of NZ_OLMR01000001.1, from coordinate 334,715 downwards.
GCAGGATTTACAAGGTGTTATCTTCAAAGTACCGAACTGTGAGCCTGTTTCCTATGTAGCCTCAGACGAGTATCTGTCGGGAAATGTCCGAAACAAGCTGACGGTTGCGGAGCTTGCTGCCAAGAATGACCCAGAGCTTGCAGTTAATGTGGAAGCCTTGAAGAAGGTCATTCCCAAAGACCTATCGGCGGCGGAAATCTCTGTCCGTCTGGGTGCGACTTGGATACCGCAGGAAGATATACAGCGGTTTGTGATGGAGCTTTTAACTCCGTCAAGTTATGCCGCAGGAAGATTAAAGGTACGATACACCCCGATAAACGGTGACTGGTTCATAGAGAATAAAAGCTCCGATATGGGGAATATAAAGGCAGACAGCACCTATGGTACGAAAAGGGCTTCCGCCTATCGTATTATTGAGGACACCTTAAACCTGCGTGACACCCGTATCTTTGATTATGTGTATGACGAACACGGCAATAAAAAAGCGGTGTTCAATGCAAAGGAAACCACGGCGGCACAGGCGAAGCAGGAAGTCATCAAGCAGGCGTTTCAGGATTGGTTATGGAAAGACCCAGAACGGCGAAACCGCCTTGTCCGTTATTACAACGACACTTTTAACTCTGTGCGACCCCGTGAGTATGACGGAAGCCATATCACTTTTGGAGGTATCAGTCCAGAAATCACACTAAGACCCCATCAAGTCAACGCTATCGCCCATATCCTTTATGGCGGCAATACGCTTCTTGCCCATAAGGTTGGAGCAGGAAAAACCTTTGAAATGGTAGCCGCCGCACAGGAAAGCAAACGGCTCGGTTTATGCCAGAAATCTATGTTTGTTGTGCCGAATCATCTTGTCGGTCAGTGGGCTTCCGAGTATCTGCGGCTCTATCCGAGTGCAAATATCCTTGTTACAACAAAGCAGGATTTTGAAACAGGAAACCGCAAAAAGTTCTGCGGCAGGATTGCCACAGGCGACTATGACGCAGTCATTATCGGGCATTCGCAGTTTGAAAAAATCCCGATGAGCATAGAACGCCAGAGGGAGCAGTTGGAAAAGCAACTTGATGATATTGAGCGTGGCATTGACGATGTGCAGGCTTCCAAAGGCGAGCAGTTCACGGTCAAACAGCTAATGAAAACCCGAAAGGCAATCAAGACGAAGCTCGAAAAGCTTAACGACACCAAGCGTAAGGATACGGTCATCGACTTTGAACAGCTCGGCGTTGACAGGCTTTTCATTGATGAGAGCCATTTTTATAAGAATTTGTACCTCTACACCAAGATGCGAAATGTAGGCGGTATCGCCCAGACCGAAGCTCAGAAATCAAGCGACCTCTTTATGAAATGCCGCTATCTGGATGAAATCACGGGCAACCGTGGCACGGTTTTCGCAACGGGTACGCCTGTTAGCAATTCAATGGTTGAGCTGTACTCCGTTCAGAGGTACTTGCAGTATGATACCCTTGCACAGAACGGTTTGCAGCATTTTGATAGTTGGGCTTCTACCTTTGGAGAAACGGTTACAGCTCTGGAATTAGCACCCGAAGGCACGAATTACCGAGCTAAGACGAGGTTTGCCAAGTTCTATAACCTGCCAGAGCTGATGCAGATGTTCCGTGAGGTGGCGGATATACAGACCGCCGATATGCTAAAGCTCCCTGTGCCAACGGTCAATTACCACAATATTAAGACCAAGCCGAGCGAGATACAGACCGAGATGGTAGCTTCCCTTGCGAAGCGGGCTGAGAAAGTCAGGGCAAGGCTTGTCGAGCCGAACATCGACAATATGCTCAAGATAACCAATGACGGGCGGAAACTGGCTCTTGACCAGAGGATAATTGACCCGATGCTGCCAGATGACCCAGACAGTAAAGTCAATGCCTGCGTGGATAATGTGTACCGCATCTGGGAGGAACACGCCGATACCAAAGCGACACAGCTTGTGTTCTGCGACCTGTCAACCCCGAAAAATGACGGCACTTTCAATGTCTACGACGATATGAGGGAGAAACTGATAGCCCGTGGTATCCCTGCGGAGCAGATACGATTTATCCACGAAGCGAACACCGATGCACAGAAAAAAGAGTTGTTCGGCAAGGTCAGAAGCGGCGAAGTCCGTGTGCTGTTCGGCTCTACTCCTAAGATGGGAGCAGGTACGAATGTGCAGGACAGGCTCATAGCAATCCATAACCTTGACTGTCCGTGGCGTCCTTCCGACCTTGAACAAAGGCAGGGGCGTATTGAACGGCAGGGAAATATGTTCCCAGAGGTGGAGGTTTACCGCTATGTGACCGAGCAAACTTTTGATGCCTACCTCTATCAGTTGGTGGAGAGCAAGCAGAAATTTATCAGCCAGATAATGACGAGCAAAAGCCCTGTACGCTCTGCCGAAGATGTGGACGAGGTTGCCCTGTCCTTTGCGGAGGTTAAAATGCTTGCCACAGGCGATGCCCGTTTTAAGGAAAAGATGGATTTGGATATACAGGTTTCCAAGCTCCGAGTGTTAAAGCAGAGTTATCTTTCCGAACATTACGACCTTGAGGACAGGGTGCTGAAATACTATCCCCAGACCATTAAGGAGTATGAGGAACGCATTGCAGGCTATGAAAATGATGTAGCTCTTGCCGAGCAGCACAAGCCGCAGGGCGAGGATAAGTTCTGCCCGATGACCCTAAAAGGCGTGACCTACACCGAAAAGGCAGACGCAGGCGAAATGCTTCTTGCAATCTGCAAGGATTATCCGATGTCTGCACCTACCGAAATCGGCAGCTATCGAGGTTTCCGAATGGAGATTTATTATGATACCGTCAACGCCCATTACTGTATGAACCTCTGCGGAAAGGCAAAGCATAAGGTGGATTTAGGCTCTGATGCTCTCGGAAATCTGACCCGAATTGAGAACGAGCTGTCAAAGCTCCTCGCCAGACTGGAAGCTGCCAAGACCAAAAAGGCGGAAACTATCGCACAGCTTGAAATCGCAAAGGAGGAAATCAAGAAGCCTTTTGCCTTTGAAGATGAGCTGAAAGAAAAAACAGAACGGCTGAACACTCTTAACATTGAGCTGAATCTGAATGAAAAAGATACTTCCGTTATGGATACCGAGCCAGAGCAGACAGAAGAACAGCCCGAAAGAAAATGTGCAAGTCGGGAGAGATAATGCGGTTTGCATATTTGTATTGCTGATTTCTGGGAAGTATAATAGGTGTAGATTAGTAAATGTCGGAGGTGAAAGGTGTGCTTGATAATTTCAGATTTGAAACCTTTGTTGATGTGCATAGCAACATCTTTGCTGAATATCTAAGCTCCGTTATTGCAAAGCTGCCAAAAGAAAATCCAGAATACCGCTCCGTAGAGGAAAAAATTGAGGAACTTTACAAGGAGTATCCCAAAGTGATGGCAGTTTTGGATACGGAAAAGCCGAGTGATTTATCCGAGCAGGAGTGTAAGGCTTTGATAGAAGTTTTGGAGCTTCGGAACAGGCTCAGCGATATGCAGCAGGAAGCAATCTATTTCAGAGGGTGCTATGACAGCGTTGGGTATCTCAAAAAGGCAGGAATACTATAACCGAGAATGGGCGGCATTGGCGTGGAGCTGATGCCGTCTTTTTACATAGTAGTAGAGATAGAAAAAATTTAATCTATATGGTATGATAAGAAAAATACGTTGTGATACTGCTATGAATTTTAGCCGTTAAATGCACGAAAGGAATATTATATGAATGAATATTTGCAAAATCAATTAAATAAGTCGGTAGTTTATCAGCAATTAAAAGATAATTGTGAAAGGAATAATCAACATGAAGTATTGGCTCTTGTAGCGAAAGTTGGTACTTTTGCAGTTGAACGCCTAAAGACAGTGATTAAAAATATGCCTGAGTTCACCCTGCATGATGATACTCATATTTTTAATATGCTCACTATTATTGGAAAACTTATTCCGCAAGAGAACATGAGAAAATTATCTACGCCAGACTTATTCATGTTGATTGTTTCAGTATTCCTACATGATATAGGTATGGCTCCTGATGAAAAGCATATATTAGCATGGAAAAATCAACTTCCCGAGACAGAATATGACGAGGAATTAAAAGAAGAAAGAGAAAAGTTTGCTCGTTTTCGTCTAACGTATACACATCAATTAGCTGACATTGAACGGCTTGAAACAGAACAAGAGTTTTCGAAAGCGCAGCTTCTTGAAGATTATATTGTTACTGAATATATAAGAACAACTCATTCGATTCGTGCAAGGGAAGTTATCGCAAAGTATTGGGCAGGGGAAATAGTATACCAAGATACAGATTTAACGGAGGATTTGGCAACGATTTGTTTTAGCCATAATGAAAGTTACACATATTTACTCCAAATGGAAACCTTTAGAGTCTGTGGTCAAGATGAATACCTGTGTATTCCATTTGTGGCAACAGTATTACGATTAGCCGATATAATTGATTTTGACCCTAAAAGAACACCTTCTGTTCTGTTTTCTCATCTAGCTGTAAAAAATCCTGTATCGTTGAGTGAATGGAAAAAGCATCAAAGTATAAATGCATGGACAATATCGCCCAGAAAACTTTTATTTTCGGCTCAGTGCGAACACCCTGCAATTGAAGCGACTATTCTTGCTTTTTGCGATCAAATTGATGAAGAATTGAGGAATGGCACTGTTATTTTGTCTAATCTATCAGATGAGGGAATGGATATTGATGTGGAGGTCTATAAAATTCCATTGCCACCTCAAGTAGATAGAAGAAAAATACAAGCTAAAAAAGATATAATATCAGGAAAGTCTATTTATCGTTACCATGACACAAAATTTTCATTAAGTAAGAAACAAATAATTGATTTGTTAATGGGAACTAAGCTGTATGGTAAGCCAGAAGTTGCATTGCGTGAACTGTTACAAAATTCCATTGATGCTTGTTTGCTTAGACAAAAACTCTCTGAGTTATGGGGAATAGAGTACACCCCTAAAGTTAAGGTGTCATTATATACAAAAAATAATGTTGATTATTTGCGAGTAAGTGATAATGGTGTTGGCATGAACCAGCATATAATTGATAATTATTACACCAATGTCGGATGCTCATATTATTCTTCTCGAGAATTTAGTGAGTTAATGGTTTCGTTCAAATCTTCGTTCACTCCGATATCTAGATTTGGTATAGGCATTCTTTCATGTTTTATGGTATGTGACTCTATGGAAGTGACAACTAGGAGAATTAGAGAAAGATTCGAGTGCGATGAAGCATTGCATATATCGATTGAAGGTTATGAAAGTCTTTTTGTTATTTCGGATTCTGATAAAAAAGAACCTGGAACGGATACTATATTAACATTACGTCCAGTGCATCCGTGGGATAGAATGAATGAAGAAGAATTTATGCAGTGTATAAAAGTCATTGTGCCAAATCCAGCAGTACAAATTGAGATTGAAACAAACAAAGGAAGCGAATTATATTCAAGTGATTATTTTGATGATTTAGATTTAGAACCTTTATTAGATTATTCTTGGAATAATACAAAAAATATCCGTAAAATAGATATTGATTTGACTTGTGAAGAGTATGGATTTAAAGGGAGAGGTTGTATAGGAATACTTACTAAAAATGGCTTGCCAGCAGAGGAAATTGAAATATTATCAAAAGATGTTGAAATTGATGGTGAGATTTATACCCTGTCTTCAAATATAAAATATAAAACTAATTGTATTACAGAAACATCAACAAGCATTTCAGTAGATGAAGACGGTGAAATTGATACAAATACATCATGGTCGGAAAGATTTAAATCCAAAGCCTCATTATCTATACATGGAATAGAAGTTCCTTACAACTTGTTTCCTGATTATTCGAATAGGATGTCGAAAGCAGTCCTTAAAATACCATTTCCTTTTTCCTTCAGACTGGATATTGGTGTAAATAGTGACTTGAATCTAAATTCTGCAAGAGACCAGATTATTTATGATGAGAAGTGGTTGACTTTTGAAGAAAACTTATATCGAATTATTTGTAGAAGACTTAAGGATATTCTTTCGTCATCTGATTGGAAAATATTGAATGAAATAATTCAAAAAAATAATACAGACACGTTTAGCCGAGTTGCAAATAGCTTTGAGTGAGAAGTGAAAGTCAGTAATTGTTTTATCAAGGGTAAATACTTTGTCGCTGTTAATGTAATCCCAATATCTAAATAAGGCGAAAATTTATATCGGTTTGATTTTGTAAAAGGCGGCATTGGCGTTGAGCTGATGCCGCCTTTTACATAGTCACACAAGTAGAAAACTTCTCGCAAATATAGTATAATAATAAAAAAACAGGGAGATGTTCAGATATGACAGCAGATGAAAAGCAAAAAATATGTGATAATATTTTTCAATATATAACAAAAAAATTAGATGATTGGATGGACAATCAAATTTTTACAAAGACATCTATGAAGGAATTGGGAGAACTGTATTATAATCATGTACTAAATGAGGTTGAAAATGCAGACACTCATTTATTAAATGCAGTGATAAGAACTATAAAACCAAGGAATGTGGAATGTATAACTCAGGAAGATTATTATGTTGCATTGTGTAAAATTTTGTATTTCAAAAAATTACCGTCTGAAGTGTGGACTGATGTTGAAAGAGAATATGATGAAATATTTGTTCAGAAATATGGCGTGGTAATGCAAAAATTTCAAACAGAGATAAATAAAATAGATACAGAACTTACTCAAACAAAGACTTCTGCTGATGCAATAAAAAATGCCACGCCAAGTTATTCTTTTATGAGAGATATATCTACTGAAGAACAAAAACTTTATGAACTTAGTTCGAAATGTAATTCTTTAAGAACACGAAAAGAAATGTTGACGTTTGTAATTGACTATGTAACTTCAAAGTTGTCAGATTTCTGTGATATGCAAGATATGCAGAGCGTTGAAAATGCGAAAAAACAGGAAACCTTGAAATTGAGTAAAGAAGATTCTTACGGTGCGGATTTTTCTTTTTCATCATATCGGGATTATGTAGATATAGCGGAAGATGATTTAGATAGACCGTATGCTCTGTTTTTCAAAGTGAAAATATATGTTATCTTAGAAAATGCAAGAAAGCAATATCGGTATTCTTGTTATACGAAATCGGATGATGAGGCAATAGATGAATATAAAAATTATATTCAACAGATCCCTAAAATTGATGATTTACAGTTATATAAAAGTAGTAATTCTGTTAATTACAATGCCGCTTTGGAGAAGTTGATTTTAGATTATAGACTGTTGGAGGAATTACAAGATAAGTTGGAATCGAGTGTTTGTCTTCGAGAAAGAAAACGCGTTTTACTAAAAGCAGTCGAATTATATAAGCAAGGTGAATATGAAGTATTTAATAACATCTTGCCAATACAGATAGAAGGAATGTTTGCAGATTATTTGCAGGATACAACAACATTTTTACGTTTTTCCAAAATGGATATTTATTCAAATGCTGTTTTAAAAGATAAGATTAGACATTTGCAAGAAGTTAAGAGCGACATCTATCCAGAAGCGGTTGAATATTTTATGTATTATTTTAACAATATGATTCGCAATAAAATTGCCCACGGAAGGTATAAGGGGAATCCAGACGAACAGATTCAAGACGAAATTTTTGCAAAAGAATTGATATTAGATATGGGAATGTTAGTGCATATGTTATCCAGAAAAAGCGAAACTGAAAAGATGTATCGTTTTATTCATGGGTATCAAAAATATTATGAACGTGTAATACGCTCGTCTGAGGAGCATCAATGTTTTGGGGCATTATTCAATGATATGATTGGAGATAAAACAATAGCGGACTATGATACTCTGGAAAGATACAGACCTATTCAAGTTGCATATTGGCTGGTAAATCCATATTACGAAAAAATTTATGGACAGGTAGATGACAAAAAGGATTTATTGGAATTAAGGAATGAATTTTTAAGCAAAGAATTTTGGGAATATGTATTGGAAAGACTAAATAGTGTTATTGACCAAGGATATGACTATTTAAGAATTAATATGGAGTTTCTGTCAGTGGTTAAAGGTTTGTTTAGATGTAATATCAACACAGATGTTAAGCAAATTTTGGGGAAAGTGAATGCCGCATTATTAAAAATAAAAGATATGCAACAACAACCAAATTAGGATTAAATTATACATAGCCGAGAGGTTTTCATTTAACGAAAGCCCCTCGGTTTTTTCTATTTCTGGAGGTGATTTTATCCATTGAGAACTAAGCAACCCTATGTGCAGATTGACCCAGATGTGCTTGAACGGATACGACAGATTGACCTGTTATCCTATCTGCGGGAGTTTGAGCCGAGCAATCTTGTTAAGGTCAAAGGCACAAGCAATGTGTACTGTACCGCAGAACACGACAGCTTAAAGATTTCCAACGGTAAATGGTATTGGTGGTCGAGAGGTTTCGGCGGCTATTCTGCCCTCGATTATCTTATCAAAGTTAAGGAATATGACTTTGTGGAAGCCGTGGAAATTCTCACGGGACAGACTATGGCGGACTGGAAGCCACCCCCTACTCCCAAGAAAGATGAGCCGAAAGTTCTGCTTCTGCCGCCAAAAAATAAGGATTGTAACAGAGTGATACAGTATCTTTTCGGGCGTGGTATTGACTATCAGCTCATACAGGAGTGTATCTCAGATGGCACGCTTTATGAAAGTGCCGATTATCACAATGCTGTTTTTATCGGCAAAGACGAAAGCGGAACACCGAAATATGCCGCCCTGCGAGGCACTCTCGGCAGCACTTTCAAGCAGGACGCATCGGGCAGCGACAAGCGGTATTCGTTCCGACTTCTGGCAAAGAAGCCTGCGGATACCGTGCATTTATTTGAAGCCGCCATTGATTTACTGTCCTATGCCACTTATCTAAAATGCGAGGACAAGGACTGCAAATCGGAGAGTCTGCTTTCTCTTTCGGGCGTGTATCAGCCAAAGAAAGAGATGAAGGACAGCAAAATACCCATAGCCCTCACAACTTTTTTGAGTGCCAATCCACAAATTAAGACCATAGTTCTGCATCTGGATAATGATAAGGTAGGCAGGCTTTGTACCGCTACTTTGAAAGAACTGTTGCAGAAAGACTACAAAATCGTTGATGATCCACCGCCTGTCGGCAAGGACTTCAACGATTTTTTGTTGTCCTATCTGGGGATTACAAGACCAAAGTCTAAGCGTGAAAGGAGTGATGTCCGTTGATTGTGTAGCAGTTTTTTCCCAGAAAGATACCGAAACCAAATCAAAATTTAATGCTGAAAGCGAGGAATGAACCATTGAAAAAGTATGATGTAACCCTTACCGCCCATTATCAAAAGACCGTTTCCGTCTATGCAGAAAGCCCCGAACAGGCAAAAGAAAAAACAAAAATTATCCTGTTCGATACAGACCTTATCAACTTTACTGATGATGATTTTGTCTGCGGCGAAGCCGATATTACCGAGCAGAGAGAGGACAGTCTTGATAGTGCGTGCGAGAACACACTACAGGAAAATGAGGATTGTTCGGATTGTCCGTACTTCTGCCCCGTGTGCGGTGAGTGTATGTATGAGGAGGACTGCGAAGAATGAGATGTCTTACCAAGCACTGAATTTGGTTAGCCAAATTCGCTTGTTAGGGGTCAGCCCCTAATACCCCGTGAGAACAGAAAGGAGTTCAAGAATGAGTGAGTTCTTATTTTTCATTATCGGCACAATGCTCGGCGGTCTGTTCGGCGTTGCGTGTATGTGCTGCTTGCAGATAAACAGACTTTCCGAGAGAAAGGAAGTGGACAATGCGAAAAAGAAATGTGCAGATACTTTTCCGTCTGACTGAGGAGGAAGCCGAACACCTTAATGAGCTTGTGCGGAAATCGGGTCGCTCAAAAGAAGCCTTTTTAAGAGAAATGGTAAGGGGCTATCAGCTCTGCGAAAAGCCCGACCCAGAGTTCTATAAAATGATGCGTGAGCTGTCCGCTATTGGCAACCGTATCAATCAGCTTGCGGTTAAGGCAAACGCCCTCGGCTTTGTGGATACTCCGATGCTCCGTGAGGAAGCAAGGAGGTGGCACGAATTTCAGATTGAAATTCGCAAAAGGTATCTGCTTCCACGCAGGTCATCGTAATGGCGGTCTGCGAGATATGGGATGTGCGTGGCAGGCTCGACCACCCAATCGACTATGCCGAAAATCCCGAAAAGACAGCCAACCCCAAATACACCGAAGCCGACCTGCAGGCGATGGTCGATGTAATGGAGTACGCTACTAATAAGAATAAGACCGAGCAGCGTTTCTTTGTCACAGGCGTAAACTGTGACCCGACCACCGCTAGAGATGAAATGATGATTACCAAAGCGGGGTGGAACGACATGAGCGAGATTGTCTGTTACCACGGCTTTCAGAGCTTCAAGCACGGTGAGGTTACGCCAGAGCAGGCTCACGAAGTCGGCGTTAAACTTGCTGAGCGAATGTGGGGCAACAGATTTCAAGTCATCGTTGCCACCCATCTGAATACCGACTGCCTGCATAATCACTTTGTCGTGAACTCTGTTTCTTTTGCTGACGGTATGCACTACCACGACAACAAAGCAAATCTGCGGCTGCTCCGTCAGCACTCCGATGAGCTTTGCCGTGAGTATGCCCTGTCCGTCATCGAACACCCAAGCGGCAAGAAAAAGCCCTACGCCCTTTACCAAGCCGAAAAGCAGGGGCGACCCACGAGGGATAATGTTGCAAGACAGGCGGTGGACGAAGCTATCAGCAAATCATTCACGCTGAAAGACTTTGACCGCCAGTTGGCAGAAATGGGCTACCGCATAAACTTTGACCCCAACCGCAAGTATTGGACGATTATCGGCAAGGGCTGGCAAAGACCCAAGCGGCTTTATAAGCTCGGAGAGGAATACACCAATGACAGGATTATGGAGCGTATCAGAGAAAATTCCTATGCGGTCAAATTCCAGAGCTTCTCGGAGCCACAGCCACAGATTAAGGTCTATCGGGTCAAAGGCTCTTTGAAGAACGCTAAGAAAATTGGTGGCTTGCGTGGACTGTATCTCCATTACTGCTACAAGCTCGGTATCCTGCCAAAAGGCAGAAAACAAAATTATGCACGGCTTCATTATCTCTTAAAGGACGACCTTATGAAGATGGAAGCCATCACACAGGAAACAAGGCTGCTTTGCCGCAATCACATTGATACGGCGGAGCAGCTTTGTTCATATAAAGGCTCTCTGAAAACGGAGATGTCTGCCCTGCTTCAGAAGAGAAAGGAGCTTTACTCTAAATCCCGCAGAACAAGCGGCGAAGAAAAGGAAGCAGTCAAGGCAGAGCTGTCCGATATTTCGGGGCGGCTGAAAATTATCCGAAAGGAGGTCAGACTGTGCGAGGGCATTTCCGCCCGTAGTGATACCCTCAAGGAAAAATTGCAGACGATACGGGCAGACGAACACGAACAGCAAAGAAAGGAGCTGATGAAGAATGAACACAGGCGGCGAAGCGGCAGAACAAATCGCCCGAATGAGCTTGGAGGGCTTTGAGGTCGCTGCCAAAATTACAGGTGCAGGTGCGAAGAACATCGCTATCCTGTTGTATTCCATTCTCAAAGAAGAAAAGAAAACCAAAGGCAAAGCAAGGCTGACGAGTATGCTCCGTTCTGGTAAGGAGCTGAAAGTCTTTACCGTCAAAAACGGCGACTTAAAGAAGTTCACGCAGGAAGCGAAAAAATACGGTGTGCTTTACTGTGTCCTCACGGACAGGAAAAACAAAGACCCCAATGCGGAGGTCGATGTCATCGCCCGTGCCGAGGACGCATCGAAAATCAGTCGTATCGTGGAACGCTTTAATCTTGCTTCGGTGGATACCGCTTCTATTGTGACGGAAGCCGAGAAATCCAAAGATGCAAAGGACGGTCAGCCAGAGCCAGATATTGGTGTGCAGGAAAAGGCGGAGAAAGACAAGCTGCTTGACGAGCTTATGGGCAAGCCTGTCCAGAAGGAGGAAAACGCCCCAAACCCCTCGGTGGCAAAGGCAGAAAAATCCCCTCAGTCCGAGCCTACCTTAGAGCAGCCAAAGAAGTCCGCAGAGGGGGCTACTATGACTAAGGAGAAACCTTCTGTCAGAGAGGAACTGCGGAAAATCAAGGAGAGCCGCAAGGAGCAGGAAGCAGAGATTGGCACTTCCGACCTGGACAAAAGCGGTGCTTCCGACAGGGCGAAAAGTGCTAACAGGAAAACGGAGCATAAACAGCCCCCAAGAAAGAAAAAGAAACCAAAATCCAAAGAAACGAGGTAAACAGCTATGAGTATTTACGATGTATTCAGCGGCGGCAACAGACCTTTTGATAAAGAGGAATGGGCTGCCGCAAAGCAGGCACAGCGGAAAGAAGCCTATGAGCTGATTGACAATACCTGCTCTGAAATGGTGGCAAGCGGCGACAGCTTCCGTCAGTATCTTGATGTGCAGGGTCGCTTTGACCGTTACTCCGTGGCTAACGCTATTCTGGTATCAGCACAGATGCCCGAAGCAACGCAGCTTAAAGAGTACAGCAAATGGAAAGCGAACCGTGTCTATGTGAACAAGGACGCACAGAAAATCATTATCCTTGAGCCGAGCAAGGAATACACCCGTGAGGACGGGACAAAGGGCGTCTCTTACAATGCCAAAGTGGTTTATGATATTTCCGAAACCTCGGCAAAGGACAGGCAGCAGGAACAGGAGCCGAAATCCATGCGTGAGCTTGTGTCGGCTCTGATTGATGCAAGCCCTGTACCCTGTGTTCCTGTCGGTGAGCTTGAACTGCCTGCCTATTATGACAGCTCTCAGCAGACCATTTTTGTCAAGAAGGGGCTTTCCGAGGAAGTGCTGTTCGTGAGTATGGCAAAAGAAGTGTCGGCGGCGGTCTATGACTTTAAGCACAACGAGAGCCGTGATGCTTCCGATTTCAAATCCTTCTGCGTTGCCTATATGGTAAGCTCCCGTTATGGCGTGGATACCAGAGGTTTTGACTTTTCCAGACTTCCCAGAGAGTATGCGGAAATGGATACACAGGCGTTCAAGGGAGAGCTTGGCACGATGCGTGATGTTCTGGGCGAAATCCAGAGCGATATGTATAAGAGTATGGAGAAGAACAAGCCTGCAAAGAACAAAGAGCAGGAACGCTAATCGGAGGTGCAGACTATGAGAGAGAAACGATACCATATCGCACTTGATAAGTACGATAAGAATATCGTCATCAACGCCTTAAACACCCTGCGTACAAGGCAGTTACAGGAGGAACGCCCCACCGAGCCTGTTGACGAGCTGATAAGCAAGGTGGCACACGCTCCGACAAAAAAGGTTAAGGTCGTGCATTGCAGGTGCAATGAGGAACGATGACCAGAAAACGAGCCTAATCCTTTCTGTCTGCGGCATACTTCCTGTCGTATGGCTTGCCCTGCTGACAGCACCCTATGTCAGCGGCGGTCTTGTAGAGATTATCCGAGGTCTGCCTGTGGCGATGGGCAATCCGTTTGAAATAATGGTATGTGAGGACAGCGTAAAGACTGTCCTTATTTTTTTACTTGCCTACGCTATGGGCATCGGCGTTTATTTCTCTACACTCAGGAATTACCGCAGGCGTGAGGAACACGGCTCTGCGAAATGGGGCAACGCAGGTGCTTTGAATAAGAAGTACCGAGATAAAGACCCGTCAGCCAATAAGCTCTTGACTCAGAATGTCCGTATCGGGTTGGACGGGAAAAAGCACCGTAGGAATCTGAATATTTTAGTCTGCGGCGGCTCTGGTGCGGGAAAAACGAGGTTTTTCTGCAAGCCAAATGCTATGCAGTGCAACACATCTTTTGTAATACTCGACCCAAAGGGCGAAATCGTCCGTGACATCGGCGGTCTGTTGGAAAACAAAGGCTATGAGGTGCGTGTGCTTGACCTTATCAATATGCACCGCAGCCATTGTTACAATCCCTTTGTCTATCTGCGGAACGATAACGATGTTCAGAGGTTGGTAACAAACTTGTTTAAGGCGACCACGCCGAAAGGCTCACAGTCGCAAGACCCGTTCTGGGATACGGCGGCGAGTATGCTGCTTCTGGCTCTGGTGTTCTATCTGAAATATGAAGCACCGCCAGACGAGCAGAATTTCCCGATGGTTATGGAGCTGCTCCGTGCAGGCGAAGTCCGAGAGGACGATGACAGCTATGTAAGCCCTCTGGACGAGCTGTTTGACCGTCTGGAAATGGTAAACCCAGAGCATATCGCCCTAAAGTATTACAGGGATTACCACAGTGGTAGTGCAAAGACCTTAAAGAGTATCCAGATAACCCTTGCCGCAAGGCTTGAAAAATTCAATCTGGAGAGCCTTGCAGGGCTTACCGCCACCGATGAGCTTGACCTGCCAAGTCTGGGAGAAAAGAAGGTCGCTCTGTTCGCTCTGATACCAGACAACGACACGAGCTTTAACTTCCTTGTCAGTATCCTTTATACCCAGCTCTTTCAACAGCTTTTTTATCTGGCAGACCACAAGTACGGCGGAAGCCTGCCTGTGCATTGCCATTTCATAATGGACGAATTTGCGAATGTTTCATTGCCTGATGACTTTGATAAAATCCTGTCCGTTATGCGTTCCAGAGGGGTATCGGTATCCATTATCCTGCAAAATCTGGCACAGCTCAAAGCCCTTTTTGAAAAGCAATGGGAAAGCATTGTTGGCAACTGCGATGAGTTTCTGTATCTGGGTGGCAACGAGCAAAGCACCCACAAATATGTGTCAGAGCTTTTGGGCAAGGAAACCATTGATACCAACACCTACGGGAAAAGCTCTGGGCGGAGTGGTAACTATTCAACAAATTATCAGATTTCGGGGCGTGAGCTGATGACCCCAGACGAAGTGCGTATGCTTGATAACCGTTACGCACTTCTTTTTGTGCGTGGAGAACGCCCCGTTATGGACTTCAAGTATGACATCTTGAAGCACCCGAATGTGAAGCTGACGGCTGACGGAGGGCAACCGCCGTATATCCACGGAGAGCCTACGCAGGCTGTCGCAACCCTTGTGTTTGACAGTGATATTCCAGATAACGCCGTGAGCGTGAAAGCTGTCAGCACTTCCTATGAGCTTCTGTCCGATGAGGACTTGGAAGAAATATTCAATTTATAAGGAGGATTTACCCTATGAAACTTTTTAAGAAGAACGAGAACAAGAAAACCACGAAACTGCCGATGACTGGAAAGGTTAAGAAAGGCTTCCGTTATTACTGTATGGCTGTTATGGCAATGACATTTGTGCTTGGTACTTCCGTAACCGCCTTTGCTGCCAATGACCCCATTCAGGTAGTCAACAATCTGTCCGATTTCATTTTCGGTCTGGTGAGGGCTGTTGGTATGATTATGCTCGGCTTTGGTATCGTGCAGATTGGTCTTTCTCTCAAATCCCATGACCCGTCCCAGAGAGCTAACGGATTTTTGACCCTTGCAGGCGGCGTTGTCATTACCTTCGCAAAAGAAATCTTGACTCTTATCACAGGCTAAGATAACAGACTGACACAAAAAGATAACGGGAGCAGATCCGCCGAGTGCGGAACTCGCTCCCGTTATCTAATATCATCAAGGAGGTGGTCAAATGTCTGATAACTGGGTGGTACAGAATTTAGAGAACGCCCTAAACACCTGGAATAAGAAATTAGCCGAGATATGGCAGCTCATTACCCAATCCCCAGAGAACTTTAAGGGAGGCACGATATGGAATGTCATCGTGGATATTCACGGTGCGGTGCAGGCTATTGGACTTGCCCTGCTCGTGCTGTTCTTTGTTGTGGGTGTGATGCGTACCTGCGGAAATTTTGCAGAAGTCAAGCGACCAGAGCAGGCTTTGAAGCTGTTTATCCGCTTTGCCATTGCCAAAGGTGCAGTGACCTACGGATTAGAACTGATGATGGCACTGTTTAAGATTGTGCAGGGTATGATTTCCACGATTATGAATGCCGCAGGATTTGGCTCGGCACAGCAGACGGTGTTGCCGCAGGAAATCGTGACAGCCGTTGAAGACTGCGGATTTTTTGAGAGTATCCCGCTATGGGCGGTCACGCTGATAGGCGGGCTGTTTATTACGGTGCTGTCATTCATAATGATTATGTCGGTATATGGCAGGTTTTTCAAGCTGTATATCTATACTGCCATAGCACCCGTACCCCTTTCCACTTTTGCTGGAGAGCCGAGCCAAAGTGTCGGCAAGAGCTTCATTAAGAGCTATGCCGCTGTATGCCTTGAAGGTGCGGTTATCGTGCTTGCCTGCATTATCTTTTCCCTATTTGCTTCTTCTCCGCCTGTGGTCAATCCCGATGCGGCGGCGGTTACAATGGTATGGAGCTATATCGGGGAGCTTGTGTTCAATATGCTCGTCCTTGTCGGTGCGGTCAAAATGGCAGACCGTGTTGTAAGAGAAATGATGGGCTTGTAAGGGAGGTGCTATGATTGGAAGTCAAGATAAATAAGGAAATCCGTAATTATACGGAGAGTATGTTTTTTGGACTGTCCCTCAGACAGTTCATTTTTTCTGTCCTTGCCTGCGGCGTGGCGGTGGGTTTGTATTTTCTTCTCCGTCCACGGTTTGGTACGGAAACCCTCAGTTGGGTTTGTATCTTAGGTGCGTTCCCCTTTGCGGCAATGGGATTTATCAAATACAACGGTATGACCGCAGAGCAGTTTGTCTGGGCGTGGATTAAATCGGAATTTCTGATGCCGAAAAAGCTGATGTTCCTGCCAGATAATCTCTATTACGAAACGATGAAGCCGACCATTGAAGCCCATGAAAAAGGGTTGCCGACAGTACGGAAAAAGCAGAAAGGCAGGACACCGAAACCAAAGAAAACGAAAAAGAAAAAAGCGAAACGCAGCAAGGAGGTAAACAATGCTGAGAACTCTTAAAAATCTGTTCAAGCAGGACAGGGAAAAGTTTGTTGTGCCGAAGTCGGTACAGAATGTTATCCCGATTAAGACAATCTGGGAGGACGGCATATTCCTTGTCGGCAGGAACAAGTACGCAAAGACCTTTAAATTTGAGGATATAAACTATGCCGTGGCAAGCCGTGAGGATAAGGAAGCAATGTTCCTTGAATACTCGGAGCTTCTTAATTCCCTTGACAGCGGTGCGACCACGAAAATCACTATCAACAACCGTCGCTTGAACAAAGCTGATTTTGAACAGACTATTTTAATCCCAATGGCTGATGACGGTCTGGATAAGTACCGCAAGGAATACAACAAAATGCTTCTGGATAAGGCGACAGGGGCTAATTCCATCGTACAGGATAAGTATGTAACCGTATCTGTCTGCAAGAAGAATATCGAGGAAGCCCGAAACTACTTCGCCCGTGTGGGTGCTGACCTTATCGCCCACTTTAACCGTCTGGGGTCGAAGTGTGTGGAACTGGACGCAGGCGACAAGCTGCGTATCTTCCACGACTTCTACCGTACAGGAGAAGAAACAGCGTTCCACTTCGATATTACCCAGACGATGCGGAAAGGTCACGATTTCAAGGATTTTATCTGCCCTGATACCTTTGAATTTGAGAGCGACTGCTTCAGAATGGGTGACAGATATGGGCGTGTGATTTTTCTCAGAGAGTATGCGGCATATATCAAGGACAGTATGGTTGCGGAGCTTTGTGAGCTGAACAGGAATATGATGCTGTCCGTTGATATTATCCCCGTTCCCACAGATGAAGCCGTGCGGGAGGTGGAAAACCGTCTGCTTGGTGTGGAAACCAATATCACGAATTGGCAGAGGAAGCAGAACCAGAACAACAATTTTTCTGCCGTTATCCCCTATGATTTGGAACAGCAGCGAAAAGAAAGCAAGGAATTTCTGGATGATTTGACAATCCGTGACCAGAGAATGATGTTTGCCGTGCTGACGATGGTGCATACGGCAGATTCCAAAGAGCAGCTCGACAATGATACAGAAGCTCTCTTGACTACCGCAAGAAAGCATTTGTGCCAGTTTGCGGTGCTGAAATATCAGCAGATGGACGGATTGAATACAGCCCTGCCATTTGGTGTACGGAAGATAGATGCCCTGCGTACCCTCACAACAGAGAGCCTTGCAGTGTTTATCCCGTTCCGTGTGCAGGAAATCTACCATGAAAACGGTGTGTATTACGGTCAGAATGTTATCAGCAAAAATATGATTATCGCCAACCGCAGGCAGCTCCTTAACGGCAATTCCTTTATTCTCGGTGTGTCGGGTGCAGGAAAATCCTTTACCGCAAAGGAAGAAATGACGAATATCATTCTGACCGACCCCAACGCTGATATTATCATCATTGACCCAGAGCGTGAGTATTCCCCGCTTGTGAAAGCAATGAAGGGAGAAGTCATTCATATCTCTGCGACAAGTGAAAATCACATCAATGCTATGGATATGAACTCCGATTACGGTGACGGTGCAAACCCTGTCATTTTGAAATCGGAGTTTATTTTATCCCTTTGCGAACAGCTCATCGGTGGCACGAACTTGGGAGCAAAGCAGAAATCCATCATTGACCGCTGCACGGCAAGCGTGTACCGCTATTATCAGCAGGGCAACTATATGGGAACGCCGCCCACCTTGCAGGACTTCCGTGAGGAGCTGTTAAAACAGAATGAGCCAGAAGCACAGGAAATCGCCCTTGCGATTGAGCTGTTTACGGACGGGTCGCTCAACACCTTTGCAAAGCACACGAATGTTGATACCCACAGCCGTCTTATCTGCTATGACATTCTGGATTTGGGCAAGCAGTTACAGCCTATCGGTATGCTTGTGGTGCTTGACAGCATCTTAAACCGTATCACGCAGAACAGAGCCAAAGGCAGAAACACTTTTATTTTCATTGATGAAATCTATCTGCTCTTTCAGCATGAATACTCTGCAAACTTCCTCTTTACCCTCTGGAAGCGTGTGCGTAAATACGGTGCGTACTGTACGGGTATTACGCAGAATGTGGACGACCTTTTGCAGAGCCATACGGCAAAGACGATGCTTGCTAACAGCGAATTTATCATTATGCTTAACCAAGCATCTACGGACAGACTTGAGCTTGCCAAGCTCCTTAATATCTCCGACCTTCAGATGAGCTATATCACGAATGTCGGTGCAGGACAGGGATTACTCAAAGTTGGCAGCTCTCTTGTACCGTTTGTAAACAAGTTCCCACGCAATACCGAGCTTTACAAGTTGATGACGACCAAGTTCGGTGAGGTCTAAGAAAGGAGGTCTTTTATGGCTGATATTAAATTCCGTGATACGGATCATCGTGATTTCTTTTTGGAAAATATGATGAAATGCAGAGTGAACGACTGTTATCACAGGGCGTTTTTCTATGTGATGGGTATCGCTTCGGAAACGAGGGCGAACATCAACCAGATGTTCAATTTCAAGGAGGACTGCATCGAGCCAGAGGGTATGCACGGCGGCTGGCAGACAAGTGGAACAGTCAAGGTCTGCCATCTTGCTTTTAACCTTTGGAACGGGTATGCAGAGGAAGGGCGGGAACGGTATTTCACGCCAGAGGAGTTGTTCTGCTGTGAGTTTGCTCCCTACTTTATGGAGGGTATCAAGGTCAGATACCCCGAATATTGCAGGGAGCTTCCTGCTCCCAGAAAACAGACGGAAATTTCAAGATAAGAAAGGAAAAGCCTATGAAGAATTATAAATCTATTATCTGTGTTGTAGCCGCCGTGTGCCTGTTAGGTACGGCGGCTTTTTGCGGCTTCCGCATTTATCATTACTATGCAGAGGTGGACGAGCAGACAGAAGCCTTTGAGGAGATTGCCGAGATGGTAGAGCAGGCTCCAACGGATGAAACCGTGCCAGACGATGCCCCTGTCAGCGAGGGAGAAGATGTGCTTGCCAAGTATCTGGAATTGTATTTACAGAATGAGGATATGGTCGGTTGGATTTCCATTGCCGGCACGACAATCAATTATCCTGTGATGCAGAGCAGGAACAATCCGAATTTTTATCTGAAGCACAATTTTGAAAAAGAGTACAGCGACTTAGGTACGCCTTATGTGCAGGAGAATTGTGATATTGCCGAAAGTGACAATCTGGTTATCTACGGTCATCACATCAAGGGTGGCAAGATGTTTGGAGCGTTGGAGGATTACAAGTCCAAGAGCTTCTATGAGGAACACAAGACTATTCAGTTTGATACCCTCACAGAGCAGGCAGAGTATGAAATCGTCGCTGTATTTAAGACTGTGGCGTACAGTTCTGAGGGCTTCCGATACTACGACTTTGTTGATGCGGAGAATGAGGAAGAATTTAATTCCTATGTCGGGAAGTGCAAGGAGCTTGCTTTGCATGATACAGGTGTGACCGCTGAATACGGCGACAGGCTCATTACCCTTTCCACCTGCGAATACTCCGCACAGAACGGCAGACTCGTTGTAGTGGCAAAAAAGGTCGGCTGATTTGAACGCAAATCCTCTGGGAAAGGAGGTTTTCTATGGCTGATATTAAAACCAGAGATGCGGTTAAAGGCACGATAAAGACCATAGATAAAGCCACCATAGCCAGTGAGCGTATGAAATCTGCCTATGTGGGGATAAAGGACAAGGCGGAACAGGGATATTACGCTGATGAAAGCTCTGCCACAGAATATGCTACGGACAGGATTTCTTTTGCGGCAGACCGTGTAAAGGACGAAGGTATCCACCAGTTCAATAAGCAGGGGCAAAAGGCAGTCAAGACAACGCAGGATAATATCGGTAAGGCAAAAGATAAAATAACCGATTTCAAGCAAAGTCGGGCTGTCAAAGCAGCAGAACAGAAAGCAGCACAGAATATGTCAGAGCAACACGGCTTGCAGATCCGTCATGGGGCTGCAAGCCGTTCCGCTGCCCCCGATGTTTCCCAGACAGCAAAATCGCAGTTGATAAAGACCCGACAGCAGGGGCAAAAAATGATTAAGACCACAGCCCGAAATACAGAAAAAGCGGTGAAAGCAACTGCTAAGGGAACGGTCAAGACAACCGAAAAGGGAATTAAAACCGCACAGGCAACTTCTAAGGCGGCAATCAAAACGACGGAAAACTCAGTAAAAACAGCACAGGTAGCGGCAAAGGCTTCTGCGAAAACTGCCCAAAAGGCGGCACAGGCGGCAAAAGTCACCGCAAAGGCAACCGCCGAAGCAACGAAAGCGACGGTCAGAGCCACCATAGCTGCGGTCAAGGCGATTATTGCAGGTACAAAAGCTCTGATTTCCGCTTTAATTGCAGGTGGTTGGATTGCAGTTGTGATTATTCTCATTGTTGTCCTGCTCGGCTGTGCCGTTTCCCTGTTTGGCGGCGGAAGCGGAAGTAACGCCTATACCCCTGTCAGTGCGGAGGTGGAAGCCTATGAGCCGCTGATACAGAAATATGCCAAACAGTATGGTATTCCCGAATATGTGGAGCTTATCAAGGCGGTAATGATGCAGGAATCTGGCGGGCGTGGACTTGACCCCATGCAGGCGGCGGAAGGCAGCTTTAACACAAGGTATCCCCACGAGCCAAATGGGATTAAAGACCCAGAATATTCGGTTGAGTGCGGGGTGCAGGAATTAAAGGCTGCCCTTATCTCTGCTGAGGTAGAAAATCCGATTGATATGGAGCATATTAAACTTGCCTTGCAAGGTTACAATTTCGGTAATGGCTATATCTCGTGGGCTAAGACCAACTATGGCGGCTATTCCTATGCCAATGCGGTGGAGTTTTCCACCATGCAGGCGGCACGGTTAGGTTGGGACAGCTATGGCGACACGCAGTATCCCGCCCATGTGCTGCGGTATTATCCATACGGGCGGGCGTTCACAAGCGGCGGTAACCAGGCGATTGTGGAGGTCGCTTTGACACAGCTCGGAAATGAGGGCGGTCAGCCTTATTGGAGTTGGTATGGCTTTGAGGGGCGTGTGGAATGGTGTGCCTGCTTTGTGTCATGGTGTGCCGACCAATGCGGATATATTGAGAGCGGGATTATCCCTAAATTTTCTGGCTGCGTGGACGGCTCAAATTGGTTTAAGGGTAACGGACAATGGCAAGACAGAAACTACGAGCCGCAGACAGGCGATATTATTTTCTTTGATTGGGAGGGCGACGGAGAAACCGACCATGTAGGCATTGTGGATAAATGCGAAAACGGTGTCGTTTACACCGTGGAGGGTAACTCTGGAGACGCTTGCAGGCAAAATCAATATACGGTTGGAAGCAGCTCCATCTATGGCTACGGCGTTCCTGCCTATTAAAAATGGGCAAAAGAAAAACCAGAGGTTTATTCCTCTGGCTCTTTTGCCTTACATAGCCCGTTTACCGTTGCTTCTATGACGGAAAGCTCTTTATCATCTAATCTGTTGAGCTGTGCGTCTAAGCGTCTGCGGACAGAACTTTTTTCGACTTCCTTGTTTGGGAATATGTATTCGTCAACCGACACATCAAACATCGTAATGAGTTGAATAAACAGCTCAATACTTGGATACTGTCCCTCATTTTCGATAGATTGAATGTGTCTGGGGGCATAGCCGATTATCCCAGAAAGCTGTTCCCTTGTCATCCCTCTGGCTTCACGGGCTTTTTTGATAGCCTGTCCTATCGGTGTAAAATCGAAGTCAAAATGATTGTTCCTTTCGTCCATTAGCTCACCACCTATACTCTGAAAATCTTACCTATATATTTTACAGAGATGTGGCTTCCAGTTAAACGATTTGAAATCTCTTGTTACAGGAAGTAAAATATCCTATAGCAAGAGTTGTAAATACCGAAATGTAAAGAATTTGCTACTACTAATCATCGCAAATTCAGACGCATAAGACGCAGAGCCGATGAGCTTGTGAGATAATTCACAGCTCATCGGCTCTTTCATGTACTTATACTAATCGTTTTTACTACAGCTATCAAGCAAACGATTTGTTCCTGTTATTTCAGCGTCTACTAAATCAATCATCCGTTTTACATTTGCGGAATGAATAGCAGAAACCTCGTTTTCCCACAAAGGATTGATTTGTTTTTCAATCCCTTCACGGTATTTCTGTAAAGCCTTAAGGCGTTTTTGCAAAAGCTCTCGCTGTTCACAAGGCGAAAAAGTATTTAGAAAGAAAGCAGCAATAGAAAAGATGTTTGTATCATAATTGAATTTCAGGATGGATGTCCTTAGTGTAGCTATAAATTCGTCTTTCCCCTTGTCAGAAAGACTATAAACAGTACGGTCTGGCATATTCCCGACTTTTTCGGTTGTGCCTATTATGTACTCCTTTTTTTCGAGAGTTTTCAGCGTAGAATATACGGTTGAATCAGCGATGTTAAACCACCATTTTACATTCATGTAGTTTAAGTGTTTTATTATCTCATATGCGTTAAGTGGCTTTTCATAAATAAGACCTAAAAGCATAGTGGCAGGCTTTGATAACATGCGGTTTCCTCCTTGACATTTCTTTATATTTGTAGTACTTTATATATAAAGTAGTTTTAATAAGTACTACTATTATACCACAATCAACTTGAAAATGGAATACTTGAAAAGGAGGTTTTTATGCCACAGCTTAATAAAGGAGGTAAATTTGTATTTGGGCTTTCTGTTATACGCCCAGATTTAACAATTCATATTCCACCACAAGCATTGTTGGAGTATGGTGCAACACGAGATGGGAAAGTTATTATCTTTACAGGAAGCAAAATAACAGGAGGTTTTTGCATTACTACATATTCGTTGCTGTCAAACTCAAAGTTAAAGCATATTTTAGAGGATTGCCCTGTATTAAGGGATTGTTTGCTTTCAGAGGGTGAGTTTATGCAATATAAAGGGCGTAAATATGCTTGGCTTGATATTGATAAAAATGGTGTGATTAAATTGCCACATAGCACTTTGGCGGTCTTAGAACTACAATCTGGAATGGAGTTGCTATCTATTCGCAGCAGTGATATTGCATTTACTATGGGTGCAAAAGGACCGCTGTTGGAAAAAGCCCATAACTTTCAAGGAAGCATAAAGAAATATTAGGAGAATAACGAAATGAGGAACATAGCAGACAATCGGTTATTCAATATAATTTTGTTATTCACGATTATAGGAGAGTTTTTAGTCCCGTGGATATTAGAACAGTTTTATGCTGCATACAACGGCAAAACAATGGTTATGAGTGCTTTAGGAAGTCCGCAAAGTCCTGTCCGATTTGTTTATAATTTATGGCTTATCTGGCTTGGAGGTTTCTTAACATATACAGCAGGTGCATACTTTTTGTCATTAAGAGCAAGGTTTCCTGTTCTGGCGGTTTTCATGCTTCTTTCGATTGGAATTTTTGCTGTTGGTGCGGGGCTTATTTCTGGATTTTTTAGTGTAAACGAAAGCAAAGACATAATTACTACAGCTTCAAAGATACATGGTGTAGGTGCTGCAATCGGTTTTATGGCTTTATTATTTTTTCCGCTTCTAAATGGAATTGTATCATTTAAGCAAAAAGACATAATGGAGGGTATTATCAGTATAAGCTCATTTGTTTTATCTCTTATTTTCTTCGCCTGCTTTGTTATGGGAGATAAAGAACAATTTCAAAATACCATTATGAAGTATGAAGGGTTATGGGAACGCCTTACTTTATTTTGTCTATATATTCCTTTTATTTATAAGACTATGAGCAATTTAATATTTTAGGGCGATAGTGAGGTATTGGAATGAAAAAAACGGAATGGATACTCTGCCCCTTTTGTGGCAACAAAACTCGTAACCAAATCAGAGATGATACTGTTCTTTTGAATTTTCCTCTATACTGTCCGAAGTGCAAACAGGAAACATTGATTGAAGCAAAGTATCTGAAAGTAACAGTTATTGATAATCGAGATAAACTAAATATTGTATGAAACGGAGATGCTAATTTTGGATTATAAGGAAACGGATTTGAATTTTTTATATGATGATTTATCAAGAGAATACGGGAAAAAACAAGCTGAGTTGCTTTATTCTTTAATGTGTCAAAAATATACCGACCTATGTAAATATGAAATAAGATTTGAAAATGACGAGATGAACGAGCATATTTTTAACAGAATACTACCAACAATAGGTGTATATATAACCCTCATAGAAAACGGTTTTACCAAAGAAAAAGCACTTGCGGTTGCTCATGAAGAAATACAACGCAATGCTAACTATAAAGCAAAAGAAAATACCAAGCTTACAAAAATGCCTTTTACATATAGTTTGTTCAAGATGTTTGCTAAATCACACATGAAGAAAAAATATCCAATAGAAGGTTTTACGGTGAAATGGAGAAGATATGATTACAAAGAAATCCATTTTGACATAGTTCGCTGTATTTATAAAGAAATGTGTGAAAAATATTGTTGTCCCGAATTGTGCACGGTGTTTTGCCAGAGTGATGTAACTGCCTTTGCAGGATATAAACCCAAAATTAGATTTGAAAGGTTAGGAACAATCGGGGAAGGCGCTAATTGTTGCGATTTCCATTTTATTCGCGGAAAGTAAAAAAATACAAATCATCAAAGAGCCAGACGCAAAGACGCAGAGCCGATGAACTTGTGAAGAAACTCACAGATCATCGGCTCTCTCTTTTTTTCAGAATTGGTCGCACAACCCACCAAATAAAAAAACGGTGCTTTGGTGGGCTGATTTGACATGCCCTGAAAAAAACTTATCTTCCCTCTAAACCCGTTTGAGTTTGGGGGGATTTTTATGTGTTGGTCAAGCACGACCACCACGCTGCTTGTCAGAAGCAGCAGCTATTTACATAGTGTCACGCAGAAGTGAGGATAACTTATTAAAAAAAGCCTTGCTTGCTCGTGGCACTTTTCTACTTTCCAAGTAGAAGTCACATATCCATATCATAGAGATAATTATGCGTATTGCCGTAGAGGTCTTAGTACCTTTGCGGCTTTTTGTTTGTCGTTTTTTATTGGAACGCAGGAGAAGCCTGTTTCGGGCAGTGGCTGTCGTAGCCCACCTCAATCTGAATTTTCTCAAAAAATTCAGATTGGAGGTACACATTATGGCTTACAACAAAGCCAGAGAAGAAAAGAAATGGCGGCTCTGGAAAGAAGCCGAGGAAAAACAGTTACGGAGCTTGGGAGTTAATGAGGACGATATAGAGAAGCTCCGTGTTCACGATTGGGCGATTTTTAATTCCGACAGACGGTATTATCAGCGAGTGCAGGAAACAGGTACATATCTTGACGAGCTTGTTGAAGATACTACACAGCCCGAAGTCAAAACGGTTGAGGATTTTCTGGACAGCATCGAAAATCAGCACCTCTATCAAGTTTTGATTAAGGTGGACATGCTTACATTGCAGATTGCTTTGATGAAGGTACAAGGATATTCAACCCGTGAAATTGCGGTGTATCTGGATATTACTGAAAAAGCTGTTTACAGAAGAATGGACAGGCTCAAAGAAAAATTAAAAAAGTTTTTTGAGTAGAGGGGAAAATTGAATATTCCCACGGGCTACAGGGTGAGAGGACAAAAACCTCTTACCCTGTTTTCCTTTGTGTGGCGAAAACGGGATAGCTCCTTGACAACCGAATACCCATTCGCCAAATACTTTCTCTTTGTGATTGTGATGAGCATAAGCGTGTGCAGCGGTACGCCACGACCTGTCAAAAGGCAGCGAGCGATTGAAAGGTGGTGAGCCTATCTTTACCGACTCAAAATATCGGGCAGCTCCCGATTTCGCCATAATCCACAAAGAGGATAATGATACTCCCGTCCAGTCACAGTCCGAGCGTGAAAAAAACGTCGCAGGCAATGAGGGCGGCTCTGTCAGACCGACAGTTGGGGTGGAACTCCCGTGGTGTCAGTTCGCTGCTGACCGTTTGGCGACTTCCCATAGCATTTCGGGGTGTCGAGGACAAATTGAAATGCTCCTATCATATTCAGCCAAACGAAAGGCGGTCATAAGAACAGAGATTTTGTTTATACTCTCCCGACCTTAAATACTTCCTTTTGTTTGGCTGCCTACATAGGCAGAACATACCTGCCTAAATAAATCTGGGAGGTCAAACATAATGGAAAGAAAAATCAAGCGTGGAGATATTTACTACGCATATCTAAATCCCGTTATCGGCTCGGAGCAAGGCGGAACAAGACCTGTACTTATCATTTCAAACGATGTCGGCAATAAGCATAGCCCTACGGTTATTGTCGCACCCATCACAAGCCGAATACACGCTAAAGCAAAATTGCCGACGCACACTTTAATCAATGATTTTGAAGGTTTGGATAAGAACTCAATCATTTTGCTTGAACAGGTAAGAACGATTGATAAGCAGCGACTAAAGCAGTATTTGGGAATGATACCAGACGATATAGTGGCAAGGGTTGATAAGGCTCTTGCCATTAGTGTTGCATTGGAGAAAATGAAGGCAACAGATGTGTAAAAGGGACGAGAACGATAAATTTGCACATTGGTAAAAATGCGGCTGTATTTCTATAATTTAGAGTACAGCCGCTTGTTTTATAGCGGAGGTACTCATTATGGGAAATGAAAACTATATCCAAAATTCAGAATTGCAAAATGAACAGATGAAAGATGAAAGCGAAGTATTTAATTCATTTATCAATGTTATGGTGCAGATAGTTGAAAAATACGGAAAGACAGTTTTGCAAGAATTGGATTGTGCTGCGTAAGCTACGCAGCCTTACATATCACATTTCCCTATAAAATTATGGAGGTGGTACGATGAACAGAGAAGGAAAGAAATGTGTCCTGTATCCGAGAGTAAGTACCGAAATGCAGGTAGACGGATATAGCCTTGAAGGACAAAAAAACGGATTAAAACGATTTGCTGACCGAGAAGAAATGGAAATTGTCGGTATCTATGAGGATGCAGGTAAATCAGGAAAATCTATTGAAGGACGACCTGCATTTAAGAAAATGCTTTCCGATATAAAAAACGGATTGGAGATAGACTATATTCTGGTTTATAAACTTTCCCGTTTCGGAAGAAATGCAGCGGATATTCTAAATTCATTAGAGTTTGTACAATCTTATGGAATAAATCTTATTTGTATTGAAGAAGGAATTGACTCGTCACAGACAAGTGGAAAACTTTTAATCTCTGTTTTGTCTGCGGTTGCAGAAATAGAAAGAGAAAATATCATTGAACAGACAATGAATGGACGGAGAGAAAAAGCACGACAAGGTGGGTGGAATGGTGGATTTGCACCATACGGATATTATCTGAAAGACAATCAGCTCTTGATAGAAGAAACGGAAGCTGAAGCAATCAGAATTATATTTGATAAATTTGCTAATTCTGATATAGGACTTGGCGGAGTAGCAAAATATCTTAATCTTCAAGGTATAAAGAAGATACCTCGTCAGAACGGCACATTGGAAACTTGGAGCAGTCATTTTATACGGTTGATATTAGATAATCCTGTTTATTGTGGAAAGATTGCTTATGGCAGAAGAACACGAGAAAAGGTAAAAGGTACAAAAAATGAATATAAGCAGGTTCATGCAGAGGATTACATTCTGGAAGATGGACAACATGAAGGAATTATCAGCGAGGAATTGTGGCAAAAGGTTCACGCAAAGCGTATGGCGACAGGAATTAAACAGCCATCCAAAATCGGTAAGGATAGGTCACACCTTTTGACGGGGATATTAAAGTGTCCCCTTTGTGGAAGTTCAATGTATACGAACAAACACGCTTGGACAAATAAAGACGGCACATACAAAGAGGTTTACTATTATATTTGCGGCAGAAATAAGCAGGAGCGAGGACATCATTGTGATTATAAAGCATCGCTAAGAAAAACAGATATTGAGCCGCTTGTAATTGAAGCTGTTAAGGAATTGGTAAGCGATAAGTATTTTGCAAAAGAGATTGAAAAGCGTATTGGCGTACAGACCGATACAACAGCTATTGATAAGGAACTTGCCAATTACGAGAGTAAGTTGAAAGAAGTAGATTTGAATAAAGCCCGTCTGGAACGAGAGATTGATAATCTGCCTATTGATGCTCGTTTCAGAGAAAGGAAAATCCACGACATGACTTTAAGACTTGATGCCTTGTATGATACGATTGTAGAGTTGGAAGAACGGATTGAAGATGCAAAGCTGAGAAAAAGTTCTATCGAAATGGAAACAATCACTCTGGACAATATTTACAAGCTTATGCTGAATTTCGGAAAGCTCTATGATATAATAAGTGACGAGGAAAAGAAAAGCCTTATTACTTATCTTATAAAAGAAATTCAGATATATCCAAATGGGGAGTCAGAGCAGCCTTTGAAGTCGATAGAGTTTAATTTCCCAATATATCGGGATGGTCAAGAGGTAAGGCGGCTCTTGTGGGAAAAAGGTAATACCGTTGAGACGGTCTGTTTGCTGTCAAGAAAAGATAAATAAAGGCTGAAAAGTGGCGTATTTCCGGGCTTTTTGCGAGGTTAGTATTATCAGAGAAGCCTTGCGGAAAGCTCGGTTTTCTTGTAGGAAAACATATCTACTGCAAAATGTGTGTCAGGTTGTAACCTCGGATTAGATGTCAGGCATTTTTGGATGATTTTTGGAAAATGAAAAAGGGTGACAACCAATCCGGCAACTCGACCATTTTGGGTGTTTGCAGGCAGTGGAATGGATGTGAGGAGAATTGGAGGCATATTTATGTTTAATCCTGGACTAAAAATAGGACAAATTATAAAGAACGCAGATATTGTTGGAATATTCAAATGCGGAAATATGGGAGGTATGCGCCGGTCAAGAACAACGAATACACTTGTTATCGTATCGGATTATACAAAAGGTCTTTATCATGATAAGTGGATCGGCGGGGGTTTACATTATACAGGCATGGGCAAATCAGGTGACCAAGACATTCTTTGGGCGCAGAATGCCACATTGGCTGAGTCTGATTATAATGGAGTTGATGTTCATCTGTTTGAAGTTATAGATGCTGGAGAATATATCTACTGCGGAAGAATAGAACTTGTGAGCAAGCCATACACAGATGTGCAGCCCGGTGAAGATGGTAATGATCGAAAAGTATGGATGTTCCCGATAAGGCCTGTACCAGATAATGATGTAAAGAAGCCACAAATGTTTGTATTTAAGGATATGGATGACTACGAAAATCGTGGTAAGAATGTTGATGCTGAGTATACAAAAATGATGGCTGCTGCCAAGAAAAAAGGAACAAAGAAGCCTGTATTTGTTGCACCGATTGTTCCGAAACCAGAGCTAAAACCGCAGATGGAAATACCGACCGATATTGTCGGAAGACAGGTGAAACATAAAGCATTTGGCCTTGGCAAGATTACAGCGATTGAAGGAACTACGATAGTCGTTCAGTTTGATAAGGTTGGATTAAAAAAGATGGGGTATGAATTCTGCATGGAAAAGAAGTTGCTGGAGTTTATATAAGGAAGATATGAAGAGGATTAGAGTTGTCGCTGCAGTGATTCGTAGCGAAGATAAGATTTTTGCCACAGCGAGAGGATACGGTGAATTTAAGGGCCAATGGGAGTTTCCTGGAGGAAAGATCGAACTTGAGGAAACACCACAAGAAGCCTTAGTAAGGGAAATTCAAGAGGAGCTTGATGTAAAAATCGAAGTTGGCGATTTGATAGACACTATTGAATATGATTACCCATCATTTCATTTAAGTATGGACTGCTTCTGGTGCATTGTGACTGATGGTGAAATAACACTCAAAGAAGCAGAGAACGCGCGCTGGCTTTGTAAAGATGAATTATACAGCGTTGACTGGTTACCAGCTGATATGAAGCTGATTGAGAAATTAGAATTATTCAATAAACACTTGAAATGGGGGAGATTCAATGGGTGAGACAAAAGCAAAGTATCATCATTTGATTCCAAGAACATATCTATCTGCATGGGAATGGTACTTTATATATACGTTTTCTTGAGGACAAAGAAAGTGTAGTTGAGCGAAATAAAGATAATATAGCGGGAATAACAAACTATCATTCGATTGTAGCTGGGATGCCCATTGTAACCCAAGAAGATGCAGATAAAATCTTTGCGTGCCTCAAAGATTTAGAGTTTCATTATGGAGAAGCAGTTGTTTCTGATAATCTAGAATTGAATAAAATTTATTACGACTTTGATAATTGGACGATCCAGAGAAAGGACGGATCTGTTGTAAGCAAGAAGAAACTGAAAGCGGAAATAGAGAAAGTAAAAATACGAGATATAGAAGAATTATGGTCTTCAAAATATGAAGATGCATGGAGGACAGTTCGTTCAGAACTTGAAAATTTAATATTTAATTCGGCGGACGGAATTATTCCCAATGCTAATAAAGAGTATTTAATGAAATTTTATACGGCGTTAGATTGGAGAAGTATTAAATCTAACATGCAGTTTAACGATGCATGGGAGTGGCTTTGCAAGGAAGTTCTTTGCTTAGATGAAATAGACATTCCTGAAGAAGAACGAGGACTTCCTATACTTGATAATGCTGCAGAAGAAATGAAACATAATTTGTTATTGAAATTTTATCGTCAGTATTTAAATGATTCTGGAGTGATATATACACATGCAATGGCAAATTTATCTAATATATCTTTTCATTTTCCTGTTGCAGATGAACCTGAGACATTTAATACCAGTGACAATCCTCTTGCTTCACTTCAGTACTCGACTGTAAGGGTTTTCAAAGGATTTTATAATCTCTGTTTATTATAAGCTTATTAAATAATAAAAAATAGTAGAATTTTTCTCTCTCGCACAAGATGAATAGAAGCCCGTTAAGGGATAGGAAAACGCCGAAAACCCGCATGAACACTACGTTTTTGTGAGTTGTCGGCGTTTCTTTTACCCTCTGTTTTCATGGTGCTTTTTCCGTAAATGGTGCCCAAATGGTGCCCAAATTCCACGCGGGCATATAAAAGGTTGTAAAGAGCAGTAAAGAGATACAGCGGTTAAAGGTCTATTTCGCTGTGTTTTTTCTTTGCTGCCCGTTTTCCTTTTTTCGGCTCGGCTTCCTTTGGTTTCTCCGGGGCTGCTTTTTCCACCGCGCTATGGTAAGCGTCCAAAACTTCTTTTTTTCGTTCAAGCCGCACGTCCACATAACGGGCGGTAACAGCTTCAAAGTTCATGGAAAGCCCAAGCGACGCGCCGATACCCGCAAGAGTATGTCCCAAGACTTCGCCAACCGTATAGAAGTCGCCTGTCAGTTGGTGCATATTGGTCGCTGCCGTATGTCGTAAATCGTGAAAACGAATGTGCGGCATATCCAAATCTTCAAGCAGCTTTCCAAATTGAGAGGACACCCACGACGCGGCGATAGGTGCGCCGTCCGGCTTTGCTACAACAAGGTCATTGTCATAGTAAGGCTTTCCGTCTTTTGCTGCCTGTTCTTTCTGTACTTCCTGCATGGCAAGCTGTTTGAGGAAGAACGGGCGGGCAAGCTCCGTAATGGGTAGCTTTCTGCCGTTGGATTTCGGCGGTGCCATTTCTTCAATGACTTTTGTTTTTGGCGGTACCTTGAAAGGTAGCTGCTCGGTAACATCAAAGGTGTTGTTCTCCAAATCCACATTGCGCCAACGCAAGCCTAAGATTTCAGAACGGCGCATACCGTAAAGCCCGCCCAAGATAACAGGCATTTCCCAAACAGTACCCTCGACGCGCTGCATTAAGGCTTTCACCTGTTCCGGCGTGTAAGGGTCAGGGGTCTTGTCGCCTTTCCCAAACTTCGTAAGGGTATCTTTTGCCGCGTTGGTTTCGATATAGCGGTATTTGCGGGCATGGCTCAACGCCACACTCAAAACACGTTTTGCCCCGGCTGCGGTGGACGGCTTCAAGCCTTTGTCTATAATCTGCTGAAACATCTTGTCTACCATAGCAGGGGTAAGCTGATTGAGGGCAACGCCGCCGATATACGGATTGATATAGTTTGCAATCGTCTTTTTATACCCGTCATAAGTAGAGGGGCGCAAGTTCACTCTTGCATAGCTTTCCACCCAGTCATTGAGATAGGCAGCGACAGTCTGTTTCCTCTGTGAAGTAATAGAAGCAACTTGCCCCGGATTTTGGAGCTTCGTTTTCATTTCCGCTTCATGCTGTGCTGCTTCCTTTTTGGTGGCAAAGCCCTTTTTTGCATACGACTTCTTTTTTCCGTCCGGGGCGGTGTACTTTATGTTTACGTCGTAGACTGTGCCGGGTCGTCCGGTCAGTACGCCGTTGCTGTCGCGTTTGTTTTTTACCTGTCTTGTTGAGATTGCCATAACTTAACCCCCTTGCTCTGCCGGGGGCTTTACGGCGTTTTTCGCTCGCTCGTACCAATCCCATATAGCGGTATCGGCAATCAAGCGGCGGTTTCCGTTTTGAACGTATTCCAGTTCGCCGTTATCCATAAGCTCGCGTAATTTATTTTCTCCAATACCGCTAACCTTGCTCATTTGCTCTACTGTTTTCAGCATAGGCAAAACAGGGGCGGCATGGTTTGTAGTTTCCTTTTTAGCCATAGGAATACCCCCTTTCAAAATGGCTCAAAGGTATGTTTTTGAATAAAAGGGGCTTTAATCGAACGGCTATTAGCATAGCTCCACGAGAATTTCACTCCTGCGTGGTTCTCACGCAGCCCTACCCATTGCCTGCGACGCTTCTAACGCTCGGACTGTGGCTGTAAGGGAGTATCATTATCCCTCTTGTGTGTCGTCGCCCGCAAGCTGCTGACTTGCTTTGCGGTGTAGTGTTGTTCGCTCGTTCCCGAAAGGGAAGTCATGGCGCACCCGCTGTATGGCTCGGCACAAAAGGAACGTATCCGATTTGCCCTATACTGCGTCGCCGTTCTCTTGCGCCGCTTTCTTTTTCAAAGAACAAGATGGCTGTTCTGCTTGCCGTAAAACGGAAAAGGGGTTACAAGACGTTTTACGGTCATGCTCAACTATTCATCAGCCCGAAATGTGAGGATAGCCCTCATCAGTCTTGCTTGCAGCCGTTCCCGTATGTCCTCGTCAACGCCATAGTAGACGTTGCCGCGCTCGTCGTAGAGCTTCCGCATGGACAGGCTCGCTATGTAGCCGCTGAAATGCTGCAAGACTATTTTCATAGCGTCCGGGTCGCCTTTGCTCGCCGCCACAATGACGGGATAGGGAACAAGGGCGATTTCCGGGTAGTCGGATTGTTTACCATTCTTCCCATTCATCAGCGTGTCCCTCCAAATATTTCTTTAACAGTTCAAAAGAGCTTGTCCGTCTGTACTGTATCGTGCTGCGCGACGTATTGAACATCTTTCCGATTTCCACGTCGGTCATGCCCTCGAAATAGTACAGCAGGATAGCAGTCCTTTTTTCCTCCGGCAAAGTGCGGATTGCTTCAAGCAGCAGTTTCGGGGTTATCTCTTTTCCTGCCATTTGATAACGCGGTTCAGCTTCTTCGTCTTGAAAATACTTGTCAACGGTGTAAAGCTGCCGTTCCTCATGCAAGGCAAGGTCGCAAAACGATACTTCCCGTTTTCTGCGTCGCCGGATTTCGTCGTGGGCGTTGCACGCTTCGTTGTGCAGCACCCGTTTACAGAAACTTTGAAAGGCACATTGCTTTTGAAATTCTCTGCGATTAGGTTCCATGTTCTCACCTCCTTTCTGTCGAAAGGTGGTAGTACCTCCCCTTTTCGCGTGATAATACAGACGACTTTTTCAAACGCTGGACGAAAGCAAAAATTTCTTTGAAAAAAGTTCTGTAAAATGCAAAATGCGCCCATCTGCAAGGCGCAGACAGACGCAAAGGAAACATAAAAAGTATTTAGATGATGTGATTGTTCATCTTTATGCCCGAAATACCCCGTTGCAGGGGATAGACTTTTTTTGATAATTGGGGGAATGTCGATTTGTGTCGATAAGTTGATAAGTGCATGGCGGCTACCTCCTAAAGCCGCCATGCCTTTACATGGTAGAGGGTCGTCGTTGGAATTTAGATGGATAAAAAGAAACGGCGGCTCTGATAATCAAAGCCGCCGAAATAGAGTAGGCGCGTGAAAATGTGTCTGCTCTGCGACGGCTTTTTTTCTTTTGCCGTCGTCCGGCAGATGAAATCATTTAGTTAAATAGTCAGATTCATCTATTGTTTTAAGAATATAATTCACATCATCATATCTTGAAGAATCCGATTGAGAGCCTAAACTACATATTAAAAATTCCTTTCCATGTTGTTGATAAAGAACAACTAAATTATAGTCATTAGATAAGGAACCTGTCTTGATACCTTTAACATTTTCATTGTAATATTCTGATGTTTGGTCAAGAAAAGTATTAGTATTCCTCCATGTCTGCGTACTTCCGTCAGGTAAAGTAGCTGTATAATTACTCTTTGAAACAATATCTCTAAACCATTGCTTCTCTAAAAGGTGAGTAGATACTGATTTTAGGTCTGAAACGGTAGTGAGAGCATTGACATCATATCCGCTTGGGTCATATAAAATTGTGTTTTCATACCCTTGATTTTGTAAGTAATTATTTAGATGTTCCATAAAAACATTAATACGTTCTTGACTATTCTTAGCTTGTGGTGAAAGAATAGAACCACAATAATCCGCGACTACATAAGCAGCGTCATTTCCAGATGGAACCAACATGGCAGCAAACAAATTGTGGAGAAAATATTTTTTCGCGTCTATATTCGCAACAGATGAACCAGGTTTAGTTAATTGGATTGCTTCATAATTTGCAGGAACAATACTATCTAAATCCGCAAGTGTTGCTGCGTATTCAATGACAAATAATTTGGCTAAGCTGGCAGGAAGCTGTTGCTCGTTTTCTCGCTTTGAAATAAATATATTGTCATTAGAAAGGTCAACTAATATGAGGGATTTTGCATTATAAAAATCTTGAAAGGAAATTCCATTCAGCCAAGAGTTGATTTTATTCTTCTCATTGCGAAAATTGTCAGGTTTCATTGCCCACAATACAAAAGCAACACTAAATATTATCAAAACAAGAAAAATACAGATACCGCTTACATGGAATTTTTTTCTCTTATAATTTCTTCTCATCTACTTAATTCACCTCCCTAAATGTACTTGAAAATTACTTGTTAGTAAGACCAATCAATAATTAACATCTATACACTCCCTAAAACCAGATGGATCACCTAGTTTTGCTTTGTCAATATTTTCTCGCAAATAATTACGAGTAGCGTCATCGCACCTGTCTTTTCCCATATATGGCATATCAAATGCTTTTTCCAATTCTTCTAATGCTTTTTCGGCTCTTTCCGGATTTGTATTATAAGTGTCAAGCCATTCTTTCATCCATGAATATTCCCACAAGTTAGAAGCTCTTGTTTCACCATAGCCAACTTGGAAAGAAGCCCCTGTATCTTCATTTTCCAACTTTTTAGGAAGTTCAACTCCATCTGGCCAATCCAAACTGTCAATGGTTGCAAGATATTCTTCTTCGATATGCTCAAAGTCTGTAAATCCTCTTGAATCAGATGTAGTATCAGAATTAGAACACCCCGCAAACATTAAGCATATCATTAAAGTAAAAATCATTCCTAAAAGAATTTTTGTTTTAGCAGATAATATTTTCATATTTATTCCTCCAATTTCTTAAACTTTTATCTAAGTGCTAATGCAGGTTCCAGTTTTGCTGCTTTTATTGCGGGCAATAACCCGCCTAATAATGCAACAATAACAGAAGTTATTACAGCTATGACAGCCGAAAAAATAGGATAACTTGGTGCTGTTATTGGTGAATCAGGTGGAAGCAATACACTGATACCTTCAACGATAAGTAGCGAGAGTAAAATTGACGCAATGCAAACGAATATTGAAATAATCAGTTGCGTACCTAAAACCAAAGTAACAATATTTGCGCGGGAAGCTCCTATTGCTCTTCTAATCAACAGCTCATGTGTACGTTGTTCTAAAGAAGATAAACCTATGTTAATCTGTCCCAAAACAGAAACAAACAATAATAAAAACGATGTTACTAAAAGTCCTAGTTGAAGCATAGCTAATACAGAATCATAAGCATTACCAATATCGCTTCTTCCTGTATTTTCTAAATGACCTCCTATTGTTTCTTTCAAAATATCTTGTAAGGCAGAATACATTTGTTTTGTTGTAAGTCCATTAGTCATGTGCCAATAAATATTTGCACTTTGTACTTGCCACATATTAGGAACAAGCTGTTCTATTGCTTGTACGTCAATATAGATTGTAGGTATATCCTTTCCGTCATTTACAATCCCAGTTACGTTAAACGGTGTTAATGCAAGGCTGTTTTTTGGATTACCTACGGCATACGAAGTATTGAAATAGGATTCAGCCTCTTTATTTACTACCATACAAAGAATATTGTTTGTTTCGGAGGAGTAAAACCAATTTCCCGATGACATAGGTAAATTATAGACTTTATTGTAACCTGTTGTTGTGAAAATGACATCAACAGGTATAAAATCTTTATAAAGTGTGTCATTTTTATCTTTCAATGATGAAAGGGATGGAATCGGTGCAAAGCTTATATTTTCCTGCATAGACAGAGTAACGGCTATCGAGTCATCTAATTGCTGTACTTTTGTCAAAAAATTCTGCATTTTAGCGGCATCTTCAAAACGGCAATCCATTATTGAAAAGGAGTATGTTGGAACCCAACCGTATATCTGTGCATTAACAGAAATTAAATACTCTTTACCAAGAGTACCAACCAAAACGGAACCTATCATTGCTATAATTCCTACAAGCATAGAAATACTGGTTAAAATATTGCGGAGAGGAGAAATACGAAGGTCTTTAAGAATCATATTTAACACATTGAAGCCTCCCTCCGTCCATTTCAAAAATTGTATTACAAGTCTTTGCAATATCGAGGTCATGAGTTACTATTAAAAGCATAATGCCATTTTTAAGCACAACTTGATGTAAAAGGTCCATAATTTGTTTTCCGGTTTTTTTATCTAAAGCACCAGTAGGTTCATCACATAAAATGGCTTCCGGCGATACTGCAAGTGCGCGGGCAATCGCCACTCTTTGTTGTTCGCCTCCTGATAAATTAGATGGATAATCATTTTCTTTTCCTTCTAATCCAACACTTTGCAAAAGATTTCGTATTGCTTCTTTCCGCTGTCTTGTATTCATTTTCTTTTTGGAATAAAGTAAAGGAAGCTCAATATTTTCCCAAACTCTTAAATGTTTAATTAAAGAATAGTTTTGAAAAACAAAACCGATATTACTTGCTCGAAGCATAGATAGCTGGCTATCTGTTAAAGTGGAAACAGACATACCATTATAAAGAAATTCGCCTTGATATGAGTGGTTGAGTAAACCTATAATTGATATAAGGCTTGTTTTTCCTGAACCCGATTTGCCTACAATAGCATAGCTGTTTCCTCGCTTTAGTTCCATATTTGCTTTGTTTACAGTTACTAAGGTATCACCATTATTCAAATTAACAGTCGCTACCAAGTTTTTTATTTGAATTAAATTTCCTCCATTCGTTTTTTCCATGTTACAAATTACTCCTTGGGTCAAGGTTTGGGGGAATAGAAGAAATTGTATCGCCCTCATTTACACCCGACAATATTTCTATATATGCACCATCAGTTGCACCCAGCATAACTTCTGTTTGAATTTGTTTTCCGTCATTTATTACGGTTACCATTCCCTTACCTTGTCTGCCCGCAATGACTGAAAGTGGTAACAAAAGCACATCTTTTCTAGTTTCGGCTGTTATGACAACGGTAGCACTTTGTCCGGGTTTTACATCAATATCTTTTCCAATTAAACATTGCAATGTGCTTTCTGCATTTTCTGATACTGGTACTACAACTGCAATCGCTTCCGTAGGTCCCACACCATCAACTACTTGAAACTTTGCTTTTAATGCTGCATTTTCCGGCAATATTTTCAAAAAATTTTCAGCTTCAATATTGAGAGCAAAACCTGTGTACTTAGCTGTTGCTAAGGGATAATTTTTGGGAACACTCTCATTAGATGAGATAATAGAAAGAATCGTTGCGTCAACTGGGGATTTTATTTCTTCTTCAGATACTTTCCCAATCACACCACCCTCAGTAATTTTGTTGCCGGCTGAGGAACAGGCTTCAAAAGTACCCTCAACAGAAGAACATAAAACAAAATCCAAAGCCGGAATAATAGTTGTGTGAGCAGATACCGTTGGAGTAAGATTACCGCGAGTAACGGATACCGTTTCAACGGATTGTACTTTTGGATTTACGTTACTGGTTTCATTTTTCTGCTCGTCAAAACAACAGGCAGATAACACAATTATTATCATACATAGCATAGGTAACGCCATAATTCGATTTTGGTATTTCACCAACATACCTCCTTGTTATTGTATATTATATTTCGTTTAAAGATAAAAGGCTTTCACCTTGATACAATAATTGTATCAAAATAAAAGCCTTAATTTTGATGATTGTTCGCAAGAAAATCCTCTTTTTTGCTACGGAATTTCTTACGATTTTCCTACGAAAGTGGAAGTGTAACTATAAATTTTATACACTCGTCTTTACTATGAGCAACAATAGTCCCCTTATGTAGTTCTACAATATGTTTCGCAATCGCAAGTCCCAATCCGGCACCACCACTTGTAGTATTTCTTGATGTGTCAACTCGGTAAAACTGCTCAAATATTAGTTTTAGTTTTTCTTCTGCGATAGGATTCCCAAAATTTTCAAAAGTAATTACAATAGTGTTCTCTTGAAGTTCTGTGGTTATTGCAACTTCTGTATCTGTATAACTGTAAATTACCGCATTACGCAAGAGATTATCGAACACACGTTGTATTTTGTTTGCGTCGCAATGTAGCATAATGTCGCTTGTACTATTGAGAGTACATTTCAAATTTTTTTCCTTTAATATGGGCTTAAATTCATAGATAAGTTGTTCTAATAAACGGGTCAAATTTATGTTGCTGTATTGTAATGTTATGTTAGATAAGTTAAATCGTGTGATTTCAAAAAACTCGTTTATCAAATCTTCAAGACGTTCTGCTTTATCAAGAGAAATAGAAAGATACTTTTCTCTTAACTCCTGTGATATTTGTTGTTCATCATCATGCAGTAGTGTTAGATAGCCAATGACGGAAGAAAGCGGCGTTTTCAAATCATGTGCAAGGTACATAATCAAATCATTCTTGCGCTGTTCATTTTCCTGTGCAAGTCGCGCATTGTTTTCTGCTTCTTGCTTTAAGCGATTTATGTTGATAGCAATTTCGCTTAGTTCCGGTGAGAGTTCAATATAATCTACTGATTTATCAAATAGTTTTCCTGTTGCAGCTTGTAACTCGTAGACATAATTAACAACCTTTTTCAAAAGTTTATAAGTCAAATACAAAATGCAAACTACCCATAATATAAGCCCTACCATATAAACATAAAGTCCCCTATATATCAGGTAGTAATGTTCCACATATCTATCCAGTACCCAAGTAAGTCCCATATCTAACGAAACCGTACACACTAAGATAATTCCCGAACAAATTACACTCTGTAAGATATAACTTTTAAACAGGATTGTAAGCAGATAATTTTGTTCATTTTTATTCAATTTCATAACCTACCCCCCAAACTGTTTTGATAAATTTTGGATTTTTGGCGGGTTCATTTAATTTTTCTCTAAGCCGCCCTATATGTGCCATTACGGTGTTGTTATTATCTAAATATTTTTCTTTCCAGATATTTTCAAATAGTTCCTCAGTTGAAACAACTTTGCCTTGATGTTCACATAAATACCAAAGGATTGAAAACTCGATAGGAGTTAAAGATATTTCTTTTCCGAACAAAAAGCATTTATGCGTGTCCTTATTGATAATCAATCCTCTAATGTCATATTCACTTTTTGGAAAAAACTGCTTTTTTGTTGGATTGTTGTACTTCTGATAGCGTCTTAACTGTGTTTTCACTCTTGCAATGACTTCAAGGGGATTAAAAGGTTTTGTTATATAATCATCGGCACCTATTGTTAGCCCCATTATTTTATCGCCATCATCAATTTTAGCTGTAAGCATAATAACAGGGAAATAAAAATTTTCTCTAATTTTTTGGCAAATACGGAATCCGTCTATATCAGGAAGCATAACGTCCAATATCGCCAAATCAATTTCCGTTTTCTGAATACATTCCAATGCTTCAATTCCATTGTAATATTTGTGTACTATATAATTATCGTTTTTAAGATAAACTTCAAGTAAATCTGCTATCTCTTTTTCATCATCTACAACTAAAATTTTTTCATTCATTGTCTACACTCCTTTTTATCCTTTTATCAAATGGTTTTACTGCGCTCTTGGGTATCAACCACATATAACCGATTTTTGAAACACCAGGTATTCGATTTTCTTTACAAAGTATCTGCACACGCCGTTCAGAAATACCCCATTTTTCCGCTGCTTCGGGACAAGACATATATTCCATATCGTAACCGTCCTTTCTTCAAACATTATCAATATAATTATACTCGGATAACCGAATAATAGCAAGTACATGATATGCTCTATTTCTATCCATACTATGATGCGTGTAATCATATCTTGAAAGAGAGATGAAATATACAATGTAGTTGGGTGAAATGATTATGAAGCAGAGCAAAGAAAAGTTTGATTTTAAGGCTTTCGGACAGGCTATCAAAGCGGCAAGAAAAGCAAAGGGAATTTCCCGCAACCAGTTAGCGGATAAGCTGAACATTGCGCCGCGATATATCGCGTCCATTGAAAACAGCGGGCAGCACCCAAGTTTGCAGATTTTGTATGAGCTTGTAACCCTGCTTGACGTATCGGTAGACCAGTTCTTTTTCCCGGAACGGGAACAGGAAAAGTCCACACGCCGCCGTCAGCTTGATACCATGCTCGACGGCATGAGCGAAAAGGATTTGAAAATCCTGTCAGCTACCGCAAAAGGGATTGAGGAAGCCAACAACGAAACAACGGGGGAATAAAGTTCCCTCGTTTCTTCATAGAAAAAGCAGTTTGAAACGTCGCAGTTTGCGGCGTTTTTCTTTTGTCCTGCTTTGGCAAAATCAGATTTTCCATGTAGTAGGGATAAAGGGAGAAAGTTTCTTAGCAAGCATAGGAAAGGGGTACCCTTTCCGTATTTTCGCCCTCCTGCGCTGCGGCGCGTCGGTTGAAAATTGCTTGTTGGGAAGTGTCCCAAACCCTCGGAATGGAAAGGAGTGTGAGCCGATGAACGGCAGGAAACGGACAGTACAAATTAAATTCAGAGTAACAGAGGAAGAACGGGCGTTCATTGAACAGAAAATGCAGCTCGTCCCTACCCGGAACATGGAAGCCTACTTGCGGAAAATGGCAATCGACGGGTATATCATTCAGATAGACCATGCCGACATAAAAGCTATGACAGCGGAGATACAGAAAATCGGGGTCAATGTCAATCAGATTGCAAAGCGCGTCAATGCGACGGGCAGCGTCTACCAAGAGGATATAGAAGAAATCAAGGAGGTGCTTGCGGAGATATGGCGGTTACAAAGATTAAGCCTATTAAAAGCACGTTAAAAAAAGCCCTTGACTATATCCAAAACCCGAACAAGACGGACGGGAAAATGCTGGTGTCCTCGTTCGGGTGCAGCTATGAAACGGCAGATATTGAGTTCGGATTTACATTGTCGCAAGCTCTTGACAGAGGAAACAACCTCGCACACCATTTGATACAATCTTTTGAGCCGGGGGAAGTCGATTATGAGAAAGCCCATGAAATCGGAAAACAGCTTGCCGACGCGGTAACAAAGGGGCAATATGAATACGTCCTTACCACTCACATAGATAAAGGGCATATCCATAACCACATCATTTTTTGTGCGGTAAACTTTGTAGACTACCACAAGTATGTTTCCAACAAGCGCACCTATTACGGAATACGCAACATCAGCGACAGGCTGTGCCGGGAAAACGGCTTGTCCGTCCTTGTGCCGGAGAAAGGCGGCAAGGGAAAGAATTATGCGGTGTATAAGAAAGAGAAAACCGCCAAAGCAAAATTGAAACTTGCCGTCGATACCCTTATCCCCCAAGTGTCCGACTTTGAAGAATTGCTCGCGCGGTTACAGGCAGAAGGCTTCACAATCAAACGGGGAAAATATGTGTCCTGTTTGGTTCCGGGACAGGAACGGTTTACCCGTTTGAAAACCCTCGGCGCAGATTATACAGAGGAAGCAATCCGGGAACGGATAGAGGGCAAGCGTACCCGCACCGCCAAAGCTCCCAAGACAGAACGCGGCATGTCCCTGCTCATTGATATTGAAAACAGTATCAAGGCGGCGCAGAGCCGGGGTTATGAACAATGGGCGAAAATCCACAATCTGAAACAGGCAGCTAAGACCATGAATTTTATTACGGAACACAAGATTGAACAATACACCGACTTGACCGCAAAAATCGCAGAGATACAGACAGAGAGCGAACAGGCGG
Source organism: Pseudoruminococcus massiliensis (assembly GCF_900291955.1). Classification (GTDB taxonomy): domain Bacteria; phylum Bacillota; class Clostridia; order Oscillospirales; family Acutalibacteraceae; genus Pseudoruminococcus; species Pseudoruminococcus massiliensis. The sequence goes on along the minus strand of NZ_OLMR01000001.1, from coordinate 291,346 downwards.
CAGACGCATTAAAGAGCGCGGAAAAACGGCTTGTAGATATGGCGGTGCTTATCAAGAATGTTTCCACGTTCCAAAAGACAAAACCCGCCTATGACGCATACCGCAAAGCAAGAAATAAGGACAGTTACCGGGCAGCTCATGAGCGCGAAATCATCTTGCATGAAGCAGCGGCAAAGGCATTAAAGGCGGCGGGCGTTTCCAAGCTCCCGAACCTCACCGCGCTGCAATCGGAATATGAAAAGCTCCAGGAACAGAAAGAAGCCCTTTACGCCGACTATGGCAGACTGAAAAAACAGGTCAAAGAGTACGACGTTATCAAACAGAACATAGACAGCATTTTACGGCAGCCAAGAGAACCGGAACGGGAAAAAGGAAAAGAACGCGGGGAGTAGCTTTGTTCATACTTGTATGATATAATAGTTCCTATCAAAAACAGTAGTTACATACCAAAGTGATACATTTTCAGCAAAGGAAGTGTCAGAGAATGGAACAGGAAATGCCGGACTATGAAACGATACGCGCCGCCGTTGCGGGCGAAAAATGGGCGTTGGAAAAAGTGCTTGCTTGTTACGGTGACGAAATCAACCGCCTTGCAATGGTAAAAAAGCGTCAGCCGGACGGAAGCGTAAAAGAGGAAATCGACGACGATTTACGGCAAACGCTCATACTGAAACTGTTAGAAGCTATCCCACAATTCCCAATAGAAAAGGAGTGATACCATGACACGCGGGGAAATTTGGAAAGACTTTTTTAAGAGAACCGTTTTGCCCGCCGTTATCGCATTGTTTTTATTCTTCATGTTTAAGAACGTCTTTACAGAGGACGGGCAGACCAATTACTTTTATGTGTGGCTGTGCTGCGGTATTCCCTTTGGTATTCGCCGTATGTTCGTATGGCTTGTACCGCATGGGTATGACATAGCCGGAACGGTGGGTATCATTGCCCTCAACTTCATTTTGGGCGGCATTATCGGTGGGGTCATTTTGATATGGCGGCTCGTCGTGGCTGCATGGTATATCCCCCTTACGATATACCGTTTACTTACCACAGATAAGGGCGCAACCCCTCAAATCAACATGGAAAAATAGCAAAGGAAAAACCGGGACGCAGACAGTCAGTAAAGACTATCCGCGCCCCGGTTTTCTTATGGGTGCAGTTCTGAAATGTTACGCAGTAGAACGCCGTTTTTAAGGGAAAAGGTATAAAGCCCTTGCCCTATGAGGAAACGGTTGTCAGAAGCCTGTAAAACAAGGCTTTTTTCGCCCTTACCGCGTAACAAGAGCGCGCCGTTTTCTCATGCGCTCGGCTGCCTGTCTGCGGGTAATCCGCTTCCGACAGTCCGGGCAGTATTTGACGCTGTTAGAGGTGGACGCAAAGAACGCGCCGCACACGGTACATTTCTTTCTGTCCTCGGTCTGATAGAGTTCCGCATAGAGCAGCTTATCAAGAGGAAGTACGGCAATCCGAAACCACTTACAGAGCAGGGAATAGGAAATGAGCTGCGGGCATACGCAAGTGTCCCCGTCGTCCAGTAAAATACAGTTGCCATTCTCGCAGTTGCAGCACTCCTTTTTCACAAGGGTGTTTACCTTGCGGCTTTGTCGCGGCATCAGCCGCTTAATCCCGGTCATACTTCATCAGCAGGATAAACGGAAAGCTCTTTGTACTCGGCGTCGGTCAGCGCGTTCACTTTGGAAATGGTGCGCTCTGCAAGCTCCCGTAATCCCGCGTCCATGTAAGGCAGCGCAGCGGTCATGTTCTCAATAAGCTGCGCCTTGCTTCCCTCATGGTAAATGCTCAAAAGGTTTGTTTCCTCAACAGTAAATCTATTCATGCTCATACCTCCAAATCGTGATTTTTTCTTTTTGCCGCTGACTTTTTCGGGGCGGCTGTTTTCTTGTCTGCGGCAAGCTGCGCCCGGACAGAGGGGCGGGGCTTTTTAATCTCTTTGTCCCGGTTCTCTCCCTTGTCAATCAGCGCATACGTTCCATGTCTGCCCTCGATTTTGGAAAAGGAAAGGGTCTTGTAAGGCAGCATGGAGAAAAGGCGGTCAATGTCCTTTGTGTTCGCAAGCTGCATGAACGCTGGGGAAAGCTCCACCATGAAATGGGTCTTGTTCGGGCTGTTCGGCGTGTCATGCCGCTTCATTTCCCGCACAATGCGCCGTGCTTCCGTTTCAATCAGTCCGTCATGCAATGCGGCGATATGGGCCTTAAAATCTCCCGGTGGAAGCTGCTCCCTGTTGCGGTGTTCCTCCCGTAAGAGCCATTTAAGAGCGTCCGGGTCGTTGGGTATGGCTTCAAAGCGTTCAAACTTCCCAAACTGCGGGTCTGGGCTTCCGTTGAAATACTGTCCGGCGGGTATCATCTGCTCCCCGCGCTCATAAATCAGCTTTACCGTATCGGCGGGCAGCCCTTTTTCTTTGACGCGCTCATAATGGCGGGAATAGTCAAGTTCATACAGATTGCCCTTGATTTTTCCATGCTCCTTGCCTGTCAGCTCGATTGCATAGGCAAGAATACGGTCGCTTGTCTGCTCCATGTAAAAACGCCAGGTATTATGGGGCGCGGTGTCCTTTAGGAAAACGTCACGCTCCCGGAAGCAATGCGTCCCGGACGGGCGGCAAAACCATAAGAGGGTCTTATCCTCTTTACTTGCGCTTGCCGCCGTTTTTGCGATAATCTCCCTGTCAATATCAAAATCGCTTTGGTAAAAGCCTGTATTCTGCTTCATAATCGCATCGAGGGAAGCGAACACGTCTACATCTTCAAATTTATTTAATTTGCTCATGTGTCAGCTCCTTTCCAAGTCCTGCGACTTCTGCTTTGCGTTCTTCTTTTTCCCCGTCCGTTCTTTGTCAGCTTTAAGCTGCGCCCGGATAGAGGGCTTTTCTTTGCCGCGTTCTTTGTCTGCCTTAATCGCTTCTGCAAGGTCAACAAGGGAAATCTGTTCCCCGGCTTTTACCTTTGCTTCCAGTTCGTCAACCGTAGGGGTGTTGTTGATGATACCGTCAAAGTTGTTGTCGTTCTGCTCGATTGTGTCCTCGACGTGCTTTAGCGGGTTTATCTTTTCCGGCTGTTGTGTCTGCTCCTGCAAAAACTCCGGCACTTCCTTGTAGCCGAAACTATCTACATAATGCGCCGCGTCCTGTCCGTTCTGATGAAGCACTACCACGTCGGAAACGGAAAGGCTGTGTCCCTTAAAATCTTTCGGGTGGTCGATATTGAAACGGGTGTAAATATCTTCAAGGGAAGTACCCGGCGTAAGCTCTGCGGAATAGACAAGCTCATAGTTTGTCTTATCAACCACATTTCCCGCCGCCTGCAGGCGGTCGTAAGGCTCAAAGCGGAAGTCCCGCGTTTCGTCCCCTTGCTTTAGCTGATAAATGGAAAAGGTGTCTTTGTCGGCTTCGGCTTCCTGCGCCTTTGCATATAGCTCCTTTACTTCTCCCTGCGTCAGCTCTCCGGCGTTCAGCCCGCCCATGAGTTCCCGGCATTTTGCAAGGCTGCCGATATACAGCACGTCCCCGATTTTTGCCCTGCCGTTTTCCTGCGGGAGATAGGCTTGCAGGAAAAAGCGGTCGTTGTCGCCCGTTGTGCGGGGGTTGGCTTCAATCTTGTAAATGTACTCCTGCATGGCGGCTTTCTCCCTCGGAGCGTCCTGCGCCTGTTCCTTTTGCAGCTCTGCGATATGTTCATCAATGCTGTTGATGATTTCCGCTGCGGTGCTGCGGATTGTTTCAAGGGAGCTTTTCAGTTCGGCAAGGTCCCGTCCGGCACTCCACCCGGCAACATACCCAAAGGAATAATCGGAAGTATCAAGCCCGTAATGCTGGCACACGGTATAGGCAATACTTTCTGCCTGCACCTCACGGGTGCGGCGGTCGGGTCTGTTCTCCAAGTCCTCCAAAGGGGCGTTTAGGTCAATGTCGTGCAGCTTCGCATGGGCGATTTCATGGATAAGGGTCTTTAAGGTTTGCAGCTCGCTCATGCCCTCATCAAGGGCAATACGCTTGTCCTCCAAGTGGTAGTAACCATGTGCGCCGCCCTCGATTTTTTCAAAGCCGACAGGAACAGGAGAAGTCTTTTCAAGGGCAGCGAAAACGTCCTTGTAATGCTCCACGTCCCCGGTCAGCATATTTACGGCAATGTCGGGGATTTCCTTTCCCTCGGTCTGCGATACGTCAAAGACCGATACCACCTTAAAGGCGGGGATTGTGATTTCCTTTTCCTCGGTTACGGGCTTTCCGTCCTTGCCGATAAAGGCTTTTCCCGTCTGCGGGTCGATTTTCTCCAGTTCCTTTTTAATCTTAAAGGGCGACGGGGCAAGGATTTTGATACCCTTTTGTCCTTTCATCACGTTTCGTCCAAAGTTATTTTTCCATGCGGAAAATCCGGCGATAAGGGAAGCGTCGGGCTTTTGCATGGCGATCAGCAGCGTATTGTTAAAGCTGTAATTATGAAACTTTGACATGACGCGCAGATATTCCTTGTAACGCTCGCTGTCGAACAGCTCCGTAATGCCTTGCTCCAAGCGGTCGGTTATCTCTTTGAGCTTTTCGGCTGGCTTCTCGCTCGTCAGCACGATAGGGATAACCGGGCGCGGCTCCTGCTGCTGTGCTTCGGGAATGGTCGCCGTCTGTACTGCCGGGGCTGCGTCCAGTTCGATGGTCGGCTGCGGGTAGCTCATAATGCGGTATTCCTCCGGCACGTCCCGTCCCTCAAAGTGTTTCTCCCATTCGTCGCCGCTTTCCACAAGGTAGCCGTATTCCGTAAAGCTGCCTTTTTCCTGCGCGGCGGCGTTTCGTCCAAAGGCGATAGGGTCAATGCTGTTTTTCCATTCAGCGGGCATTTGCACCATGCCGGATTTGTTAAGGTAATAATCGCCCAATTCGCGGGGCGTGTGGACTTCGGGGATATGCACGAAAAAGTCCTCGTTATAGGTAAAGTCAATGAGCTGCCCGATATTCTCAAAACCATTCCTGCGCTGCGTGGCTGCGTTCAGCGCGGCAATCCCGGAAGCGTCAAGGGTTTCCAGTCTTGCCGCAAGGAAGTTCAGCTCGTCCACCTGTGCCGCGCATACCATGTCATACGGCAGGGCAATGTGTCTGTCCTCCCGGTCAGAATACCCATGAATGAAAAAATCCTGCGGATTGTCAGCGGTAATGCCGACGCTTCGCATAGCTTTGTGAAGTTCTTCCTTTGTGGCGGGCATGGAAAGCCAGTAGCCACCCGGTTCTCCCGTTTCAAAGCGGGTGCGGCTGTCAATCAGGATTGCAAACTGTTCCGTTTCCTGTCCCGGTTCGGTTCTCGGTGCAGCGGCGGAAATGTCGGCGGCGGGCTGCTTGATTTCCTCGCCCTCTACGGTGTAGCCTGGTAAGAGCTGTCCGTTTACCCTAAACTGTTCCGCGTATTCCGGCGGGATAGCCGGGGAGATTTCCGTAAAAAGTTTTTCATACGCCTTGATACGCCCGTTCAGATATTTTTCCATAGCTGCCCGGTCAGCAAATACCTTTCTGTCCTGTCCGGCAATTTTTGCCTGTCCGTACCCGTGGGGGCTGTTGGTGTAGATGTTCCAAGATAACGTATAGGAGTACGGGATAGATTTCTCTGCTTTTCTGTCGTAGCGGGTATTTTCATACACATGGTAGCTCATTTTATATACCCGGTTGCTGATGGTGTGGCGGTCGTTGTCCTCGTCCTGCCACTTGTTCGCCGTATGCTTCACTTCGGGTATTCTCGCATACTCAATCGCCTTGTCAAATAGCAAGGTCTTTCCTGCCTGTTCCTCCCATGCGGAAGCCTGTACTTTCAGATTTTCAAAAACGGTCTGTTCCGCAGCCGCGCTTTCCTCCCGCAGCTTCACAAGCTCGGCAAGAGGTAAGGCGGTCAGCGGGGAAATATCCGCGCCTTTCGTGTCAAAATAGATACCGCGCTCAATCTTCATCTTGTCGGCGGCTTCCAGTCTGTCATGGTCGTATGAGGAATAACCTGTTTTCCATTCGTCCATTTGCTCGCTCCTTTCTTTTTCAATCATGCGGTGCATAAGTTCGTAGTCCTCAATGCTCATGCTTCCGTCAAATATATAAGGGTCAAAATCTTCCCCGTCCCGGTAGGGCTTTTCGGAAAAGGGAAGCCCCGCTGCATGGGCGGCGGCTCTTGCTTCCTCGATAACCTCCGGGGGAAGCCTGTCGTCATGCGCCCCGATAAAACCGTCAAGGTCATTCCTGCCGTTTTCATAGTGATAGCGCACTCCGGCGGTCAGCTCGTCAAGGCTCATATTCTCGCCTAAATGCCCGCAGTAGTAGCCGTTTAGAATAACGGCGGCGGGGTCAGCCGCTTTGATTTCCTCTAACCGGCTCCTGTCAAACGGTTCTAAAGTACCGTCCACTTCAAGATGAAACAGCTCGGCGTTCCATGAACGTCCCTGTTTCCAAAATGCTACCCATGCAATACCGTCCCTAAGTTCCTCTTGATAGTCCTTTACGCTGTCGCGCAAACTTGCCATGTGTAAAACCTCCTTTCGCGTATGGCAGCGCGGACGCTGCGTTTGTGGTTACATAGTCCTACTACGGTGCGCCCGCATTTCTGCCAAAGATTTTTGAGGATTTTTAGAGGGTTTGGGAAACTTCCCAACAAGCAAAATCCCCGCCAAGCTCTACATGAGTGGCAGGGATTTTACGGAAGTGGGTACCCGCTTCCTATGCTTGCTATTCCAGTTCTTTGTCCTTTGAAATGGTTACTTTGTAGTTCACATACTTACCGCCCGTATCAGCTAAAAGCACCGTTCCGTCGTAGGTTTTTCCTGTTTTCGGAGAATACAGCTTTTTGACTGTTGCCTTGCCGGATTTCAAAAGTGCTGCGGCAATCTTCGGGGTAAAGACGGTTTTCCATTCCTCAAAGAAGCGGTCATTTTTCCACATGGCAAAGCTGCACTCTTTGTTGGAACAGTAGTAGTTTTTCTTTCCCTCATAGACCGGGGACTTGCAGCGGGGACACTTTCCAAGCTCTGTTTTTTCTGTCTTGAAAAGCTCCTGTTTCTCGCCTAACACGGAAGCATAGGTTTTTACAAGCTCCTGTGCCATAGTTTCGATACCCTGCATGAAAGTGTCCGGGTCGGCGTTGCCCTTTGCAATCTGCGTCAGATTGTTTTCCCATGCAGCCGTAAGCTGCGGAGAAGTTAAGCTGTCCGGCAGGACGCAGACAAGATTTGTCCCGTCTTTGGTGGGAAGCAGCTGCTTGCCCTTGCGCTCCACAAAGCCGCCTCCCACTAACTTTTCAATGACAGCGGCGCGGGTAGCGGGCGTACCAAGCCCCCGGCGTTCTGCGTCCGGGTCGGTGTCCTCATTCCCGGCGCGTTCCATAGCAGAAAGTAAGGACGCTTCATTGTGGGGCTTCGGCGGCGTCGTTTCATGCTCCGTAACCTTTGCAGCAGGGTTTTCAAAGGTCTGTCCCTCGGTAAAGTCCGGCACATCTAAAACAAGTTCGTTTTCGTCGTCGCTGTCCGGCTTCTTTTTGAGGGTAGCCCGGTAAAGCCGTTCAATGTTTTTCCACCCGGCAGCGATTACCGTCTTGCCCCTTGCCGTAAATTCATGGTCGGCGCAGGAGAAAACCGCCGTTACCGCTTCGTAAACGTGCGGCTCTGCGGTCGCCATAAGCAGACGCGCCCCGGTAAGGATAAGGATATTTCTTTCACTTTCCGGCAGCGTAGTAAGGTCAGTTTTTGCAATTTCCATAGTGGGGATAATGGCGTGGTGGTCTGATACTTTTTTGCTGTTCAGAACGCGGGAAATACTCTGTTCATAGGCTGCGCTCGCCATAAAGGGCAGCTTGCCGCAAAGCAGCGATACGATACTCGCCGCTGTGTCGCCCATGTCGTCGGTCAGATAGTTGCTGTCCGTTCTCGGATAAGTAAGCAGCTTCTTTTCATAAAGTGTCTGTGCAAGGTCAAAGGTCTGCTTTGCCGTGTACCCGTAGATACGGTTTGCTTCCCTTTGCAGAGAGGTAAGGTCAAAGAGCTTCGGCGGTATAGCGGTTTTATTTTCACGGGTCAAGGAAGTGCAGACAGCCGCCGACGCTTCGCAGGCCGCTTTCAGTTTGCCCGCTTCATCAGCGGCGCAGATCTTCGCGCTTGCCGCTTCTGCGCCGGGGAGCATAAGGCGCACATGGTAATATTTTTCTTTCTTGAAGTTCATAATGGCAGCGTCCCGGTCTACAAGCATTTTTAGGGTTGGGGTCTGAACGCGCCCCACGTTCAAGGTTTTTCCATACAGGCAGGAGAAAAGGCGGGTCGCGTTAATGCCGATAAGCCAGTCAGCCTTTGCCCTGCATAGTGCGGAATGATAGAGAGCGTCATACCTGCGCCCGTCCTTCAGATTGTCAAAGCCGCTTTTGATGGCGTCCGTTTCCATAGAGGAAATCCAAAGACGGGTAAAGGGCTTCTTGCAGCCCGCTTGATGATAGACAAAGCGGAAAATCAATTCTCCCTCGCGTCCTGCGTCGCAGGCGTTCACGACTTCCGAAACGTCGCTGCGCTGCATGAGGTCTTTTAAGATTTTGAATTGCTTTCCCTTGTCGGCAGCTACGGTGTACTGCCATTCCTGCGGCAGAATGGGTAAGCTGTCATAGCTCCATTTCCTGTACTGTTCCCCATAGGCGGCAGCTTCCGCAAGTCCTACCAAATGCCCGATACACCAAGAGATAACATAACCGTTCCCCTCGATATATCCGTCTTTCTTCTCCCTTACGCCAAGGGCGGCGGCAACCGCCGCCCCGACGCTGGGTTTCTCACAAATCACAAGTTTCATTCTTCCTCGTCCTCCTGTTCGGTGTCTGCGCTGTCAGCTTCTTCCGGCTCGTCCTCGTCGTATTCGTCAAAATCGAACTCGTCAAGGTCGGTGCTGCCTTTCACGTTCTGTTTCGGTTTCATAAACTTAACGTAGTAGAGGGCTGCGCCGCCGCCAAGCAAGCCCACGACAAGGAAAATCAAAAGCCCGCCCATGCCGTTCTGGGGCTGCTCCTGCTCGGCGGGTTCCTCCGGCGTGGCTTCCTTGCCTGTGCAGCTATCCATGTTGACAGAGCAGGCGGGGCAGGCGGTGTTTACTTCGCCCGCCTTGCATTTCTCGGTACAGTTGCAGACAGCCGGGGGTTGTTCGGTCTGTTCCTCCCCGATAATCGCCATAAGGTCGCTTTCGTCTACTTGATTTAGGAAGTGGACGGAATTTTCCCCCTCGGCTGCCCGGTCAACGATAATGTAAAAATAGTTGCCACCTTTGCTTTTCACGACGATAAACTGCTTATCCTCGGCAGCGTCCCCGTCAATGTCGTCCACAAGGGTCATGTTGCCCTCCGGGGTCAAGGGCTGCGGCTCGGTTTCCACGATTACGCCGCTGTCGTCGGTTTCTTCCGTCGGGGTCTGTGCATAGGCGGTAACGGAAAAGCCGCCCACAAGGACAAGGGCGGCGCAAAGTACGGTAAGGCTTGCAAGGATTTTATTCTTCATCTGCATTGTCCTCCTGTTCCTCATAGTCTGCGGGCATAGGGGCAATGCCCGGAATACCTCCGCCCGCAAGCATAGCGGTAAGCTCCTGCGGGGTAAGGCGCATAGAGCGCACAAGCTGAACGATTTGCAGATTTTCCGCTTCGGTTTTCTGTGCTTCCAGTCCGCGCAGCCTGTTCTGATACTCCGTGATTTTCTCACGGGTCTTTTGGATTTCCTTGTCAATTCTTTCGATTTTACTCATTGCCATAAAATTTTTCTCCTTTCGATTTTCAAAAAATGTGTCAGTTCCAGTTCATCAGCCCGTACCCTTTGATACAGGCATAGTCAAGGGGATAGCTCTTAATCTTGCAGGCGTCGCCGGAATTGCCCTCCACGGTATAGACGCGGCTTTCGTCCCTGCCGATAACAAGTCCTACATGGTCTGCGCTGCCGTCTAAATCCCAGTCAAAAAAGATAGCGTCGCCGGGGGCAATGTTTTCATAGCCCCGCGCTCCCCATTGTCCGTGAGAAGTAAACCACGGAATACCCTGCGACTGGCAGGCGGCAAAGCGCGGCTCGGAAAGTCCCATTTGCCCGTAGCACCAGGACACGAAACAGGCGCACCATTCCACGCGGGAATTAAAGCCGTACCAGCTCCAATACGGATAGCCGCCCACATTTCCGACTTGCCGTTTTGCAAGGTCAACGATAGCGGTATTGCCGGGGCGCGTTCCGTTTACAAAGTCCACGCCGCTTAAATCTTCCGACGCGGAAGTGTCGGGAGAGCCGCCGCCAAAGATAAGGGGCTTGTTCCCGCTTGTCTGTAAGTACACCCGGTACATTTCCAGTTGTTCCGGGGTCAGATTGTTTTCCGCAATGGTGGATAGTGGGGTATTCGTCAGCTTGACGTTCAAGATGTAATACTCATAAGGCACTTGTACCGTGTAGGTGTCCGTATGCTCGTTGCCGTCCTCATCTGTCCATGTGTCGGTGCGTTCTTCCTCCCGGTAGCGTATTTCCACTTCCTCGGTCAGCGTCAGCTTGTATTGTTGATTGAAAATCCGCTGTAATTCGCTCTGTACCTCGGCGCAGGTGTAGCTTTGGTATTTTGCGGTCAGATAAGACGCTAATTCATGGGGATTGTGTCCGATATTTGCAAGGTCATAGCGGTACTCGTCATAGCCCGGATTGTCGCGCTCGATATTGTCAATCCTGCTTTGCAGCTCGTTTTCCAATCCTGCGTAGCTGTTTTCCACTTCCACAAGGTCGCTGTCCTCGGACGTATAGGACGTTCCAAGCACGCCGTTTAACGTGCCGGAAAACATTGCCCCACAAGAGGACAGCCCGGACATAACCATGATAAAGAGCAGTAGCACCCCGACAGCGATTGCCACACCCGCCGGGTGCCTTGCCACAAATGCTGCGGTCTGCCTCGTTTTCTCGGCGGCTTTGGCTGCCGCCTTGCGGGTGCGTTCTGCCGCGCCCTTGATACCCTTTGCGGTATTGCGGGCTTCCTTTGCATACTGCCGCTTGATTTTCTGCTTCTGCCAAAACCGGGAAATGGGGTTACTGGTTAGCTGCGGGTTCTCATGCAGGGTCTTGTGATACTGAAAGTCCATATTTGCCCGAAAAGCCGCTTTTTCTGCCTTTGCCGCTTCCCGGTAGGGTTTCAGCTTATGGTTGCGGTAGTCCTGCTTGATTTTCCGCGCCCCGTACTTCAATCCCCGTTCTGCGGCTTCCTCGCTCTTGTGTGCGCCCTCCACGCCGGAATTATCCTTTTCGACAGAATGGATTTTGTTATGTACCAAAATCCCGGCTTCCTGTGTGGGGCGGGATAGCGGGTTGTGCTTCTCCTTAAATCCGGGCGGCTTGTCCTTTTCCTCAAAGTGCAGGCGGGTCTTGCCTTTCCCGGTGGTTTCGTCAAAGGTGCGCTCTTTTACCAGTTTCTTTTCTTTGGGGATAGCTGCCTTTGCCTTATCCAAGCGGTCGGCGGCTTTATCGGATTTCTTGATATACTTTTCAAGCTCCGGGGCAGCGCGTTCCTCGTCGGTAAATTGCAGCCGGGAAGATTTCGTCCCGGCGGTAGCTTCTGCCTGTGCTTTTCGTACTGCCTTTTTACTGGCTTTTCGTGTATGGGCGGCGTCGATATGCTTCATGACGCGCTCCGTTTTGCCTGTGTCCGCTTTGGGGGCAGCTCCCGGCACATGGGGAAGCGGGCTTGTATCAGATACCGGGGGAAGCTGCATAGCGTCCTGTGCCGCCTGTTGTTCCGGGGTCTTTTGTAAATCCGCGTCCCGTATGCGGTTGCTGATACGTTCCGTGTCTCCCGTGGTCTGATTTTCTGCGATAGCCCCGTCGCGGGTCATTTTCTGCGTGATTTTATCGCGGGGCTTTAATGGGTCTTTCAAGTGTTACCACCTCCAATCCGCGCCCCTGCAAGGGCGCAATACTCGGCGTTCAGTTCAATGCCGATATAGCGGCGGTCAAGGCTTTGCGCTGCAAGCCCGGTGGTGCCGCTTCCAAAGAACGGGTCTATCACAACGCCGCCTTTCGGACAGCCCGCAAGTATGCACGTTTCCGCGAGCTTCGGGGGATAGGCGGCAAAATGCCCGCCCTTGTACGGTACGGTATTGATAAGCCAAACGTCCCGCTTGTTTCTTGTGGTCGGCATAAGGGCGTCGTCATAATAGCTGCCGCTGCGGGGCTGATTGATACCCTGTACCTTGCCCTGTCCTGGTACTTCCTCGGCGTATTTGTGTCCTGCGCTGCGCCCTTGCCTGTAGCGCGCAGCCGTTCCCGGCGCGATCGGCTCTGCAATGGCGGCAGCGTCATAGTAATATTTCTTTGATTTCGTCAGTAAAAAGATATGCTCATAGCAGCGGCTCGGTCGGTCGCGGCAGCTTTCCGGCATAGGGTTTTCTTTCAGCCAGATAATATCGCTGCGTAAATACCACCCGTCAGAGCGCAGGGCAAAGGCAAGAAGCCACGGAATACCGATTAAATCCTTTTGCTTGCAGCCCGCTTTCATGCCGCTGCCGCAGTATGTGTCTGCGATATTCAGCCAAAATGTCCCGTCGTCTTTGAGTACCCGGCGCAGCTCCCGGAACACTTCCACAAGCCGCCCGATATACTGCTCCGGCGTGTCCTCACGTCCAATCTGCGCGTCAAGCCCGTAGTCCCTTAGTCCATAGTAAGGCGGGCTTGTGACGCAGCAGTTCACGCTTTCGCTCGGAAGCTCCCGCAGGGCATAGAGGGCGTCGCGGTTGATGATTACGTCTGTTTTCATGGCTTGCTCACTTCCTCCGGCTTTGTCGTAAGCAGACAGTAAAGCTCGGTGTCCGTCGGGAAGCGGTCAATGAACGGCAGCACCACATTCCCGTAAAAGATAAGCCCCTCGCCCGCTTCGGTGTGGGTTACATACTTCATCTGCTGCGGGGAGATGTTAAGCTGCTTTGCAAGGATAGCCCGGTCGCCCTGTGCCTGATTGAGCATGAGGACAAAATCGGAGTTTTCAAAGATATTCTCGACTTCGCGGCTGCTTAAAAGGTCTTTGACGTTCTGTGTGATAGCCGTCGGTATGCCGCCCCATTTACGAAAACGCTTCCAAATCTCCACAGAATAGGCTGCGGTCTGTTCCTCTTTCAAAAGCAAATGAAATTCGTCCATATAGTAACGGGTTGCCTTTTTCTCGGCGCGGTTGACGGTCACGCGGTTCCACACCTGGTCTTGCACAATGAGCATACCTAATTTTTTGAGCTGCTTTCCAAGCTGCTTAATATCAAAGCAGACAAGACGGTTTGAAAGCTCCACGTTGGTACGGTGGTTAAAGACGTTCAGAGAGCCGGAAACATAAAGCTCCAATGCCGCCGCAATGCGGGCAGCTTCCGGCTCCGGCTGTTTCAGCAGTTCGTTGTAGAGGTCGCCCAAAATCGGCATTTTTGCCGGGTCGGGGTCTGCAAGGAAAGGTCGGTACACATTCCTAACGGCGCGGTCAATGACGGTCTTTTCCACGGGCTGCAAGCCCTCTTTGCCGCCGATAACAAGCTCGCAGAGGGAAAGGATAAAGTCGGATTTCAAGGCAAGCGGGTTGTCGTCCTCGGAGTAGTTGAGGTTAATATCCATAGGGTTCACATACTGGGGCTTGCCGTCCATGCCTTTTCCGGCAGGCGACAGACGTATCACTTGCCCGCCCAAACGCTGCACAAGGGAAAAATATTCTGCTTCCGGGTCGCAGATAATAATATCGTCGTCGGTAATGAGAAAGGCGTTTGTCATTTCCCGTTTTGCCGCAAAGGATTTACCGCTTCCCGGTGTTCCAAGAATAAGCCCGTTGGGATTTTTCAGTTGCTTGCGGTCGCAGAGTATCATGTTGTTACTAAGGGCATTTAAGCCGTAGTAAAGGGCTGCACCCCTTTGGAAAAGCTCCTGCGTGATGAACGGGATAAAAATAGCGGTGCTACTGGTCGTAAGCCCTCTTTGAATGGGGATAAGGTTCTCCCCAAGAGGAATAGAGGACATAAAGCCCGCTTCCTGCAAATAGTCAAGGCGGGTCAGAGCGCAGTTGTTTTTCTGTGCAAAGCCCGCCGTAGCAAAGATGTCATTATCCAGTTTCCGCTTCGTGTCTGCCATGTTTACCACAAGGAACGTCAGCAGAAACATTCTTTCATTTCTGCTCTGTAAATCCTGCAAGAGATTTTTCGCTTCGCTGCCGAACGTGGCAAGGTCGGACGGAATTATATCCATATCGTACCCGCTGCGTACCGCCTTTTTCTGTTCCTCAATCTTCATCTTGTCGAGGTCGGTAATTTTGCGCTTGATAGTCTTGATTGCTTCGCTCTGGTCGATACTGCGGATATGCAGATTGACGATAATTCCGTTTTCAAGGTCGAGAATGTCCGAAAGCATACGGTCGTTCAGCTCCGGCGCAAGGATTTCAAGGAAGCTAACAGCACCGAGCTTGCGCCCCATGCGAAACGTCCTGCCGTCGCCAAAGCGGAACGAGGACGGGGCGATAAAGTCCTTTGTGGTAAGCCCGGACGGTACAAGCCAGTCCCAAGAGAAACGGAACGGCTCGCCCTCCGGGTGGAAAATCCCATGCAGTACGTTCAAGCGTTCCTGTCCGTTCATGGGGCGGGCGGTTACACCAAGCACCTTAAAATTATTGAGTACGTCGGTTTCGATACGGGAAAGGCGGGCTTTTGCCGCCGCAAGATTGTCCGCTTCAATGGAAAAGGTAATGTACTTGCACTTTTCCAGTCCGTTGTTGCCTTTTTCAAGCTGATTTTTAAGCATATCCGCGTACTCCCTGCGGATAGAGTTAAAAGCGTCGTCCTGCGCCGGAATTTCGATAGCCGCCTGTGCCTTTTCCTTTCTTGCACCCTGATTGATGAAAGAGAGCTGCACCGAAACGGAAGCGTCAAAGTAGTTGAGAAAATCGCACCAGTTTTCAAAAATGGCTGTCTTATCGTCTGCCTGTGCAAGCTGATAGTTAATATCTTCAAAGACAAGGCTTTTACTGTATTTCTTTTCCGTTACCCTGCAAATCCCGTCCGGGTACATCTGCAAGTAGGGAATGGTCTGTTGTGCGGTGCGGGGCTTCCCGTCGCCCTTTGCCGCCTGTATCACGGCGGCGATTTCTTTCTTTTCTGCGCGGGTCAGCTTACGCTTCACGGGATTTTTTACCGCGCGGGTCATGGTTTTTCGTTCTGCCATTGACAATAGCCGATACCTCCTTTTCCAGTTTTCGTTGTTTTTCTATGACGGCATAAAAATTTTCCGTCTGATAGGGGCGTTCCTTTGGTCGGATAAACTTTGTCTGAATGACGTTCTTTATCACGATTTCAAGGGGCTGCCCGTGTTTTTCATACATTGCCAAGAGGAAGCAGGGAAGCATAACGACAATCATTGCAAATGCCGCCATGCTTGTTCCCGCGCTGTCTTTGAGCAAAAAGAAAAGCGGTAGTCCTATAGCGAGGGCTGCCGCAAAACATATAATCTGCCGCTTTGTCAGATTAAAAGCGACTTTCGTTTTGATTTTTGATAAGTCTTTGGGTACGGGTACATACGCCAAGTGAAAACCTCCTCCTTTCGGTCTTTAATGGGCGTTAAATATTGACTTCGCAAGTGCGCCTGTTTTGAATAGGGAGAAGCACAAAATCACGGTGTAGGCTGCAAGGGAGAAAATCGCGCTGTGCAGGTTGTCCGCTACAATCATGCTGCCAACCAAAACCGCATAAATGCCGACGCATATCATTATGAGGAAGCCTTGAAAACCGAGGGCGAACAGGGCTTTTAAGTAGTTGTTGCCTATCTGCCCCCACTCTCTGTTGGTCATAGTTGCAAACGGGATAGGCGATACCGAACAGTAAAGGTAAATTTCTATCATTCTGCCGTACAGGATAACCGTGATAAGCACCGACATGATTTTCATGCAAAGGCTCACAAGGCTTGTTTCCATAACGAGCAAAAGCAGTTCGGGGATTTCCATAGCGTCAAGTCCGGCTTGCATGGACGAGAGGGCGGCGTCAACGTCGATATTCGTATTGCCGCCGATCACGCCCGCTGCGCCGGAAACAACGTGCTGCGCCATATCGAACACCGCCATAGTGATAGTAAAGGTGTGGGTAACGAGATACACCGCTACCCACGCCTTGAAAAACCACTTAAAGAACATGAACGTGTCAATATCGTGCATATTGTTCTTTTCCGTTACCATGCTGATAAGCTCCACGCATAGAACGTAGGTAATGACAAGCCCCGCAATGGGTACAATCACATTTTCCGACAAACTCTGTATCATGGAAAATATGCCTGCGTTCCACCCCTGCGGGGTTTGTCCTACCTCTGCGGCGATAGTTCCGACTTTTTCGTTTACGTCCCCGAACATAGTTGACAGATTACCGTTAATGGCTCCAATGAGGATTTCCTTTATCCATTCGTTAATCGCGTCAAGTATGCTCTGCATAGGCTAACCCCGCCGCTTAACCGAACAGGCCGGAAAGCAGAGGTACAAGGGTGCCACCGATAAGGGCAACGCCGCCGCCCGCCATGAGCTGCTTCATGCCCTGGCTTTTTGCACCTGGGTTGTCATTTCCGTAGCCCTCCAAGAGGTTGATAACGCCCCAAATGCCAAGACCTGCTCCGAGAGCGATAACGAGTGTCTGTAAAACGCCTACTGCGCTGTTGAAAAATGCCATAATATAACTCCTTTCTGCCGCTGTGCGGCTGCCCGAAAAAGGGCATAAAAAACGGCGGTCAGTTTTCGATAACTGCCGCGGTCATAAGTCCCCGCGCTGCGTTTGTTGCTGCGGCGCGGCGGTATTCAGTTGTAAGGGTGCGGCTTCCTGCCGCGATACGCGCAAGGAGTAGGGGCGCGTACCATGTAGCCCGTGTTTATTATTTTTACTTTAAGCTCCCTCCTTTTCAAAAAGTGGTGTGTAGACAGGCATAATGCCGTACTGCCGTTCCCGGACAGCTTCGATATACTTGATATAGGAAATACCTGCCTGTCTTGTCCTGCGTTCCTGTTCCCGCTGCATTTCCTCGGCAGCTTCCACAAGCCCGCTGATAGCCCGGATTAGCTGCTGTTTTGCCTTTTTCTTTCTGATACGCTTATTCATTTTCTGTGTCCTCCTGCAAATCTGCTTCGTCAACTTCGTAATAGTCAAATACCTCGTCCGGCTTTACGATTGCAGGACGGCGGCGCAAGTGCTTTTCCATGTCAAAGGCATTTTTCTTGTCAAAGTCGGAAAGGTACTTGTACTTCGGGTGTTTGGTAATATCGTATTTTTCGGAGAAGAACGGACGCACCCCGCGTAGTTGCAAGATACATTTCCCGCCGTCCATGACCGCAATTTCATCTTCGCTCATAAGCTGCTTGCCTAACTTCTGATAGTTCAGCCCGTGGGAAAGCTCCCGTCCTCTTGTTTCGGAAGTGTTGAAGCTGTCAATGGTTTCTTTCCCCAAGATTTCCGACATTTCTTTAAGGGTCGTTTTCTCCTTGCCGCCCAAGAACAGGGTCGTATCGCAGTTGCCGACAATGGTATCGGCGTTGTCCTTGTAGATAGCCTTTAGCTGCGACTGGCTCTGCAAGATGATGGACGCGGAGATTTCGCGGCTCCTTATCGTGGCAATGAGTTTTTCAAACTTCGGTATCTGCCCGATATTTGCAAACTCGTCAAGCAGACAGCGCACATGAACAGGTAGCCGCCCGCCGTACACATCATCTGCCTTGTCACAAAGCAGATTGAAAAGCTGTGTGTAAAGGATTGATACAACAAAGTTAAAGGTGTCGTCGGTGTCGGAGATAATAACAAAAAGCGCGGTCTTTCGGTCGCCTAAGGTGTCAAGCTCCATTTCGTCGGTTTCCATCAGCTCGCGCAGTTCCCGAATGTCAAAGGGGGCAAGACGCGCACCGCAGGAAATGAGGATAGAGCTTCTTGTTTTTCCGGCAGACAGCAAAAACTTCTTGTACTGGCGCACCGCAAAATGTTCCGGGTCTTTTTCCTCCAAGCGTTCAAACATGAGGTCAACGGGGGATTGAAATTCCGGGTCGTCCTCGCGGGCTTCCGACGCATTTATCATTTCAAGCAGCGTCGTAAAGTTTTTCTCATTCTCCGGGGCTTCGTACCAGATGTAGCCGATAAGGGCGCAGTAAAAAAGCCGTTCCGATTTCACCCAAAAATCCTCGCCGGATTTTTCCCCGTCGCCTTTGGTGTTGGCGATAATGGTATTTACCAGTTTCAAAATATCCTTTTCGCTGCGCAGATAGGCGAAGGGATTGTACCGCATGGATTTCTTGAAATTGATGGTGTTTAGCACCTTGATTTTGTACCCGCCCCGCTGCAAGAGCTTTCCACACTCGATTAAAACCGTTCCTTTCGGGTTTTGTCAATAAGGATAGAGAAAAAAGTAAATTATTTTTATGAGGTTACAACATCGGATTGAATAAGGCGCAGTACCTTGTCGGTAAAGGTTTCCCGGCTGGTCTGGCTGAAATGGAAATAAATATCAAAGGTCGTACCGCCAACGGTCTTTACCATATCGGGTGGCGGTACGTCCGGGGCGGGTGAAGCGTTGCCGCCCGCCATCACGGGCAGGGGGATGGCCTTGCCCTCTCTGCTGGTGCTGTCGCTCCCCTCCGGGGCGGGGATGGTGCTGGTGATCGTCATGCTGGGGTCGTAGGTCATAGGCTCTCCTTTCATCATTCATCAAAGTTAATCCACGTGAGCGCCATTTTGCCGCCCACGTTGGAGTGGGGGAAGGGGAATGTATTAGTCCCCCTTTGAGGACTGTCCACAAGCCCCCTGATTGCAAGGCTTTTCAGCCTCTAAATGTCCACGCCTGCGGCGTTCCCGTTCGCTGGCAGCTTTCTTTCTCCGGCGCACATTGGCGGCGCACTCGTCACAGTATTTGCCCCGATTGGAGCGCGGCACGAACATCGCCCCGCACTCGGCACAGGGCCGCGCCTGTCCTCGGTGGAGCAAGGCGGCACACAACCCCTTGTCTGTTGGCAGGACGGCGGCGCGGAACCATTTACAGACCAGGGAATAGGTGATACTCTGGACGCAGACACAAGGCTCCCAGCCGTCATCAAGAGCAAGACAGTTG
The DNA here is from genome assembly GCF_900291955.1 of Pseudoruminococcus massiliensis. Classification (GTDB taxonomy): domain Bacteria; phylum Bacillota; class Clostridia; order Oscillospirales; family Acutalibacteraceae; genus Pseudoruminococcus; species Pseudoruminococcus massiliensis. The sequence goes on along the minus strand of NZ_OLMR01000001.1, from coordinate 272,257 downwards.
CCGCCGTCATAATTGCAGCAGTCATGCACCAGCCGCCGGACGGCTCGGTACTGCTGGTAGGTCAGTCGGGGAATGCCGTTCACCGCTCCACCTCCCGGCGTTTCTGCTGGGTCTGCTCCTGCTGGTGTATGGCAGCATCGGCGTTCCGCTTCACCTGTTGAAGCCGCCGCAAATCGTCTTGGATAGGCTTGTACTGCTCATACTCGGCTGTGTACTCCTGGTGAAGCCTCGCCTGTTCCTGTTCCCACGCATGAACGGGGATTTTACCAGCAGGGGAACGGTGCTTGTCCAGCTTCCGGCGGGCCATGTGGAACGTCCTCAACTCGTTCTCATGCTCCCTCTCGAATTTTTCCCGCTTGCCCTTCCACTTGATACCCTGCAACTCGTCATAGACGGGCTTGGTGTCTCGGTAGAGGTCAACAAGGCGAAGCAGTTCCTTCAATTCGTTCAGACGGTCACGCTTCGCTTTCATGGATGTGTTGATGGCCTCCGTTCGTTCACTCTGGGCGGCGATATGGGTCTCTAAATCTTCCAGCGTAGCGATGCCCCTCTCGGTCAGAAAATTGATGGCCTCGGCAAAACCTTTAAGATTTCCAATCCTGGCGTTGCGGCTCCATGCTCCGGCGTTCCGGCCCTCATAGTAGTCGGTCAGCAGGGCGGCAAGGGTCGGGGCCTGGGGCTTGCTCAATTCTTCTTTTATGGCCTTAATCCAATCCGTCAGGCCGGCGATTTTCTTCCGAATATCCCGCAGAATGTTGTTGGCCTTTTTTATCCAGCGGTTCAGATCGCCCTTGTCGGTGGGGATGCCCTTGGCCTCCATCTGGCGGACGGCCACGCCCTCATGGACGGTGGGCAGCAGGTCAAGGCCCTGACGCTCATAGGAGCGGTGGTCGATGCGGCAGGTCAGCCCCTTTTCCTCAAACTTGGCGTTCACCATAGCGGCCCACGCCTCCCGCCAATGTTCCAGTGTTTCCGGGCTTCCCCAGTCGGTAGTGGGAACAGCGTCAAAGAGGGGCTTGCCGTCCTCTCCCATAATGCGGTTCCCGTCCTCGTCCAGACGGTAGCGGCGGCGCTGCTTGCACCCCCATTTGCCGTCTGGCTCAATGGGCCGGATGGGGCAGAGAACATGAAAGTGCGGGTTAGGAATACCGCCGTCCTCCTTGTCCGGCTGGTGGATGGCAAAGTCGGCAATCATGCCCCGGCCCACAAGCTGCTCCGAAACAAATTGCCTTGCAAGAGCGATGTTTTCCTCCAATGAAAACTCGTTCTGCAAGGCAATGTCAAAGCTATATGCAAGCTGGGCTTTCTTGCCGCGCTCGGCCTTCTCCACGGCGTTCCAGAGGGTGGCGCGGTCTTGGTACTGGTTGGGGGCCTGGGGCGGCAGGAGAATGTCTGTGCAGACCACGCCGCCCTTGTGGGTGTAGTCGCTGACCTCGCCATAGTATTCGCTATACAATTTCTCCCCGGCTCGGTAGGCGGCGGACGTGACAACAGACTGTCCCGCGCTCCGTTTGACCTGGGTAACGTGGAGATGGAACAGGGCCAATTATCCGCTTTCCTGCTGGTCAGTGGCTTGGCTCACCAGGGCGGCAACTTCCGGCAGGGAAAAGACCTTTTCCATCAAAAGAAAAAAGGCCCTTTCGCTCATGCCGCGCACCTCCGGGGCGATACTCTCCACCGCTCCGCCACGGGTGATAAGTCGGTGGTTTCGCTTCTTCCTTTCGCCTTGGGTGTAGTAGCGGATGCGGTTCTCATACCGCTGGCCTCTGTGCTGGTACTGCTCCAACTTAGCGGTGGCCTCAGCATACTCTTTCTCTAATTCTTCGCGTGACTTGTCCATCGTGTTTGACCTCCTTCTTGGCAAAACAAAAGACCGTCTACCTGCTGTGTCGGGTAAACGGTCAAGGGTAACGGTATTCGGTTTTAGCCTCGCTGGAAAGGTGCAGACGCAGAGCGGATGTACCTTTCCAGCGAGGGCGCAGGGATAGCCGCAAAGCGGCGCAAGGGGCGCAGCCCCTTGTACGGAGCGGAGCGACGCAAACGGCCCGGACTTTCGGAAGTCCGGGCCGTAGCCTCGCAGAGCGCACGATACATGGTCGCAGACCATGTATAGAAGTGCGCCCTTTGTTCCAAAGGGATTTTATAAGTCCATCATTGATGGGAGAATTTTGTTGAACATATGGCGCACCTTATCAATCCGGGTGTTTGGGCGGCGTGGCTGAAAAACTGGTTCGCCGCTGGCGATTTGATACCCCTTCAATTCTGTTAAACAAACGCTTCTCCCGTTTGTATAAAAGGTGAGGTCATTGCGGTACTCTTGCACACAGCGGGCAGGGATTTCGCCAGTAAAAATCACCTCGCTGTTTTTAACCTGGGTCGTTTCAATACTCGCGCAATATTTTGGTGCGTCATGATAAGCTCTGGAGAGATATTCCTGCGGCGCATAGAGTGTAAAAGAAAGATATGGTTCCAATAGCTGCGTCCCCGCCTTTTTCAACACCTGCTCCAATACAATAGGTGCCAATGACCGAAAGTCTGCGGGAGTGCTGACCGGACTATAATAAAGCCCATACTCAAAACAGATTTTACAGTCCGTTACCTTCCATCCATACACGCCTTGTTCCAGACCGTAGCGGATACCATCCAATACAGCGTTTTGAAAACTCTGATTCAAGTATCCAACGGAAACTTTGCTCTCATACTGCACTCCGGTGCCAAGGGGGAGAGGGGTGACGGACAGCCCGATGGACGCCCAGAATGGATTGGGCGGCACTTCGATATGAATGGTGTGACTTACCGCTTTCAATGGCCTCTCCATATAGATGACGGTAGGTTCTTTTGCAGTTGTGTTGAGCTGATATTTTTCCACCAGAAGATCAGAGATAATTTCCAATTGTACCCGGCCCAAAAAGGAGAGAATGATCTCATGGGTCACAGCGTCTACTTCATAGCGCAGAAGCGGGTCGGTATCCGCAATTTCTGTCAAGGCGTTTAACAAGCGTTCCCTCTGTTCTGGTTTCTCTGGTGCAATTGTTGTCCGCAGCAAAGGGAGAGGATTGTCGCTCCACGTTTCACGGGGCAGCAGCAGTTTGTTTCCCAGCACATCATTCAGCCGCAAACTGTCGCAGGGTACAATGACGATCTCGCCCGCATGGGCAATCTCTGTTCGGACAATCTCACCCTTTGAGGGGATACGCATTTCCGTAATTTTCAGTTTTTCTTTCCCTGCCAAGGCTACGGAATCCCGCAAATGAAGCGTACCGCTATACAACCGCAGATAGGCAAGGCGTTGGCTCTGGTTTGCGTACTCAACTTTGAACACAGTTCCGCACAATTCAGAGCTGTTCTGCCCGGTGGGTGATTGGAATGTATCTGTGACCGCTTCAATGAGTTGTCGGATTCCCAAGTTTACCTTGGCACTGCCATGATAGACCGGAAACAGAGAGACGCTTTGGATTCTCCTGTTTTCCTCCCGCAGAAGTTCTTCTTTGTCCATTGGTTCTCCGGCAATATATTTCTCCAACAATTCATCACAGTCCGCAATCACGGTATCCCAATTCTCCAGCCCCATGTTTTCCATGATGGATATATCCGGGGAAAGCTGCACGTTCTGCTTAATAATCATATTTGCGGAGAGCTTATCTCGGATAGACTGATACACACCTGGCAGGTCAATCCCGTCCTGGTCGATTTTGTTAATAAAGATAACAGTTGGGATTTTCATTACTTGCAGAGCATGAAACAGAATACGGGTCTGCGCCTGAACGCCGTCTTTTGCAGAAACAACCAAAATCGCTCCGTCAAGAATGGCAAGGGAGCGATAGACCTCCGCTAAGAAATCCATATGCCCAGGAGTATCCACAATGTTGACCTTACAATCGTGCCACTGAAAGGAAGTGACCGCCGTTTGAATGGTGATTCCACGCTGCCGCTCTAAAAACATGGTGTCCGTTCTCGTTGTTCCCTGATCCACACTGCCGGGCGCCTCGATTGCTCCGCTGGTATATAACAGGCTCTCCGTCAAGGTCGTCTTACCTGCGTCTACATGAGCAAGAATGCCAATATTGATGATTTTCATATGATTGTCCTCCATACAAGGCCCAGAAGGGCGCAAAAATCCCCAGCGACAAATACTTTTACCGCTGGGGATGATAGGTAGGACACACATGAAAACTGCGGCCAAGGCTGGCCGTTGTCTATCACGATATGAAATGAAAAGGCAAAAGTATTCTTAAATTGGGTACAAAAACCAAGCCCTCTCCTTGAGGACGTTTGTCTTTGTTCCCATTATCAAATTTTATTTAAGAATACCTTGCCGCATATTGATAAACTCCTTTGCTTGGATTTTTATAGTATAGCATATCAAATTCCCAAAAGCAACCCTGTTAAGATAAATTTTTTCTGTCACTGCACCTCCATATCTCTCTCGTGTATACGCCATACGCAACTCTTTTCAAAAAAGAAGTGGACGCGCTGGCAAAGCTGTGGTAGAATGAAACGAAAGAAGGTGAGGATGGTGGAGCTCAAAGCACGTCACAGATGACAGCGCGGGTTATGATGCCGCCTGTAAGCGTGTCCTGTCTGAAAAGGCAATCCTGGCGCGGATTATGAAGTCCTGCCTGGAAGAATACAAGGATTGCGATGTCAATGATATTGCCGAGAAGTACATTGAGGGCCAACCCCAGGTGTCCGCCGTCCCGGTGCTGCCGGACGAGGGTGGCACAGTCATCAGCGGCATGGACACCGAGGACAAATCGGTGCGCGAGGGGACAGTCACCTATGACATTCGCTTCCGCGCCATCGTTCCCGACTCCGAGGAACAAATTGCCCTCATCATCAACGTGGAGGCCCAGAACGATTTTTACCCCGGCTATCCGCTGATAAAGCGTGGCATATACTACTGTTGCCGCATGATTTCTTCCCAGTACGGCAGGGAGTTCACTGGCTCCCATTATGAGAAAATCAAGAAGGTCTACTCCATCTGGATTTGCATGAAACCGCCGCAGTATCGAGAGAACACCATTACCCGGTATCGGCTGGTGGAAGAATATCTGGTCGGCGAGGGCAAAGAACCCATCAGGAATTATGATTTGCTGTCCATCATCATGCTGTGCCTTGGCGGGCCGGATGGGTCAAATTATGACGGCGTATTGCGGATGCTGGATGTGCTTCTCTCCAACGAAACCAGCGAGGCGGAAAAGCGGAAAATTTTGCAGGACGATTACGACATTCAAATGACGCAGACAATGGAAAGGGAGGTGTCGGTCATGTGTAATTTGAGCAAGGGCGTTGAGGAAAAAGGCGTTGCTAAAGGTATCTTGTCCTCTATCAAAAACCTCATGGAAACGATGGGGCTGACCATTGAACAGGCTATGGCGGCGCTGAAAGTCCCGGAGGGCGAACGTCAGAAATATATGGATTTGCTGGAACGGCAGTAATGACAAAAACGCCACGGACTATCGTTGTCCCTGGCGTTTTCTGTATCTACGTTAGCTGACTTGAGCAGCTTCGGCTTCTGCCTGTTTCTTCCTGTGGTAGTTCTCCCGCCTCGCGGCAAGCATACGTTCATACCGGGCCTGGGCTTCGGGATCTCCGGCGGCAGCGTCCGCATACATTTTCTGACGGGACTTCTTTACCGCTTCTGACTGTTGCGCTCTCTGCTGCGCCAACTCTGCCGCCGCTACCGGGTCGGTTTCGGCGCGGGCTTTCAAATCCTGCAAAGCCGCCTTTTTCCGATTGCGATGGGCTTCCAGCCGTTCCGCTTCTTCTAGGGTGAGAGGCAAACCTGCCTCGGCACATCTGGCAAGTTCTTTCAACGTCCGCTGTTGGGGCTTCGGGGGCTGTGCGGACTTCTGCCTGTCACGCCACGCTTTGTGCTGCTCGGCTTTCTTCTGGCGGTGCGCCGCAAGCCGCTCCGCTTCCTCCGGGGTGAGATCGGCTCCATCCAGCTTGGCGAGTTCCTTCAGTGAGCGTTTGCGAGGCTTCTCTGGCTGACTGGCCTTTTTCTTGTCGCGTTGCTTCTGCTGATAGGCCCGATTGCGCTCTAACCGCCGTTCTTCCTCCGCCTGTTCCTCCGGGGTCAACAGGCCCGCCCGCTTCCTCGCGGTAAACTCCCGGCGCTCCTGCTTGTACCTCTCATACCGAACCTGGGCAAGCACCTGGGAGCGTTCCTCTTTCTCTGCCTGTTCCTCCTGCTGGCGGCGTTCTTCCTCCTGCTCCATCGGGGTCACAATGTCGGCGGGAACCTCAAACGCGCCAATGAAATTGAAATAGAAATCTAACCGCTGACGGCGCTGCTTTCCCCGTCCGTTGCCCTCATGGACAACGATTTTCTCGATAAACTCATTGAGAATGGGCGTAGTCAGTTCCGAAAAATCGGTGTACCGCTTGGCAAGGTCGATAAACTCCGTCATTCTCACCCGGTCGGCGTTCCAGTTGTCCAGCAAGCCCTGCCACTCCGTCATGGAGGCTTCCAGCGCGGCCTGTTCCTCGTCATACTCGGCAAGGAGACGGCTGAAATGCTTATCCGGCAGCTTGCCCGTGGCGTTGGCCTCGTACAGCTTCTTCACCAGTCCGTCCAGTTCGGCGTGGCGCTTCTTCGCCTGGACAATCTGTTTCCGGCAATCCTTGACTGCTTCCTCCTGGCGCAGACTGGATGCCTTTCGAACCCGCTGAACAAACTCCTGCTCGTTGTTGCGGACATACCAGCTTATCCGCTGGATGGCGGAGAGGATCGCCGCTTCCAGCTTTTGCGTGGCAACATAGTGAATGGTGCAATCCTCCATAGGTGCCCGGTATCTGGAACAGGTGAAAGCATCGTCAATGTACTTGCCTTGGACAAGACTGTTGTGGTGGGTCAGCTTTGCGCCGCAGTCGGCACAGTAGAGCAGTCCGGTTAAACGGTTAGGGGCATTACTCCGCTTGGGTGTCCGGCGCTTGGTTTCCCGCAAACGCTGAACATTGTGCCACGTTTCTTCGTCAATGATGGCGGGGACGGCTCCCTCAAATACAAATTGTTCCTCTGGCATTGTCCTGCGGGTGCTTTTAGTCTTGTAGTTCTCACAGACAGTCTTGCCCAGCACCTTGCGCCCCAGGTACTCCGGCCTTTTAAGAATATAACCCAGGGTGGTGGCAGACCATGCGTAGGGGTCGCGGTAGCTGTTGGCTCGAACAGGACAGCCGATACGCTTCCAGTGTTCGGAAGGGATGGGGATTTGCTCGGCCCGCAGCGTTCGGGCGATGCCGTTGACGCTCTGACCGTCCATGACCATCTGAAAGATGCGGCGCACAACGGCGGCAGCTTCCTCGTCGATCACCCACTCGCCCTTTTCTTCTTTTGAGGCGAGATAGCCATAGGGGACGGCCCCCGAACAGCGCAGGCCCTTTTCCATTCTGGACTTGAAAACGGTCTTGATTTTGCGGCTGGTGTCAGCAACGTACCACTCATTTATCACATCCCGGAAGATGGACATAATATCAAATCCATTGGCGGTGTCCAGGTTGTCATTGGCGGCGATAAAGCGGACGTTGTACTCGTCAAAGGTGCGTTTGAGCAAGCCGACCTCCACCACGTCACGGCCTATTCTGCTCTGGTCTTTGACAATGACGGTAGCCACATTTCCGGCCCGTATCTCGTCCACCATAGCGTCCAGGCCGGGCCGCTTGAAGGTCGTTCCCCGCACCCCGTCATCGGTGAAGTGGCGGACATTAGTGAAGCCATTTTTTCGGGCGTAGTCCTCCAGGATGCGCTTTTGATTTTCTACGGACACGCTCTCGTCAGACCGCCCATCGTCGTGAGATAACCTTTCGTACAATGCTGTGATTTTACCCTTTTGCTCCTGCTTCCTCATGTGTGTAACCTCCTGTTTTGTATTTTCACGACCTTTCTATCCTTATTATAGTGACCCTTTCGGGTCTGTGACAACATAGCTGCTGTGCATTTGCATTAAGTTGGGCTTTACAAAAAACCTTGTTTTGCCGCTGCCGGAGCCGCCGATGACAAGCACGTTTTTGTTTCTTGCATACTTCGGGTGCTTCGGGCGGCTGCTCATCATCAGCCTTTCGGTCTGCGTCAGCAGCACGTTATTTTCAAACATGGGGTCGATATATGGCTTTATATCCTCGGCATTGCCCCAACGTGCAGAGCCGTACTCCATGCCCTTACGGTATTTCTTTGCGTTCTTGCCTTTCACATAGACCGCAAGCCGGATAACGACAGCCCCGACAATGCCGATAAGCAAATCCATAGGGTTAAAACTCGGCAGGGCATTTGAAAAGGCAGCGGAAAAGCCGCTGCCAATGGAAACCAGCTTGCCGGAGAGGTCAGCCCCCGGCGAGAGCCGCACCGCCTGTCCGACTTTATCAAAGAGATACACAAAGAGCAGATAGGGGGCGTTTAGGATAAGCAGCTTCTTGATATTCGGCTTCATAGCGATACCTCCCTGTCCTTGTATTTTGTCTTTTGACGGTTCGCGTTAAGCTGCTTTGCTGCTTCCCGGAATGTGGCAAGTGCCTTTCGGATAGAGGGCTTTTGCTCCTGTGTCAGCTTCTTTGCGGAAAACTCCTTAAAGGCTGCGGTCAGAGCGTCCGCGTCCCGCCCCTTGAAAAAGACGAGATAACGGGGCGGCGTTTCGGTGCTGTCTTTCTTTAGGGCAAAGTCGATACCGTATTTTTTTGCCGTCTGCTCAAAGGCTTTGATATTGCCCTCGGTTATCTCAATGTTGGATAGCCCCGCGTTCTGCTTCGCAAACTGCTTTAGGGTCTGCTTCCCGTGGGGCTGTTTTTCCTGCTGCTTTTTTGCCTGTGCAAGCATGGCTTTGATTGCCTTTTGCAGCGTTTCAGCGGTCAGCTTCGCTCCCTTGACAGAGAGCGCAACCACTTTTTCGTTGATTTCATCTTGCAATGTTTACCGTCCTCCTTTCCCGGTAGTAGTGATAGTGTTAAGGTGGTACGCCGCTTTTGGGCGTGAAAAAAGGGCGTCCGTTCTTCACGCCGCCCCGTTAAATCCGCACCCGCAGCCCGTTCAAGTCCTCGGCGCGGATACCTACAAGATACCAGTTGTCCCCGTACTCAATCCGGGTCGGCTTCCATTTGCCGCCTGTGAATACGTCCATGCACTCGCCGCAATGCAAGCCGCCGTAATAGTCGGCAATATCAAAGCGAATATCGTAGCGGTCAGCGGTTTCGTCAAAAATTAAAGCTCCTGTTTTCTGTGCCATGTGGTAAATCCTCCTTTTTTCGTTTACAGGCTTTCGCCCTCGTTGTAGGTGTAGTAGTCCGGGTCGCCGTATTTAGGCTTGCCGGATAATGCGCCGCTTGCCATGTCGTGAGCGACAAGGGAAGTATAATAGCTGTCAATGGTAGACGGGGCATTGAAAAGAACCGCCTTTAGGTACTGCTTGATATTGCGGATTTTCGTGGTGTTCTCCTGCATACAGTCAAGCACAAAGCGGATATGTTCGCTGTTCAGCTTCATAAACTTTGACTTCACAAGCTCGGCGGGGTAATCGTCCCCTGCAATACGGATTTTCTTTCTTGACGTACAGACCGTTTCAAGGATAATGTCAACAATCTCATTCAGACGGTCATGGTCAAACTTCATATCCTGCAAGAGAATGTCATACTCGATATTGTCCTTGATGATTTCCTCATACACTCTGTAAGCGTCATTCCTTTCCGTTCCTTTCCGTTCCGGCGGCTGTGCCGCTTCGTCCTCGCCATAAGGCAAGGGATTTAGGGAATGGATAGGAATGGAATGGGTACTTGATAAATCCGTATTTGATTTTTCTTTTTTTTGTAAGTTAGTTCTTGATATATCTTTATTTAATTGCATTGGATTTTCCGACGTCGGATTTTCCGTTGTCGGGTTATCCGCTGTTGGATTTTCCAATACCGGGCAATCCAATTCCGGCGGCTGCGGCTGTTCGTAAATGGTGTACTCGATTGCGGTCATTTTGCCTTTCTCGTCGCGTCCCTGCCGCCTTGTGATATATCCGGCTTTTTCAAGCTCCCAAACGGCGGTACGGATAGCGTCGATACTTTCCCGGTTGATGTAGGACAGCCCTGCAAGGGTATAGTCCCAATCCTCCGGCAGGGACAGCATTTGAGATAACAGCCCCTTTGCCTTTAAGGAAAGCTCCTTGTTGCGTAAGTGGTGGTTGCTCATTACGGTGTAGCCTGTGTTGCGTTCCACACGGAAAACTGCCATAGCTTCATCACTCCTTTGCTTTAGATTTGTTGCGCAGTAGAACGCGGATTTTGAGGGGTAAGGTATCTTTTCCTTGCTTCCTCTGTTTTGCGTTCTGTAAGCCCGATAAATCAAGGCTTTTTTTGCCTCTACTGCGTAACATGAGGGCATAAAAATAGCGGCGTTCCTGTTCTCCCAGTGAGAGAGTGAGAAACGCCGCTGTGCGGGTCGCTATTTCATTTCTTCTGCTATCAGTTCTTGCATGACTTCTCCAAAGTCTGCCATGAAAGAAAAGATGAAGTATTCCAAAACGTCGGGGTCTGCGTCCATAGGCTCGGCTTCCTCTGAAAAAGGCAAGCCCATTAGCCCATAAAGCAGTTTGATGATTTTGAACAGCTTGCCCCGGTCGGTGGGGTTGTTCATGGTTACAAGTACGTTGGTAAGGCGGTTGATTGTTTCCATGTCGCCGCCTGTCGTTACCCATACCATTTCCGCGAACGGCTGCGTGATTGCCCCGGCGACAAGGTTTATCTTATCCTTGCCGATTTCGCCGGACGGAAGTATAATACCCTTAGTCAAAAGTTCGTTTTTCATGTCGTCCTCCTTATATTCTGTGGTGCTAAAATGGTGTCCGGTCTTACAAAAACACCTTATGCGGAGATATGACAAGAAAAATGAAGATATGCGGAAAACCTTGATTTTAAGCCATTTTCACATTGGTTTATAAACATTTGTGAGGACTTATAAAAGGTTTTGCGTCTATCAAATCAATAAAAAATAAATTTATAGAGGCTGTCGAACTATTATTTAGAATATTTGGAGAATTATAGTATTTTATAAAAGTAAAGTAGGAGGTTCATGCCATATTGAATGGATGTGAATCTCCTATTTTTAAATTAATATCTTTCTGTGATAAGCTATTCTAATACGAATTATTGATTTACCATTATGAATAAACTCTCTTATTTATTCTATAGAGCAAAATAGAGCAAAATTTAAAGTGCTTACAAAACAAACTTTATTGTAGTTTACATTATAAATTAGTTTTATAAGTAAACCAGTTCTTTTGATTAAGCTTGTTTTATATGATATATAATGTATTTGAATTTTAGAACAGTAGCTCATTTATATGATTTAGTCGGTTTATAACTTTTATCTTTACATAGCCGTCAAAATATAGTAAAATAAAAAATGGATAAAAATAAGAAATAAAAATTAGGAGTGGTTAAATTGAAGCCTAAATATAAGAGAGTTTTGTTAAAGCTTAGTGGTGAATCACTTGCAGGAAATGAAAAGCATGGAATAGATTTTGATACAGTTCTTAAATTCTGTGAGCCTGTAAAAAAGCTTGTTGATATGGGTGTTGAAGTTGCAATAGTTGTTGGTGGAGGAAACTTCTGGAGAGGTCGTTCAAGCGGTCAGATGGATAGAACTCGTGCTGACCATATGGGTATGCTCGCAACAGTTATCAATGCACTTGGTGTTGCTGACGCTTTAGAGCAATTCGACCTTCAGGTCAGAGTACAGACAGCTATTTCTATGCAACAGGTTGCAGAGCCTTATATCAGAAACAGAGCCGTTCGTCATCTTGAAAAGGGCAGAGTAGTTGTATTTGGTTGTGGTACTGGTAACCCATTTTTCTCAACAGATACAGCCGCAGCACTCAGAGCAGCCGAAATTGAGGCAGATATAATCCTTAAAGCAACTATGGTTGATGGCGTCTATGACAGCGACCCTAAAAAGAATCCTGATGCAAAGAAATTTAAGACGCTTACTTTCCAGGAAGTGCTTAACCAAAATCTTGGTGTTATGGATAGTACAGCCGCAGCAATCTGCAAGGACAACAATATTCCAATTATCGTATTCAGCCTTGATAATCCTCAAAATATCGTGTCTGCTGTTTGCGGCGAAGATATAGGAACGCTTGTAGAATAACACTGGTGACTTATTTATGGTAGCAACAGGTGGCTCGGATTTTTCTTTAATAGGTTTAATATTTTTAATCTTAGGACTTTTATTTTATTAAATTATATAAACAGGAGGCTTTTATCTATGAAAACAGTATTAAAAAATGCAGAGGACAAAATGACCAAAACAATTACTCACCTTGAGGAAGCTTATTCAGCTATCAGAGCAGGCAGAGCTAACCCTGCTGTACTTGATAAGCTTACAGTAGATTATTATGGCACACCTACACCAATCAACCAAGTTGCAGCTGTTTCTGTTACAGAAGCAAGAACACTTATGATTCAGCCATGGGACGCTTCTATCTGCCGTGCTATTGAAAAGGCTATTCAAACTTCTGATATTGGCATCAATCCGCAGTCCGACGGTAAGGTTATCAGAATGATATTCCCACCGCTCACAGAAGATAGGCGTAAGGATATTGTTAAGGAAGTTTCTAAGATGGCTGAGGAGGCTAAGGTTGCTGTTCGTTCATCAAGAAGAGATGCTATTGATAAAATCAAGGCAATGAAGAAGAGCGGCGAAATCACTGAAGATGATGAAAGCAAGGGCGAAAAGAAAGTTCAGGATATTACAGATAAGAAGATTAAAGAGATTGATTCAATCTGCGAAGGTAAGCAAAAGCAGGTTATGGAAATCTAAAAAATACTGCCTTGGTAGGTGATATTTTTAGACTTATCCTACCCGAGAAGGGAGAATGAATCTATGGCAAGACTTAATAACAGCAAACAATCGGGCGGAATACCTACCCATGTTGCGATTATTATGGACGGAAATGGTCGTTGGGCAAAAAAGCGTGGTTTGCCTCGTACAGCCGGGCATACAGCGGGAGCGGCTACTTTTCGTCATATTACAAGATATGCAAGCCGAATTGGTATAAAATATCTTACAGTTTATGCTTTTTCGACAGAAAACTGGAAGCGCCCTGCTGATGAAGTTAATGCACTTATGAAGCTATTTCATAAACAGCTTGTAGAATCACTTACAGATTTTCGTGATGATGATGTCGTAGTTCGCTTTATAGGTGATAAGAGCGGATTTTCAGATAATCTGCAAAAGCTTATTGCTGAAACCGAGGAGGTTTCTAAGGACAGAAATGGTATGGTTCTTAATATAGCTATGAACTACGGTGGCAGAGATGAGATTTTAAGAGCGGCAAAACTCCTCTGCGAGGATTGTATGAGCGGTAAAATTTCTGCCGATGATATTACCAAGGAGATGTTTGCACAAAAGCTTTATACAGCTAATCAGCCAGACCCGGATTTAATAATTCGTCCAGGCGGTGAGGCTCGTATAAGTAATTTTCTGTTATATCAAGCGGCATATTCAGAACTTTATATAACAGATACTCTTTGGCCTGATTTTTCTGAAGACGATTTGATTCGTGCGATTGATTATTATAGCAAGCGTAATAGACGCTTTGGAGGTATATGAATGGCGAAACGAATAATTTCTGCCATTGTAGGCATTTCATTTATATTGCTTGTTATATTTCTGAGCCATACTTGGCATATATTGATAGATATTTTTATGGCGTTGGTTTGTGCTGTTGCCGTAGGTGAATTTGTTCATGCAACAGGCTTATTGAAAAAATATCTTATAAGTATACCAAGTATAGCCTTTGCGTTCTGTAATGCTATGCTGTTTTCATACGGTTATCAGTCGATAATATGGTATGTGTATACAGCAATTATGCTTTCTGCGATGATATTCTTTCACGAAAAGCTCTCATTCAGAGAGGTTTCGGATACTTATGGAATGACGATTATCATATCGTATGGCTTAGCAACAGTTATTTCAATGAAAAACCTTGATGTTGCACATTCATCATTCTATTTTATACTTGCTCTTGCTTTGCCTTGGCTTGCAGATGGTGGAGCATATTTCGCAGGAAGCTTTTTCGGCAAACATAAGCTTTGCCCGAAAATCAGCCCTAAAAAGACAGTTGAAGGAGTTATTGGCGGAGTCATCGGCTGTGTCGGACTTTGCTGTCTTATGTGCTATATATTCTCAACGTTCATTTATAAGGATATTCAGAGCATAAACTATGTAAATCTGATTATACTTTCTTTTGTTGGTTCTCTGCTTTCAGTTCTTGGAGATTTGAGCTTTTCTCTTGTTAAGAGAACCTATGGTATAAAGGATTACGGAAATCTCATACCTGGTCACGGTGGTGTACTTGATAGATTCGATAGTGTAGTATTCGTTTCGCCATTTTTGCTTATTTCATTGACATATCTGCCAGTATTGGCTTGATTTTTGGTGATATGATGAAAAGTGAAAAGGAAGTAATTCAGATAATTGATAAAATATTGCAGTTAATTTATGATGGGACAGATGAAGAATTAAATGAAGCAATTTACGAAATGGAAGCTTCTGTTCCATTTTACTCAAAAATATATAATATGATATTTTTCAGTAATGAGGAATTAACAGCTGAAGAAATTTATCAAAAAGCAAAAGCAGAACATAAACCTATATTACTTTAATTTTTAAAATCAGAGGTGTGTCGATTATGTATCAAAATATCACACTTCTCGGCTCTACAGGCTCAATAGGTCGTCAAACACTTGATGTTGTGCGAAAGCTCGGCATCAAGGTTTGTGCTTTGACAGCTAATAATAGCATTAAATTACTTGAAGAACAGGCACGCGAGTTTAAACCGCGTGCCGTCTGTATAGCTGACGAAAATAAATATTTAGAATTAAAAAATAACCTTGCCGACACCGATATAAAAGTTCTCGGTGGAAATGACGGCATACTTGAATGTGCAAAACTTAGTGAGAGCGATGTTGTAGTTAATGCGATAGTTGGTATCGCAGGTTTAAGACCTACGCTTGAGGCTATTTCTGCAAAAAAGGATATTGCACTTGCAAATAAGGAAACCCTTGTTACAGGCGGTGAACTTGTTAAAAAAGCTATTCGTGAGAATGGCGTAAAGCTTTTGCCTGTTGACAGTGAACATAGTGCCATTTTCCAGTGCTTACAGGGTACACCAAATGGCTCTTTAAAGAAGATTATACTTACTGCTTCAGGCGGTCCTTTTTTTGGAAAAACTCGTGATGAACTTGAAAATGTTACAGTAAAAGATGCACTCAACCACCCTAATTGGAGTATGGGTACAAAAATAACAATAGATTCTGCTACAATGATGAATAAAGGTCTTGAGGTTATTGAGGCTTGTCATTTGTTTTCAGTTGGTTTGGAGCAGATTGAAGTAGTTGTGCATCGTGAAAGCATTATTCATTCTATGATAGAATTAAACGACAATGCAGTTATTGCACAGCTTGGAACAGCAGATATGCGTATACCTATACAGTATGCGATTACATATCCCGAAAGGTTCGAATCACCTGCCGAATCACTTGATTTCACTACACTTAGAAGTCTTACTTTTGCAAAGCCTGACAGAAAAGTTTTTGAGTGTCTTGCTTTATGTGAGGAGGCTTTCAGACAAGGTGGAGTTATGCCTACTATTGCAAATGGTGCAAATGAGGCGGCGGTTGCGTTATTCCTTGAAGGGAAAATAGGTTTTTTGGATATTCCAAAGCTTATTAAAAAAGCTATGATAAATATTCCTAATAAACAAAACATAAATATAGATGATGTGTTTAATGCCGATAAAATGGCAAGGGAACTTGTTTTAAAAGGCTGATTTAACTAAGGGAGAGGGGATTTAATGAAGCATATTTATGATAATGATGGTGAAAAGCTGTTTTCAGTTCGCAAGGATGGGACAGTTGCCGATAAACACAACAAAAAGGTTGTCGGAAAAATTGATGGAGACAAGATAGTTGATAATGACGGAAAGATTATGTATAAAATGTCGGCAAGAAATAAACTTGTTGATGACAACGGTGAAGAAATCGGACATATTCGTGAGAATAACTTTATTTACGCTGGTGTTTTGGCTGCTCTTGCTGTTATTATTACTCTTGTTTGTGTATTTTCTTTTGTAGAATCTGCACTTCTTATAATAATTGGTGTTTTACTTTTTGAGCTTATAATCTTCATACACGAACTTGGACATTTTATGACTGCAAAGGCATCGGGTGTTAAGGTCAACGAATTTGCTCTTGGTATGGGGCCGAGAATTCTTAGGTTCAAAAAGGGCGAAACAATATACTCGTTAAGACTTTTGCCTATTGGTGGCTTTTGTGCTATGGAAGGTGAGGACGAGGAAAGCGATAATCCGAGAGCCTTTGGCAAAGCTGCTTGTTGGAAACGAATTATAATAGTGGTTGCAGGTGCGGTAATGAATATCGTACTTGGCTTTATCCTTATGATGATAACACTTATGCCAAATTCTCAATTTGCCTCAACTACAATTTCAAAATTCCACGAGAATGCTACAACATCAGCCTCATTAAAAGTTGGTGATGAGATTGTTTCTATAAATGGCTATCGTGTTTATACCTCTCAGGATTTATCATTTTCTCTTGTAACAGCTAATCAAAACAGTGATGGTGAATTTGCACCTGAAATTGTTGTAAGAAGAAATGGCGAAACTGTAAATCTTGGAAATGTAAAATTCGGTTCGAGAGAAGTCGATGGCAAAAAAGCAATAGTGCTTGATTTCTATGTTGCACCGATACAAAATAATTTCTGGAATCTTATTGCTGAAACGGGAAAGGGCGTTGTTTCTACTGTAAGACTTGTCTGGGCAAGCCTTTTCGGATTGATTACAGGAAGATTTGGCTTTAATGAGCTTGCTGGTCCTATCGGAATGACATCTGCGATTTCACAGGTTGCGAGTGCAGGACTTCAAAGCGGTTTCGGCGATGCTGTTATGAATATTGTAAGCGTTATGATGATGATTACTGTAAACCTTGGTGTTGTAAACTTGTTGCCTCTGCCGGCTCTTGATGGTGGCAGACTTGTATTCTTAATTGTTGAGCTTATAAGGAGAAAGCCTGTGCCAGCAAAGTATGAGGGTTGGGTTCACGCAATAGGTATGATTGTTCTTTTGGCATTTATGGCTTTAATTTCGTTTAGTGATATACTAAGACTATTTACAGGAACGGGGCTTGGTGGATAGTGAAAAGACAAAGTAGAAAAATTAAACTTGGAAATATTTATATAGGCGGAGATTCAGAGATTACTGTGCAATCTATGCTGAATGTTCCAGCAAGTAATATTGAGGAAAGTGTTAAACAAGCCATTGAGCTTGAGAGAGCTGGTTGTGAGATTATAAGAGCAGCTATTCCTAATATGAATGCAGTTAAGTTGATTCCTGCTCTTAAAGAGGCTGTAAGTGTACCGATTGTTGCGGATATACACTTCGACTATCGTCTTGCTATAGAGTCCGCAGCCGCAGGCGTTGACAAAATAAGAATAAATCCAGGTAATATTGGCAGTGACGACAGAGTTAAGGCTGTCGTCAAGGCTTGCCGAGAAAGAAATATTCCTATAAGAATAGGAGTAAACTCAGGTTCTCTTGAAAAAGAAATTCTTGCAAAGTATGGACACCCTACACCGCAAGCGTTGTGTGAGAGTGCTTTATATCACGCATCATTGCTCGAAAAATTTGATTTCTATGATATAGTTCTTTCAATGAAAAGTTCGTCTGTGCCATTTATGGTTGAGGCATATGAGATTGCCGCAGAAAAGTGCGATTATCCGCTTCATCTTGGAGTAACAGAGGCAGGCACTCAGCGTATGGGAATTATAAAATCCGCTGCTGGTCTTGGTGCGTTGCTTTTAAGAGGTATTGGTGATACTATTCGTGTTTCGCTTACTGATAATCCTATCAATGAAGTTAAAGCTGCTAAGGATATTCTAAAGGCACTTGAAATTCGCAAGAGCGGAGTTCAGTTTATTTCCTGTCCTACCTGTGGAAGAACAAGTATAGATTTAATAAGTATTGCACAAGAGGCTGAAAGAAGGCTTGAAAACTGCGATAAGAATATTACTGTTGCAGTTATGGGCTGTGCTGTTAATGGACCTGGCGAAGCAAAAGAGGCTGATATTGGAATCGCAGGCGGAAACGGTGATGGACTTATTTTCAAAAAAGGTAAAATTGTCAAGAAAGTTAAAGAAGATAAGCTCTTAGGTGAACTTATGGCAGAGATAGAGAAGATGTAGAAAGTTTTATTAAAAATAACTTTATTTTGTCTATGTGAAGAATAATCATCATAACCTTAATAGAAAAATGATTATGTACGATTTTGTGGAAGATTTTGAATATTGGGGTTATGATGGTGTTCAATTATAAAATAAATCATACAGAATTTTTGACTGTTTTTTAGCAAGAAAGAAGATAAAGAAGCAAATCAAGCTCAAATTGCGGGATTTATTTACTAAGTTATTAATAAAAATTTTTTGGTTTGTATAAATAATAGAACTTTAACCTTTCCGTTTGGAGGAAAATAGCTTTGAGTAAATTTATAGATGTATTTTCACAGTACATAGGAGATTTAAAGCTGTCTAAAACCTTGCTCAATGCTGAGGTGGACGGCATAAAAATCGACACTAAAAAAAGAACAATGGATATGAATCTCTTTCTTTCACAGCTTGTGAAAAGAAATGAGATTTTTTCGACTGAAAAACAAATAGAGCAATCGACTCTTGCTTTGGCTAAGTGTATTATTCACCCACATTTTGATTCATCGCTTTTTGGCGATGCCTGTTATTTTGGCCTTGTGGAGGAAATCCGTCGCAGACTTGCAAGCATAAACGGTACACTGAATGGTTCTACTGTTAGTATTTCTGATGACAAAATGACAATAAACCTTACACATGGTGGTGCGGATATTCTTCTTGAAAAGAAAGTTGACAAGGAATTTCAAAAACTTATTAATGAGGAATTTGGTGTTAATGTAAAGGTTAAATTTGATGGCATAACACATATAGATGCAGATAGCGAGATTTATATTGAGCATCAAAGGATTGCGGAGGAAACTGCTAAGCGTGAGGCTGTAATCAATGAAATGGAAATCTATGAGGGAGTTATGCACGAGGCTAAAAAGCGTTCTGAGCATAAGCCTGCTGTGAACACAGAAATTGAAATTCGTGAGGGAGAATCTTTATATCCGTTGTTTATTTTGGATAACCCTAAGCCTATATATGGCACTAATGTAAAAGGAAATCCGATTAAGATTGCTGAACTTGCTCCTGATTCGGGCAAGGTTATTATAAAAGGCGATATTTTCTCAATAGATGAAAGAGATACAAGAGATAAAAAGAAGAAAATTATTTCTATAAATCTTACTGATTATACAGGTTCTACAACGATTAAGGTTATCGACCTTAATGCAAAATGTGCCCCCATTTTAGAGCTGAAAAAGGGAAGTTCTATTCTTGTTAAAGGTGATGCACAATACGATAAATATGACAGAGAGCTTGTTGTTATGGCAACAAATATTTCTGGGATAAGCAAAGCTAAGGTTGTAGATAAAGCAGAAAAGAAGCGTGTTGAACTTCATCTGCATACAAATATGTCTGCTATGGACGGTGTTTCAGATGTCGGAGATATTGTTCAGAAAGCTTATAGCTTTGGTATGCCTGCGGTTGCAATTACAGACCATGGCGTTGTACAGGCTTTCCCTGGTGCTATGAATGCCGCTGATGCTGTAAAAAGCAAAGGTGGTCATATTAAGATTTTGTATGGCGTTGAGGCATACTTTATAGATGATGTTTCGAGCAGAGTTGTTAATGGTGAAAGTCAGGAATTGCTTTCGGGAGAATTTATAGTATTTGACCTCGAAACAACAGGCTTGGGAGCAGCAAAGGAAAAGATAACAGAAATTGGTGCAGTCAGAATAGTTGATGGTGAGATTAAAGACCAATTTTCTATGTTTGTAAATCCTGAAAAGCCTATTCCACCTAAGATTACAGAGTTGACGGGAATTGACGATTCTATGGTTGCAGACGCTCCACTTGAGGACGAGGCTCTTCATAAATTTATGGAGTTTTGCGGAGATAACTGTGTTCTTGTTGCACATAACGCACCTTTTGATACATCATTCGTGAGAGCGGTTATGAATCGTCATCATATAGTGTGGAATTTTACAAGTATAGATACACTTATGATGTCACGCTCAATGTTTCCACAGATTAAAAAGCATAAGTTGAATTTTATTGCTGAATATTTGAAGCTTGGAGATTTTAACCATCATAGAGCTTGTGATGATGCCTTTATGCTTGCAAAGATATTTCAGGTTATGCTTACAAAGCTTTCTGAGGATTATGGTGCAAAGAATATTTCGCAGCTTAACAGCTTGCTTTCTAATAGCGATTATAAGAGCTTAAAATATTTTCACCAGATTGTTCTTGCGAAAAACACCGCAGGACTTAAAAATCTTTATAGACTTATTTCAAAGGGACATCTTAATTATTTCTATAAGAAACCACTTTTGCCTAAGTCTGAACTTATAAAATATCGTGAGGGTTTGATTGTCGGAAGTGCCTGCGAGGCCGGAGAACTTTTCAGAGCGATAGTTGAAAAACGGCCTTGGGAGGATTTGAAAAAAATAGCCTCATTCTATGATTATCTTGAGATTCAACCACTTGGAAACAATATGTTTATGCTGAATAATGGTACGGTAAGCAGTATTGAAGAATTGCAGGATTTGAACAGAACAGTCGTAAGGCTTGGCGAGGAATTGTCTATTCCTGTTGTTGCTACCTGTGATGTGCATTTCCTTGAACCGCACCACAGCGAATACAGAAAAATTCTTATGGCTGGTCAAGGCTTTAAAGACGCCGGTAATCAAGCACCACTCTATCTAAGAACTACCGCTGAAATGCTTAAGGAATTTGAATATCTCGGCAAAGAAAAAGCATATGAAATCGTTGTAGAAAATACAAACCTTATTGCTGATATGTGCGATGAGATTCGTGCTGTTCCGAAAGGAAACTTCCCACCATTTATTCCAGGTGCGGAGGAGGATTTGACAAGAATTACTTGGGAACGAGCAAGAAATACATATGGCAACCCACTTCCTGAAATTGTTGAAAAGCGTATAGAAAAAGAACTTAATTCTATCATAAAAAACGGATTCTCGGTTTTATATATGACCGCTCAAAAGCTGGTTGCAAATTCTGAGGAACATGGATACTTAGTTGGTTCTCGTGGTTCTGTTGGTTCGTCATTTGTTGCGACTATGTCGGGTATTTCAGAAGTTAATCCGCTTGCTCCACACTATGTTTGTCCTAAGTGTAAAAATAGTGAATTTTTTGAGCATGGCGAGGTTGGTTCGGGCTTTGACCTGCCACCTAAAAACTGCCCTAAGTGTGGTACACTTTATAAACAGGACGGACACGATATTCCATTTGAAACATTCCTTGGATTTAAGGGAGATAAAACACCTGATATAGACCTTAATTTCTCTGGCGAATATCAGAATAAATCGCACAGATATACGGAAGAACTTTTCGGCAAGGAAAATGTCTTTAAAGCGGGTACTATTGCGACTGTTGCGGAAAAAACTGCTCTCGGCTTTGTTAAAAAATATGCAGAAGAAAACGGTGTTATTATGCACAGAGCGGAAGAAATGCGTCTTGCAATCGGTTGTACAGGTGTAAGACGAACTACTGGTCAGCACCCAGGAGGTATGGTTGTTGTTCCAAGAAGAAATGATGTATACCAGTTCTGTCCGATTCAGCACCCTGCTAATGACCAAAGCTCCGATAGTATTACAACACACTTCGACTTCCATTCTATTCATGATACTATTTGTAAGCTTGATGAGCTTGGACACGATGTTCCGACGATTTATCGCTACCTTGAAGACTATACAGGCATAAGTGTTATGGATATTTCTATGAGTGACCCTGATGTTATGTCGCTTTTTACATCTCCAAAGGCTCTTGGTCTTGAGCCAGAAGATATAGATTCACTCACAGGAACATTTTCTTTGCCAGAAGTTGGTACGCACTTCGTTCGCCAAATGCTTATAGAAACTCAGCCAAAAACATTTTCCGACCTTTTGCAGGTTTCGGGACTTTCACATGGTACAGATGTTTGGATAGGAAATGCCGCAGAACTTATTAAACAAGGTGTTTGCGATATTTCACAGGTTATTGGTACTCGTGATAATATTATGGTTTATCTTATGCACAAGGGTCTTGAGCCTGATATGGCATTCAAGATTATGGAAATTGTCCGTAAGGGTAAAAGTACAAAGCTTCTTACTCAGGAACATATCAATGCTATGAAAGAGCATAATGTTCCACAGTGGTATATTGATTCTTGTATGAAGATTAAGTATATGTTCCCAAAGGCTCACGCCGCAGCATATATGATTGCGACACTAAGACTTGGTTGGTACAAGGTTCACAGACCTAAGGAATACTACGCCGCATACTTTACAGTACGAAGTGAAGACCTTGATGGATTGCTCGTTTCAAAGGGCAGAGATGCTGTAAGAAAAAGAATGCAGGATATTAAGATGAAAGGCAAGGAAGCTTCTGCAAAAGAAAATTCAGAATTTGCAACGCTTCAGATTGTTAATGAGATGCAGGCAAGAGGCATAAAGGCATTGCCTGTTGATATATATAAGTCTGATGCAAGAAAATTCCTTGTTGAGGGAGAGAATATTCGTTTGCCGTTCTCGTCCTTACCTGGGGTCGGAGATGCTGCTGCACAAGGACTTATGGACGCAAGAGTGGACGGAGAATTTATGTCAATAGAGGATTTCCGTGACCGCTCAAAAGCATCTAAAACTGCCATAGAACTTTTACAGTCAACAGGAGCTTTCGGAGATTTGCCAGAAAGTAGTCAGATGACATTGTTTTAGGTTCAACAAAACTTCCTAAAGACAGATAAAAGTTTTGGTCAAGGCAGAGTGCCTCTGCTGTTAAGTTGAGGAATCAATTTTGAAAGCAAAACTCCTAAGTTGATAATGGAAGTTTATTGATACAATTGAAGAAACTGCCGAGCGGGCGAACACAGTTCGCCCCTACGGTTAGCTGACCGAATTTTCTAAGGACAGATAAAAGTTTCGTTCGAGCCTTTTTAAAGGCTCGCAGGGTTGAGGGACTCCGTCCCTCATGTGTGTTAAGGTCAAAGCCCTTAACATCTCTTGCACTCTAAGTGCTAACTTCGTTCGCACTTTTTGATTAATACTAATTATGAAAAGAGAATGATAATATGCTTGGTAGATTTTCAAGAACGGAATTACTTTTGGGTGATGAGGCTATGAAGAAACTCGAAAATTCTCGAGTAGCAGTTTTTGGTGTTGGAGGCGTCGGTGGATATACCGTAGAAGCTCTTGCAAGAAGCGGTGTAGGCACTATTGATATTATTGATGATGATAAAGTTTGTCTTACTAATATAAACAGACAGATTATTGCCTTGACAAGTACAATAGGTAAATATAAGGTTGATGTTGCTGAAGAACGCATTAAGGATATAAACCCTAAGATTACTGTGAATAAATATAAAATGTTCTTTACACCTGAAACAAGTGGAGAATTTGATTTTTCACAGTATGATTATGTTGTAGATGCTATTGATACTGTTACAGGAAAAATAGAGCTTGTTATGAAAGCTAATGAAGCAAAAATACCTATAATCTGTTCTATGGGTGCGGGAAATAAATTAGACCCAACGGCTTTTGAGGTTGCAGATATTTATAAGACTTCTGTTTGTCCACTTGCAAGAGTTATGAGAACAGAACTTCGTAAAAGAGGTGTTAAAAAGCTAAAGGTTGTCTATTCAAAGGAAAAACCAATAACACCAATCGAGGATATGTCTATTAGTTGTCGTGCTCATTGTGTATGCCCTCCGGGAGCGGCAAGAAAATGTACTGAAAGAAGACAGATTCCAGGAAGTACAGCTTTTGTTCCATCAGTTGTTGGTTTGATTATTGCGGGAGAGGTTATTAAGGATTTAAGTATGAAAAATTGAATACAGTTTTAGACGGAGAAAATTTTGGTGAAAGTATTATGTCAACAGAAGATATTATTAAATATTGTTTAAGTAAGCGCAAAGCCTATGAAGATTATCCGTTTGGAAATATCCCGATATGCTATAAGTTAAACGGTAAGATTTTTGCACAGCTTTATCCGAATGAAAACGACTATAAAATTACACTTAAATGTACTTCTGATGTGGGTCAGTTTTTTCGGTCGTTATATCCCGATAAGGTGGTAAGAGGGTATCATTGTCCACCTATACAACAGCCTTACTGGAATACAGTCTACTTGAGCGATTTTCCTGACGATGAACTGTTAAATATGATTGACCTTGCGTACAACACTGTATTAAACAGTTTCAGCAAGAAGATTAAGAGGCAAATTATAGGGGATACATAAGCTATGAAAAATATAATTAGATTGAATGAAGAAATGCCGGTTGACAAAATTTAGTTTTGCTCAATAAACAGTTGAAAATTTCAGAATTTGATTATATAATAATAAGGTATGGCATTATGATTTGCTTTTGAAAAATAAATTACCGAGGGGATTTTTAATAATGGCTAATCAAAAGAAAATGGTTGAGGCAATAACCTCAAGAGATGAAGACTTTGCAAAATGGTATACTGATATAGTTAAAAAGGCTGAGCTTGTTGACTATTCAGGAGTTAAGGGCTGTATGGTTATCAGACCTTACGGCTATGCTATCTGGGAAAATATGCAAAAGGATATGGACGAACGCTTTAAGAAAACAGGTCACGAAAATGTATATATGCCTATGTTTATTCCAGAGAGCCTTCTACAAAAGGAAAAAGACCATGTTGAGGGCTTTGCTCCTGAAGTTGCGTGGGTAACTCAAGGCGGAAACGAAAAGCTTACAGAGCGTCTTTGTGTTCGTCCTACATCAGAAACTCTTTTCTGCGAGCATTACGCAAAGATTATCAATTCATATCGTGACTTGCCAAAGCTTTATAATCAGTGGTGTTCGGTTGTTCGTTGGGAAAAGACAACAAGACCTTTCCTGAGAACATCAGAGTTCCTTTGGCAGGAAGGCCACACAATGCACGAAACTGAAAAAGAGGCTCGTGAAGAAACTCTCCGTATGCTCAAGGTTTATGAGGATTTCTATAAGGAAACCCTTGCTATTCCTGCTGTTGTTGGCAGAAAGACTGAAAAAGAAAAATTTGCGGGTGCAGAGGAAACATATACAATCGAGCCTATGATGCACAATGGTGTTGCATTGCAGGGCGGTACATCACACTATTTCGGTGATGGCTTTGCTAAGAGCTTTGATATTAAGTTTACAGGCAGAGATAATACATTACAGTATCCACACCAGACTTCATGGGGTACATCAACAAGAATGATTGGTGCAATCATTATGGTTCATGGTGACGATGACGGACTTGTACTTCCGCCAAAGATTTCTCCGATTCAGGTTGTTATCGTTCCTATTGCACAGCATAAGGAGGGTGTTCTCGATAAGGCTCGTGAGCTTTATAACAGAATTGCTGATACTTACAGAACAAAGCTTGATGACAGTGATAACTCACCGGGCTGGAAGTTCTCACAGTATGAAATGAAGGGTGTACCTGTTCGTGTAGAGCTTGGCCCTAAGGATATTGAAAAGGGACAATGCGTTATCGTAAGGCGTGATAACAGAGAAAAGATTGTTGTTGCTCTTGAAAATCTCGAAGAAACAATAGCAAAGACATTGCAAGATATTCATGACGCAATGTATGACAGAGCTTTGCAAAATCTTAAGGAAAAAACTTTTGTTGCAACAACACACGAGGAATTTCTTGATATTGCAAAGAATAAGCCTGGATTTATCAAGGCTATGTGGTGTGGCGAAACAGCTTGCGAAGAAAAGCTCAAGGAAGAAACAGGTGGCGTAAAGTCAAGATGTATTCCTTTTGTTGAGGAGCATTTGGCTGATACCTGCGTATGCTGTGGCAAGCCAGCAAAGCATATGGTATATTGGGGTAAACAATACTAATAAATAATATAAGACACTGTTCAGAAGTGATTTCTGAGCAGTGTCTTTTTATATAAAATAACGTGATGTCGATAGAAATTAAAAGTTTTGCTCAATCTTTTTCAAAAGCTTGCAGTTTCCAAAGGCGGAGCCTTTGGTCGCTCTCCGCAGAGAGCGAAATACCTTTGGGCGCGAAGCCCAACACTTGTTTTCTAATAGGCGGATTTTATCCGCCTATTTAATGCTTTTGTTATTGACCAATTATATAGAAGCGAAATATATTCGCTAATTCGTTACTGTTTCTTTAAAATAAATATAAAATAATCGAAAATATTTAAGAAAAATAATTGACAAATTGCAGAGTTTGTGATATAATAAATATGTTGTGAGGGCATTGAGTCTTTGCAAAAATGCAGAACGGTTCAGATATCATTAGTAAATTTGCATAAAAAATATATGCGAATTTCTACGAAAATCACAAGAAAAAAGCTTGCAAAATGCAGGTCGGTATGGTATTATAATTGAGCGTGACTGCGACAGATATGCGATGAAGCGGGAGGTTGCGACCATAGGGTCGGTTTTTCCGTGGAGTATGTCCGATTTTTAAACCGGGCGAAAGAATAAAGAAGGAAGTTAAGAGATACTGAGGGTTGCTGTGTCTCAGAACTACTACGACCTTTTTCTGACTATTTACCCGGATTTCGGATTACCGAATCCGGTTTTTTAAAGGTAGTTCACGAAACACCCGGCAGGGTGTTAAGTTAGAAAGAGAACGCCCGCCAACTACAATAAGGAGGCGATTACAGTGGCAGTCAAGGAAAAAATCAGGATAAGAATCAAGGGTTATGACCACCAGTTGGTTGACCAGTCTGCTGAGAAGATTGTTGCAACAGCAAAGCGTACAGGTGCGAGAGTATCAGGTCCTGTACCACTTCCAACAGAGCGTCAGATCATCACAATTCTCCGTGCTGTTCATAAGTACAAGGACAGCCGTGAGCAGTTCGAGATGAGAACTCATAAGAGACTTATCGATATTCTCAGACCTTCAAACAAAACTGTTGAAGCGTTAATGGGATTAGAGCTCCCCGCCGGTGTAGAAATCGAAATTAAGCTTTAATTTTGATTTAGACCAACAGGCAGGTTGAGGTCAAGTTGGTAAGGTATTCCGAATCCAACCAATAACCTATCAAGGAGGAAACAAAATGCAAAAGGCAATCATCGGTAAGAAAATCGGTATGACACAGATTTTCGATGAGAAGGGTAATGTCATCCCTGTAACTGTTGTTGAAGCAGGACCTTGCGTCGTTGCTCAGATTAAGACAGTTGAAAATGACGGATATGAAGCTATTCAGCTTGGTTTCGGCGATGTTAAGCTCAAGATTCAGAACGGCACTGGCAAGGGCAAGAGAGTCCGCAGTGATAAGTTCAAGGATCAGCCTGTAAACATCACAATGCCACTTCTTGGTCACTTCAAGAAGGCAGATGTAGCTCCTAAGAGAACTCTTCGTGAGTTCAGAGTTGCTGACATTTCCGCTTACAGCGTAGGCGACATTGTCAAGGCAGACGCTTTTGCTGAGGGTGACAAGATTGATGTTACCGGTAAGAGCAAAGGTAAGGGCTACGCAGGCGTTATCAAGCGTTGGAACTTCCAGAGATTGAAGGAAACACACGGTTCGGGCCCAGTTGCTCGTCACGGTGGTTCAATGGGTGCTTGCTCAACTCCTTCAAGAGTTTGGAAGGGCAAGAAGATGGCAGGTCATCTCGGTGCTGAAAGAGTCACCGTTCAAAACCTACAGGTTGTTAAGATAGACGCTGAAAACAACCTTATCGCCATCAAGGGCGCTGTTCCGGGTCCTAACGGTGGTACCGTTACAATTCGTGACAGTGTTAAGGCGTAAGGGAAGGAGGAATTATAGTGCCTAATTTAGCAGTTGTAGATATGACCGGCAAAGAGGTAGGTACAGTTGAGCTTTCAGAAGCAATCTTCGGTATTGAGCCTAATGAGCCGGCAATGCACAGAATGGTAGTTAACTACCTTGCAAATAACCGTCAGGGCACACAGTCCGCTCTAACTCGTTCAGAGGTTTCCGGCGGCGGAAGAAAGCCTTGGAAGCAAAAGGGTACAGGCCACGCAAGACAGGGTTCGACTCGTGCTCCACAGTGGACACACGGCGGTATTGTTTTCGCACCAAAGCCAAGAAGCTACAGATTCTCGGTTAATAAGAAGGTAAGAAGACTTGCTCTTAAGTCTGCTCTCTCATCTAAGGTACTCGATAAGGAACTTATCGTAGTAGACAGCATCAATGCAGATGAGTACAAGACAAAGACAATCGTTTCTTTCCTCTCAGCAGTTGGTGCAGATAAGAAAGCACTCATAGTCATCCCCGAAGTAAACGACAAGGTTATCAAGTCTGCGAGAAATATCCCTGGAGTTAAGACAGCTCAGGTTAACACAATCAACGTTTATGATATTCTCAATGCTGATAAGCTCATCATTGCCAAGGATGCATTAACAAAGATTGAGGAGGTGTACGCATGATTGCTCGTGACATCATTATAAAGCCTGTTATTACAGAAAAGAGTATGGCAGGTGCAGTTGATAAGAAGTACACCTTTAAGGTTGCTAAAACAGCTGGTAAGATTGAGATAGCTAAGGCTGTCGAGGAAATCTTCGGCGTAAGTGTTAAGAAGGTTAACACAATCAATGTAAGAGGCCAGTATCGCCGTCAGGGCAGAACAGGCGGATATACACCGTCTTGGAAAAAGGCTATCGTTACTCTTACAGAAGATAGCAAGACAATCGAGTTTTTTGAAGGCATGATGTAAGCCTGAAATTAACACAGGCAGAATGAATGGAGAACGCCATTTCTCCGCAAAGCCATCATGAGGAGTGTGAATACGAATGGCAATAAAGAATTATAAGCCGACTACACCTTCTAGAAGAAATATGTCGGTCACTGATTATTCAGGTCTTTCAAAGGTTGCTCCTGAAAAGAGCCTTCTCGCACCAAAGCAGAAGACTTCAGGTAGAAACAGCTACGGAAGAATTACGGTTCGCCACAGAGGCGGCGGTAACCGTCAAAAATATCGTATCATCGACTTTAAGCGTCAGAAGTTTGATGTAGAGGGTACAGTTCTTACTCTTGAGTATGACCCAAACCGCTCTGCTCACATCGCTCTTGTTCAGTATGCTGACGGCGAGAAGAGCTACATCATCGCTCCTAACGGACTTAAGGTTGGCGACAAGATTACAGCAGGTCCTAGTGCGGATATTAAGCCGGGTAATGCACTTCCGCTTATCAATATCCCAACAGGTACTTTCATTCATAATGTTGAGCTTTATCCTGGTAAGGGTGCTCAGCTCGCAAGAAGTGCTGGTAACATGGCTCAGCTTATGGCTAAGGAAGGCAATCTCGCACTTTTGAGACTTCCTTCAGGCGAGCTTAGAAATGTTCCTAACACCTGTATGGCTACTATCGGTCAGGTCGGCAATATCGACCACGAGAATGTTAAAATCGGTAAGGCTGGTCGTAAGCGTAACATGGGTTGGAGACCAAAGGTCAGAGGTTCTGTTATGAACCCTAACGATCACCCACACGGTGGTGGTGAAGGTAAGAGCCCTGTAGGTCGTCCAAGTCCTGTAACACCTTGGGGTAAACCAACAGCCGGTTATAAGACAAGATCTAAGCATAAGAACTCTGACAAGATGATTGTCAGACGCAGAAACGGTAAGTAAGGCATACAGAAAGGAGCTTTGAACTATGGGAAGAAGCATTAAAAAGGGTCCTTATGTACAGCCTGTGCTGCTTAAAAGGATTCAGCAGATGAACGAAGCAGGCGAGAAGAAGATTCTCAAAACCTGGAGCAGATCTTCTACAATTTTCCCTGACTTCGTAGGACACACATTTGCGGTTCACGATGGCCGCAAGCACGTTCCGGTTTATGTAACAGAAGACATGGTCGGCCACAAGCTCGGTGAGTTTGCTCCGACAAGAACCTTCAAGGGCCATGCCGGTTCTAAGACAACGAAATAAGCCGAAAGGAGTGTATGAAAATGGAAGCAAGGGCAGAGCTTAAATACGCCCGTATTTCACCACGCAAGGTTAAGATTGTTTTGGATTTAATCCGTAATAA
This sequence comes from Pseudoruminococcus massiliensis, assembly GCF_900291955.1. GTDB lineage: Bacteria > Bacillota > Clostridia > Oscillospirales > Acutalibacteraceae > Pseudoruminococcus > Pseudoruminococcus massiliensis. The sequence continues at coordinate 242,135 of NZ_OLMR01000001.1, read as the reverse complement.
GCCTTGTGAATATGCGATGGCTGTCCTCAAGCATACCCCCAAGGCTGCTTGTGAAGACTTAGAAAAGCTTCTAAAATCAGCAATGGCAAATGCTGAGAACAACCATAATATGGATGTTTCTAAATTATATGTAGCTGAGTGTTTCGTATCTCAAGGTCCGATTCTCAAGCGTATTCGTCCGAGAGCACAGGGTCGTGCGTACAGAATTGATAAGAAGACATCGCACGTAACACTCGTACTCAAAGAGAAAGAATAAGTGATGAGGAGGTAAATTATGGGCCAGAAAGTTAATCCACACGGCCTTCGTGTGGGCGTAATTAAAAATTGGGACTCTCGCTGGTATGTCAACGATAAGGATTTCGGTGATACACTCGTTGAGGACTATAACCTCCGCAAGCTTCTTAAGAAGCAGCTTTATGCGGCAGGCGTCCCAAAGATTGAGATTGAGCGTGACGCTTCCAAGGTAAGAATTCACATTCACTGTGCTAAGCCTGGTATGGTTATCGGTAAGGGCGGCAGTGAGATTGAGAAGCTTCGCATTCAGTGCGAGAAGTTCCTCGGCAAGCCAGTTGCAATCAATATCGTAGAGGTTAAGAACCCTGATTTGAACGCACAGCTCGTAGCAGAGAACATTGCACAACAGCTCGAAAAGAGAATTTCTTTCCGCCGTGCTATGAAGCAGTCTATCGGACACGCTATGAGATTCGGCGCTAAGGGTATAAAGATTCAGTGCTCAGGCCGTCTTGGCGGTGCTGAAATCGCAAGATCAGAACAGTATCACGAGGGAACAATTCCCCTTCAGACACTTAGAGCAGATATCGACTATGGCTTTGCTGAGGCAAACACAACATACGGTATCGTAGGTGTTAAGGTTTGGCTTTATAAGGGCGAGGTTCTCAACGAAACACGCAGGCCCCGCAAGGAAGGAGGCAGTAAATAATGCTGTTACCAAAGCGCGTAAAGTACCGCAGAGTTCACAGAGGTCGTATGACCGGTAAGGCTACACGCGGTAACAAGGTTGTTTACGGTGATTACGGTCTTCAGGCACTTGAGCCTGTATGGATCACCTCAAACCAGATTGAAGCAGCCCGTGTTGCTATGACACGTTACTGCAAGAGATTCGGTAAAGTTTGGATTAAGATTTTCCCAGATAAGCCGGTTACAAAGAAGCCTTTAGAGACTCGTATGGGTAAAGGTAAAGGTGCACCGGAATTTTGGGTAGCAGTTGTTAAGCCAGGCAGAGTTATGTTTGAGCTTGGCGGCGTACCAGAAGAGACCGCAAGAGAGGCTTTGCGTTTGGCGGCTATGAAGTTGCCGGTTAAGTGCAAGTTTGTCACTAAGGAAGAAACGGAGGTTGAGTAATTATGAAAGCTTCAGAACTCAGAGAACTTAATAACACAGAGCTCGAAGAAAAACTCAAGAGCCTTAAAGAGGAACTTTTCAACCTGCGTTTTCAGCTTGCTATAAACCAGCTCGAAAACCCGATGCGTATTTCTGCTGTTAAGAAGGACATCGCTCGCGTACAGACAATTATGCGTCAGAACGAACTCCAAGACAGCACTAATGCATAAGGGAAGGGAGGAAACGCAAAGTGGAAAGAAATCTTAGAAAAACAGATGTAGGCAGGGTTGTAAGCACTAAGATGGATAAGACTGTTGTCGTTGCTATCGAAAACAGTGTTAAGCACCCGCTTTATAATAAGATTATTAAGCGTACAGTTAGACTTAAGGTACACGACGAAAAGAACGAGTGCTCAGTAGGCGACCGTGTGCGTATAATGGAAACACGTCCTATCTCTAAGGATAAGAGATGGCGTCTTGTAGAAATCATAGAGAAAGCGAAGTAATTTTTCGTTTATTAAAAGGAGGAACGCACTGTGATACAGCAGCAGACCTACCTCAAAGTTGCCGACAATACTGGCGCGAAAGAGCTTATGTGCATTCGCGTTCTCGGTGGTACCGGCAGGAGGTACGCTAATATAGGCGACGTAGTCGTAGCTTCAGTTAAAAAAGCAGCACCCGGCGGCGTTGTTAAAAAAGGCGATGTAGTTAAGGCAGTTATAGTACGCTCGGCAAGAGGCGTACGTCGTGATGACGGCACATACATCAGATTTGATGAGAATGCAGCAGTTATCATCAGAGACGATAAGAACCCGAGAGGTACTCGTATATTTGGCCCGGTAGCAAGAGAGCTCAGAGATAAGGATTATATGAAAATCTTGAGCCTTGCTCCGGAGGTCCTTTAAGGAGGTGCCGGAAATGGCTGATAAGAAAAATAAGGTTCATGTTAAGACAGGCGATACTGTTGTCGTACTCTCCGGCACACAGCGTGGCAAGAAGGGCAAAGTTCTTCAAGTAAGCCCAAAAGAGGGCAAGGTTATTATCGAGAAGGTAAACCTTGTTTCTAAGCACGTTAAGCCCCGCAAGATGGGCGAAGCAGGCGGTATTGTTAAGGCAGAGGGCGCTATGTATGCTTCTAAGGTACAGGTTGTTTGCCCACACTGCAACAAGCCTACTCGTGTAGGTCATCAGATTCTTACTGATGGCAGCAAGCAGCGTATTTGCAAAAAATGCGGCGAAGCACTCTAAGGAGGATAACAAATGGCTAGAATGAAAGATGTATATATCTCCGAGATTGCTCCTGCTCTTATGAAGAAGTTCGGCTATAAGAGCGTTATGCAGATTCCTAAGCTCGACAAGATTGTTATCAATGTCGGCGCAGGTGAAGCAAGAGAGAACTCGAAGGCAATAGATGCCATTTCTTCCGATTTGGCAGCTATTACAGGTCAAAAGCCTATGGTTTGCAAGGCTAAGAAGAGCGTTGCAAACTTCAAACTTCGTGAGGGTATGCCTATCGGTGTTAAGGTAACACTTCGTGGCAACAGAATGTATGAATTCCTCGACAGATTTTTCAATGTAGCTCTTCCAAGAGTTCGTGACTTCAGAGGAATCAATGCTAACTCTTTTGATGGCCGTGGTAACTATAACATGGGCCTCAAGGAACAGCTCATCTTCCCAGAAATCGAGTTTGATAAGGTTGATAAGGTAAGAGGCATGGATATCTGCTTCGTTACTACAGCACAGACAGACGAAGAGGCTCGTGAGCTTTTAAAGCTTCTCGGCGCTCCGTTTGAGAAATAAGGAGGGATAATTGTGGCCAAGACATCAATGAAAGTAAAGCAGCAAAGAGATCAGAAGTTCTCTACTAGAGAATACAACAGATGCAAGATTTGCGGCAGGCCTCATGCATACCTCCGCAAGTTCGGCATATGCCGTATATGCTTCCGTGAGCTTGCCTACAAGGGCGAGATTCCGGGCGTAAAGAAAGCAAGCTGGTAATAAGGCTTTAAGAAGGAGGTTTCCGTATGCAAATTACAGATTCAATCGCAGATTTGCTTACAAGAATTCGTAACGCAAATACTCAGAAGCATGAATCCGTCGAAATCCCTGCTTCCAATCTTAAGAAGGCTATCGTCCAGATTCTCCTCGACGAAGGCTATATCAAGAGCTTCACAGTAACTGAAGACGGCAAACAGGGTGTTATTAAGGTTGTTCTCAAGTATACAGAGGACAAGGCTCCGGTTATCACAGGACTCCGCAGAGTTTCTAAGCCGGGCTTGCGTATATATAGTGATGTAGAGAATCTTCCTAAGGTTATGAAGGGCCTTGGAATCGCAATCATCTCAACTTCTAAAGGTGTTATGACAGACCGTCAGGCACGCAATGAAAATGTTGGCGGCGAAGTTCTCGCATACATTTGGTAAAAGAGGGGGTGCAGTAAATGTCTCGAATTGGAAGAAAACCCATAAATATTCCCGCCGGTGTCGATGCTAAGTTCGAAAACGGTGTTATGACAGTTAAGGGACCTAAGGGTACACTTACTCAGAAGGTTCACAAAAATATGATTATAAAGATTGAGAACGGTGTTATCACTGTTGAGCGTCCTAATGACGACAAAGAGAACCGTTCACTGCACGGTTTAACTCGTTCACTTATCGCTAATATGATTGAAGGCGTTACAAACGGCTTTAAGAAGCAGCTCGAAGTAAACGGCGTTGGTTACCGTGTTCAGAAGAAGGGCAAAGATCTTGTTATGAACCTCGGATTTTCACATCAGGTTATCGTTTCTGATACAGACGATATTACTATTGAAGCTCCGACTCCTAACTTGATTATCATCAGCGGTGCTGATAAGCAAAAGGTTGGTCAGTTTGCTGCTGAAGTAAGAGAGAAGCGTCCACCTGAGCCATATAAGGGCAAGGGTATTAAGTACGCCGATGAAGTTATCCGCCGCAAGGAAGGCAAGGCCGGTAAGGGCGGCAAGAAGTAATTAAGGAGTGAATAAACTATGGTGAAAAAGCCTGATACAAACAAGGCAAGACTTAACCGCCACAAGAGAGTGCGTGGTAAAGTAAGCGGTACAGCGGCTCGTCCTCGCCTTAATGTTTTCCGCTCCACTAACAACATCTACGCTCAGCTTATCGACGATGTAAAGGGTGTTACACTCGCTTCTGCATCATCACTTGATAAGGATATAGATGGTTATGGCGGAAACAAAGACGCAGCTCGCAAGGTTGGCGCTCTTATAGCAAAGCGTGCAGCAGAAAAGAACATCACAGAGGTCGTTTTTGACCGCGGTGGATATATCTTCCACGGACGCGTCAAGGAATTGGCCGAAGGCGCTCGTGAGGGCGGTCTTAAATTCTGATAAGGAGGAATAACTTTGGCTATCATTGACGCATCTAAGCTTGATTTGAAAGAGCACGTTGTTACAATCAACCGTGTTTCTAAGACTGTTAAGGGCGGTCGTATTTATAAGTTCGCTGCTCTTGTAGTTGTAGGCGACGGCAACGGTACTGTCGGTTTCGGTATCGGAAAAGCTGGAGAGGTTCCAGACGCTATCCGTAAGGGTATCGAGGACGCTAAGAAAAACCTCTTTAAGGTTGCACTTAAGGGCAACACAATTCCACATGAAATCGTTGGTATTTTTGGTGCAGGTAAGGTTATTATGAAGCCTGCTGCTCCTGGTACTGGTGTTATCGCTGGTGGTCCTGTTCGTGCTGTTGTTGAAGCAGTCGGTATCAGAGATATCAGAACAAAGGCTCTTCGTTCTTCTAACCCTTGCAATGTAGTTAGAGCTACACTCGCAGGTCTTCAGAGCCTCAGAACAGCAGAAGAAGTTGCTGCTATCCGCGGCAAGTCTGTTAAAGAAATTCTTTAAGGGAGGAAGCAAACATGGCAGAAATTAAGATTACTCTTAAAAAAAGTCTTATCGGAGTTCTAAAAGACCAAATTGCAACCGCCCATTCACTCGGTCTTAAAAAGCCTGGTGACACAACAGTTCAGCCAGACAACGCCGCAACAAAGGGTAAGGTGGCTAAGATAATCCACCTCATCGAGGTTGAAGGTTAAAGAAGGAGGTGCGAGTAAGATGAAATTGCACGAATTAACAGCAGTTGAGGGTTCAACTAAGGAACGCAAGAGAATCGGCAGAGGCCATGGTTCAGGTCAAGGCAAAACAGCTGGTAAGGGTCATAAGGGTCAAAAGGCTCGTTCAGGCGGAAGCATTCGCCCTGGCTTTGAAGGTGGTCAAATGCCTCTTCAAAGAAGAGTTCCTAAGAGAGGCTTTAACAATATCTTCGCAAAGAAGATAGTTGCAATCAATGTTTCCGACCTTAATAAGTTTGAGGACGGAGCAGAGGTTGATGCACAGGCTCTCGTTAACGCAGGTATCGTTAAGAAAGAATACGATGGCATAAAGATTCTTGGAAATGGTGAAATTTCTAAGAAGCTCACTGTTAAGGTTGCTGCATATTCTGAGTCTGCAAAGCAGAAAATTGAAGCCGCCGGAGGAAAGGCCGAGGTGGTTTAATTGTTTAAAACAATCAGAAACGCCTGGGGTATTCCTGATCTTCGCAAAAAAATTCTTTTTACACTTTTTATAATCGTAATATTCAGAATTGGTTCAGTTATTCCTGTTCCATTTCTTGATATTACTGCGTTGAACTCACTTATGGGCAATCTCTCAGAAAATGGTGGTATGCTCGCTTATCTTGACACAATGTCAGGTGGTGCGTTCTCTAACGCAACATTGTTCGCTATGTCAGTTACACCATATATTAACTCGTCAATTATCATCCAGCTTCTGACTGTTGCAATTCCTGCTCTCGAGCGTCTTTCTAAGGAAGGCGAAGAAGGCAGAAAGAAAATAGGTAAGATTACAAGATATGTTACAGTTCTCCTTGGTCTTATACAAGGCGGTGCTTACTACTGGTGGCTTTCAGCTTCTAAGATAGTAACATATACTGATGGTTTCTATGGCGTTTTTGCTGCGGCAACTATCATTCTTACATTTACTGCAGGCACAGCTCTTATGATGTGGCTTGGTGAACAAATTAACCAAAAGGGTATCGGCAACGGTATTTCGATTATCCTTTTCGCAGGTATCGTCGCAAGAATCCCTTATATGTTTACAGGACTTTATAATTTCTTTATGCTCGGAGTAAATGGTCAAACACAGTATTTGATTCTTGTTCCACTTTATGTTATTATATCTCTTGTAATCGTATGGCTTATCGTTTTTATGAACGAAGCAGAACGCCGTATTCCAATCCAATACGCAAAGCGTGTTGTTGGTCGTAAAATGTACGGTGGTCAGAGCAGCCACCTTCCAATTAAGGTTGGTCTCTCTGGTGTTATGCCAATAATCTTCGCAAGCTCGATTCTTTCTATTCCAAGCACGATAGAGTTCTTTATCGGCGAAAAGAATATTACAGGTTTCTGGAGAAGCTTCTTTGATGCTTTCTCTATGGGCGGTTGGCTTTATATCGCTCTTGAGTTCCTGCTCATTCTCGGGTTTGCATATTTCTATGTTGCAATTCAGTATAATCCGGTGGAAATGGCCAATAATCTCCGTCAGAATAATGGCACAATTCCAGGTATCAGACCTGGTAAGCCAACTGTAGATTTTATTGCCAAGGTATTGTCAAAGATTACTTTGATTGGTGCATTATTCCTTGCAATTATCGCTCTTGTTCCGCTTCTCTATTCAAAGCTTACAGGCTTGAATACAAGCAGCCTTATGATGGGTGGTACATCAGTTATCATTCTCGTTGGTGTTGCTCTTGAAACATTGAAGCAGCTTGAGTCACAGATGATGATGCGTCATTATAAGGGCTTCCTTGACTGATGAATCCTGAAAGGAGTACATTTATGAAAATCATACTTCTCGGAGCACCAGGTGCAGGTAAGGGCACACAGGCCGAGGTTATCTGCAATCGCTACAATATTCCCGCAATTTCTACGGGTAACATTATCCGTGAGGCGTTGAAAACCGGCACAGAGATGGGTCTTAAGGCTAAGAGCTATATGGAATCTGGAGCTCTTGTTCCTGATGAGGTTGTTATCGGCATCATTAAGGAAAGAATCGTCAAGGACGATTGCAAGGACGGTTTCATTCTCGATGGCTTCCCAAGAACCATTCCTCAGGCTGAGGCTCTGGATAAGATGGGAATTGTTATCGATAAGGTAGTTGATATTGAAGTACCTGACGAAAAGATAATAAATAGAATGTCCGGACGCCGTGTCTGCGAAAAGTGTGGTGCAAGCTATCATCTTGAGTATAAAAAGCCTAAGGTTGAGGGCATTTGCGACGCTTGCTCAGGCACCCTTATTCAACGCAAGGATGACCATCCTGACACAGTTAAGTCACGCCTTGATGTTTATCATAGTGAAACAGAACCTCTTAAGGATTACTATGAGAAGCAAGGTAAGCTCACAGTTGTTGAGGGTCAGGAAGAAATCGAGGATACAACTCGACTTCTTATAGAAGCTCTTGAGGCTTAAAAATGGTAGTCCTCAAAACAACTCGTGAAATCTCTGCCATGCGTAATGCGGGCAGAGTTTCTCAAAAAGCCTTGCGATTGGCTGGTGAAGCAGTTGAACCGGGTGTTTCAACACTCGAAATCGACAGGATTGTCCGTAAGTATATCGAGGAACAGGGGGCGACCCCGTCGTTTCTCGGCTACGGCGGATTTCCCGCAAGTGCGTGTATATCTGTTAATAATGTAGTCATCCACGGCATACCAAGCAAGAGTAAAATCTTGAAACAAGGTGATATCGTCAGCATAGATGTTGGTGCTTGCCTTCAGGGTTATCACGGAGACAACGCATGGACTTTTACCTGCGGTGATATTTCTAAGGAAGCTCAGGCCCTACTCGATACAACCCGTGAAGCACTTTTTGAGGGTATCAAAAATGCAATAGCAGGTAATAGAATCGGCGATATCGGAAGCGCGGTACAGAGGTATGTCGAGCCGCGCAGTTACTCGGTGGTACGAGATTTCGTCGGTCACGGAGTAGGTGCGAAGCTGCATGAAGATCCAAGTGTACCAAATTACGGCACACCAGGGCGTGGTGTACGCCTTCTACCTGGTATGACAATAGCCATTGAGCCTATGATAAATGCTGGTGGCCACGAGGTTAAGGTTCTCAGCGATAGATGGACCACCGTCACAGCAGACGGAAGCCTTTCGGCTCATTTTGAGCATACAATCGCAATAACCTCTGATGGACCTGTTATAATGACACTTCCTTGAGAGAAAGGACGATTGTGGTTATGGAATTTCAAAAGGGATTGGTTGTTCGCTCACTTAGCGGACACGATAAGGGTGGTTTCTTCATTATATTAGAGTGTGATTCAAAATTTGCAGTTATCTGCGACGGAAAAAGAAGAACACTTGAAAAGACAAAGAAGAAAAACCTTATACACCTTGCAGTAACTAATATAGTTGCTGATGAGGCTTCAATGCAGACCAACCGTGGAATCAGAAAGTTTCTTTCGGCTTTTAATGCCGATGATAAAGAACAGGCACTCTGAAAAGGGTTTGTCTTATACTGATATGAGGAGGTTATTAAATTGTCAAAGCAGGATGTAATCGAAATCGAAGGTACAGTTAAGGAAGCATTGCCAAACGCTCAGTTTGTAGTAGAACTTCCTAATGGACACACAATTAACGCTCATATATCGGGAAAACTCAGAATGAATTTCATTCGCATACTTCCCGGTGATAAGGTTACAATCGAAATGTCGCCATATGACCTTACTAAGGGTCGCATCACATGGCGAAGCAAGTAATATATATTGTTAACATGAAAGGAAGGATATAAATGAAAGTCAGACCTTCTGTTAAAAAAATTTGCGAAAAGTGCAAGGTAATCAAGCGTAAGGGCAAGATTATGGTTATCTGCGAAAATCCGAAGCATAAGCAGCGTCAGGGTTAATTGACGCTTTGGAATTTATGGAGGTGCTAAAAGTATGGCGCGTATAGCAGGCGTTGACTTACCCAGAGATAAAAGAATAGAAATCGGCCTCACATATATCTATGGTATCGGCCGTAAGACAGCTACAAATATTATCGAAGCCACAGGCATCAACCCTGACACAAGAGTCAGAGACCTCACAGAGGACGATATTTCTAAGCTTCGTGAGTATATCGATCATAACTGCCGCGTTGAGGGTGACCTCAGACGAGACATTGCTTTCGATATTAAGAGACTTATCGAAATCGGTTGCTACCGCGGCGTTCGTCACCGCAAGAGTCTTCCAGTAAGAGGCCAGCGTTCAAAGACAAACGCTCGTACTCGTAAGGGACCACGCAAGACTATGGCGAACAAGAAGAAATAATCTTAGGAGGGAATAATCGATGGCAGTACAAAAGGGTGCTAAGAAGACAGGCGTCCGCAGACGCCGTGAACGCAAGAACATCGAAAAGGGTGCAGCACACATTCAGTCAACCTTCAATAACACTATTGTTACTATATCTGATACACAGGGTAATGCTATTTCTTGGGCAAGTGCCGGCGAGCTCGGCTTCAGAGGCTCAAGAAAGTCTACTCCTTTCGCAGCTCAGTCAGCTGCAGAAACAGCAGCTAAGGTTGCTATGGAGCATGGCATGAAGTCTGTTGAAGTATATGTTAAGGGACCAGGTGCAGGTCGTGAGGCAGCAATCCGTGCTCTTCAGACAGCAGGTCTTGAAGTCAGCATGATTAAAGATGTTACTCCAATCCCACACAATGGTTGCCGTCCTCCTAAGAGAAGACGCGTTTAGTATAAAATTTGGAGGTGTTTAGATAAATGGCAGTTCAGAGAGATCCAGTTTTAAAGAGATGCAGATATTTGGGCATCAGCCCAGCCGTTGTCGGCATCAATAAGGAATCCAAGATGAATCCTAATGCTAATAGCAGAAGAAAGGTTTCTGAATACGGACTCCAGCTCAAAGAGAAGCAGAAGCTCAAGTTCATCTATGGTGTTCTTGAGAAGCAGTTCTATCACTACTATGAAATCGCTTCTAAGATGGAAGGTCAGGCAGGTAATAACCTTATCGTTTGCCTCGAATCCAGACTTGATAATGTTGTTTTCAGAATGGGACTCGCTCTTACAAGAAGAGAGGCAAGACAGCTCGTTAATCACGGTCACTTCCTCGTAAACGGTAAGAGAGTAGATATTCCTTCTTATAGAATTAAGGTTGGCGATGTTATCTCCCTCAGAGATAAGAGCAAGAGCAGCCCTAAGTTCAAGGCTAATGTAGAAGAAACAAACGGAAGAATTGTTCCACTTTGGCTTGAGGTTAACAAAGACGAGTTCTCAGCAAAGGTAACTCGTATGCCAAACATTGAAGATCTTGATTATGATGTAGAAGCTCACCTTATCGTTGAGTTGTACTCCAAGTAATCCGGTCGATTATTGCAGGATGCACTTTTTGGCGGCATATGCCGCTGTCTGTTAAGGAGGTTAGCTAATGATTGAGATAGAAAAGCCACGAATAGACACAGCCGAGCTTACAACGGACGGTACTTTCGGTAAGTTCGTAGTCGAGCCTCTTGAGCGAGGTTTTGGCAACACACTCGGCAATAGCCTTAGAAGAGTTCTTCTTTCTTCTCTCGAAGGTGTTGCTGTAACATCAATTAAGATTGATGGTGTGCTCCACGAATTTTCTACAATTCCCGGAGTTAAAGAGGATGTAACAGAAATCGTTCTCAATATGAAGGGTCTTATAGCTAAGCTTTATTGCAACGGTCCTAAGGTAGTTAATATCTCTGCTGAAGGTCCTTGCAATGTCACAGCTGATTCAATCAAGTGTGATAGCGAAGTTGAAATACTCAACCCTGATATGCACATTGCCACACTCGGCGAGGGAGCTAAACTCAATATGGAGATTACTCTTGATAGAGGTCGTGGATATATTTCTGCCGAGAAAAATAAGGCAAGTATGCCACAAAATGTTATCGGAGTTCTCCCCGTTGATTCTATCTACACACCTGTTCTCAAGGTTAATTATACTGTCGAGAATACTCGTGTAGGTCAAATCACAGACTATGACAAGCTAACGCTCGACGTCTGGACTAACGGAGTTATAAATGCACAAGAGGCAGTTTCGCTTGCAGCGAAGGTTCTCACAGAGCATCTTAATCTTTTCGTAAATCTATCTGATAAGGGTAGCAGTACCGAAATTATGGTAGAAAAAGACGATAAGGGCAAGGAAAAGGTTCTTGAGATGACAATAGAGGAGCTAGACCTTTCGGTTCGTTCCTTTAACTGCTTAAAGCGTGCTGGAATAAATACAGTCGAAGACCTTATCAATAAGTCTGAGGACGATATGATGAAGGTCCGTAACCTTGGACGCAAATCGCTTGAAGAGGTTGTCGAGAAGTTGACAAGTCTCGGTTTCAGTTTACAAAACGAGGAAGAATAATTCTTCAATAAAAGGTAAAGGAGTGAATATCTATGCCAGGTACAAGAAAGCTCGGCAGGGATACTGCCCACAGAACCGCTATGCTCAGAGCAATGGTAACATTCCTCTTTGAGAACGGCAAGATAGAGACAACTGTAACTCGTGCTAAAGAGGTCAGCTCTTTGGCTGAGAAGTTCATTACAATAGCTAAGGAAGATAATCTTCACAATAAGAGACTCGTTCTTTCTTTCATCACAAAGGAAGATGTAGCACAAAAGCTCTTTAAGGAGATTGCTCCTAAGTATGCTGATAAGAACGGTGGATATACAAGAATTACTAAGCTTGGACCACGCCGTGGCGACGCAGCTGAGATGGCTATTATAGAGCTTATCTAATTTTTAATATAACTTATAAGAAATCCTCTGTCGAAAGACAGGGGATTTTTTTGTGCATTTTTATAAGATACAGTTGTTTTGTAAAAATTTGAAATCGTTAGAATATTTACCCAAAAAAATTGCATTTTGTTTGTTTAAAAGAGCGAAATTTGCATTGTAAGGTAAAAACTAACTTTTATTTCTTATTTAGAATTAAATTTGCAATAAAAAAGGTTAAATTATATATGTGAACTGCGCAAAAATTGTGCAGTTATAGTAAGTTTTTATTGGAATTTTACTACAACGGAGGTGGAACTTACTTTAAATAAGCATTTGGTTAATTAAACATTTTGACAAGATTTAAGAAAGAAGGAAAAAAATGACACAAAAAAGCAAATTTGGTGCAAAAATCATCAGTGCAGCTTTATCCTTAGCAATGGTTGCTACGAGCTTCGTTACAGGCTCTATTCCTGCAATGAATTCAGAAGTAAATGCGGCTTCTACTACTGCAAGCTCAACAGAGACTCCATTCTCATGGGATAATGCGACAGTTTACTTCCTACTTACAGACCGTTTCTATAACGGTGACACATCTAATGACCATAGCTACGGCAGAGGTCTTGACCAGGAGGGTAATGAAGTAAGCTATGACCAGTATGCAGCTTTTCAGGGCGGTGACTTTGCTGGTATCACAAAGAAAATCAATGAAGGTTACTTCAATGACCTCGGTGTTAATGCTATTTGGCTTTCTGCTCCATATGAGCAGATTCATGGTTATTGCGTAGGTTGCAACGGAAACAGTTTTGCTCACTACTCATACCACGGCTACTATGTCCTTGACTACACCGAATCTGATGCAAACTTCGGTACAAAGGCAGAGTTCCAAACTTTGGTTGATACAGCTCACGAGCATGGAATCCGTATCGTTATGGATATTGTTATGAACCACTCAGGTTATAACACACTTAAGGATATGGACGAGTTTGGTTTTGGTGCTATAAAGTCAGGCTGGGAATCATACTATTATGCACATCAAAATGTTAATAATACAGATTATCACAGCTATATTGACTATACTGCTGGAGCTGATTTATGGGGCAAATGGTGGGGCTCTGACTGGGTTCGTTGCGGACTCCCTGGCTATAAAGAAGGCGGTGGCGAAATTGAAGGTTCACTCGCAGGCTTGCCTGACTTTAAGACAGGTTCAAGCGATCAAGTAGGACTTCCTGAACTTCTTAAAACAAAGTGGACTAAAGAGGGTACATATGCCGCTAAAGAAAGCAAATATGGCGCTTCAAACACAGTTACAGGTTATCTCTCAGACTGGCTCGCAGAGTGGGTTCGTGACTTTGGTGTTGATGGTTTCCGTTGCGATACTGCTAAGCATGTTGAGCTTTCAGCATGGAAAATACTTAAAACTAAGTGCGTAGCTGCTCTTAAAGAGTGGAAGCAGGAAAATCCAACAAAGAAGCTTGACGACCTTGATTTCTGGATGACAGGTGAATGCTTCGGTCATCAGGTTGGTAAGAGCCCATATTATACAGATGGTGGCTTCGACTCAATGATTAACTTTGAGTTTGCTCCTGCTGTAAATAGCAGTAATATTCCATCTGCAGGTTCTGTTGAAAGCACATATAGCAGATACGCAAGCTCTATCAACAATGACGATAGCTTCAATGTATTGAGCTACATTTCTTCTCATGATACAGTTCTTGCAAAGGGTGACAGAAAGTATGCTGGTTCATTCTTCCTCATGCTTCCAGGTGCTGTTCAGATTTTCTACGGTGATGAAACAAACAGACCTATGGTAAACAGCAGCTTTGCAAATGTTGACCCAGGTGCAGGACATCAATTCAGAGGCTTTATGAACTGGGATTCTATTGATACTGATGTTCTTTCTCACTGGCAGAAGGTTGGTACATTCAGAAATAACCACCTTTCAGTTGGTGCAGGTCAGCACAAGGTTATTTCTTCTTATGATTCTTCAAATGGTTACACATTCTCAAGAACATATAGCAAGAATGATGTAGAAGATAAGATTGTTGCTACACTCTTTGCTCAGGCAAACAAGGATATTACTATTGATGTTTCCTCAGTATGGGGCGATGGTACAGTTATCACAAACTGGTATGATGATACAACATGCGTAGTTTCTGGTGGTAAGGTTACATTTAATTCAGGTGATAACGGCACAATACTTCTCCAAGAGCCACAGGGCGCTAAGGGCAAGGTTATTGTTAAGCATATCAACCAAGATAATGGCGAAGTTCTCAAGACTCAGACAATGGTAGGTCTTATCGGTGAATCTTACACAGTTTCTGCTGATGCTGAGCTTACAAAAACATATGACCTTGTAAAAACAGTAGGTTCTACATCTGGCACATATTCAGAAACAGATGCAGCGGTTACTTTCTATTATCATCTTGATGCTTCAAAGTTTGGTACAGTTTCAGTTTCTTATGTAGACGCTTCAACTGGTGCTGCTCTTGCAGATGCTACAACAATGACAGGCAAGATTGGTGCAACATATTCCGCAACTCCTAAGACTATCAAAAACTATGAGGTTGACCTCACACAAACAAGCAATGCAACAGGTACATATAAGTCTGGCAATATTAGTGTTGTATTCAAGTATAACTATGTAGAGCCTACAAATCTTCAAATTCACTACTACAATGCTAAAAACTGGTCATCTGTATATATGTATACATATACAGAAGAGGGTAAAGCAGCTACTGAGTATAATGGTAAGTGGCCTGGAACTCAGATGACAGCAGAGGGTGATGGTTGGTTCGTTGGTGAAGCAGCAGATACAGAATCCGCAATGGTTATCTTCAATAACGGTTCAGGTGTTCAGGAGCCATCAGCTGGTGCTAAGGGCTACGAATCAACAGGAGAAGTTTGGATTAAAAATGCAAAGGTTTATCCAACAGGTAAGGTAAATGTTGTTTACACAAGCAATGACGGTAAGGTTCTTGCTCAGGAAACACTCAAGGGTATGGTTGACGGTACTAATAAGTACACAACAACAGCTAAGACTTTTGACGGCTATACACTTTCTTCTACTCCAGCAAACGCATCTGGCGTTTATACATCAGATACAATAACTGTAAGCTATGTTTATAAGAGTGATGCTCCAACAAAGCTTGTAAACAACTCAACAATCAGTGCAACTGCTATCACAAAAGGACAGACAGTTACAATGACAGCTTCAGCAACAGGTGGCGCAGCTCCTTATAAGTATAGATATTTCTGCAAGCCAGAGGGTGCTTCAGGCTGGACAGCTCTCACAGGCACAACAACAGAAACAAGCTATACACATAAGCCAGCTCGTGCAATCAGCTATGAGTATGCTGTTAAGATTGCAGATGCAAAGGGTAAAACAAGCACAAAGTATTTCACAATTAAGGTAAGTGCAGCTGCAACACTTAAAAATGCTTCAACAATCAGCGCAACTGCTATCACAAAGGGACAGACAGTTACAATGACAGCAAAGGCAACAGGTGGCACAGCTCCTTATAAGTATAAATATTTCTGCAAGCCAGAGGGTGCTTCAGGTTGGACAGCTCTCACAAGAACAACAACAGCTACAAGCTTCACACATAAGCCAGCTCGTGCAATCAGCTATCAGTATGCTGTTAAGATTGCAGATTCAAAGGGTAAGACAAGCACAAAGTATTTCACAATTAAGGTAAGTGCAGCTGCAACTCTTACAAATGCTTCAACAATCAGTGCAACTGCTATCACAAAAGGACAGACAGTTACAATGACAGCTAAGGCAACAGGTGGCACAGCTCCTTATAAGTATAAGTATTTCTGCAAGCCACAGACAAACCTTAATTGGACAGCTCTCACAGGCACAACAACAGCTACAAGCTTCACACATAAGCCAGCTCGTGCAATCAGCTATCAGTATGCTGTTAAGATTGCAGACTCAACAGGCAAGACTGTTACAAAGTATTTTACAGTTAATGTAAAATAATGTAATTAACTAAACAGTAGGCAAATATAATCCCCAATTATCAGAAATTACCTGATAATTGGGGATTTCTTTTTTTTAGAAACATTGTTTTTTTTGCTTAATTATGTTAAAATTTTATTGTATTTGTAAAATTTATGACAGCTTTGCATAAATTTGGAATAGGGAGAGTAATATGAAGAAAAAAATTGGTTTATTAGCAATGGCGAGCCTGCTTTTAATGACATTGAGCGGTTGCAGTCAAGACAAAAGTTTTTTTGATAATGTCTCAGAAATTAATGATATAATAAATGATTTTGTCTGGATGAAAATAGGTCTTTATTTGCTTTTAGGAACAGGCATTATAATGACCTTAGTTAATAAATTCTTTCAGATTACACATATTAAGCATTGGATGAAAATGACTATTGGAAAAATGTTCCATAAGAGCGTAAAGGGACATTCTCATCATGATAAGGCATCAATTACACAGTTTCAAGCATTATGTACAGCTCTTGCGGCAACTGTTGGAGTAGGTAATATCGCAGGCGTTGCATCTGCGATAGTTTCTGGCGGTCCTGGTGCGGTATTCTGGATGTGGATAGCAGCTATAGTAGGTATGATGACCAGCTATTCCGAAAATGTGCTTGGTATCTATTATAGAAAGAAAAATGCTGATGGAGAATGGTCTGGCGGAGCAATGTACTATCTTCGTGACGGACTTGGTGCTAAGAAAAACTGCAAGACTTTAGGAAAAGTTCTTGCAATACTTTTTGCAATATTCACTATTTTTGCTTCGTTTGGTATAGGAAATATGGGACAGGTAAATAAGATAGTTGCAAACCTTGAAGGTGCATTTAAGATAGAGGCTCTCTCAAATATAAGTATTCTTGGCACTGATTTATATAAGATTATCATTGGCTTGGTAATTATGATTATTGCTGGCTTGATTATTATAGGTGGAATTAAGCGTATCGCAATTTTTGCTGAAAAAGTAGTTCCATTTATGGTTTGTTTCTTTATAGTTGCTTCTCTTATAGTTATAGGAGTTAATTACTCACAAATAGGAAATGCTTTTACTGCCATATTTAAATTTGCGTTCAGCCCTAATGCAGCGTGGGGTGGAGCTGTTGGTTTGACAATTTCTCAAGTCATTACACTTGGTTTTAAGCGTGGAGTTTTCTCAAATGAAGCAGGTCTCGGTTCATCTGTTATGGTTAATTCAAATTCTAATGTTCAAGAGCCTGCAAGACAAGGCTTCTGGGGAATATTTGAAGTTTTTGTTGATACAATTATCGTATGCACAATGACAGCACTTGTAATTTTAACATCAGGAGTAATTGAACTTAATACAGGCAAGCTTGCAGAGGGAACAACAGGCGATGCAACACTTGTTGCAAAAGCATTTGATAGCGTATTTTCAATAGGTGGTATAAATATAGGGAGTATGTTTATTGCTATTGCTATTTTCCTTTTTGCGTTTACAACCGTTCTTGGATGGTCACATTATGGCACAAAGGCATGGGAATTTCTTTTCGGTGTAAAATCAACCTTTGCATATAGGATATTCTTTGTTCTTATAATTATCTTTGGTGCGGTTATGACATCATCACTTGCTTGGGATATATCTGATACATTCAATGGAATGATGATGATACCTAACCTCGTAGGTGTTATCGTACTTTCACCAGCTGTATATAAAATTACCAAGAATTATAAGGATAGAGTTTTAAAGCATAAGGATATAAAACCAATGCTTTCTAATGACCCAGAGATACAGAAGGAACAAGAGGAAATATTAAAGTGTGTCACAGAGATAGAGTTGAAAAATAAATAAAACCTTTGTAGCTTATGTAGTTTCACTTGAGCCTTTGATGGTTTTTAAGACCGAAATCCTTAACATATCTTACTTTTGAGCGACGGATTTTATCCGTCGCCATTTTATTTGGTCAGCAATATTAGTGATTTAGTGCGAGCAAAGTCCGAATTTAAGGTGTAAAGAATTTTAAAGGCATTGCACATTTAAAATCCACGAGGGACTCCTTCCCTCGACACTGCAGGCTTTATTTAAAAGCTTGAGCAAAACTTTGTGGCGAGTTGTCGCTTCTAAGACGCATAATCGGTTTTGCTTAGACAGTTTATTGACGCAAATTAATACTTTAGCAATGAATTACCGAATCAACAAGAAGAACTTTAAAGGCTTATTAAACGGTTTGTCACTTGAAATAAAAAGAAAAATTCTTGCAAAAAAATTGTTGAAATTTTATGAAACTATCATATACTAACTGGAATTATGAATTTTAATAAAAAAATATTGCATAAAAGCTTGACAAACAAGAATATATATGATATTCTAAACGAGTAAATGAGTATTGGGAATAATGGCGTTCACCAATTTGGGCTCATTCCGCACAAAATGGGGAATGGGCTCTAATGGTGGACGCATTTTTTGACCTATAAATTAACTGTAAAGGAGAATTACTTCTGATGGATAATTTCAGAAATCAGGAACCTTTCGCAAAACAGGGACTTTATGACCCCCGTTTTGAGCATGATAACTGCGGTATAGGTTCCGTAGTCAATATCAATGGTATAAAATCTCGTCAGGTTGTAGACAATGCTTTGAGCATTGTTGAAACTCTCGAACACAGAGCTGGTAAAGATGCAGAGGGCAAGACTGGTGACGGTGTTGGTATTCTCTTGCAGGTTTCACACGAATTCTTTAAGACCGAAACAGCTAAGCTTGGTTTTGACATTGGTGAAGAAAGAGATTACGGTGTCGGAATGTTTTTCTTCCCACAAAATAACCTAAAAAGAATGCAGGCTATGAAGCTTTTTGAAATCGTTATAGAAAAAGAGGGCATGGAGTTCCTCGGCTGGAGAGAAGTTCCTACAAATCCTTCTGTTATCGGTCAAAAAGCTCTCGATAGTATGCCATACATTATGCAGGGCTTTGTTAAGCGTCCTGAAAATGTAGAAAAGGGTCTCCCTTTTGATAGAAAGCTCTATGTTGCTCGTAGAGTTTTTGAGCAGAGCAACGAGGAAACTTATGTTGTTTCACTCTCAAGCAGAACTATCGTTTATAAGGGTATGTTCCTTGTTAAAGAACTTCGTCAGTTCTTCTATGACCTTCAGAGCGAAAAGTATACTTCAGCTATTGCGACTGTTCATAGCCGTTTTAGTACAAATACAAATCCAAGCTGGCAGAAGGCTCACCCAAACCGTATAATCGTTCATAATGGTGAAATTAATACTATCACAGGTAACGCCGACAGAATGCTTGCAAGAGAAGATTCAATCTCAAGCGACATTTTCAAGGACGATATTGATAAGGTTTTTCCGATTGTTGATACAAACGGTTCCGACTCTGCTCGCCTCGATAACTCTCTTGAATTTATGATGATGGCTGGTATCCCGCTTCCGCTTGCAGTTATGATTACAATTCCTGAGCCTTGGGAAAACAGCAAGACAATTTCAAACACAAGAAGAGATTTCTATCAATACTACGCAACAATGATGGAGCCTTGGGACGGTCCTGCATCAATTATCTTTTCTGATGGCGATATAGTTGGTGCGGTTCTAGATAGAAACGGTCTTAGACCATCAAGATATTATATTACAACAGACGGTTTCCTCGTACTTTCATCAGAGGTTGGCTGTATAGATATTCCACCTGAAAAGGTTCTTGTAAAAGAGCGTTTGCGTCCTGGTAAGATGCTCCTTGTTGATACAACAAAGGGTAAGCTTATTGACGATACTGATATTAAGGACTACTATTCGCATAGACAGCCTTATGGTGAATGGCTTGATAACAACCTCGTTCACCTCAAGGATTTGAAGATTCCTAATAAGAATGTTATCCACTTTGATGATGAACAGCTTGTAAGACTTCAAAAGGCTTTCGGTTACACATATGAGGAAATCAGAACAAGTATTCTTCCTATGGCTAAAAATGGCACAGAGCCTATTGCGGCTATGGGTGCAGATGTACCAATTCCTCCACTTGCAGATGAAAAGGCTCCTCTTTTCAACTACTTTAAGCAGCTTTTCGCACAGGTTACAAACCCACCGTTTGACGCAATTCGTGAGGAGATAGTTACTGATACAAGCGTTTATATCGGTTCTGATGGTAATATTCTTGATGAAAAGCCTGAAAACTGTCATGTCCTTAAAATTCATAATCCTATCTTGACAAACACTGATATGCTCAAGATTAAGAATATGAATGTTCCGGGAATTAAGCCGGCAGTTATTCCTTTAACATATTATAAGAATACAAACCTTGCTAAGGCTATTGACCAGCTTTTCTTAAAGGCTGATAAAGCTTATAAAGACGGTGCAAATATTCTTATTCTTTCAGATAGAGGCGTTGACGAATACCATGTTGCTATTCCGTCATTGCTTGCAGTTTCAGCACTTCAGCAGCATCTCGTTTCTACAAAGAAGAGAACCTCTGTTTCTATGCTCCTTGAAAGTGCAGAGCCTTGCGAAATTCACCATTTCGCAACACTTCTTGGTTATGGTGCTTGTGCTATTAACCCATATCTCGCACAGGAAACTATCCGTAATCTTGTTGATACAGGTGCTTTGGATAAGGACTATTATGCGGCTGTATATGACTATAATTCAGCAGTTCTTCACGGTATTGTAAAGATTGCTTCTAAGATGGGTATTTCTACAATTCGTTCTTATCTTGGTTCTAAAATTTTTGAGGCTATCGGTATTTCTAAAGAGGTTATCGACAAATACTTCACAAATACAGTAAGCCGTGTAGGCGGTATTACTCTTGATGATATAAGCAAGCGTTCAGAGAAGCTTCATTCCGCAGCATATGACCCACTTGGACTTAATGTTCTTCTTGAAGTAAATAGTGCGGGCAGTCATAAGCTTAGAAGTGGCAAGGAAGAGCATCTCTATAATCCTGAAACTATACATCTTCTTCAAGAGTCTACAAGAACCTGCAACTATGATATGTTTAAGCAGTATTCTGAGGCTATCAACAAAGAAGACAGACATATGAATCTCAGAAGCTTGCTTGACTTCAACTTCCCAGAAGATGGTGGAATTTCTATTGATGAAGTAGAGAGCGTTGAGAGCATTTGCCACCGCTTTAAGACTGGTGCTATGTCTTACGGTTCAATCTCACAAGAGGCTCACGAAACAATGGCTATCGCTATGAATACTATCGGCGGTAAGTCTAACTCTGGCGAGGGCGGTGAAGATGTTGAGCGTCTTACAATCGGTAAGGACGGTCTTAACCGCTGTTCTGCAATTAAGCAGGTTGCTTCTGGTCGTTTCGGCGTAACTTCTGAATATCTTGTAAGTGCTCAGGAAATTCAGATTAAGATGGCACAGGGTGCTAAGCCTGGTGAGGGTGGACATCTTCCTGGTAAGAAGGTTTATCCTTGGGTTGCTAAGACAAGACATTCAACCCCTGGTGTTGGTCTTATTTCTCCGCCACCACATCACGATATTTATTCTATCGAGGACCTTGCACAGCTTATCTATGACCTTAAAAATGCAAACAAGAATGCAAGAATCTCTGTAAAGCTTGTTTCTGAGGCTGGTGTAGGTACAATCGCAGCCGGTGTTGCTAAGGCAGGCGCAGGAGTTGTATTGATTTCCGGTTATGACGGCGGTACTGGTGCTGCTCCGAGAAACTCAATCTATAATGCAGGTCTTCCATGGGAGCTTGGTTTGGCTGAAACTCATCAGACTCTTATTATGAACGGCTTGCGTTCTAAGGTTGTTATTGAAACAGATGGTAAGCTTATGACAGGTCGTGATGTTCTCGTTGCAGCACTTCTTGGTGCAGAGGAATACGGCTTTGCTACTGCTCCGCTTGTCACAATGGGCTGTGTAATGATGAGAGTATGTAATCTCGATACATGTCCTGTTGGTATAGCAACTCAGAATCCTGAACTTAGAAAGAGATTTAAGGGCAAGCCTGAATATGTCATAAACTTTATGCACTTTATCGCACAGGAACTCAGAGAGTATATGGCTAAGCTGGGTATAAGAACTGTTGATGAGCTTGTTGGCCGTTCCGACCTCCTAAGAGTAAAGGAAACTGAGGGTGGCTCTAAGGAAAGCAAGATTGATATGACAAATATTCTCCGTAATCCTTATGTTGGAGAAGATGTTCCAAGAATATTCAATCCTGCTGATAAGTATGATTTTGAGCTTGAAAAGACAATAGATGAAAAGGTTATTATGAAGAAGCTCGGTTCTGCTCTTAAAAATAAGACCAAGAAATCTATTGATATTGATATTACAAATACAGACCGTTCAGTTGGTACAATTTTTGGTTCAGAGATTACAAAACGCTATCACGATAATACTCTTGATGATGATTTCTTCGTTGTAAGATGTCATGGTGCGGGTGGTCAGAGCTTTGGTGCATTTATTCCAAAGGGTTTAACACTTGAACTTGAAGGCGATAGCAACGATTACTTCGGTAAGGGTCTTTCCGGTGGTAAGCTTAAGGTTTATCCTCCAAAGGGTTCTAACTTCAAAAGAGATGAAAATATCATTATCGGTAATGTCGCACTTTACGGTGCAACAAGTGGTAAGGCATTTATCAGCGGTGTTGCTGGTGAACGTTTCTGCGTAAGAAATTCAGGTGCAATCGCTGTTGCTGAGGGTGTCGGCGACCACGGCTGTGAATATATGACTGGTGGTAGAGTTGTTATTCTCGGAAAAACTGGCAAAAACTTTGCCGCAGGTATGAGTGGCGGTATTGCTTATGTTCTTGATGAGGATTCCGACCTCTATATGAAGATGAATAAGGAACTTGTTTCTATCGGCGGTGTTAAGGATAAGTATGACATTGCAGAGCTTAGAGATATTATTCAACAGCATGTTGATGCGACTGGTTCTCCTAAGGGCAAGGAAATACTCGATAACTTCGAGTATTATCTGCCTAAGTTCAAGAAGATTCTTCCAAATGATTATGCTAAGATGATGCAGGCTATCTTCGTTCTTGAAGAAAAGGGTATGAGCCCTGAGCAAGCAAAAATCGAAGCATTCTATATGACAACTAAAAAGTAAGGAGGCGGACAAAATGGCTAAACCAACAGGTTTTATGGAATTTGAAAGAAAAAATAACAAAGGTTCAGAGCCTTCAGAGAGAATAAAGAATTTTAACGAATTTCATACACCTATGCAGGCTGAAGAACGACAGAAGCAGGCTGCAAGATGTATGGACTGCGGTGTACCGTTTTGTCAGAACGGCAGGCCGATTATGGGTATGGTTTCGGGCTGTCCGCTCAACAATCTTATCCCAGAGTGGAATGAGCTGGTATATACAGGTGAATTTGATGCGGCTGCTCATCGTCTTTTGATGACAAATAACTTTCCGGAGTTTACTTCAAGAGTTTGTCCTGCACTTTGTGAGGCAGCTTGTACTTGTGGACTTAATGGCTTGCCAGTAAGCGTTAAGGAAAATGAAAACTTCATTATCGAAAACGCTTTTGAAACTGGTATGATTAAGCCTAATCCTCCGAAAGTCAGAACAGGCAAGAGAGTTGCTGTTATTGGTTCAGGTCCTTCTGGCCTTGCTTGTGCGGCTCAACTTAATATGAGAGGTCACAGCGTTACTGTATACGAAAAGGACGACCGTCTTGGCGGACTTCTTATGTATGGTATCCCTAATATGAAGCTTGAAAAGCATATTATCGAAAGACGAATAGAGCTTATGAAGGCAGAGGGAGTTAATTTCGTAACAAACGCAAATGTAGGCGAAAATTACGATGCTAATTCAATTCTCAATGATTACGATGCTGTCGTTCTTGCTTGTGGTGCAGGAAATCCTCGTGATATAAATGTTTCTGGAAGAGATGCAAACGGAATCTACTTTGCGGTTGACTTCCTTACATCAACAACAAAAAGTCTTTTAAATTCTAATCTTGAGGACGGAAATTATATTTCTGCAAAAGATAAGAATGTTATAATTATCGGTGGCGGTGATACAGGTAACGACTGCGTTGGCACATCTATCCGTCATGGCTGTAAGTCTGTTATTCAGCTTGAAATGATGCCTAAGCTCCCTGATAGCAGAGCAGAGAATAACCCTTGGCCTGAATGGCCTCGCATCTGTAAGACAGACTACGGTCAACAGGAGGCTATTACTGTATTTGGCTCAGACCCAAGACGCTATCAGACAACTGTTAAGGAATTTGTCAAGGACGAGGGCGGTAATCTCAAGGGTGTTGTTATTGTTAATGTTCATTTCGTCAAGGACGAGAATGGCAGAAATGTTATGCAGACAGTTGAAGGCTCAGAGCAATATCTTGAGGCAGAGCTTGTACTTATTGCAGCAGGCTTCTTAGGTCCTAAGGGATATATTGCAGATGCTTTTGGCGTTGAAACTAATGCAAGAAGCAATGTTGCAACTGAGGCTGGCAAGTTTAAGACAAATGTTGAAAAGGTATTCACAGCAGGAGATATGCACAGAGGACAATCTCTTGTTGTATGGGCTATCAGAGAGGGCAGAGATGCTGCCGCTGATGTAGACGAGTATCTTATGGGCTATGCGGGCTTAAAGTAATATATAAAATTAAGAAATGCGAATCTCAAAACGAGGTTCGCATTTTTATTTTTAAAGCTAAATTGACACTTAATATATGTGAGTGATATAATTACTTCAAGA
Organism: Pseudoruminococcus massiliensis; assembly: GCF_900291955.1. Lineage (GTDB taxonomy): Bacteria > Bacillota > Clostridia > Oscillospirales > Acutalibacteraceae > Pseudoruminococcus > Pseudoruminococcus massiliensis. Next base: position 217,422 of record NZ_OLMR01000001.1, on the reverse strand, counting down.
AATTTGATAAGGAGATTTTTTATGCAGATTTCAAGCAGACTTACAATAGCTGTACATATTTTAGATTGTATAGATACATTTAAAGATAGCTATAAACTAACAAGCGATTTCCTTGCAGGAAGCGTTAATGTTAATCCTGTTATAATAAGAAGAATATTGCAACAACTTAAAGCCGCAGGAATTGTGAATGTTGCTCGTGGAAGTGGTGGTGCAGAAATTGCAAAGCCTCTTGATGAGATAACTTTGCTTGATATTTATAATGCTGTTGAATGTGTAGATAATGGTGAGCTTTTTCATTTTCACGAGAATCCGAACCCAAATTGTCCTGTGGGTAGAAATATTCATAATGCTCTTGATGAAAAACTTGAAAGAGTACAAAGGGCTATGGAAAAAGAAATGAAAAATATTACCTTAGCTGAAATAATTTCTGATACACAAAAATTTATAAGAGAAGAAAATTAATTGACTTCCGTATCCAAGAGGGTGCGGAAATTTTTTTTAAAAAAAATAGTTGTAACCATTGACATTACAACGATGATGTGATATATTCTAATTGTAATAAAGATAGTTACAACACAAATAACTATTACGGAGGTAATTTAATATGAAAAAGGAAAATTGTAAGACAACTGCTTTAAACAAGGGTGTAGTTAGCGAATATGATTTTGGTGCAGTTAAGCTTTATGCTTATAAAACAAATGACCTTATAGATGATGAGGTTTTTATTCTTGTAAAAAATGGAAAGGGCGTTTGCATAGAACTTCCTTGCTTCTATGATAACATTGAAGAGCTTACTGCTTTTATCAAAGAAAATAACATTGAGCTTGTCGGAAAGATGGTCGCTTATCACGCTGCTGGTGCAAGCTTTATGCCTGAGGTTACTGCCTATGGTACTAAATCATCATTAGAGTATAATAGTGTCGGAGGTGGTGCAGGTCTTATCAAAAACTTTACAAATGCTTTTGGTGAGATATTTGATTCATCTGTTTGCAAGGCAGGGCTTATCGAAGATGGAGAGTTTGAGATTGCTGGCATTAAGCTTAATATTAAATCTAATGCCGAGGCATATGATATAGAAATTCCTGAAATTAACTGTGTTTATACTCATATGCTTGGTCATGACTGCCACTCTATTGTAGCAGGTTGCCCACACGCAGATGGAATTATTTCTCAGCTTAATTACTATATTCGCAAGGGCTTTGACCTCGTCTTGACTTCTCACTATACACCAGAAGATTTGAAAGATGTCAGAACTAAGGTAGATTATCTTAATAATATAAAGGAAATCGCTCTTGAGTGTGATAACGCTGATGAAATGAAGAAAAAGGTCAATGAGAAATATCCCGAATATAGTGGTCTTAACTACCTTGATATGACTGTAAATTTCTTCTTCCCAGCAAAATAATTAGTTTGTAATTTGAAATAATCTATAAAATTTATAGGTTTTTGAAATTTCAGCATAGAAAACAAAAATAACTTCCCCTAACTGACTTAATCGCTGAAAAGCCTTCGATTTGCATAAAAATTTATAGGAAGTTTTATGCAGAATTAATAGAATTATATATCTCTAAGAATTGAAATATTAAACAAATTAAGATTATGTAAGGGGCTTTGTGATTGACAAGTATGATTTTTGTGCTATAATATATTTGTAACAGAAAAAGTGTTACATCTAAATTAAGTTAATAATTTTAGAGGAGGAATTCTATTATGGCACCTATGCTCGAATTACACAATATTGATGTTCAGTCCTTCCTTTCGGTTCTTGATACTTGTGAGGGAGATGTTTTCCTCGTAACTCGTGACGGAGACCACCTTAACCTCAAGAGTAAGCTTTGCCAGCTCGTTGGTCTTACTAAGCTTATTGAGGGCGGAAAAATCAGTGATGCTTACATTATCTGCTCTAAGCCAGAAGATGAAACAAGACTTTTCCGTTTTAATCTTCTTGGTGATATGGGTGATGCAAAGAAGCCTGAGGATAAAAAAGACGAAAAGTGATAACTTTTTAACAGCTTATAGTACTGAATTATCATAAAATGACGGCAAGAGTTTTTGTAGCTTTTGCCGTTTTTTTATATCATAAAAACTCCTTTTGCTATTAGTTAATCAGCAAAAGGAGTTTCAATTTATAAATTTTGAATTAGCAAGTTTCAGGCTCGGAATAGTCGATGCCCATTGTATCAATTGTTACATTCTTCATAATCTGTGGAACAAGTGGCTTATCTGTGAAATCTGTATCACACTCAGCAATCTTATTTACGATATCCATACCATCAATTACCTTGCCGAATGAAGCATACTGACCGTCAAGATGTGGAGCATTCTTGTGCATAATAAAAAACTGTGAGCCAGCAGAATTAGGATTACCTGAACGAGCCATGGAAAGAACGCCTTCAGTATGTTTAAGGCTATTATTAAATCCGTTCATTGTAAATTCGCCCTTTATGCTGTAACCAGGTCCACCAAAGCCTGTTCCTTCTGGGCAACCGCCCTGAATCATAAAGCCGTTTATTACACGGTGGAAGATAAGACCATTATAATATCCCTTTTTAACAAGAGAGATAAAGTTATTTACTGTATTTGGTGCGATTTCAGGGTAAAGCTCAGCCTTAATAACATCGCCGTTTTCCATAGTAAAAGTAACAATAGGATTGCTCATAAAAAAATATCCTTTCTGATTTTCAAAATTTCACAAGATATATATTGGATAATCTTGAGTTACCATATGATTTTATATTATTTTTTATCAAAATGCAACCCTTAATTTTATAACTTGTTAAATCCTTTTAAACACTGATAAATACTGTACTTATATTTTTTAATATAATAATCTTATTAGTATAAATTTTTATATTTTTTCGGGAATTTGGTGTAAAATAGGTGTCAAAATTAAGCCTATAAACCGCATAAAATAGAGGTTATTTTTTAAGGGATAATTTTTTTAGGTGTCAAAATGCAAAACAACCATATACATTGGATATATAATATTTATTTGCATAATTTGTATCACATAATATTAGGTGAGTATAATTATAATAATACTTAGTTTATGATATTTTTATTTTGCCTTGAATTTCTTTTATAGCTTCTTGTTTTTTGTCAATAGAAACATCTGTGTAAATATTCATAGTTGTTGATATATTACTGTGTCCTAAAAGTTCAGATATAGTTTTTATATTAGCTTCATTCTCAAATAAACGAGTAGCGAATGAGTGCCTTGCTATATGACAAGAAAAATGTGGTAATAATTCAGGTTCTCTATTCTCTGATTTTGCTATTTCAGTTTCACGCTTATTATAAGAATTAACTATATTGTTTATTGCATTGTTAATATTATTCTTATAATATAAATTGCCATTTTTATTTGTGAAAATAAAACCTGTATATCCATCAACTTTTAAAGTATTCAATGTTGTGTTAAGCTGAAATTCTCTTATATTAAGTAAAGCTTTTCTAACTTCATCAAGCATTGGTATATGCCTAACACTTGTTTTAGTCTTTGGTGTGCTTATATTTATTTTATATTTTTCATTTGGAACTCTTATGTATTCTAATGTATGATTGATAGATATAAGATTATTTTTAAAATCTATATCATTCCAAGTTAAGCCTAATATTTCACCTATACGGCAACCAGTACCGAATAAAACTGTAAACAATGGCAACCAACCTCTATACCTTGAAGATTTGATATATTCAAAGAATATTGATTGTTGTTTAGTGGTTAAGGCTTGTTTTTTCTCTGTGGGCTTAGCAAACTTTTTAACTCCATCTAAAGCACCATCACAAGGATTTTTAGCTATTAAATTATCTTTAACAGCTAAATCAATTATAGAATGAAGTAAGTTATGTATATCTCTAACACTACCTAATTTTAAACCATTAGATAACAAATTCTTATAAATAATAGCTATCAAGGAATATCTTATATCCTTAATTTTTAAATCACCTAAAATATTCCTTATATGCTTATTATACATAGCAATATAATTTGACATTGTAGAAGGCTTGACTTGATGAATTTCAGACCAACACTCAAACACATAATTTAAATTAACATCATTAGATTCTAAGCCTTTCATAAGAGATTTTTGTAATTGATTTTCTTTTTCTCTTAATTCATTTAAGGTATTAGCATAAATATAATTTGTTTTGCTTCTATAATCTTTATACTTATAGCAATATCTACCGTCCTTTCTTTGAAACTCACCATCTTTTAAAACAGTGCCTTTATTATCTTTTCTTTTAATAGCTTTCTTTGTTGTCATAGTATCAAATTCCTTTCATAACAAGAAAAGAAAGCCTTTAATGTGACAAATAAATAATAGCACTAAAGGCTTTACAATTCAACTTAGTATCTTAATAAATTTAGAATTGATTGCACTTATCTTCTATATAATCATTGATAATAGAATACTTATACTCAATATCTTCAGCATAGTTGCATATATAGTCTTGTATATCTTCAATACTTACTCTTTTATTAAGTGGTGTAGTATCTTCTTTTACCATTCCTAAGTTAAATAGCTCATCTATATAGTTCTTGTTATCGTATATGTTGTTAAATTCAGGTATAATATTACCGCTCTCATCAACTACAAGAGTACCACCATATTCAAGAGCTAACTTATTAGCTACATTTTCGTTATAGGTTTCTTTAACTATACAATATGTAGGAGAAAAGCCTAAATCCCTTATAAACTCTCTAAATGCTTTATTAGGCAGCTTAGGCACTTCTGATAGAACAAATAGGCATACAAAGGCTAAACTAAGGTTCTCAATCTCATCTTCAATAAGCATTGGGAAATTCTCTGATATTATAATTTCAAAATCATCATAAATATTATCTAAGAAGTCACTACTTAGCTTATTCTCTTGTATGTTATGGTTACAAAGGTACATATTCTTAAAATCGACTATTTCATTTATATAGTCATAGTAAAGATTGTAAATATCTTCTGCGTTCATTTTTGTTTCCTCAATTCTTGCATACTTAATGTTATTAACAGTAATAATATTCTTCATTCTTAATAAATCCTTTCTTTGTTATGAGAGCGGTGTATTGATAATTTGCTTTCTTTTTGATTTATCGCATAGCTACAAGCGGATTTTTTATTCAATACACCTTTCTCTATAAAACTACTTTATATTTGTTTAATCGTTTTTATTGCTATCTTTAGAGGGGTTTTTACTATAAGTTGTAATATCTGATTTGTCTTTCTTTGGTCTGTGTCCGAGCCTATATGGGTATAAAGCACAGTTAGTGATAGGACACAAGCGGACTTCTTTCACACTATCGCAACAACAATCAAGGCACTTAGCACTTATAGCTTTAATTGGAGTTAATATATTCATTTTATCATATCCTTTCGAGTGAAATAAGAACATATGTTCCTACTATATAGAATGCTTGCTATCTAAGAACTTCTCAAATTTCTTTCGACTTATTAAACACTTGCTACCATTAAATAGCACAAAGGGGCAATCTCTCTCTTGAGTAAGATTTCTTATCTTGCTTATGCCTATATTAAATAGTAGTGAAGTTTCTTTGATGGTTAGGTATATTTTTTTGTCAATAGATACTGTGTAATTTTCTACATTATTTGTGTTGGATATTGCTTTTAGGTCTGTGTTTTTAGTATTATTGCCTGATACATTCAAGTAGTTCTCAATTTCGTTAATCTCATAGTTGTTATTCATAATAAATGCCTTACCTTTCTTTTTTATATAATGGTTACAATTTATTCTCTATTATTGACTTTTTCTAATTCAAGTTTATAATTTTCAAGATAGTTCTTACGCTGTTTATAATCGTAATTTGGAAATTGTTTAAATAAGAATATATCTTTCTTTATGATTTTTTCTAAAAGTTGTAGCTGTTCATATGAAAAATGTTCTCGCATTGTTCCTTTTTTAATATTATTTATTTGTTTAAACTTTTGTGATGACATTTCTGTTACAATACAGTTAATCATTTTATTTTCGTTAATAAAATAATAATCTTTCGGATTTTCATACAATAATTTTATTTCTTTGTTTAATTTTGCATTGTACCCTGATATTTTTACAAGCTTTTCAATGATTTGTTTCATTTCGTAGAATTGCTTTACTAATTCTTTTTTGAACTCTACAACAGGTTTAGTATTTTTCATAAGTGATATTACAAAAGTTGCTTGTTGCTCATTTAGTCGACAAACTTTCATCTTTTGAATACCTCCATTTGTTTCAAAGGGTATCATTTGAAATGCGACCCTTCCAAACTCCGATACATCATCAAGATGGTTTGTTATAAGTTGTATTACCGCTCTATGCTCGACTTCTGCACCTTGTGCAATGATTGTGCTATCAGTAAATGCTTGATTCTTGTAATTGAATGTTAAGTTTTTCATTTGTTATTCCTCATTTTCATAATTCTAAAAATTTAATCTGTGATACCAAGCTATGCCACTTCATAGGGTTAGCTACAAAGCAACCATAATAAAATATGTAAAATAGCCCTGTTTACTGAAAATCTATGTTGTTCAAAATCATCAAGTAAAATTATTCCTTTCTGTGGTATTGGCGTAATTGACCAAATAGCAAGACTGCCCCTGCTGAGAGAATTTGACTTCTCCCGCACGAAAAAAATCGTACACTATATATATCTGTTTTTTGAGGTATGAATTATAACAAAAAATAGAGAGAAATAGTAAAAAACTAACATTTATATTAAATTTCAAGGACTTCACAAGCATTAGATAACCGCTCTCGGTAATGAGGGTTAAGCCGTTTGGAGCTATTACTCCATACTCTGTTGCAGCTTCGTCCGTTTTTCGGACGAAGTAATCAACACCCTCAATAAAGTGTGCCTTATTGTCGTTAAATCTTTTGCGGGCTGTTCCATTAGGTCTACCGTGGCATTGGTCGATTTCTTTAGACGAATTTAATTAGGTTAGAGGTGTGAATAAATCGTTTACCCCTTTCAATAAGCTATTGCTCCAAAACAAGGTATTCTTAGTATGATAGGAGTTAAAATCCTATCACTATATAATAGATAGGTTGGTTTTTGACGACCTAATTTGAAGTTAGACCGTTTATGCAAGGCTCTTGGATATGTAAATATCCAACAAATGTTATTAGATGCTTATTGAATAGGCTTTCACCTAAAATATTAATAAAAAAACATAATAATTATATATTGATTAAATCTTTAAGTTCTGAGGCAGAAAAGATTTATCAACAAAGACAAATATATAAAGAACATAGAGAAAAAGTTGGAGAATCTTTGTCTCAATATTTAAATGAACATTTTCAATCATCTTATAATACAGATGAATCTATAAAAGCTTTAATAGATTTTTTTGTAACAAAAGGATTTATTGTTGTCAAAAATCCTAAAATTTTAGAAATGGTAACTCAGAAGAATGGAAAATTAGATTATTATATTGCAAACTTTATAATAGATGAAAATAATAGACAAAGCATTATTTTTGATTATATAAATGATATGGTTAAAGGTTTTTTTGTGTCAGCAGCTATATCTACGGAGTCAAAAACTGGAAATATGGTTAAATCTAAATTTAAAGATACTTCTTTCTTTTTAGACACAACAATTATCATTCAGGCTCTTGGATTTAAATTGAAAGCTGAAAAAGAGAATGCACTTGAAATGATAGAAATGTTAAAGAATAAAGGTGCAAAGGTGTGCTGTTTTCAACATACAATGTTAGAAATAAAAAATATATTAAGAGCATATAAACACAATTTGGAAAATCCATATCAAAAACCAACATCATTTAATACACTTGAAGCGTGGGATGAACAAAGATTTACACCTAATGATGTTGATAATTTTTTAGCAATATTAGAAAGAAGAATTTCTTCAATAGGGATTGAAATTATTAATCCAAATTTTAATGAAGATGATTACAAAAAATGTGATATTAACTGTGCAGAATTACGAGATTTCATAGGAAATAATATTTTGTATAAGAATCAACAAGCACTTGATTTAGATGTTAATAGTGTTTCAAGTATTTATGCTTTAAGAACTGGAAATAAATCTAATGAAATTGAAAAATGTGGATATATTTTTGTTACACCTAATACTAAATTAGAAGCAAATGTAAATAGTTTCTTTAGCCAGAGAAATAAAAATGAAATATCATGTGTAATTTCTGATATTGATTTGTCATCAATTATTTGGATAAAAAATTATTCAACAAATAAGGACTATCCAAAATCTAAGTTAATCGAAAATGCGTTAATAAGTCTTGAACCATCCAACACATTTATGGAAAATTTTTTTGATATAGTAGAAAAATATAGAAAAAATGGCGGCATATCTGACGAAGAAGCAGTTGCAATTCGTACTGATATTTATTGTAGACGGCAGTTGATGAATATGACAAATGGTAATCCTAAAAATATAAAGGAAAGTCATGTGCCTGAATTACAGAATTATATCAAAAAAATGTATTTAGGTAATGAATATGGAAAATCTGAGCAGATGCTTCAAAAATATCAAGAAGAACAAGATAAAAATAAAAAAGCTATAGACAATGCTATATCAGAAATATCTAAAAGTGCAAATAAAATTAAAAGATATGTAATGAAAATTATATTTACTATTTTTACATTAGTAATTTTTATTATTATATTAATATCACTATGCGATATGGTTGTTAATATATCTAAATGTTTTGAAGAATATACAAGTATTTGGGGGTTAATATGTAATATAATTGTAATTCTACTTGGTGTTTGGGGCGTATTTGATTTAATTTTTAGTAAAAAAGGTTTATTAAAAAAGAAGAGTGAATTTATTGCAGAATATTTTGCAAGTAAAGAAAAAGAAAAGAAGAAAAAAGAATTTGAAAAAATTCTTGGAAAAGAAGTATTTGATAAATATAAAATTTAAAAAATTTTATTAATAATTTAGTGGTGATAATATGAAGGCAGATTTTAAAATAAGTTTTAAAGATATAATCAATGAATATAAATCGGCTTCTTCTAAGTCTGCGGTTGGAAAAAATTTAGGAATATCTTACTCTAAAGTTATTAAAACTTTATTATCTGCTGGTATTGACATAGAAGATGAACTTGCCAATAATATATTTGATTTAAAATGTCAAGGTTTTACTAATCAAGAGATTTGTAAACAATTAAATATAAGTATGAAGGTATTAAATGCTCATACACCATATGCAAAGGGTGCATATGGACTACCAGATGATGAAATATCTGAAAAAGCTTTATATTATCGCCAATGGAAAAATAAGAATAAAAATAATTAATATTTGAAAGGAAGTATAATTATGTGGACTGTAAAAGAAGTGATAGATAATTCAGGAATGACAATAGCGGAATTTGCAAATCATTATGAAATACCATTTGAAACACTAAAAGAATGGTATAACGATAAGGAAAATAAAAGAAACTTATTGGATAGAGAAATAACTAAAAAGAGGAAAAAGGAAAGTGGAAAAACTAAAATAAGCACATCTAAAGACGGATATAGATTCGCTAAATATGGTAAATTTTCTCTTTGGTTAGATAGAAATAATTATAAAGAAGCAAGTATTAGCAATTATGATGAAATATTTCAGCAAGAAGCAGAGGAAAGAGAAATTGAACCAGTAGATATTATAATTCCAAATGAAATAGGATTTATTAAAATAAAAAAGATTATATTTATGTCATTTTCTCAAAGAAATATAGGTACAGTAAAAATCGAAAGTGGAATAGAAAGAATAGAAGATAGTGCTTTTATATATTGCTTTAATTTAAGAAGTATTTCTATTCCTGAAAGCGTAAATTATATAAGTAAATACGCTTTTAAAGGTTGTAAAAATCTTGATGAGCAATCAAGACAAAAAATTCTTTCACTTGCACCTGAAACTGAATTTGAATAAACTAATACTTATATAAAGTAGGTGGAAAATATATGTCTGATATTTCTTTTCAACAAATTTTAAGTAAAACTATTATTGAAGTTGATAATAATTTTTTGGAAAAAATATGGGATTCTCTTGAAAAACACATCAGGAGAGAATATGTTCCACCTTTATTTAGTGATTATACAATTATATTAACAGAAAAAGGTGCAAATAGAAAGATTATAGAAAAGAGTTTTGAGGAAACTGTTTATTTTTCTAATCTTTCTATCGAAGACCAGAAAAAGGCTATAGATAAAGCATTGAAAGAAAATGGTTTATCTGAAGATATTGTTCGATATTATTATGTAAAATATTTTTCTGCTACCGAGTGGGAAATAACTGTATTTGAAACTGAGAAAGATAATAAGATTGAAAAAGTATGGACAGTAGAATGTGTATATAAAAACACACCGAGTGAAGATGGTGAATTTTATGGTATAAAAGTTAAGTTAAATAAATATGATGATAATTCAATAGATTTTAAGAATCGAATGGCTGCAAAATATGGGATTTATAATATGTCGGATTATGCAAGACAAATAGGCACATTTGCACTCGACCTTGTAAATGCAATATCTTATTATATGCAGCACTATAATCCAGATGTTGAATATAAATTAATCAAGGTAGAAGAACCTAAAAAAAGTAAAAAGAAAAATGGTAATGCTGGTTATAGGCAAAAAATCGTTTTAAAATCAAAAATATCAAGATATGTATTATCTGATGAAACACATAAAACTAATATTGATAACATAAGAATTTATCGGAAAATAAAACCTTGTTGGTATGTCAGAGGATATTATCAACATTATGGAAAAGATAAAATATTAAAATATATTCCACCTCGTATAAATTATAGAAGAGATATTAGTAAAACGGAAGATTTACAGCCAACACCAAATAGATATTTAATTGAAAATGATGATAAATAAACCGCTCTCAATATTATATATTTAAGCTGATGGAACAATGTGTTCTGTCAGCTTATTTTTTAATTTCTAAAAATATATTGTTATGCTTAGATTTTAAAGCCTTATAAGCGTTTTAAATAAAAGGGTATAAACTATACTAAAATCGGAATAAAATGTGTTACAGGGCAATTTTGAGCGAAATAGAGCTATTCTAATTTATATGAAGGCCGCTCAAAATTGAGCAGTCAAGCAAGATAGAGTTATTCTATGAGCTGATATTTAATTCACTTAAAAGAAAATTTTTCTTAATTTTTTAGTCTATTCCGCCCTCGATTTTCACCCTTCAACCTCAATTTTTTATTTTCAGACCGTTATAATATTTATATAATCTTATTTTATATATTTAAGGAATATAGTTTATGCACGAAATAGGGTATTAAAAGCGTGCATAAATTTGTGAGGAGAGTATATTCATTTACTTATATATATGCGAAAAAATTGATGAGTTTGAATTTGAGCTAAGAAGGTGAAGAAGAAATCCCCACTCCAACTGCAATTCAGGATATTGTATTAGAAAAAATCAGGTTCCAACAGTCATAGAAATGTTTATGTCGTCGTTTCGTGATAAACTAAATAATCGTTTTGTAAAAAACACTTTCACTTCCAACTTGGCTTGCAGATATGGCTGATAAAGATGATGTAAATTGTTCTAAAATTTTACAAAATGCCCTTATGGACTATCTTGGAGTTAAACAATGATTTATTTTTAATGTTTAATTCAATAAAAATTAACCGCTCTCAGAGTTATTACTTTGAGAGCGGTTTTCGTTTAAGTGTATTAAAAATAAGTTGTAAATTTAATAATCACTTCAGTTGAATATTTGGCACTCATAGGAATTTCAACACCATTGATAAGTGTTATTTTGTTTCTTTCTATATCTCTTATTTTTCTAAGATTAACAATGTATCCAGAGTGACAACGACAAAATACAGGAGGTAGTTCTTTTATCAAATTTTTAATTAAAATTCTTTGAGTAAAAATATCGTTGTCAGTAACAATTTTAATATTATGACCTTTACTTTCACAATAAAAAATTCGATTTAAAACTATACTGTAATATTGTCCTTTGTATTTATAGACATATCTTTGATGAAGTGTAGCAAAATCTTCAAGCATAGCTTGTATACCTTCGGTTAATGCTTTTTCATCTCCTTTTTTTATAAAACGATATACTCTATGCTTGATAGATTCACCAATAAATTCTGTATAGTTTGTTACATAAAAAATAATAATGCTTTCATTTTGAGTGTATAGCTTGTCACCTGAGTTTAATCCATTAATTTCTGGCATATCAATATCAAGAAAAACAACATCAAAAGGATTTTTTGAATGTGCTTCTAAGAGTTCTAATGGACTGGTATAAGCAAAGAAGTTAAACTCAAAATTGTAATTATCATACTTAGCAATAATATCTTTTGTTAATTTTATTAAATTTTCAAGAGTAGCTTTGTCATCATCACAAAATGCAATATTCATACTTATTTTCCTTTGTACTTAATTATTATTACTTAAAATTAAGTAATAGATTATGGATTGGTTTTCTTAGCTGTATTTATTATAATACACTGTTTAATTGTATTCAATAGGTATGTTATACAATGTTTAAGTACATATTTTGTACATATTTACACTTGTTAAGTGTATCAATCTGTGATAAAATAATGATAAAATATGATAGGTATATTCTAAAAATAAAAAGGTGGTTATAATATGCCAAATAACAGTAAAGCACGAATTGAAGCAAATAACAGATATAATGCAAAGGCTTATGACCGTATAAATATAGCTATTAAAAAAGGCTCTAAAGCAAAAATTCAAGCCCACGCTGAAAGCAAAGGAGAGAGTTTAAACGGCTTCATAAAGAGAGCTATAAAAGAAACTATAAGCCGAGATAATGAAATGATAGGAAAGTAAGAAATAAAATAAATGAAAGTGGGGTAAACAGTATGCAGGCAAAGGATATTAAATACACAATAAAAGATTTTTACGCACTTCCCGAAGGAACTTGTGTAGAACTGATTGAAGGTGTTATCTACGATATGTCGCCGTCACCACTTAGAATACATCAAAAAATATCAATGGAATTGTCAGCTACAATATTCAACTATATCAAAAAAAACAAAGGAAAATGCGAAGTATATACCGCTCCTTTTGATGTAAAGCTATCTGAAAGTACCGTTGTTATTCCTGATATATCCGTAATATGTGATTCAAGTAAACTAACCGATAAAGGCTGTTCTGGTGCTCCTGATTGGATAATTGAAATTGTTTCAAGTAATGCTATACACGATTATTTATTAAAGCTAAACCTTTATCAAGCTTATGGTGTGCGTGAATACTGGATAGTAGACCCTAAAAAGCAGAGTGTAACAGTTTACCACTTTGATGAAGATTTTGATATGGAAAAGTATGATTTTACCGAAATAATCCCCGTTTGGATTTATAAAGATAAAGCTACACCACTTGAAATAAATATATCCGAGTTACTTTAAAAGCAATAAACATATTGACAAATGGATGAGGTGTTAATTATGTTAGATTTTTTACTTGGGCTTATTATAGGAAGAAGCAATCCTAATCAATGTTTTACTAATAAAAGATATAATAAATATCTGAAAGAGCAGGAGCAAAGAAAAAGGGAAGCCTTTAGAATGCGAGAAGAGAAAGCACAAAAGAAAAGAGAGGAGGTTCTTAAAAGGACTTGTACAGTATCTGATTTTTATTGCGATAAAAATGTACCAGCAATTCTTAGGTCATTAACACTTAATGCGTTTTTATATAATAGTGCAGCAAAAACAATAAAAAGCGGTCAAGGGTATAAATTTACTATTGTTATTGATGAACCTATGCAAGAAGTAACAGATTGGGAATTATCATATTATTGTGAAGAAAGAAAGGTTTTTGAAAATTGTTCACTTGATAAAACTGTAGAAAAATTTATTGAATTATGTAATAGCGATAAACATTATTATAAAATTTGGATGAATTTTGAAATAAAATATTTAAAGCAAGAAACAGAAGGCTGGGTGATGTCATGGAGCGAAAAAGAAAGACAAGTTGTGTTGAATAGCAGTGCACTTTCTTTTGCAAATGTATAAAATGTCATAAAAATAAATAAAGGAGTAAAAATAATAGTGAATAAAATTCGTGTTTTATTTTTCATAATAAGAATTATGACATATTATTACCGCTCTCAAAAGTTAAAATGCTTTAGGTTAAGTAGTTATATTAGATGTACTTAATCACGAGAGCGGAATACAACTATTGACTTAATGATTATGCTTTAATGTATGATATACTTTTAAATAGCTTATTGGTATTAGTTGAGCTAATATTGATTATAGGATAGATATGGGGTAACGAGATGTTACCCCTTTGTTAATTAAGATAGATTGTTTTTTAAAAAAGCTAAAACCAACATTAAGATTATGTGTCTAATCGTTAAGAGATAGAAGTAACAATATTGAGAGTCCGCCAAGCATACGCTCAATAAGGATTCAAAACTCAATAACATTTTGTAATTGAGATAAGAATATCAAGATTGGATTAGTTTATTTTAAGTTCTAAAAACGCTGTCCGAAAAACACACAGCGATATTTATTTCATCATTTTAAAAGCTGAAATTGTTATAAGTGTTTATAAAAGTATACTTTATTAAATATCAAAAAGCAGTGTATTTTATGTTTATAAAACTTTATATGCTAATATTTATAAATGTTTATAAATCTCATTGACTTATATAAACACTTTTGATATAATTATTTCAAATGAATTTCGGGAGTGTTGTTTGTTATGAGTAAAATTGTAGGTTATGCAAGAGTATCAACTAAAGAACAAAGTCTTGCAAGGCAAATTCAAGCTTTAAGTGAGTATGTTTCGGAAGATATGATTATCGTAGATAAGGCGAGTGGTAAAGATTTTAACCGAGATGGCTATAAATCATTAAAATGTGGAATTGGTAAACTTATAAAAGGTGATACATTATATGTAACTTCACTTGATAGATTAGGAAGAAATAAAGAACAGTTAAAAGAGGAATTAAGATATTTTCAATCAATAGGTGTAAAGGTAAAAATATTAGATATACCAAGTACATTAAATAATGTAGAAGGTAATGAGTGGATTTTTGATATGGTTAATAACATCATCATTGAAGTTCTCACATCAATAGCTGAAGATGAGCGAAAACGCATTAAAAAAAGACAAGCTGAAGGAATTGCTTCAATGAAAATTATTGACGGAAAAAGAATAGGCAAAAAAGGAAATGCAATAGGCAGACCACCTAAAACATTTCCTGAAAATTGGGTAGAAATATATAACCAATGGAAAAATAAGAAAATCACTGCAACTTATGCAATGGAAATATTAAACTTAAAAAGAAATACATTTTATAATTTGGTTAAAAAATATGAAAACAAGTTGCAATAACTATAAGGTATGGCTTTATGCTGTACCTTTTTTACATATAAGAACATATTACCCCATATTTACATTTTGAAGATAGATATTGCTTAATAGTGTAATATTAAGTGGTTCATCTACACATAACACTTTAAATTTTCAGCTCTAAAAAATTATTATATTTTTTAAGATAAAATCACGATTAAAGGCTTTCTTAAACTTTGGTGTCAAATAGGTGTCAAAATTAAAATTCTTAGAACTCAAAGTGCTTATAAATGGCTTGGTTATACGGCTTTTATGGACTTGATTTATTGAAAAGGTAGTTTTTTATCAAAATGCAACTATTAATTTTATAACCTTTTAAATCCTTTTAAACACTGATAAATACTGTACTTATATTTTTTAATATAATAATCTTATTAGTATAAATTTTTATATTTTTTCGGGAATTTGGTGTAAAATATTAAGATTCTTAAATTCTTAAATTTTTAAAATAAGAAATAAGAGTTTCCATTGATTATATTAAATAGAGGCAGGAATATATAGGTTATTTGATATTGTTAAATATGTATAAGTTATAAGGAGTTATATATTTCTCGCAATTTGCTATTGTAATTTGCAAAAATAAAAAATCATAAAAACAGATAACTATCCGATTTAAAACAAAATATCATATTTATGATTCACTTTTTGAAAGTTTATGTTATAATAATTATATAAGATTACATAAGCTCAAGAATGAAAAGAAGTATATGATGCAACTTGCAAAGGTGATTGCACTTTTGGCAGTTTCACCTGCATTAAGTGCGTTAATTGGACTATGGAATCTGTTAGTGGCGATGATTGTATTGATAATTGCAACAATTTTCTTTATTTGGATTGGCATAAAGATTATGAAAAATGTTGAGTGACATAATTCAGAAGGGAGGTGATGTATTTGTTTAAAAAGAAGTATAAGGTTGATTACTGCGGTAAAAAATTTTGGTATACGAACGCAAAAGACCGATACTGTGCTGGAGAAAAGGTTATATTATATTACTCTATGTTAGCAACCGATACGGACTATTCGTTTTGGTTAGAGGGAGCAGAGCTGATGCTTAGCTACGATAATGAAAAGGGATATGTTCTCAGCTTCATTATGCCTGAGAATGATGTTGTTGTACATTCTTCGTCAAGGAATTCTATGACGAAGAATGCTATGAAGATTATATCAGATGAAAGCTAAGATATAAAACTTTTAATACATAACAAAATAAAGTACCAATCGGTTGAATGAATCGATTGGTGCTTTTTGTAATAAGAGGAATAAAAAATGTCTTCAAGAAATCCGAAATACATTCAAAAATATAAGTGGACAATAGTCAGTTTGTACTATTTAGGAAAACATATTAAGAATATGCAAGAAATATGGAATTTCTCCCAATAAAGCTTTCTTATACTCAAGTTGTCAGCGAAAGTGTATCTAGCTTTTGCTCTCAACTCAATGTAATACATATAGTCTTTAACTGCTTCAAACTGTGTGATTTTCTTCATAGATGGAATATATTTGTTTTCGTCAGAGTACCAGAACGCAACAGGATTGCTGTTTTCCATTTATTTACAGAATTCGTGGGCAATCTCATATTTGTCTGCTTCTTCATCAAACGGTTCTGCCGTTTTTCTGGGAAAATCGCCTACACCATAATTATATAGGCTCTCAATGTTTACCTGAGTGATTGCGGTCGGCGTAATAGTTTTTACATTAGGAAGACTCAGATATCCGTCTGTGGCGGGAACTGCTGTCACTGTGTTTCCGTTCACTGTAACGGTGACTTCCTTGCTGAAGGTATATCCGATTTTTGGCAACAACATAACAGAATATACATATTTTTTCCCGCTTTCAAACTTAGTAATGGTTGGCAAAGTGCTATATGCCACGCCGTCAAAATACCATACGGCAATGGACAATATTGATTTGCTTCTTTCGGTGGAATTTAAATGAGCAGATAAATTATAAACAAAACTAATTTGTAACATTTTATCAAGCAAGCATTTGAGTTGTTTATCAGTAATATCCATTTTAAATAATACACACCACACACCCCAAAAGTGTTTAACTTTTGGGGTGTATATCATAACCGTTCTTTCTTGCTAATATTTCTACTTTTAACGATAGTGCCCCACAAATAACCGCTAAAAGCATTATAATCAACACTTTGTGTATCTTCTATTTCCTATATAATTTTTTATTATATAACCCATTTCTACTTGATTATATCATTTTAGTCTGCTCATTCAAAAACCCTGTGAGTCTGTTTCGATATGCTTGAATTTTATAGGTATGTGTGATAAAATTGCCTTATATAAATTATTGCATATCCTATGAATTTAGGATATTTTTATATATAAATAAAGCAAAAATACAAGGAGAGATAAAATGGAAAACGACATTCCTCAGAATACGCTCCTCGGCAACAAAAAGGGGCATTATTATCTAAAAGCATTTTTAATTCCTGCTATAATAGCAATAGTGCTTTTTCTTCCATTTATTATAATGGATAAAGGATATTTTCTTTATTACGGCGACTTTAATGTTCAGCAGATACCGTTTTATCAGATGATTCATGATTCTATTCAAAACGGAAATTTTGGTTGGAGCAATACCACAGACCTTGGAGCAGATATAGTTGGTTCATATAGCTTTTATATGATAGCAAGTCCGTTCTTTTGGCTGACAATGCTTTTCCCAAGTCCAGCTGTACCGCATCTTATGGGACCACTGTATGTTCTGAAATTTGCTTGCTGTTCACTTTCTGCTTTTGTATATTTGAAAAGATATGTCAAAAATAAAGACTATGCAGTTATAGGTGGCATACTTTACGCATTTTCAGGCTTTGGAGTTTATAACATATTCTTTAATCATTTCCACGAAGCAATGATTACATTTCCACTGCTTCTTGCAGCGGTTGACGAAATTATGTATACAGGACGCAAGGGCGTACTTGTAATTACAGCCTTTCTAAGCTGTACTATAAACTACTATTTTTTTGCAGGACAAGCGGTTTTTGCGATTCTTTATTGGTTAGTAAAGCTTGCTTGTGGAGATTTTGAATTTACTTTTAAAAAGTTAATTCAAATTATTTTTGAGGCAGTACTTGGTTTTGCGGCAAGTGCGTTTATTTTCTTGCCAACGCTTGCAACTATAACAGAAAATCCTCGTATATCAAATTCACCAAGTGGTTGGAGTGCTTTGTTATATGGTTGGGAGCAGAGATATATGCATATTATAGAATCCTTCTTCTTCCCGCCAGATTTACCAGCAAGACCAAACTTCACTCCGGATTCAAATGCAAAATGGGCTTCTGTTGCGGCATATCTGCCAATGTTCAGTATGGTTGGCGTATTCAGCTTTATGAAGCTTAGAAAGAAAAAGTATAAGTGGTTGAAATATCTGCTTCCAATGCTTTTCCTTTGTGCGTTAGTTCCGATATTAAATAGCGCATTCCAGTTGTTTAATGCGTCATATTATGCAAGATGGTATTATATGCTTACACTTGTTATGGTTCTTGCGACTATACTTTGTCTTGATAGTGAAAGAGCAAATTTCAAGTATGGTCTGAATTTTACATTCGGAATTACAGTAGGTATAGCAGCAGCTATCGGGCTTATGCCAAAGACAGAGAAGGTCAACGGTATAGAAACTACGACCTATGGTTTAATGGAATATCCTGAACGCTTCTGGATTTATGTTGCGTTTGCACTTATAGGACTTGTTCTTACAACTATTGTACTTTATCTCTGGAAAAATAAGAATAAGAACTTTATGAAGGTTACATCTATTTTGCTTTCAATCTTCTGCGCAGGTTATTCCCTCTATATTGTTGGCACAGGTAAAGACCAGGGACAATATAAGAGTGATTTTATAATTTCAGATGTTATTGATGGTGGTAATAGATTAGAGCTTGATGACATAAAGGATGTTCGTTCGGATTTCTATGATTGTATGGATAATATGGGTATGTTCTGGCAGATTCCTACTATTCAGGCATTCCAGAGCGTTGTGCCGGGTTCTATAATGGAATTTTATGAATCTGTCGGTGTAGAGCGTTCAGTTGCATCAAGACCTGAGGCAGATTATTACGGTTTAAGAAGTTTCCTTTCTTGCAAATATCTCTTTAACTACAATGGCAAATTCAGAAATGTTGTCACAAAGGAAACAAAGATGCCATACTGGACATATCTCAATAAACAGAATAATTTTGATGTTTATACAAATGATTGCTATATTCCATATGGTTTCACCTATGATGAATATATTACAGAAAAACAGTATGAACAGTGTTCCGAATCTAACCGTCACTTGCTCTTGCTCAAAGCTATGGTTCTCACAGATGAGCAAGCTGAAAAATATGGTGATATTCTTACTAAGGCAAAGAATATCTATAAGTATGAATATACCGAAGAAGAATATAAGAAGGATTGCGAGAATAGAAATAAGCTTACTTGCACAGACACAAAGTTTGATAATGGTGGCTTTACTTCCCACATCACAACAAAGGATAGTGATGAGCTTGTATTCTTTAGCGTACCATACACAAAGGGCTGGACAGCATATGTAAATGGTAAGCAAACCGATATTGAAAAGGTAAATGTTGGCTTTATGGCTGTAAGAGTTCCTGCTAATACAAGATGTGAAATTCGTTTTGATTATAAAACACCTAATTTCACACTTGGTTTAGGTGTAACAGGTGCTTGCGTAGTTGTTTTTATAGCTTATATGCTTATTCCTACAAAGCTTAAAAAGAAAAAAGAGGGAAAACATGCTCTTTCTGAAGATAATATTGAAACAGATGAGATAGATATTTCCAGCTACGCAAATTCAGAGGTCGAGGAGAATATTCCACAAGAAATCGAAAAAGAACCTGAAAATAGTTCTCAAGACAAAAATAATGAATCTGATTTAGAATAAAATATTAAATAAGGATAGGTGATATTATGAGCTTTGGTGAAAAAATTCTTGATTATAAGGAAGATATTTTAAAAGATTTAGACGAACTTTTAAAGATACAGTCCGTTTCGTCAAAAAGTCAGGAAGATGCGTCTGAGGCATTAAAATTCATTCTCAAGAGAGCGGAAGAAATGGGACTCACAACAGAGAATGTTGATGACATTGCAGGTCATGCCGAGTATGGTAAGGGTGACGAAATAGCCGCTGTACTTTCTCATGTTGATGTAGTACCAAGCGGTGACGGTTGGAGTGTTGAACCATTCGCACTCACAAGAAATAATGGCAGACTTTATGGCAGAGGAATAGCCGATGATAAAGGTCCGGCAATAATTGCTCTTTATTGCTTAAAGGCATTAAAGGATAGTGGAGTTTCATTTAAACGCAGACTTCGTACTATTTTCGGTGCTTCTGAGGAAGTTGGTATGGCTGATATGGATAGATATTTCTCAAAACAGCCACTTCCGAATATGGGCTTTACTCCAGACCTTGAATACGGAATTTGTAATGTTGAAAAGGGTATCCTCCAAATTGAGGTTTACTCTAACGAAAACAATGCAAAAACTCTTACTGCTATGAAAGCAGGAAACGCAATCAATGCAGTTGCAGCAAAAGCCTATGCACTTATAGATTGCTCCGAAACAGAAGACCATCAGCTCCGCCGTTTTGCTGATGCAAAACCAGGCGATTATGATTTCGATTACACAATAGACGGTATGCAGATTATTTCAAAGGGCAAGGCAGCTCATGGTTCAACTCCTGAGCTTGGCTTTAATGCAGCAACCAATCTTATAAGACTTCTTGCTGCTAATTTTGGTCAAACAGTTCTTGGTAGTCTTTGTGCATTTCTTGATGATGCTGTCGGTCTTGAAACAGATGGCTTTTCACTTGGAATCAAGTGTAGTGATAAACAATCAGGAGCTTTGACAGTAAATGTCGGCACAGTAGATATTGGCGAAACTTATATGAAAGCTACTCTCGATATAAGATACCCAGTATCAGCTGATAGTGATGATATTATCTTCAAAATTCGTCAGCGTGCCGCATATGATGGCTTGAAGATTAAGATTAAAGCAAATAATCCTCCGCTTTATGTTCCTGAAACTGCTCCGATTATCGGACTTCTCAAGGACGCATATAAGACTATAACAGGCGAAGAAGCCAATCTTTTCTCGACAGGTGGTGGCACTTACGCAAGAACTCTCCAAAACAGAGGTGTTGCATTTGGTGCGATTATGAACGAAGAATGCAATATCCATGCTGTTGATGAAAGTATGGACGAAGAAAAATTCTTCCTCCATGCACAAATTTGCCTTGAGGCTATGTATAACCTCGCGACAAAATAAGAAAATTAGAATTTTCTTCCGAATTTTATAAATAAAAGTTAAAAAAGTGCTTGCATTATTTTCGCTATTGTGATAAAATAATAAAGCTATTGAAATGAATTTACTTATTTTTGTTTATAGATTTTAGGAGGAAATTATCAATGAGTATTTGGGAAATCGTTTTGGGTGCAGTTCTTCTTCTTTTGGCAGTTGTGATTGTTATTATCATTATGCTTCAAGAGGGACATCAACAGGGTATGGGTGCTATTATGGGTGGAAGCTCAGATACATTCTACTCAAAGCACAAGTCACGCTCACTCGATTCTTTCCTTGCAAGATGGACAAGAATAATTGCTATTGTATTCTTCCTCTTGGTTATAGCACTTAATGCTATCGCATTCTTCTCTTAATCATAGAAATATAATAAAGATTTTAACGGCATAGCTTGTAGGCTGTGCCGTTTTTATGTTATAATAGGTGATAAAATGAAATTTTTTAAGCATTTAAAAACAATAAATCATCATAAATGGCTTGTTATGAAACATTGCTTTAAGGCTGGCTTATATAAACAAGGACTCTTGCATGATATGTCAAAATATTCTCCGACAGAATTTTGGGCAGGTGTGAAATATTATCAAGGAACAAGAAGTCCAAACGATGCTGAAAGAGAAGATAAGGGTGTAAGCTATGCTTGGCTTCATCATAAAGGCAGAAATAAACATCATCTTGAATATTGGATAGATTATTCGCTTGATAAAGGTAAGCAGATGGCAGGTCTAAAGATGCCTATAAAATATGTTATAGAGATGTTCTGTGATAGGGTTGCCGCAAGCAAAAATTATAATGGCGATAAGTATACCGATGCTGATGCTTACAATTATTATTCAAGGTCAAAAGACCACTATATGATTCACCCGGAAACAGCGGTCTTGCTTGAAAAGCTTTTAATAATGTTAAGAGATAATGGCGAGGACGAAACCTTTGCATATATAAGAAAAGAAATTCTTGGAAAGAAAAAATAATCCTTGCTTCCCCTTAGCTAATAAACTTATCTTAGACAATTAAAAGTTTCGCTTGAGCCATTTCAAAGGCTCGAAGGATTGAGGGACGGAGTCCCTCGTAGGTTTTAAGGGCAACGCCCTTAACTTTTCTTACTTTTAAATGGAGGACTTTGTCCGCCATTTTTTATTTATGTATTTGCTTAATAAAATATATATATATCCCACTTAGTAAACAGTTTGTAAAATTATGTAAAATATTTAAGCTTTGCTTGCGGAAATTTTGTCGAACTGATATAATAAAAACAATAACGCTTATATCCATAGATAGGGGGTTCTTTTGTGAATAAACGAAAAAATGTAAAGGAAAATAAAAATATTGCCGCTGTTATAACTATTGGTTCGGAATCTGTAAATATGAAGGTAGCAAGCCTTTCTCTTGGTGAAATAAAGCTTGTAGATACACTATCATATCCTCTTAATCTTGGTCATGAGGTTTTCGTAACAAAGAAAATCAGCTTTGAAAGCCTTAAGGAAATTTCAAAGGTTCTCGATGGCTTCATGAGAATTATGAACGAATACGGTATTACACAGTATAAAGCTGTTGCGACTTCTGTTTTCAGAGAAGCAACTAACCGTGAATTTGTAATCGACCAGCTTAAAATCAGAAATGATATAAATATAGAGGTCTTTGGCCTTGACCGAGCAAAAAGCTTAATTTTCAATGAAATTATAAGACGCTCAGGTATTGATGAAAGCAGTCTTGCAAATACACTCATTTCATATCTCGGAACAGGAAGTATCGCCCTTTCTGTTTATAAAAAGGGTATTATGGAATATACAAGAAATTTTTCCATAGGTTCAATGAAGCTTATGGAAATTCTTGATATGGACGATGGAACTCTTGATGAATACTATACCGCTCTTGACGAATATATAGATTCTGTTCTTGATAAGGTTGTATATGAAAATGTCAATAAGGGCATAAACAATATAGTTTTGTCTGGCTCAATGGTTAGAACTATTGCAAAACAATGTGGTGTAGAATCTACTAATGGAAATTATCGGATAAAGCTTGAAGCAATAGAGAATTTTTATAATCAGTTAAGAAAAATGCCACTTAATGATATGTGCAAAAAATTTAATATAACAGCTGCAGATGCAGAGCTTCTCTACACAGCCTCTGCACTTTACATACATCTTTTAAAGCTGACAAAGGCAAATGAAATTGTCGCAGTAGATACTCATATATCTGATGCACTTATGGTACAGCTTTTGCTTAAATCTGAAAAGAATAGCTATGAAGAGCATGTTGCAAAGAATGCGGCCTCTTGTGCAAGAGCTTTAGCAAAGCATTATGGCTGTGATAGCAAACATTATGAAGCCGTATGCAAATATGCTCTTGCTATATTTGATAAACTCAAGAAGCTTCATGGTCTTAATGCAAGACGCAGACTTATCTTAGAGCTTGCCTGCATATTGCATGAAAGTGGTTCATTCATAAATACACATCACAAACTTCTTGGTACATATGATATTCTGAAAAATACAGAATTTTATGGACTTACTGCAGAAGAATCACTTCTTATTGCCACAACAGCAAGTACTGATGAAATGCACATGATAGATATAACAGAGCCTTTCGAAAATCTTTCTCATAAAAATAGTCTTGTTGTAACAAAGCTTTGCACGATACTTTGCGTAGCAAACGCCTTAGATAAATCACAAAACTGCAAATTCGATAATATAAGCCTAAAGCTTAAAGAAAACGAGCTTATAGTTTATGCTGAAACAGATAAAAATGTTCATCTTGAAAAGTGGGCATTTAGCGAGTGTACAACACTATTTGAAGATGTTTTTGGAATAAAACTAAGACTTGTAGTAAAAACACCATTTTTTAAATAAAGGGGGAGAATGCTGTGTCAGATAAGATTAAAAAGCTAAAGGAAAAAGATAAAGAAAATAGCTATCCATTCAATAATCGTGAACTAAGCTGGATGGATTTCAATTATCGAGTTCTTGAGGAAGCACACGAAAAAGAAAATCCAATTTTGGAGAGAGTTAAGTTTCTTGCAATCACTGCCTCTAATCTTGATGAGTTTTTTATGGTAAGAGTTGCAGGACTTATGGACCAGGTACATTCTGGTTATAAGAAGAAAGACCCCTCTGGTCTTACGCCTGCCGAACAGCTTGAGAAGCTTATAGAAAAGACACATATATTTATGGATAAGCAATATTCATGCCTATCCCGTTCAATAATTCCTGCACTTAAAAAGCACAAGCTTTTCTTTTTAAAATATGAGGATATGGACGATAAACTCAAAGAAAAGTGCGATAGCTATTTTGATAATGTGCTTTTTCCAGTATTAACTCCACTTGCAGTTGATACAAGTCGTCCATTTCCATTCCTTGCAAATAAGACACTTAATATCGCAGTAAGACTTGCAAAGGATAGCGGAGATGCTTTCGCAGTAGTTCAAGTTCCGTCAATTATTCCAAGATTTTTTGAGGTTTCGAGCGAGAACGGCAGATACTTTGTTATGCTTGAGGATATTATTAAGAATAACCTCAATAAGCTTTTCCAGCTTTATACTATTGAAGCTTATGCAGATTTCAGACTTACAAGAGATTCAGACCTTGATATTGACGAAGAAGCAGAGGATTTGATGGTTGCTATTGAGAAATCTATCAAAAAGCGTCAGAGAGGCGAACCAGTCCGAGTTGAGATTGCCCAAAAGTGTGACCAAGCATTAAGAGAATTTCTTGTAGATATGCTCAAAGTAAATGAGGGCGAAATTTATGAAATTCCAGGACCGCTCGATTTAACATTTTTATCAAAGTTTGGTTCTATCAAGGGTTGTGACGATTTAAGATTTGAGCCAATTAAACCAGTGACACCACCAGCAGATTTCTATGGATATGATGATGTTTTTGAGGCTATTCGTGAAAAGGATAGACTTGTACACCACCCATTTGAAAGCTTTGATTCGGTTATTCGTTTTGTTCAGGCTGCCGCAGAGGACGAAGATGTTCTTGCTATCAAGCAAACACTTTATCGTGTCAGCGGAAATTCTCCGATTGTTGCCGCATTGATTCGTGCCGCAGAAAATGGCAAACAGGTTACAGTACTTGTTGAGCTTAAAGCAAGATTCGATGAAGAAAATAATATCGTATGGGCGAAAAAGCTCGAAAAAGCTGGTTGCCATGTAATTTACGGCTTGCAGGGACTTAAAACCCATTGCAAAATTTTGCTTGTTGTGCGCCGAGAGGAAGACGGTATTCGCCGTTATCTTCACCTTGGAACAGGTAACTATAATGATATTACCGCAAGATTCTATACAGATATTGGTATGTTCACTTGTCGTGAATCTTTCGGTCGTGACGCATCATCATTATTTAATGTTATTACAGGTTATTCTGCACCGCCTGAATATCTCAAAATGAATGTCGCACCACTCGGACTTCGTACATTCTTTGAATCTATGGTTCAGAGAGAAATAGCAAATGCCAAGAATGACCTTCCATCAGGCATTATAATCAAGGTTAATTCAATGGTTGACCCAGATTTGATTTCACTCCTTTATGATGCCTCAAGAGCGGGAGTCAAGATTACACTTATCGTTCGTGGAATTTGCTGTCTTATCCCTGGAATAGAGGGTGTCAGCGAGAATATTACTGTAATAAGTATAGTCGGTCAGCTTTTGGAGCATAGTAGAATTTTTAAGTTTGAGAATGGCGGAGAACCAGTTGTATATATTGGTTCAGCGGACTGGATGCAGAGAAACCTTGATAAGAGAGTTGAGCTTGTTTTCCCAGTTGAAGATGAGGATTTGAAAAAGCGTGTTTTCGGTATGCTCGATATTATGATGAACGATACTATAAATGCAAGAGTTCAAAAAAGTGATATGACATATGTTATGATTGATAAGCGAGGAAAACAACCGCTTAATTCACAGCTTGAATTTTACAGACTTGCAAAAGAGGCTTTAGAAGAAGTCAAGAACGATAGGCAACAACCAATGTTTGTGCCAAAAGAAAGCGAAAATAACTAAAAGCTATAAAAAGGCGTGGGGATTATCTTCACGCCTTTAATATTTTTTAGAATCAAGTTGATGCGGTCGGGAAATTTTTCAGTGAACTACCGATTAGCTAATGCACTTTTCTAAAAAAATTAAAAGTTTCGCTTGAGCCTTTTCAAAGGCTCGCAGGGTCGAGGGACGGAGTCCCTCGTGGGTGTTAAGGGCAAAGCCCTTAACATTAAACATACCAATTTGCTAAATTTTGAAAACCCTTGAAGAAAAAGCCTGATTGTGATAAAATAATACGGAATACCTTTTATAAGGTCTATTTTTGCAATATTTTTAGGAACGGAGAGTTCATTTTGGATAATCAACTTAATCAAAATCTTAACACAGCTGATTTGAACGGGATTCACGAATATTCCGAACTCTTGAGCGATATTCTTAAATTTCGTGCAAGAGGCGAAGTGCCGATGGCTCTTGTCAGAACATATGGATGTCAGCAGAATGTTGCTGATAGCGAAAAGCTAAAGGGAATGCTCAAAGAAATGGGCTGTGACTTTACCGAAGATGAAAACGAAGCAGATATTATAATTTTTAATACCTGTGCTATTCGTGAACACGCCGAGGATAGAGTTTTCGGAAATGTCGGTGCATTAAAAAATATAAAACGCCGTCATCCATCATTGATTATAGCATTATGTGGCTGTATGATGGAGCAGGAACATATAGCAGAGAGAATTTATAAGAGCTTTTCGTTTGTTTCGCTTGTTTTCGGAACACACGAAATTCATAATTTCCCAAAGCTGTTATATTCCACAATTACAGAAAATCATAGAATAGTTGCTCGTGGCAATGATGATGGAATAATTCATGAGAATATACCAACCTTGCGTGACGGAACTTTCAAGGGCTGGCTTTCAATTATGTATGGCTGCAATAATTTCTGCACATACTGTATTGTCCCTTATGTTCGTGGCAGAGAGAGAAGTCGTGAGCCAGAAGTAATTATGCAAGAAGCTCGTGATATGATTGCCGCAGGCTATAAGGATATTACACTTCTCGGACAGAATGTAAATTCCTATGGAAAAACTCTCGAAAGCAAAAAGACCTTTGCGTCATTGTTGGCAGATATAGCTGAGCTTGACGGCGATTTCAGACTTCGCTTTATGACTTCACATCCGAAAGATTTATCAAATGAATTGATTGATGTTATTGCGTCACACGATAAGATATGCAACCATATTCATTTGCCTTTCCAGTCAGGAAGTGACAGAATTTTAAAGCTTATGAACCGCCACTATGACAGAAAGCGTTATATGGAGATAGTAAACTATGCCAAGGAGAAAATCCCGAATCTTTCTCTTACAAGTGATATTATAGTAGGTTTCCCTGGTGAAACTTATGAAGATTTTCAACAGACCTTGAGCCTTATCAAAGAGGTTGAATATACCTCATTGTTTACATTCATATTCTCTCCAAGAGTTGGCACTCCAGCTGCAAAAATGGACGACCCGATTCCATATGAAGAAAAATCAAAGTGGTTCTCCGAACTTTTAAAGGTTCAAGAAGAGATTGCCGCAAAACGCTGTGAATCTATGGTTTCAAAGACATATAGGGTACTTGTCGAGAGTGCAAAGCCAAATGGCGAGCTTACCTCTCGAACAGAGGAAAATATAATAGTCGAGTTTGAAGGCAGTGAAGACCTCATAGGAACATTCCAAAATGTAGAGGTCACAAAAGCAAGAAACTGGATATTAAAAGGAAAATTAGTATAAAGGAGATTTTAAAAATGGCAGATATAATAGAAATGGCAAGAGAAATCGGCAGACAGCTTCAGAAAGACGAGCTTTATCTCAAGCTTGAGCTTGCAAGACAGCAGAGCGAGGAAGACGAAGAACTTCAGAATGCTATTGGCGAATTTAATTTAAAGCGTATGGCAATAAATAATGAAGCATCAAAGGCAGATAGAAGCGATGAAAAAATGCAGCAGCTCAACGCAGAAATGCGTCACGCTTATGCAATCATTATGTCTAACGAAAATATGATAGCTTATAATGAGGCTAAGGCAGAATTTGATGTTGTTGTAAATAGAGTTCTTGCAATTATCAATCAGTCAGCACAGGGAGCAGACCCAGAAACAGCAGATTATACACAGAGCAGCTGCTCAGGCAGCTGCGAAACCTGCGGTGGCTGTGGTGCGTGACCAAACTTGTCTAATTATACTTAAAAGTTTTGCACAAGCTTTTTCAAAAGCTTGCGGTTTCCAAAGGCAGAGCCTTTGGTCGCTCTCCGTAGAGAGCGAAATACTTTATGTTCCGCAAAGCGCAGGAGGGTAGAAAAACATTCCAGTGGAATGTTTTTCGTAGGGAACCCTCGCAGGGGGTTCCCTGATGGTGAAAAAGGTAAATAACTTAAGGAGGTGATAGCAATGGCAGAATTTTCGCCTATGATGAAACAATATTTTGAGGTCAAGGAGCGAAATAAGGACGCACTACTATTCTATCGTGTCGGTGACTTTTACGAGATGTTTTTTGATGATGCCATAACCGCATCAAAGGAACTCGACTTAACTCTTACAGGCAAAGATTGTGGACAAGAAGAAAGAGCGCCTATGTGCGGAGTACCTTTCCATAGCTGTGAGCCATATATTGCCAAGTTAGTTCAAAAGGGCTATAAGGTCGCAATTTGTGAACAGACAGAAGACCCTGCAAAGGCTAAAGGACTTGTTAAGCGTGATATTATCCGAGTTGTAACACCAGGTACAGTTATAGAGCCTACTATGCTCGATGAAACACAGAATAGCTATATCGGCTGTATATACTGTGAAAAGGGAATAGCTGGACTTGCTTTCTGTGATACATCTACCGGTGAATTTGTTGCATCAACTGTAAAGGGTAAGGATATAATTCGCTCAATTAAGGACGAATTACTGAAATTTTCTCCAAAAGAAATACTAATCAGTACAGGAGTTCTCAGTTTTAAAGAGCTTGTACCATTTCTCAAAGAAAAAATCGTTTGTTCAGTAGAAGCACTTGACGATACAGACTTTGACGAATACAACGCTAATGAAACCCTTAAAAAGCATTTTGATGATGCTATTGAGGATATGTTAGGAAATTCATATTCTAAGGAAAGTAAGCTTGCGTCTGCGGCACTTTTAGGCTATCTTGAGAGAACACAGATGACAGGCTTAGAACGAATAACAAAGATTATTCCCTTTGCTGAGAGTGAGTATATGAGCCTTGATTTTTCAGCAAAGCGTAATCTTGAGCTTACCGAAACTTTGCACGAAAAAAAGCGTTATGGTTCGCTTTTGTGGGTTCTTGATAAGTGCGAAACCTCTATGGGTAAACGACTTTTAAAGAGCTTTATTGAAAAACCGCTTGTAAATGTCGGCAAAATTACACGCCGACAAAATGCCGTTGCAGAGCTTTTTGACAATGTTCAGATGCGAATTGATTTGCGAGATGCTCTCGGTGGAATCCCTGATATTGAGCGAATTATGACAAAGATAGTCTATGGTTCGGCTAATGCGAGAGATTTAATTTCTTTGCTGTCAGCTTTCAATAAGCTTCCTGAAATAAAAGAGGCTATCAAAAATTCTGAAAGTACACTTATGAAAGAGCAGCTTTCAGAGCTTAATCTTCTTGAAGATTTGAAGGATTTAATCGAAGGTTCCATTGTTGAAAGTCCGCCGTTTTCAGTTCGTGAGGGTGGAATCATCAAGGAGGGCTGTAATAAAGAGCTTGATGAACTTCGTTATGATATGAATAACAGTGCAGAGCTTCTTTCAGGAATAGAATCAAGAGAGAGAGAACGCACAGGCATACCTAAACTAAAGGTAGGCTATAATCGTGTTTTCGGATATTATATAGAAGTTACGAATTTATATAAAGATTCAGTTCCGAATGATTATATCCGAAAGCAAACTCTCACAAACTGCGAAAGATACATAACAGAAGAACTCAAGGAAGTTGAGAGAAGAATACTTGGAGCAAAAGAGCGTTCATTTGCACTTGAGTATACCATCTTTGAGGAAATCAGAAAGCAGACTGCAAAGCATATTGAGCAGATTGAAAGTACAGCAAGAGCCGTTGCTATGCTTGATACACTTGCCTCGCTTGCACAGACAGCCTTTGACAATAACTATTGTCAGCCTGATATAACACAAAACGGCAAAATCATAATAAAAGACGGCAGACACCCTGTTGTTGAAAGACTTTTAAAAACTATGCCGTTTGTACCGAATGATGTTACACTTGATTCAGCAGAAAATCGTGTTGCAATTATAACAGGCCCAAATATGGCAGGTAAATCTACTTATATGAGAAGCGTAGCCTTGATAGTGCTTATGGCTCAAATAGGCAGCTTTGTTCCTGCAAAATCTGCGGAAATATCAATCTGCGATAGTATTTTTACAAGAATAGGTGCATCTGACGATATGACAACAGGTCAATCTACATTTATGGTAGAGATGAACGAGGTTGCATATATTCTGAAAAATGCCACAAAGGATAGCTTACTTATTCTTGATGAGATAGGCAGAGGAACATCAACCTTTGACGGAATGAGCATTGCGAGAGCGGTTCTTGAATTTGTTGCAGATAAGAAAAAGCTTGGTGCAAAAACGCTTTTCGCAACACACTATCACGAATTGACAGTGCTTGAGGACAACCTTGACAGCGTTAAGAATTATAATATTGCTGTTAAAAAGCGTGGAGATGATATTACATTCCTGCGAAGAATAGTTCGAGGTGCTGCTGACGATAGCTATGGTGTAGAGGTTGCCAAGCTTGCAGGCTTGCCAGCAAGCGTTATAAATCGTGCAAAGCTTGTCCTAAAAGAACTTGAATGTGGAAAAAATGACGCTCCAAAAAAGCAAGCAGAGTCAGAAGAAACTGAAGAACAGCTTTCACTTGTTCCAGAAGCAGATGAAATTCGTGAAATGCTGAGAAGTACAGATATAAATACATTAACTCCAATAGAAGCAATGAATGTTCTTGTCAAGCTTATTGCTCTTGCTGAAAAATAAGTCTGACTTTATTGATGAGAATATTATGGACTGGAAATAGTTAAGCAAAGCTTATAATATCTGTTTTTTTAGGTAGATAAGTTATATAACTGCAAGGAATTGCAGAAATAATAAAATTAAGGAGAGCAAAGGGCTTTCCGAATTTATGGAGGATTATAAAAATGGGTAAAAAAGGTGAAATCGTATCATTCAGACCAGAGATAAAGGTTCTTGACGCTACAATCAGAGATGGCGGACTTGTAAACAATTTCTACTTCACTGATGATTTTGTAAGAGATTTGTATAAGACAAATATCAAAGCTGGCGTTGACTATATGGAATTTGGTTATCGTGCTTCTAAAGAGCTTTTCGATGTTGATAAGTTTGGCAAGTGGAAGTTCTGCGATGAAGAGGATATAAGAAATATTGTTGGCGAAAATGATTCTGATATGAAGATTTCAGTTATGGCTGATGTTGGCAGAACTGATTTCAAAAAAGACATCATAGACAGAAAGGATTCTGTTGTTGATATGTACAGAATTGCAACATATCTCAATACAATCCCTTCTGCAATTGAAATGATTGAATATTGTCACAATAAGGGCTATGAAACAACTGTAAATATCATGGCTATTTCAAACGCAAATACAGCTGACCTTGATATAGCACTTGATATTCTTGGTCGCTCTTGCGTTGATGGAATCTATATCGTTGATAGCTATGGTTCACTTTACCCTGAACAGACAGCAGCAATTTCTGAGAGGTATCTTGAAGTTGGCGATAAGTATGGAAAGCAAATTGGTATGCACGCACATAATAACCAACAGCTCGCTTTTGCAAATACAATAGAAGCACTTTCACTCGGCGTAAACTACCTTGACGCAACAGTCAGCGGTATGGGCAGAGGTGCAGGCAACTGCTATATGGAGCTTCTCCTCGGTTTCCTAAAGAACCCTAAGTATAATCTTATTCCACTTCTTGACTTTATCGAAGGACACATTCAAAAACTCAGAGATGACGGCGTAGTCTGGGGCTATGATGTTCCTTACCTCCTTACAGGCAGACTTAACAAGCACCCAAGGTCAGCTATTGAATTTATCAAAGAGCATAAGACAGGCTATTCCAATATGTACCTTGAGCTTTTGGAGAACAACATCTAAGCTTGTTTAACGATATGGTTTTGCGTTATTGATTTAAGGATGCTTTAAGCTTGAAAATCAAGATAGTTATAGAGAACAGACACTTGCAAGAGGTGGCACTGTATGCGATTGTCATTATCAAAAGAAAAAATAGGAGGAATCCGAAATGATAAGATTGCGTCCATATAAAGCCTGCGATGCTGAGCATATCGTTAAGTGGATAAAAGATGAAGTTTCATTTCGTAAATGGTGTGCGGATAGATATGATAAATTTCCGATTACAGCCGATGATATGAATAAACACTATAACGATTTTGCCTATGCTGATAATTTTTATGAAATGACAGCATTTGATGAAACGGGTGTAGTTGGACATCTTATCATGAGATTCACAGATGAAGAAAAGAAAACACTCCGTTTTGGCTTTGTAATTGTAAATGATACAAAGCGTGGTATGGGTTATGGTAAGGAAATGCTTAAGCTTGCAATAAAATATGCTTTCGATATACTAAAGGTTGAGAAAATCACCTTAGGCGTATTTGAAAATAATGAATCCGCCTATTATTGTTATAAGTCTGTAGGTTTTAAAGATGTTCAGTTAAATGAAACAGAATTTTATCATATTTTTAATGAGGACTGGAAATGCTTAGAGCTTGAAATAAGCTCTAAATACAAGCCTTAAAAATTGGTGGTGAGTTGTATGGGAGTAATTAAGCTTTTAGATAAGCATATGTCAGAGCTGATTGCCGCAGGTGAGGTAATAGAAAGACCTTCGTCTGTAATAAAAGAACTTGTTGAAAATTCAATAGATTCGGGTGCTAAACATATAACCGTAGAAATTCAGCGTGGCGGAATTACTTTTATGCGAGTTACCGATGATGGTTGCGGAATAGCAAGAGAAGATATTCCAACTGCATTTTTGCGTCATGCAACAAGTAAAGTTCATGATAAACAAGACCTTGATGCAATAGGAACACTTGGTTTCAGAGGAGAGGCGTTGGCGTCTATTGCCGCTGTTGCTAAGGTCACTATGTTGTCGTGCCGAGAGAATGAGGAAATCGGAACAAGATATGAAATTAATGGTGGTGACGAGATAGAAATTGACGATGCAGGTTGTCCAAAAGGAACGACAATTATCGCTCGTGATATTTTCTATAATGTTCCTGCGAGAATGAAATTTCTAAAAAAAGATGTTTCCGAGGCAAATAGCGTTTCTGGAGTTATTGATAGAATAGCACTTTCACACCCAGAAATATCCTTTACATTCATTCGTGACGGCAAGCAAACAATGAAAACTCCAGGTGATGATAACCTTAAAAATGCCATTCTTTCAGTTTTTGGCAAGGATTTCACATCAACGCTTATTCCTTTGAATTATCAACACGAGGGTATAAAGCTTCAAGGCTATATAACCCGTCCTATTTCATCTCGTGCCAATAGAAGTATGCAGCTTTTCTTTATAAATGGAAGATATATAAAAACTCGTACAGCTATGGCGGCACTTGAAGAAGCATACAAGGGTAATATAATGACAGGAAAATTTCCAGGCTGTGTCTTGCATATGACCATGGATTATTCTACTCTTGATGTCAATGTTCACCCTTCAAAGCTTGAGGTAAGATTTACTAATGAAAGACCTATTTTCGATGCGGTTTATCATGGAGTTAAATCGGCACTTTTAAGTGGAGATAACCGCTCTCCTATAAAAGAGGAAGAACCTATAAAGCCTGAAATCTTAGAAAAAACAGCCACACAGGTTGAAAACGAGCAATTAAAGTTTAGTTATCAACCGAAAGCAGCAAAACCTGTTGAAAAGTCTGAGAAAATTTCTGAAAAGGATTCGGTTTTTAAAGGAGATTTAAAGAAAGAATCCATTCAAAAAAGTGTTGAGTTTGATAATCTTGAAGAAGATAAAAATGAGCCTGAAATATTTATGCCTGAGCCTTCAAGCTTTTCTCCGATAATGGTTTCTGATTGCGTTACAGTTGACCCATATACGGCAAGCGTTCGTAAAAAATTAGAAAAGGCAAAATCAGAAATAGAAAATCCCGAAAAGCAAGAAATTCAAGCTGTTACAGAAGGTGAAGAAACATCTCACAAGCCGACTATATTACAAGAAGATAATGAGCCGTCCGTTGTAAAAAATCAGGACAAGCTTATTGATTCTTTTCTGAGTATAGCAGGTGTAAGGCTTGATAGCGAGTCTGATGCTCCTATGAAATTCTTAGGCGAAGCCTTTGCAACATATATAATTCTTGAAAAAGGCAATGCAATTCTGTTTATTGACAAACACGCCGCTCACGAAAGACTTTTATATGAAAAGCTAAGGCGTGATTGTGGCAAAAATTATGCTCAAATGCTCCTTGAGCCTATAACAGTAACGCTTGATAAAACCGAATATGACGCAATTTTAAATAACCTTTCAGCTATGGAAGATGCAGGTTTTGAGATTGACGATTACGGAATGGGTACGGTTGTAGTCAGAGCAGCACCTCAGATTGTTGAGCGTGACGATATATCCGACACTGTTGTAGAAATGGCTGGCTATCTTGCAAAAAATAAGCGAGATATTATGACCGAGAAGATGGATTGGCTTTATAAGAATGTTGCTTGCCGAGCCGCAATAAAGGCTGGTGATAAGAGCAGTGAGGGAGAGCTTATGGCTCTTGTTGAGGAGCTTATGGAAAATCCTGATGTAAAATATTGTCCGCATGGCAGACCGATTTGTTTTACAATGACAAGACACGAACTCGAAAAAAGATTTATGAGGGTATGATTAAGATATGAATAATAAGATACCGCTTCTTTGCATAGTAGGTCCGACAGCGTCGGGCAAGACAGGGCTTTCAGTAGAACTTGCCGAAAGATATAACGGCGAAATAGTTTCCTGTGATTCAATGCAGATTTATAAGGGTATGGATATTGCGACCGCAAAGGTTACAAAAGAAGAGGCTCGTGGAATAGCGCACCACCTTGTAGATTTTTTACCGATAGGAGAAGCTTTCAGCGTTTCAGATTATGTCAAGCTTGCCCATAAGGTCATTGCAGAGATATACGAAAGAGGAAAACTTCCCATACTTGTCGGTGGAACGGGACTTTATTATTCATCTCTTGTTGGAAATATAACATTTTCCGAAGAAAAGATTGACGAAAAACTTCGTGCAGAGCTTAATGAACAATATCAGCGAGAGGGCGGAGAAATCCTGCTTAAACAGCTTGCAGAGTTCGACCCGGAAACTGCGTCAACACTTCACCCTAATAATGGTAAGCGAATTATTCGTGCGATTGAGATTTATCGAAATACAGGAATAACAATGAGCGAACAGATGAAACGCTCAAAAGAAAAGCCTTCGCCATATAATTATCTAACAATCTGCCTTACTTATAAGGATAGACAAAAGCTCTATGACAGAATAAATCTTCGTGTTGATAAAATGCTTGGAGCAGGAATCCTTGATGAAGCAAAAGCTTTCTTTAATCAAAACCCAGGAAAAACAGCTTCGGCGGCTATTGGAATAAAGGAATTTAAGCCGTATTTTGATGGCGAATGTTCTCTTGAAGATGCAGTCGAAAAACTCAAAATGGAAACCCGACGCTATGCAAAGCGTCAGCTCACATGGTTCAGACGATGTGAAGATGTAAAGTTTTTAGAGTGCGATTGCTTTGATATTCTTTCAGAGAGTGAAAGGCTGATAAATGAATGGAATTTTTTAAAATATTCCTAAAGTAAGTCTTAATTGACAACAAAAATCCGTCAAATATTATAATAAATGTCAAAAATCGTGACAATCGGAAAATGATGTAGTATAATCATAAGGTAAACTGATTCAGAGAGGTGAGTATGTGGATAAATCTATAATCAGAAGAATAATTATTGCCTTGCTCTCTGTGCTTTTGCTTGTTTATGTAATTTATCTTTTAAGCAATGCAAGCTTCAAGAATATAAGAACAGAATCTGCAACTTACTCTACTATGACAGAATCTCTTGATGTAGACGGATATTTTATCAGAAGTGAAACCATTATGAATTCAAAAAATATTGGTGGCGTCATTTCCTATAAAATGGAAGATACGGATAAGGTTTCTAAGGGCGAAAAAGTTGCTGAAGTTTATAATTCAGCAGAAGACGCACAAAAACAAGCCGAGCTGCAAAGCCTTGAGCAACAGCTTGCAGTTTTGAAAGAATTAGAGAGCAGTGCAGAAAACCTTTCAGTTACACCTGATGTTATTGATGAGAATATTTCGACATATCTTATTGATATGTCGATAAATAAGAATGATGGTAATCTTTCAAAATCTGATGAAAGCATAGACCAGATAATATATAATATCAATGAGCGACAGGTTCTCACAGGAAAGGTTAAAGATTTCAGTGAGAAAATTTCAGAGCTTGAGAGTAAAATTGACAAAATGAAAAGTTCTTCAAGCAAGAAGATTTCAGACCTTACAGCTCCAGTTGCAGGCTATTTTACAAGTGAGCTTGATGGCTATGAAAATGTTCTCAATATAAAAAATATTGATTCTATTATGCCTGAAGATTTAAACAAGGCAAAGAATTCCAGCAAAAAAACTTACGATAATGCAGTAGGAAAGGTAGTTTCAGATGTATTTTGGTATGTTGCTTGTCCGGTCACAAGCGAACAGGCTATTAAGCTAAATGAATACAAAGATAACCAGATGACCCTTACGATGCAGTCAGCATCACTTAAAAATATAAATGTTACTCTTGTAAGCATAAATCGTAAGGATAGCAAATCAGATGGCGTTGCAATTTTTCGAGGAACAGATATGAATGAAAATTTGCTTTCAGTTCGTTCGGGAACTATTGCAATAAATATGAATTCATATACCGGAATTTCTGTTCCAGAATCAGCAATTCATCAAGATACAATTACAATAACAACCGAAGACAAGAACGGTAAAGAAAAAGAAGTCAGCAAAAAAGTTTCAGGCGTTTATGTTCAGTATGGAAACGAAATCAATTTCAAAGAGGTTGTACCGCTCTATTCAGATAGCGGTTTCGTAATCTGTAAACAAGAGCCTGATGACGATGAGCTGTTCTCTGGTTCTACGATAAAGGTTTATGATAAGGTCGTCGTTGAAGGAGTGGATTTATATGACGGAAAAGTTATCAACTGAGTATGAGCAAAGACTCTTACAGGTTAAGCAGAATTATGATTATATTATGGCAAGAATAGCAGAGGCTGCTGAAAAGTCAGGAAGAAAGCCCGAAGATATAAAGTTTCTTGCCGCAACAAAAACAGTTTCATACGATATTATAAATTATGCTATTTCCCTTGGACTGAAATATATCGGAGAAAATAAGGTTCAGGAGCTTAATTCAAAGTATGATGATTATAAGCTTGGTGATTGTGAGCTTCATCTTATCGGACATCTGCAAACAAACAAAGTTAAGCAGATTGTTGGAAAAGTAAGTATGATTCAATCTGTTGATAGTATTAAGCTTGCAAAAGAAATCGCTAAGGTCTCCTCAAATCAAGGCATAACAACAGATGTGCTTATAGAAGTAAATATCGGCAGAGAGGAAAATAAAACAGGACTTAACCCCGATATGCTCTATGAGCTTCTTGGCGAAATATCGCATTTTGAAGGAATAAAGGTAAGAGGACTTATGGCTATTCCACCAATTTGTGCAGAAAAAACAGAATTATGTAAATATTTTGAAGATATGCACAATTTATTTGTTGACATTTCGGGCAAAACAATGGATAATATATCTATGGATTATCTTTCTATGGGAATGTCCGCTGATTATTATGAGGCTATTCTTTGCGGTGCTAATATGGTAAGAATAGGTAGCGGGCTTTTCGGAGCAAGAAGCTATACATAATCTAAGGAGGAAATTTTAAATGGCAGGCATTATGAATAAATTAAAAGATATGTGGAAACCACCGGAGGACGAAGTGGAATACGAAGATAATAGCTATTATGATAATGAATCCGCAGTTGATGACGGCGGAGTTTACGAAACAGAAGAGGAGTACGGCCCAGCATACGAAGAGCCAGAACCACCTCAACAGTATGTACAAAGACCAGCACCAAGACAGACTGCACCAAGACCATCTCAATCTGGCAGTAAGGTTGTCAATATCAACTCAACTGCTCGTTTGCAGGTAGTATTGTTCAAGCCTGAGCGTTTTGGCGAAGAAACAAGGGATATTGCTGTTGAACTTATGAAGATGCACACAGTCCTCCTTAACCTTGAAAATACAAATAAGGATATGGCAAGAAGAATTCTCGATTTCCTTAGTGGTGTAGCATTCGCAAATCAGGGTAAAATCAGCAGAGTTGCTTCTAATACATATATGATTACTCCGAATAATGTTGACCTTACAGGTGAAGAAGTTCTCGATGAACTCGAAAGCAACGGACTTTATATGTAAAATCTATCGAAGCTTATCCGCTTCAAATTTCGGGCAGAGGCATTATTGCGTCTGTCCGATACTGTCATTATAAGGAAAGGGAGATTATATGCTTACACTTGAAGAAATAAAAAATGTAACTTTTCATAAAGCACGAAATGGTTATCAGACAGAGGATGTCGATGATTTTATAGATAGCGTTATTGAAACTGTAGATAATATTCTCCACGAGAGAGATGATTATCTTAAAAAGCTCGATATTTTCGCAAAAAAGGTTGAGGAATATCGCTCTACAGAAGAAAGCGTAGGAAGCGTTCTTCTAAGTGCACAAAGACTTGCAGATTCTAATATAAGAGAAGCAAATCATAAGGCAGAAGTAATTCTCAGAGATGCCAAGGCAAAGGCAGATGCTATGGTTAAGGAAGCTAAGGAAAAGTCTGATGCTATGATGACAGATGCAAAACAAAAATCTGATAAGCTTCTTGCTGATTCAACAGCAAATAGCCGTCGTGCAATAGCTGCTGGCAACCTTGAACTTGAAAGACAAAAAGAGCTTCTTAAGAAAATTACAGCCGATGTTAAAGCTTTCCAAGCCGTTCTTTTGAAGAGATATAGAGCACAAATTACAGCCGTAAAGAATATTACAGATATTCAGGCACAAATTAGAACTGATGAGGAAATTGATAAGGAATATCCTACACCTAAGAAGGAGATAGTAGCTCCAAAGGCAGAAGAAAAGAAAGCTGAAGAAACCAAGCCTGTCGAAGAAGCTAAAGCTGTTGAAGAAACAAAGCAGGTAGTAGAAGAAAAGCCTGTTGAAATTCCAGTTGAAGAGAAAAAAGCACCAGTTAACGAAGAAATAAAAGAGCCTGTAAGAACACCTGTTGAAACAGTTTTTGCTTCAGTAGAGCATAAAAAAGAAACAATAGAGAAGAAACCAGTTGATGAAGAAATTGAAGATAACATAGACATCAGCTCATCTTCAACGGTAAAAAGAGAGCCTATTGAACAGGCTTCAAGATTTGCAGAGGATAAAGAAGTCAAATTTAATGACTTTAAGTTTGGTTCAGATTTTGATATTCACAGTAAAAAGTGATAATTTTATAAAAAGGGAGCGTAAAAGATAATGGCTCAAGATTATAATAACACACTGAATTTACCTAAAACGGACTTTCCGATGAGGGCAGGACTTCCAAAGTCAGAGCCTCTTATGTTAAAGCATTGGGAAGAATCCTCCGTTTATGAAAAGCTTATGGAGAAGAACGAGGGCAAGCCTCTTTTCGTACTTCATGATGGACCTCCATATGCTAATGGTAATATTCACCTTGGTACAGCACTTAATAAGGTTCTCAAGGATATTATCGTCCGCTATAAAAATATGTCAGGCTTTAAAGCACCCTATGTTCCAGGCTGGGATACACACGGACTTCCAACAGAGCTGAAAGCAAGAAAAAAAGCAGGTGTTGGTAACTCCACAACTATTGACGATATAGAGCTTAGAAAAATCTGTCGTGAGTTTGCACTTGGATATATTGATGACCAGCGTAACCAGTTTAAGCGTCTTGGTGGTATCGGTGAATGGAATAATCCATATATCACACTTCAGCACGAGTTTGAAGCAAAGCAGATTGAGATTTTCTCAGAAATGGCTTGCAAGGGTTATATCTATAAAGGCTTAAAGCCAGTTTACTGGTGTCCTGAGTGCGAAACAGCACTTGCAGAGGCTGAAATTGAATATGCAGAAGATCCATGCCATTCAATCTATGTAAAGTTCAAGGTTACAGACGATATGGGCAAGCTCAAAGCTCTTGGAGCAGACCTTGACAAGACATATTTCGTAATTTGGACAACTACAACCTGGACACTCCCTGCTAATGTAGCTATCTGCGTTGGTCCTCGCTTCAACTATGCTTTGGTCAAGAGCGGTGACGAATATTTCGTTATGGCAGAAGAGCTTTACGCATCTGCATTTGAAGCAGCAGGAATCACAGATTATGAAGTTGTTGGCACAATTATGGGTTCAGAGCTTGAGTATATGAAAACAGCTCACCCATTTATCGATAGAACATCTCTTGTAATCGTTGGCGACCATGTTACTCTTGAAAGCGGTACAGGCTGTGTTCATACAGCACCTGGCCACGGTCTTGACGACTATGAGGTTTGCAGAAATTATCCTGAAATTCCGATTGTTGTACCAGTTGACGCTCATGGCAAGCTTACAGAAGAAGCAGGTCAGTTCGCAGGACTTACAACAGAAGAAGCAAATAAGCCTATCGCACAGCACCTCGAAAAAATTGGTGCATTGTTTGCATTAAAGAAGATTATCCACCAATATCCACACTGCTGGAGATGTAAAAAGCCAGTTCTCTTCAGAGCAACAGAACAGTGGTTCTGCTCCGTTGAAGATTTCAAGGACGAGGCAGTAGAAGCAATTAAGGGCGTTAAGTGGATTCCTGGCTGGGGCGAAGACAGAATCATAAATATGGTTCGTGACAGAAAAGACTGGTGTATCTCCAGACAGAGAAAATGGGGCGTTCCGATTCCGATTTTCTTCTGCAAAGAGTGCGGCGAACCTTATATCAATAAAGAAGCTATGATGGCTGTTTCCGAGTTGTTCAGACAAGAGGGTTCTGACGCTTGGTTCAAGAAGTCTGCAAGCGAAATTCTCCCAGAGGGTACAAAGTGCCCTAAGTGCGGTGGCACAGATTTCGACAAAGAAAAAGACATTATGGATGTTTGGTTCGATTCAGGCGTAACACACGCAGCAGTTTGCGGTCAAAGACCAAACCTCAGAAGACCTGCTGACCTTTATCTTGAGGGTGCAGACCAGTATAGAGGTTGGTTCCAGTCATCACTCCTTACATCTGTTGCAACAACAGGTGAAGCACCATATAAGGCAGTTGTAACTCATGGTTGGGTTGTTGACGGAGAGGGCAAGAAGATGTCCAAGTCACTCGGCAACGGTATTGACCCATCAGATGTTGTCAACGAATATGGTGCAGATATTCTCCGTCTTTGGGTTGCATCATCAGATTATCATGCTGACATCAGAATTTCTAAGGAAATCCTCAAACAGCTTTCAGAAGCATACAGAAAGATTAGAAATACAGCAAGATATATCCTCGGAAACCTCAACGACTTTGAGCCAGATACAGATTCTGTATCATTCGATAAGCTCCTTCCTATTGATAAGTGGGCTTTGATGAAGCTTGATGAGCTTAATGATAAGGTTCGTGAGGGTTATGAAAGCTTTGAATTCCATCAGGTATTCCATGCTGTTCACAATTTCTGCGTTGTAGATATGAGTAACTTCTACTTTGATGTTCTCAAGGATAGACTTTATACAGAAAAGAGCGATGGTGAGCTTCGTCGTGCTGCTCAGACTACAATTTATATCATTCTTGACGCTATGACAAGAATGATTTCTCCAATCCTTGCTTTCACTTCTGATGAAATCTGGAAGTATATGAAGCACAGCAAGAATGACGATGCAGAGAATGTAGTATTCAACTCTATGCCTGAAAAGACAGGTATCAATGCTGATGAAGAATTTATCACAAAGTGGGATAGAATCCACGAAACAAGAGATATTGTTAAGAAAGCAATCGAAGTTGCTGTCAAGGCAAAGGAAATCCGTTCTTCACTCGAAGCAAAGATTACACTCAAATGCACAGGCGAGATGTACGACTTCCTCAAGTCCGTAGAGAGTGAGCTTACAGCTGCATATATCGTTTCTGAAATTGAAATCGTAAATGATGAGAGTGCAACAGAGCTTAAGGTTGAAGTATCTCACGCAGCAGGTGAAAAGTGCGAGCGTTGCTGGTGCTTCAGCAACACAGTTGGTAAGAATCCTAAGCACATCACACTTTGTGAGCGTTGTGCAAAAGTTCTTGAATAATCGCATATAATATAGTATAATAAATTCGCTCCAACCCATAAATTTGGAGCGAATTTTTATTATATGTTTAAAGCTTTTGGCAGAACGCATTTATATTTGGGAGGAGTTATTTTGGCAGCAATTATTACGGCGGTAATTTCCGCAGTTCTTGTTATTATTGACCAAGTTATAAAATATTTCGTCTTAGGAAATCTACAAAGTGGAGATAATGTTCCGTTCATAGGTAATCTTCTTACACTCACATATGTTGAAAACCGAGGTGCTGTTTTTGGCATTATGCAGAATATGAGTTGGATTTTTGCGATTATTACAATTCTTATGGTTGCACTTTTCTTTTATGTAATTATCAAGAAGAAAATCACCAACAAGCTATTCCTTACAAGTGTAACGCT
Source organism: Pseudoruminococcus massiliensis (assembly GCF_900291955.1). Classification (GTDB taxonomy): domain Bacteria; phylum Bacillota; class Clostridia; order Oscillospirales; family Acutalibacteraceae; genus Pseudoruminococcus; species Pseudoruminococcus massiliensis. The sequence continues at coordinate 173,980 of NZ_OLMR01000001.1, read as the reverse complement.
TATCATAGGTGGTGGAATAGGAAACCTAATAGACCGACTTTTCAGAGGCTTTGTTGTAGATTATTTACAGCTTTCATTCTTTCCGCCAGTATGCAATTTTGCCGATTATTGTATAACAATAGGTGCAGTGCTTATGGTTGTTTTTGTACTGTTTTTCAGCGATAAAAAAGATGATAAGCCAAAGAGGATAGATTCTGATGAGTGAGATAATTTTAACTGCTGATATTTCTGATGAGGGGATAAGACTTGATAAGTTCATATCGGATAATTCTGAGCTTTCTCGTTCGCTTGTGCAGAACATTATTGAAACAGGTAGCGTAACTGTTAATGGCAAGGCTGTTGCAAAAAGTTGTAAGCTTAAAAATGGCGATAGAATTTGTTTCAGCGAGCCTGAACCCGAACCGCTTGAGATTGAACCACAGAATATTCCGCTCGATATTCGCTATGAAGATGATGATTTACTTGTTGTCAATAAGCCAAAGGGAATGGTTGTTCACCCAGCCCCAGGCAATAATGATTCAACACTTGTAAATGCCTTGCTTGCATATTGCGGTGACTCACTTTCTGGAATAAATGGTGTTCTCAGACCGGGTATTGTGCATCGAATAGATAAAGATACAAGTGGTTTGCTGATAGTTGCAAAGAATGATTTTGCACATAGAGGACTCGCTGAACAGATTAAGGAACACAGTTTTACAAGAAAATATCAGGCGGTTGTTTATGGTAATTTGAAAGAGGATAATTTCACCGTAGATTTACCAATAGGCAGACACCCAAAAGATAGAAAAAAGATGGCTGTAACCTATAAAAATAGTAAAAATGCGATTACCCATGTAAAGGTTATTGCAAGATATAATGGTTTTACTCATATTGAGCTTACTTTAGAAACAGGCAGAACGCATCAAATCAGAGTTCATATGGCACAGCTTGGACACCCTGTTGCTGGAGATATTGTATATGGACCTGCAAAAAATCCGATAAAGTCCTTGAATGGCCAATGTTTACACGCATATTATATCAGCTTTGAGCATCCAAGAGATAAGCGTATAATAACAGTAGAAACCGAATTGCCAGAATATTTCCAAAAGTTTTTGGATACTTTAATTAGCTAACGAATTTCCAAAATTCTAATAAGATATTTAAAAGTTTCGCTCAAGCCTTTTGTGGGTTTTAAGGGCAAAGTTTTTAATATTTTTAAAAGATACAAGGCTTGATTTTCGAGCTTTGCATCTTTTTTGTACTTTAAGGCAAAAAGTATCAAATTTCGACAAAAGTTTTTCTCAATGGATTATAAAAATTGCAATTTTTTAAGAAAAATATGTTATTATTTTGTAGTAATTTCAAGATTTTTGTAATTTTATTGTTACAAATTTGCCTAAATTACTTGAAATGATAAGAGAGTTGTTATATAATTGTAATGGATAAAATTTAATAAGGAGAGTTTCTATATGCACGCAAAAAGGTTAGCACCAGAAGTTAAGCCGTCGAAACCACAATTTGCACTAAGAACTAAAATTATTGCTTCTTTTTGTGCGTTTATGCTTGCAGCTTCTGTGACAGTTACAGCTGTACCGACAACCACCGCAGATGCCAATACATATGTTATGGCAACTTCTACAGTATATCTTAATGTGAGGGAGTCGGCAACAACATCTTCAGCTATTATTACTACGATAGACCCAGACACCAAGGTTACTATTATTGATAATAAAGATAGTGAATGGGTTCATGTTAAGCTGAGTGACGGAAGAACAGGTTATTGCTTTGCAGAATATCTTGAAATAGATGAAGTTTCTATTAAGCTTTCATTATCCTCAAGAGATCTTGCGATAGGAAGTACCAGAGGCATAAGCGTTAAATCAACTTGTGATAAGAGCAAGATTGTATGGACAAGTTCTAATAAGAAGATTATGACTGTCGATAGTAACGGCATTATGAAAGGTGTTTCAGCGGGAAAGGCTATATTAACCGCTACAAATCCACTTACTGGAGGTAGTGCAACAGCCAAAATTACTGTTAAAAAACCTGATTATGATAAGGTTTATATTGATAATCCGCCAAAGGAGATTTCAATAGGAAGTTCAGTTAAGATTAACGCAAGAGCCTCTAAAGAGGGCGGAAAGGTTTATTACAATATTTCCGATTCAAGCATAGCAAAAATTTCATCAACAGGTGTTGTTACAGGTCTTAAAGCTGGCAAGGTGAAAATAAGAGCTAATGATAGCACAGGAACAATTTCAAAATGCATTTATATTAATATTGTAGAACCAGTTGCAACAAGTGTTTCACTTTCACCCTCAAACGCTAAGGTTGCAGTTGATGCGAAAAAAACATTAACTGCTAAGGTTTCACCAGTTGCTGCTGATGTTACTTATAAATCATCAGACCCGACAACAGTTAGAGTTGTTCAGTCTGGTGAATATAAGGGTATGAGCGAAGGTACTGCAACAATATCAGCTTCAAATTCACAAGGCGAGATTCTTGCAACAACTAAGATTACAGTTAAGTATCCTGATTATAGTTCAATTTCACTTACAAATTCACCAACATCTGTTACAGTTGGAAAAATCTTTAATGTAGGAGCTAAAACATCAACAGGAAGTGGCAACATCTATCATAGGTCAAGTAATATATCGGTTGCAACAATTTCAGCAGATGGTACTGTTAAGGCACTCAAAGAGGGTGTAGCAAGAATCTATTCATATGATGATACAGGTTCTGTTTATAACAATTTCAATCTTAAAGTTGTACCAAATTCAAGCGTTACACTTTCTAAGACATCAGCTTCAATATCAAGAGGCGAAAATGTTAAGCTTACCGCAAAAGTCAAGCCTTCAGGCTCAGTAATATGGAGTTCAAGCAATACATCAGTTGCAACAGTAAGAAATGGTGTTGTCAGTGGTCTTAGAAATGGTACAGCAACAATTACAGCTAAAACCTCCGCTGGAGCAACAGCAAGCTGTAAGGTTACAGTTAAAGATGTTTACTCAAACGGCAGGATTTCACTTAATCAAAATTCCGCAACAGTAAACAGAACAAGAACACTTTACCTCGAAGGTTATGCTTCATCAGGAATAACATGGACAAGTAGTGACCCTTCAATAGCAACTGTTTCTGATGGCTTTGTTACAACAAAAGAAGTTGGTCATGTTGCTATTACAGCCAAAGATTCAAGTGGAAATAAATCAGTTTGTGTAGTAAATGTTCTTGCAGCTACTCCACTGAAATTCACTTATACAAATCCAAATTCCGCAACGCTTAATTCAACAGTAACCTTCGTTGCTATTACAGATAAGAAACGCACAGCTGTTAAATTCAATGTTACTATTGGTGATAAAACATATGTTGTCAATGCTACTTCTAAAACAGAAGATGGCAATGATTACATATGGAAGGGTACTCTTAAGATGACAAAGGCAGGAACATTTAACTATACTGCTTACGCATATCTTAATAATAAATGGAGTACTTGTAGCGATGCTAAAGGAACAGTATTTGTTTCTAAGGTTACAAGTAAGAGTTCAACAGCTATTCAGAACCTCAGAGCAAGTAATGATTTGATTTCATTTATCGCAGAAAAAGAAGGTTTCCTCTCTCATTATGAGCGTGACCAAATGGCATATGACCCAGTTCCAACAGTTGGATATGGTGTAGTTGTTTATCCAGGTGATATTTTCTATAATTCACTCACAAAGAACGAAGCTTATGCTTGGTTGGTTAAGGAGGTTAATGAGGGTGCTTATACAAGTGCAGTAAATAGATTTTCTAAGAACAACAACATAAAAATAAATCAATATCAATTTGATGCTCTTGTAAGCTTCTCATATAACCTTGGCACAGGCTGGACATATGGTGGTTGGGATATTTACGATTTACTAACATCTTATAGCGACCTTAATCATGTCAATAAAACAAAGCTCGTAAATACATTTGCAGTTTATCATCATGCAGGAGGTCAACTCTATTGGGGACTATATTATAGAAGAATAGACGAGGCTGAGATGTTCCTTAAAGGAGATTATATTTCAGATGGCTATAATAATAAATATGGTTTCAATATAAGCACCTGTTGTGTTTAAAATTTAATATTTATTAAAAGGAAAATCACGATTGTTGATTTTCCTTTTTATTTATATCATATCTGAATTTTTAAAATTAAAAGCTTCATTTAATTTTTTTAAGTCTATTTTGAATTATAAAAATAATGTTGAAGGTTTATATTATATATTGAAAAATCTGTTTAAATTTGATATTATAAATTGGGTAGTATATACATTTTATGAACTTTGTTTCAGGAGGGGAAATATTAATGATAAATAAAATTCATGATGAAGAAATAAGAATTTTAATTTCTGATAGCAATCCTGAAAATCGTAAGGCTTTTTCTAAAGCTCTTAAAGAAAAATATTTGATTATAGAGGCGGAAAATGGCGCTGAAACATTACGCGTTTTGGTCGAAGAGAATTATAGTATAGACCTTATGATTATTGCTAATAAGCTTTCTGATAAAACACTTGTTGATATTCTTAAAGATTTAAAAAATAACTACTATTTGGAAGATACTCCTGTTATGCTTATTGCGGACGGTATTCAGGAAGATATTCAAGATATTTATGATATGGGTGTTCTCGATTGCATTTCAACTGATATGACTAAGGAGGCTATTCTCAGAAGAGTTGAAAATGCTTTAATGCTTACTATAAAACAAAGAAGTTTTATACACATTATGCGTGAGCAAAAGAAAGAATTTATAGATGGTGATATTCAAATTCAAAATATAGACCAACTCACTGGAACATTTAACATTGATGGTTTTCGTAAGCGTGCAAAATATCTTATAGAGCATAATCCAAACGAAAGTTACGCTGTATGGTTTTGCGATATAAAGAAATTCAAATTTGTAAACGACTTGTTTGGATATGAAATTGGTGATAGACTTATAAGATATTGGGCTGGGCTTGTTGTCAAGCTTCTTGGAGATAATGAAGCTTGTGGAAGATTTTCTGGCGATACCTTGGTTTCACTTACAAAATTTAGAGGTGAAGAAGATATTCGCAAAAACTTTGAAATGGTTTGTGAAAAAGTCGGAAACTATCTTATAAGACCTGGCGTCAATTATAGTGTAGAGATTGCAGCAGGTATATATAAACTAAAGCCCGAGGATATGAGCAATCCAAATATAAATCAAATGATCGACTGGGCAAATGTTGCACAAAAAAGCGTTAAAAATACCAGCGGAAATCAGCTTGGAATTTTTGGTAAAGAGATGTGGTATAAACAATGGAGAGAGCTGGTGATAAGTCAAAGCGTAGAAAGTGCTTTAGAAAACGGTGAAATTTCCGTATGGCTTCAGCCACAGTTTAATTTTGTTACAAATAAAATTATTGGTGCAGAGGCTCTTTGCAGATGGACACATAATTCATTAGGTTGGATTTCTCCAGGAGAGTTTATACCTATTTTGGAAAGAACAGGACAAATCTCACAGCTTGATTACTATATTTGGGAGCAGGCTTGCAAACTTATGAGAAAATGGCTTGACCAAGGAAGTTTTATTCCTGTTTCTGTTTCTGTCAATATTTCACGAATTGATTTGCTTGATGATAAAATAGATAATCGTCTTGTTGGCTTACTTGAAAAATATAATATTCCGGCATCTATGTTAAGGCTCGAAATTACAGAAAGTGCATATATGAGCAAGCCAGAGGTTCTTATAGATATTGTCAATAAGCTTCATGAGCTTGGGTTCACTGTTGAAATGGACGATTTCGGAAGTGGATTTTCTTCTCTTAATATGCTCAAAGAGGTTCAGGTTGATGTACTTAAAATGGATCTTAGATTTTTGCAAAATCAAGACAATAGCGAAGGCGGTAAGGGCAGAAAAATCATCAAAGCAGTTATTCGTATGGCACATGAGCTCACTATTCCTGTTATTGCAGAGGGTGTAGAAACAAAACAGCAGGCACTCTTTTTGAGCAGTGTAGGCTGTGCTTTTATGCAGGGGTATTATTTTTCAAAGCCTTTGAAAGTTCCAGAATTTGAAAAGCTTGTAGAATCAATGATTGAAAAAGACAAAAATAACAAAATTCAAGATATGGATTCTATTATAGAAAATGATATTCAGGAAAACTCTGCAAGGATTATTCCTCTTAAATACTCTCATTATCTTTTAACACCTGATTTCAAATTGGCAAAGTGCGACGCTAATTTTACAGAAATAACAGGTTATACTTGGGAAGATATTATAGAAAATCAGCTTACACAATATGATTTGATTTTAGAAGAAGAAAGAGCGGTTTATCGTAAGATAATAGATGATACTCTTAAAGATTCTAAAGAAGTTTATCTCAAGCATAGAATTAAACGCAAAGACGGAACAGCAGTTTTTGTTAATTGCTTAGGTCACCCTGCAATAAATGGCTATACTGGAGAACATTGTTTTGCGGTGAGAATAGTTGCAGATATGACAGAAAAATAATTGAAAATGATTTAAATTAAGCCCATATCATAAAGCTATTATGATACGGGCTATAATTATATATTGTACATTTTACAGAAAATGTGATATAATAGCTTTAAATATCATAATTCAATTACCCTAAAAATAAAGTCTTACATTTTTGGAAAATAAAATTTTGACCAAAAGAGGTTTTTGCATTGAAAAAAAGAATAACATTCGTTGTTGCATTGGTTCTTTTGCTTACAACGATTTTTGTCTTACCTCTTACAAGCACTGTAAAGGAGCAAGAGGAGGATAAGACCATATATAAATCCTCACTTGTTATAAACGATGAAGTTAATACTGAAGATAAGATAGAATTTATCAGTAAAGATGAAGAATCTACTATTCCATATAAAGATACAGATATAGTTAGTGTTACAGCAGAGCTTGCCACTGCATCAATAAGTGAAAGCTATTTAAAATCTACACAAAAACAAAATCTGCAAAAATATATTTCTGATGAACAAACAAAAAAACTTCTTGCCAATATTAAGAATGAACAAACAAGCTTTATAAGCTCGCTTGAAAATATAATAGGAAAACAAGAATCAGATAGAATAAGTTTAACTTCTGTTGTTATGAATTCGGTATCTTTTAGCTGTGAATATGGAAAGCTTTCCGAAATTAAAAAGCTTGATAATATTAAGCGTATCTATCTTTCTATAAAGCTTAATCCTTATGAAGATATTGAAAATGAGTCAACTCCTGTATCTAACAATGAAGATATAAGTGAAGACTTAGAAGAAACAGAATTGACAGGTTCAGGAACAGTTACAGCGATTCTTGATACTGGCTTTGATACTAATCATGAAATTTTTACACTTGATGCAGAAAATGGAAAGTATAAGCAAGATGATTTTATGTATCTTATTTCTAATCTTCGAGCTTGTGTAAGTGGAGAATTTGCACCAACTACATTATATATAAGCCAAAAGCTATTATATGCTTATGACTATGTTGATAATGATACTAATGTTATTTCTGATAATTGCGAGCATGGAACTATGGTTGCAGGAATTATCGGAGGTAGCACAGAGAATATTTCTTCTGCAAGCAATGCTTATAACAGTCAGCTTTTACTTATGAAATGTAGTTCTGATTCATCAAAAGTGGCAGATAGTACAGTTATCTTAAGTGCAATAGAGGATTCTCTTATTTTAGGTGCGGATATTATAAATATAAGCTATGGCAGTGAAAAAATGCTTGATAATGATTTTGCGGCAAGCTTTAATGATATGTTTGAGAGAATTCATAAATGTGGAACAGCAGTTGTAATGCCTGCTGGTAACCTCGGAAAATCTGATTCTGAAAGTGCTATTGAAGATGGTACAGCATCACCGATAGCTTCACTTTCAAGAGTTATTTCTGTTTCATCTGCAGAGGGAAAAAATAACTATTCCCCATTTTTCCTTTATAATGATGAAAGAATAGAATATACATTGCCAAAGTGCTCTAACAGTAAAAGTGAATACTCTTTTTATAATATAAATGATGGAGATTATGATTATGTTATATATAATGATAATCTAAAAAATGATGGAGATATTGAACTTAAAAACAAAGTGATTTTCGTATCTGATAAGCAAGAAGATATAGAATCTGCTATAAATCTTGCTGAGCAGAGAGGTGCTTTAGCATTAGTAATTTTTGGTGATGATAAGACGAAACTTACTGAAACTACAGTAGTTCCAACTGCGATTGTAAAGGATACATCAATTAAAGATTTTGAGGAATCTGGTGGAATAAGAATTTCAACAGAATATATTCTTATAAGCGATAATGAAAACTACAAAAAGATTTCTTCAAATGCGTCTTGTGGTTCTAATGGAAGTCTTTCGATAAATCCGCTGCTTGCTGAAACTTCACCAAGCTATTCTTCAATTCCGAATAATCGTTATGGCACAGCAAATGGCTCATCGTTTTCATCAGCACTTGTTTCTGGAAAGCTTGCACTTCTGAAAGAATATATCAATAAGGATAAACGCTTTGAAAAATATTCCGCAGAGCAGAAAAATGACCTTGCATATAAGCTTATAACAAGTACAGCTGATATTATTAACGATAGAGATGATACAGCAAAAGAAGCTGTCAGAATGCAGGGAGCAGGACTTGTTAATTTAGATAATGCTTTAAATGCAAATGCTTATATTTCAAGCGGTTTTACTGTTCTTGGAAGCAGTGATATTGGTTCATATGAAATCAAGCTTGATATTACTAATATAACTGATAAAAAAATTACTCTAACACCATCACTTATACTTTCTTCTGAAAGATATGATTCAAAGAATAAAAAGACATATCGTGAGGATATTATAAGCAGTAATTATCTTTCAAGTTTTATTGTAGATGATAAAGAAGTGGATGCTATAAGTATTGATGCGAATAAAACTAAAACTGTTACTGTTAAAATTAAGCTCAATTCAGCTTTTATCCTTGAACAAAAAGCTTATTTTTCAGCAGGATTTTATCTCGATGGATATGTTTATTTTTCTCAAGAAGCTGATGTGACAATCAGTTCGTCATTACTTGGTTTTGTTGGAAGCTATACACATGAAAGTGCTTTTGGCAGCTTTATATATGATAGCAATGAAAAGGTCGATAAACAAAGCAGTTATCTTTATCTCTCAACTAATAATGAAGAAGAATTTAATTATTCTATGTTGCTTGGTTATAATAAATTCACTAAGCTTTTTGATGAGAGAAATATTTCATTTAATGCAAATACCTTGAAAACCGCTTTGAATAATTCATTAGCTACAAATCCTACATTATACATACGCTCGCTTGCTAAGAGAAATCTTATTGATTTTAAGTGTGTTATAAAGAACGAGAGTGGAGCTATAATATATGAAAGCGAACCGTTTAACAGAAACAGGGCAAATTCTGATGAGGATTCTACTTCAATAAATACCGCACTTTCGTCACTTAGCAATGGAAAATACATTCTTACAATAAGTGGTAAGATAGAGGAATCTAAGGGAAATATTTCAGAACAGAAAAGAAGCTTTGAATTTAATGTTGATAACAAAAAACCAAGCAAAACATCATATAAGACATATTTTGCAGATAAGAAAACTTATCTTGAGATTTCGGGATATGATAATAATGCAATACAAGGCTTTGATATATATGTTGCAGTTTATAATGGCAAAACAGGAAAGTATGAATATAGCAGCTCTATATATAACCTTATGGAAGATGCTAAGATAGGCTTTGATAAAAATTCTATTGTTTATGTTGGTCATAAATCTGATTCTAACGGAAACACTACCTTTACTTATGACATTACAAAGCTGAAGGTCGCACTTAAAAAGCTTGCTGAGAAATATGACGATGATAAGAAGCTACTTAAAATCTCTCAAAATAAGGTTGCTTTTGCAGCGTTGGATTATGCTTATAATATTTCAGATATTAAACTTTGCGACACTATTGTATATGATGACCTTAAACTTAAGTTTGTTGATAAAAACGGAAAGGCTATAAGCGGAGTTGAAGCTGAAATAAATTCGAAAAGCTTTACATCTGATGAAAATGGAAAGATTGTTTGTGCAAATCTTCCGGCAGGTGAATACAATGTTAAGCTTACCAATATTCCGAATAAGCTTTGTGTTGAGAAAAATCCATTTAAGGTATCTACCGGAGAGAGTTCAGAAAATTTTGTTATTACGATAAGGCTTATGCCTCAGGGAACTTATAAAGAGAGTAAAGATGAATCGTCAGCAATCCAGCAATCTGGCGGTAATCGTGATGAACAAAAGCCAAGTAAGGAACTGAATCCAATAGAACAACCTGATGATGCAGATAATTCTATTTATGCTTTGATATTTGTTGCGTCACTTCTTGCTATAAGTATTGCATCATTCTTAATCAGCAGAAAAAAATTTAAACATTAAGGTTTTTAAAAAATGTAGGCTCAAAAATTAAAAGTTGATTAGCTAATCGTTAGTTTGTTATATTTGTTTGTTAAAAAGTTGTCAGAAAATTGTTAGCGATTTTTTGAGATTTATTAAACATCTATTAACAATATTTTTGCTGAAATATGTTAGAATATGTTGAAAAAAAGGGGGATTTGTTTTGAAAAAATTGAGTATTGCTAAAATTATATTAAGAGTACTATTTTCGTTGATATTTTTAGGATTGGCAATCTGGTTTATACTTCCTATGAGAGTTGCTATTTTTGATATTGGCAATTTACTTGGATTATTTTTATCTATATGTGGTCTTGCAGTTTCTGTTTTTTGGAATAAATTTAAAAGTATTTGTAAGAAAATCAGCAGTAGAAAGCTTGGAAAATGTATACTTGTGATTATTACTTCTTTAGTTACTATTGGAGTTTCATATGTTGTGGTTATTAGTGGATTTATGATTGCAGCGGCGTTAAAAGCTCCGAACGAAAATTCTACGGTAGTTGTACTTGGTTGTAAGGTTAATGGGAAAAATCCAAGCCTAATGCTTTCAAAGAGGCTTGAGGCTGCATATGAATACTTAAATGAAAATAAAAATGCAGTCTGTATTGTTTCGGGTGGAAAAGGCTCTAATGAGGAAATAAGTGAAGCTCAATGTATGTATAATTATTTAACTGAAAAGGGAATAGCTTCTGATAGAATAATTATGGAGGATGAATCTACTACTACTTCGGAAAATCTTGAGTTTTCTAAGAAAATTATTGAGGAAAAAGGATATAACAAGGATATTGCGATAGTTACAGACGGTTTCCACGAGTTTAGAGCAAGTATGCTTGCTAAAAAAGTTGGTTTAAATCCTACTGGTTCGGTGAGTGCCGATACACCGTTATACCTTCTTGCAACATATCATTTCAGAGAAACAATAGCAATCGCTAATGAGGCAGTCTTTGGATAAATATTTTAAATTTAAAATAAATTAAAAGCAAGTGGTGGCTTATGCTATCACTTGTTTTTGTTATGTTTGTAGGGGACAGTTTATAAATTGGTTAAAATCTTTGTATCAGTAAATATATAAAAATACACAAAAAAATTAAACAGATTGACAATAAAATGATTGAGTGATATAATAAATATGTAAAAATATGGAGTTTTCTGTATTTTTTAGAAAAATAAAGGCGGTGTTAGCGATGGTTAATGTTTTTGGAAAGAAAGTTGTTAGTTCTGTTTTGGCAGTGCTTATTCTCCTTTCAGTATTTTTGACATTACCTATGACGGCGGAAAATGTAAATGCAGCGGTTTCTGCTCCAACAAATTTAAAAGTAACAGAGTATTCAGACAAAGCTGCAAAACTAAGTTGGTCTAAGGTTGCTGGTGTAACAGGTTATTTGGTCTATTATAGTACGGATAATTCAAATTTCACTAAGCTAAAGACTATCAATTCACAATCTACAACATCTTATACAGTTGGTGGACTTACAGCAGGAAAAGCTTATTATTTCGCTCTTATCTCTTATACTAATATTAACGGAAAAATTACAAAAAGTGAAAGAACATCTTCTCTTAAAATTACTGCAACAAGCAGTTCATCAGTTCCAGCACCATCAAATCTTAAAGTTGCTGAATATTCAAACAGTGCAATTAAGTTGACATGGACTAAAGCATCTGATGTAACAGGATATTATGTTTATAGAAGTACAGACGGAAAAAAATACTCAAAAATAAAGACGCTTAAAGCTTCTACAACAGCTTATACAAATACTTCTCTTACAGCTGGCAAGAAATATTATTACTCTATTGCATCATATAAGAATACTTCAACAGGTGCAGTAGCTATTGGCCCAAAGAGTAGTGCTATAAATATAACTACAACAAGCAGTTCATCAGTTCCAGCACCATCAAATCTTAAGGTTGCTGAATATTCAAACAGTGCAATTAAGTTGACATGGACTAAAGCACCTGATGTGACAGGATATTATGTTTATAGAAGTACAGACGGAAAAAAATACTCAAAAATAAAGACGCTTAAAGCTTATACAACAGCTTATACAAATACTTCTCTTACAGCTGGCAAGAAATATTATTACTCTATTGCATCATATAAGAATACTTCAACAGGTGTAGCTATTGGTCCAAAGAGTAGTGCTGTAAATGCTTTAACAATAAGCAGTTCAAAATTATCATATCCATCAGGATTTGCGGTTAAAGAGGTTGCTACTGACGCTATAAAGCTTGTTTGGAATAAATCATCTAATGCTTCAGGATATTATATATATAGAAGCATTGATAATAAAAATTTCAGCAAGATAAAAGCATTACCATCTTCATCAACTTCATATACTAATATAGCTCTTTACTTAGATACTACATATTACTATAAGATAGCTTCTTATGTTAATTCTAATGGTTCAATAGGTTTAAGTGCTAAAAGTCCAGCAGTTAATGCAAAAACTACTTCAACTTCAGTTAGTTTTACTTCAAAAACTTCAACCTCGACTACTATAACGCTAAATTGGGATTATCCATCAGCGACAGGCTATCAGATTTATAGACTTGATATAAATACTGGAAAATATGTAAAAATTGCATCAACTTCAGCTAAGTCATATACTGATAAAAATTTGTCATCAGATAGATATTATAATTATAAAGTAAGAGCTTATCTGGTATCTGGAGGAATAACAACATACTCACCTTATAATAGCGTTAGTGTAAAAACTTGTTTGCCAGCTGTTAAGGATTTTAAGGCGGTTTCACAGACATACTATTCTGTAAAGCTTAGTTGGACAAAACAAAATGGGGCAGTAAATTATGAGATTTATCAGCTTAGTCCAGATTCACAAGTATATAAATTAATAACAACCTTAAATTCTGATGCTACAAGCTATATGGTAGATAATCTTACTGTTAATACAACATATAAATTCAGAATCAGAAGTGTATCTTCGAGCAAAAGCTATAGTGATTATTCTACTTTAAGTATTACAACATTGGGTGCAACAGATGATATTATAAAAGCTAATGAACTATATGATGAGATAAACAAATATAGAAAATCAATAAATTTAATGCAACTTAAAAGAGATGTCTCTCTTGATTCTATTGCGATAACAAGAGCAAAAGAAATAAGTCAATGCTTCTCTGATAATCGACCAGATGGCACAGGTTGGAATACATTGTTGGAAGAAGAGGGTCTGGGGGATTATAGATTTGCAGGAGAAAACATTGCAAAAGGAATGCCAGACTCAGCATCTGCCGTCAGTGTATGGCTAAACAGAAGTGTAGAAGGAGGTAATATCAGAGAGGCTATATACACAAAAATCGGTGTAGGTGTATATTGTTATAGAGGAGTTTATCATTATGTGGCTATATTCTATCGCCCAATGAAAGGATAAATTCTAAATAAAATTATGCGAAAAGTCTTGACAAAACACAGAAATCAGTATATACTATTTGAGTACAACAAAGTAAAGCGGTACGCTTTCACCTATGAGGTTTAGCTGTCATGGGTCAATAACTATTCTGTGAGAACTTTTTGCGTTCTCTGATTATGCTTATTGACGCACGGATAGCTACGGCTGTACCGTGCGTTTTCGTTTTATAGTTATGTGTGGAGGTGCTTTAACATAGGCAAGCAGGAACTTCAGATAAATGAAGAAATTCGTGACAAAGAGCTGCGTATTATCGGCTCAAACGGTGAACAACTCGGAATTATGTCCGCTTCTCAGGCTTTATCTAAAGCTGAAAGTATGAATCTCGATCTCGTTAAGATTGCTCCTCAGGCAAAACCCCCAGTCTGTAAGATTATGGACTACGGAAAATATCGCTTTGAGCAGGCTAAGCGAGAGAAAGAAGCAAGAAAAAATCAACATGTTGTTGATGTTAAAGAAATTCGTCTTTCGCTCAATATTGATACCCATGACTTTAACACTAAGCTGGCTCATGCAAAGCGTTTTGTTGAGGCTGGAAACAAAATTAAGGTTTCTATACGCTTTCGTGGAAGAGAAATGGGACACCCTGAGCTTGGTATGGATGTAATGCAGAAATTTGCAGAATCTTGTGCAGAATTTGCGAATATTGAAAAACCAGCAAAGCTTGAGGGACGCAGTATGCTTATGTTCTTAGGACCGAAAACAAAGTAAACCGATTATTCGGAACTAAAGACTATATAAGTGCTTTCTTTATGGGAGCAAATCAGAACAATAAGGAGGAGCAATAAAATGCCCAAGATTAAGACACACAGCGGAGCAAAAAAACGTTTTAAGCTTTCAAAGAGCGGTAAGGTTATCCGTGCTCATGCAAACAAAAGCCACATCTTAAACAAGAAAACAACAAAGCGTAAGAGAGGTCTTAGAAAGACTGCTGTTGCTGATAAGACAAATACAGCACAAATCAAAAGACTCATTCCTTACAAATAATTTAAGAGTATTACCGATTAGAACGGTTTAATGCACAAAACGGAGGTATTATATAAATGGCACGAGTAAAGGGTGCGTTGGCTACACGCAAAAGAAGAAAAAAGACACTAAAGCTCGCTCGCGGTTATTGGGGTGCAAAGAGCAAGCATTTTAAGATGGCTAAGGAAGCCGTAATGAAGAGCGGCAACTATGCTTATATCGGTCGTAAACAGCGTAAGAGAGATTTCAGAAGACTCTGGATTACTCGTATTTCTGCAGGCTGCCGTGTAAACGGTGTTAACTATTCAACATTTATGAACGGTCTTAAGAAGGCTGGCATCACACTTAACAGAAAGGTTCTTTCTGAGATTGCTATTGCTGACCCACAGGCTTTCACAGCTCTTGTTGAGAAGGCTAAGGCTGCTTTATAATTAAATTCAATGCACCTGAGTTTGCTCTTAGGTGCATTTATTTATATTATGAAAAGGATTTTTAATATGAAAAATATAATTTTAATAGGTATGCCAGGCTGTGGAAAAAGTACTGTGGGCGTAATTTTAGCTAAGATTATAGGATATTCCTTTCTGGATTCAGATTTGCTTATTCAGGAAAAAGATGGCAGACTTTTAAGCGAAATAATAGCTCAGGAAGGTTTAGATGGCTTTAATAAGATAGAAAATAAAATAAATGCTTCGATAGATGTAAGTCGTTCTGTTATTGCGACAGGCGGAAGTGTTATTTATGGCAAAGAAGCTATGGAGCATTTTAAGAAAATAGGAATAGTTGTATACATAAGACTTCCTTATGAAGAAATTGCAAACAGACTTGGTGACCTTACACAGCGTGGAGTTTCTATAAAAGAAGGACAGACTTTGCTCGACCTCTATAATGAACGCATTCCGCTATATGAAAAATATGCAGATGTTATAGTTGATGAGAATGGTATGGCAATACCTGAAACAGCATTATATATAAAAGAGAAGTGCAATGAATATGATAACAAGCAGAGATAATCCCAATATTAAAGAAATTATTAAGCTGCAAAAAAGTGCAAAGCAAAGGAGAGATGCAGGCCTTTTTACTGTTGAGGGTGTAAGACTTTGCAGAGATGCGGCTTTATCAGGTGCAAAAATAAATAAGCTTGTATATACAAAACAAGCTATGGAAAAATATTCGGACGATTTCAAGTTAATATCGGATTCTGGCTGCGAAAAAATTGAAGTTAGTGCTGACATTTTCTTGAAAATTTCCGATACAAAATCGCCGCAAGGCTTGCTTTGCGTTATTTCTATGCTTGACAAAAGCATTTTAGTTGATAAAATAGAAAATACGGGGCGTTATGTTGCTTTGGAAAATATCAGCGACCCGTCTAATCTCGGAACTATACTTAGGACGGCAGAAGCGTTAGGTCTTGATGGAATAATACTTTCGGAAGATTGCTGTGATGTTTATTCGCCTAAGGTCGCAAGGGGAAGTATGGGGGCTGTGTTCAGAATGAAATTCTGCATTGCTGAAAACTTTACTGAGTTTATTTCTGAGCTTACTAAAAAAGGAATAAAAACATATGCCGCAACTCCGAGAGATGCTATATCTGTTACTGAACTTGATTTAAGGAGTGGAATCGTACTTATAGGAAATGAGGGTGCGGGTCTTACAGATGAAACTATTTCTGCCTGCTCACAAAGAATTAAAATTCCTATGGGAGGAAGGGCTGAATCCCTTAATGCGTCTGCTGCTGCCGCTATTTTGATGTGGGAACTTATCAGAAGTAAGTGATATGTTGCTGTGTGGAGGAATACTCTTGAGAAAAGATATAATATACTATCTGTGGCTGCAATGTGTATTTGGTGTTAATAAATTTGTTATTATTGATAAAACATTTAAAAATAGTATATCATTTTTTAAAACAGCCGTAAATTTTTATAATGCTTCAGAGCGTGACTATAAAGCTTGTAAATGTCTTACACCAAGCATTATAAAAAGGCTTATCAATAAGGATTTATCTAAGGCAAGGAAAATTCTTAATGATTGCGAAAAGCTTGGATATGACATAATAACATATGATGATGAGCTGTTTTCTGATAAGCTTCGTGCTATTTCTGCACCACCTGTTTTACTTTATGTTAAGGGTAAAATGCCTAAGCTTGACGGGAAATTGTCTGTTGCTATGGTGGGTTCAAGAAATGCAACAAGTCAAGGATTAAATGCAGCGAATGACTTTGCGTTTTCATTTGCTGAATCGGGGGCAACAGTTGTCAGCGGAGGTGCATTTGGTGTTGATACAGCCTCACATAGAGCTGTGCTTAATGCCTATGGAACAACTATAAGTGTTCTTGGCTGTGGAATAGATGTTGGGTATCCTATGGAAAATATTCCAATGTATGAGAAAATTGCAGAAAATGGTGCAGTTGTTTCGGAATTCCCACCAGGGTATCCGCCTATTGCAAAGAATTTTCCTCTTAGAAATAGAATAATCTGTGGGCTTTCTGATTGTACACTTATTGTTCAGGCAGGAGAAAAAAGCGGTGCTTTGATAACGGCAAACGATGCTATTAAAGAGGGAAGAAAGCTTTTTTCTATTCCAGGAAGTATTTTTTTCAGAGAAAATAAAGGCTCTAATGAGCTTTTAAGGCTTGGATATTCAGCAGCAATAGAGCCAAATGATATTTTAAATTGGTATGATACTAAAAAGAATAACTTGAATTATTTCGCGAAAATAGATTATAATGAAAAAGTTGAAAAAATTTGTAAGCCGATTTTTGTTGAAGATAGTGTAGACAGCACTTCTGATTTTGCGATTGAAGAATCAAAACCAGAAGAAAAACCTATAAAAAAAATTCCGACAGATGTTTCGGAAGCTTCTAAAAAGGTATTTATGGTGCTGAGTGATGAGCCTGTGACAACTGATTATATTTCAGCGAAAACGGGTATGCCTATACACGAATTACTTTCGGCTCTTACTGAGCTTGAAATTTTTGGCTACATAGAATCAGTTGTCGGAGGTAAATATATAGCAAAAGGCTGATTTTAAGATAACATAAATATTGCATTAAATTTATATTACGGAGGAAACTTGAGTGTCAAAGCTAGTTATTGTTGAGTCACCTGCAAAGGCTAAGACAATTAAAAAATATTTAGGTTCGGGCTATGAGGTAGTTGCCTCAATGGGTCATATAAGAGATTTGCCCGAAAAGCGTTTAAGTGTTGATATAAGACACGGCTTTAAGCCAAAGTATGATATAATTAAGGGAAAGGAAGAACTTGCAGAAGAACTTAAAAAGCGTGCTGAAAAAAGTGAAGAGATTTTTCTCGCAACCGACCCCGACCGTGAGGGAGAGGCTATTTCTTGGCATCTTGCATATTTGCTCGATTTGCCACTTGATGAGAAAAACCGTGTTACATTTAATGAAATTACACAGACAGGTGTTACAAATGGTATGGCGAATCCACGCTGTATAGATATAGACCTTGTTAATGCACAGCAGGCAAGACGCATTCTTGATAGACTTGTTGGTTATAAGCTTAGTCCGTTTCTTGCACAAAAAATCAGAAAAGGTCTTTCTGCAGGTCGTGTTCAATCTGTTGCAGTAAGAATTATTGTCGATAGAGAAGAACAGATTCGTGCATTTAAGCCTGAGGAATATTGGACTATTGATGCAAAGTTTATTCCAAAGGGTGAACGCAAGGCTTTCCCAGCGTCACTTTATGATAATATCGAGGGAACACTTCGCATTAAGGATAAAAATAGTAGCATAAAGCTTGATATTCGCAATGAGGAAAAGGCTAATCAGATTCTTGCTGAACTCGAAAACGAAAGCTTTAAGGTTGGTAAGGTTAAAAACGGAAGAAGAACAAGAAAGCCTGCTCCACCGTTTATTACTTCAACTTTGCAACAGGAATGTTCAAGAAAGCTTGGCTTCCAGTCTAAGCGTACAATGCGTATTGCTCAGGAACTTTATGAAGGTGTTGAAATCGAGGGAATGGGTGCAGTTGGTTTAATTACTTATATGAGAACTGACTCTCTAAGACTTTCTGATGACGCACTTAATGGTGCAAGAGATTATATTCAGCAGAGATGGGGAGATAAGTATCTTCCGTCTGAACCGAGAAAGTATAAATCTCGTTCAAATGCTCAGGACGGACACGAGGCTATTCGTCCAACAACGATAGAGCTTTCACCTGATAAGGTTAAGGATAGCCTTACACCAGAGCAATATAAGCTTTATAAAATTATTTGGGAGCGTTTTATTGCTTGTCAGATGTCTGACTGTATTCATAAGACAACATCAGCAGAAATTCTTGCAGGAAATTATATTTTTAAGGCATCGGGCTATCGTGTGGATTTTGATGGTTTTACAGTTCTTTATGTTGAAAGCAAGGATACTGATGAGGAAAGCGAACAAGAGCTTCCACCACTCAAAGAGGGTATGGAACTTCGTGTAAAGACTATTTCGCCAAATCAGCATTTCACACAGCCACCAGCAAGATATACAGAAGCGTCTTTGATTAAGGCTCTTGAGGAATATGGAATCGGCAGACCGTCAACCTACGCGGCAACTATTTCTACAATTACATCAAGAGAGTATGTTAAGCGTGAATCTAAAACCCTTATTCCGACTGAATTAGGAGAGGTTATAACTAAGCTTATGAAAGAGCGTTTTCCGAAGATAGTAAATGTAAAATTTACTGCTCAGATGGAAAGTGACCTTGATACTGTTGAAGAGGGTAAGTGCAAGTGGCAAGATTTGCTTGCTGATTTCTATGGTGATTTCGATAAAACTCTTAAAAAAGCTAAAGAGGAAATGAAAGATGTTAAGATAGAGCTTGAACAGGATAAAACGGACATTACTTGTGAGCTTTGTGGCAGACAAATGGTTGTTAAGTTCGGAAGATATGGTAAGTTTATTGCTTGCCCAGGTTGGCCTGAGTGTAAGAACATCAAGAAATTTGTTGTTAAGGCAGGAGTTCATTGTCCGAAATGTGGTGGAGATGTAATAGTAAAGAAAACTAAGCGTGGCAGAGTGTTCTATGGTTGTGAAAATTATCCTGAATGTGATTTTGTTTCTTGGTATATGCCATCAGAAGAAAAATGTCCTAATTGCGGAGCTGTTCTTTATAAGAAAGCTGGCAAGAAGCCAACACTTTTCTGTCAGGCAGAAGGTTGCGGTTTCTCAAAGCCACTTGAAGAAGAAAATTGATTTTTAGCTGATATTGGAGTTTATATGGCAACATAAAATGGCATACGAAATAAGCTGGAAAATGAATAGCTTGCACAATCACCGAGATGGCATATTTAATATTTTGTTACCTCGTATAGTAAAGTTCCAGACTATAATGGTCGTGTTGCTATTCGTTATGATGGCAAGAAGTATTCAGAACAGATTATTTTGATTGGGATAGGACTGCTTGGTTTAGTGATTTTTAGATTATGCAATGAATATCCTTATAAATCTCGCTTGGAATGTTGAAAAATAGCTAACAAGAAAATAATTAACAGTAGAAAATTTAGTCATAATATTTTTTATAATTACTTTAGCAAGTTTGATAATCAGAGTCTTGAAAAAAGCCTTAGCAGTGAAAATGCCATTGTAAGAATGTTGGCTATATTGGATAGATGGGTAGGAAAACTCAAACTAATTTCTATCGTTTGAGAATGAATGTGCAAAACCGAAGCTGAGATAAAGAATTATAAAAAATTATTCTTTGGCTTTAAAGAGGTGAAATGATGTATATAAATGTAATTGGTGCGGGATTAGCGGGCTGTGAGTGTGCTTATCAGATTGCTAAGCGTGGCATAAATGTCAGGCTTTTTGAAATGAAACCAACAAAAAAGACAGCCGCACATAAGAGCGATTTATTTTGCGAACTCATTTGTTCAAACTCTCTGAAGGCACTTAGAGTAGAAAGTGCCGCAGGTTTACTCAAGGAGGAAATGCGTAGGCTTGATTCTCTTTTGATGAGATGTGCGGATAAGTGTGCTGTTCCTGCTGGAGGTGCTTTGGCAGTAAACAGAGATGATTTTTCTGCTATGGTGACAAAAGAAATCAGAAATAATCCGCTAATTGAAGTTATCGAAAAGGAAGTTACAGAAATTCCGAATGATGCGATTACTGTTATTGCGGCAGGACCTCTTGCAAGCGAAGTATTATCCGCAGAGATACAAAAAATCTGTGGCGGTGGATTGAGCTTTTTTGATGCGGCGGCTCCTATTGTGACGGCTGAAAGTATTGATATGGAAAAAGCGTTTTTCGCCTCAAGATATGACAAGGGCGGAGATGATGCTTATATTAACTGCCCTATGAATAAAGATGAATATGAGGCTTTTTATGAGGCTTTGGTTTCAGCGGAAAGAACACCTTTGCATGGTGTAGATGTTCAGAATCCGAAGGTATATGAGGGCTGTATGCCTGTTGAGATACTTGCACAGCGTGGACACGATACACTTCGTTTCGGACCGATGAAGCCTGTCGGCTTGCGTGACCCGAGAACAGGACACAGACCTTGGGCGGTTCTACAGCTTAGGACAGAAAATGCAGAAAAATCGCTGTATAATTTAGTCGGATTTCAGACAAATCTGAAATTTCCAGAGCAAAAGAGAGTTTTCTCTATGATACCTGCTTTGCATGATGCGGAATTTATTCGATATGGAGTTATGCACAGAAATACTTTTCTTGATTCGCCGAGAATATTAAATTCAGATTTTTCTATGAAAGAAAATGCAAATATTTTCTTTGCAGGACAGATTACGGGTGTAGAGGGTTATATGGAATCTGGTGCAAGCGGACTTATTGCGGGAATTAATGCAGTAAGACGACTAAATAATATTGAAACAATAACTCTCCCAAAAGAAACAATGATAGGTGCTTTGTCACGATATATTGCAGATGAGAGTGTTAAGGATTTTCAGCCAATGGGTGCAAATATCGGAATACTTCCTCCACTTGAAGAAAAAATTCGTGATAAAAGAGAAAGAGCAGCTAAACATTCGGCTTGTGCTTTAGATGCTCTTGAGAAAGTAAAGGTCGATTTCGCACTTGCTTAAAATCAAAAGAAAGGTTGGTAAATTGCAATGAAAATTATAGTTGACGCATTTGGCGGAGATAATGCACCTTTAGAAGTAATTAAGGGCTGTGTTAAGGCTCTTGAGGTTTATAATAATATTGAGATTATCCTTGTAGGAAGTAAGGAAATTATTGAAAAGACCGCAAAAGAAAATAATATATCAATCGCAGGAATCGGTATAGAAGATGCTCCAGATGTGATAACAATGGAGGACGAGGCAGGCGATATTATGAAGTCAAAAAATCAAAGCTCTATGGCTGTTGGCTTGAAGCTTCTTGCAAGTGGTGGTGCAGATGCCTTTCTTTCAGCTGGAAACAGCGGTGCTTTGATTATGGGTGCAACTATGATTGTTAAGCGTATTAAGGGTATTAAAAGACCTGCGTTTTCTCCGCTTATGCCAAAGGTAGAGGGACAAGTTCTTTTGATAGACAGCGGTGCAAATGTTGAGTGCCGTCCTGAAATGCTACAGCAATTTGGCATTATGGGTTCGGTTTATATGGATAAGATATGCGGAATTAAAAATCCTCGTGTTGCTCTCGCAAATGTTGGCACAGAGGACCACAAGGGCGGTGAGCTTCAGCACAAGGCTTTTGCATTGCTTAAAGAAGCACCGATTAACTTTATAGGAAACATAGAAGCAAGAGATATTCCGCACGATGCGGCTGATGTAATTGTTGCTGATGGCTTTACTGGAAATATTATCGTAAAGATGTATGAGGGTGTTGCATCTGCTCTTATGCTTAAAATTAAAGAGCTGTTTATGAAGAATTTTAAGACAAAGCTTGCGGCTGCACTTGTTCTTAAAGATATGAAAGAGCTTAAAGCATATATGGACTACAATAACTATGGTGCTGCTCCTATTATGGGTGTGGCAAAGCCTGTTCTTAAAACACATGGCAGTGCTAAGGCGGATACCTTTATCAGTGCTATTAAATCGGTTATAGATTATACAGAAAAAGATGTTATCGGAGAAATCCAGCGTGAGCTGGAGGTTCTGAAAAATGGAGGCTGATGAATTATGAATGCTCAAAGAAAAACTAACTTAGATGAGCTTGAAAACGCTATCGAATATAAATTTAAAAACATTAAGCTTCTGAAAAATGCTTTGACTCATTCATCATATGCGAATGAATCTAAGCGCGGTGACAAAAGCAATGAAAGACTTGAATTTTTAGGTGATTCTGTTCTTAGTATTGTGGTTTCAGACTATATTTTTAAGAATTGTCCGAATTATCCAGAGGGCGACCTCAGTAAGCTGAGAGCGGCTCTTGTCTGCGAAAAGACATTATCTAAATTCGCAAGAACAATACACCTCGGAGATTTTATAAGATTAAGTCACGGTGAGGCAAATCTTCATGGCAATGAGCGTCCGTCAATCCTTGCTGATGCTTTTGAGGCACTTATTGCAGCTATCTACCTTGACGGAGGAATAGAACCAGCCGGAAGATTTATTATGGATTTTGTAAAGCCTGAATTAGATTCTCCGAGAAGCTTTAGCTTTAAGGATTATAAGACAACCTTACAGGAGATTATTCAGAAAAATCCTGAAGAAAAAATAACATATGTTCTTGTTGGCGAGAGTGGTCCCGACCACGATAAGCATTTTACTGTTGAGGTAAGACTTAACAGCAATAAAATTGGCAAGGGTGGCGGAAGAAGCAAGAAGGAAGCTGAACAGCAAGCGGCAAGGGAAGCATTGGAGTTGATGGGATATTGAAACACTCAAATGTAGCGATTTTTGTACCGCACAACGGTTGTCCGCATAATTGCAGTTTCTGCAATCAGCGTGAAATCACAGGACAGCAAAGCCAGCCCTGCACAAACGATGTGAAAAATGCAATAACTATCGCAAGAGAAAGTCTGAAAGAAAATACTAAAAATGCAGAAATTGCATTTTTTGGCGGAAGCTTTACGGCTATTGACAAGAATTATATGGAAAGTCTGCTTTCAGCTGCTGCTCCTGTCGTTAAATCGGGTGAATTTGCAGGTATAAGAATTTCAACCCGTCCAGATGCTATTGATAGCGAGATTCTTGATATACTTCATAAGTATGGAGTTACTGCAATAGAGCTTGGTGCTCAAAGTATGAATGATGAGGTTCTTGCGGCTAACGAAAGAGGTCATACAAGAGCCGATATTATAAATTCCTCAAAGATGATTTCTGAGGACGGTTTTTCTCTCGGACTTCAAATGATGACAGGACTTTATAAGAGCAATGATGAGCGTGACAGGGAAAGCGCTTACGAAATAGCCGACCTCAATCCTGATACGGTCAGAATTTATCCTACGGTGGTTATCAAGGGAACAGAGCTTTATGAACTATATAGGTCTAAGGATTATCAGCCGCAGACGCTCGAGGACGCTGTAAAGCTTTGTGCTGAACTTTTGCTGTACTTTGAAAATCGACATATAAATGTCATTCGCTTAGGTCTTCATGACAGCGACAGTCTGCGTGAGGGTATGGCGGCAGGAGCATTTCACCCTGCCTTTCGTGAACTTTGTGAAAGCGAGATTATGTATAGCAACTGCATAAAAGAGCTTGAAAAGAGCGGTATACATAAAGGTACTATAGAGGTTTATGTCAATCCTCGTTCTGTTTCAAGGTTTGTCGGACAAAAACGCAAGAATATTGACAGATTAAATCGACTTGGATTTAATGTAATAGTTCGTCAAGAAATGCGTTTGGAAAGATATGAGGTGAAGCTTCGGCAAGTGCCAATGATGTAAACTGTCCATAAGAACGGTTAATTGCCGTCAATTTTGGAGCGAAACTCCAAAATATAATTTGTAGATGTGGTGATACAGTGATATTAAAATCCCTTGAGCTTCAAGGCTTTAAAACTTTTCCGGATAAGACCAGACTTAGTTTTACTAAGGGAATAACAGCAGTTGTTGGCCCTAACGGAAGCGGAAAAAGTAATATAAGTGACGCTATGCGTTGGGTTCTCGGCGAGCAGTCGCCGAAAACTTTGCGTTGCTCAAAGATGGAAGATGTCGTATTTAACGGTGCAAAAAACCGTAAAAGAACAGGCTTTGCACAGGTAACTCTTACTATCGACAACAGCGACAGAACTCTTGATTTTGACAAAGACGAGGTTTCCGTTACAAGAAGATATTATCGTTCGGGCGCAAGTGAATATCTTATAAATAATACCGTAGTTCGCTTGCAGGATATTCATGAATTGTTTATGGATACAGGTCTTGGCCGTGACGGATATTCTATGATTAGTCAGGGCAAGATTGATTCTATCGTTGCAGCAAAGAGTGAGGACAGACGAGAGATTTTCGAGGAAGCGGCGGGGATTTCACGCTATCGTTACAGAAAAGCTGATGCAGAACGCAGACTTGGCAGAACCGAAGAAAATCTTGTTCGTTTGCGTGATATACTTTCTGAACTCGAAGGTCGTGTAGAGCCACTTAGAATACAATCAGAGAAAGCAAAGTCGTATCTTGAATATGCGGAAGAGAAGCGTGGTCTTGAGATAGGCTTGTGGCTGAAAACTATTGATAAATCCACAAGACTTTTGAGAGAGCAGGAGGATAAAATAGCAATAGCACAAAGCCAATATGACGAAACGCAAAAGGCTCTTACGGATATTGAGGCTAAAACTGAAGAACTTTTCTCAAAGCAGAGCGATATTACAGCGAAGATTGAAGCCTTGCGTTCAGAAACTTTCCGTCTTGATGAGGAAGCGGCTGGCAAGCGTGCAGAGGTTAATGTTCTTCAAAACGACATATTTCATAATCAGGAAACTGTTTCAAGAATTGCATCAGATATAGACGAAACAAAACGCAGTTCTGTTGAGATAGATGCAGAAATCGAGAAAAAACATCAGCTTATTAAGGAAAAAGAAACAACGCTTTCAAGGTTAAAGGATAGCCTTAATACATATCTTGAAAAGCTAAATACCTTGCGTGACGGTGAAAGCGAAAGCAGTGACAAGCTTATGTCAATAAATGCAGAGCTTTCTAAGCTGACAGCAGAGCTTGCCGAGGCTAATGTTAAATATATGACTTCGGGAACATCAATTTCTGAAATAAGTGCGAGAATGGATTCCTTTGAGAATAACATTAAGGAAAGAACATCTCAAATCGAAACACTCAAAAAGATTATCGCAGATTATGGACGAATGCTTTCCGATTGCGATGAAAAAATAACTGAGCTTACTAATGTTTCTAAGGGTTGTGAATTAAGGCTTGAGCAAAAAAGCCGTCAATGCGAGGAATTGAAAGCCAGTGCCGAAAAGCTTCGTCTTGACAGTGAACAGCTTTTCAGAAAAGCAAAGCTTTTAGAGGATTTGGAACGCAATCTTGAGGGTTTTGCTGCAAGCGTTAAAACGGTTATGCGAGAAGTTAAGAATGGTGGTTTAACTGGAATACATGGCCCTGTTTCAAGAGTTATTTCTGTTCCTAAGGAATACAGTACAGCCGTTGAAACGGCTCTTGGCGGTGCTATGCAGAACATAGTTACAGATACAGACGCAGACGCTAAAAAGGCCATTGCATTTTTGAAACGCTGTAACGGTGGTCGTGCGACTTTCCTACCGATTGCGACTATTAAAGCAAGAGATTTCAATGAGCGTGGCTTGGAGCAGTGTGAGGGCTTTATCGGTATAGCTTCTGAATTATGCTCCTGTAAGGATTGTTATAAGGGTATTCTTGGTTCTTTGCTTGGCAGAATCGTTATAGCAGAAAATCTCGATTGTGCTGTAAATATTGCAAAGAGATATAGTTACCGCTTTAAGGTTGTTACACTTGATGGACAGGTTGTCAATGCTGGCGGTTCACTTACTGGTGGTTCTCTTGCAAAAAGTGCCGGACTTCTCGGCAGAGCAAGCGAAATCGAAAGTATCAAGAATCAGGCACAAAAGCTTAAAGAAGATTTTGAACAGGCTAACGAAAAGCTAAGAAAGGCATCAGAACAAAGTTCAAAAATAAAATTTGAACTTTCAACGGCTCAAAGCGAACTGTATATTATGCAGGGCGATAAGGTTAAAATTGAGGCTGAAAAAAAGAGCCGTGAATCTGAAATTGAAAGCACTCAAAAACTTCTTGCAGAGCTTAATACAGATTATGCAAGGTCTGACGAGAGAATAGAATCACTTAAACTTGAGCGTAAAGAGGCTGAAAAACTCACTCAAGAATACAAGCAAAAAATAGCTGAACTTGAATCTCTTGCGGGAACTCTTTCAGGAAGTAGAGAAGAGCTTCTCAAAAAAAGAGAGGAACTTTCAAACGGTTTGCAGGAAACAAGACTTTCTATTGTTACAACTGAAAAGGATATAGAGGCTCTCAATGCTGATATAGAAAGCTTTATACTTAGAAAAAATTCGGGAAGCGGCAGAATTGAAGCCCTCAATTCAGAGAGTGAAAGCATTAAGGCAAAAAATATTGAGCTTAAAGCTAAGATTGATGAGCTTACCGCACAGGCTAAGGCTCTTTCTGAACAATCTAAAGGTAATTCAAGTCTTATTACTGAACAATCACAGGTAAGAATAGAGCTTGAAAAACAGCAGACAAAGCTCCGTCAGGACGAGCGTGAAGAAACTGCAAAGCGTGAACGCTTAGGTGGTGAACTTGCAAGACTTTCTGAAAAGAAAGATAATCTCCAAAATGAGTATGACACAATTATTTCTAAGCTTTGGGAAGAATATGAACTTACTAAGCGTGAGGCAGAAGAAAAAGCTCCGGAAATTCCAGATGTTCCAAAAGCACAACGCAGACTTTCGGAATTAAAGCAAAAAATTCGTGCTTTAGGAAGTGTTAATGTTTCAGCTATTGATGAATATAAGGAAGTCAGCGAAAGATATGAATTCCTTAAAACTCAGATTGGCGATGTTGAAACCTCAAAAGCAGAATTACTTAAACTCATAGATGAGCTTACACATCAGATGCAGGATATTTTTGTAGAGCGTTTCGCACTTATAAACGAAAACTTCAAGCAGACATTTTTGGAGCTTTTTGGAGGCGGAAGCGGAGAACTTTCTCTCACAGACCCAGACAATGTTCTTACAACGGGAATTGAAATAAAGGTTTCACCTCCAGGAAAAATTGTATCGCATATTGAGCTTTTGTCTGGCGGAGAAAAAGCTCTTGTTGCAATCGCACTATATTTTGCTATAATGAAAGTAAGCCCTGCACCATTCTGCGTAATGGACGAAATAGAGGCGGCTCTTGACGATGTTAATGTTGACAGATTCGCACAATATCTTCGCCGTATGAATGACAAGACACAGTTTATCTGTATATCACATCGTCGAGGAACTATGGAAGAAGCTGATGTACTTTATGGTGTTACAATGCAGGACGAGGGTATATCTAAATTGCTTGAATTGAGAGCATCTGAAATTGAGCAAAAACTCGGCTTAAAGGCTCGATGAAATTTTATATGGAAGTGATATGTTGATTCCAGCTCTAATAATATTTATCGCCATAATTTTGCTTCTTTTTATAAGAAAGCAAAAAGAAAATTATACTATTGTGAATCTCAAAAGAAAAAAAGGAGATAAAGAGAAAATGTTGGAACTAGCAAAAAACTTTATAGATAAAGAATGTATTATATATACATTCAATAACTCTTCAATTCAGGGTACTATAAAGGAAATTTCAAAAAACGCCTTGCTTTTAGAAACAGGAAATACTGTTGAAGCTGTAAATCTTGATTTTGTTGTGAGAATCAGAGAATATCCACGAAAGAAAAATGGAAAGAAAAAATCAGTAGTTTTGGATTGAGTCTTAAACATATTCTTGTAGTAAAGGAATGATAAATATATGGGTTTATTTAAGAAAATAAAAGAGGGACTTAAAAAGACAAGGGACGCTATTGTCGGTCAGATTGATACAATGCTAAAGTCCTTTACAAAGATTGATGAGGAACTTTTTGAGGAGCTTTTGGAATTGCTTATTATGGGCGATGTAGGTGTAACAACCTCTGAGCATATCTGTGATGAGCTTAGAAAAAGAGTTAAAAAAGAGGGCATTACAGACCCTGCAATGATTCACGACCTATTGGCTGATGTTATTGCTGATATGCTTGGCAATTCAAATGAATTGATGATAAATACAAAGCCGTCAATCATTCTTGTAATAGGTGTAAACGGAGTTGGTAAAACTACTACTATCGGTAAGATTGCTGCAAATCTTGTTCGTTCTGGAAAAAAAGTTACGCTTGCCGCCGCAGATACCTTTAGAGCCGCCGCAATCGACCAGCTTGAAATATGGGCAGAGCGTTCTGGTGCGGATATTATTAAGCAACAAGAGGGTTCAGACCCTGCAGCTGTTGTATTCGATGCAATTTCTTCGGCAAAGGCTAAGGGAAGTGATGTAATTATCGCAGATACAGCAGGAAGACTTCACAACAAAAAGCACCTTATGGACGAGCTTGCTAAGATTAACAGAGTTATAGACAGAGAGCTTCCTGATGCTGATAAAGAGGTTCTTCTTGTGCTTGACGCAACAACAGGTCAGAATGCTGTCAATCAAGCAAGAGAATTTCAAAATGCCGCAGGAATTACCGGTATTGTTCTTACAAAGCTTGATGGTACAGCTAAGGGCGGAGTTGTTCTTGCAATTATGGACGACCTTAAAATTCCAGTTAAGTATATCGGTGTTGGTGAACAGATTGATGATTTACAGCCATTCAATCCGTCAGATTTTGCAAAAGCACTTTTCACAAAAGATAGCAAGGAAGAATAATAAACTGCCTATTTTACAGGAGGTTATAATATGATTTATATAGCTGCTACACATAACGAAAATAAAATTAAAGAATTTGACAGAATTTTAAAACCACTCGGAATCTCCGTTATTTCTGCAGAGGAGTGCGGAGCGAAATTGCCAGAGGTTAATGAAACAGGCAAGACCTTTGCAGAAAATGCAGAGCTTAAAGCAAAGAGTGCTTGTAAAGCAACAGGTATGCCTGCTATTGCAGATGATTCAGGACTTATGGTCGATGCTCTTGGTGGCAGGCCTGGAGTTTATTCTGCAAGATATGCGGGCGAGGGTGCATCTGATGAGGAAAAGATTGAAAAGCTTATGATTGAGCTTAAGGATACGCCTGATGGTCAGCGTACAGCACATTTTGTTTGTGCTATTTGCTGTTACTTCCCTGATGGCAGTAAGATTGAGGTTGAAGGCTCTTGCGATGGCTCGATTGGCTTTGCACCAAGAGGAAACAATGGCTTTGGCTATGACCCAATTTTCTTCACAGATGATAACAAAACCTTTGCAGAGCTTTCAAGCATACAAAAGGATGCAATGAGCCACAGAGGAAAGGCTCTCAGAGCCTTGGCTGAAAAGCTGAGAGAAAAATTAAAGGAAAAGAAATTTTAAGGAGATATTATGACAAGTAAACAAAGAGCATTTTTGCGTTCCCTTGCAGTTGATATTGATACTATTATTATGGTAGGCAAGGGCAATATGAATGAAAATATTATTAAGCAGGCTGATGACGCTTTAGCAGCTCGTGAGCTTATTAAGGGTAAAGTTCTTAATTCTGCGGAGATTACTCCAAGAGAAGTTGCTGAAGAAATCGCAAAGGCAACAAACAGCGAGGTTGTACAGGTTATTGGCTCAAAGTTTGTTCTATACAGAAGAAATGACAAAGAGCCTAAAATTGTTCTTCCAAAGGCGTCTAAGAAAAAGTGATTGATATAACAAGATGAGGTGAATCGTGTGCGGATAGGAATGTTTGGAGGTAGCTTTAACCCAATACATAACGGACATATTCAGCTTATAAAAGGAATTATCAGTGAGCTTAATCTTGATAAACTTCTTGTTGTACCGTCATTCTTACCTCCACACAAATTGGTTAAATCACCAGTTTCTCCAGAGGATAGAATAGCAATGTGCAAGCTTTGTATTGATAATATCCCAAAGGCGGAAATTTCTGATATAGAAATTAAGCGTGGCGGAAAAAGCTATACTTATGAAACCTTGCAAGAATTACATTCTATATATCCTACTGATGATTTATTTCTGATTATGGGAGCGGATATGTTTCTTTCAATAGAAACTTGGAGAAATCCAGAAATAATCTTTAAGCTTGCAATAATATGTGGAGTTCCGAGAAAGGGAATCAGTGGCAGACAAGAGCTAATCGACAGAGAACCTTTTCTGAAATCAATAGGTGCTGAAACACAGGTGCTTAACCTTACTTTGCCAGAGGTTTCGTCAAGTGAAATCCGAAAAGCTATCGAGAATGGAAAATCTATTGATAAACTCGTTCCTAAGCAGGTTGAAAATTATATTCTTGAAAAAGGCTTGTATTTATAAAAATGTTATCCTATTTTATTGAAAAACGGAAAAAATATTGGATATGTTCAGGCTGTTCTCATTGACGAGGGCTTGGAAATAGGTTATCATATATAAAAGATATAAACTTAGATTTTGATGAAATGGCTTGGAGGTTTTGTGCTGTGAATGTCAAGGATTACGAAAAGATTATTCGTCCGAGATTAAAGGATGCTCGCTTTGAACATTCTAAGAATGTATCTAAGGAGGCTGTGCGACTTGCGAAAAAGTATGGTGCTGATGTAGAAAAAGCTGCTATCGCAGGAATTTTGCACGATATTACAAAAGAAACCTCAGAGGAAGAACAGCTTGAAATTATGAAGAAAGCCGGAATAGAGCTTTCTCCGCTTGAGGCAAACTCAACAAAGCTTTGGCACGCAATTTCAGGAAGTGGATATATCAAAATCGTTCTTGGGATTGATGATGAAGATATTCTCAATGCGGTTCGTTATCATACAACTGCAAGAGGTGGAATGTCATTGCTTGAAAAGATAATTTTCATTTCTGATTTTACATCTGCCGAAAGAGATTATGACGGTGTAGATGAAATTCGCAAGGCGGCTGATAAAAGTCTTGAAGCAGCTATGATTGAAGGACTTAGCTTTAGCATAGAGGATTTGGCTCATAGACGACTTGCAATAGCAAAAGATACACTCGACGCATATAACGAGGTTATTCTTAAGAAAAAATAAATTTACGGAGGAAATATATGACATCATTAGAAACAGCAAAGATGGCTGTTAAGGCTCTTGACAGCAAAAAGGCACTTGATATTAAGGTTATAAAAATTCAGGATATTTCTGCGATTGCAGATTATTTTGTAATTGCAACAGGTACTTCAAGCACTCATGTTAAGGCTCTTGCTGATGAGGTTGAAGCACAGCTTGATGAAGCAGGAATCAGCGTAAGCCATGTTGAGGGCTATCGCTCGAATTCTTGGATACTTCTTGATTATGTAGATGTAGTAGTCCATGTTTTCTCTGACGAGGCAAGAGAATATTATGACCTCGAAAGATTATGGCAGGACGGAGAAATTATTGACATAGAATAATCTTGATAAAATTAAAAGTTTCGTTTTTTATAGGGCAAAACCATTACAAACGAAACACTTGATGCAAGCGGCGGATAACCGCAAAATTGCAACTAAGGAGAGAAATAAATTGAGCTTTGAAAAAAAGTATGACCACAAGAAAATCGAATCAAAATGGCAGAAAATCTGGGAAGATAAGGGTGTATTCCACGCAGAGCAGAATAGCAAAAAGCCTAAGTTCTTCGCTCTTGTAGAATTTCCATATCCATCAGGACAGGGACTTCATGTAGGACACCCACGCTCATATACTGCTCTTGACATTGTTTCAAGAAAAAGACGCTTAGAGGGCTATAATGTTCTTTATCCAATCGGTTGGGACGCATTCGGACTTCCAACAGAGAACTTTGCTATTAAGAATCATATTCACCCTGCTGAAGTTACAAAGCAAAATGTAGCACATTTTAAGGCTCAGCTTCAGGCACTTGGTCTTTCATTCGATTGGAGCAGAGAAATTAACACAACTGACCCTAAATACTTTAAGTGGACACAGTGGATTTTCCTCCAACTCTATAAGCATGGTCTTGCATATAAGAAAGAAATGGCTGTAAACTGGTGTACTTCTTGTAAGTGTGTTCTTGCAAATGAAGAAGTTGTCGGCGGCGTTTGTGAGAGATGCCATAGCGAGGTTGTAAGAAAGGTTAAGTCACAGTGGATGCTCAAGATTACTGAGTATGCAGAAAGACTTATTAATGACCTTGACCTTGTTGATTATCCTGATAGAGTTAAGGCACAGCAGAAAAACTGGATTGGCCGTTCAACAGGTGCAGAGGTTGATTTCTCTACAACTACGGGTGATACACTCACTATATATACAACTCGTCCGGATACTCTCTATGGTGCAACATATATGGTTATCTCTCCTGAACACCCAATTATTGAGAAGTGGGCAGATAAACTCACAAACATAGATGAGATTCGTAGCTATCAGTATGAGGCTTCAAAGAAATCTGACTTTGAGCGTACAGAGGTTGCTAAGGATAAGACAGGTGTTAAGCTTCAAGGTGTCGAGGCTATAAACCCTGTAAATGGCAAACAGATTCCTATTTTCATTTCTGACTATGTTCTTGTTTCTTATGGAACAGGTGCTATTATGGCTGTTCCTGCACACGATACTCGTGACTGGGAATTTGCAAAGAAATTTGACCTTCCAATTATCGAAGTTGTTAAGGGCGGAAATGTTCAGGAAGAAGCATTTACAGATTGTGCAACAGGAATTATGGTTAATTCCGGAATCCTCGATGGACTTACTGTTGATGAGGCTAAGAAGAAAATCGTTGAGTTCCTCACAGAAAAGAAAGTTGGACATTCAAAGGTCAATTATAAGCTTCGTGACTGGGTTTTCTCTCGTCAGAGATATTGGGGTGAGCCTATTCCGATTGTACATTGCCCTTGTTGCGGAACAGTTGCACTTCCTGAAAGTGAACTTCCACTTGAGCTTCCAAATGTTGAATCATATGAGCCAACAGATAACGGCGAATCTCCACTTGCAGCTATTGATTCATGGGTAAATACAACTTGCCCTAAGTGTGGAAAGCCAGCGAAGCGTGAAACAGATACAATGCCACAGTGGGCAGGTTCATCTTGGTACTTCCTCAGATATATGGACCCACACAATGATGAGGCTCTCGCATCTCCAGAGGCATTGAATTATTGGTCACCTGTTGACTGGTATAACGGCGGTATGGAGCATACAACTCTCCACTTGCTTTATAGCCGTTTCTGGCATAAGTTCCTCTATGATATTGGTGTAGTTCCTACTCCGGAGCCATACGCAAAGCGTACAAGCCATGGTATGATTCTTGGCGAAAACGGCGAGAAGATGAGTAAATCAAGGGGCAATGTTATAAATCCTGATGACATAGTAAATGAGTATGGTGCAGATACTATGCGTGTTTACGAAATGTTTATCGGTGATTTTGAGAAGGCTGCTCCATGGAGTACATCTGGTATCAAGGGAAGCAGAAGATTTATTGAGAGATATTATGGACTTGCATCAATGCTTACAGACGGCGGTATCCGTCCTGAACTCGAAAGCAACTTCCATAAGGCTATAAAGAAGGTTTCTGAAGATATTGAAACTTTGAAGTTCAATACTGCTATTGCAACCCTTATGGCTCTTATCAACGATATTTATAATACAAAGTCTATCACAAGAGAAGAACTGCGTATTTTCACAATTCTTATGAATCCATTTGCACCTCATGTTACTGAAGAAGTTTTTGCTGAGCTTAAGCTTGGCGAAGGACTTGCTTGCGAACAGGAATGGCCTAAGTATGACGAAAGCAAGTGCAAGGACGATACAGTTGAAATTGCTGTTCAGGTTAATGGTAAGCTTCGTGCGAGAATTACAATCGAGGCTGACGCAGACCAAGAAACTGCTCTTGCTGCTGCAAAGGCTGAACCAAAGGTTGCAGAATTTACAGAGGGTAAAAATATAATCAAAGAAATTTATGTTAAGGGCAAGCTTGTAAACATTGTCGCAAAATAATATAAATCAACTACAATTTGAAATATTTTTTTCTTTAAATCAACTTGTAAAAACATATAAAATATACTTTACAAATTGATTTTTGCGTGATATAATTATAAGGCTGATTGCCCTAATCTCGGTTATAGGTTTAAGCCATAAAATTGATAATTTCAATTTGGAATTCCACATCCTTTTTCTGAGATTCAGCTTTTTTAAGTAGGGTAAATTTATTAAAAGGTGGAAAAATTAATGCTTAAAGAAGAAAAAGAAGCAATACTTAAAGAGTATGCTACACACGAAGGCGACACAGGTTCACCAGAGGTTCAGATTGCTCTTCTCACAAAGAGAATCAACGACCTTACTGAGCACCTCAAGACTCATAAGAAGGACCATCACTCAAGAAGAGGTCTTTTCAAGATGATTGGTCAAAGACGTTCACTCCTCAACTACCTCATTAAGGTTGACATCGAGCGTTACCGTTCAATCATAGCAAGACTCGGCATCCGTAAGTAATAAGTGGCTGAATGCTGCACGATTGTGTGTTATTTCGCATACGGATTCGACGAGGCATTTTAGTTGCAAAATTAATCCGAAAATAGCTAAATTCTGCTATTATACGGTTTCGGGGCAGTCTGTTTATATCACAGACTGCCTTTTCTTTATTAGAAATAGGCAATTATTCGCCTTTATCAGTGAAACGAGGATATTTAAGCTGTCACAGCTACTTTTTGCACATCATAGCTTATATCTTGGTTTCATTGCTAAAGACAGAATTTTTGCCAATAAAATATTAAAATGGAGGAAAATAAATGTTTGAAAATTTTAAGGTTTATGAAACAGAATTTGCAGGACGCCCTTTGAAAATTGAAACAGGAAAAATGGCTCAGCTTGCAAATGGCTCTTGCCTTGTAAGATACGGAGAAACTTGTGTTCATGTTGCAGTAACAGCAGCCGCAAAACCAAGAGATGGTGTAGATTTTTTCCCATTGTCTGTTGATTTTGAGGAAAAGCTTTATTCTGTTGGCAAAATTCCTGGTTCTTATACAAAGCGTGAAGGCCGTCCTTCTGATAAGGCTATTCTTGTTTCAAGAGTTATAGACCGCCCAATCAGACCACTTTTCCCTAAGGATATGAGAAATGATGTTTCTGTTGTCTGCACAGTTATGAGCGTAGACCCTGATTGTCAGCCAGAAATCGCAGCAATGATTGGTACATCATTTGCTCTTAGCATTTCAGATATTCCTTGGAATGGCCCTATTTCAGGCGTTTCTGTCGGCTTGATTGACGGCGAATTTATTATTAACCCAACAAAGAAACAGCGTGAACTTTCACAAATGGCTGTTACAGTTGCTTCAACAGACAGCAGAATCGCTATGATTGAAGCGGGTGCAAATATTGTTCCTGATGATGTTATGTATAACGGTATTATGGCAGGTCATGAAGCTAACCAAAAAATCATTGAGTTTATTAAGCAGGCTCAAAGAGAAATTGGTAAGCCTAAGTTTGAATATCCAAGTAATAAGCCTGCAAAGGAAATGTTCGAGGGTATCAGAGATTTTGCTATCGAGGATATAAAGCTTGCTCTTGATACAGATGATAAAAAGGTTCGTGACGAAAGACTAAAGCCTATCTATGAGGCGGTTCATGAGAAATTTGACGAAATTTATCCTGATTCCGAAGCGAAGATTGATGAGTGCCTTTACCTCACACAAAAAACAGTTGTCCGTCGCTGGCTTCTTGATGAGCAAAAGCGTGTAGACGGCAGAGGCATGGACGAAATCAGACCACTTGCAGCAGAAGTTTCACTTCTTCCAAGAGTTCATGGTTCAGGTATGTTTACGAGAGGTCAGACACAGGTTCTTACTGTTGCAACTCTTGGTCCAGTCAATGAACAGCAGAATTTTGATGGCATTGATGATGAGGAATCTAAGAGATATATTCATCACTATAACTTCCCATCATACTCTGTTGGCGAAACAAAGCCTTCAAGAGGTCCGGGAAGAAGAGAAATAGGTCATGGTGCGTTGGCTGAAAGAGCTTTAGTACCTGTTATTCCTCCAGTTGAGGAGTTCCCATATACAATGAGATTGGTTTCAGAGGTTCTTTCCTCTAACGGCTCAACTTCACAGGGTTCTATCTGTGGTTCTACACTTGCACTTATGGACGCAGGTGTACCAATTAAAGCACCTGTCGCAGGTATTTCTTGCGGACTTATAACAGAGGGCGACCGCTGGATGACTATGGTTGATATTCAAGGTCTTGAGGACTTCTTCGGCGATATGGACTTTAAGGTTGCTGGTACACACGAGGGTATCACAGCTATTCAGATGGACTTGAAGATTAGCGGTCTTACACCTGAAATGATTAAAGAGGCTCTCTATAAGACACATAAGGCAAGAGATTATATCCTTGACGATATTATGCTTCCTGTTATTCCTGAACCACGCAAGGAGCTTTCTAAGTATGCTCCAAAGATGCTTTCAACAATTATTCCTGTTGATAAGATTCGAGAGGTTATCGGTTCAGGCGGAAAGGTTATCCAAAAGATTTGTGCTGAATGTGATGTTAAAATGGATATTGAAGAGGACGGCCATGTTTACATCAGTGGTATAGACCTTGATAACTGCAAGCGTGCATTGGGTATTGTTGAAACTATTGCACACGACCCAGAGCCAGGTGCAATTTATAAGGGTAAGGTTACAAGAATAATGGATTTCGGTGCATTTGTAGAGATTGCACCAGGAAAAGAAGGACTTTGCCACATTTCACAGCTTGATGTTAAGCGTACAGAAAAAGTTACAGATGTAGTAAATGTTGGAGATATAGTTATAGTTAAGGTTCTTGAGGTTGATGATAAGGGCAGACTTAATCTTTCTCGCAGAGAGGCTCTTATTGAAGTAGAGGGCTTAACACCTGAAAACGAACTTCCACCACGCAGACCAAGCAATGGCGGAAACAGAGGTAAGGGCGGTTTCAGACCAAAGAACAATCAGTAAGATTTCCTAAGACAGCGAAATACTTTATACTTTTCTAAGTACAGAAGGATAGAAAAGCATTATAATGAAATATTTTTCGTAGGGGTTTCCCTGACGGAGTACCTCTGTAGTCAAAATGTGGAATTGCTCGACAAGTTTCACTTGTGGTGAGTTTGGGAAGTTTGCTGTTGTGTATGAAGTAATTACCAATTAATTAATAAACTTGTAGTGGCGAAATGTATTCGCTTATAGATTATAAAAACACTTTCAAAGGCAACTGCTTATGAAGTTACCTACGGCAGAGCCTGTGTTTGGTTTCGGGGTGAAGCCCCGACAAAAGAAATAAAAGGAGGATATTGATAGAGATGGCAAAAGAGCTTGCTAAAGCTTACAATCCAAGTGAGGTTGAAGACAGAACATATGAATTTTGGCTGAAAGGCGGATATTTCCACGCTAAGTGTGAAAAGGATAAGAAGCCTTACACAATAGTTATGCCACCGCCTAATATTACAGGTCAGCTTCATATGGGTCACGCTCTTGATAATACCTTACAGGATATTTTGATTCGTTATCATAGAATGAGTGGATTCGATACATTATGGCTTCCTGGAACAGACCATGCGTCTATTGCTACTGAGGCTAAAATCGTTGAAGCTATGAAAAAAGAAGGTCTTACTAAAGATGACCTCGGCAGAGAAAAATTCCTTGAAAGAGCATGGGATTGGAAGAAACAGTACGGCGGAAGAATCTGCGAACAGCTCAAGAAAATGGGTTCAAGCTGTGACTGGGACAGAGAACGCTTTACTCTTGACAGCGGCTGCAACAAGGCAGTTAATACAGTTTTTGAGAAACTCTATAACAAGGGTCTTATTTATCGTGGTGAAAGAATTATCAACTGGTGTCCTCACTGCTTAACATCAATTTCTGATGCTGAGGTTGAGTATGAGGAACAGCAGGGACATTTCTGGCATCTTCGTTATCCTTTCAAAGATGGAAGCGGTTATCTTGAACTTGCTACAACTCGTCCTGAAACTCTTTTGGGCGATACTGCCGTAGCTGTAAACCCTGATGATGAAAGATATAAGGATATTGTCGGCAAGACACTTATTCTTCCTATTGTGCACAGAGAAATTCCTGTTGTTGCAGATAGCTATGTTGAAATGGATTTCGGAACAGGTGTTGTTAAGATTACACCTGCTCACGACCCTAATGACTTTGAGGTTGGTCTTCGTCATAATCTTGAGGTTATCAATGTTCTTACTCCTGATGCAAAGATTACTGAGGATTATCCTAAGTATGCAGGTATGGACAGATATGAGGCAAGAAAAGCAATCGTTGCTGACCTTAAAGAAGAGGGTGCTTTGGTCGAGATTGAGGACTACTCTCATAATGTTGGTACTTGCTATCGTTGCGGAACAACTGTCGAGCCAAGAGTTTCAAAGCAATGGTTTGTTAAGATGAAGCCTCTTGCAGGTCCTGCTATTGACGCTGTTAAGAACGGCGAAACAAAGTTTATTCCACAGAGATTTGATAAGATTTACTTCCACTGGCTCGAAAATATTCGTGACTGGTGTATTTCCCGTCAGCTTTGGTGGGGACATAGAATCCCTGCTTGGTACTGCTCTGATTGCGGTGAGATTACTGTTTCTTCTGAAACTCCATGTGCTTGCGGAAAGTGCGGAAGCAAAAATATAGAGCAAGACCCTGATACACTTGATACATGGTTCAGCTCTGCACTTTGGCCTTTCTCAACCCTTGGCTGGCCTGAAGAAACTGAGGATTTCAAGCATTACTATCCTACAAGCACACTTGTAACAGGCTATGATATTATTCCTTTCTGGGTTATGCGTATGATGTTCTCTGGCATTGAGCAGACAGGAAAGGCTCCGTTTGATACGGTTCTTATTCATGGACTTGTTCGTGATGCACAGGGCAGAAAGATGTCTAAATCACTCGGCAACGGTATTGACCCACTTGAGGTTATTGACAAATATGGTGCTGATGCACTTCGCTTTACTCTTGCAAACGGTAACAGCCCAGGAAACGATATGCGTTTCTCTGATGAAAAGGTTGAGGCAAGCCGTAACTTTGCAAATAAGCTTTGGAATGCAAGCCGTTTCGTTCATATGAATATTGATGATTATGATGTCAAGAACGAGCTTCCTGAAAAGCTTGAAGCAGAGGATAAGTGGATTATCAGCACACTTAACACCTATACAAAGGAAATTCGTGAAAATCTCGACAAGTTCGAGCTTGGAATTGCTGTTCAGAAGCTCTATGACTTTATCTGGGATTGTTTCTGCGATTGGTATATCGAGCTTGCAAAATCTCGTTTGCAGTCTGAGGGCGAATCCGCACAGAATGCAAGACAGGTTCTTGTATGGGTTCTTACAAAGATACTTCTTTTGCTCCACCCATTTATGCCATTCATCACTGAGGAAATCTGGCAGTCACTTCCACACGAGGGCGAAACAATTATGACACAGGCTTATCCTGAGTATGATGAGGCTCTCAATTTCCCTGAGGCATCTCACGAAATGGAAATGGTTATGGAAGCTATTAAGGCTATCAGAAACCGTCGTGCAGAAATGAATGTACCACCTTCAAGAAAAGCTAAAGTCTATATTGCGGCTAAGGAACAGAAACCATATGTAAATGGTGAGAAGTTTATAATCAAGCTTGCAAGTGCAAACGAAGTTGAAATCGGAGAATCATTCGAGCTTGAGGGCGCTGTAACAATAGTCACAGCAGATGCAAAAATTTATATTCCGATGGACGAGCTTGTTGACAAGGAAGCTGAACTCAAGCGTCTTAACAAAGAGCTTGAAACAGCTAAAAAAGAACTTGCAATGGCAGAGGGCAAGCTTGCAAACGAGAAGTTTGTATCAAAAGCTCCACAGGCTGTTGTGGACAAGGTTAAGGCAACTGCTGAAAAGATGACTGAGAAAATTTCTCTTATCGAGGCAGCTATGTCAGCTTTGAAGTAATTATATAGTTTTAAGTAAACAAAATGCGATAAACTCGATTTATGAGTTTATCGCATTTTTATTAACGAATATATTTCTCTAAGAAACTCAAAAGTTTCATTGCAAGCCTCTTCAAAGGTTTGTAGGGTTGAGGGACGAAATCCCTCGTGTGTTTTAATGGCAAAGCCCTTAACATCTCTTTTTTCTCAAGCGGCGGATTTTATCCCCACTTAATATTTTAATTAAAATCAAGTTGTTTTAATTTTTTTCTGCAATTTCTTGCATTGATGAAATACTATAAAATTCTTTTGTTTCTGAAATACGACAAACTTCAGATTTGTTTTTTTCGAGCAGAAGTGTGATAGGGTAGAGGTTTATCCAAATTTCGTTGTCACACTCCTTCTGACTCTCATCAAAAATAAGCTGTAAACCAAAATGAAGGTGGCTTGTGTCTATATTGTTTGTGTTTTCTTTTGTGCTATAACCTGTTCGACCAACATATCCGATAACATCTCCTGCATTGACTGTTTTGCCTTCAGCCATATCGCATTGATATGGTCGATTTTGTCTTAAATGTGCGTAGTAGTAATATCTTTTCTTATCAGCACTACGGATACCAATTCTCCAACCACCATATTGGTTCCAACCCATAATTTCAACTGTTCCGGACTCGACTGCTATAACAGGTGTTCCGACAGCCGCCATCATATCGTGTCCTAAGTGCTGACGTTTATAGCCATATGTTCGTGATGCTCCAAAATCGTCATAATGTGAATATGGAAAGGTTTTTGCAATAGGAGAATAAACTTTCAAACCATACTTTTTTGTTTCGGTAGTTTTGCCGTTTTCGTCCGTTGATTTTTCGGTATATTCGCCAAGAAAACCATCAAGTATTGCTCCATAAGCTTCTCGGTAATATGAATAATACTTCATATCTTTAGTTAAATCGGATATTTTTTCACCGCTTGAAAGTTTTTCGGCTATGAATTTTAAGTCGCTCTCCTTATAGCTTGAAAAGTCCCCACTATATTTTGCCCCTAAATAGGCAAGCATATCTATCCAATTTAGTTTTATTTCATCATCTTGCGAATCTATATCGAGTTTCATAGCAGTTTCTAAGGCTGGATATGTTACATTAAATTCAACATAGCGTATAAAATCCTTTTCCTTAGCACCTGTCATACAGAGCATAATTATAGAGGTTGCAACAAATGCCATTAGAAATAAAGAAATAACTCTCTTCAAATTCATCACCTTTATAACTATATGCAGTGGCAAAAATAAAATTCCTTTTTTAGATACAAAAATAAGCCTCGCCGACAGTTTATGCTATCAGTGAGGCTCTATTTTATTTATATTAAATTTTGTTAGAATTTAGAAGCCGTAGCCACCATAATTACCATAGCCTTGATATGGATATGTGGTTGAACTG
This sequence comes from Pseudoruminococcus massiliensis, assembly GCF_900291955.1. Taxonomy (GTDB): domain Bacteria; phylum Bacillota; class Clostridia; order Oscillospirales; family Acutalibacteraceae; genus Pseudoruminococcus; species Pseudoruminococcus massiliensis. Next base: position 131,896 of record NZ_OLMR01000001.1, on the reverse strand, counting down.
GATTGTTCAGCTTTTTTGTCACTACTTGTTGTTGATTCGTCGAGAGTAGCTTTTACAGTTTGCTCTTTGCCATCACGCTTAATAGTGATACTTATTTCATCGCCAGCCTTATGCTTTGAAATTAAGCTTGCAGCTTGAGAAGATGAGGTTATCTCTGTATCATCAATCTTAACAAGAAGGTCACCAAGCTTGATTCCAGCCTTTTCAGCAGCGGAACCTGATGTTACCTGTGCTACATATGTGCCTGCTTCATCAAGTCTATATGAGAATAACTGGTCTTCAGAAATATCAGTAAGTGAAACGCCAAGTGATGGTCTGCCAGTTACATAGCCATGGTCCATAAGGTCTTGGAGAATATTTACAACATCGTTTATTGGAATAGCAAAGCCTAAGCCTTCGACATCTGAACCACTTGACTTAGCAACAACAAGTCCGACAAGCTCAGCATTAGCATTGAAAAGTCCGCCACCTGAGTTACCTGGGTTTATAGCTGCATTTGTCTGGAGAAGATTCATAGTTTCACCGCCTATTGTGATTTCTCTGTTCAAAGCACTAATGATACCACTTGTAACTGTGCCACCGAGCTTTCCGAGAGGATTACCGATTGCCACAGCAGTTTCACCGACCTTTAGGTTATCAGAATCACCAAAGGTTACAGGACTAAGACCTGTTTCTTCAATCTTTAACAAAGCAACATCAACTTGATTATCCTTGCCGATGAGCTTAGCTGTGTAAGACTTTCCGTTTTTCAAGGTGACTGTAATATTGCTTGCACCATCAATGACATGGTTATTGGTTATGATATATCCATCTTCTGAGATGATAACACCACTACCAGCACCAGTAGAAACATACTGCTGCATATATTGACCGCTTACAACGGATTCTGTTGTAATTTCTACAACAGAGTTTGCAGCCTTTTCAGCTACCTCCTGAGTGCTTGTTGCAGCAACCTTTGTGCCTTCGTTTTTGGTTATGTTCAAGCTGCCTTTTGAGGTTTCAGAACTTCCAGCCTTGCTTGAACTGCTATTTTCTGTGCTTGCTGGTGTAACAGAAGAGCTGGCAAGCTTAGAACCGAGGAAGCCACCACCGATACCAATGCAAGCTACTAAAGCAAGAGAAGCTGTTATAATTGCAACACGCTTAGCTGTCTTATTCTTTTTCTTTGGAGCAGTTCTTACATCAGTTGCTTTAATTGGCTGTGGCTGATAGTAAGGTGTGCTATAAGTAGGTTGCTGATATTGCTGTGAATAAGGACTATTATAAGTAATAGGCTGTTGAGCTTGTGCATATGTGTTTTGTATAGGGGGTTGTTGCTCAGCTTGTGAAGTAGTATACTGTTGTGTAGTTTCCTGAACCTTTTGAACTGTTGAAGCTTCTGAAGTGGATTGTTCAGCAGTTTGATTTATTGGTTGCTGTTCTGGCTGTGATGAGTAAATATCATCGTAAGAACGACCATCGTTTTCTGGTGTGTATTGTTCATTATCTCTGTTATAATCTGTCATAATATAGAACCTCCAAATATTTGTTTTTCATTTGATGTTTAGATTATATCTTTAGAAAGTTAAGAAAATTCGATAATAAAATTAAATAAATTTAAAATAAATAGAAACAATTTATTTTCTTTAAAATAACAAATTGTGAACAGCTACTATTTTAGCACATTGGTATAGGTAATTCAAGTATCTGAATAATGCCCTTAAACTTTGGGAAAATCAGGAATTTATTTCTTGAAACATTATATTTTCCATTGCAAAGTAGTTACAAAATTGATATAATTAAAAAAGTGCGATACGCAAAAGAGTTATTAGCGTAAATTTAAAAGTGAGGTTTTATGATGAAACACGCTTCTGATAATAAGAGTAGAGAAAAGCATTTCATTGAGGAAATTGAAACAATCCCTCAAAAGCGTAGTAATACAAAGAAAATATTTATTGGAATTTTAGTTGCTGCGATTGTCGCATCTGGTGTGATTGTTCCAGTTGTAGTTGTTAGGCAAAATGAAATATCTGAAAATGAAAAGACAGTAACACCTTCTGAGGTTTTATATACTGATGCAAGAATTGCAGAGGCAAGAAGTCTCACCGCTGCTGCAAAAGCAACAAGGTCTATGAGTGAAAATATAGAAGTTCCGATAACCGCATATTCACTTAAGGTTGATGGCAGAACCATTGCAGTTATGACATCTGACGAAGAGATGAGAACAGTTCTTTCGTCTATGAAAAAGAAAGCTGTTAAGGATTTTATTGATGCTAAGGCACAGTTTGTTGAAAAGGTGGAAATCCTTGAGGGTATGCATATGAGAAGTGAACTTACTGACAAAGAGGGCTTACAATCAATTTTAAGCAAAAAATCAGAAATTACAACTACTCATACTATTAAAAATAAAGAAACAAGAGCTTCTATTGCTAAGTATTATGGAATATCAGTTGATGAGCTTGAAAACCAAAATCCTGCTATAAAGGAAAGTAAAATTAAAACTGGTGACAAGCTTATAATAAAGTATAACAAATTACCAATATCTATAAAATTTACTGTTACGGAAACAGAAAACAGGGTGGAAAAATTCAAAAAAGAAACTGTTAAGGACGATAAGCTTAGTACCTCATATAAGGAAGTTACAACCGAGGGTAAAGACGGCGAAATAAAAACTACATCTCAGATTACATATATTGATGGGAGAGCGGTTTCAGAAAAGGTTCTTTATAAAGAAGTTATTTCAGAGGTCGTGAATGAGGTTACAACTATCGGAACAAATGATAAGGTCGGAGCTTCACTTGGAAAATTCAGCTGGCCTTTGCCTAACTACGATACCATAACAAGTGAGTTTGGACCAAGATGGGGAACAAACCACAATGGACTTGATATTTCTGGCAGTGGTGTATATGGTGCTGATATTTTAGCATCCGATGGCGGTACAGTTATACTTGCTCAAGAGGATAATTCTGGCTATGGAAGATATGTTATAATCGACCATGAAAACGGTTATCAGACGCTCTACGGTCATTGCAGTAAGCTTTGTGTATCGGCAGGAGATAAGGTTAGCGCAGGTCAAAAGATTGCAGAGGTCGGCTCGACAGGATATTCTACAGGACCACATTTACATTTTGAAATTATCGACAATGGTACAAAGATAGACCCATATCCTTTCTTGTTTAGTTAATTCTAATAGAATAGTACAAAATATGTAGCTAATATGCACAATAATTTATTTTTTAAAAAACTTGCTATTGGCTAAGTAACCATTCTTTTGATAAACAAGCCATTTTTAGCCTTTTGCGTTTGACAATTTGCTTTTTAAAAGCTATAATAAATTCATAAACATATTATAATGTTAAAATAGAAAAGGAGAAAAAGATATATGGCTACAACTAAGAAACCTGCTGTTAAGACAGCAAAGGCTGTTAAGGAAACAAAGGAAGTAAAGACAACTGCTGTTAAGGAAGTAGCGGCTGCTCCTACAACAAAGGCTGAGGTTGCTCATGCGGTTAAAGAAGAGGCTGCTCCTAAGAAGAGAGCTTGCAAGAAGGCTCCTGCAACAAAGGCTACTATTACAGTTCAGTATCAGGGCAGAGATTATACAGACGCTGAGCTTATTGAGGCTTGCAAGGCTGATTATGCAGCAAATGGCTTTGATGATGCTGTTGAAACTCTTGACATCTATGTACAGCCTGAAAATGGTGTTGCTTATTATGCAGTCAATGGTTTTGGTGGCGATAAGAAGATTGACCTTTAATCTTTTATACATAGGCAAAACTTAAATTTAATCCTGAATATTATAAAATAAAGTGCGAATCTTAAAAAGGTTCGCACTTTTAATTTATTATATTATGTATTTATGTTTCTGAGGAAAATAACTCATCTTTAGAAATTTCTGCAATCTTACAAATTATTTTTACATTATTTATATAATTACTTTTTGTTTCTTTGAGATATTCTCTGCCAGAATCTTCAAGATGATAATATACTCTTGTGCGTTTTTCACCGATTTTTTCTGTTCTGCTTTTTATATAGCCTTTTTCCATAAGCTTATATAAAACAGGATACATAGAGCCTTCTTTAAGGCATAGATAACCATTGCTTAAATCAGATACTTCTTGAGAAATTTGATAACCATACTTATCTTCATTTTTGAGCATTGCAAGAAGTATCAATTCTACAATTCTAAATTTAAAACTATCTTTAGATGTCAAAATATTCACCATCCCTAATTATGCAATCTAAAAATTAAATTATTGGTATTTTTATTATAATATAGAATAATTCATAACTACAAATAAAATATATCAATTAATTTATACCTTTTAAACAACGTAGAAACTCGATTTTTAGCTTTTTCAAGCTAAAATGTGTAATTTTCGAGTAAAAGTTGCTTTTTCCATAAATAGGTGATATAATATTCAAGTAGGAAAAAATTATTGAAAAATTTTTAGGAGGAAATTATCATGAAAAAGTTTCGTGCAGTTATTGCTTCTGCTTTTACAGCATTGACACTTATTTGCGTTTTAGCAATGAATACATTTGCTACTACATTAGGAAAATCAACTGTTGTTAATCCTGATAGTATAAATAATAATACAGTACAAACAGGTGATAATAGTCAGACTATTATATTTATTGTAGCTGGTGTAGCTGTTGTTGCTCTCGCTGTTATTATTATCAGTATTATTGCGAGCAAAAAGAAGAAATAATAATTCTTAAATTAAAAACTTAACTCGGCTTGTCTTAAAAACAAGCCGAGATTTTTTATATCGTTAGGCTATAATATTCTCCGATTTTTATTGATTTCGAATCTTTAGAGTGTCCTATTTGATAGGTTCTTGCAATTGGAATGTTTTCATCTTCTATTTCACGCAGAACTATTTCTTCTATTAATGGTTTGCAGTTGTTTTCTGTCATATATGTAAATTGTCCTAAAATAATACCTTTTATACGCTTGAAAACTCCGAGCTGTCTAAGTTGACTGAGGCAGGCTGCTGCTCGCTCGACACCTCCGCCTAAGCTTTCAAGAAATAAAATTTTCTCTGAAAAATCAGGCATATATTCTGTCCCCGCAAGCTTTAGCAAACAACGAATATTTCCACCAATAACAATTCCGCTCATAGATTCTCCTTGAATAAATCTATAATCAAAATTAAGAAGTGAATTTTTATTAAGTATTATTGTATCAATAAAGCTTTTTTGTTGTTCTTTAGAATATTCTGATACAATGTTTTTTATTTGATACAGATATGATACATTTTTGGTTTTGGCATAGATTGCATTTATGATAGCAGTTAAATCGCTATATCCAAAAAATGGTTTATTATTTTCTTTGATGATATTGTAATCAAGCTTATCTAATAATTCATTACACATATCTCCACCTGAAATATCAAATATGGCTTTAATGCGATTATCGGTATAAAGCTCCATAAGTGCATCTGCTTTTTCTTGAATACTTATTGAAAAAGTACCATCATTTGCATAAATATATTTACTTGTTATAATATTTAAACCGATATTTTTTAGAACGCTATATAGTTCATTAATATTTTTTCGTTCAAATTCTTTTCTGCTGTCAGAACAGGCAGATATTCCGATATAATCTCCTTTTTTAAGCATAAGGCCACCTCTGTTTATTGACTTGATTTTTATAATGATACTATTTCAGATAAATAAATTCAAGACTTAGACTTCGAAAAGCAAGGCGGTTATAGGTAACTATAAGCTTTTGTTTAATTCTAACTGTTATAAATAATAAAAATGATTTATAACAGATAAATGACAAATTTCCCTCATAAAATCAGCAATAATTATATTATGACAAACTCAATTATATATCATACAACTTAAAAATCTTGGAAAAATTGAAAGATGATTTGACAAGAGAAAAAAAGTGTATTATAATGAAAACAATCTACCGATTTTCGCAAAATTTTAAGCTTAAAAGTCACTTTTGTGTAAATTTTACGATATATCGTATTATATAAAAATTTATTCAGAAAAGGAAGTTAAGTATGCTATTACACAGATTCTTACCAAGAACCGAATTTGACTCATACGAGGATTTTAAGGCTAACTATAAGGTCAATATCCCTGAGGATTTCAACTTCGGCTTTGATGTTGTTGATGCTTGGGCAGAGGCTGACAAAAACAAGAAGGCTCTCGTATGGTGCAACGACCACGGCGAAGAAAAAACATTTACTTTTAGTGATATTAGTCGTCTTTCAAATAAGACTGCTAACTATTTCAGAAGTCTTGGCATCAAAAAGGGCGATGTTGTTATGATGATACTTCGTCGTCGTTGGGAATACTGGATTTGTGCAACCGCACTTCATAAGGTTGGTGCTGTCTTGATTCCTGGCTCACTTCAGCTTACTAAGAAGGATATTGTTTATAGAGGCAATTCTGCTGAAGTTAAAGCTATCATCTGTGTAAATGACGATTTTGTTATCAATCAGGTTGAAGCATCTGAAAAGGAAATTCCAACACTTGAAAATAAAATTGTTGTTGGCGAACCTCGTGACGGTTGGCGTTTCTTTGAAGATGAAATCGAACCGTTTTCAGATAAGTTCGCTCGTCCGACAGGAGACCAGGCTACTAACTGGAACGATATTATGCTTGTTTACTTCACAAGTGGTACAACAGGTATGCCAAAGATGGTTCAGCACAATTTTGCTCACCCTCTTGGACACATCGTTACAGCTAAATATTGGCAGATGGTTCAGGAAAATAAGCTTCATATGAGTGTTTCTGACTCAGGCTGGGCTAAGTTTGGCTGGGGTAAAATTTATGGTCAGTGGATTTGCGGTGCAATTGTCTTCGCTTATGATATGGATAAGTTCATTCCTGCAAAGCTTCTTGAGGTTATTTCTAAGTATAAAATTACTACCTTCTGTGCACCTCCTACAATGTATAGATTTATGCTTCAAGAGGATTTGAAAAAGTACGACCTTTCAAGTATTCAGCGTTGCTGTACAGCAGGTGAACCTCTTAACCCAGAGGTTATCAAGAAATGGCAAGAATACACAGGCCACTTTATTTATGAAGGCTTTGGTCAAAGTGAAGGCAGCGTTCTTCTTGCTAACTTCCAGTGGTTTGAGCCTCGTCTTGGCTCAACGGGTAAGCCATCACCAATTTATGACATTCACCTTGTTGATAAAGACGGAAACGATGTTAAGACAGGCGAGGAAGGCTCTATCGTTGTTATGGATGTTAAAAATCATCCTCCTGTCGGTCTTTTCACAGGTTACTACAAAAACCCTGAGATGACAGAAGAAAAGCTTCTTGGTAAATTCTATAACACTGATGATATGGCATCTTGCGATGAGGACGGCTACTATTGCTTTATCGGTCGTGATGATGATGTTATTAAGTGTTCTGGTTACCGCATCGGACCTTTCGAGGTTGAAAGTGCATTGCTTGAGCATCCATCTGTTGTCGAATGTGCTATCACAGGTGTTCCAGACCCAATTCGTGGTCAGGTGGTTAAGGCAACAGTTGTTCTTGCTGCTGGTTATACACCAAGCGAAGAACTTAAAAAGGAGCTTCAGAATCATGTTAAGAGAGTAACTGCTCCTTATAAGTATCCAAGAGTTATTGAGTTTGTTGATGAACTTCCTAAGACACTTGGCGGTAAGATTAAGCGTGGTCAAATCCGTAAGTCTGATGAGGACGCAGCTAATAAATAAATTTTAATTGAATATAATTACTAAAAGGCTAACTGATTTTGTTGTAAATTAGTTAGCCTTTGTATATTAAGCAGTGAGCCGCTGCAGTCTATGAATTTTCCAATTAGTTAACAGACTTTCCTAAGATAATTAAAAGTTTCGCTCGAGCCTTTTCAAAGGCTCGCAAGGTTGAGGGACGGAGTCCCTCATAGGTTTTAAGGGCAACGCCCTTAACATTCTTTGCACTCTAAGTGCGGACTTTGTCCGCACTTAAATGACTGATGTTGCTAACAAAAGAATTTAGTGGCGAACAAAGTTCGCCACTAAGAAGGCAATACAGGTTAAGGGCTTCGCCCTTAAAACCCACCAAAGGCTCTGCCTTTGGAATCCGCAAGCCTTTAAAAAGGCTTGACCTAAACTTTGCGGCGAGCCGCCGCTCCCAAGACGCGGAATCGCTCGACAAGTCTCGCTCGGAGTGAGTTAGAAAAGATTATTGCCACGATTGAAGTAATTACCAGTGAATTATTTTTTAGATAGAAATAATTTCATTGTGCATAATGCTGAAAATTGTTTTTAATTATGTGCAGTTTGCACGAAGATTTCCGTTTTGCTGTTGACTTAATCTTAATAATATTAGATAATATATTAGTAGATTTCTTGAGATTTCGAGAAATGAATATTATCATATCCTATAATAGAAACGAGATGATAAAAATGATAAAGAGTATGACAGGCTTTGGCAGGTTTGAGGGTACTGCTGGGGGAAGAACTATTTCTGTTGAGATTAAAACAGTAAATCATAGATTTCTTGACTTTACTTGCAAAACTAACCGAGGCTATGGTTTCCTTGAGGAGCGTTTGAAAGGTTTTATATCTGATTATATTGCGAGAGGTAAGGTTGATGTTTTTGTAGGAGTTTCTGAGGAGGAAAATACAGAATCTATTGTTGAAATCAATCATTCACTTGCCGCAGGTTATGTAAATGCTTTGCATGAGCTTGCACAAAAGTACAATATAAGAGAAGATATTTCAGTTTCGCTTCTCTCAAGATATAATGATGTTCTTACTGTTCGTAAGCCTCCAGAGGACGAAGAACAGGTATGGCTTTCAGTGAAAGAATGTGCCGAAAAGGCAGTTTCCGGACTTATAGCTATGAGAGAAAAAGAGGGCGAAAAACTGAAAGACGATGTTCTTTCACGCTGTGATGTAATACTTTCTCTTGTTGAAAGCGTTGAAGAACGCTCTCCCAAAACTGTTGAGGAATATCGTCAGAAGCTTGTACTTCGTATGCAGGAAATTCTTAACGGAGTAGAAATCGATGAACAGAGAATTCTTACGGAGGCGGCAATTTTTGCTGATAAAACTGCTGTTGCTGAAGAAACAATACGCTTGCGTTCACATATTGCTCAGATGCACGAAATGCTTGAAAGTGATGCACCAATCGGACGAAAGCTTGATTTTATCGTACAGGAAATGAACCGAGAGGCAAACACAATCGGCTCTAAGGTCAGTGACGCTGAATTGGCACATGTTGTCGTTGACATCAAGGGCGAGATAGAAAAAATTCGTGAACAGATTCAAAATATTGAATGATGGAGGATTAAGATGAAGCTTATCAATATAGGATATGGAAATCTTATTTCGTCCGAAAGAATGATAAGTGTTGTTTCACCTGATGCTGCACCTATTAAGCGTATGGTTCAAGATGCAAAGGATAAAGGAACACTTATTGATGCAAGCTGTGGCAGAAAAACTAAGGCGGTTATATTTACTGATAGCGGTTATATCGTTTTATCAGCATTACAACCTGAAACTATAGCTAATCGTGCCAATAATAAAGAAGATACTTCTGATAAAATTGCAGAAAGGAGAAATTCTGATGAAGAATAAAGGCTTATTGTTTATACTTTCAGGTCCTTCGGGAGCAGGAAAGGGAACTGTTGTAAAGGAACTTGTAAAACTTCCAGAAAATGAGGTTTCAGTATCAGTTACAACAAGAGAACCAAGAGAGGGAGAAATTGATGGTGTACACTATCATTTCTTTACAGTAGATAAGTTTAGAAAGCTTATAGACGAAAACGGATTTCTTGAGTATGCACAATATTGTGAGAACTATTACGGAACTCCTCTTGCACAAATTGAAAAGTGGCTTTCTGAGGCTAAAAATGTAATTCTTGAAATTGATGTTCAGGGTTGCCGTCAGGTTAAGATAAAGCGTCCTGATGCTATTACATTGTTTATTGCACCACCTTCTATGGAGGTTCTTGAACATAGACTCAGAAAAAGAGGCACAGAGGACGAGGAAACTATACAGAAGCGTCTGAATACTGCTAAGAGCGAAATGCAAAAAGCGGGCGAATATGACTATGTTGTTATAAATGGTCCAATTGAAGAATGTGTTGAAGATGTTCTTGCAATTTTCAAGGCAGAGAATATCAAGGCACAAAATGCAGAAAGTATTAATATTTAATTATTTTTAGATAAAAATTTTTTATGAGGCGAGTTCTTGATTACTTGCCATAATATTATATTTTTGAGGTGTATTATAATGATAAAATCATCACTTGACGATATGTTAATGGGAAGACAGAGCCGTTACGCTCTTGTTATTGCAGTTGCTAAGAGAGCAAGAGAGCTTTCAGAGGAAATGGCTGAGGGCAAAGTCGAAAAGAATGAAAAGCCTGTTCTCGTAGCTTATGAGGAATTTAAAAATCATAAGTATGCTATCTATGAAGCGGAAGTAGATGACTAAGCTTATTGCAGAAATTGCTGTTGAAAAAACAGCTCTCCACTTTGATAAAATCTACGACTATATAATTCCGGAAAATCTTTTGGAATCAGCACAGATAGGCTGTCGTGTTATAGTTCCGTTTGGAAATAGCCCAAGGCGACAAGGCATAATTGTTTCAATCTTCGAGGAAACAGAGGCTAAAAAAGGGCTTAAACGAATAAAAGAATTGCTTGATAGCGAGCCTGTTCTTTCTAAAGAAATGCTTGCTATGGCTAAATTTATGAAGGAACGCTATTATTGTACCTTTTATGAGGCTTGTGCAGCAATGCTGCCTGCCGGCTTGGGTATGAAGCTGACCTATGCTTATACCTATACTCAAGACGGTGCAGAAGCTGAAAATCTTTCTGCTGATGAGAGTATGCTTATAAACTTTCTTATAGCAAGAAAAAAGCCAGTTAGACACGATATTCTATTGAAGAATATGGGCTTTTCTGATGACAGTCTTTTGATTAAGCTATGCAAAAAAGGTTATATTCTGAAAAAAGAGGTTATTAAGAAACGCTTTCTTGAACCTACTGTAAAAATGGTTCGTATATGTGAGGGTGCAGATATTCCAGAAAGGTTATCACCTAAGCAGAGCGAGGTTGTTTCGCTTTTACAGACGGCTGGGGAATGTTCTGTTAAGGAACTTAATTACTTTCTTGGCGTGACATCAGCAGTTTCAGATGGTCTTGTGAAAAAAGGAATATGCGAATATTTCGAGGAGGAAGCTCCAAAATATATTCCAAGTGTAGAATCCAAGCCAAAGCAACAGCCTGTAATATTTCTTACGGACGAACAGCAGAAAGCCTATGACGATTTGCTCGAAAGACAAAATTCGGGAAAAGCGTCTGTTTCCTTACTTTATGGAATTACAGGAAGTGGAAAAACTTCTGTATTTATGAAGCTGATAGATAATGCAGTTGATGTTAATAACGGAAATGTAATTGTAATGGTTCCGGAAATTTCACTGACACCACAGCTTTTGAATAAGTTTACTACACGCTATGGCGATAGAGTTGCTATATTTCATAGCGGATTGCCGATTGGCAAGCGTCTTGAGGAATGGAAGCGTGTAAAAAATGGTGAAGCTAAAATAGCTGTCGGAACTCGTTCTGCGATATTTGCACCATTTGATAAAATTTCGCTCATTGTAATGGACGAAGAACAGGAATATACCTATAAATCTTCTGCAACACCGAGATTTCACGCAAGAGAGCTTGCAAAATTTCGCTGTGCAGAAAATAACTGTTTGCTTTTGCTTTCTTCTGCGACACCTTCTGTTGAAAGTTTTTACTTCGCAAATGAGGGCAGATATGGCTTGCAAGTCTTGAAAACAAGATACGGAACAGCCCAATTGCCCGAAGTAATAACAGCAGATATGAATATTGAGCAGGAACAAGGCAATATGAGTGCGTATAGCTCAAAACTGCTTGAGGCTATTGAGGAAAATCTGAAAAATCAAAAGCAGTCTATTATTCTTTTGAATAGGCGTGGTCATAATACCTTTGTTTCGTGTCGTTCGTGCAAGGAGGTTATATCCTGCCCGAACTGCTCAATTTCGCTGACCTATCATTCTGTAAACCACAGGTTGATGTGTCACTACTGTGGATATTCTATTCCTGTTCCGAAAAAGTGTCCTGCCTGCGGAAGTGAAAAACTTCGTTTCGGCGGAACAGGTACTCAAAGGGCGGAGGAAGAACTTTCCGAGATTTTCCCTAATGCAAGAGTTCTCAGACTTGATACCGATTCTACTATGCAGAGATTTGCTTATGAGAAAAAGCTTGCACAGTTTGCGAACGGTGAATATGATATTCTGCTTGGAACGCAGATGGTTGCAAAGGGACTTGATTTTCCAAATGTAACTCTTGTCGGGGTTATAAATGCAGACCAGATGCTTTATGGCGGAGATTTCAGAAGTTATGAAAGAGCATTTTCACTCTTGACACAGGTTGTTGGTCGTTCGGGCAGAGGTAATTTTGAGGGGAAGGCCATTATTCAGACCTATGCTCCTGAGAATCCTATTATAGCTCTTGCAAAATCTCAGAATTATGATAAATTTTATAATAGTGAGATTAAGTTGAGAAAGGCAATGATATATCCGCCGTTTTCGGATATAGGCGTTGTGGCTTTTGTTGGAACAAACAGAAATCTTGTTGAGAAATCAGCACAACATTTTTCGGAGCTTTTAAAAGAAAAGCTCGCTAATGAATATAAGGGTATGCCCCTTGTTATATTAGGTCCTGCACCTGCGCTTGTTTCTAAAATAAGCAATAAATACAGGTACAGACTTATCTTGAAATTCAGAAATAATAAGGCATTTCGCAGTCTTTTATCATCTTTGCTTTGTGAACTTGGTGCGGACAGAAATTATTCTGAGGTTACTGTTTATGCTGATATTAACCCAGAAAATATAATGTGATTTGCCGAAAAGGAGTCTTAAAACTATGGCACTTAGAAATATTGTTAAAGAGGGCGACGAGGTTTTAACCAAAAAATGCCGTCCTGTTGAAAAGTTTGATGACAGACTTGCCTCTTTGCTTGATGATATGTATGAAACAATGACAGCAGGCAATGGCGTTGGTCTTGCTGCACCGCAGGTAGGTATGTTAAGGCGAGCATTTGTTATAGACATTGGAGAGGGTAAGCTTGAGTTTGTCAACCCTGAAATTATTAAGACAAGTGGCAGACAGGAAACAGGTGAAGGCTGTCTTTCCTGTCCTGGCGAATATGGAATAACTGTTCGTCCAAGATTTGTTACTGTCAAGGCTCAGGACAGAAACGGCAAGGAATTTACTATGGAAGCCTCTGATTTGCTTGCAAAGGCAATTTGCCACGAAAATGACCACCTCGATGGAATACTTTTCAAGGCTCATGTAATAAGAATGTTAGATGAGGACGAATTGGAGGGATAAATATTGCGAATAGTATTTATGGGTACTCCTGAATTTGCTGTTCCCTGCTTATCAGCTCTTATAGAAAAACATGATGTTCTTGCTGTTTTTACTCAGCCGGATAAGCCAAAGGGCAGAAAACAGATTCTTACACCACCTCCAGTTAAAGAGGAGGCTTTAAAGCATAATATCCCAGTTTATCAGCCGAAAACTCTCAAGGACGGCGAGGCTTTTAAGCTTCTTTCAGAGATTAAGCCTGATGTTATTATAGTAGTTGCATATGGTAAAATCTTGCCTAAGGAAATTCTTGAATTGCCAAGATATGGCTGTATAAATGTTCACGCTTCACTTTTGCCAAAGTATCGTGGAGCGGCTCCGATTCAGTGGTCAATCATTGACGGTGAAAAGGAAACAGGCGTTACAGCTATGCAGATGGATATTGGCCTTGATACGGGAGATATGATTAAATCTGCATCACTTACCATTGGTGAGAATGAAACTGCTGATGAACTTCACGACAGACTTTCTGCACTTGGTGCAAAGCTTATTATTGAAACACTTGAGTCTGTTGAAGATGGTACAGCGACACTCACAAAGCAAGATGACAGCTTATCCAACTACGCATCAATGCTTTCTAAGGATATTTCACCGATTGATTTTACACAATCCGCACAAGCAGTTCATAACAAGGTCAGAGGACTTAATTCTTGGCCGTCTGCTACTGCGATTATGGACGGTAAGCGTATAAAAATTCATAAGACAAAGCTTGCTGACGCTTGCGGACAGGCTGGAGAAATAGTTTCGCTTGAACCTTTTATTGTAGCTTGTGGGAGCGGTGCTATTGAAATTCTTGAGCTTCAGCCTGAGGGCAAAAAGAAAATGAATGTGGCAGATTTCTTGAGAGGTCATAAAACAGAACTTCATTCATTTTTGAAATAAGGAGGTTTTTGTATGGGATTTTATTATTTTGATTATACTTATCTGCTATTTGTAATTCCTGGACTTTTGATTTCGATTTATGCACAATATTGTGTTTCGACTGCTTTTAATAAGTATTCTAAGGTTAGAAATTCTTCGGCTATGTCAGGAAGAAATGCCGCTGAAATGGTTCTTAGAATGAATAATGTTCCGCTTATTCCGATAAATCCGATAAGTGGTAATATGAATGACCACTTTGACCCCCGTTCAAATTCTATAAGACTTTCTGACCCTGTTTATAATAAGACAACGGTTACAGCAATGTGTGTTGCGGCACACGAGGCTGGACACGCTGTACAACACGCAACAAGCTATGCCCCTATGACTATAAGACGAGCATTAGTTCCAATAACACAAATAAGCTCATCTCTTGCTTGGCCAATGGTTTTAATAGGCTTGGTACTTCCGGTACAATATGATTTCTTCATTTATCTTGGAATTTTGCTCTATGGTGTAGCACTTCTTTTCTCTATTGTTACACTTCCTGTTGAATTTAACGCAAGCCGCAGAGCAATGGTTGCACTTGAAAATTCAGGTCTTTGTACTGCGGAAGAATTGGCAGGAGCAAGAAAGGTACTTCGTGCGGCCGCTATGACCTATGTAGCATCTACACTTACAGCAATGCTCAATTTGCTCAGAATTATTTTTATAGCAAATAACAGACGGAGATAGTATGGATAACAATATAAACGGCAGAACCCTTGCATTTAATGCTTTGTTAAGAGTGCTTGAGGACGAGGCTTATTCAAACATAGCCTTTGATACGATGATTTCAAGGTCAGAGGCGAATCCGAGAGAAGTCGGACTTGCGGCGGCTATATTCTATGGCGTGCTTGAGAGAAAGCTTACTCTTGATTATATAATCTCAAAATTCTCAAAAACACCTATAAAAAAGATTGAACCAAAGGCATTGATAATTCTTTATATGGGTATTTATCAGATAATCTATATGGACAGAATACCTGATTCCGCCGCAGTAAATGAAAGCGTTAAGCTTTGCAAAAAACAAAAGCTTTTTTCAGCGAGTGGTTTTATAAATGGTGTCTTGCGTTCGGTTTCGAGAAGTGGTATGCCCGAACTTCCAAGTAAGAATAAGGCTCAGTACCTTTCTATAAAGTATTCATTTCCGAAGGAGATAATCGCTCTTTGGCAGAAATCCTATGGTGAAGAAATTACAGAAAAGTTGCTTGAATCTCAATCTGGCAGACCACCTCTTTGTGCGAGAGTAAATACAATCAAAACTAATACCGACGAGCTTATTAAGCTGCTTACTGATAAGGGTATTTCAGTTGAGAAAAGCAAACTCATTGAAAATGCTGTTCTTATAGAAAATTCAGGTTCGCTGACAAGGCTTGCTGAATTTAAGAAAGGCTTATTTCATATCGAGGATATTTCGAGCCAGCTTTGCTGTGAGGTACTTGCTCCCAAAAAAGGTGACAGGGTGCTTGATGTCTGTGCCGCACCTGGTGGAAAAAGTGTTACTATGGCAGAAATGATGCAAAATGACGGTATGATTCTTGCTTGTGACCTTTATCCGCAAAGGCTCAAGCTTATAGAAGAAAATGCAAAAAAAGCTTCTATTAATATTATCAGAACAAAGCTTGCTGATGCACAAAATCAGGATTATGGACAAAAATTTCAGAGGGTTTTGTGTGATGTGCCATGTTCAGGTTTTGGAATTATAAGAAGAAAGCCTGAATTACGCTATAAAAGCGTTACAGGGCTTGACACTCTGCCAGATTTGCAGTACCTTATATTATGTAATGCTGCGAGATTTGTTGCAGACGGTGGAACATTAGTTTACTCTACCTGTACACTGAATCCAAATGAAAATGGTAAAAATGCAGAACGCTTTCTAAAAGAACATAACGACTTTAAGCCTTATGATATAAAGCTTGATAATATTATAAGAGGAATAGATGAGCCAGACAATCAGCTTACGCTTTTCCCTCATACAAATGGTACAGATGGTTTCTTTATTTCTGCGTTTGTTCGTAAATAGATGATTAGTTAATATGAGTTCGATGATAACTGTTATTTATAATAAGTTGAAAAGGTTCGAGCGATTTCGCATCTTGGAGTGGTGGCTTACAGTTAGGGAACCCCCTGCGAGGGTTCCCTACGAAAAACATTCCGCTGGAATGTTTTTCTACCCTCCTGCGCTTAGAGGAGTATAAAGTGTTTCGCTCTCTGCGGAGAGCGACCAAAGGCTCTGCCTTTGGAAACTGCGAGCCTTTAAAAAGGCTCGAGCGAAACTTTTAATTTTTATCGAATGAATGTTAGTTAAATTGCTTGAAAGAAAACTGAAAGGAGGATAACTTATGATAGATATAAAATCTTTGACTCTTGAGGAATTGCAGGCAGAGCTTAAAAAAATGGGACAGCCATCATTTAGGGCGGGTCAGATATTTAAGTGGCTTCACGAAGGAGTAAAATCCTTTGATGAAATGACTAATATTTCTAAGAGTTTAAGAGAAGAACTTGGTCAAAAGTGCTATATATCCTCTGCAACTATTGAAAAAAAACTCATTTCGGATTATGATGATACAGTAAAATATCTCTTTTCGTTTAGAGATGGCGAAACCGTAGAATCAGTTCTTATGAAATATCATCACGGATATACAAGCTGTATATCAACACAAGTTGGTTGTAAGATGGGTTGCACCTTCTGTGCAACAGGTATGGGCGGATATGTTAGAAATCTTACACCGAGCGAAATGCTTGCACAGCTTCAAGCTGAACAGGCAGATAGAAATATCAGAATTTCAAATATCGTTCTTATGGGTATGGGAGAACCACTTGATAATTTCGATAATGTAATACGCTTTCTGAAGCTTGTTTCTGATGATAAGGGAATGAATATTGGTATGCGTCATATATCGCTTTCAACCTGTGGTGTTGTGCCGAAAATATATGAGCTTGCAGATTTAAAGCTTCAACTTACACTTTCAGTTTCACTTCATGCACCAAATGACCAGATAAGAAGTAAAACTATGCCTGTGAACAGAAGATGGGGTATAGATGAGCTTCTCGAAGCTTGTCGATATTATCTTAAAATGACAAACAGACGCATATCATTTGAATATGCAATGATTGATAATGTAAATGACAGCGATGCCTGTGCAAGAGAATTAGCAAAAAGACTGCATGGAATGTTGGCTCATGTCAATCTTATTCCTGTTAATGCAGTAAACGGCACAGGATATAAAAAGAGTAAGGCAGAAAGGCTGAGGGCTTTTTCTAATATACTCGAAAAAAGCGGAATAACAGTCACTGTACGAAGAACCCTCGGAAGTGACATAAATGCCTCGTGTGGGCAGTTGAGGCGGGGTACAAAATCTGAAGCGGATAAAAAGGGGGCTGAGAATGATGCAGGTATTCAGCAAAAGTGATACAGGAATTGTCAGAAAGCAAAATCAGGACAGCTGCAAAACAGGTGAGTTTGATGAAAAGACCGTTTGGGCTGTTGTCTGTGATGGTATGGGCGGAGCAAACGGTGGAAGTATAGCAAGTGCGACCGCTGTTGATGAAATCGCCCAATACATATCTGAGAATTATGAGCTTGACTTTGACGAAGACCGGATAAAACAGCTTTTGGCAGATGCGGCTACTGTTGCAAATAATGCAATATATATGGAGTCTGTCAGTTGTCATGAGCTTAGCGGAATGGGTACAACACTTGTTGCTGCAATAGTCAAAGAAAACAAGCTATACATTATTCACGCAGGTGACAGCCGAGCCTGTCTTATAGATGGTGAAAGCTTTGTCCAGCTTACGCAGGACCATTCTATTGTTCAGGAAATGGTTGATATGGGAAAAATTACTCCTGAAGAGGCAAAAAACCATCCTAAGAAAAATATAATCACAAGGGCTTTGGGAGTAGAACCAAGGATAAGGCTTGATTTTACCGTTTCTGATTTTCCAAAAAACTCGATTTTTATGATATGTACTGACGGACTTACAAATTACCTTAGTCCAGAAAGAATTGTCGAGCTTTATAAGAAATTCAACGGTGAAGCACTTACTGAGGCACTAATTGCAGAGGCTAACGAGCAAGGCGGAGGTGACAACATAACTGTTGTCATCATAAACCGATAATCGGTTGAAAGGGGTTATTTTTAAATGGATAAATATGTTGGTAAAAGGCTTGACGGCAGATATGAGCTCCAAGAGCTTATAGGCGTCGGCGGTATGGCAACGGTTTATAAAGCATATGATACGATTGATGATAAGATTGTTGCTGTAAAAATCTTGAAGGAAGAATTCCTTGGCAATGATGATTTTATTCGTAGATTCAAGAATGAATCTAAGGCTATTGCAGTGCTTTCTCACCCGAATATAGTTAAGGTTTTTGATGTCAGCTTTGGTGACAGAATTCAATATATCGTTATGGAATATATTGACGGCATTACTCTTAAAGAGTATATCGAGCATCAGAAAGTTATAAACTGGAAAGAGGCTGTGCATTTCACAGTGCAGATTCTTGAGGCTCTCGAACACGCTCACGAAAAGGGTGTTGTCCATAGAGATATTAAACCTCAGAATATAATTCTTCTTCAAGACGGAACTATTAAGGTTACAGACTTTGGTATAGCTCGTCTTACAACAAGCGAAACTCGTACGATGACAAATACAGCTATCGGCTCAGTTCATTATATTGCACCTGAACAGGCTCGTGGCGATTTGACAGACGGCAAGGCTGATATTTATTCTGTTGGCGTAATGCTCTATGAAATGCTTACAGGCAAGCTTCCTTTTGAGGCTGATAGTGCAGTTTCTGTGGCTATTATGCAGCTTCAGACAGAGCCAAGTCCTTTGCGTGATATAAATGAGGAGATTCCTGAGGGACTTGAAGAAATCACTCTCAAGGCTATGAGAAAAGACCCCGCACAGCGTTATGAAACAGCCGCAAAGATGCTTGAGGCTATCGAAACTTTCCGCAGAAATCCAAGTGTTCGCTTTAATTATAAGTATTATGATGACACAACAAGCGGAGATACAAAGTTTGTTGAAACCTCTATAAAGGGTAGTAATGCACCCGCTGTCCCTGACCAGCTTTATAATGATAATTATGATTATGATGAGGAAGCATCGAGTGATACACGCTCAAGAACCGCAGTAAAATGGGTAACAATAGGAATTGCCTCTGTTGTTGTTATTGCTATCGCAGTTCTGATATTTATGTTTACTTCAAAATCCTGTCAGGGCGGTTCGTCAAAAGATGTTGAAATTCCGGATTTCATCGGTCAAATGCTCGATGATGTTCAGTCTAACAAATCATATAAATTTAACTTCAAGATTGAGGTTAAATATGACGCCTCAAAGCCTCTTATGATGATTCTTGACCAAGACCCTAAGGCAGGAACTAAGACTGTTAAGGAAAACTCTGAAATTATTCTTACTGTCAATAGTAGTGAATCTAAGGTTAATGTTCCAACAGTTAAGGGACTCAGCCAAAAAGATGCAGAGGAAAAAGTTCAAAAGGCAAACCTTTATACAGATATTAAGAAGGTTTACAGTAATATGGTTGATAAGGGCTATGTAGTTGACTGCTCACCTGGAGAGGGTACTGAACAGCAAATCGGTACAAAGATTACTTTGTTTATAAGCGATGGTCCTGAGGGCGAAACAGTTCAGATTCCTACAAAGCTTATTGGTAAGACTAAAGATGAGGTTAAAGCAGAGCTTGAAAAGCTTGGTTTAAAGACAGAGTTTAGCGACCAGCCTTCTACTGAAAAGAGAGATGTGGTATTTAATCTTGAGCCATATGAGGGCAACACAGTACAGAAGGGTACACTTGTTACAATCTATGCAAGTAATGGTAAGCTTCCGACAGGTTCAGAAAGAAATATTGAGCTTGAGGTGGGTTGGCCAAATGAAGAAGCAAAGGTAAGCCTTGAAGTATTTATCAATGGTATCAAGGACGATAGTCTTTCAAATGATTCAGTATATCTTCCAGATGTAGGAAAGCTTAAAATTACTGGCAGAGATAAAGATGTAAAGGTTAAGATTAACATTAATGATAGTGAATATAAGATTTTTACTATCGACTTTACTAAGGACCCACCAGTTGCAACTCTTACAAAGGAGAATCCTTACACATCAAATTCATTCAAGGTTCCGTCTGTTGCAGATTCTTCTGAAGAAGATGCAAGAAAGGCTTTAATTTCAGCTGGTTTTGACGCTGGTAATATTAAGAGAGAATTTGAAACAAGCGATACAGTTAAAAGTGGTAATGTTACAAGAACAAATCCGTCAGAGGGTTCAGTTGTTTCAGCAGGTTCCGAAATTACCATATTTGTAAGCAAGGGTAATGGTGAATCTTCAAATGAACCATCAGACGAATCTTCAAATGAATCATCAACTGAGGAATTTAATGACATTATCGGCAGCACATTCAGCTATGTATATGATAAGTATGGTGCAAATTATCGTTTTAGTTATGAGGGCAATCCTTCTGACAGCACAACGATAAAGAGCTACTCTGTATCTGGTAATGAGATTACACTTTATTTCAATGAGGAATCATCAGGCGAAATAACTGGTGTTCCATCAGATGACCCATCGGTTGAGTAATAGTTAAATTATTAAGGTCTGCTTTGCGGATATTCGCAGAGCAGACCTTATCTATAAAGAAATTTAGAGAAGGTGTGAAATGAAAACAGTAGATGGATTGCTTATAAAGGCTTTAGGCGGTTTCTATTATGTAGAAGCAGAGGATAATATTATATATGAATGTAAAGCTCGTGGAAGCTTTCGTAGACAAAAGCTTTCGCCGTATGTTGGAGATAGAGTGACGATTTCTATTCCCGATGACGGTTATTGTGCAATAGAAAGCATTGCAGAGCGTAAAAATTCCCTTATAAGACCACCTCTGGCAAATATAGATACTTTATTCATCGTGGCGTCTACAACTGAGCCAGAGCCAAATATGCTTGTTATTGATAAAATGACAGCGGCAGCAGTTTCAAAGGAAATAGAGCCTGTTATAGTTATTTCTAAGACAGATTTAAGCGGTGCGGAAAAGCTAAAAGAAATTTATGCAAAAACAGGCTTTAAGCTTATAGAATGTTCTAAGGAAAATAATGATGGGGCAGAAGAAATTAAGTCTATGCTTGGAGGAAAAATTTCAGCTTTTACTGGAAATTCAGGTGTTGGAAAATCTACTATACTAAATGCTATTCTTCCTGAACTTGAGCTTGAAACTGGTGATATAAGTCGAAAGCTTGGTCGTGGCAGACATACAACTCGTCACACAGAGCTTTATAAAATTTGTGGAGGTTATATAGCTGATACACCTGGGTTTTCTACGGTTGATATAGAACGCTATGAGCTTATTCGCAAAGAGGATTTGCCGAATTGCTTTCCTGAATTTGAGCCTTATATTTGTAATTGTAAATTTACTTCTTGTGCTCATATAAAAGAAAAAGGCTGCGGTGTCCTTGAAGCACTTAACAAAAGCAAGATAAGTCAATCAAGGCATAATAGTTATGTTATGATGTATGATGAAGTTAAGGATATTAAGGATTGGATGAATAAATCATAAGGAGATTAGTATGAGTCGCTGTGTTATTATATCATCATCACCCAAAATAAAAATTTCATTTTTGCGTGATGAGGTTCTTTCTGATGATTTTATAATATGTGCCGATGGCGGATATAAACACGCCGAAAAGGCAGGTCTTGTGCCTAATATAATTATTGGAGATTTTGATTCCGCAGAAGTGCCTTCAAATACAAATGCTACAGTTCTAAAGCTTCCTATAAAGAAAGATGATACAGATACTTTTAGCTGTGTTAAAGAGGCTCTTAGCCGAGGTTTTGACGAAATAATTATTTTTGGTGGTACAGGTGGAAGAATGGACCATACCTATGCGAATATTTCTGTTTTGAGTTATATCCGTTCTCACAATGCAAGAGGAACGCTTATTGACGAAAGCAATTCATTGATGATTATTTCTGATGAGGAAATGCTTATAGAGAATAAGTGTGGAGAACGCTTTTCAATTTTTGCTTTTGGTTGTGAAAGCTGTGTTGTCACACTTTCTGGCTTTGAGTATGAGCTTGAAAAGGGCAGACTTTTTGCAGAAATACCGTTAGGAATAAGCAATGTTATAACTGCTGATACTGCACGAGTAAAAATTGATGAGGGCAGTGCCGTAATAATTTTTTCAAAGGAATAAGCACAAAAATTACGCCGCCGAGTATTATGTATTAAGAGCGTTACGAAAGGCTCAAACACATAAAAAAGGCGGTGTTATTTATGGCAAGAAAGCGAAGGGGCTGCAATAGCTGTAATAGCGGAAAAACGGCACTTGCGTTTGCTTTAGGGCTTTTGATTTCACTGCTTTTCCCACAGAGATGCCTTTTGATTATCGCAGCGATAATTGTAATAATACTTGCGATTGCGTTGTCGAAATGCTGCTGAATTTATGGAGGTATACTTATGAAAATCGTTGTAGTTGACAGACCAAAGTTCTTCTCATTCTTTTTAAGAAAGATGTTCGGAATAAAAAAATTAAAGCCTGAAGAAATTTAAGGCTTATTTCCTATATTTTCAATAAATGAGGGGCTGTTTTTTCACAGCCCCTTTTTTGTGCGAATAATTATCCTGAATATGTACATAATAGTTGTATATATACAATTAAAAATCGTGTCGAATTTTTGGTCGATTGATAAAATATTAACAAACATATCTAACATTATTGTTAAAATTTAGACAATTTGTCTTATTGCACAAAAAATTAACCAAAAGTTAATGCACATTACATCTATCTTTTATTCAAGTTGTGTAGTATAATAACAACATCAGATACAGAAACACTTGATTCTAAGAAATCTGTTAAACTAAATATAAAAGCCGAAAGGGGACTTAATTTATGACATTCGAGAAAGTTTTAGCTGAACGCAAAGATAAGGTTATCTACAAAGATGGCGATACTACTATAAAAGTATTCGATAGCAATTATCCTAAGTCAGATATTCTTAACGAGGCTCTTAATCACGCAAGAGTTGAGGAAACAGGTCTTCCTATTCCTGCAATTAAGGCAGTTTCGGTTATTGATGGTAAGTGGGCTATCTCAATTGAGTATGTAGAAGGTAAGACACTTGAAAAAATTATGGAAGAAGACCCAGATAATTTCGACAAATATCTTGAACAGTTTGTTGACCTTCAGCTTATGGTTCAGAGCAAGAAAGCTCCTCTCCTTAATAAGCTAAAGGATAAGATGAATAGAAAGATTTCAAGCCTTAGTAATGAAATTGATGCAACAACTCGTTATGAGCTTCATACAAGACTTGAGTCTATGCCAAAGCATGATAAGGTTTGCCACGGCGATTTTAACCCGTCAAATATTATCGTTTCTCCTGATGGCTCAATGCATATCCTTGACTGGTCACACGCTACTCAGGGAAACGCTTCTGCAGACGCAGCAAGAACATATCTTTTGTTTGCTCTTAAAGATAAGACTGTTGCTGATAAGTATCTTGACTTATTCTGCAAAAAGTCTGACACTGCTAAACAATATGTACAGCAGTGGTTGCCGATAGTTGCAGCCTCACAGCTTGTAAAGCATCGTCCAGAGGAAGAAGATTTCCTCAAGACTTGGATTAATGTTATCGACTATCAGTGATATTTAATTTTGATTATAGGTTTTCTTTTTTCTTCCTTTCTTTTTTTCATAAACAGGGATGCCAACCGAATTTTACGGTTGGCATTTTTGTGTTTATCCGAAGTATTTTTTTAGCAAACTAAAAGGGTAGGTATTGAAACCTGCCCTTTAGCTTGCTTATTATGTTTTAGTTATCTTTAAAAGCGAGGATAAGTCTTAGAACTTCTTCGAAAATCCATACGAGGGAGAAAATTAAGGAGAAAGCAATTTTCCATTCTACTTTAGCGGATATTCTGCTTTCTACTATCTCATGGATTGTATCAACATCTTTAACGAGTGAGAGAGTTGCTATTATAATGCCGATGATTGAAAATGCTATGCAGAGTGCAGGATTGGTTGATATGAATACGGAGATTTCTCTCAATCCAGGAATGAAGAATCCGATTGCAATAACTACTGAAGAAATAACCAGCGCCGAGATTGCTATTGTTATACCTTGCTTAAACTTGCTTGATAGTCTAATTTTGCCGCTCATATAAGCGAAAACTACTGCTGCGAATATTGAAAGTGTTACTATGATTGCAAGAAGTATAGGCTCTCTGTATTCTTTGAAAATATTTGCCATAAATGCGTATAGAAAACCGAAGCTTATGCAATATAGTGAGCCAAAAAAGGGTATCGTTTTCTTTAAGAAAATACATACTATTGAAAGAGCTAAAACTAGAACGGATGAAGCTAAACCGCCGATAATTTCTGCAGTGTTTGCATAAATATCATCATCAATATATATAGTTGAATAGTTTAGATTATGAAGAAACATTGCAAGGGCTACACCTATAATCATCATTATAAGGAAAATTAAACATTTTAAAGCAATTCCTTTATAGGAGGCGGATTCTGTGTCTGAATCCTGGTAGACTGATTTTTTTGCATTGCGAAGAACCGGATTTGAACCAAAGAAGGTTTTTTCTTCTTTGGTTGTGTTATTTAATCTTGTGCTTGCCATAATAAAATCCCTTTTCTAAATTTATTTTTTTATTTGGTTATCTTGTGTTTTCACTAATATATACGAATGGGTTAGAGGTTTTCCACGCATTTTATAAGAATTTTTTTAAATATTGACCTGTGTATGAGTTTTCATTCAGTGCTATTTCTTCGGGAGTGCCTGTGCCTACGATAGTACCTCCGCCACTGCCACCTTCTGGACCTAAATCAATGATGTAATCAGCTGCTTTGATAAGGTCGAGGTTATGCTCGATAACAATTACGGTGTTTCCACTATCGACAAGTTTTTGAAGAACATCAACAAGCTTATGAACATCAGCTATATGCAGACCTGTTGTTGGTTCATCAAGGATATAGACAGTTTTTCCGGTAGGACGCTTTGAAAGCTCTGTTGCAAGCTTTACACGCTGTGCTTCACCACCTGAAAGTGTTGTGGCTGGTTGTCCAATCTTGATATAACCTAAGCCAACATCACAGAGTGTTTTAAGCTTTCTTGAAATCTTAGGAATGTTGCTGAAAAATTCTGTTGCTTCTTCGGCTGTCATCTCAAGTACATCATAGATAGATTTGCCTTTATATTTTATTTCGAGAGTTTCACGGTTATAACGCTTTCCGCCACAAACTTCACAAGGTACATAAATATCAGGCAAGAAGTGCATTTCAATTTTGATTATGCCGTCACCTTCACAAGACTCGCAACGACCACCTTTTATATTAAAGGAAAATCTTCCTGACGAATATCCACGCATTTTTGCGTCATTAGTGCTTGCGAAAAGCTCTCGAATATCTGTAAAAACACCTGTATATGTCGCAGGATTTGAGCGAGGGGTTCTGCCAATAGGGGCTTGGTTGATGTCAATAACCTTATCAAGATTTTCTACACCAAGAATTTCATCGTGTTCTCCACTGCGTGTTTTGGCACGATTTAGAGTTGAAGCGAGAGATTTATAAAGTATTTCATTGATAAGAGAGGATTTTCCTGAGCCAGAAACACCAGTCACGCAGAGAAATGTTCCGAGTGGAAATTTGACATCAATATTTTTTAGGTTATTCTGTCTTGCTCCTTTAACCTCAATAAATTTTCCATTGCCTTTTCTGCGTGTTTGTGGAACAGGAATTTTTCTTGCTCCGCTGAGATATTGTCCCGTAATAGATTTTTCACAAGCTATAATATCATCAACAGTTCCTGCACAGACAAGTTCACCACCATGAGCTCCTGCACCTGGCCCTATATCAACAATATAATCAGCGGCACGCATTGTATCTTCATCGTGTTCTACAACGATAACAGTATTTCCTAAGTCACGAAGATTTTTGAGTGTGGCAAGAAGCTTGTCATTATCACGCTGATGCAGACCTATGCTTGGTTCATCGAGGATATAAAGAACGCCCATAAGTGATGAGCCTATTTGAGTGGCAAGACGGATTCTCTGACTTTCGCCACCCGAGAGAGTTCCAGCGGCTCTTGAAAGGGTGAGATAGCCAAGTCCAACGCTTTTAAGGAAATTAAGGCGTGATATGATTTCTTTTATAACAAGCTTGGCAATCATACGCTGTCTTTCAGTAAGCTCAATTTTATTGATAAAATCGAGTGCTTTATCGACAGACATATCACAAAATTCACTTATATTAAGTCCACCAACAGTTACAGCGAGGCTTTCGGGGGAAAGTCTGCGTCCGTGACAGGCTTCACATTCTGTGGCACTCATAAAGGATTCAATTTCTTCCTTTATCCATTTACTGCTTGTTTCTTTGAATCTTCGCTCAAGATTATTTATGATTCCCTCGAATGGTACTTCATTAACACCTGAGCCATACTCACGCTTTCTTACAACACGAATTTTTTCGCCCTTTGTTCCGTAAAGAATTATATCGAGAATTTCTGGAGGGAGTTCTTTTACTGGAGTATCAAGTGAGAAATTATACTTTTCTGCGAGAGCTTCAAAGTACATTGTTGCAATTGTGCTGCCTTCCATAGCCCAACCACTTGCCTTGATACCGCCCTTACGGATTGAAAGCTCGGGATTAGGGATAATCAAATCTTTATCTACTTTCAGAAAAACTCCAAGTCCTGTACATTTTTTGCAAGCACCAAAAGGATTGTTGAAAGAAAACATTCTTGGTGAAAGCTTGTCTATGCTGAAATTATGGTCGGGGCAAGCATAATTCTGTGAATATAGTATGTCGTTGCCGTCCTGTATTGCGATAACAGTAAGACCGCCAGCAAGCTTTGAGGCAGTTTCTATGGAATCAGCAAGTCTTGATTGAATATCGTCTTTAATAACAAGTCGGTCAACGATTATGTCAATATTATGCTTTTTATTCTTTTCAAGAGTGATGTTTTCAGAAAGGTCATAAATTATTCCGTCAACTCTTACTCTGACAAAGCCTGATTTTGAGGCGGATTCAAGAACCTTTTTATGCTCTCCTTTTTTACCTCTTATAACAGGTGCTAAAACCTGAATTTTACTTTTTTCTGGTAGCAGCATAACACTATCTACAATCTGGTCAACCGTTTGCTGTTTGATTTCTCTGCCACAGATAGGACAGTGGGGAATACCTATTCTTGCATACATAAGACGCAGATAGTCATAGATTTCTGTTACTGTACCAACTGTTGAACGAGGATTTTTTGAGGTTGTTTTTTGGTCGATAGATATTGCAGGAGAAAGTCCCTCAATGCTATCAACATTCGGTTTTTCCATCTGGCCAAGGAACATTCTTGCGTATGAGGAGAGAGATTCTACATAACGGCGTTGTCCCTCAGCGTAAATGGTATCAAATGCAAGGGAGGATTTTCCTGAACCTGAAAGTCCTGTAAGAACTACAAGCTTTTCTCTTGGAATTTCAACATCAATATTTTTTAAATTATGTTCTCTTGCACCTTTTACTACTATATTTTTCATCATTGGAATTACCTCCATGAATAAATGATTTTCTAAAAAATCGACAGTATGTTCGCTTGTTTAATGATAGCATAAATAAAAGTATTTTGCAATGGAAATTCGCAGTATATAGTTAGGTTAATATGAATTAAAAGCAAAAAATAGCGGCGGATAAAATCCGCCGCTTAAGGAGCAAAGAATGTTAAGGGCTTTGCCCTTAAAACCCACCAAAGGCTCCGCCTTTGGAAACCGCAAGCTTTTGAAAAAGCTTGAGCAAAACTTTTAATTGTCTTAGAAAAGTCTGTTAGTTATTAAGAAAGAATTATATCACTTAATGGTTTTCTATCCTTGCTGTGTCTATCTGGGCTTTTTGCTTCGCCATCAGCATATCCTATTGCAAGAAGATTGATAGGTTCAATTTCTTTTGGGATATTAAATTCTTCTTTTATAACCTGTGGCTTGAATCTGCCTATCCAGAGTGTGCCTAATCCAAGCTCTGTTGCCATAAGCATCATATGGTCTGTGACGATAGTTGCGTCTATGTCGCCAAATTCTTTGCCATCGTATTTACGTTTCCAAGATGCTGAAGTATCATTGCAGACAATCAGAACACAAGGGGCATTATAAAAATTAGTTGCTTTTGAAACCTTTTCTAAACCTTTTGCATCAGTTACAACAATAATTTTTGTAGGTTGATAGTTTACTGCTGATGGAGCAATTCTGCCTGCTTCAAGTATTGTGTCTAATTTTTCTTTTTCAATAGGCTTTTCGCTGTATGAGCGTACAGAATATCTTTTCTTTGCTAATTCTAAAAAGTTCATATGGAACCTCCGAGTATTTTATTTACTTGATTACATCATAAATTAGAAAAATATTGAATATGCTTATAAAGTTTATATATAAGAAAAATACATTTTCCACTTTTTAGCATATGCTTCAGTTGTAGAACCTTTTTTAGCTCTTAGTGTAACCTGAGTATTAGGGAAGATGGATTCATTCTTATCATATGAACTTTTAAATTTCATATTACTGTTTTCTATAGTACAGGTATTAAGCATTGTGCAATCACCAAAGGCAAGAAAATTGAGTGTTTCTACACTTTCTGGAAGTGTGATTTTTCTAAGACCGCTGCATTTATAAAAAGCATTGGATTTTATCTCTTTAATAGTATTTGGAAGTGTTATATCATTTAGAGATTTACAACCTAAAAATAGTGATTCACTGATTTCTGTAATACCTGAAGGAATTTCTATTTTTTGAAGTGATGTACATTCAAGAAAAGCCTCTTTAGAAATAGTTTTGATATTCTTTGGAAGTATTACTTCTGTAACTATACCATTTCTTTGGAAAGCACCAACTTCAATTTTCGTTACACTATCAAGTATAGTATATGATGAATCTGATTTATAAGATGGGTAGAAAAGAAGTTCAGTTTTAGATTTATTATACAATACACCATCAACAGAAGTAAAGTAACGATTATCTTCATCAACATATATATTTTTCATATAAATGCAATCATAGAAAGGATTCATATTGCAGCTTCTGTTATTAAGAGATATTGATTGAATATTTTTAGATATAGTTACACTTTTAATTTGTGAACAGCCTGAAAATGCCATAGGGTCGATTCCAGTTATAACTTTATTTGAATATTTCTCTGGTATTACTAAATCCTCAAGCTTGCCCTTATATCCGACTATGTGTAATGTATCGTTTTGATACTCTTTATAGACATAATTTTTTTCATCTTCTTTAAGTTCTGCAGCACGAAGTTCTTCGGCGGTAGGTTCGTGAGAACTTTCTGAATCTGATGATGCATTAATATCGACTGAACTTTCAATAATACCATCTGTTGAAAGACTGTTCTTTTTTGCGACATCAAGCATAGAAAATATAACTACTCCAGCAATAACAACAAAAGCTACTCCTATGATTGTAGCTATGCCCGCAGTTGATTTAAAGAAATTTCCGATTTTTGAAAGAGAAGAATTTTGCTTGTCTGTTTTTTTATTCTTTTGCTTTGTGGCGTTATCTATACTAAAATTAGCTTCTACCACACGCTGGTATGATTGTGGCTTTTTAGGAATATTATTTGATGGTTGTTCTGAAACTTCTTGAACATTCTGAGACTGCTCTACAACTGTTTCTTGCTGAACAGGCTGTTGTGCTTGTTCATAAGGGTTTGCGTATTCTTGCTGAACTGGCTGTTGTGCTTGTTCATAAGGGTTTGCATATTCTTGCTGAACTGGTTGTTGTGCTTGCTCATAAGGGTTTGCATATTCTTGCTGAACTGGCTGTTGTGCTTGTTCATAAGGGTTTGCATATTCTTGCTGAACTGGTTGTTGTGCTTGCTCATAAGGGTTTGCATATTCTTGCTGAACTGGTTGTTGTGCTTGCTCATAAGGGTTTGAATACTCTTGCTGAACTGGTTGTTGTGCTTGTTCATAAGGGTTTGCATATTCTTGCTGAACTGGTTGTTGTGCTTGCTCATAAGGGTTTGCATACTCTTGCTGAACTGGTTCTTGGACTTGCTCAGTAATTTTTGTTTCTTGTGCTTGTTCTTTGGATGCGTCAGGAGATGGAATATTTAAAATTGCTTGTATATCATTTTTTTCTTCAATGATAGGTTCTGCATTTGTAGGTGGTGTAATAATACTGCTCATAGGTGGTGCAGGGTGAAATAAAAATTGAGATTTTGCTAATTCCATAAGTGTAAAGGGAACTGCACCGAGAGATACTGAACGCATTAATCTGCCTTCTGATTCAGCTTTTGCAATTTCTTTTTTTATTCCCTCTCTTGCATATGAGAGTATGCACATTACTGTGTTTTCTGGCAAATCTAATGTTGAAACGATTGCAGATAAAGACATTTCCTGATAGTAGTGCATTATGATAAGAAGTCGTTGGTCATCAGGCAAATTTTCGATTATTCCTTTCACAACATTTCGTGTGTCCTTATCGTCTATGGTTTCTTGTGGAAGTTGGTCGAAATTATCTTCATCATTCCATTCAAATTTTTCAGCAACATTATTAAAAGCATCTGGATTTTTTTCTGTGATAGATATATAAGCAGAATATGAGGCAATTCTGTTTAGCCATACATCAAAGATTTCTGCTTTTTTAAGAGAAGTTAAATTTTCAAATGCGTTTGTATAGCTCTCTTTCATGATGCTTATTGCTTCTTGTTCATTTTTAGTTATATTTAGTATTGCAAAAAATAGAGCGTCTTTAGTAAGATTATAAAGTGTTTCATATGCGGTTTTGTCACCCATTAAAGCACTATGAACATATCTTGAAAAGTAGTTATTCATAATAAAACCTCCAAGTTATACATATTTTATATAGATTTAATCATATGTATAGCTAATAAAATTTTAAAAATAAAAAGCTATTTAAAAGTCATGCTTAATTATTTTTATACTATTTACATTTTAACTAAAAGGTCTGAAAATTTCAATCTGTTTAGAGGAATTATATCAAATAAATATTATATTTTTTATTGATTACGCTTTTTATTGAAAGTTTAGAGTTTAAATGTTAAAATTATATTGTTTGTTTCAATAGGTAATATTTAAATTTAAATTATTATGGGAATGGAGAAATAATATGTCACTTAAAAACAGAGAATATTCTCGTGCGGAAATCTCAAGAAAAGCTGAAACTTCACTTATTGGTGGAAGTACATGGGTTTATGATACAGAGGTTAAAAAGATTTTCGGAGAAATTGAAGATGGAAATCTTATAGATGTTGTAAACAATCGTGGAAGATATATGGGCACAGGATATTATAACTCTCACTCGAAAATTCGTATAAGAGTTATTTCGCAAAATGCAAATGACCACTTTGATTATTCGTTCTATGAACGCAGAGTAAGATATGCTTGGGAGTATCGCAAGACGGTTATGCGTGATGACCTTAATTGCTGTCGTGTTATATTCGGAGAGGCTGATGGTTTCCCAGGGCTTACTGTTGATAAGTTTGATGATATACTTGTAACCCAGACACTTTCTCTTGGAACAGAGCGTGTTAAGCCTTTGATTTTTAAGGCACTTGTTAAAGTCCTTGCGGAAGATGGCTTTAATATTCGTGGAATATTTGAGAGAAATGATGTTGGTATTCGCCGTCTTGAAGGTATGGAAGAAAACAAAGGCTTCTTTAAGCTCGATGGACTTGATATTCCAGATTCAACTGAGGTAACTATTGTAGAAAATGGAATTAAGTATTATGTAGATTTTGAAAATGGTCAGAAAACAGGATTTTTCCTTGACCAGAAATTTAACCGCAGAGCGGCCGCAAAACTGGCAAAGGGCAGACGAGTTCTTGATTGCTTTACACATACAGGTTCTTTTGCACTTAACTGTGCTTATGGTGGGGCAGAACATGTTTGTGCCGTTGATATTTCTGAGGAGGCAGTTGGTTTTGCAAAGAGAAATGCCGAACTTAATGGTCTTGATGATAAGATGAGCTTTAAAGCAGTTAATGTTTTTGATTTATTGCCTAATCTTCCAACAGCAGATGAAAAATATGATTATGTTATTCTTGACCCGCCTGCTTTTACAAAATCTCGTGCAACTGTTGATAGTGCTATTCGTGGATATAAAGAAATAAATCTTCGTGCTATGAAGCTACTGCCAAGAGGTGGTTATCTTGCTACCTGCTCTTGTTCGCACTTTATGACAGATGAGCTTTTCCGTACAATGCTTAAATCAGCTGCGTTTGATGCTCATGTTGAGCTTCGTCAGATAGAGGCTCGTCAGCAAGCTCCTGACCACCCAATACTCTGGAATATGCAGGAAACAAATTATCTCAAATTCTATCTTTTCCAAGTTGTTTAATGACTTTAAATAGAAAATTCGCACAGGCTTTTTAATGGCTTGTGCGAATTTTTTATTTTAAATCTTTTTATGTAATAAATTTTTATATTTATTATCAAAATATTATAAGGTGTCACTTGGCTTTTGCAAGAATATTATGTTAATGTGCTGGATTATTATGTTTATTTTTCTGAAAATCGGACAAGAATAATATTGCCGGCACAAAATAAAATTTCGGAGAGTGAAAGCTGTGAATATTAAACGAGGAGATATATATTATGCGGATTTAAGCCCTGTTGTAGGCTCTGAACAGGGTGGCGTAAGACCTGTTTTGATTATTCAGAATGACATCGGCAACAGATATAGTCCAACTGTAATTGCTGCGGCTATCACAAGCCGAAGCACTAAAGCAAATCTGCCAACTCATATTCGTCTTATGGCTAATGAAAGCGGTCTTGCTAAAGATTCTGTTGTGCTTCTTGAACAGATTCGTACAATAGATAAACGCAGATTAAAAGAGCGTATGGGTTCTCTCGACCTCGGCGAAATGGGAAAGGTCGATGAGGCACTTTCTATTAGTTTTGGTTTGGGTGTTGAACACAATTCGATTACATAAAATAATATGTAATCGTAGAATTTCGATTTAAAATATTTAGGAATACTTTTAAGGGGGATTTTTATGGATAGTAAAAATATTAATAAGGTTGATTTAAACAAGGCAAAACATTATCCTAATGATAAAGAAACAGAGGCTCGTGAAGAAGCTTTAAAACAATTTAATCCTGTTCCAAGTACAACAGATTGTACAGGGCTTATTCCTTTTGCAGCACAGGATGAGAAAGAACTTGAATCATATCGTGAGATAATTCAATATACACCGCCATATGAAAAATAATTATAGGTATTGCTATGATAAATATAAAAATCTTGGGAAAGAATAAAGAGCTTTTTAACTGCGTTTGTAATTCTATTGAACATTATGGTGATATGCTTTGCAAACGCAGAAGTATTTCTATATCCACTGCCTCGGAAACTTTCAATGAGCTTTCGGGTAATTCTATCGCAGTTTTTTGCAGCGATTTCAAAGGGAAAATATATGGAGAAAACTTCCTTGCAATATTTTCTTCTGAAAATCGCAATGCAATAGATATGCTTAATGGAAGTGGCAATATTGCAATTTCGTGTGGAATGTCACTAAAAGATACATTTAGTACGGCAAGCATTACTGATGAAGTAAGTATGGTAAGTTTGCAAAGAGCAATATGCACGATTGATGGTGAAATTATAGAGCCAAGAGATTTTTATATAAAGAGCAGTTATGAGCTTTATTCATCTTTAGCGACAAGTGCAATTCTTATTTTACTTGGAGCTATACCAGAAGAAGGTTTTGAATTTTAAGATAAAAATTCCATAAGCGCTAAAATTTACATTTAATATTAAGCTGATAACGACATAATATAATAATGCAAACGCAAAACAACAAAATCAAAAATTTAAACATCAAAAAATCTTAAAAACAAAGGAGAAATAATTATGTCAAGCAGCAACAATAATCAGCTCAATGTACCACAGGCAAAGGAAGCTATGGAACGCTTTAAGATGGAATGTGCAAGCGAAGTAGGCGTAAACCTCAAGCAGGGTTATAACGGTGATATTTCTGCAAGAGAAGCAGGTTCAGTAGGCGGTCAGATGGTTAAAAAGATGATTGAAGCTTATGAGAACGGTATGAAATAAAAAGTGCATTAAAGTACCTTGATTTAAACCTATAAACAAATTAAAAATAGACTCAAAAAGTGTGGTAGAGAATACTCTATCACACTTTTGATTTTGCTGAAAATTGTAGCTTTATAAATTGAAATATGATATACTAAGCTAAATAATTTGATAAGGAGTAATTTGGTATGATAGATAATTTTGCCGAGCTTGAGATTCAATGTAAGCAGTGTCAGAAGTGTGGTTTATGCGAAACTCGTACAAATGTTGTTTTTGGGGTAGGAACTCCTGATGCGGAGGTTATGTTTATCGGAGAAGGCCCTGGACAAAATGAGGACGAGCAAGGAGAACCTTTTGTTGGCAGAGGTGGAAAACTTCTTGATAAAATGCTTGAGGCTATCGACCTCGACCGAAAAAAGAATATCTATATTGCAAATATTGTAAAATGCCGTCCTCCTAAAAATCGTGACCCACTTCCAGAGGAACAGACAGCTTGTGTAGATTGGTTGAGAAATCAGTTTGCATTAATTCGTCCAAAGATTATTGTATGCCTTGGCAGAATTGCTGCTGCAAAAATTATAAAGCCAGATATTAAAATTACAAAAGAGCATGGAATTTTCTTTGAAAAGGGCAATGTACTTATGATGGCAACCTTACACCCTGCGGCTTTGTTGAGAAATCCCAATAACAAGCCGGCCGCATTTGAGGATTATCTTAAATTGCAAGAAAAGATAAAGGAAATTTGTGACCATACATATGAGGATTAATTTATATTTAAGGTGGGAGATTTAAATGAAAAATCCAAAGGTTTTAGCATTTTATATTGTGGCTATAATAATTATTGTTGCAGTGGCAATTCTTGCATTAACAGTTTCAGGAAATTCTGGTGCTTTTTATCTGTGCCTTGGAATTATAGCTGGAGTAGTTGCTATTATTTTGTCAAAGCTTATTATGAGCAGGAAATCTAAGAAAAAATAAAAGGAGTGCTTAAAATGCCATTTATTGAATTGAAAACATCTGTATCTATATCAAAGGAAAAAGAAGCTGAACTTAAATCAGCTTTTGGTGAGGCTATTGCTATTATTCCTGGTAAGAGTGAACAATGGCTTATGCTGAATTTCTGTGATGAACAGAGAATGTGGTTTAAGGGTTCTGACGAATCTTGTGCAATACTTGAGGTTAAGATTTATGGTGGCTCATCTGCTAAGAATTATGATAAGCTGACTGCTGAACTGACAGAAATTGTTTCAGATAAGCTTGAAATTTTAAGTGATAGAATTTATGTAAAGTATGATGAAATAGAGTATTGGGGCTATGCTGGTAGTAATTTTTAATTAAGTTATCTGCTTGCAGACAAATATGCTCCAAAATTGCACAATTATGAACCATATATTGATGAATAACAATTAAATGCTTATGAAGATATTTTTTGAAAGAGTTGTTTGTAAAAATTAGTATTATTTAACAAAATATTACAAAATAAATGCCGAATGATAATGGTAATTTCACTAAAATCACTATTGAAAAAAATTATATAAGATATATCGCCCAATATATTTTATAATATAAGCGAAAAAATGTTACTATTTCACAAAATAATAAATCAAAAATAAAGATACTTAATATAGTTTATAAATGATTAATTGTAAATTTATTGTGTATAATACAATATATGCTCTTGATTTTATTTTATATTATGTTATAATAATAGTGACATTTAGAAAAGAAAGGTGATTACTTATGGGCAGAACTTTAGGAAAAGAATCCAACCATTCTTTTGAGGATTACTTCAAGAGAGCTACCAGTCCTATGCTTACATTGTTTCTTCTTAACGAAAAGCCAATGTATGTATATAAGCTTTCTCAGGAGCTTGAAAAACGCAGCAACAAGATTTATAAAATGAATTTCCTTTATCCTGTACTATATCGTCTTCAGGAGCAGGGTTATGTTGTAGAGTATTCTCAAGAGATTACTGAAAGCCACAGAACTCGTAACTACTATGCTATTACTGATGAAGGTAAGCAATATCTCAAGAAAATGATAGAGCAATATAAGGGACTTCTTAGTGCTGTTGATGTTATTATGAATAATGAAACAAATAAAGAAGCTTTAGAAAATGAGAATGTTTGAGTCGGATAGCTTTTAAATGTTGGATTTATATCGAAAACTTTGATACCGTATGCTTTATAAAAGTATACGGTATTTTTTTGTTTAATTTTATCATTGATAATTGATAACTTTTGTGTTAAAATATATAATATATAAAACCGATAGACTTTGAGGTGATAGTGTGAAAATTTCTACAAAGGGTAGATATGCTGTAAGATTTCTTGTTGATTTGGCAGAACATAAAAAGGATGGCTTTATTGCACTTAAGGATGTTGCAGAGCGTCAGAATATATCAAAAAAATATCTTGAACAGATTGTGCCTCTTTTGAATAAATCTGGTATTCTAAAAGCTAATCGTGGTTATCAAGGTGGATATATGCTTGCAAAAGACCCAAAGGAACTTACTATTTGTGAGATTCTAAAAATTACTGAGGGCAGTATAGCTCCTGTTTCTTGTCTTGATTTTGAACCGATTCAATGCGAGCGTGCGGAGGAATGTTCAACGCTCTATATTTGGCAGGGACTTTATAAGGTTATTACAGACTATCTTGATGGAATAACAATTCAAGATGTAGTTGATAGAGAGGCTGAAAATAATTATGATAATTATATGATTTAATTTCTATCAGACTTATGTTTGTTAATTTATTTGCCATTGACAAAATTTTTTATGAATATTATTATTTAAATAAAGGTATATGCTTAGAAGCTGCCCCTTAGGGTGGCTTCTTGTTTTTGAGGTGAATAATTTGAAAATCAACAAAAAATATCTTGGAATCATCTATATCATAATATCAGCTTTTTGCTTTGCACTTATGAATACTTTCGTAAAGCTTTCTGGAGATTTACCATCTATTCAGAAAAGCTTTTTCAGAAATTTTGTTGCTATGATTTTTGCAGCAATTCTGTTAATAAAAAGTGGGCAAGGCTTTAAATTCAAAAAAGGAAATCTTGGCTTGTTGCTTGCCCGTTCAATATTTGGTACACTTGGAATTCTTTGCAACTTTTATGCAATAGACCACCTTGTACTCTCTGATGCATCAATGCTCAATAAGATGTCGCCTTTTTTTGTAATAATTTTCTCGCTTATATTTCTGCACGAAAAAGTAAATAAAGTTCAAACCTTAGCGGTCATTATAGCATTTTTAGGAAGTTTACTTATAATAAAGCCAAGCTTCAATCTTACAGAGTTTCTTCCTGCACTTCTCGGTTTTATAGGTGGCTTAGGTGCTGGTGCAGCATATACAGCTGTAAGACGACTTGGTCAGAAAGGTGAAAATGGAAAATTTGTTGTGTTCTTTTTTTCCTGTTTTTCTTGCGTTGTGACATTTCCATTTTTGATATT
The DNA here is from genome assembly GCF_900291955.1 of Pseudoruminococcus massiliensis. Taxonomy (GTDB): domain Bacteria; phylum Bacillota; class Clostridia; order Oscillospirales; family Acutalibacteraceae; genus Pseudoruminococcus; species Pseudoruminococcus massiliensis. Next base: position 94,116 of record NZ_OLMR01000001.1, on the reverse strand, counting down.
TCAGTATCACGAAATGACCTGGCTTCAACTAATATATCTGCTTTGTGCAGGACTTGCAGCAACAGGCGGACAATTTTCAATTACTGCGGCATATTACCATGCACCAGCGAAAGAAATTTCTGTATATGACTATTCTCAGATAATTTTTTCTGCACTTATTGGTTTCATAATTTTTGGCGATATACCAGATATATATTCTATAATAGGTTATATAGTAATCTGTTCTATGGCAATTATGATGTTTATTTATAATAATCGAAAAAGTAAAACTGAAAAATAATATTTTGCGAGGGGCTGTGAAAAAAACAGCCTTGCAAAAACAAGAAGGCACATAACCGTTATCACTTTCGGTTATGTGCCTTTTGTGGTATAATAAGTTTGTGAAGAATTTTGTGTATGGCAGAGGACATCGGAAGACCATTACACAAAGATATTATGAGAAACTCTGCAAATATCAAGATAAACTCAGTGAATATGTAGTTAAACTTGCCACCTGCGGTGAGAACAGGAACAGCTATTCCAAGACAGACAATTCGGCAACCGAACTATCTGCTTAAATGAAGAATTGACATCTATATATCAAGAAGTTTTAAACAATCTTGAAAGCATGCACGGAGCATTGCTCAGAATGAATCGTTCGATACAAGCTGAGGGTACCTTCGGTGTAATGAAATATGACCGTTGGTACAAAAGATTAGTGCGAAGAGGTCAAATTAAAGTCGAATTGGAGATTTATTTGGTTTCAATCGGCTTTAATCTCCACAAATTTTATACAAAACAAATCAGACTGCAAAAAGCTACTTGAGGTTTCAACATTACGCTGTTTGGGGTAAGGGGGAGTATGCCATTTTTTAAACAATCGCCTTGTTTTTTCACAAAAATTGAAAGGAGCTGCGAAGAATGAAGTCTTAAACTTCATTTCTTCACAGCCCCACCATTTGCTGTAACGGTTTTTAATTTGTAAATTATTAATTTTTTAAGGGCAAGGCATTTATAACATCGCAGACTATTTCAGCACGATTAAAAGGTGTCATAAAGTAGAAACCATCTGCATGTGTCATATATGTTTTTGCAAGCTCGATTGCAATTTCCGTTCCGACCGCAGAACTTTCTTCTCGTGTCATATTCGGAGAAAATCTCTCAATAATATCCTGCGGAATGTTTATTCCTGGAACTTCATTATTCAAAAATGACGCATTTCGATAACTTACAAGTGGCATAATTCCGACAAGCATTTTAGCACCAAGAGAACGAGCCTCCTCAATGACATCAATATTCTCAGCAGAATATACAGGCTGTGTCAGGAAAAATGTTGCACCACATTCCATTTTCTTTTCGAGGCGTTTAAGCTGACTCTTTGCATATTTCAAATCAGGATTAAATGCACCACCAATAAGTATAGGTGAATCTGCAAAAACCTCCTTATTCATTTCAGAAATTATGGTCATAAACTGTGTGGAGCTTATATTGAAAACAGGTTTTACAACTCCTCGGTCGCTTTCAGCAATATGGTCGCCAGTAACTGCGAGAACAGCACGAATTCCTTCACTATGTGCTCCAAGCAGAACTGAACGCAAAGCATTGATATTTCTATCACGGCAACAGATATGTGGCAAAGTATCGATTCCACATTCACGATGTATTCTTGCAGAACAAAGAACAGGCTCCATTTTTACTTGCCCAAGAGGGGAATCAGAGATAGTAACAATATCCGCTCCGGCCTCTTTAAGGAGATTAGCACCATTTATAAGCTTGTTTAAATCTGTGCCATATGGAGGGTCAAGCTCTGCCGCAATTACAAAATCACTATTTGCAATTCGAGAAGAAAATGGTGCAGGAGAAGATTTTTTCTTTTCTTTAATTTCAATTTTCGCAAAGCTTATGTTTCCATTGAGCTTTTCGGAAAGAAGCTTAATGTGTTCAGGTTCAGTGCCACAACAGCCACCAAGAATATTAATGTTATTTGGAATAAGTCTTGCAATTTCGTCAACAAAATGTTCAGTATTCGGCGAAAAGGCAATACGCCTTCTTTCAAGATATGGATATCCACTGTTTGGCAAAACAGCTGTATACAGCTTTGTATTGCTTTTTATGAAATCATTGAATTGTACTGCATGACGCTGAATTTGAGTCGGTCCACAACCACAATTCAAACCAACTACACATAGTTTATCCTTATATTTTACTATGCTATCAAGGAGTGAATTAAGCGAAACGCCCGAACGAGTAAAGCCGTCTGGCATAATCGCAAAAGATAGATAAATATCAGCATCAGGCTTTTTAGATTTAATATATTCGATAGGGTAGGCAATAATATCTATACTTGGAAGAGTTTCAAGTATAAATGAATCCGCACCACATTCAATAAATGCATCAATGATAGCACGATATTCAGCATCGGGATTTTTGTCGTGGTCATCATTAGTATAAATCGCACTTATATCAGCACAAACAACAGCGTTTTCGCCTGCACATTCCCTTGCAAGCATATATCCCTGTTTGATAACCTTAATAAGCTCATCTTGGCTGATATTAAGAATAGTAGTATTTGCGGAAAAGGTATTTGTGCGTATAATTTTAGCACCTGCATTAATGTACTGTGTGTGTATACGCTTAACGATTTCAGGATTATTGATATTTTCAAGCTCACAGCGTCTTTCAGAATTACCAGTAAGCTTAGAATAGAATGTTGCAAAAGCACCATCACAGAGAACAGTCTTGTTATCTGCAAGCAACTCAGATAGTTTCATATTTTTCATACCTTTCGCTATAACAAAACCACAAAAATATGCTTGCAGTTTTTGTTATATGTATTTCAGAAATTTTTAGTTTTTATTGGCAGTAATTTCGTCCATACAAGTCTTGCAAACATTCTGATTTTTAAAGCTGATAACATCTTTCTGAGAGCCACAGAAAATACAAGTAGGAATTGGCAGATTGTATTTTTGCAGAATAACTCTTTTGTTGTCACCATCAAGAAAGATTTCTACGGAGTCACCCGACTGAACACCGAGAGCCTTTCTCAAATCAATAGGCAGAACAAGGCGACCAAGTGAATCAACTTGTCTTACATAACCGGAATTTCTCATAATCATAACTTCCTTTGCGTGGATTTATGAAATAATCAGACGATTATTTCCAAACTTTACTTAATTCTACTATTTTTTTCCAATTTTGTCAATAGATTGTCGAGAAATTTATTTCATAAATTCACATTGTCGAAGCATAAAAATAGTAATAAAATCCGAAACGAGGTTGAGGCTTTGTGCTTGGCTATATATGGGGTGCTATGCTGATAGTAAGCCTTATATGTTCGATATATACTGGCAAAATGGAGGAGCTTTCCTCGGCTGCTCTAAATGGAGCGGCTCAGGCGATTGAGCTTACACTCTCTCTTTTGGGAGTAATGGCTCTTTGGTCAGGGCTTATGAAAATTGCTGATAAAGGTGGAATAACAGCCATTCTTGCAAAAGTATTTTCACCGTTTTTGCGTATTCTTTTCCCAGATTATAAGCCGAAAAGTCCAATATTAAAGGCAATCTGTGCAAATATGGCGGCAAATCTTCTTGGACTTGGAAATGCCGCAACACCCTTTGGAATTGTCGCAATGAAAGAGATGCAAAAGGAAAATAAAACACCCGAAATTGCAAATAGAAGTATGGTTATGTTTGTTGTATTGAATACTGCATCAATTCAACTAATTCCGACAACAATTGCCGCTATGAGAGCATCTGCTGGTTCGAAACAGCCATTTGATATTATAGTCGCTATATGGATAGTTTCTTTTTTGTCGCTTTTTGTAGGAATAATAACAGCAAAATGCTTTGAAGCTCCTGTCGAAAGAAGAAGATTGCACTCGAATAGAGGTGGTAAAAATGGAAATAATAGGTAATCTTGTAGTTCCAGTTTCCATAGCTTTAATAATTATTTTCGGATTCTGCAGAAAAGTGCCGCTTTTTGAAGCGTTTACAGATGGTGCAAAAGAGGGAATAGTTTCTATGTTTTCGATAGCACCTTCGTTAATAGGCTTGATAACAGCAGTATCTATGTTAAGAGCATCAGGCTTTTTTGAAATATTGACAGATTTGTTGTCACCAGTTACAAGTGCATTAGGATTTCCAAGTGAAATTTTACCACTTGCACTTATGAGGCCTGTATCTGGAAGTGGTTCATTTGCTTTATTAAATGATTTATTCAAAAGTTTTTCTCCCGATAGCTTTATCGGAAGAACAGCATCTGTTATAGCCGGTTCAACAGAAACCACATTTTATGCTATAGCGGTCTATTATGGTTCGGTCGGTATACAAAAAACAGGATATACTATACCAGCGGCATTGATGTCAGATTTTGCAGGTATGGTATTAGCTCCTTTGACAATAAGGCTTTTAGGGAATTAGCTGAAGCACTTCTCTAAGACAGCTAAAAGTTTCGCTCGAGGCGGAGTGCCTCTGCAGTCAAGACGCGTAATCGCTCGACAAGTCTCGCTCGACACTTTCAAAATAAGTTTGTTGATGCGATTGAAGTAATTACCAATGGACTACCGATTAGCTAATGTACTTATCTAAGACAATTAAAAGTTTCGCTCGAGCCTTTTTAAAGGCTCGCAGGGTTGAGGGACGGAGTCCCTCATGGGTTTTAAGGGCAACGCCCTTAACTTGTCTTGCCTCCTTAGTGGCGAACTTTGTTCGCCACTAAAATTTCTTTTGTTATCAACATTAGTCAATAAGGGCGGACAAAGTCCGCCCTTTAGGAGCAAAGTATGTTAAGGGCTTCGCCCTTAAAACCCACCAAAGGCTCTGCCTTTGGAAACCGCAAGCCTTTAAAAAGGCTCGAGCGAAACTTTTAATTGTCTAAGATAAGTTTAGTTAGCTAAACGGTAGTTTCTCTAACCGCATCAACAAACTTATTTTGAAAGTTTTGAGCGATTCTGTGTCTTCTCCTGTGCGGTCACGCACCGTTTCTTGGGACAGTGGCTCGCTGCTATTTCTTTATATTGCCGTTTGCCGCAGCCCTTGTTCTTACTATCTTTCTATAAAACTCTTTTCTGTTAAATGGTATCAATGGATATAGATAGCTTTTTCCAGAAATAGTCTTAGTGCATACCATTATAACAAATGTAAGCACTATACCTGCAATAAAACCGTATATTTCGAAAATCTCAGTTAAAACAAGTATCATTATTCGCATAAATTTTACTGCATAGCCTAATTCATAGCTTGGCTGTGAATAGTTCGCAATAGCCACAAAAGCCATATAAAGCATAGCCTCACTGATAAACCAACCTGATTGTACAGCAAAATCACTCAAAACTATTGCACCAATTATGCTCAAAGGTGTTGAAAGCATATTTGGTGTATTTATTGCTGCAAGCCTTAAACCGTCTATTGCAAGTTCAAGTATCATAAGCTGCCAGAATATTGGAATGTTTATAGGGTCCGACGGAACTATGAAAGCAAAGACCTCAGGAATATAGCTTGGATATTTTAAAGCAAGTAACCATATAGGTGTTATAAAAAGCGATGCGATAGTTACGATATAACGAGAAAGTCTTATATAAGTTCCTGTGAGCGGTGGAAAATAATAGTCATCCGCCTCCTCTAAAATATCAAAAATAGAAGTCGGAATAATCAGGGCAGAGGGAGCATTGTCAATTAGGATAGCAATGTTGCCGTCAAGTACAGCTGATGCGGTTACATCAGGACGCTCTGTATTTTTAACCTTAGGAAATGGCGAATACCATTTGTGCCTATAAATAACCTCTGAAAGACTTTGCATAGTCATAGTCAAAGCTTCAACAGAAGCATTTTCGATTTTTTGTGTAATTTCTGCAAGAAGTTTTTTATCAACTTTGTTATCCATATAGCAAAGGACAATATCTGTTTTTGTTTCAATTCCAGCGGAAAGATATTTCATACGGAGATTTATATCCCTTATTCTACGGCGTACAAGTGCTGTGTTTGCAACTAAAGTTTCCACAAATCCGTCACGAGAGCCACGCAATACCTTGTCCTTTTCAGGCTCAGAGGAATCCCTTTGTGGATATGAGCGTACATCGAGCATAATAGCTCCGTCTAAACCATCTATAGCAAGAGCCATAATACCAGAAAGAATACCAGTATAAATTTTATCAAAATCCGTTTCAGCAGAAACCTCAACATAAGGTACACTTTTTTCGCAAAAGGCTTTTAAGTTAGAAAGCTGACTTTCATTATTTATAGAATAGAAAAATTCTATAATTTTTTCCATTACCTCATCATTGATGAGTCCATCAACAAAAAATAAGCAGGAATCTCTGTTGCAAATAATGATTTTTCTTTCTATAATATCGAAACTTTCCTTTGCAAAAATTCCATTGCTGATTTTATCTATAATATTTTTGCCCAAAGCATAAAACTCCTTTATTTGCGGATATATTGCTATTATTTGCAAATAAAGGAGTTTTATTCATTAGTTAACTTTCTAAAGCTTTCTTTTCTTTATCATAGAAATATTTTATAATATCTTTTCTTGTGATAATTCCTATAAACATACCTCTGTCATCAACTACTGGTACGAAATTTTGCTCCATAACCATATTGAGAAGATTATCCATAGTTTCACTGACCCTTACAGCTCTATCACGCTTATTTCTTATAATATCTTTTATGTGACATTCTTCTAACGATTTAAGATTTTGTTCTTGAGTTTTCTTGAGAATAATATACCAAAGGAAATCTCCTTCACTTACTGTACCTATGTATTTTCCCTCACGAGTTATAACAGGAATTGCTGTGTAACCATGGGCGTGCATTTTTTCAAGTCCTTGCCTGATAGAACAATCATCATAGAGATATGCAACAGTAGCCTTATGTTTAAGAAAAAACAGTATATTCATATATAGCCTCCTTGTTATATTAGAGTAATTAAATTAGCTTAAAGAGATTTATTCTTCTTGGATTGGAATATATTTAATTTGATTATATTTTTTTATTATATTAAACTTATTAAATTATTTCTTATTAATGGTAACATATTAAAGAGTTATAATCAATCTTTTATAAAAAATTAAGTGCTAAAAAATATTTTTTGTGTCTAATTTTGTTACAATTTTCGATTTTCAAAATGCCGTTGAAAATTTGCAAGATATGAGTTATAATTGAAAGTATAATTTTAGAGCAAGCTATATTTTGTGCTTTGAAATTAAATACTTTAATGCTGCAAAGCTCAAAGATGAACTCTGTGGCGGAATGGAGATTGTTTATGGATAAGCTATTAACACTTCTTGAAGATAACGCACAATTTACCTATTCACAGCTTGCGGCTATGCTTGATGAAACAGAAACCGAGATAAAAAAAAGGATTGAAGATTATAAGCAAAAAGGCGTTATTAAGGGGACAAGTACAATAATCGACAGAAGCAAGCTTCAGAATGCAGGCGTTAATGCTATTATTGAAATCAAGGTTACACCAAAGGCGGAAACAGGCTTTGACGAAACTGCAAAAATAGTTGCGTCTTTTGATAATGTAGATAGTGTATATCTTGCGGCGTCGGCGACATTTGACCTTATAGCGTTTGTCAGAGGAGCTAATATACAAGAGGTTTCGAGCTTTGTCGCAAAACAGCTTTCTACCTTAGATTCAGTTGTATCAACAGCGACACACTTTGTTCTTACGGAATATAAAAAGAGCGGAATTTCTTTTATTGATGATTGTAACGAAGAACAAAGGAGTATGGAGCTTTAATGGATTACAATAGATTTATTAATGATAAAATACGAACAGTAAAGCCTTCGGGCATAAGAAAATATTTTGATATTGCAAATGAAATGGGTCATGTAATTTCTCTCAGCGTGGGTGAGCCTGATTTTCAGACACCTTGGCATATTCGTGAGGCTGGTATAGATTCACTTCAAAGAGGAAAAACATGGTATACACCAAATAGAGGTTTTTCTGAATTAAGACAGGAAATCTCAAAATACTTTGAGCGTCGTTTCAATGTAACATATAACCCTGACACACAGATTCTTGTAACTGTTGGTGGTTCAGAGGCTATTGATGGTGCTATAAGAACAATAGTTTCAGAGGGTGATGAGGTTCTTATACCAGAACCAAGCTTTGTATGCTATAATCCTTTAACAAGACTTGCAGACGGTATTCCTGTTACAATAGAAACAAAGGCAGAAAACGGTTTCAGGCTTACTGCTGAAGAGCTTGAAAGTAAGATTACACCTAAGTCAAAGCTTCTTATCTTGCCTTTTCCTAATAACCCAACTGGTGCGGTTATGAGAAAAGAGCATCTCGAAGAAATTGCAAAGGTTGTTCGCAAGCATAATTTGTTTGTTCTTTCTGACGAAATTTATGGTGAGCTTACATATGGCGATACACCACATATATCTATTGCATCACTTGAGGGTATGGCAGAACGAACAATAGTTATAAGCGGATTTTCAAAATCATATGCTATGACAGGTTGGCGTTTAGGATATGCTCTTGGTCCAAAGGAAATCATAGAGCAGATGACAAAGCTTCATCAATTTGCTATTATGAGTGCTCCGACTACTGCACAGTATGCTGCAATAGAGGGTTTAAGACATGGTGATGGCGATATTGAGTATATGCGTAATGAGTATAATATTCGTCGCAGACTTATAGTAGATGGTTTCACACGAATGGGACTCACTTGCTTTGAGCCAGAAGGAGCCTTCTATATTTTCCCATCAATAAAAAGTACAGGCCTTACCAGTGAAGAGTTTTGCACTAAGCTAATCAAATCAAGACGAGTTGCCGTTATACCGGGAACAGCTTTTGGTGATTGTGGAGAAGGATATATCCGAGTATCATATTCCTACTCACTCGGACATATTATGGAAGCATTAAACAGAATTGAAATGTTTATAAATGACCCAGACGCTCCAGCTATGGATTCCTAAAAAGTGATTTTTTGAAAGGATGTTGCTCTAAATGAAGGTTAATGTTGATGCCCCAGCGAAAATCAACCTTTTTCTTGATATAAGAGGAAAACGCAGTGATGGCTATCATATAGTTTCTATGGTTATGCAGTCTATTAGTCTTTGCGATGAGATAACAGTTTCTCGCACAGATGATGGTGATATTAAAATCGTATGTTCAGATGAGAATATTCCACTTGATGAAACCAATACAGTATATAAGGCTTTTGAGCTTTTCTTTAAAGAAACAGAAAAAGAAAACAAGGGCATTGAGATTAAGATTAAGAAAAATATTCCGACTGAGGCAGGACTTGGCGGAGGAAGTACAGATGCGGCTGCAGTGCTTCATGCATTGAATAAGCTTTATGACACAGAGCTTTCTCGCAAGGAACTTGCAGAAATCGGAGCAGAAATTGGTGCAGATGTTCCGTTTTGTGTTTACGGCGGAACAATGTCTGCAAGCGGAATAGGAACAATCCTAAGCCCGTTGCCAGATTTACCAGAATGTTATCTGGTGATTGTAAAGCCAAATATTGGAGTTTGCACTAAGGATGCCTATGAAAAATCAGATTCACCCGAATTTTCAGCAATAAAAGGAATGGATAAAATTACAGAATCCATTTGTGAAGCAAATATAAAAAGTGTTGCTAAACATCTTTATAATAAATTTGAAGTCGTTATGGCTTTGCCGGAGGTTGAGAAAATCAAGCAGATAATGCTTGATTGTGGAGCTTTAGGTGCGACTATGACAGGAAGTGGTTCAGCGGTATTCGGTATTTTCGATAATGATAATATGCGTGATGATTGTGCAAAAAGGCTTGATGATGATTACGAGTATGTATATAAAGCAGAACCAGTTTCAGAGGTCTTTTTTGGATAAAGTTATATAAATTTAATAATAGCTTTTAAAGGGCTTGATCAAAATTTTTAATTTTATTGAATTTATATAAGAATAAAATTATAAAATCCCGTCCATAATCTTTGCAACAGCAAAGAAAAGGACGGGATTTTTTATGAAAATAAAAATTATATTTAAACTTGTAGCAACAGCATTAGTTATGGCGTTTACATTTTCGGTAGTATCATTTGCGGGAGCTTGTGAGGATATAGAATCGAGAGTTTTGCGACTACATATCTTGGCAAATTCTGATTCAGAATCAGACCAAGCATTAAAGCTAAAAGTCAGAGATGCTATTTTAGAAATAAGCCCAGAAATTTTTGGTGATACATCATCAAAGCAAGAAGCCATAAAAATGGCAAAGGCAGATTTGCCTGAAATTATAGCCGAAGCAGAGCGTGTTATCAGGGCAGAAGGTTATAATTACAGCGTCAGAGCCGAGGTTGTAAATGATAAATTCAATACTCGTATTTATGAAAATTTTACACTTCCTGCCGGAGATTATGACGCTGTAAGAATTATTATAGGTAGCGGTAGCGGACATAACTGGTGGTGTGTGATGTTTCCAGCACTATGTTTGCCGTCAGCGGAGGGCAATGAATTGCAGAATGAACTTCCAGATTCTGAAAAGTGTATAGTTGATAACAACGAGAATAGCAACGGCTACGAAATTCGTTTTGGAGTAGTAGAAGTGGTTTCGAGTTTTTCAGATTGGCTTTGCAGCTTGTTTTAATAGTAGTTTATTGTTCTGATTTTAACTTTTCTATTTCGGCTTTCAAAGCTTCGAGGTTTTCGGATTTTTTATTTTTTTCCTTAGAGTAGGAATGTTCCATAAGTACAAAAACCAAAACTATGATAGTTACAATAAAGAATGGATTTTGCACAAATGAGATTACATACCCGACCTTTGGAAAAATCTTAATAACCTTTCCCTTAACCTGCTCTATTGAAATAGCCTTATCTCGTATATTATTAGCGTCACCTTGAGTGATTATTTCATCATCAGTGATTCTTATAATTCTATGGGTTACAAGCATATTGTCATTATCTATAAATGTTATAATATCGCCGACCTCATAATTTTCTTGCTCGTGTATAATAAGCCAATCATTAACGCTGATTGCAGGTTTCATACTTCCTGAGAGTACAACAGCATTTCCATAACCTGCAAGCATAGGTAATTGTTCGTGAAGAAGTAACCTTGAATTCATCATAAAAACACAATAGCCTATCATAATTGAAGCTATAAGAAATCCGAATAGTTTTGCAGTATATTTCAAAATCTTCTTCATCATTTTTTGAAATCTCCATTGTGTTTTTTTCTGGAAATGATAATCAATGCGATTGTTATAGCACTAAAAATTGATATAACAATGTATAATGCAAAGCTCCTGTTATCACTCGTTTTAATAGTTGAACTATCTGATGGAGTATCACTTGAATCAGACTCAACAGAGCTTTCGTCATAATCGTATTCAGATATAACACTAATATTTATATGGCAAGCTATTTCTTCATCGACAGCTTTGTTTCCGAGAAATGTATCATAATCATCAGTACCATTTTCAAAATCCCATTTCCAACGGATTTGATATTGTGTGCTTGAATAAGGCTTAACATTTCCATCGGAGCTTATAGAATTAAGCTCTTTAATAGGCTTCATATCTCCAGAAAGAGAGTTGCCATTGGCATCAAGAACCTGAACCATAACAGGAATTTCATATTCACTATCATTTTCACCTGATATATTCAGATTATATTTAATTGCGTATTCCTTGTCATTGTTAAGACTAAATACATAGTTGTTTTCTGTTCCGGGAGCTATTGTATGATTAGCACTTCCAGTTCCGTCAGTTGAAACACGAGGGTCGTTATGCTCAAAGATATTTACTGTTGTGTTGGTAGTCCATGTCTGTTCAGAATCAGAAACAGACAAACCCCCATTTTTTGATGAATCAGAAATATAGCCTTGAGAGAGGGGAAAGCTTTCTATACTATTTTGTGCATAGGCCTTATTATAAATAGGAGCATTATTTGTAAGGCTTATGGTTTTGTTTGAAGTTGGATTGGTGCTTGTAGAGAATGCAATGTTTATTACAATATCACCAGTTATAATAATAAAGAGTAACAAAATCATAGCTACAAACCAAGATTTCTTAGCTTTATTCATAGCGATACCTCCTTCAAAAAATTCAGTCCATATGCGAACCAACTGTCCCAGAGGACAGTTGGCTCAGTATAGATTGAAGTTTTAGTATTATTAGTCGATTTGGTCTACTGTAACAGCCATATTAAAGCTGACAGTGAGGTTATAATCGCCTTTTGTAGCCGCTGTAGTACCTGTAGCTGCTTCGACTGGTGAATATGTTGCACCATCATCAGTAGTTTTTACAACGATACTTCCGGCAGCAATATCGCCAAGAATAGTGTCTTTAGCGTCTTTTAATGGGTCTTTAGGGGAATATGGGCTCTCAGGATTACTAATTAGCCAGTACCAAGTAAGAGTTCTTGTGCAGGTTTTAAGGTCTGTATTTGCCTTATATTTACCATCACAAGTTATTCCTGGGTTATCTCTATTTATGGCATCACACAAGTTTTTCAAATCATCATAAGCTTGAAAGTGTTCGCCAGTTTCGTCCTGATATTGATAGACTATTGGGTTATAATCATAGTCATTAAAGGATAATTTGTTAACTGCTTTATAATACTCTGCATCTGCAGCATATTCAGTAGGATGTTTATATGAATCACTTTCTTTGACATAAACACTCTCTGGAACAAAGTTTTCTTCAGTTACATTATTAAGCTTTGACATAACAGCGTAGGAACCTTTTCTAAGGTATACAGTTTTAACTGTATCGATATCGACAGTTGTATTTATTTCAACATCAACCTCAGGTTTGCCTGATATAACGAAGCCTAAACCAGTATCATTTTTAGTACCAGGAGCAACAACATTTTCTCCTTGAGTAGAAACCTGTACGGTACCTGTGTTTGCGTCGCCACTAAAGTTGATAGGCTTGTCGCCACCTTCTTTGCTTGCGTATTCTTCGCCAAAAAGTGAACCATCTGCGGTTACTGTAACGCCGAACTTTGCTACTCTCGCAGAATCGTTTGCACTGTCGCTTGTTGTATACTTAGCAAAGGTTCCTGCTGTCATGCAAGTAGTAAGCATGGTTGCAAGAAAAAGTATACCTGCGGCACGAAGTGTCTTATTTTTTTTCATACTTTAATCTCTCCTTTATTAAGTATTTACCCAAGCAGACCGTATGAATCTTTCTGTTTTGGGCATTTTGAGTAAGCAACTACTCAGATTTATTAAAAAATCTAATCGGCGGTTAGATTCTTTAAACAGATTTAATTTTTGCTTTCTGATTCAAGCTTAGCCTTTTCACTTTTAAGTCTTTCGATTTCAGCCATAAGTGCAGCAGCTTCGGTTTGTTCGGATTTTTGAATGTGTCTGCGTCTTATAATATCATAAATAACAAAAATAGCGAGTGGAAGAATAACACATATAATCAATCCAGGAATAGTCTGCATAAATAGAGCAACATTTCCCAAGCCTGTAATTTTTCCTTGATATGTACCTATAATCTTTTCAGGATAAACAAGCTTTGCGTCGGCGGTAGCATTGGCATCACCCTTTGTGCGATAGGCAAGCTTTCCGTCATCATCTTTAGTTACTTCTATAATTCTGTGGGTTACAAGAGAACCGCCCTCTGCTTTATCCCAATATACTATAATATCACCTTTTTTAAAAGATGAGGTATCTTCAACGGTATGTGCAAACATTAAATCGCCAGTTTCAACAGTACCACTCATAGAACCCGATTTTACTATAAGAGGAAAAGTTCCGCCTATATTTGGAATAGAATTACTATCTACTGTAAAGCCTTGTATAATAAGAATTATATTTAAAATCAATATAGGTGCAAGTATGATGCAAGCGATAATTCCAAGGATAGTAAAAGCTTTATTAGAAGAATTTTTCTTATCGGTCTTGGAATTTTTATCGGAAACTGCTTCAATAGTGGTTTCCGTAGAATTATATTTCATTATATTCATTCCCTTTTTAGCTAAAAATTTAACTATAAATAAATTATGTTTAGCAATATTTTAACATATAAAAATAAAAAATTCAATTAGTTGATAATTAATACTGATTTTTATATATTATAGTAGCATTTTAATTTATATATAGATATTATAGTTGTAATATTAAGTTAAATTTCTAATTAAGAAAAAAGCTATTAGAGCTTTATGATATAATTAAACAGAATATAATGCTATATTTAGATATAATTGTAAAAGTATAAGAAAGTTAAACATATTTTTTCTGATTGTTTAAGGAGGCAATGTTAATATGAAATTTAAAAATACAAAGAAAAAGAGAGTAATTTCATTTGCATTGGTAATTTTAATAGTTGGAGGACTTATTCCAAGTGATATGCTTTCAGGATTTTTCGGCTTGTTTGCACCTGCTTTTGCAAGTGCAGCAGATAATAATGCTCCAGCATATCAATATATGAATGAGCTTTATGATGGTTCAGATGCTATTTCTCCATTGCCTACTTATATCAAATATAAAGAGCAAACAGGCTATACTGAGCCTAAGCGAATATCTCTTACGGATTTTCGTGAGATAGTAGGTGAGGCATTGCTTTTTAATAATGGTACAGCACAGAACTATATGTCACAGGACTATAAGCTGATGATTTGCAATGCAGAGGAATTATATCTCTATTCGCAGATTGTAAATGGAAAAGGTTCGTCCCCATCAGAAGTTAAATTCTATCTTTCTGCAAATATTGTACTTGGTGATAATATTGAATATTCCGAGGTCAGCTATAATGAAAGATATTTTTTGCCAATAGGCGGAGATGGAAACCCATTTACTGGTACATTTGATGGTCAGGGCTTTGAGATTCGTGACCTTTATTTTGATACAGAATATACGCCTGTAACAGTAGGATTTTTTGGCGTTGTTGGTGCTAATGCGGTTGTAAGGAATTTCGGCATATATCACCCTACAATAGATTCTACAAATAGTGCGGCAACCTTTACTGCTGTAATTGCCTCAAGAAATTATGGTAATATTGAAGATGTATACGCTATTGCTCAAGAAGTTCAGCCAGAAAAAGGTGCTATTGCAAATGTCAATGTTGTAAAATCAGCAAACTCCACCGCTGGTGGACTTGTTGCGATAAACTATGCAAGCGGTAAAATTGCAGATTCATATTTTGCAGGTATGCTCGATGCTCGTGAACCAATTGTGCAAAATCCAGTATGCCCTAATAATAGTGGTACTATATCAAACTGCTACTATGATAGTGATATATTCAAGGTTGGTACAACTCCTAATCAAATTGATAATCCCGATGAAGAGAATATCATACCTCGCACAAATTTCCAACTTAAAACTCTTAATGGCGTTACAGGCACAGAATTTAAACCACTTAATAATAAAACTACCAGAACTGGTAGAAACACTTATGATTGGACTTATCCACGAATCTATGGTTTTATTGGTATGGGTACAGAGAGTGACCCATTGATAATTTCTACTCCTGCACAGCTTATTCACTTCCCTTGTTCATATGAGTATACACAGGCATATTATTTTAAAATAGATAGATGTATAGATATGAATGAAGTTGCTCCAAATGCCTATAAACCAAAGCTTGATATAACAGTGACATCAAATTATGTAGCAAGTGGGCGTTGGATTAACTGGACAGTCACTTCAACAAATGCATCTTTTTATGGCAAGCTTATAGGTACAGCCGATGATGGCGATGAAAATTGTCCTATTCATCATACTTCATCACTCGGAAACGACAGCAATGGCGAAAAACTGAGAGATACTCATATAATCCTTAATCTTACAATAAATACACCAGCCACAACAACAAATAGCTATAGTAAAAGTAATAAATTTACTGCTCTTATAGCACAATCTACCAGTAATAAAAATATTCAGTATAATTCTTGTGTTAAAGACCTATCTTTTGTTGGTGGTGAAATTTCAAGTGGTGATGCTGATGGTATGCCAACCACAAACACAGACAACTCTTTAAATGTAAGAAGTGCAACAGTTGTTGCACATTCAAACGATATTGATATGGAAAATGTTCATTCTTCAGCAACTGTTAAGCTTGGAACAGGCTCACAGCGTTCTACAGCGATAGGTGGACTTATCGGTGGAGGAGCATACCATTTTATAACAGACTGTACCAATAGCGGAGATATTATCGGCGGTGCATTAGAAATGGTACCGAATATTTTTAGTTATAATGTTCGTGTAGGTGGTTTGCTTGGTGCTGCAGGTACAGGAGGCAGTACGCAATGGGGATACTATGGAAAGCTTACCCATGTTGCTAACTATGGTAATGTTTATGGTGCATATATGATAACCGATGAAAGCAACGATTGGAAATTAATAAACGGCAGCTTTAATACAGCAGGTATTACAACAAATCAAGTAGGAAGTAGTGTTACTAGCTTAACTACAGAAAATGGTTCTAAGCCTGCAATAAATATAAATGATTCTGCTCGTGGAGATAGAATTGCCAATTTCGGAAATATATATGATGTTCCGGTTCTTAAAAATGAGCTTACAGGCGAGGTTATATATGATGAAAACGGCAAGCCAACAGCCGAAGCACTTCCTAAAGGCAAACGCTTGGTAAACAATGATTCCAAAGCAAGGTCGAATATGTGGGGAATAGGCTATAATATTATTTGTAATTCATATAATGAAGGCAATTTCTATTCCGTTGCAATAAATAAGTGTCTTATGAGCGGTATAGGCTATATGAGTAGTTCTAAAGGTACAAAGAACGGTCAATATTATAATTATAGAAACTATAATAAGGGTAATTTCTATATGTATGATGGTGGTATTGGTATTTATGGTATAGCACAGGGATATACTTATAAATCTTATAACTGCGGTAACATCTATTTTTATGGAGGAACTATTTTTACTAACGGAAATAATAGCATAGGAATAGATAATGGCGGATGTTTTGTAGGCATCTGCGGTATGAGTACAGAATATTCCTATAATGCAGGTGATGTTTATATTGCACCAACAAATCGTGAGCGGTGCAACAGTAATTCTACCTATTGGTACACTTCTACTGATACAAATGCTGCTGCATATATAGGTGTTATTGGAACTTCTATGTTTTTTGCAGAGCATACTACAAATATAGGTAAGCTGACCGTTGACCTTGATAAGAATAATTTCGACCCTATTTATGGTACATCAAACCTTACTTCGGAAGGCCATTTCCCTTATATTTCAATGTATTCTAATGGTTTGGGTTCGTATAATTCAAGCTATGGAAAAATAAACTTTATTCCAAATAAAAAAGATACTAATAAAATGATACGACTTTCAATATCAGGCTGTCTGAGAGCTGGTTATAATAATTGGGATAATAACTGCAATTATAACCGCAACTATGTTGATATTACAGTTGATACAACTGAAGCTCCGGATTGCGTAAGAAGTTTAGGCATAACCGGAATAGGTTATAATCATACAGCAGACTATAACGAAAAGAATCAGAACCAATTTACCTTTAATAATAATATTAACTATGGAAATATCACTGTTAAAGGAAAGTATAATGGTGCGGTTACAATTCGTACACTTGGCTATCAGGCACTTTTCGCAAATAATAATCTTAATCTCGGAGATGTTACAGTAGACGCAGAGATTACCGGAACACTTAACATATATGGTTATCATACAATGAACAATAGCACTAACCGACAATCAAAGATAAAAAATATAGTTAATGGTTGGTATGATGGCTGTTATATTCCAGATGGTATGAAGTCAGATGAATGGAACGAAGTTTTTAATAGCCTTGATAAATCCCGCAGATATGGAAAAATAAATATTTCTGGCAAAACTAAAACTATAATTGTATATGGTGTATTATATCAATATAATAGTTATCAGGCGGAGAAAACAGAAAATCTTATCAATAATGGCGAGATAAATCTTACTAATCTTATGGTTGAGGATTCAAATATAACTGTTTATGCCGTTTCCAATAGTATTTGTTATAAATCAAGGAATTATGCTCCTATGACAATCCGAGACAGCTACTTTAATTATATAACTAATAATTATAATGTCTATCTTAACGGTGGCTTATCGGGTGAGAATAATATAAATTTTGCACCTATTACAGTTGAAAATTGCGTTAATAATGCAAAATATAAAGATTCTGGTTTATATTTATCGGGTATAACACATAGCGGAAGAGCTATTCATAGTGAAAACAGAGGAAAAATCACAGTAAGAAATCTTTATACAGCTAATGTCAATGGCACAGAGTATA
Source organism: Pseudoruminococcus massiliensis (assembly GCF_900291955.1). Classification (GTDB taxonomy): domain Bacteria; phylum Bacillota; class Clostridia; order Oscillospirales; family Acutalibacteraceae; genus Pseudoruminococcus; species Pseudoruminococcus massiliensis. The sequence goes on along the minus strand of NZ_OLMR01000001.1, from coordinate 75,931 downwards.
TAAGCTCGTGGTGTAAATCTTCAGGAGCTTCAGGCTTTGGCTGGTGTGTTCATATCGGTGGAATCAGAAGCATAGGAGGGCAAACAGACTATTGTGTAAACTATGCTGATATTTCCGTAGAAAATGCAGATGCATATCGTGTAGGAGGCATTGTTGGGTATGTTACTTCAACTTCAGCTATATCAAATAGCATAAATTATGGTGATGTAAATATTAACGAGAGTGGTGGTGAAGGTTTTGTTGGTGGCATTGTGGGATATGTCAGTGTTGCAAAATTCACTTTAAGCCATTGTTATAATTTTGCAAATGTCAATGTAACAAATCCAACATCATATTCTTGGGGTACTGGTGCAGCTCTTTATATGGGAGGCGTTGCTGGATATTTAAACGCAGCTTCTATAACGCAGTCAGAAAATTTCGGAAAGCTTTATTATAATAATGATAAGCCGTATAATACTGATAATACTAATAATAATACAAGAAAAACTACTATGTATATTGGTGGTATAGTAGGTAATTTATACCACTTTGATTACATAAACTCGGTTTTGAATTATGGTGATATAGAAATTGGTACTGAACGCAACCGTAATGCAACATATGTAGGCGGTATTATAGGTTTAGATAATTCCTGGAATGATAATGCTCGAAAATATATAGGCTACAATATGATAAACTACGGTAATATAAGCGTCAATTATCTTGAGAGTGGTGGCTTATATGCGGGCGGAATAATGGGATATACCTATCCATACAATACAAACAGTTTAGGCCCAAGACTTACTAATGGTATAAATTATGGTACAGTCGGATATAAGGGTGATAATAAAAATAATAAGATTTATGTAGGTTCTATTCTTGGCTTAAATGTTCATGGCACACCTATATATCTTAATAATATGGTAGACCTTTCAGAAGCACCGGAGGGTGTAAGCAATTATCCTGTTATAGGTGGATACTCTAATAATAATGGAAAGGTTTATGATAATTTAACTCTCTATACCAAAAATAAAGCTGCATATGATTCCAATGACCAAAACAGATGTAAGCTAAAGCTTGTGACTCTCGATAAGACCGATACCGAAAATACAGTAGCTCTTTATAGCAATAACTTCATATTCAGAAAAGAGATTATCCATGAGCTTACAGACTATGATTCTCACCAAAGGAACGCAATGGCTTATCAGGACTATGATAATCTTTCACCATATTTGCAGGCTTATTTGACAAGTCGCTTTGGCGATGAGGCTAAAAGCAACGGCGCATATGTAATTATGGATAAGGCAATAGATGAGTACAGAAGCGTAGGTGTATTTATGCCAAGAAGAAGTCGCATTGAGAATAGCTATAATAATATACAATTTGGTGTTCAATATGATGAAAAGAGCGAATCAGCTTGCTTTGACAGCTCTCTCGTCAACGATAACGAACTTAATTCATTATATTCCTCTATGGTTTCTCCGTCAGAGAGAACCCTGCAAAAGGACTTCGATATTTATGCACAGCAGATTAAAGATAGTAGCCTTGATGAGCTTATCGAATATAAAATGCAGACAAAGTGGGAATATACAAATAATGATACAACCTATTATCAGTTCTTTGATAACTATTTGAGCGATATAGAAACTCATTATGCACAGCTTTCTGACGGAACATATTCCGATAAGATTAAGTATACGGATATAAACATCTATATGTCGATAGACGATATAGATTCTTCCTTAGCCCGTAGAAAAGTGCGTGATTCCAAGACAGGCAAACCGATAAAAGACGATAATGGAAATACTGTTTATGAAAATGTTGATACAGATAGATGTATATATATTTCTCCTAATATAGAGCGTATATCTCAATATTCAAGTATGAAGTTCTATCAAGGCGATACAGTAGATACCACTAAGCGTCTTAAAAAGATGAATCATTATACTGACCCGTATCCAAAGAATTTATGGCTTAATGGAGATAATCTCGATGATATGCTTTCAGATGAAAGTGTAAAGTGGAGTGAGTCGATGTCAAGTTATGAGGCTAAGTATATATTTAATGATACTTGTGAAGATATTGCTGACCGTGATATGTGGGAAATTGCTGTACCATATAGAACCAACAATGACCTTGACAATATGTATACAAAGGTTCTTGGAGTTATAACAGCCGAAGATGGAATACATAAAAATATAGTTGTTGTCCATGTTGTTATAGATAAGTATAAGCCTTATGCAAAACTTGATTCTGTATCACTTGATACGCCATCAGATAAAATAGTTACAAGCACAACGGATAATGGCGGACTTGAGATTGACCCTGATAAGCACGATTCTGTCACAGATAAGGATAAAACTGACCCAAGCAAGCCTGCACAAGATGTAATTTATTATTATGTTTCAGATAATTATAAAGATGCAAATGGAAATGGCTTACAAGGGGAAAATATACAGAGCTATAAGTCTTATTCAAGCAGCAGTAATAAATATCCTAAAATATCTGTTACAACTTATAATATGAGCAAGGGTGATAAAATCTGGGCGAGCGTTTTTTGGCAGGATAGATTGCCTTCCGCAGAGAATATCAGCTATAATCAGCTGAAGTGGAATGATGATGCTAATCATTACAAATCTTCATATAAGGTTGAAGTTGGCGAGGTTGAATACGACGAAGACCAAAAGAGCACTGGTAAGGTAGAAATAGACCTTAATAGTGTATTAAGCGATTCAGAATGCTTCTATGGTGGCTTATATAAGGTTAATCTTATGTATGAGCGAACAAAAAACTCTGATTCGGAAAAACACTTTGCAACAGTATATTTCTGCAAAGAATATTCGCCACTTAATGCCATTCAAGGAACTGGTTGGGGTTATATAAGTTTAGGAGGCTCTCAATATTATCCGAGCCCAACTACATATACGCGTTACTGGGGAGCTGAAATTAGAGTTTTAGACCTTCTTTCATATGATAAGCTATATGGAAAATCTGCTGATGGTTACCAACAGGGTTTACTTTTTGTAGGTAGACCAACATATGGTATAAATCCACTCAGATATTATTACTATACTAAAAAAGACAACGATGCAACAAAGTCAGCTAATAGTACTACTAATTGTGGTACATATATGAGTTTGAAATCTTCGATTGCTAATAATCCAACTTCTACTTACTATGTTGATGCTGATAACCCTATATATAATAAGTCAGAAGAAATAGATGAGGAAGTTGACGAAATACCAAAAGGAAAGCCTGTAACTCTTGAAAATGTTATAGAGAAAATATATGTTAAGAATGATACTAAAACAGGAGCATACTATCCTGCAAAATATATAGGTCATACAGATATTATGGCAGAAAATGGGGATATTCGCCGATATACATATGAACAAATTCATATGGGAGATTACGGTAAAAATGCAGATGGTACTGCATGGGGTACATATCAAAATGAGCCAAAAGTAACAATAAGTACAGCAACTAAGAATGGATATACTATTTTTGATAAAAATGAGGATGGCTCATATGTTGCAAAGGTTCTCGGAAACGAAACAAGCAATATAACCTTTACTGCACAATGGGGAAGCTCAAATGTTTCTCTTGCCAGAACAGATAATGCTGTATATAGTGATGCAAAGTATAGTGGAAGTGGTTATGCTGCTGACAGAGTAAAGATTTATTTCAAAGGTATTTCCTCAGATAGTTATACAGAGCTTACGACAGAGCAGATAAATAAATACTTCCAAAATTCTAAAGGCGAAACAGGTATATCAGTAACTAATAGTAATATTTGGACATTTATTCTTAAAAACGATGCACCGGTCGGTACATATAAAATCGTTCCATACTTTATGTATCGTATGGACTTTACTGATAAAACTGTAAATAATACTGCGGTTAAGCTTTACGATTATGATACAGGCGAATATCTTGAAAATAAAGACGCTCTTAATTTTACATGGACAATTCCTTATAGCGTTCCATTCATTATAGAAAATCTCCCTAATGATGAAACATATATAACGGAGTTTAAGGTAAACAATCAGCAATATACACCTTTTATCTTTGAAAATAGCAATATAGAAGGTGGGGACTCAAGAGATGTAACCATTCTTAAAGCCAGTGAGAGCGGAAAAATTGTCTACACAGGCTATGAAAATGTTATGACAGGTGATAATCGAGTAGATACCTTTAATGTATTTTCATATGTTAAGAAAGACCAACAAGAGAGTAAAATAACCCTTCGAGTGCCTTATAAAGCTAAACTTCAAAAATACACAGGAAAGATTTCTGGAGAAGATTCTTACCCGAGCTTTAGTGATAGCAAGTGGGAAAGTGCTGATGCAGAAGAAATTCTTGTTTATGATGAAGATGGCAATGTAATAGAAAACAATTATAAGCAGTATACTTTTACAGTAAACTATAATGCGTATGATGAGGAAGCCAAAGATTATAGCTATTCTCCATCGGTGACATATTATAAGTCTATTGCTGAAGATGGCAAAACCGAAACCCTTTATAAGGTTTCAGTTGTTCCTGGTGTAAGAAATAAGAGTACAACGCTCGAAGTTGCACAAGAGGGCGAGATAGAAAAGCTTGGCGGTGAAGATGAATTTAAAGCAAAAATGACAAAGGTATTTCAAGAAAGCGATGCAATGTATAAAGAGATTATAGAAAAATATGGTATGATTTCTGCAACTATAAAAGAGCTTAATGGTAGTGAAGTAGATGTTTATCAGACAAAATATCTAAGTGGAACTTCGTCAGGTGAATCTGAGCCATATGTATATAATCTGAAAAGCTTTGCTTATGATATAAGCGTAGACTTGCCTGCTGGATATACTTATGATGTATTAGTTTTCAGCCAAAGTATGGACAATGCAAATACTCTTAAAAATTCTCAGAATGACTTTGATGGCAAACAGCTTATTCTCAGCAGCAGCAGTAAGCAAGATTTAAATGTCCGAATAGTCATAAAGAGAGATACGTCAAGTACAATTTGGGGTGTTGAGTATATTTGGAATATGAATAATGCTGTGAAAGATAGTAGCAATATTGCGATACTTGGTAAGGGTGGCATATTCAATAACTATGTTTATAGGCGTGAGTCCAATTAATAATCAGTTAATGTTATAGGGCGTGATTTATTGTGAAAAAACTATTTCATAACCGTTATTTTTCATTTCTGATAATATATCTTTGCATAATCTCAATAGTGGGCTTAAGCTTGTCATTTTCTCGTTATACAAGTGGAGATACTAAAACAGAAGATGCACGAGCGGCAATTTATGATGTTGAGATTCATAGTGGTGATTTGCAGTCGGTAGAACAGAATATGACTATGACTGTTTATGCAACAAGCAAAATATCAGAAACCAAAAGTATGATAGATGGAACTTATGAAAAGAAGCAAGTAAATATTCATAATTTCAGTGAGTGTGATATTTCACTCTCTGATATGGGAATCCAAGACCAAACAGGAAATCTATACGAAAAACTGATTATTCCTATGAATGAAGAGGAAATAACTGCCTATGAAACAAAGTGCGGAAGTATTCCACTTATGGTTTTAGATTATCTCGGAAAAACTGAAGCTGAGCTTGCAGATTATACTGATGTAAGGAATATCATAAATGAAAAGAATAAAAAATCCTTTAAAGAGATAGAAAACAGTGGAACTATTGATACAGGGGAGAGCAGAACATTCTTTATAATTTCTTGGGTAGAGCATGATAATATCTACAAAGCAGACGCAGATTTGAATGAGGATAAAATTTCTCATAAAACATTAAAAGAGCTTAATGCTGAATCGGAAAGCTTTACTATTAAGCTTACTTCAGCACAAGTAGACTAAAAGAAAAGGAGAGAGTATAATGAATCTTATTCAATTTAAGAAGTACATAACCAAAAGAAATGTTATACTTGCTACCTTTTCGCTTTTAATGATAATCGGTTTGATATGCTCAAGTACATTTTCAAGGTATAAATCATTAGAGCAGCTTGAAGCAGCGGCTTATCTTGAAAATTTTCACGCTATCGCAAGACTTTATTATATAAAGGATGGCGAAACAGATAGGCGAGAGGCGGTTATAAATGATGAAGGCTATATAGAGCTTACTCCTAAAGAATTTGAAACGATAACGGTTGATGTAGAATACACTGGAAAAGCAAAAACATATTGTCGTTTTAAGCTTGATTGTAGTTGGATTCGTCACGCTTCAGAAACTGTTCCAGACGAAAACGGCAAAACCATTACACATGATTATATTGAATTAGTTCCTCACGATTACCCTGAATATACTTGCAGTGATGAAATTTATAATAATGTTGAAAAAGACGGTTATTTCTATTTTAGGGATATTTTAGAATCTGAAGAAAATGCTGTGGAACATTATAATGTAATCACTAAGGTTAAATCAGTAGGTAAAGATGTTGAAGACCTTATTAACCCTGATAAAGACTATTCTCAGCGAGTAAGAGTAAGCTTAGGCGTTGACTGTGTTCAGTATAATAGAGTTTCGGAGCTTTGGAAGATGAATAAGCTTCCTTGGTGGTAATAAAATTATAAAAGCATATTTGCACATTCTGTATTGTGGAATTGTGCAGATATGCTTTTTATGTTATAATAAATTCAAATGATTTTAATTTGAGTTTGATGATAGGTGTTATTTTATATTTATTTAAAAATTATAAAGTTCAAGGAAACCCCCTGCGAGGGTTCCCTACGAAAAACATTCCACTGGAATGTTTTTCTACCCTCCTGCGCTTAGAGAAGTATAAAGTATTTCGCCGTCTGCGGACGGCGACCAAAGGCTCTGCCTTTGAAAACTGCAAGCTTTTGAAAAAGCTTGAGCAAAACTTTTAATTTTTATCGAACTTATATTAAGCTGATTTTATAGCAACAATGAGGTGAATTTAAATGGTGCATATAATAAATGGCAGAAGTGGTAGCGGTAAAAGTACGGTTTTATTAGATACTATTTGTGAGAGAGCAAAAAATAATGATAATATAATTCTTATTGTACCTGAACAAGCATCATTTCAGAATGAAAGCGAAATATTAAATCGACTTGGTGCAAAAAATGCCAGAAATATAGATGTATTAAGCCTTGAGCGTCTTTGTGACCATATCGAAATGGAATATGGCAAAGATTCCAAAAAGGAGCTTTCTGATGGTGCAAGACTTATTTTGATGAGCCTTGCTATTGAGGCTGTTCAGGATAAGCTTGAACTTTATGGTGAGCGAACAGGAAAATCTGATTTAACCTCACTTATGCTTACAGCAGTTTCCGAATATAAAATATGTTTAATTACCCCTGAAAAGCTTATGGAGCTTAGTAAAAGAGTTTCAGATGGCAGACTTAGAAAAAAACTTCATGATAGTGCATTGATTTATGAAGCTTATGATGCACTCATTTCAGAAACATATATAGACCCCTTGGATAAGCTTATTTCGGCAAGCTTGGTTCTTGCAAAAAATAACTTTTTCAGTGGAAAGGTTGTTGCAATAGATTCTTTCCATAGCTTTACTGCTGAAGAATTGGAGATTGTTTCTCTTGCTATTCAGCAATCAAAGGATTTTTATATAACGCTTTGCAGAGATATAGAAAACAACGATAATGACTCAATGTTCTATTTTGTAAATCGAACACACTCTGTAATAAAAAAACTTGCCTCAGAAAATGGCATAAAGTTTGAGGATATAAACCTTTCCATAGATGATAATAAGCGTTATAAAAACGATGATTTAAGATATGTTGAGGAACTGATTTTCCGCAATGAGGATTTAGAGCAGAATTTTGGCGGTTCGGTTATGCTATATGAGGCAGAAGATATTTACGATGAATCCGAACAAGTCGCTCGTGATATTAAAAAGCTTGTTGCAGATGGATATAGATATGATGAGATTGCCATAATATGCCGAGATTCAGAGATGTATAGAGGAATAATAAATTCATCGTTTAAAAAATATGATATTCCGCTTTTTGTTTCATATCCGGAAAGATTAGAGGCAAAGCCACTTATGCGATTGGTGCTTTCAATGCTCGAGGCAGCAGTTGGAAACCTTACAACCGAATCAATACTTACTATATTAAAAACTGGTATGACATCAATTCCAGATGATGATATATTCGCTTTAGAAAATTATGCTTTTGTATGGAATTTAAAAGGTTCGGATTGGAATAAACCGTTCACAAGAAGTATAGATGGCTTTATAGACAGAAGTGGAGAAGATGGTGCAGAAATTTTAGAAAAGCTTGAAGCTCATAGAAAGCTTATTTCAGAGACACTTTTTAAATTGCGTGATAATCTAAAAAATGCTGATGGTGCAGAAATGACAAGTGCGGTTTTTAAAGCACTTGAAGATTTTGGAGCATTTGAAAAGGTTAAGCAACTATCCATTTACTTTGAACAAAATGATGAAAGTATACTTGCCGAAGAAGAATTAAGAGTATGGGATATGCTTATGCAGTTATTTGATACTCTTTATGAAACCTTAAAAGAAAAATATATATCACCGAAAAGATATTTTGAGCTTATAGAAATGATAATTTCACAAGGAAATATATCAACTATTCCGAGAACTCTTGATGAGGTTACTCTTGGAAATGCAGATACAATTCGTCCTGATAAACCAAGAATAGTATTTGTAATTGGTGCAGTTGATGGAATATTTCCAAAAACACCAACAGATAATGGAATTTTCACAAGCTTAGAGCGTGATGAGTTGATTTCAATGGCACTTCCGCTCACAGATTCGATAGGAAATATTTATCTTCAAGAGGAATTTTTCGCTTATAAGGCTTGTTCATATGCAAGTGAAAAGCTATTCATAAGCCGATATTTAGAGAATACCGCAGGCGAAACTACAATAGAATCGAAAATAATATCCGAATTAAGAGAAATATTTCCTGATATAAAGATTCGTACAAGGTCTGATATGCATATAACAGATATAGTGTGTTCAAAGGCGATTGCTTTAGAGCAGTACGCACTTTTAAAGCATAGAGAACCATCAATTTCTGCAACAATAGGAGAATGTATAAAGAAATATCCAGAGCTTTCGGGCAGAATTGATTCAACAGACAGGGCATTTGAGGAAAAACCTTTTCAAATTTCGGACAAAAAGATAGCAAAAAGTCTTTTCGGAAACCATATGAATATTTCTGCAACACAGATTGAAGAATATTACCGTTGTCCGTTCAGATATTTCTGTCACTATGGAATAAAAGCTAAACCAAGTGAAAGAGCAAAATTTGACCCTCGACAATATGGTAGTGCGGTGCATTATATATTCGAAAAGCTTCTCTCAAAGGAATATGGTGTAGAAAAGCTTTCAGAGCAAGGTTATGATGGCAGAAAGAAAGCTGTTGAAGCTGTTTTAGACAGCTATCTCGAAAGCTTAGGCGGAGAAGAAGAAAAGTCCGCAAGCTTTATGCGTATGTATAAGGGAATAATTTCATCAGTTATGATTATACTTGAAAGACTTATTGCAGAACTTACGGAATCTGAATTTAAACCTGTTGAAGTTGAACTTCCGATAGGTGGAGATGATGCCAGAATTTCATATAAGATTATATTGCCTGATGGTGGAAGAGTATTTATAAGGGGTTCGGTCGATAGAGTTGACAAGATGGAAAAAGCTGATGAGAGCGGAAAAACCTGTGATTATATAAGAGTAATAGACTATAAAACAGGCAATAAGAAATTTGTGCTTGATGATATTCTTTGTGGAATAAATGTTCAGATGTTGCTATATCTTTCAGCGATAGCCAAGAATGGAAATGAACTTTTTGGCGATAATATCATACCTTGTGGAGTTTTATATGTTCCGTCAACAAGCAGTTATATAGATTCAGAAAATAAAAGCTCTGATGATATAGTTGATGAGCGAGAAAAAGAGCTTTCTATGAATGGAATAGTTATAAATGATGAAAGCATACTTTCTGCTATGAATGGAAGTAAGGGCTTTGTTAAGTTTGGAAAATGGGGAACTAATGGAAGAAAAACGCCGATTGTAGAAACCTGTTCAAGTAAGGATTTTGAAAGTATATTTGATAAGATAGATGAAGTTATTTCTGATATGGCTATGGAACTTCGTGGCGGAAATATTTCAGCAGAACCTCTTGAAATCAAAAAAGGTACGAAGGTTGAACTTGATGGTTGCGAATACTGCATATATGACAGCATTTGTAATTTTGAGAATAGTATGAAAAGAAAAACTCATATGAGAATAGACAAAGCAGAAAATGTTCTTAAAGAGATTCAAGAAGATGAAGAAAATAATAACGGAGAGGAGTGATAATCTTGCCTAAAAGAATATATACAGAACAGCAGGAAAGAGCTATAAATGCAAGAGGCGGAAGCGTGCTTGTTTCTGCGGCGGCAGGTTCGGGCAAGACAAGTGTTCTTACTGAAAGAGTTATAAGACTTATTACAGATAAGGAAAATCCGATAAGAGCAGACAGACTTCTCATTGTTACATTTACAAAGGCATCTGCGGCAGAAATGAAACAAAGAATCATTTCTGAACTTCAGGAATATCTCAAAGAGGATTCGCATAATACTGAGCTTAAACGCCAGCTTATGCTTTTGCGTAATGCTGATATATGTACAATAGATAGCTTTTGCAGTAAGATTGTTCGTGAAAATTTCTTTGAGTTAGGTGTTAAGCGTGATTTAAGAATAGGCTCAGAAAGTGAACTTGCTATTGCGAGCAATGACGCACTTGATGAAGCATTAGAGGAGCTTTATCAAGAGAGTGAAGAACAAAACGGCAATGATGATTTTAATAAGCTTGCCGATGCTCTTGCAACAGTTAAATCTGATAATAACCTTAGAAGTGTCCTTCTTTCAATTTATGTAAGCATACTTTCTCACCCGTTTCCTATTGCTTGGATTGAAAATGCTGTTAAGATGTATGAAACAGATTTGCCATTCAAAGAAACAGAATGGGGAAAGGTGGCTGTTTCAAGGCTTGAACATATAAATAGTTATATGGGAAGACTGTTAAAATATATTTTAAGGGTGATTACTGAAAGATTAGTTGATTTTGAAGGCTTAGCTTCTACGATTTTGGCGGCTACAAGTAAGCCAAAGGGAGAAGATAAGAAAATTCTTACCTATGTTGAAAAGCTGAATGCTTTCAAGACTTGTTTTGAAGATTATAAGAAACTTTCAGATAAACTTTCTGAAGAGCTTTCATGGAATGAAATTGTATCTGTTATTTCAGAATTTAGTCCGACATCTGTTTCTTTACCGTCGAAAGTTCCTGAGGGAGAAGAAGAACTTAAAAAAGAGATAGCCAATTATCGTGAAGAGCTTGTTTCAGCAGTAAAAGAAATTAAGGATTTATTCTCGAGAACTGAAGAAGAATGTAAGGAAGAAATTAAGGATTCTGCAAGTCTTGCAAGAGGACTTTGCAAGGCAATTAAGCGTTATGATGAGAAATTCAAAGAAATAAAGAATGATAGAGGAATTGCGGATTTCTCCGACCTTGAACATATGACACTTAACCTACTTCTTGAAGAAAAAGATGGCAAATATGTCAGAACAAAGCAAAGCATAGAAATTGCTGCAAAGTATGATGAAATTATCATAGACGAATATCAAGATACAAATATGGTTCAGGATATGATTTTTACTTCTGTTTCTAATAATGAGGATAATCTCTTTACTGTTGGTGATGTTAAGCAGAGTATTTATCGTTTCAGAGAGGCTATGCCTGAAATATTCCTTAACAGGCGAGAAAATTACCGCAAAAAAAATCGTGAAAATTCAGATAGTAAGAGTTATCCACCGATTTTTCTTTCTGGTAATTTCAGAAGTCGTAAGGGAGTTATCAGCAGTGTAAACTTTATTTTTGAGCAGATTATGTCAGAAACAGTTGGTCAGGTTAAATATGATGACGAAGAAAAGCTTATTGCAAAAGCTGATTATTCTGAAATAGATGAGCCAGAAACGGAGTATCATATAGTTGCTTCAAAGCCTGAAAATCCATGGCAGATTGATGAGGCAAATCATATAGCAGATATAATTGAAAATACCGTAGGAAAACTTCAAATTAAGGATAAAAACAGTACACGCCCTGCTAAATATAGCGATATTTGTATTCTTATGAGAAATCTTCAAAATAATATTGACACATATGCAGATGTTTTCGAACAAAGAGGTATACCTGTTTCAAGAAATAATAGCGGAAATTTGTTTGAACGAAGTGAGATTAAGCTTCTTATTTCGTTTATTACAGCTGTGGATAATCCGCAGAAAGATATTCCGCTTACAAGTATAATGATGAGTCCTGTTTATGGCTTTACTCCTGACGATATGGCAAAACTAAGACTTGCAAATCGTTCAGGTAAAATATATTCTACGGTGATAGAATATATTGGTTTGGAAAATCCAGAAGATGAACTTTTGCAGAAAAAGTGCATAGATTTTAATAATGAAATGTATTTTTATAGAAAGCTTTCATCGACACTTCCGTCTGATAGTTTTCTTGATGTATTTTTTGCAAGAAGTGGTTTTCTTTCTATTGTTGGTGCTGAGCTTGACGGTGAGGCAAGAATAAAAAATGTAAGAAAACTTCTTAATCTTGCAAGAGAATATGAAAAAAACGGTTTCAGAGGTCTTTCGGGTTTTATACGAATGTTGGAAAGACTTAAGGAAACTGGCGGAGTTCTTTCGAGTAGTCAGAATAAATCTGATGGCGATGTTAAGATTATAACCATTCACAGCTCTAAAGGACTTGAATTTCCTATTTGTATTCTTGCAGGAACTGCTGCACAGCGAAATTCTGATGCGAATGCGGTTGTATATCACCCAACACTTGGAGTTGCATTTAAAAGCTATGACCGGGAAAATATGCTTTCAAAGACGACAGAGGTTCGCACTATCGTTTCAATGGAGAAAAAGCGTGAAGCAATAAGTGAAGAAATGCGAATACTCTATGTTGCTTTGACAAGAGCAAAGGAAAAGCTTTATCTTGTAAATACAGTCAATGAAACAAAAACAAGGGGCGTTGTCGATTGGTTTTTAAGCTTGGTTAGTAAGTTGCCTATTTATGATGAATTGAACGATTCGGATAATACAGCAATAGACCCTTATGCTGTTGAAAGCTGTAAAACCTTTGCACAATGGATAGCACTTTGTGCCTTGCGTCACCCTTCAATGTCGGCTCAGTTGAATAGTTTTGGTATTGAGCATATTGAAACGATTTCGACAGATAGCATTTGGAAAGTTGTGGTGGCAGATTCTGATTCTATCGAACATGAAAAAGAATCAGAAGATAAAATGATTGATATTGCAATAGATAAAGAACTTGAAAAAAAACTTGCCGAAAATATAGAAACAAAATATAAGTATCAAGACTTTGTTGCTATTCCTACAAAGGTTTCTGCTTCATCTGTCAGCCATAAAAGCACAGGAAAGAGTTTTATTGTAAAAACTAAGTCTAAGTTTATGAACACAGGTAAGATTAAAGGTGCGTCGAGAGGTACAGCTTTTCACGAATTTTTACATTATGCAGATATTTTTTCGGATAGCTTTAATATAACAACCGAACTTAAAAGGCTTGTGTCTAATGGCTTTCTTAGTCAGGAACAGGCAGACGCAATAGACAGAAACGCCGTAAAGAAGTTTATGAGCGGGGAGCTTTTTGCAAGAATGAAATCGTCAGAAAGAATTATGCGTGAATATCGTTTTGCTGTTATGATTCCTACAAAGCTTGCAGAGATAGCCGTAACAGATGAAACAGCAGATATACCGATTTTTATGCAAGGTGCAATTGACTGTGCATTTATTGAAAATGGCAAGGCTGTTATTGTGGATTATAAGACGGATAGAATTGATTCTGTTGAAAGCTTGGCAGAAAGTTATTCAAAACAGCTTTTACTTTATAAAAATGCTTTAGAACAATCTGAGGAGATAGAGGTTTCTGAGTGCATAATTTATTCATTGGAGCTTGGAGAACAGATAAGAATATGCTAAGTAACTGCTGATAAGTTGACAAACTTCCCTAAGACAATTAAAAATTTCGCTCGAGGCGGAGTGCCTCCGCTGTCAAGTCGCGGAATCGGTTTTGCAAGCAAAACCTCGACATTGACAAGAGAAGTTTATTGACGCAAATTAAGAATTTACCAGTGAATTGTCGTTTAGCTAATAAGCTTCCCTAAGATAATTAAAAGTTTTGCTCAAGCTTTTTCAAAAGCTTGCGGATTCCAAAGGCAGAGCCTTTGGTGGGTTTTAAGGGCGAAGCCCTTAACATCTCATTCTCTCTAAGAGGCGAACGAAGTTCGCCTCTTAATTTCTTTTGTTATGAAAATCAGTATTTTGAGGAAAGTTTGTTAGCTATTGACTGTTTTTTTGTATAATGATAAAATTATAATTGATAAACTGAATAGCGGAGTATCATCTTATTTTAGTATATGATGTTAAAATATTTTGCGGAGGATTTATAAATGCACTTTAAAAAAATAAGTATAGAGTTTGACGGAGAGTGGATTTTAAGACATAGACTATCTAAAAAGCTTCCGATAAACACTTTTATTGATTTGATAAATGATAGATTCAATGGAGAAACTGAAGTACTTTATACTTCTTTTACTGATTGCGAAGTTGCTGTTAAAGTTCCAAATATTTCAAAAGAAGATATAGCATATGCTGTTGAGAAAATTTTATCAGAAAATTTTGATATAGAAAATGACGAAATAATAAATCTTAGTATAGGTGATTTTTTTGAAGATAGTATTGAAAAAGAAGAAAGCATAATTGAAAAAAAGAAACCTATTATTGTTGAAAGCAAAAATGTAATAAGACCTATGGCTCTCGATAAAATAGAGGATTTGATAGGTGCGGACGATTTTAAGGTACTTATCAGAGAAATCGTTACTATTGCTCCAGGTATTATCAGACATAATACCTTTGAGGCTTTTGCATTTCAAAACTATCTTTTTTCTATAAATGATGGCTGTGGATTTACAACATATCTGAGTCTTTTTGCAGAGCTTTTAGAGGAATTAAAGTTATTTAAATTCAGAAATAGGCAAAAGGTTGTTGAAGTAAAGCTTCCACCACAAGGAAATGATAGAGTAGACCCGTTTGCAGGAGTTATGAATTGTTTTCAGTCACATACAAATAACAAGGGTATGCTTATTTCAATAGATATAAGCGAATGGATGACAAAAATTACTGAAAAGCAATTTCGTGATTTCTTGCTTTATCTTGAGGACTATACTAATGATAATGTTATTATTTTTAGAATACCATTTGTTGAAAAAGATGTTCTTAATGATATAAATACAGCTTTGCAGGATATTCTTTTCGTGAGAGAAGTTTCATTTCCTCCTTTGGGAATGGAAGAGCTTACAGAATGTGCGGAAAGATTTCTTACAAAAATGGGCTTTACTGCAAATAACGATGTATGGGATGTTTTTCATGCAAGAGTTATGGAAGAAAAAAGCGATGGCAGGTTTTATGGTATAAATACTGTCAATAAAATCGTTCGTGAAATGATATATCGCAAACAGCTTAGCGATGCACAGAATGATAGAGATAATTCAAGTATAAGAAAAGAAGATATTCTTTCACTTTCGCAGTCATATAGCAATAATAGCGTTAACGGTATGGATTTGCTTGATGATATGATTGGTATGGAGCAAATTAAGCATAGTGTAGAGGAAATTATAGCACATATTAAATTCTCACGAAGGATTCCAAATATAAGCTATCCTTGCATACATATGAGATTTGTAGGTAGTCCTGGAACGGGCAAAACTACTGTTGCAAGAATAATCGGAAAGATTTTAAAGGAAAACGGTGTTCTGAGAAACGGCAATTTCTTTGAATATTCGGGCAGAGATTTCTGCGGAAGATATGTTGGCGAAACTGCTCCAAAGACTGCTGAAATGTGTCGAGATGCCTATGGCTCTGTGCTGTTTATAGACGAGGCTTATTCGCTTTATAGAAACGAAAATAATACAAATGATTTCGGACAAGAAGCACTCGATACGCTGATTTCCGAAATGGAAAATCATAGAGATGATTTTGTTGTTATTATGGCGGGCTATACAGATGAAATGAATGAGCTTATGAAGGGTAATAATGGCCTTGCAAGCCGTATGCCTTATGTTATAGAATTTCCTAATTATACTAGAGAACAGCTTTGCCAAATTTATTTTAAAATGCTTGGCAATTCATTTGAGTATGATGAAGATTTCCAAAGTGCTGTTACTGAGTATTTTAATTCTATCAGTGATGAAACTCTTTCAGCTAAGGATTTCAGCAATGCAAGATTTGTTCGCAATCTTTTTGAGAGAACCTGTGCAAAAGCAAGTATGAGAATGCAGCTGAGTGGAATAAATAAGCTTACTCTTACAGTAGATGATTTTAAGCTTGCTTCAACAGAAAGAGCTTTTCAGGCTTTAGTTGCTAAAAAATCAAGAATAACAATCGGATTTTAATTGTAGTTAATGCGAGGTAAATTTATAATGTCTGACAAGAAAAAACAGATTGATTTTGTTTTGAAAAATATTATTAAAGCTCTTGATGAGGAGAGAATAGAACATTCGAATGATGAAGAAAATCTTAGCATAAGCTGTATGACTCATAAATTTGGCTTACATATAGATTTTATATTTAAAGTAAATGTAGAGAATATGTCTGTAATGCTTATATCTGAACTTCCTTGTATAGTTAAAAGGAGTAGAACAGAGGATTTAGCGGCAGCAGTTTGCTTTATCAATAATTTTACTGCAAATGGTTGTTTTGATTTTGATATTGATAATGGAAAGATATTTTTCCGAATGACAAATTGTTTTTGCGATAGCCTTATTGGAAAAGAAGCTTATGAGTATATGATAAACTGTTTATTGAGTATGTTAGATGAATATAGCGAACAATTTAAATTGCTTGCTGAAGGCTCAATAAGCTTGGACGAATTTGTTGACAGAAATGGTATTTAGAGGTGTAGTTTATGGCTGATAAAAATGAAATGATTTCTGCTAATAGAGTTTATGGGTCGCTTTTGAATATTGTTCGAAAAAATAAATATGATTTCGATGATGATGAAGAAATAATGACCGTAAATTTTGATGTTAAAAGAGAGGCAAGCTTTATACCATTTACTATAACTATTGATGCTGAAAGACAGCTTATAAGACTCTATTCGCCACTTGATGTTCAAATTGACGAGAATAACAGATTTGAAGCTTGTGTGAATATTTGCAAGTGCTCTTGTGAATTAGATATGGGCAGTTTTGATTATGATTTATATAGTGGTTCGATAGAGTTCAGAATGGCAACTTCATTTAATGGAAGTTTGATAAGTGATAAGCAAATAGAGAATATGATTTCGTATACTTGTGGAGTAGTCAAGAAATATACGGATAGGCTTTGTAGCTAACAAAATTTCAATGTTCAGGTTGAGCATTTGATGTGTTTGAAGTGCGAAATTCTTAACATCTCTTACTCTTGAGTGGCGGATTTTATCCACCACTTTTTTGTTTGCAACACTATGGGTACACTCTAATTGGTGCAAGCTCCAAATATGACCAGATAGTGGGAAATGTATAGCTGAACAGCAGATGTCTATCGTGACTAATTTATATTGCATAAGTCTGTAAAAAATGGACAATAGAAAAGTCCTTGAAATAAATTTTTCTAAAGAAATTTATACATATTTCTTTAAAATTTTGCAAAGTTTTTGAAGCTGTGTTGACAAATATACTTAATTTGATAGAATAAATCTTATAAGACGACTAAAAGGAGGTTGTTTATATTATGAGGCATAAGAATCGTTATAATTATAGCGTTAACAGACAGTATTCTTATTCGGGGTTAAGAAATACATATATAGAAAATGGCAGAGGCAGAAAAAAGAAAAATCATATATGGATTATTACTTTAATTTCTATATTATTTGTTCTTGCCGCCTGTGTGGCAGCATTTTTTATAATGGATGGAATGTCAATTTTTAATGGAGATACTTATGATTCAAATATAAAATCTACATTTTTAGATAAATCTAAAATTGAACATATGTTATATAGTGGCGAAAAATATGAAGCATTATATGTGGAAACAGAAGATTATCTTATAAATTATCCTTATACAAAAATTGATAATATTGATAAAGAGATAAACGATAGAGTATCATATTTTTCAAAGTGTTCAGAGGCATCTTCGGCAAGATTTACTGCTGTTGATTATATTACAGAAACAGCAGATGACAAATATCTTTCGATTGTATTTAAAGCTAAGGAATATGATAATAATAAAAAACTGATTTCCGCTTATGTTTCTACAATGATGTTTGAGCTTGAAACCGATAAGCTTCTTGACGATGAACAAGTTTTTAAAAATAGCTTTTATAACTTTGCTTCTGAATATGTAAGGACTTATTTTAATAATAATATTGATACAAAGAAAAAAACATCAGATGAAACATTTTTATCTGCTACAAGTGCTGATAAAATTCATTTTGGAGAATATTCTATAAATGATAATAAGTGTACTATTTATATGAACCAGAAAGAGTTATTTGGTTCTGGAAGTACGATATATGAAATTCCGATAGCTCTTTCTGAACTTGATGAATATTTAGAAATTTCTCTTGAAAATGCGAAAAATACTATCAAAAAGGCATCTACTATTCGTGATAATTTAGACCCTAATAAGCCTATGGTTGCCTTAACTTTTGATGATGGTCCTCATTCTGAAAATACAGAAATTATTCTTGATGTTTTGAAACAGTATAATGCAAGAGCAACATTTTTCGTTGTAGGTTATAATGCGGAAGCAAATACTGATGTTCTTAAAAAGATTTCAGATGCTGGTTGTCAAATTGGCAATCATACTAAAGACCATTCTAATCTTACAGAGCTTACAGATGATGAAATAAAAGAAGAAGCTGATTATGTTGATAAGATAGTTAAAAATGTAACAGGAAGTCCAACAACAGCATTAAGACCTCCATATGGTGCATATAGCGAAAGGGTTCAGCAGATTCTTAATAAAACACCATTGATTTTCTGGAATGTGGATACAGAAGACTGGGAAAACTTAGATAAAAACAAAACAGCAAAAGCTGTTATAAGCCGGGTTTCCGATGGAAATATTGTTCTTATGCACGATATACATAGCTCAACAGCAGAGGCTATAAAAGAAATAGTACCTAAGTTAGTAGCGGAAGGTTATCAGCTTGTAACTGTTGAAGAACTTCTTTACTACAAGGAATTGGACATAAAGGGCGGAGAAACATATCCTTGGTAAGTGTATTATTGTGTTATTATTTATAGAAAAAATATTGCGGATTTATAAACTAAAAATATTATATTGTTATTTATCAAATTATTTTTCTTTTAAGTAATTATTTTGGAATTTTTAGGTAGTATAATTAAGCATAAGCATTTTATAGGTTAAAAACTCTCAAGTATTTTCTGAGTTTATGAAGTGAGGGTGAGTTTATGAAAAATGTAGTGCAAAAAATAGGTATTTGGGGCGATTCATTACTTAAGGGAGTTATCTTTGATGAGGTTACTGGAAAATATCGTGCAACTAAAAAATGTGCAGTAAATCTTTTCTCAAGAATTTTTAGTACAGTAGATATTAAAAATAATTCACGCTTTGGCTGTACTGCTCCAAAGGCAGAGGCTAATCTTGAAAAATCCCTGCAAAAGGGATTTTCAGCAGATGCAGTTCTTTTGGAATTTGGTGGAAATGACTGCGATTTTAACTGGGCGAAAGTTTCTGCAAATCCTGAGATAGAACACCAGCCTAATACGCCACTTCCTGAATTTGTGGATTCTATGAAGAATATGGTTGATGAACTTACTAAGCATAATATAAAGCCGATTCTGTCTAATCTTCCTCCTATAAGCTCTGAGATGTATTTTGATTGGATAAGCCGTATGGACGGAGTAGACGGTGATAAGGTCTTATACTGGCTTAAAGATAAAACTATAATATATCGTCAGCAAGAAAGCTATTCACACGCAATAGAAAAGCTTGCTTATGAATATAATCTTCCGCTTATAGATATAAGAGAGCCTTTTTTGAAAATCCGTGATTATAAGAGTTATTTATGTGTTGATGGCATACATCTTAATGAAAAAGGTCAGTCTATTATGTGCAGTACCTTTAAAAATTATGCTGCAGCTATGTGATTAATGAAAGGTATATTTTATGAAATTCAGAGTAGGTCATGGTTATGATGTACATAAGCTCGTTGAGGATAGAAAGCTTATTATCGGCGGAGTTGAAATTTCACACTATAAAGGACTTTTAGGTCATTCTGATGCTGATGTTCTTGCTCATGCAATATGTGATGCACTGCTTGGTGCAGCTGCTCTCGGAGATATAGGAAAGCATTTTCCAGATAACGATGATAGATATAAAGATATAGATAGCTTAGTTTTACTTGAAAAGGTTTGTGAACTTATACGAAATAAAGGCTACGAAATTTCAAATGTAGATTCTACTATTCTTGCACAGGCACCAAAGCTTAGACCTTACATAGACGAAATGAGAAGTAAGCTTGCAAAAGCTATGAAGCTTGATATTGATGAATTAAGTGTAAAAGCTACAACCGAAGAAAGGCTTGGATTTACAGGCAGAGAAGAGGGAATAGCTGCACACGCAGTTGTTTTATTGATGACAATATAAAAGTATAAAAAATACACAGCTTGATATAATTGAGCTGTGTATTTTTTATTCGAATTTATTTATGGTAAGTGCACTATTGTTGGTATATGATTCATAGCAGGGAGTATAGTGTCTGTAAGTTCACTCATACGCAAGCGTATACTGGAAGTATTTATACAAGGGTGACAGCCGAAATATTCGTCCTTAAAAACATCTTCATCAATTATAAGACGAACATTATTTTCGGTATCGTTCATAAGTCCCATAACACTGACAGAGCCTGGTGTAATATCAAGAAATTTTTCCATATATTCCTCTTTGCCAAAAGAAAGTCTTGATACGCTAAGCTGTGCGGATAAATCCTTAGTTTTGAATTTTTTATCCGCAGGAATCATAAGCAAATAAAAATTTGTTTCCTGACGATTGCAGAGGAATAAATTCTTGCAAATCATAGCTTTAAGGGCTTTATCTATTTCAGCACAGACTTCCATAGTCATTGCTGGTTCGTGGTCTATTCTTTGATATTCAATATTGAGCTTATCAAGAAAATCATATGTACGAATTTCTTTTGGCAAGCGGTTTGTTTCGTCATCAGGTCGTCCGTTTTGAAGTATAAGCATATTTTAAACCTCCATTTAAAATCTATAATGAATGATACTACTTGAAGCTTTATGTGTCAAATAAACTATTAAACCTAATAATAGCACCGCATTATAATATACTTTACATTTAGAAAAATTTAAGTTATAATTAGTAAGAAAAATAACAGCAGAACGGAGATAATTTATGGTACAGTTTGATGAACTCAGGCTTGCTTTAGAGGAGCTTTGGCCTGATATTAAGGATTTATCTGAAGCACTTGGAATGGGTGCTATAAAGTCAGAAATCGAACAGCTTGAACGCAGAGCCGCTGAACCAGGTTTCTGGGACGATATGGAAAATTCACAGAAGATTTTGCAAAAGACAGGTTCTCTTAAAAATAAGGTTGAGCAATATGACAGACTCGTTGCAAGCTATGAAGATACCCATGCGTTGATAGAGCTTGCTAATGAAGAAGAGGATTTATCCTTGCTTGATGAGGCAACTGCTGAATATGAAAAAGTAAAGAGCAGTCTTGAGGAACAGCGTCTTTCTACTCTCCTTACTGGTGAATATGATAAGAATAATGCAATTCTTACTTTCCACGCAGGTGCAGGTGGAACAGAGGCTCAGGACTGGGCAGAAATGCTTTATAGAATGTATAACCGTTGGGCAGAACGCCACAGCTTTAAGGTTAAGACTGTTGACTATCTTGATGGTGATGAAGCAGGCTTAAAGAGTGCCGTTATTATGATAGAGGGCGAAAATGCTTATGGTTATCTCAAGAGTGAAGCTGGTGTTCATCGTCTTGTCAGAGTTTCTCCTTTTGATAGTTCAGGCAGACGCCATACTTCTTTTGCATCACTTGAGGTTATGCCTGAAATAGATGATACTATCGACATCGAAATTAGTCCTGAAGATATTAAGATGGATGTTTATAGAGCGAGTGGTGCAGGTGGTCAGAAGGTTAATAAGACTTCTTCAGCTGTTCGTCTTACTCATATTCCAACAGGCATAGTTGTTTCTTGTCAGGTTGAGAGAAGCCAGCACCAGAACAGAGAAGTTTGTATGACAATGCTTAAATCTAAGCTTATTGAAATTAAAGAGCGTGAACATCTTGATAAGATTGAAGATATTAAGGGAGTTCAGAAAGAAATAGCATGGGGTTCTCAAATTCGTTCATATGTCTTTATGCCTTACACAATGGTTAAGGACCATCGCACAAACTTTGAAACTGGTAACATCAATGGTGTTATGGACGGCGACCTCGATGGCTTTATTAACGCATATCTCAAGGCATCAAGTCTTGGTGAGCTTGATAATCAATAATATAAATAAAAAATCTCCTATTATTGTGTACCGACTTTGAAATGTTAGATTAAAGGCTAACTATTTAGAAAGTTGTACATTTTTCATAGGAGATTTTATTATATTAAAGTTTTACTTAAAAAAGATTTTGTGGATTGAAAGTAATAATTTATTAAAAAGCTTTAATTAAAGAAATTTTAACTTATTTTATAGTATCAAAATATTATGTGCTTTATGAACGGCAGTTTGCTATATTATAAAGTTTTTACCTCATTTTTGCATATATATCATAAAAAACTCTTGCTATACATATACACTTTGGTGTATTATAATGGATAGTAGAATTGTACAAAAATTCACTCTATTATTAAAGGTAAAGGGGCGTTTATTTATGAAAAGAATCGGTATTTTAACAAGTGGAGGAGATTGCCAAGGTCTTAATGCCGCAATTCGTGGAGTTTGCAAGACTCTCTATAATCACTATAAGAAAGATGAAATAGAGATTTATGGTATTATAGATGGATATAGAGGCTTGATTACGGGTGAATATCGCCTTATGAAGCCTGAGGATTTTTCTGGTATTCTTACTCGTGGAGGAACTATTCTCGGAACCTCTCGTCAGCCGTTTAAGCTTATGCGTGTTATTGATGAAGAAAATAATGTAGATAAGGTTGCTGCAATGAAAGCAAATTATAAGAAGATGAAGCTTGACTGCCTTGTTATTCTCGGCGGAAATGGTACTCAAAAATCTGCAAATATGCTTTCTCAAGAAGGATTAAATGTTGTTTCTCTGCCTAAAACGATAGATAATGACCTTTGGGGAACTGATATGACTTTCGGTTTTCAGAGTGCGGTTGATATTGCAACACAGGTTATTGACTGCATACACACAACAGCTACTTCTCACAGCCGTGTGTTTATAGTTGAGCTTATGGGACACAAGGCAGGTTGGCTTACACTTTACGCAGGTATTGCAGGTGGTGCTGATGTCATTTTGATTCCTGAAATTCCATATGATATAAATAAGGTTATTAAGTGTATCAAACAAAGAACTAAGTCTGGAAAGAATTTTTCGATTCTTGCTGTTGCTGAGGGTGCTATATCAAAAGAAAGAGCCGCACTTCCTAAAAAGCAAAAGAAAGAAGCTCTTGCAAATCTTATGTATCCATCAATTTCTTATGAGATTGCCGCTCAGATAGAGAAGGCAACAGGTCAAGAAACCAGAGTTACTGTTCCAGGACATTTTCAGAGAGGTGGAAGTCCTGTACCTTATGATAAGCTTATTGCAACTCGTTTTGGTGCGGCTGCCGGAGAATGTATTATAAATGAGCATTATGGCTGTATGGTTTCACTTATAAATGGAAGAGTTGTACCTGTTGCACTTTCTGATATTGCTGGTAAGTTAAAGACTGTACCTGCTGATTGTGAAATCATCAAAACCGCAAGACTCACAGGCATAAGCTTTGGCGACTAATTGACAGACTTTCCTAAGACACTGAAAAGTTTTGCTCAAGCTTTTTCAAAAGCTTGCAGTTTCCAAAGGCGGAGCCTTTGGTGGGTTTTAAGGGCGAAGTCTTTGATTAAGAGCGAACGAAGTTCGCCCCCTAAAGTAGTTCATTGGTAATTACTTTAAACCTTGGCAATATAAGTAGATTAAGAATATCGAGGCTTTGCTTGCAAAACCGATTACGCGTCTTGGGAGCGGCGGCTCGCCGCTTTATATTTTGTTAGAAAAGGAGAAGTATCGTGGTAGAAGAATATGCAAAAGATGTAATAATGAAAGAAAGAAAGCGTTGGTTGTTATTTGGAATACCTTGGACATTTACTAAATATACACTTACTCCAAAGAGAATTATACTGAATGAGGGACTTTTGCGTTCAACAGAAAATGAGATTTTGCTATATCGCATTATAGATATGGAGCTTTCAAAAACACTTTTTCAGAAAATTTTTAAGCTTGGTACAGTTACAGTTAAATCAAAGGACGCATCTCACCCTATTCTTGAAATTAAAAATATTAAAAATGCAAGAGCATTCAGAGATAGTCTTGCAGAGGCCGTTGAAAATGAAAGGCTCAGAATGAAAGTTCGTCAAGGTGAGGTTTATGACCCTCAGAGTATTGCTGGGCCTGATGATGATTTTGATGATGGTTTTTAACCTATAATAATTAAAAAACATCAAGTTGAAAGTTTTGGTCAGCATTTATCTTTCAGGGAATCCCCTACGAAAATGATAAAAGCTTAGACGCGAATAGCAAGTTTTAATTTAACAAAAAAGTAGAACGCGTCTTGACAGCGGAGGCACTCCGCCTTGAGTGAAATTTTTAATTTTTATAGAACTTATGTTATAGTAATTGAATAATATTTGCAAAAAACTGTTTATCAGGTTGCAATATAAGGGCTTGCCGCATAAACTGTTATAAAAGAACAGTGAGGTGATTTTGTGGGCAAGCCTTTAATTATGGTATCATCTGTTACCTATGCTATGAAAGGACGACAGCTTCTTTCGAGATATGGTATAAGAAGTGATATAGTGCGTACTCCGAGCCATATTCGTGGAAGCTCGTGCGGATATAGTTTATATGTTCCTAAAAGGACTGATGAAGCACAAAGGATTCTTGAAGAGGCAGGCATAAGGGTTGCCGGAAGAATGGAGAGGGAGAATGTGCCGTGATTTATCTTGATAATTCTGCGACAACTTTTCCAAAACCAAGAGTAGTTATAAACTCGGTTAATAATTCATTTATGAAATATGGTGCTAATCCGGGCAGAGGAGGACATCAACTTGCGATTAGGTCTTCGCAGATAATGTTTGACTCAAGAAACACACTTATGCGTTTTTTCAATGCATCTGATGAGAACAGTATAATTTTTACTGGCAGTTGTACAACAGCTTGTAATATGGTTCTGAAAGGTCTTTTGAAATCGGGCGACCATGTTGTTGTTTCGTGTCTTGAGCATAACGCTGTTATGCGTCCTTTGCAAAAGCTTTCTGAAAATGGTATAAACTATACAGTTGCGAGAGTTTATCCTAATGATAATGATAAAACGCTTGATTCATTCCGTAAGGCAATCAATCAAGATACAAGGCTGATATTTTGCATATATGCTTCTAATGTATGGGGAATAAAGCTTCCTATTGATAGAATTACAGCTCTTGCACATCTTTATGGTATTCCAATAGCAGTTGATGCAGCTCAGGCAGCTGGTATCGTTCCAATAGATTTAAAAGAAAGTGGCATTGATTTTCTGTGCTGTGCTGGTCATAAGGGTTTATATGGTCCTATGGGAACAGGTATGCTTATATTTAATACTGATATTCCCCTTGATACAATTATTGAGGGTGGTACAGGAAGTAACTCATATTCTCTTGAACAGCCAGAAATATTGCCAGATAGATTTGAGAGCGGAACACAGAATTTGCCAGGAATTGTTGGGCTAAAGGCATCAACAGAATTTATTATGAGGCGTGGAGTTAATAATATAGCAAATTCCGAAATGCGTCTTATACAATATCTATATGACAGATTTTCTAAGATAAAGGAAGTCAAGCTCTATACTGATAGACCTGAAAGCGAACATTATGTTCCGCTTTTATCTTTTAATATAGAGGGTATGGATAGTGAAACTATTTCGGCTATGCTTGATAAATATGGGATTGCAGTAAGAGCTGGTTTGCATTGTGCACCATTTGCACACGAGTTTTTTGGAACTATTGATGGCGGTGCTGTAAGAGTATCTCCGTCTATGTTTACAACAAGAAATGATATGGATTATCTTGTTAATGCTATTTTAAAAATTATTCATAATTTAAGAAAGCATTGACAAATGCCTACCAAAGATTATATGATAGTGTTAGTATACCCGCAGATGATTTGTCTGCGGGATTATACAGTCTATTTTTTAAGGAAGTGAAATATATGTGGGAATGGGTTCAATCGGCATTCAACGGCTTTATAGCTCTTATGAATACCTTTCGACTTACTGATGTACTTGACATTGCCGCAGTTTCATTTATAATTTACAGCGTGATAAAGCTGGTTCGTGAAACGAGAGCGGAACAGCTTGTTAAGGGTATAATTATTCTGATTATTGCGTTTGCACTTTCATTCCAGTTTAATCTTAAAATGTTAAGCTCACTTTTCAGTAGTTTCTTCCAATTTTCAGTTCTGGCAGTTCTTATTCTGTTTCAGCCTGAATTGAGAAGAGCCTTAGAGCAGATGGGAAGAAGTAAGCTTGGAAAATATTGGACAAGCCTTGCATCAACTCCTGCTGAGGAAGAAACAGTAAAGCATACAAGAGCTTGCATAGATAGTGTTGTAGATGTATGCGATATGTTTCATAAGACAAAAACAGGTGCTTTGATTGTTTTTGAACGACAAACAAAGCTTGGCGAAATCGTCAATACAGGTACAGTACTTAATGCGATACCATCTACGCCGATTATAGGAAATATTTTCTTTAACAAAGCTCCACTTCATGATGGTGCTATGGTTGTAAGAGATGGTATGGTTTATGCTGCAGGCTGCATTTTACCGCTGACAAAAAATGACCAAGTAAGTATAGACCTTGGCACAAGACACAGAGCGGCTCTTGGTATAAGCGAATATTCTGATGCGGTTATTGTTATAGTTTCGGAAGAAACTGGCACAATTTCTATTGCTGTTAATGGTGTACTTACAAGAGATTATACTAAGGAAACCCTAAAGGGTGAGTTGGAAGCTTTGTTACTTCCACAGCCTAAGAGCGCAGAAGAAAAAATTCCGATTATTTCGGGTTTAAGAAGGGGACGAAAAAATGAAAAATCGGAAAAGAAGTCCGAGGACGATTAAAAGAAATTTTAGTTTTCATAACTTCCTATATAATGATAAATACATATTGATTTTTTCAATCTGTATGGCTTTTGTTATTTGGATAATTGTTTCGTCAACATCTTCAGATCCTGATGTTAAGACTATAACGGATATTTCAATAAGTATTCCAAATCTTTCAGATGGGCTTGAGGTTATGAAGACTGAGGATACAAAGGCTGAAATCAGAATAAAGGGAAACAAGCTTGTTATCGGCTCTGTTCAGAGCAGTGATATTCTTGTTTCAGCAGATGTTTCAGAGGTTAATAAGCCAGGCGAATATAAGCTAAAGCTTAGTGCTAAAAAGCAAGGCATACTTAGCGACTATGAATTTGATTCAACGGTTACTCCATCGACAATTACAGCTTATGTTGATAGGAGAGCAGAAAAAATTCTAAAAATAGAAGAAGATGTTCAGGTTCAGACAGGAAGTGAATATCTTAAACAGCAAAATCAACTTTCGGTTGATACTATCAAGCTTTCTGGTGCTGAAACTTATATAAAGAGGATTGCAACAGTAAAAGCAGAATACACTTCAAATGAAACTCTTACAGAAACTAAAACTTTTGATGTTCCGCTTAGATTTTATGATGAAGATGGAGCGGAGGTTTCTAACGATTATGTAACTGCTGAATTTGATAGTGTTCAGGTTACTGTTCCTGTTTTGAAAGTTAAACAGGTGCCTATTAAGGTAGAATTTACTAATATTCCTGATTCATGGGAAATGCCTGATAACTGGGTTTCTATTGAAAGTCCTGAGAGCGGATATATTCAACTTGCGGCTTCTGATGAGGTTATTGACAGTATTACTGAGATAAAAACTGAACCCGTTGACCTCTCACAGATTTCTGCTGAAAGGAAAACAATGAGTGTTTCTATTGAAGTTCCCACATCATGTACGAATGTTGACAGAATCGAAAAGGTTACACTTAAATTTAATACTGATAAATTCACATCTAAAAGCTTTACGGTAAGCAATGTGGAGCTTAGGTCTAATGTTTCGGGGGTTACTGGTAAACTTTCGGGCAATAGCTTTAATGTGACGATAGTAGGACCTGAGAACGAGGTTAATGCTATGAAAGCAAGTGATATTACACTTTATGCAACCTTGACGGAATCAGAATCCACAGCGGCATTTATTACCAAACCTTTGCAAATAAGTATAGATGGCTATAAATCTTGTTGGTGGAATTATTCTGATGGAGAAAATCACGCAACCTTTACGCTTACAAATAAATCGAATACAAGTTCAAGTCCAAGCGTAAGTTCATCAGCTTCAAATCATTAAGATTAATTTTAGAAGTCACAGCAGAATTATAAACTGCTGTGACTTTTTGGTTTAGAGTTATTAAAGATTTAAAAGTTTGCTGACACAGATTAAGTAAATATCGAATAGCTGACAAATTTATCTTAGACACTCAAAAGTTTCGCTCGAGCCTTTTCAAAGGCTCGTAGGTCAAGGGCAACGCCCTTGTCGCCGTCCGCAGACGGCGAAATTCTTTATGCTCCGAAAAGCGCAGGAGGGTAGAAAAACATTCCAGTGGAATGTTTTTCGTAGGGAACCCTCGCAGGGGGTTCCCTGTGGGGCTAATTTTGCTAACACAAGAAAATAAAGAGGTGGACAAAGTCCACCTCTTTAGGATCAAAGAATGTTAAGGGCGTTGCCCTTAACACCCACGAGGGACTCCGTCCCTCGACCTGGCGAGCCTTTGAAAAGGCTCGAGCGAAACTTTTAAGTGTCTTAGAAAAGTCTGATTTGCTGATATAAAGCATATACTTTCATTTATTATTGACTTGTATGTTTAAGTAGTATATAATTTATTTGAAAAATTCATTAAAATAGTGCAAATTTACAAATAAGGTGATATGCGTATGATAAAATTTAAAAATGTTACAAAGGTTTATAATAGGACTATAAAAGCGGTTAATAATATTAGTTTTGAGGTTCGTGGCGGTGAAATAGTTGGTTTTACTGGTCCAAATGGTTCAGGTAAGACTACAACTATAAAAATGCTTACAGGAATTTTGCCACCTGATAAGGGAGAAATAAAGATAAATGGTTTCGATATTAAGAAAAATATGATTCAGGCAAAAAGTTCTATTGGATATATTGCTGATAGTCCAGATATGTTTTTAAGATTAAAGGGAATTGAATTTCTTAATTTTATTGCAGATGTTTATAAGGTTTCTAACGATGATAGAAAAAAGCGTGTAAATGAGTTGGCGGAACGCTTTGAGCTTACTGATGCTTTATCTTCACCAATGATGTCTTATTCTCACGGTATGCGTCAAAAGCTTATGGTTATTGCAGCCTTGGTGCATAATCCACCTGTTTGGATTCTTGATGAGCCTATGACAGGTTTAGACCCTAAGTCTTCATATGAGCTTAAAGAAATGATGAGAGAACACGCTAAAAAGGGCAATGCAGTTTTCTTTTCAACTCATGTTCTTGAAGTTGCGGAAAAGCTTTGTGATAAGGTTATCATTATTAAAAAAGGTAATCTGCTATATGATGGTACGCTTGAAAATCTTGAAAGTCAGCATCTTAATCAGACTCTCGAAAATATTTTCTTAGAGATGACAGAAAATTAAATTATCGAAAGGAACAAATTTATATGCGACTATATCTTAAATTTGTACATATACTTATTAAATCAGTGGAATTCAGCGATGACGAGAAAAAACGAAAGAAAATCTTTAATACAGCTATGGCACTTATAGCTGTATTCGGAATAATTCTTCCAGTATCATTTTTTGTCGGAGTTGTTGTTTATACAATAACTGGTGGTCTTACACAACTTGGAGGTCAAGAACAGGGAATAGCACTATTTTTACATTTAATTTCGGCTTTTTCATTTGTGTTTGGCTTGAATGTAATTTATAATGTTTTTTATTTTTCTGCTGATGTAGAATCTATATTACCTCTGCCATTAAAGCCTTATCAGATAATTTCTGCGAAATTTACAGCAGCGTTGATAAGTGAAAACATAATGCAGTTTATGATAGTCTTTGCAGCTATAGTGGGATATATTTTTGCTATAGGATTGCCTATATGGTCTTGGCTTGTGGCAATATTATGTATGCTGACACTTCCTATAATACCTATGGTTTATTGCGGTATAATAGCTCTTGTTACTATGTACTTTACACACTTTATTAAAAACAAAGACAGAGTAAACAAGCTTACTGGCGTATTAACCTTGCTTATAATTCTTGGAATTGTGCTTTTCTGCGGAAATATGAGCGATTTCAGCACAAATTCAATTATACAGGCTATTGCAAATGATAATTCACTTCTGAAAGTTATGAATATCATTTTGCCACATATAAGATTTATAGTTTCAGGTGTTTCAGGAGATATTATTGGTGTAGTTATCTATCTTACAATAAATGTTGTTGCGCTTGTTGTATTCTTGCTTCTTGCGGAGCTTATGTATTTTAAAGGCATTGTGGGAATTGGCGGTTCAGGCTCTGCAAAGCAACATTCTGTTGGTTTTAGAAAAGCTGTAAAGGGATTGAAAGAAAAGGAAGTTTCATTAAGCTATTTCAAAAAGGAACTTCTTATCCTTGTAAGAACACCTGCGTACTTTATGAATTGTATAGTGATAAATCTTGTATGGCCGATTTTACTTTATCTTGTTTATGCGTTGCAAGGACCTGATAATTTCTTGGGAAAATTCTTTAAAGATTTAAGCAACGGAAATGCTACTGCTGGACTTATATTTGCTTTCTGTACATCAGGGATTTCAGTGCTTATAACATCTGCAAATAGCATAGCTTCAAGCTCAATCACAAGAGAGGGAAGCCACTTTGCGTTTATGAAATATATTCCCATAGATTTTATGACGCAGATAAATATTAAGGCAAGTGTGGCAATTTTAATCAGTGGTTTAGGAATGATTATATATGTTATAATCGCAGGAATATTATTTTCGTTGAATGGTATGTTTGTACTTTTTACTTGTCTTATAAGTCTATTTTCCGTTGTGTCTGCATCATATTTTGGAATTTATATGGATTCTATTAACCCTAAGCTTGTATGGGACGATGAAGTTAATGCCTTGAGAGGAAACTATAATATTTTCTATAATATGGCACTTTCAATATTGTTTGTAGCGGTTTTATGTGTTATTGCATATTTGCTTTTTAGCTTTGTTGGAGTAAGCGAAATTATGTTAGAAATTGGTTTAATGATTACTTTAGTTATTTTTTGCAAAATAAGCTATTTGTTATGTAAAACAAGAGCAACTAAAAATATCTATGAAACTGTTGCATAAATGAAATTCTATTTATTAGTATGAATTTGATAGAAATTAAAAGTTTTGCTCAAGCTTTAAAAAAGCTTGTAGGGCTGATGGACGGAAGTTCCTTATGCTTTTATCAGCAAAGGTAGTTGAACAGAAATTCATTTCTAAGATTGCAAAATTGCCTGACAAATTATTATGAATTGAATCTGCTTAAAAATTAAGAAAACGACAGGACTTCAAGATAAGAAGTAAACTGTCGTTTTTCTTTTATTATTCAGTTTTAGAGGAAGAGGAAGTAGAAGTATTTTTATCAAAGAGTGCAACCGCTTTTTTACCACGAGATGTAAGAACCTTTTCAAATTGAGTTTTGCTATACTCTACATCACCAAGAATAGGGTCTGCTATTTTCACTGTTTTTTCAGTGTATCCAATAAGTACGCTGCAATGGTCATTTTGACTCCATTCTAAGTGTTTTCCGTTTTCGGTATACCAATCGTCTGTTTCACATCTGTCTGCCATTTCGATTGTCGTCCAAACGATAATCGGTTTATCTTGAGAAACATATTTATATAATTCTAAGAAATCACAGCCAGTTAAATCTTTTGCTATATATTTGGCATTTTTATCTGATATAAAGCTATTTGCCGCAGTTACTATTGCACCTGTTCCGCAAATATAGCCATATACGCTTGTTGGGTCACCTAAGAAGTAGTTATCTGAGTCAGGTCCTATTAATTTACCATCTTTATAGTATGTTGAATATTCCGTTTTTGGAAGATATTCTGTTGCAAGCTCAAGCTTATCAGGGTTAAGACCATAATAGTTCAGCACCATAGTGAGTGCTGTGATTTCACAACCAGTTGGAAGTTCAGGAAGCTGACCGATAATTTCAAAATTCTTTATAGTATAAGCAACTGGAATTGAATTTTTGTCATTTTTTGATGTTTCAGTAGTGGTTTGAGACTTGCTCTCCAGAAATTTAGAAGCGATAGTTTGTTTAGTTTTTTCAGATGAAGTTGTTTGTTGGTTTGAAGTATTATTTGCAGAGCAACCTGAAAGAAGAACTGTTGCTAACAAGATAAAAATAATTAATTTTTTCATATTTATTCCTTGCTTTAATAAAATTTTAATTAAATTATACTCTTATTTTTTTTTATATCAATCGTAGTTTATATATGAAAATGTCAAAAAGTTGTAAAAATATTTGCATAATGAAAATTTATACATTAATAATGATTAAATTTTCATTTATACATTATAATAATTTTTGTTTGAGCTTGTCTGAATATAAAATGTCAGAATTTATAAAATATATTATGAAATTGAATTTTTAAAAAGTTATAATTTTAAAATCTTATATTCTGAAAAAATTTTATTGTTTTTATTAACAGACTTTTACAATAGTGTAAAAATAAATAAGTTTTTTAAAGAGCAAAAATAAAAAAATTATGCTCTTTAAAAATATTGACAAAAATTTATCAAAGAATTTTTTTGAAAAGTTATATCGTATATATAGTGGTAATTATAAAAATAAAAACATTATATTGTGGTTTTTGACTTTTAAATTGTAATTGTGCTATATGTGGTAATTATAATGTGGTTTTTTATTTTTCCAAAAAAATTATGCTTAAATTTTACCTGAAATATCATTAAAAAACTTGCACTATAAATTGTAGTGTGTTATAATAGCTTACACAACTTAAAGATGCTTTAACTGATTTTTTTCGATTAATTTCTTAGTGGAAATTTTATATTTGAATTTATCTTGTTAAATGCTTCATTAAAATTTTTACTGGTTGTAGATTGGTATATAGGAAGGGGATTCTCGATGAAAGAATTTACACAATGGGAAGGCTTTGAGGGCAGCATCTGGAAAGAAGAAGTCAATACTCGTGACTTTATCCAGAAGAACTATCGTCCATATGACGGTGATTCATCTTTCCTTGCAGGTCCTACAGAAGCTACAAACACTCTTTGGGGCGTTCTCCAAGGACTTCAAAAGGAAGAAAGAGCTAAGGGTGGCGTTCTTGATATGGATACTCATATCGTTTCTACCCTTACATCTCATAATCCAGGCTATATAAGTGAAGAAACAAAGGACCTTGAGAAGGTTGTTGGTCTTCAGACAGATAAGCCTCTTAAGCGTGCATTTATGCCTCTCGGCGGTATCAAAATGGCTGAGCAGGCTTGTGAAACAAACGGCTATACTCCAGACCCAGAGCTTCATAAGATTTTCACAGAGTATGCAACAACTCATAACCAGGGAGTTTTCGATGCATATACTCCTGAAATGAAGAAGGCTCGTCACAACAAGATTATCACAGGTCTTCCAGACACATATGGTCGTGGAAGAATCGTTGGTGACTATCGTCGTGTTGCTCTTTATGGTATAGATTTCCTTATCGAAGAGAAGAAGAAGGATTTCGCTAACTGTGGCGACGGCACAATGACAGACGATGTTATCAGACTTCGTGAGGAAATTTCTAAGCAAATCAGAGCTTTGAACGACATGAAGAAAATGGCTGCTTCTTATGGCTATGACATTTCTGTTCCTGCTAAGGACGCTCATGAGGCTGTTCAGTGGCTCTATTTCGGTTATCTCGCAGCTATCAAAACTCAGAACGGTGCTGCAATGAGTGTTGGTCGTATCTCAACATTCCTTGATATTTATATTCAGAGAGATATGGATAACGGCAAACTCACAGAGGCTGAGGCTCAGGAGCTTATCGACCATCTTGTTATGAAGTTCAGAATGGTTAAATTTGCTCGTATTCCTTCTTACAACCAGCTCTTCTCTGGTGACCCGGTTTGGGCTACACTCGAAGTTGGTGGTATCGGTGTAGACGGCAGATCTATGGTTACAAAGAATGACTTCCGTTTCCTCCACACACTTGAGAATATGGGACCTTCTCCAGAGCCAAACCTTACAGTTCTTTACTCATCAGCTCTTCCTGATACATTTAAGAAGTATGCTTCTTATATTTCTATCAAGACAAGCTCTGTTCAGTATGAGAACGACGATGTTATGAAGCCAGTATGGGGCGATGACTACTCAATCTGCTGCTGCGTATCTGCAACACAGACAGGTAAGGAAATGCAGTTCTTTGGTGCAAGAGCTAACCTTGCTAAGTGCTTGCTCTATGCTATAAACGGCGGTGTTGATGTTAAGACTCGTGACCAATGTGGTCCTGCATATCGTCCGATTACTTCTGAAATCCTTAACTATGATGAGGTTATCGAGAAGTATGACAAGATGATGGATTGGCTTGCTGGTCTTTATGTAAATACACTTAACCTCATTCAGTATATGCATGATAAGTACTTCTATGAGGCTGCTGAAATGGCTCTTATCGACACAGAAGTAAGAAGAACATTTGCAACAGGTATTGCAGGCTTCTCTCATGTTGTTGACTCACTTAGTGCTATTAAGTATGCTACTGTTAAGACCGTAAGAGATGAAACAGGTATCGTTGTTGACTATGTAACAGAGGGCGACTTCCCACGCTACGGTAACGATGATGACAGAGCTGATGAAATCGCTATCTGGCTTCTCAGAACATTCCTCGATAAGATTAAGAAGCATCACACATATCGTAACTCTGAGCCTACAACTTCTATCCTTACTATTACATCTAATGTTGTTTATGGTAAGGCAACAGGCTCTATGCCTGACGGAAGAAAGGCTGGCGAGCCACTTTCTCCAGGTGCTAACCCAAGCTACGGCGCAGAAAAGAGCGGTCTTCTTGCTTCTCTTAACTCTGTTGCAAAGCTTCCATATCACTGGGCACTTGATGGTATTTCTAATACTCAGACAATCAACCCAGACGCTCTCGGTCATTCAGATGACGAGCGTGTAGGTAACCTCGTACAGGTTATGGACGGATACTTTGACCAAGGTGCACATCACCTCAATGTTAATGTATTCGGCAAAGAGAAGCTCATCGACGCTATGGAGCATCCTGAGAAGGAAGAGTATGCTAACTTCACAATCCGTGTTTCTGGTTATGCAGTTAAATTCATCGACCTTACTCGTGAGCAGCAGCTTGATGTTATTTCTCGTACTTGCCACGCAACAATGTAATTATGGCTGATACAATAGGTTATGTTCATTCTCTCGAATCATTTGGTCTTGTTGACGGACCGGGAGTAAGATTTGTTGTGTTTTTGCAGGGCTGTAATCTAAGATGCAAGTTCTGCCACAACCCTGAAACTTGGAGTTGCAAGGGCAAAAATGTTGAGGAATGGACTGCTGAAAAATTATTTGAGCGTATCTATCGTTATCGTAAATATTGGGCAAAAAACGGTGGTATCACTGTAAGTGGTGGAGAACCTCTGCTTCAAATGGACTTTATGATTGAGCTTTTTGAAATTGCTAAAAAGCATAATGTTCATACTGCGATTGATACCGCAGGACAGCCTTTTGATGATAACAATCCCGAATGGATGGATAAATTCAAAAAGCTTATGTCTATGACCGATTTGGTTATACTTGACCTCAAAGAAATGGACCCTGAAAAGCATAAGAGCCTTACTGGCTTTGATAATGCTAATATTCTCAAAATGGCAAGGTGGCTTTCAGATAACGGAAAGAAAATGTGGCTTCGTCATGTTCTCGTTCCTGGTCTTACTGACGACCCGACAGGTCTTGAGGAAATGCATAAGTTTATTTCAGAGCTTAATACAGTTGATAGGGTAGAGATTTTGCCATATCATACTCTTGGTTTGATGAAATGGGAAGAACTTAAAATGAAATATCCACTTGAGGGTGTTCCTGTGCCTACAAAGGAACAGGTTGAAGAAGCTCAGAAAATTCTTCATACGGCTGATTATTTGCAATAAAATATAATATTAAAGGACAGTGCTGATTTGAAAATTTCGGCATTGTCCTTTTTGTTTGTTATCGTTTTTTATTGCAAGGGGCGGCAAGGTTTACAACGATTGCTTTATGTCTTGTCATAGCCTCAATTGAATATTTGATACCTTGTGTTCCCATACCAGAGGATTTAACGCCCAAGAATGGAAAATGGTCTGGTCCTCGCTCGGTTTTATTATTTATTTGTACTGTTCCGACTTCTAATTTTCGTGCTATTGTAAAGGCTTTGCCTATATCACTTGTGAAAACTGAGGATTGCAGTCCATATTCTGAGCGATTTGCTATTGAAATAGCTTCATCAATGTTTTTGACACGAATTATAGGCAAGATTGGTCCAAAAGGTTCTTCCCACGCAACCTCCATATCTGTTGTTACATAGTCCAAAACTGTTGGCGAGATTAGTTTATCGTTTCGAGTGCCACCAGTGATAACTTCTGCACCCTTTGATACAGCATTTTCAATCAAACCGAAAACATAATCAGCGGATTTATCGTTTATCAGAGGAACTATGCTTACATCTTCGTGTGGAGAACCACTTTTTAATTTTAAAGTTTTTTCTTTGAGTAGAGCAACAAATTGGTCAGCTATGCTTTCTATAACAAGTATGCGTTTTACAGCGGTACATCTTTGACCCGAATAAGAGAACGCACCAGCGACACACTGTTCGGCGGCATAGTCGAGATTGCAGTCATCAAGGATAATTGCGGCGTCTTTTCCACCAAGTTCAAGCATAATCGGAATCATTCCACAAGTCTTTGCAATATGATGACCAATGGCAGTACTTCCTGTAAAATTTATAAAATCAATATTAGGGTGTGTTATGAGGTAGTCGCCAATTTCAGAGCCACTGCCTGTAACAGTATTAAGAACACCGTCGGGCAAACCAGCCTCTTTAAATACCAAGGCAAGATATAAGGCACTTATACCGCCTTGAGAGGGTGGCTTTAAAACAACAGTATTTCCGCCCATAAGTGCGGGTGCAATTTTGGATACAGAAAGATTTACAGGGTAATTGAATGGAGAAATTGCAAGAACTGTTCCAAGAGGTTCTCTTGTGATATATGAAAGCTTGTCTCTACTTCCGCCTGGAAAATTTTCTCCATATACAGATGTTCCCTCAAGGGACTTGCCTATATCAGCAGTATATCTAAGAAAATCCACAGTGCGTTCTACTTCGCTTTCGGCAGAGGCTTTGTCCTTTGCGATTTCCATAGTTATAACATGAGAAATAACCTGTTTGTATTCTTTTAATAGGTCTGCGGCACGATAGAGATATTCTGCTCTCATATACATAGGTGTTTCTTGCCATAAATTTTGAGATTTTTTAGCAACATTCATAGCATAATCTATATCCTCACAGCTCATTGCAGGAACAGTACCAATCAATGAACCGTCAATAGGGGAGAAGATTTTGAGATTAGCATTATCTGTTGCGAAAAGCCAATCGCCACCTATTAGATTTTTATAATTTTTTTTCGAATCATAAAGTCCGTTTAACATTCAAAAATCACTCCTTAATATATAGAGTATGTGAATGTTAAGCGGACTTAATTCATTTTTATATTAAATTCTTTTAATTAGTGGAATGTGTTTTGGGAGTGGCGGCTCGCCACTAATCTTTCAATTTCGCAACGATAACCCGAATCATCAAATTTTGTTACAGTGAAAATCCCGTCTTTTTCTGTTAATGTGATAATGGAATTTCGTGGCTGAGTTTCAAGAACGCCAGTAATTTTTTTGCGTGAAGGAATAATGCTTTTGCCTTTCTCATTGTGCATATCAAGTGCAGTGAAAAGCTCCTTTACATCTTCAGCAGAAAATTCTGTAACTCCATAGCTTGCAAGGATTATAGCAATTTCTTGTATTATCATAAAAGACGGAAGAAGTTGAAAATTTATGATAGCCTTATCACTTTTGCAGTAGGCTTGGATTTCGTCCATATTTAACTTAGTAAAATCAAGCATAATTATCTTATAATTATATTCTCCGTAAAATTTTTGCCAAATTTTCCTGTTTTAGGTAATGCAAGAGCGTAAATATCATCAGCTATGCTTTCACATTCAAACTGTCGCCTTGCCTCAAGACTAAGCTCTTTTATATCCTGAGCTTTCATGACTATTGGCAACTTTGCTGTTTTACGCATTTCTCGCAAAATTTCCTTACCCTTTTCATTAAAGCCAAGCACACGGATATATTGCGGAGGTATAGAACAATCGCTTTCGGTAATATGAAGCAAGGCTCTTAAAACAAGCCTTCTTAGCCTTGAATTAGGATAGCGTTTTGTTTTAATTTTATCAAAAAGTTCTTCAAGATTTGTTGCATTTAGGGAAACATTTCGCAATCTGTTTTCTATGCCCTCACTGATATTTGGAAGTTGCTTATATTCGCTTTCTGTCATAGTTCTAAGGCGATAAATGATAAGCTTTTCAAGGTTTGAAAAATCTACCGGAGCAGCTTTTTGACGAATAGCATTACAAATGATTTCGTAACTTTTTTCAGGGATAAATTTTTCATAGTTTGAATGAGATTTAATCAAAGAGCGTATAAATGATGCAGAGGCATAGTTTTCGTTAGGAGTCTGAGAATCGTGTGCAACACCACTTCTTATGATTGTTTTTGGTATAAGTGAACTACCTATATCACGAATAGCCTTGACATATTCAACCGCAAGAAGATTATTCGGAGCACGAATAATATCAGCATATTCATTTCCGAGCATATTTGCAAGCGATAGTTCTATTGCTCGTGCATAGCTCTCATTGCTTGAAACATATCCGGCAAACCAAGCTTTAAATTTTATACTTTCAAAAGTTTCGCATATTTTTTCTAATTTTTTAATATCACCACATTCGCTGCCAAAGAAAAGTGAATTGCAGCAGCCTAAGGCTTCTGCAAGGGTGACTCCACCAAAGGCATAGCTTTCTGCACTGGCTGTGGAATATGTCACTGGCATTAATACTACAAGGTCAACACCATTTTCGAGAGCAGATTTTGTTCTTGCATATTTGCTGATAATTGCAGGCTCGCCACGTTGGGTAAAGTTTCCACTCATAATTGCCACAATATGAGTTGCACCTTGCTCACGCATAGATTTTATAAGGTATTTGTGTCCGTTGTGAAATGGGTTAAATTCGCTGATTACAGAAAAAAGATTCAAAAAAATCACCCCTCATATCAAAAAAAAGTTGAAATGTTCCGTAGAATGTATTATTATTATAATAAATTAAAAAGAAATTTGCAACAAAAAGGAGTATTTATAATGGATATTCTCGTTATTAATGCAGGAAGTTCTTCATTAAAGTTCCAACTTATAAATATGGAGAACGAAGAAGTTCTCGCAAAGGGTATTTGTGAGAGAATTGGTTCAGATGGTAGCATCTTTACTTTTAAGTCACATACTGGTTTTCAGATTAAGGACAAGCCATTTCCTATGAATAACCACACAGACGCTTTTAACTGTGTTGTAAAGGCTATGCTTGACCCTGAAAACGGAGTTATTAAGAATATTTCTGATATTGCCGCTGTTGGTCATAGAGTTGTTCAGGGCGGCTCACTTTATAGAGAATCTGTCCTTATAGATGATGATGTCATCAAGGGAATAGAATCTCTCATTCCGCTTGCACCTCTCCATAATAAAGCTCATGTTGAGGGTATTGTTGCTTGCAGAAATGTTTTTGGCAAAGATTTGCCAGAGGTTGCTGTATTCGACACAGCCTTTCATTCAACAATGCCACCTAAGGCTTATATGTATCCTGTTCCTTACGAATATTATGAAAAGTATGGTATTCGCCGCTATGGTTTCCACGGAACTTCACACAGATATGTCAGCGGAAAGTGTGCAGAGCTTCTTGGCAAGGATATTAAGGATACAAAGATTATAAGCTGTCATCTTGGCAATGGCTCATCTATAACAGCTATTGATGGTGGCAAGGTTGTAGATACAAGTATGGGACTTACACCTCTCGATGGCTTTATGATGGGTACTCGTACAGGTACACTCGACCCGTCTGTTGTTACATTTATTGCTGAAAAGGAAGGTCTTACACCATCTGAGATGAGCGACCTTCTCAATAAAAAATCTGGTATGCTTGGTGTTTCTGGAATTTCAAGTGATGACAGAGATATTTGTGCAGCAGCAGCAAAGGGTGATCCAAGAGCAATACTTACACATCAAATGCTTGAATATGAAATTGCTAAGTTTATTGGAAGCTATATGGTAGTTCTCGGTGGTTGTGAAGCTATCATATTCACAGCTGGTATAGGTGAAAATCAGGCGAGCCATAGAACAGGTGTATGCAAATACTTTGAGTATATGGGCGTTAAGATTGATGAAAAGATTAATAATGAAACAATCAAAGGCAAGGGCGGTCTTATTTCTACACCAGATTCTACCATTAAAGTTTTTGTAATTCCTACAAATGAAGAACTTCTTATCGCAAGAGATACAAGAGATTTAATCAGTAAATAATAAAAATTAGCGGAGTAACTGTTGATTATGTTACTCCGCTATTTTTATGCACTATGTCGGATTTATTGCTCTTTAGCGTGGTTAGAATCTCCTGTTTCGGTGTTATCCCTAAAAAGAAGTGATATACACCATATTGCTGAGAGAGCAACCAGTGTATAGATTATTCGACTAACAATTCCAGTCTGACCGCCACATATCCAGGCAACAATATCAAATTGGAAAATTCCGACAGAGCCCCAGTTAAGACCTCCGATTATCAGAAGTATAAGTGCTATTTT
Organism: Pseudoruminococcus massiliensis; assembly: GCF_900291955.1. Taxonomy (GTDB): domain Bacteria; phylum Bacillota; class Clostridia; order Oscillospirales; family Acutalibacteraceae; genus Pseudoruminococcus; species Pseudoruminococcus massiliensis. The sequence goes on along the minus strand of NZ_OLMR01000001.1, from coordinate 34,707 downwards.
ATCCATCATAATAAATGACCTCCTTTGTTATGTGTTTTGAATAATGCTTACAAAGCCTGATAATAATATTGACAGTCTTTATTTAAAATATTCATCTCCATAAATTGCAACAAAGCTTTTTATTGTTTTCATAGCATTGCGTATATGCTTATAAACAGTTGCATCAGCTATGCCAAGAATATTTGAGATTTCTTTTATACTTTGATTTTCATAATAACGCTGATAAAAGCAAAAACGCTGTTTTTCAGTAAGCTCATTGTCTATTATTTTACGAAGTCCGTCTTTATATTCATTTAACCTGCCTAAGTTTGTTCCTTTTCTTTGATACTTTATAAACGATGTATAATTGTCAATTTCATTGGATATGGAAAGAAGTTTTTTACGCATTTTGACCACCTATAATAAGTTTAATTTTTTATATTCTTTGTTGCGCGAGCTTTCATAACCCTTGCGGTGAAATCGCAATCAACATACATTTCCTCTAACATTTTAATTCTGTGATTAAGCTCGTTAAGCTGAATACCATAGCTGCCCTTTTTTTCAATTTTTAGATTTTCTATTTTTTTTAAAAGTTCGTTAGCGGTTATCTTATATTCTCTTGCCATCTCATTATAATTCATAAAGAATCCTCCTTATATACACAAAATGTGTTATAAAATTTCAAAAAATAAAAGAGAACATCAAACTGAGACAAACTTATGTTCTCTTTATAGTTTAATTTTATCAAAGTAATTAATAAATGTCAATAGTTTTCTCGAAAATTTGTTCGCTAAAAATTTTTTATAAACTGTTGATTTTACACATAATGTGTGGTATAATATATTTGTTGTAAAATAATCGTAATTTACTATGGTTATAATATTTTTAAGAGGTGGCAGCTATGAGCGTATTTTCAGAACGACTAAAGGATTGCAGAAAACGATGTGGTTTTACACAAAGAGAGCTTGCTAATAAATTAGGTGTGGCGTCTTCAGCGGTAGGAATGTATGAGCAGGGCAGAAGAGAGCCAGATAGCACAATGCTTTTAAAAATTTGTGCTGTGCTAAATACTACTACAGACTATCTTCTTGGTTTAGATGATGGCAAATCTTTAAATCAGAATGAAAACCGTAATGTTAGTGAAGTTATAGACGAATTTACTGAAATGCTTGCTAACCAGAGTGGTCTTATGTTTGATGGTGAACCGATAACCGACGATGACAGAAGAAAGATTATTGATGCAATAAGAGTTGCTGCTGCCGTTGCGGTGAATAGTCGGAACCGTAACGGAGGTTAGATATGGAGAATATCGAAAGAATAACCTCAAATATAGTTAAGAAATATAATACTGATTCGCCATTTGAGCTTTGTGATTATCTCGGCATTAATGTTATATATCAGGAATTGCCCGATTGTGTTCGTGGCTTTTTTATAAAAATTTTAAAAAGCTTTGTTGTTGTGATAAATAATACCGTTGATGAAGATGAAGCAAAAGTAGTATGTGCTCACGAATTAGGACATATAATTTTACATAGTGAAACAAATTCAATCAGCCTTAATAGCAGAACGCATCTTTGCACATCAAAATATGAGCGTGAAGCAGATTTGTTTGCTGTTAATCTTCTCCTACAAGATGAAACCTTTTCAACATATGAAGGACTTAGCGTTGTAGAAATTTCAAGAATTACTCACATACCATTAAAGCTTATTACACTGAAATATTTTCCTGAATGATTTATTACTTGGAGGTGAGCATTATGAAATATTTTATAATTCGTGATAATTCTGATGTTGATTCACGACTTGCGATATTTGACTTCAATGGCAATGAAGTTTTTAAGGTTTCTGGCGAAATCTCTGGTAATAATCAGAAAATGGCAATCTCAAATATGAATGGTGAAGAATTTGTTGCAATAACCTCATCTCCTTTTGCATTTCCACATTTCAGGGTGAGAATTGGCAGAAAACGAATTATATTTATAATGACGCCTCAAGCAAAATCGCCTATGGCAATCTATGGAGCAAGCGTATATTTTGATGGTGTATTATTAACAGGAGATTATAAACTAACAGACCACAGCAAAAATATAGTTGCTAATCAAAAGCATAGCTGGTGTAAGCTTGGTGAATGTCATGAGCTTGAAATTTTAAATGAGGATTATATCTTAATTAGTCTTGCGGTATCATCAGCTATTAGCATATATTATGGAATTTATGACGAAAATAACACTGTTCCGATATAAATTTTCTGCATAAAAAAAGACAGCCCCTCATACATTGTAAAAAAGTGTATGAGGGGTTGATTTTATGCCGTGGTGGGCTATTTTGTTGATATGTGTTGGAGTATTCTTGGCTTTAGTTGCTATACGAAAGATTATGAAATCAAAACACCCTATCCGTTCAACTCTTTTGGGTTTGCTTTTAGGTCCTGCGTGTATGCTTGTGATAAATATAATTTCTATTTTTACAAGCGTAAGCATACCTATAAGTCCGCTCTCGCTTGGAATTTCATCTACTCTTGGTATTCCTGGGGTTACAGCTATGCTGTTGCTTCAACTGATATGTTAAAAGAAAGTTTATTTTGCTATCAGCTTATCAAGAGAGTCTTTTATCATTTCACGATTTTCTGTGAGAGCGGCAAGCAGAACAGTATAAATATATTGTGGGTCATTATAAAATGAACGCTTTATCAGATTAACCTGTGAATAGTCAGGCATAAATACTGTAAAGCTCATAAGTGTCATACTTCCGTCAGTAATTGAGAAAGAAACATTATATCCGCCGTTTTCAAGCTTTTCAACCTTAACGGGATTTTCTTTTTGAAGCTTTTGCTTGGCAAGAAGTGATATACAAGCGGAAAGTGCTTTATCTCTTGTTGTAAACGGCAATGTGGTATCAAGCTGGTTTGCAATCATTTTTCCTCTGCCAGTAAGAATATAATAATCTTTCGTATTCTCAAATTCTGCAATATTTCCACTTTGGAGGAGGTCATACATTGCATCATTTGTTTCAAAGTAATTGGCAAGTCCATTATTTACTATGACGGAAACAATATCCTCTTTTTTCAGTGGTCGATTTGCTGAATTTATAAGATAACAGATAAGGATACATATATCGCTTTTATTTCGCAGACCACCTGGCTCTACGCCACCTGTAAATGCGTCAAAATCCATAGTTTACACCTCGTGATATATACTTAAAATTTGATTTTACATATTTTGTAGATATAACAATCATATTATAGCATATTTGGGGTGAAATTTGAAATAGTTTAGAGAATTTTTCAAAAAATATACTTTAATTAAATGCATTCGAAATATATAAAAGAATTTTTAATTAGCTTTTTTTATGTAATATTTGATTTTTTACGGCATATATGGTAAAATAAATCTATATAAAATCAATGCCTTGTATTCAACTGTATAGCGGTTATTTCATATCGAGGTGTGTTGCTTGATATGAAATGAATGTTATCCTGATTGTGAGGTGAGAATATGGAAGAGCAAATGCCTTGGATTTGGCTATGTGTGATTATCTGTTCATGCTTTGTTGAATTTATTACATCTGTTCAGCTGACAGCTATCTGGATGGCTTTGGGTGGCATTGCTGCTATTATTGCAGAATTTTGTGATGCCCCGATTTACTTGCAGATTATAATTTTCTTAGTGGTAACGGCTGTTGCAATTATACTTACAAGACCACTTGCCAAAAAGCTAATGAAATTTGAAAAAACTGCAACAAATGCAGATATGTTTATCGGAAAAACAGGTACAGTTCTTACGCAGATAAACGGTAGAAAAGAGGTCGGCAGAGTAAAAGTTATGGGCGATGTATGGAGTGCTGTCGCAGATAATGATGAGATTATTCCCGAAAATACTGAGGTTTATATTAAAAGTATAGAGGGAGTAAAGCTAATCGTAGAAACTAAGAAATAATAAATTTTAAGAAAGAAGTGTTATTATGCAACCAATAGGTTGGGTGCTTTTGATTCTTGCAATTATCCTAATTATTATTATTATAAAAAACTTTCAGATTGTTCCGCAATCACACGCATATGTTATAGAAAGACTTGGTGCTTATAAGACAACTTGGTCAACAGGTCTGCACTTGAAGATTCCATTTATTGAGAGAGTTGCTAAAAGAGTTTCTTTAAAAGAGCAGGTTGTAGATTTTCCACCTCAGCCAGTTATTACTCGTGATAATGTAACAATGCAGATTGATACTGTTGTTTACTTCTATATCACAGACCCTAAGCTTTATGCTTATGGTGTTGAAAATCCTATTGCAGCTATTGAAAACCTTACTGCAACAACTCTCCGTAACATCATAGGTGACCTTGAGCTCGACAATACTCTTACTTCAAGAGATGTTATTAACACTAAGATTCAGGTTATTCTTGATGAAGCAACAGACGCTTGGGGAATTAAGGTTAAGCGTGTTGAGCTTAAAAACATTCTTCCGCCGAGAGAAATTCAGGCTGCTATGGAAAAGCAGATGAAGGCAGAGCGTGAAAGAAGAGCAAAGATTCTTGACGCAGAGGGCGATAAGCGTTCTCAGATTCTTGTTTCAGAGGGTTTAAAGGAATCTGCTATCCTCAAGGCTGATGCTATTAAGGAGAGTAAGATTCGTGAGGCACAGGGTGAAGCTGAGGCTATTATGACAGTTCAAAAGGCTTATGCAGACAGCTTAAAGATGTTGAACGAAGCTTCTCCAACAGATAAGGTTATTGCACTTAAGAGCCTTGAAGCTTTTGAAAAGGCTGCCGACGGCAGAGCAACAAAGATTATTATTCCGTCCGAGATTCAATCTATGGCAACTCTTGCCGCAACACTGAAAGAAATGGTTTCGGATAAAAATATAGATATTTCCCCGAAGCCTGAACATCAGGCTCAAACAACTGAAACAAATAGCTGAAAAACTAATTCTCGGAGGTTATGACAATGCACTTTACATTGCGTGAAAATTCAATTTTCGGAAAAGTATGTATAAGTGTATTCAAAAACAGATGACAACTAAGGCTGTGGAGCATATCCACAGCCTTGTGTTGTTTATTATGAAGTAAAAGAGGAAACCCTGTGTATAAATTTACTCAACAATTTGTTGAATATTGCGAATCTAATCTTAATTTAGAAGATTATAAAGGTTATGATTATAGTTCCATATCTGTTGTGCAGGCATTTTGGAATGATGATATATTACATACAGAAATAGGCGTATTAACAGAGGAAAATCCAAAGCTTGCCCTCTATGAAAATGATATGCCTATGGAAGAGGGCAGAAAATTATTCTTAGGTTTCTTCCATGGAAAATGGAGAGGAAATCTTGATGAGTTTTCACTTTGCAAAATGCAGCCTTGATAAATCATAAATTATTAAAAAGGGGATAGATTAAAATGTCAGAAAAGAAAAAAGTAGCTATTATCATGGGAAGCGACAGCGATTTTCCAACAGTTTCAGGAGCAATAAAAACTCTTGATTCTTTCGGAGTTCCGTTTGAGGTTCATGTAATGTCCGCTCACCGTACACCTGAGGCTGCGGAAAATTTCTCCAAAACAGCTAAGGCAAACGGTTTTGGTGTAATTATTTCAGCAGCAGGTAAGGCTGCACATCTCGGCGGAGTTCTTGCAGCTAATACTACACTTCCTGTAATCGGTATTCCGATAAAGTCCTCAACTCTTGACGGACTTGACGCACTTCTCGCAACTGTTCAAATGCCTTCTGGTATTCCTGTTGCAACAGTAGCTATTGACGGTGCTGCAAATGCTGCAATCCTCGCTGTACAGATGCTTGCACTTTCTGATGATGAGCTTGCTAAAAAGCTTGAGGACGAGAAGGTCAAGATGAAGAATGGCGTAGAGGCTAAGGACAAGGCTATTCAAGATAAGGTTAAGGAACTTTTGGGCAAGAACTGATTATTTCGATTCACCTTGAAATAAATAGGAGTTAAAATAATGACAGATTTATTTATTGAGGATAAAATCCACGATGAATGTGGTGTGTTTGGTATTTTCGGAAATGATGCAACTGATATTATTGACGAAACATATCTTGCACTTTATGCTTTACAGCACAGAGGAACTCTCGGTGCCGGTATTGCAATAAACGATAACGGCAATATGAGCGTTGTCAAGGGCTTTGGCGTTGTGCCAGAGGCTCTCCCTGAAAAGGAACTTTCAAGACTTAAAAAGGCTAAAATTGCTCTTGGTCATGTTCGTCATACAACAGCATCTGTTGCAAACGACAGAACATCAATTCAGCCTCTTCTTATGAGATATGTCAATGGTCAGCTTTCACTTGCTCTTAATGGTGCTTTGACTAATTATTCTGAGCTTAGAGAACATCTTCATCGTGGCGGTGCGATTTTCCAATCAAATAGTGATATTGAGGTTATCGCATATATCATAGCTCAAGAAAGACTTGAAACTGCAAGCATAGAAGAAGCCGTTCTGAATGCTATGGATAAAATTAAGGGTGCGTATTCAATGGTAATGATGGCACCGTCACGCTTAATTGGTGTGCGTGACCCGAGAGGATTCAGACCACTTTGTATTGGTAAGCTTGGTAAGAATTATATTATCACAAGTGAATCTTGCGTTTTCGATAGCCTTGGCGGAGAATTTGTAAGAGATGTCGAACCGGGCGAAATGGTTGTAATTGATGATGAGGGCGTACACAGCTATAAGAATAATTGTGGTGGTAAGACAAGCCTATGTATTTTTGAGTTCGTATACTTTGCAAGACCTGATTCAGTTCTTGACGGTATGTGCGTAAATATTGCAAGACAGAGAGCAGGCATTGAGCTTGCTAAGGAACACCCTGTTGAGGCTGATATGGTATGTGCTGTTCCTGATTGCGGAATTGACGCTGCTATCGGTTATTCAATGCAATCAGGTATTCAATATGGCGTTGGACTTGTAAAGAACAGATTTATCGGCAGAGCTCACAACAATAGAAAAAAACACGCTCAATATAACTTGAGAATCAAGCTTAACGCTATGAAATCAAATGTTCAGGGCAAAAGAATTGTTCTCATTGATGATTCTATCGTTAAAGGCGAAACAAGTAAGCATATTGTTTCAATGCTAAAGAAAGCAGGAGCTAAGGAAGTTCATCTTAGAATTTCTTCTCCACCATTTAAGTATCCTTGCTATTTTGGCACAGATATTGACAGCACAGATAATCTCATAGCTGCACATAAGAGTATTGATGAGATGTGTGCTGAAATCGGTGCAGATTCTCTTGGTTTCCTAAGCATAGACGGTTTGCATAGAATTGCTGATGAATGTAAGATTGATTTCTGTGACGCTTGCTTCAGCGGAGATTATCCGATAGAGGCTTCAAGACAATCACACGAGGATAAGTATTCAAAGAAACTCTAAGCTAAAATTTGTTTGGTAAAATAATTAAAATATATTTTTCGGAGGTACAATATGAAAAGCTATAGTGACAGCTATAAGGCTGCAGGTGTTGATGTTACAGCAGGTTACAAGGCGGTTGAACTTATGAAGGCTCATGTCGCTAAGACAATGACTTCTGGTGTTCTTTCAGGAATAGGCGGCTTTGGCGGTCTTTTCGAGCTTGATGTTGAGAATATCAAAAAGCCTGTTCTTGTTTCCGGTACAGACGGTGTTGGCACAAAGCTGAAGATTGCTTTCCTTATGGATAAGCATGATACAGTTGGTATTGACTGTGTTGCTATGTGCGTAAACGATGTCATCTGCTGCGGTGCAAAGCCACAATTCTTCCTTGACTATATCGCAGTAGGTAAGAATGTTCCTGAGAAGGTTGCTTCAATCGTTTCTGGCGTTGCAGAAGGCTGTATTCAGAGTGGTTGTGCATTGATTGGCGGAGAAACTGCTGAAATGCCTGGTTTCTATCCAGTTGATGAATATGACCTTGCTGGTTTCTCTGTTGGTGTTGTAGATAAGGACAAGATTCTTGACCCATCAACACAAAAAGCCGGAGATGTAATGATTGGTATTAAATCAAGCGGTGTTCACTCAAACGGCTTTTCACTTGTCCGTAAGGTATTCTATGTAAATGAGGAAACTCTTTCTACATATTATGATGAGCTTGGTGCAACTCTTGGCGAAACACTTCTTACACCTACTAAGATTTATGTTAAGGCTGTTCAGTCTTTACTTGACGCAGTTAAGGTTAAATCTATTTCTCATATCACTGGCGGCGGCTTCTATGAGAATATTCCTCGTTCACTTCCAAAGGGACTTTCTGCTAAGATTGCAAGAGCTGATGTACAGGTTCTTCCAATATTCGATTTGATTGCTAAGGTTGGTAACATTCCTGAGCACGATATGTTCAACACATTTAATATGGGTGTTGGTATGACAGTTGTAGTAGACAAGGCTGACGCAGATAAGGCTATCGCAGCAATCAAGGCAGCAGGCGAAGAAGCTTATGTTCTTGGTGAGCTTGTTGAAAGTGATGAGGGTGTTATCATCTGCTAATTTTCGGGAGAGTATAATATGAAAAATATAGTTGTTCTCGTTTCGGGCGGAGGCACTAATCTTCAGGCTTTGATAGACGCACAGGAGAGCGGAATAATCAAGGGTGGCAAGATTACTTGCGTTATAGCATCTAAAGAAGGTGCTTATGCCCTTGAAAGAGCAAAAAAGCATAACATCAAGGGGATAGTTTGTCCGAGAAAGGAATATCCTGATTCCGTTTCTTACAGCAAGGAAATTTTAAGACTTCTTCAAGAAGAAAAGGCTGATTTGATTGTTTATGCAGGCTTTATGATTATTCTTGATGAGATAGTTTCTCGTGCATATCCAAATAGAATAATGAATGTTCACCCCGCACTTATTCCGTCATTCTGCGGAAAAGGTTTTTATGGACTTAGAGTTCACGAAGCAGCACTTGAAAAGGGCGTTAAGGTTACAGGTGCGACAGTTCATTTTGCAAATGAGGTATGCGATGGTGGACCTATCATTTTGCAAAAGGCTGTTGATGTTCTTGAGGACGATACACCTGAAACACTTCAACGCAGAGTTATGGAACAGTGTGAGTGGAAGATTCTCCCAGAGGCAGTATCACTTTTCTGTCAAGATAGATTGGAAGTTGTAGATGGAAAGGTTCATATTCGTAGTAAGTAATGAAAAATGTGCTACTGAACGGGCGAACAAAGTTCGCCCCTACGATTTGTTAACTAACTTAATTTAAGACAGTTAAAAGTTTCGCTCAAGCCTTTTTAAAGCGGCGAGCCGCCGCCCCCAAGACGCGTAGTCGGTTTTGCAAGCAAAACCTCGATATTCTAAACCGACTTTTATTCACGCGGAGGAAGTAATTACCCAATGGGTGAAAAAGCATAAAATAGTAAACGAAAGGAAGTCGAAAATGATAGATATTAAAGAAGAATTAAGTGGAAACACATATCCAGGCAGAGGAATTATTATAGGAAAAAGTGATGATGGCGAGAAAATAGTTATCGGCTATTTCATTATGGGCAGAAGCGAAAACAGCCGTAACAGAATTTTTGTTGCTGAGGGTGCAGACCTTAAAACAAAGGCTTTCGATGAATCAAAGCTTCAAGACCCATCTTTGATTATCTATGCACCAGTAAGAGAAATCGGTGAAACAACAGTTGTCACAAACGGCGACCAGACGGATACTGTTCGTGATTTTATTCTTGAGGGAAAATCCTTTGAGGACGCTCTAAGAACTCGTACATTCGAGCCAGACCCCCCGAATTTTACACCGAGAATTTCGGGTATCGTAAATCGTCACAACGGAACATTCTCATATAAAATGTCTATTCTCAAGAGTGATAATAACAGAGAAAAAGCTGTACTCAGATTTTTCTATGAGTATGCAGAGCCTATTTCTGGCGAGGGACACTTTATTCATACATATGAGCATGACGGCAATCCTATTCCGTCATTTAAGGGTGAGCCAAAGCGTATAAAGCTTTCAGGTGATATTGACGAATTTACAAAGCAGGTTTGGGAAAGCCTTAATCCTGATAATAAGGTTTCATTCTTTGCAAGATATATTGACATCAAAACAGGCAAGACTGAATCCCGTATCGTAAACAAAAATTCATAATAAAAGGAATGAACAGAATGAACGAATTAGAACTCAAATATGGTTGTAACCCTAATCAGAAGCCATCAAGAATCTTTATGGAAAATGGAGCAGATTTACCTATCGAGGTTCTCAATGGTAAGCCTGGTTATATCAATTTCCTTGATGCTTTCAATAGCTGGCAGTTGGTTTCAGAGCTTAAAGCAGCAACAGGACTTCCAGCAGCAGCGTCTTTTAAGCATGTAAGCCCAGCTGGTGCAGCCGTTGCAACAGAACTTTCTGATACTCTCAAGAAGATTTATTTTGTTGACGATTTAGAGCTTTCTCCTATTGCAAGTGCATATGCAAAGGCTCGTGGTGCGGACAGAATGTCCTCATACGGTGACTGGGCGGCTCTTTCTGATGTCTGCGACAAGGAAACAGCTTTAATTCTCAAGCGTGAAGTTTCTGACGGTATCATCGCCCCTGGATATACAGATGAAGCACTTGAAATCCTTAAGAGCAAGAGAAGAGGAACATATAACATAGTTAAGATTGACCCTAACTATGTTCCAGCAGCTATTGAACATAAGCAGGTTTATGGTATTACTTTTGAGCAAGGCAGAAACAGCCTCAAGATTGACGAGGAGTTGCTCAAGAACTTCCCAACAGACAACAAGACTTTCACTGATGAGGCAAAGCGTGATTTGATTATTGCTTTGATTACACTTAAGTATACACAGTCCAATTCTGTTTGTTATGCAAAGGACGGACAGGCTATCGGTGTTGGTGCAGGTCAGCAGTCAAGAATCCATTGCACAAGACTTGCAGGAAACAAGGCTGATATATGGTATCTCCGCCAGAATCCAAAGGTTATGGCACTTCCATTCAAGGAGGATATTCGCCGTCCTGACCGTGACAACACTATTGATGTTTATATTTCTGATGATTACGAAGATGTTCTTGCGGACGGTATCTGGGAACAGTTCTTCACAGAAAAGCCAGAACCACTTACTCGTGAGGAGAAAAAGGAATGGCTCAAAACATTCAGTGGAGTATCTCTTGGTTCAGACGCATTCTTCCCATTCGGTGACAATATTGAAAGAGCTCACAGGAGTGGTGTAGAATTTATTGCACAGCCAGGTGGTTCTATTCGTGATGATAATGTTATTGAGGTTTGTAATAAGTACAATATCGCAATGGCATTTACAGGAATCAGACTTTTCCATCACTAATAAAAACCTTAACTTCATAGAAAAGAGGTATATAAAATGGATATACTTATGCTTGGAAGCGGTGGCAGAGAACACGCACTTATCAAGAAATTAAAGGAAAGTCCTAAAGCAGGAAAAATTTATTGTGCCCCAGGTAATGGCGGTATTTCGAAGGACGCTGAGTGTGTTAATATCAGCGTTATGGATAAAGAGAATATAATTGCTTTCGCTAAGGAAAAGAATATAGACCTTGTTTTTGTTGCACCTGATGACCCACTTGCTGCAGGTGTTGTTGACGCTCTTAATGATGCGGGAATCAGAGCTTTCGGTCCTGTTGCAAAGGCTGCTGAAATCGAGAGCAGTAAGGTTTTCTCTAAGAACCTTATGAAAAAATATAACATTCCAACTGCTGGTTATGAGGTTTTCTCTGACCCTGAAAAGGCTATTGCATACATCGAGGAACAGAATAAGTTCCCAACAGTTATAAAGGCTGACGGACTTGCTCTTGGTAAGGGCGTTATTATTGCACAGAGTCTTGAAGAAGCTAAAGACGCAGTTAAGGAAATTATGGAAGATAAGAAATTTGGCGAATCTGGCAACAATGTTGTTATCGAGGAGTTTCTTACAGGCCCTGAGGTTTCTGTTCTTGCATTTACTGACGGCAAGACACTCAAGCCTATGATTTCCTCTATGGACCATAAGCGTGCATTAGACGGTGACAAGGGACTTAACACAGGCGGTATGGGAACAATCAGCCCTAACCCTTATTATACAGATGATATGGCAGAAGTTTGTATGAAGACAATCTTTATGCCAACTGTTGAGGCTATGAACAAAGAGGGCAGACCTTTCAAGGGTTGTCTTTACTTTGGACTTATGCTCACACCAGATGGTCCTAAGGTTATCGAATACAATTCTCGTTTCGGTGACCCTGAGGCACAGGTTGTCCTTACACTTCTTGATAGCGATTTGGTCGATATTGTCAATGCTGTTATTGATGAAAAGCTTGACCAAGTAGACATCAAATGGTCAAAGGATAATGCTGCTTGCATAGTTATGGCAAGTGGTGGCTATCCTGAGGCATATAAGAAGGGTATCGAGATGGACGGCTTTGATGAAAACGGTCAGGTTGACGGTGCAGTTGTTTTCCACGCAGGAACTAAGTTTGAGAACGGAAAGTTCTATACAAACGGCGGTAGAGTAATCGGTGTTACTGCAAAGGGAGAAACTCTTGAGAAAGCCCTTGATAACGCTTATGCGGCTGTTGAGAAAATCAGCTTTGACGGTGCTCATTACAGAAAAGATATAGGCAGAACAAGAAAGTAATTGTTTGGGTTCTAAAATATGACATAAATTCAGCCCCCGACTGTGAGATAATAAACACAGTCGGGGGTGATTTTTTGCATAGGGTTATATACATAGACATACTGTTTTGCGTAAATTTCATTATCGACTTTATGCTGTTGTTGTCGGTAAGAAAATTTCTTTCGCTAAAGGCAAGATACCGAAGAATGGTTTTAGGAGGCTTGGTTGGAGCGACTTCGTCCTTTGTAATATTTCTACCGCCGATGAATGAATTTTTAAGTCTTATAATTCGTCTTGTGACGGCTTTTGCGGTGGTTTTTGCAACATTTTTTCCGACAAGCAGAAAATCCTTTTTGAAATCAGTATCAGCATATTTTCTTATAACTTTTTGTTTCTGCGGAGCTTGTATTGCTTTTTTTATGCTGTTTTCGCCACCTGTCGCTATAAGGAATGGTGCTGTTTATATAGATATTTCACCGATTATGCTTGTAGGGATAATTTTAGCCTGTTACATAATTATTCGTATTATTTGCAGAGTGAGTGGTCGTTCTTTAGCAAGTCAGGAAATTTGTTGGCTTGTGGTTGAGAATAATGAAAAAAGTGTTAAGCTTATCGCTAAGACAGACACAGGGAATATGCTGAAAGAACCATTCTCAAATTTACCTGTTATAGTCGCAGAAAGAGAAAAGCTTGAAGTAGTTTTGCCAAGTGAGATTTCTGATTATCTTGCAAAGACTGTTTCTGTTAGTGATACTTCTTGTGATTATGTAAGTGGTATAAGACTTGTTCCATATAATAGCGTAGGTGGAGAGGGTTTATTACCAGCGTTTAAGCCTGATTCTATAAAGGTTATTTTAAACGGAAAAAATATAGAGTCAGAGGCATATATAGCTGTAACAAGCAGAAGGTTATCAGAGAGTTTTTCTGCAATAATTCCATCAGAAATTATATTAAATTAGCGGAGGAAAACGGTATGAACATTTTTCAAAAAATTATATGTATAATCAGATTTAAGTTGCTAAAGCATAGACTTTTAAAATTTGGTGAGGTTCATTACATAAACGGTTCAGAAACACTTCCTGCACCTCTTAAAAAGAATGAGGAAGAGCTTGTGATGAAAAAATTAGCCGAGGGCGACGAATCGGCAAGAGAAACTTTGATTACACATAATTTAAGGCTTGTAGTTTATATTGCAAAAAAGTTTGAATCAAAATCAGCAAGCGTAGAGGATTTAATTTCTATCGGAACGATAGGTCTTATAAAGGCAGTGAGAACCTTTAATCCCGAAAAAAATATTAAGCTTGCAACCTATGCTTCTCGTTGTATTGAAAACGAAATTCTTATGTTTCTAAGAAAAAGCTCACAGCAAAAAAACGAAATTTCCATAGATGAACCACTTAATGTTGATTGGGACGGCAACGAGCTTCTTATTTCAGATATATTGAGTTGTGATGATGATAGCGTAAACTGTAATATTGAGCGTGAATCTGAACATAAGCTATTGCTTAAAGCAGTAAGCAGGCTTTCTGGCAGAGAACGAGAAATTATGGAGCTTCGTTTTGGTTTAAATGGTGAGTGCGAGCATACTCAAAAACAAGTTGCAGATAAGCTGAAAATTTCTCAGTCCTATATATCAAGGCTTGAAAAAAAGATAATTTCAAGGTTGAAAAAAGATTTAGAAATGTCAAATTTTATATAACAATATGGGCTTTGGTTTTTGCCAAGGCTCTTTTTATTTTCATTAATGGTACTTTAATTACTCATAATTTACGAATTGTTCTTTTTTGTGTATTGACACACAAATTTATGAATGATATTATAAAAATATAGATTTCTAAAATTTTTGTTGAAATATGCAATAAATGAAATGAGGTTATTTACTTGATAAAAAAATCACTTGCACTAATTATGGCAGCAATGATTGCTATGTCGTTTACAGCTTGTAATAGTGGCTCTGATGGAGAATCTTCTGCTGAATCCACTAATACATCATCTTCCGCAGAAAGTAGTGTTGTATCAGAAACAGAATCAAAGACTACATCAAATTCAGAATCGAGTACTACATCATCAGAAACAAGCCAATCTACTAAGTATTCAATTTCAGATTTGAAAATTCCAAGCGGTTGTGGACCACTCCTAAAGCCAGCTCTGCAGGAATTTATGAATACTATGGATTCAGAAAAATATCTTATAAAGTATGCTGTTGAATATCTTACAGAATCTACAAATGGCAAGGTCGTTAAGGGTACAAATACTGTTAAGAGAAGTGGCAATAAGATATCTTCATTTATGGACGCAGAAGACTATGATACAAATCTCCAAATTGTTAAAGATAATAAGGTCTATGAAGTTGATGATAGTAAAAAGACAGTAACATGGGCAAATGTAGAAGATAATCTTGTTGATAATTTTACAGTTTATACTGCAAATATTTTCTATATTAGCTCACTTGAACTTTGCGGAAGTGGCAAGGAAACAATAAATGGCACAGAGTATGACTATGAAGAATATAAAGAGCCTGAAAGTAACTCATCTGCAAGTGAATCTTCTGCTGAATCATCAGGAGAAAAAAAGGTTGAAAGAGCAAAATATTATTTTGATAGCAATGGAAAGTTAGCAGGCTTAAAACATACGCAGAACAATTATTACTATACAACAATGATTATTGAGCTTAGTCAAAATGTAAGTGATGCCGATTTTGAATATCCATCAGATTATACACTTACAGAAAGAAGTGAGCTTTCTGAGGATTCAGCTGCTTCTTCAACAGCGTCTTCAACTTCATTAAACTAAAGAAAGTAGGAGTAATAAAATGAAAAGATTTTTTGCAATTATATTATCAGCACTCATACTAACTTCTTTTGCTGCTTGTAATAATGATTCTGGTACAGAAACAAACGCTTCTAAAGCAGAAGGTGGAATATCAAGCTCTGCATCAGATAGTGAAAGCAGGAGTTCTTCAAGTTCAGAAAATAAGACTTCTTCTGAAACTAATAGTGGTTCTTCAGAGAGTACATCTTCAGGCAGTAATTCATCTGAAACAACATCTTCTTCAGAAATTTCTGATACAAATAAGCTTTCAAATGCAGCTATGGCAAAAAATGCAGGAGCTTTGCTCAAAGATGGCTTACATAATTTCTTTGTAGAGCTTGATGAAGATAAGTATCGCCTTGAAATTGATATGTTTGCTACAGCATCAAATTCATCAAAGGTTGTTATAATAACTCGTGACGGAAATAATATTTCTGCGGCAACAGGTGATTCTAAGGATAACCTTAGTAAGTCTATTGTTAAAGATGACAAGGGATATGTTATTGATGATACAAAAAAGACTATAACTTGGTCTAAGTTTGAGAAAGGCTATGCAGAGAACTATACAGAATATCTTGCAAAGCTTTTCTATATTACTAATATAGAAATGCTCAAGAGCGGAAAAGAAAAATTTGGTGACAAGGAAATGGACTATGAAGAGTATAAAATCATAGTAAATGAATCGTCTTCCGCTTCATCAGAATCTTCAAAAGTCGAAGAACAGCATGTAAAATATTATTTCGATAACAAGGAATTTAAGGGAATGAAAATCATTAATGGTAATGATTACTATGCCCTTAGAATTGTTTCTATGACACACGAAATTCCTGATGGAGAATTTGATTATCCATCAGATTACAAGCTTATTCAGGCAGAAGAATATTCTTATGCAGTAGATGGTTCTTCAAGTGCAGAATCAAGCAAGGCTTCAACAAGTTCAAAATCTTAATAAATTAAATAAATCCTCTTGCTGAAAAGCAGGGGGATTTTTTCTACCCTTCTGTGCTTTGAAAAGGCTTGAGCGAAGCTTTAGATTTTATTGAGTTATATCAAAAAGACTTGAATTAAATCTGAATATATCATAAAATAATAATAAAGTTTATAAATCGGAGGAAAACTTGTGAGAATTGGTGCATCAACAGCTTGTTTATATCCTATGGAAACAGAAAAAGCCGTAGCTACACTTATAGAAAACGGATTTCGCATAATAGAAATTTTCTTCAACTCATTTTCTGAGCTTGAGCCTGAATATCTTGAAAAGCTTAACGAATATATTCTGAAAAATAATTGTGAGGTTGTGTCTATACACCCATTTTTATCGGGAATGGAGCCATTTCTATTTTTCTCAAACTATGGACGAAGATTTTATGATACTGTAGATTTTTACGAGAAATTTTATAGGGGAGCTCAGATTTTAGGGGCAAAAAAGCTCATACTTCATGGTGGAGTTTTTCCAGATAGATATAATCTTTCTGATGAAGAATATTGCAAACGCTTTGATATTATTGCGAAAAGGGGAAGAAAATTCGGGGTAGAAACTTTGCACGAAAATGTAAATAAGTTTCGTGCATCATCACCGGATTTTATAAAAACTATGAGAAAGATTATTCCAGATAGTGCAAAATTTACGCTTGATTTAAAACAGGCAGTGCGTTCTGGATATAGTCCTTTTGAAATTTTAGATTCAATGGGAAATAGCTTGAAACATATTCATATCAATGACCATACTAACGGAAAAGATTGCCTGCTCCCATTTTATGGGGATTTTAATTATAAGGAGTTTTTTTCAGAATGCAGAAAAATAAGCTATGACGGAGATGTGATTATTGAAATTTATAAAAATAACTTTGATGATGTTTCAGAACTTATGAGGAGTGCAGAAAAGCTTTCTAAACTTCTTTGAGAGAATAAATAATTTAATAATAAATTAGTTTTGTAGTTAAAATTAAAAAATATTCTAAAATATATTAAAATTATTCAAAAGTGCTTGAAATTATTGATAAAATATGGTAAAATTTATGATGCTTAAATCGTTTTAAAAACTTTATTGTTAGGAGGATACCAATATGTTAAAGCATATTGTTTTTTGGAAAATCAAAGACAATGAAGATAAAGAAAAGAATATGGAACAAATGGTCAAAATGCTCTATTCTTTGGATGGGAGAATTAAAGGTCTTGAGTCTGTTGAGCTTGGCTATAATTTAGATTTTACTTCTGAATATGATGTTGTTCTATGTGCTGTTCTGAAATCTCCAGGAGCTTTGAAATTCTATCAGAATCACCCAGACCATGTTAAATGCAAAAAATTTATTTCAACTATTGCAGAAAAAAGAGTGGCTTTCGATTTCGTACCTGAGGACCCTGATTTCCTTGATATATCACCAGATATACTTGATTTCGATGAAAAGAAAGAGTCTAAAATAAGTTCACCTGAACCAATAGTACTTGTTACAAATATCGAAAAACCTAAGATTGGTGAGCCACCTATTGAAAAAGTAAAATCTCCTGCTGAAAAAATTGAAGATGCAAAGCCAGCAGAAGCTTTTGCTGAAAAGGCAGAGCAGAGCAAAACATCAGAAAAATCAAAAGCTGCTGATAAGAAATTACAGATAGATGTTTCTGATATTCAAACCGCTTCGGACGAATATCAAAGCCTTGTAAGACCAGTTATTCCTGGTATAAATGCTCCAATTGATTTTGTTCCAACAGAAGAACCCGAACCAGATTATAATATTATTCCTGATTTTATACAGAAGTCTATTAAAGAGGCTCAGGAAGATTATGATGTATTAGAAGCTATTGTTGATGAAGAAGACCCATATGGTTTTGAAGTTGCAAGTGAGCCTGAAAAGCCAGTCGAGGTTGAGAAGCCGGTCGAGGTTGAAAAGCCAGTCAAGGTTGAGAAGCCAGTCGAGGTCGAAAAGCCAGTCGAGGTTGAGAAGCCAGTCGAAGTTGAGAAGCCAATCAAGGTCGAAAAGCCAGTTGAAACTGCACCTACGCCTGTTGCACCAAAGTCTAAAGTAAACGAATCTGATATTCCTCCTATACCTGTAAAACATGGAAAATCACGCCTTTTTGAAAATAAAAACGAAGAAGAAACTCCGCAAGAAGTCGATATGAGCAATAAATGGCGTTGCCCATCATGTGGCCGTTTAAATGCTAACTATGTTGGTACTTGTGGTTGCGGTACATCTAAGCCGTTAAATGATTTTATTTCAGATGATAATACTGAACAAAATCAAGTACAAGAAGAAATACCTTCAAATGCTTGGAGATGTCCTGAATGTGGTGCTTTACACGCTAATTTCATAACTGATTGCAAATGTGGATATATTAAACCAGATGGATTTACAGTAAATCCAATTACAGGCGGTTTAAGTTCTGATGATTCAAATAGTCTTCCTCCATTTGCTCCAATGAAAGCTTCAGATATTGCATCAACTCCTCAAAAAGAAATTGGTACAGATATGCCAAAACCTATACCTATGGAAGTTTCTTCTATGAATAAGGAAGAGGCTAGTGGTTTGAAGTTTGGCGAACATAAGTTAGGCTTTGGTAAACCTGCTTCAAGAGCATCTAAAAATTCAGAACTAACGCCACCTCCGGCACCAGTTAAGGCGCCAACGCCACCTTCAGCACCAGTTAAGGCACCAACACCACCTCCAGCACCAGTTAAGGCACCAACACCACCTCCAGCAAAACCAGAAAAGAAGTCATTCTTCGGACGCAAGAAGAAAGAGAAAGAAAAGGAAAAAAAGCAAGAATTTGATATGACTAAGTTTTGGAAATGCCCAAGATGTGGAAAATATAACCATAATTATGTTGGTACTTGTGGCTGTGGCGAAGCAAAGCCATTTGATTTTGATTTCGGGGAAATCAAGGAAGATGATAAATCCTTTATTCCTAAGTCAAATGCTTGGAAATGCCCACAGTGCGGAAAGCTTAACAATAATTTTGTTTCAGTTTGCCACTGTGGATATAGCAATCCTGATATAGCTGAATAATAAAATGTACTTATAAATTAAGACAGCATAAATCGTTTTTTGGACGAGTTATGCTGTCTTTTTAATCTTTTCTTTTTTTGACTTTTGCAAGAGGATTGCTTTCAGCCGCTTTTTCCATTTGAGTACTTGAAAGATGTGTATAAATTTCGGTAGTGCTAAGACTTTCATGACCAAGAATATCTTTGAGTATTCTTATATCAACATTTCCGTGCTGATACATCAGCGTAGCAGCAGTGTGCCTTAATTTGTGAACAGAATATCCAGTAGAGCCATTTGGAGATGTGAGACCGATTTCGGAAAGATATTTTTTGACAAGCCATTGAACAGTTTTAGGACTTATTCTGTTTCCATTTCTGCTGATGAAAAGAGCATTTTTATCTTTAGATGATTTGATACTTCCGTTAGGTCGAAGGGGAAGATAGTCCTTAATTGCAGATATGCAGGCTTCATTAAGATATACGATTCTTTCCTTGCTGCCCTTGCCAAAAAGCCTTAAGGTTTTTTCTTCATAGTTTATGTCAGTAAGATTTATTCCGACAAGTTCTGAAAGACGCATACCACAATTCAAGAATAGTGTCAGTATGCAATAATCACGCTCTTTGTACTTTCCATCGATGGTATTAAGTAGTTCTATACTTTGCTCTAAAGAGAGAAACTTAGGTAATTTTTTTGATAGTTTTGGCGTATCAAGTCCCTTTGAGGGGTCGTAGTCAATTAAATTAAGCTTTTGATATAAAAAGTTAAAAAAAACTCTTATTGCACAAGATTTTCTTGCACGAGCTGCTGCTCCATTATTTCGTGTACTTATACAATAGTTCATAAAATAGCTTATATCATTAAAGCTGATTGTCTTTATAAAATCAAGGTCTATGTCATCTATTGCGATTTTTTCTTCTTCGATATTTTCATCAACAATTCCCTTATGTTTTTTCATATATCTGAAAAATGTACGCAAACTAATAAAGTATTCATTAACTGTATTTTCTGAACGACCTTTTACATTTTGCATATAGCTGAGAAATTGCTGTAAAAGTTCAAAGGATTCGTCAAGATATTGTTTTTTCATAAGTTCACCCCATAAAAGCTATTATTTTAATTATAACATAATGATTTTATAAATTCAAAGTTTCGACAGTTCGATGTCAAAAAAATATTGAAAAGTTTGTGATAAATTGCATATTTTTTTATTAACAAATTCTTGAAAAATATATAAATTTTGGATATAATAAGTTTATACGATTTTTTAAGCTATTATATATTTGATTACGAGGAGATTTAATGAAACGATTTAAAATTATTTTAGTAGCATTAGTTGCAGCAACTATGATTCAGGCAGTGCCTATAACTGCAAATGCAAAAACAAACAATGATACTTCAAAATCAATAGTTACACAAAATACTGTATCAGATAAAACTATAAAAATTATTGATATTCAAATCGAAGCCAAAAACGGTTCGGATATTACAGCTAAAGTTCAGCAGGCACTTGATGTTGCAAGAGATTTTGCAATGGATAGTGTTCCGTATAGAATTATTATCCCTAAGGGTACTTATACTATCTCCTCTGCACTTGAAATTTATAGTAATACACAAATCTGTGCTGAGGGCGCTCATATAATCAAGCAAAGCTTTTCGGGTGGTATGCTGAGAACAGCCTTTCCAAAAGGTGAAAATAAGTTATATGGATATTCAGGATATAAGAATATTAAAATTGTTGGTGGAATATGGGACGGAAATGCAGAAAGCCAAAAATATGGCGAAGGAAAATGCAAGGTATTTTCAAGCTTTAGGTTTGCACACGCTACAAATATAACTCTCGAAAATCTTTCCATAACTAATAATGTTGGTTCACATCATCTTGAACTTGGTGGTATTGATGGTGCTACAATCACAGGTTGTACCTTTGAAGGTTATAAAGATGGTGGTATTTCCGGTGGAAAAGAGGCTATTCAGCTTGATGTTATGTATAGCCCAGAAGTTTTCGTAGGCTATCCGGCTTTTGATGATACACCTTGCATAAATGTAAAAATATCGAATAATACTTTTAAAAATGTAAATAGAGGTGTTGGAAATCATACAGCTGTAAATGGAGTGTATTTTGAAAATGTAGAAGTGACAAATAATATCTTTGAAAATATTACTCAGCAGTCAATCCTTGCATTAAATTGGAAAGATTGCAATATTTCAAATAATATTATGAGGAATGTGGGTTCTGGTGTTGATTTTAAATATATGGAGCCAACTCTATATAATAATCCAAAGGTTGGCAGTACAAATATAGATTCACAGTCAAAATCTACTATTTCAAATAATATAATCTCAATAAGCTCAAGTGCAACTGAAAATCTTCCATATATTTTTGGTATTCGTGCTTGGGGTACAACTATTAATGAAGCTAATAATTCAAACTCAATTTTAGAAGGAAATTATTTTGTTGAGGGTGTGGATATTTTAAATAATACTATTACAGCACTTGGTAGAATAGACGCTGGAATTTCTGGAAAGCTTATGAACGATAGCAAAATCTATAACAATATAGTAGATTTTTCAAATTCTAAAGGCAATGAAAACAGCAGAGGCATTTATCTAAGGCAAAGCAATAATAATACAATAGAAAATAATACTTGCCATCAGATTAATGGTACTGGTGGAAATGGTATACATCTTTCAGCAAGTGATAAAAATATTATAAAAACTAATACTATTACTGATTGTACAGGCAATGGCATCTCACTTAATACCTATTCAAATGAAAATCAGATTATAGGTGGCAACGTTCTTGGAAATTCTGTGAATGGAATTTCATTGAATTCAAGCAGTGCAAATACTGTAAAGAATATAAGTGACGTTAAGGGCAACGGAAATTACGGAATTATAATAAGCAATTCCTCAAGTAGCAATAAAGTTATAGGAGTAAAAGTAGACTCGAATAAAAAGAGTGGAATAGCTGTGAGCGGTTCAAGCTCAAGTAATACACTTACAAATAATGTTTCTAAAAACAATGGCGGAAACGGTGTTTTGATTTATAACTCTGCTAATAATATCGTAAGCGCATCTTCTTTCTCAGCTAATAAGAATTATGGACTTACAATTTCAGGCAATAGTAGGTCGAATAAAGCAACTTTATGTAATTCAAATAATAATAAAAAAGGACAGGCTGTTATTACAGGTAAATCAAGCAACAATAATGTTGATGTAATAAAGACAGACAATAAAGCAAAAGGAACATTGCCAAGTATTCCGCAAGGTGTTAAGCTTGGAGGTCGTACATCTACTAAAATAAAACTTCAATGGAGTAAAAGTGAAAATGCAAGCGGATATTATGTATACCGAAAAGACAATAACGGCATTTATAAAAAGATAAAGACCATTGAGGGAAATTCTATAGTTTCTTTCATAGATAGCGGACTTACTCCAAATAAAAGCTATTCTTATAGAATTACTGCCTATTATAAATCAAATGGCAATGTTATAAACTCAAGCTATTCTAAAACTGTAAGCTATACTACACTTTTAAAAGCAACAGATAAGTTTACTGGAACATCTACAAAAAATACCATAACTCTTAAATGGAATAAGGTTTCGGATGCTACTGGATACTATGTATATAGATATGACGCAAAATCAAATAGCTATAAAACCCTTATAACATTTAATAATGAAAATAGTATTTCAGTAAGAGTTACAGGTCTTAACCCAAATACAAAATATACTTATAAAGTTATGGCATTTAAGAAAACAAATAGTGGTACTTTAAAGGGAGATATTTCAAAAGCTTTGTCTGTTACAACTAAAAAATAAGCAGAAAAAATCTATTGACAAAGCATTTTTAAAGTGCTATATTAGCATTAGAAATCAAATAGATTAAATGTAATGATAAGGAAGCGTTTTTCAAATACGGTTTCAAAAGAGAGCAGAGGTCATCGGCTGAAAGCCTTTGCAGAAACTATGATTAACGACACCGCCTTTGAACATTACTGCGAAATAAGCAGTAACGCCTGCCTGCGTTATGGACATTAACGAGATGACGGATTTTTATTATATTATCCGTTAAGCTTGGGTGGAACCACGGTGAAAATTCCCCGTCCCAGTGTATCCTTAGTGATGCTTTGGGGCGGTTTTTATTTTGTCTGTTTGGTAAATTCTATTTTAATAAGGAGCTGTTGAAAAATGATTAAGGTAACGCTTAAAGACGGAGTTGTTAAAGAGTATGAAAGCGGAACAACAGTTGCAGAGGTTGCAAAGTCACTTGGTGCAGGACTTTATAAGTCTATGTGTGCCTGTAAGATTAATGGCAATGTCTGCGATGTAAGAACTCCACTTACAGAGGATTGTGAGCTTGCTATCCTCACTTTTGATAATGTTGATGGTAAAAAGGCTTTCTGGCATACTACATCTCATATTCTTGCTCAGGCTGTTAAGAGATTATATCCTGAGGCAAAGTTTGCTATTGGCCCTGCGATTGACACAGGCTTTTATTATGATTTCGATGTAGAAAAACCATTCTCCCCTGAGGACTTAGAAAAGATTACAGCGGAGATGAAGAAAATCGTTAAGGAAGGACTTGAGCTTGAAAAGTTTGAGCTTTCTCCTGATGAGGCTGTTAAACTTCTTGAGGAAAAAGATGAGCCATATAAGGTTGAGCTTTGCAAGGAACACGCAGATAAGGGAGAGCCAATCAGCTTTTATAAGCAGGGCGAATTTATAGACCTTTGTGCAGGTCCTCACCTTATGTCTGTTGCTCCTGTAAAGGCTATTAAGCTCACAGCCTGTACTGGTGCATACTGGCGTGGAAACCAAAATAATCGCCAGCTTTGCAGAGTTTATGGTGTTTCTTTCCCTAAGGCATCTATGCTTGAGGAACATCTCAAGATGCTTGAGGAGGCTAAGGAGCGTGACCACAACAAGATAGGCAGAGAACTTGAGTACTTCACAACTGTTGACTATGTAGGTCAGGGACTTCCTGTACTTCTTCCTAAGGGTGCAAGAGTTATCCAGTTACTCCAGAGATGGGTTGAAGATGTTGAGCAATCAAAGGGCTGCTTGTTGACAAAAACACCACTTCTCGCAAAGAGAGAGCTTTATAAGATTTCAGGACACTGGGACCACTATCTCGATGGTATGTTTGTTCTTGGTGACCCATATGACGAGGAGAAAGAGTGCTTTGCACTTCGTCCTATGACTTGCCCATTCCAGTATCAGGTATTCCTCAATAAACAGCGTTCTTACAGAGAACTTCCTATGAGATTGACAGAAACATCTACACTTTTCAGAAATGAAGCAAGTGGTGAAATGCACGGACTTATCAGAGTTCGTCAGTTTACAATCTCTGAGGGACACTATATTCTCCGTCCTGACCAGCTTGAGGAAGAATTTAAGAACTGTCTCGAGCTTGCAAAATATTTCCTCGATACGGTAGGTCTTCTTGAAAATTGCACATTCAGATTCTCTCAGTGGGACCCTGAAAATAAGAATAATAAGTATGAGGGTACAAAGGAGCAGTGGGAGGAATCTCAGGCAGTTATGAAGAAGATTCTTGACCATATCGGACTCGATTACGAAATTGGTATTGATGAGGCTGCATTCTATGGTCCTAAGCTTGATATTCAGTATAAGAATGTATTCGGCAAGGAAGACACAATCGTTACTATCCAGATTGATATGCTCGAGGCAGAAAGATTTGGAATGTACTATGTTGATAAGGACGGTCAAAAGAAGATTCCTTATATTATTCATAGAACTTCACTTGGCTGTTACGAAAGAACTCTTGCTTATATGCTTGAGCGTTTTAATGGTGTACTTCCACTCTGGCTTGCACCTGAGCAGGTAAGACTTCTTCCTATCAAGTCAGCTCATAACGAATATGCACAATCTATCGCAGATAAGTTGACAGCACTTGGAATGAGAGTAACTGTTGATAGTAGAGAAGAAAATATCGGCCCTAAGATTAAGAACGCAAGACTTGAGAGAATACCATATATTCTTGTTATCGGTGATAATGAGGTTGCTTCTAATACAGTTACAATTCGTTCAAGAAAAAGAGGCGAGATGCCTAATACTCCTGTTGATGAATTTATCCAAATGGTCAAAACAGAGGTTGACACTAAAGAAAAATAATTTTTGAGTTATTTCTGTTTTTATAGTTGAATATTTATCTACATTTAGCACGGCTCGGATTTCGGGCTGTGCTTTTGTATTTGTAGGAATTGAATATTATTCCTGAAAATATCTCGATTATTGAAATAAAACAGTATAAAGTAGAAAAAGCTGTGTCTTTTTTGTACAATATTGCAATTTGAATTTTATTAGTTTATACTAAAAATCTTCAACTTAATGTAGCGTGATGTACGAATCAGATAGCATAAAATGTAAAGTTTTCTGTAAGTATTGACAAATTGAATGAAATCGTGTTTAATAATATTAAAGAAATTGAGAAACTATATCTTTTGAATCATAAATAAAATATCGTTATATTGCAGAATAATATTATTTGATGAAAATTGTGCTTTATTAAAATTTCATCAAACTTATCGTGGTTTAAATTCAAAATTTTATTTTTAAGAAATTTAGGCAAAGAAAATATATAATTTGTGCTATATAACATTCAAACCTAACATATTAAATTTCCGTAGTGAAACCGATATTTTCTTAAAATGACAGGTGGTGAATTTTATGCTGAATTTTGATGGAACAGCTATATCTATGGGTTACGCTATCGGAAAGATTCTTTATTTGAATAATTCAAAAAAGAGTATTCCAAAATATACAATAACAGATACAGAAAAAGAAATGGCAAGACTTATAGAAGCAAGAAATGCAGTTTATGACCAGCTAACCATTTTAAATGAACGAGCAAAGGAAAGCATCGGTGGTAAAAATGCTTTGATTTTCCAATTTCATCAGATGCTTCTGAACGATAATTCTCTTAGAGATTATTCAAAAAATATAATAATAAATGAACATATGAATTGCGAATATGCTGTGAAAAAAACATCAGAGCATTTTTATAACATCTTTGCCAATTTAGAAGATGATTATATGAGAGAGCGTGCAGATGATATTGTCGATTTATCTAACAAGCTTTTAAATACGCTTATGTCAGAAAATGAGATAAGCAAGGTTAATATAACAGAGCCTTTTATTATTGCTGCGAGAGAACTTTACCCGAGTGATACACTTTCTTTCACAAAAGAAAATATACTTGGTATTATTACATCTGTTGGTTCTTTTACTTCTCACGCATCTATTATATCAAGAATTTTGGGCATACCGTCTATCTCTAATACAAATGCCGTTTTAGAGCGTTTAAATGGCAGATATGCCATTCTTGATGGAGAAAAAGGAAAGCTTTTTGTTGACCCAACAGAGGGTATGCTTTCTCAGTATAGGTCTAAGAAGGAACGATATGAACAATATCGTCAAATGCTCAATAGCCAGAAAAATCTTCCTACTGAAACAATAGACGGAAAGAAAATAGGACTTTTTGCAACAATCGGTTCAATAGACGGTGCTCAGGTTGCAATAGATAATGATGCAGAGGGAATAGGCTTTTTGAAGAGTGATTTCCTCTTTGCCGGAAGAGCGTCTTTGCCAAGTGAAGATGAGCAATTTATGGCATACAGAGCAATCTCTAAAACGATGGGAACAAAGGTTACTAACATATGCATGCTCGATATGCTTCCAGAGCAAGAGTGTAGCTATTTTAATATATCAAAGGAAAGTAATCCTGCTATGGGTATGCGTGGAATAAGACTTCTTCTTGAAAATCCAAGTGTGCTTAAAAAACAGTTAAGAGCTATATATAGAGCTTCAGCTTTTGGTAAGGTTTCTATATGTATTCCTATGGTATCATCTGCAAATGAAGTGCGTTCCTTTAAAAAGACGGCTAAAGAGGTTCGTGATGAATTAAAGAGAGAGGGCATAAATTATGACCCATCAACGCAGATAGGAATTATAGTAGAAACACCTGCGGCGGCAGTTATAAGCGATATTCTTGCCGAAATGGTAGATTTTATAAACATAGGTACTAATGATTTAACTCAATATACCTTGGCTGTTGACAGAAATAATGAGGACCTCATAAATTTCTACATAACAGCACATAAAGCGGTTTTAAGACTTATTAAGATGACCATACAAAATGCTCACAAGGCAGAAATTCCTGTTGGAATATGTGGTGACCTTGCTGCTGATAAGCGACTTACAGAAAAATTCTTGAGATATGGTGCAGATAGTTTTTCGATTATTCCAAGCAAAATACTTGAGATGCGTTCTGAAATAAGAAAAGTAGACCTTAATGAAAAGAAATCAAAATAAAGGTGATTAGATGGATTCAAAAGAGCGAGCATTGCTTGCTATTGAAGCTCTAAAAAAAGAATATCCTGATGCAATATGTTCACTTGTTTATACTGAACCTTTACAGCTTCTTATAGCTACAAGGCTTGCTGCACAATGTACAGATGCACGAGTAAATATGGTTACTCCAGCATTATTTGAACGCTTTAAAACAGCAGAGGATTTCGCAGAGGCTGATATATCAGAAGTGGAAAAGTATATTCATTCTTGCGGACTTTATAAGACTAAGGCAAGAGATATAGTTGCTATGTGTCAGATGCTTGTTTCGGATTTTGGTGGGGTAGTGCCTGATACAATCGAAAAGCTGATAAAGCTCCCTGGCGTAGGTAGAAAGACGGCAAACTTAGTTGTTGGGGATATTTTTGGAAAGCCTGCTGTGGTTGTTGATACTCATTGCATAAGGATAACCTCAAGACTTGGTTTTCATTCTATTAAAGATGCAAATAAGATAGAAAAGATATTGAGAGATGTTCTTCCACCAGAAGAAAGCAATGATTTTTGTCATAGGCTCGTACTTCATGGCAGAGCTGTCTGTGACGCACGAAAACCAAAATGCGATAAATGTTGTATGAACGGCTTTTGCGAATATTACAGCCAAAATAAGGCGATTTAAAATATATAAATAAGCATTTGCAAGAGGATTATGTTTTTTCTTGCTCCTCTTGAAAAGCCAAAAAACATATGATATAATATGACCAAAAGAACCAAAATAGTCATATTTCAAGGAGGTTCAACCTTGGCTTTTACCGAATACGAAACAGAACAGCTCCGCAAGGCACTGCTGAAGGAAACGAGACACTGTGCGGTCACGCTGGGAATGAAGAAAACCTCTGTTGACCAGTTGACGAAGGCTGTAGGTATAGCAAAAGGCTCATTCTATAAATTTTATGAATCAAAGGAAATGCTGTTCTTCGCAGTTTTGGAGGGCATCCATTCCGAGCTTTACGGAGTGGCTGACCAAGCATTGAGCGAAACTGCCAGTCTGCCGACCTCAGAACGTGTGGCAAAGGTAATCCTTGCCGTATGCAAACGGCTGTCCGATACTGGCGACATGATTTTCATAGAAAACGATGCTAAGCTGCTTTTGCAGAGATTGCCAGAGGAAGTGAAAAAAGTGCATTACCACGATGACGAGACGCATATTCGCCAGCTTCTGGAGAAATATGACCTTGTGCCAAAGTGCGGTACTTCCTTGGCTGTCGCTACTGTATTTGGATTAATTCTCACAGTTTCGCACAAGGAGCAAATAGGAGAACTGTACCCTCAAGTGCTGGAAACGCTGGTAAACGGCACTTGTAAGGAATTATTTTAATAGACCAAAATGCCACAGAGATGTGGCATTTCAAAGACACACGAGTTAGCTAAATCTAACCTTATGTTTTGTATGTATTGGTTAGACAAATCTAACAAAAAAGGAATGATAGCGATGCTATAACACGAAAATTTCTGGAACAGAAATGTCAGTTTATACAACCGTTTCATGCGAAAGGATTGGGAGGCATAAGGCTCTATAATAAAAGTTGGGGGTAGAAAAAGAGCCTACAGATAAAAAGTAGAGAATATTTTACCAAAATCCGTATTTTACATATGTTTTCCAACAAACATATCAATTCTACAATAAAACAAGCGACAGTTTAATTTTCTGCCACTTGCAATTACACTTTATTCTATTTTTTCAGATTACGCAAACTATTGACATTGAGCTAAAATTTTTAAATAGAGCATATAAACAAAACCGCATTAACACTGATACCTCAGCATTAATGCGGTTTTGTTTTGTCAAATCACTCTAATTTGGATACAAGCTGCACCTCACAGCCTTACAAAAGCCTTTGAAACAAGGCGTTTTTCGGCTTCTTGCACACGATTATTATTCCTGCTCGACTTGATGGCTTGCGCCATTCAGTTGGACTTTTTTGTTTTTGCAAAGGTTGGAGATTATTTCCCTTGTGATAGTGATACAGTAAAGCCAGAATATCTTGTCTGGGACGCAAGTATGGACGCAAACTTTAAACAGATTGAGCTTCTCACAAATCAGCTTTATACAATTTCGGAAATGGGTTCTGCTGTGTTTGGGGATTTAACGAATAAGGCAGGTGATGTTCCAAGCGGTTCGGCTTTAAGACGATTGATGATGTCACCACTCGCCAAAGCTCGTAGGATTGCGAATCGTTTCGACCCGATACTCAAAAAGATTATATCAGCAAGTGCGGAAATCCTCGGAACGGAAATTGCACCCGAAGAAATCACTATAACATGGCATGACGGCTTACCTGCCGACCCAGCAGAGGACGCTGAAATCATGTCAGTTCGTACAGGCGGAAAAGCTACACTGTCGCAGTATACAGCGATTCAAAGGCTTGATGATATGTCCGCTGCTGATACAGATGCGGAGCTTGCTATGATACGCTCTGATGATATTGATTCAAGCCTTGGCTCGGAAGAACCCTTACTTGAACCGATTGAGGGCGTCTGATGAATACGCAGAAAAAGCTGATTGAAACATATCAGAAAGCACAGAAAAAACTCGTTGAGATAATCAAGCGTAAACAGGCTTATGGCTCGGCAGCAGCTTATGAAAGGTCGCTTTTAAGGCAGATTCAAAAGGAGCTTAAAAAGCTGAAAAAATCTTCAAAAGCACTTGTTGAACAGCTCATCAAAGAAAACTACAAAACAGGCTTGCAAAACTTAATTGATGACTTACTAAAAGACAATACCGCACCAAGATTGTTTAATATGTTCAGCGAACTTAACATAAGTCAGATTGAACTTATTACTCAAAACGCTAATATCGACTTAAACAAGTCGATTAACATTGTTGGTCGAAGAATGCAGGACGCAGTCAGAGAAGCTGGTATTGAAGCGACCGCAGAGAAGCTCACAACAGGTCAGACAATTCGAGAAATGCAGAAGAATCTGGAAAAGAAGCTTGAACAGCAAAATCTGACCGCAGTCGAATATGCCAACGGCACAAAAATGCCGATTGAAAAATATGCTGAAACTGTTGCTCGCTCAACTACTGCAGAAACTCAAAATAAAGCTAAAGTCATACAAGGACAAGACTGGGGCTACGACCTTGTGAGGTTTACAGAACATAGCCCTACCTGTGAAGTCTGCTCGATGTATCAGGGCAGAGTTTATGCCCTCACGAAAGAAGCTGCCAATGGCAAATACAAAGGCTCTAAAGGTCAGGAATTACATTTTCCCTATCTTTATGATACAGCTTTGATAAGCGGTTACAGTACTATACACCCAAACTGCCGTCACCGTTTGTCGGTACTTCCGGCAGGAGCTTATACTGCTGCTGAAATGGAAGATTTTTCCCGAAAAAGTATGCAGCCCTTTGAAGATATGCGGTCAGACCAAGAGCGTAAAGCGTATGCCAAGGAACAGGAAGTCAAGCGTAAACGGAACGAGAGCCGTAAACAGTATGAGAAAATCAAGACTGCTTTGCCAAATGACGCACCTAAGACATTTGCTGCTTTTGTTAAGATGAAATCTGCAAAATCAGAGCGGTATCAAGAGCTTTTGAAGGATTACCGTACTGTAATTGGTATTGCAAAGGAACAGGAAAGTGGTATAATAAAGAATATAGAATTACCACCAAAAATTGAGAAAATAAAAAGTATGGCTCCTGAAACACGAGAATTAATTTCAAAGGGCATAGATGAAATTTGTTCTCAGTATACAGTTAACTTGAATGAAATTACAGTTGTAGATTTGGGGGATAAATTTAGAACCACTCCATTTCAGTATCAACCATATTTTGAAAACGATAAGTTAAAGCATAGATTGGTTATCAATGGTGGTTATTACTTTAATGATTCCCAAAAGGAATTTCAGGCTCGAATTTTAAGAAATTATAACAGAGGCGTTCTTGCAGCTAAATCTGTAGAAGATTTTATTGCACATGAAATGGCTCACATAATGACATTTCAAGACTTGAATTCTGAGGGTGGATTACTTTTAGAAAATAAAAGATTACAAAATTTATATGTACCAGGAGTTTCGTTATATGCAGATGCTTCTTTAGATGGTGCTGAAACTATTGCTGAAGCATTTGTAAGATTAAGAAATAATGAAAAAGTTCCTGATGAAGCAATAAGCCTTGTTAAAGAATATATTGAA
Organism: Pseudoruminococcus massiliensis; assembly: GCF_900291955.1. Taxonomy (GTDB): domain Bacteria; phylum Bacillota; class Clostridia; order Oscillospirales; family Acutalibacteraceae; genus Pseudoruminococcus; species Pseudoruminococcus massiliensis. The sequence continues at coordinate 2,892 of NZ_OLMR01000001.1, read as the reverse complement.
AGGTGGCATAAATAATGTTAGTATTTTCACCATGTATGGATTGTAAATATTTATTTAAAGAAGATAATAATTTTAAATGTTTTTCATATCCCAACGGAATACCTAAGAATATATTTTTTGATGGAAGCAGTAATCTTTGCAGAAATATTAACAAGGATAAAACACATTTTGAATCTATCTATTCTGAAAAAAATTAATTATTTATAAAAGCACTCTTGCAAAAGAAGAACAGACTATGCTTAATGGTATGATATTATCGCATAATCATCCATCTAATAGCCCACCTTCTCCTGCGGATATATATAATCTCAGAGCGTTTAATCTTGCAGAGGTTAGAGCTGTTACAAAATATGGAGTTTATTCTGTTAAACAACCTGAAATTTGGAAAAAAGAATTTTCAAGCAGAGAAGAACTTAATCAAAAATTTTTAGATTTAGTTGAACCTATAAAAGCTAAGATTTTAATTCAGCATAAAAAGGGAAAAATTGATATTGAACAAGCTAATTTTCTAGCCCAAAATATGATTATGCGTAGAATTGCACGAAGATATGGTGTTGTTATTGAACTTGAGAGGTGGTAATCTATGGCAAGCGAAGATATTATTTTTGATGATAATGTGTTTTTTGAAACAATATTAGGAAGTCAATGCGATAATTGTATATTTTACTTGCAAAATCCTAAACATAATTGTTGTAAAGCATATCCACAAGGCATACCTCCTGAAATATGGACAGGAAAAGTAATTCACAACACTCCATACAAGCAGGATAATGATATTGTATATAAGAAATCTGTATAAGCACTCTTGCAAAAGAAGAACAAGGTGCTTTTATTTATACTAAAAATCAAGAGAGGAATTTATATGATAAATATTTAAAAAAGGAGTAATTGTCTATGTTTTATTTCATACCCTGTGATAATTGTAAGCATAAGAGAACCATTAAGAAAGATGGTTGGATTTTTACTTGCGATGCATTTCCAGATGGAAGACCTTTAAACTTTATTTATGAACACAATTATAATGAACCATTATGTAATAATAATATAGGATTTGAATCCTTAGAATCGGAAATTTCCTCATAAATGCCCTAAATCGCATTTAATTATTAGATGTAAAATTATCAGTTTAACAATTTCTAAACGCTCTTATGGGAAAAATGGTGAACACACTCACGATTATATTTACGATGAAAATGGAAATCTCATAGGCAGACCAATGCGTGAATTAACTGATGAAGAGCGAAAGGAGAATGAAGATATACTATGAAATTATCAGATTTGAAAAACAGAATAGCTTCTCTTTCGGGATTTATCGGTTTTGATTATAACGATACCCCTTGTGGAATTGACCCGATAAATCAAAGCCATTTTGAAATGTGGTGCGGCAATGATTATATTACTGCCAAAAGTATTGACGAAGTAATGACTACAAAAATTTTCAACGGAAATTCTCTTACAGATATATTTGATAAAATCACAAACTTTGATTTTTAACCGCTCCTTGAGGGCGGTTTTTCTATGCCCGAAAACAAACACAATCTATACTCCGAACACAAATCAAACAACAATGTTTGGGCAGAGTGTAAATCAGCAGATAGCTGACAGTATGAACGAAGAAACAGAACAACGCTGGGACGGTCAGACTCGTGATAGTGACGGCAGATTCGATAAAGGGAAAAGACGAAGATTAGTTCGTTCAGGAGCAAAGCGAAAAACCTCCGAAAAATCTTCTAAAAGCCTTGAAAAGTCGGATAAGAATGATATAATAAAGTCAAGAAATATAAGCGGAGCTTTAAATCCATTTAGTCCAGCAGCAGAAAAACATGCAACACAATATTATGAATCTGTAAGGCACATGAAGACGGACACAATAAAAATTTCTGAGGCTACTGGTATAGCTAAGCATAAAATTGATAAAATAAAAAATCATGTTTTTATATCTGAACATAATTTAATTGATGGGAAAAGACGGTTTGACCCTGATTATGAAATGGCTTAGTCATGGCAAAGATTGATAAATGGAAAGTTTAAGGAACAAGATATGATTCTTTTAAAACATGAATATGCCGAATTAAGATATATGGAAAAAGGTTTTTCTCAAAATGAAGCACATATTAAAGCCTCTCGCAGATATAATTTTGCAAAATATTGTGATTAAGAAGGTGATTTAATGATAAAATTGTTTAATATTTTAATATCTAAAGATAATATATCTTGTGATTATACTCCCGAAGATTGTACAAAAGCAGGTCATGTTACAATGAACATTAAATCACAAGAAATTATAGATGTAAAATATTCAGAATATGAATATGGAAAAAAGTTATATGTTGCTCATGTTCGTAAAAAACTTGCAGAATTAACACAATTATCTGAAATACCAAAAGAAGTAATTGCTGTTTGGTACTAAATCAACCGCTCCTTGAGGGCGGTTTTTCTATGCCCGAAAACGAATACAATCTATACCCCAAACACAAATCAAACAACAATGTTTGGGCAGAGTGTAAATCAGCAGATAGCTGACAGTATGAATGAAGAAACAGAGCAACGCTGGGACGGTCAACGTCGAGAAAGCAATGGACAGTTCGGTAAAGGAAAAAGGCCACGCTCAGCACAGTCAAAAAGGAAGAAAAACGGTTCAGATAAATCCTCTGAAAGACTTGAAAAGTCGGATAAGAGTGATATAATAAAAGAAAAACAAAAATCTTCAATGGACCATAGTCAATAAAGTAGACAAGTAAAAGAGCAAATTTTACAAAAAATTCATTTCTGCCTGATCAGGAGAGAGGCCGTTATTGTGAGAATGAGGTCTGAAAGAATTGTAGAAACCGTTGATATACTGAAAAATGCTCAGTTTCAGTTCATCAAAGGAAGAGTAAGTTCTGCGGTTGG
>NZ_OLMR01000011.1 GCF_900291955.1 Pseudoruminococcus massiliensis | reverse complement strand
GTTAAGCTCAGTAGTGCCGAAGATACTTGATTGGTGACGATCTGGAAAAATAGGAAGACGCCAACACAAGCGAAACACCCAATAGGGTGTTTTGCTGTTATTCCTCCATAGCTCAGTCGGTAGAGCGAGTGTACACAAATATACCCAACATTATCTCTTAGTTTGAGGAAAGGCTTCGACCAAAAGTTGTTGCCGAAAACTTAATATGATCCTCCATAGCTCAGTCGGTAGAGCGCATGACTGTTAATCATGATGTCACTGGTTCGAGCCCAGTTGGGGGAGCCACAACGAGGCTCATAGTATATTCTATGAGCCTTTGTTTTTATTAAGTTTTCGGCTTACAGAATTAATCTATTTTGGCAAGCCGGAAAGGAAAGGATATGGAACAGAATATGACTGATAAGCAATTCGATGTTCTTATGAACTCAATTATTCAGATTGTTAAAGATTCTGATTCTAAAGATGATGCTGTTGAAAAACTGCAGAATCTAATCAAAGAACAGAAGAACTGACATCTTTCTCGCTTAATTTAATACAATCAAACATATGAGTCAATCACTATATTATGATATATAGTAATTGGCTCTTTTTTATTGCAATCGTTTTAATTTAGATTAAGACGGTTGCTTTTTTTATTTTACAAAGAAAGGAAGATTTTAATGTACTTTACAGACACACCTGAACTTAGAAAGTTTGAGCGACAAATGAAACAAAAGCCTAACTTTGATAAGCGAAATGATTACTTTTCTGAGATTGAAAGTAGTCATAAAAGAAAAGACATCAAATCTGGTGACAACAAAAAATTTAATAACGGAGGTTAGACATATGAAAACAAAAATCAGAAGTCCTACTTAAATTCAACAAGATTACGAATTCAATTATGGAGGTAATAAACTTGAATAAATTTGATAGAAAGCGCAGAATTGCTGAAAGCGTTAAGCAGATGTATCCACCCGGTATACGAATTGAGCTTATCTGTATGAATGACCCATATTCTCCTGTACCATCCGGTACAAGAGGTACAGTTCGAGCCGTAGATGATATGGGTACGATTTTTCCTGATTGGGACAACGGTCGTTCCCTCGGAGTTGTTCCCGGCGAAGATGTATTCAGGAAACTTTCCCAGGAAGAAATTGAAGCTGAAAGCCAATCCTCATTAGTAGTTGAAGAAAAAACGCTTGATGAAGATAATGAAATGATTATGAAACAGTGAGGTGAATATAAAATAAATCTTCACAGGAATGAAGATTTATGGCAATTAAATTTTTTGATATGTTTGCCGGTATAGGCGGTTTCCGTTCCGGACTTGAAGCAATTGACGGTTTTGAATGCATAGGATATTGCGAAATCGACAAGTATGCAAAGCAGGCATATGAAGCAATGTATGATACAGGAGGCGAACTTTACTTTGAAGATGCAAGAAAAATTATACCCGAACAGTTACCCCATATCGACCTTATTACGGGAGGATTTCCTTGTCAGTCTTTTTCAATTGCAGGACAAAGGAAAGGATTTGAAGATACCAGAGGAACGCTGTTTTTTGAGATTGCAAGAATTGCTTCCGTTAAAAGACCTAAGTTTCTGTTCCTTGAAAATGTACCCGGACTCCTTAGTCATAACAAAGGCAGGACATTTAAAACAATCCTCAGTTCGTTGGAAGAATTGGGGTATGATGTCGTATGGCAAGTGCTTAACAGCAAAAATTTCGGAGTTCCACAATCAAGAAAAAGATTGTATCTTATCGGATTTCATAGAGAAAAATGTGCCGGACAAGTATTATCTTTCACGCAGACAAATTCTAAAACTACTGTACAAAGATACCCGGGCAAAGAAGGTGACCGCATATATTCCTCAGAAGGAACAAGTATTACATTAACAAGTAATGCCGGTGGCTTTGGTGGCAGAACAGGTCTGTATAGCATAGAGGAATTTGGACTGCCAATAAAAGTAAATACCAAGGACGGATACTAAATTGCCTATCCCGGTGACAACATAGATATCGGTTATTCAGAAAATAACACAAGACGAGGTAGAGTAGGTCATAAAGTTGCTCATACTCTTACAACCTCATCAACACAGGCATATTACTTTATTGATATGAACCCTGACCCTAAAATGACCGAAATTGCAAGGTGTATTACAGCTCGTCACGCATCTGACATCAGCAACAGAAAAGGAGAACATTCTGCTGTGTTCATAGAAGATTACAACCTTACAGATGATGAGGAACATCCCCTTGTTGTATTCGTGGATAAGGAAAAGAAAATTCATATCGGCAGAATAAGAAAACTGATTCCGAGAGAGTGTTGGAGATTACAAGGCTTTACGGGCGAGCAGTTTGATAAAGTCCTTGCAACAGGAATGTTAGATTCACAGCTATACAAACAAGCCGGAAATGCTGTTACAGTGAATGTAATATCAGAAATAGGAAAGATAATTAAACAGGTCAACGAAAACAGTAAAGCAGAATAAAAATAACAACTGATATCAATCGTTCCAAACGACTGATATTGGTTTTCAGATATAAGCCGTTGGTTGAGTTAAAAACTTAATCAACGGCTTTTGTTGTTTCGGGGCGATTGATATTGCCACAGGAGGTGGATAATATCAAAACACCCGTAACATGGGTAGGTAATAAGACTTCAATATTACCTATTATTTATCAGGTTATTCCATTGGAATACTACCGATATGTTGAACCTTTTGGTGGTTCAGGTGCAGTAATGCTTGGTAAATCAAAGCCGGACAAATTTGAGGTTTACAACGATTATAATCAAGACCTTGTAAATTTGTTTCATTGCATAAAGGAAAGACCCATGGCTTTTTTAAAAGAACTTGGGTTCTATCCTCTTAATTCAAGGGATGATTTTAATGTACTCAAAGACTTTTTTAAGCACAAAAATTTTAGAAACGACTTTATTGACGAGGAAACAGAATTTACTAAAATAATATTACCTGAACCTCAAGCTAAAGAAATTATAGAGCTATTTAGTAAATCTGCTACGGATTATGATATTCGCAGAGCAGTTATGTTTCTAAAATTACTGCGATACAGTTATTCAAGCAGTGGAAAATCTTTTGCATGTCAACCCTTTTCTATACGAAATCTATTTAGGTTGATAGAAGATGTAAGTGTGAGAATGTCAAATGTTGTAATTGAAAATCAGGACTTTCAAACGCTGATAAACCATTATGACAGAAAAGATACTTTCTTTTATTGTGATCCTCCCTACATTAAAACTGAACACTTTTATTCTTGTGGTTTTAATTGGGATGACCATTTGCGACTTCGTGATACTCTTTTCGGAATCAAAGGGAAATTCCTGCTTTCATATAACGATTGTGAAGAAAGCAGAAATTTGTATAAAGGATGTTACTTTTTGAGGTTTACGAGAGTTCACAGTATGGCTCAAAAGTATAAACCGGGAGAGGAATTCCACGAAATTTTAATATCAAATTATGATATGCGTGAGCGTGAACGGTCAAAGCCGTATCAACTCAACTTTTTTGATACAAACCAAACAAGAGAAGTGAATAAAATTATAAAGGAGAATGTTGTTTACCATGGAAAATAGAGTATATATCAGCATACCGCTTGATTCATTAATTGTATCAGGCATCATATCAGGTTCGATTATCAAGATTACAGCCGCAGATGGCTTAATTATTCTTGAAAGATGCAAAGATGAAGTATGTGACTGCGACTGCATCTGTGATGAGTGCAGAGAAACCATGAATTTGAAGGAAGTGAGGATGAATAACGATGAAATTGTATAGATTTCTCGGAAAGCGAGGACGAATCACAATTCCATATGAAATCAGAAAGTATATCGGACTCAGGCACAATGATGTATTGTCGTTTACAAAACTTGATGACGATTCGGTAGTTGTGCGTAAAGAGAAAATCTGCGATAACTGTAATGAATATTTAGATGAGTTTGAGGGCAATTTTGAAGAAAATATCACCCTTGAAGATTTCCTCGACAGCCTGTCTGAAGAAGAACAGAGGGATGCACTTGTGCATCTTTCCCTGTTGTGGGCTGAAAAGCAGAAACACTAAATTGGAGGTAAATTTAATAATGGCACAGAATACAAATTTCAAAGGAAACAAAAACAACAATCAGAAAAAGAAACTGCCATATATCAAGGTGAAAATTGACAAGATCATAAGTCTTGAAGAAAGCAAAACAAAAGCCTTTGCCAGCGTTACAATCGGTGGTGCTGTAGTTGTTCACGGCGTAAGAATTATGAATTCAACAAAGGGTCTGTTTGTTGCTATGCCTACAAATGTATATGTTGATTATAACGGTGAAAAACATTTCAACGAGATTGCCCACCCAATTTCCAAAGAAGCCAGGACTTTACTAAACAACAAGGTTATGGAAGCATATCATCAGTCACTCGACGAACAGCAGGCAGAATCAGAAACTGAGAATATGTCGGAAGATGAATCGGAAAACTTTTTGCAGAGTATGTAGTAAAATTCTCTGGACATTTCAAAATCTTTGGATATACTTGTCGCTTGAAAGGAAGGCGATAGTATGAAAAAGAAAATCGCAATTATGCTGACTTTAATTTTAGCGGCAGGAACATTCACAGCTTGTACAGCAGAAGAAAAAGTAAATAACGATATTAAGGCATCCGTAGTTTCAAAAACTGCGGATGTTTCTGTATCTGAAACAACTTCTGTAATCAGTACAACAAGTCAGATTGCAACTACCACAACAGCAGAAACCACGGTAAAACCCACAGTATCGCAGGAAACAGAATCTTCGGAAACGGATATCAAACCCCAAGAAAAAGTCGACAGTGGGCAAAATTCGGCGATTGTTTCAGCAACTGAACCAATTCAAACAAAGCAGGATTCAATACCAAAAGTTACGGAGCAGAAAACCGAAGCAACCAAAGAAAAACATGCTCAAAAAGCAACAGAGAAACCAACCGAAAAGCCGACAAATAAGCCTGCACCCACGCAAACACAACCACCCACAGAGAAGAACAGTGTTGATGTAACTTCTGCTGTAAATTCAGCCATAAGCTACGGCAAACAGCTGGGTATGGAATATGACAGTTCTCTTAACACAGGCAACGCAAGTTGGTTCTCACCGACAAACGCATCATACTATGATGATACACAAAGTTTGATTGCAGACTGTTATGCCGATATAGAGTATGTGGCATACTACTACAAACATGACGGAATAGTTCCAAGTGAGCTGTCATTTAATGTAGTAGCAGAAAGCAACAAAATATATGTGGTCTATTGTTAGTCGGGTGTTCCGACAGACAATTTTTTCAGCACTCACTTAATTGTGGGTGCTATTTTTATGTGAAAGGAAAATGTAAATGACAATTAAAAACATTACAACAAACGACTTAAGAAAGATGAATAACAAGGAAGGACTAATCCTCCAAGGTTGCGGAGGTGAAGTAAAGGAATGGGTTGACGGTATAAATGATATTCTCACAGAAAACGGAATACTTCTTGATGACACAAAATTCGATGATGTGTCTGTGTTTCAAAATGAGGGCGTTACCTGCATTCTCTATCCCTTTGATAATGTTCACCTTGATGTGGTCAAACTGTCAATGTGGCGATTGCAGTCATATACAGCCTTTGCCGGAACTTGGCTTTCCGACTATGTGGATAACAAGCTGGGCGGTTTTGAACCTGAGCAGAACAAAGCTGAAAAGGTCAAACCCGACTGCAAATTGGTAGGTCAGGACGGCAATATTTTCAATCTGATGGGAATTGCAAGTCATACCTTAAAGCAAAACGGTATGGCAGATGAGGCAAAAGAAATGTGCGGTCGTGTTACAAAATCAGGCAGTTACTGCGAGGCGCTGAGCATTATCGGTGAGTATGTAAATATCACAGACAGCAGTGAGCAGTCCGACGATATAGATGAAAATTATGATGAAAGGCAGATGATGAACTTATGATTGATTAAAAACAGAATAAACATCAATCGGGGCAAGGGTAAAATCTTGCCCCATATTTTTTATGAAAGGATTTTTAATATGACGAACTTAATCAAAAACAAGAAATTTACAAGAATAACGGCAATACTATTTGTTGTTCTCATCGCATTTAGCACAATGTTTACTCTCCCTGTAAGTGCGGCAAGCGGTGACAAAGCAACAATTACATTTGATTACTGTTACGACACAGCAGGGAACATTATCAGATATCAGCAGACCACGACCGACAACGGTTACACGGTCGGAACTCCCGGCGAAGAACTGTGCAAGATTTTTGCAGACGGAAAGGAAGCCTACTGCATTGAACCCGGGCACAGTTTGTTTGCAGGCAATTCCTTGACGGAGAACGGTTCGACTGTGTGGAAAAATTTAGGTACTGCAAAGCAAAAGGCGATTAACCTTGCTCTGCTGTATGGTAAACCCGGTTCGGGAAAGAATTTAAGCGGTACAGAAGATCAGAAATGGATTGCAACGCAGCTCATTGTTTGGGAGTTTGTGTCAGGTTGCAGAAGTACAAATGACGGTTACAAATGCACCAACACAAAATATATAGACGGCATTTGTGCAGACGGTGCAAACCCAGGTGTTAAGTCGGTTTACAATGCAATTTCAAAAAGCCTTGCAAACTATTCAACTGTTCCAAGCTTTGCATCAGCAATCGCATCAAAGGCAGAAACCTATGAAATGAAGTATAGTGATAGAAAATATTCTGTTACACTTACTGACAGCAACAAAATTCTTGATGAGTTTACTTTCAAAACAACAAACGGAATTACAGCCACAAAATCAGGAAATAAATTGATACTAACCTCAACTTCAGCAGTAAATGATGCATTAACCTTTAACTCTGAAAAGTTGATGCCGGATGTGGGCAAAACTGTGCTTGTTCCGTATGGAGATGCGAGTTTGCAGGATGTAATCACGGGTGTTGAAAATGATGCAGACCCGATAAGAGCATATTTTAAAGTAAAGACAAGCTCTGGTAATCTGAAACTTGTTAAAACCTCAGAGGACGGAAATGTTGCAAATATTGAGTTTACAGTTAAGGGAGAAAACTTTAACAAGACCGTAAAAACAAACTCAAAGGGCGAATTTGAATTAACCGACCTTGTTCCCGGTACTTACACAGTAACCGAAAACACAGAGGGAAAATATGCAAAACAGAACAGTAAAACTGTTAAGGTGGAGTCAGGCAAAACTGCCACAGTTTCATTTGCAAATATCCTTAAAAAGTGGAGTTTGACTGTCACCAAAACCGATGCCGAAACGAAAACAGCACAGGGAAACGCAACACTTGCAGGTGCAGTTTACGGCATCTACAATAACGGAAAACTTGTTGATAAATACACCACAGACAAAAACGGAAGTTTCACAACCTCATACTATGTATGCGGAGATAACTGGACTTTGAAAGAAATTGAGCCGAGCGAGGGTTATCTGCTCGATGAAACCGAATATCATATAGGTGCGGAAGCGAAAAATTATACAGTCGAAAACAACTCAATTTCAATGGGTGTTACCGAAGACATTACAAAGGGAAAAATCTCTATAATCAAGCATACCGATGATGGAAGTACAAAAATAGAAACTCCCGAAAAGGGTGCAGAATTTCAGGTGTATCTCAAGTCGTCGGGCAGTTACAGTAAAGCAAAAGAAACGGAAAGAGATACACTTCTATGTGATGAATACGGCTTTGCAGAAACTAAAGATTTACCATACGGCACATACACTGTTCATCAGACAAAAGGTTGGGACGGAACGGAGTTCATAAAGGACTTTGATGTGTTCATAAACGAAAACGGCAAGACCTATAAATATCTAATTAACAACGCAGGTCTTGAAAGTTATGTAAAGATAGTAAAGATGGATTCTGAAACAGGCAAGCAGATTCCATATGCAGGCGCAGGCTTTCAGATTTACAATCCAAAGGGCGAGCTTGTAACTATGAAATATACTTACCCAACTGTTACAAAGATTGATACTTTCTATACAAATGAAGAAGGCTGTCTTATCACACCTGAACCTCTACCGTATGGAAAAGGATATTCCATAGTAGAGGTTCAGGCTCCATACGGATATATCCTTGACAGCACTCCTGTGTATTTTGACATTACAACAGAAAACACAAGCGAAGAAAACGGCGTTACAATCGTAAAAACAGAGAAGAAAAACACACCGCAGAAAGGTACGATTACAGTTGAAAAGACAGGCGAGATTTTCTCAAATGTAACTTCATCAGGTGAAGAAGTGGTAATCTATCAGCCGGAACACTCTGTCAGAGGTTTAGCAAAAGCTGTATTTGAAATCTACGCTGATGAGGACATTACAACTCCGGACGGTACAGTAAGAGTGAAAAAGGATACACTTGTTGCAACCCTGAAAACAAACGAAAAAGGCACAGCAACAAGTAACGAACTGTATCTCGGTAAATATCGTGTTGTAGAAACCGTCGCTTCTAACGGAACTGTTCTGAACAAGACAGTAAATCATATTGAACTCACCTATGCAGGACAGAACGAAAAGGTGACAAACACATCAACTTCATTTGTAAACGAAAGACAGAAGGCGGAAATCGACCTTTTAAAAGTGCTTGAAAAGGATGAAACTTTTGGTATCGGTAATGGCGATGAAATAAAAAGTGTTTCTTTCGGACTTTATGCCGATGAGGATATTAAAGCATCAAACGGTACGGTTATTCCAAAAGACGGACTTGTTGAAATCATCACTTGTGATGAGAACGGTAAGGCAACTTTTGCAACAGATCTTCCGTTTGGCGGTTACTATGTTAAGGAAATAAAAACGGACATTCATTATATTCTCTCTGATGAGAAATATCCCGTTGTGTTTGAATACGTAGGGCAGAATATTGCAACTGTAAATATTACAGTAAACAACGGAGAACCAATTAGAAATGAATTTGCTTACGGAACAATCAAAGGCTTGAAGATTGACCGTGAAACAGGCGAAAATATTAGTGGTGCGTTGTTCGGTTTATTTAGCACTGATGAAACAGAGTTTACGGAAGAAAACTCAATCCTCACAGCAAAATCAGATGAGAACGGTGTGTTTGAATTTTTCAATATTCCTTACGGTCAGTATACTGTATGTGAATTAAAGCCTGCCGAGGGTTATCTGCCAAACGCTGAAACCTATTCTGTAACTGTATCAAAGAATGAAGAAGTAATTGAAATCACAGTAGAAAACGATAAAATCCCCGAACTGAAAACCACGGCAACCGTTGGTGGTGAAAAGGAAGTCACAGCAGGAGAAACAGTTACCATTGATGATATTGTAAGTTTCAAACATCTTGTGCCTAACAAGGAAAACACCTTAAAAGGTGTTTTAATGGATAAGAAAACAGGAAAGCCGTTTGTAGTTGACGATGAAGAAATTACCTCTGAAGCAACATTCACTCCCGAAACATCAAACGGTGAAGTAACTGTGTCTTTCACCTTTGACGGCTCTGCTGTTACAAAAGAAACCGATATTGTCGTCTTTGAATCTCTGTACAGTGAAGATGTAGAAATTGCCACACACACAGATATTGATGACGAGAATCAGACCGTTACAATTCACCCACAGCCTGAACCTGAAAAGCCACAGACGGGCGATAACTCAAATATCGGCTTTTGGATTGGACTTGGCGCAGTAGCCTTGGGGGGACTTGTATCTGTTGTAATTATCAAAATCAAAAAGAAAGACGAGGATGATGAATAATGCGAAGGGCATATATATGTTCACCACTGAGTGGCAACATTTCCGGAAACATTGAAAACGCAAAACGATATGCCCGATATATATTTAAGTGCGGTATGGCTCCTGTCATACCGCATTTTTACGCCCTTGTTCTAAATGATGAAATTCCCGATGAAAGAAAACTCGGTATGCAGGCAGGTCTCTCTCTGCTGTGGGTATGTGATGAAGTATGGGTGTTCGGTGATGAAATAACCGAGGGTATGAAAAAGGAAATTATCTTTGCCGAGAAGCTTAATATCAAGGTGAAATATATATCGGAAAAGGAATTGAAGAAAACGGAGGTTATCTAAATGAAAGTAAAAAGTAATAGAATAAAACTTTTAAAGATTTTTCTGACTGTTGCCGTTGTTGCTGCTTTGTTTGCAATATCGGCAGTAACGGTATTCGCCGCAGGTGATGTTTCAAGTGCAATCGAAAGCACTTGGACGGCGGCTCAAACACAAATCAAAAATGTAGTTAATAATGTAGTATTCCCTGCTGTGGATATGATTCTTGCAATTCTGTTCTTTGTCAAACTTGCAACAGCGTATATGGACTATCGCAAACACGGTCAGTTTGAATTTACTGCACCTGCAATCCTTTTCGGTTGTCTTGTATTTTCGTTGACCGCTCCTCTGTATATCTGGACAGTACTGGGATAGAAAAGAGGGAATTAAATGTTTGATTGGTTAGGAGATTTTATCGGAGGAATAGGCGATGCTATCGGCAGTACATTTGACTTTCTCGGTGAACAAATCTCAAACGCAATATGGAACACAATGCTTCAGTGGTTTTATGAAACCATTTACAATGCCGTGGCTGACTTCTTCACAATGATGGGCAATATGGGTGCAGATATTTTCGACCTTGAATGGGTTCAGGCAACAATCAATTTATTTACCCTGTTCGGCTGGGGTTTGTTTGTTGCAGGCACGGTAGTTGCCGTATTTGATGTAGCAATAGAATACCAAAACGGCAGGGCCAACATTAAGACAACTGCAATCAATGTTCTAAAAGGCTTCTTTGCCTGTTCTCTTTTTGGTGTTGTGCCTGTGGAACTGTACAAATTCTGTATCAGCCTGCAAAACACATTTTCAAAGGATCTGTCATCTATAATGGCAGGACAGCAAAGCCTCAATTTGTCGGGACAAAGTACAAGTGTTTTAGAAGGCTGTTTTGCAGTATCAACACAGACAACATTTGGGTTACTGAATCTGTTATGTATGATAGCCTTTGCTTATTGCGTTATTAAGATCTTTTTCGCAAATATAAAGAGAGGCGGAATACTTTTGATTCAAATGGTGGTAGGTTCACTGTATATGTTCAGTGTTCCCAGAGGATATACAGACGGTTTTAATCAGTGGATGAAACAGATTGCTGCCCTTTGTCTTACAGCCTTTTTGCAGACAACTCTGTTGTTCCTCGGTTTGCTCACATTTCCCGACAATATGTTGTTGGGGTTAGGCATTATGCTGTCGGCAAACGAAGTACCGAGAATAGCACAGCAGTTTGGTCTTGATTCATCTGTAAAGGTGAATATGACAAGCATTGTTCACGCAACTACAACAGCAGTAAACCTAACAAAAAGTGTAGCGAGAGCTACGAAATGAGGAGAATTAAATGACCACATATTTATATCCGAAAAACTTAAAAGCCACAGCCAACTTATGGCTGTGGAGTTTGAGAGATTTTGCAATTATCTGTATAGCGCTTTTGTTGTCTGTGCTTATGTTTGCACAGACACAGTTTTTTCTACCACTTGTTGTAACTCTATGCTTCGGTTTCCTTACAATCCGACTTGAAGATACAACTGTGCTTGATTTTATCCGCTATGCTGTGAAGTATTTTATTTCAACACAACAAGAGTTTATATGGGCAGCGTGACGCTGCACCCAATTCGCACACTTGGCTTGTTGTTAACAAGTTTTGTGTGCCTGCGAAATTACTATGATATGGAGGAAAAACACAAAATGCGTAAATCAAGAATTAAGAAAAAAAGGAAGGGCAAATCAACGCAGTACTTAATCGGTATAAAGACCTTTACCAAAAACGGCTTAAAGGTTGGTAAAGACGAGCTTGTTTTCTTTATGGTACAGCCTACAAATATTTCTGTGTTGTCGCACATCAACATTGAAATCAAGATTCGTCACCTTATGATGATTCTTTCTGCTGTGCCTGATATTGAGATAACCTGTACCGATTCCTGTGAGTGTTTTGACACAAACAAAAGCTATATCAAAGACAGAATTGAAGAAGAAAGTAATGAAAAGGTCAGAAAAATTCTGAACAAGGATTTAAAATTTCTTGACAGTATTCAGACGGAAACTTCAACAGCAAGACAGTTTTTGTTCATTGCAAGGTGCAAATCCGCAAAGTCGGAAAATGTGTTGCAGAAAGCAAACAGGGTTGAAAAAATCATTGCAGACCAAGGCTTTGAGGTAACACGAATGAGCAAAGGTGACATCAAGCGATTTCTTGCAATCTACTTTGATGCAAGTATGAACGGTGACCTTATGCCTGACTATGACGGCGAGCAATATATTTCGGAGGCTGAAAATGAAGAAGCATAAAGGAAAAATCCAAATGGGAATTGTTATAGGTATATTTTCTTCAATTTTAATTACCTGTCTTGTTTCGGTGTTCTCACAACTTTACACCGAAAACAAAGAAAAAGAAGAATTCAGACAGCTTGCAGAAATCGTTACTGAGGAAACAACAGATGCAACTCTTGAAGAAATAGTTAGAAAGCCGAATTTATTAAAAGTCAGTGATTCAGATAATGAAGTCCAATCTGAACAACCTATGTATTACACAACTGACTATCAGCCACATTCAATATCAGAACTCACTTCAATGAATTCTGATTGCTTCGGTTGGGTAAGCATAACAGGCACAAACATAAACTATCCTGTTATGCACACACCCGATAATCCGCAAAAGTATCTGAATAAAAACTTTTACGGTGAATACAGCCTTAGCGGTGTTCCGTTTCTTGATGGAAGATGCACATCTACAAGCACAAACCTCATAATCTACGGACACCATATGAACAACGGCACAATGTTTGCAGAGCTTTGCAACTATACAAACACTTCATACAGAGATGAACACAAAGCGGTTGTGCTTGAAACAAAAGACGGTGTATCTGCATATACCGTCTTTGCTGTTCTGAAAGTTAAGTCTGATGATGAATGGTACAGGTTTACAACAGCGCTTACAGAAAAGAGGTACAACTCTTTGGTTGAATACGCAAAAGAAAAATCTATTTATGAAACAGGTATCACACCAAAATACGGTCAGCAGATATTAACGCTGTCAACCTGTTACGGTAATAATCAGGATGACCGCATACTTGTATTGGCGGTACGAAACTAAGGAGGTAAAATGGGACTGTTTAAAAGAAAACCAAAGGTGCTTACACCACAGCAGGCAGAGGAGATTTACACTAAAGATTTCTTTGATATGATTATGCCGTCAACAATAAAGTTTTTTACCGACCACTACATTGTTGGGGACTCATATCGCAGTGTGTGGGCGGTGCGTGAATATCCAACCTCAACGGAAGAACAGGCAATACTTTCTCAGCTTGCCGACAGAAATTGTGTAACGCTTCGCATTTATCACAGACTTGTGGAAAGTATGGAGCAGAGAAAAATCATACAGAACGCCACACGCAAAAACAAACTGAAATCAAGCGGTAATGATGTAAACGAAACCATTGAGGCACAGGGCAATCTGCAGGATGTTGTTACCCTCATTGCAAATATGCACAAGAACAAAGAACCTCTTTTGCATTGTTCGGTATTTATAGAATTGAAAGCCAAGAGCAAACAGAAACTAAAGGAACTTCAAACCGATATTGCAATGGAGCTTACCCGGTCAAATATTGTGGTTGACAGACTTACACTTCGTCAAAAGGAAGGTTTCTTGTCTGCTCTACCCATAGGTTCAAATCAATTCGGCAGTCTTTATGAAAGGGTGTTGCCGGCAAGTTCTGTTGCGAATCTGTTCCCGTTTAACTTCTCAGGTAAGACAGACCCCAACGGCTTATATATCGGACGAGATAAATACGGCACGAATATTCTTGTTGACTTTGACAGACGAACAGAGGACAAGACAAATTCAAACATACTGATTCTCGGCAACTCAGGGCAAGGAAAAAGTTATTTGTTGAAACTCATTCTCACAAACATTCGTGAAAGTGGAAAGAAAATTGTTTGTCTTGACCCTGAATCAGAGTATGAGAACCTTACCAACTCACTTGGCGGTTGTTACATTGACTTTATGTCAGGCAGATACAAGATAAACCCTCTTGAACCTAAGGCTTGGAATACAGGTCAAGGTGATATTGACAAAGATGCACCTGATGCGTTTAACAAAGCTACCCGATTGTCACAACACATTGCGTTTTTAAAGGATTTTTTCAGAGCCTACAAAGACTTTACAGATGTTCAGCTTGATACCATTGAAATTCTGCTTATGAAACTATATGCAAGATTCGGCATTACAGACTCAACGGATTACAGCGCAAAGAAACCGTCAGACTTTCCTGTAATGAGTGACTTTTACGACTTATGCGAAGAAGAATATATGACCTATGACCGCAAGAGAAAATACCTCTACACAGAAGAAGTTTTGCAGGAGGTTTGTTTGGGTATTCACAGTATGTGTGTAGGTTCCGAAAGCAAGTACTTTAACGGTCATACGAACATCACAGATGACAGCTTATTGTGTTTTGGAGTAAAGGGATTACTCGACACAAACAAAAGACTAAAAGACGCTATGCTTTTTAATATCCTCTCATATATGAGTAACAAGCTCCTTGGAGAGGGAAACACAGTTGCATCAATAGATGAAATGTATCTTTTTCTTTCAAACCCAATAGCCATTGAGTATATACGAAACGCAATGAAGCGTGTGCGTAAAAAGGATTCAGCGGTGATTTTAGCAAGTCAGAACATTGATGATTTTCTGATTCCGAGTATTAAGGAGTTCACAAAACCGCTTTTCTCAATTCCAACTCATCACTTTCTGTTCTACCCGGGCAACATCAATCCAAAGGACTTTGAAGATGCTTTAATGATTGAGCCAAACGAATACGACTTAATCAAGTTTGCAGAAAGAGGCACTTGCCTGTATAGATGCGGTAATGAAAGGTATTTGTTACTTGTTCAGGCACCGGAATACAAAGCAGAGATTTTCGGTAGTGCTGGGGGTAGATAGAATTTAATTATAGACAATCTTATTTTCATATGGTATTATGATTGATAGAATTAAATTTTAAAAGTACCATTGCTTATATTTGACTGTTTATTTTTTAACGGATAAATGCAAGTCTAAAGCGAATGATCTTAAATAATGTTTGCATGGATTTTGTTTGATTTTTATGATTCTGCGTGAAATCGTGTTAGTTTTTAGGTGAAAGCAAAGGAACTTTTGATAGGTCTTTTAATTTCAACGCAAACTGTTGTATCAAGTGAAAGATTTATTAATGAATAATATGATTTCAGAATTTGGGGTGAATATATGTCAATAATAACAGGAATAATCAATGTATTAACTACATCGCCAGTAAAAGAAATTTTGGTAAATATTGTTGCAGGTGCAAGTCTGGATGGAATAAAAAAAATAGTATCTAATTTTCAAAAGGACAGTGTTGAAGGTCAGATTTGGTGTTTATTATCAGATACTATGGCTCAATTTTATGAGCAAATTTTTTGTAAATTTGAAAAACAATTGGAATATGATGAAGTAATTGTTGTAAAAAGTTTTTTGGAACAGTTTGCATATTACAAAGATTCTATTAACGAAAATCATCTTAGATGTATTGTTGAACAAACAATATACGGTAATATGGACATATTAACAGATAGAGAATATCAGCTTTGGGTTTCTATATTTGCAGATAATTGCTCAAAATACCCCAATATATATGAAATGTACAAAATTCAGAAAGATATTATAGACAACACTTTTACGGAAAGAAATTTGATGATCCAAAGAGTTGTGTCAAAACTTGATATATTTGTAGGAAATGAGAATCATACGGCGAGATTGTTTCAATCAGTCATTGAGAATTTATATCGTTTGTTTAATTTCTCATGGAAGAATGAGATTCTAGATTGGATATCTCAACTACCCTATAATCGTTTTAATCAAGATAAGATTACAGAAAAATTAAATTTTATAGAGGCAAATGAAGATTGTGAGTTAGTCTTGTCTGCACTCCAAAGTCTGTTCAATTTACATGATTTAGAAAAGTCTCAATATAAACGAGTTAAAAGGCTTAATAATTTTTTTCTCAACCCACATTTTAACAAGGTGTTTATTGTTACAGGAACAGCTGGTGCTGGAAAATCCTTTTTCATAAAAGAATATATTGTGTCTGTCGTTTCTGCGATTGAAGAAAATGATATATCAATATTACCTTGTATAGTAGATATTTCAAAAATAAATCGTTTTGTAAATTTTGAAGATTTTGTTATCGCTGAATTAAGTTCATTTACAGGAAAAGCACTTTCTTCCATTGATGAAGCAAATGTGTTTTTTAGAGATTTACCGGCTAAAGTATGCTTTATTATTGATGACCTAAATTCACAGATTTTAAAGGAAAAAGACTGGGATAAACTAATTCGCGGAATAAAAAAGTTTTCAAAATTTGAACAATTTAGATGGATACTATCCATAGATGAGTATGAATACTATTATCTTGAATGTGACAATTCTTTTTTGAATAAATATTGTATTACGCAAACAGATATAACACAGAAAGAGAATCAAGAGCCTACAATATTTTGTAATGCATTTAGTATTGATCAATATAATAAGGTTCAAAACATTGTAAAATGGATTTTAAAGTCACAGTATGGAATTGCTGAACAACTATTTTCATTGGATGTTATTCCGGGTATTACTACGCCAAAGGAAGCGCATTACTTTGGAGAAGCAGTTCCAAAAGGCGAAGTAATTGGAATGCCATCAACATATTATGATTACATTATTAAAATAGTGAGGTGGAAAAATACCGCGTTAATGTCTCAAAAACCTGATGGTATTGAGAATGATTTACGAAAGATAATTGATTTCATCATTAGAAATCATATATGCGAATTGGACGGACTAGATTTGAGTACAATTGATTTGATGCCATTTAGAAAAGTACAATTAGTAAATCCTTTGTTTATCAAGAGTACCAGTATGTTTGATTTAGATCAGGGTGCTATGAAAACATCTTATAAGATAAATGTTTTTCCGTTCTGGGCTGCAAAGATGACTAAAATGGTTGATATAAGAGATTTAGAAAAAGTTGGTGATTTAGTATCATTTCCAAAAGAATTAACAGAATGGTTAATACCATGTGTGATCTTTTTCAACTTCGAGAGTTACACAAAAAAAGGCAATGAAATATTTGAATTTTTTAGTGTGTTAAATGAACAACATATATTGGATTATGCATTGTTTTGTGCAAATAAAACTTCTATTGTTTTTTCAAAGAAGTTGTTTGAATATCTTGTGGAAAATTTGACGTGTTATATCCAAGGACCTAAAGATTGTTACTCTGTTTTGTATTTTGTGTTTTATAGTAAACTTAAAATGGCAGAAAAGTTACGACTTCTAAATACAATGGCAGAATATATTCCCAAATTTGGTTTTGAAAAATTGTATGAACGAATCTTTTGTTCAATAATTAATAATTCTATGAGAGAAAAGAATTTAAAGAAAAATGTTCTAGAAGTTGCCCTGTGTCGAGTAGATACAGTAAACTATATTAACGGCTCAAACGCTGGTGCAAAATACTTCGGTTTGGCAGTGAACCAAGGAAAAGAAATTGAAATGATAGTCCAAGATATTATAGAATATATCGAATCTCATCCAAAGTTGTTGTCCACGATAAGTATTAAAGAAGGGCATAATGAAAGTTTTATGGATTTTTTTCTACGCAGATGTTTTGAAAAGTATTTGTTTATTACATATGATTCCGTTTTACACATATACCAGCGATTAGAATGTTTTTTTGTATTAGAAGAACCATTAGGGATTTATGTGAAACGTAATTTAACATGTGCAGCTGGAAACATATTTGTTTACTCGAAGGATGAAAAATATAGAAATAACTATATTCTTCTGACTAAATCATTTGTAGAAAAGGATGATTTATATCATCGATTAACAGCTCTATTCTTGATTGCAAATAGCATATGCGAAAAAAAGACAAAACTAAATGATGAATTAAAATCAATTCTTTTAGAGCTATCTTATGATAAAGAAATCAATATTAGATATGGCACAAAAATTAAGGAACTCTTAAAGGAGGAATAATATGGAATTAGTTTGCGATAAACAATGTTTTTGTGCCTTTGAAAATACAGACAGAACATTAATTGATGATAACGGATTTATTCCAATTTGCAAAGTAGTTTTACAAATAAATACAGGTATCAAAATCCGATTGAATTTTGGAGGTGATACATATGAGTGTCACGATAGGTGCAGTAATGAAATGTCTTTACTTCTCGTTCAGACTCCATAGCATAAGGCGAAAATTTTCGGTAGTATCGGGGACAGATAATGTGCAAGGTATATTAGTTGTGATATAATCATTCATAGACATATATCTTAAAAATACTTTGTTAAGGAGCAAAAATGGATTGGATAGACGAGTTTATAGAACTTTTTATGTCACAAAAAACAGGAAGTGTGGAGAAAGCACTTTTATATAAACAACAATACATTCCTCAAAAACTATATCGTTATCGAAGTGCTGAAAAAATTGAGCGTTTAAAGGATGAAATTGTCAATGGAAGAATTTTTATGTCATCTCCATTAAACATGAATGATCCTTTTGACTCCTGCTCGTTGTTAGAAAATAATAAACCAACGGTATATGTACATGATAAAGAAATTTATAAAGAGAAATTTAAAGAAATCCTTGATAAGAATACTTTTAATAAAATCTTTAAAGATGATAATTGGTTTGAAAAACTTACAGAGTCGGTTGCTTCGAAATATGTTTCACTTGAAGAAATTGATGAAGCTAAGGAAAAAGCATTGAAAACATTAATGCAAGGAATTGAGGATATTAACTCTGAGATAAATGAAACAATAAATCGAACATATCGTTTTGCATGTTTTACTCAAAGCAAAACTAATTTACCAATGTGGAATCATTATGCTAATGGTCATAAAGGTGTATGTTTAGAATATGACACTACAGAAATTAATAACATAATAAACATTAATGTACTTTTCCCAGTAAAGTATGTAGATAAGCTTCCTGACGGAATTTCACTCATGAAAGCTCAAGATGAGTTGCGTATGGAATACTTTCTTATGCATAAATTAAGAGATTGGAGTTATGAGAATGAATGGCGTTTGATTTATAATATTGGTTTTTGGTATAAAGATCCAAGTGAAGTTTCATACGAGATTTTGAAAAAAGGTGCATCGATATATTTTGCATTGCCGTCAAAAGTATATTTAGGTGCTAAAATATCTGATTTTGATGAAGAACAGATAAGAAAATGGTGTAGTGAGCATAGAATACCTGTACAGAAAATGAAGTGTACAGAGTATGGTTTGAAAGCTACATAATAGATTAATAACAAAGAGCTAACTGAAAATCAGTTGGCTTTTTCTATTTTTGGAGGTGATACAATGTCTGCCACAATAGGTGCGGCACTAAAGAAAATAGCAGTTGCTCTGCTTACAAACCCAAAAGTTATAAAAACAATATTCGGTATAGTAATCGGCATAATCATAATTGTGGTTATGCCGATTATTGCTGTTATTTCAATTTTCAACGGTAGTATGGATATTGACACGGACAAGTTAAGTCAATCCATACAGGAAAATATATCTGCCGAGCAGATGGAAAACTTTCAGCTAATCAACGACACAATGACCGAGGTTGAAAAACAGCTTGATAAAAAGAAACTGTCTGATTGCAACACGCAGGCAGAGGTAATATATCTGTTTTTTCTGTCTGATAAATCAAAGGACAAAGATTTTGTAAAAAACTTTGTTTCCTGTTTCAAGAAAAATCAATCTGACGAAGATTTGATTAAAGCAGTAAATGCAAAGTTTGGTACAGAGATTGAGTATGCAGAGTTTCAGAAGATGATGCAGTCAATCAAGGGTGCAGAAATCAGTATGTCAGGCTTTACTGATAAGACCACAAAGAATAATCTTGACCTTGTTAGGTGGTGCGAAAACGCATACAAAAACGGTTGGGGTTATGTCTATGGCGGTTACGGTCAGATCTGCACAAAGCAGTATCTCGATCAGCAGGCAAGTCTGTATCCAGGTAATAACGAGGCAGGCGGTGAAATGAGAACCATTGGTGAAAAGTGGTTCGGCAAGCGTGTGGTTGACTGCATAGGCTTGATAAAATCCTATGCTTGGTATAATGATGATACAGGCGAGATTGTTGCAGGCTCAAATGGTTTCACGGATTGCGGTGCGAATACAATCTGGAACAATGTGAAAGAAGGCGGAGCAATCTCAACTATGCCCGATATACCCGGACTTGCGGTCTGGATGGACGGTCACATAGGTGTGTATGTCGGCAACGGTGAAGTTGTTGAAGCACAAGGCACAGCCTACGGAGTTGTGAAAACACAGCTTAAAAATCGTGGCTGGACTAAGTGGATGAAGATACCAAATATCAAATATATTGAGGATAAGGAGAGTAAAAAGTAATGAAGAAAACAAGCGTAAGCATAATGTACGATGATGAAAAACTGTCTGCTGTCAAGCTGTATATATCACAGCGTGATTTAGATTTCAAAGAAGAACTTGAAAAATCGGTTGATACTTTGTACTCAAAATATGTTCCTGCAAACGTCAGGAAATTTATTGATATGAAGTCATCGCAGGCAAAACCACCCAAACCTAAAAAGCCAAACCCACAGGAAGAAAATACCGAGGTGGTAACTTGAGAACTCAAAACTTCGGTGTAGAAATTGAAATGACCGGCATCACTCGCAGTACTGCGGCGAAAGTGATAGCCGGTTATTTTAATACCACAGCAACTCATATCGGAGGTTGCTATGATTCATATTCTGTCCGTGATAATGATAACCGACAATGGAAGATTATGCGTGATGCAAGCCTTAGGTGTACCAACCGTTCAGGTGAACAGGCAAGTGCTTTGTACTCTGTTGAATTCGTCACACCCATTTGTAATTACAATGATATTGAAACTATACAGGAGTTAGTCAGAAAACTTCGTGGTGCAGGAGCAAGAGTGAATTCCAGTTGTGGTATGCACTGCCACATTGATGCGTCAAGACACACCCCGAAAACACTTCGCAATATAGTTAATATTATGGCATCAAAAGAGGACTTGCTCTATAAGTCACTTAAAGTGAATGTTAGCCGTGAGCATTACTGTCAGAAGATGGATACAAGATTTCTTGATGAAATCAATAACCGACCTCCTCTTTCAATGGAACAACTAAAATCAATGTGGTATGACGGAGGTGACTACAGCTACAGACACTATGATGACAGCCGTTATCACGGATTGAATTTGCACAGCGTGTTCAGTAAGGGTACTATTGAATTTCGCCTGTTCAATTCAACACTACACGCAGGAGAAGTGAAAAGTGCAATTCAGCTTTGCCTTGCAATAAGTCATCAGGCTTTAATTCAAAAGTCTGCACGACATACAAAAACAGTATCGGATAACGAAAAATATACTTTCCGTACTTGGTTGTTGAGGTTAGGACTTATCGGTGACGAGTTTAAAACCGCCCGTCATCATCTCCTGAAAAATCTTGACGGCAATATTGCGTGGAAAGATCCTGCACAGGCTGAAAAGCAAAAGGAAAGACTTGCACAGAAAAGACTTGAGGTCTTGCAGAACAGTACAAATGAAAATATAAATTCAGAACCCGAAGTTGAAACTGCTGAACGGCAGGAAGAAACTTCGGGTTTAGTTATGAGAATGTAAAAATTTTTAGAAGGAGTTATTTTTATGAGTAAGTTATATGTTGCCTATGGAAGCAACTTGAATTTAAAACAAATGGCATATCGTTGCCCAACTGCAACTCTTGTGGGAACAGGAGTGATAGATAATTATGAATTGCAGTTCAAAGGTATGCCGACCGGAGCATATGCAACCATCGCACCTTGCAAAGGAAAATCCGTTCCCGTTGCTGTATGGGATATAAAACCTATTGATGAAATGCGACTTGACCGATACGAGGGTTATCCCTCACACTATTTTAAACAGGATGTTCCTGTCATGATGAATAACGGAGAAGAATTGTCTGCTATGGTTTACATTATGGATTTAAAACAAAAGTTCGGATTGCCGAGTAGCAATTACTATTACACAGTTCTTCAAGGTTACCATGATTGCAATCTTGATGACAGTGTGTTTAAAGATGCAGTGAAGAACAGCGCAGATAGATTCGTGGAAGAACAAAACAGTGAACCGAATTTATTTGACGATGAAGGTTTTGATATGGGAGGTATGAAATTGTGAATGAGAGAAAGAAACTGAAAAAGCAACTTGGAGATAAATATATTTTTAAGAAGTATCTTTCGTCAGCCGAGGTCAGAAAAATACTTTCTGAAAATTCAAAGGACAAGCATGAAAAGTTATTTGCATCTCTCACAGTAGGTTGTGTAAAAATCAATGCAATAATATTTCCCACACCTGATTGTATGATGATGGGGTATGACATTCTTGTAAAGGATACTCCCGACAGCAAAGAGTGGATATGCTATGACACATTAAATGATGATGTGAAATACAATTCTCTGAATTTGGAGCAGGAAATGTTTAATATACTAAGCCGTGAAGTTAAAGAGTACGGTTTGTCATATACCAACTGCAATTTTGAAGTTGTAAACGGCAAGGTTATGAATAAGGAATAATCGGCGAAACTTTCGCCACATTCGCCCCGTGTCGGCTTTTTAATGAGATGTCGGAACGTTATCCGAAAACTAAATAAAACCAAATTAAGGCGATTTGTGGCGAAGTTATAGAATAAGTAAAAACGGCAAATCGGGCAGTTTTTCGAGGGTAGGTATTTAAGCAGGATAAAGGCGTATTCCGTGCAGGCACGGATATGCCGAATTACACCGACCGGCAACGCCGTTCGGGACTTTTCAAAGGTGTTACATTTTCATCTTTGTGTTACCGATTGTATTCCAAACTGCCCGATTTTGCCGTTTTAACGAAGATTTCTATGAATACTCAAAGTGTTACCGAAAGGAAAGATGAAAAATGGATAAGGATTCTAAACGAATAGGACTGTACATCAATCAGGATTTACTCAAAGCCTGCGACAATGCAATCTCAAGAACAAACGCTACTTCAAGGAGTGATTTTATCTCAAGTGCTATTGAGTTTTATATCGCCTGGCTGGACTCAAAGAACATCAGCCGTGTGCTGACTCCTGCACTTGAGTCTGTAATCGGTTCAAAAATACTTGATACAGAGGACAGAATTGCAAGAGTATTATTCAAGCAAGGTGTAGAACTTGCAATGCTTATGCACGTGGTTGCCGCAACGAATAATATTGATGAAAGCCAACTGAATAGTTTGCGTAAGTTATGTGTTGATGAAGTCAAACGCAATAGTGGTAAGTACAAATTTGATGATGCGGTCAGGTTTCAGAAGGGATAAACTATGCCCAGAATCATTATGAAGTCACCGTATATGAAACCAAATGGAAGATCGCATATCGGCAACTATGTAAAATATATTGCAACCCGTGACGGAGTTGAAAGTGCCGACAGCACACAAAAATTTATGGAGCAAACCGTACAACAGAATAATATTATCAAGAAACTGCTTTCCGATTATCCCGATTCAAAGGACTTGTATGAGTACGAAGATTATGTAAATAATCCTACTCGTGGAAATGCAGACGAGCTGATTATGAGTATCGCCGAAACTCATTCAGAATTATTCAACGACCGAGAAAAGTATGTAAAATACATTGCAGAACGACCGAGAGTTGAGAAACTATCAACACACGGTCTATTTACTGATGAGGGTGTACCGATAGTTCTTTCGAAAGTTCAAAAGGAAGTAGCAGAATGCAAGAGCAATGTGTGGACACATATCATTTCTTTAAAGAGAGAAGATGCAGAAAGGCTGGGCTACAACAATGCAAATGCATGGATGAATCTCATTCGTTCACAACGAAATATGATAGCAGAAAATATGAAAATTGCACCTGAAAACTTCAAATGGTATGCGGCTTTTCATAACGAGGGACACCACCCTCACATTCATATGATTGCATATTCTACAAAACCGAATGAAGCATATCTAAGTGAAAAAGGTATCGAAAACATCAAATCAAACCTTGTACAAGTAATTTTCCGTCAGGATTTGATAAGTATTTATCAAAAGCAAACCGAACACAGGGATAAGCTACGAGCAGAGGCGAGGTATGTTGTTGATGATTTGGTTTCAAAAATCAATTCTGAAATCTATATCAACTCATCTATTCAGCAAAAGCTGTTGGAACTTGCCCACAGACTTTCAAAGACAAGTGGGAAGAAGGTCTACGGTTATCTCAAACCTGATGTAAAGTCACTTGTTGATTCCATTGTTGAAGAACTTGCAAGTGATGAAAGAATAGCAAAGCTGTATGATTTATGGTATGAGCAAAAGGAAAACACTATCAAAACCTACACAGATGAAGTGCCGGAAAGAATACCTCTTGCTCAAAACAAGGAGTTTAAATCAATCAAAAATGCAATAATCAAGGAAGCGTTGAATCTCAATCTCACCGAAGATGAGGTTGAAGAAATCGAGAATGCAGACGAAGAACCTGTTACAAGTCCCTTTAAATATGAAGAAAACACCTATGCTGAATCAGACTTTGATTCAAGCAAAGGTGTTTTGTATCCTAATTATTTATTTAAAACTAACCGAAACAGCGTTGCAGTTTCTTCATTAAATCTCCTGCGTTACATCTGCAATATGATTCAAAATCAACTGAGGTTTGAAGAAAAGCAGAAAGTACAAAGGACAGATAAAAAATTACAGCAGAAGATTAATGATAAGAAGCAGGCTCAGGGGTTGAAGATGTAAGTTGAATAAAACTTGAAGTTGATTTTCATCCTACACATGAGACCGCCGAGAATTTTGTGTAAAAGTGAATAACAGACTTCCCTTCAAGCAATAATGGAAATAAAAAAATTAATTGTTTGAAAGGAAGTTTTTTTAATGGCAAAAGCACCGGCAGAAATGATGAGAGAATTTGTAAGAAGTCAGAATTTTACCTCAACAGACGAAGTTATGACAGCGATGAAAGATATGTTCAAGGACATTCTTCAGGAGGTTATGGAATGTGAGCTTTCCGATGAACTCGGCTATGAGAAAAGTGAAAGAACGTCGAATGATGAATGTGGCAATAAGTCGAAAAATTACAGAAACGGTTATTCCAAAAAGACGGTAAAAACGCAGATGGGCGAGCTTGAAATCAAAGTTCCGAGGGACAGAAACGGCGAATACGAACCCAAAATAATCAGCAAATACAACCGCAATGCAGACGGTATGGAAGAGAAAATTCTCTCACTCTATGCCTGCGAAATGAGCCAGCGTGACATTGCAGAACAGATAAAAAATCTTTATGATGTAGAAATCTCTCCTGAGCTTGTCAGCAAGATAAGCGAGAAGATTATGCCCAATGTGACTGCTTGGCAAAATCGACCTCTTGAAGCAGTATATCCGTTCGTTTTTATGGATGCAATTCATTACAAGGTCAAGGAAAATCATCAGTATATCACGAAGGCTGCATATGTAGTTCTGGGCATCAATCTTGACGGGCAGAAAGATATTCTCGGCATATGGATTGGCGAAAATGAGAGCAGTAAATTTTGGTTAAATGTGTTGAACGAGCTCAAAACTCGTGGAATTAAAGATGTATTTCTGTTCTGCGTGGACGGTCTGACAGGTTTTAGACAGGCTATTGAAGCGGCTTTTCCGAACGCACAAATCAAGCGTTGCATCATTCATCAAATACGTTCAAGCACAAGGTTTGTCAGCTACAAACACATCAAGGAACTGATGGCTGACATCAAGAAAGTATATCAAGCTATCAGCGAGGAAGAGGCTATGAACAACCTGATTTTGTTCAAGGACAAGTGGGGCAAAACTTATCCCTCCTGCGTGAAAAGCTGGGAAGAAAATTGGGATATTCTATCTACATTCTTCGCATATCCACCCGAGGTTCGGAAGATAATATATACAACGAATATTATCGAAGGTTTGAACCGTCAGTTCAGGCAGATTACGAAGAACAAGCCGTCATTCACAAATGATGACAGCCTGTGCAAAATGTTGTATTTAGCGTCGCAAAAGATTGTCGAACGCTGGACACAAAGATGTCGAAACTGGGACATAGTTTTGAGCCAGTTATCGATAATATTTGAGGACAGAATACCGGCTTGATTTGCCCCCGAGAATAGAATTTCCTGTCCGCAAAATGTTATTCACGCAAAGCGTGCATAACATTCTGCAGACAGGAAAGAAAAGTTAACACGGGGCAAATCAGAAAGCCTGATTGCACCGCAATCCGCTGTTTTGTTATTGCTTGAAGGATTATTATTTACACAGAATTTTATGGGGTGCCCTACACTGTTTCATAGCCAACTATTAGGAATTAATCTTATAAACAAATCTATTCTCCATAGTTTGAATGGTGTAAGTTTGTTAAAATTGTAATCTCTTGGTTTTCAACCTAACAGTTCACTTTTTGTTTTTCTTCCCAAATAAACAAAATCCATAAGAGGATAGAACGATTTCATTTCAGCCGAACTATTTTGTATCATACTACTTCTATAATTATTGTAATGCCCAACAGCCTCTTCAAAGTTCTTATACATCTTCCCTGATTCATTAACTGATGTTCTCGGATCACTAATTTTATCATGCAGTAAATCATACATATTACTGTATTTATCAAAATTTAGACTTACAAAAGCTTGGTATACACCCGGCAATACTTCGACACTGTGAATTTTATAATATTTTTCTATTTCATGCTCCGTTGGATAAGGTATGCCTTTTATCGTTTCACTGTTATTCTCCAGCCATTCATAAGCAGTCTCCTTGTCAAAAAGTTTAATTATAGATAAACATAACTTATCCACTACTTGTATATTATTTTTATCTATTTCAAACAAATAGTTCCATGTTTTATATCTAATAATCGGTGGCAAGAATGAAAACATGCGTAACACTTGAGGTGATGAGTATATACTTACCTGTATATCTAAAAAATATTTAATAAAAATTAGCGCATACAAATCAAAAATAGCGTCCTCAACACTTTCTACTTCCATATTAGAAAATTCGTCTGTATGCTGAGTATGAGTGCCATCTCTCCCAAGAGGGTTTATTTTTCTTATTATTTCAATCAATCTATCACTTAATTCATCACCTAGATTGTCCATTCCACTATTTACCGCAGGATTATTTGAATCCCTTTTTACCTGACCTAACATTAGTGTCCGACTACTGCCAATATCCAAGATTTTTCTAACCATCACTTCTGCATGTTTCCTAAGCCCAGCCATTTTCCCCATATTAGATATTTCTATGTATTGAGTATCATGCAACAAATTTCCTATTAAAATTGCATATTCACTATCGTTAAATCTATCCATAAAGTATCTTCCTCAAATTCAAATTTGTCATTCTTTTATTTGAAATTATCATACCACATATTAAGGAAGTTGTCTATCAAAAGATCAGCCTGTCACCAAGGGGCAACTGCACCCAAATACTGACAGGTGCCTCCTGTCACAGTGATAGGAGAAGAACTTACCCAAGTTAAGATATTACAGCAGAAAAGAAAAATATATTAAAATTAAGGAAGTGATAACAATATCAACATACATTCATTTTACAAAAGAACAGCGAGAACAGGCAAGGCGAACAGACCTTGCCTCTTTTCTTGTAAGCCAAGGTGAGAAAGTTAAGCGTTCCGGTTCGGAGTATGAGTGGCTTGACGGCTCACAAAAGGTAACAATCAGAGGTCATCTTTGGTATCATCAGTACGAACAGAAAGGCGGAGATGCAATAGATTTTGTCCGCAGATTTTACAACAAGGACTATGCCGAAACGGTGGAAATGCTTTTGAATGGTAGTGGCGGTCAGATAATAACTTCACCGCCCATAGAAATAAGGTACAAAAACTTTGAACTGCCGCAGAAGAATGACAGAATGAGCAGACTTTTTTCTTATCTGCTGTTGACTCGTGGCATTGATAAAGATGTGCTTTATGAATTTGTGCGTAGAAAGATGATTTATGAATCTGCCGACTACCATAGTGCTTTGTTCGTAGGCTACGATACAAACGGTAAACCTCGCCACGCACATAAGAGGGGAACGGTAACAAGCAATCCGTACAAAGGAAATGTTGCAGGCAGTCAGCCTGAGTTTAGTTTTCATTGGCATGGAAAAAGCGACAGATTTTATTTGTTTGAAGCACCGATAGATATGCTGTCATTCATAAGTATGCATAAGGAAAATTGGAAAAGTCACAGCTATGGGGCATCCTGTTCAGTTTCGAACAGGGTGCTTTTTCAATGCCTGAAAGACAACCCCAACATCAAAAATGTGTATCTATGTTTCGATAACGACCAAGCCGGGCAGACATCAAACAAAAGAATTGCAGAAAAATTAAACAAAATGAACATACAAAACGAAATCCTCATTCCTAACCATAAAGACTGGAATGAGGATTTAGCTTTTTCAAAGGGAAGGAGTGAAATACTATGCCGTCAGGAATTATAACTTTGATTATTGTAACAGGTGCAATGTTTGCTATGTTCATAATCATTTCAACTGTGGGCAATTACTATTCGCTGAATCGTATAAAGGATAAAACTGTTGGACAAGGACAGCACGGCACAGCTCGGTGGGCGACCAAGAAAGAGATACGAAACACCTACAAGCAAGTTGTTTATCAGCCGACTGAATGGAGAACAAATCCCGACAGTCGACCTACGGAACAAGGCATAGTTGTAGGTTGCAAGAGCAAAGGGAAAACAACCACAGCAATGGTTGAAACAGGAGATGTTCACGCACTTATGATTGGTGCGGCAGGTGTGGGTAAAACTGCCTACTGGCTCTATCCCTGCATTGAGTATGCTTGTGCTACAGGTATGTCATTCTTATCAACGGACACTAAAGGCGATGTAGTTCGCAATTACGGAACAATTGCAGAAAAGTATTACGGTTACAATGTTTCGGTTATAGACCTGCGTAATCCAACACGCTCACACGGAAATAATCTTCTGCACCTTGTGAATAAATATTTTGATTTATACAAGGAAAGACCTGACTGTCTTTCCTACAAGGCAAAAGCTGAAAAGTATGCAAAAATCATTGCAAAGACGATTATATCAAACGGAATGGACGGTGCATCTTTCGGTGAAAACTCATACTTCTATGATTCCGCCGAAGGATTGCTGACTGCAACTATTCTTTTAGTTGCAGAGTTTTGCAAGCCCGAAGAAAGGCACATTGTTTCAGCTTATAAAATCATTCAGGAGTTACTTGCTCCGTCAGGACAGAAAGGGAAAAATCAGTTTCAACAGCTTATGGATTTACTCCCCGAAAATCACAAGGCTAAATGGTTTGCCGGTGCGGCTCTTAACACATCTGAGCAGAGTATGGCATCTGTTATGAGTACGGCACTTTCAAGGCTTAATGCTTTTCTTGACAGCGAGTTAGAGCAGATTTTGTGTTTTGATACAGAAATAGATGCAGAGAGATTTTGCAAGGAGAAAAGTGCAATCTTCATTGTTATGCCGGAGGAAAATCCCAATACATTCTTTATGGTGTCGCTAATTATCCAACAGCTTTACAGGGAAATACTTGCAGTTGCTGATGAAAACGGTGGTAAACTTAAAAACCGTTGTGTTTTCTTTTGCGATGAATTCGGCACTCTGCCTAAGATTGAATCAGCAGAAATGATGTTCTCTGCCTCGCGTTCAAGGCGGTTGCAGATAGTACCAGTTATCCAATCCTTTGCACAGCTTGAGCAGAACTACGGAAAAGAAGGTGCTGATGTAATCATAGATAACACACAGCTGACAATCTTCGGTGGCTTTGCTCCCAACAGCACAAGTGCTGAAGTGTTGTCAAAATCACTTGGCAGTAGAACTGTGATGAGTGGCTCTGTGAGTAAAAGTAAGAACGATCCGTCACAGTCCTTGCAGATGATAGAACGACCGTTGATGACACCTGACGAGTTAAAGGCACTACCAAAAGGTACATTTGTTGTTATGAAAACAGGCTTTTACCCGATGAAAGTCAAGCTAAAACTGTTCTTTAAGTGGGGCATTGAATTTGAAGAACAATATCAGATAGCAGAAAGCGGCAACCGTGAGGTTCACTATGCCAACCGTTCGGAGTTGTTCAACAACATAATCCAAACATACTGCCCTCACTATCTTGAACAGACTGTTACTGATTCGGATTTTGATGAAGCAAGCGGTGAAAAAAAGAAGAAAAATGAAAATCTTAAAACCTCGCCAAATGCAGAACAGACTGAGTGTGAAGATATTGTTGATGCAGATGAACCAACATCAGCACAGCAAGATGAGCCAACAAAAGAACCCGAAAATTCAAGTCTTGAACAGAACGCAGACAAGCAAAGAAAAGTAGTCGTCAGAACCGAGCGACCACCACAGGGGGATAACAGCAATGAGTAGATTAATTTTTCTGTATCAAATGGACTTACCTCACAGAGCCGTAGCCGTATATACCTACCTCCACGACCGAGCCAACAAAGACGGCGAATGTTGGCCGTCAGTAAATAAAATAGCAGGCGACATAAAGCTGTCGCCTGCCACAGTGCGTAGGGCTATTAAAGATTTGAAAAAAGCCGGACTAATCGAAACAAAACAAAGATACCGTGAACAGGGCGGTAAAAGTAGCTTGCTATTTAAAATAAAAATGCTATGACTGGTTGTTAGCTGGTAAATTAGAATTTATTCCGATTACGGAGGTAAAGGTTTTTGTATTATTATCATATTTCATTTCTAAATTCCCATTATACTTTGCAACCACCTTTTTAATGCTCCTCGTACCGACCCCGTGTATACCGGGAGTGTTTTTAGATGACACGAGAATATCATTTATATATTTAGGCTTTCTACCGCAAGAATTTGAAATTTTAATAATTACAAAATTTGAATTTCTTGTGCAAATAGAAAAATCAATAAATTTATCGTCAGTCAACAATGCAGATTCAACTGCATTCTCTAATAAATTATCTAACAAAGCTGTTATATCATGTTCTTTCATAAAATCAAGATTTGCGTTTTTGATGCTTATTGTAAAATTAATTTTATTTTTTTTGCATATTTCATAATATCTATGGGTTACTAAATTAACAACTGAGTTTTTGCAATAATCTACAGGATTCATAACACTAAAATCTTCAACAATTTCGGATATATATTGTGATATATTTGAATCTTCTTTTTCCGATAATTGCTGAATGGTTTTTAAGTGTTTCGTTATATCATGAATTAATATTTTTGAATTTTCATTTTGTTCTCGCAACAATTCATAGTAGTTTATTGTATCTTTTTCTTGCTGATAATCTAACAGTATTTGGGTGTATTTCCGGTTTATTCTTATGGTTGCTTCATGGAGATAAAATACGATTATGTTTGACAGTAATATGAGAATGTTACCTATAATGATAGCAATTTTATAATTGTCATTTACAGAGTAGAATGTACAAAGATATACATTTGTATGCATTAATATTATTGAAGCCATGGGTAAAACGCAAAGCAGTAATGAAAATTTAGAACCTGTACTTTTAGATTCTTTTTCAGAAAATTTTAGAATACACCATATAAAAATAAAATAAAGCAATTTACTTATAATTGCCTGAATTATGAGAATAAATGCATCAGACTGGCTCTCAAAAAGACTAAAATGAAACACAACAGAAAACGAGAAAACAACAATTAATTCTGAGATAATCATTAAAAATAACAAGATGAAATTTGCAAATATAGCAGATTTTATGTTTGTGTTATAGCAAATTTTCAGGACAATAAAGTTGCAAGCATAAAAACAAACAGCATTTATTGGTGGGGCTTCGATAAAGTTTATCGCATAAAGAATTAAACCTGATAAAAGTATAAATATTGGAATAAGATTTCGGGATATTTTTCGTTCAAATTTAAAACTAAAATAATAAAAAGATATGAGTGATTCAATTAGGAAAACCACAGCATAGCATATATTTGAAATCATATTGTGCCTCCCATATATTCATAAAAGGCTTTTTTGAATGATGCATAAAAACTACGAGATATAGGTACTGTTGTTTTTTTAGAATTAAACGATAACGTGATTTCGTTTTTATTAAAGTCTGTTACATTCTTTAAATTAATTATGTAACTATAGTGTGATTGTGCAAAATAACCGTATGATTTTAGGCGATTTTTCCAATAATCAAACTTTTTATTTGAAATGAACTCTTGCGTTTTCGTAACTAATTTAGTTTTGCGATTTTCTATAGTTAAATACAATATGTCAATTGTAAATATATTGTGACATTCATCGAAATAGTCTAAGATAATTTTTTCTGTGCTTTGTTTATACAGATTTAAAGCAACATCCATGCTTTTAAAAAATCTATTTTCATCAATGGGTTTAGATAAAAATCTGAAAACCTTTAAATCCATCGCATCGTCAAGGTATCCTTGAAAAGATGTAACTATAAAAACAATAATATTTGGATTTAGTGTTTGAAGATGTTTTGTAACAGAAAGTCCGTTAACACCGGGCATCTCTATATCGATAAACGCAAAATCAGTTTTAATTTGCTTATCCAATATAGAATCCCCATTTGAAAAGCAGGTAATATCAAAATTATAGGTTGACTGTTTTGATAATTTAAGGAGAAAATTTTTGATTTGCTGAACAATTTTCAAATCATCATCACATATCAGTACATTCATAGAGCTATACCTCCCTAATTAGGATTATAACTCAAAACAATAGATTTGTCATCTGCTTTGTTCCTGTTCAGATAAAATTGCATCAATTATTTTAGATATAAGTTTAAGTGATTTGTCATCGCAGAGATTTAATTTATCTACGATATTTTGTGAGATATTGTTACTTTTTAATGTCCCTAATAAAAGATAATCAGGAGTGATATTTAATACATTGTAAATTTTTGCAAATGTTTCAATACTTGGAACAGAATAACCATTCTCAATATTAGAAATGTGATTGTTTGAGAGGTTTGTTTTTTCTGCTAAAGTATTCTGTTTCATTTTAATTTCTTTTCTACGCTGTGCTATACGAACGCCTATTTTTTTGTAGTCAACATACATAAATATCACCCAATAAAATGTTATCAATTATCGGCAAGATTGTTAACAAATTAAGAAGGTAATATACTTATACGATTGTAATATTCAAAAAATAATTTAAAAGTTTTTATAGAGTTGTAAGATAAATCGTTATAACAGATGAAAAGTGCAATTTTTGTCGAATTTATTACCATTTTTGTAAAAATCAGCATTTACAAATATTTTTTGATAAAATTTATAACAAGGAGGTTGATTACTATGAAAAACGAAAAACTATTATCAACTAAAATTAAAGACGGAGTCAAAAAAGGATTGTTTGCTACATTGAAAGTTAACGCAAATTCTTCAGGGTGTTATATAATCTATCAGCCTAAAACGCCAAAGGGTTTTGAAAAGTTTAAAAACATCAAATGATCAAATTGATTTCAAGCAAAGTCGCCCGCATCTTATGCAAAGATGAAAAGCATACAGATAATTATGAGTTATATGAATATGCCATATACATAATTTTGTCCTCTGCATTTCATATGGCGACAGTCATAGTTTTAGGATTGGTTTTCAATCTATTGACTGAAAGTTTAGTGTTTTACTTGTCTTTTATAGTTATTCGTAAGTTTGCAGGCGGCTATCACGCTAAAACACCAGTAAGGTGTTATCTGTTCTCTTTTGCTTCAAACATAATAATATTGTGTTTAGTTAAGTGGCTTAGCAGTATTAACACTTTATTTATTTTTATATTTATAATATTTGAATTGCTTTGTGTTGTTCTGATATTATTGATATCCCCTCTTGATACAGAAAACAATCCCTTAACTGGACAAGAGAAAAAAATGTACAGAATGTTAACTTCCATTATTACTATTCTTATATTCATAATATCATCATTGTGTTTTTTTAAGGGGTATAGAAATATAGGAAGTTCTATGATATGCGGAGTTGTAATGAGCGCATTGGTTTTATTAATGAGAAAAATTCAAATTATCAACATGAGGATTAAAAAGTGAGTAGAATATGAAGTTAAAAGTATCTGTTTTTGAATATCTGAATCAAAAAGATATGTATATCCAAGATGTTAATTACTATTTTGGTATAAGGGATAACTTTGATATAAAACTTGGCGATTATGAGCTTAGCGAAGAAGAAGTTTTAAATATAGCTAAAGAAAATGATCCCGAAGAATACGAGATCTTCGTAAATACAAGTATTGAAGAACGCATAAATAAAATAAATACATATAGCATTGATGATATAAAAGAGCAATCATCATATGGGCAATTTACATTGTGTTTGCATCCATCCAGAAAGTGTAATCTTAATTGTAAATATTGTTTCAGAGAATCTGAATATCTTGGAGATGAACAACTCACCTTTGAAGTTGCTAAAGATGCAATAGACTTTCTTGTCGATAAATATGCACCGTTCGCTAGTAAGTATGTTGTGGATTTGTCTGGTTCAGGGGAGCCTTTGTTACAGATTGACTTAGTTAAGCAAATTGTTGAATATTGTAAAAAGAAGCGTAATGAGATTTGCAAAAACATTGAAGTAATGTTCTGTACAAACCTTACTCTGCTTACACCGGAAATAGTTAAATATTTAGACAATGAGCCTGCAATAATTCTTGGAACAAGTATTGATGGTGATCAAATTACTAATGATAACAACAGGACGTATGCTAATGGCAAAGGTACCTATGATGA
This sequence comes from Pseudoruminococcus massiliensis, assembly GCF_900291955.1. Taxonomy (GTDB): domain Bacteria; phylum Bacillota; class Clostridia; order Oscillospirales; family Acutalibacteraceae; genus Pseudoruminococcus; species Pseudoruminococcus massiliensis. Next base: position 17,825 of record NZ_OLMR01000011.1, on the reverse strand, counting down.
TATAATAAAAGGTCTTAAAATGTTTAAAAACAAGAAGTTAGGACTTGCTGTTACTGTTACTCCTTTAAATCAAGATGTTGATTTAATTTACGACTACCTTTATCATTTACCAAATGTTGATTGCGTAAGCATGAAATATATTAGGAGTTACGATGGGTCAAGATATGATTTTGATAATTTTGAAGTTGAGTATTTAATAAGTAGATATAAAAAATTATGCCAAAATATTTTAAATGAAATACAAAAAGGAAACTTTGATTACTTCAAAAAACTTCTTCAAGGAGGAGATTATTTTGGTGGATTAATCTATAATAATTTGTTCAAAGGTACATATAAAATATATCGATGCGATGCAGGTAAAAGTAGAATTACAGTTGATAACATTGGAGATATTTTTGCTTGCAGTGTAATGTATGGGAATAAAGATTTTAGGATTGGTAACATGTATACCGGTATAAATAAAGATATTCAGTCAAAATTTGAATGTTCTTCTATTGAAAGCGTAATAAATTGTAGAAATTGTTCTATAAAAAGTATTTGCGGTGGAGAGTGTTATGTTAATGCGTTTATGAAAAACAATGACATTTATGAACCTATTAACAAAATGTGTGAGTTGAAAATTGAACTTAATAAGTTAAGTATGTCGTTAATAAATCAGATGAAAAATAAATTTTGTTTAATATATAATCAACTTATAGATTTTGCATTTGAAGTTAGTAGATATGAAATAACTCCACCGGAAGTATGGGGGACAATGGAATATTTGAAACTCAGAAATATAGTGGTAAGTTATACTGAGGTCGATTCATACTTAAAAAAACATGATAATGTAATACAAGGAATTTTAAATTACCTAAATAAATATGATGATTCCATATCATTGTATAGGATATATTTAGGTAATAATATAAAATTTCCTTCAATTGCAGTACTTAATAAAATAAAAAATAATTTACTTAAATTTATTGTAATAATAAATGTTGAAAAAGATATGATTACATATAAGGAATATACTTTTAATAGCGTAACGGATATTAAAATGACTAGCTTGAGGTATTTTATAAACAATTTATCAGATATTATAATTTATTGATGTTAGAAAATTTGCATTGCAAATTTATTTATACAAGTTAATTGTTGGCAAAAAGATTTTTTAGGAGGCTAAACTCATGAAAAAAATTAGTATTTCTGATTGTTTAAATGAACTTAATATAAAAGAAACAAGTAAGGACACTATTAATAATATTAATGGTGGATGTACTTTTAGGGTCGGTAGATGTCTTAAAGATGGAACAGGTTGGATTATGGATGTATTCAGTAGTTGCAATAAACATTCTAGCCATGCCAGCAAAGCAAAATCTTGGGCAAAAAGTTTTCTTGAAAAAGGTGCTCATGCAAAAGTAAAGGTAACTGATAGAAAAGTTACTATTACATCTTGATTTTTATTACTTAAAATTATTTGATTTAATAAATTAAAATTGTCAACAATTAGCTTGTTCTTTCTATTTTGTATCTTGTATCTAATATATATCTAACAGTCAAAAATTAAATGAGGTTAACTATGAAAAAAATCATTTCAGCATTTTTAATTTTACAATTAGTGTTTGTTTTATTTACTTTTTCTGGATGTCATAAAAACAGTACTTTAAATGATTCTAGGTGCCTTAAGTATTATACATATTGCGAGGATTCAATATGCGATTTGATTAATAAATATAATAAGTATTGCACAGTAAACTATAATGATACATATAAAATTGAAATTATAAAATTTGACTCGGAGGAAGAAATGAAATTAAAAATGTCAACAGAAATTATGGCAGGTGAGGGACCTGATATTTTTTCTCTGAGTCAAAAGCTTCCATTTGAGAAATTAACAGATAGCAAAACTATTGCAGATGTAAACGAGCTTATAAGTGAATTTAGTTATGATATAGGAATAGATAACTGCAATTCAAAAATTATGGATGCAGGAGTGATTGACGGTAAAAGATATTTTATACCTTTGTTCTATTCACCTGATGTTTTTATAACTACAGAGGAAACACTTAATAAGTACAATTTAACATCATCTGAATTTTCTTTTAAAGCATTATCTGAGAAACTTTCAAAAAATAAAAAAGAATATTCTCTTTTTGGAAGTGCCGATGATAATATTGCCTTTTTTTATTCGTTTTTAGATCAATATATAGATTTTAACAGCGGAAATACAGAATTTAACAGCGATAAGTTTTCGGAAGATTTGGATTCTATCTATAGCTTGATTAAGAATGACACTACCGACGAAAATGTTTATTATTTTTTATATGAAAATATAAATAATGGTGCTTCTATTTTATATAAGGAAATGCCTGCTTTTAGTATTATAGTAAAGACATATTCGTGTTTAAAATATTTAGGATCAACTCCTGTGTTTGTAAATAATTACAATATGGATGATGATTCAATTTCTGCCTCTATAGATGTTGGTATTGCCGTTAATGATAATTGTAAAAATAAAGAAAAATTACTGCCTTTCATTAAGTACTGTTTGTCCTGTGATGTGCAAAAAAATATGAGTGAAGAATGTATGTATTTGCCTGTAAACAGCGATGCTATGGAAAAATGCATTGATTCAATAGATGAAGCAATAGATTTTGGAGATTTAATTGTTAGTGATAAAGAAAAAGCTATTGTTGAAACTGCTCAAAGTGCGGCGATAAGAGATTATAAATATATTATAAACAACATAACAAAATGTAATTTATATGGGTTTAATTATTTATCGGATACTTATTTTAATTCTTCGGTAATCAGTGATATAGTTGATAAATATTTAAACGGGGATATTTCAAATGAAAAGTTTATTCGTCAACTTACAGCAGCAACTGAGATTTATTTGAAGGAATAGATTATGGTGAATTATGTTTAAATTAAAATGCATATTGCAAAATGACGAAACAGATTGTGGTCCTGCTTGCTTGGCTGCAATTTTTGGAAAATATGGTTTAAAAGTTTCAATAGCAAAAATACGAGATATAGCCGGGACAGACCGTCAGGGAACAAGTGCATGCGGACTTGTAAAGGTAATTGAACACTATGGGTTTGAGCAAAAGGTTGTTGAAGCTGATAAAAATGCATTAACTCAAAAATTGCCCTTGCCTGCTATTGCTCATGTAGTGATTGACAATACCTTGCTTCATTATGTGGTTATTACTAAAATAAAAGATAATACTGTAGTAGTTTCTGACCCTGCAAAGGGGAGTGTAAGGTACAAAAAAGAAGATTTCCTTAAAATATGGACCAATGTTCTAATTCTTATTGCACCAACGAAAGAATCTCAAAAGGGTAATAAAAAGGAAAGTACTTTATCTAGTTTTTTTCGTTTGCTTATTTCGCAAAAATGGCTTTTATTAAGGATCTTTATTCTGTCTATGATACTGACCTCAATAGGCATTATAACTTCTTTTTATTATCAGGTTTTAATGGATAATATAGTTCCGAGCCTTTCGATAGAAATGCTTAATTATGTGTCGGCTATTACTTTGAGTTTGTTCTTAGTACAGATATGTTTAAATTTTTTTAGAGGCTTATTAATAGTAAAATTAGAGCAAAACATAGATATACCCATAATGCTTGGATATTACAATCACGCTTTAATTTTACCTATGAAGTTTTATTCTATGCGTGATACCGGCGAAATCATATCTAGATTTAATGACGCTTCAAGTATAAGAGATATTGTATCGGAAGCGTCATTAACAATTATGATGGATACTATTATGGCAGTCGTAGGTGCAGTAGTTTTATTTAACAGCAACAGGCTATTATTTTTGATTTCTGTAGTTATGTTGATTTTGTATGGAATAATAGTTTTTGTATATAATAAACCAATTAAAAAAATCAACAGAAAAATAATGGAGATGAATTCTAAGGTTACATCTCAATTTGTTGAAACTATAAACGGTATTGAAACAATTAAAGCCTTTAATCAGGAAGATAACGAAAAAGAAAAAACGGATAAATTGTATAAGAAATTTTTAAAAAAGGTATTTAACGGAGGTGTATTATCTCTTAGTCAGCAAACCATTACTATGTTTGTTGCCGTTGTAGGAGAACTTGTCATTTTGTGGGTTGGCGTTGCGTATGTAATTAAGGGAGAACTAACACTCGGTGAACTAATAACTTTTAATGCGCTTTTAGGTTATTTTATCGAGCCAATTAAAAATTTAATTAATCTTCAGCCAAGCATTCAGACTGCTGTTGTTGCGGCAGACAGATTAGGAGAAATTTTAGATATAACACCTGAATACAATTATGAACACGAGCAATTAAATGATAAAATTAAGTTTGATAAAATCTCTATTTCAAATTTAGATTTTAGATATGGTACAAGAGAGCTTGTATTAAAAGACATTAATTTAGAAATTTGTCGTGGAGAGAAAATAGCCTTTGTTGGAGAAAGTGGCTCAGGGAAAACAACTTTAGCTAATTTACTTGTTAGGTTGTATGAACAGGAAAAAGGAAGTATTAAACTTGATTCAATTGATATAAGAGAGTTTTCAATAAAGCAGATAAGAGATAATATATCTTACATATCACAAAATACTTTTCTATTCAGTGGAACAATAAGAGAAAATTTGTTATTTGGCAATTCAGATGTAAGTGATGATGATATATCTCAGGTGTGTAAGATATGTGAGCTTGAAGAATATATTAACAGTTTGCCTTTAAAATTTAACACCAGGATTGAAGAAAACGGTAAAAACCTATCAGGCGGGCAAAAACAAAGGCTTGCTATAGCGAGAGCTTTATTGAAAAAACCTGAAATTCTAATAATGGATGAAGCTACAAGTAACCTTGACTATGTTACCGAAAGATCTATCGAAAAAACTATAAACAATTTTTCAAAGAATATGACAACAATAATTATCGCACATAGATTAAGTACAATAAAAGATTGCGATAAAATTTTAGTGCTTAGAAATGGTCAGATAGTTGAAACCGGAAATCACAGAGATTTATTGAACCAAAGGGGATATTACTATCAACTTTGGAATGGACAAGATAACATTATTAAGGATTGATTTTATGAAGAGAAAACGAAAAGAACACTTAATTGCCTTTCTGTTTATCCTGCCCTCATTTGCAGGAATAGTGGTATTTTATATTGTACCGTACATAATTTGTTTTGTAAAAAGTCTTTATATAGGTAATACTTTTGTGGGTATTGAAAATTACATACAATTATTCAAAAACAATACATTTTTGCTTGCGCTGAAAAATACAGCTATATTTACTGTTGTGGCAATACCGCTATTGATGGTGATTTCGTTTCTGATAGCTTTATTCCTTAATTCTTTTAAGAAAATATCATCATTTTTCAGAAGCGCTCTATTAATTCCTGTTGTGGTTCCCATTGCTTCTTTAATATGTGTGTGGCAGGTAATATTTGATGACTACGGTGCAATCAACGGACTGCTTAGTTCATTAGGATTAAACACTGTTGAGTTTTTTAATTCTGGGTTTTCAATGGTTATGATAATTTTTATTTATGTGTGGAAGTATTGCGGCTTTTGCGTGATTTTGTTTACGGCAGGACTTGCGAATGTCCCTCAATCACTATATGAAAGTGCAAGGCTCGATGGAGCAAATTCCTTTCAAATAGTTAAAAAAATCACGATTCCAATGATAACTCCTACAACATTTTTTGTCTTCCTTATGGAACTGATTTACTCTTTTAAAATTTTTCGTGAAGTCTTTGCATTGTTCGGTGATTATCCGAATACTAATGTATATTTCCTGCAAAACTTTATCAATAATAATTATTACAATCTAAATTATCCGAGATTGTCATCGGCTTCAATAATTTTATCGGTGTTTATGATAGCTGTCCTTCTTGCGTTCTTTATTTTTGAAAGAAAGCACAGCTTTGCGGAATAGGGGGCAGTAAAATGAAAAAAACATTAAAGGTTATAAAATACATATTTCTCATTCTGATTACTGCCGTGTTTTTATTCCCCGTTGTGTATATGATTGCCTGCTCGTTTATGTCGGATTCACAGGTTAGCTCAATGCTCGACTTTACAAACGGAGAATATAAGGAGATTAACCTCATTCCTGAGATGTTCTCGCTTGAACAGTACTATCAAGTGTTTTTCAGGCGGCCTGAATATCTGCTGAAGTTTTGGAATTCGGTAATCATTACATTTCCGACAGTAATAGGACAGGTTGTTGTGTCTGCGCTTGCGGCATTTGCTTTTGCTAAGCTGAAATTTCCGTTCAGAGACAAGCTGTTTTTTGTCTATATTGTGCTCTTGATTTTGCCGTTGCAGGTAACGTTAGTGCCGAACTATATTGTTCTTGATAATCTCAATTTGCTCAATAATTTTCTTGCAATAATATTGCCCGGAACATTTTCGGCGTTCGGCATTTGCTTGCTCAGACAAAGCATAAAATATATTCCCGAATCAACAATTGAAGCCGCAAGAATTGACGGTGCGTCATATTTTAAGATTTTTACAAACATTATTTTGCCGCAAATAAAGGGAGGGCTAATTACCCTGACTTTGCTCTGCTTCATTGATAATTGGAATGTTGTTGAACAGCCGCTTATCTACTTTGATGATGAGGCTATGTATCCGCTTTCAATCGGACTGTCGGATATAAGTAACTCCGATTATGGAATAATTTTTGCCTGCGGAGTTATGTTTATGATAATTCCTTTGCTTATTTATCTTTATGGGCAAAGGGATATAGATTCGCCATTTATTCAAGTTGATAAAAGTTAGGAGAGTGCCAAATGAAAAAAGATAAGCTGAAAAAATACGCATTACGATTTGGTATTGCATTTCTAATTGCGCTTGCTCTTCTTACATACTTCTCAACCACTATTGACAACATACTTTTGCCGCAGGTAAAGGTTACAGAGGTAACATATGGTACTATTGACGGAGAGCAGAGCCGTGATGACAGATATTTACTACCGCTTTCTGCTGTTGATGCAACGGGGAACACAGGGACGGTATTTGTTGCAAAAACTGATGAAAATAACAAAACCACTGTCAGCGAAGTTACCGTAGACATCAAAAACAGCGACGACCTTTATTATGAGGTAACTTCTGACAATATATACAGCGGTATGGAGGTTGTGTACTCGACTTCAAAGAGCATTGCAAATGGTGACAGGGTGCATATTGTCGAGGAGGAATAGTGTATGTCAAAGAGGAAAATTTTATCTGCTGCGTTGGTTACGGCGCTAAGCGTTTGTGTTTTTTGCCTTTGCTTTTATGTCAGCGGCAATGCGTTGCGTCAGCTACCCTCTATAACGCAGATGAATTATAATCTGAAATCAGACGCTTTACCGCTTACTATTGCGGATATTGAAAAACTGTCAGAGCGAATTTCTTTTGATGGAGTAAGTTTTTGTGCAGAGCTTGAAGAAACAAACATTAAAGAAGAAACGGTTTTACCGGTTCTTACCAATGAGAGTTACTTTGAGATTTATAATCATAAACTAATCGGAAAAGGCTTTACAAAAGAGAATATGGAGAATAAAGACAAGGTTGCTGTCATTGAAAGCAGTCTTGCTTTGAAACTGTTTTTTAATACTAATGCAGTAGGAAAAACAATAACGCTAAATGATGAAGTTTACACAATTTGCGGTGTCATAAATGAAGATGAAAACATAATAAACAGCCTATCAAGCGACGGAAAGCAGAGAGTTTATGTCCCTTATTCCGGCTACAAAGAATACAAAAACTGCGAAGTTAATATCATTGCTTATGACAACAAATCTTATTCAGCGCCACTGATTGAGCAGATGAATTTGACTCAGTACCACCCGACGAATTTTTCCGAAAAAGCAAAGGTTATCGAAAACTTTGAGCATATTTTACTTTTGATTTTGTTTATAGCTTTGTGTGCCGTGTCTTTGAAAATATGGTACAGACTATGCAGAAAGTTTGTTTCCGATATCAAAGAAAATCTGGCTGAAAATTATTTTTGGAAATCACTGAGAGCAATACCGCACAAATATATTCTGTTAATTATAACAGCTCTCGGTATACCTGCGGCATTGCTGACAATATTCCTGCTGTCGGATTTCAGCATTTTCATAATATCAAAGTATATACCAAACGATAATATTTTTGATGTGTCCTATTACATATCGGTGATTGTTGATAATTCAAATAATATTAATTCTCTTGCATTGATGGGCAATACTTTTCTTGTTAATCTCTACACAAGTTCTTTTTCAGTCCTTGTGTGGTTGCTGGTTATATTTGCCTTGTTTTCTGTAGTTATTTTTAGTATTGTTAATATAATAATAAATAGAATAATTTTGTTAGTTCAAAATAGAGGCTAAGATTACTCAATTTTTAGAGAAAGGAAAATTTATACAATGTTATCAAAAATTGAAAAATTCAGAGATGAGCACCCAAAAGTTAGAAGAATCTTAGACGAAATAAGTGATTTTTGTGATAAAGCATTTATTGTGAATTACATAATAACTTTTGTTATTTCTACAGTTGTGATTTGTGTTCCAACTATAATGGCTTTTTTATGTTTATCAGACAAAGATCGTGGTTGGATAGCTTCAATTGTGGGAGGAGTACTATCTTTAATTGTTATTCCGCTATTAATTAATCATATTAAACGCAAGCAAAAAAAGACGGATGAATTATACGAAATAAATAAGCCTTTATATCAAAAGCTAAGTGCTATACTAATACAACTTTTAGCGGATGAATATATGATTCATGATAAAAATGCAATTTGTGAATTTAGTACCGTTGATAATGATAAGGTAAAAGAAATAACAGATCCGTTGAATAATTTTATTTGTGAAAATTACGATAAAATGTGCAATACATTTTCTGTTGCTTTGATATGGGATATCATTGATGTGTATAATGAATGTTTACATAGTGTTACAAAATATGTAAATATAAGAGTGAAAATCAGAAAATGTTTTCGCAATATGAGAAGAAAGTTAGGCGCCAAGGGGTCATTTTATATTAATCAGACTGTTATAAATATGCTTTGTTCTCATAATAACGAAAATAGATAAAATACATAAAGAAATAATTTAATTACATAATAAATCCCGACAAGTTATAGCTTTTAATGCTATTACCTGTCGGCATTTTTTTTACCTTTTTTGCGTTAAAAGCAGAAAGGGCAAAATGCTTTATAGGAATAAAAGCCCTCCGATTGATCTGAAATTACGGAAATTCAGAACAATCGGAGGAAATAATATTGAAAGAATTATGGATAGACGGTCATTTTATTGAAGTGACAGACGAAGTCTATGCAGCTTATGTGAAAGGTCAAAGAAAAATTGATTATTTTGAAAAAGACTTGAAAACAGAGCGTGTTATCAAAGAAAAGGATGGAAGTATCAAAGAGATTGTCCCAAGTCGAGAAGATTCTCTTAATAGGCTGATTGATGATAATTCAATGCAATTCTCGTATGACAGTAAAAGTGTGGAATGTGAGGTTGAGATAAATGTTGATCTTGAAAAATTACATATCGCTTTGCAACAACTGACAGTGGAAGAACTGGATATTATCACAAAGGTGTTTTTTGAGAATATGACTGAACGAGAGATAGCTAAATTGCTTGGTATCTCACAGGTAGCAGTGAACAAGAGAAAGCATCGCATCCTTGAAAAACTTAAAAAAATCATAGAAAATAAAAATTAAAATTTTTAATTTTTATGGTTATCAACCCTCTCACTTAACGGCAAATAAAGTGAGGGGGTTATTTTATACCTCTGTGAACCTTGAAAACAGAATATCAGCACATAAGATACTTTCCTTCTGCTGTTCGGAATGGACAAGCTACAAGAGCAAACTCCTAAAAAGGACTTTAGGACTCTGACTTTGTAAGGCAAATACAAAGAAGGCGATGACAGGCAGAGGGGATAATGATACTTCCGTCCGGTCGAAAGTCGAGCGTGATAAAACCGTCGCAACATACGAGGGCGGCTCTGGGAGATCCTCAGGGTGGTGAGATTCCAATGAAGTTGTATGCACAACTGTCTGATGTGTTCCTTGTCGCAGGAAATCGAGGATAAATAGCGACAATTGGATAGTGTGAAATACAGAACTATCCAAAACGATTGATAAACAGCAGGCAGCGGTTGTGCTGTGCATAGCCGTTGCCTGCGTAACAAAATAAAATTATGGAATGGAGAGATTTATATGTTAGGTTTTATTATAGGTTTGTTTCTTGGTGCGTTTATCGGAGTAGCGGTAATGTGCCTTTGCAGTGTCGCATCAGAAGCAGATAAGAATAAGAAAGAGGGCAAAGATGAAAAGTAAGTGCTGTAATTTGAACAATAACGATTTAGCATCAAATGAAATAGATTTTGAACATAAAATAGAATCTGTTGTAAATGACTGTAAGGTTACAATATATTTTATAAACAACCGAAATGATCAGGTTGAAAGAAATGTTTTGGAAAATCTTTTAGATACATTTGAAAACAGAATGAAAGCACAAATAAATTGCTGATTTTCTTAGATTTATTTTTGATTTCGCTGGATATTATGAAAAATATGTAGTATTGTTGGTTTGCGAAAATCGTATGAAAGGTTGATAGGATGAAAAGAGTATATTGTTTGTACAGAGTGTCAACAAAAGGTCAGGTAGATAAAGACGATATTCCAATGCAGAAAACCTCTTGCAGAGAATTTGCTGAACGCAACGGCTGGACTATTCTGAAAGAATTTCAAGAGAAGGGTGTATCAGGATTTAAAGTTTCAGCAAGGGAGAGAGATGCAATTCAAGATTTAAAAACTGCCGCAGAGAATAAAGAATTTGATGTGCTCCTTGTCTTTATGTTTGACAGAATAGGCAGAATTGATGATGAAACACCATTTGTTGTCGAGTGGTTTATTAAGCACGGCATAGAGGTGTGGAGTGTCAACGAAGGAGAACAGCGTATGGACAGTCATGTGGACAAGCTTATGAATTACATACGATTTTGGCAAGCCAACGGTGAAAGTCAGAAAACATCAGCTCGTGTTAAAACTCGCCTTAACCAAATGACGATGGATGGCAAATTTACCGGTGGTGTTGCACCATTCGGATATAAACTTATAAAAAGCGGTGAAATCAATAAAAAAGGGAAAGAGCTTATGGACATAGTCGTAGATGACGATGAGGCTGTTATAGTTAAGAAAATTTTTGATATGACGGTGAAAGAAGGCTATGGCTCATACAGAATGGCTGATTATCTGAACAGTCACGGTATCAGAACTCATAACAACAGCAAATTTCAGTGTAATACGGTTAATCGTATTCTAAAAAACAGACTGTACTGCGGATATTTTGTGTCAGGCGGTGTTGAGTCGCCATACATAGAAAAACTTCAAATAATTGATGAAAATGTCTTCGACCAAGCACAGTTTATACTGAAACAGCGCTCATCAAAGAATGAGGAAAAAAAGCAAATTGCAAGAACCACTAAGGGTAGTACGCTGTTATCAGGGAATATCTACTGTGCACACTGTGGTCAGAAGATGGTATCAACAAGCTATATCGACAGATATGACAGAGCAGACGGAAGTCAGTACAGAGTCCGCAGACAGCGGTATATCTGTACAAATAAAGCTATGAAAAGAGGTGCTTGTGACGGACAATCTGCATATGTAGCACATAAAATTGACGGTGCAGTGCTTGCAACACTGAAAGATTATCTCGCCAAAATCAAATCAACACCAAAGGATATTGCACTTGAAAAACGCTACAAATCTGAAATATCTGAGTACAAGAGAAAGCAAACGAAACTTGAAAAAGAGATTGATAAACTAAAAAGACAGGTAGTTGAACTATCTGCCGAAATAGGACGCTCGCTTCTCGGAGAAAGCCGATTTACTCCCGATATGCTGTCAACATCTATTGATAATACCAATGATATTCTTCATAAAAAAGAAATTGAATTAAGTGACATAAAGTACAAGCTTACCAATCAGCAAAATGCGATGGGTAAGCTTGATTTTTATTACTCTCAATTCAGAACCTGGGCAGATGAATTTGACAACTCCACAATGGAGCAAAAGAAAATGATAGTCTGTCAGCTTATAAAAGAGGTCAGAGTAGCAAGAGGTTATGAACTTGAGATAGTGTTTGATCTTAATTATGAGCAGTTTTTATCTAAATAAATCTTAATCAATTGAATTTACAAATCTTGTCTGTTATAATAATTTTAGTATTGAAATGGGTGAAGATATATGAGTGAAGAAAATAAAATTCAAATTTTTGAAGATAAGAAAATTCGTACTGCATGGAATGAATCGGAAGAAGATTGGTATTTTTCCATAGTTGATATTGTTCAGGTGTTAACTGATCAACCCAGTTACGATATTGCTCGTAAATATTGGAATAAACTAAAACAGCGTTTAAAAGACGAAGGTAGTGAGTTGGTGTCAAGTTGTCACCAACTGAAAATGCCATCTCCTAAGGATGGTAAAAATTATAAAACAGATGTTGCCAATACAGAGCAAATCTTAAGAATAATCCAATCTATTCCATCTCCAAAAGCCGAACCATTTAAAATGTGGCTTGCAGAAGTTGGCAGAGAAAGAATAGATGAAACAATTGATCCCGAACTTACAATAGAAAGGGCCCTTGAAACGTATCTTAAAAAAGGGTATAGTCGAGAGTGGATAAATCAAAGACTTCAGGCTATTCAGGTGCGAAAAGAACTTACTGATGAATGGGATTCTCGTGGAGTGAAACAGGGTGTGGAATATGCAATTCTGACTGATGAAATTACGAAAGCATGGTCTGGGATGACAACGCGTCAGTATAAAAACCTTAAAGGCTTGACGAAAGAAAATTTAAGAGATAATATGAGTACTCTTGAGCTGGTTCTTAATATGTTGGCTGAAGCAACTACAACGGAAATTTCTAAAGAGAAAAATCCACAAACTTTTGTTGATAATAGAAAAGTAGCAAAAGAGGGCGGCGAAGTTGCCGGAAATGCACGAAAAGATATTGAGGAAAGAACGGGCAAACCTGTAATCACTTCGAAAAATGCTGTTGATTTTTCAAATCTGATATCGGATGTGATAGATACAGAATATGATAAAAACGAATAAAAAGCTAATTGCCTTGCAAGTGGATTTTTGCAAGGCTTTTTTATATCCCAATATCAATTTTATTTCTTGGATGTTTCACTGTAAGGATATCTTTTTGTTTGTTGATGCTTGTATGAGTATAAATCTGGGTTGTAGTTATTGAACTGTGACCTAGCATTTGCTGTATATAACGAATATCAACATCTTCTTCAAGCAGGAGGGTTGCAAAAGAATGGCGAAACATATGGGGCGTGATATGAAGTTGAATTTTTGCTTTTTCAGCATAGTTAGAAATCATATTGCGAACAGATTGTTCCGAAAGTCTGTTGTTTAACCTGTTGATAAAGAAGTAGTTGTAATTGTTAAGTTTAAAATAAAATTCATTGCGATATTCGTCCATAAGTCTTTGAACATTCTTATTGCAAATTTGAATCAACCGTTCTTTTGATCCTTTACCGTATATCTTAATTATGTAATCATTGAAGTTAATTTGCTCGGTTGTAAGTGTGCAAAGCTCAGAAATTCTCATACCGGTGGCAAAAAGTAATTCTAATATAAGAACATTTCGTAAAGCAGTTTTATGAGCAAAATATGTGGATTGTTTCTTATATTCCGAGTAAGCATAACTCATAATCCTCTCTATTGTTTGCAGGGGTATAGTTTTTGGAAGAATAAAAGGCTCTTTGTATTTAATTTGTATTTTATGAAAAGGATTTACCTTAATGATTTCCTCAATTTCAAGATAATGAAAAAAGGCTTTTAAAGAGGCTATTTTCCGTTTTATGCTTTTTGGCTTAAACTTTGAATGCATAAACTCAATGAATTTTTCAATAGATTTCTTATCGTTCCAAGTTAACGAAAAGTCAGATATAAAATCCGAATACTGTTTCAAATCTATCGAATAAGACTTGATTGTCTTATAATCTAGATTTTTTCTGGCAATACAAAAATGTAGATATTCTTCTGTGAGTTTAATAAAATTTCCTGAATGTGTTTCCATTTGCATAACGCTCCCTAAATTTAATAAGATAATTATGCAATCAAGTGATAAAAAAGTCTATAAAATGAGCATTTAACAAATATAGTTTGGTTAAAATATAGTGTAAACAAAATGTACACACTATATTATTAGTAATATTGCATAAAAATACATTACTATTTTCTATAGTTAAAATTAGATAAAAGGGTTAAATTTTGTGTCGAAATGTGGTATAATGTTCACAATAAGAGGATAACTAAGAATTATCTTTCCTTGATGGTTTAAATTAATTTGGAGGAAAAATATGGACTTATGTTCAATCTATCCCAAGCAATTTAGAAATAGCAAAATTCCTATTGATAAGGATCGTTGTTTTGTCCTAATGCCATTTTCAGAAGAATATGACAAATTGTATGGAATTATTAAGGATACACTCTTGCAAAAAGGGATTAGTTGTTTTAGAGATGATGAAATATTAGGTTCTCAACCTTTTATGAACAAAGTAATAACGGAAATTTTAAAATCACGATACTTAATTGTAATATTGACTGATTATAGACCCAATGTTGTTTATGAGCTTGGTATAGCGCATTGTTTTAAAGACATTCAAAATGTTTTGATACTAATAGATGAAAAGTCAAAGCTGAATGAGTCTATTCATGATTCTGCATCTGACCTCTCACACCTCACATATGTTGAATATAATATAAATAATAGTTCAATGATACGCTCAAATATAAGGGACTTTATTAATAAAAATGGTCCAATATTTGATTTGCAAGACTTTTTATTTGAAAAAGGTATAATCTCTTCAATAACTGAAAATACAAATGATTTTATTTCGTATATAAGAGAAAAATTTAATAATGACTTCAGCACCTTAAGCGATCTGTTAACGAAAAATGAGGTGATTTGTTCACAAAAAGAAAAAATTTTAGAAAAATGTAACAGCGAATTATATCAAGAGATAGATTCAAATAATCGATTTATAGATATAATGATAAAGGTATTTGCTGAAACTTTGATGGCGGTTAATGAAACTTCTATTTGTGAAGAGTATATACAAGGTTTTATTAAAGATGAATTGATTAGAGAAAGAGATATTTCTGAAAATTTAAAGAGTCAATGGAAAACGGATCTTGTTATATATCTAGCTAATCAAGAATATTTTCTTGATATACTAATACCATGGATAATAAATTATTTCAAACGCACTAAATCATCAGCCATAGATTTAAATAGATATAAATTGGAATCTTTTCTTATCAATACAAAAATAGAAAAAATTGACGAAGCATTATGCAATGCTTTAAGAGAATCAGATTTTCATATTAGAGAACATTTATCAGATATAATTGGTGAAAAACGACTAACTTTGGCATATCCAAATTTATGTTCAGCTATTGTTAACGAACCAAGTTTGTATGCTGGTAAAAGTATCATAGTGGCATTGGGCAAAATAGGAAACGGTACAGATATCAATGCTCCGAAAATCATTTTGCAATGGCTTTCGAAGAACATTAACAGAATATTAGCTTCTGGACAAGATTTTACAAATTCTATTTTAACAAAAAGTCGTATCGCAATTAAAAATTTGTCTGTTGAATATATCAAATATTTTGATGTTTCGTTTGAAAAATATATTACTAACAAAAACTATTAAAAATACAATAGAATATTTTTTACTCTTTCTACATCTAAATATCCAAGTATTTCTTCTAAACTGCAAAGTTTAAAAAGACATTTAAAATATACACAAAGCAATTTATTTAGTTCTTTTATCTCTTCAATGTTCTCATACATCATTGTAAATAATGTTTTGCTACACTTTTCAACTAATGAATTATAATCTTTTTTTAGATGCAAATTTTTTGTGTAAACAATATCCTTAATGAAAGAAAGTATGCTAAACATATCGTAAATATGATTTTTATTAAAGGAATGAACTATTGAATGTGTTCGTTGATAATAATGTGTGTAAGAATTAGGTATTAATATAATTTCTTTAGAGTAAGCAATTGTTTGAAAACTAAATGCCACATCTTCAAAAAGAGACTCTTTAAAAAGGATTACATTATTGTCTAAAAAACTTTTGCGAAACATTTTATTACCTAAATAAGAACTTATGGTAACATCCAAAGAATACGTATTACACAACAAAGATAAAGCAAGTTCTTGATTTATGACAGTATAGTTTTTATAATCAGTACGAATATATGATGAATATTTATTGTTATACTCCTTTTTTATTCCCCATATAACAAAATCGCAATTTGCGTTTTTGTGCATAATATCTATAGCTATGTCATATGTACATAAATCTGTCCAATCATCACTATCAAGAAATGTTACAAAATTTCCTTTAGAATGTTTCAATCCGAAATTTCGTGATAAACCTGGGCCCTTTGTAGTTTTGTTTTTGTAATATTTTATATTGTTATATTCTTTTTGAAAAGATAAAACAATTTTTTCTGTATCATCACTCGAATTATCGTTAATAATAATGATTTCAAAATTTCTAAAAACCTGACATTCTAATATATTTAAAGTTCTTTTTAAGTATTGGGCAGTATTATGCACAGGGATAATAATTGAAAGTAGCTCAGAACACATTTTGTTTACTCCTTTAGAATTTTGTCAATTGTTGAAAAATGACTATTGGCTTTGCTTTTTAAAAAATTAATATTTGAATTAGAAAACGACTTCCTGTTGTAATCAATAAAAGAAAAATCCACTTCATCTAATTTATCTATATTGATAATATTTCCTTTAAAGTCATATGAATCTAAAGCATTATTAAATTTATCGTTATAACATACAGGAAAGAATGGAATTCCCGCATTCCAGCCTAAAATTGCCGAATGAAATCTAGTTGCAATAATATAAGAGGAAGATAAAAAATTTTTTAAAAAACTATCTATATTACCTTGATAAATGGAAACCTCTGTTACCGATTTAGTTGCAGGCGATAACAGATTATAAATGATTTTGGCAGCAACATCATCTTCTTGAACTTTACTAAAGCAAGTTAAATTAATACTGTAATTTCTTTTAGCATATTCTTCGGCAATGTATGACATTTTTTTAAAATATAAACCTTCATCAAAGTTTCTTAATCCAGAACGATTATTTTTTTTAATACATGAAATTGCAACTTCATTTTTGTGTATTACATTTGGTAATTGATATTTAAATAAAA
Organism: Pseudoruminococcus massiliensis; assembly: GCF_900291955.1. Lineage (GTDB taxonomy): Bacteria > Bacillota > Clostridia > Oscillospirales > Acutalibacteraceae > Pseudoruminococcus > Pseudoruminococcus massiliensis. Next base: position 576 of record NZ_OLMR01000011.1, on the reverse strand, counting down.
TATCAGGTGCCCAATTCATGTTTTTTAAGTCAAACAATCTATAAGAATATTCATCACGAAATACTACTTGTTCTGATTTTTTAAAAAATGATTTGTATAAAAATAAAAATAATTTTGAACTATATGGACCAAAATTTGCACCAATAATGTATGTTGGAATATTGTCTAATCTTCTTTTACAGTCAATATGGTATTTTTTATATACTCCTTTGTTATTTGACTGCATAAATATTGAACCACCGATAAATATTTGTAGGTCAAAATTAGTATCTTTTAAAAAATCATCAGTTGAAAAAATAATTAAATTAGAAATATTTAGAAAGGCTCTTTTAAAAGGGGCTTTGCAAACAATATAAAATTCAACATGTTGGTATCTATCACATATGTATTTAACAAACATATCATCCCCTAAATTCTGCTCTGAATATGTGTGTAAAAATACTTTTTTCATTTTTCCTCCAAATTAATTTAAACCATCAAGGAAAGATAATTCTTAGTTATCTATTATCTAAAACAGAAAATACAAATAAACTTATTATAAAAGAAAGTGAGAATTAAATTATGAAGGTATATATA
>NZ_OLMR01000017.1 GCF_900291955.1 Pseudoruminococcus massiliensis | reverse complement strand
GTCCTTGACGGTATAATAACCACCATCATGGCGACCATCCAAAGGATAAACATCATAGGCAGTCGGGAGGGTAGTCGGAACCGAAGAAGACTCAAAGCGAACCAAACAGGCAAAAAATTTAGGGTCGGCATCAAAAGCAATATCAGCACCAACAGAAACAACCTGATTAGCGGCGTTGACAGATGTATCCATCTGAATGCAATGAAGAAAACCACCATTACCAGCATTAACCGTCAAACTATCAAAATATAACGTTGACGATGTAGCTTTAGGTGTCTGTAAAACAGGTGCCGAAGAAGCTGGAGTAACAGAAGTGAGAACCAGCTTATCAGAAAAAAAGTTTGAATTATGGCGAGAAATAAAAGTCTGAAACATGATTAAACTCCTAAGCAGAAAACCTACCGCGCTTCGCTTGGTCAACCCCTCAGCGGCAAAAATTAAAATTTTTACCGCTTCGGCGTTATAACCTCACACTCAATCTTTTATCACGAAGTCATGATTGAATCGCGAGTGGTCGGCAGATTGCGATAAACGGTCACATTAAATTTAACCTGACTATTCCACTGCAACAACTGAACGGACTGGAAACACTGGTCATAATCATGGTGGCGAATAAGTACGCGTTCTTGCAAATCACCAGAAGGCGGTTCCTGAATGAATGGGAAGCCTTCAAGAAGGTGATAAGCAGGAGAAACATACGAAGGCGCATAACGATACCACTGACCCTCAGCAATCTTAAACTTCTTAGACGAATCACCAGAACGGAAAACATCCTTCATAGAAATTTCACGCGGCGGCAAGTTGCCATACAAAACAGGGTCGCCAGCAATATCGGTATAAGTCAAAGCACCTTTAGCGTTAAGGTACTGAATCTCTTTAGTCGCAGTAGGCGGAAAACGAACAAGCGCAAGAGTAAACATAGTGCCATGCTCAGGAACAAAGAAACGCGGCACAGAATGTTTATAGGTCTGTTGAACACGACCAGAAAACTGGCCTAACGACGTTTGGTCAGTTCCATCAACATCATAGCCAGATGCCCAGAGATTAGAGCGCATGACAAGTAAAGGACGGTTGTCAGCGTCATAAGAGGTTTTACCTCCAAATGAAGAAATAACATCATGGTAACGCTGCATGAAGTAATCACGTTCTTGGTCAGTATGCAAATTAGCATAAGCAGCTTGCAGACCCATAATGTCAATAGATGTGGTAGAAGTCGTCATTTGGCGAGAAAGCTCAGTCTCAGGAGGAAGCGGAGCAGTCCAAATGTTTTTGAGATGGCAGCAACGGAAACCATAACGAGCATCATCTTGATTAAGCTCATTAGGGTTAGCCTCGGTACGGTCAGGCATCCACGGCGCTTTAAAATAGTTGTTATAGATATTCAAATAACCCTGAAACAAATGCTTAGGGATTTTATTGGTATCAGGGTTAATCGTGCCAAGAAAAGCGGCATGGTCAATATAACCAGTAGTGTTAACAGTCGGGAGAGGAGTGGCATTAACACCATCCTTCATGAACTTAATCCACTGTTCACCATAAACGTGACGATGAGGGACATAAAAAGTAAAAATGTCTACAGTAGAGTCAATAGCAAGGCCACGACGCAATGGAGAAAGACGGAGAGCGCCAACGGCGTCCATCTCGAAGGAGTCGCCAGCGATAACCGGAGTAGTTGAAATGGTAATAAGACGACCAATCTGACCAGCAAGGAAGCCAAGATGGGAAAGGTCATGCGGCATACGCTCGGCGCCAGTTTGAATATTAGACATAATTTATCCTCAAGTAAGGGGCCGAAGCCCCTGCAATTAAAATTGTTGACCACCTACATACCAAAGACGAGCGCCTTTACGCTTGCCTTTAGTACCTCGCAACGGCTGCGGACGACCAGGGCGAGCGCCAGAACGTTTTTTACCTTTAGACATTACATCACTCCTTCTGCACGTAATTTTTGACGCACGTTTTCTTCTGCGTCAGTAAGAACGTCAGTGTTTCCTGCGCGTACACGCAAGGTAAACGCGAACAATTCAGCGGCTTTAACCGGACGCTCGACGCCATTAATAATGTTTTCCGTAAATTCAGCGCCTTCCATGATGAGACAGGCCGTTTGAATGTTGACGGGATGAACATAATAAGCAATGACGGCAGCAATAAACTCAACAGGAGCAGGAAAGCGAGGGTATCCTACAAAGTCCAGCGTACCATAAACGCAAGCCTCAACGCAGCGACGAGCACGAGAGCGGTCAGTAGCAATCCAAACTTTGTTACTCGTCAGAAAATCGAAATCATCTTCGGTTAAATCCAAAACGGCAGAAGCCTGAATGAGCTTAATAGAGGCCAAAGCGGTCTGGAAACGTACGGATTGTTCAGTAACTTGACTCATGATTTCTTACCTATTAGTGGTTGAACAGCATCGGACTCAGATAGTAATCCACGCTCTTTTAAAATGTCAACAAGAGAATCTCTACCATGAACAAAATGTGACTCATATCTAAACCAGTCCTTGACGAACGTGCCAAGCATATTAAGCCACTTCTCCTCATCCAACGCGTCAGTTTTTGACAGAATCGTTAGTTGATGGCGAAAGGTCGCAAAGTAAGAGCTTCTCGAGCTGCGCAAGGATAGGTCGAATTTTCTCATTTTCCGCCAGCAGTCCACTTCGATTTAATTCGTAAACAAGCAGTAGTAATTCCTGCTTTATCAAGATAATTTTTCGACTCATCAGAAATATCCGAAAGTGTTAACTTCTGCGTCATGGAAGCGATAAAACTCTGCAGGTTGGATACGCCAATCATTTTTATCGAAGCGCGCATAAATTTGAGCAGATTTGTCGTCACAGGTTGCGCCGCCAAAACGTCGGCTACAGTAACTTTTCCCAGCCTCAATCTCATCTCTCTTTTTGCGTTCTGCTTCAATATCTGGTTGAACGGCGTCGCGTCGTAACCCAGCTTGGTAAGTTGGATTAAGCACTCCGTGGACAGATTTGTCATTGTGAGCATTTTCATCCCGAAGTTGCGGCTCATTCTGATTCTGAACAGCTTCTTGGGAAGTAGCGACAGCTTGGTTTTTAGTGAGTTGTTCCATTCTTTAGCTCCTAGACCTTTAGCAGCAAGGTCCATATCTGACTTTTTGTTAACGTATTTAGCCACATAGAAACCAACAGCCATATAACTGGTAGCTTTAAGCGGCTCACCTTTAGCATCAACAGGCCACAACCAACCAGAACGTGAAAAAGCGTCCTGCGTGTAGCGAACTGCGATGGGCATACTGTAACCATAAGGCCACGTATTTTGCAAGCTATTTAACTGGCGGCGATTGCGTACCCGACGACCAAAATTAGGGTCAACGCTACCTGTAGGAAGTGTCCGCATAAAGTGCACCGCATGGAAATGAAGACGGCCATTAGCTGTACCATACTCAGGCACACAAAAATACTGATAGCAGTCGGCGTGTGAATCATTAGCCTTGCGACCCTCGGCAGCAAGAACCATACGACCAATATCACGAAAATAGTCACGCAAAGCATTGGGATTATCATAAAACGCCTCTAATCGGTCGTCAGCCAACGTGAGAGTGTCAAAAACGATAAACCAACCATCAGCATGAGCCTGTCGCATTGCATTCATCAAACGCTGAATAGCAAAGCCTCTACGCGATTTCATAGTGGAGGCCTCCAGCAATCTTGAACACTCATCCTTAATACCTTTCTTTTTGGGGTAATTATACTCATCGCGAATATCCTTAAGAGGGCGTTCAGCAGCCAGCTTGCGGCAAAACTGCGTAACCGTCTTCTCGTTCTCTAAAAACCATTTTTCGTCCCCTTCGGGGCGGTGGTCTATAGTGTTATTAATATCAAGTTGGGGGAGCACATTGTAGCATTGTGCCAATTCATCCATTAACTTCTCAGTAACAGATACAAACTCATCACGAACGTCAGAAGCAGCCTTATGGCCGTCAACATACATATCACCATTATCGAACTCAACGCCCTGCATACGAAAAGACAGAATCTCTTCCAAGAGCTTGATGCGGTTATCCATCTGCTTATGGAAGCCAAGCATTGGGGATTGAGAAAGAGTAGAAATGCCACAAGCCTCAATAGCAGGTTTAAGAGCCTCGATACGCTCAAAGTCAAAATAATCAGCGTGACATTCAGAAGGGTAATAAGAACGAACCATAAAAAAGCCTCCAAGATTTGGAGGCATGAAAACATACAATTGGGAGGGTGTCAATCCTGACGGTTATTTCCTAGACAAATTAGAGCCAATACCATCAGCTTTACCGTCTTTCCAGAAATTGTTCCAAGTATCGGCAACAGCTTTATCAATACCATGAAAAATATCAACCACACCAGAAGCAGCATCAGTGACGACATTAGAAATATCCTTTGCAGTAGCGCCAATATGAGAAGAGCCATACCGCTGATTCTGCGTTTGCTGATGAACTAAGTCAACCTCAGCACTAACCTTGCGAGTCATTTCTTTGATTTGGTCATTGGTAAAATACTGACCAGCCGTTTGAGCTTGAGTAAGCATTTGGCGCATAATCTCGGAAACCTGCTGTTGCTTGGAAAGATTGGTGTTTTCCATAATAGACGCAACGCGAGCAGTAGACTCCTTCTGTTGATAAGCAAGCATCTCATTTTGTGCATATACCTGGTCTTTCGTATTCTGGCGTGAAGTCGCCGACTGAATGCCAGCAATCTCTTTTTGAGTCTCATTTTGCATCTCGGCAATCTCTTTCTGATTGTCCAGTTGCATTTTAGTAAGCTCTTTTTGATTCTCAAATCCGGCGTCAACCATACCAGCAGAGGAAGCATCAGCACCAGCACGCTCCCAAGCATTAAGCTCAGGAAATGCAGCAGCAAGATAATCACGAGTATCCTTTCCTTTATCAGCGGCAGACTTGCCACCAAGTCCAACCAAATCAAGCAACTTATCAGAAACGGCAGAAGTGCCAGCCTGCAACGTACCTTCAAGAAGTCCTTTACCAGCTTTAGCCATAGCACCAGAAACAAAACTAGGGACGGCCTCATCAGGGTTAGGAACATTAGAGCCTTGAATGGCAGATTTAATACCAGCATCACCCATGCCTACAGTATTGTTATCGGTAGCAAGCACATCACCTTGAATGCCACCGGAGGCGGCTTTTTGACCGCCTCCAAACAATTTAGACATGGCGCCACCAGCAAGAGCAGAAGCAATACCGCCAGCAATAGCACCAAACATAAATCACCTCACTTAAGTGGCTGGAGACAAATAATCTCTTTAATAACCTGATTCAGCGAAACCAATCCGCGGCATTTAGTAGCGGTAAAGTTAGACCAAACCATGAAACCAACATAAACATTATTGCCCGGCGTACGGGGAAGGACGTCAATAGTCACACAGTCCTTGACGGTATAATAACCACCATCATGGCGACCATCCAAAGGATAAACATCATAGGCAGTCGGGAGGGTAGTCGGAACCGAAGAAGACTCAAAGCGAACCAAACAGGCAAAAAATTTAGGGTCG
>NZ_OLMR01000012.1 GCF_900291955.1 Pseudoruminococcus massiliensis | reverse complement strand
ATAACAATGCTTGTAAGAGTGTCTTTGCCAAGATGAGCTTTGCGAGATTAGTTGCTCCAAGCGTCAATATCCTTTTCAGCAATCTGGCTATTCTTTTCGGCAATCTCAGACTCATAAGTACTTACTTGCACTTTATAATTTTCAATCTGTTTTTTACATTCTTCTAATTCTTTTCTTTCTTCGGGGATAAATGGTTTTAAATCACCTGAAAATTTCTGTATCTTTCCATAAATAGCTGCTTCTATAATGCTTATTTATTATTCCTCCACTTCAGGCAATCCAGCTATACTTGTAAGTACAGACAAAACACCAGCCAATAAACTTGCTGATGCTACCGCAAGCCAATTTACATCTTGCATAACTGCTGCTACGCCAATCGTAGCCACCGCTGTTTGAGCCATTGTCTTTATTGCTCTGATACCCGCAGCCTTAAACCAAACCTTTGTTTTATTTTTCATATTATTACTTCCTTTCGCTTTCTAAATCGGCAATTCTATGATTAATAATTTTAAGTTGTTCTTCTTGTACACTTGTTTTTTCTTCGAGGTGATACATTCGCTCAACTAAATTATTATGTTTATCTACTTTCTTTTCTAATTCACTTATACGATAGGTTGTTAATTTATTACCTGCTAAAATACCGCCAAAAGTACCGATAAGTGCCAATCCACCAGAAATAAGTGCAGAAATCACGCTTGAATCCGTATCCATCACTCCTTGATTTTTATCAATGTATTGCAATCAATAGCGAATTAGGATTGGTTCCTGAACTTTTTATAGTTCCAGTTTTTATCATACCTGCGTCAATACTTCCGGAGGAAATTTGACCAGCGTCAAGAGTGCCTGTCTTAATGGCATTTCCATTTAATGTACCAGCAATAATGGTATTACCATTTAATGTATTTGCTTTTATAGTATCTCCATCAAGAGTACCTGTTTTAATATCTTCGCCACTCAGTGTGTCTGCTTTTATAGTATTACCATTTAAAGTGCCTGACTTAATGAGATTTGCGTTTAAAGTTCCTGCATTTATCCAATCGGCAACTATACCTTCTGTTGCAAGGATTTTTAAAACAGCATTTCCATTTTTATCAACTCCTGCTATATAGGTCTTTCCACCGTCAGATGATATAAAAATACCGTCAACAGTCTTTTTCCATATTGTTTTGCTATCGGATAAATTTTCTTTATCGTGCATATAACAAATAATTGAGCCGTCGTCTTGAGTTTCTATGGTTTCATAATACCCCATAGCATTTGTTGCAAGCCGATTCATCTGCTGTACCCTAATGTCATACTCGGATATTTGCATTTCTGTTTGCTTTTTAGCCATAGCAATTATTGTAGCCGACTGACTTCCTCCGGCACGATTCTTTTCGTTGAATGTTTCTGCGTCACAAGCTATCTGCATTTTATTGTCAATGTTAAAGGTAACATTTGTAATATATGTCTTGTAAGCATTTCCGCTGTAATCATATATCGCCCTGTCATATATCCACCCGACATTATGTCTGGATATGTAAGCATTACAACTGCACCCTTGTTTTTGCAAAAATTTGCAAGCTTAGAAGCCTCTACCCACGAAAGCATGGTCCAAGTAAAGCTTAGAGTGCGTTTCTGTGCGATAATGTCCTTTGACATCGAGCCGTCACGAGTAGAGCGACCGCTCTCATCACTTGATAAGTCTGATAACTGCCAAGTACAACCTGTCGGAGAACTCATTTCAATACCGTTTATTTTAAACATTCAAAGCACCTCCATAACGCCTATTTTTTCTCTTACGAACCTTAACAATTTTTCTTTCTATAAGCTCGCTATCAAGATATGTATTGTTTACATACTGCGTTTCTTCGCTGTTGAGCAAATCATATATTTTCTGCAACATTCTAATAACCCTTAGCCAAACATTTCACTAAGAGCATTAGAAGCCATTTTTGCATATTCTGTAAGCGTTTGAATTGCTGATGTGAGATTTTGCACAATAGCTGTTGCCACTTTTAATATAGGCTGTCCTATAACAGCAAGCAATTGATTCCAAGCCTCTTTTAAGTTACCTGTTACATTCTCCCAGCCGTCCGCTTCTCGTGCCGCCTGCCCCATAGCATCTGAAAGCTGGTTAGCGTCTTTGACCATTTGCAAAAGTGTAAGCTGTTTCTGCGATTCTGATAAATCCTGAAATGATTTACCATACAGCTTATTTGCGGCAGTATTTCGAGTTGTTTCTGTACAGGACAAACCGAGAGCTGCGTCGTTTTCATAGTTGCCTTTGAGGAATGATTTCAGGCTTTCTGCGGTATCTTCAAGTGAACGGTCATAATATGCCGCACTATCTGCTGTGACCTGCAAAGCCTCTTCCATCATCGAAAGAGCGTTTGCAGAATCCATTCCAGTAGTTTTTGCAAAAGCATAAATACTCGTTCCTACGCCTTGCAAGCGTGACTGAACTATACCGCTTGAATCTGCAACTCTTTTCATAGCTGCTTCGGCATTGCCTTGTAAATTACCGAAAGTTTGCGAAAGCTGAGAGTTTGCGGCATTAACGCTTGCCGCCGATTCTACGCAATCTTTACCGAACTTTATTACTGCCGCCGCACTGAAAGCTGCCGCAGCTGCACCTGCTATCTTCTTAAAAGCTCCACTAAAAGAGCTTTTCATTGATTTAGCCGCATTATCAGCAGTCTTGTTTAAGTTTTTTAACGACTTTCTGAATTTACCTGAATCAAGATTCATCTCAAGAGCTATCTGACCTACTATATCACTCAATATAATTCCTCCTTTCATCTAAAAATTGCAAAATAAAAGCGCACACCATTTCTGATGTACGCTTTTATTTTTTTGCGTGTGAATTTTAAAAATTCCATATACTTACTTTTTTACTGGCAAGCCGTTCCCGTCTTTGAATGTACCACTTAAAACTTTAATTATGTCATAAATATAACCAAAGAAAAAGCCTCCACAGGTAAGTAGCCAGATAAAACCTGAACCAATTTTCCCAACATAAAAACGATGTATACCAAAAAAGCCGAGTGCGATCGCAAGTATTAAAGTTAGCTTTTTACTTTTCGGACTGCACGCAACACCTCTTACAGCATAACCAACATTATTTCGCTTTGGCGAAGCTTTTTCACTGCTTATAATATTCTGAACAATAATTGTTGGTTGACCTCCGCTGTTGTTTTGTGTTGGATACTCAAGTTCAGTTCTGCAATAAGGGCAAAGACGATACTCACTTCCAACTTCTGCACCACAATGTTTACATTGCATTTCACACAACCTCCTGAGAATTTTGTAATTATTTGTCAAAATATTACCATAAATCACAAAATTTTTCAAGAGTTTTGTCAAATATTTTATTTAGTCGCTGATATAAACATCTGTTTGAATTGCTCAAGAGCCATAGCCGAATCCTGTTGAGTAACATGCTTTGCTCTGCGGTTTCGCCAATCTGAACGGATTTTCTTTTGATGTGCGGTGAAGTACTTTAGCCTTTCTGGGTCGTTTTCTGCTCGTATCTGCACAATTCTGCCAAGTGGTGAATCAGCACTCAAGCCACGCAGAAGCGAGCAAAATTCGTCCCATTTCATATGTTTGAAGTCCTCTGAATATATCCTGACCCCATACTCCGACAAAAACGAGGAAACTATTAAATCAAAGTCCTCTATTATGTCGTAGCAAGGGTCGCTGTTTCCCCCGGCTCTTCACCGCCTGCAACGAGTTCAACTGCCGACTGTACAAGAGTTGTGAAGTCCTCAAAATTAAGCTTTAACTTCTTGAGCTTCTGCATTTCTGATTCATCAAAGAGAATATTGCACATATCACTTATAGTTTCAGGTGTGACATTGCCGTTCAGCTTTGGCAGGATTTCAAGAAGTGCTACTGCCTCATCATTCACTATCAAAATTGTATCCTTAATTTTAATTTGTGGTTTCTGCTCAAAATTGAGCTTATCTGAGTAGTAATAATCAGCAATATTAAACCCTTTAAGCCAATTCCGTATATCAGCTAAATAAATCATCTCATCAACCTTCTCATAATTATTGCAAAAGCTTTATTACAGAAATCTTCGTGCTTTCCGCCTTTTTGCCAATCCTCGAACCAGTGAGCCTTTGCGTTTGGATTCTCATCTTTTTTGAAATTGTATTCAGGGTGATAGTAAAGGCGGCGAGCATAAGGTGTTGAAGACACAATAGAAACTTTGCCTTGATTACTTTTTGATGTATCAACAAAACTGCTTTCGTTCTGCAGTGCTCCTGTGTCTCTTGGAATAACCTGTGCTTGAACTACCTCCGTATGAGTGCTTCTGCCGTCTGCTCAAGAGCTGCCTGTGCTTTTGCTGTAATAGCTTTTATTGCTGTTTGATTTATCTTAATTTTTGATGTGACTTTCATATGAAGTTCCTTTTTAACATAAGAAAAGCACCTTGATTTCTCAAAGTGCTTAATCTTAAAATAAATCGCTATGTGTGCCTGTTCTGCAAAGATAAAGTATAAGCTCGTCACCGTCATACTCATAAATAAGCAGCCAATCTGGTTCTAAGTGGCATTCATGTTTTCCTTTATAATCTCCTATAAGAATATGGTCGCTATACTTTATGGGCAATGTTTCACCATTTGCAAGCATATTAACAACACTTTTCAAAACATTTATATTCTTATGCTGTTTCTGTGCTTTCTTATAGTCCTTCTTGAATTGGCTCGTGAATTTAACTATATATTTCATTTATCCAAATCCTCAAATAATTCATCAATATCAGTATATCCTTTATATAATTCTGGGTGTTTTTTCATCTTCTCAACTTCAGCAAATGCAGCCTCTGTTTCAGAATTATATTTGCGAATTACAAAAGGTATACCATTAAATTCTATTGCCTGTTGGATAAAAAGGTTTATTGCGGTACTCATATCCATTCCAAGTGAAGAAAACAATTCTTGAGCTTTTGCTTTTTTCTCTGCATCGATTCTAATATTTATATTTGACATAGCCATAATATCATCCTCCTTGATATTATATTATCACATTGTTAATACATTGTCAATACAGATAATATAATTATATCAAGTCCAATCTCGTATAATTGATTGTGCCGTCAGGATTTCGAGCTTTTTCACCCTGATAGATTTTCCGCTTAACTCCATTCACAATAATCTCGCCGTTTGAAAGCGTCGATAATTCAAGGGCAATATCACCGATAAAATAAACCTGTGCAGATAATTGCACAAGCTGTTTATCGGCTGTAAGAACGGTTTTAGCCTTGTCTTGATAATTGCATAAGGCATTGATTTCAAGAGCATTTAGCGGTTCTCCGTCCTCACTTAAACCCTCTTGATATACTGTAATCGTAATCGGTGTAGTACATACAGATTTAAGCACCAAACAAGGATATTTCATCTCAGCACCCCACAGCACAAGCCTGTTGACATCAGCCTGCTATAAGTAATCTGACGAACTATACAGCCATTCTTAACGCAAACACCTGTATTATAGTCAAACTGCATTGATACGCCGTTTATGCCGTAAGATTTAAGCACTGTATCGAGCATATCTGCATATTCATCATAGAACTGCACAATCTCGCAACAGCACTCTGTTATGGTTTCCTGTTGATAATCCGTTAAATTATCAAAACCCTTTCCTATGATTCTGTTATAGGTCAAAGTGTCAATTATTCTGCTTGCTTTACGGACAAGATTATCAAAGCTTTCAGGCACTACCGTATAATACTTTAGATAATCTGCTTCCGTTGCATAATTCTGCATAAATCATCACTCCACATAAGAACAGTAGATACCTGCAAGCTTGTTTTCATAGCAATATGCATAAAGGTTATTGTTGCGGTACTTAAATACATGGCTGTCGCCCTGTTGGTCCTGGTCTGGTGAGAAATACTTGATGTACTGGTCGATGGCACAAACGGCAGCGGACTTTTCAACGCAGAGGAAGTTTACATTCTTGCCAACGCCAACAAGCTCATAATAGGTATTCAAAGCAGATTTTGCAGGAGAAGAAACCTCTGAATAAATGCCACCACTTTCAGTGTAATACTTCTTGTCCTTTACAATGTCTGTGTCTTTAGTCTTTACATACTGACCTTCGGATTTCTTAAAGCCGTAATTTGTAGTACCGTCATTAAGAGTTATTGCAGTATACATTCTTGTCTGAGGTACTTCGATTATGCTCGAAAACTTAGAAAGAACTGCCCTTGACTGAGTTGTATCAAGGTCGTCAATACTTGTTCTGAGTGTCGGTGTGATGAAGAGTATACGGCTTTCTGTTGGTACTTCTAATTCGTCCATTGTGTTTGAGCAAGCACGCAAAGCACTAATAACTTCCGAGCCATTAGAAAGCTTTTCAGCTTTTGTTGTAATACCCTCTGTGCTGCAAATCTTCGCAATTCGTGCGGCATCTGTTTCAGGTACAACCTTAGTACGGATAAATTCGCCTGAAAGCTTTGCAAATGGAGTTTCGAGAGCCTCGTCATTATCAAGTCTATCAATTCTTAAATCCTGAGAACGCTCCTTATCATACTTGACTGTTTCCCACACAAAAGATGTTGAACCTTTTGTATAACCGTCGTTACGGCTGAAATTGCCAAGTCCGTCCATATCAAGCTTAGCAATCTTTATTTCGCCATTACTGCCCTTTTTTACTGTTACCTCATCGCCCTCAAGGATTGAAGTTTTACTTGCTTCCTTATAAACCTCGTCAAGCAATGGAAGATATACTGTTGATAATTCAATATTATTCATAAAATTTCCTGCCTTTCTTAATTTTTAAGTCCGAACGCTTTTCTAAGCATAGCGTTCTGTTTTTCTTTGTCTTCGCTGTTATCGCCGTCAGCACCGATTTTCTGAAAACCACCCTTTGATGTTTCGCCTTTAAGCTGTGGAACATCTTCAAGGACCTTGCTTACAGCTGATTTCAGCTTTTCATCATTGATTTTTCCACTTTCATCGGTAACGCCCGAAAAATCAGCCAATTTTAAAATATACGGTACCGTATCGGCTGAAATACCAAGCTTGAAAGCAGTAAGCGTTGCTTGCTGATTAAGTCTTGCGGTCAGCTCTGACTGCTTGTACTGCTCGATTTGAGCCCGCATAGCACTAACATCGGGCTTATTCTTTTCCCTGTTCGTTTTATAGGTATTTATTGCCTGTGTTATCTCCTCCTCGGTCATTCCCTGCTGTGCAAAGTATGACTTCAAGGCGGCATTGCTTGCTCTCTGTTCTCTCGCCTGTACCATACTATCAAGCTGTTCCTGTGTATAAGTTGCCTGTGTTCCGCCTTTGGCGGTGTTACCTTCTCCGCCCGTATTATTCTGCTGAGCGTTAGCAGTCTGTTGTGTTTGCTGTTCTGACATAATATTCTCCTCCGTTTTATGCCCGTCGGCTTATTCCTCAGCTTTTAACGCCGTCAGAGTTTTGGGCATTAAAAAAGCACCTTGATTTTTCAAAGTGCTTAGTTTCTTTTTATGAAGCGTTCTTCTATAAATTCTCGAAAATCCATTATTTCACCTACTTTTAAGAAATCTATTTTGAAAATTCAAAATTAAATTTTCAAGAAATCTTCTATGTATGCTCTTTTTAATCGTTTTTTAGCTATTCTGCGATTCTTTTTCTTCTGCTTTGACCAGCCTCTGTGATTATTTGCCCAGCACGCATAGTGATGAGAAAATTCTGACTGATAAGTCTTTGACATGATTTTTAATATATTCCTACTCATTCTCGTACCTACTTTCGGGCATAGAAAAACCGCTCACAAGGAGCGGTTAAATTAAGCCATCAGCTACCAAAGCATCATGGTATGCTTTAGCGTGGATTCTATTATATTCTTCATACGCTTTTTTTATATTTGCTGGGGCATTATCCTCATCAAATACAAGTGCTAATCCTTCTGGCTTTAAATATGGCTTAACCATTTTCCATAAATTTCTCTCATCCTCAGAAGCTACAATACGCATAACATCACCCTCCTATCATCTTTTTAACTCGATATTCTGTATATACCTCATCAAGTCGTGGTATCTGTTCATTCAATTTATTTGAAGCATACTCACTTATACCAAAGATATTATATCCCCTTTTTTGAAGTTTTTCAAGTTTTGGAGCAAACTTTTTATTCAAATATTCGATATATTTGCCAAAATCTGTAATTTCACCAAATTTTCTTTTATACTTATCTGCGTCCTGCCAATGTATAAGCTCGTGCAGAATCGTACTGATTTCGCTATCTGGACAAGCAAAATCTTTTTGTAGTTCAACTAAACTGTCCGTATTAAATAGCACAGAATTTATATTAAGAATATTTTCAATAGGCTGATATGAAGCCACTGCATTTGAAGTCATCTCATCAGGTGAGATTATATAAATCTTGGGCTTATTTACAGAATCTATTTCACCTAACATCTTATAAACTTCACTGATATTTGTATCAAATTTATGAAACGCTTTTCGCTTGATTTTTACACTTTCTGATAAATAAATATCATTTGCTGATGTAGTCTTATGCAAAGTTATCTCTTTATCTTTTCTTATAAACCTTTCAATTTCTTTTGTTTCAGTTATTGGTTTATAATATTGTGCTTTATCATTATTGGAAACAGAAAAGCTATGTGCCTTTTCCCTCCACTGTTCAGCCCTTGCACCATAAGCTCTTTTATTATCTTTATCGAGGGAAAACTTAGACATACGCTCCATTCGCTCAGCTTCGTTCTGAGCGTAGTTTTGCTTCTGGGCATTGTTATATCTCTCCGCAAGTTCGTCAAGCTCATCGGCGGTATATTGGCTGTTTTTGGGCGGTGTGCTTATGCCCTCAAAATATGTAGTGTGTGCGTCCTTGCAATTTGGGTGATATAAGCCGTTCTTTATAGCCTCGGACAAAAGCGGATATTTAACGCCCGTAACGGGAGATATGCCGTTCTTGGGTCCTCCACTCCACACATCATCAATGAACACTCTGCCAACGAAAGGAGCACACAACGGACAAGGGTTTCCTCGCTTATTCAGAATGACGGTATATATTCCCCACTCCTGCCTTTTAGCACCCTCGCCTTGAAGATATGCTCTTTTATTTGCTGTACGCAGTGCCATTTCTGCATAAGACTTGATGTTTACTCGCCTACCGTTTCGGTACTCGATACAGTTTATGCCAGCTGAAAGAAAGTCTTTCGTTGCCATATCAACAGCTTTTGCATAAGTTCCCGCACCAGTATTTGCCATAACCTGAGCATTGAATATAATCTTGCGGTATCGGTCATTAGCCATTCTTAAAACAGCAATTTCAGCTTTTTCCATATCGTGAGTAGTTGCTTTAATCAAAGAATTAAGCTTTCTTTCGTTCGTCTTGAAAAACTCTCCCGTTGTTTCAGCCACACCAGTAAATGCTGGCTTGTTTTTGCCTTTGCCTTTGAAACCACGCTTTATAGCTTGTAAAATCTGTCGTTCCTGCTTAGTGCCACCGTCGTTATAGGAATCCCGCAAGGCTCTGCGGATATGCTCATTTATAGAATTATACTGACTTGTAAATCTCTTGCTGTTCTTTCTCTTATAGACTTCAAGTGCCTTGAGCTGTTCTACCTGCCATTGTGACCATTCTATGCCGAGCTTTGATTCTTCGGCTCTATGGCGGCTTAAATTCCTAATCATCGAAGCTATAAGCTCATTTTCGATTTTTTCAAAAGCCTTACCAATATCGTAATCAGACATTTTTTAAATCCTCATTTTTATTGGTTCTTCAATGAATGTTTCTGCTGATTGCTGTGAAACACCCAATGTTGATACTACAATAGAAATTGCTGCACCTCTTGATATAGCACCATCTTTATATGATTGTATGATATTCAATAAGCTTGCAATTTGTGCGCCGTTAAGCTTACTTGTAGCCGCATTGGAGCTGTCATTCAGTATAGGCTCATCTATGTTATTTGTGCTATCGACTGCTAAGCTTTCAGCAGTCATACTGTTAAGCATTGGCTCGTTCATATCCTGCACGCCCTGTTCAGCTTTCAGCCTTGCGACTTCCTGTTCTTTCCATTCGCTGTCTTTGCTGTCACCATAAAGCTCCTCAACACAGCTTTCAGTACTCATAATACCGCCCTGCTTTGCCTTAGTTACTGTTTCAACAACAGCTTCAAAACTTGGGTTAGCATATTCTCCAAAGTTTATAGCAACAGTCGGAGGAATAATATCAAACTCGTGCCATATCTGATAACCACAGACAACAGCTTTTACAAGCTCCGGCATAAATTCTTCCACAAGCTGTACAAGGTTTCCTCTGGTATATAGAGTAGTTTTTTCTTTTTCTCTCTGTGCTTCGGCATTATCCATCTTTTTGACATCAATGCCGAGCGTTGACGGTGATATTATTCCCTGCAAACATAAATCAAGGGCTGTTATGTATGTTTGCAAGTAGCTTTCGTGTGGGATATTAGGCTGGTCGAGAGTGATTTTATTACAGCCTGTTTCAGACATATCGTTATTTGTTGAAATATATCTGTTATCAAAGGCATTAGGTTTAATAATCATACCAGTATCAGGATTTCGAGGTAACAGACATTCCGGTATATAGCTCTTTGAACGAGATGCCCTGAGTGCGTCCATCCACTGTGACCATGCTTCGTCGAGTGCATCAAAATCATCTGTCTTACCGTCAAATATATTGCTTCCTCTGCTCTTATACTGTTCACTGTCGCCGAATATACAAGGCACAGCAAGCATTATGTTTTCGTCAAAGGTAACGCCCTTGCCGTCAATCCATTTCGTTTGTTCTATTGAATTAGGCGGTATCTCATCGCCATTTTCTCTATACAGACGATATTTTATATAACCGTAGCCATAATGCTCTTTGAGTGTGTATTTTTCTTTGTTGTCGATATAGCCCGCCTTAATCGCACTCTGAACGATGTTACCGCTCTGCACATAATATTCGGAAAACTTCTTTTGTCTTGCGTTTAATTTGTCTTTCACGGTGTCACCGTCCTTTCGTAAAATAAGCAAAAGAAAAGACAGCACATTGCTGTACTGTCTTTGATAGCCACCCGGATTTGCACCGGGGTCTTTCGTGAATCTTTGGCAACCAAAATCTATTGAGGCTAAGTAGCTTTGCTAAATAACATGGAAATTGGTTTTAACTCAATGTTCAGCCAAAGCGAACGTTCTCCTACTCTACTATGACTTATCAACTTTATTTTCCCATATTTCAATTACTTTGTCAACAATTTTCTGCTCTTTTTCACTCAATTTAAAAGTACCTTTTTCATTGTGGAAATATCCCTTATGTGTATGCGGTACAGTCCATTCACCGCTAATTCTATGCGGGTGATCAATGTCAACTTGTTTGTATCTTTTGTTATGTTTGTCAAAATAGATTATAGATTTCAGTTTATCTTGATTGCTTACAGTTACATATACTCTGCCTTTAGTCATCGTTTCAAAAGGCGGTGTTATATTGCCTTTGTTAATTTTTATAAATTTGATATTACCTGATTGATACACTGCTTTATATTCTGTACCGTACTTCTTGCCCTTATCACTTATACCGCTTGAAGAGCCTCTTCCACCCATTATTTTGACCTCATAAATTTTTCCTGAAACGATTTTATATTAATAATATTTCCTGCACATTCTTCGGGAACCTTGCCGTAGAAAATGACTGTTTCAGGCTGTAAATGTTTCATCATTTCGTTGTAGCCTTTCAAAAATAACTCTTTTGCCGTTTTATTATTTTGAGTTCCAATGCTTGAAACAGCAACTGTGCTATGCTTTGGTTCTCCGTCAAAACACCATTCAAAACTCTTTTCATTACTCCAACATATCGTGGGGATTACCTCAATGCCATACATCTGCCAATATGCCGCAAGCCAATGTTTGCGACAATGATTATAAATCTGCAACGCTGTCGGATAATCAGCGTAAAGGCTGAAATCAGGCGATAATACACAATTAAATTTTTTAAGCAAATCTATGTATCTTTCAGGATTATTCCATAATCTCATAAACTGATAATCATTGAGAAAGAAATGAATACCACAATCTGTTTTCTTGCTACTCATCAGCCACAAGGAGAATATCGACACCGACACGCCTACGGGCAAATTCATGTTGACCGTGTTCGCTGCCCTCTCTCAGTTGGAGCGTGAGCAGCTCAAACAGCGACAGCGTGAGGGCATCGAGATCGCTAAGGCGCAGGGAAAGTACATGGGGCGGAAGCCTATCAAAATCGACTGGACGAGGTTCGGTCAGCTTTATGGGGAATGGAAGTCCAAGAGTATCACAGGGCGTGACTTTATGTGGAGAATGGGCTTGTCGACTAACACTTTCTATCGCCGTGTCAGGGAGTATGAATCGGAACACGGCATTGCCGAGCCAACCTCTGCTTGACAGCTCCCTCAGACGAACGGAAACGCCCCCTGAACTATCAGAGGGCGCTCATTGATTATTTGCCTGGCAGCGAAGCGAGTAAAGGAGATAGCCGTTTGTATATCACTCCTGTTTCCTCACTTGCAAAAGACTTCATAAGAGCATTGTTGACTTGTTGTTTAGTTTTAGATTTGAGGATTGCCTGAATGATAATCTCTTTTTTCTGCTTATACTTCTTTTCCTTAAAGTGCTGACCGAAGAAAGAGCGTACCTGTGCTTCTCTCTTATCTGGCTTAGTTTTCTTTTTAGATGGAGAAGCAGTTTTTTTCTTAGGTGCTGATTCTTTCTTTACCGTTGACTCAGTATTTGAAGTAATGACGGGTGTGTCAGTTGGTGGCATTGTTCTTACTAACTTGATCTTCTCGCCGTTCAGATACCTCTGCTTTAACTCCTCATTTGAAAAGATATAATTTAAGTCTCCAGTAATAACATCAACCGTAGTGTGATCCTGAGATTCCAGAAATCTTCGAGTATCGCCTGATTGTTCTAACTTTTGATTAAGTGCTTCGATGATTGGATCTCCTGAAGGTAGCTTGCCCTCACCGGATAAAAAATGATCCTGCGTATCAATCGAAAAATCGAAATGAAATTTATTCGTATTGTTCTTATAGTACCAAAGTGAACGGTCACATATTGTTTTGCATAAATATGTAACATCGACAATCATAGTACGCAGCTTAACAATAGGGGTATCAATAAATAAAGTCGTACACATTTCTGTACCATCTCCAAGAATCAGCATAAATCTGTCGAGCTGGTTTGCTTCATCCTTGATCTTGTTGCTGTCTATATTCGGAGAACCAGCATGAAGAAAGGTATTTCTGAGATTATATACGATTTCACCACTCAGATACGGATTACCACTATCGTCTGACATATACTCTCCGAGATACTTATTATACCACTCAATATAGCGCTTTGCAGTAGATGTTTCGTTTGGATATTCTGCTGCACCGCATATATCAGGCAATGCAAGCGACATAGCTAATGCAGAAAAATAGCTTTTATTCTTTAGAGCATTCTCTATATCATTGACATATAGTTCTACCATAAATTACTCCTATTCACATATTTGTGGCTTTCTCATAGAGCTTCCAGACAATTAGTATTTCGTTAGGGTGTCTGTCAGTTATGATATGCGCCACAACTATGATTTGAATTTATATAGAACGGGAAATAGCTGTTTCAATAGACTTTGGACCAATGGAATTATTATATCACAACACACTTTCAAAAGCAACTTTTATAACATAACTTCATCTTCAAATGTAGAGATGATGGATGAACTAACTATGAAATACATAAATTGGTATAACTATGTTCGTCCTCATTCATACAATAATTATTTAACACCAATGGAGGCTCGTTACAGGTAGATATTTATCGAACAAAGTGTTACAAAAAAGCTTGACCACAACATATCACCGTAAGCAATCCGGGCAGAAAGCCAGAGAAGCAATATAAAACCAAGGAGGACGACACAATGGAAGAATTCATCACGGACGAACGGACAGGCTTGCGCTATGAGCTTGTCGGGGACTACTATCTGATCGCCGGAGAGGACGAGCCGGAGGGCAGACCCATCGGCATTTGGGGACAGCGACACCTGCGGTATATTCGCAGTGCTGCTATGGAAATCGTTTCGAGTGAGCTTATATACTGTTAATACTAAGTAAGAAAAGTCGCTGTCAACAGACAGCGGCTTTTCCTTTGCGGGTAGTATTCAAGAAGTCATAAAGTTCCGTGAGTAATGGAAGAAACCAGCGTTTGCGGAAATGTCACAATTTACGGAGGTAAAGTTTCAAATTCCACTTGCCTTTTTTCACTTGTTATGATATTATTGGTATATATACTAAAACGCTTAAAGAGAGGTGATATATTTGCGGAGAGACAGCAGTGAAACAAAGAGGAAAATACTGACCGTGTGCGTCCGTCTCTTTCTGGAACAGGGGTATAAAAACACCTCTGTCAGTCAGATTGTGGACGAAGCAGACGTGGCAAGAGGAAGTTATTTGAATTTGTTTCCGACCAAGGACAGAGTTTTGCTGGATTTGACCGAAACGATGTTCGGCGGACAGTTCGGCATGGCAAGAAGCATCGCAGACAGCAAACTGCCACCGGTTTACGCTTATGCGGTGGAAACGGCGATCCAACTGACCCTGACTGAACTGAATGAGAACCTGCGAGAAATCTACATTGAAGCCTATTCCCTGCCCGACACATCGGAATATATTTACCTGCATACCACAGCAGAGCTGAAGCAGATTTTTGGTGAAAATTTCCCCGATGATACCGAGAGCGACTTTTACGAGATGGAAATTGGCACGGCAGGATTGATGCGCAGCTATATGGCGAGAAAATGTGATATTCATTTTCCATTGGAACGCAAACTCAGCCGCTTTTTGACGGCATCAATGAGAGTATATCGTGTACCGGAGGAAGAACAGGCAAAGGTGCTTGCCTTTATTCAATCACTGGATATCAAGGCGATTGCCACAGAGGTTATGTATAAGCTGTTTGCTATGCTGGAAATGAAATACGATTTTAAGCTGTCTAGAGACGGCGAAACGGAGGTAACAACATGAGAAAACGATTATTCAGTATCCTGCTCGTCTTTTGTATGATGACGAGCTTTGTACCGATGATGGCAAGCGCAATTGAGATTTATATTGACTTGACCATTGTCGGTCAGGCAAACTTAACGCTCGAGGTTGTGTCAGGCGACAGCATTGACAATATCAAGGAGAAAATTCAGGAAAAAACGGGCTTTTCTCCCGATGCGCAAAGACTGTTTTTGGGCGAAAAAGAGCTTGAGAACGGGCGCACGATGGCAGATTACAATATTCATAAGGAAAGCACGCTGCGCTTGCGTCTGCAAAGGAAGGTACAGCTTGGCACAGATGCACTAAGTAAAAATGTAAACACAGTGAGCGCACCGACCGTGTATTTCGGGAAAAACCAAGAAAATAAGCCTGCCGCATGGCGAGTTATCGGCTATGACGGAAGCGGTGTTGCCGGCGCACAGGGGGATATGACCCTGCTTGCGGCAGGCGCTATGGGAGTTATACCATTTGCCGATATCATATTATACAACGAATACGCACCGAGTAATTTGAAAACCGCGATAGATGCGCTTGCGGAAAAGCTGACGACAGAAGAAAATGCTGCCGTAAAGAAACGGGCGCTTACAAGCGGAAGTTACAACGGAGAAAATACCGACTGTGTAGCGGGAGGGCAGGTGGATAACGCTGTATTTTGGCCGCTTTCCACAAAAGAGGCTATTGCGGTAAACAACGATCTGCGTGCCTTGGATCCTGCGCATCCGAATTGGGTGACAAGTAGTTGGTACCTGCGCTCTCCTGGCTCCAAGACTTTTTATGTCGCCATCGTGAGTAGTGATGGTTCTGTTCAATACTCTGGGGTCTCTATCCGCAAGAAAAATAATCATCGGACTGTTCGTCCCGCTTTTAACTTAAATCTGAACTCTGTCCTTTTTGCATCTGCCGACGTGGGCGGAAAGCCCGACGGAGGATTGACAGCAGTCCCCGAATACAGCGGCAATGAGTGGAAGCTGACGCTTTTAGATAGTAGCCGCAGTTTTGCCGTAACGGAAAAAGCTGTCAGCGGCGACCCCGGCGATACCGTTACGCTGAATTACAAAGGGGCGACCACAGGGATAAATGAATATATCTCCGCCATCATTGCGGATAGCAGCGGCGCACGGTATTATGGCAGAGTAGCACAGCCTACTGCCAAAAGCGGAACGGTTGAAATCAAAATCCCGTCTAACATTGCACCGGGCAGCTATACCCTGAAGGTCTTCAGCGAACAGTATAACGGCGATGATAATACCGATTACGCAAGTAATTTCACAGACATTGCGCTGACGGTGGAAAATCAGCCTGACGAGCAGTTTACCCTCGCCCCCGGCGGCAGATATTATTTTGACCTGTCGGCGATGGGGATTCCCGGCACGGTGAACAGCACCCTTGACGGCGGCACCCAAACAGACGGCACCCTGCACTATGTGCCCTTCACCTACGTGGGGACGGTGGACGCTTATTCGCTGGATAGTGCAGCTGACACCGATACCACCTCCTACGAACACAGCCTGTTCATTGCGAATTACAACGTGACCCATTTCGTGAGTTGGGATGCACTGGACAAACAAGGGCTGATCTTCGGAAAGACTTACTCAAGCGGAAGCATCGACTATACCATGCGCGCCCCGTCTGCAGGAACCGCCTATAACGGCCACTATGGCGAAAGCGGTATTCCCGCCAATAATGAATGGGACACAATTTTGAAAAAATCCGGTCAGGATTCAGAAGACAACACAACCGGGTATATCAAAAACTGGTGGCCGATGGCTTCCTGGGGGCAGGACACCTGGAGCAATGATACGTGGAGTCGTACGCTCCGCGGGTACACTTCGGCGCACTTCTGCTACGGTCATCCTGCAACCGGTTCTATTGAGGACCTCGGTTTCCGCCCCGTCCTTGAAGTCCTGAACCCTGACACACTGGGCTCTGACGGGATGAAGGTCGTTACCCTTGACCTTGGCGGCGGCACGCTGGGTAATAGCTCCGAGGATATTCAAATCATCGTGAAAACCGGCAGCACGTTTACCGCGCCTGCGTCCGACGGTCTGAACCGCCCGGACGGAGATACAGGCAGCTACTTCATGTGGCTCGGAAGCAACGGGAAGCTCTACGCCCCCGGTGCCAGTGTTCCGGCGGACGTTACCAAGCTCACGGCGCAGTTTGCTTTATCAGAACAGTTTTTCCTCACCCCCGGCGGCAGATATTATTTTGACCTTTCGGCGATGAATATTCCCGGAACGGCAAACGGCGGAAACTCAGATGGTGCGGTTTCTTTGCCGGATACGTCGCTGCACTATGTTCCCTTTACCTATGTGGGAACGATAGAAGCCTACAAACTCACGTCTGCGACGGCAACCACCGAGGAGTATGCACAGCAGAACAAATATCCCCACAGCCTGTTTGTGGCGGACTATGCCGTAACGCATACGATTAGCTGGGGGGGCCTGAATGACGAAGGTCTGATTTTCGGCAAAAATTATGCCAGCGGCGGCGTGGACTATACCCTGCGCGCACCGTCTGTGGGAAGTAACTCTACAGGCTCGGGTGAGTCCCAACACGACACGCCGTCAAATAATGAATGGGACAGGATACTGGACAAGAACAGCGGATATATCCAAAACTGGAATAAAATGTATTCGTGGGGACAGGATACTTCTTCTGCCGCCGAGTCGTTCCGGGCGTACCGTGGGTACAACTCGGCCCGCTTCTGGTATTACACCTCGTCCTCGTTTCGGAACGTCTACCTCGGTTTCCGCCCCGTCCTTGAAGTCCTGAACCCTGGCACACTGGGTTCTGACGGACTAAAGGTCGTTACCCTTGACCTTGGCGGCGGCAAGCTGGGTAATAGCTCCGAGGATATTCAAATCATCGTGAAAACCGGCAGCGAGTTTACCGCGCCTGCGTCCGACGGTCTGACCCGCCCGGACGGGGATGCAGGAAGTTTCTTTATGTGGCTTGGCAGCAACGGTAAATTCTACGCCCCCGGCGACAGTGTTCCGGCTGAGGTGACGAAACTGACGGCGCAGTGGACAGCCCCGACCTACGCCGTAACCTTGAATACGAACGGCGGCACGATCAACAGCGGCAATGTCACCGAATACACCTACAGCGTGGGTGCAACACTCCCGACAGATGTGACGCGCACCGGGTACACCTTCAAGGGCTGGTATTACAACGAAAATCTGACCGGCTCTCCTGTTACGGCAATCGGCGACACCGAAACGGGCAACAAGGAATATTGGGCGAAGTGGGAAATCAATCAATATACCGTCACAGTCAAGCCCGAAAACGGCGAAGCGGATATTACCATAACGCAGGATTACGGCACACCAATTACCGCCCCTGCCGACCCGACAAGAGAAGGATATACCTTTATCGGCTGGGATAAAGCAATTCCTGCAACCATGCCTGCGGAGAACATGACCATCACGGCAAAATGGAAGGTTAATTCGTACACGATCACCTTTGACACCGCCGGCGGCAGTGAAATTGCCCCGATTACGCAGGATTACGGCACGCAGATTGCCGCCCCTGCCGACCCGACAAGAGAGGGCTACACCTTTATCGGCTGGGACACGGAAATTCCCACGACCATGCCTGCCGAGAATATAACTGTCACGGCAAAATGGAAGGTTAATTCGTACACGATCACCTTTGACACCGCCGGCGGCAGTGAAATTGCTCCGATTACGCAGGACTACGGCACGGCGATTACCGCCCCTGCCGACCCGACAAGAGAGGGCTACACCTTTATCGGCTGGGATATGGAAATTCCCACGACCATGCCTGCGGAGAACATGACCATCACGGCAAAATGGAAGGTTAATTCGTACACGATCACCTTTGACACCGCCGGCGGCAGTGAAATTGCTCCGATTACGCAGGACTACGGCACGGCGATTGTCGCCCCTGCTGACCCGACAAGAGAGGGCTACACCTTTATCGGCTGGGATATGGAAATTCCCACGACCATGCCTGCGGAGAATATAACTGTCACGGCACAGTGGAAAGATAGCGAAAAGCCCACGGGCGAAATTAAAATCAGCGAGAACAGTTGGAAAGCGTTCCTCAACAACATCACCTTCGGCCTGTTCTTTAAGGACACGCAAACGGTGACGATAAACGCCGCCGACAACAGCGGCGAGTCGGTTACGGTTGAATATCTGCTGTCAAATAAGGAACTGACAAAAACGGAGCTTGACGGCATGACCTTCACAGCGTACACCGCACCGTTCGGCATTGACCCCGATAATGAATATATTATCTATGTTAGACTGACCGATAAGGCGGGCAATACGGACTACATTTGCTCGGACGGTATCGTGCTGGACGGAACAAGCCCCGTAATCAAGGGCATAGAGAACGGCAAGACCTATTGCGAGGCACAAACCGTTACCATTGACGAGAAGTATATCGATACCGTTATTGTCAATGAAACGAAGGTCACACTCGATGAAAACAACAGTTTTGTTCTCTCTCCTGCGGACGGCGAACAGAAAATCATTGTCACCGATAAGGCAGGCAACACCGCTGAAATGACCGTTACGGTCAATGACGGACACACCTTCGGTGAATGGGCATCGAACGGCGACGGCACCCATACCCGCACCTGCACCGTTGACGGATGCTCTGCAGGCAAGCAAACGAAGAATTGCATCGATGCAAACAAAGACCATAAATGTGATATCTGCGATTATATAATCAGCGAGTGTGCAGACGATAACAAAGACCACAAGTGTGATTATTGCGGCAAGAAGCTGACTGAGCACACCGGCGGGAAAGCGACCTGCACCGAAAAAGCGGTATGCGAAGTCTGCGGTAAAGCCTACGGTGAGTTTGATGCAAACAACCACTCTGACCTCAAGCATATCGACGCAAAGGCGGCGACCAAGGATGCCGAGGGCAATATCGAGTACTGGTACTGCGAAGGCTGTGGCAAGTATTTCAGCGACAAGGACGGTACAAAGGAAATCAAAAAAGCCGACACCGTAACGGCGAAGTTGAAAGACGATTCCAAACTTCCACAGACCGGCGATACAAGCAACCTTGCACTGTGGCTTGCCCTGTTCGGCGGGGCAGCTATTGGCACAACGATTGTCAGCAGAAAGAAAAAGTACAACAGATAATTGAATAGCGTTCCCCTGCTCGATCTTCCGAGCAAGACAAAAGCGTCGTAGCAATACGGCGCTTTTTTGTTACCCGGAAGTGACAAACAGCGGCTTTTGAATGGTTGGCGGTAAAGGATACCGCCGTCAAAACAAAGCTGCTCATATCGAAAGAAAACGCCCAAAAACGCCCCGAAACTATACAGCGGGGTCAGGTTTTGGGCGTTTCTGCGTTTCGGGAGCAAATCGACAATTCGGCAGCGAAAAGGAGGTGTCCGTTATGCCCCGTATGCCGAAATACCTCAAGAGAGAATGGGCGTCCTTTCTTGATGAGCGTGGCAGGAAGAAATATAACGAGCTTTGCAGGAAATGCGAAAGGAGCTGCAAGAAGAGCTTCCGTGCCACCGTTATCCAATGCCCGCACTATCTATCGAAAAGGAGAACAAGACAATGACAGACTATCCGAACAACATTTCCACAAAGCTGGAAATCATCAAGGCAAGCGAGATTACCCCGAAAGAGGTGCGCTGGCTGTGGTATCCGTATATTCCTTTCGGCAAGGTCACACTGCTGCAAGGCAACCCCGGCGACGACAAGAGTAAGCTGATGCTTTCTCTTGCCGCTTTGCTTTCCAAGGGAGCGCCGCTGCCCTTTGCCGATGAGGACGATGCAGACGATACCGTTGTGCCGAGATTTAATTCGGCGGGCGGTGATGGGGACAGGCTCATCTTCATCAAGAAGGATGAAAAGAGCCTGACCTTTGGAGACGACCGTATCCGTGAAGCCGTGGAGAAGTACCACGCCAAGCTGCTGATTCTCGACCCGATGAGTTCGTATATCGGTGACACCTGCTCGATGAACAACGCCAACGAAACAAGAGCTGAGTTCAACCACCTGATTGTCGTTGCTAAGGACACCGGCTGTGCCATCGTTATCATCGGCCATATGAACAAGGCGAAGGACACAAGCCCCCTCTATCGCACCAATGACTCTATCGACATTGCCGGAGCAGCGAGAAGTATTCTTGCCGTCACACGCACGGCAAACAAGCAGAACCCCGCCGAGCGTTATCTGGTGCAGGTCAAGAGCAACCTTGCGCCGATGGGTTCGGCTATTCTCTTTGAGGTGGCCGACAAAGGCGTAAACTTTCTTGACGAGCTGGAGTTGAGTGCGGAGAAAGCGGCAAAGGATTTTATTCGTTCCCTGTTGGCGGGCGGTAGGTAGCTGGCTTCAAGAAATCAACCTACAAGAAGAAAGCCGGAGTTCGCTCTGTGAAGGACGGCTTTCTTTGGTACTGGACTTTGCCGGAGGTTGAAAAAACGATTGAGAATGGGCAGGAAGTCACGGACGAGGACGACCTGCCTATTTGATTGAGGTTTTGAGGGAGGTCAAGGGAGGAAAGCCCTTGCCCACGACATCTTTGCAGCGAAGCTGAAAGTGTCATAGTGGGTTACGCACTTTGAAAAAGTTGCGTAACCCGCACCCCCGCCCTTTCCGCTGACTGGAGGTGATGAGAATGGCGGAAGGAAACTGGAGCGTTGTTCGAGTGGAGAAAATCTCCGCAGAGGGAGCGCAGAAAACCGAGCGACACAATGAGCGCAAGAATGAAAGCTACGCAAATCTTAATGTAGACACCGAGCAAATTGCTCGCAATGTTCACTTCAAGGACACGGGCGGTTTGACCTACAACGAGTATTTCCAGCGGCTCATTGACGAGGGCAAAATCTCCACAAGAGGGCAGAAAGCCGGTGCAACGATCTTTAACGAGTTGGTCATTGATGTGAACACAAGGTACTTTGAGGAGCACGGTGGATACGAATACGCCAAGCAGTTCTACGAGGAAGCCTACCGTTTCGGCTGTGAGATTGGACCATAGTCAATAAAGTAGACAAGTAAAAGAGCAAATTTCACAAAAAATTTATTTCTGCCTGATCAGGAGAGAGGCCGTTATTGTGAGAATGAGGTCTGAAAGAATTGTAGAAACCGTTGATATACTGAAAAATGCTCAGTTTCAGTTCATCAAAGGAAGAGTAAGTTCTGCGGTTGG
>NZ_OLMR01000018.1:0-2500 GCF_900291955.1 Pseudoruminococcus massiliensis | reverse complement strand
GGATCAATGCCTACTTACGGCTCCCCGTAGCTTATCGCAGTTAGTCGCGTCCTTCTTCGGCTCCCGATGCCAAGGCATTCCCCTTGTGCTCTTTGTAGCTTGACCATGTGATAATCTTTGGTTCTGTTTCATATTAATTGTAGTTGAATCTTCAGATTCTTACCCTGTATCTTTTTACTTATACAGCGCATTACATTTAATCATATTGCTTTATCTGCTATACTTTATTCAGTTTTCAAGGTGCAATCTTGTGCTTTTCAGCACTTTTTATGTCGAGATGTCTCGACTGGTG
The DNA here is from genome assembly GCF_900291955.1 of Pseudoruminococcus massiliensis. Classification (GTDB taxonomy): domain Bacteria; phylum Bacillota; class Clostridia; order Oscillospirales; family Acutalibacteraceae; genus Pseudoruminococcus; species Pseudoruminococcus massiliensis. The sequence goes on along the minus strand of NZ_OLMR01000018.1, from coordinate 2,208 downwards.
GGCTTAAGTGGACTCGAACCACCGACCTCTCGCTTATCAGGCGAGTGCTCTAACCGGCTGAGCTATAAGCCCATATTGGTTATCATCGGCTCAAGTATTACTTTCGCCACTGGTGGAGATAAACGGGATCGAACCGTTGACCCCCTGCTTGCAAAGCAGGTGCTCTCCCAGCTGAGCTATACCCCCATACTTCTTCAGGGAACATAAAGCTCTCTTTCGTTCCTCATATCCCCTGAGAACCCTTTTTCAAGGACCCTCAAAATTAAACAACACTTTTTTAAACTTTCCTCGTAATTCCGACCTTGGATTTTGAACATTTTGCTGTTCGTTTCTCCATAGAAAGGAGGTGATCCAGCCGCACCTTCCGATACGGCTACCTTGTTACGACTTCACCCCAGTCGCCAATCCTACCTTCGGCAGCGTCCTCATTGCTGTTAGACTACTGACTTCGGGTATTACCGGCTCCCATGGTGTGACGGGCGGTGTGTACAAGGCCCGGGAACGTATTCACCGCGGCATGCTGATCCGCGATTACTAGCAATTCCAACTTCATGTAGGCGGGTTGCAGCCTACAATCCGAACTGGGACCATTTTTAGGGGTTTGCTCTGCCTCGCGGTTTTGCTTCCCTCTGTTAATGGCCATTGTAGTACGTGTGTAGCCCAGGTCATAAGGGGCATGATGATTTGACGTCGTCCCCACCTTCCTCCGTTTTGTCAACGGCAGTCCTATTAGAGTGCTCTTGCGTAGCAACTAATAGCAAGGGTTGCGCTCGTTGCGGGACTTAACCCAACATCTCACGACACGAGCTGACGACAACCATGCACCACCTGTCTCTGAGTTCCCGAAGGCACTCCCTAATCTCTTAAGGATTCTCAGGATGTCAAGACCTGGTAAGGTTCTTCGCGTTGCTTCGAATTAAACCACATACTCCACTGCTTGTGCGGGCCCCCGTCAATTCCTTTGAGTTTCAACCTTGCGGCCGTACTCCCCAGGTGGATTACTTATTGTGTTAACTGCGGCACGGAAGGGGTCAGTCCCCCCACACCTAGTAATCATCGTTTACGGCATGGACTACCAGGGTATCTAATCCTGTTTGCTACCCATGCTTTCGTGCCTCAGCGTCAGTTAAAGCCCAGTAGGCCGCCTTCGCCACTGGTGTTCCTCCCGATCTCTACGCATTTCACCGCTACACCGGGAATTCCGCCTACCTCTACTTCACTCAAGCCGGACAGTTTCAATTGCACGTTATGGGTTAAGCCCATAGTTTTCACAACTGACTTGCTCGGCCGCCTACGCACCCTTTACACCCAGTAAATCCGGACAACGCTCGCTCCCTACGTATTACCGCGGCTGCTGGCACGTAGTTAGCCGGAGCTTATTCGTCAGGTACCGTCACTTTCTTCGTCCCTGACAAAAGAAGTTTACAATCCGAAGACCTTCTTCCTTCACGCGGCGTTGCTGCGTCAGGGTTTCCCCCATTGCGCAATATCCCCCACTGCTGCCTCCCGTAGGAGTCTGGGCCGTGTCTCAGTCCCAATGTGGCCGATCAACCTCTCAGTCCGGCTACCGATCGTAGTCTTGGTGAGCCGTTACCTCACCAACTAACTAATCGGACGCGAGCCCATCTCTCAGCGGATTGCTCCTTTGATATCAGAATCATGCGGTTCCGATATGTTATGCGGTATTAGCGTTCTTTTCAAAACGTTATCCCCCTCTGAGAGGCAGGTTGCTCACGCGTTACTCACCCGTCCGCCACTAAGCTTTAAAAAGCAAGCTCCTCAAAGCTTCGTTCGACTTGCATGTGTTAGGCACGCCGCCAGCGTTCGTCCTGAGCCAGGATCAAACTCTCAAAAATATGGTATTTAAACACATTAGTGTTAAAATCATTCTTTGAGTTTTGAAGCTCATTTTGATACGCGACGTATCTGGATTTTTTTGTAAAGTGTTTTCTCACTTCGTAAAATTTGAAAAGATTATCTTCTCAAAGTAATTACGGGTACTAATTTTTTAGTGTTGTTTAATTTTCAAGGTCCTTGCACTTTTTACAAATTTTTCATTTGTTTCTCAAGTGCGTTATTTATTTTACCACACTCGAAAGCGTTTGTCAAGACTTTTTTCAAACTTTTTCAAAAAGTTTTTTGAGCTTTTTGTGAATTTGCAATCCAGAAATCAATCTGTGCTTTACTCACTTTTCACTCTTTTCTTGA
>NZ_OLMR01000013.1 GCF_900291955.1 Pseudoruminococcus massiliensis | reverse complement strand
TGGTACAGATTGACTATTGTTTGCTTATATTCCTGGGTGTATTTCGGATTTTTTGAAGACATTTTTTATTCCTCCTTTTTCTGTCTTCTATTTTATCATACTTGTCCACTTTTTTATTATATATCCAAAAATATGAGTGCTGAAAGTGAAAACGGACAGCTTGCACGGCAGATTTTAGATGAGTATTATCGTGGATTTCAAGAGCGAAATCCTAACCTAAAAGTGTTCTCTGCTCATCTGCATATGGACGAAGCAACACCCCATTTGCACATTGATTTTGTACCGTTTACCATCAGAAGCAAGCGTTGTCTTGATACAAGAGTCAGACTAAAATAAGCGCTTGCCGCATAAGGTTTCAAAGGCAGAACTCGTGGAGATACCGAGTGGAATCAATGGGTAAGCGCAGAAAAATCCGCACTTGCATTCGTTATGGAACGGCACGGAATTGAGTGGGAACACAAAGGAACACACGAAAAACACCTATCTGTTCTTGATTACAAAAAGCAGGAAAGAGCGGCAGAACTTGAAAAATTAGGTGCCGAAATCGAGAAAAAACAGACTGAATTTTACTAATGCAAATCTGTATCGTGAAAACGAAATGCAGACGAAAATCAATAGCAAACTAAAATCCAAAAACGAAACCCTGCGTTCAGAGGTCAAAGATTACAAGCTTTTGCGTAAAGTTTTCGGGCATAAACAGATTGATGAGTTGCTTGAACAGGCAAGAAATATTAAAGGTCGTAAGCGTGAAAATCCACGCTCAAGATAAATAAATTTTTGGAGGTAAAACAAAATGGCAAATACAATTTTTGAACAAACAGGTGGTACTTATACGCAGGCGGGCGACTATATGTTGCCTGATTTATTACCGGCGGAAGAAGAAAAGGAAGCGAATATCGGTATTTGGGCAATGCGGCACAAACGATATTTGAAGCAACACCATAAAGTGCTATATTATAATTTGCTGACAAGGGGTGAACTCAATTCATATCTTGCAGATATTGAACAGCAGGCGCAACAACTTTTTCTCCGGCTGGTAAAAGACTTAGCCGAAAAAGAAAATGTAAAAGAAAAATTCAAAGCCGATAATCAAATGCTTTGGGTACAGAAAATGAACAATATCCGTAATCAAGCAACAGAAATCATAAATGCTGAGTTAATTTATACCATATAAATACCACAGCGGCAGGGAGAAATCTCTGTCGCTAATTTTCTTTTATCGACAGCTGAATGATTGGCATTATAAATCAAATAGTTTATAGTAAATACGATAAGCCTTGAAAGGAGAATTTATGACTACATCAGAACAAATCCGTGTTTTGTGTGTAAGAACAGATGTAAGCTTATCTGAACTTGCACGTAGAATTAACCAGACAACACAAAATTTTAATGCAAAACTCAAAAGAAATACGATCACTCAAGATGAGCTTAACCAAATTGCGAAGGCTTTGAATGTTACATACGAACAGTACTTTGTTTTAAGTAATGGAGAACTTGTTAAATAGAAAGGATTTTGTTATGACTGAACATAAAATTATATTTGGCAATAGTCGTTCGCTCAATCAGATTAAAGATAAATCTGTACAGTTAATTATAACATCACCTCCGTACTGGTAATCAAAAAATTATGATACAAAAAATCAAATAAAATTTAACGACAGTTACTAAGAATATATCAACAATTTAAATTTAGTATGGAAAGAGTGCAATCGTATACTATGTGACGGATGCAGATTGTGTATTAATATCGGAGACCAATTTGCCCGCTCTGTGTATTATGGAAGATATAAGGTCATTCCTATTAGAACAGAGATAATTCGCTTTTGTAAAACTTTAGGTATGGATTATATGTGAGCTATTATTTGGCAAAAAACCACCATAATGAACACCTCTGGCGGAGGGGCAATTATGGGTAGTTATCCGTATCCTCGTAATGGAATATTAAAGATGGATTATAAATTCATTTTGATTTTCAAGAAGTTGGGTAATGCGCCAAAACCAACAAAACAGCAGAAAGAACAATCTATTATTATCAAAGAAGAGTGGAATCAATATTTTTCTTCGCATTGGAATTTTAACGGCGTTAAACAAATGGGACATATAGCTATGTTTCCCGAAGAACTACCTAAACGATTAATTAAAATGTTTTCTTTTGCGGGAGAAATTGTATTTGATCCGTTTGCCAGTAGTAGCACGACATCTCTTGCTGCAAAGAATCTTGGAAGAAACTCTATCGGTTATGAAATTAACAAAAATTTTGAACCCATCATTCGCGAGAAATTGGGAGTAGATCAGTTCAATTTAGACGATGACACAAATACATTTTTACAGAAGACGAAATTGGAAACATTTCATCTTTTAATTAGCTTCCTTATATTTTCAGTGATCCACATAGAATGGATAAGAAAGTTGATATGAAAAAACTTCAATTTGGTTCAAAGATTGATAAGACAAAAACAAAACGCAATGAACTCTTTAGCGTAAAGCAAGTAATTGCATCTGATAAAATCGAATTTAGCAATGGACTTGTAGTTCGTCTGTTAGGTATCAAGTCTAACCCACTATATCAAGGAAAAGCCATCAGGTTTTTACAGGAGAAATTTCGTAAACGAAAGATATTCTTGAGGTATGATACTGTAAAATATGATGCAGAAAATAATCTTATGTGCTATATGTATCTTGACAACAAAACCTTCATAAACAACCACTTTGTACGAACAGGATATGTAGATGTTGATACATCTTTTGATTATACATGTCAAAAGAAATTTCTTCACAGTCCTACCACAATTTTTAATTGTGAGTGTCACAAAAACATAAATTTCAATCCACGCTCTCCGTGAGGAGAGCGACTGCAATGCAACATTTTGTGGCTGTACATCTATTGAGATTTCAATCCACGCTCTCCGTGAGGAGAGCGACTTCTGCGAGTGTCTCCGTGTGCATAGTGCCGGTGAATTTCAATCCACGCTCTCCGTGAGGAGAGCGACATGGTGACTCTATTATGCTTTTATCATGCAACGATATTTCAATCCACGCTCTCCGTGAGGAGAGCGACTGAATGTAGGCGAAGTATATGCCGGTGCATATATAATTTCAATCCACGCTCTCCGTGAGGAGAGCGACACTCCACTTTCATAATTGCCTATGCTTCCCTTTATTTCAATCCATGCTCTCCGTGAGGAGAGCGACTGCAATAGCCTTTTATACAGGTATGCGTAAAGGTATTTCAATCCACGCTCTCCGTGAGGAGAGCGACCCTTAAGGAGCCTTTTCTTACAAAAGCTCTTCCTATTTCAATCCACGCTCTCCGTGAGGAGAGCGACAGGTGTATAGCCTGCTGATTTAACACGCTCAAGAATTTCAATCCACGCTCTCCGTGAGGAGAGCGACGGGCGGCTCATTGTTACTGAGCGTGTATTTGTATATTTCAATCCACGCTCTCCGTGAGGAGAGCGACGCTCCAGAAGTTCGGATAAGTCTTTCGCCCTTTAGATTTCAATCCACGCTCTCCGTGAGGAGAGCGACGATATGACATACAAACAATATAAAATTAAGGAGATTTCAATCCACGCTCTCCGTGAGGAGAGCGACGATATGACATACAAACAATATAAAATTAAGGAGATTTCAATCCACGCTCTCCGTGAGGAGAGCGACAGCAAGACTTTTGGCGGCAGAACGATTGTTTGTATTTCAATCCACGCTCTCCGTGAGGAGAGCGACTTTGTGATTTATGTAAAAACGCTACTATTGGATATATTTCAATCCACGCTCTCCGTGAGGAGAGCGACCATCTTAAATTTTGCTGAAATGTTGACTATTGCCATTTCAATCCACGCTCTCCGTGAGGAGAGCGACCGTGAAGCCGAACGCCAGCAAAAACATAATATTATTATTTCAATCCACGCTCTCCGTGAGGAGAGCGACTGGTAAAGCACTTATTAAAAAATAGTTATAAGTAAATTTCAATCCACGCTCTCCGTGAGGAGAGCGACAACATACGGAAATTGAACCATACCCGATTATAGATTTCAATCCACGCTCTCCGTGAGGAGAGCGACATTTTTGCAATAATATTTCGATTTTTTTGATATATTTCAATCCACGCTCTCCGTGAGGAGAGCGACACAAAATTTTTGAGTAGATACTCTCTGACATTTTATTTCAATCCACGCTCTCCGTGAGGAGAGCGACAAGATTGTATAATACATCTCGCAAGCAGTATTAATTTCAATCCACGCTCTCCGTGAGGAGAGCGACTTGTCACTTTGGCTTTTTGCAATCTTTTCTGCCTGAATTTCAATCCACGCTCTCCGTGAGGAGAGCGACCGTGATGGGCGGAGGCTTTAAAGTGGATATATAATAAAAAAGTGGACAAGTATGATAAAATAGAAGACAGAAAAAGGAGGAATAAAAAATGTCTTCAAAAAATCCGAAATACACCCAGGAATATAAGCAAACAATAGTCAATCTGTACCANATATTCTCGGCGGATTAAAGGAGGTTTTAGAATGACAGAAAAAGAAAAGACCGCTCCGATTGTATCTGTTGGCGCAGATACGGAGCAGTCAATCCTAAAACAAACTAATAACAGTATAACCGATTTTAACGGAGATGGCAAGAGCTTAGATGATTATCTTGAGGAAATGCAAAAAGAATTTTTGCAACAGCTCGATCCATCACATTTGAAAACGATTTCTATGCGTGAGTTATATAACACGGTGTATCAAAGCAAACCGCCATTGATTGACGGCTTGCTTTACCCCGGAACATATATTTTCGCAGGAGCTCCGAAACTTGGCAAAAGTTTTCTTATGGCACAGCTTGCTTACCATATCAGCACAGGCACACCGCTTTGGAATTTTGATGTAAAAAAAGGAACTGTCCTATACCTTGCTCTCGAAGACGACTACCACAGATTGCAGGAAAGATTGTACCGAATGTTCGGAACGAAAAGTGCGGATAATTTGTACTTTTCTGTTTCGGCAGGTCAACTTGGAAATGGACTTGACGAACAGCTTACAAGATTTATGACCGAACACATCGATACAAAATTGATTATCATAGACACACTTCAAAAGGTGCGTGAAATGGGCGGGGACAATTACAGCTACGCAAATGATTATGAGATTATCACGAGACTTAAAAAGTTTGCAGACAGTTACGGAATATGTTTGCTACTTGTTCACCATACACGCAAGCAAAACTCCGATGATAAGTTTGATATGATTTCGGGTACAAACGGATTGCTTGGAGCCGCCGACGGTGGCTTTATTTTACGGAAAGAAAAGCGTACAAGTAATTCGGCAACACTTGAAGTTTCAGGCAGAGATCAGCCCGACCAAAAGATTTATCTTAATCGCAATCCCGAAACTCTTGTGTGGGAACTTGAAAAAATCGAAACGGAACTTTGGAAGTTGCCGCCCGAACCATTGCTTGAAAATATCGCCGGCAAAATTACAAATGAAAATCCCGAATGGTATGGCAGTCCAACGGAGCTTGTTGAATTTCTCGGCGTTGATATGAAAGCAAATGCATTGACTATGAAGTTAAATATCAATGCTGGGCGTTTGTTTAATGAATATGGGATAAGTTATCAAAACAAACGCTGTCACGATGGGCGTAAAGTCAGTTTGACTTATGAACAGCGTGACGATGTGTGACGGTTGTGTCGCTGTTTTAGGCGGTGGCAAAATCACCGTCACTATCGACGCAGACCGACACAGCAAAAGTTTAGCAGAGTGTGCAGAGAGTGCCTTTTCAAAGGCGGCTCTTTGCCCCTCGGAGAGCGCAAAACCTGCTTGCAGGTTGCATTTTTGATGGGCTTGCCTGTCAAAAGTGCTTTTGCGTTACTCTTGACAAGAGTAACAGAACCTGAGTTAGAGATAAACTAATGAGATAACCATATTATTATACAGATTTGAGGTAGATAAATGAAGAGAACGATCAGCGCAATGGTGGGTAAAGGTTCCGTCACGCACAACAGCCGCATTTTCACAACGGAGAACGTGGACAGCGAGCGTACCCATTTGAATATAGATTACTGCAACGAGCCAATCAGGAAAGTGTATCACGAAATGTTTGATGAAGCTCTAAAACAGTACAACGATAAGCAGAAACGCAAGGACAGAAAAATTCCCGATTACTATAAGCACATAGAATCAGGAAAGCAGGAAAAGCTGTTCCACGAGATCATTTTCCAAATCGGCAACAAGGATGATATGTCGGCGACAGGCGAACACGCCGAGCTTGCGAGGGCAATCCTCGACGAATACTATCAGGGCTTCCAAGAGCGCAATCCTTACCTGCGAGTGTTCTCGGCGCACCTTCATATGGACGAAGCAACGCCGCATATCCATATCGACTTTGTACCGTTCACAACTGGGAGCAAGCGAGGTTTGGAAACACGAGTTTCGCTAAAACAGGCAATGCTCAATATGGGATTCAAAGGCGAGGGGAAGAGCGACAACGAGCTGAATCGCTGGATACTTTCCGAAAAGAAAATCCTCGCTCAGATTATGGAGCGGCACGGCATCGAGTGGGAGCAGAAGGGCACTCACGAGCAGCACCTGTCCGTCCTTGATTACAAAAAGTGGACCATAGTCAATAAAGTAGACAAGTAAAAGAGCAAATTTCACAAAAAATTTATTTCTGCCTGATCAGGAGAGAGGCCGTTATTGTGAGAATGAGGTCTGAAAGAATTGTAGAAACCGTTGATATANTCAATACGAAAACCGTATAAATCCTCAAGAGTAAACAGAGTGTGCATTAATCCGTTGTAGCTGTCAATGTCGGGCACAGTTAAGGCACTTGTCGATATGCCAAACACATTTGCAAGATTGTTTGTTAAATCAGCCTTAGGCGTTCTGCTGCCGGATTCATACTGTGCCATACGGATGTCAGCGGTTTTCTCCGGAAAGCCCACCTGCATACCGAGATATTTTTGAGTCATACCTTTTAAATTTCTAAAAAATCTTATTCTTTCGCCGATAGCCATAATATAGCCCCTCTCATTTTAATGTTAAATATCATAGCATAACAAGTTAAGCAATGTCAAGTATCATAAAACAAAAAAGCTTAATATTTTTGCGAAAACCACTTGACATAACGGAATATGTTTAGTATAATCATTAAGCGAATAGCGTTAAGTCTATTTGCAAACAACTGAATAGTCGTCATACATCACGGTAATGGTGTATCCGCTCGGGCAAATCGGAATGCGGTCAGAAAGTTCTCCGACACTAAATAATTATGAAAATTAATAATGAAAGGATGATGTTAATGTCAAACAAAATGTTTATGCGTGTTGAAGATGTGGCAGAAGAAATGGGCGTTTCAGTTTCTTACGCATATAAACTCATACGCAAACTAAACAAAGAATTGCAGTCAACCGGGTGTATTACAATTCCCGGCAGAATTGACCGTAAATTCTTTCACGAAAAATTTTACTCAACTAAAACGACTGAAAGGAGCGATTAAAATGGGAGCATTTAAAAATGAAAAAAACGGAACTTGGTATGTGCAGTTCCGTTACACAGACTGGCAAGGCTTGCGACAGCAAAAATTAAAGCGTGGCTTTGCCACCAAACGAGAGGCACAGGAGTGGGAACGAGCATTTCTGACAGAAAAGAAAGCCGATGTCACTATGCCATTTAAGACTTTTACGGAACTATACGAAAAAGATGTTCGACCGAAGTTAAAGGAAAACACTTGGCTTACCAAAGAACATATTATTAAAACTAAAATATTGCCGTATTTTGAGTATAAGCGATTATGTGATATATCGGCAAAAGATGTAATCGCTTGGCAAAATGAAATTAGAAAAATGACTAATTCAAGCGGAGAGCCGCTTTCTCAAGGGTATTTAAAGACGATTCACAATCAATTGAGCGCATTGTTCAATCACGCAATCAAGATTTACGGTTTAAGATTAAATCCTGCCTCAACCGTGGGCAATATGGGCAAAGAGGAACACAAAGAAATGAATTATTGGACTGTGGAGGAGTACAGTAAGTTTTCTGATGAAATGATGGACAAGCCTCTTTCATATTATGCGTTTCAAATGCTTTATTGGACAGGTATCCGTGTAGGCGAGTTGCTTGCTTTAACCGCTGGTGATTTTGATTTTAAGAGCGGCACAGTTACAATCAATAAATCATACCAAAGACTTCACCGAGAAGATGTTGTTACTCCACCGAAAACTGAGAAAAGCAATCGAACAATAAAAATGCCGCAGTTTTTATGTGATGAAATGCAAGAATACTTGAAAATGTTTTATTCACCGAATAACAGTGACAGGATATTTCCTATTTCAAAAAGCTATCTTCATCACGAAATGGACAGAGGTTCAAAAGCCGCAGGGGTAAAGCGTATTCGTATTCACGATTTAAGACATTCGCATGTTTCGCTTTTAATAAATCAAGGCTATCAAGCCGCCGCTATTGCGGATAGAGTCGGTCACGAAACCGTAGAAATTACCGACAGATATACACATATATATCCGTCAAAACAAAATGAAATGGCAAATACGCTTGATGAATTATGGAAGGAGAAAAAATAATATGTCACTTAAAAACAAAGATGAACACAACCGTTGGAGAAATAAAACTGTGGCTTTTAGAGTTTCACCGGAGGAATGGAAACAGATTGAACGCTTCGTTCAGCTTTCGGGTTTAACAAAACAAGACTATATCACAAGACGACTTATAAACAAAGAAGTTGTCGTTCAAGGCAATCCGAGAGTATACAAGGCTTTGCGTAATAATCTTGCAGATGTACTTACGGAATTACAGAGGATTGAAAACGGCGGTGAAGTCAATGACGAATTGCTTGATTTAATCGAAATGATTGCCGATATTCTCGGCGGATTAAAGGAGGTTTTAGAATGACAGAAAAAGAAAAGACCGCTCCGATTGTATCTGTTGGCGCAGATACGGAGCAGTCAATCCTAAAACAAACTAATAACAGTATAACCGATTTTAACGGAGATGACAAGAGTTTAGATGATTATCTTGAAGAAATGCAAAAAGAATTTTTTCAACAGCTTGATCCATCATATTTGAAAACGATTTCCATGCGTGAGTTGTATAACACGGTGTATCAAAGCAAACCACCGCTGATTGACGGCTTGCTTTACCCCGGAACATATATTTTTGCAGGGGCACCGAAACTTGGCAAAAGTTTTCTTATGGCACAGCTTGCCTATCACATCAGCACAGGTACACCGCTTTGGAATTATGATGTACGAAAAGGAACGGTGCTGTACCTTGCTCTCGAAGATGATTACCACAGATTGCAAGAAAGATTGTACCGAATGTTCGGAACGGAAAGTGCGGATAATTTGTACTTCTCTGTTTCGGCGGGTCAACTTGGAAATGGGCTTGACGAACAGCTCACAAGATTTATGGCGGAACACCCTGATACAAAATTGATTATCATAGACACGCTTCAAAAGGTGCGTGAAGTGGGCGGCGACAATTACAGTTACGCAAACGATTATGAGATTATCACAAGGCTTAAAAAGTTTGCGGACAGTTACGGAATATGTTTGCTACTTGTTCATCATACACGCAAGCAAAACTCCGATGACAAATTTGATATGATTTCGGGAACTAACGGATTGCTTGGTGCCGCTGACGGTGGTTTTATTTTACGGAAAGAAAAGCGCACAAGTAATTCGGCAACACTTGAAGTTTCAGGCAGAGATCAGCCCGACCAAAAGATTTATCTTAATCGCAATCCCGAAACTCTTGTGTGGGAACTTGAAAAAATCGAAACGGAACTTTGGAAGTTGCCGCCCGAACCATTGCTTGAAAATATCGCCGGCAAAATTACAAATGAAAATCCCGAATGGTATGGCAGTCCGACGGAGCTTGTTGAATTTCTCGGCGTTGATATGAAAGCAAATGCATTGACTATGAAGTTGAATATTAACGCAGGGCGTTTGTTTAATGAATATGGGATAAGTTATCAAAACAAACGCTGTCACGATGGGCGTAAAGTTAGTTTGACTTATGAACAGCGTGACGATGTGTGACGGTTGTGTCGCTGTTTTAGGCGGTGGTAAAATCATCGTCACTATCGACGCAGACCGACACGGATAAAGTTTAGACGGGGTGCAGGGTGTCCTTTTCAAAGGACAGCCCCTGCCCCTCAGAGAGCGCAAAACCTGCTTGCAGGTTGCATTTTTGATGGGCTTGCCTGTCAAAAGTGCTTTTGCGTTACTCTTGACAAGAGTAACAGAACCGAGGACGAGCAAGTTTATAAGATTGGAGGTATAACTTATGCAAAGAACGATAAGCGCAATGGTCGGTAAAGGCTCAGTAAACCACAACAGCCGCAAGTTCAAGGCTGAAAATGTTGACGGTATCAGAACGCATTTGAACATTGATTACTGTAACGAGCCGATAAAGAAAATTTACCACGAACTATTTGATGAAGCACTTAAAAGATACAACGAAAAGCAGACAAGAGCCGACCGAAAGATAGAAAATTACTATGAGAAAATCAGAAATTCAAAGCAGGAAAAACCGTTTCACGAACTGATTTTGCAGATTGGCGATAAGGAAAATATGAGTGCCGAAAGCGAAAACGGACAGCTTGCAAGACAGATTTTAGATGAGTATTACCGTGGCTTTCAAGAAAGAAACCCTAACCTGAAAGTGTTCTCTGCTCATCTGCATATGGACGAAGCAACGCCACATTTGCACATTGATTTTGTTCCGTACACAATCGGCAGCAAGCGTGGACTTGATACAAGAGTATCACTAAAACAAGCGTTAGCTGCACAAGGTTTCAAAGGCGGAACTCGTGGAGATACCGAGTGGAATCAATGGGTGAGCTCAGAAAAATCTGCACTTGCATTTGTAATGGAACGCTACGGAATTGAGTGGGAACACAAAGGAACGCACGAAAAACATTTGTCTGTTCTTGATTATAAAAAGCAAGAACGAATGGCAGAACTTGAACAATTAGGTGCTGAAATCGAGGAAAAACAAGCAGAATTTAATGTGTTATCCGAGCGAGTGCTAAACTATGATGATGGTTTGGAAAACTTAAGGAATGTGGAAGAAATGCTCGATAATACACCCGAATATCAACTCTCCGAGCCACAAGGTTTTATGTCTGCAAAAGCGTATAAAACCAAAATAGCAGAGCCGCTTATTCAAAGATTAAAAGCGTTAGTCAAGACGGCATTGGCTCGTTGCTTTGAGGGTTGGGACAGTTATCATAGGTTAAACATCACAAACGGCAACCTCTATCGAGAGAACGAAATGTTATCGAAAATCAACAGCAAACTAAAAAGCGAAAACGAAAATCTGCGGTCGGAAGTCAAAGATTACAAGCTTTTGCGTAAGGTTTTCGGGCACAAACAAATTGATAATCTGCTTGAACAGGCAAGAAATATCAAAGGTCATAAGCGTGAAAATCCACGCTCAAGATAAATAAATTTTTGGAGGTAAAACAAAATGGCAAATACAATTTTTGAACAAACAGGCGGTACCTATACGCAGGTGGGCGACTATATGTTGCCCGATTTATTACCGGCGGAAGAAAAGGAAGCGAATATCGGTATTTGGGGAATGCGACACAAACGATATTTGAAGCAACATCACAAGGTGCTTTATTACAATTTGCTGACAAGCGGTAAGCTCAATTCATATCTTGCAGATATTGAACAGCAGGCTCAAGACCTTTTTCCCTGGCTGGTAAAAGACCTTGCCGAAAAAGAAAATGTTACCGAGGAGCTCAAATCAACCGATATGATGTTGTGGGTGCAAAAGATGAATAATATCCGCAATAGAGCAACAGAAATTGTAAATGCAGAATTGATTTATAAAGTTTAGAATAATATGATTACGTTAAATTGATTAATCACCTAACATATAATTTGAACGGTTATAATTATATTTACTTAATAGTTATTTTATAGGAAACGGCATTACAACCGTTTTATTATGCCGTTTTAGAATATATTAATCTATAAATACATAACCAATATGATACTCATAGACTAATTAGAAGTATTTTATAACTTGATTAAAAGGGGCAGCATTTTACAGTGTTGCTCCATTTTTTATTATTGCGATATGATACGATGCTAATAAAACACTATTATTTTTTCATTTGTGCTTGTTAATTTCAATTCAATATGATATACTTATTGAGGTTAGAAACGAGGTTTATGTATGGATATGTTTTCAGTTTTGAATTATCAAGGTAGTAAAAAGAACATATTAGAATTTATACATCAAAATACAAACAAATTCTTAAAAGATGATTCAACGATTTTGGATATTTTTTCTGGAACATCGAGCGTAGGTTACAGCTATAAGTCAAAATACAGGGTATACGCTAACGATTGTGAATTGTATGCTTATATAATTGCGAAGGCTTTACTATCTTCTTACTATATTGATTTTGGTAATATTCAAGATGAGTTTTTAGCTCATTATAACGAAAATTTGAAAAATCAAAGAAAAGTGTATTTGGAACTTGCAAATGAGGAAGCAAAGTGTTTACTATTAAATAATGCAGATGGATTAATTGAACTTTATAAATTGATTCCCACTGTGTGGACAAAAAAAGTGCTAATTGAAACTCCGCATTGTTGTTATGAATTGTTTACTACATATTATTCAACTAGTTATTTCGGTTTAACTCAGTCAATGCAAATAGACTCAATTAGATATGCTATTGATAGATATTCAAACGATCCGATATATTACGCTATGCTGACTTCACTGTATTTTGCTATGAAAGAATGTGTATTTTCAAAAGATGGTCATATGGCGCAACCCCTCAATAAAGAAAAAAATAAAACTCGGCTGTTAAGTCAAAGAAAAAAAACAATAATTGATATTTTTATTACCAAACTCAAAGAATTTTCGTCGGGTAGCTTTGTTAATTCGCCGTGTAAAAATAAAGCGTTTAATTGTAATTTTTCTGAATTGTTAAACTTAAAAGATATTCAGGATAATGTTTCCTTAATATATGCTGATCCTCCTTACACAGATATGCAGTACTCAAGATATTATCATTTGTTAAATACTGTAACTAGATATGATTATCCTTCATTGACAGTTAAGGGTGGTACTTATACTAAAGGATTATATACTGACAATAGGTATCAGTCTAAACTTAGCACAAAAAAAGACTGTTTGATGACATTTTCGAAATTAATAGATTTTTCAAAAGCTTATAAAAAAGATTTGGTAGTTAGCTTTGCATATCCTATTGATATTGAAAGGCAAAAAACTGATCGCTATGTAATGGAAATAGATGATTTAATTAGCAAATGTTCAAGTGCTTTTGGATTTAACAAAACAGAAGTTGTAACTCAAAAGTATGTTCATTCAAACAATAGAAACAGTACGCAAAAAAAGGTAAATGAATATTTGATTCTTTGCAGTGGTAAATAATTGGAGAGTATTATGCCGATAAATATAGAAGAAGTAAAAAATAAAATACATAACACTGTTGCTACAAACAAAAATGATTTGTACAACTCTAATATTTATTGGTCTCAAAAGCCATACAATATCTGTGATATTCTAATTGAATCATTTAGCCAAGAGGGAGATATTGTTTATGATCCATTTTTAGGTTCGGGCGTTACATTGTTAGAAGCAATTAATTCTAAATATAACCGTATTGGAATAGGATGTGAAATAAACTCAGCTCCTGTGTTTTTAGTGGAAACATTACTTAAGGAGTATGATGTATCAAAGTTTGAAAATATTTCAAAAAAATTTTTAAAGAAAATAAAAGAATTATTGCCGTTTTACGAAACAGAATGTTCCGAATGTGGCTCAAAAGGAATAATAACATCTGTGATTTTTGATAAGAAGAGCAGAGAGTCTGATATTGAAATAAAAACAATAAATTATCGTTGCACTTGTTCATCTAAACTTCATAAAAATTGCAGCGAAGAAGACATTTTAAAAATTAATGTTGACCATAAACTAAAAAATATAAGTGATGATATATTAATTGCAAACAGTAAACTTGCTGTATATGATAATCAGCCAATTAGTCAAATTTTCACTAAGAGAAATTTTGCTGTTTTAGATGAAATAGTCGGAATAATAGATGAACTTGAAGGCTATAATGAAGTATTCAAATATATTTTAATGTCAGTTCTTCATTTGTGTAAGATCACAGATAAACATTCTAATTCTCAATGGCCTCTTTGGATACCAAAAACGGATTGTGTTGAGAAAAACATTGTTGATATTTTAGAAAAAAAGGTTAAAGCTTTTAAAAAAACTATTATTTATTTAAATAAAAATTATAGTTGTTCAAAAAATTATAAAATCTTTAATAAGGGAAGCCAAAATATTACAGAATCGGATATAAATGATGAATCTGTACAATTAATAATTACTGATCCACCGTATTTAGGACAAGTTGCATATTCAGAGTATATGCAGTTATATAAATCTTTTTTAAATTTAGATTTCAATATAGTAGATGAAATTGTTGTTTCATCTGCACCCTCAAGAAACAAAGATGAAGAAAATTATTTTTGTTTACTTGAGAATGTTTTTGAAATATGTTCTCATAAACTTAAAAATGGTGGTATGTTTTGTATGTATTTTCACGATTCTAATTTGGATGTATGGGATAAAATTATTGGTATATTATCTAAGTATCATTTGAAATATTTGACGCAAATACACATACCTAAATCAAATACATTAAAAAATATAATTAGTCCGAAGAAGTCATTGAACGGAGATTGTATCTTGTTTTTTGTAAAAGATAGGAATATTACTTTCGAGCAAAACGGAAAAGAAGATATGGATGAAATTGAAGATAATATTGTTAGACAGTCAAAGTTTTTAGTCAAACAGGCCGGAGCACTATCAACTCCTGAATTATATGACAATGGATTGATGGAAATATTAATTCAAAATGGTTGGTTAACAAAAATTTCGAAAAAACACAAATCGTTAGTCGAAATTTTTGAAAAGCATTTGAAGTGGGATTCGAAAATATCAAAATGGACGCTATAAAACAAAGCCCACCATTGCTGGTGGGCTTTGTTTATTCACATTTAAGTATGCTATTGTAGTATTGATCTGGAAAATATAGATTTAATTTATCCATTACTTGCTGACCATCCCAGGCGCCAATATCTTGTTCTCTAGAAATTATTAGTCCATCTCTTGTATATCCCGATGTGGTAACACAAATAGCAATATCGGCTCCACGTCTATCACGTTCTGCAACTAATCTTTGCATGGGCTCAGAACCAACATCAGCTACCCAACGTTTACATTGGAACAAATACAGTTCTTTCTTGCCAAATGAATTTTCTTTTTTTGCAAGTAGATCTACCCCCAGATCACCGGCGCCGCCCATTACAATTACATCATTATATCCATCAACTTCAAGCAGTAATTTTATCAACTCTTCGAATTGAGTTCCGCTCATTAATGATATATCAATCGCCTCATCATTTTGAACGATAACTTGTTTTTTTCTTTCATAAGATTTGCCATCGGTTGAACAGTACGTATTGATCAACCGTTCTATGCCTTGCTGATGTCTTGGATCGTCAATGAATTGATTGATCGTTTTCGGGTCGCCTGTACATAATGTGTTTGCAATTTCAAAATATAAATCATCAAGTACAAAACTTCCTTTTTCAGATAATAATTTATCAATGAAAATTGGTATATAATTGTAAAGCTTGGTAAATAAATCCGTTTTATCTTCAATATCTAAATATAATTTGTTACTGTCTATTCTAACTGCAGCGTTTTGTTTATCAATAACAAAATTATCTCGAATAGTTTGATTGATTATTTGTTTATCAGATTCTGAAATACAGTACTTTTCTTTTCTTAAGATAGTTTCTGCAATATATGATACTGCTTGTGTAATATTTATATCTGTGTTGCTCTTATTAATTTTGTCATATATCAGTTTAACACATTCAAATTCATAATTTTTGTTGTTGATATACCAGTATCTATTCAGTTCATCTAATTTTTCGAAAATAATAATCATTTCGTTTGATAAAGTATTTTTATAGGCAGATTGTTTTCTTAACGACGGATCATCTTTATCAATGCCGATTCTTGTTATATATTCAAATCCATTTTTTCGTGCAAGATTTATTATTTCCATTAAAGTTGAAAAGTACTTATTTTTGCCCAATTTTACAGTACATACAATCAGTCCATTAGTTTTTAACACTTTATTAAAGGTAGAAAACATAATATCAATATCTCGATAATAGCTTTCTATTTTTTGTTTATTCGTTCTAACGGGTGCGTTACTTAGAACTATTTCCTTGCTTAACATTTCATCTGTCAGGTCGTATTGTTCTTTGTTGTAGAAATGTTTAAGCCAAATTCTATAAAGTTGATTTCTTTCCAAATATGGGACTTGATCTGTATATGGAAAATCTGTATATATTAAATCAAATGTATTTGATGTATTATGACAGTAATCTTGATATGATGATAAAATTATTTGATACTTATCATTGTCATTTGGATTTTCTGAAAGAACATTCGAATATTCTTCTTTAAATTTAAGAAAGTTTTTAACTTTGCTCTCAAATAATTCCCATACATTCATATCTTGTGCTCCATATGGTACCACATGATATAGAATATCTGTACTTGAACCATACATTGCAACTCTTGACAGAGATAGAGAAGAAACTAAAGCATGTTCTAGAACATCCCTTTCTATGCATTTTTCTAATTTGTTTATACCATTTTGAATAATTAATAATGCTTTTTTGTTTCTATTAGTAAAAATTCTACCGTAATAATCAGCACCTGTTGAACTAGTAATGTTAATTCTGCTATTCTCAATATATTTATCGTTAGGAAATTCAGAGGTGTCCAACTTTTCGGTTTCTTCTAACTTTTTATAATCATTTTCATCAAATTGTTTCTGCTTTTTACCACATATGGGGCACTTTGAAATAAGTTTTATATTTCCATTTTCGTTTTCTCTATTGGATATTGGATTAAAATATTCATGAGTTTCTGGATCAAATAGGACTTTTGAAATATAATTCTTAACTCCACAACAAGAAGTTTCATATAATTCCATTACCTCATTTTTAACTGATGCTTCTAGAGTGTTAAGCATATCATTAAATTTTTTAGTATCTATTTTTGCTAGTAGTGAATACACTGCATAGTAAGTATAGTTATCTATTTCAGTAGAAACTATTTTTCTTCCAGCATTTACACTAGCTATATTAAACATAGCTGAACCCATAAAAGGATCATAAATTATGTCGTCCTTGTCAGTTAATTTTTTTATAGCAATTTCTGCAATTTCTGGAGACTTTCTTCCTTTAAAGTTGAATACTGTTTTTAGAATATATGGAATTTTATTTTCAATTCCATTTAGTGCGATTACTAAATTGTCAATTCGTTGTTTATTAACTTGCGAAATTGTTTTCTTCATACTCATCCTCCTTAATCAATTCGAAAGTTTTTATGTTTAATTGATTTGCAATATTGTCCAGAATTTTCAAATTTGGTGTACGATAATTTGAATTCCTTAGATATGATATTAACATATGATCAGTAATAATGTTGTTTAGCAAATTTAGTCGCTGAATTAAGTTGTAGCAAGCATTTTCAGTGAAAATAATTTTTATGTTTTTTACAAAACAGTTTCTGGCATCATTATCATATTTCCCGTAATTTTTAATCGGGCGTGGATTAATTAAATCACAGCTGTAGCACCCTAATCTATTTGCAATGGCATCTAAATTTGATAGCTTAGGAGATCTTGTTTTTAACATCCAACTCTTTAAAGTATCTGTTGATATACCAAGATACAAAGCTAATTTATCATAAGTTTTGTAGATTGTTAGCATTTCTTCTATATGTAAAACAAAAACACTCAAAGAATCATTTTGCAACTTAATCACCTCGAATAAATAATAACACAAATTCAGCTGTAAGAAATGTACTGTATGCAACTATTCGAACTATTTGTACTCTTTTTCTAACAACTTGCTAATACTACAAAAATATGATATATTTATATTAACCTGTTTCACTATAATTTTCTGCAAATTAATATCTAAATACAATGAAGAAATTCAATTGATAATATAAATGATCAATACCATTTTGTTGGGTCTTATAAATATAAGTAGTAAAAATCAATGTTGCATTTATATGTAACTTTATTTGTCGAACATCATTACGTTACTATTGATAGCGATAGCATCCAAGTGATAGCTATTTGATAGCAAAAGCAGAAATACCTCATAGAATTGAGATAATCTGTACTAAATTAAAGCATATCAAGTCAAAATTCCTAAACAAAAACAGTTAAAGTCTGTTTTACACTTAGGAGTGGGAATAATATCAAGTGTTTTTGGGCAACACCAATTTTTAACCATCGGTAAAATTTGATATTCTCGAATGACCTTGAAGGAGCAATCCTTTGAGGTCATTTTTTACGCCCAGAATCGAAGAAAACCTTGAAAAATCAAGAGATTTTGTCAATAAAATTCCAGTTTTATTGTAATTGAATGAGTGTAACTGGGAAAGTGATTTTTGCCCCTTTGGTTAAAATGAGCTTTGCCTCGGAACATCAAGAGTGGCGTAAACCCGCATAAACACTGGGCTTTAGGCTCTCGAATTTCCAACTTGATAGCAAAATGATAGCAAACCATAAAACGACTTTATTCTAAGTGTTCTATCGGTTTGCAGGTACAATTATCTTAATACTATAAAAGGCATTACTGACTTTTGCAGTCGGTAATGCCTTTTTTGTTTACTTTTTTGTTTCAAACGATTTTAGAGTTTTTCCTTCCTTTGTCTTCCACTGTTGAGGACCACTGATACTATATCCTGCCGCAAATGCAGCTGCAGATGAAGAACTTGAAAAAAGTTTATCCTCTTGTAAAATATTGTCTTTAATTTCACCGTCATTTCGGCTTTGTTCAACTTTCTTTTTTATACCGTTATTAAGTGATTCTGCAGATGTTATATGTATACAAGATCCCTTTTGTAAAACATATCCGTCTGATGTTGCAATCATAGAAGCTTTTCCGTTACCTGCAGAAATGTAAAAAATCGGATTATTCTCTTTTTCGTTTATTTGTTTTTCAGAATAACTTTCAAATGTTTTATGACCAAGTGCATTTACCAGTATTTTTGCGTTGTATATAAATTCCTCAAGTTCGGCAACCTCAGCCTCAGAAACGGTTGATTTGGTAGGTATATTGTTGTTGTCTATGGAATAGCGACCGCACATTTTAGCAATGGTGTAAAATCGATTTTCTAAGTATTTTATGTGAGCTTTGTTGAGGTTAGAATCCTTACTAATAAAAGCGACTGCTTCGTTCCAATTGTCCTTTCTGTCCAAGTGTTGCTTCAATCTTGCAATTATATTTTCTGCTTCTCCTATATAAACAAGCGGTTTGTCGTTTTCATCATCACGGCCGAAAAGAAAATATATACCGGGCGAAGATAGCTCATCTCTATTTTCGCTCTCCTTTATCATATTTCTGGGTATTTTATAGGCAATACCTGTCCAATTTGACAATTCACATATCCAACGACCATTTGGAGTTCCATCTAAAAGAAATAATTTGATTACTTTACCAAAGTTCATTTATTTTTGTCCTCCTTACGAGAATTGAAAGCTACGCTTTCGGGATAGTTATATCTCCATTTGTCATATTCTTCTTTTGTGATTTCGCCGTTTTTTAACTTCTCCGCCTGCTCCTGCCAAGCGGAAAACATATCAAACATTGTAAGATAGTTTGTTCCCATACCCTTATCAAGGCGTATACAAAGTTCGTCATCAAGTTTATCAATACGAAAACCGTATAAATCCTCAAGAGTAAACAGAGTGTGCATTAATCCGTTGTAGCTGTCAATGTCGGGCACAGTTAAGGCACTTGTCGATATGCCAAACACATTTGCAAGATTGTTTGTTAAATCAGCCT
>NZ_OLMR01000016.1 GCF_900291955.1 Pseudoruminococcus massiliensis | reverse complement strand
CCAAGCTACAATTGTGCAATCTGGCAGTACTCAGAAAATGGCAGTGTGCCAGGCATTTCGGGTTCAGTTGATATGAACTGGATTTTTAAAGACTACACATCTACCAAACCCACAACAACTAAGCCAGCTACAAAGCCAAGCAGTGTTAAAAAGACAGATTATTCTGTCAAAGTCACTGCCCAGGATGGGCTTAATGTTCGCAAAGGGGCAGGTACAAACTACAACATAATCACTGCTTTGAAATGTGGCACTATGGTATCTGTAAGCAAGGTAACAGGCAATTGGGGCTATGTCGGCAAGTACGGAGGCTGGATATGCCTTGATTACACTGCTAAAGTCAGCACAACTTCGACTGTAAAATCAGATAAGGTTTATTATACAGTTAAGAGCGGTGATACACTTAGCTATATCGCATACAGATATAGTACAACAGTAGACAAGCTTGTATCGCTTAACAATATCAAAAACAGAGATTTAATCTATGTCGGTCAGAAGATTAGAGTAAAATAACATAAAATGACTAAGAGCTGTACCCACACGAAAGTGTAGATACAGCTCCTTTTTGTTTGCTATATTTTTTGATTTTTTAATTTTTTCTTAATACAAAATCACTTACTTTAATATAACCATTTTCTTCTGTTATGTATTGGTCATCTGCAAAAACTGTAAAACAAATTTCGTTTATATCTTGCCAAGAATGTTCTTTTGCAAGTTCTGAAAGTTTTTTGCAGAACTTACCACTTTTCAAAGGAAAATCAATGAATTGATTGTGATTAGAATTTTTTACTTGAAATTGTACTTGAGATATTCCTTTAGATAATTCTAAATCAAAACAAAGAAAATAATCTTCCTTACAAAAACTAATCCAATTTTCTGAAGGTGAAAATGAAAAAAGCATCATACTGAATTGACATCCTGGAAGATTTTTTATTGATTGAGGAATATCTATGTTTCCTGATACAAATGAACATCCATTATTCAAAGTCTTTATAATACATATATCTCGTGTTTTCTTAAATGAACTCAGCATTTGAATTGGAGAATATTCAGAATATTGTTCTATGATTTTAAAATCGGAATTTAATGTTTTATGAGGTTTTGCAGTGTTAGAATAAAAATTAATGTCCCCATGATGTTCTTGTGCGTTAATTGCAACTCCAGTATTTTCAGTAATGTTTTGAGTAATTGATACATTTGGTTTTATCAATTTAAGTATATTTTGAAGTTCTTTATCCATCTTTAAGTATTCTTTTAGCATACCTTCTGATTTTAAATATACATCTGGAGTAGAATTAGCTATTTCCTTGATTTTTTTCAATTCTTCATTACTCAAATTCCAGTTAAACAACTTCTTTTGTAAATAATCAGTTGTTATTTTTAAACCATTTTTTAAAATTTCCCATAGTATAGAAGTTAAAAAATCCATAGTTACCTCCAATTAAATTATTTTAAATTTATTATAAATTTATATTACCGAAAAATCAATTCACAATATATACATAAATACATACCTAATTTTATCACAAATGTTAAATGCAAAATTATAAAGTTAATTATCATAAGTTTCCTGGTTGTATTAATTTTCTGCTAAGTTGTGTGTTTTAACTTATACTAAAAAGTAGATTAAAGCTAAATAAAACAATGACAATGTTCGTAAGAAAATAACAAATAACTAACAAAAATCCCTTTAAAACCGCATAAATACCGCAATATCAAATCACCCGCACCATATCGAGTATTCATAACCAACCTGAGAGTTGGATGAGGACACTCGATTTCTTTTTGCCTACATTTTGCATCTTCTTGTATGTATGAGCAGGGATTACCCTGCTCTTTTTGTTATGCCGGTAAAGCATTCGGGACATATTCAACGGCAACGCCTTTTCGGGTTTCCTCACGGTAATTGTGCCGTCTTGCAAGACTCGGCAGTTCCAGATACCCTACAAACTTATAGTGTATCTTTATCATCTGCTTGCGTTTTTTGCCGGTGGCCGTGACCTCGTACACATCAATGCGGTCAATGAGTTCCTGCAAGAGAGGTGCTGTGAGCTTATCCATCTGCATGAATTTCCGAACAGCGGCAATGAACTTTTCTTTCCCGAGCTGCATTTCATCAACTTCCGACAGGCGTTTACGGTATGCGGAGATTTTCTCTTTCGGTTCTAATCGTTCGGTTTCGTACTTTTGAGAAAACCGCATAAACATCTCGTCATTCAGTTTGCCCGCTACATTGTCCTCATAGCACTTGATACACAGCTCCGACACCTGCTCACTGCGCATAAGACATTTTTGTAGCTCGCTCTCAAGATGCTTTTTCTCTTTGAAAATGTCGGCATTTGTTTTGTCGGCAAGCAGCGTTGCAAAGTCTTCCTCGTTATCACAAATACATTTTGATAGCCTGCGAAGCTCTAATGTTACCACCTGCTCAATGGCGTCAGCTCTCAAATAATGCGTGGAGGAACAGGTGCCTCAGTTTCCGTGGTAATTGCCGCACATAAAGAACGGAATATCCTCTTTATCATGCTTGATGTTAAACCACAGCTTTTTTCTGCAATCGGCACAGTAGAGCAAATCGCAGAACATATTGCGCTCACAGTTTTCCGGTTTGGGATTGCGGCGGCGGGTTTTGCCTATAAGCTTCTGCACCTGCTCAAATACCTCGCGGTCAATAATCGGCTCGTGAACATCCTTGAAAATCATCCATTTATCTTCAGGATTTGCATACCGCGTTTTATTTTTGAATGATTTGGAGCAGGTTTTGAAGTTGATAATATCGCCGCAATACTCCTGTTGAGAAACAATTTTGGATACTGTCGTCTTGCACCATTTGTACGGGTTCAGCTGCGTTTTCTTGCCGCCTCTCAGCAGTCCCTTGCTTGTCATAGAAACTAATACTTTGCGTTCCTGTAAGATTCGGGCGATTGTTTCGGCACCCTTGCCCTCAAGACACATTTTGAAAACGCTTTTCACCACCTCTGCCGCCTCCGGGTCGACAACCCACTTCTTTTTGTTTTCAGCGGATTTCATATATCCGTAGGGCGGTTGAGATAAAGGCTCACCCATACTGCCCCTCAGTCTGTGTGATGAACGAATTTTCTTGGATATATCCCGTGCGTACATTTCGTTTAAGATGTTCTTGAAGGGAGCAATTTCGCTTTCGCCCTCCTCGCTGTCTATTCCGTCATTCACGGCGATGAACCGAATGTCGTGATCTGGAAAATACACATCTGTATAATTACCGACCGAAACATAATCTCGTCCGAGACGGGATAAGTCTTTTACCATTACGGCGTAGATATATCCCATTTCAATATCCGATATTAACTGCTGAAATCCCGGTCGGTTGAAATTTGTCCCTGTATATCCGTCATCCACATAGAATTTTATATCGGTCAATCCTTTTTCCTTTGCCTTTTGCGAAAGCAGCGTTTTTTGATTGACGATTGAATTGCTTTCACCGTCCATTCCGTCATCACGGGACAAACGGCAATAAAGCGCCGTTATCCCGATTTTGTTATTCTTTTTCGGCTGCATTATTATCCTCCTTCCCGGCAGCCGTACAATCATATTCGGTGCTTATTATATTACTTGAACCGACGGACGGCAAATCTGCGAAATCGCTTGTGAGATAATTTCCGATACGGTTATTCAGCAAAGTATTCCCTTTGGGTTCTTTGTAGTTAGGTTTTTGAAATTTCGACTCAACCACATATCTTACGCTGTTAATAACATATTCCTGTGGTGCGGCGCCGAAGCCTACAATAAACTTATTTATAAGCCCTTCTTATCTCGCGTTGCGATTATGCTGACGGTCATATTCTTTTTTGACAAGCTTAAGCAGGTATTCCAACATTTCAGCCGGTGTCATAGATGACGGCACATATTTGCGAATATCGTCCATCGGGATTTTCAGCTTTTCAATTTGATTGGGTTTAACCTCAGCCATAATTTCAGCTACGGTATCGTAGTCAAGTTTGCCTTCTTCAAAAGCGGCGCGCATACGGCGAGCTTGTGCGTGGGATGGAAAGTTTTCGGTTTCATCGATACGGTCAATGACATCCCTTTGGGCTTCTTCATTAAGAAAAGACAATTCGTAAGCCGGGAGCATTTTCATTTTGCCGTTATCTACATATTCTTGAAGTTCGGGCATTAGATAGGTCAATCGAATTAGGCGCTGCACAGTTCTTCCGCTGTCGGCATCCGAAACATTATCTCGCGACTTGTGGCCAGTCTGTCCACAAGTGCGTCCCTGATGAGAAAGTGCGTCCGCTTTCATTCTGTAAGACCGCGCCTTTTCCATAAGGGACAGATTTTCACACTGACAGTTTGAATCTACCATTAAAATCGTGGCTTGGTCACGGTCGATAAAATGGACAACCGCCGAGACCTCTTTTATTTCAAGAAGCTCGGCGGCGTGCACTCTGCGGTGCCCGGATATGATTTCGTATTCGTCCTGTTTCTCCTCAAGTGGGCGGACGATAATGCGGTTTAGAAATCCGTATTCTTTTATGCTTTCAACAAGTTCCGTCATTGACTCATCATCAAGCACCTTGTAGGGGTGGCTCTTAAACGGGTGAAGCTTTTCAAGCTTAATGTTCATAAGCTTCGGTTTGGGTTGCTTTACTACCTTTTCGGCAGACATTTTGGTTTCGTTTTTCATTCAACATAATCCTTTCGTAATTCATTTTTCTTTTTGTCTGCCGTCTCTTGTAGAAAATTGTGTATAGGAAAATATGATTGAAACGGCAGTTTGGTTTGTGTTTCATAATTACTGCCTTTCAATGTTGTCACTCTTGGCCTTCGCCGTAGTGTGCTTCTGCAAATAATCCTTTGTAAATGATTTCGCAATCGTAATTGTTCAGTGCTTTTGAAAACCTGTGATATTTGTGCTTAGTTTTTTCGGACAAATTGTTGTGACCGAGCCAAATGTGATCGACATTGGTTTGAAGTCTTAAAAGCAGCCTTGTGATTTTATGAAAGATTTCAGGCGGCTTTTCGTTAACAATCATATCGTTTACAAGCCAATACAGAACTGTTTTTTCAGGGGCGTTGCATAGTTTACTGATCCTTAAGAAATTCTCTTTTTCGGCTTTTGTCATCCGAACTTGAACATAGTGCTTTCCGTTTCTCAAGCATTCACCTCCCTTGATTTTTCAATTTCAATATCCAGCTTTTTGGTCAGCTCATTAGATAGTCGTTTTGATGTTCCTACCGCTTCTTCGCAGAGCGTATGGAACTGCGGCTCATCCAATGTTCCGATTTGATTCAGAACAATTAAGTGGTGGTTTATTTCATCGCTGATACATTTAAGTCGGTTATAATAGCTCTCATAATCAATGCTCGGCGTGTGCACAAGCTTGCAGTTTGCAATGATATGATGGATATATAATAAAAAAGTGGACAAGTATGATAAAATAGAAGACAGAAAAAGGAGGAATAAAAAATGTCTTCAAAAAATCCGAAATACACCCAGGAATATAAGCAAACAATAGTCAATCTGTACCATTCGGGAAAAACATATTCTGAAATACACAAGGAATATGGAATTTCTCACAGTGCTTTATCCAATTGGATAAAGCAGTACTCAGAAGTAAAAATTGATGATGAAACAGTTTTTACAGCCAAACAAATAAAGGAGCTTCAAAAACGCAATGCCCAACTTGAGGAGGAAAATCTAATACTAAAAAAAGCCATTGCGATATTCACGCCAAACTCAGGCAAAGACTGAATGCCGTAAAGCTGCTGTCATCAGAACACGCTGTTACAACGCTTTGCCGTGTTCTTAGTGTCAACAGAAGCACATATTACAAATTTCTTCATCACAAGCCCTCTGAAAGAGAGCTTGAAAACCGTAGGATTCGAAGTTGTATTGCCGAGCTTTATGCAAGATCAAAAAAACGCTTCGGAGCTTACAAGATAAAAAATTGCCTTGCCGGTGAATATCGCATAAATATAAGTACGCAAAGGGTTTATCGCCTTATGAAAGGTATGAATCTGCCAAAAATGAGTACTATCAAGCCGTCCTATCCAAAACACAAAACAGCTTCAAATGAGCATTGCCCAAACATATTGAAACAGCGTTTTAATCCATCCCAACCTAATAAAGTATGGGTATGTGATTTTACATATCTTCGTGCCGCGGGAAGATTTTATTACCTTTGTGTAATACTTGATCTGTTTTCAAGAAAGGCTATCGCATATAAATTATCTCCACATCTCAACACAAAGCTTGCAATTGAAACACTTGATTCAGCTGTCGCCAACCGTAATATTTCAGGCAGCCTACTCTTTCACAGTGACAGAGGTTGTCAGTTTACAGCAGAAGCTTTCAGGAAACATTTGGACGAGCTAAATATTGTTCAGTCATTTTCCGCAAAAGGGCATCCTTATGATAATGCTGTAATGGAGTGCTTTTTCAAGTACTTGAAAAAAGAAGAAACCAACCGCAGAACTTACTCTTCCTTTGATGAACTGAAACTGAGCATTTTTCAGTATATCAACGGTTTCTACAATTCTTTCAGACCTCATTCTCACAATAACGGCCTCTCTCCTGATCAGGCAGAAATNAACCAGTCTTTATGATGAAGAAATCAAGGTTATCAATCACCGTATCAGCGACTTAGAACAAGATTCAAAATGAAGGAGAGGTTAAATATGATGAGTACAAAAGCTAAAAAATGGATTAAAGCAGCAGGCATAAGAGCGATTAGAACAGTTGCTCAGACGGCAGTTGCTACAATTGGTGTATCAGCAGTTATGCAAGATGTAAACTGGGCTATGTTAGGCTCTGCAAGTTTACTGGCAGGCATTTTATCTGTACTTACAAGTATAGCTGGATTGCCAGAAGCGGAGGACTGAACGGATTAAACAATGAAAGGAAGTATTATAATGACAGAACAAATTAAAAGACAATTAATCAAGGCTCTTGCATATGGCAAAAGCAAAGACGAAATCAAGGAATGTATGGGTATATCTGATGAAGACATTAATAGCATTACAGCCAAGGAAGTTGAAGCGGAAAAGGTTTATTATAGGGAAATGGGGTATCTTCAATGAAAGAAAAATTGATTGATGTATCGACTTGGAACGGAAATATCGACTGGGATAAGGTCTATAAATCAGGTGTAAGATACGCTATGATTCGTTCGAGCTTTGGTGTTGAAAATCCTAATCAGGTCGATAATAAGTTTGTGCGCAATATTACAAACGCTCAGCGAGCTGGTGTTAAGTGCGGCATTTATCATTATAGCTATGCAAAGTCTGCTGCTGAAGCCAAAAAGGAAGCTGAATTTTGCTTAAAAACAATTAAGGGCTACAAGCTTGACTTGCCAGTAGCTTTCGATATTGAGGATTCCTCGCAGACTCATCTTGGCAAAGATACTCTTACAAGTATTGTTATTGCCTTCTGCGATAGAATCAAGTCTGCTGGCTATCGTCCAATGCTCTATTGCAACCCGAATTGGCTATGCAATTATTTGCATAAAGACAAGCTGATAAATAAGTACGACATCTGGCTTG